>NZ_CAMPOV010000001.1 GCF_946892675.1 Arthrobacter sp. Marseille-P9274
CCCTTCAACGACACCACCCCACCACCCTTCTGAACCGCAGTGCCCCCTGAATCGTCGATGAATCCTGCTGGCGGTACGGGTGTGCGCATACCCGGAGCGGACCCCGCGGACAGACCCCCGAGCTGGGAGACGGACAGCCCCTAAGCCAAGAGGCGTGGAGTGACCCCCTGACGGCGCGCGCCGTCAGGGGGTCACTACGGAGAGGCGCATACGGAAATTAGGCGGCATCTGGCAGCGTGTGAAGTGGGAGCCGGTCACGAATGACTAACTCCGCTCGCTCAGTTGGTCCTTAGCTGAAGAACCTCCCCCGATTGGACAACGCCGGCACCCACTCCGGCTGGACACGGAGGCACCCACTCCGGCTGGACATCGCTGGCATCCACCGGGCTGACAATGCCGGTACCTTCCCCGGCTGGACGCCGCCGGTACCTACTCCGGCTGGGCACGGCGGTAGGCGCTGCCGTCGGCTTCGCGTGCCAGGCAGTGGTAATCGACGAGGGCCCGGCGCAGCATCGGGATGTCGTCGGTGAAGTCGGCGAGGCGGTTGTTCACTTCCTTCTCAGTCAGCGTCTGGCCGGGGCCGATCACCCGGTCGCGAACGTAATGCAGAACCTTGAGCCGGTCGGAGGCGCGGCGGGGCAGCCAGTCGATCCGGCCGTCGACGAGGAACCGCTCCGGGCCGGCGGGTTCGGGCCGCCGTGCGTTGGCCAATGCGGCTTTGAAGACGTCTCCGTCCACGACGAGCCGTCCGTCTTCCTCGTGGACGAGGCCGGAGCCGACCAGCCGGCTGCGTTCTTTCGGCGTCAGCTCCGGCTGCTGGCCGAGGACCACCGCCGCGTACAGCTCGCGCAGGCGGTGGCTGGCGAGTGCCGACAACAACTGCTGCCAGCCCGCGGGCGAGGCGGCATGCCCCGCCTCGCCCGGTTCCGGCGTCGTACTTGCAGGCATTACTGGCCTCCGTTCAGGCTTCCCCTGTCTCCAGCAGCCGGACGAAGCCTTCTTCGTCCAGGATGCGCAGGCCCAATTGCTCGGCCTTGTCCAGCTTGGAGCCGGCGCTCTCGCCGGCCACGACGTAGTCGGTCTTCTTGGACACCGATCCCGAGGCCTTGCCGCCGCGGGTGATGATGGCTTCCTTTGCCTCGTCGCGGCTGAAGTTCTCCAGCGAGCCGGTGACCACTACGGTCAGGCCCTCCAGCGTCCGCGGTTTGCTTTCATCCACGTCGTCGGCCATCCGGACCCCGTTCTTGGCCCAGGTGTCCACGATCTCGCGGTGCCACTCCACGGCGAACCACTCGGTGAGGGCGGCGGCGATGATCGGGCCGACGCCGTCAACGTCCGCGAGCTGCTCCTCGCTGGCCGCCCGGATGGCGTCCATGGAACCGAAGGCGGTGGCGAGGGCGCGGGAAGCGGTGGGGCCGACGTGCCGGATGGAGAGCGCCACGAGGACCCGCCACAGCGGCTGGGTCCGGGCCTTCTGGACTTCCTTGAACAGCTTCTGCGTGGTGGCCGAGGGTTTCGATGGGGTCTTCGCCGTCGGCTTGGTCCAGAAGTACGGGATGAGCTCCCACTCGCCGGTGCCGACGCCCTTGGACCGCTTTTCCCGCCAGACTTTGACGTCGGCCAGCGCCTCGCGCAGTGCCGGGTCCTCGTAGTCCTCCGCGAGCTCGAAGATGCGCGCCTCGTTGGTCAGGACGCCCGGGCCTTCGGGCGCCGGGCGGCCGCCGATGGTCGCAGGGTCCAGGCCGGGCCCCGAGGTCAGCGCGATGGCGGCTTCCCAGCCGAGGGCCTCGATGTCGAAGGCACCGCGTCCGGCCACGTGGAAGACCCGCTCGCGGAGCTGCGACGGGCAGGACTTGGCGTTCGGGCAGCGGATGTCGACGTCGCCCTCCTTTGCCGGCTTCAGCGGTGTCCCGCAGGAGGGGCACTCGGTCGGCATGACGAACTCCCGTTCGGAGCCGTCGCGCAGGGCCACCACGGGCCCGACGATCTCCGGGATCACGTCGCCGGCCTTGCGGAGCACGACGGTGTCTCCGATCAGCACGCCCTTGGCCTTCACGACGTCCTGGTTGTGCAGGGTCGCCATCTCCACCGTGGAGCCCGCCACCTTGACCGGCTCCATCACGCCGTAGGGCGTCACCCGGCCGGTGCGTCCCACGTTGACCTGGATGTCCAGCAGCTTGGTGTGGACCTCCTCCGGCGGGTACTTGTAGGCAACGGCCCAGCGGGGCACGCGTGAGGTGTGGCCGAGGGCCCGCTGCAGGGCGAAGTCGTCCACCTTGATGACGATGCCGTCGATCTCGTGGAGCAGGTCGTGCCGGTGGTCGCCGAAGTGCTCGATGAATTTCAGCACGTCGTCATAGCTGTCCAGCACCTTGAAGTACGGGCTGGTCGGCAGGCCCCATTCCTGCAGCAGGGCGTAGGTCTCGGACTGGCTGGACGCCGCCAAGCCTTCCCGCGCGCCGATGCCGTGCACGAACATGCTCAGCGGCCGCTGGGCCGTCAGCGCAGGATCCTTCTGCCGCAGCGAGCCGGCGGCCGCGTTGCGCGGGTTCGCGAACGGCGCCTTGCCGGCCTCCACCATCTGCTCGTTGAGTTCGAGGAACGCCTTCGAGGGGATGAACACCTCGCCGCGGATCTCCACCTCCGCCGGGTGGCCCGAGCCCTTCAGCGTGCGCGGAATGTCCTTGATGGTCAGCGCATTGTGCGTGATGTCTTCGCCGGTGTGGCCGTCGCCCCGGGTGGCGGCGCGGATCAGCTCGCCGTTACGGTACAGCAGGTTCACCGCCAGGCCGTCGATCTTGACCTCGCTGAGCCACGTCAGCTCGTCGACGCGGCCCTGCTTCTCCACGGACGCCGTCGCGCGGCCGATCCAGACCTGCAGCTCCTCGAGGGAGAAGACGTCCTCCAGCGAGTACATCCGCTGCAGGTGCTCCACCGGGGCGAACGCCGCGGACACCTCGCCGCCGACCATCTGCGTCGGAGAGTCATTGGCGACTATCTCAGGGTGCAGCGCCTCAATCTCCTGCAACTTCAGGAAGAGTTCGTCGTATTCTGCGTCAGAGATAAGGGAGATGTTCTTTTCGTGGTATGCGATGTTGTATCGGCGAACGTCCTCAACGAGCTGAGCGTACTTCTCCCGGAGTCCCCTACTCGGGAGTTGATCAATTGTCTCTATCTCCGGTTGTACTTTGCTCACGGAACTATCTTGCCTTACGAACCTCAACAGTGATGGATAGGCGCACAGGAGCAGGACCCGAGCGGTCAGTCCTCCGGGTCGCGCTGCGAGTCCAGCAGGGGCAGGTCCGCCGGGGTGACCAGATGCGAGGAGACCGCGTGTTCCACCAGCCGGGCACGCCGGTTGGTGGCCAGCTTGCCGCCGCCCCCTCGCAGGCCGGCGACACCGACCCGGTCCAGCTTGTCGCAGACATTGTCCAGCTTCCGGTTGAACTTGGTCATCGGCCAGCCCAGCCGCGCGGCTGCCTGGGTCGACGACGGGATGGAGCTCAGCCCGGTTCCATCGCGCCGCAGCATCGGCTCGGCCAGCGCCACGATGAGCGCCTTCTGCGAGTCCGTGAAGACCACTGGGCCGATGGTGGTGTCCCCCACCGAATCCTGCTCGCGCGCCTGCTGCCGGAACGCCGGCGTCTTGACGTGGACGGAAAGTTCGTAGGTCGTCGGCCCGGCCGTGAACACCACGTTGGTGTGGCTGAAAACCATGGGAATCCGTGCCCCCGGGGCCAGCCAGGCCTGCATCCCGCCGCTGCTGTCCGCGATCGTCGCCGAGATCATCGTTCCGACGTTCGTCATCCACCAGATGCCGTCGTACCGCGCCAGCTCAAGGAATTTCCGGTGCAGGTACGGATTCTCGTCGATCTCCAGATCGCCCTCGCGGCCGATGCTGAAGACCCCCTCATCCTTGGCCTCGAACCATTCGCCGCAGAACTCAATGCTGAGTTCGGCTCCGGCAGTGTCCCCCATCTTCGTGACTTCCTTCCGTTTCATCGTCCGGCCGCTGAGACGGCCGTGCGGCGGGCCCGCCGCATAAACTGTTGCCCGTCAGTCGGCGCAGCCGCGGACCGGGTCGGACGACTTTCCGTTGGCCCGCAGGACCACGACCTCGATGCACGTGCGGTCGTTCCCTGCGACCGGCACCGTGATTCTGTCTCCGCGCGTGCGTTCCGGCTCGCCCTTGCCCAGCGCCGTCACCGGCGTCCAGATGAACATGTCCCCGTCCCGTTCGTCCGGATTGGTCCAACTGAAGGTGGCCTTGGCGCCGTCGATCTTTCCGCTCAAGTCCTCCGGCGGCACGATGTTGCCGGCCAGGCCGTCGATGGCGTTGGCCGGCGGCTGGCTCACCGGCGGCGGAGCCGCCTCCTCCTCGGGAGCCGGCAGGTTGACGATGGCGACCGTTCCGGCGGCCACCAGCATGGCCGCGCCTATGGCACCGGCCACCAGCAGCGGCCGCTTCTTTCCGCGTACGACGGCGGGGTCTCCGGTCCGCGGGTCCGCCGACTCCTCCGGGGTGCGGGTTCCGGGCCGCAGCACCGTGGCGTCGTCGGCCCCAAGCGCAGTCTCCGCCGCGGGCAGCGCGGCAGTGGTGCCGGCTCCGGCGGCCGGCACCGTACGAGTGGTGTTCCTGTCCGGAAAGACCGGCCTGCCCAGCGTGGGCGAGCGGGTGGTGCCGTCCGGATCGATCGCCACGATCTGGCGCACCCGGGTGGCGTCCCCGCCCTCGTCGGCGGGCAGGTCGTCGCCGGGATGCGCCTCTTCGAGGACTTCGAACGGCGTGACGGACAGGTTGAGCTCCGCCTGGATCCGCTGCAGCGCCAGCGCGAAGGCATGGGCGGAGCGGAATCGCGACGCCGGCGACTTCGCCATCGCGGTGGCCAGCGCCTGCTCCAGCGACTCCGGCACGTCGGCCCGGCGCAGCGGAGGCAGCGGGGCGGTGGCAATGCGGTTCATCAGCTCGCGCTGGGAATTGTCCCCACCCGGCCGCACGAAGGGCGACCTCCCGGCGAGCAGCGTGTAGAGGGTCGCGCCGAGCGCCCAGATGTCGACCTTGATGCCATCCGCATTCGAGCTGTGGAACACCTCCGGCGGGGACCACGGGATCGACATGCCGGCGTCGTCGTCCATGCTGTCCGTGGTGCCGGAGATCCCGAAGTCCGTCAGCGCCGGCCGGTTGTAGTCGGTGACCAAAATGTTCGCAGGCTTGATGTCCCGGTGCACGATGCCGGCCCGGTGCGCTGTCTCGACAGCGGACGCGACCTGGATTCCGAGCGAGAGGACTTCGTCGACGCCGAGCGGCCCGCGACGGTACCGGACGTCCAGGCTAGGCCGCGAGCAGTACTCCATCGCCAGGTAGGAGTGGCCGTCCGCGGTGATGTCCGCCTCGTAGATCGTGACGATGAACGGATGCGTGGAAAGCTGCGCCATGAGGTTGGCCTCGGACTCGAAGCGGCGGCGCGCGCCCTCCGTCTTCAGGTCCGCGACCAGCACCTTGACGGCGACCTTCCGCGTCGGTCGGTCCTGTTGGTAGAGGTAGACGTCGGAGAAGCCGCCGGAACCGAGCAGGCTGACGTAGCGGTAGCCATCGATGGCAGGCGGCGGCGCAGGGGGACGCTTCGAACTCACAGAAGGTCCTCGAAGCGCAGCGAGACGCCGTCGCCCAGGTCCGCGACGTCGCCGTCGAACAGGATCATGGATTCGCCCTGGCCCAGTCGGCGCGGCGGCTGCCCCTCACGGATCAGCATGGTGCCGTTGGTCGCTTTCAGGTCGCCCAGGATCACATGCCAGCCCTCGAGCCGCACCTCCAGGTGCGAACGCGAAATGTCGCCGCTGACGCTGCGGACCTGCACCAACTGGGGCATGACGTTGCCCTGCACGCGGGAGGCGGCCGGCTGCCGGCCGACAATCACCGGCCGGTCGAGCTCGATGACCTCGCCCGAGGACAGCCGCATCTTCCCCAGGCTGGGGCGCTTCACCTCGCTCGCGTCGCTGGCCAGGGGCGCGGCACAGCGCGAACAAGCGGAACGCGTCGGCGGGTTCGCATGGCCCTGCGGACAGACCCGGGCCAGCACCATGGGGCCGGTCGTCGCCGGGGGCTCGCCCGGCGTACCCGCGGCTCCACCTCCGCCGGGCAGGCTCTTCAGGTCGCTCCGCATCAGCGTCTGGCCGTCGTGGTCGCCCTCGAGCGCGGATCGGGATGAAGCAGGAGCAGCGGGCTGCGCGGGCGAGGCCGGAATGGCGGGCTGCACAGAGGTTGGCTGGATTCGTCCGGCGGCCTCGGCGGGCTGCGCGGGCGAGGCCGGAACGGCGGGCTGCACAGAGGTTGGCTGGATTCGTCCGGCGGCCTCGGCGGGCTGCGCGGGCGAGGCCGGAACGGCGGGCTGCACAGAGGTTGGCTGGATTCGTCCGGCGGCCTCGGCGGCCTGGGATTCGGCGGCGCGGGCGCGGGCGGAGGCCGACGGGGTCAGCCACGGGACCGAGTCGATCAGGCTCGCCGTCTGCCTCGCGGGGCCGGGGCCTGCGCGGGCGGGCCGGCGGGGCACCGGTCACGACGGCGGCCGGCGGAGTCTGCGCCGAGGGTGCGGCGTGACCGGCGGTCGGGTTCGCCGGCAGGTTGGCGCGCTGGGCTTTCGTATGGACGACGGTCTCCTCGATGTCACCCTCCCCGTCGGGGTCAGCAGCGTTGGGGTCAGCAGGCTCGGGCTCCGCCGCGTCGACGTCCGCGGCGCCGTGGTTCTCGGCGCCGTGGTTCTCGGCACCAATCTCCTCGGCATCGCCGGGCGTCAGGAGGGTGTCGTCGGAAGCCGGTGCGTCGAGGGCGTCCGGCTCTTCAACGGGGGGTTCTTCGACGACAGGCTCGGACGCGGGCGGCGGCGGAACTTGTCCGCTAGGGGCCTGCTGGTCCTGCAGCTGCGGGGCCGGGACGGGCTCTTGGGACGCAGCGGCTTCCGTCCGAGGGGCGGGCACGGGGTCCGCCCCTTCCTCGTTGGGCGCACCGCTCAAGGCGGTTCCGCCGTCGTCGTTCCCCACCCTGATGCCGCCGAGCTGGACCACGCCTTCGGCCAGGGGCAGCCAGCGGCAGGCGCCTTCCTTGCCGGCGTTGATCACGACGTCGAAGGCGTCCTGCTCGGGCAGCAGCCGCTCGGTCCAGGTGGTCACGCCCTGGCCGGAGAGCTCGGCGGCTCCGTCGCTGCCGTCGGTGTTGACCACGACGTCGCCGCGCAGGATGGTGTGCATCTTGCCGTCGAAGGAGATGATGGCGAACTCGGGCAGGGCCGCCAGGTCCGTGCCGTAGCCGCTGACGACGGCCCCGAGCACGGACTGCAGGGTCGGGCGGCCTGCGAGGACCGCCCAGAGATCATGCACGACGTCTTCCCTTGTCCCGCTGTCCAGCAGCACGATCGTGCCGCCGCGGACCAGCCCCAGCCACGGGCCGGGGCGGTAGGAAATCGCTGGCATTAGGGCTCCCCCTCGGTCGGTGCTGCGCCGGGTTGGCCGGCGACGGGCCGGGGCAGCGTGTTCGTGTCTTCCTCCTCGTGCCGCGGGGCCGTGGCCTCCTGATCGGCCTCGCAGGTCAGGGCGGCGTCGACCACCAGCACGGTGATGTTGTCCCGCCCGCCCGAGCGGAGTGCGGCTTGGATCAGGCCCTGCACCGCGTCCTGGGGCCGCTCGGTCGAATTCAGGATGGTGTAGATGTGCGCGTCGCTGACCTCGGAGGTGAGGCCATCGGAGCAGATCAGCAGCCGGTCCCCCGATTCGACCGGCAGCATCCAGAAGTCCGGCTCGGCGTCGTCCCCGGTTCCCAGCGCCCGGGTCACCACATGGCGGCGCGGATGCACGAGCGCCTCCTGCGCCGTGATCCGGCCGGACTCCAGTAGCTCCTGGACCTCGGAGTGGTCGATGCTGATCTGTTCCAGCTTGCCTTGGCTGAGCCGGTAGGTCCGCGAGTCGCCGACGTTGAACACCAGCCAGTAGGCGATCCCGCGTTCCTCAACGAGCGCTGCTCCCGTGACCGTGGTGCCGGCGCGGGAGGCCGCGGCGATCCGGATCCGGCGGTCGGCGTCCGCCAGCAGCTGCTGCATCTGCGCGGCGCCCAGCGGACGTTCGCGGGCATACTCGGCCAGCGTCTCCACGCAGATGCGGCTGGCCACCTCGCCGGCCTCGTGGCCGCCCATGCCGTCCGCCACCGCAAAGAGCGGGGCCGCCGCGACGAAGGAGTCCTCGTTCAGTTCACGGCGCAGCCCGCGGTCGGTACCGGCCCCGACAGTCAGCCGGATGGAGTCGTGGTGCCGATCCTGGTCGCCCGGCCGCTCCTGGTCGCCGGTCATGCCTGCCCAATGGTGAAGCTGCGGTCC
This sequence comes from Arthrobacter sp. Marseille-P9274, assembly GCF_946892675.1. Classification (NCBI taxonomy): domain Bacteria; kingdom Bacillati; phylum Actinomycetota; class Actinomycetes; order Micrococcales; family Micrococcaceae; genus Arthrobacter; species Arthrobacter sp. Marseille-P9274. The sequence continues at coordinate 8,364 of NZ_CAMPOV010000001.1, forward strand.
CCGAAGTGCACTGTGTCGCCGATCCGGGCGGCGACGGGGCTGCCCGGGGTGAGCTGGTTGCGGAACCCGTCCGCGCCCGTGACGGCCGTGCCGTTGGTCGAGTTGCGGTCCGCGACCCACACGGTCGCGCCGTCGACGCGCAGCTGCAGGTGCGTCTTGGAGACGGAGCGTCCCATGTCGGCGAAATCGATCAAGTGCTCGACGTCCTCGCCCTCGGCCGCGGCGGGGTTCCTGCCGATCAGCACGGTGCCCTCGACCGTGACTTCGCGTCCGTCGTCGAAGCGGATGGCTATGCCCCGCGGCTGCTGTGCCAGGGCCGGTTCCGCCGGGGCGGGCGCTTCCGTGGCAGGGTCGCTGCGGAGCCGGGTGAAGGCCAGTTCGTCCTCGGCCTGTGCCGCGGGTCCGGCAGGGCGGGAAACGGACGACGCCGGTACCTCCTGCGGTGCGGATGCCACCGAGGTGCCGCCCGCCGTCGTGCTTTGTCCAAACGCCGCGGGCGGGGCTGAAGCCGCAGGCGCGCCGAAGCCGGGGATGCCGGAAATGATGCCCCGGGAGCCGGCCTCGGCCGCCCCGGCATCGAAGGCGGGCCACTGCTGGCCGGCGAAAACCGGCTCGGCGGCCGGCTCGGCGGCCGGCTCGGCTGGCTGGCCATCGGGGGCGGCGGCGCCGTAGAGTCCGCCGGTGGTCAGCGGATCCCGGCCGGCGTTGACGTCCAGCACCAGGGTCTTGGCCACCTTGTCGTGCCAGCCCTGGCGCTTGTGGTTGGGGTCCCAGATGTTGGAAATGACCACGACGATCGGGCCGGCGACCGGCACCACGTTGCTGACGGCAAGGATGAGCCCGCGGATGAAAATCGCGGCCCGGCCCGGGGCCTCGCCGTCCTCGCTGGCGGTGCGCAGTCCGAGCAGGACGTTGCCGGGGGTCTTGCCCGAGCGGGCTTCCCAGAGCCACTTCCAGATCGTGTACCCAAGCACCAGCACGGCGGCGATGCCGGCGGCGAGGAAGAAGCCGCCCAGCGCTGCCGCCGTCGCGGTTTCGCTGCCGGTCGAGGCCGCCGAGACCACCGACGGGAGGCTAATGCCGTAGGCGATGCCCGCCACAATGGCCGGAGGAATCCTGTCGATCAGCCATGCGCCGAATCGCTTGCCAGCCGACGCGCTGACGAGGTTCAGTCTTGCCGCCACGTACCGTCCACTCCCTCGTCTTGTTCCCTGCCCGGTGACTCTACTTTACGGGGCGGTTTCCCGCCGCCCGCGCGCAACATACCGGGTGCTGCGGCGCGCCGTTTTGCCATGCGGGACCGGACATCGGCCAGCAGGGACCGCAGCGAGTACTTGGCCCGCTGCCGCTTCCAGAAGCCTGCGCCGGCCGACATCTCCTCCAGCGACTTGTCCACGCTCTCCCAGTACTGCCGGACCTGGACTTCGGTGGGTTCGCCGCGGCCGAAGACCGCGGCGTCGGCCCGGCGCGCCAGCAGCGTGGTGGTGCCGGAGGCGGACGGGAAGGCCTCGGCCAGCTCGGCGGCGTGTTCCCGGCGGGTGGCGCGCGGAGTGGCCGTGGCGCCCATGTCCATCGCCAGGGAGACGACCTCGCTCCAGCCGCCGCTGACGCGCGTGCTCGGCAGGCCTTCCGACGCGCGCCGCTTGCGCCGGCGCAATTTGAGCCAGGCGATCAGCAGCAGTGGGATCATCAGGATGATGACCGGAATCAGGGCCACGCCGACGGCGGCGAACAGCCAGCCCCACTGCTCCCAGAAGCCCTTGTCGTCCTGCTCGGCGTCCTGCGGTTCCGGCGCCGAGTCCGGCGGAAGCTCGGCCGGCTCCTGCGGCGGGGGCGGCGGCTGCAGCACCTGCGGCTTGGGCGTGGACTTCGGCTGCTGCTGCGGCGGCGTCGGTTCGTTGTCCTTGTCCGGGGTCGGATCGAAGGCCACCCAGCCGGCGTTTTCGAAGGCCACTTCCACCCAGGCGTGGACGTCCTTGCCCTTGATCTCCACCGGGTCGGCGGCGGTGCGTTCCTTCGTCGGATCCGGGTAGAAGCCCATGACCACCCGGGCCGGCATGCCCAGCTGGCGGGCCATCAGCGCCATCGCGACGGCGTACTGCTCGTCGTCGCCGATCATCTGTTCGGCGTCCAGCAGCGCGGTGATGCGGCCGGCGCCATGGCCGGAGAGGCTGCGGGCCTCGTCTTCCTTGCCATTGGAGAAGAAGCCGTTCTCGTGCAGCGCCCGCTCCAGCTGCCGGACCTGCTCGATCGGCTCGGTCGCGTCGCCCACCAGTTCGTTCGCCTTGGTCGCGATGACGGGCGGGGCCTGGTCCGGTTCCGGCAGGGACAGCCGCGCGAAGCCGTCCTGGGCCAGCCGGCCGTCTTCCGGCTGCTCCGGGAAGGTCACGTTGACCGAGTAGGTGTCCTCGGGGCGAAGGTAGGACGTGGCGAGTGCCGTCTCTGAGTCCTCGTTGTAGTAGAGCGACCCGCCGACTTCCTTGGCGCGCGGCCCGTCCATCGCCACGCCGTTGAGCTGGCCGCCCGCCGGCAGCCATACACCGGTGTAGTCGCCGACGCTGAAGTCCAGTTCGACCGATTCCCGGTCACCGGTTAACGTGCCCAGGGAGCTCGCGTCCCCCACCGGCGCGTAGTTCCCGCCGCTCTCGGGGTTCACGTTGTAGACCACGCCGTCGTAGGTATCCAGCGCGGCCAGCCGCACCCGCTCTCCGGCCGGCAGCCCGCGCACGGTGAAGAGGGTGTCTTCCGACTTATCCTTCACGTACTGGCGGAAGTTCATCAGCGGCGACGGATAGTCGTAGAGGTCAACGGGAGGAACGACGACGTCGCGCAGCACCTTGCGCTCTTCGGTCGCGGTGAGTGCCGGGGACGCCAGGGCGGTCGCCGCCGTCGCCACGGCCAGCACGCCGGCGGCCAGGCCGGCACGGCGCATGGTGGCGGCGCGGCGGGCGGCGGGTTCGGCCGCGTTGAGTCCCGCTCCCCCGGCCAGGCCGCCGGTGCGGGCAGTGTGGTGCCGCCAGGCCAGCCAGGCGACCGCCGCGGCAACCAGCAGCACGCCGCGCAGGAGCGGCAGCGTCGGGGCGTTCGTGCCGAACGCGATGCCCAAAATGAACAAAGCGGTCACGGGCAGCGTCGCCCAGTAGAGGCCCTTGATGCGCCAGGCCAACGTTCCTGCCAGCAGCGCGGCGGTCAGCGAACCGAGGAAGGGCACCACGAGCATCCCGCCGCTCACGCCGACGGGCGCGGCCACGGTCAGGATGTCCTTCCAGGCGAAGATGAAGCCCGTCAGCACGGTGCGCAGCGATTCGAGCGACGGAAGGAACCCGGCGATCGCCTCGGTCGGCGCCGCGAAGGTGCTGCCCAGGACGAGGTAGGCGACCAGGCCCGCCGTCGCCGTGGCCAGCAGGCCCAGCCGGTACCAGGCGCAGCCCAGCGCCAGCGCGAGGCCCAGCAGGACACCGCCGATGCCGGCCACCAGGTAGCGGGGATCCCCGCCGAAGACGTTATGGAAGCCGAGGACGCCGAGGGTCAGCAGCAGGGCCAGGACCGCAGCGTCGATGCCGATGGTGCGCCACGAACGGGGAACCGCGAGTCCCGGGGCGCCGGCCCATAGCCCGCGGCCGGGAAACCGGTCGGCCGTGGCCGACGTCGGCTTTGCGCGGCGGCGCGCGCGGGTCGGTTCGTTGTCCGGGCTGTCCGTGGTGCTCATGCGGCAGCCTTCCTCAAAACAATGCCAAGGTCTTCCAGGTTGCCGAGCGAGAGCACGGTCAGGTCGCCGATCGTGGCCCGCGAGGCCTCGGCGCCGAAGGAACAGCGGATCGCGAAGGCGCGGATCCCCGGCGGGATGGTGGACGCGGCGCGGCGCAGCTGGGTCGGCGTGGTGTGCGCCCCGGTGACCAGGAAGAACACGGAGGCGTTGGGCACCGCGTCGGCCGTCGACCGGGCCAGCTCCACGGCGGTCGTCCGCTGCGGCCGGCCCTCGATCCTGGTCATTTCGTCCAGCAGGTTCCGGCCGGTTTCGCTGCGCAGCGGTCCCTGCTGGGTCATCACGCTCAGGTTCCGCTGCTCGCGGATGGCCTGGAGGCCGATGGAAGCAGCGGCGGACACGGCCAGCTCGAATTCGGCTTCCGAAGCGTATTCCTCGGTATTTGTAGAGACGGCGATGGCGAGGTGGGCGCGGCGGGTCTCCTCGAACTGGCGGACCATGAGCTGGCCGGTGCGGGCCGTGGTCTTCCAATGGATGTGCCGCCGGTCATCGCCGGGCACGTAGTCGCGCAGGGCGTGGAAGGACACATCGGCGCTGGAGAGATCCTTGGTGGGCAGGCCTTCCAGGTCACGGATGAAGCCGGAAGCGGTGCCCACGAGCGCGGTGGTCCTCGGGTGGACGTAGAGGTCCGTCGGCTCGGTCCACATCATCTGCCGGCGCAGCAGGCCCAGCGGGTCGGCACGCACCGAGCGCACCGGCCCCACGACGATCACCGCGCGGCGCTGCGTCGGGATGGTGAACAGGTCCTCGTGAACCTGGCCCGGCTGCATGCGCGGCAGCTGGAACACCGCGGTCCCGGCGCCCACCGGCAGTTCCAGCGCGGCGGGCAGCAGGGGCTTGGCGGCGGTGTTGGTGACGGCAATACTTCCGACGGCGTGGTCCCCCACCGCGACGCGGGTGCGGGCGAGGTCCAGTTCCACCCCGTAGGAGGACCGGCCGAGCACGAAACCGACCGCGATCAGCAGCAGCAGGGCGGCCATGAAGCCCGCGGTCCGGGCTTCCGCCCAGCCGAAGGCCGCGCCCAGGCCAAGCAACAGCACGCACGTGCCCAGCACCATCCAGCCCAGCGGCGAGACGATGGCGAGGACCGGCCGCACGTACCGGTCGAGCAGCGCCCCCGCCTTCTTCCACCACGGCGCCACGTACTCGCGGCCCAGCCCGGCGGCCTCCGCCAGGACGGACCGCGGATGCAGCCTGCTTCCCAAAGGGAAGGCACGAGGGAGGGCACGAGGGAGGGCACGAGGGAGGACGCGCGTCAGTGTGCGCCGCGCCACCGCCAGCCGGCCCTCAGCGGTTTTGGTTGTCGACATGCTCGCCTCTGCCGCCGGGATTAAACGGCCGCGGCGCGCTGCTGCGGCGCGGCGACGTCAGCCAGCACGCGGCTGACCACGGCTTCCGGCGTGGCCCCGGCGAACTCCGCCTCGGGGTCCATGACCAGGCGGTGCGTCCAGACCACCGGCGCCAGCTCCTTGATATCGTCCGGCAGCACGTAGTTCCGCCCCTCTGAGGCGGCCCAGACCTTTGCCGCACGGACCATGGCCAGGGCGCCGCGGACGCTGACGCCCAGGCGGGTCTCGTCGACGGAGCGCGTCGCCTCGCACAGGTGCGACACGTACTCCAGCACGGCCGTGTCCACGTGGTTGCTCGCGGCCAGGTCCGCCATATCCGTGACGGCCTGGGTGGTGATGATCGGCGACAGCGCGGCCGAACGGTCCCGCGTGGTGACGCCACCGAGCAGCTCCACCGTGGACGCGAGGTCCGGGTAGCCGATGGAAGTCTTGACGAGGAAGCGGTCCAGCTGCGCCTCGGGCAGCCGGTAGGTGCCGGCCTGCTCGATCGGGTTCTGGGTGGCGATCACCATGAACGGCCGGCCGGCCTGGTAGGTCACGCCGTCCACCGTGACGCGGGATTCCTCCATGACCTCGAGCAGCGCCGATTGGGTCTTCGGCGACGCACGGTTGATCTCGTCCGCCAGCACGACGTTGGCGAAGATCGGGCCCTTGTGGAACTCGAAGTTCTGGGTCTTCTGGTCGTAGATCGTGATGCCGGTGACGTCCGAGGGCAGCAGGTCCGGCGTGAACTGGATGCGGGAGTTGCTGCCCTGCACCGTGGCCGCCAGCGAGCGGGCCAGCATGGTCTTGCCGGTGCCCGGGGCGTCCTCGAGCAGGACGTGCCCCTCGGCCAGCATGGCGGTCAGGATCAGCTTTACCACGTGCGACTTGCCCAGCACCGCCTGGCCGACGTTGCCGACGAGTTTCTCAAAGGTCCCGGCGAACCATTCGGCCTGCTCTGCAGTCATCGTCATCGTGGTGCTGTCTCTCTCTCGCTGATGTTGGCTTCTCAAGTAATGCGGGATCCGGGAGTACGCCGCGGACGGCCCCGGGAGCAAACGATTAACTCACCGGGCCGGCGGCCGCCGGGGATCATTCTACGGACTCCCGGCGGCGGGTGCGAAGGGGAGAACTCCCCATCGGCCGGCCCTCCGCCGTCAGCCCGTGGAACCACTCCGGGCGGGCGGTCCCGCCGCCTGTGTGCGCCGATCACCCGCTCCACCCGTGCATGTGGAAGGTGCCGTAGCCCTCGATGGTGACGAGCAGGTCGTCCGTGTAGGGCGGCGACATGTTGGCGATGCAGTTGGTTTCGCCGGTGATGCCGCTGTAGCTGGTGATCTGCAGTGTGGTGCGCCCGTTGTTCGGATCGAGGTTCTCTTCCGTGCCTCGGCACGTCATGACCACGGAGCCGAGCGGGAAGTTCCGGTAGCCGACCTTCACCCGGTACCAGTTGTCCTCGCCGCGGACGTTGACCTTCTGGCCCCGGTAGAGGCCCGTGACGGACGCCGGGGAGGTGGACTGCGAGCGGCTGAAGCTCTTGCTGCCGTCCGCCCGGGTCACCGTCACCACGATCGTGTGGGTCTTCCCCGGTTCCTCGCCGCTGGTCCAGCTGCCGCTGCCGGCATTGACGGCCTGGCCGTTCACGGTGACCGAGGATCCCGTGATCTCGCGGCCGTTGCCGTACTGCTGCCAATTGGTGTTCCAGGTGAAGGTCACCTTCGGCCCGTTGACGGAGGCGCCGATGTTGGACGCGTCCGTGATCGGCCCGTAGGCGCTGGTGGCGATGGACGCGGCGCTGGCCGCACCGGGTCCGCCGGCATTCAGCGCCCGCACCCGCCAGGTGTGGTTCTGCCCGTTGGTCGGCGAGGCCGCCGTAGCCCCCGGGCCGGACAGCGGCAGCCAGCCCCCGCCGTCGAGCGCATACTCGTAGCCGGTGATGGAGCTGCCGTTGTTGTTGGGCGGGCTGAAGTCGAGGCGGACCTGTTCGTTGTTCCCGGTCGCCGCCGCCCTCACGGATGCCACCTGGTGCGGGACGCCATAGGGTACGACGGCGGCGGAGCGGCTGCTGAGGTCGCCGGCACCGGCCTTGTTCCGGGCCAGGACGTCGAAGGTGTAGCTGCTAGAGGTCTTCAGCCCCGTGAGCGAGATTCCGGTGGTCCCGGCGGAGAGACCGTCGCGGGAACCGGCCAAGGCGCCGTTCTCGAAAATCCGCAGGTCGTAGGACTCCACCGCGGCGCCGTTGGTATTGGCGGGGGCGGACCAGGCGACGTCGATGGATCCCTCGTTGACCTGGCTGGTGGTCCGCGTCGCCGTCGGCGTGGACGGCGCGCCGGGCGGCCCGGCCGGAATCTCAGGCGCAGAGTAGCCGCTGAAGTCCGACGGCGTGGTCGCCCGGTTGTTGGCCTGGACGCGCACCTTGTAGGCGGTGCCGTTGGCCAGGCCGTTCCAGACCAGCGAGTTCCCGGTGACCTTGGACTTCTGCAGCTCTCCGGCCGGCGGCGCCGGGGAGATCTCCAGGTTGAAGGACTCCACCGGGGAGCCCTCCGAAGCCGGGGTCTGCCAGGTCACCGTCAGCGAGCCGTCGCCGAACTCCAGTTGCGGAGCAGCCGGGGTCTCGGGCTTGACGTCCGGGCGCACGGTGCCCGAAGCCGGCGACGGCTCCGAGGTCCCGACGGCGTTGGTCGCCGTGACGGTGAAGTTGTACTCCTGGTTGTTCGTCAGGTTATCCAGCGTGCAGGTGTTGGCGGCGCATTCCTGGCTGAAGCCGCCGCCGCTGACGGTGTAGGAGGTGACCGGTTCGCCGTTGTCCGCCGGCACGTCCCAGGTCAGGACCGCCGTGCGGTTGCCCTCGCTGACCATGCGGGGCGTCGTCGGCGCGTCCGGCTTGCCCTTCACCGTGAGCGTGACCTGGCCCTCGGCCTCGCGGTCCGGGTCCCCCGTGGCGTCCTGGATCCGGTAGACCACCACCATCGTGCCGACGAAGTCCTTGGCCGGCGTGATCTGCAGCGACTCGCCGCTGACCGCCGCGGTCCCCTGCCCGCTGTCCAGCGGACGGGCGCTGAGGATCTTCAGCGGCGTCTCGGGGAACGGATTGGAGTCATTCTCCAGCACCGGCACCGTCACAGTCTCGCCCTGGTGCGCGTTCGGCACTGCGTCGTCCACGGCGACGGCCGGCTGCCGGTCAGTCGCGACCACGCTGATGGTCACCGCGGCGGACACCGGGTCGTGGTTGCCGTCCGACACGCTGACGGTCACCGTTCCCTCGGTGCCCTTCGCCGTGTCCTCGTCGGCGCGGGCGGTCAGCACACTGCCGTCGAGGGAGACGTCCACGCCGTCCACGCCGCCGTCGAGGACGAACTCCAGCGTGTCCTTTGGATCGGGATCGCTGGCGGCCCCGGCGAGGTCGAGGGTGACCGGCTCGCCGCCCTGGGCGACCTGCAGCGAGTTGGCGCTCAGGGCCGGCGGGGAGTTCTGCTCGGGTCCGGGCAGGACGGTGACGGGCACGGTCAGCACGGCCTTGAGTCCGTCCGGATCGTCCGGACCGCTGCCGTCGGTGACCTCGAAGGACACCGAGGCCGGGCCGGCATAGCCGTCGTTGGAGGTGAAGGTGACGCCGTCGGCCCCGTTGATCCGTGCCATGCCGGCGACGGCCGCGACCTGGTTGTCCTGGGTCAGCCGGGGCGTCCGGCCGTCGCGCACCGTGACCAGCTCGCGCAGGTCCAGCGCCAGCGGCTCGCCGGAGCGCACCTCGAGCGGCGTCTGGTTCGACAGCGCGGGCCGCTGGTCGCCGTTGCCGGGCACCACCACGAAGGCCGTGGATGAGAGCCCGTCCATGTCCTCGAGCGTGTAGGGAATGATCTGCGTGTCCGCGCGGACCGGGACGGCCAGCGTCCGGTCATCGGACACCCGCGCCCCGCCCGCCGGGTCGTCGACGCTGATGGCCAGCGCGGCCAGGTCGCCGTCCGGGTCCTCGTCGTTGTTCAGGATCGGCACGCTGACCTCGTCGCGGCCCGTGGTCTCGGCTACCGCGACCCTGTCGTCCCGCGCCACCGGCGCCAGCAGCGGCGCGTCGGCGTCCACCGTCACGGTCACCGTGCCGGTCGCGCTTCCGCCGCGGCCGTCCGTGATGGTGTAGCGGACGACGGCGGTGCCTTCCGTTTCCGGGGCCTGGATCCTGAGGCGTCCCTCGCGGATGCCGAGATCCAGCTCGGCCTCCGTGGTGAGGCCGCCGTCGGCGAACGCGAGCCGGTCCCCGTCCGGGTCCGAGTCGTTCTTCAGCACGTCGATCGAGAGGCTCCGGCCCGGGCGGACCGCGGCCTCGTCGTCGACGGCGTAGGGCGGCTGGTTCGCGTCCGAGGTCGGCGCGATGCCGATCGAGACCGTGCCGGTGGCGCGAGCGCCGATCCGGTCCTGGACCATGTAGGTAATGGTGTCGGTGCCGGATGACGCCGCCCCGGCGCTGTATTCGATGGCGTCCGCCTTGATCACGGCGGTGCCGAGGGAGGGCGCTCGGTCCAGGCCGGCCAGGCCCACGGAGTCACCGTCCGGATCGATCCCCTCGAGCGGGACGGGAATGCGGACGGTCTTGCCCGCCAGGACCCGGGCCGTGAGGTCCTCCGGAACGGGAGCCGAGTTGCCGCTGTCCAGCGGGTTCACCCGGATCCGCACCTGGGCGCTGGCCGTCTGCCCGTCCGGGCCGCTGATCCGGTAGACCAGGGGCACCGTCTTGCCGGAGGTAGCGTCCGGTCCGGCCTTGAAACGCAGCTGGTTGCCGGAGATGGCCACTGTTCCGTCGGCCGGGTCGGGGCTTTCGGCGAGCTCGGCGTCCAGGGTGAGCGCCGCGCCGTTGGGATGCTCATCGTTGTCCAGGACCGGAATCGTGACCACGTCGCCGGCGCGGACCACCGCCTCGTCGTTGTTGGCCCGGGGCGGGAGCAGCTTCTCCGGCGCCGGGACCGGATAGATCCCGACCTCGCCCGTGGCACTGCCCGAGCCGTTCGAAACCGTGTAGGTGATGGTCAGCGGCGCGTTCAGCCCGCGGGCGTCCTCGACCCGGAGGATCGAGTGGTTCAGCACCGCCACCTTTACGGCGGCGTCGCGCGGGGCGGAGACCGACTGCACCACCAGGACTCCCCCGGCCGGATCCGAATCGTTGGCCAGGACGTCCACCAGCGCCTCGCCGCGCGCCGGCAGCAGCACCGTGTCCCGCACCGCCGTGGGAAGCCCGGCGTCCTGGTCCGCGCCGACCACGTCCACCCGGATCAGCCCGGGCGCGCTGGTGGGCCCGGTCGTCGCCAGATACTCGAGGTAGTACGTTCCGGGAGTCTTCGAATTGAAGGTGACCGTGCCGACGTCGTAATTCCCCTGGACCTCGGCGTTGGGCACCTCGCCCGCGTTCGCCAGCCGCAGCGAACCGCCGGTGGGATCCACGTCGTTGCGCAGCGGGAAGATCGTCGCGTCCTCGCCGGCGGCCACCCGGATGTGGTCCGGGTTGGTGATCGGCGGCAGCTCGCCGCGCGGCTTGACCTGCACGGTCACCTCTCCGGTGGCGGTGGTCCGGCCGTCGGACACCGTGATGGTGACCTTCTTCTCGCCGTCGGACACCCCCACGTCCTGGTAGGTCAGCAGCCCGTCCGCGCGGGTGCGCACGATGTCCCCCGGGTCCTCCGCGACCGCACCGACCAGCAGCAGGTCGTCGCCGTCCGGGTCCAGCCAGTCCGTCAGCACGTTCTGGCTCAGGCTCCGCCCCGACTCGATGGCCAGGATGGTCTCGCGCTTCTGCTCCGGCGCCTGGTTGGACCCCGCGGGCACCACGCGCAGCCGGACCCGCGCCGCGTCCGTGCCGCCGCGGCCGTCGTCGACCTCGTAGCTGAACGTCGAGCTGCCGGCGGCGGACGCGGGCACCACGGCCTGCAGGCCGGTGTTCTCGTAGATCCGCTGGACGGTGCCCGTGGAGGGCTGATCGCCGCTGACCTTGACCGTGAGCAGGTCCCCGTCCGGGTCCGAGTCGTTGAACAGCACCGGCAGCACGGTGGTCCGGCCGGCCCGCACGCCGAACTCGTCGTCCGTGGCCGTAGGCGGCTGGTTCTCCTCCAGGCGCTCCGGCAGCCGGGTCGCCGCGGTGATGTCCGCCGACTCGGTCGTGTCGTTCTCGTCCTCGCCCTTGGGCGGGATCAGGTCCGCCCAGTTGTTGACCAGCTGCAGGTTCTTGTTGACCAGCCAGACGTTGCCGGCGTTGATGTCATTGAGGACGACGACGTCCCGGTTGGTCCGGAACACCAGCTCGGAATCCGCGCCGAGGGACGGGATGGGCTGCGAGAGGTCGAAGGCATCGTCCGCGCAGTCGCGCAGGTACGTTCCGTTGCCGGGCCAGGCGGCGTGGAGGCAGCCGTCGACCTGCACGGGCGCGATGGGCGGGGCCGGATTCGGGACCCGGGCCAGCCGTGCCTCGCCGCCGTCCAGGGGCTGGCTGAGGAGTCCGTCCGGGGTCGCGATGGCTACCCGGTCGCCGGCGTCGCCGGGCCGCTGCAGCTTCGCGTCGCCGGCGCCGTCCAGCTCGACGGATTTGCCGCCGGGCAGGTAGACGGTGCCGCTGTCCGGGACCAGGACCACGGGCTCGTCGCCGACCGTGGTCAGCTGCAGGTCCGCGGCTCCCTTCATGCCCGGGAGCTCCTGCGCCGAGACCTCCTCGAAGGCGCCGCCGTCCGCACGGTACCCGGTGAGCATGCCGGTGTCGGGCGTCGCCACGTAGACGGTGTCTTTATCGCTAACGACGGCGACCGCACCTGGCTGTTCCTCGGCCAGTGGCTCCGCGCCCTCCGGGGAGAACGACTCGAGGGAACCGGCGTCGACCGCCCAGACCTGCCCCGCGGCAGGATCGCTCACCGCAGCCACGGCCGTGCCGAGCGACAGCCGGGCCGACCCGGGCAGCTGGTTTTCGGCGCCGTGGACCATCTCGGCGACGCTGACCCGGCTCACTGCATTCTGGTCCAGGTTCTGCAGGAGCACGGTGGCCTCGTCCTGCTGCACATCGAACCCGGTGCTGGCGGGCTGGAAACCGCCGTCGAGCAGCTGGGACTGGTAGTTCAGGTGCCCCACGAGCCCCTGCGCCTTGTTGGTGACCCACACCCCGCCGTCGTTCAGGTCCACGTCGGCGGTATCGGTCCCCGGGTGGAGCAGGATGCCCGCGGCGACCACGGCCAGCGCAACCGAGAACGCTGCGGCGGGCGCGGCTTTGCGGCCGAGCGCGCGCGGCTTATCCATCAGGTGAGACTTCACTCGTGCGAGACCTTTGAGAGAGACTGTGTTGTGTGGCGCCCCGTCGCCGCCCCCGGTTCAGTGTAGACCCCATGGTGAATCGATGCGACGGGGAGTTCTACCCATGCGAGGCTTAACTGGCCTTCAGCGGCGTGGCCGGGGCCACAGCGACGGAAAACGTGCAGTTTTGGCGGAAAACGGGCAGTTCTTGGAACGGCCCTGAGGCCCTGACCTGCGGAGATGCCAACTCTGCCGATTGAAAACTGCACCGTTTCCGTCGCGTCGTCAGCGGCGCCGCCAGGAAAAGACCGAGCATCAGGACAAGACCCGCCGGCCGCGCCCATCAGCGCCGGCAGGAACCCCGCGGACGGAGAATTCAAGCCGCCGGCAGCGGGCTTGGGCAGGCTATTGGGCCCGCCAGGCGCCCGCTGCGACTGGGCAGTCAGGAATGCTAACACCGGGGCATGCCGGCTGGCTGCCCACCGTTCAGGTGCCGGCTTGTCCCGGACTCCCGGACATGGTCGCCGCGGATAAGCAGCCCGTTATTGATGCCGCGGCTTCCCGACTGCTGGTAGTACCAGCGGTTACTGCCCGAGACGATATAGCAGGTCGAAGTGATCGAGTCGCCCGGGTAGCTCCAGTGGTTGCCGTCGCAATCGCCTGGACCGTCGTAGTTCTGGCCGAGACTGTTCCGGAATTCCATGCAGGTCCGTGTCTCCAGAGTGGTGCCGCTGCCGCCGACGCTCAAATCCCACTGCGTCTTCGGCTTGGGCTGGGGCTTACTGCCGGCGCGAGCCGATGCCGACGCTTCGGCTCCGAACGTCCCCCGGGTGTTGGCTGCCCTCACCTTGATGCTGTGGGACGAGTCGTGAGCGACATTGAGGGTACGACTGCCGGAACCGATGGCCACGTTTTCCCAGCCCTTGCCATCGATGTTGATCTGCAGTTTCGCTACGTCATGAGTTGCGGTGTTGGGCGGTCCCCACCTCAGGGTGACCTGCGGGTTGGTGGTCTCGCCGCTCTGGCCCTGTCCCGAGGCACTGGGCGTCCCGGGCGCGCCGTACGGGTTGGCCGCGTTGGAGCGCGCGCTGGGGGCGCTGTTGTAGGACGCCCCGTCGCTGTTGGCCACGGCCGTGACCTGCGCGGTGAGGTTGGTGCCGTTGGCGAAGCCGGAGACGGTCTGGCCGCTGTTGATCGCCATCGAGCGGCCGTCGCTGAACGTGGCCCGGTAGCTGACCTCGCCGGCGCGGGCGCCATTGCGTTGGGCCGCCGTGAGCTGGTCGAAGCTGACCGTCACGGACCGTCCGGCGCCGCCGGTGTTCGCTTCCTTCAGCGAGACCGACGTCGGGGCTTCCGGTGCGCCGACGGCACGCCGCGCGTTGGACTGCGGACTGGCCTCCCCGTCGCCGGCCTTGTTCCGGGCCGTGACGGTGTAGGTGTAGTCGGTCTCCGAGTTCGGCGCCGTGATGGTCTGCGACGTCCCGGTGACGGGCGGGAGGGTGCGCTTGAGGCTTCCGCCCTGGTACTCCCGCACGGTGTAGTCATTGATCTCGCCGCCGTTGTTGTCCGGGGCGGACCAGCTGACCTTCAGCTGGCTCTGGTTCCCGACGGACTCCACCCGCTCGGTGGTCGGCGCGCCGGCCGCGGCCGGCGGACCGGCCGGGACCTCGGCGGCCGAGTAGGCGCTGAATTCGCTGGGCTCGGGTGCCTTGTTGTGGGCCTGGACCCGCACCGTGTAGGCCTGCCCGTTCTCCAGCCCCTCCCACTTGTAGGAGGTGCCGGTCAGCCCGGACTTCTGCAGCTGCCCGCTAGGCGGCGCCGGCGAAATCTCCAGGGTGTACGACTCGATGGCGGACCCGTTGTTCACCGGCGGCTCCCACGAGACGTCCAGCGCCTTGTCACCGAACTTCAGCTGCGGGGCCCCCGGCGTCTCCGGTCGGACGTCCGGCCGCGCGACGGCGGATTCGGCGGACGGGTCGGACTCCCCAACTCCGTTCACGGCGACGACGCTGAAGGTGTATTCGCGGTCGTTGACCAGACCGGTCAGCGTGCAGGTGGTGCTGCGGCATTCCTGGCTGAAGCCGCCGGTCCCGGTGACGCGGTAGGCGGTGATCGGCTCGCCGTTGTCCGGCGGCGCGCCCCAGGAGAGCACCACGGTCTCGTCGCGGACCGAATCCACCAGCGGCGTGGTCGGCGCCTCGGGCCGCCCCTTCACCACCAGCGACACGGTGCCGGTCGCCTGCCGGGAGCCTTCCTGCGTCTTGTCCTGCACCGTGTATTCCACGGTCATCGTGCCGGAGAAGTCCGCACCGGGGGTAACGACGACGGCGTCCCCGTCCACGCGCGCGGTCCCTCCCGCGCCTGCCGTCGCGCTCATGATCTCCAGCGGGGTCTCCGGGAACGGGTTCACGTCGTTCGCCAGCACCGGCACCGTGACCGGCTCGCCCTGCACCGCGTCCGGAACCTCGTCGTCGTTCGCCACCGGCAGCGGCCGGGTGGACGCCAGGGCCGAGACGGCCACCCGGCTCATCACCTTGTCCGACCGCCCGTCCGTGACGGAGACGTTGACCGCACCGGAGGCTCCGGTCTCCACCTCGGCGCCGGCCGACACCCGCAGCACGCTGCCGTCCAGTCTGACGTCGAAGCCTTCGGGCGCCCCGCCCTCCAGCGCGAACTCGAGCTTCTCGACATCCTCCGGGTTGGCGTCCGTCGCCAGCGGCCGCAGGTCGTACGACACCGCGTCCTCGCCCTTGGCCACCTCGACCGCGCCGGTGGTGAACTCGGGCGCGACGTTCTTCTCCGGCCCGGGGATCACGTTCGTCATGACGGTCAGCGTCGACTTCAGGCCTTCCGGATCGTCCGGCCCGGAGCCATCCGTCACCTCGAAGGTGATGGAGCCGCGCCCGGCGTAGTCCTCGGCGGCGGCATAGCGCAGCGTCGAATCGCCCGCCACCCACTCGCGGTCGGCGGTGCCGATGGCCCGGACCTTCTCCACCTCGGTAATCCGCGGCGTGCGGCCGTCCCGCACCTCGACCCGGTCGCGCAGGTCGATGGTGACTTCCTCGCCCGCCACGACGTCCACCGGCGTGGTGTCCGACAGCGTCGGGTACTGCTCGCCCAGCGCCGGAACCCACGCCACGGCCGTGGCCTGCAGCCCGTCCACGTCCCGCACCGTGTAGGGAATCAGCTGCGCGCTCTCCGTCAGCTCTACGCGCAGCTGCCCGCCCGAGGTAACGGACGCCGTCGGATAGTCCCCGTTGACCAGGACCTTCATCTCCTCGGCCACGCCGTCCGGATCCTCGTCGTTTTCCAGCACCGGCACGTCGACGGCGGTCCGGCCCTTCGTCTCCGCTGGCTCCACCCGGTCGTCCCGGGCCACGGGTGCCAGCAGCGGCGCATCCCTGCGCACCTCGGCGGTCACCGTTCCCACCGCCGAGCCGCCCCGGCCGTCGCCCACGGTGTAGCGTACGTTGACGGTGCCGTCCTCGTCGGGCGTGGTGAACCGGATCCGGCCCTTGTCCGCGGCCGCCTCCAGCGACTCCGGCTCGCCCACCACGCGGTTGCCGTCCAGCCTCAGCATGTCCCCGTCGGGATCCGAATCGTTCTTCAGGACGTCGATGGCGACGGAGCGGCCCGGCTGGATGACGATGCCGTCATCCAGCGCCACCGGATTCTGGTTGTTCTCCGCCTTAGGTGCGATCCCGACCAGGACCGTGCCCGTGTTCTCGGCACCCAGCCGGTCCTTCACCACGTAGGTGAACGAGTCCGTGCCGGCGCCCTGGGCCGATGCCGTGAAGTCGATGTAGTTGGGCCCGGCGACCGCGGCGCCCTGTTCCGGCGCCCGTCCGATCCCGTGCAGGAAGACCGAATCGCCGTCCGGGTCGATCCCGTCCAGCGGCACGGGGATCCGCACCGTCGATCCGGCGATCACCCGCGCTTCCAGGTTTTTCGGTGCCGGCTGCGAGTTCGACTCGTCATCGCGCGGCAGGATGTTGATCCGGATCTCGGCCGAATCCTTCTGGCCCGCGGAATCCACCACCTCGTACACCGCATACACGGTCTTCGCCGTCGGTCCCGCGATGAAGCGCACCGCATTCTCGGCCGTGAAGATCCCGCCGTCCGCCTTGTCCACGGTCTCGGCCAGTTCCGGCAGCAGGGTGATGTCGTCGCCGTTGGGGTGGGTGTCGTTGCCCAGCACATCCACGGTCACCACATCCCCGGCCCGCACCGTCGCCGTGTCGTTCTCGGCCTGCGGCGGCAGCAGCTTGTCCGGTCCCCTGACGGACACGATGCTGACCTCGCCGGTCGCCGACGCGAAGCCGTTGGACACCGTGTACTTGATGCTGATCTGCTGGTTCAGCCCCTTGACGTCGGTGATCCGCATGATGCTGTGGTTGAGCACCTCCACGCTGACGGCGTCGCCTGAGCCAGTCTCCACGCCCTGGACCACGAGCACACCGCCTGCCGGGTCGGCGTCGTTGGCCAGCACGTCCACCAGCACCTGCCCGTTCTGCGGCAGCATGGCCACGTCACGCACCGCCACCGGCGCGCCCTCGCTGGCGGAAGCACCGACGTCGACCCTCGCCAGTCCGGTCGAGCTGGCCGGGCCGTTGGTCACCACGTAGGTGAGGTAGTAGGTGCCGGGGGTATCGGAACTGAACTTGATGGTCCCGGCGTCGTAGTCCGGGACGACCTCGGCCTTGCCGACCGCGTCCGCCTTCGCCAGGCGCAGCCGGCCGCCGTTGGGATCGAGGTCGTTCTTCAGCGGTGTGACCTGGATTTGCTGCCCGGCGGTGGTGAAAAAGTGGTCCGCGTTCGCGACCGGTGCCAGCGCCCCGGGCGGGCGAACGTCCACGGTGATTTCGCCGTCGACCGTGTCAGTGCCGTCCGAGACCTGGATGGCCACCTTCTTCTTGCCGGAGGTCTTGCCCACGTCCTGGAAGGTCAGAAGCCCGTCCGGCCTGGTCCGCACCAGGTCCCCGTCCGCCGTGTTCTCCGCGCCGACCAGGAACAGGTCATCGCCGTCCGGATCCCGCCAGTCGGTCAGGACGTTCTGGCTGATTTCCTTGCCCTGCTCCAGCAGGATCGTGGTCTTGCGCTTGGCCTGCGGCGGCTCGTTGCTGCCGTCGGCACGCACGGTGATGGACACCGTTGCGGTGTCCTTGCCGCCGCGGCCGTCGTTGACCTCGTACTCGAAGCTGTGCCGGCCGGGCGACGCGCCGGCGTCCACCACGATCTGCAGGCCGGTCTTGTCGTAGATGCTCTGCACCTCGCCGACCGAGGGCTGGTCTCCAGCCAGCGAGGCGGTGAGCACGTCGCCGTCGGGGTCGGAGTCGTTGTCCAGGATCGCCAGCGTCGTGGTCCGTCCCGCGCGCACGCCGAACTGGTCGTCCTGCGCCACCGGCGGCCGGTTCTCCTTGGTGCGGTCCGGCAGCGTGTTGATCGGATTCTCGTCCGCCGAGTCCTCGTCCTCTTCTTCGCTCTCCTGCTCCGGCGGAATCAGGTCGCTCCAGTTGTCCACCAGCTGCATGTTCTCCAGCACCAGCCAGACGTTGCCGGCGTTCACGTCATTGAGGACGACGACGTCGCGGTTCACCCGGAACACCAGCTCGGCGTTGGAGCCGATCCCCTTGATCTCCTGCGCCAGGTCATCCGACGGGAGCTCGCAGTCGCGGATGTAGTGTGCAGAGCCGGCCCACGCGGCGTGCAGGCAGCCGTTCAGCTGGACCGGCGCAGCCGGCACGCCGGGCGCCTCCAGGCTGGTCCGGGTCGCGTCCGAACCGTCCAGCGGCTGCGTGATCAGCTCCGTCTCCGTGGCGATCACCGCGAATCCGCTGGCGGCGCCGGACTGCTGCAGCTTCGCCCCGCGCACCTCGCCGAGCCCGACCGTCTTGCCGCCGGGCAGGAACAGCGTGCCGGACTCGGCATCCAGCACCACGGCCTTGTCGCCCACTGCGGCGATCTGCAGGTCTCCGGCCTTGTCGAGGTTCTCCGCGCCGTCCTTGCCAACCTGCTCCGGCACGCCCTCGGCGTTGACGCGGTAGGTGTAGACCTCCTTGGACTCCGGGTTGGCGACGACGACCGTGTCGTCCGGCGCCACCGCGGCCACCGCGCCCTTGGCACCGGCCAGCACTGGTTCCGCGGTCTCTTCGCTGAAGGATCCCAGGTCGGCAGCGGCGCTGATGAAGACCTGGCCCTTGACCCTGTCCGTGATCGCGATCTGTTCTTCGCCGAACGCAACGTCGGCGCTGCCGGGAAGCTGCTGCTCGGCGTCCCTGGACATCTCGGCCACGTCCACCGGGGAGAGCATGGCCTGGTCCAGGTTTTCCATGAAGACGGTGGACTCGTCCTGGAGCACGTCGAAGCCGGCGCTGTTCGCCACGAAGCCGCCGTCGAGCGTCTTCGACTGGTAGTTGAGGTGGCCCACCAGGCCGGCGCCGTTGTTCGTGACCCAGACGCCGCCGTCGTTCAAATCTACGTCCGCGGTCGGGAAGCCCTCATAGAACAGGGCCCCGCCCACCACCAGGGCGCTGGCCACGGAAAACGTCGTCGTCGAAGCCAGTGCCCGCTTCCGCCGGCCCTGCCCAAACAATCCGCTGCCCCAAGCCATGTATTTCCCTGTGTGCTGCCGTGGCGCACGGCAGCCCGGCGGGGCCCGCGCGCAATGGTGGTGAGTGATCCGCCTACGACTATTTCACGTTTCACCCGCGCCGGTAAACCGGCCCGCGTGGGGACAACTGCCCATGGCCGACGCCCCCGGCGGGCCGCGCCGCCCCGGTTCGGGAGGGGCGCCGGGGTCAGTCCACTACGAGGCCGGTGCCCCGGCCGTGCGCCACGGTCACCGGATGGATTTCGCCGAACCCGCGGATGGTGCGCACCTTCTGCGGCATCAGGACAAAGCGATCGTCCCCGGCCAGCGTGGCGGCTGTGGTGGAATCCACCAGCACGGTGCCCGGCTCGGCGAGCGAGGTCAGCCGCGAGGCCAGGTTGACCGTGGGGCCGTAGATGTCGCCGAGGCGGGAGACGATGCCGCCCCACACCATGCCCACCCGGGCCGACGGCAGCAGGTCGTCGTCCGCCATCGCCTTGGCCAGCGCCAGCGAGATTTCCGCGCCGGCGTGCGGGGTCGAGGCGAGGTAGAGGACTTCGTCGCCGACGGTCTTGACCAGCCGGCCGCCGCCGACGGAGATGATCTCGGCGCAGCGGTTCTCGAAGCGCTGCACCAGCTGGGCCAGCGTCTTCTCGTTCATCTGGCGCGACAGGCTGGTGTAGGAGACGAGGTCCGCGAAGCCGACCGCGCGCAGCAACGGCAAGGAATCGTCGTCGTGCTCTCCGGCCGCACCCAGCCCCGCCTCGGCGCGCACGGTCAGCCGCGCCACGCCGGCGTTCAGCTGCCGCCGCCAGGAATACAGCAGCACCTTCTCCAGCGGCTCGATCAGGTCCGGCAGCTCGGTGACCAGCCGCTTGCGGGCCTCCGCGTCGGTAATGCCGAGCTGGTGCACCATTTCCTCCACCAGCGCCTCGACCTGCCAGACGACCATCCGGTCCGTCATCTGGCCGATGGACCGGGTGATGGAGATGGCCGCCTCCTCGGTCAGCCGCTCTTCCCGGACCAGGTCGATGATGGTGGTCAGCGCCTCCATGTCCGCCTGTGTGAAGGCCACGTCCTCGTCGCCGAGGTTCGGAAAGCCCAGCGCACGCCACAGCTTGCGCGCGGAGAGCAGCGACACGCCGGCGCCGGCGGCCACCTCGCGGCGGCGCATGGTCCGTTCCGAACCGATCAGCCGACGTTCCAGGGCTCGGATGGCCTCGCGGTCCACCTTGGCCGGGTTCGGGTCCTCACGGACCGCGTCCTGGGCCGCCTCGACCTCCGCCTGGGGCACGATGCGCGGCATGGACAGGGTCAGCGGCTCCGGCTCGTGGTGCTCGCTACTGGTCATCCCGCATTTCCTTCCTCGCCGTACTCGGACTGCTGCAATCTTTCCATGTCTACTCCATCGAACCGGTCAGGAAATTCCGTGCGCGGCAGGTCTTCGATCGCCCGGACCACCAGCGCCCGGAAGCGCGCCACCTCCGGCACGTCCGGCAGCCGCCAGAACCGCCCGTAGCCCAGGTCCGCCTCCAGCCGCCCGCTGCGCAGGACCCGCTGGAGCAGGTCCTGCTCGATGCGCACCGAGTAGACGGCCGCCAGCAGCATCTGCTGCTCGCTCCGCCGCCCCCAGCCGCGCCGGACAATCAGCCGCCGGTTGGTCAGCAGGTAGCGGGTGGACAACCAGCGCAGCAGCGGCACGACGCACGCCCGCAGCACCAGCAGCACCGCCGACACCAGCACCGCGGCACGCAGCACCGGCAGCCAAGGCGTGATCCACTCCGGCAGGCCCGCGCGGCTGAGCCAGCCGAGCCCGAACCCCGCGGCGCCGAGCACCGCCAGGAACAGCACGAACGGCCAGAACAGGCGGCGCGCCTGCGTGCGGGCCAGCACGATGACGCGCTCGCCGGGATCCAGCTTCAGCCGCACCGCGGCCCCCGGAACCGGCAGGTCATTGGGGGCAAATCAGGACCCTTCGAGCGGCCGCAGGTGGACGACGTCGCCCGCTGCCACCACGTGTTCGGTACCGTCCGCTTCCCGCACCTTCAGGGCGCCGAAGCTGTCCAGGCCGAAGGCCTCGCCGACGATCTCCCGCCCCTGCGGCAACTGTGCGCGCACCTGCTGCCCCAGCGTCGACATCACCCGCTGCAGCCGGCTGAGAAGGCTGGTTCCGTCGCTCCACTGCGCCTTGGGATCCCCGTTCACGTCGCAGAACTGGCGGTACCGCTGTGCGAAGATCCGCAGGTAGGACATGAGCAGGATGTTGCGGTCCGTCGTCGCACCCTTCTCCAGCGCCACCGACGTGGCGGTGGGCACGGGCAGGTCCTCGGCGCCCATGGTCACGTTAAGTCCGGTGCCAATAACGACGGCGGGCGGCGAGGCATCCCCGTAGCTCACGATCTGGGCGAGGATGCCGGAGATCTTTTTGCCGCCGATCATCACGTCATTGGGCCATTTCACGGCCGCGTCCAGCTTGGCGTACTCGCCCAGCGCCTCGGCCAGCGACATCGCCGCCAGCAGCGAGAACCAGGCATAGCTCTGGGTCGGCACCGGGTTGCCGGCATGGTTGAACGGGCGCAGCAGCACGCTGACGATCACCGACGAGCGGGGCGGGGCCGTCCACTCGCGGTCCAGGCGGCCCTTGCCGGCGGTCTGCTCCTCGGCCGCCAGGACGCTCAGGTCCGACCAGCCCACCTTGTCTGCGGCGGCCTTCTGCCCAATATCGCTGTTGGTCGAGCCCGTGGACTCCACCAGTTCCAGGCGGCGGTAGGGGCCCAGCGGGGCACAGAGCGCATCGGTGAGACCCTCATAATCCAGCGCCGGGCGGTCAACATCGGAATAGCTCTGGCTCATGTCATCCATCCTACGCAGAGCGGGGGCATTCTCCACCGGGGCGACGCGGGAGAATCCGAGACGGCTTGAGGAAAATGTCGGCAGCCGAAATTGTAGGATAGCTACAGCCGGTGGCGCCGCCCTCCTTACTAGACTTGGTGGAATGACGCCGCCGGCGCCCTGCTTTTTGTGCGAAACCTACTTAAGGGCAGGTCCTCCACCGCCCGGCTGCGCCGGCAATGCAGAACCCGCCCCAGAATCCGGAGATCCCATGAGCCTCGACACCGATCTTGACCGCTCTACTACCGCCGGCAAGATTGCGGAGTTCCGCCGGCGCCAGGCGGAGGCGATGATGCCGTCCGGTCAGGACGCGGTGGACAAGCAGCACGCCAGGGGCAAGCACACCGCGCGCGAGCGCATCGACCTGCTGGTCGACGAGGGCTCATTCGTCGAGTTCGATGCGCTGGCAACCCACCGGTCCACGGCGTTCGGCATGGAGAAGAAGAAGCCGCTCGGCGACGGCGTCGTCTCCGGCTACGGCACCGTGGACGGGCGGCTGGTGGCCGTCTACAGCCAGGACTTCTCGGTCTACGGCGGGTCGCTCAGCCAGGTCAACGGCGAGAAGATCGTCAAGGTCCAGGAGTTCGCGCTGCGCAACGGCTGCCCGGTCATCGGGATCAACGACGGCGGCGGCGCCCGCATCCAGGAGGGCGTGGCCTCGCTCGCGATGTTCGCCGACATCTTCCGCAACAACGTGGCGGCTTCCGGCGTGGTCCCGCAGATCTCGCTGATCATGGGCCCGTGCGCCGGCGGCGCCGCCTACTCCCCCGCCCTGACCGACTTCGTGGTCATGGTGGACAAGACCTCGCACATGTTCATCACCGGCCCGGACGTCATCAAGACCGTGACCGGCGAGGAAGTGGACATGGAAACCCTCGGTGGCGCGCGCCAGCACAACTCGACGACGGGCACGGCCGCCTACCTCGGGGTGGATGAAGCCGACGCCATCGAATTCGTCCGCGAACTGCTGGACGTCCTGCCCTCCAACAACCTCACCGAGGCCCCGGCCGGCGCGTTCAACGAGGAACTCGAGCCCACAGAAGCGGACCTCGAGCTGGACACGCTCATTCCCGATTCGGCCAACCAGCCCTACGACATGCGCAGCGTGATCGAGCACATCGTCGACGACGGCCAGTTCCTGGAACTCCAGGCCCTCTATGCGCCGAACGTCATCATCGGCTACAGCCGGGTCGAGGGTCACACGGTCGGCATCGTGGCCAACCAGCCGATGCAATTTGCCGGGACACTGGACATCGCCGCCTCGGAAAAGGCCGCGCGGTTCGTCCGGCACTGCGATGCGTTCAACATCCCCATCCTGACGCTGGTGGATGTCCCCGGCTTCCTGCCCGGCAAGGACCAGGAGTTCAACGGCATCATCCGGCGCGGCGCCAAGCTGCTCTATGCCTACGCCGAGGCCACGGTCCCGAAGCTCACCGTGATCACGCGCAAGGCGTACGGCGGGGCGTACATTGTGATGGGCTCGAAGAAGCTCGGCGCCGACCTCAACCTCGCCTGGCCCACCGCCCAGATCGGCGTGATGGGCGCGCAGGGCGCGGTGAACATCCTGTACCGCCGTGACCTCGCCGCCGTCCAGGCCGAGGGCGGCGACGTCGAAGCGCGCCGGCAGGAGATCATCACGCAGTACGAGGATGAGCTGCTCAACCCGTACCAGGCGGCCGAACTGGGCTACCTCGACGCCGTCATCGCCCCCTCCGACACCCGGGTCCAGATTGTCCGCGGCCTGCGCGCGCTGCGCGACAAGCGGGCCACGATGCCGCACAAGAAGCACGGAAACATCCCGCTATGACCAGGACCCAGGCTCAGGCCGAAACCCGGACCGCTGACGAGGCGGCCCCGCTGTTCACCGTCGCCAAGGGGAATCCGACCCCCGAGGAACTCGCCGCGCTGACCGCCGTCGTGCTGGCCCTGCAGCCATCCCCGGAGCCTCCCGCTGCGGCGGAGCAGCCGCGCCGGCGCAGCCCGCGGCGGCGCGAACTGCTGCGCCCCGTCGTCGCGCACGGCCCCGGCGCCTGGCGGCACACCTTCCGCTAGGGCCCGGGCCCGCCCGACCGTCCCTTAACGCGGAAAGCCGGCAGCCCCCAACGTGCTGCCGGCCTCCTCGAAGGGTCATCCGCGACGCCCGGAACGGCCCTCCCCAAGGCCGGCGGAACGGAGTCCCAGCGCTGCGTTGCCGGACTCCGGCCGCGGAGGACGGAGAGCCCCCGGCAGCCCCGGAATATTTGCAGCTGCAAATAAAGTAAGCCGAACCACCATCGCGGTCAAGTGCACTCGCTAGAGTGGCTCGTATGTCCGATCCGCAGTGGCTCAGCCCCGAAGAACAGCGCGCCTGGGTTCCCCTGGCCGCCCTGCTGTTCCGGCTGCCCTCGGCGTTCGACTCCCAGTTGCAGCGGGACGAGGGCCTGACGTTCGCCAGCTACATGGTCCTGGCCATGCTGGGCGAGCAACCCAGCCGCACCATGCGGATGAGCGAACTGGCCGCCGCCACCAGCACCTCGCAGTCGCGGATCTCCCGTGTCGCCGGCGGACTGGAGCGCGCCGGTTTCCTGGGGCGCAGCGTCGACCCCCAGGACGGCAGGGCCGTACTGGCGCGGCTCACCGACGCCGGGCTGGCCAAGGTCCAAGCCGCCTCCGTCGGCCATGTCCGGGCCGTGCGAGCCGCAGTCTTCGACCGGCTGAGCCCGGAACAGGTCGGCCAGCTCGCCGCGATCGGCACCAGCCTGATCGGCGAAGACTGGGGCGAGGCCATCGATTCGGGCAGGCCCGCCGCGGCCCAACGCCGCGGCGCATGATTCAAGCCCGGCGCGGCCCTGAGGGGGTCGCGCTTTCGGGGCGGCCGCCGAATGCCGGTAGGCTCGGCCTGTGACTCACCAGACAACAGAACCCACCACGGACATCCCCACCCGTGTCCCGTCGGCCATCGACGCTGTCGCCGACGCCTACACGGAAACCCTGCTGGAGCTGAACCCCTCGCTGGCAACGTCGCTCGGCATCCCTGGGCATGAGACGGAATACCCGGACTACTCCCCCGCCGGCGTCGAGGCCATGGCGGAATGTGCCCGCGAGGCGCTGCGGCGGCTCGAAGACCTCGAACCCACGGACGACACCGACCGCATCACCCTCGACGCAATGCGCGAACGCCTGGGGCTGGACCTGGAGATCCACGAGGCCGGCCTCGATCTCGCCGAGGTCAACAACCTCGCCTCCCCCGTGCAGGACATCCGCGCCATCTTCGACCTGATGCCGCAGGCCACCATCGAGGACTGGAACCACATCGCCGGCCGCATGGCCCACGTTCCCGATGCCCTGGCCGGCTACGCCAGCTCGCTGCGTGAAGCCAGGAAGCGCGGCCGGATCGCGCCCCGCCGCCAGCTGAAGACCGTGATCGAGCAGGCCAACGCCTATGCGGCCGAGGACGGATTCTTCCAGGCCACCGCCGCAGCGGCTTCCACTAACGACGGCGACCTTCCGCAGGAACTGCGCGAGCGGCTCGCCGAGGCTGCCGGGGCCGCCCGCAACGCTTACCGCAAGCTCGCCGCCGTGCTCGAAGACGAACTGCTCCCGGAAGCCCCCGAGAAGGACGCCGTGGGGCGCGAACACTACGCCCTGATGTCCCGGCGCTTCCTCGGCTCCGCCGTCGACCTGGAAGAGACCTACCGCTGGGGCATCGAGGAGCTTGACCGGATCATCGCGGAGCAGGAAGCGGTCGCAGCGCAGATCAAGCCCGGCGCCTCCATCGAGGAAGCCATGGCCCTGCTGGATGCCGACGAGTCCCGCCAGCTGCACGGGACCGGGGCGCTCCAGGCCTGGATGCAGCGGCTGTCCGACAAGGCCGTCGCCGACCTGGCAGGCACCCACTTCGAGATTCCCGAGCCGATGCGGCGGCTCGAGTGCATGATCGCCCCGACGCACGAGGGCGGCATCTACTACACCGGCCCCTCGGACGACTTCGCCCGGCCCGGCCGGATGTGGTGGTCCGTGCCGGAGGGCGAAGACACCTTCAGCACGTGGAAGGAAACCACCACCGTCTACCACGAGGGCGTCCCCGGCCATCACCTGCAGATTGCGACGGCGACCTACCGCCGGGAGCTGCTCAACAACTGGCGGCGCAACATCTGCTGGGTCTCCGGACACGGCGAAGGCTGGGCGCTCTACGCCGAGCGGCTCATGGACGAGCTGGGCTACCTCGCCGACCCGGGCGACCGGATGGGCATGCTGGACGGCCAGCGGATGCGCGCAGCCCGCGTGGTCTTCGACATCGGCGTCCACCTCGAACTCGAGGTTCCGGAACGCTGGGGCTCGGGAACCTGGACCCCGGAGAAGGGCTACGAGTTCCTGAAGAAAAACATTGCCATCAGCGAGGGCCAGCTGAACTTCGAGTTCACCCGCTACCTCGGCTGGCCGGGCCAGGCGCCCTCCTACAAACTGGGGCAGCGCCTGTGGGAGCAGCTCCGGGATGAGCGGCGCCGCCGCGAGGGCGCCTCCTTCGATATCAAGTCGTTCCATACGCAGGCGCTGAACATCGGCTCCGTCGGCCTCGACACGCTGCGCCGCGCCCTGCTCGGCGAGGACGCCGCGGCCCGGGCCTGACCAAACGATTGGCCTGAAGTGGCTGGGATGGACCGCCTATCCAGCCATTTCAGGCCAACAGATGAACGGGCGGCCGCACCCCGACTGCCAGCCCAGGACTCAGCCATCGCGATCCGCCCCGGCTGCGGGATTGGTCACAGCCGGGTCGGGAATAACTTCCTGCACCCCGCGCGGATACCGGGCATAGGCGCAGGAGCCGGGCATCGCCGTCGTCCGCGGCGTAACAGTGCGCAACAATGCTTTTGGCCTGCTAAGTTTCCGCCTCCTACAGTCTTCGGGTGACTACCGCAACCAGCACTGAGAAGAGCGGGCGCAGGCTGCCCCGCTGGGCCACATCGTTCGGCCCCCAGATTATCGCCGCCCTCATCGCCGGCCTGGCCCTGGGCCTCGCCGCCAAGAACCTGGGCGAGCCGGCGCCGGGCGAGCCGAACTGGCTCACCGAGACCCTGACCACCATCGGTTCCAGCTACATCTCCCTGCTGAAGGCGGCCGTCGTCCCGCTGATCTTCACCGCGGTGGTCAGCTCGATCGCCAACCTGCGCGCGGTCTCCAACGCCGCGAGGCTCGCCTGGAATACCCTGCTGTGGTTCGCCATCACCGCCTTCATCGCGGTCATCATCGGCATGGGGCTGGGTACCATCATGCAGCCCGGCGCCAGCGCCGCCGGTGACGTGCCCGGCGAGTACACCGGCCGCACGGGCGACTGGTGGGCGTTCCTCACCGGGCTGTTCCCGGCCAACTTCCTCGGCCTTGAGGCCACTACCAAGGCCGGCGAGGCCGGTGACGTGACCACCAGCCTCGGCTTCAACGTGCTGCAGATCCTGGTCATCTCGATTGCGGTCGGCATCGCCGCACTGAAGGTCGGCAAGGCCGCCGAGCCCTTCCTGCAGCTGAACGCCTCCGCGCTGGCCGTGATCCAGAAGGTGCTCTGGTGGATCATCCGGCTCGCCCCCATCGGTACGGTGGGCCTGATCGGCAAGGCCGTGGCGACCTACGGCTGGGACACGATGGGTTCGCTGGGCCTGTTCACGCTGTCCATCTACGTCGGCCTGGCGCTGGTGCTCTTCGTGGTCTACCCGGTGCTGGTCCGCGCCCACGGCTTGTCCGTAAAGCAGTGGTTCTCCGGCGCCTGGCCCGCCATCCAGCTGGCCTTTGTCTCCCGTTCCTCGATGGGCGCCCTGCCGCTGACCCAGCGCGTGACCGAGCGCAACCTCGGCGTGCCGCGGGCCTACGCCTCCTTCGCGGTGCCGCTGGGCTCCACCACCAAGATGGACGGCTGCGCCTCGATCTACCCCGCCATCGCCGCCATCTTCGTGGCGCAGTTCTTCGGCGTGGAACTCGGGTTCATGCACTATGTGCTGATCGCCGTCGTCTCCGTCCTCGGCTCCGCCGCCACGGCGGGCACCACGGGCGCCACCGTGATGCTCACGCTGACCCTCTCCACGCTGGGCCTGCCGCTGGAAGGCGTCGGCCTGCTGCTGGCCGTCGATCCGATCGTGGACATGGGCCGCACGGCCGTCAACGTCGCCGGGCAGACCCTGGTCCCGACCATCGTGGCCAAGCGCCAGGGCATCCTGGACGAGGCGCTGTACAACGCCCGCCGCACCGGCGATCCGTTCAGCGACGACACCGAGGGTGCGGAGACCGGGACTTCCGCTGGAGCGGAGGCAACCGAGCGGCGCCCGGAACCGGCCGCCACGGCCTGACGCCGCTCCCGGCACCGGGCACACCGCCGCCTCGAACGGGACCGCAATGAGCACGCAGGCCCGGCCGGACGCATCCGGCCGGGCCTGCGTTTAAGCGGTACGGCACGACCCCCAACGTCGAACCGGACCGCGGCCTGGCTGCACCCGCCCCTGAACGGCGGGGCGGGTGCTGATACCCCCAGCCTACTCGATTGTTGATAGATCAACTAAATATTGCGGCGGCGGTTTCCCCGGTGAGCTCAGCCCGATCTGCGTTCGGAACCGGGAGCCCTGCCCCAGGCTCCGAGAGCGGTTGCCCCCGAACGGCCGGCGTCCGCCCGTTAGGCTTGGTCCGTGACTGAACTGCACCTCATCCTCGCCTCCGCCTCTCCCGCCCGAACGAAACTGCTGACCGACGCCGGCATCGCCCACTCCGTCCTGGTCTCCGACGTGGACGAAGATGCCGTGACGGCCCGCTACGGCGTGACGGATCCGGCTGACACCGCCCTGCTGCTGGCCCGGGCCAAGGCCGAGGCCGTCGCCTCGCTCCCGGACGCCGAGGGAGCCCTGGTGCTGGGCTGCGACTCGGTCTTCGAACTGGACGGCGAGCCGTACGGCAAACCCTACGAGGCCGACGTGGCCCGCCAGCGCTGGCGGCGGATGAGCGGCCGGCACGGCGTCCTGCACACCGGCCACTGGCTGATCGACTGCCGCGACATTCCCGCTGACGCGGGAGGAGACGACGCGGAGGACGGCGAGGAAACCAACGACGGCGGCACCGGCGCCACCGTGGGTGCCATCGCCTCGGCGGGGGTCTACTTCGCACAGCTCAGCGAAGCGGAGATCGATGCCTACATCGCCACCGGGGAACCGCTCCAGGTGGCCGGCTCCTTCACCATAGATTCGCTCGGCGGGGCATTCATCGAGAAGGTGGACGGGGACCCGCATGCCGTCGTCGGCCTGTCCGTCTCCACCCTGCGCCGGCTGCTGTCGGACGCGGAGGTCGCCATCACGGACCTGTGGCTGCCGCGGCCGGCGGGCTGATTTGTAGGACTCCTACAAAGAATGCGGCCCCAACGCGCAGAATCCGCGAGGATATTGGGCGATACCCGCTAACGCAGGCTAGGCTCCTCAAGGATAGAAGGAGCTATGAATGACCCAGCGCATCACCAAGGTACTGATCGCCAACCGCGGTGAAATCGCCGTCCGGGTGATCCGGGCAGCACGGGATGAAGGAATTGCCTCGGTGGCCGTCTACGCCGAGCCGGACCGGGATGCGCTGCATGTCAGGCTCGCGGACGAGGCCTATGCGCTCGGCGGCGAAACCGCAGCCGAGTCCTACCTGGTGATGGAGAAGCTGCTCGACGCCGCCCGGTCCTCCGGCGCCGACGCCGTGCACCCCGGCTACGGTTTCCTCTCCGAGAACGCCGAATTCGCGCGCCGGGTCATCGCCGCCGGGCTGGTCTGGATCGGCCCCTCCCCCGAAGCGATCGCCAAACTCGGCGACAAGGTGCGGGCCCGGCACATCGCCGAGAAGGTCGGCGCGCCGCTGGTCGCCGGCACGACCGATCCGGTCAAGGACGTCGCCGAGGTGCTGGAATTCGCCGACGCCTACGGCCTCCCGCTGGCCATCAAGGCGGCCTACGGCGGCGGCGGGCGCGGCATTAAGGTGGTCCGCGACCGCGAAGAGATCCCCGAGGCCTACGAGTCCGCCGTCCGCGAAGCCACCGCGGCGTTCGGCCGTGGCGAATGCTTCGTGGAGCGCTTCCTCGACGCCCCGCGCCACGTCGAAACCCAGTGCCTGGCGGACGCCCACGGAAACGTCGTCGTCGTATCCACCCGCGACTGCTCGCTGCAACGGCGCAACCAGAAACTGGTCGAAGAGGCGCCGGCACCGTTCCTTAGCCCGGACCAGGAATACAACCTGTACGAGGCGTCCAGGGCCATCCTGCTCGAGGCCCACTACCAGGGCGCCGGCACCTGCGAGTTCCTGGTCGGCCAGGACGGCACCATCTCCTTCCTTGAGGTCAACACCCGCCTGCAGGTCGAGCACACGGTCAGCGAGGAAGTCGCCGGACTGGACCTGGTCCGCGAGCAGTTCCGGGTGGCGCGCGGCGAGGAGCTCGGCTACGAAGATCCGGAAATCCGCGGCCACTCCTTCGAGTTCCGCATCAACGGCGAGGACCCCGGCCGCAACTTCATGCCGGCACCCGGCACCGTGGAAACGCTGAAGCTTCCTACCGGCCCCGGCGTGCGCGTGGACTCCGGGATCGAGGCCGGCGAGGTCGTCGGCGGCAACTTCGACTCCATGCTGGCCAAGCTCATCGTCACGGGCGCGAACCGGACCCAGGCCCTGGAGCGGGCCCGGCGGGCGCTGGCGGAAATGGAGGTCGCGGGCATGCCCACCGTGCTGCCGTTCCACCGCGCCGTGGTGGCAGACCCGGACTTCGCGCCCGCGGATCCGGAAGAGCCGTTCAGCGTGCACACACGCTGGATCGAAACCGAGTTCGTCAACGACATCCCCGCGTTTGCCGGCTTGCCGGCGGGGCAGGAAGATGAGGCCGACCGCCAGCGCGTCACGGTCGAGGTCGGCGGCAAGCGGCTGGAGGTCGTGCTGCCGGCAGGCCTCGCCGCTTCCTCGCCGGTCCGGGCCAACGGCAAGCCCAGGCGCGCCCGGGGCCGCTCGGCGTCGGCCGCCGGAGCAGCCAGCGGCGATGACCTGTCATCGCCCATGCAGGGCACCATCGTCAAAGTCGCCGTCAGCGACGGCGACACCGTCGCGGAAGGCGATCTCGTCGTCGTTCTGGAGGCGATGAAGATGGAGCAGCCGCTGACCGCGCACAAGGCCGGCACCATTTCCGGTTTGAGTGCCAAGCCCGGCGACACGGTCTCCGCCGGCGCCGTCCTAGCCGCGATCACCGACTGAGCCTTTCCGCCCGCCGCTCTGCCGGACCTGCCGCCCCGCCGGGCGACACGCGCGAGCCTTCGAGGCCTGCCGCCCCGCCGGGCAGCGGGCCTCGTTTGCATACCGCGTTTGCATATCGCGGCGACATTCCCCCGGTCGGAGGCCGGATGCCGGCCCCTTAACGCTCGGCACAAGGTAATCGCGCCCGCTGTTCGCCTTGAGCAGAAACTGCAACCGGCGAAATCCATACAATAAGCATGCTTTGTTGTACCGTGGGTCTTGGTAAGGGAAATAGCCGGCACCCGCCGGTGGCCATTGATCACCGTAAGGAGATATGCGTCATGGGATTTCTTGCTTTTCTTATCCTCGGGCTGATCGCCGGAGCCATTGCGAAGCTGATCCTGCCCGGCGACCAGGGCGGCGGCTGGATCGCCACACTGGTACTGGGTGTCATCGGAGCACTGCTGGGCGGCTGGATCGGAGGCGCAGTTGCAGGCGCCGAGATGAACGAGTTCTTCAGCCTCACCACCTGGCTCTGGGCCATCATCGGCTCGCTGATCGTCCTGGTGATCTGGGGCTTCATCACGAAGCGCCGGGCAACCTAACCCCGCACCGACAGCCGCGGCTCAAGCCGCGCCTTAACCGCTCAAGGCCCGCAGTTCCCTTCCGGAACTGCGGGCCTTGAGCTGTTCCAGCGCGCTCAGGCTATGCAGGAATCAGCTGCTGACGCCCTCGTAGTCCATGTCCTTGGTCTCCTTGCTCAGGAGCAGGGACACCAGCGTGAGCACAGCGGCGCCGCTGAGGTAGAGGCCCACCAGCACGGTGCTGCCGCCGGCGGCCTGCCAGAGTGCCACGGCAACGAACGGTGCCAGCGCCGCGCCCAGGATCGAGGAGAAGTTGTAGGCGATGGCCGAGCCGGTGTACCGGACGTTCGTCGGGAACAGTTCCGGCAGGATTGCGCCCATCGGTCCGAAGGTCAGGCCCATCAGGGTGAAGCCGAGGATCAGATGGAACATGGTGCCGGCGAACCCCGCGTTGAACAGCGGCACCCACAGGAAGCCGAAGACGAAGATGCCCAGCGTCACCGCGATCAGGGTCTTCCTGCGGCCGAACTTTTCGGCGAGCGGACCGGCCACCAGGGTGAAGATGCCGAAGAACACCACGCCGACGATCAGCATCAGCAGGAAGTCGTTGCGGGCATAGCCCAGGCCTTCTGTGAAGGTGGACGGGTCGAAGGCCTTGCCCGCGGCCTCGGCCTTGGCGGCGGCTTCGTCCGGAGTCCGTGCGGCCGTGCCGTAGGACAGCGTGAAGGTGGTCATCAGGTAGAAGAGCACGTAGGTGGCCAGCATGATGAAGGTGCCCAGGATGAGCTGGCGCCAGCTGACCTTGAAGACGCGGCCGAGCGGAAGCTTGGTGACCTCGCCCTTGTCCATGACCTTCTGGAACGCCGGCGTTTCCACCAGCTTCAACCGGACCCACAGGCCGATGATGACCATGATGGCGCTCGCCAGGAACGGAATGCGCCAGCCCCACGCCATGAACTGCTCATTCGTCAGGTTGATGCTCAGCAGCAGGAACAGGCTGTTGGCGATGATGAAGCCGATCGGGGCCCCGAGCTGCGGGAAGGTTCCGTAGATGGCGCGCTTGTTGGCGGGCGCGTTCTCGGTGGCCAGCAGCGCGGCGCCGCTCCACTCCCCGCCGAGCGCGAGTCCCTGGGCAAAACGCATCAGGACCAGCAGGGCCGGAGCCCAAAAAGCCCAGCCGGGCACCTGCGCCGTGGGCAGGCAGCCGATCAGGAAGGTGGCAATACCCATCGTCAGCAGGGAGGCAACCAGCGTCCCCTTGCGGCCGTGCCGGTCACCGAAGTGGCCGAAGAGGATGGATCCCAGCGGGCGGGCAACGAAGGCCACGCCGAAGACGGCGAAGGAGCTCAGGAGCGCATAGATGCCCTCCGAGTTCGGGAAGAACAGGGCGGGGAACACGAGGACCGCCGCCGTGGCGTAGACGTAGAAGTCGTAGAACTCGACGGAGGTGCCGATGAGGCTCGCAACGATGACCCGGCCGCGCGAATTAGCGGGGGCGGAGGTTACGTTCGGTGCAGCGGGTGCTGGAGTGGACATTAAGGGTTGCTTTCGATGGAAAGTATGAATATCGCCCACAATGCTACTCCCGTCTGTCCAGCATCCGGATTCCTGTCTCGAAATACGGACGGCGGTGGCGTGTGCCTCCAGGGTCCGCCTAGCCTGCCCTCCCGCGGCCTGGCCGTGCGCGCAGGCAACTGCTGAGCCCGCGGCCCGGGGACGGTGCCTAGAGTTGAGGATGTGGCGGCAGGAGAAGCGGCGGAGGACGACGGCGGGTGGCCGGGGCAGCGGACCGGGGTAGGTCGTGCCCGCTACGGGCAGGAACCCTACGTCCGGGCAACCGTCGGCGGCGAATCGGTGGACGCCAAGGCCATCTCGTGGACCCGGACCGACGTCCAGCTCAAGTGGGTGGATGCCGGTGGCTCGACGCGGACCCGGTGGGTACCGGCGTCGGCAGTCCGGCGGATCAGCCGGGACGAGTCCGCCTGGCGGGACCCGTACGACGATTACGGCTTCTATTACCCCGACCCCGGTGACCCTTCCCGGCGGCCCGCCGCGCCTCCGGCGGAGCCGCCGGATGCGGCACAATAGGTTCAGTGACTGACTTGCCCCGCCCTGCCGCACCCGACGCAAATCCCGCCGCCGCTTCCGCATCGCCCGCCCCCGATCCGGCCCGCCTGGCCGCGCGCATCTACGCACAGATCGCGGACGAACTCGGCGTCAAGCCGTGGCAGGTGAAGGCGGCCGTGGAACTGCTCGACGGCGGTTCCACCGTTCCGTTCATCTCCCGCTACCGTAAAGAGGTCACGGGGACGCTGGACGACGCCCAGCTGCGCGACCTTGAAGAGCGCCTGCGTTACCTGCGCGAGCTTGAGGACCGCCGGCAGAGCGTGCTCGAGAGCATCGCGCAGCAGGGGAAGCTGACCGCCGAGCTGGAAGCCAGCATCAACGCCGCCGACACAAAGGCCCGGCTCGAAGACATTTACCTGCCCTTCAAGTCCAAGCGGCGGACCAAGGCCCAGATCGCGCGCGAGGCCGGCCTCGAACCGCTGGCCGACGCGCTGCTGGCCGACCCTGGACTCGAACCCGAGGCCGCTGCCGGCGGCTACCTGAATCCCGAGCATGCCGTCAACGAGCCGGCCGAGGCGCTGGCCGGGGCGCGCGCCATCCTGGTCGAACGCGTCAGCCAGGACGCCGATCTGGTCAGCGAACTGCGCGAGCGGGTCTGGACACAGGGCCGTGTCCGCGCTCAGGTCCGTGAGGGCATGGAAGCCGAGGGGCAGAAGTTCGCGGACTACTTCGATTTCGCCCAGCTGCCCTCCCAGCTGCCGTCGCACCGCGTGCTGGCGCTGCTGCGCGGCGAAAAGGAGGGCGTGCTGGAACTGAACATCGCCGAAGCGGATGCCTCCGACCAGGAGGAGTACGCGGCGGCCCGCGCCCGGTTCGAGGGCAGCGTCGCACGGGCCCTCGGCGTCGCCGACCGCGGCCGGCCGGCGGACAAGTGGCTGATGCAGACCGCCCAGCTGGGCTGGCGCCGCATCCTCGTGAAGCTGGCCATCGATCTGCGCGTCCGGCTCTTCACCGACGCCGAGGACGAGGCCGTCCGGATCTTCGCGGCCAACCTGCGCGACGTGCTGCTGGCCGCGCCGGCCGGCAACCGGGCTACCCTTGGCCTCGACCCGGGCCTGCGCACGGGCGTGAAGGTCGCCGTCGTCAATGGCACGGGAAAGGTGGTGGCCACCAGCACCATCTACCCCCACGCCCCCGCAAAGAAGTGGAACGACGCGCTGGCGACGCTGGCCCGGCTGTGCGAACAGCACCAGGTGGACCTCGTGGCGATCGGCAATGGCACGGCGTCGCGCGAGACGGACAAGCTGGCCAACGAGCTGATCAAGCTCATGGCGCCCAAGCAGAAACTGCAGAAGCTCGTGGTGTCCGAGGCCGGGGCCTCGGTGTACTCCGCCTCCGCGCTGGCATCGGCCGAGCTGCCGGAGCTGGATGTCTCGCTACGCGGAGCGGTGTCGATCGCCAGGCGGCTGCAGGACCCGCTGGCCGAACTGGTCAAGATCGACCCGAAGTCCATCGGCGTGGGCCAGTACCAGCACGACGTCACGGCGAACAAGCTGGAGCGGTCGCTGGACGCCGTCGTCGAGGACTGCGTGAACGCCGTCGGCGTGGACGTGAACACCGCGTCGCCGGCGCTGCTGGCCCGGGTAGCAGGCGTGGGTCCGCTGCTCAGCGGGAACATCGTGGCGTACCGCGACGAGAACGGGCCGTTCGCCAAGCGCTCCGACCTGAAGAAGGTACCGCGGCTGGGTGCCAAGGCCTTCGAGCAGTGTGCCGGCTTCCTGCGGATCACCGGCGGCGCCGAACCGCTGGATTCCTCCAGCGTCCACCCGGAGGCCTACGGCGTCGCCCGCAAGGTGCTGGCTGCCGCCGGCGCCGCAGCGGCCGACGTGCCCCGCGGCCTGGGCTCGCTGGCCACCCTGGATCCTCAGGCGTTCGTCGACGAGAAGTTCGGCCTGCCCACGGTCAGGGACATCATGGCAGAACTGGAGAAGCCCGGGCGCGACCCGCGGCCCGTCTTCACTACCGCGAGCTTCTCCGAAGGCGTCGAAAAGATCTCCGACCTGAAGCCCGGGATGATCCTGGAAGGCACCGTGACGAACGTGGCCGCCTTCGGCGCCTTCGTGGACGTCGGAGTCCACCAGGACGGCCTGGTGCATATCTCCGCCATGTCCAACAAGTTCGTGTCCGACCCGCACGAGGTGGTCAAGTCCGGCCAGGTGGTCAAGGTCAAGGTGCTGGAAGCGGATCCGGACCGCAAGCGCATCTCGCTCAGCCTGCGCCTCGACGACGAAGCACCCACCGAGGGCGGCGCGCGGCAGGGCCAGCGCAACGGCGCCCGGCCCGGGGCAGAATCGGCCCGGAACCGCGAAGATGACGCGGGCCGGAACCGCGGCGGGGACCGGGGCCGGAACCGCGGCGGCGAGACGCAGCAGGGACGTCGCGGCAACGGCGGACGCCAGCAGCGGCCGCAGGCGGGCGGCAGCAACAGCAACAGCAACAACAGCAACACCGCGATGGCCGAGGCGCTCCGCCGGGCAGGCCTGGGCAAGTAGGAGCTCAGGACTCGGGCCGCGGTTGCAGATCCGCGGCCAGGGCCCCTCCGGCGGGCTGTTGAGTGCCGCCCTCAGGCATTCTGGATCCCAGCTATTTTCCATCCTTCCGGGGCTACGTTGGCGGCCTTGGCAGGTCCGCCGGAACCGGCGGCGGCGGAAGGGGCTCGGGTTGAAGCATCTGATCCTGCGCGGAGTGCTGGGCGGCGCGGCCCTGGTCCTGCTGGCGTCGGGCTGTGCCGGCGATCCCGCACCGCAGGGCGCAACCAGCGACCTCGGCACGGCGGTGCGCGGTGACGCCGATGCGGCTGCGGCACCCGCAACAACGACCGATTCGCCCGCTATTGCGGCCGCTCCACCTGCCGCCACGCGTCTTGAAGTCACCGGCGCAGCACCTCCCCAACCGGCCGCCCCGGAGCGAGTGGAGGCGGCACCGGCAGGCAGGGCCGTCCCGGGCCCCGTAGTGACCCGCGGCATGGAACGGAACATCGTGCTGGAGGGCCAGGACGTCCGGCTGCACTGCGACGATGGCGGCAGCATCGATATCGAGGCCAGCCATGTCATCCTCGTGGTGACCGGCCACTGCCAGGACATCGAGGTCACGGGTGCCAACGTCACGGTCAAAGCGGAGGTCCTCGACGAGCTCGACATTTCGGGCAACGGCAACACGGTCGATGCCACGGAGGCCGCCGAGCTGAAGGTGGAGGGCGACGCCAACTCGGTCACGCTCGGAACGGTCGGCGAGGTCGACGCGGCAGGCGGCGCCAATATCATCACCTTCGAATCGGGCGCCCCGGATGTGGAGGACACCGGTGAGGACAACAACATCGCGGCCGCCTGAGGCCCCGGCAGGGGCGGCAACGGCCCCGCCCGCGCCGCTATCCGGGGTTATTCGAGCGCAGCGATGACGCGGTCGGCAATGGCCCGGTGCCCGCGGTCATCCACGTGGGTCTGGTCCGCCACCACCATGTCCGGGGTCAGCACGTCCGGTTCCAGCAGGCTCACGTAGGTCGCGTCGGCTGCGGCGGCCGCGTCCCTGACCGCCGCGTCGATCGCCAGCACGGTCTGGTCCACGCTGGCGGGTGTCGACGGCCCGACCGCAACGATTTCCGCCTGCGGCAGTTCCTCCCGCAGCGCCTCGTACAGCCCGGCGATCGCCTGCACCGTCCCGCCCGGATCGACGGCGTAGGTGCCGAAATCGTTCTGCCCGCCGGACACCACGACGATCTGCGGTTCGTCTTCGAGCACCTGGCCCACCCGGCCCTGGTACTCCGCGTCACCGGCGCTGGTGTGGTAGCCGGTGCCTGAAACGCCACGGTTGGCCTCTTCCCAGCCGAGTTCCCCGGCCACGAGGGTGCTCCAGCGCCGCTCCGGCACGGACGCACCGATGCCTTCGGTGTAAGAGTCGCCCAGGAAGACGGCGACCGGCGGCTCCTTGTCCTCCTTCGCGGCGGCCGTCTCCGTGGCCGAAGCCGTGGAGACCGCCTTCGGCTTCCCCGAAACCTGCTGCGCATCCTGGGTCGCCCGGACGGACGGCGCGGGCGCCGAGCCCGGCACCACCGGCGGCGGCTTCGGCACGAAGGCATACACAATCGCGCCCAGCGTCAGCAGCGCCAGCACGGCGACCCCGATGTTTTGCCAGGCCTTCTTCTGATAAAAGCGCTCCCGCGGCACTTGCTCGTCCCCCTGCGGTATCGGACCAGGTAGCTCTACCGGCTCTACCCTACGGGCGGTACGCCTAGAGATGCACGTGCAGCCGCCGCGCGGCCTCCGAGATTGAGCCCGTGAGCGACGGGTACACGGTGAAGGTGCTGGCAACGTCGTCGACGTGCATCTTTTGCGACACGGCCAAGGCGATCGGGAAGATCAGCTCGGACGCCCGCGGGGCCACCACGACGCCGCCGATCACCGTGCCGGACCCCCGGCGCGCGATGATCTTTACGAAGCCTTCCGTCACGTTCATCATCTTCGCCCGCGGGTTCGTGCTGAGCGAGAGCTTGATGACATCGCCCTGGTACTTGCCGGCGGCCACGTCCTCTTCGGTGACGCCGACGGTGGCGATCTCCGGGCTGGTGAAGATGTTGGAGGCCACCTGCTTGAGCTTCAGCGGCTTCACCACGTCGCCGATCAGATGCGCCACCGCGATGCGGCCCTGCATGGCGGCCACCGAGGCCAGCGCGAGCACACCGGTGCAGTCTCCCGCCGCATAGATGTTCGGCGCGGTGGTGCGGGATACGCCGTCGACCTTGATGTGGCCGCTTTCGGCCAGTGCCACGCCGGCTTCCTCCAGGCCGATGCCGGCCGTGTTCGGGACGGATCCTACGGCGACCAGGCAGTGCGAGCCGTCCACCGTGCGCCCGTCCGCAAGCGTGACCCGCACGCCGTCCTCGGTCCGGTCCACCGCGGAGGCGCGGGACTTGGAGAGGACCTCCAGGCCGTTGCGGGAGAACACATCCTCCAGGACACCGGCGGCGTCCGCGTCCTCGCCCGGGAGCACGCGGTCGCGCGAAGACACCAGCGTGACCCGGGTGCCCAGCAGCCGGTAGGCCGAGGCGAACTCCGCCCCGGTCACGCCGGAACCGATCACGATCAGGTGCTCGGGCACTTCGGTCAGGTTGTAGATCTGGGTCCAGTTGAAGATCCGCTCGCCGTCCGGCTTCGCCGTCGGCAGTTCGCGGGGCGTGGCGCCGGTCGCCAGCAGGATCGCGTCGGCGTCCACCGTCTGCGTGCCGGATTCGGTGGTCACGGCGATGGAGTTCGGATCGGTCAGCCGGCCTTCCCCGATGATGACCTTCACGCCCATCCGCTCGAGCCCGCGGTGGATGTCCGAGGACTGGCTCTCGGCCAGCTTGAGCAGCCGGGCGTTGACGGTCTTCAGGTCCGCGTAGGCCGCGTGCGCGTGCTCGTCGAAACGCACGCCGAGGTCGTGCGCGCCGGCCACCCGGCGCATGGCGTCCGCCGTCGCGATCAGGGTCTTGGAGGGAACGACGTCGGTCAGCACGGCGGAGCCGCCGAGGCCTTTGCGTTCGATGACGGTCACCTTGGCCCCGAGGGACGCGGCCACCATGGCGGCTTCGTAACCGCCGGGGCCGCCGCCGAGGATGGCAAGACGCGGGGCACTGAAATCAATTTGGGTCGACACAAGGCCATTCTGTCCTACGCCCCGGACCTGCTCAACCCGAACGGCGGGGTCCGGGCGCCGCACCTGCTCGGTGCCGTCCCTGTCCCCGTCGCATATCTCCGCCGGGAGCAGCGCGCGGCGGGCAAGTGTGAAGCGTACGACGACGGCGCGCGGCGTGCGCTCTGGAGCGGCGGCAGGGCAGCGGGTAGGTTAGCTGTGTGACTACAGATCCCTTTGAACTGGCCGCGGAGGCAGCGGCCTACATCGCCGAACAGACCGGCGTGCGGAACCACGAGGTGGCCCTGGTGCTCGGGTCCGGGTGGGGCGGGGCGGCCGAACTGATCGGCGAAACCACGCACACTCTGGAGGCCTCCGCCATCCCCGGCTTCTCCGCACCGGCGGTCGAGGGGCACGTCGGCACCGTCCGCTCCGTGCTCACTGCTGACGGCAAGCGCGCGCTGGTGCTGGGAGCGCGCACGCACTACTACGAGGGCCGCGGCGTGCGGGCCGTGGTGCACGGCGTCCGCACGGCGGCTGCGGCAGGCGCCAAAACGCTGGTGCTGACCAACGGCTGCGGCGGCCTCAACCCGGACTGGAAGCCGGGCACGCCGGTCCTGATCAGCGACCACATCAACCTCACGGCCACCTCCCCGCTGGAGGGCGCCACCTTCGTCGACCTGACGGATCTGTATTCCTCCCGGATCCGCGCCCTGGCCAGGGAAGTCGATCCGGACCTGGACGAGGGCGTCTACGCGCAGTTCACCGGCCCGCACTACGAGACGCCGGCCGAGGTGCAGTACGCCAAGCGGATCGGCGCGGACCTGGTCGGCATGTCCACGGCGCTGGAGGCAATCGCCGCCCGGCACGCCGGCCTGGAGGTGTTCGGCATCTCGCTGGTCACCAACCTGGCGGCCGGCATCAGCGCGGCACCGCTCAGCCACCAGGAAGTCATCGAGGCCGGCCGAGCCGCCGGCCCCCGGATCTCCCGCCTGCTGGCAGACATCATCGCCAAGCTCTGACGCCCAGCCGCCCCGCGGCCGCAGCGGCCGCCGACCAGACAGGTACCGGAATTGACTGACACCGCCAACCCCGCTTCGCTGTTCGCCTCCGCCGAGGAGTGGATGGCCCAGGACCCGGACCCGCAGACCGTGCGCGAACTGCAGGACCTGCTCGCCTCGGCCAGGACCGAGGGGCAGGCCGCGGCCAGCGCCCGGCAGGAGCTGGCGGACAGCTTCAGCGGCCCGCTGCAGTTCGGCACCGCCGGCCTGCGCGCGGCGCTGGGACCCGGACCCAACCGGATGAACCGAGTGGTCGTGCGCCGCACAGCGGCCGGCCTGGCCAGGTTCCTCGTGGCGAAGGTCGGCACCACCAGCCGGCCGCGCGCCGTCGTTGGTTATGACGCCCGCCGCAACTCGGATGTCTTCGCCAGCGAAACCGCGGCCATTTTCACCGCCGCCGGCATTGAGACCTTCCTGCTGCCCTCGGCGCTGCCGACGCCGGTGCTCGCCTACGCTGTGCGGGCGCTGGACTGTGACGGCGGGGTGATGGTCACCGCCAGCCACAACCCGCCGCAGGACAACGGCTACAAGGTCTACCTGGGCGGCCGCGCCACGGACGTCGCGGGCCGCGGGGCGCAGATCGTGGCGCCGTCGGACACGCAGATCGCGGCGGAGATCGCCGCCTTCGACGGAATCGAGGGTATCGCCCTGGCCGAGGGCGGCTGGACCGTGCTGCCGTCCAGCGGCGAATCCGGCTCCATCGAGGATGCGTACGTGGACGCCGTGACGGCGCTGGCGGATCCGCGGCTGTTTCCATCGCGGCGCCTGAAGATCGTGCTCACGCCGCTGCACGGTGTCGGCGGACGGACCGCACTGTCGGTGCTGCAGCGTGCCGGCTTCGCGGACGTCACCCTGGTGGAGCCGCAGGCGCAGCCGGACCCGGATTTCCCCACGGTCGCCTTCCCCAATCCGGAGGAGGCCGGCGCCCTCGACCTGGCGCAGGAACTGGCCGAGCGGATCGGCGCGGACATCGTGCTCGCCAATGATCCGGACGCCGACCGGGCCGCGGTCGCGGTCAGGCGGCCGGCCAGCGGCAAGTGGGAAATGCTCCGCGGCGACGAGGTCGGCGCGCTCCTCGGCGCGCACCTGGCCGCGCGGTTCGCCGCCCAGGCCTCGCGGGATGCCGCGAAGGACGGCGGCGCGAGGACCAAGGAGGGCGCCTCGCCTGCCCCGGTGGCTGGCCCGGCGGTCTTCGCCAACTCGATCGTGTCCTCTCGGCTGCTGGGCAAGATCGCCGAATGGCACAGCATCGCCCACCGGCAGACGCTGACTGGGTTCAAGTGGATCTCCCGTGTTCCCGGCCTGAGCTACGGGTACGAAGAGGCCCTCGGTTACTGCGTGGCGCCGGACCTGGTCAAGGACAAGGACGGCATCTCCGCGGCGCTGCTGATCGCCGAGCTCGCCGCGGATTCGCTGGCCAAGGGCCGGACGCTGCAGGACGAGCTGGATGAGCTTCAGCTGGCGCACGGGATCCATGCCACCGACCAGCTGTCCGTCCGCGTCGGCAGCCTCGACCTGCTCGACGCCATGATGCACCGGCTGCGCGAGAACCCGCCGGCCTCGTTCGGCGGCTCCCCCGTGGAGTCCAGCCTCGACCTGGCGCTGGGCAGCGCCGAACTGCCGCCGACCGAAGGCCTGCAGTACCTGACCCGCGACGGCTCCCGCGTGATCATCCGGCCCAGCGGCACCGAGCCGAAGCTCAAGTGCTACCTCGAGGTCATCCAGCCGGTCGACGGCGCGGACGAACTGGCCGCCGGGTACGCCGAAGCGCGGGAGCGGCTGGACCGCGTGCTCGAGGACATCAACGACGCGCTCGGCCTCTGATCCCAAGGGCCAACGGGCACCTATGCCAGCGGCAGTACCGGCCAGGATCGGCTGGGCGCTTGAGCTGCTCGACCTGCAGCCCGATGACGAGGTCCTGGAGATCGGCTGTGGCTCCGGCGCGGCGATGGAGCTGGCCTGCCGGGCCCTGGACGGCGGGCACATCACGGGCATCGACCGCTCCGCCACGGCTGTTGCCCGCGCCTCTGCCCGGCTTGGTGCAGAACTAGCGGCAGGCACAGCCGACCTCAGGACTGCGCCCCTCCCCTCCCCTCGCTGGAGGCACCGGCGTCGTCGTTTGGCAAGGCCCTTGCGGTGAACATCAACACCTTCTGGACCGGCCCTGCCCACGCCGAACTGCAGGTCCTCCGCCGCGTCCTTCGACCCGATGGCCTGCTGCTGCTGGTCTACGAAACGCCGGGCCGCCCGGACCGCCAGCTTAATGGCGCGGCCGCCTCCCTGCGCGCGCACGGCCTCGAGCCCGAAATCCTGCACGGTCCGGGTCCCCGACTCGGCGCGGTCACTGTCCGCTTCTGACCAGCCTCAGCCGCGGGCGAAGCGGTCCAGCATGAGGTCGACGAGGTCCTTGGGAGGTTCCTCGTTCGGCACCAGCAGCGGCAGGGAGACGAGGTCCGCTCCGCAGCCCGCCGCCAGCGAAGCGAAGTAGCCCGGTGCCAGCAGGTAGCTGGCGACGACCACGCGGGCATGCCGTCCGGCCAGTCGGCGCCGGGCGATGCGCGCCTGTTCGGCGGCTACGGCGGCTTTCAACTCGGGTTCGGCGGCCGAGATGTAGCCGGCCGCCACGTCCATGCCAAGGAACGCGGACAGCAGGCGGGCGGTGGTCTCGCAGTCGGATACCGCGCGGGCATCGGTGGACCCGGCGCAGGCCAGGACCACGCGGTCTCCGCGGCGCAGCCCGGCCTGCTGCAGCCGCTTCGCCAGCACCTTCACCAGCCGCTGGTCCGGCCCGAGCGCGCGGGTCACCGAGACCTGGTCCGATGATGCCGCCGCTTCGGCCAGATCCACGTGGACGTGGTAGCCCGCGGAGAGCAGCAGCGGAACCACACGGGTCTCCTCCCTCAGACCGGCGAGGACGGTCGGCACGTCAGGCTTTTGGACGTCGACGAAGGCTTCCCGGACGGCCAGGTCAGGCCGGTGCCGCGCGACGGCCTCGACCAGTCCGCGGATCGCCGCCTGCCCGGCGGGTGAGGCGGTGCCGTGCGAGGCAGCAACCAGTGCGGTCGCCGTCTCCGCAGCGACCATGCCGCCCCAGGGTTCGCAGGCGAAGTTCTCCGGCGTCGTATCCAGCTCGGGTTCCGGCAAGCGGCTGCGCACCGGCCGGCGCGGAATCAGCAGCGTTTCGGCGGGACTCATACGGCGGCCTCCACGGCAGACACTACGGGCAGGCCGATGGAAACCACGCCGTCCTCGATCCGCACCGGGAACACCGGCAGGGTAAGCTCCGGGTCGCTGTAGCACTCGCCGGTGGCCAGGTCGTAGACCTGCTTGTGCAGCGGCGAGGCGATGGTGCGGCGCCAGCCCTTGCTGCCGAGGATGCCGCGGGCCATCACGCAGGAGCCGGTGGCCGGATCCCGCTGCGCCGCCGCATACACCTCGGTGGCCGAGACCTTGAAGAGCGCCACCTGCTCCCCCTCGAC
Organism: Arthrobacter sp. Marseille-P9274; assembly: GCF_946892675.1. Classification (NCBI taxonomy): domain Bacteria; kingdom Bacillati; phylum Actinomycetota; class Actinomycetes; order Micrococcales; family Micrococcaceae; genus Arthrobacter; species Arthrobacter sp. Marseille-P9274. Next base: position 52,255 of record NZ_CAMPOV010000001.1, read on the forward strand.
CAGCGCCGCCTCACCCCAGGCGACCTCCAGTTCGTCCACAGGGCAGACGGCGTGCCAGCGCAGCGTCAGGCCGTCCAGTCGGGTCTCCTCAGCGGTCAGTACGGTCATCGTGAACCCCGTTCGGTGTCGGTCGGATAAGGATGGCCCCCACGCTACGGAGCCGATGTTTCGGGCTTTGCTCCCGCCCGGTTTCGGCCGCGTAAAACGCTCCTCACCGGCCGGAGAACCGCGCTGTGATGCTTCGGCGGGCCCGGCGGCAAAGGCCGCAGGGCCCGAAAACCCGCGGCCCGCCGTCGTTGTTTCCGGCAGGTTTCCAAATCCTCACCTCGCTCCCCCGAAAACCCGGAGGAAACGTCAACTGCGGGAAACAGAAGGGAAATTGCCGTGCAACGGCGTCCGCCTAGCGTGGAAGCCATGCAGCGTCGGTCCTTGCCGGCGGAAGCCAATTTGAACCCGAGGTAGGCCATGAACCAGAACAGTTCCCCAGCCGCACGCCGGATTGTCGTGGTCGGCGGCGGGCCCGCAGCGCACCGCTTCACCGAGGCGATGTGCGCACGCGGCACCGCCGGCCTGGCCATCACGGTGCTGACCGAGGAAACGCACCTGCCCTACGACCGGGTGGCCCTGAGCAGGGCCCTCACCGAGACCGGAGTGGACCTCACCCTCGGCGACCGGGAGCTGTGGAACAACGACGCCGTCACCCTGGTTACCGGTGCGCGTGCGGTCGACCTGGACCTGGCCGCCAGGGAGGTCATCACGGCCGACGGCGGGCGGTTCGGCTACGACGAACTGGTGCTGGCGACGGGCTCGAACGCCGCCCGGCTGCCGATTCCGGGCAACGAGCACACCCACGTCTACCGGACCCTGGAGGACGTGTGGGAGATCAACCGGCAGGTCGCCGAACTGGGCGAACGGCTCGGCCGGCCGGTCAACGCCGTGACGATCGGCGGCGGGCTGCTCGGCCTGGAGGCCGCCGCGGGGCTGCAGTCGCTCGGGGCCAACCCGGTGGTAATCGACGGCGGCCCCTGGCTGATGGGCACGCAGCTGGACGAGGGTGCGGGCCAGGCCATGGGCCGGCTCATCGCGGAGAAGGGGCTGGAGGTCCACGGCGGCGTCTATCCGGCGGCGGTGCTCACCGAGGAAGGGCCGGACGGCGCGGCAAGGGTCACCGGCGTCGAAATGGCGGACGGGCGGATCATCGAGGCGGACATGGTGGTCGTGTCGATCGGCGTCCGGCCGCGCGACGAGCTGGCCCGTACGCTCAACGGCCGGGCCAAGGAGGAGGCCGCGGCGGCGGCCGGGAAGGCGCCGGAGGAGCTGGGCGACGAGGACTTCGTCCCGGTCTTCCGGATGGGCGCCCGCGGCGGGATTGTCATCGACGAGTCCTGTGCCACCGATGTAGAGAACGTCTGGGCGGTCGGCGAGGTGGCCAACTTCGGCGGCCTCTGCGTGGGACTGGTCGCCCCCGCGAACACCATGGCGGAGATCGTCGCGGACCGGCTGCATGGCGGCACGGCGGCGTTCCCCGGCTTCGATACCGCCACCAAGCTCAAGCTTTCCGGCGTGGACGTGGCCAGCTTCGGCGACGGCTTCGCCAAGACCCCCGGCGCCCTGGAGATCGTGTACGCCGACCCGGCCCGCGGCGTCTACCAGAAGGTGGTCACCAGCAACGACGCGAAGACGCTGCTGGGCGGCATCTTCGTCGGCGACGCCGCCCCGTACCAGAGCCTGCGCCCGCTGCTCGGCCGGGAGCTCCCGGCCGAACCCGGGGCATACCTGACGGCGGCGGGCGGCGCGGAGGCTCCGGACACGGAACTGCCGGACGACGCGATCCTGTGCTCCTGCAACAACGTCGCCGCCGGCTCCATCCGCGACGCGGTCAACGGCTGCGGCAGCTGCGACGGCCAGGATCCGATCCAGGAGCTCGGGGGACTCAAGGCGTGCACCCGCGCCGGCACCCAGTGCGGCTCCTGCGTCCCGATGCTCAAGAAGCTGCTGGAAACCGAGCTGGCCAACAACGGCATCGCCGTCTCCAAGGCGCTCTGCGAGCACTTCGCCCTCTCGCGCGCCGAGCTGTTCGAAGCGGTTCGTGCCACCGGGCTCCGCAGCGCCGGCGAGGTCTTCGCCCGCTTCGGCATTCCGGTGGAGCTGGAGCACGGCGACAGCACGGTGGAAGCGGTCCCGCCGCTCGGCTGCGACATCTGCAAGCCGGCACTGGGCTCCATCCTGTCCTCGCAGCACGCCGAGTACCCGCTGGACGGCGGCCGTGGAACGCTGCAGGACACCAACGACCGCGCCCTGGCCAACATGCAGAAGAACGGCACCTACTCCGTGGTCCCGCGTATCCCGGGCGGCGAGATCACCCCGGAGAAGCTGGCCGTGATCGCCCGGGTCGCGCAGAAGTACGGCCTGTATACCAAGATCACCGGCGCGCTGCGGATCGACATGTTCGGTGCCCGGCTGGAGCAGCTGCCGGAGATCTGGAAGGAACTGGTGGAGGCCGGCTTCGAATCCGGACAGGCCTACGGCAAGGCGCTGCGCAACGTGAAGAGCTGCGTCGGCTCCACCTGGTGCCGCTATGGGGTGCAGGATTCCGTGGCGATGGCCATCAGCATGGAGCTGCGCTACCGGGGCCTGCGGGCGCCGCACAAGTTCAAGATGGGCGTCTCCGGCTGCGCCCGAGAGTGCGCGGAGGCCAGGGGCAAGGACGTCGGCGTGATTGCCACCGCGGACGGCTGGAACCTCTACGTCGGCGGCAACGGCGGCGCCAACCCGGCGCACGCCCAGCTGCTCGCCAAGGACCTGGATGACGAGACGCTGGTCCGCTACGTGGACCGCTACCTGATGTACTACATTCGCACCGCCGACCGGCTGCAGCGCACCGCCCGTTGGATGGAGGACCTGGACGGCGGCATCGGCCACGTGCGGGACGTCGTCGTCGAAGACTCCCTCGGCATCGCAGCCGACCTCGAGGCCGCGATGGCCCGCCACATCGAGAACTACGAGGACGAGTGGGCGGCCACGCTCAAGGACCCGGACCGGCTGCGCCGCTTCCGATCCTTCGTCAACGCCCCGGACCAGCGGGACGACTCGATCGCCAATGTCGCCGAGCGCGGCATGATCCGCCCCGCCACGGAGGCGGAGAAGGCCGCCGCGGCCGCCGGCGAGGGACCCGTCCTGCTCGGCGCCACCATTCCCGTCCGATCGTCCGCCTCCGAAGGAGCCTGACATGCAGCTCACCGCAGACCTGACCGGCCGGCACGTCCTCGTCGCCGGCGCCCATGACGAGGCGCGCCGCGCGGTCCGCCGCTTCACCGCCGCCGGGGCCGTCGTCCGCCCGGTGTCCCGTCCGGAACGCTTCACCCCGGAACTGCTCGACGGCGCCGTGCTGGCCGCGGTGGTCTCCGCGGACGACGGCGGGTGGCCGGATTTGGCCGATGCCTGCGGTGAGCGCGGGGTGCTGCTGGTGCGCGAGGCTCCGGCGCTCCCAGGCGGGCGCGTAACCTTGATCGGCGGCGGGCCCGGGACCGAAGACCTGCTCACGGTGGGCGCCCAGCAGGCGCTCCGGGACGCCGACGTCGTCTTCTTCGACCGGCTGGCGCCGCACGGCAACCTGCCCCGACTCGCCCCCGGGGCGGAACTGGTCGACGTGGGCAAGCAGCCCGGCCACCACAAGGTGACCCAGCGGGAGATCGAACGGCTGATGATCGAGTCGGCCAAGGCGGGAAACAACGTGGTGCGGCTGAAGGGCGGCGATCCGTTCGTGTTCGGCCGCGGCGGGGAGGAGGCCGCGAGCTGCGCCGAAGCCGGCGTCCCGGTCAGCGTGATATCCGGCGTGACCAGCGCGATCTCGGTCCCGGCCGCGGCGGGCATTCCGGTCACGCACCGCGGGGTTAGCCACATGTTCACCGTGGTCTCCGGGCACCAGCCGCTGACCGATGCCGAGCACGAGCACCTCGCTGGCCTCGGCGGCACCGTCGTGGTGCTGATGGGCGTCGGCACGCTGCCGCAGCTCACCGCGGGCCTGCGCCGCGCGGGAATGCGCGCCGACATGCCGGTGGCCGTGGTGGAGCGTGGCTTCAGCGACTCGCAGCGCACCACGGTGTCCACGCTTACCGGGATCGTCACCGCCGCCGGCGCGGCCCGGGTCAAGTCCCCCGCCATCCTCGTGATCGGCGAAGTGGTCAAACTGGCGACCTGCTCCGAAAACGGCGCCGGGCAGCTCGCCCGCCTGGCCGAAACGGTGGGAGCCTGAATGACCGAGACCACCACGGGCCGCCCGCCCGGCCACGGCACGCCCGAATCGCTGGAAGAGGTCCGCGCCCTGGTCGAAGCGCCGAACGCGGAGGCCCTCGCCGGCTTCCGCATCGGCGTCACCTCGGACCGGCGCTCCGACGACCTGATCTCCGCCCTGGAACGCCGAGGCGCCCAGGTCCTGCATGCCCCGGCGCTGAGGATCGCCCCGGTGGCCGAGGACCGGGCGCTGCTGCAGGACACCGCGGCCATCCTGCATGCCCGGCCGGACGCCACCATGATCACCACCGCCTACGGCATGCGCCGCTGGACCGAGGCCGCGGACGTCCATGGCCTCGGTGAGGAGCTGATGGAAACCCTCGAGGCGTCCCGGATCTTCGTGCGGGGTCCGAAGGCCCGCGGTGCCGTCCGGGCGGCCGGCCTCAACGACGCCGGCATCAGCCACGACGAACGGACCTCCAGCCTGGTGGACCTGCTCCTGGGCGAGGGCGTGGCCGGCTCCACCGTCGCGGTGCAGCTGCACGGCTACACCGACACGACCCAGCTGGCCAGGCTCCGGGACGCCGGGGCGCGGGTCCTGACCGTCACCCCCTACCGCTGGGTCAAGCCGGCCGGATCGGAAGAGAAGGTCGGCCGACTCATCGAGGCGGCCGTCGCCCGGCAGCTGGACGTGGTCACCTTCACCAGCGCGCCGGCCGTCGACGCGCTGCTCAGCACCGCGCATGAGATGGGCCGGTATGACGCCCTCGTGGAGGCGTTCAGGGACGACGTCGTTGCCGCCGCCGTCGGGCCGGTCACCGCGCGCCCGCTGGAGGATGCGGGAATCCGTCCCTTGATGCCCGAGCGCTATCGGATGGGTGCCCTCATCCGGCTGGTCGTCGAGCACCTGTCCGAAAACCGGATCCAGCGCATTGGCACGGCCCTCGGCGAAGTCCAGATCCGCGGCCGCTCCGTCATCCTCGGCGGCCGGCGCACGGACCTCTCCCCCACCCCCATGGCCATCTTTCGTGCCCTCGCCACGGCCGGCGGCGCGGTGCTGCCGCGCGAGTCACTTCAGCAGTGCCTGCCGGACGCCCCCGGCGAACACGCGCTGGACATGGCCGTGAGCCGGCTCCGCCAGGCTTTGCCGGACGCGTCGCTCGTCGCCACCGTGATCAAGCGCGGCTACCGGCTCAACGTGTAACGGCTGGGCGGGATCGGCCGCGTGCCCGGGCGGCAGGAGCTCAGGCGACGATTCCGTCGCCGGCCGGCACCGCGGCGGCATACAGCCAGAACAGGGCCAGCAGGGTGAGCGGCAGCAGCAGGGAGCAGACGCCGGCGCCCCGGCCGCGTCCGGTAAAGACGGCGACGGCTCCGAGCACCATGCCCGGCAGCACCCCGAGCAGGCCGATCTGGGCCAGCGCCGCCCCGGCGGCGGACGCCCGTGCTTCGGCCGCCGTGCAGGCGTTGTCCAGCGCACACAGCCCCTGCAGGAGCAGTGGGAAGCCGACGAAGATCAGGGCAACGGCCGCCGCGCAGAGTCCGAGCGCCAGCCAGCCGGGCCAGCGGGGCTTGGCCGCATCGGCGGCGGGCAGGACCATCCCCTCAAGATACTCCCGGCGGGAACCGGAGGGAACGCCGCAGCGGAAGACCGGCCGCAGGTGGACGGCCGGTTCCGGACAGAACCTAGCTGCAGGTGGGCAGGTCCAGCGCTGGCTCTTCGCCCGCCGGCGCCGCTGCGGAGATGCCGAGCACGGTGGCTCCGACGTCTTCCAGCGCCACCTGCATGAAGGTCAGCGAGTGCAGGTTCTCTTCCCGCTGGCGCGCGCTGACGCCGGCGGAGGAATTGAGCCAGGTAAAGCGGGTGATCTTGCCCTCGAGCTCGCTGAGCAGGGCCCGGATCTCGGCCTCCAGCACCGCTGACTGCTGCCCGGCAATGGCGGAGGCGTCCACGGCAACGGGTACGGGTTCGAAACGGCGCAGCGTCGAGGGCTCGTGCGGCATTGATTGGCCTTTCCGGGGAGGAAGCGCGCCACCGTCTTCGGATGGCAACAGCCACATCGTAACGTTTCATCCCGGCGGCCAACAGCCCCCTTCGGCGTGTCCGGGCGCACACTCGGGTGAAGTAGGTCACGCTACCTCCGGGGGCGGCATTTCGTCAGATCGGGTACTGGGCGTGGCCGTACTGCTGGATCGTCACCCACCGCTGCTCGGTGAAGGAATCGATGCCGGCCTGGCCGCCGAATTTTCCATAGCCGGAGTTCTGGATTCCGCCGAACGGGGCCATGGGCTCGTCGGCCACCGGCTGGTCGTTCACGTGCACGATCCCGGTCCGTAGCCGCTGGGCCACCTTGAGTCCTTCGTGGATGTTCTCGCTGATCACGCCGGCGGTCAGGCCGTACTTCGTGTCGTTGGCCAGCTCCACCGCGTGCTCCGGATCCCGCGCCGGGAGCACGGTGGTCGCCGAGCCGAAGATCTCTTCGTGGAAGATCCTCATCTCGGGCGTGGTTCCGGTCAGCACCGTGGCCGGTACGATCGAATGGTCCAGCTTGTGCCCGCCGGCCACCGCCGTCGCGCCCTTCCGCACCGCATCGTCGATCAGTTCGTACTGCCGGTGCGCGGACTTCGCGTTCACCGCCGGGCCGATCACCGTGGCCGGATCGGCCGGGTCCCCGGTCGGCAGCGCGGAGACCCTCCGCGCGAACTTTTCAGTGAACTCCTCGGCCAGGCTCTGGTCCACCACCACGCGGTCCACCGACATGCAGATCTGCCCGGCGTTCATGAACGAGCCGAATACGGCGGCGTTCACCGCGTAATCCAGGTCCGCGTCCTTGAGCACCACTAGGCTGTTCTTGCCGCCGAGCTCCAGCACGGCGGGCTTGAGGTTTTCGGCCGCCATAACGCCGATCTTCCGGCCCACCGAGGTGGACCCGGTGAAGTTCACGATCCGGACGCGTTCGTCACTGATCATGGCGCTAACGACGTCGGCGGCATCCTCGGACGCGTTCGTCACCACGTTGAGCACGCCCGGCGGCAGGCCGGCGTCCAGCAGCGCATCCGCAAGGTAGAGCCCGCAGGCCAGCGGCGCGTCCTCGCTCGGCTTGAGCACCGCCGTGTTGCCGACGGCCAGCGGAATGGCGATGGCCCGGATGCCCAGGATAAACGGCGCGTTCCAGGGCGACATGGCCCCCACCACTCCGAACGGCTGGCGGACGGAGAGCGAGTAGGCGCCGGGCATGTCGGAAGCCAGCACGTCGCCGCGGGTGGCCGTCGTGGCGGCGGCCGCCTCGCGCAGCATGTTGGCGGCCAGCCCGGTATTGAACAGCGACCACGGCTTGACCCCGCCCACCTCGCCGGCCATCAGTTCGGCGCCCTGTTCCGCCCGTTCCTCCAGCAGGTCCGCGGCCTTCAGGAAGATCTTCCTTCGGGCGCTCGGGGCCATGGCCACCCAGTCGTCGAAGGCGGCTGCCGCCGCATCCACCGCCTTTGTCATATCCTCCGCCCCGGCCGCGGCCACGGACGCGAAGGCCTCGCCGGTATAGGGATTGATGTCCTCGGTGGTCTTGCCGGAGGCGGCCGGGACATGCTTGCCGCCGATGATCAGGTCACGTGTGATTGCCACTGAAGCCTCCCTAGGTCCGGCGGCCCCCGCCTCGGGCGGAGGGCCCGTCTTGACACTCCCTTGCTACCACTGACCAGCACCGAAAGATAGGGAGGGCACCGCCGTCGTTCGCCGGCACCGCGCTTGCACCGCGCGGCGAGGACTGCCTCCCGCCGGGCTGCCGGGTTCCGCCGTCGGGACCCCCAAAATTCGCCGTCCGGCCCCTCAGAATCCGGTCCCGCCACTCCCTCGTTTTCGGCGTTGCCCCATTTCCCCCCTGCGGCGACGATTGAAGTCCATCCATAGTTTCGCGGGCATGGCTGGTGTGGGGCTCTGGTCCGTGCCCGTTCCTCGAGAGGACACTCGACGTGAGGAAAATTCCAGCCGCCCTGCTCACCTGCGCCCTGGCGCTCGGCACCCTCCTGCCGGCGGCCCAGCCGGCCACGGCAGCCACCACCACTACCGTCGTCGCCGCCGGCAGCACCAACGCCAAGGCCCTCTTCAACAATGCGGGCGGCTACGTCGCCTCGAACAAGAGCTTCGGCCAGAGCTACTACCTGAAGAACATCAAGTCCAACCGGACCGGGGTGCTGCAGGAGAGCCGCGGAGGCAAGTGGGTCACGCTGCGGAAGCTCAGCTGGCGCAAGCAGGCCGGCCTGGTCAATTCCACGGCGGTGACCGTCCGGACCACCAAGACCACGGCCAGCGTGGTCAAAAAGTACCGCCTGGTCGTCAGCGCCACGAAGCTGGAGAAGCAGTGGGTTTCCGCCACGGCCACCCTGCGGCATCAGAACCCGCGGCACTACACCGGCTACAAGAGGACGGTGTACAACACGGTCAAGAAGTACTGCCCGAACGTCATCATCCTGACGGAAAGCCGCACCCGCAGCTACACCTACAGCACATCGCTCCGGATGAACGTGGCACGCCGCCCGGCGGGCCAGTTGCTGAAGTATGCGGCCCTGCACGAATGCGCGCACGTGCGGCAGTTCAGCCTCTACTCGCCGTCCCAGCAGCCGACGCTGCACAAGAAGCTGAATTCCATCTACAAGACCACCCGCGGCGTGGAAATGGCCGCGGACTGCATGGCCTTCCGCATGGGTGTGAACAGCAAGCTCATCTTCGGCACGTACACCAAGAACTGCTCGGGGGCGCGGGGAACGGCGGCGGCGAAATTGCTGGCCGGCCGCAAACTCTGAGCCGTCCACAAGGCTGCTCAGGCCCCCTTTTCCGCCACCCGGGATTGTGCGACGATGCCCTCATGAGGCACGGATACAGCCACGGCCACCACGAGGACGAGGACCTGCCGGCGAGCGATCCCCGAGCCATTGCCGAACGCCGCCGGGAAGCGGAGGAGAAGCTCGAGCAGCACCAGAAAGAGGCCCGCGAGAAGGAAGCCCACGAGCATCCCAAGGCCTGAGCCTCGCTGGCCTGAACCTGAGCCCGCCGGGCCGGGTTAGCCGAGCGCGCTCAGCGCCGCGAAATAGCCCGGGATCCGTTCGGTCGAACCGCTGGACTTCATCGGCACCGCCTCGATGACCGCAGGGCCTTCGGCGAGCAGCTCCCAGGCGGCCGGATCGAAGACGCGCCGGCATTCGCGGCGGCCGAAGTGTCCCGGCATCGGCAGCCCCTCGATCGCGCGCCGCAGCGGTCCGGGGATGCCCCGCCGGTCCGCCCCGAGATGGGCCACGTACTGGAACCTGTTGCCCTGGAAGTTCGTCTCCGCCAGGAACACGCGTCCGCGCCGGCCCACCAAGGCGTGCAGATTCGCCGCCAGCCGGGCTTGCTCCGCCTGGTCCAGCACATGCAGCACGCCGCGCAGGAACACGTTCGCGTCGCCGCCGGCCGCCTCGCGCAGCAGACCGGCAGCGCCGTCGGCCGTCGCGTCCACGGCGAGGAACCGGGCATTGGGCAGGTCACCGCTTTCGGCGCCCGCCCGTGCCACGGCGCTGTCCGACACGTCCACGCCGATCGCCTCGGGAAACATCCCGGCCAGCCACCGCGTGAAGGTGCCGTTGCCGCAGCCAACATCGATCACCGGCAGCGAAGGATCCAGCTGGGCGCGGATCTGCTCCTCGTAGCGCTCCCGTTCGGAGGCGGCCCCGGCGTCCCAGAGCACCTGGCCTCCCCGCCCGGTATGGCTGATCCCGGCCCAGTACCGCTCCCACGCCATGTGCGGATTCTTCGGCACGCGCGAGGAGAGCTTGGCCAGAGTCGGCAGCAAGACGAGGGAATCCCAGAGGTTATGCATGGATCAACCTTAGGCAGGCGGAAAGTCCGCATTGAACAGGGACACGACGGCGTCGGCTGGCACCGGGCGGCTGAAGTGGAACCCCTGGCCGTAGACGCAGCCGAGTTCCCGCAGCCGCGCGGCCTCCCCGGCTGTCTCGATACCCTCGACGATGGCATGCAGGCCGGCCGACCTGATCAGCTGCAGAACCGCGGCCACGAAGTCGCGCTGGCCCTGGTCCGAGTCGATGCCGCTGATCAGCGACTGGTCCACCTTCACGGTGTCCGCCGGCAGCGAGCGCAGGTAGCTGATGGAGGAGTAGCCGGTACCGAAATCGTCGATCTGCAGCCCCACGCCCAGGCCGCTGAGCTTGGTCAGCACCTGGGCCTCCTCCGTCTCGCGGGTCATCAGGACGGTCTCGGTGATCTCGAAGACCAGCTGCCCCGGCGCGACGCCGCAGCGCGTCAAGGCTGCGGCGACATCGTCCAGCAGATCCTTCCGCAGCAGCTCCGCGGCGGACAGGTTTACATGCAGCTTGACGTCCTGCATGCCGGGCACGACGGCGTTCCATGCCTTCAGCTGCGGCAGCGCCTCCGCCAGGGCCCACCTGCCGATGTCCACGATCAGCCCGGTTTCCTCGGCAAGCGGGATGAAGGTGTCCGGCAGCACCATGCCGCGTTCCGGGTGCCGCCACCGGACCAGGGCCTCCAGGCCGATAATCCGACCGGTCGCGAGGGCGACAACGGGCTGGTAATGGAGCGACAGCTGCCCGGCTTCCAGTCCGGTGCGCAGCTCCGCGGCCGTGCGGGAACGCTCCTGGGTCGCCTCGAGCATGGACGGGACGAAGAGCTGCACGTTGTTCCGGCCGCGGGACTTGGCGACATACATGGCCACGTCGGCGTCGCGCTGCAGGGTCGCCGCGGTGTCCCCTGCGGAACCGATGCTCACGCCGATGCTGCCCATGGCCCAGACGGAGGCCGAGCCCACGGTGATGCTTCTCTGCAGCGAGCGCAGCACCCGGTAGGCGATCGCGCGCACGTCGTCTTCGTTCGCGTTGGGAACCAGGATGGCGAATTCGTCGCCGCCGAGCCTGGCCACGGTGTCCGTCTCACGGACCGAGGCCCGCAGCCTCCCGGCCACCTCGACCAGCACCTCGTCGCCGGCCCCGTGGCCCAGGTTGTCGTTGATGGTCTTGAAGCTGTCGAGGTCCAGCATCATCAGCGCCGGCGGACGGCCTCCGTGCTGCACCGTTTCCATGGCCTCGATGATCCGTTCCCGCAGCCGGGACCTGTTGGCCAGCCCGGTGAGCGCATCGGTCATCGCCATCCGCCGCAGCTCGGCCTCCGCCTCGATCAGCTCCGCGGTCCGTTCCGCCACGCGCTGCTCGAGGTCGGAGTAGATGTAGTGCAGTTCCTCCGCCAGCAGGTTGACGCCGGTGATGACGGCGTCAATTTCGTCCCGGGCCTGCGACGGCTGGATCCGCGCCGACAAGTCACCGGACGCCAGCTTCACGACCCCCTCGACCAGCTGCTTCAGGCGGGGATCCTTGGGCTCGGCCGCGGTCACCGGTGCACCGGAAGTTCAACGGAGATGGTCGTCCCCTCGCCCAGGCGGGACTGCACCAGAAGCTCCCCGCCGTGCTGGTGCACCAGGTCCTGCACGATGGCCAGGCCAAGGCCGGTCCCCTGGATGGCGGCGGCCGTGGCGTTGGATCCGCGGAAGAAGCGTTGGTACAGCTTGGGAACCTCGTCTTCCGGTATCCCGATCCCGGTATCGGCTACCCTGACGCAGGCCCGGTCCACGCCGCCGTCGCCGTCCGTGCTGGACAGCGAGACCGTGACACTGCCGCCGGACGGCGTGAACTTGACCGCGTTGGAAATGATGTTGGTGAAGACCTGCTCCAGCTGCGCGCGGTCACCCTCGACCTGCACCGGCTCCGGATCCTCCAGCTGGAGCCGCAGGTCTCCGGCCGCCGCGGCCGGCGCCATCGTCGCCACCACGGACCGGAGCACCGTATTGAGGTTGAACTTCTCGATCGACTGCCGGATCTGCTGGGCATCGCTGCGCGAAAGCATCAGGACGTCCTCGATGAGCTGGTGCAGGCGGTGGGCGTTGCGCGCGACGACCTCCAGCATGCGGGACGTTTCCTCCGGAAGGCGCCCCTCGCCGTCGTCGATAATCAGGTCGAGGTAGCCGATGATGGAACTCAACGGCGTCCGCAGCTCATGGTTCACCGTGGCGACGAACTCATTCTTGGCCCGGTCCAGGTCCCGCAGCCGCTCCAGGACCTGCCGCTGCGCGGTGATCAGCTGGCCCTGCACCAGCCCGTGCGCCAGGTTGCCGGCCACGTGCTGGACCAGTGAGGCCTCCATCGGCGTCCAGGTCCGCGGGGCGTCGGACCCCAGCCAGAGCAGGCCGAAGGCATTCGCACCGTGGCCCAGCGGCACGATCAGCGACGAACGCAGTCCGTCCCGCGCCGCGGACTCCGACAGGGGGTCGCACGACGGCGCCAGGGCCGGGTCCCGGTGGTCCGGCACGGCGAGCACGGTGGCGTCTTCCCACAGCTGCGCGGCCAGCGGACGCACGGCGTCCTCCGCCAGCGCCGGCGTCGCGCCGCGGATCCCGTCCGCGTTCCAGCCCAGGGCCTGCTCCGGCACCCGCTCGTCCCCGAAGGTCACGATCCAGCTGTGCTCGACCCCGAAGGCTTCCCCGAGGCCGGCGATCACGTCGCGGGACATTGCCTGCGGGTCGTGCGAGCCCCGGATGGCTTCCGATATGCGCCGGGTACGGCTGCGCATAGCCTCGGTTTTTTCGCGGCGCTCGGCCCGCTGGCTGTTGCGGGCCAGCGCGGCGCGGACGCGCAGCACCAGCTCCGCCGGCTGCAGGGGCCGCAGCAGGAACTCGGACGGGTCCCACTGGGCGATCCGCTCGGCCGGTACGCTGCCGCCCGTCACCAGGACTACCGGTAGCCGGCCGCGCAGGCCCGTCCGCGCCAACTGCTCCAGCCAGCGGTCGGCCTCCGCCTCGGAAGCGGCCAGGATAATGACGGCGCCGTGCTGCTCCGGGGCATCGGGGGCCAGCAGCTTGACCAGCGATTCCCCGTCCGCGGCCTCCCTTACCGGGAACCCCACGGCACGCAGCGCCGAACAGGCCTCCGCCCGTTCGGAAGGCCTGTCCCCCGCGACTGCGACGGGCGCTTGGGCCGCCGGCACCGTGGCTGTTTCCATGAATCCTTTTCCCGACGCCTGCGCTGCTGCGGGCGTCGTCACATGCAAGGGCGAGCCCCACAGTCAATCATTTCACCATCGCGGCCGCCCCTGCGCCAGCATCCTGCCCGACCCGGGTCGGGTGCGCCGCGCGGGACGACTAGGCCCAATGCAAGCCCGCGTCCTTCTATGCAAAGATGGAGGCTGCAGACCACGTATTCGAAAGGATGCCAATGTCCGGGATCGCCGCCTATATTGACCACACATTGCTCAAGCCGGAGGCATCGCGCGAGGACATCCTGAAAGTCTGCGAGGAGGCGGTCAAGTACAAGTTCGCCTCGGTCTGCACGAACCCCGTCTGGACTGCGCTCGTGCATAACACGCTGAAGGGCTCGGGCGTCAAGACCTGCGCCGTCGTCGGCTTCCCCTTTGGAGCGACGCCGACGGACGTAAAGGTCTACGAAGCCCGCGGCGCGAACCTGGACGGCGCAGACGAAGTGGACATGGTCATCAACGTCGCCGCCGCGCGCGCCGGGGACCGCAGTTCGCTCTTCACTGACATCGCAGCCGTGGCCGACGCGGTCCACGCCGGCGGCGCGCTGCTGAAGGTCATCCTGGAAACCCATTTCCTCACGGACGAGCAGAAGGTGCTGGTCTGCGAGGTCGCGGCCGAAGCCGGCGCCGACTTCGTCAAGACCTCGACCGGGTTCACCGGCGGCGGGGCCACGGTCGAGGACATCAAGCTGATGCGCGGCGCCGTCGGAGCCGCACTGGGCGTCAAGGCCTCAGGTGGAGTGCGCTCGATCGAGGACGCCAAGTCCATGCTCGAAGCCGGCGCAACACGGATCGGCGCGAGCTCGTCAGTAGCTATTGTTAACGGCGAGACAACTTCTTCCGGATACTGACGTCCGGCCCACCACCCGCATTTCGAGGAGAGAAAATCCCCCATGGCAACCCCTAAGCAGCGCTCCCACTCCGGCGAAGGCCACCTTGTCAGCAACATCGTGACTTTCGTCCTCATGATGGTGCTGTTCCTCGGCGCACTCGTCGCCTTCGGCCTTGAGCCGGAGATCGGAGCGATCCCGGCCTTCGCCCTCGGCCTGGCGCTGTTCACTCTGGCCTTCTTCATCCCGAAGCAGATCATGGGTCGCTCGGACTCCCACAAAGACCTCGCTAGCTAAATCCCCCAATGGGCGATAAGCCCCCCAACACCTGGGCGCACAGCCTCGGTTGCAGGAGAACTCCGGTGCTCGGCCATGGCCGAAAACCCGGTGGCACCTGCAACGGCTGTGCGCTCAGCCCGTTAAAGTCGCGCGCTCAAGGCACCCTTAACGAGGCGCAATAACGACGGCGGAACCGACCCGCCGTCGTCGGCTTTCCGCTGCCGGTGGATGCGCATGTAAACTGGCTCACGGTGTGACGGGAAGTCTGGTCGTCGAGCAATTTGTGACGTCCCGATCCCAAGGAGAGCCATGACCCAGCCTGCTCCCGGCAAATCCAAGACCGTCCTCGGACGCGGCAGCTATCCCGAGTATCTGCGGATCAGCGACCTCCTGCGCAAGGAAACCGTCGGCGGCATCCTCCTGCTGATCGCCGCCGTCGCCGCCCTGGTTTGGGCGAACTCCCCCGCCGCGGACAGCTACTTCGCCATCCGGGACTTCAAGATCGGCTACGAGCCGTGGCACCTGGACCTGAGCATCGGCAAGTGGGCCTCCGACGGCCTGCTGGCCATCTTCTTCTTCCTCACCGGCCTGGAACTCAAGCGCGAGTTCGTCGCCGGCGACCTGCGTTCACCCAGCCGCGCCATCGTCCCCATCGCGGCGGCGTTCGGCGGCGTGGCGGTGCCGGCCCTGATCTACGTCATCGTCAACCTCAGCGCCGGCCCCGAAGCGCTGCGCGGATGGGCCATCCCCACCGCCACCGACATCGCCTTCGCGGTCGCCGTGCTGGCCGTGATCAGCTCGCATCTGCCGAGCGCCCTGCGCATCTTCATCCTGACCCTCGCGGTGGTCGACGACCTGATCGCGATCGCCATCATCGCGTTCTTCTACACCTCCGAAGTCCATGTGCCGTTCCTGCTGTGGATGCTGCTGCCGCTCGCACTCTTCGCCTTCCTGACGCAGAAGTACGCCCGGTTCTTCGCCCGGCACCACGCCGCGGCGTGGATCGTCCTGCTCCCGCTGGGCGTCGTCACCTGGGCCCTGATGCATTCCTCCGGCGTCCATGCCACCGTTGCCGGGGTCCTGCTCGGCTTCATGGTCCCTGTCCAGCGCAGTGCGAAGGACGGCGGCCCTGATGCGGGCCCTGGCCTCGCCGAGCTGCTCGAGCACCGCTTCCGTCCGCTGTCGACCGGCTTCGCGGTGCCGGTCTTCGCCTTCTTCTCCGCCGGCGTGGCGCTCGGCGGATGGCAGGGCTTCCAATCGGCCGTCACGGACTCCGTCGCCTTAGGCATCATCCTTGGCCTGTTCGCGGGCAAGCCCATCGGCATCCTGCTGACCACGTGGGTCCTCACCAAGGCGACGAAGGCGCACCTGGACCCCTCGCTGAAGTGGGTCGACGTGCTCGGCGTCGCCATCCTCGCAGGCGTCGGCTTCACCGTCTCGCTGCTCGTCAACGACCTCAGCTTCGTCCTCGGCACAGA
The DNA here is from genome assembly GCF_946892675.1 of Arthrobacter sp. Marseille-P9274. Classification (NCBI taxonomy): domain Bacteria; kingdom Bacillati; phylum Actinomycetota; class Actinomycetes; order Micrococcales; family Micrococcaceae; genus Arthrobacter; species Arthrobacter sp. Marseille-P9274. Next base: position 68,166 of record NZ_CAMPOV010000001.1, read on the forward strand.
GCACCACGACCACGCCAAGGTCGCCGTCCTCACCGGCTCCCTGGTTTCGGCCCTCGTGGCCGCTGGCGTCCTGCGTGCCCGCAACCGCCACTACCGCCGTGTCGAGGCCGAGGAGCAGCTGGACGCCAACCACGACGGCATCCCCGACGTCTACGAGGAGGGCCACCGCGCCTGAGCTCAGCCCGGAGCACCGCCGGCAATTGGGCAGGCCTAAGAGCACACTCCCTTTTGTCCAGACTCGCTCAGGGTCCAGGTCAGGGGCTGCGTTCCTCCGGCGGAATCGGTCTTGGTCAGGACAACCTTCCAGTTGCTGTTGTTGAGGCCCAGCTGGTCCAGCGAGATGGTCAGGGTCGCCAGCCCTGACGCGTCGGGCTGCGGTGCCACCACCGTGATCGGGTCCTTGCCCGGTTCCTGGCCGCCGTTGTTGAGGCGGACCGCTGCCAGCGTGAAGCCCGTTCCCGGCGACTGCATCCACCGGATGGTAAAGGCCTTGCCATCCTCGGAGACGGTGCAGCCGGAACCCACGATCCCCACGGCGACCGTCACCTCGACCGCCGCCGACTGCGACCACTTGGCCGCCGCCGCTCCAGCGCCGACGCCCATCAGCACCGTGGCGGCGAAGACTGCGGCGGCGACACGAAGCTGTTTCACCTGCTGCCACCGGGCCCGCTCCATCATCATGCCTCGGCCTTCCTCTTCCGGTGGGACTCCCGCGCCCCGCGGACGATGCTGACGACTCCGTAGCCGATCAGGCCGACCGCCAGCCACTTGGCCACACCCTCGCGGTTGTTGTTCTCCATCCAGTTGGCCGCCCAGCCCACGTGAGGCACGGCATACAGCAGCTTCCCGCGGACCTGCACCTCCTGGACGGGAACTTCGTCCTCCAGCGAGTTGTTGTCCCCCTTGGTGATGAGCGTACGGTCGCCATCCTGGTTTACGCCGACGGACACGATCCGGTGCGTCACCACCGCCGGTTCGCCGGACTTGAGCTGGTAGGTGATCACGTCACCCAGCCGGAGCGAATCGAACTCCACCGGCTCCACGATGAGCAGGGTTCCCGGCGGATACTTCGGCGCCATCGAATTCGTCAGCACCGTGTACGGCTGGGAACCGGTCACAGCCGGAATGACAATCAGGATTACGGCGGCATAAAGAGCCATACACAGCGCCACGAACCCCAACACCCGGCCGACAGCGTGCCGCATCCCCCGAGGCTTGGTTCCAGGACTGGATTCAAAGCCAGCAGCAGTCATAGCTATCCGTTCAAAGCTGGTCAACGATAATCGGCACGGTGATCTTCGCCTGCGTGCCGGAAAGTGCCTGAGGCGCGGTCGAAGCCAGCGCCAACTGAAAACAGAAGACGGCCGACGCATCCTTAGCGAGGCTCACCTCGGCCGTGCCGCCGGCCCCGGTGAAATCGACGGCACCGCAGCTGGTCGTGTCCGCAGGAACCGCCCTGGCCTTGACCACAAGATCACCGGCGGAAGCCTGTCCGACGCGGGTCCGGACCGCGAAATCCGAGCCCGCGTTCGTCACGTTCGAGACCTTCACACCCGCATAGGCCGGCACCGTGCTCGACACCAGGCCGCTGGGCCGCAGCGGCAGCAACGCCGACGCACCGAATGCATCAACCATGTCCACCGCTGCGCCTGTCCCTACCTCGGCTAGCGTGACGCGGAAATCCGCCGCCTGGATGGTGCCGGCCTCCACCGGCACCACCCTGCTCCACAGCGCGTACGTCCCCTGCACACTCAGCAAACCAAGTACGACGGCGGCAGCGAGGAGAGCGCTAGCCTTCAATAACGTCTTGGTCCGCATCATGTTTCTCTAGGAAGTCGGGGCGCAACGCTCACCCGTAAAATATGGGGGTGAAGGTCGATACCTCCGGAACAGCTACGCTGTTGGCGCCGTCTGCTGCAGCTTGTAGGTGACCTGTCCGAAGCTGTACTTCTTCATGACGCTCTGGCGGCCTGAGGTCTCTGCCTTGAAGGTGAACTCTGTAACGGCGGTGACGTCTGCCTTCCCCTTTATGGATAAGGTTTCTAAGTCGCTCTTGACTCCGTCCTTGGTGAAGGTCGTCTTCGTTAAGACGCTGTCGCCAAATCCGTTGACAGGATCACCGGCCATCGAAAGCTCAGCTTCAATACCGTTACCATCTACCACGGCGGTTAGATTCTCGGTGTAGGTGAGAGTCTCGCCCGGGACTACCAGGTACTCATTGATGTCGCCGACAGGCCCGGTGACATCCGACTCCCACATTCCGTCCAACTTTGATTCTAGATCGAGGTTGCCCGCCGTAATGGTCCCTGCACCGGACTTCACGCTGTCGCTCCAGACGGCGAGCGTGCCGCCGCCGCCGAGGAGCAGTGCTACGCCAATACCGGTGGCGATGGCACCTTTCGTCATTTTGTTCATTTGTAGCCCCAACTGTTGAAACTAATTGCTGACAAAGGCCACCCTTGCCACCGATTCTCAAGAATGGACGCTAGGTAAACAAAAGGAACATGCAAGATCTCCTCAAGATTTGCCTCCTGCCGGGCCGCCGAATCTTGAGGAGATCTTGAGGTGTTTCTGCGCTGGAGCTTGAGCATGTGTGGCGACAATTGCTGCATCAGGTCGGATCACGCGGACGGAGGAACCATGAGGGTCGACGACCAATTGGTTTCCTTCGAGGCCCTGCGAGAGCTGGCGGATGAGTTCGATGACGACCGTGTATGCCGGTCTTTCGTGGGTAACTTCATCAGCATGTGGGAGGCCCGGCATGCCCGGCTTCGGGACGCCGTTCTGGCATGCGATGTGAAGGCTGCGATGGATGCGGTGCTCAGCGTGAAAACAGCCAGTGCCATGGCGGGCGCTAAGCCGTTGTCGGCGCTAGCTGCGAAGCTTCAGCAGCTCATCCAGTGCCTGGGCGAGGAGATTCGGACGTCGCGTACGCTCGCGCTCCTCGAGGAAATCAAGTCCTGCGGCGAAGCAACCATCGTCCAGCTGAAGCTCTGGTATTCGGGCTCAGCCGGATCTGCCGGCAGGTAGTTGAGGACCCGGCAGCGGGGTCGGTTAGCGGAGGGCGTTGGGGGCCAGCCGGTAACCGACTCCGCGAACGGTCTCAAGGAACTTGGGCGAGCGGGAGTCGTCCCCGAGTTTGCGCCGCAGGTTGCCGACGTGGACTTCGATGGCGCGCTCGTCGGCGTCGCTGATGAAGGAGCCGGTGTCATATTCCTCGTACCGCAGGCGGCGCACCAGGTCAGCCTTGCTGCGCACCACACGGCCGCTTTCCAGCAGCGCATGCAGCAGGTCGAATTCGGTTCTGGTGAGCTCGATGGCGGCTCCGTCGACCTCGGTGGTGCGGGTCCTGTGGTTCAGCGCCAGTCCGTTGTGGAAGTAGGCGCTGTCTTCCTCCTCCATGGGTGCGGCGGTGTCCACGGATTGCCTGGCTGACGTCTCCGGAGAAGCGGGAGCGGGCTCCGGCAGAGCTGCCGGTGCGTGGCTGCCAGGGTTCGGGGAGGGATCATTCTCCTGGGGTACTGCGGGACCTTGGCCGGTCCGAGGCCGGCGGAGCATGGCGGTGATCCGGGCGCGCAGCTCGCGGGGCCGGAACGGTTTGGTGATGTAGTCGTCCGCTCCGGACTCAAGTCCGAGCAGCGTATCCAGTTCTTCGGCCCGAGCCGTCAGCATGATGATGTATGCGTCGCTGAACTGGCGGATCTGGCGCGCCGTTTCGAAGCCGTCGATATCGGGAAGTCCGAGGTCGAGAGTTACCACCGTCGGGTTGCTTTCGCGAACAACGGATACGCCTTCGACGCCGCTGGCGGCGGCATACACCTCGAACCCGGCCTGCGACAGGACAGCGCGAATGAGATCGCGTATGTCGCCGTCGTCTTCGATAATGACTGCTACCCGTGTTGGAACCACACTGCCCCGCTTCGCATTTGTTCCCCAACCTATGCCCTGACCTGCATTGTAGCGCCTTGTCAGAACGATTTACCATACCGCTTTCCCTGCGCTCCAACTAAGTGTCAGAATCCCGACCTATACTGATGTCGCCGGTGGGGGCCTGCCTCCTGCGCAGGCACGCACCCGTCGTCAACAGGAACAGGATTCGTGCGCCATGTCCACGGTCGTCAGAAGAACCCTGGGGCTGATCGGCGTACGCAAGCCGTTTTACGAGCTTAGCCTTCGTGTCCGGGTGGGCATAAGCCAGCTGCCGCTCGTGCTCACCGTGGCGCTGGTCACCGTGCTCGTCGCCTGCTTTTTCCCCGAAATCCTCCGGCATCCATCCTTCCTCATCGGCCTCGGACAGATTGCCGTCCTGACCGTTCTGGCGTTCGCCGTTCCGTGGGACAACCTGCCGCGGGGGTCCTACTGGGTCATCCCGCTGGCGGATTTCATCGCCATCGGCGCGCTCCGGCACAGCGGGCAGGAGGCCATCACCGGGCTCGGCCTGCTGATGCTCTTCCCGGTTTTCTGGCTCGCTTGGTCCGGCATCGCGCCGAGGACCGCTAGGGTCATCAGCTTCGTACTGCCCCTGGCCATCGTTTGGCTGCCCGCCTTCACTTCATCCGGACCGGTCGCCCTGCCGGACCTGGCCGCGACGCTCATCGTTCCGGTCCTGATGCTGGCCTTTGGCCTGACGATCTCGGTGGCCAGCGAGAGCGAAACGGCCAGGCAGCGGGCGTTCGAGGCGAAGGACCGGGAACTGCAACAGGTCCTTCGCGAGACGCGGGACCGCCAGCGGCTGCTGGAAACCATGATGGACACGGTCAGCGTGGGGTTGGTGGCCGTGGACCGGGGCGGGCACGACATCCTGATGAACCGGCACCAGCGCAACAACCACCTGCTCGCAGCCCCCAGTGGCAACCCGGACCCGAACGAGGCCCAGCTGCTGGTCTTCCAGCCCGACGGCACGACCCCCATTCCCCTGGAAGAGAGGCCGGTGCTCCGGGCGATCCGCGGCGAGACCTTCAGCGACGAGCTGATCTGGATCGGTGCCGGCAAGCAGCAGCGGGCCATGGCTGTCACCGCGCGGCCCATGACTGACGACGACGGAGACTTCGACGGCTCCGTGATCGCGTTTTCCGATGTGACGGAGCTGGTCCGTGCGCTGGCAGCCAAGGACGACTTCGTCGCCAGCGTCTCCCACGAACTGCGCACCCCGCTGACCTCGATCATCGGCTACCTGGACCTGGCCCTGGAAGAAGTCGAGGAGACCGATGCGGCGGGGCGGCTGGCTGGCTCGCTCCGGGTGGCGCAGCGCAATGCGGAGCGGCTGCTCCAGCTCGTCTCCGACCTGCTGTCCTCCGCGTCCGGGCCGATGAGCATCGCCCCCACGCACTCGTCCCTGGCCGAGGTGATCCGCTCCAGCCTCGACTCGGCGGCCCCCAAGGCCGAGGCCGCCGGCGTCGTGCTCCGCGATGACTGCCCGGAGACGCTGCAGGCCTTCATCGACCCGGACCGGATCGGCCAGGTCGTGGACAACCTGCTCTCCAACGCCATCAAGTACTCCCCCGGCGGCGGCGACGTGGAGGTCCGGGCCTGGGCGGACGGCGGTCACGCCGTCCTCGAGGTCCGGGACCACGGCCTGGGCATCTCGGAGGAGGACCAGCGGGAGGTCTTCACGAAGTTCTTCCGCACCGCCGCGGTCCGGCGGACGGCCATTCCCGGCGTCGGCCTCGGACTCGTCATCAGCAAGTCCATCGTGGAAGCCCACGGCGGCTCGATTGAGTGCCGGAGCACGCTCGGCGTCGGCACCACGTTCACCGTCACGCTGCCCCTGGACGAGGCGCGGGCCGGGGAACGCCGCCCTGCTCCCGCGGGTGCCCGTTGACGGCCGCTCCCTCGGACGCCCCGTACGGGCGCGGCCACCTGGCGGCCTCCCTCCTGGCCCTCTACCTGGTCACCGTGGCGTTCATCGTGCTGTGGCCGTCCCCGGTGGACCAACAGGCCCAGGGGACACTCGCGAGGATGCTCATCCGGCTCCATGCCTTCGGGGCCCCGGCCTGGATCGACTACAACCTCGTGGAAGCCAGCGCCAACGTCGCGATGTTCGTGCCGATCGGGCTGCTCGCCGGGATCCAGCTGCGCGAGGGCCTGCGGTGGCTGGCCCTGCCGGGGGCGTTCGTCGTCTCGTTCCTGATCGAGCTGTTCCAGGACAGTTTCCTGCCCGGCCGCTTCGGGACGATGCAGGACGTGCTGGCCAACACGCACGGCGCGGCCGTCGGCCTGGTGATCCTGTACGCGGTCCTCGAGCACCGCAGGACACGGAAAACGGCGCCGTCGGACACTCCGAAGAGATGAACGACGGCGCCGTACCGGGTTAGCGGTGCAAGTTACCGCTGCTCGCCGTGGCCCTTATGCTCCCACTGCTCGTGGTTGCCCTTGTGGTGGCCCTTGCCCTGGCCCTTTTCGTGCCCCGCGCCGTTGCCCTTGTGCGGCTGCAGGTCGGCAAACGTGGCCGTGGCATGTGCGACCGCGTCCGACATCTGGCCCAGCAGCTTCTCGTCGATGTTGGTCAGGTCGTCGCAGGCCGTGTGGTAGCACGGATCGTAGGCCTCGCCGGCGGTACCGCCGAAGATCGCCGCCTCGTCCTCGGTCTTGATGCCTTCCGCCCCGGTAAACAGGCCGCCGGCCGGGATGCCCGCGGCGATGAAGGGCGCGTAGTCCGAGCGGCCGCTGAACTCCGTCTCGGCCGAGGCCAAACCTTCGGAGGCAAAGTAGTCGGCGAAGACCTTCTCGATCTCGGCCGATCCTTCCGGCCCGGCCTGGCCGAACGCCGAGCCGTCGCCGTCATACACAAACCGGGCGCCGTTGGGCGATCCGACCATATCGAAGTTCAGGTTGAGTGCGTGCTGGGCGATTTCTTCGTCGCTGAGCTGCGAGACGTAGTACTCGGAGCCAAGCAGGCCGCTTTCCTCGGCGCCCCAGAAGGCGAAGCGGACCCGGTTCGCCGGTGCAGCCTTGGTCTTGGCCAGCTGGATGGCCGTTTCGAGGGTTGCCGCGGTGCCGGAGCCGTTGTCGTTGATTCCGGCGCCTTCGGCGACGCTGTCGAAGTGGGCGCCGACGACGACGGTCTCATCCGCATTGCCCTTGGTGTCCGCCAGGATGTTGAACGTGGTCGAGTCGACGACTTCCGCATCCACTGCGATCCGCACCTCGGTGGCCGGATCCTCAGCCAGCTCCTGGCCCAGGGCGTAGGTGCCGCCGACAACCGGCACGGCAGGGTCCGGAACGGCCGCGAGCGTTCCGTTCAGCAGGCCGCTGCGGTCCTCGCCATTTCCCTGGTTGAAGATGATGACGCCGGCCGCGCCGGCTGTGGCAGCCGCCTGCGCCTTCTCGCCGAAGGCGCAGGTGCCGCGCTGGATGAGGGCGATGTTGCCTTCCGGGAAGCCCGCGAAGTCTGCGGCTTCGCATCCACTGGTCGAAGCGGCCGGCTCGGTGAAGTTCACGTCGACTGCCGTCACCGCGGCGGTCACGTCGCCGGTGCCGGAGTATTCCATGGTGAGGAAGTCCGTGCCGTGCTCGTACGTGGTCGCCACGGGTGATAGCTGCTGCAGTTCGGATGGGCTGTTCTCGACGAACTGCTGGTAGTCGAAGTACTGGCGCTCCGGGTCATAACCGGCCTTGCGCAGCTGCTCCTCGACGTACTGTGCCGCGGCTTCATAGCCCGGGCTGCCGGAGGCACGGTTTCCCCCGTTGGCGTCGGCAATCTCCTGCAGTTCCTCCAGATGGTCGACGACGTTGTCGGTTTTGACTGCTTTCTGCAGCTTCTCCGCGCTGTTTGGTGCTGCCTGGGCAGTACCGCCCATGCCCAGCGCCAGAAGGACGACGGCGGACACGGCCACCGTGCGAGTGGTGCGTTGATGCTTCATCAGGTGCGATTCCCCTTCATCTGCGAACTCCCGGACCCCGATGTTCCCCAACTCCGGCCAGTGGCCCAGAGATTAGTAACCGCGGACGGGGATTGGAAGACTTTGTTTCAGATCTGGCCGTTCTTGCCTGCGCGGCGTCTCCTACTGCCCTGAGGTATTGACGACGGCGGGAATCCCGGCTCAGATAGAAAGGTTGACCTTCGGCTCAGAGACGGTTTCGCCAAGCACGTGGGCTGATGAATTTTCATCGTGTCCCCTGCGAAGAATCTAGCGCAGCACTCCGGCGTGCAAAAGAGTGCGGTTCGCCGCGGTGGAAACGGCCGCGAAGCCTGCGCCGAACATGGCCAGCGCCACCGCGAGGGCCACGGCCTCGGGCGTGAACGCACTTCCGGCCTCGGCCTCCAGCACCACCGGAGACAGGAGCACCAGCAGTGCGCCGGCCGCAGTCACGATCCTCTGGGCGGCCACGCAGCCGATGAGGACCAGCGCAGCCACCGCCAACGTCCACACCCAGTCGTTGCCGGGCAGCTCCAGCACTCCCATCCGACCGGCGTCCATCGCGAACAGCAGCAGCTGAAGTCCGCCGTAGGCGCACAGTCCGATGCCGAGGACGGTTGCCTGTCCGCCCCCCTGGTGGAGGTGGTTAGGAAGGGCGGCCAGGGCGGCGGCGATCAGCAGGGCAATGTAGACGGCCGTCCAGAAGGGCGCCGGCAGCACCGAGGTCGACGCGGCCGAGGCCAGCTCGAAGTAGCCGGCCGAGGCATGGACGAACGCGATGCCGCCGAGGACGAACTCCACGAAGGACCGGCCGAGGTGCAGGTTGCGGGCGGAGTCCGGCCACCGCCGGGCGAAGCTGACGAAAAGCGCGTAGACGCCGCCGATGCAGAGCCCGACCAGGGCCAACCGGCCTGCCTCGCCGCCGACGGCTCCCGCCACGACCGCGGTCACCGCGGATCCGGTCAAGAGAACGGTGCCCAGCAGCCCGGCATCCCGCTCCAGCCCGGCCGGCGGCTTGCGCTGCAAGGCGATAAAGAGCAGCAGCAGCGCGAGACCCAGGACAATAACTATCCGAATTCCGGTATCCCCCAGGTTGCCGACAAATGATTCCATCGCCCCGCCTACCGTTTGTCCGGAATTACCCCGCTGCGGATAGGCCTGCGTTTTCGGATTGCCTGTGTTGCTGACATATAGATTCTGTTCCCCCAACTGATGTCCGCCAACCGTGCTCCCCAGCACGGCTTCCATGGACTTGAAAGCACCCTAGCGTAAAAAGTCAAGATGCATAACGTCCCGACTTCGTGTCCGCAGGAAAATCCAAGGTCGACATGCCGGAGCCTCGTCACGACGCCAGGTTTTAATCTTCTCTTCACGATTGCGGGATACTGTCAATAGCGGCGTCGGGACTCCGGCGCGGAACCAGTCTCATCATTGTTGAAGGATCAGTATGCGTATTTCCGTTATCGGCTGTGGCTATCTCGGTGCCGTGCATGCGGCTTCGATGGCCAAGCTCGGCCACGAGGTCATCGGTATCGATGTGGACGAGCGCAAGATCAGCGACCTGCAGGCCGGCCGCGCGCCGTTCTTCGAGCCGGGCCTGCCCGAGCTGCTGACCGAGGTGCAGGAAACCGGGCGGTTGTCCTTCTCCACCAGCATGGCCGATGCGGAAGGCGCCCGGGTCCACTTCGTGTGCGTCGGCACCCCGCAGCGCAAGGGCGAAAACGCCGCCGACTTGACCTACGTCGACTCGGCCTTCAACGAGCTCTTCCCCTACCTGCGCGAGGGCGACATCGCCGTCGGCAAATCCACCGTCCCGGTCGGCACCGCCGCCCGACTCGCCGGCCTCGCCGCGGACAAGGCCCCCGGCGCCGTGCTGGCCTGGAACCCCGAGTTCCTGCGCGAGGGCCACGCCGTCAAGGACACCCTGACCCCGGACCGCTTCGTCTACGGCATTCCCGCCGGGCCGGCCGGCGACGCCGCCACTGAGGCCCTCGACGAGGTCTACGCCACCCCGCTTTCCGCCGGCACCCCGCGCCTGGTCGTGGACTATGCCACCGCCGAACTGGTCAAGACCGCCGCCAATTCCTTCCTCGCCACCAAGATCTCCTTCATCAACGCGATGGCCGAGGTCTGCGAGGCCACCGGCGCCGACGTGACCGCCCTCGCGGACGCCATCGGCATGGACGAACGCATCGGCCGGAAGTTCCTCAACGCCGGCGTCGGCTTCGGCGGCGGCTGCCTGCCCAAGGACATCCGCGCCTTCATGGCCCGCGCCGGCGAACTCGGCGCCGACCAGGCCCTGACCTTCCTGCGCGAGGTCGACGCCATCAACATGCGCCGCCGCTCCCGCGTCGTCGAACTCACCCGCGACCTCTGCGGCGGCTCGCTCATCGGCAAGCGCATCACCGTCCTCGGTGCCGCTTTCAAGCCCGAATCCGACGACGTCCGCGACTCCCCCGCGCTCTCCGTCGCCGCCCAACTGCAGCTGCAGGGCGCGACCGTCACCGTCACCGACCCGGAGGCCCTGGCCAACGCCAAGGTCCGCTTCCCCGAACTGTCCTACGAACCGGACACCAAGACCGCCCTAGCCCGCGCCCACGCCCTGGTCCTGCTGACCGAGTGGAAGGAATACCGCGAACTGGACCCCGCCGCCGTCGGAAACCTCGTCGACGCCAAGACCATCCTCGACGGCCGCAACGTCCTCGACCCCGCCGCCTGGCGCGAAGCCGGCTTCACCTACAAAGGCATCGGCCGCCCGTAGCGGGCACCGGACAGAGCCACCCGCGTCCGCAGCCACACGCGCGGAACGGCCCCTCACCGGGACCGTTCCGCCGTCGTACGCGGACCCAGGCGGTTAAGGATCGGAGCCCGACTCCGGCGATGGGCACGGGCGCCCGATGCCGGCCTTAAGGATCAGCTGGCCCCAGGATCAGGGCCCGGGGGTCTCGCCCAGGACACGTAGGCGCTCGTTGTAGTCGTCCGGCGTGATGTGCCCGTGCGCCAGCCGCTCATCCAGGATCTGCCGCGCCCTGCTCCGCGGCAGCGGCCCGCCGAATTGCGGGCTGCCCTGCGGCTGCTCCGGCAGGGGTTCATTCCGCGTGAAGGAGACCAGCGCGCGGACCACCAGCACAGCCAGCAGCACGACGACGGCCAGCAGGACCAGGCCGAAAATCCAGGCGAGGCCCATGAAGTACCAGTTCCCGTTCATCATTGCCACCATCCCCTTTGATGCCGCAACAGGGGCCGCGCCGGGCTCCCTTGGTGCCTAGGATACGCTTCGGCGGCACCGGGAGACAGGGGCCGGAAGACGCACTGTCCACGTCCACTGATCCAAGGTTTCCCCAACGGACGGCACCAAGAATGAACACGGCATGGACCACCGTGCCATGGCATTCATTGACACGTCCGGAGCGGCAGAGCAAGGTAGACACCACCGGATTTGGAGAGATCGAGTGGGGGCAGGCAGGGTTGACGCCCCGCTTCATGGGAGAACAGCATGAGCTTCAGGTCCTGGTCAGCAGCAGTCGGAACGTCGGGCCCGGGCGCCGGGGGAAGCCGGTGCTTCCGCGGCTGGGCACGCCGCGGGACGGCGGCGGCCGCGGCACTGGGCCTGGCCGCCGGAGCGTGCCTGCTGCCCTCGTCGGCCGCCTTCGCGGCTCCGAATCCGGCCGCCGTCGAGTTCGAGCCGGGCGCCGCCGGCCTGGGTGATCCCTACTACCCCGACGCCGGCAACGGGGGCTACGACGTCCGGCATTACCGGCTGGACCTGGACTACCATCCGCCGACGGACACGCTCGCCGGCACCGCCACGATCACGGCGCGGGCAACCCAGGACCTCCGTTCCTTCAATCTTGACCTGGACGGGCTCAGCGTCGAGTCCGTCCAGGTCAACGGCCTCACCGCGGCCTGGTTCGTCCTGGACGATGAACCGGGCGGGGAACTGACCGTCACCCCGCCGCAGGGAATCCGCCGCGGCAAGGTGTTCACCGCCGTCGTCAAGTACAGCGGTGTGCCGAAGACGATCACCAAGCCGGGCACGGCCGGATTCATCCACACCGAGGAGGGCGCCGTCGTCACCGGCCATCCGCTGGGGGCGGCCACCTGGTTCCCGTCCAACAACCACCCGAGCGACAAGGCGACGTTCAGCTACAACATCTCCGTGCCCGACGGCTGGGAGGCGCTGGCCAACGGGGCACTCAAGGGCAAGTCCAGCAAGTCCGGCCGGACCACCTGGTCCTGGGAGGCAAAGGAGGAGCTGCCGACCTACCTTGCCTCGGTCAACATCGGCGATTTCGATATCGAGTCCTACTCCAAGAAGGGCACCGACTACTGGAACGCGCTGGATCCGAGGCTGAAGGACGTGGTCACCCCGCGCAACGGCCACGGGCTCGCCTGGTCGCACGCGGCGGACTCGTCCTACAAGCGGCTGACCCGCACCATCAGCGTCCCCGACGGCGGCGCGGAGTTCTCCTTCTGGATGCACCGGGACACCGAGCCGGGCTGGGACTTCGCCTTCGTCGAGGCCCGGACGGCGGGCGGCGGCGACTGGACCACGCTGAAGGACACCACCGGCCACGCTACCGACGACACCGGCCAGTCCTGTCCGGCCTGGCACCAGGTGCACCCGTTCCTGGAGCACTACCAATCGGACGACGGCGAGGGAGGCTGTACACCGGAGGGCACCTCGGGCAAGTGGTGGGCGGCCAGCGGCGCCAGCGACGGCTGGGAGAAGTGGGAGTTCGACCTGGAGGCCTACAAGGGCAAGGACGTCGAACTGTCCATCACCTACGCCAGCGACATCACCGGCCAGCACGACGGCGTATTGGTCGAGGACATCGACGTCTCCACCGGCGAGGGGTCTACTTCCTTCGAGAACGACCGCAACCGGGACCGGCTGGAGGGCTGGCAGGTCGCGGAGGCACCGGAGGGCAGCCCGGCGAACACCAGCAACTGGGAGGCCGGAGTGTCCACGCCGACGTCCATCGGCGCGAAGGCGCAGAAGGGCCTCGACCGGCAGCCCAGGATCCTGTCCTTCCTTTCCAAGAAGTTCGGCGCCTACCCGTACGCGTCGGCGGGCGCCGTGGTGACGGACCAGGACGGCCTGGGCTTCGCCCTGGAGAGCCAGAGCCGGCCGATCTACGCCAAGGACTGGTTCTACGATCCGGCCAGCGCGGACTCCTACATGGTCCATGAACTGGCCCACCAGTGGTTCGGCGCGGACCTGTCGCTGGCCTCGTGGAAGGACGCATGGCTCGCCGATGGCTTCGCCACCTACGCCCAGTGGCTGTGGAACGAGGAACAGGACCTCGGCACGACGCAGGAAACCTTCGACTTCTACGCCGGCATCGACGCCGGCGAGCAGTTCTGGAAACTGCGGCTGACCGACCCGAAGGCGGACCACCTCTTCGACCCGGCGCTGCAGGCCCGCGGCGCGATGGTGCTGCAGGCCCTGCGCAAGGAACTCGGCGACAAGGAGTTCTTCGGCCTGCTGCGCAGCTGGACCGCAACGCAGTCAGGGAAGGCGGTGGAAAGCAAGGACTTCACGGGTTTTGCCGAGGTCTATTCCGGCCGGGACCTGGATGAATTGTTTGACCAGTGGCTTTTCACCCCGGGCAAGCCGGGAAGCCTGAAGACATCCTGAGAATCGCCGGTTCCGGCCGTGTCTGGTGGGGCCGATGCGGCGGCCGAGGCCTAAAGTGGCTGTACATTTCCTGGGGAGGAAAAATGCAACGTGAGCAAGCAACGGGAACCAGCAACTTCCTGACCGTCTCGGACGTCGCGGCACGGCTGAATGTTTCCAAAATGACCGTCTACCGGCTGGTGCATTCCGGCGAGCTTCCCGCCGTTCACATCAGCCGCTCATTCCGGATCAGCGAAGACGCCGTATCGGACTACCTGGCGCACGCCGCGGTGGAGGCCGACCCGGTCCCCTAAAGGCCGGGTTCCGGCTCCGTCAGCCCGAGGCGTTGCGGCGCAGCACCCAGACGTTGCTGTCGCCCTCGCGCTCGAACGTGACCGTCGTGACGAGGGCCTGGATCAGCGCCAGGCCCCACCCCGACTCGTTCTCTGCGCCGGGTTCCGGCATCTCGGCGTCGTCCGCGGCGGGATCGGAGCGGCGGGCGCCGATCTCGCTGATGCGTGCCTCCAGCCGCTCCGCCGACACCGTCACGTCCACGCCCAACTGCAGCCCGGCGCCGGCGTCCGGCTCCGCATGCCGGATGACATTGGTGGAGGCCTCGATGACGGCGGTGGTGAAGGCCATCCGGTCCAGGTCGGACAGGAACTGCGCGTCCGTCCAGAGCTCGTCCAGGGCGGCATGCACGGCCTCCAGGGTCTCCCCGGAGGCCGGGCCGCGGCGCGAGAACCCCGCTACGATCTCAGCCATTGGAAAAGGCGGCCTCAACGCTGTGGTACGGGGTCAGGACCCGGTGCATGCTGGTCAGCTCGAGCACCATCTGGACCTGCGGCTGGACGTTGGCGATCCGCAGGTCCCCGCCGGCCTGCCGCGCCAGCTTCAGGCAGCCGATCAGGGCGCCGAGCCCGGAAGAGTCCATGAACTCCGTGCGGGCCATGTTGACCACAACGTGGTTGCTGCCATGCGCGACGACGTCCGCGACAACCTCGCGCAGCTTGGGGGCGGCGACCATGTTGAGCTTGCCGACGCCGTTGACCTCGGCGTAATCCGGCAGCCGTTCAACGGTGAATTGCATCTGCGTTCCTTTCCAGCGGTTTAAACCCCTTGTACCGGACCGCCTTGATCAGGACGCTCATCACGACCAGATCGAAGACCACCCAGGCGACATTGACCAAAGTTCCGATCGGCTCGTTCATCCCGGCGGCCAGCCGGGCCAGCCCCGCGATCAGGGCCACGACCAGCAGGACCATGGCGACGAGCTGCGGCCGGATCAGGCTCCAGCCGGGAGCGCCCGACTGCCTCGCCTTCGGCGTGACCGCGAACCCGAGGGGACGGCCGAACCAGACGTTGCGTGCCGCCGTCGTACACGCCTTGATCCAGGTGGGGAAGAGCGCCAGGCTGTACTGCTGCCCGCGCCAGGTGCTCACCCCGCGGCCGATCACCGCGAAGAGCAGCTGGTTGACCACCATGAACGGAATGAAGCGGATGAAGAAGTCGAAGCTCAGGCTACTCACGGGCAGGATGCCCAACGTCAGGTAAACGATCGGCGCGGCGATGTAGACGACGGCGGCGAACCCGCTCAGGTAGCTCCACATGGTGGCGAAATACATCAGCCGCTGGCCGGGCTTGAGGCCGCGCTGCACCAGGGGGTTCTCGCGCAGCAGCACTTGGATGGTGCCCTGGGCCCAGCGCAGCCGCTGGGTCAGCATGGTCTGTACGTCCTCGGGCGCCAGGCCGTAGGCCAGGATCTCATGGTGGTAGACGCTTTCCCAGCCCATGCCGTGCATGCGCATGGCCGTCGCCATATCCTCGGTGACCGAGATGGTGGCCAGCGGCATGATCGGCTGGGCCTCGTCCGAGCGCTCCACCGAGACCGCGTCCAGCACCGCCTGCACCGATTCGAGCGCGCCCAGCGGCGACCAGTCGCGCTTGGCCATTCGTTCCACGGCGCTGTCCAGCTCGTCCGGCACCTCCAGCCCTTCGCCCTGGGCCAGGTCCATCGCCGCGATCTCGGCGAGGTCCGCCTCCAGCGCGGAGAAGTCGGCGGCCACGAGGGTCTGCACCGCCGCGTCCACCTTGCGCCGCACGCGGTACGTGATTTCGCTCAGCGAGGCGCCGTCCTTCAGCTCGCGGGACGCCTGGTTCGCGGCCTCGGCTACCTCGTCCAGCAGCGCGGAGACCAGCGGATCGCTGGCCTGCGGGGAACGGCGGGCCTGGCGCACGGCGCGGCGGGCGCCGGCGAGGGCCTGCCGGACCCCGCGGTCCACCTCCCGCACGTAGCCGGCCAGGCCCAGCTGCATCAGGGCCTCGCGCCGCAGGATGGCGTTGGAACCACAGAAGAAGGCGGCGTTCCAGCCGTCCTTGCCCTGCTGGATGGGCCCGTAGAAGAGCGGCGCCTGGCTGCCCAGCGGATCATCGGCAGGCACGTTGCTGAAGTACTGCGGTGTCTGCACCAGCGCGACCTTGGGGTTGCGGAAGTACCCGAGCGTCCGGTCGAGGATCTCCGGTTCCGGAATCTGGTCCGCATCCAGGATCAGCAGGAATTCGCCGGACGTCGTCATCAGGGCGTTGTTCAGGTTGCCGGCCTTGGCGTGGCGCGGCCGGTCCGCCCACTCCGTGCTGCGGGTCAGGTAACCGAGCCCGTGCTCCTCGGCGAGCCCCCGCAGTTCGTCCCGGGCGCCGTCGTCGAGGATCCAGGTGTTGTGCGGGAACCTGATGCGCTGCGCGGCCAGCGCCGTTTCCATGACCAGGTCCAGCGGCTCGTTGTACGTGGTGATGAAGACGTCAACCGTGGCCTCGGGGTCCGGATCCGGCGGCTCGGGGCGCCGCTTGAGCCGCCACACCGTGACGCCGAAGAGGCACACGTCGATGAGGCTGTACGTCTCGGCCAGCACCAGCGGCACGGCGATCCACCAGGCGGACCAGTTCAGCGATTCGAGCCAGCGCCAGGCCACGTAGTTGACGCCCAGGATGATCGTGAGCACCACGACGAGGCGGACCAGGAACCGGTTCATGCCGGCGCGGACCCGCCGTCGGCCCGGCGCACCATGACGGCGGTGACGTCGTCGGCCGCGGCGTCCGGCCCGGCCAGCCGCAGCACGGCATCGCAGGCGCCCTGTGCCGTCGCCTCCTGCGCCGCCGCCTCGCGAACGGCGGCGATGGCCTCCGGCACCGAGTCGAAGGCGTCCAGCAGGCCGTCGCTGGCGATCAGGACCGCCTCCCCCGGGGCAAGCTCCACGCTGTTGGAGCGCCAGGTGCTCCCTGGCAGCGCCCCCACGGGCGGCCCGCCCGACGGCAGTCGGCTCACTTTGCCGTCGCCAAGATAGAGGCCGAGCCCGTGGCCGGCATCCACGTAATCCAGCCGCCCGCGCCGCGCATCGAGCCGCGCGTGGAAGACGGTGACGAAGGACCCGGACTGTTCCAGGTCCCGCTCGAGTTCCCGGCCGGCGGCCCGGAAGGCGGCATCCAGATCCGCCTGGCCGGCGGAAGACCGCAGCACGGCCCGGACGGTGGCCGCGATCAGGGCCGCGCCCATCCCCTTCCCCATCGCGTCCGCGAGCGTCAGCTGCAGGCCGTCCGGGGTGGGGTACCAGTCGAAGAAGTCCCCGCCCACGCTCCGGGCCGGGCGGCAGTTTCCGCCAATCTCGTACCCGTCGATCAGCAGGGGCTCCGAGGGCAGCAGGCTGCGCTGCACCTCGGCCGCGCGCCGCTGTTCGTCTTCGCCGGGCACGACGGCGGACGGCTGGGTGCGCGGGCGGCGGAACAGGGCGGTGATGCGGGCGGCGAGTTCCCGCGGGCTGAACGGCTTGCTGATGTAGTCGTCCGCTCCGGTCTCCAGACCCTCCAGGCGGTGGAGTTCGTCGGCCCGCGCGGTGATCATGAGCAGGTAGGCGTCCGAGAATTCCCGCACCCGGCGGCAGACCTCGATGCCGTCCATGTCCGGCAGGTTCAGGTCGAGGGTGATCAGGTCCGCCCCGCCGGCCCGCACGAGGTCAAGCCCTTCGATGCCGGTGGCCGCCTCGACGGTCTCGAAGCCCTGGCCCGCGATGATCTGGACCAGAAGGCCGCGGATATCTTCGTTGTCCTCCACAATGACGGCGCGGCGGGTGCTTTGCGGCTCAGGCATGTTCTCATTAAGTCGGGAATCACCCCATTTGTCACATCTGTCCCACAGAAACCGCCATCATCACGGGTAACCGGAGCCGCCGTTGTGGATAAAGTCCTCGATTACCTGACGCTCAACCGCATCAGGTTCGACACCCTCTCGCTGCGGATGCGGGTGGTGCTCAGCCAGCTGCCGCTGTCCATCACCATGCTGTTCCTCCTGGGCGGCAGCATCGTCCTGCACGCACCGCTGGTCCAGGACCCCCTCTTCCTGCTCAGCATGGCGTGCAATGCCGTGCTCCTGCTGGCCTGTTTCCTGGTCCCGTGGGAGAAGCTGCCGTATCCGTCCTTCCTGGCCATCCCGCTGCTCGACTTCGTGCCGATCGGGCTCCTTCGCGAAGGGGCGGGGACGCACCTGATCGGGCTGGGGCTGCTGGCCGCGTTTCCGGTGATCTGGCTGGCCGCCTCCGGCCAGTTGCCCCGATTCTCCGTCATCGCCGGTGCCCTGGCATCGCTGGCCATGGTGTGGATACCGGTCCTGGCCTCCGGGGAACCCGTCACCGTGGACACGCTGACCCAGCCCCTGCTGGTGCCCTTCATGATGCTGGCCATCGGGATCACCATCCGGGTCATGACCGCCAGCATGATGGCACAGCAGGCCATCCTGGAGGCGAAGGACGCCGAGCTTCGCGAACTCCTCGAGGCAAGCGGCCGCCGCGAGAGGCTGCTGCGCACCGTCGTCAATACGGTGGACGTCGGGGTCCTGGCCCTGGATCCGGCCGGCCGCAGCGTGCTGGCGAACCGGCCGCTGGAACAGATGCGCCGGGTCGCCACCCCGGAACGCGTGGACAAGGCGCCGCTGAAGGACCTGCTCCTCTACCGCATGGACGGCGTCACGCCGATCGCCGAACCGGACCTTCCCATCGCCCGTGCCGCCCGCGGCGAGACCTTCTCCGAGTACCTCGTCAGGGCCGGCCGGACCGGCCAGCAGCGCGTGCTCTCCACCTCGGCCCGGACCATGAAGGACAACGAGGGGAAGCGCGAGGGCTCGGTCCTGGCCTTCAGCGACGTCACCGAACTGGCAGAGGCACTCAGCGCGAAGGACGACTTCCTCTCCAGTGTTTCCCACGAGCTGCGCACTCCCCTGACCTCCATCCGCGGCTATACGGAGCTGCTCCTGCTGGACACGAACCTGCCGCCCCAGGTGACCGCCGGCCTGACCGTCATCGACCGCAACGCCGACCAGCTGTTCAAGCTGGTCACCGACCTGCTCGGGACGGCCACCGGATTCGCTGATCTGCAGCCGGTCGAGGCCGACCTCGCGGACCTCCTGAAGCAGGCAGCCACCGCGGCGGAACCGCGGGCCGCAGCCTCCGGCGTCGTCCTTTCCCTGGATGCTCCGGAACCGCTGATGGTCGAGTGCGATCCGGCACGCATCCGGCAGGTGCTGGACAACCTGCTCTCCAACGCGGTCAAGTACTCCCCCGACGGCGGCACGGTCACCGTGCGCGGGGGCGTGCGGGACGGCGTGGTGTACGGGGAGGTCGCGGACACGGGCATGGGGATGGCTACGGAAGATTCCGGCTCGATCTTCACGAAGTTCTTCCGCACCTCGACGGCCCGGAGGAGCTCCATCCCCGGCGTGGGGCTGGGCCTGCCGCTGTCCAAGGACATTGTGGAACGGCACGGCGGCAGCATCTGGTGCACCAGCGCCCCGGGCGCAGGCAGCGTCTTCACTTTCACGCTGCCCCGCCGGACCGACGGCGGGATGCCCGGAGGGACGGCCGGCGGAAACCAGTAGGATGGACTCTGGTCCGATCCGAACCGATTCCCCGGGAGTTTTTTTCCATGGCACTCTCTGCCTCCACCGCCCTGTCCCACCCCGTCACCGAGGTCATCGAGACCTTCACCAACGAAGACTTCCTGCGCCACATCAGCGAGATGGTCGGCGGCAGCCTGGTCTCCGTCGAACAGGACGGCGAGACGGCCGGGGCGTTCACCCTCAAGGTGGTGCGCAACATCCCGACCACGCGCCTGCCGGACATCGCCCGCAAGATGCTGGGCGAGTACCTGTCCGTGACGCAGACCGAGAACTGGCAGGCCCCCGAGGCGGACGGCTCCCGGACCGTGAACATCGACGTCAAGATCGCCGGAGCCCCGGTGGACGTGGACGCGGTGCAGAAGCTCGTGGCCGTCGGCGGCACCACCCGCGTGGATCTCGAGGGCACGGTCTCCTCCAGCATCCCGTTCCTCGGCGGCAAGGTTGCCTCCGCGGCCGAGCCGATGCTGGGCAAGGCGCTGAAGATCCAGGCGACGCAGGCCGAAGCCTGGATCGCCGGCCGCGCCTGACGCCGGAGGAACGCAGCTCATGACGATGCCCGCAGCGCTGGCCTGGATCCTGGTCTTCGCCGGCCTCTGGTCGCTGATTGCCTGGGCGCCGATCCTCCTGGCCGCGTGGAAGGACCCGCGCGCCAAGGACGAGAACGGCGCCCTAACGCGCTACTTCACCAACCGGTTCATGCTTGCGTCCACGTCGATGATCCTGGGCCTGGCCACGGCGGTCATCGGGGTACGCGGCCTGGTCGGCTGAATCCCTGCCAAACCCCAGTTAACGGTCCGGGCCGGCGGCATTTGCCCCGGCCCGGACCGCTCAGTCCGTATAGGTCCGCCAGCGTTCCTTGACGTCCTCCGCCAGGTCTTCCCACGGCGGGGCGTCCGGCATCCCCAGGCCGTCCAGCAGTTCCATGCGCTCTTCATACAGCGCCTTGCCGGCTGCATCCCGGTCGCTTGCTCCCACGCCTCCGAGTATCGCCCATGCGGGGCCTATTACTAAAACCTTCCGGCGTCATGATCCGTCTCTGTGGCCGCTGTGCCCGCTGTGCTTCCTGCGCTCCCTGGGCTGTCGGCGCCGTTCCCCCCGGCCAGCACCCGCTCCTTGGTCCATCCCGCCGCGGCGGAGACCATCCGCTCCAGCGGACCCTGCCGCTTGCAGGTGACGTTGTGCCAGAGCACCGCGAACAGCACCGCGGCGAGGACGTGCAGGACGAACGCCAGGTGCGGCCGCCCGCTGAGGAAGCCGGTCGCGAGCAGGACCAGGTGGGCCGAGTACAGCGTCAGGCTCATCGTGCCGGCCATGGCCAGCGGGGACAGCAGCGAACGGAGCGCGGTGCCTGCGAAGAGGACCACGCCAAGCACGACGGCGGCGATCCCCAGGGTGTTCAGCAGTTCCACCGGCGTGGAGGAATAGGGCGAAAGCACCGTCAGCCACCACCCGGTGGAGGTCGGCAGGCCGTCCGTCGGGCCCCAGGTGAGGATGTCGTCCACTCCCTCCGCGCCCAGCCGCGGGCTGTTGGCGATCAGCTGTTCCCGCCCGCCGAGCGGGCCCGTCATGACCAGGGCGAACAGCCAGGTCGCCGCGCCGACAATGGCCCCCGAGACCACTAGCCGGACCTGGATGTCCCGGCTGGCCAGGTCCAGCTGGCCCACGGCCATGCCCGCGCAGATGTAGGTCATCCAGGGCAGGGCCGGATACGAACCGGTCAGCAGGAGCGCCCCGACGACCGCGCCCGGATCGTCGAAGAGCATGCTCAGCGAGGGATCGTAGCCGCCGAGGCCGTGCAGATCCGGGCGCAGCCCCTGCATCAGGAGCGGCCCGAGCACCGCGAAGCACACCGCGGCGATGCCCAGGGCGCGGGCGCTGAGGCCCAGCAGCGGAATCGCCAGCAGGAACATCGCCCCGTAATAGGCCAGGATGATGGCCGCGGGCGGATCCAGCAGGGCGATCAGGAAACCCAGGGCCAGGATGAGCGCCGCCCGGACGGCCAGCGCACTCTTCGCGGCGGTCAAGGCCCGGCCCCCAACGGCCTGCGCCTTGGCCGCCGAGAGCGAGAGCGATATCCCGGCCAGGAACGCGAACAGCGCCGCCGAGGTTCCCGAGAGCAGCTGCCAGGTCGTCGTCGGTTCGAAATCCGCGTTCCAGCCCGGCAGGACATGGATGGCCATCATGGCGATCAGTGCCATCCCCCGGGCGGCATCGAGGGCGGCGATGCGTGCCTTGGCCGGGCCGGCCGAGACGGTGGTTCTGCTCATGGTGTGTGGTTCCTTCACGGGTCGGTCGGCAGGTCGGTCGGCTATCAGACGGGCTGGGAGACGCCGGCGCCGGAGGCGGCCACGCCGGTCAGGCCGGCCAGGTCGGCCAGCAGCGCGGAGTGTTCCTCGGCGCTTAGTTCGGCCAGCGGCGCGCGCAGGCTGCCCGCCGGCATTCCCAGCGCGGCGAGCGCGGCCTTGACCGACGCGGCGGCCGGAGCGCGGAACATTCCCCGGTAGACCGGCAGCAGTTCCCGGTGCACCGCGAGCGCCTGGTCCACCCGGCCCTGCGAGTAGAGGTGGAACAGTTCCGCCAACCTGTCCCCCACGACATGGCCGACCACGGAGACGAAGCCGACGGCGCCGATCGCCAGCAGCGGAAGGTTCAGGGCGTCGTCGCCCGAGTAGTACTCCAGCCCGGTCTCGCGCATGACCCAGGAACTGCTCTCCAGATCGCCCTTCGCATCCTTGACCGCGACGATGCCCGGGTGCTTGGCCGCCGCCGCGAACGTCTCCGGTTCGATGGCGACGCCGGTGCGCTGCGGGATGTCGTAGAGCATCACCGGCAGGGAGGTGCTGTCCGCCACGGCGAGGAAGTGGCGCAGCAGCCCGCGCTGCGACGGCCGGGAATAGTAGGGCGCCACGAGCAGCAGCCCGTCCGCTCCCCACTGCTCCGCCGCCTGGGCCAGCCGGATGCTGTGCCTGGTGTCGCCCGCTCCCACGCCGGCGATGACGCGCTTGCCGCTGCCGGCGACCGCGCGCCGGGCGGCGCCGACCATCTTGGACTTTTCGTGGTCGGTGGTGGCGATGGACTCGCCCGTGGTGCCGTTCACGACCATGCCGTCGTTCCAGCCGTCGCGGGTCAGCCAGGCTGCGAGCCGCTCCGCGGCGGGCAGGTCCACGCGGTCGCACTGGTCGAAAGGCGTGACCATGGCGGTGAGCACGTTCCCGAACGTGGTGGCCGCCGTCGTCGCTATTTCAAGGCCGTGGATGGTTGTCATGGTCGGTTCCCCCCGGAAAATGTTGCGGTGCGGTCAGGTTGCAGTGCGGTCAGTCGGTGCTTTCGGCGAGCTGCTGCTGGCGGCGGACCCCCGGCGACCAGCTGCGGATCGGGTTGCCGGCCCAGTGGCTGGCCGCCGGAACGGATTCCGAACGCATGACCAGCGAGCCGGGCCCCACGATGGTGTGGGCCTGGAGCCGGCTGCCCGGCAGCACGATGCTGTTCGGCCCCAGCGTGGAGTAATCCTCCAAATCGACCTGCTCCATCCGCATGATGCGGTCGTGGAAGAGATGCGTCTGCAGCACGGTTCCGCGGTTGATGCTCACGCCGTCGCCGATACTGATCAGGTCGAACTCCGGCAGCCACCACGTCTCGCACCAGACCCTGCGGCCGATCTTCGCCCCCAGCAGCCTCAGCCAGAAGTTGAACATCGGCGTGCCCAGGCTCATCCGGACCAGGCCCGGCACGGCGAGCGACTCGGAAAAGACATCGGCCAGCTCGTTGCGCCAGATGAAGGAGGTCCAGAGCGGATGCTGCGACGGGCGGAACCTGCCCACCAGCACCCACTTCGCCGTCAGCGCCACCAGGCAGGCGGCGAAACCGCTGGCCAGCAGCACCGGTCCGGCGAGCAGCGCGGCCGCCAGGAGCCCGGCCTGCAGGTAGATCTGGGCCAGAATCCACACGGTCGCCAGCGCCAGCCAGGCGGTGATCACCACGGGCAGGAAACGGCAGCTTTCGACGGCGGCGCGCGCTACCAGCAGGCGGCGCGGCGGGTTGTAGGTGCGCGCCGAGTCCGACTGGTCCACCGGGCGGGGCAATTCCACCGCCGGGCGACCGAACCAGTTCGAGGACGCCGGCATGTCCTGCGGCGCCGAGGAGAGCACGGCGATCAGCGAGTTGTCCGGCACCTTGTTGTCCGCGCCGACGATCCCGGAATTGCCCACGAAGGACTTCCCGCCGACGCTGGCCGTGCCGATGTGCAGCCACCCGGCGCGGGCGCGCGGCGCGGTCGCCAGCGAGTGGTCCGCCATGAAGGACCGGTCCCCGAAGCTACTCAGATGCGGGATGGTCTCCATCGTCGAGAGCTCCACGTGCTTGCCGACCCGGGCACCTAGCAGCCGGAACCACAGCGGGGTGAGCAGGCTGGCGTAGATCGGGTAGGCGGACACCAGGGACTTCGCCAGCAGCAGGTTGGAGAGCCAGGCGGCCCACGCCGCCGCCGAATGCACGCTGTGGAAGCCCGGCACGATCAGCAGGGCCAGCAGCCGCACCAGCCCGGCGGTCACCGCCAGGTAAAGCACCACGGTCATCGCCAGGAACACCGGGCTCCACACCGCCAGCGTCAGCAGCGCCGCCGCCAGGTCGGTGATCCCGCGGGTCACCGCGAGCACCAGCAGGGCACCGGGTACGACGGCGACCATGGGCATCAGTGTCAGCAGCAGCGTTCCCAGCGGGTACAGCAGGGCGATCGGCCGCCGGCGCGGCGCCGCGCCGGTTTCGGCCGGCCATTCGTCGCCCGCCATGCCGACCCGCTCCAGCTGCGAGCCGGCCCAGCGTTCGCCGTCGGGGACGATGCCGTTCACGCAGCTGCCCGGCTCCACTTCCGCCCCGGCCCCGATGCGCGCCTCGTTCATCACGATGGAGCGGGTGCCCACGCGGGCGTTCCTGCCGATCCGGACCCGGCCGACATGGAGCCGGTCCCCTTCCAGCCAGTGGCCCGCCAGGTCCACTTCGTATTCGATGGTCGCGCCGTCGCCGATCTCCGCCAGACCAGTGACCGGCGGCAAGGCGTCGAGGTGCACGTCCCTGCCAATCCTGCAGCCGAGGGCCCGGGCATACCAGGCGGCCATCGGCGTTCCCATCAACGGCTCCAGCTTGCCGAAGGTGGCGATGCGTTCCGCGGCCCACAGCCGCAGGTGCGTAGAACCGCCCCGCGGATACACGCCGGGCCTGAGGCGCCAGAGCAGCACCCGCGCCGAGAGCACAGCGAAGATCGCCCGGGACGGCAGGCTGAAGAGCACCATCCAGGCCGCAAGGGTCGGCAGCAGCGGAGGATTGGGCACCCACGGCGTATCCGTGAAATTGAAGAGCAGCAGGCAGACGATCGCCATGCCGGTCACGTACCGCAGTCCGGAGACGCCGTACAGACCGGCAATCAGCGGCGCCTGCACCAGCCCTGTCCACCAGGGCGTGGGCCGGACCTCGCGCTGCTCCCCGGTGGTGGTGGCGAGTCCGTCCAGGTACGCTGCCAGGTCGCCGAGCATCGGGCGGGCATAGAGGTCGGCGATGGAAACCGCGGGGTGGCGGGTCCTCAGCTTGGCCACCAGCTGTGCGGCTGCCACGCTGGCCCCGCCCAGGGCGAAGAAGTCGCTGTCGCCGTCCAACGGGACCGGTCCCAGCAAATCCGTCCACTTGTCGGCCAGCCAGCCCTCGGTCCCGGTCAGCCGATGGCCCGCGCCGTCCGCGGCCGCGAGCGGCCAGGGCAGCGCCTTGCGGTCCACCTTGCCCGAGGTCTTCACCGGCAGCTCCGGCACCACGCCGAGGGCCGGCACCAGCTGCGCGGGCAGGACTTCGGCGAGCCGCTTCCGGCAGGACGCCAGGTCCAGTTCGGCGCCGTCGTCGGCGACCAGGTAGCCGGCCAGCACCTTGTTCCCGCTGGGCGTGGTCTGCACCGCCGCCGCGGCCGCGGCCACGCCGTCCAGCCGTGCCAGCGCCTCGTCGATTTCGCCCAGCTCCACCCGCCGGCCGCCGAGCTTGACCTGCTCGTCGGCGCGGCCGACGAAGAGCAGGCCCTCCGGATCCGCGCGGACCAGATCGCCGCTGCGGTAGGCGCGCTCCCAGCCCAGGGTGGGCATCGGCGCGTACTTCTCCGCGTCCTTGGCCGGATCCAGGTAGCGGCCCAGGCCCACGCCGCCGATGATGAGTTCGCCTTCCTCGCCCCAGGCGACGGGATGGCCTTCAGGATCCACCACGGCCAGGTCCCAGCCGCGCAGCGGGAGCCCGATCCGCACCGGCCCGGAACCGTCGAGGGCCGCGCCGCACGCGATCACCGTCGCCTCCGTGGGCCCGTACGTGTTCCAGACTTCGCGCTCCGGTCCGGCGAGCCTGGCCACCAGTTCGGCGGGGCAGGCCTCGCCGCCGAAGATCAGCAGCCGGATGTCCGCCAGCGCCTCCTTGGGCCAGAGCGCGGCCAATGTGGGGACGGTGGAGACCACGGTGACGCTGCGCTCGGCCAGCCACGGGCCGAGGTCCGCGCCTGATCGCACCAGTGACCTGGGCGCGGGCACCAGGCAGGCCCCGTTGCGCCAGGCCAGCCACATCTCCTCGCAGGATGCGTCGAAGGCGACGGATAGCCCGGCCAGTACCCGGTCGCCGCGGGTGAGCGGATGATCCTGCAGGAACATCTCCGCCTCTGCATCCGCCCACGCCGCCGCGGAACGGTGCCGGATGGCCACGCCCTTGGGCTTTCCGGTCGAGCCCGAGGTGAAGATGATCCAAGCATCGTCGTCGGGGTGCGGCTGCGGGCTGTGTCCCAGCCGCTGGACGCCGGGAATCGTCGCCACCACCAGCCCTTCGCCGATCACCGCGCAGACCTGTGCCTCGGCCCAGACGGTCTCCGCCCGTTCGTCCGGCTCGTCGGCGTCCACCGGGACGTAGGCCGCGCCGGCTACCAATACGCCCAGGATCGCCACGTACAGGTCCACCGATCCCGAAGGCACCCGGATGCCGACCCTGTCCCCGGCCCCGATGTCCGAGGCCCACAATCGGTGTGCCATTTCGTCGATGCGCGCGCCCAGGTCGCGGTAGCTCAGGCAGGTGGCGCCGTCGTCGATGGCCGGAGCCTCCGGATAGCCGGCGATGGTTTGCCGGATGATGTCCACCAGCGTCCGTTCCTCCGCCGGCGGCCGGCTGGGATACAGCGCGGGCCCCGCGAGCGGCGCCTCATCCGGGCAGACTGGTTTCTCCAGCAGGCCGGCCGCCGCCACGGCGTGCGGCAGTGCAACACTCTTCAACGATTCCAAAATTTCCCCCACAGAAGTCCGGATCATCCCTGCCGTCCGGATGG
Source organism: Arthrobacter sp. Marseille-P9274 (assembly GCF_946892675.1). Classification (NCBI taxonomy): domain Bacteria; kingdom Bacillati; phylum Actinomycetota; class Actinomycetes; order Micrococcales; family Micrococcaceae; genus Arthrobacter; species Arthrobacter sp. Marseille-P9274. The sequence continues at coordinate 94,916 of NZ_CAMPOV010000001.1, forward strand.
TGCGAGTGACACCGAGGCATGGCAGGGCAACGCGGCACCGCCGGCGGCCTTGGGCTGCCGGCTGCGCCGTAAAGCTAGGTCTCGTAAAGCTGGTTAGAGAACGTTAGGTCGGCGGACAGTGCGTCCCGCCGTTTCCCCCACACCTGAACCCTACGAAGCCGAAGCCGGAGCTGTGATGCGTAGCGCCTACGGGAGTTGCCCTAAGCAACTACGCAATTGACCGTTTCAACTACCGGTCCTGCCGATCGCACTACTCGAAAGCGGTGGTCGGCGTCCCACGAAACCGCCCGCGGCTGGCAGGATGTTGCCGATGACACCAGCCAAGCACCGCGCCGCCGCCCTCGCGCTGGCCTTCGCCGCCGCCACCGGGTGCTCCGCGCCGGTGTCCGGTTCCGCCGGCCCGGCGGCGAGCCCTGCCCCGTCGCCAGCCGCCGAGGGACCGTGCCGGCTGCTGGCCGAGGGGCGGGTCGCCTTCGAAGCCGGCGGCGCCGACCACGTCACCTTCGCCATCGGGGAGGCCTACGGCAAAACGGAGGTGAAGCTGACCGCCTGCGTCCGGGTCCCCGGCGGCTACGCCGAAGAATGGGAGGCCGTCGGCTTCACCGGCAGCGAGGGATTCGGCAAACCCGGACCGGTGCGGGTGAACTCTTTGCTGACGCCATCGGGCTCCTACACCGTCACCGAGGCCTTCGGCCGCGAAAACCCGGGCACCGCGCTCGAATACCACGAACTCAGCCCGTCCTCGCGATGGGGCGCCCGTCCGGGAGACCACTACCAGCAATACTTCGAGGGCACAGGGGCATGGCCGGACGAGAACCTCTGGGAGCTCATGGAGGACGGGCTCTACGAGCAGGCCGCGGTCATCAACTACAACCGGCCGCCGGACATGGAACCGCGGCCCGGCCTCTCGCACGCGATCTTCCTCCACGCGGGGATGGAGGAATCCTGGGGCTGCATCTCCACCGACCTGGCCACGGTCACGGCCTTCCTGCGGACGGCGGTTCCGGGCGACCGGATCATCATGGGCGTCGAGGATGCGGTCTTCGCCGCGCCAGGACCAGCGCGGGGGTGATCAGGGGCCCGGACGTACATCTCCAGCGAGTCGCCGGAGTCGAACAGTTCCCGGTGGTGCCGGAGAGCCCTCCCGCGGGAGAACCCTCCGGGCCCGAAGGCTCCGGAGGGTTCCTGCCGCGGCGGGCGCCGCCGTCGTTGTCCTCTATATGTCAGGCGCCGTGGGCGCGGGAGCGGGCTAGAAGATGGAGCCCCGGATCAGGTAACCGAAGTAGCGCGAGCCGTCCCCGCTGGAGGCGTCGCCGGTGAAGCCCTGGTCAGGGTTGGACTCGTTGTACTCGGCGGTGGCGTTCAGGAAGCTCTCCATCACGGACGCGGGATCGCCGCTGCAGGTGCCGCTGCTCAGGCAGAGCGCCACGGTGCCGGCGACCGCCGGGCTGGCGAAGCTGGTGCCGTGGTTGTTCCCGTAGCCGCCCGGGATGGTGGACTGGACGCAGACGCCGGGTCCGGCCACGGTGTGGCCTTGGTCGCCGGAGCCGGTGGCGTAATTGGAGAACGACGCCGGGCCGTCATCCTGGGCGTACCGGGCCAGGTCTTCGCCGTCGCAGACCGAAGATCCGGCGCCGCCGGACTTGCCGTCGAAGTCGCCGATGGCCGTGGCCGTGAGGACCTCGTCGTAGGCAGCCGGGACGGTGGTGGCGAAGTCGATGCCGCTGTTGCCCGCGGCGACGGCGTAGGTCACGCCGGCCTCGACCGAGCGGCAGATCGCCGCATGCATCGGGTCGCCGCTGCTGCCGCAGTCGCCGTCGTCCGTGCCGCCGCCGCCGATGCTGACGTTGGCCACCGCGATGTCGTTGTCCGGATCATCGTCCGTGCGGGTCGCCGTCACCCAGTCGAAGGCGCACAGCAGGGCGGCCTCGGAGATCGCCCCTGCACTGTCCATCACCCGGACGGACCACAGCGGGGCGCCGGGCGCCATGCCGACCACGCCCGTGTCGTTGTCACTGGCCGCGGCGACGCCGGCCACCGCGGTGCCGTGCCCGTAGACATCGATCACCGGAGACTCGTCCGTGGCGCTGCCGCTGCTGCAGTCCACGCCGGCCTGGACATTCAGGTCCGGATGGCTGCCGTCGATGCCGGTATCGATGATGGCGATGTTGACGCCCACCGTGCCGCTGCCGTCACCGGCCTTGGCGCTCGACTCGTCCGCGCCGGTGCGGGTCACGCTGCGCGGGACGGTCTGTTCCGCAAGCGAGAAGGTCCGGTTCGGCGCCACATAGGCGACGCTCGGGTCGGCCGCCACGTCCCCGGCTTCCGCCGCGGTCATCTCCGCTGAATAGGCAGGCCCGGCGTGGCTGTAGGTGCCGGTTTCGGTCATCGAGTACTGGTTGTCGTGCACGTCCGCAACGGCTTCGGCGTCCACGTTGTCCTTCAGGACCACGATGTATTCGTCCAGCGGCTGCGCCGCCGAAGCCGGGGCCAAACTCCAGCCGCCTGCCGCCATTCCCAGCGCGGCTCCCATAGCCAGGAGCCGGCCGGCCCCCGAGCGCTTTCTTCCCATGATGTCCTCCCAAGTACGGACCTAGATGCCAATCCCCCGATTGCCTTGCCGTCCGTCACACCCGCCCCCAAGCGCGCGGTTGGAATTAGTATGGCGCTGCCGCCAGTTCCCGTCTAGGGCAGTTTGAAACCATTTCGTTATGTTCCGGCTTCGCTACGACACATGCTCGATATGCGTGATCAGCACCGAACAGTGCGCGTGCGCGGCCACCGCCGAGCTGACCGACCCCAGCAGCAGGCCGGCGAATCCCCCGTGCCCGCGGCAGCCGACGACCAGCAGTTCCGCATGCCGGCTGGCCTCGATCAACAGGTGCGCAGCCTGTCCCTGCTGGATCGTCCGCGCCACCCCGGTGGGCTCTTCGGAGCCGAACACGTCGCGAACGCTGGCCTGCAGCAGCTCGCGGGCGTCGTCCGCCGGATTCCATTGGTAGGCCGCGGTCGGCTCGACCATCAGGGGGTACTGCCAGGCCGTGAGCACCTCGATGTCGCAGCCGAGCAGGCCGGCGAAGCGCCGGGCTTCCCGCAGGGCGTGGTGCGCGTGCGGGGATCCGTCCACGCCCACCAGGACCAGCGGGCGGCGGGCGCCGTCGTCGTTATTCATGGCTTCCTCTCCGTGCGCCGCCGTTCCGCCTCGGCGATCCGGGGCACGGTCCGCACGAACGTGTCCGGATTCAGCGAGATCGTGTCGATGCCCTCGTCCACCAGGAAGGCGGCGAAGTCCGCGTGGTTGCTGGGGCCCTGCCCGCAGATGCCGATCTTGATGCCGGCCGCGTGCGCGGCGACGATGACCTGGCTGATCATCCGCTTCACGGCCTCGTCCCGCTCGTCGAACAGCGGTGCGAGCAGCTCCGAATCCCGGTCCACGCCGAGCACCAGCTGGGTCAGGTCGTTGGATCCGATGGAGAAGCCGTCGAAGCGCATGGCGAACTCGGCGGCGAGGACCACGTTGGAGGGGATCTCGCACATCATGTAGACCTGCAGCCCGTTCTCCCCGCGGACCAGCCCGTTCGCCGCCATCACCTCCAGCACGCGGTCCGCCTCCGCGGGCGTGCGGCAGAAGGGGACCATGACGACGACGTTGCCGAAGCCGAGCTCTTCGCGCACCCGCTTCAGCGCCCGGCATTCGAGCGCGAAGCCCTCGCGGTAGCGCTCGTCGTAATAGCGCGACGCACCCCGGAAGCCGAGCATCGGGTTCTCTTCGGCCGGTTCGAAGGCGCTGCCGCCGAGCAGGTGGGCGTATTCGTTGGTCTTGAAGTCGCTGAGCCGCACGATCACCGGGCGGGGGAAGTACGGTGCGCTGAGCTTGCCGAGGCCGGTGGCGAGCGTCTGGACGAAGTACTCCCCCGGGTCCGCGAAGCCGGCGGTGAGCTCGCGGATCCGCGTGGCCTCCTGCGGATCCGCCACGCGCTCCGGATGCACCAGGGCCATCGGGTGGATCCGGATGACGTCGTTGATGATGAACTCCATCCGGGCCAGCCCCACCCCGGCCGCCGGCAGCCGCCACCAGCTGAATGCGGCGGCCGGGCTGGCCACGTTGACCATGACCCCGGTAGCAGTCTGCGGCAGCTCGGCGAGGTCGATCTCCTCGGTCTCGAACTCCAGCGCGCCGGCGTAGACGTGGCCCTCGTCGCCCTCGGCGCAGGAGAGCGTGATCTGGTCGCCGTCGCCGATCGCGTCGGTCGCGTTGCCGGTGCCGACGACGGCGGGAACGCCGAGTTCGCGGCTCACGATCGCCGCATGGCTGGTGGTGCCGCCGTGTTCGGTGATGATGCCGGCGGCCCGCTGCATCACCGGAACCCAGTCGGGGTCCGTCATCTCAGTGACCAGCACGGCACCGTCGCGGAAGCGGTCGATATCCGCGGCGCTGCGGATGACGCAGGCCTCGCCCACCGCGATGGAGTCCCCGATGGCGGCGCCCTTCGCCAGCAGCCGCCCTTCGCCGAGCAGACGGTGGACGCTGAAGCGGCTGCCGCTGCGCCCGGTCTGGACCGTCTCGGGTCGGGCCTGGACCAGGAACAGCTCGCCCGTGGTGCCGTCCTTGGCCCACTCCATGTCCATCGGCGTGCGGTAGTGGTCTTCGATGGCGACGGCCCAGCGCGCCAGCTGCAGGACCTCGCCGTCGGTAAGCACCAGGGCTTTGCGTTCCCGCTCGCTGGTGTCGACCAGCCGCGTGCGCACGCTGCCGCCCCGGCCGTACACCATCTTGCGTTCCTTTTCGCCGCGCGTGCGCTCGATGATGGGGGCGAAGCCGTCGCGGCCCAGCAGCGGCTTGTAGACCAGGTACTTGTCCGGGTTGATGCTGCCCTGCACCACCGTCTCGCCCAGTCCCCACGCCGCGCTGATCACCACGGCGTCCGGGAAGCCCGTCTCCGTGTCGAGCGTGAACATCACTCCGGCGGCACCCACGTCGGACCGGACCATCCGCTGCACGCCGACGGACAGGGCCACCTGCAGGTCGTCGAAGCCTTTGATGGCCCGGTAGCTGATCGCGCGGTCCGTGAAGAGCGAGGCGAAACAGCGCCGGCAGGACTCCAGCAGGACCTGGTCTCCGGCGACGTTCAGGAACGTCTCCTGCTGGCCGGCGAAGCTTGCGTCCGGCAGGTCCTCCGCCGTCGCGCTGCTGCGCACGGCCACCGCCGCCGCGGCCGCTGGCAGACCCGAACGCTCCGAGAGCTGCCGGTACGCCTGCAGGATGGCCGCGGCCAGGTGCGGCGGAAACTGCGCCGCCAGGAACAGCTCCCGCACCGCGTGCCCGGCCTCGGACAGCGCCACGTCGCCGGAGCGGTAGCGCTCCAGCCAGCCGCGCATGCCCGGCTCCATGCCATTGGCCCGCACGAACTCCCGGTAGCCCTCGGCCGTTACCGCAAAACCTTCCGGCACGCGGACGCCCGCACCGGCCAGCGTCCGGACCATCTCGCCGAGCGACGCGTTCTTGCCGCCCACCAGCGGCACGTCGGCCATCCCCGTGTCTTCGAACCACACGATGTAGGACTTGTCGGCCGGGATCTGCTGCTCCACGGTGCTGCTCCCGTCACGGCCTGGTCAGGCGCAGCGAGTCCAGCAGGTCGGCGCAGGCCTGCTCGCAGCGGGCGCAGGCCTCCCGGCAGAGACGGCAGTGCGGGAATGCCAGATGCGGTTCGCACTGTTCCTGGCAGGCCCGGCACGCGGACATGCAGGCCTGGAGCAGCGCCCCCATGAAGGCCTTCCCGCTGTCCGTCCCGGGCGATCCGAGCCGCGGCAGGATCGAGACGGCCGCCAGGCACATGTCCGCGCAGTTGTCCTGCGCGCGCTGGCAGGTGCGGATGTTCGCCGCGCCCTGTTCGTCCAGCCAGGCGTCCGCACCGGAGCGGCAGGCCTGGGCGCAGTCGAAGCAGGCATCGATGCACACTCCGCGGGCCAGGCGGTGCTCGGGGGCGGTTTCCGGGGCCGTCGGGTGCACGGCCAGCACGTGCTGCGTACTGCTCATCGGGTCTCCCTGCCGTCGGGCGCGGGCCGCGACGCAGCTTTCGAAGGCCGGCGGCTTCCGCGGCGATATGGATGCGAGGCTACGCCTGTTCGCGCGAAGCCGCACCTGCCATTCGGCAGGTATTCCGCCGGTGGCCGCGCCCTGTCCCTGCGGCCCGGATACGTCGCCGCTGGCTTCGCCGCTAGGGACGGGACGTGCGGCGCCTGGCCGCGCGGGCGGACCGGCGTTCTTTGCGCCGAACCGTTCGCTGGTGCGCGGCGTTGCCCAGGCGGCTGTGCAGGAGCAGCAGTCGGGGAACCGCCACGTAGACCGCTATCGGGACCACCACCAGCGTGAGGGCGAGTGCGCGCAGGACGGGATGCCACCCCTCGGTGAACGGCCCCATGACGGTCATTCCGACCGCGACCATCGGGAAAATCGCGCACCATGTGAGGATCGCCCGGACGTGGACCGAGGCGACGCCGGGGCTGCGGTGATGGTAGGTGTCGGTTTCGTCGGCGGCCAGTGCCTTGCCCTCGTGCTCCAAATGCTCTCCAGGTGTAGTTCCGTATCGTGTCGTCCCAGAGATGGTGCGGGGTGGGCGAAGAGCTACCGTCGTCCACCGGCAAAACATGGGAAACACCTGATTTTAGTCCGGTGGGAGCCCCTCCCCACGGCCCAAGCCCCTGCCCAAAGCCGCCCGGCGCAGGGATACTGGAGGAATCCCCATCCGCCCAGGGAGTCGAGGGGTCATGAAGGCCTGGTGGATCGACCATACTGCCCCGCTGACGGGCCCGGTCCGCCACGGTCCGCTGCGCTTCGGCCATCTTCCCGATCCGGTTCCCGGTGCCGGCGAGCTGCTGGTGCAGGTGCGGGTCTGCGGCGTCTGCCGCACGGATCTGCATCTGGCCGAGGGAGACCTGCCGCCGCACCGCCGGCACGCCGTGCCCGGGCACGAGGTGGTCGGCACCGTGCTGGAGGCCGGCGGGGGCTGCACGCGGTTCCGGGTCGGCGAGCGCGTGGGCATCGCGTGGCTGCGCAGCACCTGCGGCAGCTGCCGGTTCTGCCGGCGAGGCGCGGAGAACCTGTGCCTGGCGCCGCGGTTTACCGGTTGGGACGACGACGGCGGGTATGCCGAGCGGGCGACCGTCCCGGAGGATTTCGCGTACCGCATTCCGGACGAGTTCACCGACGAACAGGCCGCACCCCTGCTCTGCGCCGGCATCATCGGCTACCGGGCGTTGCGCCGCTCCGCGCTGCGTCCCGGCGGCCGGCTGGGCATCTACGGTTTCGGCGCCTCGGCCCACCTGGCCGCGCAGGTGGCGATGTACGAGGGTGCCGAGGTCTACGTGATGACCCGTTCCGGGACGGCGCAGGACCTGGCCGCCCGGCTGGGCGCCGCCTTCGTGGGCGGCGCCGAGGACGAACCGCCCGAGCTGCTGGACGCCGCGATCCTCTTCGCGCCGGCCGGCAACCTGGTGCCGGCGGCGCTGCGTGCGCTGGACCGCGGCGGAACCCTGGCCGTTGCGGGCATCTACCTCAGCGCCATTCCGCCGCTGGACTACACGGCCGAGCTCTTCCAGGAACGGCAGCTGCGCAGCGTCACCGCCAACACCCGGCGGGACGGCGAGGAACTGCTGGAGCTGGCCGCCCGGATTCCGCTGCGCCCCACCACGGTCAGCTATCCCCTGGAACAGGCGGGACAGGCGCTGCGGGACCTGGCCGCCGACCGGATCACCGGCGCGGCGGTCCTTCGGGTCTCCGCCGGCTCGGCCCCGTGAACCTGTCCGGGCGGCCCGGCGGGGTCCGTGCTCAGGCCGAGCATGGCTTCCATGGCGCTACCGGACGGAACCCGAATAGCGCGGTTCCCGCTCCGCCGGGACCGCAGCCGCCGTCGTCGTACGCCCCGGTCCCAGTGCCCGCAGGGCGTTGAGGATCGTGGCCAGGTCCACCAGTTCCTGCGACAGCGCTCCGGCCACCGCAGGCATGAAGCCCAGTGCCGCGAGGATCATCAGCCCGATGCTCAGCGCGATTCCGATCCAGATGCTCTGCAGCGCGATCTTGACGCTGCGGCGGCCGATCTCCACGGCCTGCGCCACCTTGGAAAGATCGTCGAGCATGATCACCACGTCGGCGGACTCGCTCGCCGCGGTGGACCCCTTCGCGCCCATGGCCACGCCCACGTCGGCCGCCGCCAGCACGGGCGCGTCATTGACGCCGTCGCCGACCATCATGACGGGCCGCTGTCGCAGGGCCCGCACCGTCTCCACCTTGTCCGCGGGCAGGCGCTCCGCCTGCACCCGGGTCAGCCCGACCTCGGCGGCGATGTGCCCGGCCGTCTCGCGGGCGTCGCCGGTGAGCATCAGGGTCTCCGCCACCCCGAGCGCACGCAGCTGTTCCAGCACCGAGGCGGCGTTCGGCCGCACGGCGTCGCTCATCACCAGCGTCCCGGCGAAGTCCCCGTCCACCGCCACATACACGGCCATCTCGCCGCTGGCCAGCGGAGTCCGCTCCAGACCGCGCGACCGCTCGGCCACGAAGGCCGGTTTGCCCACGACGACGGCGAGCCCGCCGATCTGGGCAGCGACGCCGTGGGTGGCGGCCTCCTCCGCGTCGGAGGCCGCCTGCAGCTCCAGCCCGCGGTCCGACGCGGCCTCCATCACCGACGCCGCCAGCACATGGGAGGAGTACTGCTCGGCCGACGCAGCCAGCCGCAGCAGCCCGTCCGGTCCCAGCCGCCGCCCCGCGTCACCGGCCGGCCGAACCGCCAGCAGCACCGGACGGCCGCCGGTCAGCGTGCCCGTCTTGTCGAACGCCGCAACCTTGACCCGGCTCAGCTTCTCCAGCGTGCCGCCGTTCTTGATGATGATCCCGGCCTTCGCCGCCCGCCCCATGCCGCTGACAAAGGCCACCGGCGCCGCGATCAGCAGCGGGCACGGCGTCGCCACCACCAGCACCTCGGCAAACCGCGCCGGGTCGCCGCTGACCAGCCACGCCGTTCCGGCCAGCAGGAAGGCGAACGCGGTGAACGGCACCGCGTACCGGTCGGCCAGCCTGACCACCGGCGCACGGCTGGCGGACGCCTCACGGACCAGCGCCACGATCCGGCTGTACTGCGAGTCCTCCGCCGTCGCCGTGGCCCGGATCCGCACCGCCGCCTGCCCGTTGAGCGCGCCGCTCATCACGTCCTGCCCGGCCGTGCGCTCCACCGGGAGGCTCTCGCCGGTCAGTGCCGACTCGTCAAAGGAGCCGAAGCCGGACAGCAGCGTCCCGTCGACCGGCAGCACCTCCGCCGGGCGCACCAGCAGTACGTCACCAAGGCGGACCTCGTCCACGCTGATCTCCTCCGGCGGCTCGCCCTCCCGCTCCCGGTGCGCCATCATCGGCGCCCGCTCCAGCAGCGCGCTCAGCTCGCGCTGCGCCCGGCCCTGGGCGAAGTCCTCGAGCGCCCGCCCGCCGGCGAGCATCAGCACAATGATCAGCGACGCAACGTATTCGCCGACGACGACGGTGCTCACCACCGCGGTCACGGCCAGCAGGTCGATGCCCCAGTGCCCGCGCAGCAGCTGGCGCACCATGTCCCAGGTCAGCCGCGCAGCCACCAGCAGCGCGTACAGGCTGGCCGTCCACTGCGCCGCTTCCGGATAGCCGAACAGCAGCAGCCCGGCCACGGCCGCGGCACAGAGCAGCGTGGCCGCTACCAGCGGGTATCGGCTGATCAGCGTCAAACGTCCTCCCGCCCGCTCCCCCCGGCCTGGTCCTGGCTGGGCAGCGTGCCGGAACGCGCCGCCAGCTCCTGCGAGATACCGTCCGCCCAGGACTCGATCGCGGCCCAGTCCCGGAAGTCCCCGAAACGCCCGCCGATCAGCCTGAACGAGAAATGCGCCGCGCCTTTCAGCTGGCCCTCGAGGTAGACCCCGGAGAACAGCCGGTGCCCGCGCGGCTCCAGGACATCGGCCCCGAGCAGCCCCAGGATCCGCTTCTCCTGCAGTTCCTTCGCCTTCGCCCGCAGCAGCCTGGGCAACCCATCGGGCATCCCCACGCTGAACAGCCACAGGGGCAGGCCGGACAGCGCCGACACGTGCCGCGAGACGAAGTCCGAGGCCTCCGGCAGCCAGGCCTGGTTATGCACAGCGCTCCCCAGCACCACGGCGTCGTACCCGGAAACCTCCGGCCCGTCCCCCATCTCCGCCACGTCGACGTTCCGGCCCGCTCCCCGCAGCCGGCCGGCCACCCGCCCGGCGATCTCCCCCGTCGACCCGTTCCTGCTGGCAAAAGCCACCAATATCCGCATGAAGCGCCTCCCAAGCACCCGCACCGCCCGGCAGCATCAGCGTAGCCGGGCCCACCGCGTCTGCCCAGTGCCGTAGGCCGCCAATCAGGCAGCCATCCGGCGGGGACGACGGCGGCGCCAGCGTCCCGCGTCCCGGTATCCTGCAGGGGTAAGCACAGCCAAGGGGTCCGGGGTTTGCGCGGCCCGCGGGAGGTCAGCCGCACGTGGAGACACCGGCAGCAGCGGGGCACGAACTCGAACGCAGGCTGCGGCGGGCCGTGCTGTGGGTGGCGGGGCTGAACCTGGCTTACTTCTTCGTGGAGTTCACCGTCGCCCTTGCCATCGGCTCCGTCTCGCTCTTCGCGGACAGCGTCGATTTCCTTGAAGACACCGCCATCAACCTGCTGATCTTCGCCGCCCTCGGCTGGACGCTGCACCGCCGGGCCCTGGCCGGCAAGGCGATGGCCCTGATCATCCTCCTGCCCGCCCTCGCCGCCGCCTGGCAGGCCTTTGCAAAAGTGGCCTCCCCCGAGCCGCCGGATCCGCTCTCCCTGGTGCTGACCGCCGGCGGGGCCGCCGTGGTCAACCTGGCCTGCTCGCTGATCCTCGCCCGGTTCCGCCACCACGGCGGTTCGCTGTCCGCCGCGGCGTTCCTTTCCGCCCGGAACGACGTGCTCGTCAACGTTGCCATCATCGCGATGGCGCTGCTGACCGCCTGGTTCGGCTCCGGCTGGCCGGACATCGTCCTCGGCCTGGTCATCGTCATCCTCAACGTGGGTGCCGCCAAGGAGGTCTGGGAGACCGCCGAAGAAGAGCGCCTGGCGGCCAGGGCCCTGGCCGGCGAGGAGATCGACTGACCGCCATTGCGGTCCGGCAGCCGGCGTGGCAGGAATCTCACTGCTCTTCGGCCGCAGCTCCAGGTGAATCGCTTCATCCGGACCTAAAATGACCGAGGACCTGACGCCACCATCCGTGCCGCGCCGGATCCTGATAACCATCCCCTGCTTGGTCCGGCCCTGGCTGCCGGCCGAAAGTTGAGTTCATGAACACGGGCGACACCGACCCTTACCCGCGCCGCCGCGACATCCGCACCGGCGCGGCCGACCCGGTTCCGCCGACCGGCATGATCCCGGTCGTACCGATCGTCGAGACGCCCGTCGGGGACCCCATGCCGACGCGGAAGGAACTGCGGACCGGCATGATCCAGGTCGTCCCCATCCCCGGGGAGGCAGCGCAGAAAGCCGTCGCCAAGGACCAGCCTCAGCGGCGGCGCGGCGGAACCTGGCTGACCGCCGGGGCGGTGGCCGTCGTCGTTGCCGGCCTGCTGACCTGGCTCCTGCTGGGCTTCTGACCCGGCCGGCAGCCGCGTCCGGCGCCAAGGATCGGGGGCAGGATTTGGCCCTTTCGGCCGTGTTGGCGCGGGAAGGCCCGGGTCTATGATGTGGGTGTCCATATCGTGGCGAGCACCCGCGACGGCGGGCTCCAGGCTGGCCGGCGCGGCACGCCTTTCGAGGCACCGGATTCTTTCCACCGCTCATTTCTTGGGACCCATCATGAAAACCCTGTCACGTACCTGTTCGGCCGTGGGCTTTGCCGCCCTGCTTGCGTTCGCCGGAACCGCCGCGGCCCATGCCGCCAGCGTCACTGTTCCCGATGAAGGCACGCTCCTGGCCGACGGCGCCGGAGCCACAGTCTCCGTCAGTTTCGAGTGCAGTAGCGGCTCGACGATCAACATCTTTGTGGACGCCGCCCAGACCGTCGACGACAACCGTGTCGCCACGGGCAACGGTTTCTCCAGCACCGCCGACTGCAACGGCGGGGAGGACTCCCTGGACGTGACCTTCCTCGCCGCGGGCGACTACGTGGCCTTCGAGGAGGGCACCGCAGCCATCCGGGTCGTCCTGATTTCCTGCGACACCCAGACCTGCGAGCAGATCATCGAGGCCGGCGAATTCGACCTCACCGAGTGACCCGCACTGAGCTGGCCTTCCGGGCGCCGCCCGGCCTAGGGTGGCTGTGACACCGTCCCAGCTACCCTAGGAGCCGCAAGCATGCCACGGATCGCCATCATCGGAGGACACGGAAAAGTCGCCCTGCACCTCGCCCGCATCCTCGCCGCCCAAGGCCACGAGGTCAGCTCACTGATCCGGAAGCCGGAAGACCGGGCGGACGTTGAGGCGACTGGCGCGTCGGCGGTGCTTGCCGACGTCGAACATCTCACCACCGAGGAACTCAGCGAGGCGCTCCGCGGCCATGACGCCGTGGTCTGGTCCGCCGGGGCCGGCGGCGGCAACCCGGCGCGCACCTACGCCGTGGACCGGGACGCCGCCATCCGGTCCATGGACGCCGCCGCGCAGGCCGGCGTCGGGCGGTACGTCATGGTTTCCTACTTCACCTCGGGCACGGACAACGTTCCGGAAGACAACCCCTTCCGCCCCTACGCCGAGGCCAAGGCCGCAGCGGACGAGCACCTTCGCGGCACCTCGCTGGACTGGACCATCCTCGGGCCCGGCCGACTCACCCTGGAACCGGGCACCGGACGGATCGAGGTCGGCGAAGCTGCGGAAAAGGGCGACGTCAGCCGCGAGGACGTGGCCCGCGTAGCCGCCGCCGTGCTGGAACGCCCGGAGACGGCGGGCCGGTTCATCGCGTTCAACAACGGGAGCACGCCGATCGAGGACGCACTTACTCCCGCGTAATCACCACTTTGAGCGCCTTGGTTTCGGCCGCGCGGCCGAACGTGTCGTAGGCCTCGAGGATGTTGTCGAGGGTGAAGTGGTGGGTCGCGAACATCTCGGCCGCAATCTTCTGCTGCTCGACCAGGCGCAGCAGCATCGGCGTGGTGTTGGCGTTCACCAGTCCCATGCTGATGTTGATGTTCCGGATCCACAGGTCTTCCAGGTGCAGTTCCACCGGCCTGCCGTGCACGCCGACGTTGGCGACGTTGCCGCCGGGCCGGACCAGGTCCACCGCCATCTGGAAAGTCTCCGGGATGCCCACGGCTTCCACGGCGACGTCTACGCCGGCGCCGTCCGTCACGGCCAGCACCTGGTCCTTCCAGTCTGCCGCCGACGAGGCGACCGTATGCGTGGCGCCGAACTCGCGGGCGCGCTCCAGCCGGTTTTCGTCCAGGTCGACGGCGACCACCGCCGCCGCCCCGTACAGTCCGGCGGTGGCAACCACGGCCAGCCCGACCGGCCCCGCCCCGATGACGGCGACGGTATCGCCCGGCTTAACCCGGCCGTACTGCACGCCGATTTCGAAGCCAGTGGGCAGGATGTCCGAGAGCATGACCGCCTGCTCGTCGCTGACGCCTTCGGGCAGCTTGTAGAGCGAGTTGGCTGCGTACGGCACTCGCACGTACTCGGCCTGGGTGCCGTTGATCAGGTGCCCGAAGATCCAGCCGATCCCGGAGGCCCCCTCGCTGCCGAGGCAGTGCGAATACAGTCCCGTCTTGCAATTGGGACACTGACCGCACGACTTGATGCAGGAGATGATCACCCGGTCGCCGGCGGCTAGGCCCGTCACGGCGGAGCCCACCTCGGTGACGGTGCCGACCCCCTCGTGGCCCAGGATCCGGCCGTTTTCGACGGCGGGGACGTCGCCCTTGAGGATGTGCAGGTCCGTTCCGCAGATCGTCGTCGTGTCGATCCTGACGATCGCGTCGGTCGGCTCCAGCAGCTGCGGATCCGGCACCTCCGTCCAGGCCTTCTTGCCCGGCCCGCCGTACACGAGTGCTTTCATCGCCATGCCCTCCTAGGCTGCCATGCCGCTATGCTTAGGCCGCTATCGCGTCCAAGACGCGAAGCCGGCACGCCAGATGCAGCGGATCCGAAGCTTCCGGCAGGTGCTTCTGCCGCTCCACGCTCTTAAGATCGTCCAGTGCGTTCCCCGTCACCCGGGCCCCGGAGAGGTCCACCAGGATCTCGATCCCCGGAGCCAACGCGTTGGTTCGCCGCGCCACCGCGTAGAGCGCGCGCAGGTTTTCGGAAGTCAACGTTCCGCCGACCTGGATCCGTGCCGACTCCAGATCGGTGTCGAGCCGGACCAGCACCCTGATCTTGCGGCCCGATGCGGCCTCGAAGGCTGCCCGGTCGGATCCGGGCCAGCGGGCGATGCCGCCGGAGACTTTGTCCTTCACCATGGTCATGAAGACCCCCATTTCAGTTCTGTTCATTCGGCGCCCCCTGCGCCGGATGCCGTACAACACCGTGGGCCGTCCGCAGCGGACGACCCACGGTTTCTCCGCAGCTGGGACTGGAAGGGCACCACTTCTTCCGTCCCTGCGGACTTTCGGGTCTGTCTCAAGCGCCACCGGTTTCCCCCACCGGCCCCCGAAAATGCGCCGCTTACAGCATCACGTCTGCCGCGCATGGGCGGCAGGGTCCAAAGTCCCGCATTCCATGACCCGGCTCACATTGCGGCGCGGGACCCTGAGGGCGCGGAACCGTGAGCGGGCGCTTCCCGCCGCCCGTCCGACACATCCTTGACATGTCCCCAACGCATGCCCTTTAGTGGCATGTGTGCGATCGGGGGGAACCGCACGCCCGAGCAACAACACGATTCGGCCCGATGGGGGTGCCGGACCAGGCCGTAATCCGCCTGCCGCGCTGCATCGGCCGGGCGCATTTGGGGGAAGCATGAGTCTCAAGTCGGGACGAGCCGCACAATGGTGACCCAAGACATGCTCCTGGCAGCCATGGAAATAGCCGCCGATCTCGGCATCGATGAATCGATGCGCCGGCTGGTCCGATCGGCGCGCAGCCTGACGCAGGCGGAGTCCGTGGAACTGCGGCTCGAGAACATGGGTGGCGGCGGCCGCACCATCAGGGCTACCGAGGCTTCCCCCGAGCCGGTAGTGACGACGGACGACGACGGCGTTCCCGCCTCCCGTCCAGGCGGAGCAGAAGCATCGGCCCTAGGAGACAGCGTGCCGACCCTGTTCGCCCAACTGCTGGTGCGTGGCCATGAATACGGCCGCCTGCATGTCACCGGCAAGGCCGGCGGCGGAGAGTTCACCGACGAGGACCGGGCCGTGGTGGTCTGCCTCGTCTCGGCCGGCAGTGTAGCCGTCGCAAACTCCCTGCAGTTCGATTCCATGCGCCGCTGGCTGCGTGCCTCGGTCGCCCTCAGCACGCAGCTGCCGCCGAAGTCGCAGGACGTACGCGGGCTCATTGTGAACCAGGCGCTTCTCCCCTCCGCCGCGGCTCTGGCAGCCGTGATGTCGCCCACCTCGGACCGAAGCTTCGCCCGCTGCGAAGCCGCCGCCGGAAGCCGCGCGGACAAGGTCCTGCGCAAAACCCTCCCGCTGGCCGGTACAGTGGCCGCCGACGTCCTGGCGACGGGGCGGCCGCAGGTCTGCCTGACGGCGGACCTGGTGGGCAAGGACTCCGCCGACGGTCTGGGAGAAGCGCTGCTCGCTCCGCTGACGCCCCGCGGCGGGGAACCGAGCCTGTTGATCCTCTGCCGGGAACGCGGCGCCGGCGCCTTCCGGCCGCTTGATCTGGAGATGGCCGGCGTCTTCTGCACGCATGCGGGGCTCGCCATGGAGCTGGCACAGGGCCAGCGGCTGCGCGAGCAACTCATGCTCTTCGCGGACCGGGACCGCATTGCACGGGACCTGCACGACGTCGTCATCCAGCGTCTGTTCGCCGCCGGGCTGAGCATCCAGACCCTCAGGCGCTACACGGAGGACGAAGCCGCCCACCAGCGGATCGCGGGCATAACGCTGGAGCTGGACGAAGCCATACGGGAGCTCCGGGACACCATCTACTCCCTCCAGGCGGAAACCGAAGAGGAGCTGAGCAGCAGGTTGGTCCGCACGGTCCAGGACGGCACCAACTCGCACACGGCCACGCCCCGTCTGGAAATCAGAGGCCCGGTCGACGCCGCCGTCCCGGAGCCCATCGCCGACCATCTGGTCGCCGTGGCCACGGAGGGAGTCAGTAACGCCGTGCGGCACTCGGGGGCAGGCACGATCGACGTCTCCGTCGCCGTGGAGGAGGGCACCGTCCGTCTGGTCGTCGAGGACGACGGCCGCGGTTTCGCGGCCCCCGCGCGGCGCAGCGGCCTGGCCAACCTGGAACAGCGCGCCGAGGCCCTGCACGGGACTTTCGAGATCCGCAGCGCTCCCGGCCGCGGCACGCGCCTCAGCTGGACCGTGCCGCTCCCCCAATCCGAACCGTCCGGCAACGCCGGCACGCCCTAACGGAGCCTGATGGGCTTCTACTTCGCCTTCGGGATCGCCGAGCTCATACTTGCCCTCGCCTTGGGCATTGCGCCGAAGATCACGTCCGCCCGGAATCCGGTCCCCTGAACCGGTGTCCGGCCCGCGGGACTACGATGGGCCCAGACCCGAAGGAGCCAGCGTGCCGAAGCAGCAGAAGTCCGACCGTCCCGCCGCCCGGATCCAGCCGGCGCCGTCAGCCCCTGACCGGCAGGAGGCTGCCCCGTCCGGCGCTGGCGAATCCGCGGCCACCCGGCCCGGCGCCGGCGAGCTGCGCCGCATCGCTGAGGAGTCCTTCGGCCTGAAGACCCTCCGCGAGGGGCAGCTCGAGGCGATGGAAGCAGCGGCGGCCGGGCGCGACGTGCTGGCGGTCATGCCGACGGGGCACGGAAAGTCCGCGATCTACCAGGTCCCCGGACTCGCCCTGCCCGGCACCGCCGTCGTTGTTTCCCCGCTCATTGCCCTGCAGTTCGACCAGCTGGAGGCGATCAACGAGGACCTCGGCGAGGAGCGCGCGTTCGCCATCAACTCGCACGTGGGGGCGAAGGCCGAAAGGGCCGCGTGGGAAGCCGTGGAGAGCGGCGCGGCCAAGTTCATCTTCCTGGCGCCGGAGCAGCTGGCGCGGGAGGAGACCCTGGAGCGGCTGGCGGCGCGGCAGGTCTCGCTGTTCGTGGTGGACGAGTCGCACTGCATTTCCTCGTGGGGCCACGATTTCCGCCCCGATTACCTGACGCTGACCGCCGTGGTGAAGCGGCTCGGCCATCCGCCGGTCATCGCCCTGACGGCCACGGCGTCGCCGCACACCCGGGCGGAGATCGAGGACCGGCTCGGCATGCGGGAACCGTTCCTGATTGTGCACAGCTTCGACCGGCCCAACCTGAACCTGTCCGTGGTGCGCCACCACCGGGACGAGGACAAGCGGCACGCCGTGCTGGACCAGGTCGCGGAGCTGGGCGGGCCGGGGCTGCTCTACGCCGGCACGCGCAAGGACACCGAGTGGTACGCCGCCGAGCTGGCCGAGCGCGGCCTGCGCACGGATGCTTACCACGCCGGCCGGAAGGCGTCGGAGCGCGAAGCCATCCACGAGCGCTTCCACGCCAACGAGGTGGACGTTGTCGTGGCCACCACCGCTTTCGGCATGGGGATCGACAAACCGGATGTGCGGTTCGTGGTACACGCAAACATCACCGACTCGCTGGACAGCTACTACCAGGAGATCGGCCGTGCCGGGCGGGACGGCGAACCGGCCCGCGCCGTCCTGCACTACCGGTCCGAGGACCTCGGCCTGCAGCAGTTCTTCGTCGGCGGCGCGCCTGATCCCGAGGACCTGAAGGCCGTCTTCAGCGCCCTGCAGGAGCACGGCCCGCTGCGCCCGGCCAAGCTCAGCGGGCAGACCGGGCTCGGCACCCGACGGCAGGCCCGCGTGCTCAACCTGCTCGAGCACAGCGGCAGCATCGCCGCCAACCGACAGGGCTACCGCGCCCGCGGCGGCGTCTCCGCGGAGGACGCCGTGGAGAAGGCGCTGGCCGAGGCCGAGTCCCGCCGCAAGATCGACCAGTCCCGGATCGAGATGGCCCGCGGCTACGCCGAAACGGACACCTGCCGCCGCGACTGGCTGCTGAACTACTTCGGCGAGGAGACGGACGGCTACTGCGGGAACTGCGACAACTGCGAGGCCGGCTCTCGTGCGGAGGCGATGGCACACGAGGCGGCCATGCCGGAAGGCTACGAGATCCAGCAGCCCGTCTCGCACCGCGAGTGGGGCGCCGGCATCGTCATGGGCACGCAGCCCGACCGCATCACCGTCCTGTTCGAGTCGGTCGGCTACAAGGACATCGCGCTGAAGGCCATCGAGGCGGAGGAAGGCCTGCTCACCAGCGGGTGAAGCCTGCGCCTGCAGGCTGGTGACGCAGCCGTAACGCGGCAATAACACCAATTCTGATAGATCGGTTCAACGTTCCTCCGCGGCGTCAGGGGCAGCCCGGATATCTACGGCAGGGGACGCCGCACGCGGCCGTAGCCCAATGCGACATTATCGACGGCAAGATCCGGCGCCTGACTCGACGGTGGTGGGAATTGGGAAGGAATATCGTCGTCTGCCTTGACGGAACCGGCGGCCAGGTCCATGCGTCCGGCAGCAGCAACGTCGTCCGTTTGTTCGAGATGCTGGATCTTGGCGACCGGAACGAGCAGATCGCCTACTACGACCCGGGCGTGGGCACCTTCAGTTCCTACGAAGCCTGGACGACGGCCCCCAGGCGCGCCGCGAAGCTACTGGGCCTCGCCACCGGAATCGGCATGCGCGAAAACCTGGCCGAGGCCTACACCTTCCTGCTGCAGAACTGGCATCCGGAGGACCGGCTCTATCTGTTCGGTTTCAGCCGCGGCGCCTACACCGCCCGGGCCTTGACCGGGCTGTTGTACCGAGTCGGAGTTCTGCGGCCCGGCAGCGAAAACCTGGTGCAATACGCCATTAACGCCTATGCGCGGAACAAGCGCCGCTGGAGCGAGGAGGACTGGGACCAGATCGACCGCTTCGCCCGGGCCTTCTCCGTGCGGCACGGAAAGTCGCTGGCCGTGCCGGTCGAGTTCCTGGGCATCTGGGACACCGTCAAGGCGGCCGGCGTGCTGCGGCGCGACCTGAAATGGCCCTACACGCGCCAGCTGCCAAATGCCCACCGGATCTGGCATGCGGTCTCGCTCGACGAGCGGCGCCGCCCCTTCCGCGAGTACCTGGTCGAGCCCGGCCCCGCCGGCACGAATCTCAACGAGGTCTGGTTCGCCGGTGTCCATTCCGACGTCGGAGGCACCTTCCGGGACGAGTGGAGACTCGCGGACGTGGCACTGAAATGGATGGTGGACGGCGCCATCACCGCGGGCGTGCGGGTCCGGCCTGACTCCTACCGCAAGACCTGCGCCCTGGAGAAGGGCCATGCAGCCGGGAAGATCCACCGGGCCGGGCTTCCGTGGCATACCTTGGTCCTCCGGCAGCGCAGCGTGCCTGCCGGCGCCCGGGTGCATGCGAGCGTCCGGGACCGCATCGCCGTAGACGGCCGCTACAGCCGCGGGCTGCCTGCCGGCGCCGTCTGGGAGGACGCCCAATGGCTGACTCCCCGGATCTGATCCTGGCCGGGACCGCCGGTGCCGGCACGCACGCGCTGGTGGTCGGCGTGGGCAGGTATCCCCACCTGCTGGGCGGCCCCGACCCGGCAAGGAACGCGGCGGGCATGGGACAGCTGACCTCGCCGTCGCTGTCGGCCCGTGCCGTGGCCACGTGGCTGCTGGCGGACTACCGCTTCGACGCCAAGCCCCTGGCCAGCCTGTCGCTCCTGCTGAGCGAGCAGGAACCGGTTCCCTTCCTCAACCCGCGGACGGGAAACCCGCATGCCGTCCCGGAGGCCACCGCCGACAATATCGAAGCGGCGGCCAAGGCATGGAAGAAGCGGGGCAACAGCTCCCCGGAGAACCGGCTCGTCTTCTACTTTTGCGGGCACGGCATCTCCGAAGGCAATGACATGGCCCTGCTCGCCTCGGACTTCTCGCCCGACGACGAGGACAACCCGCTGGACCGGGCGCTGGACTTCGAGCAACTGCGCCGCGGCCTGAAGACCTGCCAGGCCAGCGAGCAACTGTTCTTCGTCGACGCCTGCCGGGCCGCGTCGAACTTTTTGATCAGCCAGACGGACGCGAGGTTCGCCGGACGTGTCCCGCTGCTGGGCGTCCGCCGCCCGCCGGAGTTGCCGCGCGTCCTCTCGGTCCCCTACTACGCCTCACTCGCCGGCGAGCGGGCTTACGGCCGCCCCGGGCAGGTCAGCCTTTTCACCCAGGCCCTGCTGCGCGCACTGCGCGGAGCGGGCAGCGACAACCCCGAGGGCGACTGGCGCGTCAGCACAACGACGCTGTCGACGGCGATCGACGACTTCATGAGGCGCCCCGTGCTGGCCGGTCGGGCGGCCACCGTGCAGACGCCGACGGTTCATGAGCTGGCGGTCTTCGATGTCCACCAGCTTGCCGGTGACCCCCTGGTTCCGGTCTACGTCAGCTGCCAGCCGGCCGAGGAGAACTCCCTGGCCGAGTTTGCCTGCCGCCAGGGAAACGAAGAGCGCGGCCGCCGTTTGCGGACGGAGGTCGACGCCGAGGATCCCTCCGTGGAGTGGTACCTGGAGCTCGCGCTGGGCGAGTACTTATTCGAGGCGCAGCTGGAGAATGGGCCGCCGCGATCGCTCACGAGGGCCGTGCGGCCGCCCTATAGTCCGGTCCGGCTGAAGGCCGCGCCATGAGCGGGCTGCTGCGGGTGCGCGTTAACGCGTCCGCTGGCGGGCCCGGACTGGACGACGGTATCAAGGTAGTGGGCAATATCTACGCCACGTCGCCGGGCGGCCGGGGCCGGCGTTCGGTCCTGTTCCCGCTCGGGGCTTCGGTAGCGCCCGCGGAATTCGCCGTGGAGGCCGGCAGCTACCTGGTTGAAACCACGTTGCCCTCGGGCGAACTGCTGACGGAGCAGGTTGGAGTCGACGATGGCGGATCGGCCTCGGTCGAGCTGGGAGCAGTCGAGCTCGGGGCAGCGGCGCCGCACGATGCAGCTCGGGCCTTCCAGCATGTCCTTGGCAACATCCTCCCCACCCCGGCTGTCCCGCCGGCGCAAAACCCGACGGAGGCACCGGGCGGCCCTGCCCGCCACCACGGCTTCCCGCAGCCGGCGCCGCGCGCCGAGCCTGCCCGGCTGGTGCGGCTCCGGACCACGGAGCCGGGCACGTTGTCCTACCGCCGCTTGAATGAGGCGGCGGGCCTGGCCCCCGCCGGTGCCGCCGCCGCGCTCGAAGCGGCAATGGAGCCTTCCGGTCCTCCGGAAGCCCCCGTGCCCGGCGGCGAGGGCTTCGCCGCGATCTACCGTTTCGGGCGCGAACCGACGGCCGGCGGTGCGACCGTTCCGGCGCGCGAGTTCCTCCTCGTGGCCGCGGCCGGACATCGCACGCTCGCCACTCTGCCGCTTCCTTGGCGGGACGTGCGTGGCCGGGACGCCGAGGCCGAAGTCGTCGTCCACGGCGATCCCGTGCCGGCCACCAGCCGGATCTCCGTGACGGTCCGGGACCCGGATCTCGCGACGGGACTGGCCTACCTGGCCGCCGGCAATCTGGCCAAGGCGGCTGCCGTCTTCGCGCCCGTGGACGGACTGCCAGCCGGCGCAGCCGGGCCCGACGACGTCGGAAATCCGCTGGCTGCCGCCGCCGCCTGCTACCTCTTCCTGGGCACCGGATCTCCGGGCCGGTCCGCAGACTGGTACGCGCGGCTGCCTGCCATCTCCCGGCAGGCGCCGCTGCTCGGCGACCCGGCCATCCTCGAAGCCGCACTGCGGCTGCGCGAGGCGACCACCGCCCGGGAGCTCGCCGCGGCGAAGGAACTCGCCAAGGCCGCGTTCCACCGGGGGCTGCCGGTGTTCACTCCGGGCCTCGCCTGGCTAATCGAGCTGCTGGCCGAATTCCCCGAAGACCCGGAGTGCGAGCTCATGCTGGCAGAGATACGCCGGCTCTCCTGGCGGGCCGAAATGCGGGAGCCCTTCGTGGTCCTCGAGCTGGGCGGTGGCCGCCGTGATTGAGCTGACCATGCTGCCGGCACAGGACGGAGACAGCCTGCTGCTGGCCTACGGCGAGGGCAGCAGCCCCGTCCGGAAGCATCGCATTCTGATCGACGGCGGCCGCGCATCCTCCTATCCCCTGTTCGCGGCCCTCGTGGCCCCTGAGCCGATCGACGTCCTGGTCGTCACGCATGTCGACCAGGACCATGTACTCGGCGTGCTCGCGCTGGTCAACGACCCGGCCCGCCCCGCGCTGGGCGACGTCTGGTTCAACGGCTACGACCACCTCGTCGGGGACGGACTGGAGCATTTCGGTCCCCGGGACGGCGAGCTGCTCACTTCCGCGCTGGACCGGCAGGGCCTGGCCTGGAACGCCTCCTTCGACGGCAGGACGGTCCTCGCCGGCCGCCGGGCCGAGCTGGCGGGCGGGGCGGCCGTCACCGTGCTCTCGCCCGACCGCGGGCAGCTGGACCGGCTCCGCCCGTTCTGGGAAAAGGAGTGCGCCCGGCACGGCCTCATTCCTGGCCGCGAGGCCACGCCCCCTCAGCTGCCCGGCTTCGAAAGCCTCGGGGCCGCGGCAGGCATCGAGGAGCTGGCGGCCTCCAGGTTCGTCCCCGACAGCTCCCTCACGAATGCCAGCAGCATCGGTTTCCTCTTCGAGTACGAGGACCGGCGGCTGATCTTCACCGGCGACGGCGACGACGGACGGCTGGCACGGTCGCTGCAGCCGCTGGCGGAGTCGGAGGGCGGCAGGCTGCGCATCGACGCGCTGAAGGTAGCGCACCACGGCAGCGCCGCCAACCTGTCCAAGGAACTGCTGGCACTGCTGGACTGTCCGAGCTACCTGATCTCAACCAGCGGCGCGCGGCACCACCACCCCGACGACGAGTGCATGGCACGGATCCTGAAGTTCGGCGGACCCGCTAAGGACATCGTCTTCAACTACCGGGACCGCGCGGCCAAGTGGCAGGACGCGGCCCTGCAGGAGCAGTACGGCTACCGCGTGCTCAGCCCGGCAACATCCGACGGCTTCATCACCCTCACGTGGTGAAGGCCAACGACCCAGGAGCGAACATCCCATGGAGAACACCAACAAGAACCACTACTGCCTCATCCGGACAGCGACCGGAACGACCGGCAACACCAAGGCCGCGCTGCTCAATGAAGCGCGCTGGAACGTTACCCGCCTGAATGTCGCCTTCCTCGAGGGCGACCCCGGGCTGCGGCAGCGCGTCCTCGCCGTCGCACGTGAGTGGACGGGCCCGGACATGGCGAACCTGCAGTTCGCCGAGGCCTCGGACTCCCAGGGCGACATCCGCGTTGCCTTCCAGCAGGGCAACGGCTCCTGGTCCTATCTCGGCACCCATGCCCAGCACATCGACGCCGGCGAACCCACGATGAACTTCGGCTGGCTGACCCCGGAATCGAGCGACGACGACGTCAGGCGCGTGGTGCTGCACGAGTTCGGCCACGCCATCGGGCTGATCCACGAACACCAGAATCCGCAGAAGCCCATCGACTGGAACCGCGCGGCCGTCGTCGCCGACCTGTCCGGGCCGCCGAACAACTGGGACGAGGCGACGATCGAGCACAACATCTTCCGCAAGTACGACGCGCAGCAGGTCACCGGGACCGACACCGACAGCTCATCGATCATGATGTACCCGATCCCCGAGTCCTGGACCCTGGACGGCTTCTCCGCCGGGCTGAACAGCGCGCTCTCCGCAACGGACAAAGAGTTCATCCGCTCCGCCTATCCCTGGTGACCAACCCCCTGAGGAGGTCATGGCACGTGGCCGATTACGCCGTCGTCGTCGGAATTGCCCGGTACCCGAAGTTCGCGGCGCCCGGCGGGAGCGCGGACCTGCAGGGCCCGGACACGGATGCGGTCGACATCCGCGACTGGCTCATCGCGCCCGACGGCGGCGCGCTCAGTCCCGAAAACGTCCGGCTGATCCGGTCCGCGGACTTCGATCCGCCGCAGCCGGAGGAGCCCCAGCCGGAGGAGGCGAAGATCCGCCGGGCCCTGACCTGGATCGAGGAGGAGACCGCGCAGACCATGGGCGGGCGGCTCTACCTGTATTTCTCGGGCCACGGGTTCGCGCCCGTGCTGGAGGAAGGGGCGCTCTTCACCGCCGAGGCCACCCTGACCGTCCCGTCGTACGTCTATGCCTACGACTGGATGCGCAACTTCCGGAAGGCGCTGCGCTTCCGCGAATACGTGCTCTGGATGGACTGCTGCATGACCCACCAGCAGACCATCCCGGTCAGCAGCGTCCCGATCCGCGCCGGCAGCGGCACCGGCGTACCGGGGCCGGCCTTCGTGGCCGTGGCGGCGCAGACGAAGAGTGCGCTGGAACATACCATGCCCGACGGCAGGGTCCACGGGGTCTTCAGCTACACCTTGCTGCAGGGGCTGCGCGGCGGTGCCACCGACGAGCACGGCAGGATCACCGGGGAAAGCCTGAAGGCCTTCCTGCATGACACCATGCCGCAGTTCCTGCCCCGGCAGGCCCGCAGTTCCTCGGCCGTGGACCTGCATCCGTTCATCCGCGCCGATGCGGGCATCATCTTCCGGCGGCTCCGCAGCCGCCCCACCTACCCGGTGCGCCTGGACCTGCCTGCGGCGGCAGGCCAAAGGCTGAAGATCTGGACCGGCCGGCCGCACGCGGCCATTGTGGACCAGAAGCACACGGGCAGTTTCTGGCAGGGCGAGCTGGCCCGGGGACTGTACGTCGCCGAGATTCCCGACCTCGGCATCCGGCACGGCTTCCAGGTGACGGGGGCCGGTGCGCTGGAGCTGACCCTCGGCACCGCCGGCCGCCGCGTGCGCCCGCCCCATCCCACCGAGCTGTACGGCATCGACGTCGAGGCGAAGAACGCGGCGGCGACGATCTCGGTCCTGGACCACAACCTGAACCGGATCTTTTCCGACACCGGCGAACTGCACGAATTCGATGCGCCCGGCGTCTACAAGATCCGGATCGAACTCGGACGCGACATTTCCGCCGTGATCGAGGACGTGGTCCTCCTCGACGACAACCTGGCCGCCGCCTATGCCACACCTGCGGTGCCCTCACCGGCGCCGATCCCGGGCAGCGCGATGACCCGCGAGGCCCACGTCGAACCCTTCGTCAAGGCGGCCGCGCGCCAGCCGGGTGCAGCGGCCGGTCCCTCCGGGCCGACCCTCTCGGTCCTCGCGCGCTACTGGCTGGAGCCTAACGGGCCGCGCGGCGAACCCGGCCACCCGATGGAGGGCTTGGAACTTATTTCCCCCTCCGGCGATGTGGTCGCCAACCTGCTGGAGGAAAGCGAGTTGCAGCAGGGTCCGGCCGACGACCCCGTGGCCGTGTGGGAACGCAGCATCGAGCCCGGCCCGTACTTCCTGCGCCACACCTTCCACAGCGGCCGGACCGGCGAGGCGACGGTGATGGCCTGCGCCGGCTGGGTCACGCAGATCGCCCTGCAGCGCTCCCCCGCGCTGCTCGTGCCGGGCGTTCCGGAAAACGACATCGTTCCCATTGTCGACGCGGCCGTTTTCATGCGTCCCGCTTCAGGCGCCGCCAAAGCTCCGGGGGAGGCTTCCAAGGAAGACCAGGTGATCGAGACGGCCCGCCTGGCGCTGGCCCAGGGCCGCGACCTGCTGGGCAAGACACACGGCGCCGGGCTGCAGAACCTGCTGCTGGAGGAATACGAAGATCCCATCGCCGGAATCATCGGTGGCTACCTGCTGCTCATTGCCATGGAGGGCGCGCAGGGCGGAACCGCGGGCCAGCACGAGCAGCTGGATGCCGCCGTGGTGCGGCTCCGGCAGAAAATTCCGGGCTTCCACCCCGACATCGCGGCATTGTCGCTGCGCTGCCTCGACCCGGGACTCGTGTGGCGTGAACCGTTCCCCGTGCCGCCGATTTTCAAGTACGGCTGGAAGCTGCTCACCCAGGCCAGCTATACCGGTCCCGCGCTCATCCCGGACGAACTCTGGCAGCGCGTGCATGCCGTGACCAACTTCGGCCCCTTCCTGACCTGGGCGGCAGACCCCGGGGCAAAGCTGCTCCACGCGCGCCAGCTGGCCCGCTGGGTCAAGGACAATGCGCCGCAGGATGACGAGGAAGCCGCACGCAGGCTGCTGATTCCGGCGTCCGCAGCCGCCACCATCCTCAAAGGGCACCGTGTTTGAGCTGCCCCTCGCCGAGGGCGTGTCCCTGTCCTTCCAGCGCTACCCGCTCCCGGAATCCGGCGTGCTGGCGGCGCTGCCGGCGAGCGCCGGGGCGTTGCCCTGCTGCTCCGCCGGCCCCGGGCGCTTCCTGGTGGCGCTGCCCGAGGGCGAGGGCTGCTGGATCGGCATCACCGCTTCCCCGGGGGCCCCTCCTGTACGGGTGAGCCTGTCCATCCGCGGCGTGGACGGGCGCGCGGTGGATCCCCTCTCCGGCAAGGAAGGCGATCAGCCTCCAGGCCTATCCCGTGTTCGGGTGCCGCCCTCGGCGCAGGTTCCGGGAATCAGCCGGAACGACGGCGGGTGGTGGTGGTGCCTGCGCCGCCCTCCCGCCCCTGCCGGGTTGCCCGCCATCCGCTCGCTGGACGTCTACGCCGGCGGCCATGACAGTGCCGCCTCGTTGCGTGCCAGGTTCGTGCCTGCCGCGGTCTTCGAACGCCTCGGCGGCGGAACCACGCCGCCCCTGCGACCGGATGCCCGGTACGGGGGCTGGCGACTACCCTGAGCGCAGCCCGCATACGAATCGAAAGGGATGACGAGATGGACAACGCGCAAGGCCGCCAGGACCTGACCCGGGAAATCGACGAGCGCCGTGAAAGCATCAGGGCGTACCTGCGCCGTGCGCGGCCGAAACGCAGCCTTCTGACCAACATCAGCATCATCGCAAGCGCCACGGCCGCCGCCTTGACCGCCGGTCCCGGCTTCGGCCAGGACGGCTTCAATAATGCGATAGCGAGTATCTTCTCCCTACCGGACAGCGCCGTCGTCTGGCAGGTCATCTGCGTGCTGGCCTCGATCCTTTCGCTGGCTGCTGCCATCTGCACCGGGCTGGCGAATTCCCACAACACGGCGGAGCGAATCTCCACCGCCGAATCTGCCAGCGCGCAGCTCGAGGGCTTGTTGGCGGCGCTCAAGTACGGGCAACTTCCCCTGGACGAGGCCGTGCGGCTCTACCAGGAGTACAGCTCCAAGGCAGCCTTCATCGACTAGGCGGTGCGGATGTACCGGAGGCCGGGGCGTGCTTGGGCTTGTAGCGCCGCCGCTGCCACCACAGGTAGAGCGCGCCGATCGCACCGACCACCACGGGAACGCTTAAACCGAGCGGTCCGGCCCATTCCTTGACCGCGTTGCCCACGACGTAGCCGAGCCGCACCTGCACGTCAATGGTTTCCCGGTACGTCTCGACCATGATGTTACTGCCTTCCGGTCCCGGAGCCAGCAGCCGCAGCGTCACCTCCTTCTCCCCGGCTTCGCGCGGCGTGATGTCCCAACTCCACTCGCCCACGCCTTCCGCCGGGAGCGAGATCAGTCCGCCCGCGCCGCTGGTCGCTGTGATGTCCATGCCATCTCCGGTCAGTTCAGCCCGCATAAACTCGCACAGCCGAGGTGTCCGGGTCTCCACCGGCCCATCGCCGGGCAGGCCCCGTGACGGGTCCTCGTCCGAGCCGTGAAGCGCCACGCGGATCGACCAGGACGTAGTTTCGCCCTGCTCCATTGGCGACGGCGGCCGGAACACGAGCGTGCCCTCGAAGCAGCGGTCCAGGATTTGCTGGGCGGCCTGTCCCGGAAGGGGCGGGCTGCTGCCTGCTCCCGTTTCTGTGCCTGGGACCGGGCCCTCGGAATAGGAATATGTGGTTTCGGTCGGAGGCGGCGGGACAACGACATCAGGCGACGTGCTTTGCGCAGGCGGGGGCCCGGTGGGCAGCTGCAGCGTCACGGTCTGGCTGAAGGCCGAGGAAATCCCGGACTGGTCGGTAACGGTCAGCACGATTGTGTAGGTCCCCGGCTCACCGAATACCTGTTCCCTCGCGATGCCTTGGCCGTGGGTTCCGTCCCCGAAGTCCCAGCCGTAGGAAACGATGGCCCCGTCCGGATCGAAGGAAGCGGAGGCATCGAGGAAGCAGGTCAGGTCCTCGCACGCGGCTTCGAAGAGCGCGATCGGCGGCAGCGGCGGCGGACCTTCGGTCCCGGCGTAAAGCGGGATCGGGCCGGCGCCGGGAAAAGCGGACACGGACAGCCAGGACATGGCGGCCGTGAGCACAAGCAGGACCCTGCGGAGCACACGTTGCACTCCGCCCGCCCCCGTCACGGCTGCTGCAGGGAACACGGATCCTCCGCCCGGCCCCGATTTACGGTATCCCTCCTCCTAATGTGGCCCCGGCCGGAGCAGCAGTCAACGTGCGGGGTCCGGGGACAGGGCCCCGCTGGTGTCGACGCCGAGGCCTGCCTGGTCGAGCAGCCACTGGAGCCGCTCCAGCCACCAGCCAAGTTCCCCCCTGAGGTACCTGATGTAGTTCTGCCGGGCCGTCGCGAGGTCGGCGGTGACGAGGTCCGCTAGGCGGCGGACCGCCGCGAGCAGTTCCTCTTCGGTTCCTGCCGCGCCGTCCTGCAGCGCCGCGCGGTACCCCTCGGCGAGCATGGCGAACGTGCACGCCTCCGCCACCTGGGCGTATCGCGGCATGTAAACGGTCGCTTCGTTCGGCGGCGGGGCCGGAAACGCCTGCAGGTGCCTGAAACCGCAGCAAAACCGGACTGTGGGGGCGTAGGAATCATGCAGCAATGCGGGCGATGGATCGTGGCTTCGGTCCGCGCAAAGGGCTTGGACGGACGTGAAGGCGTCTATCCGTGAAACTGCTTGCTCGGCCATCTTGAGGTCCTCTCCCGCGAAGCTGCCGTCGCAACCAGTGTGCTCGCCGGCCCGTTGCGTCCGCGTCGGCCTGCCGCTGCAATCTGCGGCTGGCAGCTACACCTGCGGATGTACGTGCCAAACCAATCCCGGGGTGGACTCGCGACCGATCCCCGCGCCGCAAAACTGATGGTGTGTTCCGGACGGAACGCGGACAGCAGCCCAAACCTTCAGCAGGAGCAAACGCATGTTCACCAAGAAGACCGACTCGGCAGCAGAGCAGGCAACCCGCAGGTCCAGGTTCGGGAAGGCGGGGGCGGCCGCGGCCGTCCTGGCCTTTGCCGCCACTGCGGTACCCATGGCTCTGGCCGGCCCGGCGCAGGCCACCGACGATCAGCACGGGGATGATCACCAGGGTTGCGAGGTGTGGGCGCTCAAGCCCGTCGTCCATTACAACGACCACGGTAAGCACGACGACTACGTGGACTATCGGGTCAAGGTCCATTGCGACGAGGGCTACGGCATCGAGCTGTACGACCAGCGCTGGGAGAAGGACCACGGCCACGACCAGTACCTGGGCGACTGGTCGAAGTACGACCACTTCGACCAGGAAGACACCAGCGTCTACCACATCAAGAAGAAGGCGCCGGACACCGAGCATGGCGACGAGGAGGTCTACCACCGCGTGACCTACAAGGTGTACTACGACGGGGACTGGACCGGCTGGCACAACTGGAAGAAGAGCCACGTCGAGTACGTCTACCAGTAGGCCCGGCACAAGACCGCGGCCGGGGCCGGAAGCCAGGGGGACTTCCGGCCCCGAACCGTCTGTGCCAGCGGCGGCACCGTCCGGCGGCACCCCGCCCAGCGGCTGTCGATCCGGCTACAGCGTGTCTTCGGAGCGGACGAGCCCGCTCTTGTAGGCGGCGGCGACGGCCTGGGCGCGGTCGGTGATGCCGAGCTTGAGGAAAATCCGGTGCATGTGGGTCTTGACCGTCGCCTCACTCAGGAACAGATGTGCGGCGATTTCGGCATTGCTGAGCCCGTGCGCTGCCACGGTCAGCACATCCCGCTCCCGCTTGGTCAGCTGCGCCAGCTCGGCCGGTCCGGGTGCCCGCACGTCCGGCCTGCGGGCGAAATCGGCCAGCAGCCCGCGGGTGACCGCCGGATCCAGCCAGCCGCCTCCCGCCGCGAGCGCGCGGATGGCGTCACTCAGCACCCCGGGAGCCGAGCTCTTCAGGATGAAACCGGAGGCGCCCGAGCGCAGGGCGGTGCGGACTGCCTCGTCGTCGCCAAACGTGGTCAGCACCAGCACGGCCGGTACCGTCTCCACCTTGTCCAGGAACGCATCCGAGCTCAGCTGTAGGGTTGCTTCCACACCGTCCATCCGGGGCATGCGGATATCCATCACGACGACGTCCGGCTGGATCCGGGCGGCCAGTTCCACCGCCTCTGCCCCGTCCTTTGCCTCTCCCGCGACGGTGATGTCCGGCTCGGCCTCCAGCAGCATCGCCAGTCCTCCCCGGACGAGCGCCTCGTCATCGGCCAGCAGGACCCGGATGACGCCGTCCTCCGGCGCAGCCATCAGGACCTGCCTCCCGCCGCACGGGCCATCCGCGGCCCCCAATGCTGCCGCCGCGGCCGGCCCGGCGTTGCCCGCCCCGCCGCGGGGAAGGTAGCGGAGACCAGGAAGCCGCCCTCCGGCGTCGTCCCCGCCTCCAGCACGCCGCCCACGGACTCCGCGCGCTGCCGCATGCCGCCGATCCCGTGGCCGGTTCCCGCCGGACGCCCGCTGCCGCCCCGGCTGCCGTAGCTCCGTACGGCCAGCCCCAGCCCCTTGTCGCTCCACGCGAGCCGGAGCTCCACCGGGCGCTGCGGGTCCGCGTACTTGACCGCGTTCGTCAGCGCCTCCTGCGCCACCCGGAACACCGCTGTCCCGGTTTCCGCCGGCAGGGCAGCCGGTTGGCCTTCCACAGCGAACTCGACCTCGCGCCCGGCCGCCCGCAACTCCTGCACCAGGCCCGGCAGCTCGCCCAGCCGCCCGGCCGCTGCCGCCGCCTCGCCCTCCGCTTCCACGGGATCCGAGGGCACCAGCAGGCCGAGCATCCGGCGCAGCTCGGAAATCGCCTGTGCGCCGAGCTCATCCACGTGCCGCAGCGCGGTCCTTGCCCGGTCCGGATCGCTCTGCAGCAACCGGCCGGCTCCCGCGGCCTGCAGCACCATCAGGCTGACCGAGTGCGCCACCACGTCGTGGAGTTCGCGGGCAATCCTGCTGCGCTCGTCCGCCGCCGCCAACTGTGCCTGGATGCGCCGCTGGCGTGCCGCGCTGCGCCCCCACCGTCCGGCCGCGAACGCCGCCACCGTCATCATCGTGCCCAGCAGCCCGCTGACCAGGACCAGCTGTCCGGCCTCCTCCGGCCGCACAAACTCCAGCTGGGCCAGGACGTTCGCCGCCACCAGCACCAAGGCCATGCCCAGCCCCGCATAGGCCGGCCGCAGCCGCGTGTGCCGGGCCACCGAATACAACGCCACGAATGGCCCGAGCATGAGGACCGTATGCGGAACCAGCAGCGCGAACCCGATGCTGGCCAGCACCGACAGCGCGAGCACCAGCAGCGGCCGCCTCCGCCGCCACAGCAGCGGCAGGTAGACGGCCAGCCCGAGCAGGGGCACCGCCCACGGGTCCAGCCAGGACGGCGCGGAGCTGAAATCCCAGGACACCGCCAGGTCCAGCCCGTACAGCAGCAACAGCCCCAGCGCCTCCAGCACCGGCGTCACGCTGGCAGGGAACCGCGGCGGGCGCATGGCCGCCTACCTGCACCGCTTGAAGAAGCACAGCAGGATCCGGTCCGGATCCGGCGGCCTGGGCCTCGTTTCCGTGTCCTCTCCGGATCCTTCGCCGGCGGCGCCGTCGCCCTCCCCTGCACCGGGCGCTTGGGCGCCGGTCACTTCGCCCTCCGTCGCCACAGGCCGGCCGGCCCCGGCCAGCTGCGATTCGGCGCCGCCCGCGTCGGCCAGCGGCGCGCGCGGGTCGAAACTGCGGACCCGCAGGCCCCGACCGTCCAGCTTCCACCGGTCCACCGGTCCCAGCACCTGGGAAACGGTCCCTTCCGGCCGCTGCGCAGGCAGCACCCTCACCGCCTCCAGCGCCGCACACACATTTCCCTCGACTCCCAGCGCGCGGTAGAACTCCGCCTCGTCGAAGTCATCAACAACGACGTCGGTGTGCACCTCGTGCACGGGAGCATGGGCCAGTTTCACCAGGGCGACGGCACCGGGGCCGTTCGGGTTGCCCAGCACATCGATCTCCCGCATCCGGATGTGTTCAACGGTGCCGGTGCCGTCCCGGGAGGGCGCAGCGACCAGCACGTCCCACCAGCGGTCTGCGTCCTCCACCCAGCCGACATCGCGGCAAACCACCATCGTCTCGCTGATCAGCACGCCCCAGGTCACATGTCCGGCCTCCGCATCGACCGCGCCTGGCCGCTGGATCGAGACGATCTGCCTGCAGACCCCTTCGCCTGTAGCCATGGGAAACACCCCTTCCCCGCTACGCCCGATTATCCCGCCGCGGTTCCGTGGCGTCCATGTGCTCGTCCAGGAACCGCAGCACCTTCGGACCGGCCGCATCGATCAAGTGCCCGCCCTCCACGATCTCGTGGACTGCCCCGGGGATCAGGTCCGCGAGGACCTCGTCAACGGCCCGGAACGGCGGCGGCGACTCGGCGCTGGAAACGATCAGCACCGGCTTGTGCAGCTGTGTCAGGATCCCTTCGTTCGGCCGGGAGGAGCCGCCCTTCAGCTCGGCCAGGATAGCCGGCGCATTGTCCAGCACCATCGTGCGCAACTCGTCGGGCAGCGCTGCCCATCCGTGGGCGCCCAGGATCTCCCGGTAGAAGCATTCGGCCCCGGCTTGCGGACCGCCGGACCCGGCGGCCAGGAGCACGTTGTCCACCAGCGCGCCTTCCCACGAGTGCGCCTCCGCCGTGAGGGTGAGGATGGCCGGCTCCAGCAGGACCAGCGCCCGGACGAACCCCGGATACCGCTCGACCAGATTGAGGGCGATCTCCCCGCCGTAGCTGCGGCCGATCACGATTGCCGGCGCCGCATGGAGTTCCTGCAACAGCGCGGCCGCATCGTCGGCATGCTCCTCCACGGAGGTCAGCTCGTACGGATCGGGCCGTTCGCTGCGCGTGCAGCCGCGCCGGTCGTAGGCGATGGTGCGCCCGCGCCCGGCGAGCTTGTCCACGGCTGAGCCCCACACTTTCGCGGAACTGCCGGTACCGTGAATGCACAGAATCGGCGTGCCCGCTCCGTGCTCCTCGTAGTACAGGGCCACGCCCTTCACACGAAGCTCACTCATGGTCCGACCCTACGCGCCGGCGGTTCGGCGGTCTACGTTAAGGCGTACGACGGCGGAACCCCGGCCGGGTGCCGGCCGTCCGCCGTCGTTGTTCCGTCCCCCAGGGCCTAAGGGCCCTGGCACGCCTTTACAGCGAGAGGGAATAGGTCCCCGCCGCCAGGACCATGGCACCGAGCACGAACACAACCGTGTTGGCCATATGGCGCTTCTTATCAGGATTCAAACGGCGCCACTTGCGGCGCAGGTTTCGATAACTCATTGCAGTTTCCCCAACTGTTCAGCACTGACCCGAAGGGAGCCGCAGCCCTGCTGGGCCGGGCACGTACTGACCCGATTTTTGGGGGATCTGGTACCACGTACGTGCCCGGCGTTTCAGGACTGAGAGCCTCCCAGTACTAGAGCGCACTGAGGCACGGATACAGGAAGAAATTACAACGTTCCCCAACGCCCCAACTTGCCCGCAGCCCGCAACGGACGAACGTTCCATTCCGCGCTGCATGCAAAAACATAACCCATCGGCGGCCGGTCTGGGAAGCGCGGCGCGGTGTGATGTTTTCCGGGTGGGACGTTGGCCACGGCCGACGCCCCTGGCGACTGCCCGGGAGATGCGGAAGACCCCCGCCAGTCTCGGAGCGGGGGTCTTCGCAACGGCACCTCAGCGGATGCAATGGGGGAACGCATCCGCCGGGCCAGGCCAGCGTCTTTGGGGGTAATTCGCGGCCGCTCGTGCCGCCCATTAGTTTGCCACTTATATTTCGATCGTCGAAATTCATTGTTACAAATCCGTGTAATGAACTCGCCGGTCGCCAGCGCCCCTGCTAAACATCGCGGTCGAGTGCCGAAGTCCTCCCGCGCCGAGGTCATGCGAAACCGGAAACCGGCCCTTCGGCTAGTAACATCGGACGGAATTCGCCCGCGATGCTTTGGAGACACGCTTGTCGTTGCCCGCCACCGACCCTGCCCCGCCCAAGCGCCCCGAGTTTCCGTACCTGGACGGCCTCCGCGGCCTCTCGGCGGTCCTCGTCGTGCTCTACCACACCTACCTCTTCACAGGCCTCAGCGGCGAGTCCCGCGCAGAGCTGCCGATGCTCAAGGAGTTCCTGGGCTGGGGCTACCTCGGTGTCCCCGTGTTCATCGTGCTCTCGGGATACGTGCTGATGCTGCCCGTCCTCTCGACGCCGGGACTGAAGTTCCGCCACGGTGTGTGGTCCTTCATCAAGCGCCGCGGCAAACGCATCCTGCCGCCCTACTACGCCGCCCTCGTCTTCTCGCTCCTGCTGATCGCACTTTTCCCGGTCCTGCAGGAAAAGGGCGGAACCCAGTGGGACTCGAAAATCCCCGTCACGTGGGGCAGCACCATCAGCCACTTCCTGATGCTGCACGATTTCAACCACCACTGGATCGGCAAGATCAACGGTCCGCTCTGGAGCGTCGCCGTCGAATGGCACATCTATTTCCTGATGCCGCTGCTGCTCCTGCCGCTGTGGCGGCGGATCCACCCCGCAATCATCGTCGGTGCCCTCACTGCAGCGAGCTTCTGGCTGCTGGCCGAGCGCGCCTTCGGCTTCGTGCATCCCTGGCTGGTGGCCCTCTTCGCCGCCGGGATGTGGGCCGCGCAGCTGACCATGCGTCAGCAAACGGTCCGGGCCGCCGGCCCCGTCTTCATTCTCCTGGCCGCCGCTACGGTCGGCTGCGCCGTGTTCAGGTCGGACATCACGCTGCCCACCCGCGGCCTGATGGAACTGATGACCGGATTGGCCGTCGCCGCCGGCCTCGTCTGGCTGGGTCGCCGGGCCGTGGCGGGGAGGATCCCCCGCGGCGCGAGGCTCCTGCAGGCGCGCCCAATGCTCTTCCTCGGGCTGATTTCCTACAGCGTCTACCTGTTCCACAGCCCCCTCCTCGGACTGGCGAACCTGCTGCTGCTGCCGCTCGACCTGAGCCTGGCCACCCACTGGGCCGTCATGACGTTCGCCGTCATGCCGGCTGTCCTCGTCCTTTGCTGGCTCTTCTTCCTGCTGGTCGAGCGGCACTTCCTCAACACGCGCCAGCGGCACACCGTTGAGGCGCATGATCCCGCCGGGCAGCCCGACACGGGCCTTGAAGACGCGCCGGCCGTTCGGAACTAGCGGGGCATGACTGCGCTCCTCGGGTTCGTATCCTCCCGCCGCCGTCAGGGGGTGAAGAGCCTGCGCACCACGTCGCCGGCGGCCAGGGCATCGAGGCCTTCGTTCAGCTCGGCGAGCGGCCGCGTGTCCGTATGCAGCAGCTCGACCGGCAGCCGCCCGGCGCGCCAGTGCTCCAGGTAGAGCGGGATGTCCCGGCCGGGCACCGCGTCGCCCATGTAGGAGCCGAGCAGCCGCTTGCCGGCTCCGGCGAACTGCAGCGCGGGCACCGTCAGTTCCTGGGACGGGTGCGGAAGGCCGACGGCGACGGCCGCCCCGCCGCGGTTAGTCACCTCGAGGCAGGCTGCGAGTACGCGGGCGGAACCGGCGGCCTCGATCGCAACATCGGCACCGTCCTCCCCCGTGGTCTGCCGGATCAGCTCCGCCGCCTCGTCCGGGACGCCCGCGTGCGTGGCCCCGGCTTCCAGCGCCAGCGGATGCTTCGCGGTGTTCGGGTCGATGGCCACCACCGCGGAGGCGCCGGCCAGCTTCGCCGCCATCACGGCCGCCAGTCCGACGGCGCCGAGCCCGAACACGGCGACCGACTGCCCGGCCTGCACCTGGGCCGTGTTGGCCACCGCGCCCATGCCGGTGAGCACGGCGCAGCCGAACATTGCCGCAACTTCGTCGGGCACGTCGTCGTCGATCACCACCACGGACTCCCGCGCCACCACGGCGTGGTCGGCGAAGGCCGAGACTCCCAGGTGGTGGTTGATCCGTTCCCCCTGCCGCGTGCGCAGCAGCGCAGGGCCGTGGAGCAGGTCTCCGCTGCCGTTGGCCTCGGCCGCTTTCGGGCACAGCGCCGGCCGCCCGGCCCGGCACAGCTTGCAGGCGCCGCAGCTCGGCACGAAGACCAGCACCACATGGTCCCCCACCTGGACATCGGCCACGCCCTCCCCGACGGCGGCCACCCGGCCCACGGCCTCGTGGCCAAGCGCCATCGGCAGCGGCCGCACCCGCACTCCGTCCACCACGGACAGGTCCGAGTGGCACAGGCTCGAGTAGCTGATGTCGACGGCGAGCTCGCCGGCCCGAGGCGCGGGTGCGTCCAGGTCCTCCAGCACCAGCGGCTTCGAGTCGGCGTAGGGCCGGGGCAGGCCGGCCGAGTAGAGGACAGACGCGCGCATGTTCAGCTCCAAGTCGTACCCGAATGCTTCCTTTCCGCATCCTGCCAGAACTCATGCACGCGCGCATTCCAAACGTCCGGAATCTCCTGGAACGGCTGGTGCGCCTCGCCCGCCATTACCTCGAACAGCGCCCCGGGGATCTCGTCCGCAACGGCCCTGCCCAGCTCCGGCCGGCTCATCGGGTCGATGCCGCCGGCCAGCACCAGCGTCGGCACCGAGATTCCGCCCAGCCGCCCGGCCGACTCGTAGCGCAGGCAGGCGTCAGCGAAGGCCAGGAAGTCCTCGGTGGCCTGCTTGTGCGGGAACGCCATGGCCCCCTCGATGAACTGCCGGACCATGCCGTTGTTGTGCGCCCGGGGCGTGTAGACCCAGACGAAGAACCCTTCCAGGAAGTCGCGCTCGTTCGGCGCCAGCTCTGCCTGCCACCGGAAGCCGCGGAACACCGCCTTCATGTATTCGTCCGCCGCGGACCAGGTGCTCTGCAGCACCAGGCTTCGCACCAGGTCGGGGTGCCGCAGCGCCAGTTCCTGGGCGATGAGGCTCCCGCCGGAGAAGCCGGCGACATGGGCCGACCCGATGCCCACCGCCCGGAGCACCTGCGCGGCGTCGTCGGCCATGGCTTCGACGGTCAGCGGTCCCGCCGGCATCGCTGTGCGGCCGGCCCCGCGGTTGTCGAACGCGGTCAAACGGTAACGGTCCGCCAGCCGGTCCAGCTGGAGCTGCCATGATTCCACGGTGTCCCCGAGTCCCCCGACCAGCAGCACGTCCGGGCCCTCGCCGACCCGCTCCGTCCAGATCTGCAACTGCCCGGCCTGCACATGCTTGCCCATCCCAACCTCCCGGTGGCTGCCGTTGCGCCGGGTCCTCTGGAGGCAGCCCGGCAAGCCGGCCCCGGATCGGCGGGGCCGCCCACTCCGAAAGCTACCCGGGCTCCCGGGCTGCCGATAGGGCAGCAAGACCCACCCTCGGACCAAGTCGCACCTGCCGGCAGACCGGTAACTGCTCAGCATGCTTATACTCCTCGGCGGACCGCCCCGGGAGGCAGCGCCCGGATTTCAAGCAGGAAATCGGGTGTCCCCGGTCCCGGAAACCAGCCCGGCCGGTACGACGCGGATGTGATTCGAGTAGCCGCCCGGAATCTTCCCGCAGCCAATACTCTGGAGCGCCGGGATCTACCCGCGCCACCGTAGATGCAGAGGCTCATCGACGAGCCACCGGCGAATTCGTAAGGCTGGGGGCGGCCATTCGAAACGCGATACGGAGAGACGGAACCTTTCCGGACCGCGATGGCCGCCGGTCGTGCGGCACAACCGCTGCTGTCCTGGGGGCAGGCAGCCGCGGCGGTGCCTTCCACCGAGCTATCCCCGTCGAATCGAGTGCGCTAGGAGCAGAAGTGTTTTCCTTGGGGGAAATCTTCGACGATATTGCCGCGTCCATTGACTGGACGGCCATCCACGAAATCTATGTAGAAGTCTCGCCGTATTTCCCGGTCGCGGTGGCCGGCACCATTGTCTGGGGCCTGTGGATCTACCGCTTCATTCTCTCCCGCCGGGCCCGACCGATCATCACGG
Source organism: Arthrobacter sp. Marseille-P9274 (assembly GCF_946892675.1). Classification (NCBI taxonomy): domain Bacteria; kingdom Bacillati; phylum Actinomycetota; class Actinomycetes; order Micrococcales; family Micrococcaceae; genus Arthrobacter; species Arthrobacter sp. Marseille-P9274. Next base: position 133,068 of record NZ_CAMPOV010000001.1, read on the forward strand.
GACACCGGGCCACAACCTCGGTCATCGTCCCGTCCTTCCACGAGGATCCGGACATCCTCATGAGCGCGCTCGAGTCCTGGCGGGCGCAGTGGCCGGACGAGATCATCATCGTGCTGGACGTCGAGGACCTGGAGGCCTACCGGCGCGTCACGGCGCTGGGCGATCCCACGGTCCAACCGATCCTTTTCCACCACGTGGGCAAGCGCTCGGCGCTCGGCGCCGGCATCAGGCTGGCGCGCTACGACCTGCTGGTCCTGACGGACTCGGACACGTGGTGGCAGCCGGGCCTGTTGGAGACGGTCCAGATGCCGTTCGAGGACCCCCTGGTGGGGGCCGTCGGGACGCACCAGAACGTCTATCAGCGGGACACCAGCCTGTGGCGGCGGATCGCCGACTGGCTGGTCAACCTGCGCTACCTGGACTACGTGCCGGCGATGGGCCGGGCCGGGGCGGTACCCTGCATCTCGGGGCGCACCGCAGTGTACCGCCGGGCGGCCGTACTGCCGGTGCTGGAGCATCTGGAGAACGAGTACTTCCTGGGCCGGCGGTGCATCTCCGGCGACGACGGCCGGCTGACCTGGCTGGTCATCGCCTCCGGCTACAAGACCGTCCACCAGTCCATGGCCCGGGCACTGTCGATGTTCCCGTCCAGCTTCCGCGCGTTCGTCAAGCAACGCATCCGCTGGAGCCGGAACTCCTACCGCTGCTACCTGACCGCCATCGGCACCGGCTGGCTCTGGCGGGTTCCGTTCATCACCAAGGTGACGGTACTGCAGATCCTGCTGACGCCGGTCACCATGGGGCTGACCCTCCTCTACCTGGTCTTCAGCAGGCTGGAGCTGACTCCGCTGGGCGTCGCCGCGGCGGCCAGCTGGCTGCTGCTCGGCCGCGCCGTCCGCGGTGTTTCGCACCTGCGCCGGCATCCCAAAGACCTGCTGATCCTGCCGATACTGGCATTCGCCGTCATCTTCGTGGCGCTGCCCATCAAGGTGTACGCGTTCGCCACGATGAACAAGCAGGGCTGGCTGACACGCCACGCGGACCAGACCGGCGGCGACGGCCAGGACGCCACCACCCTCGAGACCTCGGAGGCGGCGGCATGAGGAATCCCGCCATCATCATTTCCGCGCTGTTTCTGGTCGTCGCGGCGCTGGCGGCAGGCTTCTTCGTCGTCGGCGATTTCCTCAAGGAGAAGGACGTGGACGCCTTTGGCCGCAACGAGATCGCCAGCAACGGCAACGTCCAGGGCGAGCTCTACCCCGGCGACCCGAGGACCGAGGCCAGGCTGGTCCAGCGCGAGGACGAGCGCCTCATCTATGTCCGCACGGTCGCCTCCGCCGCCCGCTGGCGCGTCGACGGGCTCAAGGGCCCCTATCGGCTGCGCACCGACTCCACCTTTACCCTGGTGCTGCCGGCGCGGGAGACTCCCTACACCGTCGCCGACCTCCTGCAGCTCGCGCCCAAGGCCTTCGTCCGGCATCCGGGCGGCGCCTACCTGCTCTCCGAAAACATCGTGGTGCTGCCGGGCGCCAACCTCTCGCTGGCAACGGCCAAGGGGGCGAAGAGCCTGGACCTCCGGCTGGAAAGCAGCGCCGGCTCCTTTGTCTCCCTCGTGGCCCTCGGCGGGTCCGTCACCATCGCCGGCACAAAGGACGCCAAGGTCTCCATTACCAGCTGGGACAGCACCAAGGCGTCCCCGGACTTTGAAACCAGGGACGGCCGTTCCTACATCCGGCTGATCGGCGGACATGCCAAGCTCTCGCATGCCAGGGTGGCCAACCTCGGCTTCTGGAGCGGCAACACCGGCGGGCTGTCGCTGACGGGAACCAACACCATCAGCCCCTTCAAGCCGGCGGCCCCGCCGCCCAAACCAGCGCCCCAGGACGCCGCCATCGCCGGTGCACGGCTGCTCTCCGACAAGCAGCTGGAGACCCTCCACCCCGCCGACGAGGACTACAGCGTGGTCACCGCGGGAATCGACAACGCGGTCTTCGAGAACAACGCCTTCGGGCTCTTCGCCGCCAACGCGCGGGACGTCGCAGTCCAGGACACCGCCATCCGCGGGAGCCTGGTGGACGGACTGGTCCTGCACCGGTTCGTCACGAACGCGGCCATCACCAGGACCACCTCCTCGAACAACGCGGTGGACGGTTTCACGCTGGGGCGGTCCACCACCGGCGTCGTGCTGGACGGCGTCACTGCCCAAGACAACGGCCGCAACGGCGTCTCGCTGGACGGCCGCCCGCTCTCGGACGGCCCCAATGCGGTGGGCACCGCCGTCGAAATCTACGGCCGCAACCGCATCACCGGCAGCACGCTGAAGGACAACCGCCGGTACGGCGTCGAGATCAGCGGCGGCGCCCGGCTGCGGGTCGCCGGCAACACGTTCGAGAAGAACCAGGTCGGCGTCGTCGTCAACCATGCAGCCAGGGACGTCGTCATCACCGGCAACAAACTGCGGCACCAGAAGGAACACGCCATCGCCATCCGCGAGGCCGGTGCCTCCGCCGTCGTCAGCAAAAACCTCATCACCGGCGCCGACACGGGCGTCTACGTGCGCAACGCCCGGGCCGACGTCACCGCCAACAGACTGGCCGGCATCTCCAACCACGGGATCACGCTGCGCGGCCGCGTGGCCGGGACCCAGGTGGCGGGCAACACGGTCTCCGGCTACGGCTCCATCGCCATCTGGGCGGAGGAGTCCGCCGGCGGCGCCGTGGGAGAGAATAACCTGCTCGGCTGGCAGCCAGAGTATACGCTGCAGCGGGTGGCCAATTTCGTCTTCCAGCCGCTGACCTTCGTGTGGCTGGTCCTCGGCGCGCTGCTGCTGGTGACCGCCCTCTCCGGTGGCCGCAGGCGGCGGACCGGAACCATCCGCAACCCCTACGCAGAACGGGTGCCTCTGACCTCGCTGAGCAAGGGCATCCTGGCACCCGAAGAGATCGGAGAGCGGGAATGAACAGACGTCCGCTGGCCCTACTGGCCGCCCTCATGACGCTGGCGGCGATCGCCGTCGTCACCGTCTTCATCGTCAACGGTCCGCTGCGCGGGCCAAATGACGACGCCGGCGCCCTCCCGAGTGCGCCGGTCACCGGCGCGGCACCCGGGTCCGGCACCGCGACGGAAGGCAATGCATCGGGAGGGAACGCGCCCAAAGGCAGTGCGCCGCCGTCGTCCGTTCCCGCCGCCGCGGCCGGATGCCCGGAGGCCACCGTCACAGTCCGCACCGAGGCCGAACTCGAGGGTGCGCTGGAGGAACCCGAACCGGGCACGGTCATCGTGCTGTCGGACGGCGTCTACCAAGGCAACTTCACCGCGACGGGGGACGGCACGGCCGAGCAGCCCATCACCCTCTGCGGCAGTGCCAAGGCGATCCTCGACGGCGGCGACATCGAGGACGGCTACGTCTTCCACCTTGACCAGGCGGCGCACTGGGTGCTGCAGGGCTTTACCGTGCGCAACGGGCAGAAGGGCGTCATGGCGGACGAGGTCACCCACTCCGTGATCCGCGGCCTGACCGTCACCAAGACCGGCGACGAGGCCATCCACCTGCGCCGCTTCAGCACCGACAACCTGGTCATCGGCAACACCATTTCCGATACCGGGCACCGCAAAGAAAAGTTTGGCGAGGGCATCTACATCGGCACCGCCGAGAGCAACTGGTGCGACGTGAGCAACTGCGAGCCGGACCAAAGCGACCGCAACGAGATCGCGGAAAACAAAATCTCCGCGACGACATCGGAGAACGTGGACATCAAGGAAGGAACAGCCAACGGCGTGCTCCGCGACAACCATTTCGACGGCGCCGACCTCGAGGAGGCCGACTCCTGGGTCGACGTCAAAGGCAAGGGCTGGACCATCACCGGCAACACCGGCACCGACTCACCGGGTGACGGCTACCAGACGCACGAGATCCTGGACGGCTGGGGCACGGACAACGTCTTCCGCGGCAACACGGCGCAGGTCAACGGGCCCGGCTACGGGTACGCCCTGACCCCCGCCCTGAACAATGTGGTCGAATGCAGCAACCGTGCCACCGCCGCCGAAAGCGGCCTCTCCAACGAACCCTGCACCAGCTGATCCTTATCCTCCCCCTCCACCCAACCGCTTGAGAATTCCGCCGGAAACCTAGGAAAGGCCGTCACCGTGGAACCGATTCCCTACTCCCCCGCGCCCAAAATCACCGTGATAGGCACCGGCTACCTGGGTGCCACCCATGCCATCTGCATGGCCGTGCTCGGCTTCGATGTGCTCGGCGTGGACGTGGACGAGCGCAAGATTGCGCAGTTGGACGCCGGAGAGGTGCCGTTCTTTGAACCCGGGCTGTCGGAGAAGCTGCGGGAGGCCATCGCCACCGGCCGGCTGCGCTTCACCACGGACTTCGACCAGGCCGCTGCCTTCGGCGACGTGCACTTCGTCTGCGTCGGGACGCCGCAGGCGGCCAACTCCGCCGCCGCCGAGCTGAAGTACGTGCACGCCGCCTTCACCTCGCTCGCCTCGCGCATCGACCGCAAGGCACTGCTGGTGGGCAAGTCCACGGTGCCCATCGGCACCGCCGCCCGGCTGGCCCGGATGGTGCACGAGCTCTCCCCCGCCGGCGTCGACCTGGAGCTGGCGTGGAATCCCGAGTTCCTGCGCGAGGGCTACGCCGTCGAGGACACCCTGCACCCGGACCGCCTGGTCGTCGGCGTCGCCTCGGAGTGGGCCGAAGCCCGGCTGCGCCGCGTCTTCGAGCCGCTGCTGGCGCAGGGCACGCCGTTGATCGTGACCGAGCTGGCCACCGCCGAACTGGTCAAAGTCGCGGCCAATTCCTTCCTCGCGACCAAGATCTCCTTCATCAACGCCATGGCCGAGGTCTGCGAAGCCACCGGCGCCGACGTGAGCCTGCTGGCCCGCGCGCTCAGCCTGGACTCGCGGATCGGCGGGCGCTTCCTCAAACCGGGCCTCGGCTTCGGCGGCGGCTGCCTGCCCAAGGACATCCGTGCCTTCAAGCACCGGGCCGAAGAGCTCGGCGTCGGCCAGGCCGTGCGCTTCCTCAGCGAAGTCGACTCCATCAACAACCGTCGCCGCACCCGCAGCGTCGACCTCATTCGCGAGCTGGCCGGCGGCGACCTGGCCGGTGTGAAAGTCGCGGCACTCGGCGCGGCCTTCAAACCCAACTCCGACGACGTCCGCGACGCGCCCGCCCTCGATGTCGCCCGGCTGCTGTACCTGGAAGGGGCCGCCGTCACGGTCTACGATCCGGAGGCCAACCGCAATGCCCACCGCGCCTACCCGGACCTGGACTACGCCGGCTCGCTCGCCGGCGCGGTCCAGGACGCCGACGTCGTCGCCCTGCTCACCGAGTGGGACGAGTTCCGCCGCGCCGAACCCCAGCAGCTCGCCGCCCTCGTCGCGCACCGCCGCATCTTCGACGGCCGCCACGCCCTCGACCAGGACCTGTACACCGGGCTCGGCTGGGAATACCGTGCCCTCGGCCGCCCGTACCAGCCCAGCACCGCCCGCGCCGCCACGCAGGACGGACGCGTACCCCGGCCCGGCGCCGTCGTTGGCGAAACACCGCAGGACGCGCGCACCACCTAGCCCGGCGCCGTCGTTCTTCCCGGCCGGTGCCCGATCCGGCACCGGGCAATCGACGACGCGGGTGGCCGGCATCCGTGCCGGCCACCCGCATCCCGTGCTGGCGACGCGCCTGTGAAGCCACCTTTTGGAGCAGCTCACGAGCGCAACTTAGACTGACCCGGTGACGAGGGGAAAACGATTTGGTAAGCCAGCCTCTAGTAAGTGTCGTCGTTCCGGCGAAGGACCAGTCGCCCTTCATCCGTGATTCGATGACGAGCCTGTCCCGCCAGTTCGAAGACCCTTCCGTGCTGGAAGTGGTGGTGGTCGACGACGGTTCCACCGACGGCACGGGTGAGCTGGCCGGGGCCTTCGCGAGCCAGCTGCCCGGCCTCAAGATCCTGCGGAACGACAAGCCCGCCGGTGTTGCCACTGCCCGGAACCAGGGCATCGACGTGGCCTCCGGCCGCTACCTGGCGTTCCTGGACCCCGACGACTGGTATGCGCCCGGCTACCTTCCGAAGCTGGTGGCGGAAATCGACCAGCTGGGTGTGGATTTCCTTCGGACCGACCACATCCGCCATACCGCCGGAAACCGCAGCATCCACCGCGCTCCGCAGGCCCTGCACGGAACCGTCCTCGACCCCCGGGCGGACATTGCCCCGTACAACACCTCCACGATGATCGACTACCCGATCGTCGCCTTCGGAATCTACGACGGCCGGCTCAAAGACTCGGGGATGCTCCATTTCCTCGACGGGCGGCACACCGCCGAGGACCGGCCGTGGATGTGGCGGCTCCATCTGCAGTGCAAGAGCTACGCCATCAGCGACCAGCTCGGCGTCATCTACCGGCGCGGGGTCTCCACGTCCCTCACCCAGATCTATGACCGGCGCCAGCTGGACTTCCTGCCGTGCTTCGAAGAGATCTTCCGCCTCGTGGCCCAGGACTCGGAGGCTGACCGCTTCTGGCCCAAGGCCGGCCGGCAGTTCCTGGCCATCGCCTGCCACCACCTCAACAGGTCGGAACATATGCCATCGGACGTCTTCGCCGACCTGCAGACGGGGATCGGCCAAACCTTCGCGACCTTGCCGTCCGACGTCGCCGCGGAAAGCCTGGCGGTGCTCGATTCCAAGCGGCGTGCCCTGGTCGCCCCCATCCTTCGGAGGCCTGTGTGAAAGAGCTGTTCGTCGTCTCCACCCTCTACCAGTGCGTGGCACTGGCTGCTGCCATCGATGAAGGCGCCATTCCGCCGGCCGCGGGCGAGCGGATCCTGGTCCTGTCCAACAACTCCCTCGTCCCCGAGGTGTCGGTTCCCTTCCACGAGGCGCCCGGGTTCGCCGAGGCGGCCTCCCGCTTTGACCGCACCGTGGACCTGAACGCGCTGGTCTGGCCGCGTCGTCCCGGACAGTTCAATCCACGCGCCGAAGAACTCTACATGTGGCAGCGCGTCCTGCGTGCCCTGTGGGACCTGGGGGATGACCGCGTGGAGCTGTACGTCGAATCGATCCAGGTCAATCCCGCCGTCGCGCTCTGCCGGATCTTTTCGAGCGCCCGGATCTCCGTGCACTCCGACGGCCTGATGAGCTACGGCCCGACGCGCAATCCCATCTCCCGCGAGATGGCCCAGCGGTTCAAGTCGCTCATCTACGTCGATCTGGTGCCGGGTCTGGTGCCCCAGCTGCTGCGCGAAAACAATCCAGCCCTGGTCCCCGTCGACCGGACAGCCCTCCGTCGCGGCATGGAGGAACTGGCCAGGGCCCTGCCCGAGGAGCACACGACGTTGTCGGCCTTCTCCGGCACTCCCGCGGCGGATCAGCGGAAGTCGGGAGCGCGGGCGGAGGCCGCAGGGCAGCCGACCGCCCTGGTGCTGGGCCAGTACCTGTCCGAGCTGAACATCCTCTCCTCCACCGAGGAAATCGAGCTCCACCGGACCATGCTGCAGAAGGCGCTGGACCGCGGCATCCGGTACTGCGTCTTCAAGCCGCACCCCAGTGCCGGCCCCGGCGCCGTGACCTCCATCCAGGCGGCCGCGGCCGAACTGGGGCTGGAACTTCACGTGCTCACCTCCACCAGCCCGGCCGAGGTCGTCATGCAGCGGCTCAAGCCGGACCTGGTGGTCAGCTGCTTCTCCACCGCCCTGATGACGGCGAAATACCTGTTCAATATCGACGTCGCGGCAGTCGGCACGGACGTTCTTTTGGAGCGGCTGACGCCCTACGAAAACAGCAACCGCATCCCCGTCACCATCATCGACGCCCTCCTCGAGCGCGGTTATGCCGCGCCGGCCGAGATCCCGGGCGGCGCCGGAACGGACGGGGCCGGAGCTGCGGCTCCGCTGCAGCGGCTGGTCGAGGCGGTGGCCTACTGCATGCAGCCGGACACCCTGGCGGCGGTCCGGCCCCCGGCCGAGGCCTTCCTCGCCACCGCGGACGGCTCGCCGGACATGCGGTACTTCAAGCGGCGCAGGCTCACGAAGCTGGAGCTGCCCGGGGCGCTGCCGCCGCGCGAGCCCAAGCCATCCCGGTCCCGTCATCCCCTGCACCGGGCCCGCCGCGTGGGAATCCGGTGGGCTAAGCGGCTCGCCCGGCGCACCCCCTAGCCGCCAGCCCGTTCGAACAAGCCGTCCATTGGAGAGTCCTGCATCGAAACGCGCCGTTTTCGATGCAGGCCTGTCCAGCGGATGGGCGGCGCCTAGAAGTAGGTCTCGATCAGTCGGGTGATCGTGGCGTCCTCGCCCGGAACCAGGTTCTGCACGGCGGGAATGAGCCGCCACTTGTCGAAGGTGGTACAGGGGTGGGACAGGCCGAGCAGGACCAGGTCGCCCACCTTCGGTTCCCACCCCGGGGCGGTTCGCAGGAAGGAATGCTGGTCGTTCATGTCACTGACGACGGCGCCGTGCAGGGCGGTCACCTGTCCGGGCGCAGCGGGAACCGCGAACTGCGGGACGGGCAGTCCGTCGTCGTACGGGAAGTCGCGTTTGCCGCCGTCGAGCAGGGCCAGGCCGGGTTCCGGCTGGGACAGCACGCGCGTTAAGCCGTGCGCGGCCGGCACCAGGCTCCGCTCCTCCCCCGCACGATCCCGGTCGAACGGTGACAGCGCGTGGTATGCGCCGTCGTCGTGCGTGATGTAGGCCCCGGACCGCAGCACGTAGCGCGCTGAATCCGCCTTCCGCGCCTCCGCAAACAATTCGCCCACGAGTTCCGGGTAGTTGCTGCCGCCACAGGTGACCAGCACATCCCCGTCGCCGTAGCGGCTGCCGAGCTTGCCGTGCAGTTCGAGCAGGTCCGCGACGTAGCGCCGGATCAGTTCCACCGTCGGCTCCGTACGGTCCTTGCCGAGCGCTCCCTCATAGCCGGCCACACCCGCGAGCCGCAGCACCGGCGATGCCGCGACCGCCTCGGCCACCTCCAGGGCCGCCGCGACGCTGCGGGCGCCGGTGCGCTTTCCCGGGGCGCCGAGCTCCACCAGCACTGACAGCGGCCTGGCCGGGGAGAGCCCGCGCAGCGCGTCTTCGGCCAGCCGCACGGCTTCGGCGCTGTCCACCCAGGACCAGATCGTGCAATCCGGGTGTTCCAGCTCGCCGGCCACCCAGCGGATGGCGTTCTGATCGGCCAGCTGGTTCGCCAGCATGAGCGTGCCGAAGCCATGCGCGCGGGCGACCTTGAGCTGGCTCGGATTCGCCACCGTGATGCCGGTGGCGCCGGCGTCCAGCTGCTGCTGCCAGAGCTGCGGCGCCATCGTGGTCTTGCCGTGCGGCATCAGCTCGAGTCCGCGCTCGCGCAGCCAGCCCGCCATGAACTCGATGTTGTTGGCCAAGGCGTCCTCGCTGAGCACCAGCAGGGGCGTCCAGAACTCCGACAGTTCCGGCTTGCTGGCCAGGTACTCCCCCACCGTCAGGCCGGCGGCCTCGACCGGGAGGCCCTTGTCCTCTCCGCCGATCAGCCGTTCCAGCACGTGCGCTTCCCGTTCCTTGCCGGTGGTCATGGGCCTCCTCGTTCCTGGTCGGCGCGCCTCCGCGTCTGCTTCTCGACAGGTCTGCGCGCCACAGCGTAAGAGGGCTCGCGCAGTGCCTGCGTCCAACTGTAGGTCCCGGCGCCGGGGATCGGGTGCTGCATGGGGTCGAAGCGCACGGGAGTATCCGCCGCCTCCGCGGACGCGCGGAGCATCAGGGTCGCGAAGCGCTGCCAAGGCGCTCCGGGACGGCCGTGGTACAGCCCCAGCACCCACTCGCTGCCGCCCAGCGCGTCGCGGAATCCCCGTGGCTCCGCGGGCAGCCGGCCGTGCGGGCGGAGGGTGCGGGCGGCCAGCTGCACCGGGCCGCCCGTTCCTTCGTACGGCATCATGGTGGTCAGCGCCGCGGGGCCGACGCTGCGGCGCATCCGGAGCACGTAGCGCCCGGCCCGCGACATGCCGGTCGAGGCCAGCAGGATGTCCACGGGCCCGCCGTCCACCGTGAGCCGCACGGCCAGGCCGATAATGTCCGGCCAGCCCGGCGGGAAGCCGATGGAGCGGGACAGGCGGGCCTCCACGTTTTCGTTCCCCGCCGCGTCCAGCCACGCAATCCCGCTTCGGAAGGGGCCGCCCTGGCGTTCCAGCCGGCCGCGCAGGTGGAGGCCCGCGGGGTGGATCGGCCGGTCCGGGCGGAGCGTCTTGACCGCTGCAAAAGCCCGCGCGAAGACCCGGCCCGCTGTTGCCGCCACGTCTTTCTCCATGCCGCTGCCGTCCCTTCCTCGCCCTGCCCCTTAGCGTAGACAGCTTACTGAGCATCTGCCTACGCTGGTCTGGACCGGCTCCGCAGGGGTTGCCAGCAGGATTCCACGAGCGTCAGGAGAGCGCCGATGACCAGCCAGAATCCCGATCCCGACGAGCAAAAGATCACCGGGCTCGAACCGGGCGGCGGCGTCCCGCCGGGCGAGACCCCGCCGGGTGAGGCCTCGACCAGCATGACGCAGGGCCACGACGAGGGCGGCGGGAAGCGCTGGGTCCAGTGGGCCTGGCTGGTGGTCATCCTCGGCGGAGGGCTCGTGATGGCCCTGCTGTTCCTCACCTACGCCGGCATCCTCGCCTTCGGCTGACTCCGTCACCCCACCGGGCCGCCGGTCACTCCACGGTGAACGTGATCGAATGCCAGCCGGTCGCGCCGTCCGGAGCCGGCGGCGCCTCGTCCTGCGTCTGCAGCTCGCCGTCCGTATCGTAGGCTCGCACCCGCACCTCGTGCCGCCCCGCCGGCGCGTCCTCCCAGCGGTAGGACCACTGCCGCCAGGTATCGATGGACGGCACCGCGGCGAGTTCCGCGTCCTGCCAGCTACCGCCGTCGAACTGGACCTGCACCCGGGAGATGCCGCGGTGCTGCGCCCACGCCGTACCGCCCACCGCCACCGTCCCGGCGGAAACGCGGTCGAACGCCCGCGGCACGTCGATCCGCGATGCCGTCTTGATCGGGCCCCGCGCCGACCAGCCGCGCGTGGTCCAGTAGGCCGTCTTGTCGGCAAAACGCGTGACCTCCAGATCCACCACCCACTTCGTCGCCGACACGTACCCGTAGAGCCCGGGCACCACCATCCGCACCGGATAGCCGTGCTCCAGCGGCAGCGGCTCGCCGTTCATCCCGACCGCCAGGAGCGCATCACGCCGGTCCTGCAGCACGGCCAGCGGGGTGGAGGCGCTGAACCCGTCGATGCTGGTGGACAGCACCATGTCCGCCCCGGCCTGCGGCCGCGCCCGCTCCAGCAGCTTGCGCAGCGGGTAGCCTAGCCACTTCGCGTTGCCCGCGAGATCGCCGCCAACCACGTTGGAGACGCAGGTCAGCGTCACGTACGACTCCTCCAGGTCCAGCGCGAGCAGCTCGTCGAAGCTGAGGGTGAACTCCTCCTCCACAAGGCCGTGCACGCGCAGGCTCCAGTCCGCCGGGTCGATCTCCGGGACCACCAGCGCGGTGTCGATCCGGTAGAAATCCGGGTTAGGCGTGAGGTACGGCGGCATTCCCTGCACCGGCGCGGCGGTCTCCGCGGGCAGCGGCTTGGCGGGGGTCTTGGCGGCCGGCAGCTTGAGCGCCTGGCGGGCGATGCGCGCGGTGTTCCGGGCGGCGGAGAACGTCCGGCCGGCAATTCCAACGACGACGGCGGCAGCCGCTGTGAGCCCGGCCGCGACCAGGAAACTCCGCCGGCTCCTGGCCTCCTCCGTGGCGGCGGCGCCGTCCTGCGGGACCACGGCGCCAGCCTCCGCTTCCGGCGCCCTGGCCCCCGCCTCGACGGCCTTGCCCGTGAGCCAGCTCAGCGCCAGCAGCCCCGCCAAGGTTCCCACCGCCGTCGGCACCAGGTCCAGGACGCTGTTCACCGCACGGGTCGCCACGCACACTCCCATAACGACGGCGAGGACCGCTACCAGGGACGCCCCGAGCGCGTACCGCCGCACCGCCAGCATCCCGGCCACCGCCGCCAGCACCGCGGTCACCAGCGCCATCGAGATGAACAGCACGGCCTTGTCCGCCGTGCCGAACAGCGAGATGGCAAAGTCCTTCAGCCACGGCGGCGTGAAGTCGATGAACGCGGCACCGACCGACACCAGCGGAGACGAGCCGGGCCCGAAGAACACCGCCGCCAGCTCGGCCACAGCGAACAGCACGGCCGCGGATACGAGCCCGGCGAGCGCACCGAGCCAGCGCCGCTTCCCCCGGCCAGGCCCGGCCGCCTTGTCCGAGCCGCCCGCCCTGTCCGAGCCGCCCGCCCTGTCCGAGCCGCCCGCGCCGCCCGCGGGGTCTGGGCTGCCCGCTAGGCCGGATGGGGGATCGCTCTCCGACCCGTCCACACGGGGCGTACCCGAAGGCTCGGGAGTCTGCCGCTCGTCCATCCGGACCACTTCCTTCCGCCGCGCCATCACCGCCCGCCCGCCGGACCGCTACGCCGACGTCCGGCGCCGGCCCAGTGCCGTGCCGAGGCCGATCATCGCCACGCCCAGCACGAAGTGCAGCCAGTTATCCGCCGTGTTAACAGGAACGAAGTTCGCGGGAGTGCCGTGCCCGATGAGCAGCCCGTACAGCCACAGCACCAGGTACACCCCGCCGCCCCAGACCAGGTAGGACTTGGCTGCCGCCCGGCTTCGGGACAGCACCAGTCCGCCGACGCCGAAAAGCAGATGAACGAGGTTGTGCAGCACGGACACCTGGAAAATCCCCAGCAGCAGAGCGCCCGAGTGGTGCCCCGCGAAGCTGAGCTCCGAGAAGTTGGAGGTGATGCCCGGGACGAAGCCGAGCACCCCGACCAACAGGAACGCGGCGCCGACAACCAGCGCCGCGGTCTGGACAGCGGTACGGCTGCCGGTTCGAGTGGCTGAAACTGACATGGTGTTCCTCCTTGGATCCGTCCGGGCACGCCGGCTGGCCGGCCCGGTACTGGTCATTCGGAGCGGAGCAGACGCCGGATTGGATCGCAGCGCTTGTTTCGGAACGCTCCGCTGATTGAGGTTGCAGCGGCTGATTTGGGCAGCAGCCGGTGCATGAACAGCGCCTTGTGCATAAACGATTGGCCGGAAATGGCTCGATAGCGCCCCTAAACCGGCAGTTTCCGGCCAATCGATTTCGGATGAACGGCTCGGCGTGCGGGCGTCGGACGGGCTACAGCTCCTGCCATGATCGGCGCGCCGGGCGCGGGCGCCGGCCGGGCTACAGCTCCTGCACCATGATCGGCTCGGTGGTCGGCGCCGGTGATCCGCCGGCGGGCTCGACCGTGATGCCGACGGCCGTCGCGCCCGAGAGCTGCCCCTCGAGCAGCGTCATCATGGGCGATCCGGGGGCCGCGCTGGACATCAGGCCGGCGGGGACCATGACGTTGTCGTGCTGGAGCCACAGCTCGTAGGTCTTGCCGGCGGGCAGGTCCGGCAGGCCGTGCGCCGTGACCGCGCCCTGGTTGAGCGAGGGCGCGTAGGCAACGGTAACGACGGCGCCGTCCGCCATCCGCGCTGTGGACACCTTCGCGTCCTCGGACGTGAGGATCCCGAGCATCGCGCCCTGGGTCTGCTGGGCCTGCGCCAGCTGCTGTTCGAGCCGGTTGTTTTCGGCCGACTGCCCGAGCGCCCAGCCGGTCAGCCCCGCGCCGGCCAGCAGCAGCACTCCCGCCGCCGCGGCCAGCGCCCGCACCAGGCCCGGCCTAGATCCGCCCGAACCGCTGCTCCTGCGGGAGCGGCGGCCCGCGCGGCCAGCTCGTCAGTCCCCGCCTCGGCGCCGGCGGCGGTTCCACGTCGCCCCGCCCCGAGCCGGAGCCCTCCCCGGCCCGAGCCGAAGGTCCGCCCCGGCAGCCGGCCGGACGCCGCCGTCGTACTCCCGCTCCGCGCTGTCGGCCACGACATCCTCCGCCGGAAGCTGGCGCGTGTTCCGGATGGCGGCCACATGTCCTTCACGCGCTGCGGCGGACGCACCGGGTCCACGCCGTGGGCGAGCATCGCCGCCGTCGCGCTGAGCCCGCGGACTTCCTCGCGGGTCTGCTCGGAGGCCAGGGCGTGCTGCTCGAAGGCCGCCCGCTCATCGCCCTCCAGGGCGTTCAAAGCGTAGGAGCCGGTCAGGATGTGCAGTTGCTCGTCCATCACGCCACCCCCAACTTGTCCCTGAGCCTGATCATGCCGTCGCGAATCCGCGTCTTCACCGTGCCCACCGGCACTTTGAGCAGGTTGGCTACTTCCTGCTGCGTGTAACCGCCATAGTAGGCCAGCCGGATCGCCTCCTGCTGTGCCCGGGTGAGGCTCTCGAGCGCCTTGAGCACCCGTTCGCCCTCGATCTTCGCCTCGACGATGTCCTGCACGTCGTCGTAACTCTCCTGGAATTCCTTGATGCCCTGCCGCAGGTCCCGGTCCGCGCTGGCCTGCGCCGCCCGGATCCGGTCCACGGCCCGTCGGTGCGCGATCACGAGGATCCATGAGACGGCCCGCCCGCGGTCGGCGTCGAAACGCGCCGCCTGCTGCCAGACCTCCACGAAGACTTCCTGCGTGACTTCCTCGCTCTGCGCCGGGTCCCGCACCACCCGGCGGATCAGCCCGAACACCTGCGGCGACACCGCGTCGTAAAGCTCCTCGAACGCCGCCTCGTCGCCCAGCGCGACCCGGCGGACCAGGTCCTCGTGGGTCGGCGGGGAAGGCTCGGCGGAGCGGAGCCACGGCAGTCGCATGGGCTCTAGACTCTCACGCCGGTCGGGCACGGGGCACCTTTCGCAAAGACGGGGTTTGGTGACGGAGCGGCTGAGCGGCCGGATGCGGATGGGCTCCTCGATCCCGCATCCGGCCGCGGTCTCTATGCAGCCGTTACTTGGCCGGAGGCACCAGAACCGTATCGATCAGGTAGACAGTGGCGTTGGCCGTCTGGACGCCGCCGCACACCACGCTCGCATCGTTGACCTTCAGCTCGTCGCCGCTGCCCGCGATCTCCACCGGCTCGCCCTGCACCGTCTCCAGCTCGCCGGTGAGCTTGTCCGGCGCGATCCGGCCGGGCACCACGTGGTAGGTCAGGGTGCTGGTCAGCGCGTCGGAGTCCGTCTTCAGCGCGTCGATGCTCTTGGCCGGCACCTTCTCGAACGCCGAGTCCACCGGCGCGAACACCGTGAACTCGCCGCCGTTGAGCGTGTCCACCAGGTCGACGTCGGGATTCAGCTTGCCGGATACGGCCGCGGTCAGCGTGGTCAGCAGCGGGTTGTTCGACGCGGCCGTCGCCACCGGATCCTGCGCCATTCCCTCCACGGACCCCGCCCCGTCCGGCACCTGGCCGGCGTAGTCCGCGCAGCCCGGCCCCACGAGATTCGCCGCCGGATCCATCGTCCCGGTGGCCGGCGCCGAGGTCTCCATCGGCGTTCCGGTGCTCATATTGTCCTCGGCCGCCTCGCCGCTGGAGCTGCCGGCGCCGCCGCACGCGGTCAGCCCCAGGGCCGCCGCGGCCGCCAGACCGACCAGTCCGCTCATCCTCGGGTACGTAGCCATGATGGATCTCCTTCCTCTGGACGGCCGCGCCGCCCTGGGGTCCCGCCCCTTCCGGTGCGGGCTGTCACGATGGATTCGGAGCGGGCGCGCGGACGGATTGGATCATTTCGGAGGAATTTTCCGGCGCCTGGAGAACGACGGCGGCGGGTCATCGGGCGGCGGGCTGGTTGCGGGCGGCTGGTGCGGCGGATCCGGAGGTCAGTGCGGCGCGGGGCCGGTCGTGGAACGGACGACGAGGCTCGGCTGGAGGACCAGGCCGTCGGGCTCCTCCGAGCGGATCCGGGCCGCGGCGCAGGCAACGGCGGCCTCGGCAAGCCCCGCGGCGTCCTGGCTGACCGAGGTCAGCCGGATGTGGTCGAGCCGGGCGAGCTGGCTGTCGTCGTAGCCGACCACGGACAGGTCGTCCGGCACCTTCAGCCCGCCCCGCCAGGCAGCCTCGAGGATGCCCAGGGCGCAGCGGTCGTTGAAGGCCACAACCGCGGTGGGGCGGCGGCCGATGAGAAGTTCGCCGGCGGCGGCGATGCCGTCAGCTTCGTGCGCCCCGCCGTGGAGGACCCGGATGCACTCTCCGAGCCCGGCCTCCCGCATGCTTCTTCCGTAGGCGGCGCGGCGCTCGGCCGAGGCGACGGCCTCCCCTCCGTCGACGTGCGCGATGTCCCGATGCCCCAGCGAGGCCAGGTGCTGCACGGCTGCCCGGATGCCGGCCGCGTCATCGCTGCTCACGGCGTCGATCCCGGGGGCGGCTGCGCTGAGGAGGCTAATCACCGGCACCTGTCTGGCCAGCGCGGCGAGGTCTGCCGCGGCGGAGGAGGGCGAGATCATCAGCGCTGCCTCGACGCCGGCATCAAGGAGAGTCTCCACCGCCCGTCCCTCGGGCCGTCGCGCGCCGACAGCGCTGAGCAGCACCTCGAAGCCCGCGGCCTCGGCGGCGGCGTAGATGGACTCGACGATCTCCCCGTGGAAAGGCTCAGACACAGTGAACGTGATTCCGAGCAGGCGGGTCCGGCGGCTGCGCAGGAGCCGCGCGCGGGAGTCAGGGCGGTAACCCAGCTGCCGGGCGGTTTCGAGCACCCGTTCCCGCGTCGCCTCGCCGGCGCCTTCCGCGCCGCGCATCACGATGGACGCGAGGGCGCGTGAGACCCCGGACGCCGCGGCCACGTCGGCCAGCGTCGGCCTGCGCCCCGGCCGTCCGCCGGGCTGCTGATCTCGCTCCACGTTCTTCCTCCGCCTCTCCCCCGCACTTGCCGGTCCGCCCCGACCGCCTATCCTCCCTCGCTGGAATCTCCAGCGGCGCCAAAGGAGTCGGTCCTGAGCAGGATACTAGATCGATCTAGACAGCGCCGTCCACCTGTGCCACAGTTGTGCCATCCAATCGACTAGATCGATCTAGAACTCATGCGGCGACGCCCTGCCGCCCTACCGAGGAGACAACCCATGGCATATCTCGAGCGGACGCCTGCCCGGCCGATACCGGTCCGGCTGGCCCTCATCGGCTCCGGCTGGATCGGGGCCTTCCATGCCGAAAGCGCCGCGACCCGCATCGCCGGCACCCGCCTTGAAGCCATCGCCGATCCGGCCCTCGACGCCGCCACGGCACTCGCCGACCGGCTCGGCGTGGCCAAGGTGACCGCGGACGCCGCCGACCTGTGGAGCGATCCGGACATCGACGGCGTCATCATCGCCGCGCCGGCCCGCTTCCATTCCTCCCTGATAGCCCAGGCTGCTGCCGCCGGGAAACACGTCTTCTGCGAGAAGCCCGCGGCAAGGACCGTGGAAGAACTCGACGGCGCCCTCGCCGCAGTGGAATCGGCCGGCGTCGAACTGCAGATCGGTTTCAACCGCCGCTTCGCCGCCGACTTCGCCTCAGCCAAGCGCACGGTGGAAGCCGGCACCATCGGCGAACCGCGGCTGCTGCGTTCCCTGACCCGCGATCCCGGAACCGCCGAGGGCATCCCGCAGGCGGGCCGGATTCCGGCCGGGACGATCTTCCTCGAAACCCTGATCCACGATTTCGACACCCTGAACTGGTTCAACCAGGGCGCCGTGCCGGAGCAGGTCCACGTCATGGCGGACGCACTGGTCGAGCCCGGGCTGAAGGACCAGGGCTTCCTCGATACCGCCGTCGCCACGATCCGGTACAGCAACGGCGCGATCGCCGTCGCCGAGGCCAACTTCAGCGCCCTCTACGGCTACGACGTTCGGGGCGAGGTATTCGGCTCGGCCGGCATGGTCACCGCGGGATCGCTGCAGGAGACGGCCGCCACGGCCTATACCCAGCAGGGCTTCAGCGGCGGCACGCCCCGGCTGAACGTGGAGCTCTTCCACGACGCCTACACCGCCGAACTGGCCCATTTCGCCGAACTGGTCCGCAGCCGCCGCGACGGCACGCCGAGACCGCCCGCCGCTGCGCCCGGAGGCGGCGATGCGCGGGCGGCCCTCGCCGTCGCCCTGGCCTGCATCAAGTCCGTGGAAACCGGCGGCACAGTCAACATCAGCGACGTTGCCGCCCTCTCTCCCTCCCCGGCGGCCACCCGATGAGCGCCCCGCAGGGCGGCGTCCGCCTGGCGGTCTGCGCGGAGATGGTCTACCTGGACCTGCCCTTCGAGGAGCGGGTCCGCCGCATCACCGACCGCGGCTTCGACGTCGAACTCTGGGACACGCGCCGGCACGACACCGGCAAGCTCGCCGCCACGGGAGCCACGTTCTCCTCCATGACCGGCTACTCCGCCGGCAGTGTGATCGACCCGGACTCCGCCGCCGACGTCCTGCGGACCGCCGCCGAGCTCATCCCGACGGCGCTCGAGCTCGGCGCCAGCCGCATGGTGGTCCACCCCGCCGCGCTGATCGACGGGCTGGCCGCCCGTCCGGCCTACCGCTCCGCCGGCCGGATGTGGCTGACCGGCCTGAGGACCCTCGAGAAGCTCGGCGCGCTCGGCGAGCGGCACGGCATCACCTTCGTCCTGGAGAACCTCAACACGGCCGTGGACCATCCGGGCATTCCGCTCGCCCGGGCCAAGGACACGCTGGACCTGGTGGAGGGCGCCGGGCATCCCAACGTCAAGATGATGCTGGATCTCTACCACGCGCAGATCGGCGAGGGGAACCTGATCGAACTGCTCCGGCGGGCGCAGCCGCACATCGGCGAGGTCCAGGTGGCGGACGTGCCCGGCCGGTGCGAGCCGGGCACCGGGGAGATCAACTATCCCGCCGTGGCCCGTGCCCTGGCGGAAATCGGCTACGAAGGCACGGTCGGCCTGGAGGCCTGGGCCGAATCGGACAGTGACCTGGCCCTGGACCGCTTCCGGGCGGCCTTCACCGTCGAGGCCTCGGGGCTCAGGCCTCGACCTTGACCGGCACGCCGGTCTCCAGCGAGAGCTGCGCCGCGTCGGCAACCTTCGACGCGGCCACGGCGTCTTCCGGAGTGCACGGATTCTCCCGCTGACTCTGGACCAGCTCGAGGAAGGCCAGCATTTCGGCCCGGTACGCCGCCTCGAACCGCTCTGCGAAGGTGCGGTGCGGCTCACCCCGCGGGAAACCGGCACTCGGCTCCGTGGACCGCAGGGCGGTTCTGTCGTCCAGCCCGACCATGACCGAGGCCCTCGAGCCTTGGATTTCCAGCCGCACGTCATGGCCTGCGCCGTTGTACCGGGTGGCCGAAACGGTCCCCACCGTACCGTCGTCAAGAGTAACGACGGCGAGGGCCGTGTCGACGTCGCCGACCTGGCCGATCGCGGGGTCACCGTTGTTGGAGCCGCGCGCGTAGACCTCCACGATGTCCCTGCCGGTCAGCCAGCGCAGGATATCGAAGTCGTGCACGGAGCAGTCGCGGAAGAGCCCGCCCGAGGTCGCCAGGAATTCGACCGGGGGCGGGAACATGTCCCCCGTGACGGCGCGGAGGGAGTGGATCCAGCCCAGTTCCCCCGCTTGGTACCTGCGCCTGGCCTCCAGGTAGCCGGTGTCGAAGCGGCGCTGGTGCCCGATCTGGACCACGCCGCCGTGCTCGCGGACATGGTCCACAACGGGCAGCGAGTCCGCCACGTTCCCGGCGACGGGCTTCTCGCAGAAGACCGGCACGCCGGCGTCGACCCCGGCCCGGATCAGCTCCGGGTGCGTGCCCGTGCCGGTGGCTACCACCAGGCCGTCGACCCCGCCGTCCAGCAGCACGTCCGCCGACGGCACGGCCTCCGCCCCGAGGGCCTCGGCGACGGAACGGGCGTAGTCCGCCGCCACGTCCGTGACGAGCAGGCGCAGGCGGACACCGCGTTCCTCCAGCACGGGGCGCAGGCCCATGATGTTGTGCGCGTGCATGCTGCCGATCCGGCCGACGCCGGCCAGGCCGAGGGTCAGGTGCTTCATGCTTTCCTTTACTGGTTGGGTCTTTACTGGTTGGGCAGGCTCGCGGCCGGAGCCTGGCGTGCTTCCTCCGGGAAACGGATTCCCAGCTGCCGGCGCAGCTCGTCGGCCAGCCGCAGGAACCGGATCGATTCGGCCATCGGCCGTTCCTCGACCTCCCGCCGCCCGGCCGCGATGGCGCGGGCCACGGCGGCCGCCTGGTAGTGCAGCCCTTCGAGATGGCCGCCGGGCTCGCCTTCGTAGCGCAGCTCGCCGCCATCGTGGCCCTTCACCGTGAATCCGCCGGGGAAATTGAACGGCCCGTCGATGGTCAACGTGGCCCGGGTTCCGACGACGGTGGCCGCAGTCGGGGTAAAGCCGTACAGGTTCGTGTTGGTTACGGCGTGGGCCCCGCCGGGGAACTGCATCACCGCCGAGATCTGCCCGTTCACGCCCTCCGGGTGCGGAGTCCCGAGCGCGCAGACTTCCTCCGGGTGGCCGAGCAGCGCGGTAATGAAGGCGAGCGGATAGGTGCCGAGGTCCAGCAGCGGCCCGCCGGCGAGGTCGGCGTCAAAGATCCGGTGCCCGGGCTCGAAGTGCTCGCCGTACTCCGCCATCACGGACACCACCTGCCCCAGGTGGCCTCCGTCCAGCAGCTGCCGGACGACGTCGAACTTTGGCAGGAAGAACGTCCACAGCGCCTCCGCGGCGAACAGGCCCCGGGCCCGCGCCAGCTCGGCGATCTCTTCGGCCTGCGCCGCGTTGATGCCGATGGGCTTCTCCACCAGCACGTGCTTGCCGGCGTCGAGCGCCTCCAGCGCCACCCGGTGATGGTGGTTGTGCGGGGTCGCCACGTAGACGATGTCGACGTCCGGCGCCTCGGCCAGTTCACGGTAGCTGCCGTAGGCGGCCGGGATGCCGAAGCGGGCGGCGAATCCGGCGGAGCGTTCCAGTGACCGGGAGCCCACCGCCGCCAGCTGCTGCCGGGTGTGCTGCTGCAGCGAGGCCGCGAAGCGCTCGGCGATCCAGCCGGGTCCGGCGATTCCCCAGCGCAGCGGCGGCGCATCGCGCGAGGCGGGCACGCGGCTCTCGGGCAGCCGGGCGGGCAGGCGGTCGTGCACCCGGTCGGGGCGGGCGTTGTCCACGGCGCTCATGCGGCCGCCACCGGGGTGAAGGCGCCGCCGTCGTGCATCGAGCGCACCATCGCGTCCGCTGCGAGCGTGGCGCGCAGCCCGTCTTCCGCCTTGGCCAGCGACGACGGCGTTCCCTCCAGCAGGTGCCGGACCCAGGCCTGCAGCTCGCGGCGGTAGGCTTCGGCGAAGCGCGGCCGCCAGTCCGCCGGGTACGCCACGTAGTTTTTCCTCTCCAGGTTGTAGGCCGCGGCGGCCGGTTCCACTACCCGGGCCGTGCCGCGTTCGCCGACCACTTCGCACTGGGTGGAGTAGCCGTGCCCGGCGTTGAGGAACAGCTCCAGCGTGGCCAGCACGCCGGAGCGGAGGCGGATCATCATGAAGGCCGGGTCCTGCAGTCCCGGGGCGGCCTCGGACGAGGCAAGGACGCCCGGCACCCAGGACACCTCTGCGATCGGGGAGTCCAGCAGCCAGGGGAAGGCATCCAGCTCGTGGATCGCGGAATTCGTGACGGCGGATTCGCTGGTTGCCCCGGGCGCGGCGGAGACATTGCGGCTGATGCCGTGCAGCAGCAGCGGCCGCCCGAGTCCGCCTTCGGCCAGGGCCTGCCGCAGTTCCACATGGCCCGGGTCGAAGCGGCGCATGAAGCCCACGCTGACCGGGGAAACGCCGCGCTCGTCGCGCACCGCGCGCTCGGCTTCGACGATCCGCCGCGCCTCGTGCGCCGTTGAGGCCAGCGGTTTCTCGCACAGCACGGGCTTGCCCGCGTCGAGGCAGGCCTGCACCAGCTCCGGATGGGTCGAGTCGTGGGAGGCGATAACTACCGCGTCCACGCCGTCGTCGTGGATGAGCTCCAGCGGGTCCGTCACGGCCCGGGCTCCCAGGGCCGAGGCCGCGGCCTTGGCCCGTTCGCCGTCGATGTCGGCCACGCACGCCAGCGTGCTGCCGCCGATGTTCCTCGCCAGATTCTCCGCGTGGTCGGCACCCATGATTCCCGCGCCGACCACGCCCGTCCGAATGGTCACATGCCCTCCCATGCTTGTTCCGCCGGCGGCCTAGGTGCGCCGGGCTTCCGTAGCTTCGACTTCCGCTTCCACTTCCGCCACGACGTCCTTGTGGCCGCCGAGGGCTTCCAGCTCGTGGGCCAGCTCCGCCAGTTCCGCGCCGCCTGCCATCTGTGCGGTGAGTTCCTCGAGCGTGATGTCCTTCTTGTTGTAGTAGCCGATGGATTTGCCGCGCTTCAGCAGCAGGAACCTGTCCCCGACCGGGAAGGCGTGATGCGGGTTGTGCGTAATGAAGATGACGCCGAGGCCGCGGTCGCGGGCCTGCAGAATGTAGCGCAGCACGACGCCGGACTGCTTGACGCCCAGGGCCGCCGTCGGCTCGTCGAGGATCAGGACCTTGGCGCCGAAGTGCACGGCGCGGGCGATCGCCACGCATTGGCGTTCGCCGCCCGAGAGCTGTCCGATCGGCTGCTCCACGTCGCGCAGGTCGATCCCCATGTCCTGCAGTTCCTTCTTGGTGATCTCCTTCATGCGCTCGACGTCGAGCCGCTTGAAGGGTCCGAAACCGGTGGTCAGTTCCGAGCCGAGGAAGAAGTTGCGCCAGATCGGCATCAGCGACACGACCGCCAGGTCCTGGTACACGGCCGCGATGCCGGAGTCCAGTGCCTCGCGCGGCGACGACAGCTTGCGGTCCTCGCCGAGGATGGTGAAGGTTCCTTCATCGTGCTGGTGCAGGCCGGCGATGATCTTGATCAGCGTCGACTTGCCCGCACCGTTGTCCCCGAGCACGCAGGTCACGCGTCCGGCGTCGACCGCCATGGTGACGTCGCGCAGGGCGATGATGTTGCCGTAGTGCTTGCCCACCTTGTCCAGGTTCAGCAGGTGCACCGGGGTGGAGGTCAGCGGGTCGGTTTCACCCTTGAGCAGGGTGTCCTGGGTGATCTTCTTGTTGTCCATGGTGGTCATTTCCTTCTGCTCCTCGTCCGTCACTTCAGCTCGGCCCGGCGCTTGACCACGAGGTTGACGATCGTGGCCAGCAGGAGCATCAGGCCCAGGAAGAACTTGAACCAGTCCGGGTTCCACTCGGCGTAGACGATGCCCTTGTTCGCCATGCCGAAGATGAAGGCGCCGATCGCGCCGCCGATGGCCGAGCCGTAGCCGCCGGTCAGCAGGCAGCCGCCGATCACCGCGGCGATGATGTAGAGGAACTCGTTGCCAATGCCTTCACCGGACTGGACGGTCGCGAAGGCGAAGAGGTTGTGCATGCCGAGCACCCAGGCGCAGAAGCCGACGGCCATGAACAGGCCGATCTTCGTCCTGACGACCGGGACGCCTACGGCGCGGGCAGCATTGGCGTCGCCGCCGGAAGCGAAGATCCAGTTGCCGACCCGGGTCCGCAGCAGGATCCACGAAGCGATCGCAACCATGACGATCCAAATGAAAACGGTGATCTTCACCTCGACGCCGCCGATGTTGACCGAGGAGGCGAAGATCGCCTTGGCGGAATCGAAGCCATCCATATTGGCGATCGACGGCGTGGAGACGCTCCCGCCGATGGCGCGGGTCAGGCCGAGGTTCAGGCCGGTCAGCATCAGGAAGGTCGCCAGCGTCACGATGAAGGACGGCAACTTGGTCTTGATCAGGATCCAGCCGTTGATGAAGCCGACGCCGAGCGACATGACCAGGGCCAGGACCACCCCGACCCAGACGTTCATCGAGAAGTACCAGCTGAAGAGCGATGCCATCAGCGCCGAGCTGATCACGGCAACACCGGTGGAGAGGTCGAATTCGCCGCCGATCATCAGCAGCGAGACGCCCACGGCCATGATGCCGATGGTCGAGGCTCCGTAGAGCACGGTGGCGATGGACGCCGGCTGCAGGAAGACAGGCGCGACGGCTGCGAAGAAGATGAAGAGGGCGACCGCCCCCACCAGCGCGCCGATTTCCGGGCGGCCCAGGATCTTGCTCAGAGTGCTTTTCTTGCCGACCCGTTCATCGGTCACCGGCGCTGTTGCTGCGATGGTCATGTCATTTACTCCTTGGAGGCCGTGGCGGAGCCGAAACCGGCCCCGCCACAGCTTTCGTCTGTTTAGCGGACGCCCTGTTCGGCGAACTGGAGGACCTGCTCAGCGCTCTTCTGGTCCACGATGGTCGGGCCGGTCAGCACCGGCTGGCCGCCGCCGATCTCGAACCCGCCGCGCTTGTTCAGCCACAGCGCGTCCACCGCTCCGTAGCCCTGCAGCCACGGCTGCTGGTCGACGGTGAAGAGGATGTCGCCGTCGACGATCTTCTGTGCCAGTTCGGCGTTCATGTCGAAGGACGCGACCTTCGCGTCGCTGCCCGAGCCCGAGATGGCCTGCAGGATGGTCAGGGTGAAGGGCGCGCCGAGGCCGATCACGACGTCGGCCGCCTTGGTTGCCTGCAGCTTCGCCGTCACGGTGGACTCGACCTGGGTCATGTCCGTGCCCTGGACGTACAGGACTTCGGTGTCCGGAACCTTCGCCTTCACGCCCGCACACCGGTTCTCAAGGCCCACGTGGCCCTGCTCCTGGATGACGCAGATGGGGTGCTTGTAACCGTCCGAGGCGAGGCGGTCGCCGACGGCCTCGCCGGCAAGCTTCTCGTTGGAACCGAAGTGCGTGATGGCGCCCAGTTCGGCGGAGCGGTCCTCGCCGGCGTTGAGGCTCACCACCGGAATGCCGGCATCCTCGGCCTTCTTGAGTGCCCCGGCCAGCGCGTCGGGCTTGGCCAGGGTGACGGCGATTCCGTCGACGCCCTGGTCGATGGCCTGCTCGACCAGCTGCGCCTGCCGGCCGCCTTCGGGATCGGAGAGGTACTGCAGTTCGACGTTGTCCTTGGCCGATGCCTCTTCCGCACCCTTGCGGACGATATCCCAGAACGTGTCACCGGGAGCGGCATGGGTAATCAGGGCGACGTTGATCCGGTCGGTACTGGCGACGGCACCGCCGCCGCCGTCGTTGGCCGCTTCCGGCGTGCGCCCGCCGGAACTCGAGCACGCCGTGAGAGCAAGGGCCGGGACCACGACCGCTGCGGCCGCGAGTTTCCGCCAGGAAAGCTTGTGTGACACGAGAATCTCCTTCGTCTGCGTGGTCCGGCCTTCCCCGAAGGCCGGCGGCTGCCCGGCTGCAGTGCCTGCCCGCCGGGCTCAACGCCTTGAACACAAGAATGGGTGACACGGATCACAAAAGTCAATAGAATGTCAGGACATATTCACATTTGGTCGCCCAAGGCGCGGTGCCGGCCGCTCAAGCAGGAGCTCGGGACCCTCTGAACCTCTGGACACGACTGGTACGCTCGTTGACAGATTTGTCCTGTCAATAGGTCAACGGCGAACGATGAACAGGAAGCAGGTGAACGAGGGATCATGAGCACCGAACTCCACATCCCCATCGACCGGTCGTCCCCGGTCCCCCTCTACCACCAGGTCGTCCAGGGGATTGAGGCGGCGATCCACAGCGGCGCACTGGAATCCGGTTCCCGCCTCGACAACGAGATCGAACTCGCCAGCAAGCTGAAGCTCTCCCGGCCCACCATGCGCAAGGCCATGGACGAACTGGTCCGCTCCGGCCTGCTGGTGCGGAAGCGGGGCGTCGGCACCCAGGTGGTTTCCAGCCAGGTCCGCCGGCACCTGGAACTCTCCAGCCTGTTCGATGACCTGAAGCGCACCGGGCAGAAACCGACCACCGAAGTGCTGGAGTTCCGCCACGGCGCCGCCGATCCCGATGCCGCCGAGGCCCTGGACCTGCCCGCGGGCGTCAACGTCTACCATTTCACGCGGCTCCGCTGCGTCGGCGGGAAGCCGCTGGCGCTCATGGAGAACTGGGTGCGGGACGACATCACGGAGATCACGGAGGACGGCCTGCGGAAGCTGGGCCTCTACCAGATCCTTCGGGACGCCGGAGTGAACTTCCGCCTGGCCACGCAGCGGATCGGCGCGACCGTGGCGGACAAGCGGCAGGCTGGCCTGCTGGAAACCGCTCCGGGCTCCGCGCTGGTCACCATGGAGCGCACGGCCGTGGACGACGCCGGCCGCAACGTGGAAACCGGCCGGCACGTCTACCGTGCCGACTCCTACAGCTTCGAGATGACCCTGGTCCAGCGCTAAACCACACGAAAGGCCACTCCATGCCCGGGACAACGCAATGGTTCTATCCGCTAGGTTCCGCCAACGACGGCGCCTGGCAAGTATCACTGGGAGCCTCCGACAGCGCCACCAGGGTCGAGGGTTGGGCGCACACCGGCCTCAAGGTAGCGCGGCTCGCTCCCGGCGAAGCGGTCAAGCTGGGTGCCGAGGCGGAGGAACGCATCGTGGTTCCGCTGGAAGGCGCCTTCACGGTGGCCGTGGACGGGACGGACTACGAGCTCCTCGGCCGCGGCTCCGTCTTCGCCGGCCCCTCGGACGTGCTGTATACCGGGATCGAAACCGCCGTCGCCATTTCTTCGAAGGAGGGCGGGCGCGTCGCGGTCGCCCTGGCGCCGGCGAAGGCCAGCTACCCGGTGCGGCTGATCACCGCGGAAGAGACGCCGGTCGAACTCCGGGGGGCGGGTGTCTGCTCCCGCCAGGTGCACAACTTCGGCACGCCCGCCGCGCTCGAGGCGGACCGCTTCATCGTCTGCGAGGTCATCACGCCGGCCGGGAACTGGTCCTCCTATCCCCCGCACAAGCACGACGAGGAGAAGGACGGCGAAACCAGCCTCGAGGAGATCTACTACTTCGAGACCCGGCTGGCGCGGGACGCTCCGGCACCGGCCGCCGTCGACCCCATCGGGTACGCGCGTGTCTACGCCTCGGACGAGCGCCCCATCGATGTCAACGCCGAGGTCCGCAGCGGCGACGTGGTCCTGGTCCCCTACGGCTGGCACGGCCCGGCGATGGCCGCCCCGGGCTACGACCTGTACTACCTCAACGTGATGGCCGGCCCCGGCCGGGTCCGCGAGTGGCTGATCAGCGACGATCCGCACCACGGCTGGATCCGCCGGACGTGGGACGGGCAGCAGGTCGACCCGAGGCTGCCCTTCACGGACTGACCCGCGGCAGGCAGCATTCCGATGCGCCCCTTCACGGGCCGGCCCGCCGCGCCCGGCGTTCGGGCCGCACTCCGTCAGCCTAGAGTCCAGCCGGTATGTTGTGCGGCGTGATGATGTCGATCTTCGAGGCTTCCCCGGCGGGATCTTCGGGCAGCGCCCCATGGTGGTGCAGCAGGATGCGGCAGCACCGGTTCAGGTCCAGCCGCAGGTCGTGGTGCAGCAGGGCGCTGATCCTGCCGGCCCGCAGCAGCCCAACGTTGTCGGCGTTCAGGTCGTGTCCGATGAACACCTCGGGCTCCCGGCCCGCCGCCTCGAACGCGGCCAGCAGCCCGCGGTTGCCTCCGCCGGACGAGTACACGCCGGCCAGCGGCTGCTCCCGGGCGAGCGCGCGCGCCATGATCTCCCGGGCGCTGTCGTCCAGTCCGTCCGATCCGTCCAGATAGAGCACCGGCCGCTCAGGGTCCAGCCTGCGCATCGCGGCGCGGAAGCCCATTTCCCGCTCCTCCTCGCCGCGGAACGCATCATTGCTCACCGTCACCGCGACGGCGCCCGGCCGCCCGCGCAGCCACTGCGAGACCAGGTAGGCGGCCGTTGCCCCGGCCGAGCGGTTGTCGATCCCGACGTAGGCCAACCTGCGGCTCAGGGGCACGTCCGTGACGAGCGTGACGACCGGAATACCGAGAGCCAGCAGTCGGTCGACGGCGGCGGCGACCTCGGGCACGTCGGGCGCCTTGAGCACGACGCCGTGGCTGCCCTGCGAGCCGATGCGGTCCAGCTGCGCGACGCATGCGGCAGCGCTCCAGAGTTCGTGCAGGTGGAAGCGCGCCCGGAAGACGGCCGGCCGGAGCAGCGGCAGCTCGGCTTCCAGCGCCGTCCGTACGGCGAGGTGGAACCGGGCGGGCGCGTCCGCGACGACGTCGATCATGAACCGGCGGCCGGTCAGCTCCAGCTGCTGCCGCTGCGCCTCGAGCTCCTGGATGGCCCGCTTCACCTGGCCGGCCGTCGCGGCGCGCACGCCCGGACGGTTGTGCAGCACCCGGTCGACCGTCGCGTCGCTGACGCCGGCCTGGCGCGCGATCTCACGCACGGTGAATGTATGGGCCACGCTGCCTCCGGTGGTCTAGGCCTGGCGGATTCGTGATGGATGCGGACTGAATGCGGCCAGCATGGCACGGCGGCAAGGGGCACGGCAAGGCCGTCCGCAACGTTCCGCCGGGCCTCCGGCCTGATGGGTTTTTGAGGTACTTGCCCCCTTGCCGGCACCCGGGCAGGCCAGAAGACTGGTTCCAGTGCAGCCGGCCTGCACGCCGCGGCTTTCCTTACCCCTTCCCCCTCGACAAAGGAGTTCCCAATGTCCACCACAGCCCAGCCCGGAACCGTCGGCCTCCGCCAGGACGTCCAGTGGTTCAGCACGGCCGACTGCCGGCTCGACGAATTCGTGCGCGTCGTCGAGGCGGAGACCCGGCCCCAGGACTACCCCTTCGCCGCGGGAGCCGAGCGGAACGTCCTGATCTACGGGCCGGACCTGCAGCAGCGGGCCGCGGATCCGGAGGTCCGCCGCGAGATCCAGGCGGAGCTGGTGAGGGCCCTGACCGAAGGCCCGGGCATCGTGGTGTTCAAGCGCGCCTTCGCGGACACCGCCGTCGTCGACCGCGCCACGGACGCCTTCAACCGGCTGATCGAGGCCCAGCGGTCCGGGGGCACGGCCGCCGGGGACCACTTCGCGAAGCCCGGAGCCAACGATCGGGTCTGGGGCGCCCTGGACAAGCTGGCCGTCGCGGCCCCCGACGTCTTCGCGGACTACTACGCCAACGATGTCCTCGCGCTCATCTCCCAGGCCTGGCTCGGTCCCAACTACCAGGTCACCTCCCAGGTCAACGTGGTCAATCCCGGCGGCGCCGCGCAGACCGCCCACCGCGACTACCACCTCGGCTTCATGGGGCTGGAGGAAGCCCAGTCCTACCCGGCTCACGTGCATCTGCTCTCCCCCGCCCTGACCCTGCAGGGAGCGGTGGCGCACTGCGACATGCCTGTCGAGTCCGGACCGACGCTGTACCTGCCGCACTCGCACAAGTATCCGGCCGGCTACGTCGCCTTCCACCAGCCGGAATTCACCGAATACTTCGAGCAGCACCAGGTCCAGCTGCCGCTGCAGAAGGGCGACGCGGCCTTCTTCAATCCGGCGCTCTTCCACGGGGCCGGCCACAACCGCAGCGCCGGCATCCGGCGGATGGCCAACCTCCTGCAGGTCTCGTCCGCCTTCGGCCGCGCCATGGAAACGGTGGACCGGACCAGCATGTGCAGGGCGCTCTATCCCGTCCTGAGGGAGCGCGTCGCCGCCGGGGCCGGCCCGGATTGGATCCGCAACGTCGTCGCCGCGGCAGCCGAGGGCTACGCGTTCCCGACCAACCTCGACCGGGACCAGCCGATCGGCGGCATCGCCCCGGAGAGCCAGGCCGCGCTGGTCCTGCGCGCGCTGGAAACCGGGCTGGACGACGCAGCGTTCGAGACCGAACTGGCGGCCCAGCAGCAGCGCCGCGGCACCGGAGCCGCCTGACCATGGCGCTTGCGGATCTGCTGAAGGGCAAGGTCCTGCTGGTCAGCGGCGGCACGCAGGGGGTCGGCGCCGGCATCGCCCTCGCTGCCGCGCAGCAGGGCGCGGAGGCCGTCGCCGTCGTCGGCCGCAGCGAAGACAAAGGACGGCAGTCGGTGGACGCCCTTGAGGCGGCCGGAACCGCGGCGTTCTTCGTCCGGGCCGACCTGGCGGACCACGCCCAGGTCGGCACCGTGGTGGACACCGCCGTCGCACGTTTTGGCCGGGTGGATGCGCTGGTCAACGCCGCCGGCCTGACCACACGCGGAACCATGCTAGACACCACCGTAGAACTCTTCGACGCCCACATTGCCGTGAACCTGAAGGCTCCGTTCTTCCTCATGCAGCAGGCCATCGCCCACCTGCGCGGCCGCGGCGCACCCGGTGCCATCGCCAACATCATCACGATGAGTTCGCACGGCGGCCAGCCCTATCTGGCGCCGTACGTCGCGGCCAAGGCCGGGCTGGTGGGGCTGACGAAGAACGCCGCCCACGCGCACCGCTGGGACCGGATCCGGATCAACGGCATCAACATCGGCTGGACCGCGACGGAGGGCGAGGACGGAATCCAGCGCCGCTTCCACGGGGCCGGCGACGACTGGCTCGAGCAGGCCAACGCGTCCCAGCCGATGGGCAAGCTAGGGCAGGTCGACGAGATCGCGGACTTCGTCGTGTTCCTGCTCTCCGAGCGCTCCGGAGTGGTCACCGGCTCCGTGATCGACTGGGACCAGCAGGTTCCCGGCGCCTACGACTAGGCCGTCACTGGAAGCCGCCGATGAATTCCTTCATGGTGTCCAGCTGGTAGCGCGAGACCTCGCGGGCGTGCTCGTTCTCGGCGAAGACGCTGGAAACCATCACGGTCTCCGGCCGGTCCAGGAAGCCGTTCTCGGCCAGCGAGCCGAAGAACTCCTGCCAGTCCACGTCGCCGTCGCCGATCTTCAGGTGCTGGTGCACCCGCACCGGGTTGCCCGGCGGATTGGTGATGTAGCGCAGGCCGTGGGAGGCATGGTGGTCCATGGTGTCGGCGACGTGGACCACCCGCAGCCGGTCCCCCACGGCCTCCATGATCTGCCCCGGGTCGTCCTTCATGTGGAAGGTGTGCGCCGCGACGTACACGAAGCCGAGGTTGGGCGAATTGACGCCGCGGATGACGCGCCATGCGGCCAGGCCTTCCTCGACGAAGTCGTCCGGGTGCGGGTCGATGGCCACGTGGACACCCTCGCGTTCGAAGAGCGGCACGAGCTCCTCCATCGAGCGGTAGAACGCAGCCTCGGACTCTTCCGGTAGCTCCGGCCGGCCGCTGAACTCGGTGTTCATCTGCGTCACGCCGAGGTCGACGGCGATCTGCACCGCGCGCTTCCAGTAGCGCACGGCGGCCTCCCGGAGGTTTTCGTCCGGCGACGACCAGCGCAGCACCGGCAGCACCGAGGCGATTTCGACCTCCCCCTCGGCGCAGGCCTTCTTCAGGTCGGCGACCAGCGCGTCGTCGGCCTTCGGGTGGGTGAAGAACGGCAAAACGTCCTGGTGCGGCGTGAGCTGGAGGTACTTGTAGCCCAGCTCCGCGGCCAGCTTCGGGAACTCCAGCAGCGAGTGGGTGTGGTGGAACGGGGTGGGATCAAGCGCGATCTTCATCGGTGGCGCCCTTCGTTGGTTCGTTTGTCTGTCAGCCCTGGCTGTACAGCGCGGGCTTGTCGTTCAACTGGACCCGGACCTTGGCGCCGGTCTTCTGCGCCTCGACCCCAGCCTCGCAGCAGGCCGCCGTGGCATAGCCGTCCCAGGCGCTCGGGCCCCCAATCCGGCCCTCCAGTGCGGCGTCGACCCAGGCCTGCAGCTCCACGTCGTAGGCCGTGGCGAAGCGCTCCACGAAGCCCGGCGTCACCTGCCCGCCCCAGCGCCCCTGGGTGCGGACGTAGGGTCCGGAGTCGTTGCCGATGCTGACCACGCCCTGCTCGAAGGAGGCCTGGGTGGCCACCTCGTAGCCGTACTGGGCGTTGACGTAGATTTCCACGTCGGCCAGCACCCCGGAGGCCGTCTCCAGCAGCACGTGCTGCGGATCGTGCTGGCCCTCGGGTGCGTTGCGGGTGCGCTTGCCCAGCCGCACCTGCACGGAGGTGATCTCCTCGCCGGTGAAGAAGCGCACGGCGTCGAACTCGTGGACTACCGAGTCGTTGATCAGCATCTCGTTGGTGAAACCGGGCGGCGTCGTCGGGTTGCGGTGCTGGTGGTGGAGGACCAGCAGCTCCCCCAGCTCGCCGCTGCGGATGATCCGGCCCAGCTGGGCGTACTCCGCGTCGTAGCGGCGCATGAAGCCGACCTGGATCCGCTGGCGGCCCAGCTTCTCCTCGGCCTGGACCACGCGCCAGGAGGACTCGGCGTCCGGGGTCAGCGGCTTCTCGCACAGGATCGGGATGTCCTTGGCCAGGGCCGCGTGCAGGACCTCCTCGTGCAGGAAGCCCGGCGTGGCGATCAGCACGGCGTTGACGTCCGGATGATCCAGTGCCGCCGCACCATCGGTCAGGGCGAGTGCGCCGGGGACGTCCGCGACGGCGGCGCGGGCGCGGTCCTCGTCAATGTCGACGACGGCGGCCACTTCCGCGCCGTGGATGCAGCGGTGCAGCCGCTGGATGTGGTCGATGCCCATGCGGCCCGCCCCGATGACGGCCACGCGGAGGTTCTGGTTCATAGGGTCGGTTCCTTACTGGACGCGGGTGCGGGAGCCGCACGAGAGCAGGTACTTGCAGGTGCGCTGGGCGATGGGCATCGGCACGCCGAAGTCCGCCACCGGGTACATGTCCTGCTCCACGATGCCGAAGATCGGCTTGTCCAGCCTTTCGACGGCGTCGACCACCTTGGACAGGTCGGGCAGGCCGTTGGGCGGTTCGGTCATGACGCCGGCC
The DNA here is from genome assembly GCF_946892675.1 of Arthrobacter sp. Marseille-P9274. Taxonomy (NCBI): domain Bacteria; kingdom Bacillati; phylum Actinomycetota; class Actinomycetes; order Micrococcales; family Micrococcaceae; genus Arthrobacter; species Arthrobacter sp. Marseille-P9274. The sequence goes on from NZ_CAMPOV010000001.1 coordinate 165,592, forward strand.
GTGTTGGCCGCGGCCCAGGTCAGGTTCTGCTCGCGCACGGTCTTGAGCACCTCCGGGTCGATCTGCTTCAGGTGCAGGTAGCCGATCCGCTCGGGGTACTTCCCGATCAGGTCCACGCTGCTGGCCCCGCCGTACTCGGCGTGGCCGGTGTCCAGGCAGAGCGTGACCAACTGCGGATCCGTGTGCTGCAGGAACCGCTCGATGTCCGGCTGCACGCAGACGTGGGAGTCGGCGTGGGAGTGGAACTGCTGCGCCAGTCCGTACTCCTCCGCCAGCACCTTGCCCAGCCGGTTGTGCCCGTTGAACAGGTCGTCCCACTGCTGCACCGTCAGTTCGCCGTTCTCCACCGCCTCGCCGGTCACGTCGTCGCGCCACATCGCCGGGATGACCACAATGTGCTTTCCGCCCACCGCGGCCGTCAGCTCCGCCACCCGGCGGGCCGGCTCCCAGGCTTCGTCCCATTGGCCGACACCGCGATGGAAGGCGGTGAACACGGTCCCGGCGGAGACCTTCAGGTCCCGCTGGGCCAGCTCGTCGGCCAGCTGGCCCGGGTCCGTGGGAAGGTAGCCGTACGGGCCCAACTCGATCCACTTGTAGCCGGATTCGGCCACCTCGTCGAGGAACCGCTGCCACGGCGTCTGCTTCGGGTCGTCGGCGAACCAGACCCCCCACGAATCGGGGGCCGTGCCAATGATCAGCTTGTTCTCAACTTCGGACATTCCTCCAGGTCCTTTCAGTTCGAGTGGTTCGGCGGGACGGGTCAGTTGGACGGGAAGGCGAAGGACGCCCCGGACGCCTGCTTCGGTTCGGGCCAGCGCTGGGTGACGACCTTGCCGCGGGTGTAGAAGCGGATGCCGTCGGGGCCGTAGATGTGGTGGTCGCCGAACAGCGAGTCCTTCCAGCCGCCGAAGGAGTGCCAGGCCACCGGTACCGGCAGCGGAATGTTCACGCCGACCATGCCGACTTTGACGCCGCGGGTGAACGCGCGGGCGTACGCGCCGGACGAGGTGAAGATGGCGGTGCCGTTGCCGTACGGGTTCGAGTTGATGATCTCCAGCGCCTCGTCGATGCTGGCCACCCGCACCACGGCGAGCACCGGGCCGAAGATCTCCTCGCGGTAGGCGCTCATCTCGCGGCGGACGTGGTCGATCACCGTCGGGCCGACGAAGAAGCCGTTCTCGTGGTCCTTGACCACCAGGTCCCGTCCGTCGACGACCAGCGCGGCGCCGTCCTCCTGGGCCTCGCCGACGATCTTCTGCAGCCGGGCCTTGGACTGCGGCGTGATGACCGGGCCCATGTCGGCGTCCGGCTCCATGCCGTTGGCGACCTTGACCGCTTCGGCGCGTTCCTTGAGCTTGGCGACCAGGCCCTCCGCGGCGTCGCCCACGGCCACGGCGACCGAGATGGCCATGCAGCGCTGGCCGGCGGAGCCGAAGGCGGCGGCGTTGATGTGGTCCGCGGCCAGCTCCATGTCGGCGTCCGGCATCACGACGGCGTGGTTCTTCGCCCCGCCGAGCGCCTGCACCCGCTTGCCGTGCTGGGTGCCGGTCTCGTAGACGTACCGGGCGATCGGGGTGGAGCCGACGAAGGAGATGCCGTCCACGTCCGGGTGGGTCAGCAGGCCGTCCACGGCTTCCTTGTCGCCCTGCAGGACGTTGAACACGCCGTCCGGCAGGCCGGCTTCCTTCCACAGCCGGGCCAGGAACAGGCTCGCCGAGGGGTCCCGTTCCGAGGGCTTGAGGATGAAGGCGTTGCCGGTCACGATCGCCACCGGGGACATCCACAGCGGCACCATGACCGGGAAGTTGAACGGGGTGATGCCGGCGACCACACCGAGCGGCTGGCGGAAGGAGAACACGTCGATCCCGCCGGAGACCTGGTCCGAGTACTCGCCCTTCAGGGACTGCGCCGCGCCGCAGGCGTACTCGACGACCTCGAGCCCGCGGCCCACTTCGCCGGCGGCGTCGGAAACCACCTTGCCGTGCTCGCTGGTGACGACCTTCGCCAGTTCCTGCACGTTCTCCGCCAGTAGTTCGCGGAACTTGAACAGCACCGAGACCCGCTTGGTCAGCGAGGTCTCGGCCCAGGTCTCGGAGGCGGCCTTGGCGGCGGCGACGACGTCGTCGATGTCCGCGCGGTTGGCCAGCCGCAGCTCGCCGGTGGCCTCGCCGGTGGCCGGGTTGTAGACCGGCTGGGTCCGGTCCCCCGACCCGACGGTTTCCGCACCGTTGATGAAGTGGGTGATGGTCGTGCTCATGTGTGCTCCTTGGGATCGTGCAGGTCTAGCCGAGCAGCGGCTTCTGCCGGGACTTGTGGTCGGTGTAGGTGCGGTAGGCGTGCTGCGTGGACTCGAGCTCGGAGGCGCCGGAGACCGGCACGTCCCACCAGGACTCGGAATCCGGCGCGTCGAGCAGCGGATCGGACTCGATATGGATGAGCACAGGGCCGCTGCCCTCGGGTTCGGCCTTCGCCTTGGCCACGGCCGCCTCCAGGTCGGCGATGACGTGCTCGCCGGGCTCCACGCGGATGACCCGCACCCCCAGCGATTCGGCGTTGGCGGCGAGGTCGATCGGAAGCTTCTCGCCGTCGTCGAAGGTGTGGTGCTTGCGGTCCAGGGTCCGGTACTTCGTGCCGAAGCGCTGCGAGCCGAGCGATTCGGAGAGCGCCCCGATGGAGGCGTACCCGTGGTTCTGGATGAGCACCGTGACCAGCTTGAGGCCCTCGGCCACGGCGGTGACCAGCTCGGTGTGCATCATCAGGTAGGAGCCGTCCCCGACCATAACGACGACGTCGCGCGGCCGGGCTTCGGCGGAGCCTTCGGCTGCGCGGTCCGCCTCGTCGACGGCCGCCCGCTTGACGCCCAGTCCCCCGGGAATCTCGTAGCCCATGCAGGAGTAGGCGTACTCCACGTGGTAGCCGAACGGGTCCCGGACCCGCCACATCTTGTGCAGGTCGCCGGGCAGCGAGCCGGCGGCGCAGATGACGACGTCGCGTTCGTCCATCGCGCGGTTCACCGCGCCGATGATCTCGTTCTGGCTCGGCAGCGGCGTGTGCCGGGTGTCGAAGGCCTCGTCCACGGTCCGGTCCCAGCGGTCCTTCTCCGCCGCCGCGAGCTGCGCCAGGTCGGCGCCGACGCGGTAGCCCGAGAGTCCCGAGGCCAGCTTCGCCAGCGCCTTCCGGGCGTCGGCGACGATCGGCAGGCTGGTGCCGTGCTTGTAGGCGTCGATCGGGGCGACGTTGATGTTGACGAATTTGACGTCCGGGTTCTGGAAGGCGGTGCGGGACGCCGTCGTGAAGTCCTCGTAGCGCGTCCCGACCCCGATAATCAGGTCCGCTTCGCGTGCGACGGCGTTCGCCGCCGTCGTTCCCGTGGAACCAATGGCCCCGAGGCAGTAAGGCGCGTCCCACGGCAGGACGCCCACGCCCGCCTGGGTGTACGCCACGGGGATGCCGGTCAGTTCGGCGAGCTCGGCCAACTGCTCGTTGGCGAAGGCGTAGAGGACGCCGCCGCCGGCGATGATCAGCGGGCGCCTGGCCGAGCGGATCATCTCCACCGCGCGGCGGATGTCCTGCTCCTCGGGCTCGGGGCGGCGGATCCGCCAGTCCCGCTCGGCGAGGAACTCCTCCGGCACATCGAAGACCTCGGCCTGCACGTCCTGCGGCAGCGAGATGGTCACGGCGCCGGTCTCCGCCGGGTCGGTCAGCACGCGCAAACCGTGGTGCAGGGCGGAGAACAGCTGCTCGGGACGGTTGACCCGGTCGAAGTACTTGGACAAGGGGCGGAAGGCGTCGTTGACCGTGATGTCGTAGGCCTCGGGCCGCTCCAGCTGCTGCAGCACCGGATCCGCGGCCCGGGTGGCGAAGGTGTCCGAGGGCAGCAGCAGGACCGGCAGGCGGTTGGCCGTGGCCAGCGCCGCGCCCGTGAGCAGATTGGACGAGCCCGGGCCGATCGAGGTGGAGACCGCGAACGTGGCGCGGCGGCGGTTGTGCCGGGCATAACCGACCGCCTGGTGCGACTGCGCCTGCTCGTTCCGGCCCTGGTAGTAGGGCATCAGCGCGGGGTCCTTGACCTGCCACTGCTTCAGCGCCTGGCCCACGCCGGCGACGTTGCCGTGGCCGAAAATGCCGAACATGCCGGGAATCAACCGCCCGCGGTAGTCCTCCCCGCCGACGCTGTCCACCAGGTACTGCCTGCCCAGGAACTCTACGACCGCCTGGGCGACGGTCATTCTGCGGGTAGCCATCAGCTGGCGATCTCCTGTCCGGTGTGTGCGTTCAGCAAAGAAGCGGCGGCGGCGACGGCCTCCTCGACCGTCCCCTCCTTCGGGTAGAGCAGGGCCCGTCCGACCGTCAGGCCCTGGACGCCGGGCAGCTTGAGGGCGGCGCCCCAGCTGGCGAAGACTTCTTCCGGCGAGCCGGACGGGTCTCCGCCCAGGAGCACGGTGGGCAGCGTGGTGGCGGCCATGACGCGTTCCATCTCCCCCACCACCGGCAGCTTCATCCAGGTGTAGGCGCTGGTGGACCCGAGGCCGGAGGCGATGGCGACGGACTTGATGACGGCGTCGGCGCTGAGGTCGTTGCGCACGCGGCCGTTGTCCCACACGGAGATGAACGGCTCCACCATGGCAACCAGCCGGCGCTCGGCCAGGCTGTCGATCGCCTTCGCCGTCGATTCGAGCGTGGCCACCGTCGCCGGGTCGCCCAGGCAGATGCGGGTGAGCATCTTGCCGCCGTTGGCGCCGAGCGCCTCCAATGCCTCGGCGGTGTGGCCGGTGAACCGGTCATCCATCTCGTTGACGAAGCCGGACAGACCGCCGCGGTTCATCGAGCCGAAGAGGAGCTTGCCCTCCAGGGCACCCAGCAGCAGCAGATCGTCCATGATGTCGGGGCTGGCCAGCACGCCGTCCACGGCGGGGTTCGACAGGGCGGCCTGCAGCCGGTCGAGCAGGTCGCGCCGGTCCGCCATCGCCGTTTTATTGTCCCCGACGGCGAGCGCGCCGCGGGCGGGATGGTCGGCTGCGACGATGAAGTTCTGCTCGCCGAGCTTCAGGCCGGGGTGGGGCCGGCGGACCGCGGCGGCACGGGAGACCGCGTCCGGGTCCTCGAGCCGGATCCGGGACAAGTGTTCGTAGCGGCGCGGGTTGTCGTCGAAGCGGCTCATCGGACGGCCTCCACGGTTCCGGGCAGGGCGCGGCCGCGTTCGGCCAACAGCGCGTGGACTTCTTCCGGCGTCGGCATTGCATCCGCGCACGAAAGCCGCGATGCCACCAGCGCTCCGGAGGCGTTGGCGTAGTCGAGTACGGCGGCCAGCGGCCAGCCGGCCAGCAGTCCGTGGCAGAAGGCTCCGCCGAAGGCGTCCCCGGCGCCGAGCCCGTTGAGGGTCTCCACGGGGACCGGGGCGGAGACCACCCGCTCGGTGCGGGTCTTGGCCATGACGCCGTCGGGCCCCAGCTTCACGACGGCGATTTCCACTCCTGCCTCCAGCAGGCGGTCCGCCTGTTCATCCGGAGTCCCCTCGCCGACGGCGACCGCGCATTCCTTGTCATTGCCGATAGCGACGGTGACGTGCGGCAGGATCACCGAAACCTGTTCCCGGGCTTCCTCTTCGGACGCCCAGAACATCGGCCGGTAGTCGAGGTCCAGCACCGTGTACTGCCCCGGACGGAGACCTTCGCGCGGCCGCGCCTCATGCGCCGCCAGGTGAGCCGAGCGGCTCGGCTCCTGGCTGAGGCCGGTCACCGTCGACCAAAAGATCCCGGCGTCGCGGATGGCCGCCCGGTCCAGCTCGCCGGCGGCGATCTGCAGGTCGGGCGCCGTCGGAAAACGACCGTAGAAATAGAGCGGGAAATCGTCCGGCGGGAGGATGGCGCAGAACGTCGCGGGGGTCTGCAGTCCCGGCACCGCCGTCACGAAGCCGTCGTCCACCCCGAACTTCCGCAGTTCACGGTGCAGGTACTCCCCGAACGGATCCTCGCCGGTGCGGGTGATGACCGCCGACCGCCGACCATGCCGGGCGGCCGCGACGGCGACGTTGGAGGGCGAACCGCCCAGGTATTTGCCGAAGCTGTTGACATCCGCCAGCCCGACCCCGATGTCATTCGGATAGATGTCGACGCTGATCCGTCCCATGGTAAGCAAGTCGTGAGCCACTAGAGATCATCGGCCTTTCTGTTCGGGGCGAGCCGCCTGGCCGCCTGCCTGGCGAGCTGTGAGCCGAGCCACATTCATACTTTGCCTGAAGGACTTTGTCCTGTCAAACCTTTGTACTGACATATTGACAAGATCGATCGATGCAAGCCGCGGCCTTATCCGGCCCCTACTATGGAACCGATGAGAATCTACGACCCCTCCCAACCGCGCGCGGCCGGGGGCAGGGCGCCCGCCTTCCGCAATGTCCGGAGCAGCCTGCTGCGCCCGGGAGTGCGGCTGCCGGTCCGGCTCGCCCGTCGCGGGCTGGCCATCGGCATCGACATCGGCGGCACCAAGGTTGCCGCGGGCGTAGTCGACGGCGAGGGGCGGATCCTGGCCGAGCTGTACCGGGACACCCCGGGGCACGACCCGCGCGAGGTGGAACAGGTCATCGTCTCGCTGGTGCGGGATCTCTCGGCTGAATTCAAGGTCCTCTCCGTCGGCATCGGCGCCGCGGGCTGGATGGACCGCAGCGGCAGCACCGTCCTCTTCAGCCCCCACCTCGCGTGGCGCAACGAGCCGGTGCGGATGAACCTCGAGAAGCTCCTCCACCGGCGCGTGGCGGTGTCCAACGACGCCGACGCGGCCGCCTGGGCGGAGTTCCGCTTCGGCGCGGGCGTGGGACAGGACCGGCTCGTCTGCATCACCCTCGGCACGGGCATCGGCGGCGGCATCGTCATCGACGGGCGGATCGAACGCGGCAACTGGGGCGTGGCCGGCGAGTTCGGCCACCAGATCATCGTGCCCCAGGGCCACCGCTGCGAATGCGGCAACCGGGGCTGCTGGGAGCAGTACGCCTCGGGCAACGCCGTCGGCCGGGAAGCGCGCGAACTCGCCGCGGCCAATTCTCCCGTCGCCCAGGAATGGCTGCGTGCCGCCGGCGGAGACCCGGACCGGATCACCGGAGCCATCGTCACCGCCCTTGCCCGCGAGGGCGACACCGCCAGCATCAACCTGCTCGAGGACATCGGCGAGTGGCTCGGCCTCGGCCTGGCCAACCTCGCGGCGGCTCTGGATCCCGGGATGTTCGTGATCGGCGGAGGGCTGTCCGAAGCCGGCGACCTCCTGCTCGGTCCCGCCCGCAGCGCCTTCAACCGCAACCTCACCGGGCGGGGCTTTCGGCCCGCCGCGCCGATTGAGCGGGCCGCCCTGGGCTCGAAGGCCGGCCTCATCGGCGCGGCCGATCTGTCCCGCGTGACCGCCTGGCGCTGACACCGGGCAAAAGACCATTTCCCGCTTCCGCCGCGTGCACCGCCGTCGTCAGTATGCTGACCCTGAGCCGGCGCGCCGAGCCCGGCCGGACCCGGAGCGGAGGCACCCATGCCCATGTGGCTGCAGGCCCTGCTCTGGGGCACCCTCGCCGGCTCCGCCCTGGTCCTCGGCGCGGCCATCTCCTGGCGCTGGCGCATCCACGCCAAGACCGTCTCGACCATCATGGCCTTCGGCGCCGGCGTCCTGATTTCCGCACTGGCCTTCGAGCTGGTCGACGAGGCCGAGAGCAACGGCGGCCTCGCGGCCACCGTCGCCGGTTTCCTCGTGGGGGCCGGCATCTTCGTCGCCGCCAACTTCGCACTCGCCCGCCGCGGGGCGAAGCACCGCAAGCGTTCCGGCTCCCAGCAGCCCAGCGAACAGGAGTCCCCGGGCAGCGGGACGGCGATCGCCGTCGGCGCCCTGCTCGACGGCATTCCCGAATCCCTCGTCCTCGGCCTGGGCCTGATCAGCGCCGGTACCGTCAGCCCGGCCATGCTGGCCGCCGTCTTCATCTCCAACGTCCCCGAGGGCCTCTCCAGCTCAGCCGGCATGAAGAAGGCCGGCCGCACTGCCGGCTACGTCTTCACCGTCTGGGGATCCATCGCCATCCTCAGCGGCGTCGCCGCCTGCCTCGGCTTCCTCGCTCTGGACCAGGCCCCGGCGGAACTCGTCGCCTTCATCACCGCGCTGGCGGCCGGCGCGATCCTCGCCATGCTGGCCGACACCATGATCCCGGAGGCGTTCGAGGAGCACCATCTGCTCACGGGCCTCACCGCGTCCGTCGGATTCGTGACGGCGTTCGCGATCCACATCGCCGGCGGCTGATCGCCCTCCCGGAAGGTGTGACGGGCCCCGGCAGCTCCCGCCGCAACTTCTGGTACCGGTCCCGCCGCCGTCTGCGGTTGCGGTCAGCGCGGCGGTTGCGGCGACGACGGTCAGCGCAGGGGTTGCGGCGACGGCGGTCAGCGCAGGGGTTGCGGCGACGACGGTCAGCGCCGTGAGAGCCGCGGGAGCGCGCAACGGCCGTGTCTCTCCCGGGCCGGGCTCCAAGCGCGGCGTGACGCGGGAACTGTCAGCTGGTCAGCTGGTTGGCGCGTTTGAGGTTGGGCGGGTACCGGTAGTGGTTGCGTCGTGGGACTTGGGACGGGTCCGTGTAGGCGGGCGGGATGAACCACGGTATCCCGTCTATCGATTCGATGATCCAGTCTCCGGCGTGGATGAGGTGGTGGTGGAAGGAGCAGAGGAGCACGCCGTTGGCAACGGAGGTGCGGCCTTTGTGTTTCTTCCAGTAGCGGATGTGGTGTGCTTCGGTCCAGTGCGCGGGCATGGTGCAGCCGGGGAAGGCGCAGCCTTTGTCCCGGGCAACGAGGGCGCGGCGCTGGGCCGGAGTGAAGAGCCGCTGGGCGCGTCCGATGTCGAGGACTTCGCCTTTGCCGCCGAACACGATGGGTATGAGGTCGGCGTCGCAGGCCATTTTGCGCACGGTGCGGGGTGTGATGAGTCCGCCGAACACGGCCTGGCCCGCGGTCCCGGCTGCGGTGGCGTTCATGAGGTCCTGGTAGTCGATGGTGACCATGACCTGCGGCCGGTGGCCCCCGCTGGCGGGAAGCCTGTCCGTGGACAGGGCGATCCGGCAGGAGCCGACCAGGCCTTCGAGCAGCAGTTGCGGCCGGGTGGGTGCCGGCCAGCCGGGATTTGGCCGCCCACCCTCGGCCCCGCCACCCTCGGCCCCGCCGCCGTCGTGCCCGGTGCCGTCTTGCCCGGTGCCGGCTTCGCCGTCCCCGGTGGTGAGGCGGCCGGCAGCCGCGGCTGCCGTTCCGCCGGCGGCGCGAGACTCGCCGAAGGTGGTCTGCAGGCGGGGGTTGGTGTGGGTGTTCATGGCGGTGATGAGGTGTTCGTATTGGATGAGGTGTTCGTATTGTTCGTCGGTCGCGGCAATTTCGAAGCGGTGCAGGCCGCGGCGTTTGCCTTTGAGGAAGACGCCCTGCCGGGCGGCGAGTTGTTCGTCGCTGGGTTCCTGCCCGTCCGGGTCGATGGCCGCTTCCCAGCTGCGGGCGATGATGCGCAGCGTGTCGGGGTCGGTTTCGGTGGCCTGCCGGGTGAGCTGGTGTTCCATGGCGGCCAGGTCATCCGGGGCCGCTGCTGGGCGGATGCGTTCGAGGGTGTCGTGGATGAGAGTGGCAGCCGTGCCGCCAATGTCGGACTCTGCCAGTCCGGCTGCCAGGTGTTCGTATTTCGGCGGCGTTTCGCCGCCGGTGATCAGGGTTCGCGGCATGGTGGCGGCACCGACGCGGATCCGGCGCCGGGCCTCGCTCCGGCTGATCCGCAGCCGGGCCCGGAGGTAGTCCGCGGCGTCCCGGAACTCTGACTTCGACTCCGGGGCGCCCGGGTCCCGGCCCGTCATCGTGGCCACGCCCTGCTGCTCGACGGAATGCGCCCCGGCGACCTGGAGCTGCTCCACCGTCCGGGAGAGGTCCTCGAACAGGCCCACGCAGTCCGCCAGCACCTCAGGATGTTGAAGGCCGGCCTCCTGCCGGAAAATCGCGGCGAATTCCTGCAGTTCGTCGCGCACCGAAGCGAGGAAGCCGGTGGCTTCCTGAGTCGCTTCGAGGGGTGCGATCGCCATGCCTAATTCTATCGAAGAAACGTTCTGATAGCACGATAAATCTCTGCCGTGTAGGACGACTGAAAGGGGCAAAAACCAGGACTGAGGCAGGGCCACGAGGAGGCAATTCACTTGGCAATCCGGCGCCTTCGAATGCACCAAAAGACCGGCTGTGTGCAGGAGACGACAGGCGCAAGAATCAGGGCCTAAAGCAGCGGAACAATGGGCTGCCGCTTGGTGCGCGAACGCGGGAAAGCCGCTAAGCGCGCACATGCGGCGAGCCGCGACGCCGCTGCTCGCAGCCATCAGAAATAATCCGGCCGATCGGCTTACCGTTTGCCAAGCCTGCTTATGATGAGGACGGGGTGGCTGACCTTGTCACCTGCATCCGCACCGACCTCGACTGCGCCGACATCTGCGCGGCCACGGGCAACGTCCTGTCCCGTCGCACCGGCGGTGACGCCGCGACGATTCGGGCGCTCCTCGAGGCCTGCCGGACCGCCTGCCGGTCCTGCGCCGACGACTGCGAGCGCCACGCCTCCATGCACGAGCACTGCCGCCTCTGCGCAGAGGCCTGCCGGCGCTGCGAGCAGGCCTGCAGCGATCTGCTCTCCGCCCTGGGCTGAGACGGGGCAAGGCGGCGTGCTGCCTGGAGATAGCTCCGCGGGCCGTGCCGGGTAGGGGTCGTTTCCGGCCCGGGGAGGAGGACCGTCATGAAGGCGATCGTCGTGGGCGCCGGCATCGCCGGCCTCGTCACCGCCCGCCAGCTCGGCCTTGCCGGCTGGGAGGTCGAGCTGGTGGAAAAGGCCGACGGGCCCCGCCGGGACGGCTACATGATGGACTTCTTCGGGCCCGGATTGGAGGCTTCCGAGCGGATCGGCCTGTATCCGCGATTAGCCCGGATGGCCTACCCTGTGGAGGCCGCCGAGTACGTTGACGCCAAGGAGCGGGTCAAGGCCCGCCTCGACTACGACCAATTCGCCCGGCTCGCGGGCGGCAAGGTCCTCAGCCTCCTGCGCCCGGACATGGAACGCGCTGCTCTGGCCGCCCTCGACGACGTTCCCGCCGGCCGCGTCCGCCTCCGCTACGGAACCCGTGTCACAGGGGTGTCGATGGATGGCGACGGGGTGCGGATCGATGCGGACGGCCCCACGGCCCGGCTGCCCGCAGCTGACGTTGTCATCGGCGCCGACGGGATCCACTCCGCGGTCCGCGCCCGGATCTTTGGTCCCGAGACGGAGTACCTGCGCCCGCTGGGAATGCGGGCCGCCGCCTTCATCGTGCCCGAGGCCGAGCTGAATGCCCGCTTCAGTGGCCGGTTCATCCTCACTGACAGTCTCGGCCGGACCGCGGGGTTCTACAGCCTCCGCACCGACGAGGTCGCGGCGTTCCTCGTGTACCGCGACCCGCCTGCCGGCGCCGGCCGGGACGCTGCGACCTCTCCGCGGGACAGGCTGCGCAGCGAGTTCTCCGGTCTCGGCACCGCGGTCGACCGGCTGCTAAACCTCTGCCCCGCCGACCCGTATGACGACGTCGTGGCGCAGATCGTGATGCCACGCTGGTGGAAGGGGCGGGCGGTGCTCGTCGGCGACGCGTGCGGTGCAGTCTCCCTCCTGGCCGGGCAGGGCGGTTCGCTGGCCATAGCGGCCGGCGCGCTGCTAGGCGATGTCCTAGGGAAAGCCGCCTCGGCCGATGGGATCGCGCCGGCCCTTGCGGAGTTCGAACGGGAATGGCAGCCGGTCGTGGCGCAGGCCCAGGCGTCCGGCAGGCGGGCAGCGTCGTCGTTCCTTCCCGCGAACCGGAGTCAGCGCCTGCTGCGGCGCTGGGTCATCCGCGCCACGAAGCTGCCGGGAATCGACCGTCTCGTGGCCCGGCAGCTCCTGCGGAGCATCGCGAAGTGACGATGGACGGAGGCTAGCCCCGGGCGGTGCCGAACCAGCGGGCCAGCGCGTCCTCCAGCCCCGCCTGCGTCCCGCCTCCCACCCAGGCGACGTGACCATCGGGCCGATCAGGACGGCCGCCGGGGCGCTGACCGGACCAATCACCGGAAGCTCCCACCCGCCGTCGTACGTGGCGCCCACGGTCTGCACCCGGTCCGCCCACGGCCCGGCGCCGATGCTGCCCGGCGCGCCGAGGTTGAGCAGCACGGGGCGGGCGCGGTGCAGGAGGGTGGACACGCGCAGCGGGCCGTCGGCGGTGACGACGTCGGGATCCGGCATGCGGCGTCCCAGCAGCGGGTGCCCCTCGCCGAGGTCGTAGCGGACGTCCAAGCCAGAGATGAGCCCGGCCACCCGTCTGCGGGCCTCGTCGATCGTCAGCAGGTCGGTCACGGTGTCGGCGAGCGCACCGATGCGCGGATCCGCCTTCTGCATGATCGACTGCGCCATCGTGTGCTTCAGCGCACGGGCCCCGGCGGGATGCCGCTCGTCGTGGTAGGTGTCCAGCAGGCTATCCGGCGCGCTGCCTTTGACCACCTGGGCGAGCTTCCAGCCGAGGTTCACGGCGTCCTGGATGCCGAGCCCGATCCCCTGCCCGCCTGAGGGCGCATGGATGTGCGCGGCGTCCCCGGCGAGCAGCACCCTGCCGCTGCGGTAGGCGGCGGCCTGCCGGGTGGCGTCCGTGAACCGCGAGATCCAGGTCGGGTTGTGGACGCCGAAGTCCGTGTCGAAGACCTCCGTCAGCGCCTTGCCGAGGTCGGCCAGGGTGGGCTCGGCCGCCGGTCCGATCTCCTTCTCGGTCACGACCACGCGCGTGGTCCGCCCGTCCTCCATCAGGTGCAGCCCGTGGATCCCGACCTCGTCGATGCGGATGCCCGCCGGCGTCTCTTCGGTCACCTCCACCTCTGCGATCAGGCTGCTCCTCGTCGCGTCCCAGCCGGGGAAATCGATGCCTGCCGCCTTGCGGATCGCGCTCCGGCCGCCGTCCGCGCCGACCAGGTACAGCGCCCGCAGCTGCCGGCCGCCGGCGAGCAGCACGTCGACGCCGCTCTCGTCCTGGGCGAAGCCGGCCACCTCGAGCCCACGGTGGACCGGCACCCCCAGCTCCTCGATCCAACCGGCGAGGATCCGCTCGATATGGTTCTGCCATAGGCCGAGCGTGTAGGGATGCCGCGTCGGGAAATCGCCCACGTCCAGCATCGTGGTCCCGAAAAATGCCGCCTGGACCGGTTTTCCCTCGGCCAGGAACCGGTCGGCGATCCCGCGCTGTTCGAGGATCTCGATCGTGCGCGAATGGAACCCGCCCGCCCGCGAGCCGGCCAGCTCCGGCGTCGGGCGGCGCTCCACAATCGCCATGTCCACCCCGGCCAGCCTCAGCTCGCCGGCCAGCATCATCCCGGTCGGGCCCCCGCCGGCAACAATCACCTCGACCATCACAGCCCCCGCCTCTCCACGCCTTCCGAGCATCTCGTCGTCGCACGTCCGAGCCAGTCTGAGGCATAACGGGGGCCTTGCCGCAAGCCCCCGTGGCCGGGATAAATTGGAACTGGCGGGACGTCGTGATCCGATCCCGGCCGCCCCCTTCTGCCAGTCCGGCCCCGGCACTAGCGTGGAGATAGCCGGGCATCCCCCGCAGCCCCGGCAGCCCACCAGGCAAAGGAGATTTCCATGGGACTCGGAGACAAGATCAAGCACGCCGCGGACGAGATGCTCCACGGCCGCGGCAAACCCAGGCAGGATGCCGAGGACACCCGCGACCCGTCGGAGTTTCCCGAAGCCGAGCCCCTCGGCGCCCGGCAGACCGACCCGGACGGCAACCCGTTCGACGACCCTGACGTCGACCCGGACTCGGACGAGCCCCTGACTGCGGAACCGGATCTCGATCCCGATGAGCCCCCGCTCGACGACGCCTACGATCCCGACGGCGAAACGACCGGCGGCTCCTTCACCGGCCCAGTCCCCGACGATCCGGTTGAGCGCATCGCCAGCCCCCGCGAGGACAAGCCGCCGGCCCTCTAGCACCGCCTCACATACACAATTGGGGTGACGGTCCCGCATGGTGCAGGGCCGCCACCGCCGTGCCATTGTCCAAGGCGGCTTAGGCCGGTTCCCGCACTCGCCTTCCGGCATCTGGGGTTTATCCATTATCCTGTTGGCGGTCTCTTGGCTCCGCCGAACCGGAAAGCGAGCCGACTCCCCGGGGGAAACACCAATGCCAGTCTCCAGCCGCCCTGTGTTCAAAACCGCCGCCCGCATCGCAAAGCAGGCCTCGGCCGCGGCGATCGCCGCCGCAGTGCTCGCCGCCTCCGCAACCTTGGCCGCGCCGGCCAACGCCGCGCCAGCAATGGCCGCACCGGCCAATTTGGCGCGGGTCCAGCCGGCCGCCGCCGCCAGCAACGTCCTCAACGACAGCAACCGCGCCCAGGTCCAGCAGGTCTTCGACGGGATCAATGCCTTTCGCAAGTCGAAGGGCCTCAAACCGGTGCGGTTCTACGTGAACGCCGCCAAGGTCTCGCAGGACTGGTCCACCAGAATGGCCAACACCGGTATCTTCGAGCACAACCCGGATTACGGGTATGACCCTCGTGTAGCCGGCCGGACTGCATGGGGCGAGATCATCGCCGCCCGGGACGACCGCAGGGGCCAGGGCCTCGTCCAGCAGTGGATCGATTCCCGGTCTCACAACAAGATCATGTCCGACCCGAACTACACCGTCGTCGGCGTCGGCATCGCCTTCTCCGACGAGCGCGGCGGCCGCTACGAGATGTACGGCACGGCCAACTTTTTCCGCTACTCGTCCGAGCCCAAGGGTACGTACTCCTCGCCAAACGCCTACTACGCCACCCTCCCCGCACCGGCACCCGCCGTCCAGCCCATCGCCCAGTGCACCGCCGTCGCCGGAACCCCCGCGACCGGCAGGGACCTCTCCCGCGCCAGCATCAAGAGCGCCGCGGACTACGTCGCCGCCGACTCCGCCGGCCAGCTCTGGCGCTATCCGGAGAAATCCACCCGCGCGCTCGGCAGCAAGGTGCTGATCGGCAGCAGCGGCTGGCAGCACGCCCGCTCCACCTCGGTCACCGACTGGAACAACGACGGCTACCTCGACATCGTCGCCCACTGGTCGGACGGCAAGGTCCGCGTCTACAAGGGCAAGGCCACCGGCGGCTTCTCCACCTGGTTCAGCGCCGGCAGCATCGCCGCCTCCTCCACGGTCATCGCCGACCGCCTGTGCGCCAACAACCCGTTCCCCGGCCTGGTCGTCAAGGACGCTGGCGGCAACCTCTCGCTGTACCAGAACCTCAAGGGCGCCGCCTTCCACGCCGCCCCGAACAAGTTCAACACCGGCTGGGGCAACTACGGCATCGCCCTGACCGACTTCGACCAGGACGGCCGCAAGGACATCCTGGGCGCCAACAAGACCAGCGGCGTCCTCAAGCTCTACCGCACCAACGGCAAGGGCGCCCTCATCCCCGAAACCCGCCCGACCATCGGCCGCTCCGGCTGGTCCACCGCCGCCACCTTCACCGACGCCCGCGGCTTCGGCACCGGCAGCGCCAATGGCATGACGGTCAAATTCCGCAACGGCACGGTGCGCTACTACGAACTCCCCGCCGGCCGGGTCGGCACAGCCAAGCAGATCGGCACCGGCTTCGGCACCTATAACACCTTCTCCTGACCGGCGCGTCATCCGGTGTGACCTCACCCCGGCGGACCTGCTACCGTCGGACACTCAGCCGGAAACGGAAGGACTTTATGTCGAGCAACAAATGGCTAGTGGCAATTGCCGTCGCCGGAGCCGTGACCCTCACGGCCTGCGGCGGATCAACCGAAGCCGGCAGCGCTGGCCAGACGCAGCAGGCGTCGCCCGGTGCAAGCGGCCAAGCACAGGACCCCGCAGCCGGCCAGCAGGAAATGCCGAAGCCGGACCTGAACGGAATCCCCGACGTCGTTGCTGAAGTCAACGGCACCAAGATTTCCAAGGAAGACTTCACCACCGCCTACGAGGCACAGTTCCAGCAGATGGCGATGCAGTCCCAGATGATGGGCCAGGAAGTCGACCAGGCCAAGCTCAAGAAGCAGACCGCCGAAGGCATCGTCGGCACCGAGCTGCTCATCCAGGAAGCCGGCAACCGCGGCCTGGCCGCCTCCGAGAAGGAGACCGACAAGGCCCTCGACGAGATCGTCAAGTCCAACCAGCTCAAGTCCAAGGACGAGTTCATGGCCGAAATGAAGAAGCAGGGCATGGACGAGGCCACGGTCATGGAAGAGCTCAAGAACCAGGTCATCGTCGAGAAGCTGATCGCCGAGGAAGCCGGCGACTCCAAGCCGACCGACAAGGAGCTCAAGGCCGCCTACGACGAGGCCAAGAAGCAGCAGGAGGCCATGGCCAAGCAGGGGGGCCAGGGCGCCGAGATGCCCTCCTTCGAGGAGGCCAAGCCGCAGCTCGAGGAGCAGGTGAAGTCGCAGAAGGAAGGCGAGGTCGTGCAGAAGCTCGCCAAGGATCTGCGCGCCAAGGCGGACGTCAAGATCCACGTCTAGCGAGCGGTATCCAAGAACGACGGCGGGTGGCCGGCTTTGCAGCCGGCCACCCGTTTCGTTGTGCGGACCAACCGCACGAATAGGAGGCGGAGGCATCTGTACGCCCTCGGGGGCCGGGCGTACCCTTTAGTCGAGTCGACCTTCGCATGTTCAGCGGGCGCGACCGCAGATAGCTCAGGCGTGAGATGCATCCAAATGGCCATCATCCTCTTGCCGCTGTCGTTGCGGCGGCAATCCTGTCCCTGACCGCGGCCTGCGGGATTGTCGCCGAGGAGAGTGACCCGACTCGGACCGGAGCGGCCGGGGGTGCAGGTGGCTCCGCGAGCCCCACGGGGACGGCCGGGACATCCGGCAGTCCGGGCGTCGGCAATGGTCCAGGTTCCAATGGGTCGTCCCAGCCGGTCCCGACGCAGGGCGGTCCCGACGACGGCCAGTTCGTACCCCCGGGGCCGGCGGCTCCGGGCGGTCCGCCGGCAGGGGCCGGCGCCCCGGTCATCAGTTGGCTGCCGATCGGGCCGGTGGGGCGGGGCGACCCGACCTGGTATCTGTATCTGAAGAGCGGAAACTGCGATCAGCTCGCCGAACCGGGCGAGCAGCCCGAGTCGGTGCAGGACGTGGCGAAGGTGTTCTGCCTTGCCGTGGCCGGAGACGAGGCGGCCTGGACCCGCGGAGGCGAGCTTTTGGCCGGGCTTCCCGCTCCCGGCTCGGACTGCTGGTCGAGCACCGCCAACTCCGTGCTCCGGTCGGTCGTGGACTTCCGCCAGCGGAACCCGGGCGTTGCCTATGAACTTGTCGAGGGCAGTGGCCTGGCCTGCGAGCCCACGTTCTACGACCTGGACGACGACGGAAGCGACAATAACGGCCGCAATGCCGCCGCTTCGGTGTGCGGCGGCACGCAAATGCACATGATCGGCACCCTGGGAGGCCTGCCCGCCGGAAGCATCCGCAGCGTCGTCGTCGGTACCCAGCCGGAGCCCACAACCGTTCCGGTCGAACCGCTTGGGCCGGACTTCGTCTTCCGGGCACCGCCCTCCGCCCGGGAAGGTTCGACGACGGTGAGCGTCGCCGACGGCGATGTCCTCGTGACGGAATCCGTCGACATGGAGTATGTCGGCGACCCGAGCACCTGCCCTGGCTTCGAGCCCCCGCCGGATCCCGGCCCCTCGGTCGATCCCGGCGAACCGGGCCCCGGCCCCGTTGACCCGGAGCCGGGTCAGCCCGAGCCCGGTCCAGTGGAGCCCGGCCCCGTCGAACCAGACCCGGGCCAGCCGGATCCCGGCCCGGATGAGCCGGACCCGGGTCCGAGCGGTATGCCGCCGTCCGCCGCCGCCGCACGTACCGAAGCGCCGGCAGCCCGCTACACCGCAGGCTGGATCCGATGACGGAAGCCAGCGGCGACGAACGATCCCCCTGGTCGCGACTCCTCGGCGTCGTCTCCGCGATCGGCCCGCCAATCACCGTCGCGACCGGCCTGCTGTTCTATTTCGGCTGGGCGCGCGCGGATGCCCAGGCCAGCGACATGGGCCTGGACGAGAGCCTTTTCGGCTACGCCGCCCAGGACTACATCCTGATCAGCATCAACGCCTTGTATCTCCCGCTGGTGCTGCTCCTCATCGTCGGCGTCCTGTGGCTGGCGGTCGACAGGTGGCTCCGTCGCCAGATCGACGAGGACCGCCACCGGACCCTGACCGCCCGGATCGCGGGCAGCGCGGCCCTCGTCGCAGTCGTCATAGCCTTCATCAGCCTTCTGGTGGCCTTTCTTCAGCCCAGCCGGACGGCCATCTTCGCGCCGTACGTGATGGCAGCCGGCGTGCTCGTGGCCGCCTGGGGTATCCGGCTGCGGCGCCACGCCCGCCTGGGACACGCCCCGTCTCTCACCACGGAGGAGCGAGCGGTGGAAGTGACCCTCGTGCTGAGCCTCGTGACCCTGCTCCTGTTCTGGGGAACCGCCGACTACGCCCAGGCCGTCGGACGCGGGATCGCCGCGGGCTTTGAACGGAACGTGCAGTTCTTGCCGCGCGCCGAGGTGTACAGCGAGAAACCACTGGGCATAGGAGCCGATGCGGTCGAGGTCAGCGAAGTGGGCACCGGCGAGCAGCCTTTGTACCGGTACGCCGGCCTGCGCCTGCTGGTGCTGAGCGGCGGCCGGTTCTTCTTCCTGAATGACGGCTGGACCACCGAAAACGGAACCGTGATTGTCCTTCCGGACGACAATTCAATCCGCGTAGAGTTCGGCAGGTGAATGAACGACGACGGGTGGCCGGCTTTGCAGCCGGCCACCCGTTCCGTTGTCCAGGCCGCTGATCGACCATACTGCGGACTCCCGCTACGGGGATTGATCCGCCGTCTGGGAGTTGACCGTGGGCGGCTGGGGCGTCGAGGGTGCTACCGCGCTGCTCCGGTTCGCGTTGCCGGCGAAGGTCCAGAACGCGACGACGATGACGGCGAGGACGATCAGACGCACTATCCCGGCCCGCCGGTTCCTGGACCTGCTGCGCCGCCGGCCGCTTCCCTTGCGCCGCCGGCCCGAGGGCTTTTCTGATCCGCCGGATTGCTGCCGCCGGCGGCCCTTGGCTGGTCGGCCTCCCGGCACCGCTGCCGTGGATTGACCTGCAAAAGGTCCGGTCGCCTCGGACGAGCCTCCAAAAAGTGCGGTGGCCGTGGACGGACTTGAAGTCGGCGCCAGTGCCGCCAGGCTGTCGTGCAGCGCGGATTCCTGCGCAAAAGCAGGCGCGGGTTCCGGCGAAAAGTCCGGCCGGTGACCGGGCAGGCCCACCGCGGCGGTGTTCAGCAGCGCCGGGCTGGCGCGGCCCGAAAGCAGCTGCTGCAGATGGTGGAAGACCATGTCGATTTCCGCCGACTCGAGGAGAGGGGGCAGGATGTTGACCGCGAACTGGAGCGACTCGAGTCCAACGATCCTCACGCCGTCCGCGGATTCCGTCCGCAGCTGCGGATGGTTGACCAGGCAGATCCAGCCCTGGACGAGCCGCCGGTGCCTTGGCTCCAGGACGGCAGCGACGGCCGCGCCCTGCTCCAGCACCCCGGTAGTTTCCCGGACCCGCGAGTAGCCGTTCTGCGTCAGCCGCCCGTTGCGCAGCTCGACCCGGCCGGTCCAGTTCTTCGCATCGACCACCAGGATCCCGCCAGGCCCCACCAGCACGTCGTCCAGGTTTGCCTTCGGCCGTCCCGGCCAGTGGGCGTCGTTCAGCAGCCGCCAGCCGCGGGCCTCCAGCTCCCGCAGCTCGGCGGCCACCCGGACCTCCCCGGCGGCGCCGGCCGCCCAGGATCTAGCGCTCCGCTCCGCCTGCTCGGCCTGTCGCCGCAGCCTTGCCGCCCGTTCGCCGGCCAGCCGCGACTGTTCCGCGGCCCTCTCCCCTGCCGTCATGTTCCCCCCAGTTTCGCTATGCAGTTGTTGAATTTTCAGGACCCGAGCCGAAGGGTCTCCCAGCCGCCCTGTCCGATGAGGGCGCGCTTCAGGATCCGGTTGGTGCCGACGCCGTAGTGGTACAGGTTGCCGTTCCGGTCGCCCGCGAGGATCCCGGGCAGGCCGGCGGTGACGTGGTCGGAGATCCCCGAGAGGTGCGTCATCGCGTTCCAGCCGGAGCTGCCGACGACCCGGCGTTCCTCGCCGAGGAAGCGGCCGGCGCCGTTGGAGCGGTAGAGCTTCAGCTGCCCGGCAGTCGTCCTGACCACCAGGTCCATCCTGCGGTCGCGGTCGTAGTCCATCGCCATGAGCTTCAGGTTGCGCCAGCCGGAGGAGCCGATCAGCGTCCGCGCCCCGTGGCCTGCGCCGGCCGGGTTGGTATAGGCGTAGAGCCTGCCCTCGGCGAGGTTCTTCGCGACGATGCCCGGGAACTGGTCGGACTGGCGCCAGTTGGTCACCAGGATCTCGTAGCCCTGCCAGCCGCTGCGGCCGATCTCGGTGCGCTTGAATCCGCCGGCGGCCTGCCCGTAGTCCACGGTCAGCTTGCCGGACTTCCAGTTGGCCACCAGGTCCTGGACGCCGTCCTTGTTCCAGTCGGCGACGTCCACCGAAACGGCCGACTGCCAGCCGCCCGAGATGAACGTCCGCTGGGCCAGGTCGCCGCCCTTCGCGGACGGGTAGACGTAGAGCGACCCGGCCGCGTCGACGGCCGCGATGTCGCCGGCGAGCACCTTGGCCGCACTGTTGGCCGGCGGCACCTTGTCCGGCAGTACCCGCAGGTCCCGCGCCAGCAGCGCGGGCATGTCGTAGGTGTAGTGGGTGACGCCGGGCAGCACCGTCATCGTGGTCTTGGTGAAGCCGATCCCGGCGTACATGGTCCGGGCGTTCTTGGCGGTGTCCAGCGCCGACCAGGTGGCCAGCGTCGTGCCACCGAGACCGTCGAGGCTGCCGGAGATCCAGTTCACGTTCATCGCCTTGACCGCCGCGGTCGGCGCCGTCGGGACGCCGCGCCATCCGCCGCCGCCCACGATCGTCGCGCCGCCGCCCTTGATCCAGCCCTGCCGGTCGGCCAGCACCTCGAACGTGATGAATTCGGCCCCGCCGGAATAACCGTGCAGCCAGACCCGACTCGCGTCGACGCCGTACTGGGAGATCACCTTGGCGGCCAGCGAACGGAAGTAGTCGCCGTTCCTGTCGACGTCCTCCCACCAAGTGATGCCGCCCTTCTTATCGGGCGTGACCACCGGGACCATGATCATGTTCTTCTTGGCCGCCTCGGCCGCCATCGCCTTCATCACGGCGCCGTTGGGCTGGTGCACGTAGGACTGCGCCGGGTAACTGTAGTCGCCGTGGAAGACGAACACCACGCCGACCTTCTGCGAACGGTCCACGTTGTTGCCGTAGACGTGGTACTGGCCGCTCAGCCCGTTGGGCGCGGTGAAGGACTGGTAGGTGGCGTTCGACGGCGCCGGCGCGTAGGCTGCGGCCGCGGTCTGGGCGGTGGTCACCGTGGCAGTCAAATAGTTGGCCTTGGTCGCCGTGATCTTCACGGACAGCCTGAGCCCGAGGTCCGCGGCCGTCACCTTGTAGGTGGCGAGGGTGGCGCCGGAGACGGCCTTGCCGCCGCGCAGCCACTGGTACTTCAGCGCGGCGCCGGCGGTCCAGCTGCCCTTGGCGGTGAGCGTGCTGCCCACGTAGGCACTGCCGCTGACGCTCGCGGCGACGGTGTTGGCCACCGTGCCCAGGACGGCCTTCGCCGTGACGGCCGAGGTCGCCGTCGCGGAGGTCATGCCGGCCTTGGTCCCGGTCACCCGCACGCTGAGCCGGGTGCCCGCGTCGGCCGCGGCGACGGTGTAGGTGGCGGCGGTGGCGCCGCTGATCGCCTGGCCGTCGCGCAGCCACTGGTAGCTCAGCGTGGTGCCGGTGGTCCAGGTGCCCGGCGCGGCGGTGAGCTTCTGGTCCAGCACCGCGCTGCCCGAGATGGTCGGGACTGCGGTGTTCCGGACCGGCTGCGGCTCGGCCTGGGTAGTGGCCGGCGACTCCGTCGTGGGCTTCGGGCTCGCCGTCGCCGTCGGAACCGGAGTCGGCGTGGCAGAGGTGGACGGAGCGGGAGTCTTGGTCGGAGTCGGAGCCGGAGTCGGGGTTGGGGTTGGGGTCGGCGTCGGGATTGGGCTCGGCGTCGGGGTCGCCGAGGCGGTCGGAGCCGTCGCGGCCGTGGCCTTGGCCAGGTCGGCCTCGACCGTGTCGGATACCGCGGTGGTACCAACGACGGCGGCGCGGTACTTCTGCGTGCCGGTCGCCGTGAGCTTGAGCGTGTGTTCGAAGTCGGCATCGCCGGAGGCCAGCGCGTCGGAGACCCACAGTTCCTGCCACTTGGCGTCCCGGTAGACCTCCAGCCGGACCGTCTTCCCCGTCGCGTTGACCGCCCGGCCCTCGAACGCGAGCTCGGGGTCGCCGGCCTTGCGGGACAGGAGGTCCAGCTCCACGGCGGGCGCCGTTGCGGAGGCGGTGGCCAGTGCGGAGGTTGTGGCCAGCGCGGATCCCGTGGCCGGAGCGGACGGCGTTGGAGCCGAAGCGGCCCCCGCCGAAGGCGCCCCGCCGGACGGGGCGGGTCCCGCCGTCGTCGTTGTTTCTTCCGCGGCAACGGCGGGCCCGGCGACGGGCATGACGGTCGCGGCCGCCAGAATTCCGGCGACAATCAGCGCAGCAAGACGTTGTTTCACGGTTCCCCTAAAATCAGCGGAACCGCGGGCCGGCTCCGAGCCACAGGACTGTGCCCGGCAAGCCGTGGACATTCCCCCGCGAGAAGAGTACTTGGTGAGTGAAAGCTTTCATACCCTAGTACGACCCTAGTTTTTCCTTGGGGTGTGGCCACGGGTGGTTGACGGCGTGCCGCCCGCCGCGTAGGCATCCTACTGCGCGGCGACTCGGTAGCTGCCCCAACCGCTGCCGATCAGGCGCCTCGGAGCCCAGATCTTCCTGTCCGCCTGGTAGTACCAGAGCTTGCCGGCGCCGTCGCGGGCGATCAGCCCGGTAGTGCCCGCTCCCCCGAACCCGCTGGAGCTGACGATATTGCCCATCTTGTCCCAGCCGGAGCGGCCGATGATCAGCCGGAACTCGCTGATGAATCCGCCCGCGCCGTCGCCCCGGAAGAGCTTCAGCTGGCCGGCCGGCGTCCTGGCGACGAGGTCCTTGCGCCCGTCCTTGTCCCAGTCGAGGGCGGCAAGGGCGTACTGCGCCCAGCCCCCGCTGCCCAGCACGTAGCGCGGCGAGAGGCGCGATCCGGCGGTGTTGCCGTACACGTAGAGCTTTCCGGTCCTGCGGTCCTGCGCGATGATCGACGGATAGTCGTCCCCGCTCTTCCACCGCACAACGGTCAGGTCCAGCGGGCCCCACCCGCTGCTGCCGATCGTCGAGCGGGAGAATCCGCCGGCGGCCCGCGCGGTGTAGAGGTAGAGCCGCCCGGCCTTCGACTTCGCAACGATGTCCATGTAGCCGTCGTCGTTCCAGTCCGCCGTGTGGAGCTCGTCCATCGTGGTCCACCCGGACGCGCCGATCAGCTTCCGGGTGGAGGCCGACCCGCTCCTGCCGTAGTTCCACAGCTGGCCCCGGGCGTCGTAGGCCACGAGGTCCCCGGGCCGGATCGACGGCGTGGCCCTCGGCCCAGCGGGCGTCACGCCGGTGAGCGCCGCCGCCGCGTCCACCAGTCCCGCGCCGCAGCCCACCGAACATCCCGAGGCCAGCGGCCGCGCCGTCGCCTTCAACCGCTTCTCCACCGCCGCCGGCGACAGGCCTCCGCCGGCGGGCGACATCAGCAGCGCCGCCACCGCGGAAACGTGCGGCGCCGCCATCGAGGTCCCCTCCGCGTACGCATAGGATTCGGCCCCCGCCGTCGTCGCCCCGCCGTTGGAGGTGGACGGAATCCCGTTCGCTTCCGCCGCGGCCATGTCCCCGCCCGGCGCGGTCACGTCCAGCAGGGATCCGTAGTTCGAGTAGGCCGCCCGTCGCCCGTCGCGCCCGCTGGCCCCGACCGCGATGACGTTGCGGCAGTTGCCAGGGCTCGCATTCGCCGCGTCCACATGCTCGTTACCCGCCGCCACCACCACGGCGGTCCCGGCGCCGTAGGCATAGTTGATCGCAGCCTGGGTGGTCGGCGAGCACAGCCCACGGTTGCCCAGCGACAGGTTGACCACCTGCGCCGGATTCGGATTCAGCGGCGCGCCGTCCACTGCCCCGCCGGCGGCCCAGACGATCGCGTCCGCGATGTCCGACATGAAGCCGCCGCAGGCCCCGAGCACCCGCACGGGCAGGATCTTCGCGCCCGGCGCCACGCCCGCCACGCCCTTTGCGTTGCCGGCCACCGCGGCCACCGTCCCGGCGACGTGTGTGCCGTGCCAGGACGAGCCCTCGCCGTCCTGGTTGTCACCGCAGTCGAAGGCCCCGTACCAGTCGCCCTCGTCCCGCGGATCCGCGTCCCGCCCGTCGCCGTCGCGCGCCATCTCGGCATTGGACACCATGTCGTAGCCCGGCAGCACGTTGCCGGCCAGGTCGCTGTGCGGCGTAATGCCGGTATCGACGACGGCGACCACCGCGCCTTCCCCGGTGCTCACGTCCCACGCACCCGGCACGCGCAGCCCGGCCCGGTCCTCCCACAGGTTCCACTGCCGGCCGTACAGCTCATCGTCGGGCGCGGCGGCCAGCGGCCTCATCAGCCGGTCCGGTTCCACATAGACGACGTCGGGGCTCGCCTCGAGCGCGGACACCAGGTCTGCCGCCTGGGCATTGTCCAGCGGCTCCTCCGCCGCCACGATCCGGGCACCCGTCGCCGTCGTCCTGACCTCCTCGACCGCGACGCCGAGCGCCTTCGCGGCCCGCCCGTACGCCCTGCTCCGGCCGACCGAACTGCGCCCGGCCCGCTCCTTGAACTTGACGATGAAACGCCCCGTCGCCGGTCCGCCGTCGCCGGTTTCAGCCTGGTCCCATGGCTGGGCCGATACGGCCGGCCGGCCCGGCTGCTCCGCGGCGTCCGCGGGCACCGCGGGCACGGCTAGGCTGCCGGCCAGCAGGGCTGCGCTGAAAACCGCGGCGCCGAACACGGCTCGGGAGGGGCGGAACACGGGCATGGAAATCCTTGGGAGAGGCACGAAACTGAACGGGCGCTCTGCAAAAACCCATCCTTCGCACCCGGTCTGATCATAACGGTTAACCAAAACCGAAGGCTGAGTTTTCCACAGCCGTTTCTGCGCGCCGCCACTCAATCAGTTGTGCACAATTGAGTTGCCCGTTACTGTGGACGCATGCCCACCTCCCCGACCCTGAGCCAGCAGGTGTGCTTCGCCCTGTACTCGGCTTCTCGTGCCACCACCGGCCTGTACCGGACGGTGCTGAAGGAGCTCGACCTGACCTATCCGCAGTACCTGGCGATGCTCGTCCTCTGGGACGGCGACGGACTCGAGGTCCGCGAGCTGGGCCGGGAACTCCAGCTGGACAGCGGCACGCTCTCCCCGCTGCTGAAGCGGCTGGAACACCTCGGCCTCGTCGAACGGCGCCGGCTCCCGGAGGACGAACGCCGCGTCCTGGTCCGGCTCACCCCGGCCGGCCGCGACCTCCAGGCCAAGGCCGTGGACGTTCCGGGTCGGATCGCCGCCGCCACCGGCCTGGACCACGAGGAGCTGCTCGCCCTGCGCGAGACCCTGCACCGGATTTCCACCACCCTGCAGACAACCGAAAGCGAGACCACCCCATGACCCCTCTGTACACCGCCGAGGCGCTGGCCACCGGAGACGGCCGCAACGGACGCACCCGCTCCGCCAACGGCCGCCTCGACTTCAAGCTGGACGCTCCCGTCGAACTCGGCGGCAGCGGCGTCGGCACCAACCCGGAGGAGCTCTTCGCCGCCGGCTACGCGGCCTGCTTCCACTCCGCCCTGCAGCTCGTGGCCCGCCAGGCCAAGGCCGACCTCACCGACTCGGCCGTCGGCGCGCAGGTCAGCCTGAACCGGCAGGACGGCGGCGGCTTCGGCCTCGCGGTCGTCCTGGAAGCCTCGCTCCCCAACGTGCCCGCCGAGCACGCGCAGGCCCTGCTGGAACAGGCGCACCAGGTCTGCCCGTACTCCACCGCCACCCGCGGCAACATCGACGTCGAGCTCCGCCTCGCCGAGGACTGATCGGCATCCGTCGGCCCGTCGGCAGACCCCGGCCGGTAAAATCCGAGAACCGGCAGGAAGGCGCCCCATGATCGACATGCTGCTCCGCCGCCCGCTCGGACCCGCCGCCCGGATCGCCGACGGCTTGCGCGTGCTCGGGCTGCTCAGCGTCCTCGCGGCGCTCATCGGCTGGGGCCTGGTCGAAGTCCTGCTGTTCCTGCTGGTCCTCCTGGGCCAGCTGCTCACCCGTGCCGCCGGAACGCATCCCGTCCTCGACGGCGCCACGAGCACCGTGCTGCTGCTGGCCTCCTGGAGTGCCGTCCTCGACTGGTACGCGGCGGTCCCGGCGCTGGACCTCGCGGTGCACTTCGCCGCCACCGGTGTCCTGGCCGCCCTGGCCTTCCGCCTCTGGCAGCGCTGGCTCGAACCCGCACCGCAGCCTCCGCCCGGCGGCGCACGGAGCGTCCTGCCCGTCCTGTCCCTCGGCGCCCTGCTGAGCGTCCTGTGGGAGTTCGGCGAATGGTTCGGCTACTACCTGGTCAGCAGCGACATCAACGTGGGCTACGACGACACCGTCGGCGACCTCGCCGCGGGCCTGCTCGGCTCGCTCACGGCCGGGATCGTCCTGGCCAAGCTGCGTCCCGCCGCGGAAATAGCCGGAGGCGCCGGCCCCCATGCCGGCGCCTCCGGCGGCTCTCCGGGCCGCCCGGGCGGACCCTACTTTCCGCCCGCGGACGAGGGGTAGGCCGCGTCCACTTCCACTTCGACCAGCCAGCCGTCCACCGGAAGGTTCTCGATCTCCAGCGCGAACCGGGACGGACGCGCCGGATTGACCACCAGCGGCTCGGCCGGCGCCGCGGTGCCCAGCCGCACCGGCACCGGCTCTCCGGTCGCCAGGCTGGTGTTGGCGAAGTACTGCCGGTAGGCCCGGTTCCAGCCGGCGAAATCCATCTGCTCCTCGCCGTCGGGATTCTGGAGGAACACGCGCATGGTGATCACGTCGTCGTACGTTAGCCCCGCCCGCTCAAGGTTCTCCCCGATGCGCGCCAGCACGTTGATCCCCTGGGCCTCCGTAATGGTGACGCCCGCCGGCAGTTCGGCACCGGGGAAGATGTCCGTGTCGATGTAGCGCTCCTCGCTGCCGGCCGGCGCCGCCGCATTCTTCGCCGCCGGGCCGAGCCCGCTGCTCTTGTAGATGGCGGTGTTGGCCCCGATCGCCACGCCCTCGGCGATCATCGGATTGTCCTGCCCCTCCGGCAGCATGGACACGGTCTCGTTGGGCTTCGGCCCTCCGAATTTCTTCGCGATCTCCGGCGCGGCCACCGCCGCGGTGGCGGAGAGGGAAACAACGACGGCGGCGGCGGCCATCGCCGGCAGCTTGCGGTGGGGCATGAGGTTCCTTTCGGGGACGTGCGGATGGTCCTGGCGGGGCCGGATGCGGCGCATCATGCGGCCATCACCCGGCCGTGCAGCGCGGACACGCTGGCGCGCGCCGAGACCATGGCGCCGTGCTGCCAGGCGATGGCGTGGCTGAGGTGGTCGCCGGCGAAGTAGATGTTGCCCTCCGGTTCCAGCAGCCTCTTGTACTTGTCGTCGGCCTGCGACGGCCAGCCCACCCAGGCGCCCTCGGAGTGCTCCACGCTCTTCCAGTCCACCGAGAAGGACGAGGCAACGTCCTGGCCGTAGACGGGGCCGTGGATCTGCGCGCCCTTCTCCAGCGCCGAGGCGAGCCGGCCGGCGGGCTTCATGGCCCCGTAGGTCCGGGCGCTGGTGCCGGTGTTGTAGTAGCCGATCATCGTTCCGCGTTCGCCGTGGAAGCCGCTGGAGGGGTACCACATGTTGCCCAGCCCGGTGCTGGTGTTGGTGATGCCGCCGTAGATCCGGTGGTCCAGTTCCCACCAGCGCCGGCTGTATTCGATGCCGATCTTGCCCGCGTCGGCCGGCTGCGCGTAGGCGAGCGCAGCGACCGCCTCGGCCGAGAGGTTCCCCGGGACCTTGGCGGCGATGTGCGGCGGCAGCGCGCAGATCGCGAAGTCCGCCTCGAGCACCTTCTGCTGCCCGCCCGGGTTGGTGTAGGCGACCTCGACGCCGGCAGGGGTGTTGCGCAGTTCGAGCACCTTGGCGCCGTACCGGATTTTGTCCAGCCCGATGGCCTGCTCGAACGCGTAGGGAATCCGGTCCATGCCGCCGACCGGCTGGAACATCATCATCGCCTGGTCCCAGCCGAACTCGAAGGAGAAGTAGTTGCCCACGCCGCTGGCCAGCACGTCGCTCAGCGGATACGGCGCCAGCGGCGTTCCGGCCTCCAGCCCGGCTCCAGGTTCCACCTCGTAGCCGCGGCGCCCCGTGCCGCTGTACCTGTAGCTGGCCGCCGCGTCGCCGGGCACCTTCGGCCCGATCGCGCCGAAGCTGCCCAGGAAGGAGATCAGCGACTCCTTGTCGGCCGCCGTGAGGTAGCCGTCCAGCGAGCCCTGGTCCGTCGCCTTGGCGAGCAGCTCGGAGACGTAGCCGTAGACGTCGGCCTTGGCCGCCCGGTGGCGGACCGCCGTGTTGGACAGCGCCGTGCTTCCCTCGCGGTAGAGGTAGGCATCGGCATTCTGGTTGACGAACGGCTCGATCGCCACCCCGAGTTCGCGGCAGTAGTCCAGCGTCACGTGGTGCTGCGGGATCCGGCCCGGCCCGGCGTTCATGTACTCGCCCTTGGTGAACTTCGCCGTCTGGGTGATGCCCTTCAAGTCCGTCTCGCTGGTTCCCCCGCGGACCGTCCAGTTCCGGCCGCCGGGCCGGTTGCGCGCCTCCAGCACGGTCACCGTGTAGCCGGCCTTGCCGAGTTCGTAGGCCGCGGTCAGCCCGGCGATGCCGCCGCCGAGCACGGCCACGGACTTCCGGCCGCGGCCGCGCAGGTCCCCCGCATTGGGCGCCACGTAGGCCGGCGTTTCGGCCACCGCCGGAGCCAGTCCCATCGCACTCATCGTTCCGTACATGACGCCGGCTCCCCCGGCTATGCCTACATATCTCAGAAAATCCCTGCGGGTGTTGGGCAACTTCGTCTCCTCATTAATGCCGTATCAATGCCGTTCGCTGGACCGACAAGGTGAAACTATTCAGTCCGCGTTTCCGCGTGTGGCCGGGAAGATTCCGGCAGCGTTAAGCCGAAAACCGCGCAGGTAAACTCCGTTGCCGCCCGGTAAAACGGCGTCCGGACCCTCGACAGTCCCGCCGCTGCCCGCTAAGGTGACCCGCCGCCGTCGGACTTTGCAGCTGCAGCGGCCCGCCCCATCACGCGGAGCCTGACGGGCAGCACGCGAGGAACAAAAATCGCAGGGTAACCATTGACACTTTCAATCGTTCGAATAAACATTAGTTGTCCGATTAAACGATCTACAGTCAGGTTCCCAAATGACCCGTACTCTGCGTCAAAGCTGCCGCACGATTGTTTCCGCCACCGCCCTCTCGGCCGTCCTGACCGCCGCCGCCCTCCCCGCCGCGGTCGCCGCTCCCCCGGCCGCCAACGGCTCCTCCCCCGCGGCCGCCAGCCAGGCCGCCTCCACGGTCGCCTCCACCGTCGCCACCGGCACCCTCGCCAACGGCGCCACCTGGCGCGCCGAGGTCCCCGCCGACTGGAACGGCAAGCTGGTCCTGTTCGCCCACGGGTTCCGCCCCGGACCCGCCAACCCGGCCTGGGACAACAGCTTCGCCCCCACGGCCAGCGAACTCATCCAGCGCGGCTACGCCGTGGCCTCGTCGTCGTACGCCGCAACCGGCTGGGCGCTGGAAACCGCCGCGCAGGACCAACTGGACACCCTCGCCGCCTTTGAGGAGCAGTTCGGCGAGGCGGACCGCGTCATCGCCATGGGCCGCTCCATGGGCGGCCTCGTGACCAGTATGATGGCCGAGATTCCGGACGCCGGCATCGACGGCGCCGTCAGCACCTGCGGCCTGGTCGGCGGCGGCGTCGCCCTGAACAACTACCAGCTGGACGCCGCCTACGCCGCGGCCGAGCTGCTGCTCCCGGGCCAGGACGTCCGGCTGACAGGCTTCACCACTCCCGAGCAGTCGAACGCCACCATCGCCAGCCTCAAGGCGGCGCTGCAGCAGGCCACGGAATCGGCGGAAGGCCGGGCCCGGATCGCCCTCGTCGCGGCGCTGCTGAACACCCCCACGGAACTGCACGGCGTCGACGTCGACAATCCCGACACCCTCGCCGCCGCCCAGGCGCAGCTCGTGCTCAACACCCTGCCCACCGTGATCGAGCGGCGCCACACCATCGTCAACGCGGCCGGCGGCGACAGCGGCTGGACCGCCGGCGTTGACTACGCCAAGCTCCTGCGCGCCTCCGCCCAGCGCCCGCAGGTCGAGCACATGTACCGGCTCGCCGGCCTGGACCTCTCGGATGATCTGGGGACGCTGACCGCCAACGCGGACATCGGCCCGGACGAGGCCGGCCTCGAGTGGATGCAGCGCACCTCCACTCCCACC
The DNA here is from genome assembly GCF_946892675.1 of Arthrobacter sp. Marseille-P9274. Classification (NCBI taxonomy): domain Bacteria; kingdom Bacillati; phylum Actinomycetota; class Actinomycetes; order Micrococcales; family Micrococcaceae; genus Arthrobacter; species Arthrobacter sp. Marseille-P9274. The sequence goes on from NZ_CAMPOV010000001.1 coordinate 196,161, forward strand.
GGCGAGCTGCAGGTGCCGCTGCTGGCCACGCACACCCTCGTCGACCTGCTCGCGCCCGTCGAATACCAGGAGGAGTATGCCGAAACCGTCCGCCGGGCGGGCGAACAGCCGCTCTTCCGCCAGGCCTTCGTGGACCGCGAGGGGCACTGCAGCTTCACCGTTGCAGAGAACGTCGCGTCGGTCGAGGCCATGGACCAGCGCCTGGACACCGGCCGCTGGGCCGACTCCACCAAGACTTCGGTCCTGCAGCGGAACGCCGAGTCGCTCGGCCTGGACGGCGCCGCCTTCGTGGACTTCCGCCCGGACGAGTTCATCAACGACCGCGTCTGGAACGGCTAGAGGGAGTGGACATGACCAACACCATCCAGCGCCGCGCCATGCTCGGCGCAGGCCTCGCCGCCGCTGCCGGCCTCGCCACCGCCGGCTCGGCAGCGGCCGCCGACAGCAAGGGCACCCAGCCGACGCTCACCGACAAGAAGTTCGGCGACCTGCTCGCCGGCATCCCGATGGATAAGGTCGGCACCGAGCTCGCCTTCGAGGCCGTCGTCGACATCGCACCCAGCGAGGACCTCGGCGCCGGCCCGCTCGGCGGGCGCCGCATCGTCCCCATCACCGGCGGCCGGTTCCGCGGCCCGCGGATCAGCGGCACGATCGAGGCCGGCGGCGCCGACCGCCAGCTCATCCGCGGCGACGGCATCCGCATGCTAGAAGCAACCTACGAGCTGCGCGCCGACGACGGCACCGTCCTCAACGTGGTCAACAACGTCCTGATCGACCAGCCCACCCCGGACAACCGCTACTCCCGCTCATTCCTGACGGTCACCGCGCCGACCGGCCCGCACGACTGGCTGAACCGGCGCATCCTCGTCGGCACGCTCAACTCGCTGAAGCCGGCGCGGGACGCCGTCCTCGTGCGCGTCTTCGTCCTCACCTAGGCCACCTAGGCCATTGGGCAGCGGGCAGTAACGACGGCGGTGCTCGCCTTCGCAACAGCCCCCCGGGAGTCTGAACTGGATTATTCAGTCAACTTTCGGGGAGCTGTTCCGCTGACCTGGCGGCTCAGCTGATCCAGAGCGGGTTCAGCGCTCACCTCTGGTCCTCCCGCTCGGCATCTTCGATCGCCTTGGCCAGGCGCGCCCGTTCCTTGTCGATCCACTGCCTGCCGCCGTAGGCCTGGGCAAAGTTCTCGGCAAAGTCGGCCGGGTCCTCGCCGACGATCTCCCGCACTGGGGTGCCGTCGGCGGCGGCGCGCTCCCACAGGTCGGCCAGGTCGCCGAACATCGAGAGGAGGGTCTCGCCGTCGGTGACGCCTCCGTAGTACATGAGGTACCGGTGCATCGCCTGCGCCGCACTTCCGTACGGCTCGGGGAGGGAATCGATGCGAGCCTTGTCCTGCTTGTACTGCTTCTTCTGCTCGAGCGACCCGGCAAGGGCCTCGATCCACTTTGCTGCCATGATTAATCTCCTTCACCCTGCGGGTGTTCCCTGTGATGGTGGAGCCGTTCGATCCGTTCCGCGAGGAAGCTCCAGGCCCCCCAGAACTCTTCGAGGTACTCCTTGCCCAGTGTGTTGATCGAATAGACCTTGCGCGGCGGTCCCTTCTCGGACGGCACCTTTTCCACGTCGACAAATCCCCGGCGCTCGATCCTGATCAACAGTGCATAGACCGTGCCCTCGGCAATCTCGGTGAAACCCTGCTCCCTGAGCCGTGCCGTGATCTCGTACCCGTAGGCCGGCCGCACTGCCAGGATCGCGAGAACGATTCCCTCGAGCGTGCCCTTGAGCATCTCGGTCATCTGCTTGGCCATGAATTCCTCCCAAGCTACCTAGTGTTGCTGACTACCACTAGATAGTAACACTGAATAGCTCCTGCACAAGAGGCGCCCGCGCCGGCATCGCTGACCGCCTCGTCGACATGGCCGCGGCTCATCGAGCCAGCTCGTCATGACCGGCAGCCACAACTGGAACTTCACCTCCCTGCACCGCAACGACGAAGCCATCGTCGAAACCACGGACGCCGGGATCTATGACCAGTACGAGGCGAACTTCGACGCTATGTGGGCAGCTGCCGGGCAGTAACCGCCCGCCAGCTGGCGGCACAACAACGACGGCGGTGGCCGGCTTTTTCGCCGGCCACCGCCTTTGTATGTGCTGCTTAGGGTTCGGCGTGCTCGCGGCCGCCGCGGGTGTGGACCTTGCCGCTCTCGTGCAGCACCAGGACGGGACAGGCGGCATGGGCCACGCAGGCCGTGCTCACCGACCCGAGGTGCATGCCGCGGAATCCGCCGTGGCCCCGCCGGCCGACCACCAGGAGCGCGGCCTCTTCGCCGGCCTGCACCAGCAGTTCCGGCGCCGGGCCGCGCAGCAGTTCCGTGGACAGGCCCGCCGGCTGCTCGGTGCCGTACGCCTGCTGCAGCGCGGCCTCCAGCTTCTCCTTTGCAGATGCCTCAAAGGCCTCGAAATCCGGCGGCACGTAGCCTTCGTACATCCGCGGAAAATGCCAGCACGCTATCGCGTGGACCCCGGTATCCAGCGCCGGCGCCAGTTTGGCCGCCATCCGAAGCGCCTCCACGGAGGACTTGGAACCGTCCACGCCTACAACGATCTTGCCGCTCGACAACGCCATCCTGCCCTCCAAGTGTTCGCCTGCAGGTCCCCACCATGGCACGTGGTCGGCCCGGTGGGTAAGGGAACAAAGCCCCGCATCAGGAGACTGCGGTCAGGACCAGGCCCTGCCGCGCTGCACCAGGTTCTCCGGCTCCGTGCCGCTGCCCAGTGCAGCGAGCTGCCGCTTCAGCAGCCGCACGATCCGCGGCTGGAACGCCGACGTGTCGCCTCCGACGTGCGGCGTGATCAGGGCATTTTCCGCCTGCCACAAGGGATGGTCTTCCGGGATCGGCTCGGGGTCGAAGACATCGATCGCGCAGCTGATCCGGCCCGAGACCACCTCGCGGGTCAGAGCGTCGGAGTCGACCACGGCGCCGCGCGCCACGTTGACCACGAGCGCGCCGTCCGGCAGGGCCGCCAGCACCCGGGCATCGATGAGGCCGCGCGTCGCCTCGGTCAGCGGCGTGATGACGATCAGGATCTCCGCCTCCCGCGCCAGCTCGACCAGCTCGTCGCTGCCGTGCACATGGCCGTGTTCGTCCTCCCGGGCCTTGCTGCCGACCCGCGTCAGCTCCACCTCGAACGGCAGCAGGCGCTTGGAGATCTCGGCCCCGATCCCGCCGACCCCGACCAGCAGGACCTTCCGGTCGGCCAGGGACAGCCTGCGCTCGTGGCACCACCGGGCGTCGCGCTGGTCCCGCGCCGCGGCGTCGATGCCCCGCAGCGAGGCGAGCGCCAGGCCCACGGCAAGCTCCGCCGTCGACGCCGCATGCACTCCCGCCGCACTCGCAATGGCGACGTCATCGCCGACGGCCTCGGCCACGCCGTCGACACCGGTGGTCTGCGCCTGCACCAGCTTCAGGTTGGTGGCCCGGGAAAGCGCACCGAGGACGTCCTGCGCATTCAGGTACGGCAGCACCACGGCGTCGACATCGGCCACATCCACGTCCACCGGATCGCCCCGGAAATCCCACACCGTTCCCCGCAGTCCGTCCGGCAGCGGTTGCACCGCCTCCAGCAGGTCCTGGTCGGGAAAGCTGATCGTCTTGATGTCAGCTGCAGAATCGCTCACGGAACCTCCGGGTTCGTCTTCTCATACGGACAGGTCTTGGTTTTCAGTCGCCGGCTGACCGGCCGGGGCCTTCGTCGGCGAAGGCCAGGTCGCGCTCCTCGAGCGCGGCCTCAAGGATGCGGATGGCTTTCGGGCCGACGCCGTGCAGGGCGAGCAGTTCGCCGCGCGTGTGCTGGGCGACCCGGGACAGGGTGGTGACGCCGGCCTGGAGCAGGGCGCTGTTCGCCGGCCGGCCGATCGGGGGAAGGTCACCGATCTGCGCCGGCACATCGCGGGTAGTCATGCCGCCATGCTAACCGGGCGGGATGTCGGTGTGGCGAAGGCCGGGCCCGGCGCCGTCGCACGAAGGGCAAACGCTTGTCGTCGACACTCCCTGCATAAATCGGTTAACGGGCGGTGCGGATGCGTTAAGAGCGGATGGCACGGCGAGCATCCGGGCGTCGGGTTTCGTTCACCCGGTTGGGCAACAGTTGGTGGTGCCGGCCGACCCCAACCGGCCGGCGATCACTCAACCGGAGGTTCCATTCGTGCACCCGTCCACGTCCACCCATCAACAATCAGCCTGGCTGTCCCGGCCGCTGCGCCTGACCGCGGGCGCCCTGGCCCTGCTGGCCACCGGCGCCATGATCGGTCCCGCTGCCAACGCCGCGCCCGCCCAGCCCGAATCCGACTGGGCCGCCAACGCCTACCGCGGAGGTGTCGACGTCGTTAAGTCCGCGGACGCGGACCAGCAGACCCTCGACGGCACCGTCTTCGATGACAAGAACAAGAACTCCACGCAGGAATCCGGCGAGCCCGGCCTGCCCGGTGTCAAGGTCTCGAACGGCCGCGAGGTCGTGACCACCGACGGCCAGGGCCGCTACGAGCTGCCGGCCTTCGACAACATGACCGTGTTCGTCACCCAGCCGCGCGGCTACCAGGTGCCGGTGGACGAGGACAACGTCGCCCAGTTCTTCTACAACCACCTGCCCGAGGGCTCCCCCGAGCTGAAGTTCGGCGGCATCGCCCCGACCGGCGCGCTGCCGGACAAGGTGAACTTCCCGCTGGCGCAGAGCCAGCTCACCCAGTCGCCGGAGCAGCACTGCGCCGTCGGCGCGGACGTCCAGACCTACGACCAGGAAGAGGTCGGGTTCGCGCAGCAGGGCGCCTTCGCCGACCTGGCCGCCCGCACCGACTATGCCGGCTGCGGCGCCCTCTTCATCGGCGACATCGTCGGCGACGACCTGTCGCTCTTCGGGCAGACCCGCGAGCTGACCTCGATGCTCAACGGCCCGGCCCGCTTCCTGCCCGGCAACCACGACCTGGACTTCGACGCCCTCGACAAGGAGCACGAGTTCGACACCTTCCGCGCCCAGTTCGGCCCGGAGTACTACTCGTACGACGCCGGCAAGGCCCACGTCGTCGCGCTGAGCAACATCGAGTATCCGACCCAGGTGCCCGCGAAGAAGAGCAACTACACGTACAGCCTCGGCGAGCGTCAGCTCGAATGGCTCCGGGCGGACATTGCAGAGGTGCCCAAGGACCGCGTGATCGTGCTGGCCGGCCACAGCCCGCTGCTCGAGTTCTACTACAGCAACTCCCACACCGTGAAGCAGCTGCAGGAGATCTACGAGATCCTCGACGGCCGCGAAGTGGTCTCCCTGGGCGGCCACACCCACATGTCGGAGAACCTGCGCGCGGGCGACCTCATGGACGGCTGGCGCGACGAGGTGGGCGAAGCCGGCCTGCCGTTCACGCACCTGACCGTCCCCGCCGTGTCGGGCCAGTGGTACAACGGCCGGGTGCTCGAGGAGGGCTTCCCCACCGCCATCCAGCGTGACGGGACCCCTCCGGGCGTGCTGACCCTGGACATCAAGAACACCGAGGTCAAGGAGCGCTTCACCGCCACCGGCGATGACGGCTCCGACCAGATGGCCCTGGGCATCAACTCCCCCGCGTACCGTGCCTGGTTCGACGAGTACAAGAACCAGCGCGGCAAGGCTCCGGCCCCGGAGAACCCGAACGCCGTGGCCAAGGGCGAACTCGGCGAGACCTGGCTGACCACCAACTTCTGGATGGGCGCCACCGGCTCCACCGTCAAGGTGTCCATCGACGGCGGCGCGGCCACCGAGGCCGTCCGCACCCAGCAGCTGCAGGGCGAGACCCCGCTGATCGGCGGCGAGTACACGGATCCGTCCGCCACCCTGGAGCAGCTGGTGCACGGGGGCGGCCTCCACGACCGCACCTCGCACCTGTGGCGCCTGGAACTGCCGGCCGACCTGGCCGTCGGCAAGCACACCGCCACGGTCACCGCCACCGATGTGCACGGCCGCGAGTCCACCGAGACCCTGGCCTTCGAGGTCACCGAGTAAACACCCCAGTACGACGGCGGGGGGTTGCGCTGAGTTCCCGGCGCAACCACCCGCCGTCGTCCCCTCATTGTTGCCCGCCCCCGAACGGGGGCAATATCGCAGGCAGCGTCGATGTTGGCAAGGGGGTTACATTGCCGGATGCCACGCCTGTAGCGTCCTTAAGTGGCTGCCGGCCGGTAGCCACCAGAGGAAAGGAGAGAACGCCCATGCGCAAGACCATTTTTGCTTTCGGAGTGACCGCGGCGTTCGTCGCCCTGTCGGCGGGACCTGCGTCATCAGCAAGCTTCGACTCGGTCGAGACCGACGATGCCGTCATCCGCCTGGCCCACGTCAGCGACGGTGCGGCCACGATGGGGCCAGCCGCCTTCGCCATTGACGCCAAGGACCCGAGCCAGGCAGCGAACGACGACGCGGAGGGAACCATCGCGTACAACCTCCTCGACGCCAACGGCGAAAAGACCGGAGCCGGCGTGACGGCCGACGTCATCTGCGTCGCGGCGGAAGACTCCGGCTCCGGCCGGAACGCGACGGTCTGGGGCTGGCTGGATAAGCCCGAAGGCGCCACCACGGCTGTCTCCATCACCGTCTCGGACCTCGACAAGGACGGCGTTTATGACCGTGCGACGGCTGGCGAAGTCGCCGGGGCACCGTCACGTGAAGCAATCTCGGCAGCCTGCGCCCACTCGAGTGCGACGGGCACCGGGCTGATTGACGGCAGCGTGGCAGTCGTCGACGGCGTATCGCCCGCTGCCTGACCCGTGGAGACCTACTGCATGAGGTTGTAGACCTCCACCTCGGTGGCCTCGGGCATCGTGGTGAAGCCGCCCTCGACCCCGGCCTGCAGCTTCGGCAGCAGCGTCCCGTCGCGGAAGGCCTCCCAGCTCTCCTTCGACTCGTGGACGGCGATGACCCGCCATCCGCCGTCGGAGGGGCCGGCCGCGTGGAAGATCTGGCCGGGCGGCCGCTGGCCCGGGCCGGGGTGGACGGCGGCCACGGATGCCTCGTACTGCTCCTTGGTTCCGCCGGGGAAAAAGTGCACGATCGCATAGGCCGAGCTGTTCATGGTGGGCTCCTTCGAAAGATCGAACATCTTCATCGTGGCCCTGTGCTTCGGGCCGGACAAGGGGCCTTCCGCTCAGTCTTCCGCGTCCCGGATGTCGTACGGGTCCTGCCAGCTCGACTCGTCCCGCTCGATCCGCCGGACCCACGCCGCGGGCACCCAGCGCGTGTGCATCCGGTAGTCGGCATCCTGCCACTTCAGGTGGACGTGCTCGCGCGTCCAGCCGATCGCCTTGGCGTCCACGGTCACGCCGCCCTCCGCCTCGAGCCGGGCCCGCACGTACGGCTCCCGGCCGTAGGGCGCCCGCGCCGGCGGGAACCGCTTGAAGTCCGGGTGCCAGGAGCTCTCCTGCTGCAGCAACCCGCGGGCCTTCGTGCGGTCCACCTTATAGAACATGCGCTCCATTATCGCCGCATTCGCTCGAACACGTGTGCCCGGGACCTTCGGCCCTATGGGCGCCCGCTGCTTAATCGTTACCGTAGTGGAACGCATCAGCGGCGCCGCCGGATGGGGAGGCTGCGGCGGCGCTGGTGCCGGTTGGGGGTATTGGTGTGGAGCCCGATCAGGGGAACGGCGGGCTCCACACAGCCCCCGCCTCGCAGCCGGCCCTGGCGGCAATCGGCGCCTAGTCGGCCAGCACGCCCGGTTTCTCCGGCGCGTACAGCCACATGTCGAACAGCGGGCCCAGGTCCTCGCCGGACACGTCCTCGGCGAGCGCGATGAACTCGCCGATCGTGGCGTCGCCGCCGCCCTGCTCCTCGGGCCACCGCCGCAGGATCGTGAAGAAGTCCTCGTCACCCACCGCCTGCCGCAGCGCGTGCACGGCCATCGCGCCGCGCTCGTACACCGCGATGTCGAAGAGCGCCTCCGCGCCGGGATCGCCGATCACGACCTTCCAGAACGGATCCGACGCCGGAATCGCCGCCCGCTTGTCGAAGAATTCCTGCGCGGTCTCGAGGCCCTGCTCCTCGCTCCACAGCCACTCGGCATAAGAAGTGACTCCCTCGTTCAGCCAGATCTCCCGCCAGTCGGCTATCCTCACGCTGTCGCCGTACCACTGGTGGGCCAGCTCGTGCACCACCACCAGGTCGGCCAGCGGCTGCGCGTAGAAGAAATCCTTGGCATAGACCGGCCGCGTCTGGTTCTCCAGCGCGAAGCCCAGCCCGGCCAGGTCGTCCACGATCCCGCCGGCGTCGCCGAACGGATAGTCGCCGAAGTAGCCCTCGAGGAACCGGATCATCTCGGGCTCGCGGCCCAGCGCCGCCTCGGTACGCGCACCCAGTGTCGCCGGCGGCTCATCGGTGGCGGTCCAGCTCCCCCCGATGTCGGGACTGCCCGCAGGCGGACCGCCGGCCGCCCACCCGTCCCAAGTGTCGCCGTCGTCCTCGAAGGACGTGCCGCCCTCCCCCGCAGACACGGCGATGTCATCGATGAACAGCCCGTTGTGGGCCACCTCCGCGTCGGAGGCGTAGGTGATGGAAAGTTCGACGTCGGAGCCCGCGTAGGCGGAGAGGTCCACCTTCCACTCTTCCCAGGTTTCGCCCACGCCGCTCGCGGCATTCCACGTCCCCGAGGAGCCCTTGGACGCGCAGGTGCCGTCGGGCTTCGCCGACTGGTAGTGCTGCAGGAAGGGATGGAGCTTCAGCCAGTCCGGGCAGGATCTGCCGGCCGCCGTTGAGGTGTGCCCGTTCCGGTCCGGCAGCGTCGTCCAGTCCTGCCGCCCCGGCGTCCGGGCCTCGACGAACGCGAAGTCCCGGCCGCCCTGCAGCTCCCGGTTCACCCAGAAGGACAGTTCGGCCCCGCCGGCCGTCACGGCAATGGTGCGGCTCAGCCGCTTGTACGCCGCGTCGCCGGCCTGCGCGGACGCGAACTGCCGGCCCGCGTGCGCGGCGAGCGGCGTGAACAGGTCCGGATCGTAGGCGTCGACGAACTTCAGCCCGTCCGCCCGGTACTCGTCCAGGTCGAACGCCCCCACGTTGATCGTCGCCAGGTAGGACGCCATCGGGTCCTCGGCCTCCCACACCCACCGGTTCCGGCCGTTGGCCGTCTCCTCGTCCACCAGCCGCCCGTTCGCCACCACCTGCAGCCCCTCCGGCACCGTCACGTCGAAGGTGTAGCCGGCCGGGTCGGACGGATGGTCGTTTACCGGGAACCACGTCGCGGCCACGTGCGGCTGCCCGAGTACCATCGCGCCGTCGTCGGTGTGGAAGAACCCCGAGCGGCCCAACGCATCCTCGATCGTCTTGGGCACGCCGTGGTAGGTGACGACGCTGACGAAGTCCTCGCCGTCGTCGATCCCCTCCGCGGGAATGACGGTCAGCTCGCTGCCCGCCCGCTTGAACGCCGCCTTCTCCCCGTCCACCTCCACGGAATCGACCGTCAGCCCGTCCAGGTCGAGGTTGAACGAGCTCAGCTCCTGCGTCGCCTCGGCCCGCATCGCAGCCCGGCCCGTCAGCTCGTCCGTCGCCGGCTCGTAGTCCACCTCCAGCGCGTAGTGGAGCGCGTCGTAGCCGCCGTTCCCGTCCTTGGGGTAATACGGATCCCCCAGTCCCGGCGCCCCCGGAGTGTGCGACGGCGGGGCCTCGCCGGGGTTCCGTGCGTCCGCCGATCCGGCGGCCAACAGGGCAACCGAGCACGCCAGCGCGCACCACGCGGCTCTGTGCGAAGGCAACGATCCCGAACGACCAACCCGGCTGAACATCTTCGTCATGACGGTTCCTGCATCGAACGTCTGGGACACAAGGCTCCTCCCGAACCACGCAACCGTCAAGGCGGAAAACCGAGGATCAGTAGCTTCCTTCCCAAGGTTCTTTAAGCATCTGCCTCGTACGTTTTCAGGGTCGTTCCAGTAACGGGCAAACGAGGGGAAGTCGGTTCAGGACATGGCAGCAAATACATGGCAGTTGCAGCTCATTGACGGTTGGCGTCTGCGCTCCGGCGGCCGGGACGTGAAAGTAGGCCTGCGTCAGCAACGGCTGATTGCCGCCCTGGCGCTACTCGGGAGCCAGCCGCGGCCCTACCTGTCAGGGTTGCTGTGGCCGGAGAGCAGCGAGAAGCAGGCCTCGGGCAGCCTGCGGGCGGCAGTCTGGACCATCTCGCAGCAGCTCCCTGGCCTGTTGGTCAGCGATAACCTTCGGCTGGGCCTGGCGGAATCAGTGCGTGTCGACGTGTCCGACTTCCTCCTCGACACCGCGGGCGCGACGACTGGTGTGACTACGGGAAACCGGCTGGACGTGCGGGGCCGGGCCGATCTGCTGCCCGGGTGGTACGACGACTGGGTCCTCGAAGAACAGGAACAATTCCAGCGGCGCAGGCTGAGCGCCCTGGAGGCCATGGCCGAAAACATGCTGGCCCTCGGCGAAACGGAAGGTGCGCTGGAAGCGGCCTGGGCCGCGTTGCGCATTGATCCGCTGGCCGGCAACGCCATGCGCCTGCTCCTGCGCGCACAACTCCAGGAAGGAAACCACGCCGGGGTACTCTCCGCCTATCGGGACTTCAGCCTCCGCATGCGAAACGAGTTCGGAGCCCGCCTCCCCGCAGACATCACTGCAATCGTCAACCCGCTGCTCATCCGCGCCGTCTGAAAAGCAACCTTTTCGTCATGACGGTTTCCGGTGGCCGGCGAGGAACGCCTTTGTTCCGATCAGCTCCTGGTGCTCGCCAGCGGAGAGGTCAAACGGGTCAGGAACGCTGTGGCCGTCCACTCAAGGAAGTTGGAGGCAGCTGTATCAAGGGCTTCGAGCATGTCAGGAAGCAGGGGGTTCGGATCGGTGCAGCGACGGACGGCGTAAATCCGGCGTCGCGACGGAGTGCCGGAGAGCCGCTGCATTTTGATGTTCCGGTCGATGCCGAGGGCGAGGGCAGGAACGAGCGCCACGGCGAGCTGTTCACTGACGATGCCGCGGATGACGTCGAAGTCGTTGCTGTTGAACCGGATCCGCGGGCTGAATCCCACCTCGGCGCACAGCAGTTGCAGCACCTGCTCGCTGTCCGAGCCGCTGGCATTCGTCGCCCATACTGCCTCGGCGAGGACTTCCAGGCGGACCCGCTCATCCCGTTCCGTGTTGGGGCCGCCTCTGAGGACCACGAGCTCCTCGTCCAGCACCAGTCTGTATTTCAGGTCCGAGTGCCGCTTCGCAGGGAGCAGCGGGTACTCGTAAACGATCCCGAGGTCGACCTCGCCGCTGAGGACCGCATCCGGCAGCTCGGCTGACTGGATGTCCTCCACGCGGAGCTCGGCTTCCGGGCGCCTGTCCAGGATACGTGCCATGGCCTTCGGAAGAAGCTGGGCGGCTACGGTCCCGGATGCACCAACCTTTAGGCGGCCCCGGTCGCCGTGCGCGTAGGAGGACATTTCGTCTTCCGCGTGGGCCAGCTGGGTAAGGAGGGTGCGGGCGTGTCCGGCCATCGCCACGCCGGCAGGCGTCGGCCACAGGTTCCGGGCACCGCGTTCAAAGAGTGCCACGCCCAGGGCCTTTTCCAGCGCGGCAATCTGCTGGGAGACGGCGGATGTCGTATAACCGAGCTCCTTCGCGGCAGCGCTGTGGGAGCCGGCTTCGAGCACGGCCAGCAGAGTCCGCAAGTGCACAAAGCTATTGGTACTGCTCATGTTCTGCATTCTGCCTGCATCCGCCGGGCGGCTCGCGCTTGGCGACAGCTCGTTACGATGCTGCTTTGAGCAACGCCAGGCAGAGTGTTGTCGAGTCGTAGACCAGCAAGCCCGAGACCTCACGTACCGTCGCCGCGTAGGGCGGGAGGTTTGTGCATTCCAGCACGATGGCGCCCAACCGGCTGTGTTCGCGCAGCAACGACTTCGCTGCCTCGGCGACCTCCTGCTCCACCGCTTGCTCGTCCAGGTCAGCGGTGCCTTCGACAATCGCGGAGGTGAAGGCTGGACTCATGTCCATGCCTGCGACGGCCGCAGGAAGGCCACGGCAACCGGCGCCAAGGAAGTGGGCCTCGGTCAGGCTCGCCCTGCGGGCCGTCAGCACCCCGACCTGGCCGTGCCGTCGCTCCGCCTCCGGGACTTGCAGGAGACTCGACGCGGCAAAGGGAACCGAGAGCTGCGCCTGGATCTCGGACTGGAACAGCGCCAGGAAGCCGCAGCTCGTGGAAATGGCCTTCGCGCCGCGACGCTCCAAAACGCGGCCCGCGGCGACAAACTCGTTGATGAGAAGGAGGTCGGGTTCCTTGACGACCCTGTGCACCGAGGCTTTTGGCACTGTTTCGTAGAGGACGGGAAACGGAAAGGTCAAAGGGTTGCCGATATCCCCCACGGGGCGTCGGAACGAGGTTGCCAGCATCAGTACGCCAAGCATGGATCAGATAAACCAGACCAGCAGGCCAATGGCGAGGAAGTACAGCGAGTTCGGCAAGGCCAGGATCATCACCCTAACCGGATCCACCTTGGTGTTCAGGGCGGAACCGACGAGACCACAGACCACGAACGCGGTCAGCCCCACGGGAGGCATGTTCTGGCCGGCCGCCGCAATATGCGAGGCGCCCAAGGCAGCATTGACCGGATCCATGCCGAGGTTGACCAGGATAGGTCCAAGGAAGGTCACCAAGACGGTCTGTGCCGCGGTCTGGGATCCGGTCAGCATCCCAATCGCGACGATGCCTGCTGCTCCGCCGAGCTTAAGCTCAGGACCTGCCAGCGACTCCGCGGCCACCGCCACGATGTCGATTGCCCCCACCGCGTAGAAGATGCCGATCATGGCCGCGGCGCAGAGCTGGATCTGGATGGTTCCGCTGACCTTGCCCAGTCCCGCGCCGACCGTTCCCAAGGAATCCCGCCTGACGCTCTTGAAGAAGAAACTCACCACGATGGCAACGATGATCGCCAGCACTACCGGGAAGGCGATGCCTTTGAGCACTGGAATCGTTCCCATCCAGGCAACGGCGGAGCCAAGTACGGGAGTTTCGGTGAAGACGTCAAAGCCGAACCCGGTCTTCGCGATCACAATTGCCACCAGCACCGCCAGCGGAATCAGGGTCTTCCAGCGCTCCCGCATGAGTCCGGCGAAAGCCTTGAATCCTGTAGCATCCAGCGGCGCAGCACCCGGACCCGTCGAGCCGCCTCCGGATCCGGCCGCGCCGCCCGCGGCCGCCGCAGGGGCGGAGGGGATTCCCGTTCGCCCCGCGCGGCCGGACGCTGTGCCCGGGGGAGGTCCGCCGGCCGTCTGGACGGCCGAAACCAGGCTGCTGCCGAGACCGCGCTTGGCCCGGACGAACCGGAAGGATTCCAGGATCGCGAAGACTGCCCCGACGCCCACCGTCAGGTAGGCAAGGTTAGTGACGGGCGTCGGGTCGATTCCCACCAGGGACGCCGACAGGAAGACGCCCTGTGAGATTGGCGGCATGATCGAGCCGATGGACGCACCGACAAGGATCATCATGCCGATTTGAACCGGCTTGATCCGTAGTTCGCTGAGGGCATGGATCACCAGGAAGCCGATGACCGTTGCAGCGGCGATAGCATCTCCGAGCAGCGACCCGGCAAGGATCAGCGTCACGAAGACGGCGGCAATCAAGCCTTTTGGCGACTTGCCGAACAGCGCACGCAGTCCGAAGAGTGTCGTCTCCATCGCCCCCAGGCGGACCTGGGCTTCGGCGTAGATGCTGCCGAACAGCGATAGGGCAATGACCCAGGCCAGGCGGTCCACACCGTCGACAATTGCCAGGGCCCACTCCGCCGGTGCCAGACCGCCGATCAGGCCGGCGGAGACCGCAGCGGCCAGCAGCGCGGCGCGGATGTCGCCGCCGATCCACGGGATCTTCTTGACGAGGGCAATGGCGAACAGCAGCACCAGGGGGACGATAACTACCAGCATGTGTCGGACTCCTCGGCCTCGGTGATCTTACGCGGGGATGGGCGCGGTGAAGCGGTTGACAGTCAGGGCGTGCAGGAACGGGCTGGATTTTCCGTCCAGCAGGTCGCGGACCAGTATGCCGGTAATGGGAGCCAGTGCGATCCCGTCGCCTTCATGTCCCGCCGCAATGACGTAGCCGTCCAGTTCGGGGGCACGATCGATGATGGGCAAGCCGTCACCGGTGTACGGCCGGAAGCCGGACATGGAACGGATAATCCGTATCTTGGCCAGCGCCGGCACGATGCGAATGGCGTGCTGGGCAATCGCGGCCATGATCTCCGGCCCGGAAGCCTTATCGAAGCCGGCAAACTCCCTGCTGCCGCCGATCAGCAGGTTGCCCGAGTCGGTCTGCCCCAGTGACAGGCCGATTCCGTACAGCGGCACCTTCCCGGAGCCGACGGCGGCAAGATGCTTGGCGGCAATGTACTGGGCACACAGCATGCTCCCGTTGACCAACGGTCCAACGGCCTCGGAAATCAGGATCGTACCCCGCCGCGGCTTGACCGGGACGTGCACTGCGGCCAGCTGACCGATCTGTCCGGCGAAGGGACCGGCGGCGTTGACCACCAGTGGCGTGGAGATGCTGCCGCGCCGCGTTTCCACGGCGGTGACCCGCCCGGCGGAGGCGCGGATGCCCGTAACCTCGCAGTGCGTCAGGGTCTCCGCTCCGTGCCGCACCGCTGCCCGGAACAGGGCCGTGTTGAGGGCCAGCGGGTTGACCTCGGCATCGTCGGGGCTGAAGGAAGCGCCGAGCACGTGCGGGGACAGGCACGGCTGGCGCGTCCTGGCCTCGTCTCCGTCGAGCAGCTCAACCGAGATGCCGGCATCCTGCTGCTTGCGGACGAAGTCCCGCATGAAGTCCAGATGTTCGGGCGTCTCGATGGCGACCATTCCGCCGTCGTTCTTCAGTTCGAGGTCGGCGTCCAGTTCCGCCTCGAGCGTGTCGTACAGGCGCCGGCTGGCGAGCGCCAGCTCCATGTGGAGGCCGGGGCGCTTCGACTGCAGGAAGATTGCCTTGTCGCAGGAGCCGGAGGCGCCTGCCCCCGGGCCTCCCTTCTCGACGAGGATGACCTTCCGCCCCTGCTCGGCCAGCCGGAAGGCGATCGATGAGCCGATCACGCCGGCGCCGATAATCACCGCATCTGCTGTTTTCACGCCCATGCCTGTGCCTCCGTCTGCTGGTCGATGCCCGCCGCGGCCCACAGCTCCCCTGCTTTGCGCCGGCCTTCGCCGATGTGCGGCAGGAAGGTGATGGGGCTGGTCCGGCGCACGTCGTCGACGGTGGCGATGGCCTGCCTGAGCCGCGCAGGTTCGGCCAGGCCCAGCCGGGCGGCGACGGCCAGCCCGGCGACGGTCCCCTGCGCCATGGCGACCTTCGCCCCCTCGATGCCGGTGATGTTGCCGGCCACGAACACGTTCTTCAGGGTGGTTTCCATTTCCGCGCTGTGCAGCGGCACCTCTCCCCCGAGCTCGTCGATCCGGGCCACATCGCATCCGCTCGTCAACTCCTGCACCGGATAGAGGCTGCCGGAGAGGCAGACGCAATCCACTTCCAACGAGCGGGTACGTCCCTTCGGCCGGCCCTTCGCGTCGATGTCGGTGATTTCGACGGCGTGGACCCGCTCATCACCCTCGATGGCGGTGATGCTCTGCTTCAGTTTGAGCGGGACGCCGAGGACGGGAACGCCCGATGCCGGATACAGCCGAGCCGCTACTTTCCGGGGAACGGAGTGGCGGACGAGGCCGGCCGCCGCGCGCAGGAACGCATTGGGAGCCAGACTGGACAGGCCCGACAGGTAGCCCAGGTTGTAGCCGGGGTTGCCGCCTTGACCGCTGAAGATATCAAGCGGCGGCAGGAATATGCCCACCACGTCCGCACCTGCCAACTTCAGCTCATGCGCGACGGTGAGTGACAGCGGGTCCACCCCGACGACGGCGATCCGCTGCCCGGGGCGCACCCGGTAGAAATTCGTGAGGGTCTGCGCAGCGCCCACGGTCATCACGCCAGGGAGGGTCCAGCCCGGAATTGGCACCGCCCGCTCGGCAGCCCCGGAAGCCAGCACCACATGCGGCGCCGAGATGGTGTCGCCGCCGCCGAGCGCCAGGGACCACCGGGGGTGCATACCCCAC
Source organism: Arthrobacter sp. Marseille-P9274 (assembly GCF_946892675.1). Lineage (NCBI taxonomy): Bacteria > Bacillati > Actinomycetota > Actinomycetes > Micrococcales > Micrococcaceae > Arthrobacter > Arthrobacter sp. Marseille-P9274. The sequence continues at coordinate 212,253 of NZ_CAMPOV010000001.1, forward strand.
ACTTCCCGCCCGCAGAACAGCTCCACTCCGGCAGCGACGGCCCGCTCCGCCAAACCCGCGGCGACCTTCTGGCCGATCCACCAGTTGTCCTTGGACTCCTGGTGGAGCTGGCCGAGGAGACGGCCTCCCGGCACGCTGTTCTCGTCAACGACGGCGACGCGTCCACCGGCTTCTGCCGCCGCGATCGCGGCGGACAAGCCCGCCGGCCCGGCCCCGACAATGGCCACGTCGAACGCCGTCACGAGCGTGTCTCCGCCGAGGGGATCCCGGGCTCCACCATCATGCCGTCCGCGACCGGCGTGATGCAGGCACGGACGCTGGCCTTCCCATCCACGGTGACCCGGCATTCATAGCAGTGGCCGATGCCGCAGTAGATGCCCCGGGGTTCGTCTGCCTTCTTGGAGCGGCGCAGAATCCGGACACCGGAAGCGAGCAGGGCGGATGCAACGGAGTCACCCTCGATCGCTGGGTAGACGGTGCCGTCGAACTCGAAGGAGATGGGCTGCCCGTCATGCGGACCCAGGACGGGATGTTCGGTCAGCCGCTGCACGCGGATACCTCCCCTCCACCATTGGACGCGAAGCGGGCCAGGTCTGCCAGGGTAAGGGGCCGGACCGGCTGGTTCCGCGCCAGGCCGGCGTCTTCCGGCAGTCCGCGGCCGGTGGAATCGACGAGTGCGGCGAGCAGCGGCAGGCAGGTCCGGCCCTGGCAGATTCCCATCCCGGCACGGGTCTGCAGCTTCACTTCCCGCAAGGACACCGCGGTGCCGCTGGCCGCCAAGCAGTCTTCGAGTTGGCGGAGGGTGACATCCTCGCACCTGCAGATCGTCGGATCATTCATTCGGGTCTACCGTTTCAAGAGGTTGAATTGCTCCAACACATTTCCAGCATTCAACATGTGCGGACAATAGCCCGAGTTACAGAAGGCGTTCACGCCAGGTCCAGCAAAACTATTGCTCGGCTGCTTTGGCCTGGGCACATTTGATGGTGCGCTATAGCTATGTCCTGTCCAGCGACGCCCAACCCGGAGGAACCCTCAAGCAGGTCTGACGAGCGTGTGGAGCTCGGTCCCGGTAACTGGCTGGCCGTAGCCAGGCCGACATCTGCGCTGTCCATCGTCACGACTGTCGACGTCGAAGGCCGTACCAACGCGGCGCCCTTCGCTACCGTTGTCCGCGTTAACCAGGAGCCCTTGCAGCTTGCCTTCACCTGCGGCGAAGGCAGCGACACCTGCGCCAACGTCCAGGCGACCGGACAGTTCACCCTGAATCTCGTGTCGCACAGCGAGGACTTGCTTCGGCGCGTTGTCACTACCGCAAAGCCCTGGCCCTCCGAAATCGACGAAGCCACGTACGCCGGGCTGACGCCCTTGCCCGCGATCAGGATCCGGCCGCCACGCCTGTTCGAGTGCTACGCGCATCTGGAACTGGAAACGGAATGGCTCAAGTCCTGGTCCGGCCGCTGCATGGTCGTCGGCCGGGTCGTCGCCGCCTCTGCCCGCCGTGACTGCCTCGGCCCCGACAATGAACTCGTCTGGAAACAGGCCCGGCCGGTGCACTACTGGGGCGGTGCCGGCGGCGATACCTTCACTCCTTTGGGCGCACCGATGCCGATGGCGGCGGATTGACCGGACGCTCTCCCGGCCTCGATGCAGGTGGCAAACGGCCGGGCAAGCGCGGCTGAACACACGCGTCGCTGCTGTCAACGCCTAGATTGGGGTGTTGGTGCCGGTTTTTGCTCGTCATTAAAATGTCACTACTGCATCACATCTGTTGGTGCGTGGGGCGAGCTTGGGGAAGCTAAATCCAGAAAACTGGAATCAGAAACAACGTTCATAGTTCATGCTCTCGAACTTTCTCATCTGGTTCTTTGGTTCCGGAATCAGGAAGAGCACCGGCGGATTACGCTTCGGCTCTCACGGAATGATGCCCTCCGCTGGCTGCCGTATTTTCGCTTCCGGCCGTCAAAGAATCAGCCAGTCTAGACCTCGTCCTGTGCCGAGGCCATGCAAAGACTGCGGAGCACGGTTCGACGAAGTTACAGGGATGGCTGAGATGAAACGTCGTCAAAGAAGTACGCAATCGGCGCTCCTCAAAGGAACGGAAACAATCCTGGTATCCGCCCTCGCGCTGGGCCTCCTCGGATTTCCAGCGACAGCCCAGTTCGGTAGTCCACAAGCTGATCGCGCAGCCCGGCCCGAAGCAAAGTATGACAGCGCCGTCCTGACCGACAAACCGTCTGCATATTGGACCATGGGCAGCCCGCTTCGAGCCACCGAAAAGGATCGGACCGGCCATGACCACACGGGGACTTACTTCGGGCGCCCGGCTGCAGCAACGCTGCCGAATGGCGACACCGCAGCCGACTTCGACGGCGGTCGGGAATATCTACAGGTCGCAGACTCCGCTGCACTCAGCCCGGCCACCAGGGGCCTGCTCACTATCGAAGCCTGGATGCGGCCGGACACTGTCACCTTCACAGGCGAGGGCGGCAGCAACCACTATGTGCACTGGATGGGAAAAGGTCAGCCCAACAACCACGAGTATGTTGCAAGGTTCTACTCGAAGGATGATCCGGACCGCCCGAACCGCATCTCCGGCTATCTGTTCAACTCCTCCGGAGGCAAAGGTGCAGGGGCCTATTTCGAGGAGAAAGTCAGTGCCGGAAAGTGGATCCATTACGTCTTCGTGATCAACGCAAACGCAAAGTCCGACAAATATCCGAACGGCTACAGCAAGATTTACCGGGATGGAGTACTCAAGAAGACCGTGGATCTCAGTTACCGCGGCAGCGCAGTGGTGCCAACGAGAGGCAACGCGCCGCTTCGGGTAGCCACCCGGGACGGCGGTTCATTCTTTGACGGAGCGATCGGAAAGGTCGCCATCTATACCAAGGAACTGTCAGGCAAACGTATAGGCGCGCACTTCAACGCGATGACCCAGAAATAAGGGGCCCAACCGACGAGCCAGATAGCTACGGCGGGTGGTCGCGTAACGCAGCCACCCGCCGTCGTCGATCTACTTCTGGGATCAGCCGGCTACAGCCCCACGCCGAAGACCAGCGGCACCAGCGTCGTCAGGACCACCGGGATGGTGACGATGCTGATGATGTTCAGCCAGAGGCCGCCGCGCATCATGTTCTGCATTGAGACGTCGCCCACCGCGAAGGCCACCGCGTTCGACGGCGTGCCCACCGGCAGCATGTAGGACCCGGAGACCGCCAGCGTCACGGCGATGGCCATGACCAGCGGGTCGATGCCCAGGCCCACGCCCACCGCGGTCATGATCGGCAGGAACGCCGCCGCCGTCGCGGTGTTGCTGGTGAGCTCGGTCAGGATGACCAGCAGGATGATCGCGATGACCATCAGCAGCAGGGTCGGGACGCCGGCGAGGCCGCCGACGCTGTCGCCGATCCACTCGCTCAGCCCGGTGGAGGTGAACTGGTCGGACAGCGAGAGGCCGCCGCCGAAGAGGATGAGCAGGCCCCACGGGACCTCCTTGGTCGCGCTCCACTCGAGCAGCGGCCCGTTGGAGACCTTGTCGCCCGGCACGATGAAGCAGAGCAGCGCCGCAGTGATGGCGATGGAGGTGTCGTTGAAGTTGGCCAGGAACGGCGCGGCCGCGGCCACGGCCGGGATTTCGGCGATGAACGGCATGAAGATCCAGCAGAACGCCGCGCCGAGGAAGATCGCGATGACCCGCTTCTCCTGCGTGGTCAGCCCGCCCAGCCTGGCCAGCTCCGCGCGCATGATCTCCTTGCCGCCCGGGATCTCCTCGACCTCGGAGCGGAAGACCAGCTTGGTCAGCACCAGCCAGCTGGCGAACATCATGAAGGCGGCGAACGGAACGCCCACGAGCATCCACTGGCCGAAGCCGATCTCGATGTTGTAGTTGTCGCCCAGGTAGGCCTTCATCAGGGCCATCGGCGGCTGGCCGATCAGCGTCGCCATCGAGCCGATTGTGACCGAGTAGGCGATGCCCAGCAGCATCGAGGCCGCCAGCTTCGGCGTGACCTTGCTGCCCTCGAGCGAGTTGATCAGCGCGAGGATGGCGCCGCCGATCGGCACCATGATGACGGCCGTCGCGGTGTTGGAGACCCACATCGTGATGAACGCGCTGGCCAGCATGAGCCCGAAGACGATCTGGCTCGGCTTGGTGCCGACCGCCATGATGATCAGCAGCGCCACCCGGCGGTGCAGGTTCCACCGCTGCGTCGCCAGCCCGAGGACGATGCCGCCGAGCACCAGGTAGATCACGGAGTTGGCGTACGGCGCCGCCGCCTCGCTGATCGGGGCGATCCCCGTGACCGGGAAGAGGATCAGCGGCAGCAGCGACGTGGCCTCGATCGGCACCGCCTCGGTCATCCACCAAAACGCCATAACGACGCCGATGCCAACTACCCCGCGGCCCTCCAGCGAGAGCGAATCGGGAAAGAGGAAGAACGCGGCCAGCCCCAGGACGATGCCGGCGGCGACCATCGACCACTTGATCCTGGTGACCTTGGCGGACTTTTCCTGCGGCTGCACCTCCGTCGGGACAGCGGTTTGGGCACGGTTATCCACCGTCATGAAATCTCCTTTGGCGGGCCTGCAGCACAGCTCGTGCACGCCCTGCTACTCATCAAAGGCCCGCGAGCGATGGAGCGAGCCGAGTCACTACGGTATGTAACTTGAGCCACCCAAGGGAAATACAGACCGGCCGTTCATTCATACGCGGTCGATATGGATCGGGCTGCGAATGGAGCCCGCTGCTGGCGTAGACAGCCCTATTGAGGGCTCGCCTGGACCGTTCCTTCTTCCAGGTACCGGGTCATGGCTTCTTCGGCCACCCGGTAGGTGTGCCCGATCCGCACGCACGGCAGCTGCCCCGTGTGGACCAGCCGGTAGATGGTCATTTTCGATACGTTCAGATGTTCGGCGACCTGGGCGACAGACAGGAATGTCTGATCGTGGTCGATGCGGTTCTCCACCATGGGAATCGCCCTCCTGTAACTGGTTCGGGAAATGTGCCTTTGCGGATCAGGCGACGGTCAGCGCCTTGTTGAGGAAGGAGTGGATGACCCGGCGTGCCGTGGTTGTACGTGACGCCGAACCCTGCGGCCGCTTGCCCGATGCATGGAGGCCCGGGTGCCGGGACTGGCCTCGCAAACGGTCGTTCAGATAGAAAAGGGCGTCCAGGACGTCGTACAGCTCGTCGTCGTCCTGTGCGCTCTTTTGCAGCAGCCGCAGGTGGGCTGCCCGAAGGTCGGGAGCCGGAGCGCAGCCCAATTCGCGGTCCAGCAGACGCCTGCACTTGTCGTAGGACTGCAGCGCCTCCACGTAGCGATCGGCGGACTCCAAAGCGAGGACCAGGGTGCACCAGGCCCGGTCGTTCAACGGTGCAGACGTCACGGCCTGCCCGGCCCAGTCGATCGCCTCCTGTGTCCGGCCCAGCTGCTCCGCAGTTTCAGCCGCCCGGATCTGCACCGACGTGACCATGGACGAGTGCTGCGCACGCGCCTCCTCGGCCCAGCCGGTGTCCAGTTCCTCACTGAGCAGCGGCGCCGAACCCAGCTTCAGCGCCTGCACCAGCAGCGGGTAAGCCTCCTCCGGTACGAGCCCTTCGGCCTGAGCGACGAGGTCGTTGAAGCAGATCAGGTCCACGTCCACCAGGTCAGGGTCGAGGAGGTAGCTTCCGGTAGCGGTCCGTAGCGGGCCGGTCTTTGCGACGCCCGGCTGGAGGCTGCGCCGCAGCACGCTGACGTAGCTTTCCAGCGTGGCTTGCGCCTTCAGCGGAGGCCTGCCGTCCCAGAGCAGCTCAATGAGCTCGCTTTTGGAGACTCTAGCGCCCAACCTCAGCAGCAGGATTCCGAAGACCTGCCTGACCTTCGGGCTGCCCAACGTGGCGGACGTCATGACGGCGTCCCCGCGGCGCACTTCGAGATTGCCGATCATCCGAACGGAAATGGGCTCGGCGTACCCGGCTGTCAATTGCTTCATACATCCCCCTTGCATTCACGTTCCCCAAATGGCATCCCCCATAAATGCGTCCTTTCATCATGAGGGGTTACTGCTGGGTTTCCTGGTGAAGAGGTGGCATGTCGGGCACCCCAAACTTGGGGGTTGCCGCCATCACACTACGGGCCTACAGGCCGCTGCTTGGTGCCGGCCGCAGCGACTTTTTCTGCCGCGAGAGCAGCACTGTTCCGGCGACCGCGAAGCCCGCGGTCAGCAGGATGCAAGCCACCCAAACGACCAACCCGGGAAGGTCATTGACTGCCATCTGCGGGATCCGCCGGTCCGGCACTGCGACTACGCCGACGAACGCACCGAGGATGCCGAAGTAGCTGCCGGTCATGTAGGACCGGTGTGCCGGGATGCGACCGGTGCGCGCGGCCCAGAGGCCGATGCTGACGGTGAAGAATGTGAAGACGGAGAGTGCGTGCAGCCAGGTGAACCCGCCGTTGAGCGTGCGGATCCCGAAGGAGGTCAAAATGACCACGTACATCGCCGCACCCCAGATCCGCCCGATGACCCGGTGGACGGCCCCGCCCTTCGTGCGCCGCAGCAGCTGGAAAGCGCCGAACAGGATGGAGTACGCCGCGGCCACGGCGTGCACGACGATGAGGACCGGCCAAGCAGGATGCACGGAAGCATCCTAACCCGCAGGCAGGCCGCCCCCTGCAGGCGCAAACGGCAGGATTCTGCGCTTTTCTCCGTACAGTTACCCTCACTGGCCTCTGGAGGGCAAATCGGCAAGATCTTGCCGAATCAGCACTGTGCGCGAGATAATAGTCGGAATAGGCCGGAGACCGGCAGGATGTTGCCGATTGAGGAGAGACATGAGTGACATCGAAGGTTTGGGCAAGCGGATCCGTTCCGCCCGCAAGGCCGCCCAACTGACGCAGCAGGACCTCGCAGACCTCGCCGGTGTTTCGGAACGTACGGTCCGGGCCATAGAGACCGGAACGGGCAATCCGGCATTGGCCGCTGTTGCCGCCGTAGTCAACGTTCTCGGCTTGCGGCTGGTGGCCGAATAATGGCAGACCTGCACCGGCTACGGTTCGTCACGGCCGCCGACGTCTACAAGGGCGGACGGTTGGCTGGCCGGCTGGAGCGCACGGGCGAGGGCACGGCCTTCACCTATGACGGCGCATACCTGGCCGACGGCCGAGCCGTGGCGAGCAGTCTGCCGATCTCGCCGGTCCCGGTCCTCTCGCCGTCCGGCGCCCTGCCGCCGTTCTTCGCCGGTGTGCTGCCGGAAGGACACCGCCTGACCGTGCTGAAGGATGCGGTCAAGACGAGCCTGAGTGACGAGTTCTCGCTGCTGCTGGCTGTCGGGGCCGATGCGCCAGGCGACGTTCAGGTCGTGCCCGCCGGGGAGGCAGCTGCCGAGCCTGAAACCTTGGCCGACACCACCGATCCGGCAAGCCTTGACTTTGCCCGGCTCGCCGAAGCGGTGGACCTGCACGCCCTCCCCGGCGCGCAGGACAAGGCCAGCGCTTCCATGCTCACCGCTCCTCTGGCCCTGCGCGGCCGCCGGTACATCCTGAAGATGAATCCGCCCCGGCACCCGCACCTCGTTGAAAATGAGGCCCTGCATCTCGCGGCCGCCCGTGCGCTGAAAATCCCTGTGGCAAAAGCCATCGTGGTGACTGACCGCAATGGGCTTCCGGGCCTGCTCGTGGAGAGATTTGACCGGGTGCCCAACGGCGCCGAGTGGCGGCGGCTGCCCTTGGAGGACGCAGCCCAGGTCATGGGCCTGCCGCCGGCCGCTAAGTACAACATCGATTCCGAGTCCGTTGTCAGCGCCCTGGCTGCGACCTGCAAGGCCCCCGTGGTCGCGGTCAGGAACCTCTACCTCCAGTTCGCTTACGCATGGCTGACCGGCAACGGGGACCTGCATGCCAAGAACGTTGCCGTCCTCGGCGGCCTGCAGAACGGCTTCACCATTGCTCCGGTCTACGATGTTCCCTGCACCCTGCTTTACGGCGACGACACCCTGGCCCTGCCCGTGGACGGGAAGCTAAAAGGACTGCGCCGGCGGCACTGGGCCTCCTTCGCCAAAGCCATCGGTCTACCGGAACGCGCCGCGAAAGCAGCCAACGCACTGGCCCTGAAGGCAGCGTCCGCGGTCGACTTGAAGACTCTGCCGTTTACCGGCTCCCCATTGGGCGGCACCGAGCGCGAGCTGCGGTTTCGCCGCGCAGAACTGGAAACCTAAGCCCCTCGGGGAAAGCCGCGTCCGGTACCTACACCCGGCCCAGCACGTCGATGTCGTCGAGGAAGTCCCGGTGCACTTCCTCGCTGACCGTGGTCCGGGTGTCGCCGATCGCGTCGAGGTAGTCCTGCGTGGACGGCCCCCGGCGCTCCCCCGCGCCGAAGATGCCGGCATCCGCGTGCCCCGTCCCGCCGTCGTCGTACACCGCCTTCTCCAGCGCCCGCTGCGACGCGCTGCGCGCCGCGTACTCGATATCCGCCGGCGAGAAGCCCTCGGTACGCCCCACCAGCAGCGCGATGTCCACGTTCTCCACCACGGTCTCCGGGATGAAGCGCCGCCACATCGCCTCGCGCGCCTCGGCGTCAGGCAGGCCGATGGGAATGACATAGTCGAACCGGCCGTGGCGCAGGAACGCGGAGTCGAGGGCGCGGATGAAGTTCGTGGCGCAGACCAGCAGCCGGCCGGGCTGCTCGCGGAAGGCGGGGATGATCTTGAGCAGCTCGTTGGTCACGCCCTGCAGCGGTGACGGCGGATCCCCGGCCCGCTGCGAGGCGATCTCCTCCACCTCGTCGATGAACACCACTGCGTGCTCCAGCTCCGCGATCTCCAGGAAAGTCTCGCGCAGCGCGCCGGCCAGGCCCTTCGGGTCCGAGGCCAGCCGCGAGGGGAAGACCTCCACGAACGGCCACTCCAGCCGGGACGCGATCGCTTTCGCGAACGTGGTCTTGCCGGTGCCCGGAGGCCCGAAGAGCACGACGGCGCGCGGCGGCACCACGCCGTATTCGTCCGCGAGGTCCGACTCGGCCAGCGGCAGGACCAGGCGCCGCTCCAGCAGCTCCTTCTCGCGCCGCATGCCGGCCACGTTGTCCCAGAGGTTGCGCGCGAGGATCCGGCCTCCCAGCAGGCCCAGCGGCTCCAGCTCCTGGCGCTGGATCGGAATGGTCCGCTCGAAGTAGCGCAGGTTCTTCTTCAGCACGAAGCCGCGGTCCATGAAGGCGTCCATCCGCGTCTCGGACTCCGGCATCAGTGCGGACAGCTTGTTCAGCCCGTGCGGCGCCATCCGGTTTTCGACGGCGGCCAGCAGCGAGGTGCCGATCCCCCGGCCGCGGAATTCCGGCAGCGTGGCCAGGAAGACGATCCAACCCTGGTCATGGGCGGCACGGCCGACGGCGGCGCCCACCACCTGCTCGCCCATCACCGCCACCACGGCGTGGTCCTTCTCGCAGGACGCCATCACCTCCGACAGCGCGTACACGGGCTCGACGTTCGTGGCCTTCAGCGACTCCCAGAGGTGCAGGATGCCATCCAGATCGGTCGAGTGGAAGTCACGGATCCGCCAGTGGGTCATGAAGAGTCTCCTGTGGTCTGAGCCACGCGTCTGCGCCGCCTGCTCCCAAGATAGCGGCCTTCGCCGGAGCCGCCGCTTCCATGACTGCTCGTGAATAAGGGACGCGCTGTCCGACCATGTTGAGACCTTCAGCCCATAGCTGCCGGGGCGGGCCCCGAGTAGTCTGTGGCGGAGATCAAGCACCTCGTCCCCGCGCGGGACCGCGCCGTCACAAGGGTGGGAGCAAGGATGTCGCCGACCGAGTATCCCGTGGAAAGCAAAGTGAACGTGGCAGGGCACCCGGAGGACGCGTTGTCGGCCCTAGGGCTCAACGGCGGATCGAAACGCCGCATCTGGTTCTTCGAGGACCTGACCCCCGGCATCGAGCCGGGCCTGCCGCTGCTTTCGGGCGGGGTTGTGCTCCGGGTCCGCAGCGGCAAATCCGGCGACTTTACGCTCAAGCTGCGGCCTTGCCGGCGCACGCAGTTGACCCCCGAGTGGGCCGCGGGATTCACGGACGGTAACGGCTTCGAGTACCGCGTGGAGCAAGACTGGACCGGGCAACGGCGGTCCCTGGCCGCCTCGTCAGTGGTGAATCTGGACCCCAATCTGATTGACAGCGTGGTCTCGGAGGGGGCCGACGCCGACACTCTCCTAGCCGGGAAACAGCGGGAGTTCCTTCGTGATTGCGGCACTCTTCGGATCGCTTTCGCCGGGCTGACCCCACTGGGTCCCGTCTTGGCAACCAAATGGAAGAACGCCCCGGTCGGAAAATTCGACACCCACATCGAGCGGTGGGAGGTCGGCGAATTGGACTTCCTCGAAGTGTCCATACGTTCCGACACCGACGCCGAACGCCGGCAACAGGGCCTCGAGACCGCGGTCCGTGCCTTGGGGCTCTCGATAGATGATGACCGGGAATCCAAAACACGCCGGGTCCTGACCCAACTGGCGCGCTTGGCCTCAGAGGATGCCGCACAGGGTAGTTCCTAGCCAGGTGCCATATCCTGACTGGGGCCGGTCATGCAGGTCAGGGCCTGAGGGGGAACAATGAAGCAGCGGACGCTCGGAAAATCCGGGCTGTCAGTATCCGAGATCGGCTTCGGGGCCGGCGGATACTGGGGCATGAAGGCCTTCGACGATCGCCGCGCTGCGCGGCTGGTGGAACAGGCACTCGATGGCGGGATCAACCTTTTCGACACCGGCCCCAATTACAGCCGTGGCAACGCTGAAGTGCGGCTGGGCCGGATCCTCGGCGGCCGTGCCAAGCACCTGGTCATTTCCACCAAGGTGGGCTCGCTCTGGTCCGAAGGGCGGAATACGAAGGACTTTTCGCCGGCTTCGATCGAACACAGTCTGCGGGAGAGCCTGCGGCGGCTGCACCTTGACCATTTGCCGCTGCTGCATTTTCATGGCTATCCGAACCCTGCCGGCCCGGCGGTTGAGACCCTACTCAGGCTCAAGGACAAGGGCATGGTCGGCGCGCTGGGCGTATCCACCGGGCCGGGCGGCGCGAAGCGTGCCCTGAAGCTGGGGATTTTCGACTGCCTGATGGTCGAGTACAACCTAGTGGACCGTTCGTTGGCACCGGTCATCGCGGCTGCGGGGAAGGCCGGGACCGGCATCATCATCAAGTCGCCGCTGGCACAGACTCTCTACTCGCGCGACATCTTCAAGATCTCCGCACCAAGCGACGTCTGGTACCTGCTGCGCGCGCTGAAGAACCACCGCCACAAGTTCATCCAGGGCCGGAAATTCCGTTTCATCAACGACGTCGAAGGGCTCAAGGCCAGCCAAGTCGCCCTTGCCTACGTGCTCAGCAACCCGCATGTCACCAGTGCCGTGGTCGGCACTGTGCGGCCGGAGCACTTGCAGACGAACCTCGAAACGTCTGCCATTAGGCTGCCGGCAGACCTGCTGCACCGGATCGAGCAGGCGGGAACCGCAATAAATACAGCCGTCTGAGCACACGCACCAGCCTGAACTCCCCGGCTTTAAACCGGCTTCCTGAATCAGTACGACTACGGCACCGGTCGTCAAGAGCACAACCGGCGTTTGTCCATCACTTGGATAAACGTTTCCCTAGTGCTTGAAAAACCGTACTCTTTTCGCGGCCGGAAGCACCGGCCGCCAGATGGGGGAGGGCATTTTTCGTGTCTCTTGATTTCATTTCCGCAGAGCCGCCGCGCGTCCGCACGCGCGGTTTCCGCTCTGCCACTGTCCTATTCGGCGCCGGGGCACTTGTTCTCGGCCTCTTCTCGGGGCCGGCTGCAACCGCCGCACCCATTGAGCCGACGCCGTCGCCGGAAACTTCCGCTCCGGCGACGCCGGAGATTCCCAACGGCGACTTCACCACTACCTGGGACGGTGTTGTCTCCGGCAAGCCCGCCGTCGGGCAGAAGCTCTCCGTAGCGAGCCCGTTGCTCTCCCCTGCAGGGAGCGTCGCCTACCAGTGGTACCGCGGCACTTCGGCGATCAGCGGCGCGGTGTCTTCCAGCTACACGCTGACTCCGGCCGACTCAGCCCAGACACTCTCCGTAACAGTCACTGCCACGGGGACCGGCATGAATCCGCTCATCCTGGCGTCCAAATCAGTTGTCGTCGCCAAGGGCACGTTCACAGCTACTCCCACCCCCGCCATTGCCGGGACCGCCAAGGTTGGGTCCCAGCTGACGGCCAACCCGGGCAACTGGTCACCCACAGGCGCCACCCTGGGCTACCAGTGGTACCGCGGCAGCACTGCGATTAGCGGCGCTACGGCATGCACCTACACGCCGACCGCTGCGGACAACGGCCAGTACCTGAAAGTGCGCGTGCGCGCCTCCCGGGCCGGTTACACCACCCTCGACCGCTGGTCGGTCTCCCGCATGGTCGCCGCCGGCTCCATCGTTGCGTCCCAGTGGCCGGCTATCTCCGGCACGGCCCGTTACGGCCAGACGCTGAAGGTCAGCCAGGGCTGGACCGCCGGCTCCAAGATCGCCTACCGGGTATACCCCGTGAGACAGCGCTGAGCGCTCTCGGTGGAGCATACTGAGGCATGACTGACGCAGATGATTTCGTCGCCTGGGTGAAGACCTCCCTGTACGACGCCGAACGCGCCATCCACAACGGCGACGCGGCGCCGCGGCGGGCGCTCTGGTCGCGCAACGAGCCGGTGAGCGTCCTGGGCGCGTGGCGCAATGCCTTCGGGCAGCAGGAACTGGAGGAACTGTTCACCGGCCTCGCCAAACAATTCTCCAACTGCACGTCCTACCGCTTCGAGCTGTTGGCCTGCGACGTCGTGGGCGACATGGCCTATACGGCCGGGCTGGAGCACACCTCCGCCTCGGTGGACGGTGAGCCGCGCAGCTATGTGCTGCGGGCTACGCAGGTCTATCGTCGCGAAGACGGCGAATGGAAGGTGGCCCACCGGCACGGCGATACCGTCACCGGGTAGGTGCTGTGACGGTCAACTTCGTTTGGCACTCAAACCGAGGCTGCTGGCCGATCCTCGGCGAATGTTCCCTGGACGGGCTAGGTCAACGAGTCGATGGCGACGGTGATCGCCAGAATGAGCGGGACGTCTTCGCCTTGCGCGATGTCTACGCCGTAGGATTCACGCACCCGGAACCATTTCTTGGAGATCGTGGCGACCGTGCGGCCCTCGCGCTCGATCTGGTACTCGTGGTCGACGATGTTCCCGTGCGCCTTCATATCGTCGCCGTCCTTCACATCGATGGCGAAGCGGTCCCGGAGCCCGATCAGCGCCTTGTGGACAGTTGCGGCGGTGTCGCCGCCGCGCTCAATGGCGACCTTGTCCCGGATCGAGAGCTTTCGCTCCTGGATCCTCGCCGCCTCGTTTCCCGAGGCGTCCTCCAGAACGAACGTGTCCCGGGCTCGAAGCGCCTTGCCGTTGACCTTGTAGACGCGTCGACCCTGGTCGTCCTCGATCCAGTAATCATCCCCAATCGACAGCAGTTTCTCGCGCATCTGAAACCGCGCTCCGGCGGGTTCGTCGGGCCGATGCCGTAATAATCCCATGCCGTGACCATAGGTCCACTTCACCGGGCGGCGCCTCACCCGAACCGGATGGTCCGGGGACCGTGGAAGCGCCCGCCGGTCCAACCGCCGGCTCACCAGGCGGTTGAACTTGATCTGAATGTCGGCCTGTTTTACCGTCACCGGTCCGGGAGCGAATCCGCCAGGGCCGGGACCGGGGGCGTCCGAGCGACAGTGATCATGGACGCGCCAAGGGTGTCTATCTTTTGCCCCAGGGCCCAGCTTGACAGCTCTCAGTCGGCAAGAGTGCAGTGCGATGCGTCTACGATCAGCCGCATCGTCCGATCCTTCGACGTCAGCTCGGTTTCAACCGTGCAGAGCTGAACTGCACTGATAGACACCCGTCCCAGCGGGATGTCTTCCGACACGAGGGACATTCCTGCGCTCATCTCCTCGGACAGGAGGAGTTCGTCCGCGGGACCGGTGACACGAATTTCGAGGGCACTCTTCTGCCCTTCAGGCATGCTTCTCACCTCGACGGCGACGCTTCCACGGTCAGGCGCACACCCGGTCACTAAGCCGGCGGATAAAAGCAGCGCCGTGGAGTATGCGAAACAGCGGGCTCCCATGGCATTACTGTCCTCCCCCTCGTTCGCTCCTGCAAAGCTCCCGTTCGCCCGCCCCTCCCCCAGCGGTCGAGGAGCGAAGGACCGTTGCGATGCGCGATGGAGGCGCCCGGCCGGGGAAAGCAAAATGTGCCGCAGTGGCACAAATAGGGTTCCGGTTTGCCCGAGCCGCTTTCCGCCCGACGAAGAGCACGGTCTCGATTCGGCTACACATCCCCCGGAGAGCCTGTCAGGTCGTCAGCTCCGGGTAGGCTGCGGCCATGACCCTTCGTCCGGCGATCGGTGCCCTGGCCACGGCCCTGCTGCTGGCGGTGGCCGCCTGCGGGCCTGCCGGCGTCTCCTTGGAAGCGGAGGGCGCCACGACTCAGCCCGCCCTCACCGAGTGGGCCAACCAGCAGTTCAATGAAGAACGGTGGGGAGAGCCCGGCGTCCACCAAGGGGCTGGCGGCATTGGACCCGGCAGTGACGGTGGCCTCGAGTTCACCCCCGGGAAGGCAGGCTGGTATGCCATCGGGATGGCCTGTGAGGGCGCCGAATCCATCGCCGTAACGGTAACAGTGGCCGACGGCGATCTCGGAACCGGGAACACGAGCTGCGGGTCCGAAGTGAGAACCACCATGGAGCTTCCCGCCAGCAAGGTGACCATTGCAGTCGAGGGCGCGGAGGATTCGGGGATGTGGGCGCTTGCCGTCACGCCCGCCGACGCTCCGTGACAGCAGTTTCATAGAGTTAGGGGCTCCCGCCGGATGCTCACCGTGGCTAGCGGGCCAGGTCGCCGTTGACGATCTGGACGGTGTCGCCCTTGCGGAGGGAATTGAACCGTGCCTGCGGGATCTCGAACTCGAGCTGCTCGCCGTTCCCGGTGGTCACGGTGAGTTCCCACTCTGCCGGTTCACGCTTGGTGGTTGTCTTCCAGGTCTTGCCGACCTTCTTCCGCTTCTTCACGGTATCCGGGTCGTCGTACTCCAGGTTGGCCACCTTGGCAGGTCCGGTGTAGGAGGAGCCGCACCCGGTGAGCAGGAGGGCTGCGGCCAGTGCCGCCGCGGTAGCAATCTTCTTCATGCCCGCTATGTGTCCGGCGCCTTCCCTGGATGTCTACGCCGAACGACGGCGAGGGACTCCACCGACGGTGCGGCAGCCGGAGCCCTCCGGCCCGCGCACATACACTGAAGGCAGCAGCGCCACCTAACAGAAGCAGGGCACCATGATCGACGTCGAACCCCACTACATGACCCTGTCCTATCGGCTGGCCTACCACGGACTCCCCGACCACCGGGAAGCGCCGGAGACGTATCCGCTGTCCTGGGAGATCGACATCAGCGCCGAGATCTTTCCGGACGACGACGGCGACGGCGAGCAGCACTCCCTCGGATCGGCCGAAGCCGAGATCGTTCCGGATGCCGGGATGATCGACCTGTTCGACACCCTCGATGCCGTCGACGCCGATCTGGCGTCCTTCGGCGAGGTCTTCGGAACCATGCGTCCCGACCTGCTGGAGGAAGCCGGCATGACTGAGTTCGGCGGGGACCTGCTGATCCTCACCAGCCTGGAGATCAAACCCGACTACCGCGGCCAGGAACTAGGCCACCACGTGCTGCGCGCGATCCTGGCGACCATTGGACGCAACGTCGACCTCGTCGCCCTGCGCGCTGCACCGCTGCTGGACGACGACGGACCGGAGGAAGGGACGCCGGAGCATGAGACGGCGAAGGCCGCGCTGCGCTCGTATTGGGAGTCCTTCGGTTTCATGCCGGTCCTCAAAGCCGACTCCGGTGACTACCTGGTCTACTTCACCCGGGAGTGAGGACAGGTTGGGCCGCAGGACCTTCAGCAGGAGCTGGAGGCGAACCTCGCTTCCCGACGGATGAACCAACGGATAGTGTTGGTTGTATGGAGGCCAACCCATCTAAAGACGAGTTCGTGCTGATTCAGTTCGAGGGAAAATCCGTTCCAGCAACAATCAGGGACGGCAAAGTCCTGCTCCCCAAGTCCCTAGCGCTGCCGTCCGGCCACCTTCGCACGCAACGGTTCGTTGGCCCCCGCAGGGCCTCTAAGAATGTAAGGGTCCGCTATGTAAAGCAGGCCGGCTCCTATTCAACCGCTGCTGTAGCCCGCAGGGTCATCGACGTCCTTGGTAACAACACCGTGGCTGCGCTGCTCGACGTGAACCAGGACCGGCCCAACCGATGGGCGTCCGGCCAGGCTGAACCGAACGAAGAGAACCGGATGCAGCTCGCGGACCTGGACGCCTTGGCCGGCCACCTGCTCGCTGCCTTCACTCCGGAGCAGGCGGTCCTGTGGCTCGACGGCCATGATCCGTACCTGAATGCGCGGCCCATCGACGTCTACCGGCTGGAGGGGGCGGGGCCGGTAATCGAAGCGATGAAAGCCTATGAGCAGGGGGCCTTCGCCTAGTGCGGTTCTGGCGCGTTCTCAACTGGAATCCGGCCGCGAATACTGCCGAGGACAACGGGCACCCGCTCTATGTTTGGCCGCGGCAGGGAGCAGGTCGCGTCGACGACTCGCAGCGGGAGTACCTCGTGCTGTACGTCGGAGATTCCCCGATGGGTGCGGTGGCTGAAGCCTTCGGCCGCTTCATCCGCTGGACTCCTGCCATCCTGGAGGCACCTAAGGTCGCACCGTCCGGCACGATCAAGGCGCTGGTGGCGTACGACGGCGAGCCGGACGTCCTAGATCTGGATGACCCCTACACTCTCGTGGACTGGGGACTGCGCCCTAGCCAGGTGGTTGCCCGCGATCGGCCATCAACTCAACGTTGGGCCAGAGCGATCTACGATGCCGGCGGCACGGCAGGTGTCTCTTGGTGGTCCTACTACGAACCGCGCTGGGCCAGCATCGGCCTCTGGGACATCAGCGGCCTCACCCCGGTCGGCGACCCGGAACCACTGACCCTTGATCATCCGGTCATACATGGCGCGGCAGAGGCGATACGGCGAATTGTCGAGGTACCTTCCGCCCGGCGTTCCAGAGGAACCGGAGCCGGGCCATGGTGACTGACTGGGAGGCGGTTCCCGACGGCGAGGACGGGCCCGGCTGGGTGGAGGTACCGGAGTCCGGCTGGGGCATGCTCGCGGCCTGGGCCGCGGGAACCGATAACCTGCGCCGCCGGCCCGTCGACGACACCGGCCGGCAGGTCCGGGTCACAACCGAAGCCGGGGGCGTCAGCGAGACGCACTTCGAGCCGTTCACCGCCCGGGATCGGCAGATCGTGGATGAGTCCATCGAGGATTACCTGCGCGACGCCGGCGTTCAGGTGCCGCCGCGCGGCTTCGTCTGGCTGATGTGCCTGCCGCCCGGCATCGATTCCGAGGAGGAGCTCTCACGCCGGATCAACGGCGGTATCACCGATGCAGCACCCGGCGCGGTACACCCGGGCGACATCGCCCCGGTCATGGAGCACATCGTCGACGTGCTCTACGGGCGGGATTGAGCAGGTCTCGTCAGTGCTCACTGAGGAACGCGGTGATCTGCTCGGCCATCTCTGCCGAGTGCGTCCAGTGAAGGTAGTGTCCCCCGTCGAGCACCACGATCTTGTGGTCGCGGACGTTGCGCAGCCGCTCCTCATAGCGCCCGAGTCTGTCTGGGGACATCCCGTTCCCGCGGGCCAGGAACGTCAGCACCGGCAGCTCGTCCGGGTAGGTGAGCCCCCGGACCGCGCCGCCGTTCTGCCCCATCCTGGCCGTCTCCTCGACCACCGCCGGGGTGTCCCAGTTCCAGCTGGCCATCAACCGCATCCGCTCGAGTTCATCCGGGGTAAACGCACTGCCGTCCGGTTCGGCGAGGCCGGGTGCGATCGCTATGGTCCAGCGGACCAGACCGGTAATCGAGAGCAGCCGCCCCCAGTTGAACCCGGGAGAGCTTTCCGCGGCCTGTGCCGCGCCCTGCCCGTGATCATCAGACGGCAACGTCGGGTCGATGCCGATGACGGCCGACACTTCCTCGGGATACTGGTTGGCGTAAGAGAGCATGTAGTAGCCGGCCAATGAATGGCCGGCCAGGACGTAGGGCTCGCCGATTCCCAGCTGGCCGAGCGTTTCGTGCAGCTCGTCGGCGATGTTCTCAACCGTCCGGTCGTCGTCGGCGGCCTGGTCCGCGTAACCATAGCCGAACCCCTCGACCACGACGACGTTGTAGTCGTCCAAAACCCGGATCAGCGGGGCAAAGTCCAGGGTCGGGGGACGGCGTTCCCAGCCCACCCAGCAGCACGATAGTTTCTCCTGGGCCAGCCGAATGATGGACGTTCACGGACCCGCCGCTGATCTGGATCCTCTCCCCGTAGGGTTCGATCGTGGACCGCTCCACATGCTCCAGGGTGAGGTTGGCGGCGGTGGAGAACAAAACCAGCGCCACAGCACCGGCAGCGACGGCCCCGAGCCGGCGGAGCCTCCTGCGGCGGGCTGTACTGTTGGGCGGAGGATTCCTGACGGCCATATGAAGCATCCTCTGTCAGATCAGACGGACGTCCGATCCTGGTGCTACCCCAGTAACCGAACACTAGGGTGCTGCACGACAAGTCAACCGCTTTAGGTCCTCGCGGGCCCCGCGATACTGGATAAGTCGCCTCGGACTTTGAACGGACCCGAAGCGACGGACAGCTTTTCTCCTTGGGGGCGGCCGGAAACGGCCGGGGCTCACGCCCGTGGATTGCAGTCGGAGCGAAATGGCTCGAAGCGAGATGGCCTGGGGAGGCCTGGCTTCGGGCCATTTCGCATTCAGCGATCCGGTGTTTTTGCAAGTCAGCGACCATATTGTCGTCACTGACGGCACGCCACCTGAGACTGGCAGGGCCGCCGGCCTCCGTCCTGGGAGGCGAAGGCATTGTCCCGGGGAAACCGCCCCCAGTACCCGGGGCAATGCCCCTGCCTGCGTACACATGCTTTCTCCAAGACGTGGCCACTAACGTGTGGAGTGGACGGGGAAAGTCGGCCGCGTGGGGGTGCGGCCGGCACAACCCAGCCCAAAGACCGACCCTGTTCAGCAGTGAGCAGGGTCTTTTTCTGTCCCTCGGCCCGCACCGGCGACGTGTCCCTCGCGGGCAGCCGCTTTCCGGCGGAACCATATCGCTAGGATCGCGGTAGTGGTCGAGCTCGTGACCGCAGAGACAGGAGACAGACCCGTGGCGGTATTCAAAGACCAGAGGCAAGTACTGACCGATCCGGCATCGCCGGCGTTCGGCATCGTGTCAACCGCCGCGATCGGCGGACTAACCCTGATTGACCCGGCGAAACTGAGCCCTCAGCAGCTGCAGGCCCTGCGGGTCGCCACCGCGGCGGTGACCGGGCTCTACACCGCTGCCACCATCGGCCGCGGCCGCGTAACGCTGGTGCCCTTCAACCTGGTAGCCGGACTGGCCGCGGGCGCCGCAACCCTGCGCTTTGCCGAACTCACCGAGGCACTGGACGCCCGCGCCATCAGGACTCTGCACGGCGTCGGGGTGACCCGCCGGCGGCCCTGGCTGGCCGCAGGATCGGCCGCATTGACCTTCGCCATGTTCCTCCTCGACCGGGCCGCGGCCCGGCGGCAAGAGCACGAGGCGGTGACCCTCGAGGACCTGGAACAGCTCCGCCCCGTGACACCGGCCGTCCGCGACCTGGCCGAGGGCATCCTGCGGGCCGCCGACGTGCCCGGGGCCGACGCCCTGCTCGCGCAGCTGCAGCAGGCCCAGGAAATCTACTGGGAGGAGGACTTCGTCACGACGGCCCAGTTCAAGGTCCCGGATGGCCTGCCCCGCGCCGTCCCGCACACCCAGGTCTTCCCGGTCACCGCCCGCTTCGAAGCCGAGAACGGTGTCCCTCTGCAGGTGACGCTGCAGGTCTATAACGGCAAGCTTGACCACCTTGCCATCGAAGCGGTGGACGAGACCGAGGAATCAGCCGATGACGTAGTCGATGCCTGGCCCGAGCCAAACGAGGTTCAGTACTTCATCGAAGGCCCCGGCGGCGGTGCCGCGCCCGTGAGCCGCGAACCGGGCACCCTGGCCTGACCGATCCGGCCGTCGGTGTCGACAGGGCTAGTCTGCTGGCTAGGATGCAAGGTGTAACCATCCGTAAGGAGAGGTCCATGCGCACCACATCGATACCCCTGACCGCAGCCTTCGTCCTGATCCTTACAGCGTGCGGCAGCCCGGAGTCGTCCCCGGACGGCGCACCGCAGGAAGCTCCTGCCGCCGCCCCTGAAACCCAGGCCCCCGAACCCAGCCAGCAAATTTTCGGACCAGGAGAGTTCGAGCTGACCACCGCGGACGGGGCCCGGATCACCATGCAGATTCCCTCTGACCCTCCGGCCGACATCGAGGGCTTCCGCAAGGACGTCGGCGCCGACCCCGTCACCTACATGACGGCCCAGATCGACAACCGCAAGGGGTCGACGTCCGTGGGCCTGTACCAGGTCACCCTCTACGATCCGGAGGGCAACACGTACGTCTTCGAGGACGCATCCGTCAGCCACATCGGCGAATGGGGACCCACTTACACCGAGGACTACGAATACCTGCTGTCGGATGGCACGAAGCTGGATGAAGCCACCGGTGAAGCCCTCAACAGCCAGTCCACCGACCTGTACAACAAGTACCTGAACAGCGGCAACGTCGACCCTCTGGCCAAAGGTGAGGCTGTGATGATCGGCGCCTTCGACAAGGTGCCGGAGGAGATCACCGGAGTGGCGGTTGAGGCCTACGGCATGGGAGAACCTGAGCTCGCCGCACCGGCCGACTGAGCGCTCAACCTGAGTTGGGGGTCCTCGGGCACCCGAAATTGGAATCTGGTTTTCGCCTTCGGCGGCAGCAAGACTGGGATAGTCCAGGAACGTTCACCATGGAGATGGGAGCGGCCCCGGACCCGGCCGAATCGGATCCGGCCGGCGCCTCCCTTGCGAGTAGGGAGTCAGGTGTTGCCCCGGAGGGATCCCCCCAGACCGGGGCAACACCCATGCCCGCACATGCTTTTCCCAACCCTTCCCGGTTAGCGTGGGAAACGGACGGGGACGCCGGCCGCGCGTGGGGGTGCGGCCGGCCTTCTTTTTGTCTCCTAGACTTTCCCGCCAAGCGACCGGATGTTCCCCAGCGCCGTCTTCGCGCTGTCCCGGAACGCATCCCGGTCCGCGGCCGCGGCATCCATTTCGGCCTTGTACTCGTTGGCCCGGGCGGTGTCGCCGAATTGGATAGCGATGTCGTACTCGGTCTTCCACTGCCGGTAGTCGCTGTCGGCCAGTGCGGCCTCGCGGGTGAACGAGGAGTAATCGATCGCATACAGGGCGATCAGGTACTGCTTGATCGCGGCGCCTTCGTGCGCACTCGTTGAGCGGATATAGCTCCGGGCGGTATCGTAAGCCGCCTTCACCGGCACCTGGGGTGCACCGTAGGTGCGCTGGGCCCAGTCGATGTCGGCCAGCATCTCGGCCCGGTCGGTCGCGCCCAGGTACTTGAAATAGGTGAACGTCTTCGACGCCTTGCCGGTGGCCGAGGCGACCGTGATGGTCACGTTCTTCTCGGTTGAGGACGCCGGAACGGTCAGGGTGATCCTGGTGCTGGTCTTCTTGAACGGGACCGACTTGCCGGCGACGTAGACGCGGGTGACGTCGTGGAAGTTCTTGCCGGTGACCGCGACGGAACGGGCCTTGCCGACCACGGTGGACGCCGGCGACAGCGCAGTGACGGCCGGCTTGTAGGCGTAGCGGACCGTGACCGTCGCGGGCTTCGACCAGACCTTGCCGGCCCGGCCGGCCACCGAGACCTGGTACTGGGTCTTGCTCGAGGCCACACTCACCTTGCTCAGGGTGAGCGTCCGGGACGTGTTGGCGACCTTCGACCAGGTCTTGGACTTCGGACCCTTCTTGTACCACTGGTACTTCAGTGACGTGCCCCTGGCGGAGACCGAGAGCCTGACCGTAGAGCCGTGCACGGCGGTCTGCGTCTTCGGCTGCGACGTGATGGCGGTCCTGACCGTAGTGGCCGCCTGGATCTGGACGACCGGTGCGGCCTGGGCCGGCTGGACGGCGGCCGCTCCGCCGCCGAGGACCAGTCCCGCGGCAAGCAGGACGGAGGCGAATCGTTTCATGAAAATCCCCAACAGATAGACGCGAAGGTGAAAGTGGTTCAGGCAACAAGCATACGGGGATCGGCGCCGCCGAGTGCTGACTACTCGGCTCGATCGGGTGATGCGTTGCGGGTCAGCAGACACGCCTATCTCTCGGCACGGCTGGGCAATGGCGCACCTTATGCTGCTGTCATGAAAGATCAGCCATTAGCCGTGACGCTGCCGATTGCGGACTGGGCGCTGATAGACGGCACGTTGAATGGTCATGGTGCCCTCGCGAGCTTTGCTGACCCTGCCCTGTCGAAACGGGTTCTGCCGATCCGGCAGGCCGTATGGGCGCAGGTTCCCGGTTGGCCTGACACAGGAGCCACTCCGGACACATGGCCACCCGAGGCCGTCTGCACGGTGCGGATGGACCGTACCCAATGGGAGCTCGTCCTCGACGCGCTCTCGGCTGCGGAGCCGATCAGTCAGTTGATCTCGGAGGACGAATGGCTGCCGAGGGACCAGCGGGCGCTGCACTCGGTGGGCGCGACCCGATCGCGGGAGATTGCAGCAGACCTGCGCAACGCACTCCGGCATACGGAGCAGGAACGGTAGGGCTGAAAGAACGGCACGGTACGGAGACCACACCAGTCACGGACTGAGGGGTGGAGTACTTTATCGAGGCCCCCGAAGGCACCTACTGGTCACATGGCAGGCCTGATCGGGTAGCGGCGCAGGTAGCGTTGTGACAGGGGGATCGCGGCCCATCCCGCACCCCAGATCACTGCGGTCATCCACCAGGACTGCAGGTCCACGAAGACTGTGGGCCCGAAGAGCGTGAATGGCAGCAGCGTCCCGATGAACGCCGCCAGCCCGGTCGCCGCCTTGCGCAGTGCCTGCCGCCAGCGGCGGGAGAAGGACTCGGCAATCAGGGACAGGACTGCGGCCAGGAACCCGCTGCACAGGCCCAGCAGTCCACCGACCACGGCGCCGCCGATGAAGTACGGCAGCGGCGGGACATCTGTGTCGAAGAAGATCTCGGACAGGCCCGCCAGCAGGCTGCCGGTGATAGAGCCGATCGCCAGGCCTAGTACCGCTCCTCGGCCGATCAGCTTCCACCGGCGGTCAGAGGGTGTCATGGCGGGAGTGCGGTCAGAAGTTGATGTCATAGCCGCCGTCGTTGCACATCGCGCTCGAATACGGGCCGGTCGAGGTCTGCTCCTCAACGATCTTTCCGTTAACCTCAATCCGGCAGGTGATAGTGCTGGCATAGGGTCCGGCCATTCCGTCGACCCCGAAGGACCAGACCTTGTAGGTGCCGGAGAAAGCGCCGGCCGGGTACTTCAGCGTCTTGACCAGGTTGTTCTTGGTCGCCGAAGAGTCCTGCGTCTGGCTGGTGGACCCACCGACCATGGTCGTGTAGGTCGCCAGGTCGATAGGCGCATCGGATTCCAGGATGTACCGGATGACCCACTCGTCCTCGTACTTCTTCCGCTCTGCCTCCGCCTTGGCCTCGGCCTTTGCCTCTTCCCTGGCGGCCTTCGCCTCAGCCTTCTTCTTGGCCTCCGCTGCCTTCTCTGCGGCCAGGTCAATCTCGTGCTGCTCCTCCATGTAGGCCCAGTGACGCTTGGTCTCTTCCGATGGCGCGACTGTGATCGCCACCGGAGTGTCCTCTTGCAGGATGAACCCGGACACCGGGTACTGCTCTGTGACCACCCAGGAATCGTCTATTTCGTGCTCCGGCGACGCATTGCGGACCTCTGCACCTTCGATGCTGAAGTTGGAGAACATGGTCCTGACTTCATAGGCGCGACAGTCGGCCAACTGACGGGCTACTCCAAGCCCTTCTTGGGCTAGATCCTTCGAGATTCGGGTGTAGATTGCTGCGCGGGTGGTCGCCGCAGTAGCGTACACGTTTTTTACAACGTGTCGCTTCAGCGGCACTGTTCACCTGCACCACTCGTCGCCGAGGAGAGGGGCTCACTCCTTGAAGATGGCGTCGATGACCTGCTGCGCCCAGTCGAGGATGGCCTGGTCCGCCAGGTCCTTGCCGCCGATGCGGGCGGTCTTGGGCTTCGGGATGAGGATGAAGTCCAGGGCCGGCTTGACCTGCGAGCCGGGATACATCCTGTTCAGGCGCATGACCTTCGACTCGGGCAGGGCCGCCGGGGCGAACTTGATGAAGTTGCCCTGCGTGGCGACATCGGTCAGGCCGACGGCGCGGGCGCCAACCCGGAACCGGGCAACGGCGATGAGGTTCGTGACCGGCTCGGGCGGCATGCCGTAGCGGTCGTTGAGTTCCTCGACCACCTCGTCGATCGCCTCGTTGGTGAGCGCGGAGGCGAGCTTCCGGTAGGCCTCGAGCCGCAGCCGCTCCCCCGGGACGTAGTCGTGCGGCAGGTGCGCGTTGACCGGCAGCTCGATCTTCATCTCGGCGGCCTTCTCCTCGGCCTCGCCGCGGAAGTCCGCCACGGCCTCGCCGACCAGCCGGATGTACAGGTCGAAGCCGACGCCCTGGATGTGCCCGGACTGCTCGCCGCCCAAGAGGTTGCCGGCGCCGCGGATCTCGAGGTCCTTCAGCGCCAGCTGCATGCCGGCGCCGAGTTCGTTGTGCGAGGCCACGGCCTTCAGCCGCTCCAGCGCCACCTCGCCCAGCGGCTTCTCCGACGGGTAGAGGAAGTAGGCGTACGCCCGTTCCCGCCCGCGGCCCACGCGTCCGCGCAGCTGGTGCAGCTGCGAGAGCCCGTAGGAATCGGCCCGGTCCACGATCAGCGTGTTCGCGTTGGAGATGTCCAGCCCGGTCTCGATGATCGTCGTACAGACCAGCACGTCGAACTTCTTCTCCCAGAAGTCCACGATGATCTGCTCCAGCCGCGCCTCGGACATCCGCCCGTGCGCCACCTCCACCCGGGCCTCCGGCACCAGCTCGCGGATATGCGCGGCCTGCCTGTCAATGGAGGACACCCGGTTGTGCACGAAGAACACCTGCCCCTCCCGCATCAGCTCGCGCCGGATCGCGGCCGAGGTCTGCTTGTCCGTGTACGGGCCCACGTAGGTCAGCACCGGGTGCCGCTCCTCCGGCGGCGTCGCCAGCGTGGACGTCTCCCGGATCCCGGTCAGCGACATCTCCAGGGTCCTGGGGATCGGCGTCGCGCTCATCGCCAGCACGTCCACGTTGGTGCGCATCTTCTTCAGCGCCTCCTTGTGCTCCACGCCGAACCGCTGCTCCTCGTCCACGATGACCAGGCCCAGGTCCTTGAACCCGATCTCCTTGGACAGCAGCCGGTGCGTGCCGATCACCACGTCCACCGAGCCGTTCTTGACGCCCTCCAGCGTCTCCTTGGAGTCCTTCGCGGTCTGGAACCGGGACAGCGGCTTCACCCGCACCGGGAATCCGGAAAACCGCTCGGAGAACGTCTCGTAGTGCTGCTGCGAGAGCAGCGTCGTCGGCACCAGCACGGCCACCTGCTTGCCGTCCTGCACCGCCTTGAACGCCGCGCGCACCGCGATCTCCGTCTTGCCGTAGCCGACGTCGCCGGAGACCAGCCGGTCCATCGGGATCTCGCGCTCCATGTCCGCCTTGACCTCGTTGATCGTGGTCAGCTGGTCCGGCGTCTCCACGTACGGGAACGCCTCCTCCAGCTCGCGCTGCCACGGCGTGTCCGGCGCGAACGCGTGCCCCTTCGACGCCATCCGCGCCGAGTACAGCCGGATCAGCTCGCCGGCGATCTCCTTGACCGCCTTGCGCGCCTGGCTCTTTGTCTTCGCCCAGTCCGAGCCGCCCATCTTGGACAGCGCGGGCGCATCGCCGCCCACGTACCGGGTGACCTGGTCCAGCTGGTCCGTCGGCACGAACAGCCGGTCCCCCGGCGCCCCGCGCTTGCTCGGCGCGTACTCCAGCACCAGGTACTCGCGCATCGTCTTGGTCGGCCCCGCGCCGGACGAGCGCTGCACCAGCTCCTTAAACCTCGCGACGCCGTGCTGTTCGTGCACCACATAGTCGCCCTCGGTGAGCTGCAAAGGGTCGACGGCGTTGCGCCGCTTGGAGGGCATCTTCCGCATGTCCCGGGTGCCGGACGCGGTGGTCCGGCCCAGCAGGTCCGCCTCCGTGAGCAGCCCGAGCTTCAGCCCATCGAACACGAATCCCTTGCCCGCGGTCGCCGTCGTAATTTCGATGATCCCGGGCTGCGGTTCCTTCTCCAGCGACTCCACACGCGCGGCGGGGATGTCATTGTCGTGGAAGAGTTCGGCCAGGCGCGAGGCCGGGCCGGGGCCCTCGGTCGCGACCACCACGCGCCACTGGTCGCGCACGCGGGAACCGATAAAGTCCATCATTTCCGCCACGTCGCCCTGGTAGCCGCGCGGTTCGCGGGCCGCGAGGGTGAGCGTGTCGATGTCCAGCACGGTCTCGTCGTCCGGGTTGAAGGTGGTGATGGACCACCAGGAGACGCTGTGCTCGAGCGCCGTGGTGCGCGTGTCCGCGAGCGAACGGAATCCCGCCGTCTCCAGGTCCCCCTGCAGCGCCAGGTCCAAAGGCGCGTCCCCGCCGTCGGACGCGGTGGCCCACGCCGCGGCGAGGAACTCCGCGTTGGTCGCCTCCAGGTCGTGCGCGCGGGCGCGCACCTTTTCCGGTTCAATAACGACGGCGATGCTCGCCTCCGGCAGTTCGCCGAGGAACGGGACCATCGCCTCCACAAGCACCGGCGCGAGCGATTCCATGCCCTCCACCGCGATGCCGCCGGCGATCTTCTCCAGCATGTCCGCCGCGGCCGGCATCTGGTCCTTCAGCTTCGCCGCCTTGCTCATCACGGCCGGGGTGATCAGCAGCTCGCGGCACGGCGGTGCGTACAGCGCCTCCGGATGCTTGATGTGCTCGCCGGACAGCGAGCGCTGGTCGGCCACCGCGAACCAGCGCATCTGGTCCACCTCGTCGCCGAAAAAATCGATGCGGATCGGGTGGTCCTCGGTGGGCGGGAAGACGTCCAGGATGCCGCCGCGGACCGCGAACTCGCCGCGCCGGGAGACCATGTCCACCCGCGCGTACGCCGCCGCGGCCAGCTGCTTCACCACGTCCGTGAACTCGACCTCGTCGCCGACCTTCAGCGAGACCGGCATCAGGTCACCGAGGTCCTTCACCAGCGGCTGCAGCACCGCGCGCACCGGAGCGACGACGACGCGCAGCGGCACCGTGCCCTCCTCGCCGTGCTTCAGCCGGCGCAGCACGGACAGCCGCCGGCCCACCGTGTCCGAGCGCGGGGACAGCCGCTCGTGCGGCAGCGTCTCCCAGCTCGGGAACTCCTCGATCGACTCCGCCGGCAGGTAGCAGCGCAGCCCCGCCGCCAGGTCCTCCGCCTCGCGGCCGGTCGCCGTAACCGCCAGCACCACCGGCGCCCGCCCGCCGTCGGCCGCGCCCCCGTCCAGCCCCTCGACCATCTCCGCCAGCAGCGCCGCCCGCAGCCCGGGAGGCGCGCCGATCTGCAGGTCCTCGCTGCGCTCCCCCGCCGGCCTCGAGGCCTGGGTGCGCACCCGTCCAAAGGACTTGTCCTCGGCCAGCGCGGTCCGCAGTCCATTCAGGCTCATCTTCGTCATCTCCGGGGCGTCGGCGGATTCAGGCAACACGAGAACCCGAAGTTCGTCAGAACCCCGGGATCACGTCCACGAGTTTACCGCCTGCCTCCGACAGTCAAGGCGGCGGCACCCTACCCGAGATGTGAGCCGAGATTTGGGGCGGGGCCTCCGGTGCGGGACGGCTGGTACTGCCCGTCCCGCACCGTGGCTTGCTGTTGTGCCTGCGCGTTTCAGTAATCGCTACTGTGTCCCAGGAAGAGGATGTAGCACTCGCCCCCGCCGCCGTAGGTGTTATTGCAGAGGTCGAGGGCTTCCTTGCTGGCAACGCTCTTGGTTGGGTGCGTCCTCCATGCACGCGGTCCGTTGCTCCAGGAAACCGCTACGGCCAGGTACTCGTTTTTTCCGAGTCCGAAGGGTTCGCAGTCATAGGCCCCATTGGACTTGTTCGCGTTGCAGTGGTCGATTGTCGCGCGGATCAAGCGGCCGGTATCCGTGCCGCTGTAGTAGCCGTGCGAGCCGTTGAGCGCGGACGGAGACAGCGCATACGCGATCCAGCGGTCCGCCTGGACCGAGATGTTCTCCGTCTGTGCTGCCTCAATCTCGGCAGAGGCAGCCACGCCTCCCGTCGAAAAAAGCGCCGCGATTAGGACGGCCAGCAGAATGAGGACGCGCGGCCGTCTTTCGTTTACTGATTTCATCGCTGTACTCCCTTGTGCCCGGTCCCGTCGTCAGTAACGGGACCGGGATCGGAACTTTGCCTCATCAGGGAAGGATGCCCATGCCAACGGATAGGACAAGCTGATAACTGCCGCCGCGTCCGACGGTCAACGGCGGATCGCGCGCGGATGGCTAGTCCGCCGTCAGCATCCGGGCCACGACGTGTTATTCGCTTGCATGCATGTTAAAGACCACGCGGCAGGAATCACCGCCTCCGTAGTACTTGCACCAGGCCACCGCATTCTTGCCCGCATAAGTCGCCGTTGTGCCGGAGCTGTAACCTGCGGGACCGTTCGCCCAGGAAAGAGCGAGGGCCAGGTATGCGTTCACTGCGTAGCCTGCGGAAAGGCAGTCGTAGGTGTTATTCGACTTATGCAGATTGCATAGATCCAGACTGCGGTTAACGGCCCTGTCTTTATCGGACGACCTGACGGAATACCAACCCAGCGTGGACGGGGACCACGCCACTGAAATGTAGCGATCGGCGGCCTGCGTATCCACCGACTGGCTCACGGCCACTCCGACAGGTCCTGCCGCCGGGGCCGGGGCGGCCGTCAAACCAGTCATGGCAAACAGCGACGCCAATGCCAATGCAGCCAAAATGAAGGGCCGGCGAGGCCCGCTTCCAGTTTTCATGATTTTTCCAATCGCTTGCTGTGCTTGGCTGACAACAGCGGAGAGTGCACCTCATGAAAGCGCAAGTCAGGGGCGGGAGCTGATAGAAAGCCAAGTCAGCCACGCAGCCCCTCTGATGATCGGGGGACGCCCGACCACTCCTGTGGCTCGTCGAGCCCGCAAAGGAACGCAAGATTATCAATTGCCGATCCTGAGATGAAGGTACACCCCCTGCGAAAGTCGTCGCACCGGATTGCGAAACAAAAACCCGTACCTCTTTTTGTCCCCTAGCCCCGTCGCAGGTACCAACAGGAGGCATCCGTGGCCTTCCCACCCGCGGTCGCCATGGCGGCCGCCAGGAGGTGGACGACGGCGGGGCGAGGGTGATCATGGACAGGTCGCCATCGGTTTCGATCGCGTCGCCTCCGCCGTTCCGCGCGTGATAGCCGGTGGAGAAGTTCCGGAGGGATGTGGACGCTGGCACCGGTGCCAGCGAGCGCTGCGGTCATCTCCGGGGCGCTCAGGAGTTCAGGCAACATGAGAACCCGAAGTTGGTCAGAACCCCGGGATCACGTCCACGAGTTTACCGCCTGCCTCCGACAGTCAGTGCGCGCGCCATCAACCTACAACCCCGGTTCGAAGACATAACGTCACTGTTACATGTAACATTTTTGGTATGGCAGTTCGGGAGAGGGTCAGCGAATATCGACGGCGGATGCGCGAGCAGGGCTATCGCCCGGTTCAAGTCTGGGTGCCGGACGTCCGCACCGAACAGTTTGCAGCCGAAGCACACCGGCAATCGTCCGCCGTCGCGGACGCCGGACGGAACACCGACGATCAGGACTTCATCGAAGCCGTGTCGGTTGAGTGGGACGAGTGAATCGCGGCGATATCTGGACGGTCGCTGGGGGCGTCTATGCAACTAAGCCGCGTCCTGCGCTCATCATTCAAGACGACCGCTATGACGCGACTGACTCAGTCACGGTCCTGCCTCTGACCACGTCCGAAGTCGATGCCCCCTTGCTCCGGATCGGACTTCAGCCCACGCCGACCACCGGCCTCCAGGGTGCCAGTTTCATCATGATCGACAAGCTCACGACGGTCCGCCGCTCCAACGTTCAGGAGCGCGTCGGGCGCCTCCCTGCAGCCCAGCTCGTTGAGGTTGAACGTGCCCTGATGGTATTCCTCGGGCTGGCGGACTGACCTCTCAGGCTGCCGTGACGCGCCCCTTCTGACGCACTACCTGGAACACGCCAACGGCGGTGCCGGGAACCCGGCACCGCCTCTTTGGGATCGTAATTTTAGGGTCAGTCTATTTCGGCGCAGATATCCCGTTGCCGGCCTGAAGTGCTTTCTACAGTGAAGTTGCCGTTCTGATCGACGGTGTAGACGACACGGCCCGTGTACTGCACCGTGCTCGGACCGGCTGGACTGTCAGTGCTGAAAAGGATGAGCACGTTGTGTCCGCTCAATGTCACCGTGCTGGTGCCGTCGGGATTGATTACTGTTCGCTCCACAGATCCGCTTGGATCCACCGTGGTAGAGATCAAAGTGTTGAGGTTCGTGAAGGTCAAGGTGGCTCCCTTGCCCGCCTTGATTATTCGAACCGGGTTGCCTTCCGCGTCTGTGAACTCCTTGGAATGAACCTTGGAGCCTGTTGCGTCAATCCGTATGGGGAAGTCGCACGCCGCCGTAGTGGGAAGCCCGGGCAACGGAAGCGTGAGCGAACTGTCGGCAGGCGGCGGATCGGGAGGAGCCGCCATTGAGGCCTGTGGAGCCGTCAAAAGTCCCGCAGCTAGCAGAACTGCCGGTGCAAGCCGGCGGACTTTGGTTGAGGATCTGGTATTCATGCTGGAACTCCGATCGTGCGACGTACTAACTCCACCCCTTGAGTCAGCCGTTTAGCCGCTTGTCTTTGTTTCTTTGCCATGGTGACACTCCGTTCAGGACCCCGATCGGAGGAGACCGTCACCCGGATTCCAAGGGCTATAGAGCCGGCCTTGGGAAAACCTTGAGCCCCAGATGAGCCGCTGAAACAATTCGTCGGGCTTCGCTCGGCCCGTCGGTGCGTCTTGCAGACAAGCCAGTGATTGCGCGGAACGGCGGTGATTCCGAGCGATTGCCGAGGGTCTTAAGACCTTGGTTTCCGGCCGCGATACGGTTGTAGGCTCAGGCCGGACAGTGGTTACCCGATGACATCTGGCCACGGACCTCCCCTTAGGTCCGCTTTCCGAGATGCCGTCACGGGATCAACTAAGAGCATGGCTACGAACCTGACAACGCAACGGGCTTATCGGTGAACACGCCGTCCACATAGCCGCCGCCGCGCAGAGCCTCTGCTGATGCCTGGTCATTCACCGTCCACACCCAGACGGTTAGGCCCGCGTCGTGGAATGAGCGCAACCGGCTCTCGCTCGTTTCGTTGCTGGGACCAACGAATGCTATTCCGGCAGCCGCTATTTCAGTGGCCTTCTCCGGGCTGTCAGCCTTCGTCAGGAAGAGCGTATCGAGACCGAGTTCGGCCAGTTCCTTGGCTTTGCCGAAGTCGAAGCTCTGCACCACCACTCGGTCTTCAAGGCCTGCAAGCTTCACGGCCTGGGCGAACTTTGCCGGTGCTATCAGAGGGTCCTTCAGCTCCGGCACCAGCAGGACGTTCTCCGGCATCTGCGTGACCACCCAGTCCCAGGTGGCAGGGTGGCCTTCGCGCCCGTCTTCCGTGATTGTTGCCGATTCCCATTGCGCCGTGGTGATTTCATCGATCGGCCCGGAAGCGCCCACTACGGTCTTCCCGGTCTCAGCATCGTGCGCGACAGCCCATTGGCCGTCCTCCAGCTGCCGCAAGTCGAACTCCACGGGAAAACCGGCGGCGGCAGCGGCGGCGAGCGCCTCTTGGGAAGATTCGGGATAAGCCTCGTGGCCACCGCGGTGCGCCACGAACGTGAAGTCGTCCGCGGCGGCCGGAGTGCAGGCGGCGAGAACCGGTATCAGCAACGCCACCAACAAGTATCGAGTTTTCACTCCGGTAGCTTAGCGGCGCGGATCGGTATCCAATGACGACGACGGGGCAAGGGCGACGATGGGCAGGTCGCCTTCTGCTCCGCCCGAGTCCGCTGTTACCCCGGCAGCCGGTGGAAATTGCCGGCCAATGTGGACGACCGCATCGGCGGCGGGACCTAAGTCCGTGGCTTCAGCCGCCGCAGCGGGAGTATCCTCACTGCAACTCGTGAAGTAAGCGGCGGGGGAAGAAAGCGCCTGTTGCCATGTCGGAGCTTAGCGATTCCCGCAGATTCCAATTTAGCCGCCTGATGTCGCCTTCGCGCCACTCCACGGCCGCAGTCCTCATCATGGCTGCATCGCTTGCCGGGTGCGGCGGATCCGATGGCGAAGAATCAGGCGGCGACACCTACGCGCCGCCGGGCGGCGTGGAGGATCCGTACCAACCGACGACGCCCGAGGAGACCATCCCCGCCGATGTCCCTGGCCAACTCGAGCTTTCCAGCGGATGTCCGTCTGCGTGGCCCCTAGGATCACAACCCTTGGCGGAAACGCCCGACGAAGAGGAGTATCTCGACGACATTCTCCTCTGCACGGATGCCAACGAGTCGGAGACCGTCGTCATAAACAACAGCGACGCGGCGTGGGCCTTCTACGGCACCGGTGGCCACATCGAGCAAGTGCAGCAGTCAAGCGAGGCCGCGTCATTCCGCGAGGACTTGGACGGGAAGTATCAGTACGCCTACATGCTCCCGGGCGAGTCAGCCCTATTGAAGCCGGGCGAGGAACCGATGTCATGGCGAATCGATGAACAGGTGAGCAACGATTGGAAAGCCCGCGACACGTTGCTCAAACAGATGCTTGAGACCGGCGGCCCCTTGGCGGAGGATCTCGCCGACGGGCAGAGTCCAGCACGGAAGATGCTCACCCACTGCGCCCTCACGTTCGCCCACGCGGTCGCGGAGACACCGCAGCTGGACAGCAGCGACGTCACCCACCAGCTTGAAGCGGCAATGGGAATCCTCGAACCGGGGACAGAATGCGGAAAGGCTGCCCGTGAAGCGGAAAATCGGGCGGCGCGGCAGCACGGAGCGACTGTCGCGACGAGTAACGTGGACGAAATCGTGCGGCGTTGGACCGCACGTCCAGTAGCAGTCCAGATGAAGAGCTACGGAAACTGGATCGACGACGGACTCAGGATCCTTGGCATGGCCGGAAAACTCAAGTGACGATTTTAGCCGACGACGGCGGGGCCAGGGCGATGATGGGCAGGTCGCCGTCGGTTTCGATTGCGTCGCCGCCGCCGTTCCGGGTGTGGTAGCCGGTCGAGAAGTGCCGGACGATGTGGACGCTGGCGCCGGTGCCGGCAAGCGCGGCGGTGACAAGGTCGCGTTCCGTGTCCGTCTGCTCGGCGATCTTGTGGGTGATCTGGAAGGTGAAGAGGGACAAGCCGACGCGCCGGTCGAAGGTGGCGGCTCCGACGAGGTCCACCTCCCAGCCGCCGGGCAGCCTCCATTCGGGCGGGCAGTCCCAGAACCGTACGTGGTGCCGCTGGGCCGGGCTGCCGGCCACTTCGAGCTCGAACGCCAAGGTCTGTTTCTGGCCGAACACGAACAGCGGGCTGACCGGAGCCGAAGGGTAGCTGCGGCGCAGGAGCGAGTCCCGGATGATCCGCCAGCTGCTGGACAGCGTGACCGGGTCCGGCTCAATCCAGCCCGCCGCGGCCATCGCTTTCCTCAAGGAGTCCGCGCTCCCGATGACGGCGAGATTGATCGGGTCGCCCAACAGACCATCGGCCGTCCTGGCCCTGCCAATGAAATAGGCCGGCACATAGATCCGGGTCAGGAGCCGGGTCAGTCTGGGCAGCAGGATGTAGGCCGCCAGCACCCAGATAACGAAGAACGCCCAGAGCAGGCGGGCGTCGTCGCTGATCTCGGCGACCACCAGCTCGTAGACCGCCCATCCAGCCAGCACCGTGACCAGCAAGTAGGCGGTCCGCTGCAGCCAGAGCACGACGGTGCTTGCCAGCCGGATGTACCAGCGCGGCTGCGGCGGCGTGCTGTCCCGGGAACCTGTCCCCGAGCGGTTCATCGTCCCATTATGGCCTCGCGCGCGGACGGCGCCAGCCCGGGTTCTGCTCAAGGGCTGGGGGATCCGCTCTGGGACGAAGATGCAGGTTCCGCTGTCACGCTGGGCTGGCATTCCAGCCCGCTGGCGCTGGTGGTGGCGACGGTCGGGAACGCGACGTCGACAGACTCTCCCGGCTCAACCGTGAAGTCTTGTTTCTTCACGCCGACCACCTGCGAATCCGCAGTACGCACCACCGAGAACTGCACCGTGTAGGTGTTGGGGTTGCTGCCGACATTGCGCAGCGTCGCTTTGCCGCGCCACACGCCGTTTTCGTCGGGAGCGCATCTGAAATCGGACAGGACGCCCAGCCCGGCGGACGGGGGTGACATGCTTCCCGTCGGCCCCGACTGGGTCGGCGACATCGCCGGGCGGGTTTCCGGCGGTTCCCCTCTGGGCTCGGAGCAGCCGGCCAGCGCTCCGGCCAGCACGGGGATGGCGGCGAGGATAAGGATCGGTCTCACGTGCACAGAGTAGGTCCGGGTGCGGCCGGCAGTCGTCATCCCTTCCGGGTGATCAGTGATTCAGTGCCCCTGGCGGGCAGCCGCGTTCTCCTTCCCATCCGGGACGGCGGGCGCTCGGTTCGACCAGACGGTGTAGGACATGGCGATGATGCCAGTCCGGGGCGCGGCACTCGTAGTCCTTCGGGAGGAGAAATCTCAGGTGCAGACGACGGTGCCGATGAGGGCGGTACCGGTCCAGGTGTTGGTGGTTCCAGGAACGTCGTAGAACCCGCTCAGTTCAAACTTCCACCCGTTGTATTGGCCACGGCCGCCGGATAGTTGGATGTCCCCACCGTCAGGACCGAGGAGGCTCTTCTTCTGAATCAGCTTCTTATTGACATCGAAGAGCTGGATCTCATGACGGTTGGCGAATGCAACCGGCGTGTAAGGACCCACATCAATGCTGACCGTGCCCGCTTGGCAAACAACGGTGACGGTGGGGCTGGGCTTTTGGATGGTGGCTGTGCTGACGGAAGTGGTGGCGCCGGCGTAGGCGGTGAAGGCGGCCTGGGCCATGGCGGGAACCCCAAGGAGCGTGAGAGTCAGGGCGAGGACGACGGCGGCGCGGAGCCTTATCCGGTGGATCACGTTGAGTGCCACGTCCGTTGCTCCCTTCTCCTCGTCGTCGTACTTCAGTGTGGGGTACGCGGCTCAAGGTTCCCGGAGACGGAGCCTCAAGAAAGGCGCAATTCTCCTACCCCGCCCTGTGCACGGCAGGGAGGCCGGCGGCGGCGAGGACGGAGCGCATCGCCCCGGTCAGCAGTTCGCCGGCGGGGCCGGGTCCGGGGACCGAGCCGGCGCGGAGCTCGGCTTCCAGGCCGAGGCAGTGGCGTTCGATCCGCAGGGCGCCGGCCATGTGCGAGGAGACCTTCAGGCTCAGGACGGCGTCCATCGAATCCTCGGAGTCGCCGCGGCGGAGGGTGTCGAGCACGCGGCCGACGCGTACGGGCAGCAGCTGCAGGTAGTTGCGGAGGAAGGTCCGCATCGCGAGTTCCTCCAGGGGGTCGTCCGCGAGGCTGGCGGGCCGGTTGGAATCGAGGTCGGGCAGGTCGGTATCAGCCATGGCGCGTCGGTTCCGTAGTGGCGTCGGCGGCGGGGGCAGTCTGGGCGGTGCCTGCTGAAACGGCTTCGGCAGCATCCTCGTCCTTGGGCTTACGCCAGATGTTGACGAGCATGCCGGCGACCAGCAGAGCCGGGGCGCCGTACATCAGGGTGTTGCGCACCGCGGGTTCGCGCAGGGTGCGGATGACCGTCCCGAGATGCGGGATGGTGAAGGCGTGCCGGTAGACGGTGTCGCCCTGCAGCGTCGCGGTCCAGGGGTCGGCGCCGTTGTTGGCGTCGCCCTTGGTGCGGACGGCGGTGGTCCCGTCGGCGTTGGTGGTGACCTCGATGATGCGGTGCGTCTCGACCCGCTGGTCCTCGACCGGGATGTGGTAGGTGATGATGTCGCCCTCGGTGATCGAGCCGACGGGCACGGGGACGGAAACGACGACGTCGCCAGGGTTGATCAACGGGGACATCGAACCCGTCAGCATGGTGGAGGTCTGGTAGCCCAGCACCCGCGGACCGATAGCCAGGAAGAGGAAAGCCGCGGCGGCAAGGATGAGCACCGCCGTCGTTAGGATCGTGCCCAGGCGGCTGCCTTGTTTCCGCGGCGGAGTCGCCGGGCCGGTTTCCGCAGCGTGCCGACTGCCGCCGCCGGCCGAACGGGCCGTGCGGCCGGAGCGTGCAGACATGGTGGTCATGGCGGTTATCCTCTGGTTGCTGTGCCGGATAGTCGTGCGGGATGGAAGAGCGGATCCGCGGCTCCCCCAACGAAAGCCGCGGACCCTGCAGGTTTACTTGGTTGTGGCGGTTCGCTGGGTGGCGTTGAAGTCGAACTTGATCGTGCTGGCCAGGCCCTGGAAGGTGTTGTCTGCGCCGGAGGGCAGCGAGGCGGTGATCTTCAGGTAGTCGGTCCCGCCTGCGTCCAGCGAGCCGAGGGTGTTCCCCAGATCACGATTGGCACCGATGATCGGCGAGGAGATAACCACAGTGGTGGCCCCGCCTTGGGCCTGACAGGTGTACGAGCCCGCGCTGAGTGCCCAAGCCTGGGCACAGTTTTCAACCTTCAACTGCAGACCGCTAGTGCCGTTGGTGGAAAGGGCACTCGGAGTCGTGGCGGTATCAGTCGTGGTCAATGTGAGCTTCGAGAGATTCTGGTTACCCGCGTTACTCAGAGCGACCACGCGTTCAATGGTGTCACCGGGCAGGACGCCGGCGGCCGGGACGGTTAGCCCTGCCTCGCCGTTGGCGAGGTTGATATCTACGGTGCCGGCAGTCACTTTGGCGTCGGCAGCAGTCGAATCGGTGAATCCGCCATAGGTGCCGAGGCCCGCAACGGCGGCGGCGGTCGCGACGAGCGCGGCGGAGGCGAGGAGCTTGCCGGAAGTGGTCTTCATGCTGATGGCCATGTCATCTGTCCTTTGAACGTGCGGGTTTCGGTGGGCCGCTCTTCCGGCCTGACATCGGCAACTATCCGCGCGCATCCTCAAGGATCGTGCCGCTTCAGATTCAACCTTTCGGCAAGGTTTCCGCCGCCGGCTCAAGCCCGCCCAACCACCTCAACGCAGGCTCAAGAATCGTCCTAAAAGCTCAACATCAGCCCTCCCCGGCGGCTATTCTTTCCGAGGGATTACCGTTTCATCGCCCCGGCCTCCCGCCGTCGACATGGAAAGAAGACGCATGCCCCAGCAGGCCGCCCAGCTGCCCTTCGCCACAAGCTTCCACAGCCTCGGCCTGCGCGCCCGCGTGGTGCTCTGCCAGCTGCCGCTGTTCTCCTGCATGCTCGTGGTGGCCGCGGTCTTCGCCCTGGCGGAGCCGGCGATGTTCGCCAAGCCGTGGTTCCAGCTGTGCCTGCTGCTGCATGGCGTGCTGCTGGCCGCCTGCGCAATCGTGCCGTGGGAGCGCCTCCCCGTCCGCAGCTTCCAGATCGTGCCGGTGATCGACTTCGCGCTGATCGCCCTGCTCATGCACGCGGTGGACCAGGCCTACAGCGGGCTGGCCCTGCTGCTGGTGTTCCCGGTGATCTGGCTTTCGGTCAGTGTCCTCAAGAGCCGCGTCCTGATCAGTTTCGCCGGGTCGCTGCTCGCCGCGGTCATGCCGCTGCTGGAAGGCTGGGCCCTGGACGCCGGCCACCTGCTCCGCCTGGTACTGCTGCCCGCGGTCATGCTGGCCATCTCGATTTCCGTCCACATCGTCGCGAACAGCATGGACTCGCAACGCAACCAGATCGCTGCCAAGGAGGCCGAGGTCCGCCGGCTGCTGGCGGCCAGCCGCGAGCGTGAGCAGCTGTTGCACGCCGTGGTGGACAGCATCGACGTCGGCCTCGTCGCCCTGGACGCGGACGGCAGGGTCACGCTGGCCAACCGGCAGCAGGGGGCCTTCGCCGTCCGCGCGGGCGGCGGCAAGGAGGCGGCACCGGACCTGCAGCAGGAGCGGCAGAGGATTTACGACGGCGACGGGGTCACCTTCCTGCCGCCGGAGTCCCGTCCGGTGCGGCGGGCCGCGGCGAAGCAGGAGGTCGCCGGGCAGCTGCTCTGGCTCGGCGAGGAGCCGCAGCAGATCGCGGTTTCCGCCACGGCCCGGACAATCGACGGCCAGGACGAGGACTGCCCGTCCGGTTCCGTGGTGCTGTTCAAGGACGTGACGGACCAGCTGGCCGAGCTGGCGGCCAAGGACGACTTTATGTCCGGCATCTCGCACGAGCTGCGCACCCCGCTGACCTCGATCCTGGCCTACCTGGACCTCGCCCTCGAGCACCCGGACCTGCCCGCCGACGTCGCCGCCCAGCTGGAGGTGGCGGACCGCAACGCCGAGCGGCTGCTCACGCTGATCTCCGATTTCCTCTCCGCCTCCGCCGGCACCCTCGAGATCCGCCCCGAACCAGCCGACCTCGCCGCCGTCGTCGTCGCCTCCGTGCAGTCGGCGGCAGCCACCGCGGCCGCCAAGGACATCGCGCTGGACAACCAGGTGGACCACGAGCTCGTCTCCGCTACCGACCCCGCCCGGATGGGCCAGGTGCTGGACAACCTGCTCTCCAACGCCATCAAGTACTCCCCCGCCGGCAGCACCGTCACCATCCGCGGCTGGCAGCACGCCGGCCACTCGGTGCTCGAGGTCGCCGACACCGGCTACGGCATGGACGACGCCGACCGGCTCCGCGTCTTCGACCGCTTCTTCCGCTCCAGCTCCGCCCGCCGCTCCGGCATCCACGGCACCGGCCTCGGCCTGGTCGTCACCAAGGAGATCGTCGAACGCCATGGCGGCACCATCGACGTCAGCAGCGCCCTCGGCGAAGGCACCACCTTCACCGTCACGGTCCCCGCCGCCGCTCCTCAGCCTAGGGTCGCGAACGACGGCGACGCCCGGGTTCAGGCAGACCGGTCACCCTCTGCCTGACTTTAGTTGGACAGTTCTCGGATCCTGATCGACCGCGCGTATGGAACAAGTCACACGGCCCGAGGTACTACTTGAGCGCCTCGCCGCTCACGGCATCGACCAGGACTTCGGTCCGCTGGCCGTCGGTGCTTATGACCTCGACCTTCCACACGATCTTGCCGTTCTCGTCGTCCAGCGAGACCTCGCTAATCTCGCCGCCGGCTTGCTGCTGTCCGGTCGTGATCGCCTCGCTCATCGGGATCTTAGCCTGCTGCAGCTCCGAGCGGTGCTCCGGATCGGCCGCCCGGGGATGCTGCTCCAGTACTTCGCTGCCGTCGGGCGAGACCAGCAGCCGGTATTCGGTATCGGCGCCGATCACGTCCACGCGCCATGCCTGGCTCCCTGGGCGGAAGTCCAGATCGATGGCGTCGCCGCCCCGGACCGCGGCGAGGGCGGTCAGGAGGGCTGCGCTGGCATTGAGTTCCCCTACTGCGGCCGGACTGCCGCCGGCTCCGCCTTCCCCGGGTGTCGCGCTCGGAGCCATCTGGGTCTGTGTCGGCCCCGCCGTCGTCGGAGCCCCCTGCTCCGGCGAATCGCATGCTGCCATCGACAAAGCCAGTCCCAAGGCAAAGGCAACGGTGGTCAAATTCCTACTGTGCTGATCCATGCTTCATGGTCCCGCCGCTCCGCCAGAGCGGCCAGAGCCTTCCGTACCGAATTAGCCCGCCGGCTCCCCGCGAGGCCTGCAGCGGTCAGGTCCGGGTAGCGCATCTTAGCACTTCCCGCATAGGCCGCGAATACGGTCCGGCATTAGGTCACACGAATGTGCCTTTTTGAATTACGTCAACAGGCATACCGTAATTAGAGGCGCCGCCGAAAAGGCGGCCGAGTCTGGAGGAATTATCATGACCGTGACCTCGCATGTCGGCGACTGCAGCGTAACGAACTGCTCCTTCAACGATCACAGTGAATGCAATGCCGCCGCGATTACCGTCGCCGGGGGTGAAAACCACGCAGCCTGCGCGACCTTCATTGACACCGGGGCGCATGGCGGACTGCCCAAGGTCCTGGCCAGCATCGGCGCCTGC
This sequence comes from Arthrobacter sp. Marseille-P9274, assembly GCF_946892675.1. NCBI lineage: Bacteria > Bacillati > Actinomycetota > Actinomycetes > Micrococcales > Micrococcaceae > Arthrobacter > Arthrobacter sp. Marseille-P9274. The sequence goes on from NZ_CAMPOV010000001.1 coordinate 252,451, forward strand.
CAGCGCTCGGAATGCACCCACAATGACCACCTGATGTGCCAGGCGCCGACAATCCATGTCGGGCCCGGAGCGGACAACGCGGACTGCCTCACCTACAGCCACAGGTAGGGCCGGCCTGCGCGGCAGCCTCAGGCCTGACGGTCCACTCGTGACCGCCAGAGCAGGTAGATGAAGTAGGGCGCTCCCACCAAGGACGTCATGATGCCGGCCGGGATCTGTGCCGGCGCGATCACCGTGCGCCCGATGATGTCCGCCAGCACCACCGTGCAGGCACCGAGCAGCGCGGCGACGGGCAGCACCCGGGAATGCCGCGCGCCGACGAGGGACCGGGCGGCGTGCGGGGCCACCAGGCCGACAAACGCGATCACCCCCACCGATGACACGGCCCCGGCGGTCAGCAGCACCGCCGTCGAAAGCAGCAGGACACGGGACGGCGTCAACCCGATCCCGAGGACACGAGGGGAATCATCGTCGACGGCGATGAGGTCCAGGCCACGCCGCAGGCCGGCCAGCACCGGCACCGCCAGCAGCAGAGCGAGCAGCGGCGGCAGCACCGAGGCGAAGGTCCTGCCGTAGGTGGAGCCGGAGAGCCAGGTCAGCGCCTTGGTCTGGTTGTACGGGTCGGTCGTCACCAGCAGGACCGAGATGATGGCCAGAAGTCCTGCCGAGACGCCGATGCCGATCAGGACCAGCTTGTTCTGCTGCAGCCCGCTGCGGAACGCGAGCCCGAACACCAGCAGCGCGATCAAGGCCGCGCCGGCCAGCGCCGAGCCGGTCACCAGCCAGGCGCTGGCCATCGGAACGCTCGTGAGCACGATGATGGCCGCGAGACCGCCGCCGCCGGACACGCCGATGATGCCCGGCTCCGCCAGGGAATTCCGCGCCACGGCCTGGATCAGGGCGCCGGCGATCGCCAGCGCCGCCCCGGCGAGTACCGCGGCCACCACGCGCGGCATCCGGGTGCCCAGCACGGCGCTGACCCGGTCCCCCGACTGCCCGGTGAGCCAGTTGGCCAGGTCCCCCAGCAGCAGTTTCGCATCGCCCAGCAGCGCGCCGGCCACCAGCAAGCCGGCCAGCAGGACGATCAGTCCCAGCAGTACGCCCAGGTAGAACCTGCGGGAGCGGAGCCGCGCCAGTGCATCGCCGGCAGCGCTGAGCCCGGCATCGGACATCCGCAGCGCCAGAATCACCAGGAACACGGCACCGAAGACGGTCGTCACGGCTCCGGTCGGCACTTCCACTCCGGCCTGCGCGCCGAGGACCACGCGGACCACGACGTCGGCGCCGATCACCACCACTGCACCCGCCAGACCGGAAATGGGAAGCAGCACCCGGTGCCGCCCCAGTCCGCGGACGCGGGAAGCCAGCAACCGCACAATGGCCGGCGCGCACAGGCCCACGAAACCGATCGGCCCGGCAACGGTCACCGCGCAGGCGGACAGCAGCACCGCCAGGACGACTGCCCCGGTGCGCGCCAGCCGCGGATCCGCCCCGGCCAGCCGGGACGCGTCGTCGCCGAGCCCGAGCAGGTCCATCCGCCGGGCCATGAGGAGCAGCCCGGCGACGGTCAGCAGGATCACCGGCGCAAACTGCACCAGCTCGTCGTTGCTGGTCTGCGCGATGCTGCCTTTGCCCCAGGCATACAGGCCCGTGGTTTCCTGGCTGAACAGCAGCAGCAGGCCATGGGTTGCCGAGTGCAGGCCCAGGGCCAGCGCCGTGCCGGCCAGCACCAGGCGGATCGGGCCGCCGTTGCTGTTGGCCCCCGCGCCGGACAGGGCCAGTACCAGCAGCGCGGCCGCCAGCCCGCCCGCGAAGGCCAGGCCGCCCGACAGCAGCGCGGGCAGCGTAATCCCGAACGCCGCCACGGCCACGATCGCCAGGTGGGCCCCGGCGTCGACCGCCAAAGTGTCCGGCGAGGCGAGCACGTTGCGGGTGGCGGACTGCAGCGCCGCACCCGCCACCCCGAGCGCCACGCCGACCAGCACCCCGGCCAGCAGCCGCGGAATCCGGGACGCGACCAGGACGGCAGACTGCTGGTCCGAACCGCTGCCGGTGAGCAGGCCGATGAGTTCGGCCGGCCCCACGGCAGCGGTGCCCTGGGTGAGGTGGACCAGCGAGAAGAGCAGCAGGATCACCACCCCGCCGCCGGCCACCAGGGCAGCCCCGGACCGGCCGCGCGCCCCCGCCGGAGCCGGATGCCGCGCACCCGCAGCGGGCGTACCCGCAGCGGAAGGACCGGCAGAGCGGGCGGCGGCCTTGACAGTCTCGGTCATCGTGCCCGGTGCGCTACTTCGTCAGGGTCGCGACGAGCGCGTCGACGTACTGGGTCATCGAGGCCGGTCCGCCGAACATCCAGATGCCGTCCTCGAGGCGGTGCACCTCGCCGGCCTTCACGAAGGGCAGCGACTTCCACACCGCGTTGCCGGCCAGCTCTTCGGTGAAGTCCTTGTCGGCGTCATTGGTGATGTACACGAAGCTGTCCGCATCGAGCTTGGTCAGGCCCTCGACGTCGGTGGACGCCAGTCCGTAGGCGGCGTCACCTTCCATCTCCCACGGGGAAACCAGGCCGAGTTCGGTGTTGATGTCGGTCAGCAGCGATCCCTTGGCGAAGGGCCGGATCGAGACCTGGCCGTCCGCCACCCAGCCATCGGCGAAAGCCACGCGGGAGCCGGCCAGCCCGGCCTTCTCGAGCGCCGCCTTGCCCTCGGCAACGGCGGCATCGTATTCGCCGATGGCCTCTTCGGCCTTCGGCTCCGTGCCGGTTGCCTCGGCGACGAGGGTCAGGTTGTTCTTGGCCTGGTCGATCTGGCCGCTCGCGTCGGCGGATTTAACAACGACGACGGGGGCCAGCTCTTCGAGCTGCGTGATCACGTTCTCGGCCAGGTCAGTCGTGGCGACGATCAGGTCCGCATCCAGCGACGCGATGGTGTCGAGGCTGGGCTCGCCACGGGTACCGATATCGGTCACGCTGTCGTCGAGCGGAACGCCCGAAACCCACGCACTGTAGCCCTCGACGTCGGCCGCGCCCACGGGCGTGACGCCCAGGGTGACCAGGTTTTCAACCACATTCCATTCGGTGCCGACCACTCGCTTGGCCGGGCCGTCGAGCTCGACCTCGACGCCGCGCGAGTCCGTGACGGTGAGGCTGTCACCGGCGGCAGCTGCCGGTTCGGCAGGGTCCTCGGTCGTACCGCAGCCGGTGAGCAGCAGCGCCAGCGCGCCGACGGCGGCAAGGGCCTGGGGAATCTTCATGAACGGAGTGTCCTTTCAGGTTGGTCATGCAGACGGTCGCTGTGCCGGCCCACCGCGCGGGTGCGCAGCCTGCCGGTCAGCGGATCAGTGTGGGTGACAATTGGGATGGCATAGACCCGGCTGAGCAGCTCGGAGTCCAAGGCTTCGTGGGCAGGCCCGGCCGCGGCGATACGCCCGTCGGAGAGGACGACCACTTCGTCGGCGAGGGCCGCCGCTTCGTCCAGGTCGTGGAGCACCACTCCGACCGCTACGTTGTGGACCCGGGCCAGGTCGTAGACCAGGTCGAAAATTTCCACCTTGTAGCGCAGGTCCAGATGGTTCGTCGGCTCATCGAGCAGCAGCACGGAGGTGTCCTGGGCCAGGCAGCTTGCCAGCCAGACACGCTGCAGCTGGCCGCCGGAGAGTTCGTGCACCCCGCGTCCGGACAGTTCCGTAATGCCGGTGAGGGCCATCGCGCGTTCGACGGCGGCTCTCCCCTCAGGATCGGCAGCCCGCCAGCGTCCCCGGTACGGATGGCGGCCGAACTCCACCACATCGCGGACGCTCAGCCCGTGCGGCACCGGCCGGCTCTGCGACAACAACGTCACATGCCGGGCGAAATCGCTGCGCTTCATCAGCAGCGCGTCGCTCTCCTTGCCATCGTCGGTGGAAACTGCCACGCGTCCCAAAGACACCTGGTGCAGCCGGGCGAGGGCGCGCAGCAGCGTCGACTTGCCGCTGCCGTTCGGCCCCACAAGCGCGACGATCCTGCCGCGCTCAAGCCGCAGTCCTGCTCCGTGGACCACATCTCGATCGCCGTACCGGAGCACCAGGCCGCTGGCCTCGAGGCCTACGCCTCCCCAAGGTTGAATCACAGCTGGAACATTAGCTTAGCCTAACCTAAAACCACCAACTGCGTCGTTCTATGTCAACGGCGCCCCTCCCCGAGCGCCCCCAGGAAGCGACGCCGCCGAGCGGGGACATCACGATTGACCCGGCCGTCTGCCCCCCTCTAGGAATTGGGGAAGTGCAGCCGCACGCCTGAAATCATTCTTTCTTGAGCTTGTCCTGCACCGCGCCCGCCGCCTTCTCGACGATGTTCGGCAGCTCGGTTGTGCCGTAGAAGCGGGAGTCCACGTGGGTGGGTTCGGGCATCGGCGCGCCCGTTCTTGGCCCGTCGTGATGGCAGCCTCGAGGTCTCCGACGCCGGCTACGGCATGGACGATGCCGACCGCCTCCGTGTCTTCGATCGCTTCTTCCGCTCCAGCCCCGAGCGCCGCTCCGGCATCCACGGCACCGGCCTCGGCCTGGTCGTCGCCAAGGAAGGCGTCGAACGCCACGGCGGCACCATCGACGTCAGCGGCGCCCTCGGCCAAGGCACCGCCCTCACTCTCACCGTTCCGGCGGCTGATGCGGCGGACACCAACGACGGCGGGGCCTCGGTCGCTAGTGGCAGGTCCCCTTCCGTCTGAAGCGGGTCACTACAGCCGCCGGCTCTCAGTTGACCGGTGCCCGTCGACCGGCCCGAACGTTATCTACGCTGCGCACCTAACCGGTTTTATTTGCGGGGTGAATCGTTGCCCTAGACTTGCGGCATGAGTCTCAAATTTGATCTTCAATCCGATTTCAAGGTGAACGGCCGGCTGTTGGACCGTATCACCGTGACCGTATTCCGCATCAATCAGGCAGCCCAGCGCGGTAAGCTGCGCAAGGTTAAGCGTGTTCTGGCGAAAGCCTTGGACGCAGCATGGATGCAAGGCATCGTCGGGGCGGACATGCCTGGCCGGGTGAAGTGTGGTCCCGGCCTTCGCTTGCCCCATGGCGGGCGTGGCATCGCCATTCATCCGGACGTGGTCATTGGTTCCGATGTGGCGATCTTCCCCCGCGTGATGCTTGGGCGGGGAGGGCCGAAGCGTTCCGTACCCCAGATCGCAAACGGGGCGACGATCTACACCGGGGCAGTCGTTGTCGGTCCCGTGCTGGTCGGGGAGAAGGCGCGTGTAGGAGCCAACTCGACGGTCAGCCGGGACGTTGCTCCGCGTTCCACCGTGCAGGGCGTCCCTGCAATGGAAGTGGACCGGGCCACCACCTGGGCCAAGTGAAGCGGCGGTTCGAGGGTCAGACGATCTTCCTGCCCGATCTGGTCAGCAACAGGGCCAACCGGATTCATGACGTGACTGCCGTTGACTGCCTGCTTCAGGGGCCTCTCAAAATCCTCGGAAGCCCCGACATCACAGGCCGCAACTTTTTCCTTGGCGACCCGGAGGAAATTGTCACTTCGGATATGACCTCGGTGTTCATTCCGTGGAACTGCGACTTTCAGTTCTGCACTTTCGAGAACGTGACCTTGGCCGTTCCGGTGAGGAATTAGACCGGGTGAGGGCCTCGCTCCTCACCCGGTAGCCGATTTAGGCCTGCCCGATGAGCATGCCGTAGTAGGCGGTCATCTTCGTGTTCAGCGTGGCAATATCGGCGTCCGAGAGGGCTGCCGGGAAGGGTCATGATTTCCGCGAATAATGCCGGATTGGTGGCGCAGAAGCCGAGCGGATCACGTCGCTCACTCCGGTGGCAGCCGGGCCGGTGATGCCCATAGCAGCCGGGGTTGCGCCGTTGACGAACAGTTTGGAGTTCGCCCCGTCGAAGCGGGCAATGACGACAGCCCAACGGGTCGCGTCCGAACCCGTCTTGGTGGTGGACCACGAACCGCTGACCTGTCAGGTGGTGGCACCGTTGGCGCCCTGATGCGGTAGTTCGCCAGTTCGAGCGCGTACAGTCCCACGCCCTTGCGTCGTGCGACCATTGCCACGGTGATCGGCCCGGCGAGGGCTTGCGTGCCGGCGAGGACCGCGGCGTTCGGCCCCGCGTTGACGTACCTGTGGCCTTCCTGCGTGAGGACAGGCACGCTTGCTGCGGTGAGCGCCGAGGCCCCGGTTTCGTCGGCGCAGGTGCCGATGATCGTGTTGTCGGCGTCCGTGAACCTGTCCGCGATGTAGCGGTGGTCGTAGGTGTCGATGCCGATGTCGTAGGCCTCGAATGGGGCCGGCGGCGTGGGCGGAAGTGAGGGCGTGATGTTCTGCGTCAAGTGCGAAGTGATCGCGTCCCCGACCAGTGTCGCGCCGAGTGCGGACGGGTGCACGGAATCAGCGAGCAGCCCTACGGGTCTGACCCGCCCGTACCTGCCAGGTTCGGGATGTGCGTGCCGATGTCGAAGAATGCCGTCCACGGGTACTCCGAGGCCACCTTCTTCATGGCTGCCACGTAGTTGGCCCACGGTTCCGCGTTCGTACATGGCCGTGAACAGGATCGGCGCGGAAGGCTTCGCGCCACGCACCAGCGCGACCACGTTCCGCAAAGGCGGTACACTTCGGAGGTGCGGCTGCTGATGTCGTTGGTCATCCACGCGATAACCACCAGATCGGGGTCGACGTGCGGCAGCGCGGTCGCCCCAGCCGTCAGAGCCGCCCGAAGCTGCGGAGAACTGCTGTGCGCGGGTACCCGACTTCGCGCCCTCCACAACCGGATACCGGCGTCTTCGTCGCCGTCGAAGAGCATGAAGCCTTCGATGCTGGCCAGCCCGAAGCGTGCCGTGACGCTCACAGTGTGCGCTCCTGCCGTCAGGGGGCCGGAATCCCAGACACTCGTCCCGGTCCCGTCTACGACTTCCCACTCCACATAGGGCGCGCCGTCGATCACGATACGGACCGAATCCGTGCCCGCGGCGACACGCTGCGCGGCGAGCATCTTGAACGACGTGCCGGTGAACGTGAAGGTCAGGTTCCCGAGGCCTGCGCCCGTGTCCGCGCCGAGAGTGTAGGAGCGGAGGCCAAGACCACGCGACCCGTTGGCGTTCTTCACGGCGTTGCCGGTGGCGGTCGGGCCGAGCGGCGCGATGTCCGAGGAGGCGTGCCAGGAGGAGAGGTAGCCCAGCCCGCCAGTGATGCCGTAGCGGGTGCGGAAGTTGGACAGCAGCCGGCCCGCGTAGCGCTCCGTCAGAGACCCGGCACCGTAGCCCTCGCTGATCGAGTCGCCCAGTACCAACACGTCCACGGGGGAGCTGTCGCGCTTCGCCAGAGCGGCGTAGAAGCCGAGCAATCCGCGGCCCAGAAGCGGGGCTGCGTAGTCCTTCACGACACTCGATGTCGTGGCATTTACTGCAGCGGATCAACCACTGCGTTGAGCCGCAAAGAGTGGGCTAGAATTTGCCAGTCTGCGGGGGAATCGATGGGGAGATCTGCAATGCCGAACGTCTGGAAACGCCGAAGTCTCAGCCGGAACATGCAGGTCATCTGGCTCGGTATGCTGGCGCTGTTGGCCCTGGCGGGCTGCGCGACGGCCCCGAGCGCTTCTTCCCCGGGCCCTGATGGAACGGCGCCCGCTGCCAAACCGGCCCCGATCGCCCTGGTCATCGGCGACTCGCAGGCCAACGCCGGCAATGCCGTCCCGACGAGCGACTCGTGGGTCTCCCAGGGCCTCGCCCAGGCCGGCTACGTGCCCAGGATCGAGGGCTACGGCGGAACCGGTTTCCTGAAGGGCCGCCCCCAGGACGGACACCCGTCCTACCGGGAATCGCTGAAGAAGGGTGTCTACGACCTGCCCGAAAACAACGTCGGCCTCGTCGTCGTGCAGGGCGGCGGCAACGACCTCAAGTATCCCGACCGCAAGATCGAGGCGGCCGCCTCGGACACTGTAGAGATGCTGAAGTTGAAATATCCAGACGTGCCCTTTGCCGTCGTAAGCCCGTTGAATCAGGGCGGCGACCCGGCCTCACGCCGCGTCGAAGTAAGCAAGATCCTCGCGAACGTGGCGGAGCAGCAGGACGCGGCCTTCATCGACGCCACGGGCTGGGTAGCGGAGAAGCGTCTGGCCCGGTATCTGTACGAGGACGGCCTGCACCTCAAGCCCGAAGGGCACAGCCTTCTGGCCCCGGTGTTTGCCGAGGCCCTGCACGACGCCGGACTCGCCGCCGTCGCGCCCGCCAACGAAGGGTGAGCCGCATCTGGCGAAGCCCGGCTGCCCCGTGCCGGAACTTCCTCTAGCGACCAGTCCTTAGATGGACGATGCGATCCAGATGATCAACGCAATGGCTATCAGGATGCCGACGATGGTCCAGATCAGATTGCTGCCGCGCATGGTGCTACCTCCCTTCATTGCGAGAACTCCATTGTGCTCCCGCGGCCGCCGTTTCGTCCCCGAAATCGGGAAAAATTGAGGTTCCAGCCTCGTCCGGTGGCGGCGCCGGCGAACAGTCAGCTCAGGAAGGTGTAGGCAGCGGCCACCGCGGTGGCTAGGACCAGCAGGCCCACGATCGTGTTCCCGATCGCCCGATGAGTTGCCGGGCTCATGCGGCTCCACTTGCGGCGCAGTCGTCGAAGGTTCATTGCAGTTTCCCCACCTAGTTCGTCCTGCAGCGCAGGCTGTCCCATTCGCATCAAACCATCAACCCCCAAGCTACAGGACCAGAACCCTCGCGCGTATGGAACAAGTCACACCGCACGCAGCAGTGATCCCGGGGTCCATGAGGGCCCCGGGATCACTAGTGCATAAATGGGTTCAGACGGCCGACGCTTCCAGCTCCTCGCCGAGCGCCGAGATGCCCTTGTCTCGGTTGACCATCAGCGCCAGCAGGTCGAACACCACGGTGGCCGCGGCGAGCGTGGTGATGTCGGCGTGGTCGTAGGCCGGCGCCACCTCCACCACGTCCGCGCCGACGATGTTGATGCCGTTCAGCCCGCGCAGCAGGGCCAGCAGCTCCCTCGAGTGCAGGCCGCCCATCTCCGGCGTCCCGGTCCCCGGCGCGAAGGACGGATCCAGCACGTCGATGTCGATGGACACGTAGACCGGCGTATCGCCCAACCGCTCCTTGATCCGCTGCACCGCCGCCGGCACGCCGATCACGTCCAGATCGGAGCAGCGGATGATCTGGAAGCCGAACTCGTGGTCGCGGAGGAAGTCGTCGCGGTCGTAGACCGGGCCGCGGATGCCGATGTGCATGGACTTGTCCTCGACCAGCAGGCCTTCCTCAAAGGCGCGGCGGAACATCGTTCCGTGCGTGACCGGCTGGTCGAAGTACGTGTCCCAGGTGTCCAGGTGCGCGTCAAAGTGCAGCAGCGCCACCGGCCCGCGGGCCTTGTTCAGCGCCCGCAGCATCGGCAGGGCGATGGTGTGGTCGCCGCCGATGGAGATCAGCCGCTTGCCCTCCCCCAGCAGCGGCAGCGCCTGCTCCTCGATCTCGCGCACGGCACGGGTGATGTCGTACGGGGTGCAGGCGATGTCGCCGGCGTCCACCACCTGGGTCTCGTTGACGGGCACGACGTCGAGCTCGACGTGGTAGCCGGGCCGCAGCAGCCGGGAGGCCTCCCGGACTCCCGCCGGACCGAACCGGGCGCCCGGACGGAAGGAGGTGCCGCCATCGAACGGGACGCCGACGATCGCGATGTCATAGTCCGGGACGCGGTCGATCTGCGGCAACCGGGCGAAGGTGCCCAGGCCCGCGTAACGGGGAACCTTGGTGGCGTCGACGGGGCCGATCGGCTGGTGGTTGGTCATGGGTGCTCCTTTGCGTGGTGTACGTGGGTTACTTGACGACGGCGGCGGGGGCCGCGGGCGCTGGGTCCGAGGTAAGTTCGTGCAGGGTCTTGTTCGCGGTCTCCGGGGCCAGCAGGAACGTGGCGGCCAGCCCGACCAGCGAGATCACCGCGCCGATCATCAGCGAGCCGGCGGCGCCGAAGTTGAGGATCGCGAGCGGCATCAGGTAGGTGCTGGCCGCCGAGCCGACCCGGCTGATCGCGGTGCCGAAGCCCACCGCCGTGGCGCGGACCTCGGTGGGGAACAGCTCGTTCGGGTAGACGACCTCCAGGAAGCTGGAGGCGCCGGAGGCCAGCGCGAACACGGCCAGGGCCAGGAACAGCGGGCCGGCCTGGACGTCCGGGATGAAGACCGGGATCGCCAGCGCCACCGAGATGATGCCGAACGTCCACAGCAGCAGTCGGCGCCGGCCGATCTTCTCCACCAGCCACAGCCCGGGCACGCCGCCCACCACAAACAGCATCGAGATCAGGAAGGACCCGCCGTAGAGGTTCGCGTCGCCGGTCATGCCGAAGGAGGCCAGCAGGTCCGGGGCGAAGGTGTAGACCGCGAAGAGCGGGATCACCTGGGCCGTCCAGAAGATCGAGACGAAGAGGGTCCGCTTCCAGTACTGGCCCCTGAAGATGTCCGCGAAGCGGCCCTGCTTCGATTCGCCGGCGGCGTCCGAGGACACGTCGGAGATGTCGTACTGCTGGCCGTACACCTTCTTGATCACGGCCCGGGCCTCATCCACCCGCCCGCGGGAGAGCAGCCAGCGCGGCGACTCCGGCGTGCCCAGACGGCACAGCAGCGTGATGATGGCGAAGACCGCGGGGCTGGCCACCATGATCCGCCACGCGTCCGGTCCCGTGTCCCGCAGCAGGAAGCCGACGGCGTATGCCACGGCTGCGCCGACGGCCCAGACTACGAACGTCGCGCCAAGCAGGCGCCCGCGCACCTTCTTGGGCAGGAACTCCGCCAGCAGGGACGTCGCAATCGGGTAGTCCGCGCCGATGGCCATGCCGAGGAAGAACCGGCACAGGACCACCTGCCACACCTCGGTGGCGAAGCCGTTGAGCAGCGAGAAGACCGCCAGCGCGATTAGGTCCGCGATGTACATCTTGTGCCGGCCGATCTTGTCCGTGAGCCAGCCGAAGAGGCCGCCGCCGAAGAAGATGCCGACCAGACTCGCGGCCCCGATCAGCCCGATCTCGCCGGGGCTGAGGTCCAGCCCGGGGGTCATGGTGATCAGCGCGATGCCGATGATCGACAGCGCGTAGCCGTCGATGAACGGGCCGCCCGAGGCGAAGAAGGTCAGCCGCTTGTGGAACCTGGTCAGCGGGGCGTCGTCAATGAGGTTGCCTGTTGCGCTCATTGCAGCTCTCTCTCGTGAATGCTCGCACCGGAGCGGGAATATCGTGAACCCATCATTCGTGACCGGGCTCACGCGTCCTATACGCTGATTGACTACAAACGGACCAAGGGTCCATACATTTGTCTAAACAACGACGACGGCGCTCAAGTTGGGCGCGGAAGGGAGCCTTGCGTGTCCATCACCGTGTCCGAGCTGCTGGCCGAGCCGCAGCTGGGGCTGAGCCTGCTCGCGGGCGAGGCCGGCCTGCAGCACCGGATCACCTGGGCGCACACCTCGGACCTGCCGCGGCTGTGGGAGTGGGTCACGGGCGGCGAGCTGATGATGACCAACGGCCTGTCCATCCCGGCCGATCCGGCCGACAAGGTTGAGCTCGCAGAGGCTCTGGTCGCCGCCGGCGCGAGCGCGCTGGCCATCGGCGAGAAGATGCACGCCCCCGCGCTGACCGCCGAGTTCATCGAGGCCTGCGACCGGCTGCCCATGCCGGTCCTCAACGTGCCGTATCCGCTGCCCTTCATCGCCATCGCCAAGTCGGTCGCCGAGTCCTCGCTGCTGGAGGAATCGCGCCGGCTGCGCCAGACGGCCCGAATCTATGACCTGCTGCGGCTGGCCGGCGCTCCGGACCAGTGGCAGGCACTCACGCAGGGGCTGGCCGCCGAGCTGTATTCCCGGCTATTCGTGGTGGACCGGGACTGTCACCACCCGTGGCATCCCGGAGGCGCGCCGCTCCCCCAACCCCTGGCCGAGGCGCTGCGGCCGTACATCAGCTCTGCGCCGACGGCGGGCAAGAAGTTCCAATGGCACAGCACGGCCGCGGGCCACCTGCTGATGATGGACGTTCCCACGCACGACGACGCGCTGCTCGTCGTCGTCCCGAACTCCGAGCCGCATCCGGACGCCGTCGTCCTGCTCCACGCCGCCTCGGTGCTCGGGCTGGAGCTTTCCCGCACCATGCTCGCCCTCGAAGACGAGCGCCGGCTGGGCGCCGAGTTCCTGGCGCAGGCCCTTGACGGCCGCTACGGTGCAGCGGAAATGGAGCGACAGCTGAAGAAGTTCGGCCTGTCACCGGACCGCTTCGTTGTCGCCTCGGTGCGAGGCCTGGAGCGTGAGCACTTCTCTAGCATCCCCGTGGACCTGTGGCGCCACGGCCTCCCGTTCATCAGCCTCCAGCAAGCCGACACCCTGCACCTGCTCCTGCCGGACTCCCCCGACGACGGCCTGCTGCACGCCCTGCCCGAGGACGCCCGGATCGGCATCAGCCGCCCGACCGGCGCAGCAGGACTCGGGCACGCCCTGCAGGAATCCCTCTGGGCCGCCGGCACCGCCACCCGCACCGGCGAGCGGCTCGTCCGCTACGAAGAAGGCCCCAGCTGGCTGGGGTTAACCGCCGTCGAAGAAGGCCAGGCCCTGGTCCAGCGCCTGCTCGGCCCGCTCCTCGAACATGACCGGGACAAACAATCAGAGCTCGTCAGGACGCTGCGCACCTATCTCGAGCAGCAGCGCTCCTGGCAGAAGACCGCCGCCGCCCTCTTCACCCACCGCCAGACCGTCATCTACCGCATCCGCCGCATCGGCGAGCTCATCGGCCTCGACATGACCGAAACCGCCTCCCTCGCCCAGCTCTGGTTCGCCCTCCAGATCCACGACGCCATGGCTTCGCAGCAGCAGGCCGGCCAGGCCTAGTTACGGAGGGCTGGCTCCAGCGCGGCCTGCTCGCTGGCAAGCAAAGCGTGCGTGTCTTCTAGCGCCGCGATGTCGTCGGGTATGACGGAGCCGTATTCACGCTCCAGCCAGTCCCGCAGTTCTCCGCCGAAGCTGCTGGTCTCCACTGCCAGGGTCACGACTGTCTTGATATAGCTGAGCTTGTCTCCTGTGTCGTACCGTCGACCGGAGAAAACCACCCCGTAGACACCGCCGCCCTCTCCGTCGTACTGGGCCAACGTCTGCAGCGCGTCTGTGAGCTGGATTTCCCCGCCACGGCCGGGCTCCGTCTTCTCCAGCACATCGAAGACTGCTGGGTGCAAGACATAACGGCCGATGACGGCGAGGTTGGATGGCGCATCATCCGCAGAGGGCTTTTCGACCAGCGAGTTGATCGAAAAGAAGCTCTCGCCCTCGACCTGTTTGACGTCGGCGCATCCGTAGGCACTGATCTGCTCCGGCTCGACTTCCATCAGGGCAATGACGGAGCCGCCTGTCTCCTGCTGGACCCTGATCATCTCATCCAGCACGTTGTCTCGCGCGTCGATCAGATCGTCACCTAACAGCACCGCGAACGGCTCGTCTCCGACATGCAGCCGGCTCCGCAGTACGGCGTGGCCGAGTCCTTTCGGGTCGCCTTGCCGCACGTAGTGGATGTCAGCCAAGCCGGATGCTTCACGAACCAGTCCGAGCTTCTTCTGGTCGTCCTTCTGTTCCAAAACCCACTCGAGGTTCGGCACCCGATCAAAATGGTCCTCGAGGGGGCGCTTGTTACGCCCAGTGATCATGAGGACATCAGAAATCCCGCTCCGCACGGCTTCTTCCACCACATACTGAATGGCCGGCTTATCCACCACGGGAAGCATTTCCTTCGGCATCGCCTTCGTCGCGGGAAGGAACCGAGTGCCAAGTCCAGCGGCAGGTATAACGGCTTTTTTGATCATGATTCTCCCCTTGAAATGCTGAGCGCAAGGCCGAACTGCTCTTGCTCGGTGAAACGTTAGCGCGGCCGGAGAACCATCAGCCTCGTTCGGTGTTAACAGGCAGTAAACAAAGAACGCGGGCTGGAATACGTGCTCATAGCTAAGTTAGAGAACCACCTTTGATGATTCCCTTCAATTTGACGCTCTCCTCCTCCGGAACGAACTCATTGTCGGAACCTTAGTCAGATTCGGGGTCGCGGAACGAAAGCCTTGTCTTTGAAGTACTCGTCAGAAGAAACTTCGCTGACGGAGGGGGACCATGTCCGGTGAACTATCGACGTCCCTAGCGACATCTGCCTAGGACTGTGGTTCCCCGCTGATCGCCAAGTTAGTTTGCAGACCACCGCGCTCATCCTTAGCTCCACCACGAACGACGGTGAGACTCACTGTCGTGCCAGGCCCGTGACGCCGCTCGGGTGCTCGCCTTGATCTCCGACTGCCTCTCCGCCTCCACCGGTACCTGGAAATCCGTCCCCGATCTCCCCAACGTGCGAGCCTCCGTGCAGTCCGCGGCAGCCACGGCGGCCACTCCGGGCTCGAGATCGCCGACACCTGCTACGGGAGGGACAAGACCCGCCAGCTCCGCGTCTTCGGCCGCTTCTTCCGCTCCATTTCCGCCGCACCGGCATCCACAGCGTTGGCCTCCGCCGAGTGGACGTCGAGAAAATCGTCGAGCGCCACGGCGGCTCCATCGACGTCAGCAGCGTTGCAGCCGACGGACGGAAACGATGGCGGACAAAGGGTTGCGGCCGGTTGGTCGCCTTCCGCCGTAGGAAGATCCGAAGTACCCCGTTGACATACTTTCGCCCACCTTTGGAATGAATATGCGCGGCAGGACGCTAGCATCGGCGTGGGGAGACGTTCAGTAGCCGGGAGACATATGGGCAGGTAAATGCCCTTCTTCACACCGTCCCGGGTATGAAGCGAGCTAAGTGAGAGGCCAAAAACGGTAATGCCTGGGACAACGAGCGCGACGATGCTCAAGTTCGGTTGGATCTCACGATGGGGTCTATCCATATGATCGCTAGCGACTGATCGCCGCTCCAATACGCGGTTTCAGTGGTACTACCTGCTTTTAGCGCTGATCCTTGTTGACGCGCCCATGGGAAGCCCTTCGAGGCCGGTGTTATTCGGCGTTGAATCGTTACCGTATGCTGTGGCACATGAGTCTCAAATCCGATCTTTCCGCCGATTACCGGGTGAATAAGCGGCTGCTAGGCCGCATCACCGTGACTGCGTTTCGTGTCAACCGGTGGGCGCACCGCAGCCGGGCACGCAAGCTGAAGCGAGTCCTCGCGAAGGCTCTGGACGTAGTGTGGATGCAGGGCGTTGTCGGGGCTGACATGCCGGGGCGCGTCCATTGCGGCCCAGGGCTACGGTTGCCACACGGCGGGCGCGGGATCGCGATACACCCGAATGTGAGGATCGGCGCCGGTGTTGCCTTCTACCATCGGGTGACCCTGCGCGGCTTCGGGCACGACAGAACAAACGTGCCGACGGTTGGAGACGGAGTACTATTCTGCGTGAACTCCGCCGCCGTTGGGCGCGTAAACGTCGGGAACAACGTCACCGTTGGTGCGGGGACCGTCATCAGTAGCGATGTTCCGGACGGGGCCACCGCCGTGGGCGCGAAGGCCCGTTATCTCGGACTGAGCGACTAGGATCCGGCCATAACACCGTTGACTCCACCGCCACCCTCTCAATGACCCTTGGGTCCGGGTTCGGACCGACCGAGCAACGTCTGGTCAACTATCGGCCTTCGAGAACGGCTTCCTAACAGCGGGCGGCCAGGTCTGCAACGGAGGTGAAGAGGTGCAGTACCCAGCTTGGGTGGCGGCGCGTGCCAGTCCCACGGCCAGATGTGTCTTGCCTGTCGACGGGACGACTAGCGACACTTTTCTGGCGGTTGCGCTCCAGCTGCACACCCGCAACTTGCCAAGAAGGATCTCATTGATGCCGGTAACGTGGTGGGTGCTGAAAGCGTCGAGGATTTTTCAGTGGGCAGGTTTGCGAACCCCAAAAGATGAGTTGGTCTATCCCGTCAGCCCGTGTGTGGTCAGAGAGCACCGGCGAGGGGGTCCGCCACGTCAAGGGATAGAAACGAAATAAAAAATCGTAATGAGAGGATTGGGAATTTCGATGAGCGCCGTGGTCTCGTCCCTGTCGACAAGTGGTGGCAAGGCCAAAGCGCAGTGCTATCTCTTGGATTGGGCATGCGGAACCGTCCTCATCGAAGTCGACCAAGCAGGCGCTCTGGATGACCGTCGATAGCCGATCCTTCGATGCCCTCTCGGCCGTAGCCTCGGCGGAGGACTTTCACATCCATATGCGGGAAGCGGGTCCCGTAGTATCACTTTTGTGCTCTTGTGCGACTGACCGTGCAACCAACAACGGAATGCTCAGCAAATACCCTGCTACAGCACACGTGCATGACCTGCCATAGCACCGCAAAGAATTCTTGAGGTACGAATGAAGGACACAGTATTGGGCAAGCACAGAGTGGTCTCGACGCGACTAGGACACTGCGCATGGGTGCTGGTGGCATTCTGCGTCCCTGTGGAAAGAATGATCACTTCTTCCGTAAGTCCACTTGTGTTCGAACTGGTCATCGTCCTCCTGGTCCTTTCAGCCTCCTTTGGTCGGGTATCAATTCCCAGCGGGGGCCGAAGCTGGTACATCGTCATGTTCTTGTGCGCGGCAGGAGGCTTCATTTCGGGCTTCAATTCAAGTATGGCCGCCAGCACGCTTACAGGTGCCCTGCTTGGCACGCTCCTTGGGATTTCGCCTTTCGTCCTTAGCTACTACATCCGTCACAGTAAGCATTTCTCACGGAACGTGATCGTCGCATTCCTCGGTTCCCAAACCATCTCTGCATGTCTAGGACTTCTTCAACTGAGCGGCAACGCTATTCTCGGACAAACTGCAAGACTTGGGAGAATAAACGGGCTGGCAGGACATCCGAACGTCCTGGGCATTATGGCCGTGATAGCCGTCCTGATTTTGACCGGATTAATCCTAAGCGGTCGGGTGAACCGCGTCCTTGCCGTTCTTCCTTTGCTTTCCATCAACACGTTTGCACTGATCTTTACGGGCAGCCTTAGTTCTATGCTCTCACTGGGAGTAGGACTAATCGTCCTTCTGATTGCCGTCCGGGCGATGTTTCGAACGGTGTTGTCGGCAATTGTCTGTTTTTTGATGGTTGGGGTCCTCTACATCGGCCAAGGCCCTCAAGAATTGGGTTTGGCTACTGTCGTGACCGACAGAATCGACGTAGTTACGGGAAACTCTGACTCAGGTACCGCGTCCTTGGATGTCCGAGAACAAACCTACGCCCATGCGTGGAACTACATTATGAACGAGAGTTGGTTCGTCGGTGTGGGCATGGACGGAATGAATGCGGGCACGTTCGACGGCTTCACGGTCGTTCACAACTTTCTTCTTCGATCTTGGTATCAGGGCGGTTTTCTGCTCTTCCTCGCGGCAATTATTGTCACCGGCAATGCACTTCTGCTCATTGGCAGATCCCTAAGATACAAGAGGGTTCCCCTAGGCGGTGCCGTCTTGGCCGCCCTGGCCACCTTCAGCGCGACCGCGGCATTCTACACTCAGTATCAGTACTGGCTTCCAGTACTCTTTATCTTTGCATTACAGCAAGTAAAACTGCCAACGAACCGAAAAGAAAACGATCGGAAAGCGATCGCGTACGGAAAAGGCACCCTTCCCCATGGCGTACACGCGCCGACACCTGGCAGTTACCAGAAATCAAGATAGCTGTCATGCGATCTCGTCTATAGTGCCCACCGCGGACACCGTCGGCAGAGCGAGCAGATCGCTGTGCGCTAAGCGGTGCTGGCCGCGACCAGACCTAATGCTTTTCGCCCTACTCTGTACCGCCGATCCTGGCCCAGTGCCACGCACTCGGCCATCCTCTCCTTGATCAGTGCGGCCCCGGCTCGAGGAGCCGTCCGGGCAGGTGGCGATAGCTAGGAACTCGGCTTTCCCGGGCAGAATGTGGCACAGATCGGTAATCAGCCTGGATCTTTTCTTCATGGTCGGAGAAGGATTCGTCGATGATGGACGGCAGCCAAGGAGGGCCAAGCCTTGGCTGGCGACCTCGACCGGCCCGCCGGCGCCCACGAGCATGATCACCACCGTCCCAGGTGTCTGGCATCTGGGAAGTCGAAGACCGATGCGAAGGACGGGTTCATCATCGCCTAGACCGCCCGATCGATGCCGCACTCCCTACAGACAGTTGACCGGGACAGCCAGGTCCTGGTGGCGCTGAAGATCCTCTTCGGCTTCGACGCGAACCTGACCCGCGTGCACCTGCGCGATCAACCGCCTGCGGTCGCTGCTGCTGCGGACATTCCCCGGTATTAGAACGCGTCTTCAGAACGCGTCTTCCCGGTGACGCGCTGACGAGGGTTCTGGTGCTGGACATGCTCATTGAGTATGTCGGTCCGTTGGCCTGCGGGCGGCCGGACGGGGCAACGTACTGCGCTGGCCACGTAACCACAACCGGAAGGATCCGATGCACCTGATCGACGCATTCTTCATTGCGCTCGGCGAACAGAGCGTGACCGTGACAGGCGCCGAAGCAGTGGAGTTAGTCATCCAGGGGTTTCCGGCCAGATCAAGGAACTGAGGCAGCAAAGGGCAATTTCGACTTCCCTATTTCCTGAGTCTTGATGTCCATGCCAGGAGCAGACATCAGGACCGCCGCAACGATACTCCTGACCATCGACGACGGAAGCAGTTCGAAACCGCCGGACACTCGGCTGCCTATACGGCATTGCACCGGTCACGCGTCGTTCCGCAACGTCGATCTGCGGTGAATTTTTTGCCCCCTCCTGGAATAAGCAACTCAAGATCGCTCTGTTCAGATCCGCGTGGGTTGCTTCCTACATGCTCCGCCTTTCATTGGTATAGACGGCAGCGCAGGGTCAATAGCAGGTAATGCCACAATCATCTATGGCTGTCCTTTACGGGCGCTTACGAGCTGCGAAAAAAGAGGTTACGGGCGTATCGTCGAATACACTCTGTCTGGATGGTAAGCAGTGCAACGCACCCTAGCGAATCATGAATGATGCCTCATTTGAGCCAGCCTAGGCAAACCAATAGCCTCGCTTTAGCAGCCATAGATCTCATGAACGCCCGAAGTGCGCCAAACCCTGTCTGACCAAGTTCATCGTTGTGCGTCCATGTGCCGACAACTTCCAGCTTATCAGGAGGTAAGCAGCAACTCCCACTATCGCCATTGCCACTTGCAGCCAATAGTCCACCATAACTAATGTCGCCGCAAAGCAGATCAAAGATACAGGTGCGACAAATATTGCCACCGTCAGAAAGCCTTGTCGGAGGAGCGGCTTCGCCTTAACACCAGTGGCACGAGCACACCATCCAACCGCAAGTAGCCAATTCACGAAATAGCCGATCGAATGTCCGATAGCAACGCCTACCGGCCCCCAAGGAAGACCAGCAAGCATCAGACCGACGATGATTGGCTGCGACCAAGCATAAAATCGCAACTGCGAAGTTGTCTTATCCTTGGCGAGGAAAGCCCAGAAAGTGACCTGATTCAAACCACGGAAGATACCTCCGACTGCCAAAATTTGGAAAACCACGACCATGCTTTCCCAGCCTGGACCGAAGACCAGAGGAATCAAGGCATCTGCCAGGCCGAGGGCGGATCCGTAGATAAGTCCTAGTCCCAGGCCCCCCAGCAATTGGCCCTGCCCTAGGTAACGTTCAAATCTTATGGGCTGATCTGCAACTCGGGTAAGAACAGGCACAGCTACACGAGTCATAGGTGCCGCAATTTGATTTAGTGGCAGCATCAGTACTTGATAGGCCCGGCTATATATACCCAATGGGCCCGGCCCCCAAAAAAAGCCCAGGGCAAGGTTGTCCGCATTCTTTGTGAAGTATGCAATAGCCTGAGTCCCAAAGACTCCCAGACCAAAGTTTAGAAAACTTCGGATAGATTCATGCCGGCTCGGCAGACCAGGAAACCACCTACCAAAAATGACAGCCAGTACGACTCCTGAAAACACTGCCGCTATTTGCTGAACCACGAGGACCCAGTAGTCAGCGCCTACGAAGGAGGCGTAGACCAAGGCGGACGCTAGACCAAAAACAACCGGTAAAGTGTCGACTATCGCCAACGCTCGAAACCTTAGGGAACGATTTATTTCAGCGCGAAACTGGGTGGCAAATCCTGACAAGGGAAACGTCACTGCCAGCGCTTCCACGATTCCCGTCAATTCGGGTTGTCGGAATAGCGCAGCTATGGGCCCAGCGGACAGAAACGCAATGATTCCTAGGACAATCCCCAAAAGCAAATTAATCCAAAATAGGTTTGACTTCTGTCTGCGAGAAATCTTCGTTGCTCGGGACGCAGCCGAAGACAGGCCGAAATCTCGAAAGAGTTCTCCAAAGGCTATTAGGCTCGCAACTACCGCGTATAGACCAAAGTCTTCCGGTCGAAGGATCCGCGCTAGAACTACTGTCGAAACAAGTAGAACAAAAATCCTGATCCCTTGGCCAGCCAACGTTGCCGAGGCACCGCGCACCGCCCTGCCGCCAAGGTCATCTGTAGTTGGTGCCGCACTCATCTCGCCTCCAGTGATAATTCTTGACACCAACCATTATCGATGTTCATTCTCTACTGCGCCGATCGAGATAGCATTGTCCCGGTGGCACTAATCCATGTTCTTGCGGACGAGATGGCTTTGCTGAGCTCCGCGCTCTTTTGCCTTAAGTCTTCAGCGTCCATCTGTGTCAAGGCAGTTGCATCAGAGCCTTCATGCACAGCTACCCAGTTAAGCCCAATTACCTCGAAATGACGTCCGATCTTTCCAGCCGAAGATTCCACCCAACCGAGAGGGACGGCTCCCTCGGATGCCGCCACAATCAGCCCATGGAGTCTGTCACCAATAACCAGCGCACAGCTTGAATACAGTTGACGAACGGCTGCTTCTTGGCTGGCATGATCTGACATGTGCCACTCAAGAAGGTCACCTCCAAGTTCAGCCGCAAGTGATTCAGCTCGCTGGGCGTCCCTGCGAACCTGAACAACGAAAGTTAGACGCAGGTGCAGGTCGTCCGCCAGCTGCCTAATCCAATATTTCCACTCCTGGCTCGGTTCGGGCCGATCCCCTCGAAGCACGACGCCCAAGCGCGTGCGCGTTTGGAGTTCATTCCATTTGCCAGCTTCTGTTCCCAGCGCGAAGGCCCAGTCCGGGCTAACTCCCCGAACGCCCATATTGTGTTCTGATCGGCGATCGCGCCACCGGATGACATTACATAGCCGGGCCACAAGCCGATAAGGTAGTCCGAAAACAGGGTGGACGTTGGGAACACTGGCACCAATCCAAATTCGGTCTCGTCCCGTCATCTTGCAGACAATCAGCAGCACAGCGAGGGGCAGCATTTTGGCTGCACCCCGGCGGGAAACTGGCACCTCCCCAGCATTTATAGCAACGGTGCTTTTACCCCTAAAAGCATTCACCATCGCCGATATATACCAATTGAGAAATGATCTCCAAGTCCGATCACGGTCTTTGAGGCCCAGTCCAGTCTGGAAATCGGATGATGCTTTCCCAATCCAAATCTCGAGAGACCCCAATGGTCTAAGCGAGTCTAAGTATGCTCTTCTGAGAAGTGAATCGCCAATATTATCATCTTGTCCTGTTGACCACACATATACGTTCATAGGGGGGCTTTCACTGAGTTGAGTGGTTCATCTTAGCAACACATTCGGGGCTCATTGCCTTCGAACGGCACGGCTAGGAATGGATGGTCAGTTGCGCTTCCATGGCTGAGTTCCAAGCTTCTTTACTGCGGAGGCGGGGTCCATGAACGCCCACTTCGCAATCTCTTTGGAACTCCTGAATCGATATCCAGACGCCCAATACGCCCGAGCTATGCGCACACGAGCTGCCATCTCCATCTCTCTTTCATTCATGGACGTAATTTCGATGTCGAGATGCTGAGCATAGTGAGCCCTAATCGCTTCCTTCGCCCTAATCGCGCTAAGAGCTGACTTCACGGATTTTCCCCCCGCCAGGCTGTATCGTCCGGTTGGTTCATTTCGGACGCTGATACCCCCGACCATCGACAGCCTGATCAGCAGCTCATAATCCTCGGCAAATTTTGGCTCCATCTTCTCCGGCTTCATATCGTGTGAAGAGCGAAAAGCAGCAGTAGAAATTACGGCAGCGCAAGGAGGCCACGGGCCATAGCCCTGAACGAGAAGCGATTCGGTCGTTACTGGGGAATATCTGACCGGAAACCTCTTTTCCATCCCCCGCCTACCGACACCGACTACGGTCCCTGCCGCGACTGCAAGACTTGGGTCACTTTCTAGCACTTTGACCGATTCCCTAGTACCGGCGGAAATCAATTCGTCGTCTGCATCGAGGAAGATCAGATACTTCGACCGAGCCAGTTTCGCTCCCTTTACGCGCGCCTTGGCTGCCCCACTATTCTCCTGAGCTACGCAGGTAGCGCCGGCGGCAGCAGCCCGTTCGGCCGTCCGATCTCTCGATCCGTCGTCAACCACAATCACGTTAGCAACACCAGCGGCTATTGCAGATTCGATGGCTCGAACAACAGAATCTTCCGCGTTATAGGCAGGGATAACAACGTCACAACTAATCTGTTCCGTCATGTTTAATTTCTACCTTCAATCATCTCTAGCAATTATATGGACGCAAAGAAAATCAAGACTCCAGACCGTAACTCAAATTCACAAGCTACTCGGATAACGGCAATCGTAGGTTCAATTTTGAAACTTCGTCCTCGAATTCGTCCGACAGAGATGAAACATACGTGTCAGACAGATGATGCGCGTCCCTATAGAGGAGAACATTCCCAATATAGGCATTACAATGGACCGCATTGCAATAGTATTCGGTCATATTGAGATAGTTGCCTCCGGCATTGCCGACGGCGGACTTTTCCGCCTGAATCCAAGATTCATCTACAACGTCCTTACGCAACTCCGCACAAGGTCTCGTGTCATCGACATTCAATGAAAGGCATTGGATGGGAGAAAGATCGAACCACGGAGTATCAGCGATCACAACTACCTTCTCTGGTTCTTCAAATGCAGCCATAGAACGGGTGGTACCTTGGCTCCATTCCGCTGAGGTGAATAATGACCCATTTGGCTTCGCTCGGTGGTGCAAATTTGAGAGAAATATCAACTCTGGATTCAAAGAATTGATCTTTTCGACGGCTTTGGATTGCCACTCCGCACAGAACGGGTCAATTTTTCCTTGTTCGAAGCGGGGAATATCTATCGAAGCGCAGCCAGGTTTCGTAATGACAACTAGCCGTGCTTTCACAGAGACTGCGAGTTTTTCGACGGCGGAGAACCATTGAGCTGCGTGTGAGTCTCCGAAAAGAACAATTACTGAATCGGATTCTGTGACACCGTAATTACATAACACGGGATCACTTTCGTAAGTGCCTGGGCTGCAATTATCGCTTGAGGGCGCCGGAAGGTCATAATTTGCGTTCTGCAAGGACGGCATGCCATTGGCTGGTACGAAGTCTGTGAACGTGGGGGAGGAAACTAAACTAATATCGGTTGCATTTCGATCAGAGGCGATTTCTCGTTTATTCAGTCCGATACCTGCGAAAACGGAGCCAGCGGCGATAACAATCGAAAGGGTGGCACCGAGGCCGACCAACAACCTCGGACGCATCGATGACAGGCTCACAGAGCGACGAGCCGGGTTCTCTACA
Organism: Arthrobacter sp. Marseille-P9274; assembly: GCF_946892675.1. Taxonomy (NCBI): domain Bacteria; kingdom Bacillati; phylum Actinomycetota; class Actinomycetes; order Micrococcales; family Micrococcaceae; genus Arthrobacter; species Arthrobacter sp. Marseille-P9274. Next base: position 276,055 of record NZ_CAMPOV010000001.1, read on the forward strand.
AATCTGTAAGTTGCATATGCCAACGGGAGGCTGACTGCGGCTAGCAAGAGGGTGAGTCCTAGACCCATGTCAGGCCACAGCGCCAGCGGAATGATGAGCAGCGGCCAATGCCACAAGTAGATCGAGTAGGACCAGTCGCCAAGAACCGTAAACGGCCGAAGTTTCAACACATGCCCAGGACCAGCCACCGTCCAGTCATTGCTATAGATTACGAGTAGTGTCGCTCCGAGTACAGGCATGATTGCGGCGAATCCGGGAAAGAGCACACTGGAATCATAGATAGTGGCTGAGACCAGAACGAGTCCTAGCCCGGTCCAACCCAGGATCTGTGCCTTGAGTCCGCGACTAATAGAAGCGTGGCCCTTGGAGTAAACAAGCACAGCAGCCAGCCCACCAAACCCGAATTCCCACATACGCGTCGGGAGAGTAAAAAATGAAAATGGGCCGTATGTGGGCGTCAGCACAATGCTCGCGAGTAATGAAGCAAGGATCAAGACCACTAGTCCGGCAGTAAGACTTTTCAAGGTCCTCCCAAAAATCTTCCACATTGCCACAAGCAATATAGGCCATATTAGATAGAATTGCTCTTCTAATCCTAGGGACCAAAATTGGCGAAATGGGGACGGAAAGTCTTCGGTAAGATAGTCGGTACCTTTATATGCCAACCACAAGTTTGGCACATATAGAACTGCTGCTGCGGCGTCGCGCGTGACGTCCATGACGCGCACAGGAGGAAGGACCGCCAATGCCGCGGCCAGGGTCGCCACAATGACTAAGAATGCAGCTGGCAAGAGACGTTTCATTCTCTTTGCATAGAACCCGATAAGGCTTATCCGACCTTCATCAACAATCGACCCGAGAAGGTGGGTCGTTATCAAAAATCCAGAGATGACCAGGAAGATATCTACGCCAATGTAGCCTCCCGCTATGAAGGGAACATTAGCGTGGTATAGAACCACGAGGAGAACCGCGACAGCTCGCAGACCCTGTATATCAAGTCTTACCGCGGACTTCTTCGCAGAGGAACCAGTCCTGTGGCGTTCAGTATTTAATGAGATTAGGTTCATCGTTACCCGTATATCGTTTCAGCCAGGAATTCCAGTCATATTTCCAATGGCACATCTGCGAGTTTCTATTTAGCTGACTTAGCTTGAGATCGGACAGTTCTAGGCAGCAGCTGCTTGCCGTATCAAGTCCACGTACCGTTGTCTCATGGAGCGTCGGACTTCATCTGATCCTAAGAGCAGTTCCTCATATTCGTTCCTGCATCTTTCATCAGTGAGCAACGCCTGGACCTGCTGAAGCACCTTCTCTACGTCGAACGTGTTTACATTGTGCACGTAGTTACTGAGGCCAAGATCGGCGAAGGCGCCGAACCCCTTTCGTTCATAGGCAAGATGGACCACATAGTGCCCTGCTTGAAGCGCCATCAGGGCAGCATGAAGCCGAACAGCCACAACAACCCGACGCGGCCCCTCAAGAGACAACAAATCCGAGCGAGAGAGTATTCTCCGCGGATCCAGACTTTTTGTTGCCGGCCTATCGTCGTTGCCGGACGAAGTACTCTGGATATATGCATCGTATCCGCCCAACCTCTCCGCCATACCATAAATTGCATCTGGAACCCTATTGCGGATTGCGCGAATCGAAAGTACTGGAACGGAACTGGGAACGCCTTTCTCCGTATCACGCGAAATATTCGTGGTGGCCAAGTCGGGTACTCGAATCGCTGTCACGTCCCGAAACTCGGAAATGCTGCGATCGTCTCGAAACATCACCGTCTGAAGGCGTTGCAATCCCCTGCTAAGAAGATTTCTAGTCCCACCCCTCGCAGGCCCCACGCTTTGTGGGAGGTACACCGTTCCCCGTCCTCTGGCACTCGCGGCCGCAAGCTGAGGACCGTGAATAATGGCCGTTTTTAGGGCTTCCATCGGATTCCCAGCCCGCAGGTACCCCCCACCTACACCTATTACGACATCAAAATCATTGATATTGAAGAGAGTCTTCAAATACGTAGCATTGTACCCGCGCCAACCCGGCATTGAATTAAGAACTCGTGCACCAATATTGGCAAAAGTTGACGGATGCGAGGCAGCGATGGTGATCTCAACTTCGTCCCCGAATGCTGATCTAATAAGAGCCAGCGTTTCTCGCACCAGCAATCCGTCACCCAAATTGCTTGCACTGTAAGCGTGTAATACTAGTACCTTCACAGATTCATCACCCGTTCATATGCCCGAATGTGGGACGACACGCTTTCGTCCCAAGAAAAGCGCTGGGCCCAACGACGTCCTTGTCGCAAGCAGACCTCCCTGCGCTGTTGGTCATTGAGTGCCGCCTCGAGTCCCGCCGCTAGTCCTTCGACAGTCAGTTCTTCCAGACCGATAGACGGTCCCGCCACTTCAGCCAACGATCCCCGCGACGATGCCGCCACCACGGCCCCGGCGGCCAGGGCTTCGAGCACTGGAAAGCCGAAACCCTCATACAGGCTTGGAAATACAAAAAGACTACAGTTCTGCATCAAGGCAGTTCGTTCCTGATCAGATACGAAGCCCAAGTGAATAACGTTGGGCGCCGCCTCAATGGCGGCCATCGTATCTTGGTAGTCCCAGGCCTGTTTTCCAGCAATTACTAATGGTAGATTTAGCGATTGAATCTCTGGCGTTTCAAAGGCACGAACGAGTGATAGCAGATTTTTTCGAGGCTCAATGTTGCCCAAATAAAGCACGAACTGATCCGGGAGCTTAGCACGTAGCTCATCCGACAGTGGTGTGGGAGTAGAAAATTTCTCAACATCAATTCCGTGGGGAATGACGGTCAAGTTTTGCTGGGATATCCCGAATACCTCACTAACGTCGTCAGCGCTCGACTGTGAAACAGTGAGGACGTGGTCGGTACTGCGTATCGCTCGGGTGACTCTTGCCCGCCACGCACGATCAGCGATGGACGACCGTGCAGTACTTATCCAGCGACTAGCTACTCCATGTACCGTCACTACTGACGGTCGTCGCGTTGGCAACAGTGGGCCGGTATCAGCAACGAAATGGAGAATTTCCTCGGGCTGCCCCTTACTCAGTCCGACCGCAGTTTCGTATGCCATCGTCATAGGGCGGAATTTGTTGGCCGCTGGAATGCGAGCGATGCTATGACCCGCCTCTATCAAACCTTCAGCAAGCCTACGCGCATAGGTGGTATTCCCACCTACATGACGATCAAGTATTCGGGATGGCATGAAGATCTTCATTTGTAAACCGCCATTCTTGAGTATATTTCGTTCAATGCACGAATCTGATTTTCTTCATTCATTCTATCCAGTAGGTCATCGCTCGACTTACGAATACGATTCAACAACTTTCCGGTGTTTACCGCTTCGATGATCATTTCTGCTGCTTCTTCCACGGAATCTACAGACCATAAGCCGAAACCCTCAAAGCAAGGAATGTCCCGTACCAGGACCGGCAGGCTACATGCCGCAGCATCAAGAACACTTAATGGAAAGCCTTCATACTTAGCACTGTGGAAATAGAGAGTCGAGTTAACCAGGAGTTCCACTAGTCGAGTCTTATCGACCCAGCCAGTGACCGTTACGTTATGCCGCTCTAGATTTGCACGGGCGATAGGGTCTCCATCACCAATCCAGACAAATTTGACGGAATCGTCTAGTTCCGCTGTTGTCGCAGCTAGAGAGGCGAAAAAACCAGGGTCCTTCTGAGGTGCGATTCTTCCGATCATGCACACAACTCGACTAGTCGCCTTGCTGTCGCCGGCTTCCCTGACGATCGTGGGTACGATGGTGGGCACATTTGGAAGTTGTACAGCCGTGATCCCTGGCCTAAGAGCTTTTGCAAGCTTCTCTTCGTGCGGCGTGAGAGTAACAACCAATTTCGAATTCAGGCTCAACAGCATTTCGGCAGCCCGATATATCCATCTCGAGATCTGTGACCGGTCAGGGTCATCGAAGACGAAACAGTGCGGCTCATAGACTACGGGCGCTGCAGGTGGAAGTAACCGACAGTAGAATCCAGCAAAACTGGAATGGGCATAGATGATGTCAGCCTTGACCAGCTTCGCGATTTTGTTGATAGAAGCCAGCCGCTTTAAGTGCGACGTTGGCAGTTCGAAAATTTCATCGTAGATTTTGTCCTTAGAGGGGTCATCGTCCCCGCTCCACAAAAGACAGTGCTCGTGCTGGCTCGAGAGCTTAGCTATCGTGTCGATAGCCCTACTAACGCCGCCTGCATAACATTCCGAAACATGAAGAATTCTCATGGCACCTTCGCTCAAACTGGGTCATCGTCGCGGCGGACGCCTCTGGTCGGGACGAACCCGGCGGAGAGCAATATATGATGTCGGTCATACGTCGGGGACGGGATGCCCGCCCCCATTGGCAGCCGTCAACATCGTACTGCAGAGGAATCATTTGAACTAATTTGGCCGTTCCCTGAGCCGGAAATCACTTTAATATTGCATTCCTAGAATTGATCGCGGCATTCAATCTGCGTTCGCTGTGCGGCAATACAGCGGATAGCATTACCAATGTTGCTCGACATCACTTCCCGAAGGACGTTTATGCCCCGCGCCGCAGGTTCGATCAGTGAAGCCCCAGATTCAGATTGGCCTGGACAGCACCGCAGCCGTGGAAGCGCAAGACGCAGCCATCGCCGAGCATCTCAGCTCATCGTTCCCATTGCCGTCTGCATCGGTCTCTTGTTGCTTTGCCTCGGATGGTTGGGATATCGCGCGCTCCAGGTGAAAGACAGTATGGAAGCCGCTATGAGACTTACCTCCTCAGTCACAGGCCTTATCGCTGCCGGTGACCTCGAGGGTGCCGAGGATCGGCTAAACCAAGTAAAGGAACACACTGGGACGGCCCGAAACGCGAGCACGGATCCTTTGTGGCGGGTGGCCGGCATCGTCCCGGGGGTCGGAGGCAACTTTGCGGCAGTAACCGATGCTGCAGTTGCCGCCGACATTACCGTTGGCGCAGTGGCCTCGCTCCTTGACTCCTCTGGGACATTCAGCCCTTCCTTGTTTGCCCCCCAGCATGGAAGGATCAACATCGAGGCACTGCAAGAGGCCTCGCCTAAGCTGTCCAGAGCGGCCGCAACCGTCAGTTCCGCGAACGACAGCATCGCGGCCATTAACCGAGATGATCTACTTCCCCAACTCGCCGAACCTTTGGGGGAAGCAGCGGGCGCGATGGATAAGCTTACAGGGGCGCTTAATGGAGCAGCCGAAGCAGCGCAGATTCTTCCCTCTATGCTTGGAGCCGACGGTCAGCGCAACTACCTAATCCTCGTACAGAACAATTCGGAAGCACGTGCATCTGGTGGAATTCCCGGAGCGCTCGTAGTCCTAACTGCTGATAAGGGAGAATTACAACTCGTTGACCACGGAAGCGCGAGTGACATCGGCCGGTTCACTCCTGCCTTTGGAGTTGATGAAGAGCAGGTGCGGATATACACCGCCCGCCTCGGTGCCTACATGCAGAACGTCAACCTCACTCCAGATTTTCCGACGGCGGCAAGCACGGCCCGGAAGATGTGGGAGAAGGAGAACGCGGACTCAAGGATTGATGGCGTTCTTTCCATCGATCCTGTCGCCCTCGGCTACCTCTTGGAGGCGACTGGCCCCATTGAACTCGAGGGGCTCCAATCCATTCCTGCCGATCAAGGTTCCCTGCCGACAACGTTGACACACGAGAATGTCGTGCCGACGCTGCTATCGGACGTGTATCAGGAGATCGATGAGCCTGCGGGCCAGGATGCCTATTTTGCGGCCTTGGCAGGAGAGGTCTTCTCTGGGATGACCGGCGGCAGCATCGATGCCTCAAAGTTGATAGAGGCCCTTCAAAAGGGAACGTCAGAAGGCAGACTGCTCGTCTGGTCTGGCGTTGCTGACGAGCAGAAGGTAATCGCCAGTTCGCCGCTTGGGGGCGTAGTGGCGGGGACACCTGAAAATCCGGAGATCGGCGTCTATTTCAATGATGGTACGGGCGCGAAGATGGACTATTACGTTCGCCGCGAAGTCAAGCTGGAAAAGCGTTGTGAGCCTGATGGATATTATCGCTATGCAGTGCAGACAACGCTGAGTAACAATGCGCCTTCGGACGCCGGAAGGACACTCCCCGATTATGTCACCGGGGCAGGAGTCTTTGGCGTCGAGCCCGGGACGGTGCAGACGAACGTCTACGCCTATGGTCCTGCCGAGTGGTTGCTTAATTCCGCCGCGCGAGATGGAGCCAAAGTACCTTTTGGCTCATACGAGCATGATGAGCGGCCAGTTGCAGCAGCGACGATCAGCCTAGCGCCTGGGGAATCGACAACGGTCGAATTCGAGTTTTCCACTCCCTATGAAACTGAAGCCCCTTCTCTGAAGGTCACGCCGACGGTTCAGCCGACATCCGAAGTTCTTCAGCCGACCACAGCCAGCAAGGAGTGTGGCTAAGTTTGTTAACCCGTGGTTAAACGTCGTGAGCACGAATTGCATTCGTTTGCCTTGCCTGTTAGTTTTCCATAGGAACAACGTTTATCCGTTGTCAGATCCTAGGCACCACCACACTTCAATGACCCATGGGGGATCACACATGAAGAAGACCTTGACCGCCCTGGCGATCGCCGGATCTCTCACCTTCTTGGGAGCCGGTGCCGCGCAGGCTAACGTAATTGGCGGCTACGCACCGGACGAGACCGGGACCGTTGAAGACAGCAACAACGACGGCTTCTTCGTCGTCGGGGAAACCGTCACCTTCAGCGGTTCAGGATTTGTTCCCGGATCGCCCATCGTCATCACCATCAGCAACGAAGAAGCCGGCGCCGCTGGTGCAGGTGGCAGCGCCGGAATCGGCGGCGGCTTCGCTGCCGGCGTCTACGGCATCATTGTCCCCGCTCAGGTCATCACCGATACTGTAAACGCTGACGCTGAAGGGAACTTCTCGTTCCAGTTCGTGCCGACTGAGACCGGCACCTACCAGCTGACAGCCTCGGGAACAGGTGCAGACGGCGAGCCTCTGGTGGTCAGCCAGACGATCAAGGTCGTTGATCCTTCCACTATCGGCGGCAACGGGAGCGGCACCGTCACTGACGCCGACGAAGCAGCCGTAGAAAACGGCGACGAATTGGCTAACACCGGCCTCGAGTCCAGCGCTCTCCTGTGGGGCGGCGCTGGCGTGCTGGCCCTCGGTGCCGGCGCAGCCGCTGTGGTAGTTTCCCGCCGCAAGAACGCCTAGTCGTTCCCAGAGCACTAAGTAAGGCTCCGAATCCTGAAGTGCTCCCCGGAAGTTGGACTGAGAAATTCAGTTCCGACATCCGGGGAGCACTTTTATGTATGCACGTAGTTCGTTGTCGGTTGTGCAGCGGGAGGCCGCTGTAGCGTGGTTCGAGAAGGGCATCGCAGATACGGCGACCGCAACCATACTGGGCGTGGCCCGCTGGCCGGTTAGGCACCTTTATCGGCGGTGGAGGATCCATGGTCGAGGAGCGCTCGTGGGCAAACCGACAAAAAAGGCGTACTCGTTCGAGTTTAAGCTCGCCTTGGTAGAGAAGTTCCTGGCCGGTGAGAGCGCTTCGGACCTCGCGGCTGAGGCGGACCTGTCCTCACCTCGTCTGCTCGAGACATGGGTACGGGTATATCACCGCCAGGGCGCGGACGCCCTGCGTCCGAAGCCTAAAGGCAGACCGAGGAAGCCCGGCGCTCCACCGCCGGCGGAGCCATCTGAACTGGAGCGGCTGCGCCGGGAGAATGAACGGCTGCGGGCGGAAGTGGCCTACCTGGGAAAATTGCGGGCCTTGAGGGCACCAAAACAACGGTGAAGGTTCAGGCCATCATCGCCCTCAAGGCCGACTTTTCGCTGCCGGTTCTGCTGCAGGTCGCCGGCTTGGCCCGTTCGACGTTCTTCTACCACCAGGCCCGACTCAGGGCTCCCGACCCGAAGGAAGCAGTCAAGAGCGCTGCCACGACCATCTTCACAAAGAACCANGGCAGATACGGGCACCGCCGCATCCACACTGAACTGACCCGGCAAGGGTGGACGATCGCGAAGAAGACCGTGCTGAAGCTCATGCGTTCCCTGCAGCTCGTCTGCAAGGTCCGGCAAAGGAAACGCTACAACTCCTACCAAGGCGAACAGGGCAAAACTGCCCCCAATCTGCTGAACCGGGACTTCGATGCCGATGCCCCGAACCAGAAGTGGGTAACGGATGTGACCGAGTTCAGAGTCGACGGTCGAAAACTCTACCTCTCACCCGTCATGGACCTTTTCGACCGGCAGATCCTCTCCTACACCGTCGGCCTGTCCCCGAACCTGGCGCTCACCAACACCTCACTGCGTATGGCGCTGGCAACGCTCGAGTATGGGCAGAAACCGATCGTGCACTCAGACCAGGGATTCCAAGACGGATTCAACCGGTCGTCGCAACACCGGGTTGTTTGATCGATCGTAGCTGTTCGTCAAATGCTTCGGCAGGTGTCTTCCAGCCGAGTGTCTTGCGTGGCCTGGTGTTGAGCGTGTGGGCGATGGCTGCGAGGTCATCGCTGCTCCATCGGGACAGATCAGTGCCTTTTGGGAAGTATTGGCGCAGCAGCCCGTTCGTGTTCTCGTTCGTGCCGCGCTGCCAGGGGCTCTTCGGGTCGGCGAAGTAGACCTTTACCCCGGTGTCGACAGTGAATCTGGCATGATCGGAGAGTTCCTTCCCGCGGTCCCAGGTCACCGACTGCCGCAGTTGTTGGGGCAGTGTTGTGATCGTCCTGGCGAGGGCGTCTGCCATCACCACTGCGCCATATCCGGCCAGCGCGGCTCCGTTCTTCGTCCGTGGGATGATGCCGTAGCCCTCTCCGCGGGGCAGGTGGATCAGCACCGTGAACCGTGTCGTCCGCTCGACCAGAGTACCGATCGCCGATCGTTGCAGGCCGATCACCAAGTCCCCTTCCCAATGCCCGGGAACGGCGCGATCGGCAACCTCGGGAGGGCGTTTGCTGATGAGCGTCTCTTCGGTGACATGCGCCCAGGACTGCCGCTTCGACCGAGCTCTTGGCACGCGCAATGCACGCCCCGTGCGCAGGTGCAGGACGAGTTCGCGTTTGAGCGCTCCGCGGCCCTGGACGTAGAGCGCCTGATAGATCGCCTCGTGGGAGATGCGCATGGACTTATCATCCGGGAAATCGGCCTTGAGTCGGTTCGAGATCTGCTCCGGACTCCATGCCGTCACCCACTCGCGGTCGCCCCGGTGCGGCTTGTTCCTGCCCGTCCATGCCGGAGCACCAGGGCCGGCGACGACACGGCCGTCGTGTGCTCTGACGACGCCGGCGAGCTTGTCCTGCACGTACTGGTGCAGCCGTTCATTCGTTATAAGCTTGGCGGTCTTCGGGCGCTGGGCGAACCGTTCAGCCTTCCATTGCGCGACTGATGCACGGTAATCGAGCTTCCCTCCGCGAGTAGCCGCATTGCGGCGCAGCTCCCGGGAGATCGTTGACGGGTCCCGCCTCAGCGCCCGGGCAATTTTCCTCACCCCTGCCCCCTGCGCTTTCCACAGCGCTATCTCCTCACGTTCTTCGAACGACAGGTACCGGCCTTGGAGCGGGGCAAGCATGAACGTCGGCATGCCGCCACGATCCCGGAACCAGCGCGTTCCAGCCGCTTGCGACACGCCGACCGACGCCGCCGCCGCCTCACTCGTGCACCCCGTCGCGATCGCACGCCAGAACGCCCGCTCAGTGTCGCGCCGTAATGATGGCTTCCCGGGCGATCTCATCGCAGACCTGCCCGTCAACGCCTTCATCCAGCCCGCCGGCCTGCCCATCACTACCTCCAGAATCGAGGTGTTGCGACGACCGGTTGAATCCGTCCAATACCAGCACGCCTCATGGCGGAGACTCCTGCAGGGCGCCAACGCCATCCAATCGATGTCCCGCAAGGGCAACTGCTACGACAACGCAGTGATGGAAAACTTCTTCGGACACCTCAAGGAAGAGCTCTTCCACCATGTCCGATTCCTCAGCACCGGCGCACTCACATCAGCCATCCACGAATACATCCGCTGGTACAACACCGAAAGGATCTCCACAAAGCTTGAGGGCCTGAGCCCGGTGCAATACCGTGCTCAGGCCCTCAAGGTTTAGGCTCTTAATTACCCAGTCCAGCTTCAGGGGACCAGTTCATCCGCGGGTTCGGAGCCTTACTTTTTTGTCTTGCGCTAGTTCGCCGCGAGCAGTGCTTCCTCCAGAGCGACCCAGGCCAGCATCGCGCACTTCACCCGGGCCGGGTACTTGGAGACGCCGGAGAAGGCGGCTGCGTCCCCGAGGATTTCTTCGTCAGCCTCGATCGTCCCCCGCGACCGCATGACGCTACGGAATTCATCCACGAGCTTCAGCAGTTTGTCCCGATCCAGGTTGAGTCCGAGGTCGTGGAGCACCGAGGCCGAGGCCATGGAGATGGAACAGCCCTGGCCGTCCCAGCTGATGGAGGACAGGGTCTGAGCATCCTGTCCTTGGTGCACGGCGGCGCGCAAAGTGATCTCGTCGCCGCAGGTGGGGTTCAGCATGTGCGACTCCCCTACCTTGTCGCCGTCGGGAGCGTCGGCAAGGCCCGCGCCATGGCGGAGCTTGGCGTGCTCAAGGATGATCTGCTGATACAGCTGCTCGAGATCCGAACTCACTTACTTCACTCCGAAGAACGGGCGGGCCTGCGCAACGGCTTCGAGGAAGGCGTCGACGTCGTCCGTGGTGTTGTACAGGTAGGTGCTGGCCCGCGTCGTGGCGACAAGGTCGAGCCGACGGTGCAGGGGCTGCGCGCAGTGGTGCCCCACGCGCACGGCGATTCCCTTGTCGTCCAGGAACTGACCGACGTCGTGCGCGTGCACGCCGTCGACGTCGAAGGATGCCAGACCGATACGTTCCTCGCCCGCTCGCGGGCCAAGGACGCGGACGCCGTCGATCTGTTCCAGGCCCTCCACCAGCCGCTGACCGAGCCGTTGCTCCCAGGCATGGATGCGCTCCATGCCCGTCTCCTTGAGGTAGTTGACCGCTGCGGCCAGCGCGACGGCTTGAGAAATCCGCTGGGTGCCGGCCTCGAAGCGCGTCGGCGACGGCAGATAGGCGGCGTGTTCCATTGTGACCGTGGTGATCATGGAACCGCCGGTCAGGAACGGCGGCATCGCGTTCAGCAATTCTGCCTTGCCGTAGAGCGCGCCGATGCCCGTGGGTGCCAGCATCTTGTGACCTGAGAAGGCGGCGAAGTCCACGTCCAGAGCCTTCACGTCCACCGGTAGGTGCGGTACAGACTGGCAGGCGTCGAGCACCACGTACGCGCCAACCTCCCGCGCCATGGAGACCAGGGTCTCAACGGGGTTGATCGAGCCAAGGACGTTGGATGCGTGGGTGAAGGCCAGGATCTTGGTCTGGGGGCCGATGACGGTATTGGCGTGTTCGAGCTGTAGGGTTCCGTCGTCGTTCACGGGAATATAGCGGAAGGTGGCACCCGTGCGGAAGGCAAGCTCCTGCCACGGGATGAGGTTCGCGTGGTGTTCCATCTCCGTCACGACGATCTCGTCCCCGGGTCGCAGCACGAACTGCTCGGCTGCCTCTCCCCCGCGGCCAATCGAGGCGTTGGAGAAGGCGTAGGTGATGAGGTTGATGGCTTCGGTAGCGTTAGAGGTCCAGACCAGTTCGTTGAAGCGTGCTCCGATGAAGGAGGCGACCGTTTCCCGTGCCGCTTCGAAGGCGTCCGTGGCCTCGACTGCGAGGGTGTGGGCTCCGCGGTGGACGGCCGCGTTGCGCTGCTCGTAGTACTCCTGCTCGGCCTCCAGCACGCACTGCGGGTTCTGCGAGGTGGCTCCCGAGTCCAGGTAGACCAGCGGGTTGCCGTTGACCTTCTGATCCAGGATCGGAAAGTCATTGCGGATACGCAGGACCTCGGCGTTGTCGATGGCGCCGACGGCGGGCTTGAGTGTGGCTGGTGTGGACACCACTGGCACGGGAGGCGCTCCTTGGTTCGCGGTCAGGACTAGGCGTCTGGCGATTACGCAAGACAACTTTGACCTAATCTTCCCACGATGCTTTCGCTACTTCATCTGAGCATGGCCTAAATTATCGTCTGGAACCCGGGAATTCGGGCACGAAAAAGGGGACCGACGATGGGATGGGGGTGGCCCAGTCTCAGAGGCCGCCCATCGTCGGCCCCCCGTTTTCGGAGCCACATAGGCTGTGAGCGACACGTCGCTCTGGCGGAAGACGTCCATCTTCCGACACTCGATCATAAGTCAGTGGACAGAATTCGTCTACTGGCCGCTTGTGTGGAATTTCTGCTGCGCGGTCAGCAGGCCTTCGTCGATCAGGAGTTCGACGGCATCGGCAGAATCACTAAGCAGGAACGGCAGGTCCTTCTTCTCGGCCGTGGCGAAGTCCTTCAACACGTAGTCGGCTGTGTCCATGCGACCCGGGGGACGGCCGACGCCCACCCGCACACGGTAGTAGTCCTTGGTCCCGAGTGCCTTGGAGATGTCGCGTAGACCGTTGTGCCCGCCCTCTCCCCCGCCGATCTTGAGCTTCACCGTGTTGAAGGGGATATCGATCTCGTCGTGTACCGCGATGACGTGATCCGGCTCCACACCGTAAAACTTCGCCAGGGCCGACACCGGACCGCCGGAGAGGTTCATGAAGGTCAGCGGCTTGCCGAGGATGACGCGCGGTCCGCCAGGCCGGAGCCTGCCTTCCACCACCTGGGCGTGGGCCTTGTGGGACTTGAAGACGCCGCCGAAACGCGAGGCGAGTTCATCGAGGACCATCTGGCCCACATTGTGGCGGTTACGGCTGTAGCCGGGCCCGGGGTTTCCGAGCCCGGCTACGAGCCAGGTGTTTTCCGCCAAGGAAGATTACTCGGCAGACTCTTCGGCCGGAGCAGCCTCGGCGCCCTCTTCGGCGACTTCGCCTTCAGCGGCTTCCTCGGTCACGGCCGGGGCGGAGACGGTGGCGATGATGGTGTCGGCGTCGACGAGTAGGGCGACACCCTTCGGCAGAACCAGATCGGAGGCGTGGACGTGCTCGCCAACCTCGCGGCCCTCGACGTTGACCGTGAGGTTTTCGGGCAGGTGGGTGGCGTCGGCCTCGACCAGGACGGTCGGGTGCTCAAGGTTGAACACGGCGCCCGCGGCGATCTCGCCGTCGACGTGAACGCTGACGTCGACCTGGACCTTTTCGCCCTGGCGCACGGTCAGCAGGTCGACGTGCTCGATGATCTGGAGCAGCGGGTTGCGCTGGATGTCCTTGGCCAGGGCCAGGTGCTGTTCGCCTTCCACATCGAGGGTCAGCAGGGCGTTGGCGGTGCGCAGGGCCAGCGTGGTTGCCTTGGCCGGCAGCAGCACGTGCAGCGGCTCGGCGCCGTGACCGTAGATGACGGCGGGGATCTGCTCGTTGCGGCGGGCCCGGCGGGCGGCGCCCTTGCCGAATTCGCGGCGGACTTCTGCGGAAAGCTTCAGGTCAGACATGTTGTCTCCTACTTAGATCTCAACGGGTGAATGCCGGAGCTGCAGGGAATGTCTAGAGAGTTGATTATCTAGCCACCGTCGATAACGGATACATTCTCGAATGGAGGATGCTCCCTCGCCTAGGCGTCGCCGTCCATCCTAACAGCGCCATCTCTGTCCCAGAAATTCCACCTTCTATGGCCCACCCATGAAATCTTTAAGCCCGGACGGATAAAGGGAAGTCTCGTTACCTTCTGTTCATGCGTGCTGGGTTAGACTTTAGGCTGACTTGGGGCCGAATCACCGCAATGGGAAGGACTGCAAAAGTCTCGTGGAATTGAACCGAACTGAAGAGCAGCCACAAGGCCTCGAACTCCGTGACTATCTGCGGGTTCTCCACACTTACTGGCGAGGAATCGCCGCTATCGCACTGGTTGTCACGCTCCTGGCCTTCGGCTGGACGTTCTTCCAGAAGCCGATTTACCAGGCCGAGGCCAGCGGAAACGTCATGGCCTCGGGCGCCAAAGACCTGAACGCCGCGCTGGCAGCCGATGAGCTCTCCAAATCGAAGGCCACTGTCTACCAGAACATGGCGACAACGCGCCCGGTTGCCCAAGCTGTTATCAATGAACTCGGATTGCCGCTGAGCACTAGCGCCCTACTAGAGAATATTGAAGTCGAGGCTCCGGTTGACACTTCCGAACTCCGAATTACGGCTTCCGCAGGAGACCCCGCTGAAGCACGTAATCTGGCCGACGCTTGGGTAACCGCACTCGCGGCGCAGGTTGAGCAGATAGAGTCCGCCGGAACTGAAGATGCGCAGGCGGCAGTCCGGCTGGTTCCCCTCGCCGAAGCTGCCTTGCCAACCTCTCCAGTGTCGCCCAATGTCAAGCTGACCCTGGCCATCGGCGCGGTCTTAGGCCTGATGCTCGGAGTCGCCTACGCGCTAATTCGCAATCATCTCGACCGCCGCGTGCGTTCTGCCGACGTGATCGAGCAGCAGTTCGGCGTACCTGTCATCGGCACCATCCCGTTGGACAAGCGGATGCAGGACCATCGGCAGGTCGTCGAGACTGGCGCTATCGACAACAACAGCGACCGCACGGCGCACGCCATGTCGGAAGCGTTGCGGGAACTTCGCACGAACCTTAGTTTTGTCGACGTCGACAATCCGCCGAAGATCATCGCCGTGACAAGCTCCGTCCCCGGCGAAGGCAAGTCGAGCGTGACCGCCAACCTGGCGGTGACGATTGCAGCGTCCGGGAAGCGCGTTGTCGTCGTCGATGGTGACCTGCGGCGCCCCGTCGTCACCAGCATGTTCGGGTTGGTACCGGGCGCCGGTGTTACCGACGTCCTCAGCGGCCAGGCCGAGCTCGAGGATGTCCTGCAGGTGTGGGGCCATGTGCCGAATCTTGCCGTCCTAGGCGCCGGACGAGTCCCGCCGAATCCCAGCGAGCTTCTGGGTTCCAAGGCCATGGCAGATATGCTCCAACAGCTCGCGGCGCATGCCACGGTTCTCATTGACGCTCCCCCGCTGCTCCCGGTGACGGACGCGGCCATCCTGTCCAGGATCGCGGACGGGGCAATGGTGGTCATCAATGCGGGGCGCACGTCCCTGGACGAAATCGGCAAGGCGTTCGGCAACCTTGCGAAGGTTGACGCGCACATACTTGGCGCCATCCTCAACCGTGTCCCCACACAGGGCGCCGATGCCGCCCAGTACGGCTACTACGGCCAGTACTACCAGCAGGACGAGGTCGAACCGGTCCAGAAAGGACGGCGCAAGCAGCCCCGCCGCACCGCGGCTCCCGAGCCCGTAGCCACAATGCAGCTGGAGCCCGAGGACGAGTTCAAGGCTCTCCTGTCAGGTGAGCCGGTGTCAGCGAGAAGGATGCCGCCCTCACGGCGCTAAAGCGATTTCACTTACAAGAGGCCGATGCAGTCAAGGACTGTATCGGCCTCTTGCGTATGTTGGCCCGTTCCCCGCTTCTGCCAGCCCTAACGAAACGGAAGTGGTTCGCGGCGATCAATTGCAGGGAATCATTCCAGAGGCTGCACACCGTTTTTATCCACCGAGCCGACGTCCATCACTGATCGTCAACGTGAAGAACAAGCCTCGTAGCGGCAGCGGGAGGTGAAGCAAACACGGGCAACGAGGCCCGGCACCCCGGCGTATAGCGACACAAAAGTCCCGGCCCCTTGATGAGGACCGGGACTTGTTTTGGAACGAAGGAGGGTTAGTACGCGCCGTCCTTGCCCACGACGGCCTTGACTGTGCGCGCGATGATCGTCAGGTCGCCCGCCAAAGACCAGTTCTCCACGTAGTAGAGGTCCAGCCGGACGCTCTCTTCCCAGGACAGATCGGAACGGCCACTGACCTGCCAGAGGCCGGTGATGCCGGGGCGGACGAGGAGCCGGCGGTGGGTGTGCTGCTCATACTCGGCGACCTCACGAGGCAGCGGGGGGCGGGGTCCGACAAGGCTCATGTCCCCCACCAGCACATTCCACAGTTGAGGCAGCTCGTCGAGGGAATACCTGCGGATGAAGGCGCCGACCCGGGTGATCCGAGGGTCCTTCTTCATCTTGAACAACGTTCCGTTGCCCTCGTTCTGAGCCACGAGCTCCCTCAGACGTGCTTCGGCGTCCACGACCATGGAGCGGAACTTCATCATCCCGAACCGGCTCCCCTGGATACCAACCCGCTCCTGCTTGAAGAAGATGGGACCGCGGTCATCCAGTTTGATGGCAAGGGCAACGGCGAGCATGATGGGCGACAGGACCAGTAGGCCAAAACCCGCGGCGAGAACATCCGAGGCACGCTTCCAGATGAATTTGGTGCCGTCGTATTGCGGCATCTCCACGCTCATCAGCGGGAGGCCCTCGACCGGCTTCCAATGGATGCGGGGGCCGGCCACGTCGACCAGCTTGCTGGCCACGACCAAGGACGTATTCGTTCCTTCGAGAGCCCAGCTGAGTTCCTTCAGGAAGCGATGTCCATTTGTTGCCGTGCCCGCGATGATGACGGTGTCATAGCCATCTTGCTTGACGACGTCGACAACGCAATCCGGGCTCGCCACGATGGGGATGGTGTGACGGCTGTCGATGGTGACGACGGTTTCCTCCGAAGGGCGTACGGCGGCGCCGTGGAGGCGATAGCCGGTCTGCGGCGACTTGAAGATCTTGCCCGCCACGAATTCCACGTCGGACATCGAGCCCACGATCAGGGCGCGGTGAGTAAAGCGGCCCTTTGCTCGCTGGCGGACCAGCCAGCGGCGCCAGGAGTGCCGGGTGGCCAAGAGCAGTGCGAGCCCTACAGGAAGCGCGATCGCCAGATAGCCGCGGGCGACGTCGTACTTGAGCAGCATGGCAGCGATGGCTACGGCGCCGAAGGTGCCCAAGGTCGAGTTGATAACGCGGCGGTATTCGTCGTTGCCCACGCCGAGAACGGGCAGGGCGCGGCTCTGCGAAATCATGAGCGCAAGAAGCCATAGCACCGCAATGATGGCGGAAATGATCCAATACGCATCGCCGAAGACGGAGCCGACGAGTTCCTCGTCCGAAACACCGAACCGAAGGACCTGCGCGAGTAGAAGCGAGACGATGATTACCACTGTGTCCGTGAGGAGGAGCCTGGTTTTGAGAGACTTGCCCCAGTCACGTTCCTCTTCGACTCGGCCGGCAGCCAATTGTTTGCGAGCTTCATCCTGTGTCGGCTTGGCGTCGACTGAGACCGACTCCCGCTCAATCGTTTCAGTCGAATTCCTCGATTGCTCCACTGTTGGACCCATCTATTTCCCCCTCGACCCCTGCCCGATCGGACAGGATCATTCCCGCTGAAAATTATACGGTGGCTATTCGAATAAGAAGCCGGGGTCGTTAATCGTTTACGTAGTTTTAGCCGAAATAGGCCCGCTGGTGGTACGAACGTTCAAAATCGACGAGTCTGTCGAGGGCCGGAACCAACTCATGCACCATCTGCCGGTACACCTCGTCATCGCGGCGGTAGGGGTCCACGACCTCGTCCTCCAGCGGGTCGGCTGCGTGGGTCTGATGCCGCTTCAGCGCAGCGAGATGGGGCAGCCGCTTCCAGCGGTACTCCACCTCCTCGTCAGATGTTCCCCCCGGAACGTCCATCTCAGGGTCTGCTGCGATCGCACCCACCATGCGGGCGAGTTCACGCACGGTGAAGGTGCGCTTGAGCAGACGCGGCATGAGGTTCAGGATCCGGTCCCGGTGCTCGACGCCCATCGCGAGGACCAGGTCCGCGTTCGCCAGATGCATCTCCTGTAGTTGCCGGGCGACGAAGCCGTCCGAGGTTCCGCCGAGCACGTGGAGCAAGCCTTCGGCCCGGGCGTCCATGGGCTTCCCGGTGAGGGCCTGGATACCGGCGCTGCGGACTTCGAACAGGCCCGGCCGGATCTCGTCGAACTTCTGCTGGAGGATACGCTCGGCCATGGGCGAGCGGCAGATGTTGCCGGTGCAGATGGTGAGGATGCGGATCATGGACTAAACCCTAGCGCCGGGGCGTCCGGCTCCGCCAAACGAAGAAGGCGCCGGTTAGATCCGCGGGGGCAGCAGCGGGTTGGCGGAGCGGCGGAGGACGGCGTTGATTTCGGCGCGAACGCGGCGTTCAGCGTCCTCGCCGAGGTCCAGGTTGAGGACGGCCTTCAGCGCGCGGGCCATGTCCGGAGCCGTGGCGACGAACTCGGCGAGCTCCGGATCGGACTGCAGCCGCGGCGCCATGCTACGGACGGTGTCGGCCGTCCAGCGATCGTTGCAGTGTCGGCTGGCCAGAACGTCGTAAGTTTCCATGGTCATCCTCCGGTGGCGGCTTCCACCCCCGGACGGCAGGACGCGCTCCGGCGGGTGCGAGTCGTCTCGCACCCCCACTCTGCCCCACCGTCCGGCGGGCCGAAGCCCATGTCGGCAAAAGTTCGGCCAACGTTCCCCGCCGGGTCTTCTCCGGTAGCTCACGTTGAGCTGACGGCAGGCACTCAGGCCGCACATCCGCCGTCGTACTCCCGGCCATGAATGGCGGGCGTAAATGATCCGTCAAGAAAGTGCCCCGGAGGGTGCGCACGCTGTCCCGCCGGTGTTTACTGCAACTGTGAACGCGCCGCGCCGGGCGGTGCGGGACGGAAGCCATGACGACATTGAGCTGGCCGCCGGCCGATCCATCGGCTCCGCGGCCAAGCCGCAGGGAAGCGCTGAGGAGCTGGCTGCTGTTTGGGCTGCAGGACAGCAAGGGAACCCATCTGGGCCCCGGCAGGGTTAGCGCGCCCTATGAGAAGAAGCACCCGTGGTGGCAGGTGATGTGCCTGACCGGCGTCGACTACTTCTCCACCCTGGGCTACCAGCCGGCGATCGCGGCGCTGGCCGTCGGGGTGATCTCCCCGCTGGCCACCGTGGTGCTGCTCGCCGTGACCCTGCTCGGCGCGCTGCCCGTCTACCGGCGGGTGGCCCGGGAAAGCCCTCATGGCGAAGGGTCCATCGCCATCTTCGAGCGGCTGCTGCCGGGCTGGGCGGGCAAGCTGCTGGTCCTGGTCCTGCTCGGTTTCGCCGCCACCGACTTCATGATCACCATGACGCTCTCGGCCGCCGACGCCACGGTCCACGCACTGGCGAACCCGGCCGCCCCGGGCTGGCTGGAGGGCCAGAACGTCCTGGTCACGCTCTTCCTGCTGGCGCTGCTGGGAGCGGTGTTCCTGCGCGGCTTTACGGAGGCGATCGGGGTCGCCGTCGTCCTGGTCGTCCTGTACCTGGGCCTCAACGCGGTGGTCGTGGCCAACGCGCTGCTGGAAGTCCTGGCCCATCCGGCGGCCCTGGACAACTGGTGGTCCGCCCTGTGGATGTCGCACGGCAACCCGTTCCTGGCGGTGGGCATCGCCCTGCTCGTCTTCCCCAAGCTGGCGCTGGGCTTGTCCGGCTTCGAAACCGGCGTGGCCGTGATGCCCCAGATCCGCGGCGACGAGGACGACACCGAGGACAAGCCGGAGGGCCGGATCCGCAGGACCCGGCACATGCTGGCCACCGCCGCTGTGATCATGAGCGTCTTCCTGATGAGCAGCAGCTTCGTCACCGTGGTCCTCATCCCGGCCGAAGAATTCCAGCCCGGCGGGCAGGCCAACGGGCGCGCGCTGGCCTACCTGGCGCACGAGCATTTCGGAGCTGGCTTCGGCAGCCTCTACGACCTAAGCACCATCGCCATTCTCTGGTTCGCCGGCGCGTCCGCGATGGCGGGCCTGCTGAACCTAGTCCCCCGGTACCTCCCCCGCTACGGGATGGCCCCGGTCTGGGCCAAGGCCGTCCGGCCGCTGGTGCTGGTGTTCAGCCTCATCGGCTTCCTGATTACCTGGCTCTTCGGCGCCGACGTGGTGGCTCAGGGCGGGGCCTACGCCACCGGTTTCCTGGTCCTGATGACGTCGGCAGCGGTGGCGGCCACGCTCTCGGCCCGCCGCCGGAAGCAGCACCGCCGGACCATCACGTTCGGCGCCATCTCGCTGGTCTTCACGTACACCACGGTCGCCAACATCTTCGAACGGCCCGAGGGCATCCGGATCGCCGCCCTCTTCATCGCCGGCATCATCGTCGTCTCGCTGCTGTCCCGGGTGGGCCGGTCCTTCCAGCTGCACGCCACCCGAGTCCACCTGGACCAGCAGGCGCTGGAGTTCATGGCCCCGATCCTCGAAGGACCCATCGCGCTGATCGCGCACGAGCCCTCGGACAGCGGCGCCGCCGACTACCGGCAGAAGGTGGCCGCCGCCGTCGAAATCGGCCACCTGCCCCTCACCGAGGAGCCGCTCTTCCTCGAAGTGGTCATCGACGACTCCTCCGAGTTCGAAACCGAGCTGCGGGTCAAAGGCGTGACCCGGCACGGCTACCGGGTCCTCGAGGTCCACGGCCCGGGCGTCCCCAACACCATCGCCTCCGTGCTGCTCCACATCCGCGACGTCACCGGGCTGATGCCCCACATCTACTTCCGCTGGACCGAGGGCAGTCCCCTCGCCAACTTCCTGCGCTTCCTCTTCCTGGGCGTTGGCGAAATCGCTCCGCTCACCCGAGAGGTGCTCCGCGAAGCAGAACCGGACACCGCCCGGCGCCCGCAGGTCCACGTCGGCTGAGCCGGTCCGCGTGGTTACCAGGACGGCAGTGCCGGCAACGGGCCCTCCGCCTGGATATGTTCGGCATCGCCGCGGGACAGCCACTGGAGCAGGCCCTCGCGGTCGGACTCGACGCGCAGGCCACCGTCGCCGATGACCCACTCGTCGCCCTCTTCGGTCACCAGCGTCATTCCCGGCGCGTCCTTGCTGCGCAGCGTACCCACCACGGAGTCGAGGGCATTCAGCAGCGAGTCCGGGTCGGCCTCCTCGATGGTCCAGGCCGTGTCCAGATCATGATGATGCACCACCACCTCGGCGATCCGCAGCGCCACGATCGACGTCGAGGGAAGAACCTTGGTGTTGACCCGCACCTCGGGGGCCGCGAGCTCCCCGCCCAGCCGCTGGGCCTGCTCGGCGAAGTTCCGGGCGGACTCCCGCAGCTCCGCAACGAGCTCTTCCCGCGGCAGGGCCGCCAGGTTGGAGATCGCCTCCGCGCGGGCCTCCGGCGAGGCATACATCGGGCGCTCCTCGCCGGACGTTGCCCAGTCGATGAGGTTCAGCAGGGCGTGGCTGTTGGAGGCGACGTGGGCGATGACGTCGGCCCGGGTCCACCCCTCGCACAGGGAGGGAGCGGCCAGCTCGTCGTCGGAGAGGGACGAGACGGTGGCCAGGAACATGCCGGTTTCCCGATCCAGACGGGAGAGGTCCGAGTGCAGAAGTGATCGATTGCTCATGCCGCCAGCCTAGCCACGGGCCCGCGTCCAAACCATTATCCCTGCCGCGCTGTTCCATATCGGGATCGTATGGGCCGCGGCGGACGCGGGTTCGGGGCTGTTCCGCACGGCAACGGCGGCGCCGATGAATCGGCGCCGCCGTTGCGGATGGGGTGGCAGGCCGCGGCGGGCCAGGCCTACTTGCGCAGCGCGGGCTCCGGTTCGGCGGCCGCTTCCGGCTCGGCCGCACGTTCCGGCTCGCCCGCAGCGGCGTCCACCTCGACCGAGGCGTTCCCACCGCGCCGGTACCGCCAGACGCCCAGCGCCACGACGACGGCGGCCAGCGCCACCGACAGGATCAGCGACTCACGGGTCTCCTCGAGGATGACCATGCCGATGAGCAGCGCGACGATGCTGCCGATCGCCAGCCAGGTCAGGTACGGGAAGAACCACATCTTCAGCGTCAGGTTCTTGGCCTCTGTACCCAAGCGCCGGCGCAGGATCAGCTGCGAGGCGGCGATGACCAGCCAGACGAACAGGGCGATGGCGCCCGAGGTGTTGACCAGGAACAGGAACACGGTGTCCGGTGCGATGTAGTTCAGGCCCACGGTGATGAAGCCGACCACGGTCGAGGCCAGCACCGGGGCCACGGGCACGCCGCGCTTGGAGATCCTGGTCCAGGAGCGCGGAGCGTCGCCGCGGGTGGAGAGGGAGAACAGCATGCGGCTGGCGGTGTAGAGGCCGGAGTTCAGGCAGGACAGCACCGAGGTCAGCACGATGATGTCCATGATCACGCCGGCGCCCGGGATCCCGTACAGCTCCATGACCGCCACGTAGGGGCTCTTCGCCACGGAGGTGTCGTTCCACGGCAGCAGGGTCACCACGATCGCGATCGAGCCGATGTAGAAGACCAGGATGCGCCACACGGTGGAGCGCACGGCCTTCTTAACCGCGTCGACCGGGTTGGCGGATTCGCCCGCGGCGATGGTGGCGATTTCCGCGCCGAAGAAGGAGAAGACGACGACGAGGATGCCCGCCAGCACGGCGGCGCCGCCGTTCGGGAAGAAGCCGCCCTGGCCGGTCAGGTTGGTCAGGCCCGGGGCGTCAACGCCGGGCAGCAGCCCGAGGATCGCGGCGATGCCGAACAGCAGGAAGCCCACGATCGCGGCCACCTTGATGGAGGCGAACCAGAACTCGAACTCGCCGAAGGACTTCACCGAGGCGACGTTGGTCAGGGTCAGCAGCACCATCAGGATCAGCGCCCAGACCCACTGGTCCACGCCGGGAACCCAGCGGTGCACGATCGCCGCACCCGCGGTGGCCTCGATGCCGAGCACGATGATCCAGAACCAGGCGTAGAGCCAGCCGATGCTGAAGCCGGCCCAGCGGCCCAGTGCCTTGTCCGCATAGGTGGAGAAGGAGCCGGTCTCCGGGTTGGAGGCGGCCATTTCGCCGAGCATCCGCATCACCAGGATCACCACGAGGCCCGCGGCGGCGTAGGCCACGAGGATGCCGGGGCCGGCCTGCTGGATCGCGGCACCGGAGCCGACGAACAGCCCCGCGCCGATGACGCCGGCGATGGCGATCATCGACAGGTGCCGGGGCTTCAGCGACTTGGACAGGCCGGGCGATGCGGCGCCGGCCGGCTGAGTAGGCGCGTCAGAGCGCATGAAACGTACTCCTTGATTGGAAGAACTCCGGCGCCGCGGCACCGTGAGGCGGGCGCGGTCGGCCCGGCCAAGACGAGCGTGGACCGGAAGTTTCGTAAGGGATCCCCTAGCCGCTAGGACGGGCGGTGAGGGGCAGGCATCATCGTCCCGATCTAGTATGCACCGTCACGCCCATCAGCAAAATCAACGGATCGTGATGGATACCCTTCGGCTTTCCCGATGCATCGCCTCCACCCAAGCAAGGGCAATCCACCTTGGGCCCTGTTGCTTCCGCGCAGCTGGTGCTTGGATGGCGGCAGGTGTATCCGAAACTCCATCCTCAGGAGGAGCCATGGCAGACCAGTCGGCGCAGCAGCGGGCCAAGCAGCCCAGAACCGCCTTGGCCGGGCCGTACGGCCACCCCTTCCATCCGATCCTGATCACCGTCCCGATCGGCGCATGGATCGCCGTGGTCATCTTCGACCTCGCGGCCATCTTCACCGAGGACTCGGAGGTGTTCGCGCGCGGCGCCGTGTGGCTGACCGGGATCGGCATTGTCGGCGCGCTGGTCGCCGCGATTTTCGGGTTCCTCGACTACGCACAGCTGGCAGCGGGCACCAAGGCGAAGCGGACGGCGACGATCCACATGGCGCTGAACTTGCTGGTCACCGTGCTGTTCCTGATCGCGTTCCTGGTCCGCCAGGCCGCCGGGTACCAGGACCTGAGCGTGGTCGGCTTCATCCTTAGCATCATCGGGCTGGGCCTGCTCTCCGCGTCGGGCTACCTCGGCGGGATGCTCGCCTACCACTACGGGGTCCGGGTGGCGGACGAACAGACCCAGAGCGAGGGGTTCCGGTAGGTGGTGCGCCGCCACAGGAACGACGACGGCGGGGCGCCCGTGGTGGTGATCGTCGGCGCCTCGAGCGGGATCGGTCGCGCAACGGCGCACGAGTTCGCCCGGCGCGGCGCCCGGCTGGTGCTCGCGGCGCGGAGCGAATCCAGTCTGGCCGAGGCTGCGGAGGAATGCCGCGCGCTGGGCGGACAGGCCGTGACCGTGCCCACCGACGTGACGGTCGAGGCGCAGGTGGAGCGCCTGGCCCGGACCGCGGTGCGGGAATTCGGCCGGATCGACGTCTGGGTCGGCGCGGCGTCCGTCTACGCGTACGGGACCGTGGAACAGACACCCGTCGCCGTGTTCCGCCGGCTGCTCGAGACCAACCTGACCGGGCAGCTGCACGGGATCCGGGCGGTGCTGCCGCAATTCCGGGAGCAGGGCCGGGGCGTGCTGATCATGGTCGGCTCCATTTATTCGAGGATCGGCACGCCGTATGTCTCCGCCTACGCCGCGAGCAAGGCCGGCCTGCTCCGGCTTGGCGAGGTGCTGCGCCAGGAACTGCATGCAGAGAAGGACATCCACGTCTGCCTGGTACTGCCCGCGTCCATCGATACGCCGATCTTCCAGCACGCCGCGAACTACACCGGGCACAATGTCAGGCCGCTGCCGCCCGTGGCCGGGCCGAAGCGCGTGGCCCGGCAGATCGTGAAGCTGGCGTCCCGTCCGCGGCCCGAGGCCATGGCCGGGCTGGCACAGCGGACCTTCGTCCCGCTGCACGACCTGCTCCCCCGCGTCCATGACGCGCTGGTCCCCGTCCTAATGGACCGGATTGCCCTCGGGAGACCCGGCGCAGCATTGGGGGAACCTCACGTTGCCCCAGACACTGGAACCGTGTTCGCGCCCCGGCCCGAGTCCAACGCGGTCACGGGCGGCTGGCGCTCGGTGAGGGCACGCCTGCTGCTGGCCGGCGCACTCGCCGCTGGCGCCGCCGTCGTCGGCGGGACACGAAGGAAACGTTGACAGGGAAAAGCGCCCGGCGGTCACAGGCCGTGATGGCGAATGACCTGCCGGGCGCCCGGGGAGGAATAGGGGACGCTACCGGACGGTATCGCGGCGGCGATCCCGGGTGAGGGCGACGCCGAGCAGGATCATGCCGACGCCCAGGACGAAGTGCAGCCAGTCGTCGGCGGTGTTCACCGGGACGAAGTTCGCTGCCGAGTCCTTATTAATGAACAGCCCGTAGAGCCACAGGACCAGGTAGATCACGCCGCCCCAGATCAGATAGTTGCGGCTGCCGGAAATGCTGCGGGCCACCGCGATGCCGGCGGCACCGAACAGCAGGTGCACGATGTTGTGCAGGATCGAGACCTGGAAGACGCCCAGGAGCAGCGCCTCCGAGTGGTGGCCGGCTGCGCCGAGCTGGTCGTAGTTCGAGGTGATCCCGGGGATGAAGCCGAGGATGCCGACGAGGAGAAAGACGGCGCCGACGGCCAGGGCAGCCTTCTGCACGTTTTCAGGCCCCGCGAAATGGCGACAGCGGCAGTATCGTCCCGCGCGAAGCGAACCGATACTGCCGCGGCAAAGGCGGGCACCGCCGTCGTTGGTGCCGGCCGCAGGCGCCGCCGCCGATAGCGCGGAGGTGGGCGCCGCCGTCGTTGTTTACGCCAGGCACTCGGCTGCGGTGACGCTGGACTCCGGCACGGGCACGAGGCGGCTGAGCTGGGTGACGTGCCGGGGTTCGAGCTCCTCGAGCGAGGAGACGCCGAGCAGGGCCATGGTGCGCTCGATCTCGCTGCGGAGGATGCCGACCATGCGGTCGACGCCCTCGCGGCCCCCGGCCATCAGGCCGTAGAGATAGGCGCGGCCGACGAGCGTGAACTTCGCGCCGAGGGCGACGGCGGCGACGATGTCCGCGCCGTTCCGGATGCCGGTGTCGATCATGACCGTCGCGTCGCGGCCCACCTCGCGGACCACCTTAGGCAGCAGGTGGAACGGCACGGGGGCGCGGTCGAGCTGGCGGCCGCCGTGGTTGGAGAGGATGATGCCGTCGACGCCGAGCTCGACGAGCCTGGCCGCGTCCGGCACATTCTGCACGCCCTTGACGACGAGCTTGCCCGGCCACATCGCGCGGATGATCTCCAGGTCCTCGTAGGAGATGGTCGGGTCCATCGAGGAGTTCAGCAGGTCACCCACGGTGCCGCCGGTCGAGGACAGCGAGGCGAATTCGAGCTTGGGCGTGGTCAGGAAGTCGATCCACCACCACGGGCGCGGGATCGCGTTCAGGACGGTGCCGGCGGTGAGCTGCGGCGGGATGGAGAAGCCGTTGCGCTTGTCCCGCATCCGGTGCCCGGCGACGGGGGTGTCGACGGTGAACATGAGGGTGTCGAAGCCGGCCTGCGCGGCGCGTTCTACCAGGCCGTAGGAGATTTCGCGCTCGCGCATGACGTAGAGCTGGAACCAGTTGCGGCCGGCAGGGTTGGCGGCCTTCACGTTCTCGATGGAGGTGGTGCCCAGCGTGGACAGGGTGAACGGGATGCCCGCGGCTCCGGCGGCACCGGCCCCGGCGACCTCGCCCTCGGTCTGCATGAGGCGGGTGAACCCGGTCGGGGCGATGCCGAAGGGCAGGGCCGAGAGGCCGCCGAGGATGGTGGTCGAGGTGTCGACGTGGGCCGCCGGCTTGAGGATGTCCGGGTGGAATTCGATGTCCTCGAAGGCCTGGCAGGCGCGCTGCATCGAGATCTCGCCCTCGGCGCCGCCGTCGGTGTAGTCGAAGGCGGCCGCGGGGGTGCGCCGCTTGGCGATGCGGCGCAGGTCGTCGATGGTGAGTGCCGCGTCGAGCCGGCGCTTCTTGCCGTTCAGCTCGGGCTTCTTGAACTGCATGAGTTCAAAGATTTCTGCGGGTTTGGGAAGCTGGCGGTTCATGGTGCTGGTCCTCTCTGGAAATCCTGGAAACAGTCCTGTCCGGAAACGGTGCTGCCGGGTGCTTTAGCTGTCCTGGTGCGCGACGCGCTTGATGAAGAAGGACGCCACGATCGAAACGGATGCGCAGCCGGCGACGTAGACGGCGATGGGCCACCACTGTCCACCGCTGACCTCGAAGAGCCAGGCCGCGATGATCGGGGCGGTGCCGCCGAAGATCGCCGCGCCGAGCTGGTAGCCGAGCGAGGCGCCGGTGTAGCGGACCTCGGGGGCGAAGTTTTCGGCGATCAGCGTGCCGAGGATCGCGTTGACGCTGCCCCACAGGATGCCGAATCCGACGATAGTTCCCACGAACAGTGCCACGGTGGCACCCGTGTTGATCACGAGGTAGTAGGGCACCACGAGCAGGATCGTAGCCGTGGCCGACCAGCGGTAGAGCTTGGCGCGCGGAATGCTGTCGGAGATGCGCCCGAAGATGGGCATCCAGATCGTCGCAACGAGCGCGGCCGCCGCGACGGCGAGGAGGACGGTATTCTGCCGCGCTCCGAGGACGCCGGTGGCGTAGGCGATGACGTAGGTGCCGAAGATGTAGAACGGGCCCGTTTCGGCGGCCTTCGCGCCGATCGAGACCAGCACGGCGCCGCGGTGCTTCGTGAGGACCTCCTTGATCGGCAGGCGCAGCTGGGCGCCCTTCTCCCGCACCCGCTTGAACTCGGGGGTCTCGTCGAGGCCGTTGCGGATCCAGAGGCCGATGAAGACGAGCACCACGCTGCCGACGAACGGCACGCGCCAGCCCCACGTCATGAACTGCCCGTCCGGGAGCATCGTGAGGAGCGCGACGACGCCGGCGGCGAGCAGCATGCCCAGGCTGATGCCCATCTGCGGCACGGCCCCGTAGAGGCCGCGGCGGTTCTTCGGCGCGTACTCGTAGGCGAGCAGGAGTGCGCCGCCCCATTCGCCGCCGATGCCCAGGCCCTGCAGGATGCGGAAGGCGATGAGCAGGATCGGGGCGGCGATGCCGATGGCCGCGTAGTCGGGCAGCAGGCCGATGGCGACGGTGCCGCCGCCCATCAGCATGAGCGTGATGAAGAGGGTCTTCTTGCGGCCGATGCGGTCGCCGATATGCGAGAAGATGATGCCGCCCAGGGGACGGAAGAAGAACGTCAGCGAGAACGAGATGTAGGCGAGCAGCGTCGACACGAACTCGTTGTCGCTCGGGAAAAAGAGCTTGTTGAAGACCAGGGCTGCAACCGTGCCGTAGACGAGGAAGTCGAACCACTCGATGACGCTGCCGCTGAGGCTGCCGAGCAGCACTCGGTAGTTCAGCTTCTCCGGGGTCTGGGTTTTTTGCGAGGACGTAGTGACCGTCACGAATTTCTCCTATGGGAATCGGAGCCTATGTGGCCCTACCATGTGGTCCGACCACAGAAAACTGTAGGGTGTGACTGCTGCCACGTCAAGGTGTGGCGCAGCTTTCATTCCGATCGATGCGCATAGCCCGGCGCTCACTGAATCGTTTCCCATTTGGAACCTTGCGGCCGGCCTGGGGCAGCGCGGCCGCGCGTAGAGTGCTGCTTGGATCTTCCGTCCGGCCCGTCATGAGGAGCAGGGATATGTCACTTCGCTGGACTGCGGCCCTTGCGGCGGCCGTGGTGCTCGGCCTGACCACGGCGGCACCCCAAGGACCGGCGCAGGCGAGCAGTCCGCCGTCGTCCCTTGTCCTGGAGACTACGGCCGCGGTTCCCACCCCGGCGCAGCAGCTGGCCAAGCTGACCCTGGACCAGCGGATCGGCCAGGTGGTCATGGGCGGCGTCCCGGCTACCGGTGCCAGCAGCAGCGACCTGGCCATGATCAAGCGCTTCCACATGGGGAATATCTTCCTGTCGGGCCGCAGTTCCAAGGGCGTCGCCGCCACCCGAAGGGTGACCGACGCCCTGCGCGCGACCGTATCCTCGCGCTCCA
Source organism: Arthrobacter sp. Marseille-P9274 (assembly GCF_946892675.1). Taxonomy (NCBI): domain Bacteria; kingdom Bacillati; phylum Actinomycetota; class Actinomycetes; order Micrococcales; family Micrococcaceae; genus Arthrobacter; species Arthrobacter sp. Marseille-P9274. The sequence goes on from NZ_CAMPOV010000001.1 coordinate 304,690, forward strand.
CCGGTGGCATTCCCCTGTTCATCGCCACCGACCAGGAAGGCGGATATGTCCAGGTGCTCAGCGGCCCGGGCTTTGAAAAAATTCCGACCGCTCTGCATCAAGGCCGCTGGCTTCCACGTTCCGTGCAGGTCAGCGCTCAGCGATGGGGCGGGCAGCTGCGCTCTGCCGGGGTGAATGTGAACCTGGCGCCGGTGGCAGATACCGTTCCGGCGTCCATCGGGGCCTACAACCTTCCCATCGGCTACTGGAACCGCGAGTTCGGCAACACCCCCGAACACGTAGCCGCCGACGTGGTGGCGTTTTCGAAGGGCATGAAGGCGTCTGGGGTCGCCCCGGTCATCAAGCATTTCCCGGGGCTGGGCCGCGTACATCTGAACACCGACATTTCGCGCGGCGTCACGGACACCGTCACGACGCGCCGCGATGCCTACCTGCGGCCGTTCAAGGACGGCATCGGTGCGGGTGCCCGCTGGGTCATGGTGTCCAACGCCTACTATTCAAAGATCGACGCCCGCCACATCGGCCCGTTCTCGCCAACCATCATGCGAACCATGCTGCGCACCGAACTGGGCTTCACCGGCATCGTGATCTCCGACGACCTGTGCAATGCGGCGCAGCTCTCCCCTTGGTCCTACAGCACGCGGGCACGTGCCTTCTTCAACGCCGGCGGCACCATGCTGCTGTGCACCGACGCCCGCGACCTGCCCGCCATGCAGCGGTACCTGCACAACTACGCGCTGGCCCATCCTGCCTTCCGGGCGAAGATCGATGCGGCAGCGCTGAAGGTGCTCGAAGTGAAGCATGCGGGGACGTAGACGCCGCCCGGCTGTAATTTACCCCGGCCTCGGCACTCGCCAATCCTGATGGGCGGGCTAGTTGGCCGTTTCCAGGTAGTACCCGCGGATGTGTTCACGCACGGCTTCCGCGGCCCGCTGGCGCTCCCCGCTGCGCAGGGCGTCGAAGATCGCGCGGTGTTCGGACCGCAGGCGGGCGGCGGTGGTCGTCCAGTCCGGAAGCGCCTGGGCGCGGGCAAGAGTGTGGTCGGCAATGGCAGTACGCAGCGCGTCCATGAGCGTGCTGATGAGCGGGTTCCCGGCGGTCCGCGAAACCGTCACGTGGAACTCGGCATCGAGCTGCAGGAAGTCCTCGACGGCGATGTCCGGGTCATCCATCAGCTTCAGGAGGCGCTCGGCCGAGTCCCAGTCTCCCCTGCCCGGGTCCGAGTGTTCCGCAGCCCACGTCTCAAGCAGCAGGCGCATCTCGTACACGTGCGAGTGCTCGACGTGGCTCGTCGCGATCTGCAGGTTGAGCAGCAGCGCCATCGCCTGGGCGGGTGCCGCGGTGACAACGGTGCCCGACCGCGGGCCGGAGCCCGTCGAGGCCTGGATGGTTCCCAGCGCCTCGAGGACCTTTAATGCTTCACGCAGGGAGCTGCGGGAAACCTTCAGGGTCTCGGCGAGGGCTCGCTCGCTGGGCAGGTGGTCGCCGATGCGCAGGCGGCCGCTGGAGAGCTCCTCGGTCACCCAATTCATCACTGCTTCGTGCGCTTTCATCGCCACCGATTATCTCAGGTCAGACAGGACGGGGGCGGCTACTTCGCCTCCTCCGGGGCGCCGGGGGCGCCGTCGATGCCGACGCTGACGTCATGCCCGACGGCGGTGCCGTGCTCCACGGTCCGAGAGACCGTGCAGTACTTGTCGTGCGAGAGGGCGACGAGTCGTTCGACCATGCCGGCCGCCTTGCGTCCGCCGTCGTCGTCGGGGAAGGCGAGCCTGAACGAAAGGTTCAGATCCTCCATCCGGTTCGCCCCGCCCTCCTCGACGATCTTGTTCCCCGTGGCCTCGATCCGGAACTCCGAGGGTTCGGAGCTGCGGGAAGTCGCGATGTCCACGTCGATGGCCGAGCAGCCCGCGATGGCGGCCAGCAGCAGCTCCACGGGAGACAGCAGGCCCTCGCCCTGGCCGAATTCGACCTCAGCCCCGGCAGCATTGCGGGCGGTGTAGCGGCCGGTGGCGGTGCGGGACAGCTCGATGGAACGCAGGGCGGAATCCGGGTTTTGGCTCATGGGCCCATCATGCCACCGCCGCTGACGGCCGCCGGCATCGGATCCTGTCGCGGGATTTGCCCGGGGTGTCAATCCGCCTGGCCGACGCGGTGCACCTTGAGCAGGTTGGTGGAGCCGGGGGTGCCGGGCGGCGAGCCGGCGACGACGACGGTGAGGTCGCCGGTGCTTGCGAGGCCGAGTTCCCGGAGCCGGCGGTCCAGCTCGAAGGTCATTTCGTCGGTGTGGTGCTGCGCGGGAATGAGCACGGGCTGGATTCCCCAGGCCAGGGTGGCGGTGTGCATGGTGGCCAGCGACGGGGTGAAGGCGAAGACGGGCCTGGCGGGGCGCAGCCGGGAGAGGCGGCGCGCGGTGTCGCCGGTCTCGGTGAAGGCGCAGATGCAGGCGGCGCCGAGCTGGTCGGCGATGTCCACGGCGGCGCGGGTGACGGCCCCGGCGCGGGTGGCGGGTTTGCTGCCCAGCGGCGGCACCAGGTCCCGGCCCTGCTCTTCGGAGGCCTCCATGATCTGCGCCATGGTCCGGACGGCTTCGACCGGGTAGCTGCCGACGCTGGTTTCGCCGGAAAGCATGACCGCGTCGGCGCCGTCGAGCACGGCGTTGGCGCAGTCCGAGGCTTCGGCGCGGGTGGGCCGCGGGTTGCCGATCATGGACTCGAGCACCTGGGTGGCGACGATGACCGGCTTGGCCCAGCGGCGGGCCAGGGCGATGGCGCGCTTCTGCACCAGCGGCACGTCCTCCAGCGGGACTTCGACGCCGAGGTCGCCGCGCGCCACCATGATGGCGTCGAAGGCGTCGACGATTTCCTCGAGCGCGTCGACGGCCTGTGGCTTCTCGATCTTGGCGATGACCGGGACGCGGCGGCCCTCCTCGTCCATGATCTCGTGGACGCGGCGGATGTCGGCGGCGTCGCGCACAAAGGACAGCGCGACCATGTCCACGCCGGTCTTCAGAGCCCAGCGCAGGTCCGCCTCGTCCTTATCGGTCAGCGCGGGCAGGCCCACAGCGACGCCGGGCAGGTTGATCCCCTTGTTGTTCGAGACGTGCCCCGGCACCGTGACTTCCGCGCGGACTTCGGTGTCGGTGACCTCGAGGGCCATCAGCGCCACCTTGCCGTCGTCGATGAGCAGGGTGTCCCCCGGCGCGACGTCCTGCGGCAGCCCCTTGTACGTGGTGGAGCAGATCCGCCCGATGCCGTCGACGTCCTCCACCGTGATGGTAAAGCGCTGCCCCTCGGCCAGGTAATGCGGGCCGTCGGCGAACCGCCCCAGCCGGATCTTCGGCCCTTGGAGGTCCGCGAAGATGCCGACCGGCTTGCTGAGTTCGGCGGCGGCCTTGCGGATGTGGGCGTAGGTCTGCTCGTGCGCTTCGTGGTCGCCGTGGCTCATGTTCAGCCGGGCGACGTCGGTGCCGGCCTCGAGGACGGCCAGGGTCTTGGCGTAGGTGTCGAGGGCGGGTCCGAAGGTGGCGACGATCTTGGCGCGTCTCATGAGGGGATGGCGTCCTTGCTGGGCTGTAGGGTTTGGGCGATATCGCGGCCGAGTTCGGCGAGGAGCCGCCGGGACAGCTCCGGGTCCGCGGCGCAGTCCTGGCCGGTCATGGCGCTGAGCGCGTGGATCTGGCCGATTCCGTGTTCCGGCAGGGCGTCCTGCGCCAGGGCGTTGTGGCCGACGACGGCGACCACCGGCTTGGGTGCCGAGCGCCGGGCCACGACCAGGGGAAGCTTTCCGGACAGGGTCTGGGCATCGAGCTTGCCCTCGCCGGTGATGACCAGGTCGCAGCCGGCGGCGGCCTGCTCGAAGCCGAGCAGGTCCAGGAAGAAGTCGGCGCCGGAGACCATGCGCGCGCCGAGCAGCATCGCGGCGAATCCGAGCCCGCCGGCGCTCCCGGCGCCGGGGGCCTCCGCGCAGGACGCCGCCGCCGAGCCGGCTTCCTCGAGCCGGCGGACCAGGTTGGCCAGTCCGGCTTCGAGCAGCTGCACGTCCTCGGGGTCGGCGCCCTTCTGCGGTCCGTACACTGCGGCCGCGCCGTCCGGGCCGAGCAGCGGGTTCCGGACGTCGTTGGCGGCCACGATGTCCACGCCTGCCAGCCCGGGCAGGCCGTCCAGCTCGATCCGTGCGATGTCCGCCAGCGAGCCGCCGCTCGGGGCGAAGGCGCGGCCGGCGGCGTCGAAGAACCGGGCGCCGAGGGCGTGGAGCATGCCGGCTCCCCCGTCCGTGCTGGCGCTGCCGCCCAGCGCCAGGACCAGCTGGCGCGGCCCCTGCCCGAGCGCCGCCCGGATGGCCTGGCCGAAGCCGGCGCTGCTGCTGGCCATCGGGGCCAGCCCGCCGGCCGGCAGCATCTGCAGCCCCGAGGTTGTCGCGACTTCGACCACGGCCGCGTGGCCGTCGAAGGCGACGGTGGCGGAAGCGGGGCCGCCGGTCGGGCCGGCGACCTCCACTGCCAGCGGCCGGAAGCCTGCGGCCAGCGCGGCCTGGACGCTGCCGTCCCCGCCATCGGCCAGCGGCAGCAGGCGGCAGCTGATTTGCGGGCCACGGGCTTGCTGGCCGCCGGCCTGTGAGGCTCCGGCGGGAACAACAGTAGCGCCGCTGTCCCTGCTGCCGCCGGCCAGGAGGCCGGTTTCCAGCGCCTGCGCCACCTCGGCCGCGCTGAGCGAGCCCTTGAACTTGTCGGGAGCCACCAGGATCTTCATCGTGCTCATCGGACGCCGGCCTCGGCGGGAACGGTTTCGGCCGCCGCGGAGCTGTCGGCTTCCGCGGCTGCCCGTCGACCGGGCCGCTCGGCGCCGGCTGGTACCTCCGTCCTGGCGGACGCCCCGGCAGCAACCGGAGCACCGTCGTCGTTAGTATCCGCCACGCCGCCCGCGGCCAGGGCACCTCCCCCGGCGCCGCCGTCGTTATTGGTTGCCGTGCCCAGTGGCTCCACGTCCTCGCCGTTGAAGACCCGGCGCACCCGGTCCACGTCCAGCGACTTGTCCCACCAGGCGATGAACAGCGTGGCCACGGCGTTGCCGCAGAAGTTCACCAGCGCGCGGCACTCGGACATGAACTTGTCAATGCCGAAGATCAGCATGATGCCCGCCGCGGGGATGGTGCCCAGCGTGCTGAGCGTCGCGGTGAGGGCGATGAAGCCGCCGCCCGCGACGCCGGCGGCGCCCTTGGAGGTGAGCAGCATGACCGCGAGCATGCCCAGCTGCTGGCCGATGGTCAGCTCCGTGTTGGTGGCCTGCGCGATGTAGACCGCGGCAAGCGAGAGGTAGATCGCGGCGCCGTCGAGGTTGAAGCTGTAGCCGGTCGGGACGACCAGGCCGACGGTCTCCTTCTTGACGCCGGCATGTTCGAGCTTGCGCATCAGCCCCGGGAGGGCCGGCTCCGCGGTGGACGTACCCAGGATCAGCAGCAGCTCCTCCTTGAAGTGCTTGAACATCTTGAAGATGTTCAGCTTCAGGAAGGCCATCACGCCGCCGAGGACCACGATGACGAAGAGGATCGAGGTGCCGTAGAAGAGCAGGATCAGCCAGCCGAGGCTGGAGAGGGTTTCCACGCCGTACTTGCCCACGGCGAAGGCCATGGCTCCGAAGGCGCCGAGCGGGGCGGCCTTCATGATGAAGTTCAGGACCTTGAAGACGATCTTGGTCAGCCGCTGGACGGCGTCGAGGACCGGGGCTCCGACCTTGCCGACGGCGTTGAGCGCGATGCCGAAGATGACCGCCATGAAGATGATTTGGAGGATGTCGCCCTCGACGAACGGGCCCGCCACGCTGCCCGGGATGATGTGGGTCAGGAACTCCCACCACTGCTGGTTCTCGCCTTTTTCGATCAGCTCGGCGGCCGTGCCGGTGGTCTCGATCTTGCTGGCGTCCGCGTTGACGCCGTCGCCGAGCCGGAAGATGTTGATGGCGACCAGGCCGATGACCATGGCGCAGATGGTGCCGATCTGGAAGTACGTGAGGGCCTTGAGCCCGGTCACGCCGACCTTCTTCAGGTCCGCGACGCTGGCGATGCCGCCGACGATCGTGAGGAACACGATCGGTCCGATGAGCATCTTCATCGCCTCGACGAACGTGGTCCCGATCGGCTGCATGGCTTCGCCGGTTGCCGGGGCGAGCCAGCCGACGAAGATGCCGACGACGATCGCCACCAGCACCCAGAAGTACAGCTGCCGGTACCAGCGCCGGGGCCGGGCCGGGCGGCGGGTGCCGCTGTCCAATGTGTGGTCCATGGTTCCTACCTCATTGTTGGAAGATCATGCTCCGCGGGACGTCTTGGAAGCCGCGGACAGGAAGGGCAGTGGGCCGGGCATGCTTGTAGGAGCGCATGCCCGCGGAGGGACGGGTCCGGCCGGCGGGCGTGCCGGCCGGACCCGGGAAGCGCGAATCAGACGGCGGCGAGCTCTTCGCTGAGCGCCGCGACGATGGACTCAGTGACGGCCTTGGTGTCCGCCGTGCCGCCGATGTCGCGGGTGAGCTGGCCGGAGCCGGTGGCGGCCTCGATGGCCGCCTCGACGCGGCGGGCCTCTTCGTGCAGGCCGAAGTGGTCCAGCATCAGCGCGGCGCTGGCGATGGCACCGATCGGGTTGCTGATGCCGAGGCCGGCGATGTCCGGGGCGGAGCCGTGGACCGGCTCGAACATGCTCGGGAAGCGGCGCTCCGGGTTCAGGTTGGCGCTGGCGGCCAGGCCCAGGCTGCCGGCCAGGGCGGAGCCGAGGTCGGAGAGGATATCCGCGTTGAGGTTGGAGGCAACGACGACGGAAAGGTCCTCCGGGCGCAGGATGAACTTGGCGCTCATCGCGTCCACCAGCACGCTCTCGGTCTCCACGTCCGGGTAGTCCAGCGCCACGCGGTTGAAGACTTCGTCCCACAGCACCATGCCGTACTGCTGGGCGTTGGACTTGGTGACGCTGGAGACCTTCTTGACCGTCCGGGTCCGGGCCAGGTCGAAGGCGAAGCGCATGATCCGCTCGCAGCCCTTCTCGGTGAACAGCGCGGTCTGCAGGGCGACCTCGTTGCCCTGTCCGCGGCCGCTGAGGTTGCGGCCACCCAGGCCGGCGTACTCGCCTTCGCTGTTCTCGCGGACGACGATCCAGTCCAGCTCGGTGTTGTCGGCCTTGCGCAGCGGCGACTGGACGCCGGGCAGGAACTTCACCGGCCGGATGTTGGCCCACTGGTCGAAGTTCTGCGTGATGTTCAGCCGCAGCCCCCACAGGCTGATGTGGTCCGGGACGTTTTCCCAGCCGACGGCGCCGAAGTAGATCGCGTCGAACGCCTTCAGGACCTCCAGCCCGTCCGGGTCCATCATGATGCCGTGCTTCGCGTAGTACTCGCAGCCCCAGGGGAACTCGGTCCAGTCGAACGAGAATTTGCCGTTGGACTGCTCGGCGAGCGTGTCCAGGACCCGGCGGCCGGCCGCGACGACTTCCTTGCCCACGCCGTCGGCGGGGATGGAAGCGATCTTGAAAACCTGGTTGTCACTCATGCGTATTTCACTCCTGCTTGATCTTGGTTGACCTGTGCTCCGCATCACAGCTGCGGCGTCGAAATCAATTAGACCGGCGGCCGAGTGATCGCGTCCAAGACCGGATTTGAATACGCTAAATAGGCTCTACCTATCCATTCAGGTCCGCCCGCGACGCCGCATGCTCCGCCGCGACGGCCAGGAAAGCCTGCGCCGCCGGCGTCAGCGCCGCCGCCTGCCGGCTCAGCACGGCTACATGCAGCTCCGCCACCGGCTCGATCCGCGCAACCCGCAGCCCCGACTGGCGCGCCAGCGGCGACCAGGAGGACGGCATCACCGCATGGCCGACACCCGCCAGCACCAGCGGCAGGATCGACGTCCGGTGCGCCACCTCGACCGCGATCTCCACGTTCACCCCGCTGGCCACGATGTCATCCACCAGCCAGCGCATCAGCGAACCGCGCTGCGAGGCAACCACGCGGTGCCCGTCCAGGTCCTCCCGCCCGATGGCCTCGCCCGGACCGAACGTGTCCGCCTCCGGATTGATAATCAGCACCAGCGGCTGGCGCTCGAGCTGCATCACCTCCACCCCCGCCGGCCTGATCGGCCGGTCGGAACCCAGGATCCCGATCTCGGAACTCCCGCTGCGGATGGAGGCAACGACGTCGTCCGTGGTAAACGCCGCATCCACGTTCACCACTACCGCGGGATACCGGCGGGAGAACGCCGCGATCATCGACGTCAGCGGCTCGATCCCCGGCGACGGCATGGCCGTCAGATCCAGCCGCCCGCTGCGCAGACCCTTCACAGCAACGACGGCGGACCTCGCCACCTCCAGGTCCCGCACCACCGCGCGCGCCGGCCCCACCAGTTCCCGGCCCGCCTCGCTGAGCACCACCCGCCGCCCGACCCGGTGGAACAGCGGCACGCCGACCTCCTGCTCCAGCGTCTTGATCGTCTGCGACAGCGACGGCTGCGCGATCAGCAGCTGCTCGGCCGCGCGGTTGAACCCCTCGTAGTCCACCACCGCAAGGAAATACTTCAACTGCCTGACGTCCACGCGCTCTCCCGGCCCAACGTTTTCATCCGCACGCGCGGATGCTGTCCGCTACCCATTATGTTCAAGGCCGCGCACCGTTCAGGTACATGCCGTCGTACTGTCAGTCAGTCCCGGCAGGAGCCGGCGCCGCCTTGCCGGGATCCGGCTCCCCCGCCGCCACGGCCTTTATGGCCCGCGCCGGCTTCTTCCGGCTGTCCGGCCGCGGCGGCCGGCTCGAGATCAGGAGGTTGATCCAGCTTGCCCGCGGGTCGGCGTCCACCAGCAGCGCCTTCAGCAGCAGCGTCGCCGGCAGCGCCAGCAGCGCGCCCAGCCAGCCGAGCACCCAGTACCAGAACAGCAGGGACAGGAAGGACATGGTCGGGGTGACGCCCACGGCCTCGCCGGTGAACTTCGGCTGGATGATGGACTGCACCGAGAAGTTGAGGATGCTGTAGGCGGCGACCACCGCGAGCGCCGGGCCCGGGCCGCTGTCGAGCAGCGCGAGCAGGGCCGGCGGGACCAGTCCGATCACAAAGCCAATGTTCGGAATGTAGTTGGTCAGGAACGCCAGCACACCCCAGACCCAGATCAGCGGGACGCCGATGATGGCCAGCGCGGCGACGTCGAGCAGCGCCACGATCAGGCCGAACACCGTGGTGACCACCCAGTAGCGGCGCACGCCGCGGCTGAACGTCACGACGGCCTCGGTGAAGCGCGGGTTGCCGGCCTTGACCGAGGCCAGCCGGCGGCGGATCTGGACGGAGTCCATGCCCAGGAAGAACACCGTCATCACCACGGTGACCAGCACCGACAGCACCGAGGTGACGTTGCCCAGTAGCGGCGTCACGAAGCTCATCACGTTGCTCGCGTCGATCGACCTCAGCTGGTCCAGCAGCGTCGACTCGCTGATCCCCACGCTCGCCAGCAGCCCGACGATGTCCGACCACAGCTTCGTGAATTCCCGGTTGTACAGGGGCAGTTCGCGCAGCAGTTCGGTCGCCGCCCACGTGGTGGCCGCAAAGAACACCAGGATCAGCACCAGCACCAAGACCAGCGTGATCACGGCCGCCAGATAGCGGTGCAGCCGGCGCGCCAAAAGCAGCTGCAGCGGGTACGCGACGATCATCAGGTTCAGGCCGAGGAAGACCGGCGCGATGATGCTGCTCAGGTCCCGCACGAAGTACAGGAACACGGCCAGCCCGGCCAGTCCCAGGCAAATCAGCACGAAGCGCGGCATCGGCGCCCTGGCCGGCGTCGGTGCCTCGGTCCGCATCGGCGCCCCTGCCGGCGTCGGCCCCTTGGCCAGCGGCTCCCCCGCTGCGGGGCCCGGCGTTGTCGGTTCCATCTTGTTCTCCTCCAGTTCCGCGGCCCAGTGTACGGGGCACGAGTCGCGTTTTCGTGGCCGGGCGGGGTGCGGGAATTACGCCGCCGTTCACCTTCCGTTCAGGGATTACGACGGCGGCGCCCGGGTTCCGCTTCTTTCGGTGGCTACAGCGAGCCGTAGATCGTCCCGGCAAGACCGATGACGGCGAGGACAGCCACCGCGCCGACGCCGTACTTCCACGCCGGGGACCCCGGCCGCAGCACGCTCCACCCCACCAGCACCGGCCCGGCAACCAGGAGCAGGGCAGCGCCCGCCGCCAGCGAACCGGCCCACGGATCCGGGTCGAAGCACTCCAGGAAGCAGCCGCTGAAATTCACCATCGCGACCACCGCCAGCATGAATACCGGATAGCCGACGACCACCCAGCCGAGCAGCACCGCGAGCACCGCCTGGACCACCCGCGTGCCCTTCCCCTTCACATCCACCCGGCCATTCTCCCTGATGAGGAGGCATTTGCCCCGGCTTGCCGACGCCGTCGGCCTCCCGGCACACAGGTGCCCATGAAAATGCCCCCGCGGCCGTCGAAAACGGGCCGCGGGGGCATCCACTCACTGCCGGTTAGAGCTTGGACTTCCGGTAGCCGGCGGCCCGTGCCGCGGCCTCGGTCTTGAAGCACTCCTCGGGCGTGGTGATGTTGTAGAACCGGCCGCCGGGCACGTGGTACTTCCACTCCTTGTTGCTCCCGGTGCGGTTGCCCTTCACGGGGTAGCCTTTCGGGCAGTTCTTGCCGCTGATCGCGGTGCTCCGGACGGAGGCCTTCTTGGTGACCACCAGTTTCTGGGTCTTGGTGGCCGACTTGGCAGCCTTGCCCAGTTTGTACTTCACGGTGGTGGTCACGCTGTAGGTGCCCGCCTTCAGGGACGCCGATGCCACGTTTGAGGCGACCGCCTTCTTCCCCTGCTTGACAGTCAGGCGCTTGGACGTCACCTTCGCCGCCTTGGTCGCCGACACCAGCGGAGTGATCTTTGCCTTCGCTGACCCCGTGACGGTCTTGTTCGGAATGGTCCTGATGACCACCGGTGCTGACTTGACGGCGGCAACGACGGCGACGGACGCGGGCGCCGGCGCGGCTGCTGCAATGGCGGTGCCCGACAACGCGAGCGATATGACCGCGACGGCCGCAGCGCAGGCGCGCATAAGCTTCTTCAAATTTTCCCCCAACAGGATGCGGCCGCCCTACCGGACGACCGAGACTGATCAATCGTTAAATCATACCGTCCCACGCCGTTCGTCTTGTGAGAGCCCTGCCCTCTTGCGGGCTGCCCCAAGTTTTTCTCCGAGTCTCGTGGATCACTCCGTTGTGGTCGCTCTGGCTGAGGTTCTCCTCAACATAGCGAGCAGCAAGACGGGCAAGCCTGCACGTGGCATCCGCCTCGGCTCTACTCTTCGTAGCACCCGGCAACAGGCGCGCCGCCACGCTCCGTAGCACTCGTTTTTGCGGGTCAGGCAACGTCGGGTGCCAACCAAATGGGCGCTGCCGGCGGCCCACGACCACGCACAAGCGCCCTAGGCTATCGGCATGGACTCCTTGTGGCCGCTGATCCACGCCGAGCGGAACGCACTGTGCCGCGACCTCGCCGGCCTTCCCGACGGCCGGTGGGCGACGCCGTCGCTCTGTGCCGGGCTATCCGTGCGGGAGGTGCTGGCCCACCTGACCGCCGCGGCCAGCCTCAACCCGGTCCAATGGATGGCCGGCGTGATCCGCTGCCGGTTCGACTTCGACAAGCAGGTGGCCATGCGCCTGGCCGAGCACCTCGGGGCCACGCCTGCCGAGACGCTCGCCCGGTTCCGCAGCGTGCTGGCCAGCACCGTGTCCCCGCCGCTGCCGCGGATCGCCATCCTCGGCGAGACCGTGGTGCACGGCGAAGACATCCGGCGCCCGCTCGGCCTGCGGCGCCCGTACCCGCCCGAGGTCCTCACCCAAGTCGCCGGCTACTACCAGCAGTCAGACATGGTGGTCGTCGCCAAGAGCCGCGTCGCCGGACTCCGGCTGGCCGCGACGGACGGCCCCTTTGCCGCCGGCACCGGCCCGCTGGTCGAAGGCCCCACGCTCGCCCTCATCATGGCCATGACCGGCCGCCCCGCCTACCTCGACGAACTCGCCGGTGACGGCGTCGGCCTCCTCCGCGAACGGAGCTGAGCGGAAGGAAACCTGACCGCGGATCGCCTTGCCGCCGTCGTTGTTGAAAACGGGCCGGTGCCGTTGCCCCCGCCCGGTCAGCAGGCCGGGCGAAGCGAGGCCTCGTCCGAGGCGGCGATGCCGATCAGGGCACGGCCCGCGTTCTCTAAGGCCCGGGTTCCGTTGCGAGCGGGGTTCCACTGTGAGGCGCCTGGGGCATCCACGGCACATCCATGATCAGCTCATTGAGGGCCTGTGAGATCAGGTCGCGTTCTTCAGTCGGCAGCACGCCAAAGCCGTCAAGGTACGCCGCTACCGGGTTTGCCATTTCCGACCCGCCGATACTCAGATAATGCACCCACAGCACGGGCACGCTCAGCCCGACTTCGCGCATCACGGCCGCGGTAAGGATTTGCTGGTCTGATTCTTCCACGTCGTCCCCCTGGAAAAGAGTGTGAGCGATCGAATGGCCTGGGCAATGGGTACCGGTGTTGCTCGCATCCCTTACTCGTCGAACCGGGTTTCAATTGCGCGTCCCTCATTGAGCCGGGCAACGACGGCGGCCGCGACCTCCCGCAGCTTGACGTTGCGGGCGCTGGACGCGTTCCGGAGAACCTCGAAGGCTGCATCCTGGCTGCAGCCGTTCTGTGCCATGATCACGCCCACGGCCATGTCGATGGTGGTGCGTGATTCCATCGCGGCCTTCAGGTTGTCCCGGGCATCAGTCAGGTGTGCCATGCGGAGGGATAAGTTCAACGCTTTCGACGCGGTCGCTACGTAGTTCTCGGCCCGGTCGATGGCCTCACCCGAAAAGGCATGGGCGGATCCGGCATAGAGGTTCAGACCTGCCCCCGCCTCTCCATCTAGGGCAAACGGGACACCGAGGATCGACCTGACGCCGTGCTCGTGCGCAGCCTCGATGTAGTCAGGCCAGCGATGCTCCGTGTCCACCTCCGGAACGAGCGTGCTCTGTTCGGTCCGGATGGCAGTCAGGCACGGACCGTCCCCGAACCTGGTCTGCTGTTCATCCAGGTCCCTGGCGTTCTCGTCGCTGCTGGCGATCGTGACGGATTTCTTACGCCGCACGAGCGTGATGCCGCAGTAGATTCTCCGTTTCGGGTCCGACAATTGATCGGCCGAATAGACAGCCAGTTCATGTAGGAACTGCTCGACATCGGGGCTGGTGAGCACCAGGTCCTGCAGATACTCGGCGCTGCCCTCCACCGGAACGCCGTCCGTTGCGTCAGCCATGATAAGTCCCGTTCGTGTTCGATCTGGAACCATTCCGGAAAACCGGAAGGGATCAAATTCCTGGGACCGCGCGCTGCTCGACGGCTACCTCCAGCCTACAACTCCCGGTTCCTGCGCGGGGGCAATCGGACTACCTCGTGGTTAGTGAGCGTTGCGTCGATCATGGCCCTGACTGGCCCTCTGCCGGAGAGCGTCCGCCCGTCTTCCCCCCAATATGCAGGGTCTCTAGGGTCAAAGAGATCCGCAGGTGCGTATGCTGGAAGTGGTTGACCTTTTTGCGAGACCGCGGTTCCTTTGGCGGGGATGTTTGCGGGCTGGTTCGCCTCAAAGCCCTACCGGAGAATGATATGGACCAGAAACTTCCCTTGGATGAACTCTCATCAGTCATCGCCAGAATCGAGGGCCTGCTGCTGACGGAAGAGAAGGTCGACAGCGCCGTCCAGGTTCTTGCCCGGGCAATCAAGGACGCGGTGCCCGGGACGATCGGTGCCGGAGTATCACTGCTGGATTCCCGGGGACACAGGACCAGCAACGGATTCACCGATCGGGTCGTCAAACAGGCTGATGCCCTCCAGTACGAGCTGGGACAGGGCCCATGCCTGTCGGCCTGGGCCGCCGAGGACACCGTCATCGTGGACGACGCCCATACCGATCCCCGGTGGCCGCTGTGGGGTTCAGCCGTGGCGGGGCTGCCCATCCGCTCCGTGGTTAGCAGCCCGCTGATCGCGGACAAGGAATGCCTCGGGGCGTTGAAAGTCTACGCCGCCGTTCCCGCTGCCTATTCCGAGTCAACGGGGCGCCTGTTGGAGATGTTCGCAGCACCCGCCGCCACCCTGCTCTCCCACGTCCAAGCCAGCGAAGTTCCCCGCCGAATCAGCGAAACCCTGCAGTCTTCCCTGCATAGCCGGGACCTGATCAACCGCGCGTGCGGGGTGCTGATGGAACGCCACGGGCTGGGCAACGAGGAAGCCCTCCAGGCCCTGATGCTCCAGGCCCGCAAGGCGGGGACACCGCTGCGGCAGTTCAGCTTCACCCTGGTCGCCGGGACGCCGGCGACCGGACAATAGCCGGGGGTACCGGATGGGCTTCGATCCGTCTGAACCGGAACAGCGGGCCATGCTCCGTTCGGCGCTGCAGGTTGCCGGGATCAGCGTGGGAGACCTCTGGCTGCATTACTTCAGCCTTGGCGGCGCGGTAGGCGAATATGAGGTTGAAGCCTATCTGCAGGGCCTACTGGCCCTGCCTGCACTCCAGCGGGACCTGCTGGCCATGGCCGCGAACGAGCTCATCGAGGAAATCCCCCGCCCCAGAGCACCGTACTCCGACGAATTCACCGGCGACGCCGTCGAACCCCGCCACCAGCCGGAAGCGGAGGAATCGGCGGACCAGAGCCGTCCCGACGGGCAAGACCGCGAATAAGGCCGGCACTTGCAGGCAGGAAACCTCTACTCATCGAACCGGGTCTCTGCCTCACGGCCCTGATTAACCCCGGCGACGATAGTGGCCGCAACTTCACGCAGCTTGACGTTACGGTCGCTCGAGGTCTTCCGGAGAATCTCGAAGGCCGTGTCTTGGCTGCAGCGGTTCTGGCCCATGATGACTCCGACCGCCAAGTCAATCGTGGTCCGCGATTCCATCGCGGCCTTGAGGTTGTCCCGGGCCTCGGTCAATTGCGCCATGCGGACCGATAGGTTCAATGCCTTCGAGGCTCTCAACGCGTACGTCTCGGCCCGTTCAATCATTGGGGCGGACAACGTGTGGGCGGATCCGGAATAAACGTTCAGGCTTGCCTCCGCTGCTCCGTCAAGTGTGAACGGGACGCCGAGGATGGACCCGATGCCGTGTTCACGCACCGCTTCCATGTACTCGGGCCAGCGAATTTCCGCATCGGCATCCGGAACGAGGACCGGCCTGTTCTCGCGGATGGCCGTCAGGCACGGACCGTCTCCATACCTGGCCTGCTGCTCATCCAGCTCGCGGGCAGTCTCATCGCTGCTGGCAATCGTAATGGACCTTTTCCGCCGAACCAGCGTAATCCCGCAATAGATCTCCGGATCCGATCCGGAGAGCATGCCGGACGAATAGACCGCCAGCTCCTGCAGGAAGACCTCGACATCGGAGCTGTTCAGCACGAGATCCTGCAGATACTCGGCCAGACCAGCCCAAACCACGTCATTCGTCGCCGTCTTGGCCATGGTGGCCCCGTTCCTGATCCATATGTGCAATCCCCGGGAAGAACCCAATAAAGCTGATCAAGTCGAAACCTCCGGGCTACTTCGCGGCTTCCTCAAGCCTACAACTCCGGTAGTCGCACTGGGCCTTTATCCATACTGCAGAACTTGAATCGAACGCCGCCGCACCACCGATTCGGCGCCTGGCGCTACCGCTCCCCGAGCCCAACTGTCTGCAGCCGGGTGGCTTCCACCGGCGCCGGGCTGCCGGCTGCCCGGGACCGCGCGATGGCACGGAAGACTTCCACAGCCGAGAAGGCCAAAGTCAGCGCGATGGCGGCGACGACAACGGTCCGCACTGCGGCGAGACTGCGATCGGCACGGGCGGCTTCACTCCCGCCGGCCCGTCCGGCATCACTCCCCCCGGCCCGTCTGGCATCACCCCGGGCAACCCGACTGCCGGAACGGCGCGAGGGCTGGACCGCCCCCGCGGGCCGGTCTTCAGAGCCGGCAGTGAAGCCCTCGGTTTTCCGCAGCGACCGCAGCGCCGGCGTTTCCTGCAGTCCCGGTTCCGCGGCGGGGACGGCGCCCTCCACGGCAACGGCGGCCGGCAGGTCAACGATGTAGGGCCTCCCGGAGGCCGCTTCGGACGCCACCGCTTCCGTCCACGTGCCCGGAGGATTCGGCAGCCGTCGCCGCGCAAAGGCGTCCCGGAGCATCTGCCGGATTTCCGGCAGGCTCTTACCGCGCGCACGCCGCGCCACTTCGAAGATGGCCAACTGGCGCTGGACATTGCTGCGTTCCATCGGCTTCTTTTCAACCACTACACGATCCTTTCATTTGGCGCCCGCCTGACCTCAGGGGCCGCGTGTCAGTACTCATGAGTTCCTGCTCGATGACCGACACTCCTCGACCCGGTCCTTTCCCCAGCTGCCCGGGTCATGCGGAAACTGGCTCCACAAGATATAATAAGCATGCTTTGCTTCTAGTGGAGAGCATCCGCCGGTCCCGGCCGGATATAGGCCGGCCCCGGTTGCGCGGATCTCGCTCCAGCTTTTTTGACGCAAGGGGATGTACAACATGGGAAACGGAGCCTTTTCGGACGGCCAGCCGGGCTCGAGCCGCGGTGCCGCCCTGCCGGTTGCGAAGCGTCCCACTGACACCGGCAGCTTCGCCCATCAGGATTTGATCGAGGTGATGAGACGCCGCCGCGCCGCGGAGGATAAGCTGCGTCGCCGCCTGCAGGAGGCATTGGCCGCGCGTGGCGACGGCGAGCTGCCGTAGCGCAGCCGCGGTCCGCGCGGAGGCTCAGTGGGGGGTTCTGTGCCTCACCGTCAGGTACATGCGGTGGGCGGTAATAACGACGGCGAGCCACGCCGCCCCGAGGGCCCACGCGGCGAGGACGTCGGTGAACCAGTGGTGGCCGAGGAAAACCCGGCTCAGCCCCATGAGCAGCGCGAAGCACCCGGCGGCGGCGATCGTCAGGTACTGGCCACGCCGCGAACGCAGCCGCAGGATGATCAGGTAGGCGACGATGCCGGCGATGACGATCGAGTTCAGGGCGTGCCCGCTGGGGAACGACGCCGAGTGTTCGTAGGGCGGGACCGCGTCGCTGAGCGCGGGGCGGGAGCGGCCGAAGAACGGCTTGCCGGAGACCGTCATCAGCAGCGACCCGAGCGCCGCCGCCGGGATGAGGATGACCGGCGTCCAGGAGCGGCGGCGCCAGGCCAGCGTGATGGTGGCCAGGACGGCGAGGATCGGCATGCCGACGGTTCCGCCGAGGTCGGTGTAGGCCGTGGCCAGCAGATCGACCCCGGGCGAGCGGAGGGTCTTCGCGTACGCCAGCATCGGGTGGTCCAGCTCGGCCACGCCGTCGCCCTCGGTCACCGCATCGTAGACCCCGGCGAACGCAGCCGTCAGGACGACGGCAATGACAACGCCTGTGGCAAGGAGCAGGATCAGCGTCGGGTTCGGCCCCAGGCGGGCACCGGCCTTTTCCGCGGCGCTGGCCAGTAAGCGGCCGAACCGGCTGTGCCAGCTCGCCGGATCCCGCCCGCCGGGCAGCCTGTCGCCGCGCAGCTCCCCCGCTACGCCTTGTCCGCCCGGCGGCTCATGCTTGCTCGAGTCCATCACCAAAGGATCGCCCATGAAGCTGGCAAAGTGCGGCGAACCCCCGGCTTTTCCAGCGGAATAGACATTCCTCGTGCTCCCCGACGCCTAAACGCGGATGACAACCGGGCCTTCAAGACCTTCGAGCGCATCGTAGTCCCGGTCCTGCGTCGCCACAGGCATCCTGTTGGCGAGCGCAACAGAGGCGATCCAGAGATCGTTGACGTTGATCCTCCGTCCGGCTTCGGCAAGCCGATAACGCAGGCGTGCCCAATGCCGCGCAGCTTCGGCGCCGACGGGCAGGAGCTCGAACCGGGCCAAGGACTCGACTGTCTCCAGGCGCCGCGCCCGCGTATCCGTATCCTTTGCCGCATAGACACCCGCATGCAGTTCGGCCAGCGACACCACGCTGACGTACAGCTCATCCGGGAGAGCCGCAGCCTCGAGCTCACGACCCGATTCGTGGGCGATGAAGACACTGGCATCGAGCAGCGCCCTGCTCGCTGTCACTGGATCTCGCCCAGGTCATCTGTGGTGTCGCTGGACAACCGGGCGAGTTCGTCTCTCAGCCCTTGATCTGCCTGCGGGAACGCCAGCAGATCGGCTTTGGTCAAGAAGGGCCTCCCCGTTGCGCGGATGGCCTCCAGCCGGGCCGCCGGCACTCCGTGGCTTGTGATGATGATGTCCTCACCGTCGCGCGCGCGGGCCAGAAGATCAGCAGTCCGATTGCGCAGCTCCCGTATACCCACCATGCCCATGCTTCAAGAATAGCCGGTGTGCTACAGATGTGGCACGGGTATGAGCACACCCCGCATCAGGAGGGCAGAAACTCGGGTGACGGCCCCGCACACGGCAGGCGCCGCCGTCGTTGTTGTCCCGTGGATCAGTCGCCGACGGCGTCGCGACCGCGGCGGACGATGTGCGGGTCCGCCGGGTAGACCACGGACGTGTCCTTGCCCTCGTAGTCGAACTGGTTGAGGAAGAAGCGCATGGCGTTGATGCGGCCGCGCTTCTTGTCGTTGGACCTGATGGTGGTCCAGGGCGCATGGTCGGTGTCGGTGCGCAGGAAGGTGGCTTCCTTGGCGTTCGTGTAGTCCTCCCAGCGGTCGAGGGAAGCGAGGTCCATGGGCGAAAGCTTCCAACGGCGCACCGGATCAATCTGCCGGATGGCGAAGCGGGTGCGCTGCTCGTGCCGGGTGACCGAGAACCAGAATTTGGTCAGGTGGATGCCGGAGTCGACGAGCATCTTCTCGAAGACCGGGGCCTGCTCCATGAACGTCTCGTACTCCTGCTGGGTACAGAAGCCCATGACGCGCTCGACGTTGGCACGGTTGTACCAGGAGCGGTCGAACATGACGATCTCGCCGGCGGTAGGCAGGTGCTGGATGTAGCGCTGGAAGTACCACTGGCCGTGTTCGCGGTCCGAGGGCTTGGTGAGTGCGACGGCGCGGGCCGCCCGGGGATTGAGGTGCTCGGTGAAGCGCTTGATGGTTCCGCCCTTGCCGGCGGCGTCGCGGCCTTCGAAGACGATGACGTGCTTGTGGCCCTCGTCCTGGCCCCAGTACTGGAACTTCAGCAGCTCGATCTGCAGCTTGTACTTCTCCACCTCGTACTCCTCGCGGGTCATCCGCTCCTCATACGGGTAGTCCTCGCGCCAGGTTTCGACGGCGGATCCGCCCGGGTTAATGAGCTCCGGGTCCTCGCCTTGGCTGCCGTGCACTTCGTAGCCGAGGTCGACGAGCTGGTCGATGAATTCACGCAGGTTGTCGCGGACCAGCCAGCGGTCTTCCGGTGTCCATGTACTGCCAGCCTCGGTCATCCGGGCCTCCTCCTTGAGTTTGTTGCAGTCTCCCCTGGCGCGTCGATGCGCCGTGCTGCCGATCCCGCATTTTAACAGGGCGGGTTGGCCGCAAGGTGAACACGGTTGCCGCACCTGCGGGGCGTGGCCGCGCGGTTGGCCGGCCGCCGTCGTCCGGGTCCCGCTAAGCCTGAGCCCCCGTTAAATCTATCCCCCGTTGCATTTCTTCAGTCCCCGATGGACGGGGAGATGGTCGCTGGGCCCGGTTTGACTCTGTCGCCCCTGTAGCCGCCTGTCAGCCGGGCCGTCAAAGTCACCCCCGAGCCGTCAATCACCCCCCGAGCCGTCAAAGTCGACCCAGTTTGCAGTCCGCAAACCTGGCGAGGAGCAGTTTTCGGCCTAACGTACCGATAACGCCTCGATAACGGGTAACGGGGTAGTCCACATTAAAGACATTCCAATTTTTGCAGCTTCGTGAGGTTCCTGGGGAGAAGAGCGTTACGCGCTGATCCGACCCGGCCTCACGAAGGAGTTTTGTGCAGTGAAAATGCGTGTCGACCACCTGCAAGGGGCTCCACGGTCCACAACTCCAACGAATGACTTGACTCCCGCGGCTCCCGCGGGGAACGGCTCTCCGGCCAGATTGGCCACGGGTGGCGTTGCTCTGGAGCGCCGGCTGGCGGATCTTCTCGCATCGGTGGTGAAGCAGGACGACGTCCCCGTGGACGCCAACTTCTTCCAGGACCTGGGCGCGGACTCGCTGGTCATGGCGCAGTTCTGTGCCCGCATGCGCAAGCAGCCGGACCTGCCTGCCGTGTCGATCAAGAACATCTACCAGAACCCAACGATCACGGCACTGGCCGCGGCCCTGGCACCGCCGGAAGAGTCGTCGGCGACGGTGCAAGTGCAGGTGCAGGACCGGCTGGCGGAGGTGCTGTCCGGCGTGCTGGCCGTCGAGCACGTGCCGGTGGACGCCAACTTCTTCCAAGACCTGGGCGCGGACTCGCTGGTCATGGCGCGATTCTGCGCCCGCGTGCGCAAGCAGCCGGATCTGCCAACGGTGTCGATCAAGGACGTCTATCAGAACCCGACGATCGCGGCACTGGCCGCGGCTCTGTCACCGGCGGAAGTGGTGTCCGTGCCGGTGCAGGAGCGGCTGGCCGAGGTGCTCGCCGGCGTGCTCGGCATCGAGCAGGTCGCACTGGGCGACGACTTCTTCCAAGACCTGGGCGCGGATTCGCTGGTGATGGCGAAGTTCTGCGCCAGGGTGCGCAAGCAGCCCGACCTTCCCGCGGTATCCATGAAGGAGATCTACAGCAACCCGAGTGTCTCCGCCCTCGCTGCTGCCTTGGCCCCCGCAGAGCAGGAGAAGCCACAGGAACCGTCACCGACACTAGCCTCCGTTCCGGAGACACCGCCACCGATGGACGCGCGGACGTGGGAGTACATCACCTGTGGCGTTCTGCAGACGCTCGTCTATCTCGGCTACTGCGTGGTTGCAGGCCTTTTGACGGTCGTCTGGTACCAGTGGGTGTTCCCGGCCGCGGGCCCGGGGAACCACGAATGGCGCGAACACGGCATGAGCTTCTGGGAGATCTACCTGCGGTCGACGGCCTACGCAGCGGTGGTATTCGTGGCCCTGTGCATACTGCCCGTGGCGGCCAAATGGATCATCATCGGGCGCTTCCGCCCCCAAGAGATCCGCATCTGGAGCCTTGCCTACTTCCGCTTCTGGCTGGTCAAGACCGTGATACGCACCTCGCCACTCCTGCTAATGACCGGTTCGCCGCTGACGACCTTCTACCTGCGGGCCATGGGCGCCAAGGTGGGCCGCAACGTCACGATCCTGACTAACCGACTGCCGGTCTGCACTGACTTGCTCACCATCGGTGAAGGCACGGTGATCCGCAAGGACGTACTCGCCAACGGCTACCGCGCCCACGGCGGTGTCATCCAGATAGGTGCGGTGACGCTGGGCCGCGACGTCACCGTCAGCGAGGGCAGCGTTCTGGACATCAACACGACGATGGGAGACGACACGCAGTTGGGCCACCGGTCCACCCTTTACACCGGCCAAGCCGTGCCTGCGGGCGAGCATTGGCACGGTTCCCCGGGCAGGCGCGCCGACGTGGACTACAACAGGGTCGAACGGACACCCTACCGCCCATGGCGCCGGGGATTGTTCGCCACGTCCCAGCTCATTGCCACGCTCGGACTGGGCCGCATCCTGGCGGGGCAGGCGATCATCCTGATCGTTCTGGCTGATCCGAATGTTGCGGCGCTTCTGGAGACGCAGGCTCTTGCGTTCACCAGTTGGGTCTTCTACGCCGACGCTCTTTTCTATGCCGGCTTGAGCGTCTTCGGCGGGACGATCGCGGCGTTCCTCTTGATCACGACCGTGCCGCGGGTGCTCCAACTCGCCCTGAAGCCGGACACGGTGTATCCGATGTTCGGGCTGCGGCACGGGGCCGAACGGGCGGTGGGGAGGATGACCAACAGCCGCATGCTTCCATCGCTGTTCGGCGATAGCTCCTACGTCGTGAACTACGTGCGGGCCATCGGGTACCGCCAGCCGCAGGTCCAACAGACAGGATCGAACCTGGGCCAGTCGTTCAAGCACGACAACCCATTCCTGACGTCGATAGGATCCGGAAGCATGATCGCCGACGGGGTGTCATTCATGAACGCGGACTACTCGGCGACGTCGTTCAAGGTCAGCCGGACGACGCTCGGCGCGCACAACTTCCTGGGCAACTTCGTGCTCTACCCGGCCGACGCCAAGACCGGGGACAACTGTCTGCTCGCGACCAAGGTGATGGTTCCCATCGACGGATTGGTCCGCCACGACGTAGGCCTGCTTGGTTCACCACCGTTCGAGATCCCACGCTCGGTCCTGCGGGACGCCCTTCCCAAGGAGCATGCCGGCCGCGCCAACTTCCGCCGTGACCTCGCGGCCAAGAACAGGCACAACCTTCGTACGATGGCCCTCTTTATGCTTGATCGCTGGCTCAACGCGACGCTTGCAGTACTGGTAATGTTTGCCGGCGTCGAGCTGTCCGATCAATTCGGTTTCCTGGCCTTCAGTGGATCGTTTCTCCTGATGCTTATAGTTGGCGTGCTGGCCCCCATTGGCATCCAACACCTCGTGCTGGGGTTCCGGCGGCTCAAGCCCCAGCTCTGCTCGATCTACGACCCCTACTTCTGGTGGCACGAGCGGTACTGGAAGGTGCAGGCCAATAGCCGATACATGTCGCTCCTCAACGGAACCCCCTTCAAGCCGGTGGCATGGCGTCTACTGCGCGTGCGGATCGGCTCCAGGGTGTTCGACGACGGCTGCTTTATCCCCGAGCGGACACTCGTGACGATCGGCTCCCGGTGCACCCTGAACAGCGGCACCCAAATCCAGTCCCATTCCCAAGAGGACGGGATGTTCAAGTCCGACTACGACGTCATCGGCGACGACGTCACGCTCGGCGTCGGCGCACTTGTCCACTACGGCGTAACCGTCGAAGACCGCGTCGTCGTCGCCGCCGACTCCTTCGTGATGAAGGGAGAAAACCTCCCCCGAGGATCCCTGTGGGGTGGCAACCCGGCCGAAGAGGCCCGAGCCGCCGTCACGTCCCCCGTCGTGCTGGAAACGCCCGTGGCATGACCACCAAGACACATGAGGGCAGCAGAGGCCCCGCAAACAGCCCTGCCCGCAGATCAAAATTCCGGCGAATTTAGCCTCAGGTCACGTCTCCTGTAATCCGGGGAACTCAGGGTTAGAGGCCGCTTGCCCGATCCCTCTACTTGTCCTACACAGCGCAGATTTATCGTGCTATCAGAACACATTTTCGATAGAATTAGGCATGGCGATCGCACCTCTCGAAGCGACTCAGGAAGCCACCGGCTTCCTCGCTTCGATGCGCGATGAACTGCAGGAGTTCGCCGCGATTTTCCGTCAGAATGCCGGCCTTCAAGACCCGCAGGTAGTGGCGGATTGCGTAGGGCTCTTCGAGGACCTCTCCAGGACCGTCGAGCAGCTGCAGGTCACTGGGGCACATACGGTGGAGCGGCAAGGCGTAGCAAGCGCGGGGGGCCGGGACCCGAACAACCCGGAGTTAAAGTCCGAATTCCGGGACGCCGCCGACTACCTCCGCGCCCGGCTGCGGATCAGCCGGACCGAAGCCCGGCGCCGTATCCGAGTGGGTGCCGGCACCATGCCGCAAACCCTCATCTCCGGCGGCGAGGCGCCGCCGAAGTACGAACGTCTGGCAGCCGGGCTCGCCGAGTCCGAGATCGGCGGCACGGCCGCGACCCTCATCCATGACACCCTCGAACGCATTCGCCCGGTCGCCTCCCCGGATGACCTGGCTGCCATGGAGGAACAGCTGACCCGGCAGGCCGCCGAATCGGATGTGGACACGCTGCGCATCATCGCGCGTAGCTGGGAAGCCGCCGTTGATCCCGACGGACGCGAACCCAGCACGGAACAGCTCGTCGCCCAGCAAGGCGTCTTCATCAAACGGAAGCGCTGGGGCCTGCACCGGCTCGAAGTATGTGCCACGGATGAACAGTACGAGCATCTGATCACGGCCATGAATACGGCAACCAATCCGCGCCTGCAAACCACCTTCTCACCCGAAGCCGGCGACCTCCAGGCCACCGACAGCAGCCCCGGCCACCTCACGGACGGCGCCGCCGCGGAGGCAAGCGCAGCAGCAACCGGCCCGGCGGCAGAAGCAGGACCGGCGGGAGAAACAGGGTTCGTTCCCGGGTGGCCTTCCCCCACCCGGCCCCAACTGCTGCTCCAGGGTCTCGTCGGTGCCTGTCAGATCGCCCTGTCCACGGATAAGCTTCCCGCCAGCGGAGGCCACCGGCCCCAGGTCATGGTCACCATCGACTACCAGGACCTCATGAACGCCACCGCAGCCGGTACCACCGGCCAGGCCGTCTTCACCGGGCTCATCACACCCCGCACGGTCCGCAAAATGGCCTGCGACGCCGACCTCATACCCATCGTCCTCGGCGGCAAAGGCGAAGTCCTCGACATCGGACGATCACAACGCCTGTTCACTCCGGCCCAGCGCCGCGCCCTCGTCGCCCGCGACAGGGGCTGCGCCTTCCCCGGCTGCACCATGCCCGCCCACTGGACCGAGGCGCACCACATCAGGTTCTGGAAGAAACACAAAGGCAGAACCTCCGTCGCCAACGGCGTGCTCCTCTGCTCCTTCCACCACCACCTGGTCCACGCCGGAGACTGGATCATCGAATCGATAGACGGAATACCGTGGTTCATCCCGCCCGCCTACATCGACCCCTCACAAGTCCCACGACGCAACAGATACCGGCACCCGCCCGTTCTCAAACGTACCGAACAGTCGGCGGCTGCGGCACAACCCACCCTGGGCTGGAACCGACCCTTCGGCGACGGGCCAGCGCAGCCGGCCGAACCGCCTTGGTAGGCAGACGCGTGACGTCCGAGGCGGAGTTATCGACCACTGTCTTACCCAATCTTTCCGCCGAACGAGCACGCCCCGCACAGATGCTGGAGCGGCCTGCGTGGCCACTTGCTGTGGCGGAGCATCCGGCGGCATGTGAGGATTACGGCATGGCCAACAAGACCCAGTCGACGAAGAAAATCCACTCTCTCCTCGAACAATCCGTGAAGGAGTCGCTGCCGCTGAGCATTAGGCGCAGCGTCCAGAAAAACGAAGTGCTCCATGGAACCGTGCTGGAGATCGGCAAGGACTGGATCCTGCTGGCCTCCCTTCGCGACGGCGGTTACCTGGACGGCTACACGGCGCTCCGGATCGCGGACCTGCGCATGGTCGAACCGGAGGAGACGTTCCTGCCGATCCTGAAGAAGGACTCCCATTGGCCGCCGAAGAAGCCAGCGAAGCTGGACATCGCCAATCCGCGGACCATTATGGACACTGCGGCGGCACAGGAAACCCTGGTCGCCGTGTTCCGCGAAGCCACGCGTCCCGACACGTGCCTGATCGGCGCGCCAATGGACTGGGGCAAGAAGTCCGTGTGGCTGCTCACCGTCGACCCCGCGGCCCAGTGGGAGAACTTCCTGATCAAACTGCCGTTCAAGGACATCACCAGGATCAGCTTCGGCGGTGACTACGAGACGGCCCTGCTGCGCGTGGCCGGCGCTGTCCCCAGCCCCGAGACGCTGGACAACGGGCAGTAGGCGCCGCCTTCCCTACAGCCGGGAATCCGCTCCCCCGCGTTCCCATAAGGGTCGCCAGCCCGTTCCCATTAGAGTCGCCAGCCCATAGACTGTGAGCTCCGGAAGATAATCAGCTTCCTTACTATCTATGAGCGCGAGGAGAACAACAATGTCAGGAAATCTCATTGCACGCTCCATCCACGATCTAACCGCGGGGGCTTGGTTCGGCGGATCCCTGATGGGTGCCATCGGCCTCAACGGCGCGACCGCAGAGGCCAAGGACCCGACTGAGCGCACACGTCTATCCAGCCTCGGCTGGAAGAAGTGGGCCCCGGTCCAAACGGCTGCCTTCGCCGCCCACCTCGGTGCCGGCATTCCGCTCACGCTGGGAAACCGGGACCGGCTTGCCGAGCAGCACGGCGTCATGCGGCTCTCGGTGTACAAGGCCGTGGTCACCCTAGTTGGCGCCGCGGTGACCCTGTACGCCGGCATGGTGGGCCGCAAGGTCGATATGCTTTCGGGTGAAGGGGCAGAAGGTGCAACGGAACCGGCGCCGGCTTCCTCCCAGGAACTTGCGTCAGCCCAGAAACAGCTCAAGATCCTGCAGTGGACGATCCCGGTCTTTGCTGGCTGGGTCATGGTCCTGGGCGCCAAGGAAGGCGAGATGCAGCGGGTGCAGAACGTTGCACTCGGCCTGAAGAGGGCGGGGGCAGCCCGCGGGGTCATGGCCCTGCCTGTGCTGAAGCAACTGGCCGCCCGCACAGCTTGCCGGCAGTAGCAACCTTCATCATCGGCGGGAAACCCTGCATCGATCGAGGCTGTGGTCGATGCAGGAGTTTCCACTGCGCGCAGTAGGTGGGAATTCGGGAGCGGGCTTGTCAGGCGCAGCCCGGGCTTGTCAGGTGGGAATTCGGGAGCGGGCTTGTCAGGCGCAGCCCGGGCTTGTCAGGTAGGAAATCGGGGCTGGCTTGTCAGGCAGGCGGGCCGGGTTCGAAGCGGTAGCCCATGCCGGCTTCCGTCAGCAGGTAGCGGGGTTTGGCGGGGTCTGGTTCGAGCTTGCGGCGCAGCTGGGCGATGTAGACGCGCAGGTACTGGGTTTCCTTGAGGTACGCGGGTCCCCAGACGTGCGTCAGGATCTGCTGCTGCGAGACGAGGCGTCCGGGGTTGCGGGCGAGCAGCTCGAGGATGTTCCACTCGTTCGGCGTCAGCCGCACGGCTTGCCCGTCCCGCATGACGCGCTTGTCGTTGAGGTTGATCTCGAAGTCCGCGGTGGCCACGGACGGACCTTGGGCGGTGCTGCCAATCCGGCGGTCCGCGGCACGCAGCCGGGCGAGCAGCTCGTTGAGGTCGAACGGCTTCGTCACGTAGTCGTCCGCCCCCGCGTCCAGGGCCTCGACCTTTTCGGCGGAGGCGTGCCGGGCGGAGAGCACGATGATCGGGACGTCGGTCCAGCCGCGGAGGTCGCGGATGACCTCCACGCCGTCCATGTCGGGCAGCCCGAGGTCCAGGATGACCAGGTCGATCGGCGACTTGGCGGCTTCCGCGAGCGCGGCCCCGCCGGTGGCCGCCGTGAAGGTACGGTAGCCCCGGGCGGCGAGGTTGAGCTGCATGGCGCGAAGGAGCTGCGGCTCGTCGTCGACGATCAGGACATTGGCCATCCCTGCCGCATCCTCCTCACTCTGCCGCCTGCTACGCCTATTCTGCCCTGCCGGCCCGGCTCCGCGCCGCCGTCACCACCACTTGGACCTCTCCTTCTCGTGGATCAAGGCGCGGACCAGCAGCCACAGGACAACTCCCGCGGTGGCAAAGAGGCCCGCCATCTCCCAGAGCTCGAGCTCGTTCATCAGTTACAGGTCTCCCCGGTCAGGCGGCTTCGAAGGTGCGTCCGCATGACTCCAGCAAACCGCAGAACCTAGGCGCCGCCGTCGTTCTTGATGCTTTCTTCACGCCGGTAGGCCGAATCTTTGCGGAATCACAACGGCCGCGAACGGGACGCGAACGACGGCGGGGTGCCGGCCTCGTGCGGCAGGTGCCCACCGCAGGACTCGTGTCACGCGCCGGTGGACAGCGGCAGCCTGATCACCATGGTGAGCCCGCCGCCGGGCGTCTCCTCCGCCGCCAGCCGGCCGCCCATCGCGTCGGTGAAGCCCTTCGCGACGGCCAGGCCCAGGCCGATCCCGGTGCCTGCGGGTTTGTCGTCGAGGCGCTGGAAGGGGCGGAACATGCTGAGCACCTGGTCGGCGGGGATGCCGCGGCCGTGGTCGATGATGCGCAGTTCGCCGGCGGGGCTGCCGTCCACGGTGGCGCTGCCCATGCCGGTGGCGGAGCCGGTGATGACGACGTCGGGGCCGGCGTACTTGAGGGCGTTTTCGACGACGTTGGCAATGACCCGCTCGAGCATCCCGGGGTCCGCGTCCACCGGCGGAAGGTTGTCCGGGAGGTCCACGCGCACGCCCTCGGCCTGCAGTCCGCGCAGCCCGGCGGCGACGGCGTCCGTCCAGTAGGTGGGCTGGATCAGCGGGGTGACGGAGTCGGCGGTGAGGCGGGACATGTCCAGCAGGTTGCCGACGAGGACGTCGAGCCGGTCGGTGTAGTCCTCGATGGTGGCGAGCAGTTCGGCCTCGACCTCGGGCGGGAACTGCACGGCGTCCTGGCGCAGACTGCTGACGGCGAGCTTGATCCCAGCCAGCGGCGTGCGGAGGTCGTGCGAGACGGCCCGCAGGATCGAGGTGCGCATGCGGTTGCCCTCGGCGAGGCGGACGATGTCGCGCTGGCTGGCACGGAGCTGGTCCCGCTGGAGCAGGGCGAGCAGGTGCGCGCCGAAAGCGGTGAGGAGGTGCCGTTCCTGCTGGCTGAAGGGGCGGCCGGACAGGGCGAGCGTGTGCTCCGGGTCGAGCGGCTCGACGATGTCGTTGCCGCTGGGCTCCGCAGCGGTCTTGCCCGCGGCGGCGGCGAGGCGCCAGCGGCCGGGCGGGTTGCCAGGACTGCCCGGTTCCTCCGGGTTGTCCGCGTCTCCGCCGGCGGCCTTGAGGACGTACAGCCCGGCCCCCTGGCATTGGAAGTACTCGCGGATCCGCTCCATGAAGTCGTCCACCGTGTAGTGCTGGGCCAGAGTGCTGCGGCTCAGCTCGCCCAGCGCCGCCGCCTCCGCCCCGGCCGCGTCGGCTTCCCGGCTGCGCCGCGCGGAGAGGCCGACGACGAGGGAGACAGCGATCGCGACGGCCAGGAAGATGAGCAGGGCGAGCACGTTCTCCGGATCGCTGATGCCCAGCGTTCCCACCGGGTGCACGGCGGAGAGATTGACGACGGCGCTGGACAGCACGGCGGCAAGGACGGCCGGCCAGAGTCCGCCGACGAGGGCGACGGCGATCGTGCCGCTCAGCTGGACGAGCATGTCGGTGGCGAAGTGGCCGTGCTCGAAGAGGCCGAGCAGGAACTGGAGCAGCACCGGGAGCAGCACCGCCAGCACGAACCCGGCGATGAGGCGGCCGCGCCCCAACGGCGAGCGCGGCCTGGGTACGGCGACGGTGGCCGGGCCCTGCCCGTGGCTGACCAGGTGCACGTCGATGCCGGGGGCCAGGCGCAGCAAACGGGCGCCCACACCGCGGCGCAGCTGCGGAAGCCGGCCGTGCGCGGGGACACCGACGACGACTTGCGTGGCGTTGATGCCGCGGGCGAAGTCGGCCAGCGCCGCGGCGATGTCGGTCCCGCCGACGGAGTGGTAGCTGCCGCCGAGCCGGTCCACCAGCGCACGCTGCCGGTCCAGCTCCGCCGGCGAGCCGCCGCCGGCCCGGGACGTCCGCACGTGCACGGCATGCAGTTCGGCTCCCTCGCTCCCCGCAAGGATCCGCACCGCCCTGCGCACCAGCAGCTGCCCCTCGGGACCGCCGGACAACCCGACCACGGCCCGCTCGCGCACGCTCCGCTTCGCCTGCGCCGGCTCGCGCACGGCGCCCTTCGAGCCCTTGGAGC
Source organism: Arthrobacter sp. Marseille-P9274 (assembly GCF_946892675.1). Taxonomy (NCBI): domain Bacteria; kingdom Bacillati; phylum Actinomycetota; class Actinomycetes; order Micrococcales; family Micrococcaceae; genus Arthrobacter; species Arthrobacter sp. Marseille-P9274. The sequence goes on from NZ_CAMPOV010000001.1 coordinate 334,205, forward strand.
CCTTGGCCCGCGTCCTCGGTTGTGCCCGCGGCCGTTCGCCCGGACGCGGCCCTCCGTCCGGCCCCGCAGGCTCGCTCGGACGCGGCCGTTCGCCCGAACCCGGCCCTTCGGCCGGCCCGGCATGCTCCCGCGGACCCGGCCCTTCGGCCGGCCCGGGATGCTCCCGCGGACCGGCCTCGCCGCCGGTCCCCCGGCTCCCTGTTCCCATGGCTCCATTGTCGGCGCAACCCGCGCCCCGCCGTCGTTATTTTTGATGTTTTCTTAACGCCAAACCGCACGTCAGGCCCGCCCCGCCGGAGTAGTGTGGTCAATCGCTTCGGAAACCGGAGCCTTTCGCACCGCACCAGAAAGAAGACCGCGTTGGGTGCCTCAACCCAGTTCTTTGTCCCCGCCAGCGTCCCCCGCCCCACCGGGCACGGGAAGCCGGGCGGGACGTTCACCCGCTGGCTGCTCGAACACCGGGTCCAGCCGGTCGGGCCGGAAAGCGCCGAGGCCGGCGCGCACGAGCACCCCTGGTGGAAGGTCATGTGCCTGACCGGCGTCGACTACTTCTCCACGCTCTCCTACCTGCCGGCCATCGCGGCCCTGGCCGCCGGCGCGCTTTCGCCGCTGGCGACGCTGCTGATCGTGATCTTGACGGTGTGCGGGATGCTGCCTATGTACCGGCGGGTGGCACTGGCGAGCCCGCACGGGCAGGGGTCGGTGGCGATGCTGGAGAAGCTGCTGCCGTTCTGGCGCGGGAAGCTGTTTGTGCTGATCCTGCTGGGGTTCGTGGCGACGTCGTGGATCATCACCATCACGCTGTCTTCGGCCGACGCGACGGTCCATCTGCTGGAGAACCCGCGGGCGCCGCAGTTCCTCGAGGGCCAGCAGCTGCCGGTGACCATTGGGATGCTGCTGGTGCTGGGCGGGGTGTTCCTGCTGGGCTTCACCGAGGCCGTGGCGGTGGCGATCCCGGTGGTGGCGCTGTTCCTGGTGCTGAATGCCGTGGTCATCGGGGCGGGAATTTACGACGTCGTGGCCACCCCCGGCGTGGGGCGGACTGGGCCGGGGCGCTGACCTCGGGCTCGGGGGCGTGGGCGGGCTGATCCTGCCGGCGCTGCTGGCGTTCCCGCTGCTGGTCCTGGGGCTGTCCGGGTTCGAGACGGGCGTGAGCATGATGCCGCTGGTCGCCTCCCGGGCGCGACCCCGGCCGAGCGGATGGCCTCGCGCGTGAAGAACACCCGCCGCCTGCTGACCTCCGCCGCCGCGATCATGAGCGTCTACCTGCTCGGCAGCAGCCTCGTGACCACGCTGCTCATTCCGGCGGCCGAGTTCCAGGAAGGCGGGGCGGCGAACGGACGCGCCCTGGCCTACCTGGCGCACGAGCGCTTCGGGGAAGGCTTCGGTACGGTCTACGACATCTCCAGCATCCTGATCCTCTGGTTCGCCGGCGCCTCCGCGATGGCCGGGCTGATCAACATCGTGCCGCGCTACCTGCCCTCCTACGGCATGGCCCCGGACTGGAGCCGCGCCATCCGGCCGGTGGTCCTGGTGTACACCGGCGTCAGCATCGTCATCACCATCGCGTTCAAGGCGGACGTGAACGCCCAGGCCGGGGCCTATGCCACCGGCGTACTGGCCATGATGGTTTCGGCCTCCGCCGCCGTGGCCATCTCATGCTGGCGGGCCGCCGGCAAAGGTTCCCCCACAGAACCGTCCACCGCCGACGGCCCGCCTTACCCTTCCCCCGCCCGGCAGAACGGCGATGCCCCGGCCGGCCGCCATCTTAGCGAGGCGCAGGACCGGCACCGTTCCTCCCGAGCCCGGCGCCGGCTCCCCGCCGTCGCGTACTCCCTCCTGACGCTCGTGCTCCTTTACGCGCTCGTCGCGAACATACTGGAGAAGCCTGACGGCCTGATGATCTCGCTGCTGTTCATCGGAGGCATCATCGCCATCTCGCTGGTTTCCCGCGTCAGCCGGACCACCGAACTGCGCGCCGACCACATCGTGTTCGACGACGAGGCCCGCCGCTTCATCCGCGACACCCTCGAGTACGACGGCCGGATCAGCCTCATCGCACACAAACCCCGGGCGACCGGGACCTGGGCCTACGCCGACAAGGAGGCGACCCAGCGCCGGATCAACCCGGTCCCGGGCCTGGCCGACGTGATCTTCCTGGAGATCGAGATCAACGACCCCTCCGGCTTCAGCGACACCCTCTACGTGCGCGGCGAGGAAGCCGGCGGCCACCGGATCCTGAGGGCGCAAAGCCCCGCGGCGCCGAACGCCTTGGCCGCCATCTTGTTGGCGCTGCGCGACGCCACCGGCGTGATGCCGCAGGCCTACTTCGAATGGTCCGAAGGCAACCCGCTCACCCATCTGATGCGCTACCTGCTCCTCGGCCAGGGCGACACCGCCCCGTAGTGCGCGAGATCATCCGGCAGAACGAGCCCAACCCGCTCCGCCGCCCCGGCGTCCACGTCGGCTGACCCGCTCGACCCGCCCGCCCCTCTCCCGAAACCCCGGCCCATCACCCCATCACCCGCCCCTCCCTTGTCCCCAGCCACCCGCCCCTTCACCCATCACCCATCACCCATCACCCGAGCCTCCCCACCCAGCCCCGTCCCGGCCATCTCTAGAAAGCATTGGCCGGAAACGACCCCTAGAGGATCTATCGAGCCATTACCGGCCAACAGATGAGACCGCGGGCGATTCCGGCTTGCGGCGCGGCGCGGAGCCGAGTTGCGCGGATCGGCCAGCCAAAGCCGCCCCAGCGGCGTGAATGCCAGCGCTCTGCAGTAGCCTCTGTCCCAGGCCCGGGCTCCCACGTGCAATATAGGAAGGAAAGAACCCTATGGCTGCCAAGGCCTCACAGGCCCGCCGTGCCCGCAAGGCGCGCCGGCAGCAGCTGGCCAGAGGTGCCGGCGGGGTGCGACGGACGCAGCCAGCCCGGCCACCCTGGCTCGCGCGCCCGACCGCCGCGCTGGGACGGCTGGCGCGCGCCGCCGTCGTACTTGCCGCACGCCTCCGCCCGCGGCACCCGGCGCAGGTGATCGCCCTCGGTTTCGGCGGCGCCACGCTCGCCGGGACCGGGCTGCTGATGCTGCCGATGTCCAAGCAGGGCGAGGGCGGAGCCACCTTCCTGGAGGCGCTGTTCACCGCCACCTCCTCGGTGTGTGTGACCGGACTGATCATCGTGGACACCCCGGTCTACTGGACCACGTTCGGGCAGGTCGTGATCCTGGTCCTGATCCAGCTGGGCGGGTTCGGCGTGATGTCCTTCGGGTCGCTGCTGGGCGTGCTGATGGCCGGGCGGCTGGGCCTGCGCGCGAGGATTTCGGCCGCCGCGGAGACCAAGAGCACCGGGTTCGGCGACGTCCGGACGGTCCTGCTGGGCGTCCTGAAGATCTCGCTGCTCACGGAAGCCGCGCTGGCGCTGGTGCTCACGGCGCGCTTCATGACCGGCTACGACTACGCGCCCGGCGAGGCCCTCTGGCATGGTGTGTTCCACTCCGTCTCCTCCTTCAACAACGCCGGCTTCGCGCTGTACTCGGACAACCTGATGGGCTTCGTGTCGGATCCGTGGATCTGCCTGCCAATCGCCGCCGCGGTGATCATCGGCGGGCTCGGCTTCCCGGTGCTGTTCGAGCTGGCGCGGCAGTACAGGCGGCCGATCCACTGGTCCATGAACACCAAGCTCGTGCTGGCCGGGTCAGGCGTGCTGCTGGCCGGCGGGACCATCTTCCTCACCGCGGCGGAGTGGACAAACAAGGCCACGCTCGGGGCGCTGGATCCGGGCTCACGGGTGCTGGCCGGGTCCTTCCAGTCCGTCATCACGCGCACGGCCGGCTTCAACAGCGTCGACATCGGCCAGATGCACCCGGTCTCCTGGCTGGGCATGGACATCATGATGTTCATCGGCGGCGGGCCCGCGGGCACGGCGGGCGGCCTGAAAATCACGACCTTCGGGGTGTTGTTCTTCATCCTCTACACAGAGATCCGCGGCGAGGCAGCCGTCAACATCTTCGGCAAGCGCCTCTCCCGGTCGGTGCACCGCCAGGCCATCACGGTGGTGCTGCTCGCGATCGCCCTGGTGGTCGGGGCCACGATGGCGCTGATGTTAATGTCCGACGCCGGAATGGAGCGTCTGCTGTTCGAGGTCGTCTCCGCGTTCGCAACCGTGGGGCTGTCCACCGGCATCACCGCCGGCCTCCCGCCCGCTGGCCAGGTAATCCTGATCATCCTTATGTTCGTCGGCCGTCTCGGCCCGGTCACGCTGGCGTCCGCGCTGGCGCTACGGCAGCGGCCCGTCCTGTACGAATTCCCGAAAGAGAGGCCGTTAATTGGCTAGGAACCCCTTCCCCGCACGCTCCTTTGACCGCATCGCGGAGGCGGACGCCGTCGTCGTTATTGGCCTGGGCCGCTTCGGCGGCGCGCTGGCCCTTGAGCTCGAATCACAGGGCACGCAGGTGCTCGGGATCGATGCCGTGGAGGATACCGTGCAGGCGTTCAACGGGCTGCTCACGCACGTGGTCCGCGCCGACTCGACCAAGGAAGAGGCGCTGCGGCAGCTCTCCGTGCACGAATTCGACCGCGCCGTCGTCGGCATCGGCACCGACGTGGAAGCCAGCATCCTGACGACGTCGCGGCTGCTCAAATTCGCGAAGCCGGTAATCTGGGCCAAGGCGATCAGCGAGCCGCACGCGGAGATCCTGGAGCAGCTTGGCGTGCACCACGTGATCCGGCCCGAGCACGACATGGGCCGCCGCGTCGCCCACCTGGTCGGCGGCGCCATGCTGGACTACGTCGAGTTCGAAGACAACTTCGTCATGATCCGGACGACTCCGCCCAGCCTCGCCCAGGACCGGCCCCTCGAAATACTGCAGCTTCGCTCGAAATTCGACATCACCGTCGTCGCCGTGAAGCGCCAGGGCGGCCACTGGGAACACACCACCCCGCAGACCGTGCTCTACGACGACGACCAGATCATCGTCCAAGGCACCAAGGAGAAAGCCGAGTCCTTCAGCGCCCTGCTGTGACGGCGGCTGCACCGAGCCCGCGCCTCCCCAGAAAGCTGCTGGCCGGAAACGACCCCTTTAGGGGATCTATCGAGCCATTACGGGCCAACCGATGAGCCTGTGGACAACTTCCGCAAGGCACCCGCCAACCTCGGCATACTGTCGGCATGCGCAAGCCATATCCGCTGCCGAGCCATCTGAAGGATTCCGCGTTTACCATCCTGGACGGACGAAAGGCAGGGCTGAGCCGCGGCCGCATGCGCAACGACACGGTTCTGAGGACGGGCCGCAGCATCCGGACGCCCACGAACGCGGATTAGGATTTCGCGGGCCGTCTCCGGCCGTATACCCGTGTCAACGAGCGCAGTTGCGCCTCCCACGCCAGCGCCGCCATCATCTGGGGCTTTCCCGCTTCCAACGGCGGCTATCGGAGGAGCCCCTGCACCTCACGCGCCCCTCCGGAGCCGCCCGAATCCGGCGGAAGGACGTCGTCTGCCACCGCTCCCTCATCTATCCAGATGAGATTCAGGAATTGGACGGCATCTTCCTCACCTCACGAGCCCGCACCTGGCTGGACTTGGCCGAATGCTCAAGCTTGGATCTGCTCGTCATTGTTGCCGATCACCTGGTCCGTATTCCCAGGCCATGGTTCGAGGGTCACGAGAAGCCATACTGCACTCTGGCTGAACTCGCTCGCCTCATAGAGCGCCATCCCGGGACATGTCCTACCCGAAGTACCGCATCGCCATCGAGTATGAAGGCGATCCCCATAACCAGCCGAAGCAGGTGCGCAGGGACATCCGCCGGGCCGAGAACGTCGCCGCCGCCCGGTGGGACGAGATCAGGATTTCCGGCGACCACATGCTCGACGGCGCTCGCGAAGCCGTGGCCAAGATCAGGAAGAGGCTGATCGAGAAGGCCTGGGACGGCCGAAGCGCGTAGACGCCGGCCGGCCTGGCCAGCGGAAACGGCCGAACCGAATCGGCGCCCGGCGGCCTCATCAGCTGGACGATCCGGGGTCGGCCCAGCAGTCAGAGCTACCGCCACCAGGCGCGCGGGGCTCCGGGGCCGGGCAGCGGATAGCGCTACCCCCGGTGTGCGGGACCTTTGCCCCATGCAACAGCCGCTCAGTCCTGGCTATGGCGGTGGCCGAAAATGAATTCCTCTGCGTGCGCGACCGCCTTCTTGAACGAGTCGTTCCGCAGCGCGATCTGGTCAAAGTCGCCCTTCGCTTCCGCCTCGACGTAATCCGTGAAGCCCGGACGCAGTGCCCAGATCCCGCCCGTCGGAGGCAGGTAGAACACGGCGAAGGAGCGGTGCTCGCGGTCGTCTTCCCACACGGGAACGACGGCGACGGCGGCACCTGTGTCCACATTGATCCATTGGGCGCGTGGCCGGGGCTGGTCCTCCTCGTAGACGCTCGGGTCCAGGAAGGGCGCCGTTCCGGGCCCCCAGCGCTCTTCGAACCTCTCGTGGAAGATCGGGAAGAGGTGGTAGTCATAGCGGCGCCAACTGGACATTGGAGCTGCTCCTTTCTGAAGTGCCAACGGGATTCTTGCGTGCCAATCGGAAGAAACCGGGCTGCTGTCCGGCTACGGGAAGAACCAACGCCACAGCAGGCGCTCGAAGACGTCGGGCGGCGGACGCAGGGGCGATTCATCCGGACATAGCGAGATGGCGTCGTCCTGCCGCGGCCGGAGCCAGGCCGGCGAGATCCAGACCTCGTCCTGGCGCTGCCGCGGATCGTCCCGAACAACCCAGCCGTCGTCCTGGCGCTGCCGCGGATCCTCCCGGACAACCCTGACCTCGTCCCTTTCCAGGGGGGCCGCCCGGCGGGGTCCTGTCTGCGGGGAGGAACCGGACGGCCCGGCCGGCCCGCGCGTTTCACCGCTGCGGCGGACGCGGACGCGGACATGGATGTCCCGGCCGCGCGGCTCCGGTACGGCCTGCGGACGGTGGCTCCGCCGGTCGTAGGCGGCCCGGCGGTGCGGATCCGAGAGGACCTCGTAGGCGTGGTGGATCGCCGCCACGTTCCGGGCCAGCCGGCGGGCCTCGACGGCGTCGCGCGGTTTGTGCATGTCCGGATGGTGTTTCCGCAGGAGCGCACGGTAGGCACGCCGGATGTCCTCCGGGCCCGCGGTCGAAGGAACCTGGAGGATGTCGTAGAGATCCGGCTCTTCCATGGCAACCTCGCTGAAGCGGCGGACGCCGGCCGGAGTCCAGTGGAACCCGAACCGCCGGCCGCGTCCACCTCTGGCTGCAGATCAGGCGTTGATCTGCTGTTTCGTATCGCTGCTGTTGATCTCGATCTTGCGTGGCTTGGCCTGCTCACGGATGGGGATGCGCAGTGTCAGCACCCCGGCGTCGTAATTGGCCGTGACCGCGTCCGTGTCCAGCGTGTCGCCGAGGATCAGCTGGCGGCTGAAGGTGCCCGCCGGCCGCTCGGCCGCCACCACGTCCTGGCGGTCCTCGACGCGGGACTTGCGCTCGGCGCCGACGGTCAGGACATTGCGTTCAACGTCCAGATCGATCGTCGAGGGATCAACGCCGGGCAGGTCCAGTTCGACGACGAACTCGTCACCTTCGCGCCATGCATCCATCGGCATTGCCGCGGGCCGGCCCTGCGTTCCGAAGACCTGCTGGGTCAGGCGGTCCAGCTCACGGAAGGGATCGGTCCTCATCAACATGACTGCCTCCTTCAGTTCTTCTTGTCGGTGTGCCGGAAGGATTATCTATGTCTCCCGACACAGAAATTATGACTCCGGAGTATCCTGTTTTCAAGTGGTTTTTGGAGGGCAAGTTGGCAGAAGAACGGCACGGCGCCGACCGCGGCGTCTACGGCATCTCCGTCGCTGCCGATCTGCTCGGCGTCGGCGAGCAGACCCTGCGGCTCTACGAGCGCAAGGGCCTGGTGGAGCCGGCGCGGACCGACGGGGGCACGCGGAGGTACAGCCAGAACGACGTGGACCGCATGCGCAGGATCGGCGAGCTGGTCGGCGACGGGCTGAACCTGGCGGGCGTGGGCAAGGTGCTCAGGCTCGAGGAGGACAACGCCGCCCTGCACCGGGAGCTGAAGGCCGCGAGGAAGAGGGCAGCCAAGCGCGGTGGCACTCGGAGGGACGGGGACGGCGGGACGGACGGCGCAGCCGAAGAAACCCCCGCGGAGGCGCCCCGCATCGTGCCGGAGGGCTGATCATCCGCGTCGGGTGGCGCGCCGGGGCCGGAAACGGGCGAGGGGCCCCGCCATGGAAATCCATGGCGGGGCCCCTCGCTCGCGCAGGATGCTGCGGACGGCCTAGAGCGTGTCGGTGTTGATGCCGGGCCGGACGGCGTTGGACACCTTGAACTGGGTGCCTGCGTAGAACCAGGCCGAGCCGTCGGAGCGGGTGCCGACCATGTCCGCCTTGGCGTCCCGATTGAAGTCGCCGGTGCCCACCACGCGGGTGTAGACGTTCCAGCCCGAGCCGATCCTCCGCTCGTTGGACAGCCAGGCGCTTCCGGAGCGCTGGGCCAGGCCGGTGCGCAGCCAGATGGTGCCGTCGGCCTTGCGGAACACGACATCCTTGGTGCCGTCGCCGTCGAAGTCCGAGACGGGGGCAACGCCGGAGTAGCCGGACCAGCCGCTCGCGATGAGCGTGCGCGGTCCGTGGCTCTTGCCGGTGCCGGAACCTGCGTAGAGATAGGCGCTGCCGTTCGGATGGACGGCCAGCAGGTCGTTCTTACCGTCGCGGTTGAGGTCGCCCACGCCCTCCAGGTGCGTGAACGCGGTCCAGCCGCTGCTGCCGATCTTTACGCGCGGCCGCAGGCCCTCGCTGCCGGAGCCGACCTTGCCGGTGCCGGCGTAGAACCACAGCCGGCCGTCCTTGTCGACGGCGACCAGGTCGTTCCGGCCGTCGCGGTTGTAGTCGCCGACCGCCGTCAGGTGCTTGTAGGCCTGCCAGCCGCTGTTGCCGATCTTGACCCGCGCGCCGTAGCTGCCCGTGCCGTCGCCGGGCGCGAACCAGAGCTGGCCGTTGGGCTTCGAGCCGATCAGGTCGGCCAGGCCGTCGCCGTTGTAGTCGCCCGGCGCGACCATCTGGCTGAACTCGTCCCAGACCGGATCGCCCTTGGCAACCCCGCGCTTGTAGCCCTCCGGCTCCGAGAAACCGGTGCCGGCGTAGAACCGCAGCGTCTTGTTCGAGTAGACGCCCAGGATGTCGCCCTTGCCGTCGCGGTTGTTGTCGCCGACGCCGAGCACCTGCTGGAACGCCTGCCAGCCGCTGCTGCCGATCTTCTGCGCGGCATTGAAGAGCTTGCCGGAGCTGGTCGCCGCGCCGTTGCCGCGCAACAGCCAGAGCGTGCCGTCCGCCCGCGTCGCCGCGACGTCCTCGCGCCGGTCGCCGTCGAAGTCCTGCATGGCGATCAGCTGGGTGAACGCGCCCCAGCCGCTGCCTGCAGTGCTGCGCGTGCCAAGGGCGCCCGTCCCCTTCCCGGGGTACAGGTAGGCGGTCCCGTTGGTGTGCTGGGCCAGCAGGTCCTGCCTGCCGTCTTCGTTCAGGTCGCCGGTAACAACGACGTCGGTCATGGAGTTCCAGCCACTGGAACCTACCTTGACGCGGGCCTTGAACTTGCCGTCGCCCGTGCCGGCGTAGAACCACAGCGCGCCATCGTTGTGCCGGGCGAGCAGGTCCGGGTACTGGTCCCCGTTGAAGGTGCCGGCGCCGATCAGCTTGTTGTAGACCTGCCAGCCGCTGCCGATCCTGACGGGCGTACCGTAGCCGCCGGAGCCGTTGCCCGGGTAGAACCAGAGGTAGCCGTCGGTCCGGCGGGACACGAGGTCCGCGTGTCCGTCCATGTTGAGGTCGCCCGGCGCTGCCGAGGTGACGGTGGTGCTGACCGGATTGACCGTCGACGTGGCCGGCTTGACGCCGGAGGGGTACCTGGCGAAGTCCTTCAGCTGGGTCAGCGTGCCGCGCCAGACGTTGGAGTCGCCGAGGAACGGCCCGGATTCGCTGTACTGCCAGATGTCGTACCGGGTCCAGCCGGCCGGGAGCCACGGGTAGGTGACGTTGCCGGTGGAGAAGTGCGCGATGTGCAGCGGATGGTCTTTGAAGGCAGTGCTGGAACCCAGGCACTGGTTCCACCAGGAGCCGTTGGTGTAGATGGCGGGCACGCGGCCGGTCCGGACCTTGATCTGGTTCGAGAAGTCGCGCACCCAGTTGACCAGCTGTGACGGGCTCATGTTGTAGCAGGTGTTGCCGAGCTCCGGGTACGGGTTGTACTCGATGTCGAGCAGCGGCGGCAGCGTCCTGCCGTCCGCCGACCAGCCGCCGCCGTTGTTCACGAAGTAGTCCGCCTGGGTCTTGCCGCTGGTGACGCTCGGGATGGCGAAGTGGTAGGCGCCGCGGATCATGCCGACGTCGTACGAGCCGGTGTACTGGGAGCCGAAGGACGGGTTCTTGTAGGTGGTGGATTCTGTGGACTTGATGTAGGCGAAGCGGGCACCCAGGTTCCACTCGTACTGCCAGTTCACGCTGGGCTGCCAGCCGGAGACATCCATGCCCTGGACGCCCGAGGGCCTCCAGTGATACCGGTCCGTTGCGGCGGCGATCGTGACGGCGGCGGTGCGGTCGATCTCCAGCACGTCGAGCGTCTCTGCCAGCTCTTCCTGCGCCGGCGCTTCTTCAAGCTCGGCCTCGCGCTCCTGGCGCATCTCCAGGCCCTTGCCCATCTCCGCGCCGTGCTCGCCCTGCACCTTTTCCAGCAGGGCCAGCTTCTGTGCCTGGGTCATCTCCTCCAGCGGGATGTCCTCGACCGTCGCCTTGTCGGTTTCCTCAGCCGGGGCCGGCTCCTCGGTGGCGGGAGCCGCGGGTGCTGGGTCGGCGGGTGCCGTGGTCTCGGGCGCCGCCGGCTGTGTAGGAACAGTCGCCGACGGGGCCGGAGAGGTCTCTTCCGGTGCGGGCTCGGGCAGGGCGCTGCTGGTCGGCCGGGCGGTGCCCTGCGCGGCCGGCGCCGTTTCGGCGGCCTGCTGCGGTGCGGTTGCGGTAGCGGATGCCGGCGCCACGAGGACGCCGCCGACGGCGACGGACAGGACCGTGGCCGCAGTCAGGACGCGGGTGCACGAACCGGTCAATCGTTTCTTCCAAAAAGGCGCAGAGGTCTCGGCTGAGGTTGAAAGTTTCATGAGGAAGCGCTCCCCCGGGCGCGCGTTAAATATGAGGCTACAGTGACGGCTGTGGTTAAAGGGTAACCCAGACCGTCAAGCCCGTCCCGGGGCCAAAGTCCTTTGCAAGGCCGACACGCCGAGATGTGTTTGACATCACGTCGCAGCCCCGGAAGGGATTTTCAAACGTCGAATCCATCCGCCCAAGTCAGCGGCACGCCGCGCGGGCGCACTGTCAGTCGCCGGATTCCTCCGGCCGCGCATCCGATGCCGCGGCGCGGATGTCCTTGCGCCGCTCATCCTCGATGATACGCAGCATCTGCCGCTCGATCTTCGCAGCGGCCACGGGGCCGAGTTCCGCGCGCAGCCGCCTGAGTTCCTCAGCAGCGATTCGCCGGCGAAGGGCATCGCGCTCGGCGACGCTCGCCGCGTGCTCCAACGCCCAACGGTGCTGCTCGAACACGTGGCCGTCCCCCCGCTGCCTGCCGACGCCCGCGCTGCGGAACTGCCCCTGCGGCAGCCGCGCCCCGGCGTCGTTGTTTGCTGAGTTTGCTCCGCTCCCGGTGCGGGACGGAGTCGGGCCGGCTCCCCCAAGAAGGGATAGCCGGCCCGTTGTTCGGTTACGGATGTGCTGTCCGGTGCCCGTGGCCTTCGACCTTGCGCCGGCCGCTGGTGAGCAGCAGGCCGACAGCAATCATCGCGGCGCCCAGGACGAAGTGCAGCCAGTCGTCCGCGGTGTTCAGCGGGACGAAGTTGGCCGTGGCTTCGGGGCCGACGATCAGGCCGTAGATCCACAGCGCGAGGTACACCACGCCGCCATAGACCAGGTAGTTGCGGGCCGCCCAGGCGTCCCGGCCCGCGGCGACACCGGCGATGCCGTACAGCAGGTGGACGATGTTGTGCAGCACGGAAACCTGGAACACGCCCAGCAGCATGGCCCCGGACGCGTGCCCGGCAAAGGCCATCTCGTCGTAGTTGGTGGTGACCCCGGGGATGAAGCCGAGGACGCCGACTACCAGGAACACGATGCCGACAGTCATCGCTGCCGTCCGGACTGCCGGGTGCGCCCCGTGTGCATGCGTGCTTTGTGATGCGGTCATAGCCGTCTTCCCATCTGTGGCCGCCTCTCCTGTCAGGATGGGCAGGACCCATGAGGCGTCCGCTGCTTTAAGGATAGATTCTGGTGGCCCGGGTGCAAGAGGACGCGGCAGGCGGCCTACTGGGGCCGCCTACTGGGGGCTGCCGGCCTCTTCCAGTCCGCTGCCGGGAATGGGGGCGCAGGCACGCGCGGTGACGGCCCGTTCCAGGGTGGCAACGTTCGCCAGCCCGGTGCGGCTGCCGCCGAAGCAGTCCAGCGCAGCGTCCGGCGTCCCCTCGTCGACGCGGATGCGCACGTCGATCAGGTAGACATGGCTGTCCATCACGCCGATGCTGCGGTCCAGCGCCAGGAGCTGCGCGGGATTCCGCCCCGGCCGGATCCACTCACCGGAATTGTCCGAGCCGAGCAGCATCCACTTGGCCGAGATGATGTTGATGCCCGGCCCGAGGTCCAGCGTGTCCATCAGGTTGTAGCTGGCGCCGGAAATGACGGACGGGTTCTGCACGGCGACCTCGTAGGACACGTCCCACACCCCGGCGCCGGCTTGGTCGGCCCGAACGGGCTCGCGGGCACTGGTGGTCACGCTCAGCTTCGGCGCATGCCAGTCGCTGGCCACCTGGCAGGCAATCTGCTGGCCGTAGCCGGGCGTGACGGAGGTTTCCCCGTGCACTAGCGGGCCCGTCCCGGCGGTCAACTCGCAGTCCCAGCGGCCGGGCGAGAACTCGGCCCCGCCGACAAAGCGCGGGCTCTCCCCCAGGTTGTACGTCTTTCCGGCGGCCACCTCGGCGGCCACGCCTGAGGTCCCAACGACGGCGGGGGCGGCTTCCCCGCGGGGCGTCGCGGAGAGGTTCCAGTCGGCGGGGGTGACGCCGTTGACGGGATCCGCCATCGGGACCTTGACCAGCGTCAGCAGCTGCTCGCACTTCACCGAGGCAACGATGGTGACGGTGTTGATCGATTTGAGCCTGCCGACCCGCCCCGCACCGTCCGTGCCGGCTGCCTCGCACCCGGCGGGAAGCTCAAGGTTCCCGGTCAGCGAGACCGGAGTGCCGCCGTCGTACGCGTACCACGCGCCCCACTCCCCCTTGGCGACGCCGCCCGGTCCCGCGGGCATCAGCAGCGCGGAGTCGAAGCCCTGGGGCTGGGTGCCGCGGCGGTAGTGGGTGCCGTTAATGTTCCAGTCCTGTTCGACGGCGACACGCACCGGCAGCGGCTGGCAGGCCTTGGCAGTGAGGCCGTTGAGCTGCACGCTGCTGGTCAGGCCGGTGCCGCGGCCGGAGTTGAAGCGGCAGTCCAGGTCCGCCGCGGGAGTGCCGGACGGGACCGAGACGACGGCGTCCACGTGGTAGGTGTGGACGATGTCGCGGTCGGTGTCGAAGCCGAGCTTCGTGCCTGCCGGAGCCAGCGTGGCGGTCCGGTTGGTGTCCGGCGTGGGCCACGTCCCGGACGACGGCGGACCGTCACCTGTGCGCTGCCAGCTGGCCGAGATGATGCTCAGGCCGGGGCCGAAGTCCAGGGTGTCCTGGAGGCTGTAGGGCTCTGCGGTGTCCTCCGAGGTGTTGGTGACGCTGATGTCGTAGCCGACGGTCCAGACGCCGGGCGCGCGTTCCTGCGGCGTGACGGCGGTCTTCATCAGCTCCAGGTCGCCCTCGCTTTGGCCGCACTCGAGGTTGTTGCGGAGGGTGTAGCGGTTCAGGCCCTCGTCCAGTTCCGTGGTGAGGCCGGCGTCCGTCATGGCCTCAGTCCCGTCGCCGTCGATCATGCTGCGGGAGACCAGCTGGCACTGCTTGCCCGTGGAGATGCTGCCCTTGATGGCGATCTCGCTGCCGTCCTCATAGCCGGACTGCGGGACGCCGACGCGGGCAGGGTTGTTGGGGTCCGGGGAGATCAGCAGGCCGCCCGTGACGCCGAGGCTGGCGACTTCCTCGGGGGTGGCGGCGCGGCCGTTGATCTGCCAGGCCAGATCGACCAGCAACTGTGCGGCCGGGCCGCCGCTGCCGGAGTTGTCCCCGGGGGCACCGTCCACGACGTCCGGGGCCTCGGTGACGGGCTTCTTGATGACATCGGGGGCGATGCCGTCCGGGTCCTCGCCCGAGCCGGGCTGGTCGCCGTCGTCGTTCTTGCCGTCCTTATCCGGTTCTGCCGGCGTTGGCTCGTCGGCCGGATCCGCGGGTTCCGCGCCGGGGACGGTCGGCTCGGCCGGCGGCACTGCCGGGTCCGTGCCGTCGGTGCCTGTGGCCGGCGGCACGACCGGCGGGTCCACGGCCGGCGGGGTTGTCGCCGGCGGGGTTGTCGCCGGCGGGGTCGTCGCTGGCGGGCTGGTGGCCGGCGGAGTCTCAGGGGCGGTCGACGGCGGGATCTCGGCCGGAGCAGGTGCGGGCGGCTGCGTTGCCGGCGGCGTCGTGACCACGGGGTCGACGGCGGAGGGCTGCGGCGACGGAGACGGCGCCGGCGCCGGCGGCGTTACGCCGGAAGGCGCGGGCGGGGCCGGAGTTGGCGACGCGGACTGCGTCGGTGCAGAAGACTCCGGCGCAGAAGACTCGATGGGCGCAGGTGCCGACGGAGCTGCCGTCGCGGAAGCCGAATCGTCCCAGGACTCAGCCTGTTCCGTCGGCTCCACCTCGGTGGCGCCGGCCCCCTGCCAGCCCATCAGCAGCAGGGCACACGTGAGCAAAGCGGCGAGCACGGCCCTTAAGCCGAACGCCGAATGCCGTCGTCGTTGCCTCATGTACGCCCCCAACTGGCTGTACGTCACCCAAGCCTTGCAACGCCGTCGCCGGCGCCGCTGGCCCAGGCCAACCTCTACCTCTTCAAGACCCGGCGGTCCGGGTTCTCCGCTGCTTCCCCCAACGGGAGGCGGCGGAAATGGTGGCCGGAACGGTGCGCGTTCCCGGTCCACACCAACTGGTGCCGCCCCAACACCTTCGTGCGAGCCTTCCCGCCCCCTGCGGGAAATGCGTAGGTCCAACGTACCAACGGGCCCTTGCAAACACCATAGGACCAGTTGGTGGACCGCGGATTGGGGGCCAGGTTCCCTCCAGCCGGGACCGGCACCGAATTTCAGCCTCCGGACCACAGCGACCGATCCTAGGGTTAGAGTAAAAACTAAGCCGACTGACAAACCGCCAGTCGGTACGACCAAACGAAGGGAGAAAACCATGGGTTTGGACGACAAGATCGAGAACGCCGCGGAACGCCTGGGCGGCCAGAGCAAGGAAGCCGCCGGTAAGGCTACCGACAACGAGCGCCTGGAAGCCGAAGGCAAGACTGACCAGAGCAAGGCGGACCTGAAGGACGCCGGCGAGAAGGTCAAGGACGCCTTCAAGAAGGACTGATCCTTCGAGGCTCCGAATGAGGGGGTGCGGCCAGCGGGCCGCACCCCCTCATTTGTGTCCCCCTATTTGTGTTGGTTTGCGACGGCGGCATCCCGGCTCCGCGTATATTACCGACGGCGGTATCCCGGCTCCGCGTCCATTAGCGACGGCGGGCGGCGCCTAAGTTCCATCGGCTGCGAGGCGCCGGACCCACTCTTGCGTCGGGCGGCCGAGGCGCCGGTCTGTCACGACCTGCAGCTTCGCGGCCCGCCGGACAATCCGGCCCTCCGCCTCCGCTGGCCAGTCCTTGCGCTGCTGCCCGCCCGGCCCCTGCTCCGCCTGGCCGGGCCCGTGCTCAGGCAGGGCCGACGGCCGGGACGCCTGGGCGAGGGGCTGCACCGCCGCCACTGAGAGGATCTCGATCTCCTCGTCCGTGGCGAGGCTGCTCGTGGCCAGGATCCCCAGGATACCGAGCCCGGTTTCCTTCAGGGCAGGGTCCTCCGAGAGCGCCGCATTCAGCGCCCACTGCGCCCGGCCCCACCACTCGGCCCGGCGGTCCGCCAAAGACCGCTGCTTCAAGGCCTGCCACGCGATCGTTCCGGCGATCGCCGCCGCCAGCAGTGTGGCCAGCGGCGTGAGCGCACCCAAGACCTCCCACCAGCCGACGTCCTGGCCGCCCGCGGCTTCCCGCACGGCCATGATCAAGTTGTCCACGGCTCCATCATGCCCCTCCGAACCGTCCCCCGCGCGAGGCTCCCGACCCAAATCTGTTGGCCCGTAGTGGCTGGATAGGGGGCTCTATCCAGCCACTACGGGCCAACAGTTTTCATTTGCAGGGTTCATTTGCAACACGTCGGGTTTGCAGAACGCCGGGCGCGGTCGCGAGTGAGGCCGCCGCCCGGCTTTCCGGACGGCGGCCTCGGTTTTTGAAACCGGTTCACTCCAGCCGGTCAAGCCGGCTCCGCGGCCGTGGCCGTTCCCCGGCCAGCCGCGGAGCCGGGTTGATCAGCCCTTCCTGCGCGACAGCCGCGGAGCCGAGTTGATCAGCCCTTCCTGCGCGACAGCCGCGTCGCCGCAGCGCCGCCGAGGATCAGCAGCGCCGCGCCGGGCACCAGCCAGAGGCTATCCGTGCCGGTCTGCGCGAGCTGCGGCCGAACCACCGGCGCCGGCTGCGGAGCCGCTGCACCGGGCATCGGTGCCGGGGCGGGGGCCGGTGCAGGAGCGGGCGAAGGAGCTTGGGTCGGGGCCGGCGACGGAGTGGGCGCCGCTTCCTCTTCCTCTTCTTCCTCGCCGTGTTCGTAACCCTCTTCCTCCGGGACCTCGACTTCGGCGCAGGCCTCGGCCTCGTACTTGTGGTTCAGCACGGCGCGGTTCAGCAGGCCGGTGCCGTCATCCCCGTTCAGCTCGCAGTCCAGTTGGTCCTCGTCCGCGTCCTCATCGACCTCGACGCGCACCCAGACGTTGTAGGTGTGGACGGAGTCGGCCTCGATCTCGCGGTCGTCCGCCAAAGTCGCCGTCGGTTCGCCCGACGGATCGGACCAGACGCCGTCCTCGTCGTCGTGATCCAGGAGCCACGCCGCATCCGTGGCGGTGATCCCCTCGCCGAATTCCAGCGTGTCCGTGAGGTCGTACTCGCGGTCGGCGAACCTGGACGGGTTGGTCACGGTGACCTCGTAGTCGATCTCCCAGATGCCGGCACCGACATCGATGGCGTCACCGGCGCTCTTCTCGATCTCGAGGTGTTTGGCATGGAGTTCGTTGGTGACGGTGCAGGTCACGTCCTGGCCATGCTTCGGCCTGACCGTGTCGCCGTCCTGCTCCACCTCGCCGTCGTCAGCCTCGCAGGACCAGTCGCCCTCCTCGAATTCCTCGTTGCCGTCGAACGTGGCCTCCTCGTCCAGCGTGTAGGTGGTCCCGGCGTCAACGCGGGCGGAGACCCCGCTGTGACCTTCGACGGCGGCGTCCTCGCCCTCCGCGGTGGCAGTGAGCCAGAACCAGCCCTCCTCTTCCGAGTAGCCGTACGGCTCGATCTTCTTGACGAGCTTCAGGGTCGTTTCGCAGTTGACCTCATTAACGACGACGAACTCGTTGGCGCCGTCCCCCAGCTCGAAGGTGCCGAGGCCCTGCTTGCTATCCAGCCAGCAGCCGTCAGGGAGGTCGGTCTCCTCCTTGATCGTCAGGTCCTTGCCGCTCCGGTAGTCGTCGTAGGTGTAGCCCCACTCGGCGTCGCGGAACTGGTCCTCGTCCTTCGGCTGCGAGAGCTTCAGGTCGGCGTCGAAGCCGTCCGGCTGCTCGCCCTCGGCGTAGTACTCGCCGTCGATGTTCCACTTCTTATCGACGCGGACGGAGGCATCCTTGCCATGGTCGCCGTCGTCGTCATGGTCCTCGGACTCGTCGTGCTCGGACTCTTCCTCGCTCTCGGATTCCTCCTCGCCTCCGGCCTCTGACTCCGCCTCGGCTTGCTGCCCGAAGTCCTCGCCCTCGGCGCCGGCCTCGTCGGCCGGGACAGCCTCGGGCGCTGGTGCCGTTTCGGGCACTGCCGTGTCAGGTCCCGGAGCCGGGGCAGCTTCCGGCGCGGGCACCGGTTCTGCCGCGGCCGGTTCGGCCGGCGCCGGAGCGGGGGCCGGTTCCACGGCGGCCGGTACCGCAGGAGGCTGCGCCGCGGGTGCCTGCTGCGCTGCAGGGTCGCTGGCGGCCGCCGGCTCGGCCTGTGCCGGCTCGGCTGCCGAGGCTTCGGCAACCACGGCTCCGGCCGGCGCGGCTGCAGCCTTTTTGACCAGCTCGGCCGCGCTGTCGACGGTAGGTGAGCCCCCGCCGTCGTCCGCTATAGCTGCCGGCATGACGCCGCCGACGGTCAACGCACACACCGCCGCGGCGCCCAGCGCCCCTCGGAGCCGCCTGCGCCTCGTGTTGCCGCCGGTCCGGCTGCCGCCGTCCCCGTCCGGCCGGCCGTACCAATGCATGGAATCACCCATATCGAAGTTCCCTCTCGCCGGCCCGCTCGCGGGCCGTCCCAGGTGCGAATGCGCGGACCCGTTTCCCCGTCCGCCTGACTCATGAGCGCGCCGAAGCACGCTGCGGCCGCCCTCCCGACCGGCCGCACCACGCAGCCTCCCCCAGAGGCTGCGTCCCCACGGTCGCCTCCGTCCGCACTGCAGTGCGCGCAGAAGCCACCGGCCGCCGGCCGTCCTGACGGAGAGGATCCGGCGGTATTCGAAAGCGTAGTGGCGCACCCGCGGCGGGGCTAGGTGAATCCATTAGTTCATTGGCCGCGGGCCAGGTTTCCCAAGAATTTTTCAAGGTTTCCGGCCGATCCGGCGGGGCAAAGGGCCCATGACACCCGGGGCGCGGGTTGGAATACTGGGCCCATGCAGGCGTCTAGTAAGGACCAGAACGGTATGTCGGACCGGAGCCTCGCCCTGCTGGCCGAGGGATTGCTCGCGGCCATAGGGTACGACGCCGTGCTCCGTCCGTGGATGCGCAACTGGGGAAGCACGGCTGCTGAGCGGACGATGCAGCTGGCGGGCGATGACGTTCCCGCGGACGTGCGCGAGCACTACACGAAGGCCGTGACCATCGAGGCCGACCCGGAGGACGTGTGGCCGTGGCTGGTGCAGATCGGCGACCGGAGGGCCGGGTTCTACAGCTACGACTGGCTCGATCGGCTCCTCTTCCCCGGCCTGGTGCACTATGCGGAGAAGACGCATTCGGCGCAGCGGATCCACCCGGAACTGCAGGACCTGCGGGTCGGCGACCGGATCAATACCGGCTCCATCGGGAAGCTGTCGGTCGGCGCCGACGTGACCGTGCTGGAGCCCGGCCGGGCGCTGGTGGTGGGAACGTGGGCATTCATCCTGCAGCCGATGCGCGGCGGCCGGACACGTTTGCTGGTCCGGGACCGGGACACCGGCTGGCTCAGGCTGCTGGTGCCGCGGCGGTTTGTGCTGCCGCGGCTGGGGCTGGGCCTCCTCGACTACCTGGTCGGCGACCCGCTGCACTTCGTCATGGAGCGCCGCATGATGCTGGGCCTCAAGCAGCGGGCAGAGTGCAGCCGCCGGCTCGAGACCCTGCTGAGCGCGTAGCCGCGGAAACCCCGCTTCCCGCCGGACAAAGGGGCTTAACGACCGAGCAGCTGAGGCCCGTTTTCCGTCCAGGAAGGGGCCTCAGCTGCTTCAGTCGATCAGGTGTGGAGGGCCTGGCGTCAGGCCTTGCCGTCGAACAGGCTGGTGACGGATCCGTCGTCGAACACTTCGCGGATGGCACGGGCGATCAACGGGGCGATCGACAGCACGGTCAACTGCGGGAACTGCTTCTCCGCCGGGATCGGCAGCGTATCGGTAACCACAACCTCGCGTGCACCCGACTCGGCGAGGCGGCGTGCGGCCGGGTCGGAAAACACGGCGTGCGTGCAGGCGATGATGACGTCCTTGGCGCCGGCGTTCTTCAGCACCTGGACGGCGCCGGAGATCGTGCCGCCGGTGTCGATCATGTCGTCGATGAGCACGCATTCGCGTCCCTCGATCTGGCCGACGACCTGCTTGGACACGGCCTGGTTGGGCACGTTCACGTCGCGCGACTTGTGCACGAAGGCCAGCGGTGCGCCGCCGAGCCGCTCGGCCCACTGTTCGGCGACACGGACGCGGCCGGTGTCCGGGGAGACGACGGTGACGTTGTCCAGGTCCACGCGGGTCCGCATGTAGTCGGCCAGCAGCGGGATGGCCATCAGGTGGTCCACGGGGCCGTCGAAGAAGCCCTGAATCTGCGCGGTGTGCAGGTCCACCGAAATCAGCCGGTCGGCGCCGGCCGTCTTGTAGAGGTCCGCCACCAGGCGGGCGGAGATCGGCTCGCGGCCACGGTGCTTCTTGTCCTGCCGGGCGTACGGGTAGAACGGGGCGACCACGGTGATGCGCTTGGCCGAGGCACGCTTGAGCGTGTCCACCATGATCAGGTGTTCCATCAGCCATTCATTGATCGGGGCCGGGTGCGCCTGGATCACGAAGGCGTCCGTACCGCGCACGCTCTCTTCGAAGCGGACGTAGATCTCGCCGTTGGCGAAGTCGTACGCGCTGGTGGGGAGCAGATCAATCTCCAGCTCCTTCGCGATCTCCCTGGCAAGCTCCGGGTGGGCCCTGCCCGAGGCAAGGACGAGCCTCTTTTCGCCTTGGGACTTGATTCCGGTCATGAATGATCACTTTCTGATGGGGTGGGGGTGGAGGAAGTCTGATGGGCGGACTGCGCCGCTTCGGCGGCCGTCGCGGCGGCGGTTCCGGCGCGGTTCTGCTGGACCCAGCCCTCGAGGTTGCGCTGGGCGGCCACGTTCAGGGCCAGCGCGCCGGGCGGCACGTCCTTGCGGATCACGGCGCCGGCACCGGAGTACGCGCCGTCGCCGATCTGCACCGGCGCCACGAACACGGTGTTGGAGCCGGTGCGCACCTCCGAGCCGATGACCGTGCGGTGCTTGTTCACGCCGTCGTAGTTCGCCGTGATGTTGCCGCAGCCGATGTTCGAGTTCTCGCCGATTTCGGCATCCCCGGCGTAGCCGAGGTGGCTGAGCTTGGAGCCCTTGCCGATGATCACGTTCTTGGTCTCGTAGAAGGCGCCGATCTTGCCCTTCTCCCCCAGCTGCGTGCCCGGCCGCAGGTAGGTGAACGGGCCGACCTTGGCGTTCGGGCCAATCCGGCTGTCCGAGCCGTGGGTGCGGGTGACGGTGGCGCCCTCGTCGATGACCACGTTGGTCAGCGTGCAGTCCGGACCAACGACGGCATTGCCCGCCACGTGCGTCGCGCCGTGCAGCTGGGTGCCGGGCAGCAGCGTCACGTCCGTGCCGAAGGTCACGGTGGAATCGATCCAGGTGGTGGCCGGGTCCACGATGCTCACGCCGGCACGCATTGCCGCCTCGCACACCCGGCGGTTGTGCTCCGCGCCGAGCTGGGCCAGCTGGACCCGGTCGTTGGCGCCCTCGACCTGCCACCGGTCCGTGGTGACCACCGCGGCCACCCGGCCCCCGGCGTCGTTGGCTATGGCCAGCACGTCCGTGAGGTACTTCTCCCCCTGCACGTTGTCCGTGGTGATCTGCTTCAGCGCGTCGCGCAGCATCTTCGCGTCGAAGGCGTAGATGCCCGAGTTGATTTCGCGGATGGCGCGCTGGTCCTCGGTGGCGTCCTTGTGCTCGACGATCCCCTGCACGGTGCCGTCCGCGCTGCGGATGATCCGCCCGTAGCCGGCGGCATCGTCCAGCACGGCGGTCAGCACGGTCACGGCATTGCCGTCCCGGTCATGGGTGGCGACGAGTTCGCGCAGCAGGTCCGTGGTGAGCAGCGGCACATCGCCGTAGGTGACGACGACGGTGCCGTCCAGCTCAGCGGGCAGCGCCTCGAGGCCTACCTCCACCGCACGCCCCGTGCCCGGAACCTCGTCCTGGTCCACGATCAGCGCGTCCGCGTCCAGGTCCTGGATGTGCTCGGCGACGCGGTCCCGTTCGTGGCGGACGACGGCGGCCAGCACCTTGGGTGCCAGCCCGCGGGCCGCGGCGAGGGCGTGGCCGACCATCGAGATGCCGCCGATCTCGTGGAGGATCTTCGGCTTTTGCGACTTCATCCGGGTGCCGGCGCCTGCGGCGAGAACGATGACCGCCGCCGGGTTCTGCGCCGGCGCTGGGTTGGCTGGACTGTTGTCTGTGGGGCTCACTAAGTGGCACTCCTACCCGGATGGGAATCCGTCTTGAAGCTCAGCAGGGACTAAAGCCATGCTACTTGCCGGAAGCGGCACCACCCGCGGCGGGCCGTCCGCGTTCCGCCCCTAGGACTCGAACCTAGACTCCACGGCTCCAAAGGCCGGGGTGCTGCCATTACACCAGGGCGGACCGTGCCGCACTGCGCAGGGCGGAACACCCCGTGCTGCTTGGCACAAGAAATCATTTTGCCACGTTTGCCGAGCCCGATGCGACTTGGGACCCGCGCGGCGCACACGCCGGGCCGGCGGGTCCAGGTCAGTTTCCGGCAGCGGGATCCTCGGTGAACTGCGCCGTGGCGACCGCGACGCCCTGCTCGATCTCCTCGGCCGTCGCCGTGCCCGAGGCTTCGGCGGCCGCGGCCCAGGCATCGATCGAGAGCTGCGAGGCTTCCCGGACCTCCCGGGAGTTCTCCCACTCGCTGGGATCTCCGGTGAACCTTCCGGCGAGGAAGAGGCCGAGGGCCACTAGCGCCAGATCCCAGCCCGGCCCGACGAAGAGGGCGCCGGCACCGCTGCCGGCGGTTTCCAGGTCCACGGTGTGCTCGAATTCCAGTGACGTGTGGCTCCCGTGCTCCACGAGCCGGATTTCCACCACGCTGGTCGGGCTGCCAAAGGTCAGGCGCAGCAGGGCCGGAGCCTCGCATTTGAGGATGTTGCCGGCCGCGTTGCCCTCCAGCTGGAATGTCCCGCCGGGCTCGAGTTCGCCGGACACCGGCAGGAACCAGCGCCGCAGCATTGCGGGGTCCGTCAGGGCCTTCCATACGTCCTCGGCTGCCGCCTGGTAGTCACGGCGCAGCAGCAGGCCGATCCCCTCGAGGCCGTCCGTCCGGACCTGGTGGACCGAACGCTGGAGGTCGTTGAGTTCGCTGGTGATATCCATGGTTCTATCCAAACATGCGGCACTGACACCAACGGCAGGCAAGGCATACTGAAAACATGAAGCAGCTGCTCGTCTTCCTGGCCATCGCCGCCGTTGTCCTGCTGGTCCTGGGCATCGCCGTCCAGACGGTGCGGCTGCTTGTCTACGTCGGCACCGGCGTGCTGATCGCGGCCGGAATCCTGTACTTCCTCAGGCAGGACCGGGACTGAAGGACGGCTCCAGGCCGCGCACGGAAAGTTCAAGTTCCACCAGTGACTGCCGATGCAGCGTCTCGTCGGAGGCTTGGCCGGCGCGGCCGTTGCACTCCCGGAAGACTTCTTCCTGCAACCGTCCGGCCAGATCCTCCAGCTCCTCGTTGGCCAGCGCGGCCAAATCGGAGGGGAACGGGTCCTTCGGCGCGAGCGGTCTGCTTTTGTTCACCGGGCCACCTGCCCGCCCGCCGTGCGGTCCCTGACCAAGGAACCCGCGGCGCAATTGCGCGTGGTGTTAATGGCATCGACGGCCTCGGATTTTGACGCGTGCGGAACGGATTCGGCGACCAGCCGGCCGTCGTCGTCCAGGATCCTGAAGCGGAACTGTGCATCGGAGTCCTGATACAGCTCGAATGCGCCCATGTCGGACCTTTCTTCGCGTACTCGCTGTGAGTAGAGGCAGCCTAGCACTAGCAGCGGGTAGCTCCGCCAGAGTCCTTGGGTTCGGGTGCTATTTGGCCAGCTTGGACAACTCCGGGTCTTCGGCGTAGACGTCCGGCGCATTTTCCCGGGTGACCGTCTCTACCTTGGCCAGGAAGGCAGGCACAGCCTCCTCGCCGTTGTCGTAGGACTCGGGATCGTCGGCTGCAGGCTGATCATCCTGCGAAAGCCTGCGGACAATGGAGACCGCCTGGCTGATCAAGGCGGTCGGATCCGTGTAGGTCGTGGCGTACTGTTCGTCCTTCATGATCGACTCCACGGCCTCGGCAGCCGAGCCGCCGCCCACAACAACGATGTCCGGCCGGCTCGAACCGGCGGCGCCGAGCACGGCCTGCGCTACCGCGTCATCCACCGCAAGGACGCCCTGAAGATCCTCGGATTTGTACGTATCGCCCAGCAGTCCGTCGAGCCGCTTCTTCGCTTCGTCCGGGGCAGCGCCTTTTGTCGCGGTATCTTCGAAGGACGTCTGGCCGGACGCGACGGCAACTGTGCCGTTATCGACCGCCGGCTGCAGCACGCTCATGGCCCCGTCGAAGACCCTCCGGGCTACCCCATCCCCGGCATCGCCGCTGAACAGCTCGACGTTGTACGGGCCCTTGCCGTGACGTTCCCCGAGGCCGTCCAGCAACGCCTGCGCCTGCCCGGCCCCCGCTTCGAAGGCGTCGCCGGAGACAAAATAGTCGGCCGCATCCGTCCCCGTGACCAGGGTCTTGTACGCAATGATCGGGACACCCTTCGCCTTGGCTGCCTCCAACTGCTCACCCAGGCCCGCAGGGTCCACGGCATCCACAATCAGGACCTCCATGTCCCCCTCGATCATCTTGGTCAGCTGCTCCACCTGTTCGGCAGGGTCGGCCGCGGTCTGGACCTGCGCCTCGAAGTTCGATTCCTCGAGTTGTTGGGCAAACAGCTGCGCCTCGCTCTGCCCGCCCTCCTCCAGCGCAACGCCGATGACGGAACCGGTGTCGAAACCGCCCGCCCCGCCGGCCTCCGGACCGGCACCGGTCCCTTCGTCCTGCGAGCAACCGGTGAGCACCAGGGCACCCGCGGCCGTGACTGCCAGCGCCTGCATCCAACTTGCACGCTTCGTCCGCAGCTTCATTTCAACACCTCGTCTGTCGACCACCGGATGAAGCTAAGCCTACTTAGTTTGGCGCCGCTTTGGCAGGGCATGGGGCCACCCGGCTAGCTGGCTCCGCGCCGCCGCGCCTGTTCAACCGCCGCGGCCACGCCGTCGCCCCATGGTTCGCCATGACCGGGCAACGCGAATCGGGCGCCGGTGGCGGCCAGCGCGGTGAGCGACTCCAACGCTTGGTGCGTGTCGGCCGTCGCGGCTGCCGAGACGATGTGCGGCCCCTTCGTTCCGGTGTAAGGGTCCAGGGTCACCAGGGCATCTCCCGTCAGGACGGCATCCCGGTCCGGGAAATGCAGGGCGCTGTGGCCCTCGGTATGTCCGGGCGTGTAGACGATAGACGGCCGTCCGGGCAGCCCCGGCGTCATGTCGGCTTGCAGGGAGCGCACGTCGCTGACGCCCCTCACGTTCAGTGCGCCTGCAACGGTCATCCGCGTCAAGATGGGAATGCAGCGCGGATACCTGATCGGGTAGAGCAGGCGGTTCTTTTCGTGCTTGTACCGGTAAGGATGGGCCGTTATGTAGGTATCTCCGGGATGCACGTAGATCGGCACACCAAGCTCGCGCTGAAGCCGGGCGGCAAACCCGACGTGGTCGAAGTGCCCGTGGGTCAGCACGAGCGCTTCGATGTCCCGGGGTGAGCGGCCGAGCTGGCGGATAGCCTCTCCCGTCATCCGCCACATGGCGGGCAGGCCGGCGTCAACGAGCAGCAGGCGGCCCCCGTCCTCCACGATGTAGCAATTGACGTCTGCATGCTCGACCAGATGTATTCCGTCGGCGACACTGCGATGGAACATGGCTCCTCCTGCTTCCCATGGCGCGATGAGGCGGCTTTCTTTCCCATGGTCGCAGCAGCAGACGCTTTAGGGCAGGTGCTCGGGCATCTCGCCCTGGAACTCGCGAAGTTCCACCGGAAGCGTGGTCGCACGGGCCAGTTTGCGCGCCCAGCCGAGGGCTTCCTTGAAGTCCCTCGCCTTCAGGATCGTCAGGCCGCCGACGTGCTCGGTGCCGGGTAGATAAGGCCCCTCGGCGAGCACCACCTCCCCCTCCCTCAGGCGGGCGACGGCCGCGGCCTCGGGCTGCTGCAGCCCGCCGGCGAAGACCCAGGCATCCGCGGCCTTGAGTTCGGTGTTGAACGCCTCGACGCGGCGCATGATCGGCTCCAGCGCCTCGGGCGCGGGCGGACCGCCGTCGGGCTGCTGGATCGCGAGCATGAAGTGCTTCATGCCTGCAAAGGTACTCCCCTTTGCTTGGAGCCACCTTGGCCGTCTTCCCCGGCAGGGCGGCACGGTGACGGGGTGGCGGCCGGGCCGGCGGTGCTGGGGCAAAAGTCTCGGTCTCAAGAGACTTCCTACACCACCGGCCCTGCCATGCTAAGGACAGCGCGCCCTGCGGCTACCCCCTGCCGGCGCCGTCCTTATGGGGGCCTGCTTGACCCGACGGGTCGGGGCGAACAGGACGGGATGACGTGTCCAGCTTACGAACGCAGCCGTGACGTCGCTTGAGTAAGGCCTACCGGTCCTGTCCATCCGGTACCTACCTCGCCCCGGAGACTGCGCGGGCGGGCTCCGGCGTGGCGTGGCCGACGGCTGCCGGAAGCGCGGCCGGACGTTCGGTGAAGGCGGGCTCGGCCAGGGCCGGGCCGGCGGCCGCCGCGAACGCCGGCGTCGGTTCCCTGAGGGCGGCGGCGAGCTCGGAGCGGCTATGGACGCGCAGCTTGTCGTAGATGCGGTAGAGGTGGCCTTCCACGGTCCGAACCGGGCTGCCGAGCTGTTGGGCGATGTCGGGGCCGCGGAGCCCGCACGCCGCGAGCATGGCCACGGCACCTTCCCGGATGGTGAGCTGGCCGGGGGCGTGGAGCTCATCCAACTGCAGTGACGAAACCACCCCCGGCAGCTGCCGGCGCAGTTTCTGCAGCAGCCGCACCGCATCCCGGTAGCGGCCGCCCATCCCCTGCCCAGCCAGCAGCCGGGCTGCGTGCCGGGCCGCCTCTGCCGCCAGCAGCAGGTAGCCGGCAGCCGCGGCCGCTCGAGCCATCGCCAGCAGCGCCTCGGCATCCTTCGCCAGCAGGGCCTCGGCAAGGACGTGCAGGAGATCCCGCTCCGTACCGCCTGCCCCAGCGGTAAGGTCCCGCAGCCGCTGCAGCGCATCCGAATCGTCCAGCCGAAGGCGCAGCAGCTGGACCTCGGCCTCTTCGGTGATCCGTCCGGCGCCGGCCAGTGCGGCGGCCAGTACGGCCAGCTCCCCTCGGGAGGCGGGCTCCACCTCGAGCGTGCTCCCGTTGGCGGGTGGGGCGGCCGGCACGGCTCCGAGTGCGAACGGAACACCCGCCGCGGCACCGGCGGCAATGATCCGGGCCCGGGCCGTCACCGGCATCGCCGCGTGGATGTTCCGGCGGCCGTGCATGAGCAGATCGCGGAACGCCTCGGAGCTGGCCGCCAGGATGTCCGGTTCGTCCAGCTGCCCGGCCGCGTCGGCGGTCAGTCCCAACGCATACTGCAGCAGCTGGTGGGGATCCTGCAGCCGCAGGGCCTGGACGACGGCGGTCAGCATCTGGAGTGCCTCGTGCAGCCGGCCCTGCCTGAACACGATCCAGGCGCGCAGGAATTCCACCGTGCCGCCGAAGACCACCAACGACTCCATGCGCTGGTGCTCGAATCGGTCCAGCTGCGCGGCGGCCGCCGCCAGGTGCCCGGCCTGAACCAGGCACCTGATGTTCCGCAGCGCCAGCGAGTTGTGCAGGATGGCCTCCGTCCCGGCCGGCGCCTGGAGCCGCTGGAGGGTCTCCGCGGCCAGCCCGGCTGCGTCGGAGGGGCTGCCGACAGCGAGCTCGGCTTCGGCGAGCAGCGTGCGGGCGACCAGTACCGGGTCGCCGTCGTCGTTGGTTTCCGCGGTCAGCTGCCGCAGCCCGGGGATGCTCTCCGCGAAGCGCCCCTCCAACTGCATGGCATGGTGGCGCAGAAGCCGTCCGATGCGGCGCTCCCCGCGCAGCTCGGGCGTGCGGGCCGCCGCGCGGGCCCATGCATGGTCCAACCGATCCAGCTCGGCGGTGCCCCCGCCGCTGCGCACCACGGCTTCCTGGCCCAGCAGCGCCGCCTGGCGGAGCAGCTCCGGCTCCGTTGCCCGCGCCAGCACGCCTGCCAGCCGCAGGGCCGCCCGGCCCGCGTAGCCCCGGCGGAGGTAGAGCCGGACAATCTCGACCTCGGCGGCCGGCCTCAGCTCCGGCGCCGACACCAGCGCGGCACTCCGCAACGCCAGCGCCGTGTCGCGGCTCCGGTTGGCCTGCCGTGCCGTCTCGACCAGCGCTGGGTCCGGCAGCGTCAGGTGAAGATCCAACGCCCAACGGGCCGGGCCGACGCCCTCCGCCGCCCATTCCGGGGACGCCGAGACCGCCGCGGAATACCGCTCGAAGAGCTCCCGGCTCAGGTCGGAGGGGACGATCCGGCGCAGCGGCGGCGCCGGGAACGCCGGCGCCAACCGCACCGCCGGTCCCCGCGCCAGCTGCGCATCGTCGTCCGCCGGCTCGAAATCCAGGACGCCTCGGGCCTGCAGCGTCTCGAACAACCGAGGCCCGGCAATCCTGGCCAGCAGCGGCAGCCGCAGCGGGCCAGCCAACGCTACCGTATAGACGGCGCGGCACTGGGCACTGGTCAGCCGCTCCAGCTCCCGGCGCAACACGTCCTGCAGCACCTCCCCGGACTCCGGCAGCACTCCGGCGGGCAGCCAGCAGCCGTCCCGTTCCACCAGGCGGTGCTGCCGCCGGCTTTCATCGAGCAGCGCCACCAGGTTCCGTGGCGAACCGCCGGCGGAACGGGACAACAGCAGCGCGACGGCCGGCAGCACCGGTCCGCCGAGGACCTGCCGGCACAGCGCCAGCGCCTCCCGCTGGTCGAGCGGACCGAGCGTGTGGCGGCTGAGCAGCCCCTCGTTCGCCAGTTCCGCCAGCCCGTCGTGCAGTTGAACGCCCGGCCGGGCCGACAGCAGGATCTGGACCGCGCCGCTGCCGGCCAGCCCGGCCAGCAGCTCGGCGCTTCCCTCGTCGAGCTCTGCCGCATCGTCGGCCACCAGCACCGGCGCCTGCGGCAGCCCGGACAGGTGCGTGAGCATCTGCCGCAGCACCGCAAGCGAGGGCATAGCGCGCGCCGGCTTCCGGTCCCCGAGCAGCGGGGCCAGCGTGCCGAACGACGGCGGGGCCAGGGCAGGTGCGTGCCCGTGTGCGGGTGCAGGTGCCGTTTTTGCCGGACCTGACGGGCCAGCCGACGCCGGCTCCGCCACCGGGGCGCAGGTCAGGCGGATGAACCGGAACTCGCCGGCCAGCTGCCCGGCCATGTCCTGCAGCAGGGTTGTCTTGCCCGCCCCGGGTGTCCCCACGATCAGTGCGCCCCGGACAGCGTTGTTGTGCAGGCTCGCGGCCAGCTCGATGGCGGCGCGAGCATGCAGGATGTGCTCCCCCATGATGATTCCCCAACGTTCCCCTTCGAAGGTGCGGCCGCCCGCCGTCGTCGTTTATGAAGCCGTGCGGCGGACGGCGTGCCTCCCCCGGATCCAGGCGGAAGAGCCGGCCGGAGAAACCGGCGGTCCAGCCTGCAGTTTCCGATAGTTCCGCAGCAACTGCCCCGCCGTGCGGATGGACTGCTGCCGCCGTGCCGCGATGGCCGCGTTGCCGGAACACGCCGCAGCGGCGGCGGTTTGCCGTTCCCGTCCGCTCGGCGTGTTCCGCGTGCTGCCGGCCCGCGGGACGCATTCCCGCGGCCGGTCCGACATCCTGTTATCCGCACGCGGGAGCCGGCGTGCTAAGTGAAAAAGCTGGTCCTCCTGGAACCGGCCGATGGCCCCGTCCCGGGCTCCGGGGTTGGACGGGGCCATCGCGGCGAGGTTCCGGATCCGACGCGCATAAGGGCGTGAGGATCCGGGCCGCTGCGCCGGTTTTTCGGGAGAGGCCTGAACCCGACCGCCCGCCGGAAGGAGAACCGGTGGCAGGCCGGGCGGCGTGGATGGTGGCTGTTGTGGGTGCGAGTGGTTGCTCAGCATCGTACGACCCCGTTAGCTAAAGCTCTGTGTTTCGAGCCTAGAACCGGCACGGCACCGCGTCTTGCGTATGACCTACCGGTCCTCGGAACCGATGGAAGCATCGTACTCGGCGCTTCTTGCAAAAACCCGGATGCCGCCGCGGGCTTGTACTCGGAGGGATACCTGCGGTCCGGCGGGCAGCACGGGCCGCCGGGCCCCTCAGCCCAGATGGGCCGCATCGAGTTCGTCCCGGCTGCGGATGTGCAGCTTGGCGAACATCCGGTAGATGTGCCCCTCCACGGTCCGCACGGAGAGGTCCAACTGCTCGGCGATGTCGGCGTTTTGCATTCCTTCCAGCACCAGCGTGCCGATTTCGTGCTCGCGCCGGGTCAACTTGACGGGCGGGCGTGGGGCACGTCCACTTTGGTCCCGGCGGCCATGGTTCCGTGGCTGCGGCCGCAGTCCCCGCAATGCCCCCGAACGCACGGTCGCAGGACGCCCCGCGCCGCCCGCCCCGGCAACCCCGGTGCGCCCTGCACCGGCCATCCGCCGCCCCGGCCCGGACCGTCCTGCCCAGGCGGCCCCGGCTCCCGCCGCGCCGGCTCCCGCAGCACCGCCGCCAGCAGCTTTCGCCGCGCCATCCTTCCGCCTGCCGCCACAACACCGGCCGGACCTGCGTCCGGCTCCGGCGGCAGGGCCTTCTGCAGCTGCCGCATGGCCTGCGCCAGGAACTCCCGCTGGCTCGAAGTCCCCCCGGAATCCTCGCCCGCCAGCACCGGCGGGCGCAGGTTCAGCAGCGCCGCGTGCAGCGACGGGCGGGACGCGGCGCCGCCGATAATCCGCAGCAGGGCGGGCATGTCCTCGTCACGCAGGGCACGCACCAGCACGGTCAGCTGTCCCGCGGCCGCTCCCTCGGTGAACTCGGCCAGCTTGACCAGCTGGTCGAGTCCGCGCAGGCTGCCCAGCCGCAGCGCCAGCACCCTCAGGTCCAGCTCCTCGCTGAAGTAGCCGCGCCGCCTGGCGTCCTCGACGAGGTCGAACAGCCGGTCCAGCTCAGCTGGCTCTTGCCGCAACCGGATCCTGCCCGCCGCCGCAAGCCCGTCGCACATCAGGCGCACCCGCTGCCGCGGCTGGTCCGCGACCTCCGCGTAGTTCGCCAGGTACTCCTCCGCCAGCTCGTTCAGTCCTGCGGCAGCGGCGGTGTGGGCGCCGGCGGCGAAGGCCAGCGGCAGCAGGTGCTCAAGATCGAGCTGGCGCAGGCCCTCGACCGCCGCGGCCAGCAGTCCCAGTCCCGGCATCGGCCTGGACTGCAGAATCTCCAGCGCGGCCGAGGCCAGGGCGACCGTGCCGCTGAAGTAGAAGAGGCCGCGCAGTCCAGTGCCGGCGTAACGTTCCAGCTCGCGGGTGGCGTCGTCGTACTCCCCCAGCCGCAGCAGCGCGGTCACATGCGGGACCAGCACGAATTCGTAGTACCCGAGCAGCGCGCCCTCATGCGCGTGCAGCAGCTCCAGCCCGCGCCGGGTCAGGGCGGCCCCGGAGAGCAGCCGGCCGGTGGCACCGAAGACCTCCGCCAGCAGCGTCCGCGCCACGAGCTCGATCTCGGGGTCAGGCCCCGGGCGGTCCAGCACCTGCAGCAGTTCCGTTTCGGCGCTGGCCAGCTGCCCGTCGTCGATCATTCCGCGGATCCGCAGCAGCCGGCAGCCGGTGCGGGAATGTACGACGGCGGGTGTCCCGGCCAGGCGCGGGTGTTCGGCTTCCAGCCGGTCCAGGGTGGCCGACCACTGGCCGGCCAGGCCGTCCAGCTCGGCGGCCCCTCCGCGCCGGAACCGCAGCAGCTGCGCGCTGAGCACCGCCGCCGACTTCGCCGTCCCCAGGTCCCTGGCGCGCTGGAGCACCCCGGCGAGCAGTTCTTCCGCCCGGGTGAATTCGCCGTTGTGGTAGTGCGCCCAGGCCGTTTCCACCTGCGCCGCGCCCCGGTAGGGGCCGGGCGGGACGGCGCCGGCGGCGCGGAGGGCGAAGCGCGAGTTGAACAGCCCGTTGGCCAGCCGCGCCGCCTCCACCAGCCGGCTCGCCGGGACCGGGAGGCCGCACTCGAGCGACCAGTCGACCTGCCGCAGCAGCGACTGGAGGGTGGGCCGGCCGGAAGACAGGCGGCGGGCCAGCTGCCGCCGCAGCCGCAGGCTCCGGGCCGCCGGTACCATCGCCCGCAGCACCTGCCCATACAGCGGGTGCGCCACCCGGACCAGCCGCTCCGCGTCGTCGCCGACGGTCACCAGCCGCGACTCCACGAGCGCATCGACCAGCCCGCCGTCTGCCGATTCCAGCAGCAGCCGAAGCGGGATCGGGTCGGCCAGCGCCACCGTCTCCAGCACCTGCCGCTGCTCCGGCGTGCAGCCGCTGAAGTGCCCCTTGATCAGGTCGGTCAACCGCCGGTCCGGCCGCGGCGGTTCCCCGGTAAGCAGCCACACGCCGTTGCGTTCCACCAGCGTTCCGTCGCGGCGTTCCTGGGCAAGCAGCGCCAGCATGAACATCGGGTTTCCGGCGGAGGCCGCAACCAGTGATTCGCTCAGGCACGGCAGGATTTGCCCGCCCAGGGCCTGCCGGCAAAGTTCGAGGGCCGCGCCCGAGTCCAGCGGCTGGAGCGTCCGGCGTACGATCAGGCCGTCCGAGGCGAGCGACTCCAGCTCCGGGGGCACCGCCGGTAGCGTCCGGCTCATCGCCAGCAGCTTCACCGCCCCGGAGGCGACCAGCTGCGCGGCCAGCATGGTGCTGGACTCGTCCAGGTCATGCGCGTCGTCGATCACCAGCAGCACCGGCGTCTGCCCCGGCGCCAGGGCGTTGATGTGCGCCAGCACGGAGCGCATCGCGGCCAGCACCGAGTTGGTCTGGTCTTCCTGTAGCGAGGCCAGGTACGGCGCCAGCGCCCCAAACGGTACCCGGGACAGCGTCGGGCTCGCGTGGATCCACAGCGGGATGACGCCGTCACCCAGCTCTGCCAGCACGGCCTTGGACACCGCGCTCTTGCCCAGGCCCTGGTCCGCCACCAGCAGCGCCCCGCCGGTCTCGGTGACCGCGTCGACGACGGCCCGGACGTCAGCGTCCCGACCTACCAGAGAGAGTCCCCCGAATCCCTCCATAACGCCTACGTCAACAACTCTGCGAGTTCGGCGCGGCTGGAAACGTGCAGCTTCACGTAGATCTTGCCCAGGTGCCAGTCGATGGTGCGCGGCGAGAGGTTGAGCTCCTTGGCCAGCTCGGAACTGCTTTTGCCACCCGCGGCCGCAACGGTCAGCTCCTGCTCGAACCGGCCCAGCATGGCGAACCGGCGGCGCAGTCCGTGCTCCGGGCGGAGCCGGCGGAAGCTGGAGTTGGCCAGCTCCCGCGCCTGCCGTGCGGCCAGCTGGTCGGCCGCGAACAGCTGGGCCGCGCCGGCCGCCTCGCAGGCGAACAGGTCGTTTCCCTCCGCGGAGGCGAGCCGCGCCGCCTGCAGCAGCGCGGCGCCGTCGTTCCCCACGAGTCCTGCCGCGAACAGCTCGCCCAATTCGCCCGCCGGCCCGCAGTCCCGCGGGCCTTCCGCGAGCAGCCGCGCCACGGCCTCGGCGTCCCCGAGCCGGGCGGCCGCGGTCAGGAACGCGCCGCTGGAGGCGGGGAGGCCGAGCCGGGAGGCGTGTTCGGCCTCCGCCAGCAGTGTGGCCGTGAACCGTCCGGCGCCGGCGGCCTCGGTTGCCTTGGCCTGGCGGGGGCGTTCCCCCACCACACCGAAGCCCGCGAGCGCCGCCCGCGCCAGCACCTCGAAATACCGGGTCCACGAGCGGATGCTCCACGCGAGCTCCTGCTCCGAGCACTCCAGCTCGTGCAGGCAGCGCTCGGCCCGCCCGGCGTCCCCTTGGAGCGCACTGGCATAGGCCGCCGCGGCCAGCGCGAGGGGTGCGGTCCCCGCGGGATCCCGCCGCTTCAGCTTGGCCAACGCCGGCAGCAGCAGCTCCAGCGCCTCGTCCGGATGCCCGCAGGCGGCGTGCAGCAGCCCGGCCGCCAGTTCCCCGGCCGTGCCGCGGGCCGCGCCGACCCGGCCGGCACTCCGCTGCGGGGCCAGCAGCTCCCGGCAGCGCCGCCACTGCCCGCTGGCGAGCAGGACCTCGAATATCCGGACCAGCACCGTGTCGCGCATCGACGGCGAAAGCGAGGGGTTGCCGGCGCCGGCCTCCAGCCAGGCGACGATGGCAAGGGCGTCCCCGCAGCGGCCGGTCAGCGCCCACGCCTCGGCCAGCAGGCAGCCGGCGTAGAGCCGCATGCCCAGGGGCAGCGATTCGTTACCGTAGAGGTCCTCCAGCTCCCGCGGGAACTGCGCGTGCCGGCCCTCGAACGCTGCGAACTCCGCCTCGAGCAGCACGGCCTCCCAGGCCAGTGCGGCACCGCCGTCGTTGTTCCCCGGCGCGGCGGCCACGGCCCGGCGAATGGCGACGACGGCGTCCGCCGCCTCCCGTCCCCGGCCCGGCAGCCGGCGCAGCACGCGGTGTCGTTCCACGCCCAGGCGCACCCACAGCCGCAGGTCCGCCACGGCCCGCGGCTGGGCGGCCTCGAGCACGGCCGCGGCTTCGTCGAGCCGTCCCAGCGCGTGCAGGGCGGACGCTTCCTCCAGCACCAGTTCCGGATCCAGGCCGTAGCCGGGCACGCTGCGCACGAACCGCAGGGCGGTGGCGGGATCCTGCAGGTGCCGGGCGCGGCGGGCGGCCCGCAGCGCCGTCGGAGCCGCCAACGGCACCCCGCACGCGATGCTCCACGCCGCGAAACCCAGCAGCGTTCCGGCGGGAATCTCCACGTCACTAACGACGGCGGCGAGCGCCTCCCACAGCTGCCGGCTACGGGCCGGCGGCACGGATTCGCGGACCACTTCCGCCATCAGCCGCTGGTTCAGCTGGACCACCGGCGGGATGCTGGGCAGGACGCGCAGGTGCCCGTCCTCCTCCAGCCGGTCCAGCTCGAAGGGATCGGATAGCCGCAGCAGCACCTCCAGGGGCAGCTCGCCGGCGAAGGCCAGCAACTCGATGATCCTGCGCTGGCCGGGATGCAGCCGGGCCACCTGCGCGCGGACCACGTCGGCGATCTCGCCCGAACGCACCACCGGCGCGACCAGGTCCCACACGCCGTCCTGCAGGACCAGCGACCCTGCCTCGCGTTGTTCGCGGACCAGCAGGCGCAGGTACAGGGGGCTCCCCGCGGTCTGGGCCCACAGCTCCTCGGCGGCGCTGCGCGAGACCATGCCGCCGAGCAGGCAGGACGCGAAGGTTTCCGCCTCCTCCGGAGTGAACGCCGCCAGGTCGAAACGTTTCAGCCGCCCGTCCGACCACAACTGCACGAACTCCTCGGCCGCGCCGGTGAGCCCGCGGGCCAGCACTAGCAGCCGGGCCTGGCCCGAGAGCGCCAGCTGGATCACCGCCGTCACCGACATCGCATCCAGTTCATGGGCGTTGTCCACCAGCAGCAGCACCGCGCGGCCCGCGGCCTTCCGGCGCAGCAGCCGCGCCAGCCCCTGGTAGGCCAGTACCGGGTGCTCCAGCGCGCGTTCCGGCAGTTCACTGAGCAGGTAGCCGAGCGCGCCGTAGGGCAGCTTCGACGATACGGCGCTGCCGCGGACGTGCACTATATGGTGGGTCTCCTGGACGGCCTGCACCGCTTCGAGGGCCAGCACCGTCTTGCCGATGCCGGCACCGCCGAGCAACAGGGCGCCCAGCCGGGCCGGGTCGCGCAGGGCAGCCGAAACGCCGTCGAGCTCTTCTGAGCGGCCGATGAAAACGCCCCGCGGCCGGGCCGCTCCCTGGCCCCTGCCGGTGGCACCTACATGCGCGGCGGTATCCGCCGGCACCCCCAAGGCACGGCTGTCCACGGATCTTTGAACTGGTTCACTGCTCACACCTGCCACACATTCCCCAACGTCGGCGCTGTTGCATCTGCGCGCTAGCATACTGACCCCGCCCCGAACTGGCCAGTGGTCTGCTTAAAGCTGTAACGCTATAGTGACACGGCAATCCACGTTTGGGGAGCCCGCGCGTGCCGCCTCTAGTTCACAACCGCCGGTTTTGGACCATAGGCTGGGCGCATGTCTGATCCAGTCTCACCGACCACTGTGAACGAACGCGAAATTGCCGACCCGTCGGACCCGGCCGCGGCGGAGCCAGTCGAGCCGCTCGGGAATCCTGACCCGGCGGAGCCGGGAGAGCCGCTCGCGGACCCGGCCGCGGCCGCCGCCGTCATCGACGGCAAGCAGTTCGCACCCGTGGCCAACACCGCCTCCGGAGAGGTCGGCGCCACCACTGTCTTCCACTACCACCAGGACGGCAAGGTCATCTGGGCGGAGTACTCCGGAGGCGCCGTCGTGCGCGGCTACCTGGTCGGCACCCGTAGCGGCGACCGGATGAGCTTCCGCTACTCGCACCTGAACATCGACCTGCAGACGGCCAGCGGCGTCTGCGAAACCCGCATCGCCGTGCTCGACGACGGACGGGTCCAGTTCCGCGAAACGTGGCAGTGGGAGTCCAGGCCGGAACACGGGACCAGCATCGTGGAGGAGCTCGCCGCTTTGGGAGGACGGCCGTGAGGTTCGCCATAATTGGCCCGCTGACCGGCCGTTTTGCCGCGGGAGGGCTTGGCTGCCTGCGCAAACACGATACTCTACAGCGGTAGAGTTGATCGAAGATGCCCGCACCATCAGGAGAACACTTGTCCGTGGAACCCTTATTGTCCGCTGCCCAGGCGCATGCCGCCGCCCCGGTCCCCGTTCCCGCTTCCCCGGAGCCGGAGCAGCGCACGGAACGGCGCACCCTGATCGCCGAGGCCGCGACTGCAATCATCGCCCATGAAGGCCTGCGCTCCCTGACCCACCGCGCCATCGACACGCATCTGGACCTGCCGACCGGATCCACCAGCTACTACTACCGGACCCGGGACGAACTACTGGAAGCCATCGTCCGCTACCTGCGCACGCGTTCAGCCGCGGACTACGAGAAGGCCACCCTCGAGGTGCCGAATGCGATCCACGGCGGCGGAGACATTGAAGACATCGCCTCGCACATCGCGCATTACCTGAACATCCAGCTCAGCACGCGGCCGCACCACATTAAGGCACGCATCGCCCTCACCCTCGAACTGTCCGAGCGCGAGGAGTTCGCCGGCATCATTTCCGACGTCCTGGTCTCCCAGCGGCAGATGCGCGAGTTGTTCGACGCCCTCGGGTCGGCCGAGCCGGACATGCTGGCCAAGGGCTTCACGGCGCTGGTCGAAGGCCTGGCCTTCCGCAGCCTGCTGGAGCCCGACCACCAGGAACCGGCCGCCCGGACACGCAGGGTGTCCATCTTCCGCGAAGCCATCGCCTCCTACCTGCTCGGCGTCGGCGAGTAATCACCCGCAGGGCCGTAACAGGCCAGACCTGTTACGGCGTCCGCCGGCGGAACCGGCCTTAGCACATCAGGTCAGGGCGAGAATAATGCCCCACGTCAGGGCGGCCGCCCCGAACACAATCAGCACGACGCCCACGGCCAGCACCAGCCGCCGTCGTGCTTCCTGACGCTCACTCACCTGGAACTCGACCCTTTCACGCGAGTCAACCTGCATAACCCCGTCCTCCCCATAGTATTCCCCCGGGAAACGCGGCGCCGCGCCGCCCTTCCCCTGCCCCCGAGCGTACCGGCCTTCGCGCGAAACCGCGGGAATGTTTCCACAGCCCCGCCCGGCGTGGCCGCCCGCGGCGCCTGCCGCCGCCGGCCCCTCACCGCCATGCTCCCGAACCGCACCTTGGAAAACCTTGCTCCGCCCGGCCGCCTCAGCCCTTCCTCCGCCCCGCGGAACTTTGACCTGCGGTGTTATATAGCCGCGGCCCTGCTGCGGGGTTAGCATATGCGTGTGCATGTGCGCTGAATCACACGTGCAGGCGGGACCGCCAGGTTCCGTGACGGCTCGATGAGGAGTCCTGGATGGGCAACGCCGCCGCAGTCATGACCGGTCTGAACAGCATCGAAATTCAAGAGCGCCCCGTGCCCGAACCCGCTCCGGGCCAGGCCGTGATCAGAGTGGAAGCCGTGGGAGTCTGCGGCTCGGACGTCGCGTACTACCGCTACGGGAAAATCGGCCCGTTCGTCGTCGACGGCCCCTTCATTCTGGGCCACGAGGTCTCCGGCCAGGTGGTGGCCGTCGGTGATGGAGTCGGCAATGTCCGCGTCGGCGACCGGGTGGCCGTCGAGCCGGGCACACCGGACCGCACCTGCGACCAGTGCCGAGCCGGACGCTACCACCTCTGTCCCGACCTGGAGTTCCTGGCGACGCCGCCCTACGACGGCGCGCTCCTGCAGTACCTGGCCATGGATGCCCGCTGCTACTTCCCGATCCCGGACTCGATGAGCTACGAGGACGGCGCGCTGATCGAGCCGCTGTCCGTGGGACTGTGGGGCTGCCAGCGTGCGAACCTCCGGCCGGGCGACGACGTGCTGGTCACCGGGGCCGGGCCGGTCGGCCTGCTCGCCGCCGAGGCGGCGCGGGCCCTCGGCGCCGGCAGCGTCACGCTCACGGACATCTCCGACTACCGGCTCGGCATCGCCCGCGAGCACGGGTTCGGCGTGGAGAAGAGCGATGCCCCGGCCTCGAGGACCTTCGACGTGCTGCTGGAGTGCTCGGGGGCCAACGGCGTCCTCGCCTCCGCCCTCGGACGGCTGCACGAGGCGGGTCGGGCCGCCGTCGTCGGGCTGGCCAAGACCGATGAGGTACCGCTGCCGCTGTCGATGCTCAATTGGAAAGAGATCACCATTTCGATGGTGAACCGGTACAACAACACCTGGCCGCTGGGCATCGACCTGGTTTCCTCCGGCCGGATCAATCTGGAGGGCCTGGTCACGCACAGCTTCCCGCTGTCCCGGACGGCGGCCGCCCTGGAAAACACCACAACCGAGCCCGAATCGCTTAAGGCGATGATCTACCCCCAGCGGCTGTGACCGCGAGGCGCCGACGCAACGAACGGCAACGGGGCAACCACCAGCAAAGAGGAGTTCCAATGAAGAAGCACCTACGGGGAATCCTGGGCCTCACCACCGCCCTGTTTCTGGCCGCCGGCATGACCGCCTGCGGTAACGGCGGCGGTGGTGAGGGCGGCACCGAGGGCGGCGGGGGCGGCGAAGCCTCGGGCAAGATCGCGTTCCTGATGCCGGACCGGGCTTCCACCCGCTACGAGCAGCAGGACAGCCCGCTCTTCAAGGCCAAGGTCGAAGAGCTCTGCAGCGACTGCGAGGTGCTCTACCAGAACGCTGACGGCGACGCGAACAAGCAGCAGCAGCAGGCCAACGCCATGATCACCCAAGGCGTCAAGGTCCTGGTGCTGGATGCGGTGGACAGCACCGCAGCAGCCTCGCTGGTCAGCACCGCCAAGGGCCAGGGCATCAAGGTCGTCACCTACGACCGGCCGGTCCCGGACACGCCGGCCGACTTCTACGTCTCGTTCGACAATAAGAAAATCGGCAACCTCATCGCCACGGACCTGGTCGAGAAGCTCGACGCCGACGGAGACACGACCGGCGGCGTGCTGATGGTCAACGGCTCCCCCACTGACCGCGCGGCGCAGCTGATCAAGGAAGGCGCCAACGAAGCCGTCGATGCGAGCGAGCACGAGGTGCTGGCATCCTATGACACGCCGGAGTGGCAGCCCTCGAAGGCCCAGGACTGGGTCGCCGGTCAGATCACCCAGTTCGGCGACAAGATTACCGGCATCGTGGCCGCCAACGACGGCACCGCGGGCGGCTCCATCGCCGCCCTGAAGGCCGCCGGTGTCACCCCCTTCCCGCCGGTCACTGGCAACGACGCCGAGGTCGCCGCCATCCAGCGCATCATCAGCGGCGACCAGTACAACACCATCTCCAAGCCGATCAAGATCGTCGCGGAGAAGTCGGCGGAGGTGGCGGTCCAGCTGCTCAGGGGCGAGACCCCGGAGGCCGACGCGACGCTCTTCGACACCCCGTCCGCGCTGTTCGTGCCGACCGTAGTCACCAAGGAGAACGTCAAGGAAGTGATTTTCGACAGCGGCATCTACGAGGCGTCGGAAGTCTGCACCGGCGAATACAAGAAGGGCTGCGACGAGCTCGACATCAAGTAGTTCAGCCGCGGCCGGCGGCGGTGCCGCGCACACCGCGGCACCGCCGTCGTTACGGGAAGGGGAAGGCAGTGTCCACTCTGTCAGCGGAACGGCCGGAGGCAACCGCGCCGGTGCTATCCATGCGGGGCGTGAGCAAGCACTTCGGTGCGGTTGCCGCCCTGACCGACATCGACCTGGACGTCCACGCCGGCGAGGTCGTCGCGCTGGTCGGCGACAACGGCGCCGGGAAGTCGACCCTGGTCAAGATCCTGGCCGGCGTGCATCCGCAGGACGCCGGGACCGTGAACTTCGACGGCAAGGACGTGACGATCCACTCGCCGGTGGACTCCATCCAGCTGGGCATCGCCACGGTTTTCCAGGACCTGGCCCTCTGCGACAACCTCACCGTCGTGGACAACCTCTTCCTCGGCCGGGAACTGGCACCGTGGCGGCTGAACGAGGTGGAGATGGAGGTCCAGTCC
Organism: Arthrobacter sp. Marseille-P9274; assembly: GCF_946892675.1. Taxonomy (NCBI): domain Bacteria; kingdom Bacillati; phylum Actinomycetota; class Actinomycetes; order Micrococcales; family Micrococcaceae; genus Arthrobacter; species Arthrobacter sp. Marseille-P9274. Next base: position 374,796 of record NZ_CAMPOV010000001.1, read on the forward strand.
TGGAAGCTGCTGCGCCAGCTCTCGGCGAAGATTCCGTCGGTCCGGATCGCTGTCGCCTCCCTCTCCGGCGGGCAGCGGCAGACCGTCGCGATCGCCCGGTCGCTGCTCGGCAGCCCCAAGCTCATCATCCTGGACGAGCCCACGGCGGCGCTCGGCGTGGCCCAGACGGCCGAGGTGCTGAACCTGGTGGAGCGGCTGCGTGAAAACGGCCTCGCGGTCATCATGATCAGCCACAACATGCAGGACGTGCAGGCCGTCTCGGACCGCGTGGCGGTGCTGCGGCTGGGCAAGAACAACGGCACGTTCCGGATGAAGGACGTGTCCGCCGACGACCTGATCGCCGCCATCACCGGCGCCACCGACAATGTCGTGACACAGCGGGCCGCGCAGACCGGGGCGGCGGCAGGCATGGGAGCCGCGGCAGGCTCTGCAGCCGCGGCCGACGCGGCCGACGCGCAGGAGGAGGGCCCGGGCGGGCAAGGGCAAGGCGGGCAAGGGCCCGGCGGGGGCGGCCTCCCGCCCGGACAGGCCGGCAACACAGGGCAATCGGGCCCCGGGGCAGCACCGGAAGAAGGGACCGTACCATGACAACGAATCCAGCCAGCCCGGCCGTTCCGGTGGCCACCGACCTGCAGGACGAGCGGCTGATCCGCACCGAGGGCTTCAAGGGCGCGGTCAAGGTCGGCATCAACCGGGTCCGTGGCGGCGACCTGGGCGTGCTGCCCATCGTCGTCGGGCTGCTGGTCATCTGGACCATCTTCCAGCTGCTCAATCCCTTCTTCCTTTCCAGCGCCAACCTGGTGAACCTGCTGCTGGAAAGCGCCGCCGTCGGCGTCATCGCACTCGGCATCGTCTGCGTCCTGCTGGTCGGCGAGATCGACCTCTCCGTCGGCTCGGTCAGCGGCCTGTCGGCCGCGATCGTCGGCGTCACCTTCGTGAAGCAGGACTGGCCGATCGGGCTGGCGATCCTGGCCGCGATCGCCACGGGCGCCGCCATCGGGCTGGTCTATTCGCAGGTCTACACCAAGTTCGGGGTGCCGTCCTTCGTGATCACACTGGCCGGCCTGCTGGGCTTCCTCGGCCTGCAGCTGTTCGTGCTCGGCGTCGAGGGAACCATCAACCTGCCGTTCGACTCCTTCCTGGTCTGGTTCGGCCAGCAGGCGTTCGTGCCGGTCTGGCTGTCCTACGTGCTGGCCATCGTCGGCGTGGCCGGCTTCTTCCTCAGCCAGCTGTCGCTGTCGCGGCAGCGGGTCAAGGCGGGCCTGTCCGGACGGCCGATGCGGCTGGTCGTGATCCAGTCCGTCCTGCTGGCCGTGATCCTGCTCTTCGCGGTCTGGTACCTGAACCAGGCCCGCGGCGTCGGCTGGATGTTCGTCTTCTTCGCGGCCCTGGTGCTGATCATGCACTACGCCTTCACCCGGACCCGGTGGGGCCGGTCGGTCTACGCCGTCGGCGGCAACCGGGAGGCGGCCCGCAGGGCCGGCATCAAGGTCAACGGCATCTACACCTCAATCTTCGTCCTCTGCTCCAGCTTCGCCGCGATCGGCGGGATTCTGGCCGCCGGACGCCTCGCCGCGTCGGCGCAAAGCAGCGGCACCGGCGACGTCAACCTGAACGCCATCGCCGCAGCGGTGATCGGCGGGACCAGCCTGTTCGGCGGTCGCGGCTCGGCGTTCTCGGCACTGCTGGGCATCCTGGTCATCCAGTCCATCTCCAGCGGCCTGACCCTGCTGAACCTCGAGTCGTCCTTCCGCTACATGATCACCGGCCTGGTCCTGCTGCTGGCCGTGATCCTCGACGCCGTTTCACGCAAGTCCCGCACGTCGCACGGCCGCGCCTAGTGGCGGGCGGTCAGGGCGGCATGTTCCTGGGCATCGACATCGGCACGGGCAGCAGCAAGGCGGTGCTGGCCGATGCCGACGGGCGAGTCCTGGACAGCGCGACCGTCACGCACGACGTCTCCTACCCGCGGCCCGGCTGGGCCGAGTTCGACGCCGAGGGCGGGGCGTGGGCGGAAGTGGTCCGGCTGTGCCGGGAGCTTTTTGCCAGGAACGACGCCGGGGCTGTCGCCGGCGTGTGCGTCAGCTCGATGGGTCCCTGCCTGGTCGTCACGGACGAAGACCTGGTGCCGCTGCGCCCGGCGATCCTGTACGGGATCGACGCGCGCGCCGTTGTCGAGATCCGCGAGCTCACGGAGGAATTCGGTGCGGACGCGATCTTCCGCGATGCGGGGAAGGTCCTGTCCTCGCAGGCAGTGGGGCCGAAGCTCCGCTGGCTGCGCAACCGGGAACCGGAGGTCTTTGCCCGCGCCCGGAACTGGCACAGCCTGAACTCCTTCATCCTCGCCAAGCTGACCGGCGAGCTGGTCCTGGACCATCACACCGCCAGCCAGTGCGATCCCCTGTACGACCTGCGCGGCAACCGCTGGCATGACGAGCGGTACGGCGCGGTGGCGGACCACCTGCCCCAGCCCCGGCTCGCGTGGCCCGCCGAAGTCGGCGGCCGCGTCCACCGCCGGGCAGCAGAAGCGACCGGGCTGCCGGAGGGCGTGCCGGTCTGCGCGGGCACGGTGGATGCGTGGGCCGAGGCCTTCAGCGCCGGCGTGCGGCGTCCCGGCGACCTCATGCTGATGTACGGCTCCACCATGTTCTTCGTCCAGGTCCTCGGGGAGTTCCGTGCCGAACCCAAGCTCTGGACCACGGCCGGGGTGGACCCGGGCTCCCTGACGCTGGCCGCCGGAATGTCCACCTCCGGCAGCCTGACCACCTGGCTGCAGCGGCTCTTCGACGACGTCCCGTTCGAGCAGCTCGTCGCGGAGGCGGCGGCGGTGCCGCCCGGTTCGGACGGCCTGCTCCTGCTGCCGTATTTCGCCGGCGAGCGGACGCCCGTGTTCGACCCCGACGCCCGCGGACTGGTCACCGGGCTCTCGCTGCGGCATGGCCGCGGCCACCTGTTCCGGGCCGCCTACGAAGGCATCGGCTTCGGCATCCGCCAGATCCTGGAGTACCTCGAGAATGCCGGCGAGCCCATCCGGCGGGTCGTTGCCGTCGGCGGCGGCACCAAGGCCAGGCTGTGGACGGAGATCGTCAGCAGCATCACCGGGCGCGAACAGCTCGTGCCGGAGCAGACCATCGGGGCCAGCTACGGGGACGCCCTCCTCGCCGCGATCGGTACCGGGGCGGTGCCCGCTGAAACCGACTGGGCGCGGACGGCGGCGGCGGTCGAGCCGGATCCGTCCACCGCGGCGCTGTACGAGAAGCTGTACGCCACCTACGGACAGCTGTACCCCTCCAACCGGGAGCACATGCACGTGCTCGCCGCCCTGCAGGAGCCGGCGGACGGGTAGACCCGCCGCTCCCCGCCCCCGGTGTCTCCTCAAGCCTGCCGGCGGACGGGCAGACCCGCCGCTCCCCCAAGCCCTGATTCTGCTGCGTTTTGGAATTCTGCCGCGGGTTCGATTCGTCGGCAGATTTCCAAAACGCGGCATTTCCGGCCTGCCCCGGGCGCGAAAAAGCCGCAGGCCCCGTTCCCAACCACGTGGTTGGAATCGGGGCCTGCGGTGCGCCGGATCTTCGGCGCTGAAGTTGCTTCGAACTTAGTTGGAGGCGACGGCGGCCTCGGCGCGGACGGCCTCCATGGCGCGGGACCACGGGATGAGCTGATCCAGCATCGGGGCCAGGGTGCCGGCGTTCTGCTCGGTCGGCTTGAACTCGGAGAAGTTCTCGAAGTCGGTGAAGAGGGAGAACATGACCTGGTTGCGGACATGGGCGATCTGCAGCTCGGAGAGCACATTGCGCAGGTGCTCGGCGGCGCGGGCGCCACCCATGGAGCCGTAGGAAACGATGCCGGCGGCCTTGTTGTTGAACTCGACGTTCAGGTAGGACAGGGCGTTCGCCAGTGCCGGGGTCAGCGTGTGGTTGTACTCGGCGGTCACGAAGATGAAGCCGTCAAACTCGCTGATCTTGGCAGACCATGCCTTAGTGTGGTCATTCTGGTAGTTCTGGTAGGCGGCCGGGTAGGCCTCGTCCAGGAGCGGGAGGTTGAAGTCTGCGATGTCGACAAGTTCGAACTCGGCGTCGGTGCGGCCGGCGGTCTGGGACAGAACCCAGTCGGCTACGCCCTTGTTGTTGCGGCCCGGACGGGTGCTGCCGGTGACAATAGCAATCTTGGTCATGTGGTAAACCCCTTCAGGTTGTTGACACGTCGTCGTTTGTTGACATGTCAATCATGCACGAGGGAAACTTGAATTGTCAACCATAAAGAAGGGGAGGCCGATCGTGAGCTCCGACACCCGCTGGCTCAACGAGCACGAACAGGAGATCTGGCGTGCCCTGCGAGAGTTGCTGTGGGGCTTCGAGTCCGCCATGGACCGCCAGCTGATTCGGGACTCCGAACTGTCCGCCGTGGAGTACTCCGTCCTCGCTGCCCTGTCGGAGGCCGAGGACGGCGTCCTGCGGGCCCGCGACCTCGCCCGGCAGCTGGACTGGGAGCGGAGCCGCCTCTCCCACCTGCTCAAGCGCATGGAGACCAAGGGTCTGGTCACGCGGGCCGAGTGTCCCTCCGACCTCCGCGGCTACAACATCATGATGACCAAGGCCGGCCGCGACGCCATCGTGCAGGCCGCCCCCGGCCACGTACGCTTCGTCCGCGAGAACGTCTTCGACCCGTTGACCGACGAGGAACGAGAGGCCCTCTTTTCCGCGGCCGCCAAGATCCAGTCCTCGATCCGGGACGCCGGCCTCTGGCAGAACCCCGGCGGGCAAAAGGGCTGACCCAAAGCCAGACGGGCCGGTGCTTCCGGAGGCTCCTACTCGAGGATCTCGGAGGCCTCGAGCCACTCCATCTCGAGCTCTTCCTGTTCGGATGAGATGTCCTGCAGCTTCGCGTTCAGCTCCGCCAGCAATTCGAAGTCGACGTCCGCCTTGGAGCCGGCGTCGTTCATCTGTTCCTTGAGCTTGTCCGTCTGCTGGGCGAGCTTGGTCAGCTGCCGCTCGATCCGGTTCAGGTCCTTCTTGGCCTGCCGCTTCTCGGCCTCGCTGTGCGCGGACTTCGCGCCGGGCTGGGCCGGGGAGCCGCCGGCCGCAGCACCGGACTGCCCCTGGCCCGAGCCCGCGGCGGTCGCCGTCGTCGTTCCCTTGGCCTCCCCCGAAGCGAGCGCCTCTTCGCGCAGCTGCAGGTACTGGTCGACGCCGCCGGGCAGCCCGCGAAGCTTGCCGTCGCCGAGCAGCGCCATCTGGTGGTCGGTGACGCGCTCGAGCAGGTAGCGGTCGTGCGAGACGACGACGAGCGTGCCGGGCCAGCCGTCCAGCACGTCCTCGACGGCCGCCAGGGTGTCGGTGTCCAGGTCATTGGTCGGCTCGTCGAGCATCAGTACGTTGGGCTCGCCGACCAGCAGGCGCAGCAGCTGAAGCCGCCGCCGCTCGCCGCCGGAGAGGTCGCGTACCGGCGTCCACTGCTTCTCCTTGGAGAACCCCAGCTGTTCGACCAGCTGCCCGGCCGAAAGTTCGCGGCCGCCGACGTTGAAGACCTGCCGTTCGCGCTGGATGACTTCGGTGACGCGCAGGTCCAGCACATCGTCGAGCTCCCGGACTTCCTGGGTCAAGATGGCGGTCTGGACCGTCTTGCCGCGCTTGAGTTTGCCCGAGTCCGGCTGGATCTCGCCGTTGAGCAGCCGCAGCAGCGTCGTCTTGCCGGCGCCATTCACGCCTACCAGGCCCAGCCGCTCCCCCGGCGCCAGGCGCAGGGTGATGTTGTCGAACAGGGGCGCACCGCCGTCGTTCTTTACATCCCCCTCGCGGGGCGGCGGGGTGTAGCTGACCTTCTCCAGGTCGAGGACGTCCTTGCCGAGCCGGGCCGTGGCCATCTTGCTTAGCGCCACCGTGTCCCGCGGCTCGGGCACGTCGGAGATGAGCTCGTTGGCCGCCTCGATCCGGAACTTCGGCTTGGAGGTGCGGGCGGGCGCGCCGCGGCGCAGCCAGGCCAGCTCCTTCTTCACCAGCTGCTGGCGCTTGTTTTCGACGACGGCGGCCATCTTGTCGCGTTCGGCGCGGGCCAAAACGTACGCGGCGTATCCGCCCTCGAACGGATCCACAGTCCCGTCGTGAACCTCCCAGGTGCGGGTGCAGACCTCGTCGAGGAACCAGCGGTCGTGCGTGACCACCAGGAAGGCGCCCTCGTTGGACCGCCAGCGTTCCTTCAGGTGCCGGGCCAGCCAGGCCACGCCTTCGACGTCCAGGTGGTTGGTGGGCTCGTCCAGCATGATGACGTCGTGTGGCTCGATGAGCAGCTTGGCCAGGGCCACGCGGCGGCGCTGCCCGCCGGAGAGCGAGGAGACCTTGGCGTGCCACTCCACGTCCTCCACCAGGCCGGCCATGATTTCGCGGATCCGGGGGTTGGCCGCCCATTCGTGGTCCGCGGCCTCGCCGACGATCGCGACGCCGACGGGCAGGTCTCCGTCGAGTACGTCCTGCTGGTCCAGGTAGCCGATGTTCACGTCGCCGCGTTTGGTCACGCGGCCCTCGTCCGGCGTAATCCTTAATGCCAGCAGGCGCATGAGGGTGGATTTGCCGTCGCCGTTGCGCCCGACCATGCCGATCCGGTCGCCCTCGTTCAGGCCAAGGGAGACCGAGTCCAGGACGGTGCGGATGCCGTAGGAGACGCTGATGTTCTCAGCGCCGAGCAGGTGGGCCAATGTCTGTCTTTCTGTTGGTTGCAGGGCCGGTCAGGCCATGATGCGGGCGCCGTGCACGGGCCCGTGGACGGCCAGGGCCGCCACGCCGGCCACGTCCGACAGTCGCTGGGACAGCTCCTCGGCGTCCAGCCGGTCCGCGGCCAGGAAGGCCAGCGTGGGCCCGGATCCGGAGACCATGCCGGCCAGCGCGCCCTCGGCGATTCCAAGGTCCAGAATATCTGCCAGCTCCGGCGCGAGCTCAATCGAGGCGGCCTGCAGGTCATTGCCTAGCGCGTTGGCCAGTCCGTCGACGTCGCCGGCGTGCATGGCCTTCAGGATCCGCGGGTCCACGTTGTCAGGCTCCGCGGCGGAGAAGCCGGCCTCCTCGCGCAGCCGGTCCGCGGTGGCGTAGACCTTGGGCGTGGACAGGCCGAACGACGCCGGCACCAGCACCCAGTGCATGTCCCGCCGGGCCAGTGCCGGGGTCAGCTGGTCGCCCACGCCGAGGCCCACGGCCACCCCGCCGAGCAGGGCAAAGGGCACGTCGGCGCCGAGGTCCGCGGCGATGCGCACCAGCTCGTCGCGGGAGAACCCGGTATCCCAGAGCGTGCTGCAGGCCACCAGCGCCGCGGCGGCGTCCGCGGATCCCCCGCCCATGCCGCCGGCGATCGGCACCCGCTTGACGATGTCGAGGTGGACGCCGGTCGACTGGCCCGTCAGCGAACGCATCAGCTCGGCCGCCTTGACCGCGAGGTTGGATGAGTCCAGCGGGATGTCCTCCACGTCCAGCGGGAGCGGCGAGCCGTTGCGCACGCTCACGGTGACCTGGTCGTCGTCGCGTTTGGTCGCCGTGACCTCCTCATAGAGCGAGACGGCCAGGTACACGCTGGCGACCGAGTGGTAGCCGTCCGGCCGCAGCGGACCCATCCGGAAGGACACGTTGATCTTGCCCGGGGCCATCACGCGCACGGATCGAGTCTTGCCCATCAGTCTGCCTCCACAGTGCGAATTTCCAGCTCAGGCCACCGGGGGCCGCTTGTACTCGGCGATCCGGGCGAAGGCCTCGACATCCAGCACCTCGCCGCGCGCTCGGGGATCAACATCAGCCGCGCGCAGGGCCTCCTCCGCCGCCGCCGCGCTCCCGGCCCAGCCCGCCAGCGCCGCCCGCAGCGTCTTCCGCCGCTGGGCAAAGGCCGCGTCGATCACCGCGAAGACCTCCTGCCGCGTTGCGCGGGTGGCCGGCGGCTCGCGCCGCGTGAACCCGACCAGGCCGGAGGCGATCTTCGGCGCCGGCCAGAACACGTTCATGCCGATCACCCCGGCCTTGCGCATCTGGCTGTACCAGGCGGCCTTGACGCTCGGCACGCCGTAAATCTTCGAGCCCGGCACGGCCGCCAGCCGGTCCGCGACCTCGTCCTGCACCATGACCAGCCCGTGCCGCAGCGACGGGAAATGTTCCAGCAGGTGCAGCACCACGGGCACGGCCACGTTGTAGGGAAGGTTGGCCACCAGCGCGGACGGCTCCCGCGGCAGTTCCGTCACCCGCATCGCATCGGCCAGAACGACGTCGAGCCGTCCGTCCGCGTCGGGACGGAACTTCCGCGCGGTGTCCGGGAGCTTCGCGGCCAGCTTGGGGTCGATCTCGACGGCGACGACGTGCGCGGCCGCGTCCAACAGGCCCAGCGTCAGCGAGCCCAGCCCGGGTCCGACCTCCAGCACCGTCTCGTCCGGCTCCACGTGGGCCGCCGCCACGATCCTCCGGATGGTATTGCCGTCGATCACGAAGTTCTGCCCCAGCGTCTTCGTCGGCCGGACATCCAGCTCCTCCGCCAGCCGGCGGATATCCGCGGCCCCCAGCAGAGGCAAGGTTCCGCGCTGTGCCCCGGTGCCGCCGTCGTGCCCGGACCCCGTTGCAAAGGTCCCGGCACCGGTCGCGGCGGTCCCCGCATCCCGCGCCGACGGCCGCTCCCCGGCCGCGTCGTCGGCAGCAGGCCCACGCCCGGGATCGGACTGGGGCTGGCCCGGCAGGCCGGAGGCATTCGCATCTGTCACTGTGCCATCGTAGCCATACAACCCCGCCCGCCCGTTAACCGGCCCGTAACCCCCGGCGCAGCCTTGGCTCCGCGGTGCATCCCGAACCATCGTCTTCGCGCCTTACCGACCATTCCTCGGTGTACCCCGCGGATCCCAGGGCTGGTCCGCCCATGTCCCGACTCGAGGAGCAGCCGCCGCCGGGCAGTTCCATCAGCGCTAGCCGCCTTGTGGTTTCCTCCGGGCCACCCGCCGGGCAGGCCCCTCCGCCAGCATTCGACCGGCTTTCCACTCCGTTCGTGCTCAGGTTTTGGAAGGACTTCCGGCATCGCCGCACGTCGGTGCGCTGCGAAAGCTGGAAACGTGGACCGTTGGGTCTGAACATGGGCTCGAACGCGCCGCGGGCCCCGCCTGCCCACCACTCCCCGCCCGGACCGCAACGCCGCCCCATCCCGCGCCTTCCTCGCGGCTCCCCGCGGCCCGAGGGTCCTGCCTGCCCAGCATTACCACGAGCACCGTGGTAACGCCGCAGGTCAGAGCGTTACTTGATAGCTAAAGCTGTTCAAGCCGGTCAAATGCTGTACAGGACGCGGTCGATCGGGCACGGGGGCCCACTCGTTCCCTCGCTTCACCTCGGCCCCCAGCATCGGCCCTTGTCAGAGCATTGCTTGAAGGCTAAAGCAGGGAACGAGTGCCTAACCGAGGGAAGTTGGTGGCTCGGCGCCTCAATTGGGGCCTGTCAGGCCGAACCGTGCGGCGGTCTGAGGAGGAAGGTCAGCCGCGCGGCGGGCTGAGGAGGAAGGCCCGCCGCACAGGCCAAGAAAGCCCTTCCAACCCCGCGCGGCCCATCGGAAGCCGTCCAATCGGGCAGGGCCCAGCCCGGGCCGTTCCCCTTAAACGGGTGAGACCCCCGGTTTCCCGGGGGTCCGACGCGACGAGGCCAAACGGCAGGGGCGCAGAGGTTCCCGCCTGCGCGCCGCCGGGCAGGTGGCTAGAGCAGCCCGAGCTTGGCGGCGCAGGCCGGCCAGTGGCCCCAGCCGCCGTTGCTGCGCAGCACCTCGGCCGTGGCGATCTGCTCGGCCGCGCTGGCCATGTGCGGCAGCGGGGCGTACTTGCCGCCGCCGGCGCCGAGCCAGGAGCTCTGGTTGAACTGCAGGCCGCCGTAGTAGCCGTTGCCGGAGTTGATGGACCAGTTGCCGCCGGATTCGCACTGGGCGAGGGCCTGCCAGGTTCCTCCGACGTCGGTGTTGTCAGCCTTGGGTTCCGCCGGCCGCTTCTTGGTTCCGACGGAGACCTTCTCGCTGACCGGCTCGGTCGTGACGCGGTCCTTGACCAGCTCGCGCTCCGTTTCCTTGCCGTCGACCAGCACGAGCGCGTAGGTCTTGGTGCGCTCGCCCGCAATGCCGTTGCGAGTGACGGCCTTTTCGTCCTCGTACATCGAGGAGTCCTTCTTGGTCTCGGTCTCGAACGCGATCGGTTCGGTGATCTCGATCTTCTGGTCGCGGTCGATGCGCGTGATCTTGAGCTTCAGCTTCTCTTTGATCGGCGTGGACTTCGGCTTGGACAGCTCGTCGTCCTTGCCCAGCGTGATCTTCTGCTCCGCGAGCAGGTCGCCGACGGTCGCGGCCGTGGTGATCTTGTCCTTCGTCTTGCCGTCCACGGTGATGGTGACGGTCTTGGGCGTGGAGATCACCACGTTGCTGACGGAGGCCAGGTCGGCGTCCAGGGGCGCGGAGAGTTCGGAGTCTTCCTCGACGCCCAGTTCGTTGATCAGGTCTTTGACCGTGGCAGAGGTGGATTGCACTGTCTTGCTGGCGCCGTCCAGGGTGAGCTTCACGGGCTTGGCGGTAATGACCTGGATGCTGCCGCCATTGCTTATTTCGGTTGCGACGGCGGGAGTCACCTCGTCGTACCCGTCCACCTGGACACCGGCTTCGTTGAGCACGTCCTGGACCGTAGTCCCGAAGGTGGAGATGTTGCTTGCCTGTCCGTCGACGGTCAGGGTGACGCTCTTGTTATTGCCTACGAAGGCCACGAGGCCAAAAACGAGTGCGGTCATCACGACCACCTGCCCGGTGATTTTCACCCAGCGGTTCTTCAGTGCGTTTGCCACGGTACCCAACTTTGTCTCGAACATCCGGGCACGGGGACATGAAGACACGAGCAGTAGCGCGCCGAATCGCACGGCACGATGCTTTGTGCAGGCAAACCAAACTGGAGAATGTTTGGGCGTACGAACGGAACGTCCAACCAACCTCGGTGCGGAGTGTACTGTCCGGATGCCTTCCCCGACCCCGGCCAATAGTCCCCTACCGTAACCGAACCGTGACTTCCCGCAAAACCGAATCGGGCAAATGTCACGGATCGGACACGCGGCGAAGGCCCACGTCAGCGCCGGTGAAACGAGCGAAACTCACGTCTGACTAGGAAAAATACCGACCGGTAGTTTAGTCGTTCCATCGCCCGTAAACTTTTTCCGTGTTGCCCGCCACTTCCTCACACAACAAGCCCAGGTCCTTGTCCAGAACCGCCGCCATTGAGCGCAAGGTGTAGGGCACCATGTAGCTGGCGTTGGGCCTGCCGCGGTGCGGATGGGGGGTCAGGAACGGGGCGTCGGTTTCCACCAGGACCAGCGCAGGATCGGCCAACAGCAGGGCATCCCGCAGGTCCTGGGCGTTCTTGAACGTGACGGTACCGGCGAAGGACATCATCCAGCCGTTCTCGTTGCAGATCCGAGCCAGCCTCGCGTCGCCCGAGAAGCAGTGGAAGACTACCTTCTCCGGGGCACCTTCCTCGTGCAGGACCCGCACCACGTCGTCGTGCGCGTCACGGTCATGGATCTGCAGTGCCAGCCCCAGCCGCTTGGCGATGTCGATGTGCCGGCGGAACGAGTACTCCTGCGCCTTGAGCCCCTCCCCCTGGGTGCGGAAGTAATCCAGCCCGGTCTCGCCGATGGCCCGGATCCGCGGGTGCGCCGCCAGCTGCTCGATCTCGGCGAGGGCTTCCTCAAGCTGTCCGTCCGCGGCGAGCGGCGGGGCGTCGTTGGGGTGGAGTGCGACGGCGCCGAGGAGCCTCGCGTCCGCCTCCACCGCCTGCACGGTAAAGCGGGAGGACTCCACGTCGCAGCCGACCTGGACGGCACCCTTGACGCCCAGCGCCTCGGCGGCGTCCAGCGCATCCCGCACCGTCACGGAGACGTCGCCGTCACCGAAGTCCAGATGGGTGTGGTTGTCCATGACCGGCACCGGCAGCGGTTCGGGCGCCGGCGGATAGTCCAGGCGGCGGCGCCGGCCGCTCTTTTCCTCTTCGGGGCTGCGGGTGCGGGCTCCTTCCGGCGCTGCCTCCTCCGGGAGGTAGGCGGCGGGTGTCTCTCCGGGCACGGCTAGGGCGTTCTCAGGCATGATTCAACATTACGGCTGCGGCGCCTCCAACATGCGAAGGAGTCGTTTCAGGCTCTATCGCGGTGAAACTTCTGCCAGTACTGTGGTTACATCCCGCCTGCGGGGAAGGCGATGCGGAAGGTTCAGCATGGATATCCAGCAGCACACTGCAGCCACCGGTTCCGTCCACTCCGGATCGTCCGAGGAAGACGCCGGCGGACCGGAGCCGGCTGCCCGACTGCCGCTGGCTGATTTCCACGACGCCTGCGGGCGCATCCTCGCCTCGATCAACACCGTGATCGAGGGCAAGCAGGAAGCCGCGCGGCTGGCGCTGACGGTCCTGCTCGCCCAGGGCCATCTGCTGGTTGAGGACGTTCCGGGCGTGGGCAAGACCATGCTGGCCAAGACGCTGGCCCGGACCATCGACTGCAGCGTCCACCGGATCCAGTTCACCCCGGACCTGCTGCCCTCGGACGTCACCGGCGTCTCCATCTACAACCAGGACAAACACCACTTCGAGTTCCGCCCCGGTCCGGTGTTCGCCAACATCGTGATCGGCGACGAGATCAACCGGGCCTCCGCCAAGACGCAGTCCGCGCTGCTCGAATGCATGGAGGAGCACCAGGTCACGGTGGATGGCCGTTCCTACATGCTGGACGCCCCGTTCATGGTGGTCGCCACCCAGAACCCGATCGAGATGGAGGGCACCTACCCGTTGCCCGAGGCCCAGCGCGACCGATTCATGGCGCGCATCTCCATGGGCTATCCGGATCCGCGCGCGGAGATGCTGATGCTGGAGACCCACCAGTCCACGTCGCCGCTGCGGGAGATCCGCCCCGTGGTCGGCGTCGGGGAGGTGCGGGCCATGGTGGCGACCGTGCAGGACGTGTACGTCTCCCCCGCGGTGAAAGAGTACGTCGTCGGTATCGGCCGCGCCACGCGCGAGCACCCGAACCTGCGGCTGGGCGCCAGCCCGCGGGCGCTGCTGCAGCTGCTGCGCGCCGCCAAGGCCGCGGCCGCGCTGGACGGCCGGGACTTCGTGCTCCCGGACGACGTGGCCTCGGTGGCCGAGTCGGTCCTGTCCCACCGCCTCATGCTCGACCGCAAGGCCATCACGGCCGGCGAAAATGCCTCCGGGATCGTCGCCGGCATCCTGGCCAAGGTTCCGGTGGGTGCAGAAGCCCGCCGCACGGCCTCCTAGGCCAGGCCATGGACCGGCTCGGCTGGCTGCCCACCCGCTACATCACGCCGCGCGGCTGGGGCATGATCGCCACCGCTGTCGCCGTCCTGCTGCTGGCGCAGATCCTAGGCCGGCGGGACCTGCTGGTGCTGGCCGTCTTCCTGGCCGCACTACCCCTCACCGCCGCCGGGGCGATGGTCCTGCTCAAGCCCGGCTTCGCCGTCGAACGCAGATTCCGCCCGCCTTCGGTGGAAACCGGCCTCGCGACGCAGGTCCATCTCGCACTGCGCAGGAACAGGGGCTTCGGCATGGCCTTTATGGAGGAGCAGCTGCCCGCGCGCTTCGGCAACTCGCCCTCCTTCCGTTTCCCGGCCCGGTTCCCCTCGGCCACCGGCGCGAGCGTCTACGAATACCGGCTGCGCTCGGCCCGGCGCGGGGTGTTTGCGATTGGGCCGGTCACGGCCGACTTCCAGGATCCGTTCGGGCTGGCCCGGCACCGGCATAGCCTCGGCGAGGCCTCGCGCCTGGTCGTCACGCCGGCTCCGCTGGAGCTGCCGGCCACCTCGCTGACCGCCGCCCGCGGCACGGACGGAACCGCGACAACGCGCCGCCAGGCCAACCCGAGCGACGACGATGTGATGACGCGCGAGTACCGGCACGGCGACCCGATGCGGCGCGTACATTGGCCGGCCACGGCGCGGCAGGGCGAGCTCATGGTCCGCCAGGAGGAGTCAGTCACCACGCCGCAGGCCACGATCATCCTGGACCAGCGCGCCCCTCTCTTCGAGTCCGGCTTCCTGCCCTCGCACGCCGGCGCGCATGCCGACGACGGCGGCCTGCTGCACACCTCGCCGTCGTTCGAATGGGCGATCACCGCCGTCGTTTCCGCCGCCCACGACTTCATCCAGCGCAACTACACCGTCCGCCTGCTGGACTGCCACGGCGAGCCGGGCACGCTCCGGTCCCCGTCGGCCCCCTGGCCCGGGGACGACAGCTTCACTGGGCTGCCGGGCTACCAGAACCTGGCCGAGGGGCTGGCCGCGCTGGGGCTGGCAGGTGAAGCGCACCGGCGGCCCGAGCGCCCGCATGCCGAGACCGACGCGTTCGGCGACCGGCTGATGGACAAGCTCGCGGCGCACAAGCTCAAGGGCCCGCTGCTGGCAGTGCTGGGCGACATCGGGCCGGACGACGCGGCGCGGCTGGCGCCGGCGGCGGAGTTCGGATCGCACGCGTTTGCCCTGGTCGTCTGCGACCACCCGCACGATTCGCCGGCGCTCCAGGCACTGCGCGACGCCGGCTGGCGGGCCGTGGCGGTGAGCGCCAAGGCATCGCACGCCGCGGCGTGGAGCCACTTCGATGACCTATCCCCGGTCAGCGCGGCCACCGCCCGCGGCGGCTGGCGCCGGCACGGCGCGGCCGCCGACTCCTCCGAGGCCACGCGATGACCGCCATGCTGGACCGGCCCGTGGCGCCGGACCGGCCATCCCAGGGCGGCGAACGACGACGGCGCGTGCCGGGGTTTGCACCGTGGCTCATGTCCGGGGCGGTCGCCTTGGCCACGATCCTGGCGGCGGCGAACATCCACGGCGTGATCGAACACTGGGGCTGGCTGTGGCCGGTGGTCATTACCGTGCTGGCCGTGGAGGCAGGACCGGGCCTGGCCAGGGCCATGCGCTGGTCCCCGGTCGCGGGTACGCTGCTGGGCCTGGCCGGGCTGGTCGGCGCCCTGACGGCGCTGTTCCTGCCCGCCACGAGCTTCCTCCTCGTGCTCCCCGGGCCGGGGAGCCTGCGGGCGCTGGAGTTCCTCATCGCCGATGCGCAGGACTCGGTCGTCTCCCAGGTGGCGCCGGTGCTGGCATCCCCGGGCATCGTCATGGTTGCCTGCGTCGGAGTGGGCCTGGTCGCCCTGCTTGTGGACACCATGGCCGTGCCGCTGCAACTGCCGGCTGCTTCCGGGTTCGGCCTGCTGGCCATCCTGGTGGTGCCGGCGATCATCAAGCCCCACAGCCTCGGCCCGGCCGGCTTCCTCGCGGCGGCCGCAGGCTATCTGGCGATCCTTGCCGCGGCCCAATGGCTGGACGGACTGGACCAGGCGCCGCCCGGCCGGACCGCCGCCGGCCAGTTCGGCCGGGCCGCAGGCATCGGCGCCGGCGCGCTCGTCCTCGCCCTGCTGCTGCCCCTGGGCATCCCAGGCTTCACCTCCGGTGCCTTCCCGCAGGGTTCCCGGCTGGACTGGCTCGGCGCGCCGACCGGCCTCAACCCGATCCTCAGCCTCGGCGACAACCTCCGCCGGCCGGGTGCCTTCGGCCGCATGACCTATGCCACCGATTCGAAGACGCCGCTCTACCTTCGGACCGTCACCCTGGAGAACCTCACGGGCGCCCGCTGGAGTCCCACGGACACCCGGAGTCAGCAACGCGAAGGGGTGGAAGAGATGGGCACCCCGCGGATCCGCGAGCTCCTGGACGAGGGCACCGTGACGACCACCGCCATCGAGACCCGTTCCTTCACGAGCCCGTGGCTGCCGGCCCCCTATGCCCCCGCCGAGATCATCGGCGTCGACGGCGACTGGTCCTGGGACCCGAGAACGCTGGCGGTCCAGGCGTCGCTGGGAACGAGCAGCGCCAACCAGGACTACATCGTCCGCAGCGTCACCTCGGACCTGACCCGGGAAACCCTGCAGGATGCCGACCCGCTGGAGTCTCCGACCGTGGACGGCATCTTCACCAGCCTGCCCTCGGACATGCCGGACATCATCGTCGACACCACCGAGGAGGTCCTGGACGGGCTGGGGGAGCCGTACGACCAGGCGATGGCCATCCAGAGCTACCTGCGCGGCCCCGGCTTCGTGTACTCCGAACAGGCGCCTGTGGACGGCGGCTATGACCAGAGCGGCTTCGAAGTGGTCGCCGCTTTCCTGGAAGAGAAGGCCGGCTACTGCGTCCACTACGCCGCCACCATGGCCATCATGGCCCGCGAGGCCGGCATCCCCAGCCGCATCGCCATCGGCTATGCTCCCGGCCGCGAAACCGGCGAGACCGTGGAAGTGGACGGTCGGGACTTGACGGAGCACGAGGTCGATTCCCGCGACGCCCACGCCTGGCCCGAGCTCTTCTTCGAGGACATCGGCTGGGTCGCCTTTGAACCCACGCCCGGTCGCGGCGCCGTCCCCGCGTACGCGCAGCAGCCCACTGTGCGTGTCCCGGACCAGGCCGAGCGCGAGAACCTCAACCCCGGCGGCAATCCCGCTCCGTCCCAGCCAGCGCTGCCCCGCTCGGGGGAATCCGGGAGCGGTTCGAATGCCGCGGAGGACACACCGGCTACCGGCCTGTGGACCGCGGCAGCCCTCGGCATCCTGGTGCTCGCGCTGGCTGCTCCGGGCCTCATCCGCAGCTCCCGCACCCGCCGCCGTCGTAACCAGCTGCTCGCCATGGACAGCCCCAACCGCGATACCGCCCTCGTTGCCTGGCGCGAGGCCCGTGACGCCGCCGCCGATTATGGCATCAGTGCCGCGGCTGAGGAGTCCGCGCGTGCCTTCGAGCGACGGCTCGGGCAGGAGCTCGGAGGCGGCGCTGCCGCTGCCCTATCGCGGCTCCGCGAGGACTACGAGGTCGCGGCCTACGCCAACCCTGCCGTTCCGCGTCTTGGCAGCCCCGCAATCCGCGGCGCCGTTCCGGCTGCCGTTCCGCTCGCCGCGGATGAAACCGGCGGCCGACGGCAATGGAGCGACGTTGAGACGGTCACGAGCGGACTGCGCAGGCACAGTTCGTGGCGGCAGCGCATGCTTGGTTTGCTGTTCCCCCGCTCGCTGTTCGTCCGCCGCTGACGTGCTCCTGCCGAGGTGGACGGCAGCGGCCGCACCCGATCAGATGCTGCGGACGACCTTGGCGGGATTGCCGACGGCGATGACGTTCGCCGGCAGATCCTTGGTGACAACGGCCCCGGCCCCGATCACGGTGTTCTGGCCCACCGTGACGCCCGGCAGGACGATGGCTCCGCCGCCGATCCAGACGTTGTCGCCGATGACAATGGGCTTGGCCGCTTCCAGCTTTTCCCGCCGCAGCTCCGCCCCCACCGGGTGGGTGGGAGTCAGCAACTGCACGTTCGGGCCGATCTGCACGTCGTCCCCGATCGTGATGGGGGCGACGTCGAGTGCGGTCAGGTTGTAGTTGATGAAGGTGCGCGCGCCCACTGTGATGTACTTCCCGTAGTCGACGAACAGCGGCGGCCTGATCTCGGTGCCCTCGCCCAGCGCCCCGAGCAGTTCCCTCAGCAGTCCCGCCGCTTCCTCCCGGTTCCCCGGCCAGACCCGCGCATACCGGTCCGCCAGCTCGATGGCGCGCATGCTGTCCGCGGCCAATTCCGGGTCGTCGGCGATGTACAGGTCGCCGGCGAGCATCCGCTCCCGCATCGACCGGTCGTCGCCCTCAAAATACTCGTCGTCCATGCGTCCTCCTGCACCTGCCGGTTCACGGGCAAGTCTACGCACCCGCAGCCTCCCCGTGCGGGACGGGCGCCGGGCGTTTAACGACAAGCGGGGCGGCAGGCCCATGGCCCGCCGCCCCGCTCGGTGCAGGTCGGTTACAGCTCGTCCGCGTACGGATCGGCGATGCCGACGTACTGGGTGTAGAGGTACTCCTCGATGCCCTCTTCGCCGCCCTCGCGGCCCAGGCCGGACTGCTTGACGCCGCCGAACGGTGCCGCGGCGTTGGAGATGACGCCGGCGTTCAGGCCGAGCATGCCGGTCTCCAGCTTCTCGCTCACGCGCAGGCCCCGGTTGAGGTCCTTGGTGTAGACGTAGGCAACCAGGCCGTACTCGCTCGCGTTGGCCAGCCGGACGGCGTCCTCTTCGGTGCTAAAGGTGACGATCGGGGCGACCGGGCCGAAGATCTCCTCGGCGAGGATGCGTGCCTTCGGCGAGACGTTGGTGAGCACGGTCGGCTGGTAGAAGTAGCCGGGGCCGTCCACCGGAGCGCCGCCGGTCACGGCCTTGGCGCCGTGGGAGATGGCGTCCTCGACCAGCTCGTGCACGCCGTCGCGGGCCTTGCCGTCGATCAGCGGGCCGACGTTGGACTCGGGCTCGGTGCCGCGGGCCGGGGTCAGCTCGGCGATCTTGGCGGCGAACTTCTCGGCGAAGGCGTCGGCGATGGAATCCTGCACGATGAAGCGGTTGGCCGCGGTGCAGGCCTCGCCCATGTTGCGCATCTTCGCGGCCAGCGCGCCGTCAACGGCCTTGTCCAGGTCGGCGTCCTCGAAGACCAGGAACGGCGCGTTGCCGCCGAGCTCCATCGAGGTGCGCAGGACGCGGTCGGCCGAGTCGCGGATCAGGGCCTGGCCCACGGGGGTGGAGCCGGTGAAGGAGAGCTTGCGGAGCCGCTCGTCCTTGATCAGCGGGCCGGTGACCTTGCCGGCGGTGGAGGTCTGGATGACGTTCAGGACGCCGGCGGGCAGGCCGGCTTCCTGCATGACCTGGGCGAAGAGCAGGCTGGTCAGCGGGGTCAGCGTGGCCGGCTTGAGGATCGCGGTGCAGCCGGCAGCGACGGCGGGCGCGATCTTGCGGGTGGCCATGGCCAGCGGGAAGTTCCAGGGGGTGATGAGCAGGCAGGGGCCGACAGGCTTCTTCTGAACCAGCAGGCGGTTCTTGCCGTCCGGCGCGGTGGCGTAGCGGCCGCCGATGCGGACAGCTTCCTCGGAGAACCAGCGCAGGAACTCGGCGCCGTAGGCCACCTCGCCGCGGGCCTCGGCCAGAGGCTTGCCCATTTCCAGGGTCATCAGCAGCGCGAAGTCTTCGGCGCGCTCGGTCACCAGTTCGAAGGCACGGCGCAGGATTTCGCCGCGCTCGCGCGGGGCGGTCTTGGCCCAGTCGGCCTGGGCGGCTGCAGCTGCGTCCATCGCGGCGGCACCGTCTTCGGGCTGCGCGTTGGCAATGGTGAGCAGGACCTTGCCGGTGGCGGGGTCTTCGACGTCCAGCGTCTGGCCGCCGGCAGCGTCGCGCCACTCGCCGTTGATCAACAGACCGGTGGGAACCTTTGCCAGCAGTTCCGCTTCGCGGTTGGCGGTTTCAGCCATAGCGGTGCCTCCAATGTTGGTAAGTGATTGGTTGGGCTTCAGTGCCCTACTGCATCCACCGTAGGTGCTGAGCCTCACGCAGGTAAATGCGGTACTGCACTACATTACATCCGAGGTGCTGTGCAGATAGACAAAGGATCTTTGTACGATCCTGTGTGACGAAACGGGTCCTCCGGCTGGGGCCCGCGCCGGGGGAAAGCCGGCGCTCAGGCCTTGGGCGGCCGGGCGGCGAGGACGGCGGAGTAGAGCTCCCGCTTGCTGATCCGGGCATCGGCGGCGACCGCCGCGACGGCGTCCTTCAGCCGCGAGCCCTGCCCGATCAGCTCGGTGACTGCCGCGACGTGGTCCTTGGCCTGCTCGGGCGGGGCATCCGGCGCTCCCGACACGACGACGGCGATCTCGCCGCGGACCTCGGAGGACTCCGCCCATTCGAGCAGCTCGCGGACGGGTCCGCGCAGGACCTCCTCGTGCAGCTTGGTCAGCTCCCGGCAGACGGCCGCGCGGCGCTCCGGGCCGAAGGCCGTGTCCAGCGCCCGCAGCATCGGCTCGAGCCGGTGCGGAGCTTCGAAGAAGACCATCGTGCGCTTTTCGTCGACGAGCTCGGTCAGCCGGGCCTGCCGCTCGCCCTGCTTGCGCGGCAGGAACCCTTCGAAGGTGAAGCGGTCGGTCGGCAGGCCGGACAGCGCGAGGGCGGTCAGCACCGCGGACGGACCGGGGACGGCCGTCACCACGAGTCCGTCGGTGACCGCGGCCTCCACCAGCCGGAAACCCGGGTCGGAGACGGCGGGCATGCCGGCATCCGTCACCATGACCAGGGTGCTGCCGGAGCGGACCAGGTCGAGCAGTTCGGCCGTGCGTGTGGCTTCGTTGTGCTCGTGGTAGCTGATGATGCGCCCGCCGGCCGTGATGCCCAGGGCATGCAGGAGCTTGTGCAGCCGGCGGGTGTCCTCGGCCGCCACGACGTGCGCGGTCTGCAGCAGTTCAACCAGCCGCGGCGAGGCGTCGCCGATGTTGCCGATCGGCGTTCCCGCCAGGACGATCTGACCGGGGCCGCCGGCTACCTGCTCATTCACAGCATCAACCCTACCGGGCGGCGCTCCCGTCCCGGAGCCCGCGGGCAGAGCGCCTACGGGTAGAGCATGTTCGCGGGGACGCTGCCGAAGCCGCCAGTGTCGTAGTACTCCGCCACCTTCTTCATGTACCCGGTCCACTGCGCGCCGGCGATCGAGGAGCCATCCACGAACTCGCGGGCCACCCCGTTGACCGGCACGTAGTTCAGCGACGAGTAGGACTGCCAGGTGCCGACCCATGACGCCGTCGAAATGCCTTGCGTGTAGCCGACGGTCCAGGTCTGTTCGGACAGGTCCGTGGTGCCCGTCTTCGCAGCGGCCGGCACACCGATCGGCTCGATGCTACCGGGCCGGTTTTCCACGAGTTTCTGCAGCGGCTTGCTGATCGCCGCCGCGACGTCCTGGGAAATGGCCTGGCTGCACTTCTGGTCCGGCACGTCGTACTTGGTGCCCTGCGAGTCCGTGACTTCCAGCAGCGCGATCGGCTCGCAGTAGCGGCCGCCGGAGGCGAAGGTGGCATAGGCCGCGGCCATGGTCATCGGCGAGACCTCCTGGCCGCCGATGATGAAGGACGGGCTGGCGACCTCCAGCGGCTTCCCGTCGACGGCACGGTGCACGCCCATCCGCGTGGCGGCATCCTGAATGTCGCAGAGGTCCAGCTGGGCCGCCTGCGCCGCGGTGGCGGAGTTGACCGAATTCGTCAGGCCCTCGCTGACGGTCATGGGCCGGGCATAACCAGGCAGGGCGTTCTTGAAGCTCCACTGGCTGAACACGGTGTTCTTCGGGGCACAGCTGGCCTTCCAGTCGTAGCCCTCCGGGTAGAAGGTCCTGCTGGCGTCGACCACCTCGTTCAGCGCCCGCCCCGCTTCCAGCCAGGCCACGGTGGTGAACGGCTTCATGGTGGAACCGGGCTGGAAGCCGTAGGGCGTGCCGCCCATGGAGGCGTCCACGTTGAAATTCAGCTCCGTGTTGGAGGCCGCGGGTTCCGGGCTGTACTTCGTGTTCTGCGCCATCGCCAGGATCTTGCCGGTGCCCGGTTCCACGGAGACCATCGAGGAGCCGGCGCCGGACTCGTCGCCCATCGGCACCTGCTTCTCGATCTGCGTCTGGGCCTCCTCCTGCAGCCGCGAGTCGAGCGTGGTCTTGATGGTCAGCCCGCCGCGGGCCAGCAGCCTCGCCCGCTCGGTGGCGTCCTTGCCGAACACGTCGGACTGCAGCACGAGGTTCTCCACGTAGTTGCAGAAGTAATCGGCCATCGCCGCGGCCGTGCAGCCGGAATGGATCGGCTGCGGGTCCAGGTCCAGCCCGGACGCCTTGGCCTCCTTGTATTCGTCCTCGGTGATCTTGCCGTTCTCAAGCATCGCCGCCAGCACCATGTCGCGGCGTTCCTTGGTCACGTCCGGGTTGGTTACCGGGTCGAAGTAGTTCGGCGACTGGACCATGCCGGCCAGCATGGCCGACTGCGCAATGTTGAGTTCCTTGGCGGGAATCCCGAAGAAGGCCTGGGATGCCGCCTCCACCCCATAGGTCTGGCGGTTGAACAGCACGATATTCAGGTAGCCCTGCAGGATCTCGTCCTTGGAGTACTCGCGCTCCACCGTGACGGCCAGCTTGGCCTCGCGGACCTTATCGGCCAGGGACTTCGTGCCGCTGATCGTCAGTTCCTCGACCGGCTTGCCCGCCTGGACGCCGGCATCGATCAGGACGTTGTTGACGTACTGCATGGTGATGGTCGACGCGCCCTGCAGCCCGCCGCCGGCGGCGTTGTTCACCAGCGCGCGGGCCATGCCCTGCAGGTCCACGCCGCCGTGGTCGTAAAACCGGGCGTCCTCGATCGAAATAATCGCATCCTGCATGTGCTGCGAAACCTCGTCCAGCTTCACCGGCTCGCGGTTCTCGGCGTAGAAGGAGGCGATCAGCTTCCCGTCCGCGCTGTAGATCTTCGACGGCGCATCCAGCGGCCCGCGCTCCAGCTCGCCGGGGAGGTGTTCAAACAGTTCGGCGACCTGGCTGCCGCCCGACGCCGCCACCGCCGTCGCCGGAACCAGCAGCCCGGCCGTGAGGACGCCGCACAGCGCGCTGACCGCCAGGAACAGGGCGATCTTCCCGCGCTTGGTGAGGGAATCCGGCAAGGACAGATGAGGCTTAGGCACTCTGTAAACGTTATGGCAACCGGCTGAGAGGATACTGGAAGCCACGCCACCCCCGAAACCCGGCGTGCCGCCGCAGCCGGGCGGATGCCCTAGAGTCGGAGGGTGGCTTCATCCGTCCCCGGGTCGATCCGCCGCCCAGACGGCGGCTCCCCGCGGCGCACTCCTGAGGTTACCGGCGGGTAGGATGGCGGACGTGAATTACGCCACCGGCGCCGCGCGGGCCCCCGAACGGCGCTGGATCGAATCCCCCGCCCGTGCCTTCTCCGAGGCCGTGCTGACGCGGCGCCTGCTCGGCTCCCCCGAATTCTTCGGGAAGTGGGGCTGGCTGGTCCCCCTGCTCGTGGCGGCGATCGGCGGCGTCCTCCGCTTCTACCGGCTCGGCGAACCCGGCTCCCTGGTCTTCGATGAGACCTATTACGTCAAGGACGCCTACTCCTACCTGCACTTCGGCTACGAGCGCGAGTGGCCGGAGGACGCCAACGATGCCTTCAACGCCGGCAGCCCGGGCCAGCCCCGGGACGAGCCGGAGTACGTGGTGCATCCCCCCGTCGGCAAGTGGATGATCGCCTTCGGCATGGCGCTCTTCGGCACGGACAACGCCTTCGGCTGGCGGTTCGGCGCCGCCCTGACCGGCACCGTGTCGATCCTGCTCATCGCCCTGATCGCGCAGAAGCTGTTCAAGTCCACCGCGCTCGGCGGCATCGCGGGGCTGCTGACCGCCGTCGACGGCCACCACCTGGTGCACTCGCGCACCTCCCTGCTGGACATCTTCCTCAGCTTCTGGATCGTGGCCGCGTTCGGCGCCCTGCTGCTGGACCGGGAGCACGGACGACGGCGGTTGGCCGCCAGAGTGGCGGCCCTCGCCCGGGGCGGGGGTACTCCCCGGGAGTCGGAGCTGCTGTACGGGCCGCCGGTGCTGTGGCGCCCCTGGCGGCTCGCGGCCGCGGTCTGCCTGGGCCTGGCGGTGGGCACCAAATGGTCGGCGCTGGCCTTCGTTGCGGTCTTCGGCCTGACGGCGGTGCTGTGGGACATGAACGCGCGCCGTGTCGCCGGGATCCGGCACTGGTTCGCCGCCGGGGTGGTGCGGGACGGGCTGCCCGCGTTCTTCACCATGATCCCGCTCGCCGCGGCCACGTACCTGGCATCGTGGACCGGCTGGTTCCTCTCGGACGATGGCTATGACCGGCAGTGGGCCCGCGACCACGGCGGCGGCATCTGGGGCTGGATCCCCGACCCGCTCCGTTCGCTGGCCGAATACCACCGCAGCGCCTACACGTTCCACAGCGGCCTGGATTCCTCCCACCCGTACGAATCCAACCCGTGGACCTGGTTGTTCATGGGACGGCCGACGTCCTTCTACTACCAGGGCGAAGAGCAGGGCGTGAACGGCTGTCCCGTCGCGGACTGCTCTACCTCGGTTACCGTGGTGGGCAACCCGATCATCTGGTGGGCAGCCGCGCTGGCCCTGATCGCCGTCGTCTTCGCCTGGCTGGGGCGGCGCGACTGGCGGGCCGGCGCCATCCTCTCGGGCATCGCCGCCGGGTACTTGGTCTGGTTCCTCTATCCGGAGCGGACCATGTTCTTCTTCTACGCGATCGCCTTCCAGCCCTTCCTCATCCTCGCCCTGACCTACGTGCTGGGGCTGGCGCTGGGGCGGAGCACCGACCCGCCGTGGCGGCGCCGGCAGGGCCTGGTCATCGTGGGCCTGTTCCTGGTCGCCGCGCTGCTGGTGGCCGCGTTCTTCCTGCCCGTCTGGACCGCGGAGCAGATTCCGTACCAGGACTGGCGGTGGCGGATGTGGATGCCAAGCTGGGTATGACCGGCGGACCAGACCAACTTCTCAACGACGAAAGGCGCGCAGATGCGGGAAGCGGCAACTGAACTTCTGGCCCGGATGCCCGAAGGCACCAACATCACCGACCTGCTGGTGTCCCGGCAGCGGCGGGAGCCCGGACGCGCCCTCTACGCGGTCAAGCGGGACGGCGCCTGGACCGACGTCTCGGCCGCCGAGCTGCACGGCCAGGTCAGCGCGCTGGCGAAGGGCCTGATCAACGCCGGCATCGAGCCGGGCGACCGGATCGCCGTCATGTCCAAGACCCGCTACGAGTGGACGCTCGTCGATCTGGCCAGCTGGTACGCCGGCGCCGTCGTCGTCCCCATCTATGAGACCTCCTCGCCGCACCAGGTCCAGTGGATCCTCGCCGACTCCGGCGCCAAGCTGGTCTTCGCAGAGGACGCCGCCCGGGCCGGGACCGTGGAGAGGTCGATGGAGGAGCTGCCCGAGCCGCTGCCCGTGTGGACGATGACCGGGCCCGGTTCCGGGCTGCAGGAGCTGCAGGCCAAGGGAGCGGACGTCACCGATGACGCGCTGGAGCAGGCCCGGACGTCACGCACCCTGGAGGACACGGCGTCGCTGGTGTACACCTCCGGCACGACGGGCCGGCCCAAGGGCTGCATCATCACCCACGGCAACTTCGCCGAACTCGCCGTCAACACCACCGAGTTCCTCGCCGAGATCCTCAAGGAACCCGGCGCCAAGTCGCTCATGTTCCTGCCGCTGGCGCACGTGCTGGCGCGCGCCGTGCAGGTCATCTGCCTCGCCGCCGGCGTCAAGATGGGGCACACGGCCAACATGGGCGAGCTGATCGAGGACCTGGGCACCTACAACCCGACGTTCCTGCTGGTGGTGCCGCGCGTCTTCGAGAAGGTCTACGCCACCGCGCGGCAGAAGGCCGAGGACGGCGGCAAGGGCAGGATCTTCGACGCCGCCGCAGCCACCGCGATCGCCTTGTCCAAGGCAGTCGACGCCGAATCCCGCGGCGAGGGCGTCGGCCCCTCGCTGCTGCTCAAGGCCAAGCGGGCCGTATTCAACAAGCTGGTCTACGCCAAGCTCCGCGCGGCCTTCGGCGGGCAGGTCGGCTTCACTGTCTCCGGCGCGAGTGCGCTGAGCCCGGAGCTGGCACACTTCTTCACCGGCATCGGCATCCCCGTGCTGGAAGGCTACGGACTCACGGAATCCACGGCCCCCGCCACGGTCAACCTGCCGCACCGCAACAAGATCGGCACCGTCGGCCTGCCGCTGCCCGGCACCACCGTGCGGATCGCCGATGACGGCGAGGTCTTGATCCGGGGCATCGGCATCACCCGCGGCTACCACCACAATGACGAGGCCAACGCGGCCGGTTTCGCAGACGGGTTCTTCCGCACCGGCGACCTCGGGCGGCTGGACGACGACGGCTTCCTCACCATCACCGGCCGCAAGAAGGACCTGCTGGTCACCGCCGGCGGCAAGAACGTGGCGCCGGGTCCGCTCGAAGATGCCCTGCGCGAGCATCTGCTGGTGGCGCAGGGCGTGGTGATCGGCGAAGGCCGGCCCTTCGTTGCCGCCCTGCTCGGCCTGGACCCCGAGGGGCTGGCCCGCTGGTGCCGCATCCACAGCAAGCCGCACCTCGACATCGGCGCCGCAGCCACGGATCCCGACGTCCTCGCCGAACTGCAGCGGGCCGTGGACCATGCCAACCGCCTCGTCTCCCGCGCCGAGCAGATCCGTAGGTTCAGGGTTCTGCGGCAGGAGCTGACCGAAGCCTCGGGCCACATGACCCCGTCGCTCAAGCTCAAGCGGAACCAGGTGATCGAGGACTTCGCCGCCGAGGTCGAGAGGCTCTACGGGAAGCCTTAGCCGCCCCCGGAGGCGCCGGTCGGCCGGGCCGGGGTTACCGGGTCTCCTCCGGCTCCCCCATGTACCGCGCCCGGGTGGCCTCGAGCTTCTCCGAGCTGTGCACCCGCCGCGACTTGGTCGGCCACGTGAAGGCCAGCACCAGGGACGAGACCCCGAACACCAGCAGCCCGATCACGATCCCGGCGTCCATCCAGAACTGGCCCGGGAACAGCCGGATCAGCGTGTCGTCGGTGAAGAACGTCCAGGTCCCCTCGGCGAAGAAGATCCGGTGGAACTCCGTGAAGAACATCTGCCAGTTCAGCGCGCCCAGCACGCCGAGGACCACGATCAGCAGCACCGTCGCCACGGACCCGGCGAACAGCCCGCGCCGGATTCCTCCGGGGTAGCGCCGCGCCAGGTAGATCGCGGACACGACGGCCAGCACCAGCAGGACGGCGCCGGCGATCCAGGCTCCCATGATGACGGCCTTCACGTCCGCCATGTGGCCCACTTCGGTGTCGAGGAAGAGCTGCCGCCCGTCCGTTCCGGCGAGGTCACCGAGGTACCGCGGTCCGGACCAGTTCAGCAGGTAGTCCACTGCGTACGAACCGTAGGTCATCCGGTCATCCGTGCTGAAGCCGAAGCTGTCCGCGGGGAAACCCGGGCGGTTGTACTCCGCCCACAGGAACAGCGGCGTGCACACCAGCCGGATGGCACCGATCAGCAGCAGGAACGGGAAACAGGCGGCCAGCACAACCTGCAGGATCCGCCCCGCCAACGGCTTGGCCCGCAGCGCCTCCTCGCGCTGGTTGGCCCGCTTGATGACCTCGGAACGCGGCGGCCTGATGGACAGCGAGCCGGTTCCAGGGTTGGCCTCGTCCAAGGTGGCGTCCTGCGGCGCGTTGTCCTTCTTGAGGTCCTTGCCGTTCTTCTGGTCCTTCGTCGCCCGGTGGCTCTTCATTCCCTTGGCGGCGTGGGCGGGCTGATGCGCAGGATTGGTCTTGTCAACACGACCGGGCTTGGCGAGGGGGCCGGGAAGGTCGGCCTGCGCGGGCAGGTCCGATTGGGCCGGATCGCCTGTCTGAACGGGCAGGTCGGTCTGGGCCGCATTGCCCGCCTGGGCTGCGTGGCCTGCTTCGCTGGTTTCGTCGGCCGCAGTCGGCTCTCCGTCCCGGGGCGGCACGGCGGCTTCGTCCGGTTTTCCGGCTGTTCCTCGCTTAGCGGCCTGGGCGGCTACGGCTGCCGCGCCTGCGACGCCTACCGCGGCGGCGCCCACCGCCACACCAGAGGGCTTTGTCGCAGACGACGGCGGCGTTCCCCCCGCCGGTGTCCCCTCACCCTTTGTTTCGGTGCGGTCTTCGCTTCCGGCATCCCCGCCCAGGGTTTCAGGACGGCTTTCGCTGCCCGCGCTCTCTTCCTCGGGCCGGGTTTCGGCGCGGCGTTCGCTGCCCGTTTCCCCGCCCCAGGTTTCGGGACGGCTTTCGCTGCCCGCGCTCTCTTCCTCGGGCCGGGTTTCGGCGCGGCTTCCACTGCCCGCGTTCTCTTCCTCGGGCCGGGTTTCGGGACGGCCTTCCCTGCCGGCAGTCTCTTCCTCGGCCCCGGCTGAGGCGGCAGTACCCGTCGAAGTGGCGGCGAAAGCCGCTCCTCCGGCCGCGAGCCGCGCAGCGTTCTTCAGGGCAGCATCGCGCGACTCTTCCGGCGCGACACCGGCCGGTGCACTTGGCCGGCCCGTGCGGTCCTGGCCCGCGTTGTCGGCCGGTCGCTTCTGGATGCCCTGGCCGGCCGGTCGCTCCCGGGGTCCCTGGTCCGTCGGCCGTTCGGGATTGCCACCGTCGCTCTGGCGACCGTCGCGTCCGCTCGCGCCCGGTTCCTTACCGGCCCCGAACATGCCTCCGAGAAAGCGGATCTTGTCGGCGCGACTCACTCCGCCGGCAGACGCGGGCTTGTCTTCCTGCCCCGCCGCCCCGGCAGCCGGCCCGTTCACTTCCGCGACTGCGGATCCTGCCACCATTCCGGGAGGTGTCGGCTCGCCCCAACCGGGAACGGCGTCGGGGCGGAAGCCCTCAAAAGACCTGCCGCTCCGCGGCGCCTCGCCCAGCCCGGCCTTGACCCCCTCGTCCGCCCCGCCCATCCGCCCGGCGGACTCCGGCGGGACCGAAGCCAACCCGGCGCTGCCATCGGACAGCCGTCCCGGGTTTTGGTCCGACCCGCGGTTCACCTCGAACCTGTCGGCTTTCCTGTCCTCGCGCGCCACGTTGTCCTCTTTCCTGGAATGTCCTTGCTGACCCTCAGTATCGACAGTACCTGCGTCCCCCTCGACCGCTGCGGAATGCCACCCCGGAACTCCCCGAACCGTTCCGCGGGACCCGCGCCACCGCCGTCGTTCCCGCCGAAGCACATATCCTGCGCCGCGCCCACCCGCGGGACAGCCAGCGCTGCATCAGCTCGTCCGGGCGACCTCTCCGGCATCGAAATGGCCCAAGTCCCCGCGTTCGCCCGCCTCGTACGCGCGCCTGCCGAGCACCAGCGCGTACACCCAGTACCCCGCCAGCACCAGCGCGCCGATCCCCAGCCGCGCCCAGTGCGGCAGCCCGCTCGGCGTCACGAAACCCTCAACCAGCCCGGACACGAAGAGCACCAGCACCAGGCCGAGCGCCACGGTGATCAGCGAGCGGCCCTCCCGGGCGAGCGACGCCGACCGCTTCATCCGTCCCGGCGACACCCAGGCCCAGAAAATCCGCAGCCCGGCGGCGCCGGCAATGAAGATCGCAGTGATCTCCATCAGCCCGTGCGGCAGGATGTACAGGAAGAAGGTGTCGAGCTCGCCGTAGGCCGCCATCATGCCGCCGGCCATGCCGACACCCTGGGCGTTCATCCACAGGATCAGCGGCACCCACACGCCGGTCACGCCGAAGGCCACGCACTGGGCGGCGATCCAGGCGTTGTTGGTCCACACCATCCCGGCGAAGGACGCGTGCGGGTTCTCCGAGTAGTAGTTGACGAAGTCCTGCTCCACGTACCGGCGCAGCTCGGCGTCCGAGCCCATCGCCTTGATGACCTCGGGGTTGCCGGCTACCCAGGCGCCGAACAGCCAGGAGAGCAGGATGAAGGCGGCGCCGATGATGACCGTCAGCCAGCGCAGCCGGTAGAACGCCGCGGGCAAAGCGAAGACGAAGAAGTTGGCGACGTCCTCGGCGAAGTTGGAGCGTGCGCCCGTGAACCGGGTCCGGGCGCGGGAAATCCGGGTGGAGAGCGCGGCCGAGAGCTGGCTCTCGGGTGCGATGGAGCGGATCATCGACAAGTGCGTCGAGGCGCGCTGGTAGAGGACCAGCAGCTCGTCCGCCTCCGCGCCGGTCAGCCGGCGTTTGGCGCTGAGCTCATCCAGGCGCTTCCAGTCATGCTGGTGCACCGCTGTGAAGGCATCGATATCCACGCTCCCAGCCTATCGGCAGCCGCCCTGCCCGCGGTGCCGGGCCCGCGCGCCGTCGTCGTTGTTTTCGGGCAATGCACGCGCGCGGGACGCCGCTAGAGTAAACGTATGAGCAACATCGTCACGGGCGAGGCCGTTGTCCTGGAGCTGCGGCCGGCGTCCTTCGGGGTGCGCGCGGTGAGCTCGATCATCGACTGCGTCACGAACTTCCTGCTGCTGGTGCTGGCCATCGCGTTCCTCGCCGAGACGCTGCAGTTGAACTTCGATGCGGCCGCGGTGCAGGCCCTCAGCCTGACGATGTTCGTGTTCTTCCTGGTGATCGTGCCGGTGGGCCTCGAGACATTGACGCGGGGGAAGTCGCTGGGGCGGCTGATCATGGGGCTGCGGATAGTGCGCGACGACGGCGGTGCCATCCGTTTCCGGCATGCCCTGATCCGGGGACTTCTGGGGGTGTTCGAGCTTTACCTGCTGCTCGGGTCCGTCGCGTTCCTGACGGCCCTGTTCAACGACCGGTCCAAGCGGCTCGGCGATCTGCTGGCCGGCACGTACAGCATGCGGGAGCGGGTCGGCGTCATCCACCAGCAACTGCCGCAGACGCCGCCGCAGCTGGTGCCGTGGGTCAAGCTGGTGGACATGGGCCGGCTGCCGGAATCGCTGGCGCGGCGCGTCTCGCAGTTCCTCACGCAGGCGCCGAAGATGATCCCGGCCTCGCGGCAGCATCTGGCCGTCGACCTGGCCACGGAGACGGCCCAGTATGTGTCGCCGGCGCCGCCGCCGGGGACCGCGCCGGAGATGTTCCTGATCGCCGTGATGGCCGAGCGGCGTGAACGCGACTTCGCCCGGCTGAGCCGGCAGTACGAAAGCTCCCAGCAGCGCAGTCAGCGCCTCCACTCGCTGCCCTTCCGGGACTAGCGGCGCCACGGCCGTCCCATGGCCGCCGGCGGGCCGACGTGCCGCCCACGTTTGGAAGAGTCGTCCCGCATCGCCCCACGTCAGTGCGTTGCTTGAAGCCTAAAGGTGTTCAAGAGCGGCTGATGATGTACGGCAGAGCCATGGTTCCGGGCGAAGATGCGGGGCGGCGCGGTCGGCGGGCGCCTCAGAGGGCAAACTGCCACGAGAGGACCTTGCGCTCACCTCGGCCCGGGAGCCTGGCCCAACTTCCCTCGCTTGGGCGTTCCTTTCCTGCTTTAGGCTTCAAGCAAGCCCCTGACCTGCGCCTTTCTCCCGAGGGCTGCTGAAGGGCGGGGAGTTGGTGTCGGCCGGGTGCTGGTGGCCGGCGGCGCGCCAGGGAACCGACGCTGGCCAGCCAAATGGGGGGAAGCCGGCGGGCGGCGGTGGGCCCGGCGTCGGGGCGGGGAGTTGGTGTTGGGAAGGCCGGCGGCGCGCCAGGTAAGCCGGCGTCGGGGCGGGTGGGCACGGCTTCGGGGCCGGTGGGCCCGGCCTCGGGCAGGTGGGCGCGGCGGCCACCGGAGCCAGCCGGACCGACCAGATGGAACGGCGGGCCGGCCACGCGAAGGTGACCGGCCCGCCGTCGTTAGCGGAAACCCGGAGGCGGAGCGCCTTGGCTCAGTAGCGGTAGTGGTCCGGCTTGAACGGGCCGGCCGCATCCACGTCCAGGTAGGCGGCCTGCTCCTTGGTCAGTTGGTCAACTCGACGCCGAGCGCGTCAAGGTGCAGGCGGGCGACCTTCTCGTCCAGGATCTTCGGCAGCACGTAGACCTGCTTGGCGTACTCGGGCTCGCCGGTGGCCGAATCCGCCGCGGGCTTGCCGGCCTTGGTGAACAGCTCGATCTGCGCGATGGTCTGGTTGGCGAAGGAGTTGCTCATCACGAAGGACGGGTGGCCGGTGGCGTTGCCCAGGTTGAGCAGTCGCCCCTCGGAGAGCACGATGATGGAGCGTTCATGGTCGGTGCCGGCGTCGAACGTCCACTCGTGGACCTGCGGCTTGATCTCGACCTTCCGGACGCCGTCGATCTTTTCCAGCCCGGCAATGTCGATCTCGTTGTCGAAGTGGCCGATGTTGCCCACGATGGCCTTGTCCCGCATCTTGGCCATGTCCGCGGCCATGATGACGTCCTTATTGCCGGTGGTGGTGATGAAGATGTGGCCCTCGCCCACCACCTTGTCCAGGGTGGTGACCTGGTAGCCGTCCATCGCGGCCTGCAGCGCGCAGATCGGGTCGATCTCGGTGACGATCACGCGGGCGCCCTGGCCGCGCAGCGCTTCGGCGGCGCCCTTGCCCACGTCGCCGTAGCCGCAGACCACGGCGATCTTGCCGCCGATCAGCACGTCGGTGGCACGGTTGATGCCGTCCGGCAGCGAGTGGCGGATGCCGTACTTGTTGTCGAACTTGGACTTCGTGACCGAGTCGTTGACGTTGATCGCCGGGAACAGCAGCTGGCCCTGCTCGGCCAGCTGGTAGAGGCGGTGCACGCCGGTGGTGGTTTCCTCGGTCACGCCGAGGATGCCGCCGGCGGTCCGGGTCCACTTCTGCGGGTCGGCGGCGAGGGACTTGCGCAGCACGTCGAGGATGATCGTGTACTCGTGCGCGTCCTCGGCGGTGGCCTCCGGCACGACGCCGGCGGCTTCGAATTCCACGCCCTTGTGCAGCAGTAGCGTGGCATCCCCGCCGTCGTCAAGGATCATGTTGGGGCCGAGTTCAGGGTTCTCGGCGGCGCCCGGCCAGGTCATGATCTGCTCGGCGGTCCACCAGTATTCCTCGAGGGTCTCGCCCTTCCACGCGAACACGGGGACGCCCTGCGGGTCTTCCGGAGTGCCGTTGCCGACGACGACGGCAGCAGCCGCCTCGTCCTGGGTGGAGAAGATGTTGCAGGACGCCCAGCGGACCTCGGCGCCGAGCGCAGTCAGGGTCTCGATCAGCACCGCCGTCTGCACGGTCATGTGCAGGGAACCGGCGATCCGGGCGCCCTTGAGCGGCTGGCTGGCGCCGAACTCCTCGCGGAGGGCCATCAGCCCGGGCATTTCGTGCTCGGCGAGCCGGATCTGGTGGCGTCCGGCCTCGGCCAGGGAGAGGTCCTTGACCTTGTAATCGAATGACATGCGGGCTCCTGGGTAGTGGTGCGGAAAGTCAGGCGTGGTCGGTGTTCAGGCGCTGTGCGAGGTGCGCGGATTCGCCTCGCGGGCAGCGGCCAGCAGGTCCGGCGGCAGCAGCAGCGGGATGCCCTGCTCGATCGGATACCGCCGTTTCTGCCCGTCGGCACCAATACCGGTGGTCACGAGTTCGCTGCCCTGCTGCTCGAGTGAACTGCCCGTGACGGGGCAGCGCAGGATGGCAATCAGCTCCGGGGAAAGGTTGGCCATGGGGGTCCGTTCTGTTGGTCTTGGGCGCTACTGCGGCCCGCGCAGGATACGCAGGTGCCCGCGCCGTGCGCCGCCCGGTTCGGCCGGCGGCTCCAGCGGTTCGCGGGGGCCGCGCTGCGCGGGCGGCTCTTCCGAGGGCGCTGGCTCCGAGCCCGCCTCGCGGACCGCTTTGGCCAGCGCCATCAGGTCATCCGTGTTGGGCACCGGTGCCTGGTCCGGCAGGGCCAGCCGCAGCACCTCCCAGCCCCGCGGGACGGTCAGCCGCTGGGCATGGTCGGCGCACAGGTCGTAGCTATGCGGCTCGGCGTAGGTGGCCAGCGGCCCCAGCACCGCGGTGGAATCGGCATAGACATACGTCAGAGTTGCGATGGCCGAACGCTGGCAGGCCGAGCGTGAACATTGACGTATGGATCCCACGACTAAGCATCTTACCCGCCAATCCAGCCGGGACGGGAAAGCGGCACGGTCGAGGCAGGAATACGCCCCGGGTTCCATGCGGGCCCGTCCTGTGCGGGGGCCGTGCAGACGGCCAGGGAGCCACGTTTACGACGCCGGTCCCTCCCCTGCCACCGTGCGTTTGGCCGGGCGCGGGGCTAGAGTCGATATATGGAAAACGGACCTTCACTCAGCATCAGGGTGGGTGATTCGGCGGATCCAGCAGCCACGCCGCGTTCGTTTGGGGAACGACGGCGGAACCGCCATGGGCGCGGACTGCGCGGTCCCCTGTTGCCTGCCCATCTGCCGGGCAACCTCAGCCGGGCGGAACGGTTCGAAGGCTGGGTCTCCGATTCCGCGGAACGGCTGCACTATTTCTGGGGCGACCCGATCGAAGCCGCGCAGTTCGTGGTGGCGGACATCCCGCCGAATCTGGAGGTTCTCGTCGCGCGGGGCGAGCCTGCCCCGCTCGGAAGCTTTACGCCTGCCGGCCCGGGACGGCCAGCCGTCGTCACCGTGTACCGCAGGCCGGTGGAAATCGCCGCCCACAGCAAGGAAGAGCTGCCGGAACTGGTCCACGACGTCGTCGTCGAACAGACCGCGCAGCTGCTCGGGATGTCCCCCGAGGCCGTCGATCCCGGCTACGGCCACACCGGATCCTGACCACTCCGGACGCTGGACGCGTCCGACGGATTCCCGCAGGTTTTGGCTGAAACCGCCGCTTTCCGTCACGGCCCGGTGATGAGTCGGCCCCAGCGAGGAGGCAGCCAGCGCCCCTGCCGCCCGTCAGTAGCCGATGACGACCGGCACGCTCTGCTGGCCCTGCGTACCCTGCGGGATCGGCAGCACCGAAATGTCCGGCTTGGATCCGTTGGTGACAATCTGGGAACCGTAGACCGCCTCGCCCGTGGCACTGACCAGGAGCGCGGCAGTATCCCCGCCGTCCTTAGCGCCGGCCGTCACGGTGGTCCCGGCAGGCACCGCGACCTTCCGCTCCGCGCCGATATTGCCCTTCGAGTCCACCGGGCGCAGGCTGACTTGGGCATCCCCGTCCGGCGCGGTGAAGGACAGCTTGGAGCTCCCGCCGGGCGGCAGGACGGCGAGGTGCTCGTTGCCGAGCCGCCCGGACGAGGGCGCCCAGCCGAAGTCCACTGGCTTGTCCGTGCCCGTGCCGCGGCTGACCCGGGCGGCGGCGTTGATGGAGACATTGGACGAGATGTCCGCCGAGTACGTGCCGGCCGGCAGCGAGTCCAGGGGGATTGAGAGCACGCTTCCGGCCGCAGCCGTCAGCACGCCACCACCCGGCAGCTCGACCTGGCCTTTCGGACCGAGCAAGCGGACCTCGAGCGTGGCATCGCCGCTGCCCGGGACCACCACTTCGAGGGCCGGCGCCGCCTTCTCATAGCCGCTCTGGCCGCGGATCTGCCGGGCCACCTTCGCGTCCTGGACCTCGATGCCCGTGACCACCTCGCGCAGGCCCGGGCCGTTGCCCGGCTGCAGCAGTTCGACGCCGCCAGGGGTCAGCCCGCGCAGAACGCTCTGCTGGATCGTTCCGGCGACCGCCCCGCCCGAGGAACTGACGTGCACGGCCAGCGATTCCTGGCCGGCGGCGAGCCCGGCGAGCACCAGGGAACGGCTCTCCCCCGGCGCCAGCAGCAGCCCGCGGCTTCCGGCGGCCTGGATGGCGCCCGCGGCGCCAATCAGCTCAAGGTCCACGGTCGACGGCGTTTCGCTCGCGTTGTAGAGGTTCAGCACGGAGCTGGCGCCCACGGTGGTGGAGGCGCCGAGCAACCAGAAATCGTTCGACGGGGTGAGGCAGTTGGCGGCCGCCAGGCCCCGCAGGTCGCCGTCCGAGGCGGTGTAGCTCATGGCGGCACCGGCGCGCGCATGCTGTTCGCCTAGCGGTTCCACCGACAGCACCGTCGGCGCGGTAATGTCCTGGCCGGCTACCACCTTGGCCACAATCTTCGTCTCCCCGGCCTCATTGCTGCCCCTGGAGCCGGCCTTACCCGTGAAGTCCGCGATCTCCACCAAGGGCGAGTCCGCGCCGAGCTCGGTCAGGGCGCTGCCTGGGATGGTTCCGCCGAGGTCGCTGAACACCGTGGCGCGGGCCTTGGTAACGGCCGTCTTCGAGACAGGACTGAACTCGGGGTCCACCTCATCGGCGGCGCTGTCCAGCAGCTTCAGCGGCTCAGGGCACACGCCGATGAGGTTGCCGGCGGGGACTGCGGCGGAAATGGGGTCCAGTGGCGCGGCGCCGCGCGGCGGCTCGACCAGGCTGCCCGCTGCCACCGCCCCGACGCCCAGCAAGAGAACTCCGACGCCGGCTGCCGCACCGAGCAGGGGACGTTTCCGCCTGGCGGCCTGGGTTTCGCCTCCGCCGCCTGGCATCGCGGAGGAACCGGCGGGACCAGCCGTCCGGGCCGAGGCAGGGCCGGAACCGGCGGAACCAGCCGTCCGGGTCGGGGCCGGGCCGGCACCGGCCGCCTCCGTCGGACCCTGCTCGGCCTGCGCCGGCGGGACAGTCGAGGCCCCGGCTGCAGCATCCGTGCCAGCAGCCCCTGCCGCCGTCACGGTGGCAGCCTGCCCGGCCGCCGTGGCCTTGTCAGTCTTCCCGGCCTTCCGGGCCTTCTTCGCTTCCTTGGCTTCCTTGGCGGCCTGCGCCTTGTGCGCTACCTTGGCAGCCTTGTCGCGGGTAGCTTCCCGCGCGGCCTGGGCCTTCTCGGCTTCCCGAGCGGCCTTCCGCGCCTGGCGTCCCCCGGCCGGAGCGGCGTCCGGCCCCGGCAGTTGCTCTTCTCCTGGCTTGTCCGCCATGGCTATGCGTCCTTCCCGGCCGTGGCAGGCACGGAGTCGTCCCGGCGGTCATCGTCAGCACGCTCGTTATCCGGCTCCGCTCCGTCCCGGTGCCCGGCTGCCGGGCTTTCCTCCCGGTCGTCGTCCGGGGCCTCGGACTCGCCGTCGCCCCGGTAGTCCTCGATGCTGTCGATCTCGTGCGCCGCCACCAGCAGTTCGCCCGGGCTGCTGTCGGAGCCTGTGGTCTTCACATGGTCGATCCGCCGCGGGACGAATCGGCGGCGGGCAGGGATCGGCACTGCCAGCAGCACGGTGATTCCGATCAGCAGCACCTGCACGGTTCCGATCCAGACGCCCCACGGGTTGCTCAGCCAAATCCGCAGCTCGCCACCGGCATTCTCGGGAATCCTGAATCCCTGGGCCCACCCGTTGTCGGCCACGTCCAGCTGCTGGCCGTCCAGCGTCGCCCGCCAGCCCGGGTTGATCCTCTCGGCCAGCAGCACCGTGCGCCCCGATTGACCTTCCGGGACGGTGGCACCGGCGGAAACCCAGGATGAGTCGACGGTCTGCAGCAGCTTGCCGTTGGCGTCGACCACCCGCACGCGGCTGGTCAGCGTCCCGGCCGCGGGATCTTCCTCGGATCCCTCCGGCACCACGCG
Organism: Arthrobacter sp. Marseille-P9274; assembly: GCF_946892675.1. Taxonomy (NCBI): domain Bacteria; kingdom Bacillati; phylum Actinomycetota; class Actinomycetes; order Micrococcales; family Micrococcaceae; genus Arthrobacter; species Arthrobacter sp. Marseille-P9274. The sequence continues at coordinate 411,644 of NZ_CAMPOV010000001.1, forward strand.
CCAGAGCCAGCCCGCATCCGTGCGGCCCACGGCGGCCAGCCCGGGGACCGAGTCGATCTTGCGGGCCAGCAGCTCCGCGGCGGTATCCGACTGCTGCAGCACGACGAAACCGACCCCTAGGCGGGCGAGCTCTTCACGCGGATCAGCACCGCTGGCGGCAGCCAGGACCGCGACCGTGTCCCGGGTTGCCGCGGCCGCACCGTCGTCCTCGCGCCGGGCCGGGTCCAGCAGGCCCCCGGTGATGGGCCGGGCGGCGTAGATGCTGGACAGCTGGTCCATGGTGGTGCCGCCGCTGTGCATCACGGCCGCCGAAACTTCCCCGCCCTCGGTCCCCAGCACCAGCGTGCGGGCGCGCTCCGCAGACATACCGCGGTCCGTCGCCGTCGCCGGCAGGATCCGTTCGCCGCTGGGGGCCACGAGCATTCCGGTGCCGAAATCCGTCAGCCTCCGGCCCTCGGCCGCCACCGTCTCCTCCTGGATCAGCTGCGGCAGCAGCCAGTGCGCCAGGTTGAGGACCGGCCCCGCGGCCAGGACAACGACGGCGATGGCTGCGACCGCGCGGTAGGCGCCTTGGCGTGTGCGGCCCAGGCCGTCCAGCCTGTCCAGCCAGCGGTCCGCCCCGATCAGTGCGGCGACGGCCAGCAGGAAGAGCGCGAGCGAGACGAACGGCCCGGTGAAGGGCGTGACCATGGTTCCCGGCGCGATGCCGGTGGCCACCATGGCGGAAAGCCAGCTGGCGGCGAGGGTGGCCGCGACACCAAGCCAAGCCAGCCGTGCCACGCCGCGGCCGGGTCCCGGCAGCAGCGGTCCCGCCGCCGCCAGCACGAGCATGGGCACCGCAGTCAGCAGCGCGAAAACCAGCGCCCAGGGCGCCGCCGCCCAGGACTCCACGAGGCCGAAGGCACTGAGTCCGGCACCGGCGTCGAAATCCACGGGGAAGCCCATCAGCTGCTGCCAGAGCGGAGCGGCGTCGAAGCCCAGCGGCACGCCCGGGTCCCCCAGCAGCGCGCGCGGCGTATCGAGGGCGGAAATGACCATCGGCAGCGCCAGCGCCAGCGGCGGCACCAGTGCCCACCAGACGGTGCGGGCGCGCCGGCCGAGCGACAGGCTGAGGATGCCGACAAACACGATGATCACCGGCAGCAGCGCCGGCGCGGAAGCGGTGATGACGGCGAGGGCCAGGCCGCTGGCGGCGGCGGCGGTCCAGGACGGGATGCCGTTGATGCCCGGCTTGTGCACGATCTCGGGACGCGGCTTCAGCGGGTCCGGGTTCTGCCGTTGGAGGGCCGAACCCGTCGCGCGGGCCAGGCCGAGCACGGCCCACGGGATCATCAGGTGGGCAATGAGCGCACCGAGGCGGCCGGAGCCGAGCGCCACCTGGAGCGCGGGCACCGTGGCCCAGAAGAACGCGGCCCAGAATCGCAGGGCGCGCCGCTGGGTGAAGGCGCCGGCCGCCATCCACGCGGCGACACCGGCCAGCGGCATCGCCAGCAGGACCAGCGTCAGAACGGCGGCCGACCCATTGCCCAGCCCGAGCAGGGCAAGCAGCCACAGCACATAGCCGAACGGGTCGCCGTGGCCGGGAAGGCCCGACCCCAGGCTAATCCACCATGTCGAGGCGTTGTTCCAGATTTCGCCCAGGTCCGCGGAGACCGGCCGCAGGGCACCGCCGGCAAGCGCGGGCGCGCCCAGGAAGCCGAACATGCCAATGACGGACACCAAAGCCAGGACCAGGGCGGCAACGACGGCGCCGGTGCCCACCCAGGAGCGCAGCGGCGCGGCCAGGGCGGCAAAATCGTCCGAGCCGCCGGTCGGCTCATGGCTCCCGGCGGAGTCCGTGCCGGTGCCGTCCCCGACGACGTGCTCGGCGCTGAGCGATTCCATCAGCGAGCGGCGGTAGGCGAAGACGTCCTGCCGCCGGACCATCAGCGGGCGGACGATGTTGCGGGAGGTTGCGCGGGTCCGGGCCGCCTGCCTGCGGGACTGGAGGAAGTCCATCGGGCGGAACAGAGCCTGTACCGTCGCGATCAGCTGCCGCAGGCCGTGCCCGGGATCCTTGGCCACGGTGCTGGCGACGAAGCTGAAGAGCCCGCCCAGCAGGCTGCCGGCCCAGAGGAACGGAAGCTTCCACCACGGCGCGTGCTTCAGGCGCAGGTGCACCTGGGCCTGGCGGGCGGCCATGGCGGACGAATGGTGGTTGGCCCGGGCCGCGGTAGCGTGCCGGACGATAGCCGTCGGCACGACCACCACGCGGTGCCCGGCGAGCCTGTTGCGCCAGCAGAGGTCCACGTCGTCGCCGATCCCGGGGAGCCCCGGGTCGAAGCCGTCCAGCTGGTCGAACACGTCGCGGCGAATCAGCATGCCGGCGGAATTCACGGCGAAGAAGTCGCTGCGGCCGTCGTACTGGCCCTGGTCCAGCTCGTCCAGATCGATCATGGTGAGCCGTTCGGCGCCGCGGCTGATGGTCAACCCGGCATCGATCAGCTTGCGCGGGTTGTCCCAGTCCACCTGCTTGCAGCCGGCGATGGTCACCGACGGCGCGGTTTCGACCGCGAGCAGGAGCTCTTCCAGAGCCTGGGGTTCCGGGGCGGAATCGTCATGCAGCAGCCACAGCCACTCCTGCACCTTGCTGCCCGGGCCCGCCTCGCCGTCGGCCGTATCCGCCTGCTCAAAGGGATGCCTGCCCAGTTCGTCTACGGCCACGCGGACCGCGGCACCGAAACCGTTCCGGTCCGGCGCCGTCGCCACCGGGCTGCCCTCCGGCAGGGTCGAGCGCAGCACGTAGCCGGACGCATCGGTCGAACCGGCGTCCACGCCTATATGAAAGTCGGCCCTGCGGGTTTGTGCATCGAGGGCCTTGAGGGTGCGGGGCAGGTAGCCGGCGCCGTTATGGGCTACGACGACGGCCGTTACGCGAACTTGCTGGTGAATCAGACTGCTCTCTTCCGTAAGCGGCGGCGCTCGCGCTCCGAAAGCCCGCCCCAGATCCCGAACCGTTCGTCATGTTCCAGGGCATACTCCAGGCACTGCGCCCGCACCGTGCAGGACCCGCAAACCTTCTTGGCGTCCCGGGTGGAACCGCCCTTTTCGGGGAAGAACGCCTCCGGGTCGGTCTGGGCGCAGAGGGCGTCCGCCTGCCAGGCCAGTTCGCCGTCGTCCGCGGGATCCAGGCCGGGCAGGCCGATCCAGACGGCCTGCTCCTTGCGCTCCGGCGCCTCGCGCAGCCGGCGGCTGGGGCCCTGCAGCGCCTCGGCCTCTTCCGGGGCATCGCCTACCCCGGCGTCCAGGGCCTCGTGCGCGGCCAGGAAAGCCGTCGCCGCGTCGTCCAGGGACGGCCGGCTCGCTTCCCGGTAACGGTCCGCCGCGGACGGATCGGCCGGATCGACATACCAGTCTGCGGGTACGCCGCGGGAACCGTAGCTGACCGAAGCCTGCGCTTCCAAGTCTTCACGGTACTGAATTCGCTCTGCTTGCCCCATGAGCCCTCCCGGTTCTGATGTACCAGCCTGTTGCCAAGTTCTGCTTCTGCCGGATCGCAGCCGCCGCGGCCTTGCTGTTCCACCCATAATTACATTGGTGTAATACTGCTAAGTCAAGCGAAGGCGGGAATCTTAGCCACTGGCCATCGATATTTGCGTGTACGCCACGCCCGGGCGCGTGGGATGCTTTTGTGCAAGCAGGCTGGCCAAAGCCCGCCGCCCCTTTGACGATAGCTTTAACCATTAGAGAGCTGCCACCGCCTGTGTTCTTCTGCACAGGCCCATGATCCACAGGAGAAACCGTGAGCCAAGCCCGCACCATCGACCAGCTGCTCGCCCTGCTGCGCCCGGATTCCTCCCCCGCCCTCATCTGGTACGGCCCGGACGGCGAACGCGTGGAGCTCTCCGGGCGGGTGCTGGACAACTGGGTGGCCAAGACGGCCAACCTGCTGGCCGAGGAACTGGACGCCGAGCCGGGCGCCGTGGTCCTGCTGGAGATGGCACCGCACTGGCGCTCGGTCGTCTGGGCGCTGGCCGGCTGGCAGGTGGGCGCGACGGTGGATGTGTCCTCCGGCGGCAACGGCGGGGCGGAAGGTGCGGACGTCGTCGTCAGTTCCGATCCGGCAACGCTGGGGTCCGGGCCCGCCTACCAGGTGGCGGTGGCCGAGGGCGCCCTCGCGCTGGGGTGGCCGGGCGAACTGCCGGACGGGGTGCTGGACTACGCGGCCGAGGTGCGTTCCTACGCGGATGTTTTCCTGGGGGCCGGGTCCGCCGATCTTCACGCCACGGCGTTGAAGCACGACGGCGGGGAGGTCACCTTTGCGCAGCTGCTGCAGCTGGAGCCTGCGGCGCGGAACATTCTGGTGCCGGCGACGGCGGACTGGGCGGACGTGCTGCGGGCCGCGGTGGCCACCTGGCTTGGCGGCGGCACGGTGGTGCTGGTGCACCCGGCGGCGCACAGCCCCAAGATCGTGGAGAACGAGCGGATCAGCGAGCAGCTATAGCCTGCCGCCAGACAGGGCCCGGGCCGCTGTCAGCGCTCCGGGGTGCTGCCGGCCTCGGGACGGTTGGGGGCCGGGCGGGTCCCGTGGCCGCTGTGCCGGCCGTGCTGGCTCTGCGGCTGTTCCTCTTCGTGGTCGAAGATCTCGTGGTCGTGCGCGAATTCCGGCTCGGCGTCCAGTTCGGCGTTGAAGACGAGGAAGCGGTAGGCGAAAAATCGCACGACGGTGGCCAGCACGGTGCCGAAGACCCCGGCCGCCAGCAGTTCGGTCCGGCCGTCGATGTCCAGCAGGTACTTGGCGATCCAGACGCAGCCCGCTGAGATCAGCATGCCGATGACATTGATCACCACGAACATGACGAGTTCCCGCACCGGATTGGGTTGCCGCCGGTCCCGGAACGTCCAGTAGCGGTTGGCCAGCCAGGAGAACAGGGTGGCCACGGAGGCCGAGACCAGCCGGGCCTTGACCTCGCTCTGGGACATCGGGCCGTTGATCAGCCACCAGTAGAGCCCGTTGTCGATGACGAAGGCGACGCCGCCTACCGTGCCGAATTTCGCGACTTCGCGCCAGAAGAGCGAGACGAGGCCCCGGATGCGTTCTGCCATCGTTCTGTGCATAAGCTGCGCTTCGATTCCTCTCATGGACGCCGGCGCCCCGGGCGGAGGCCAACGGCCCATTGTAGGACCGCCGGCTGGATGATTCCTAAGAAAGGCCCGCCCTCCGGTGGGTCCCGGCGGCCGCTGACAGCCGAGGCACAGGCTGGTTCGGTACGCTTACTGGGTGACTTTCCCCGTAATCGGCGTGGTTGGCGGAGGCCAGCTCGCGCGCATGATGGCGCCCTGCGCAATTGCCCTTAACTTCGAACTGCGCGTCCTGGCCGAGGCCGAAGACGTCTCGGCGGTCGCCGCCGTCGCCAATGCCCCGGTGGGCGACTACAAGGACCTGGAGACGCTGCGCCGCTTCGCGCAGGGCCTGGACGTGATGACGTTCGACCACGAGCATGTCCCCACCGCACATTTGCAGACCCTGATCGCCGAGGGAGTGAACGTCCAGCCGCACCCGGACGCCCTCATCCACGCCCAGGACAAGCTCATCATGCGCTCCGTTGTGGAGAAGCTGGGGCTGCCGAATCCGGCCTGGGCCGCGGTGTCCACCGTGGAAGAACTGGTGGATTTCGGGGACAAGACCGGGTGGCCAGTGGTGCTGAAGACGCCGCGCGGTGGTTACGACGGCAAGGGCGTCCGGATGATCGACGGCCCCGAAGCCGCCGCCGAGGCCGCCGATTGGTTCACCGGGGAGCCCCTGCTGGCCGAGGACAAGGTGGACTTCAGCCGCGAGCTGTCGGCCCTCGTGGCCCGGACCCCGTCCGGCGAGGCCAAGGCCTGGCCGGTCGTGCACACCATCCAGGTGGACGGCGTGTGCGACGAGGTCATCGCCCCTGCGCCGGAACTTCCCGCCGAGGTGTCCGAGGCCGCCCGCCGGGCCGCGCTGCGGCTCGCGGAAGAACTCGGTGTCACGGGGGTCATGGCCGCCGAGCTCTTCGAAACCCCCGGCCAGGGCGCTGGCTTCGTCATCAATGAACTGGCGATGCGCCCGCACAACACCGGCCACTGGACCATGGACGGCTGCGTGACCAGCCAGTTCGAGCAGCACCTGCGCGCGGTCCTCGACCTGCCCCTCGGGGGCACCGAGCCGCTCGGTGACGTCGTCGTTATGAAGAATTATTTGGGCGGCGCCAATACCGACCTGTTCAGCGCATATCCGCAGGCCCTGGCGGCGGAACCGGACGTCAAGGTCCATGGTTACGGCAAGTCCGTGCGTCCGGGACGGAAGATCGGACATGTTAACGTGGTGGGCCGGAAGGGTCCGGACGTTGACGAGCTGCGCCGCAAGGCATCGCGCGTGGCTGCCATCATCCGCGACGGGACAGACCCGCAGGAAGGTAACTAATGAGCGAAACCCCACTGGTCGGCGTCGTTATGGGCTCCGATTCGGATTGGCCGGTGATGCAGGCAGCCGCCGACGCACTGGCGGAATTCGGCGTCCCCTACGAAGCCGACGTGGTCTCAGCGCACCGCATGCCCGAGGACATGATCAATTACGGCAAGCAGGCGCAGGACCGGGGGCTTCGGGCCATCATCGCCGGGGCAGGAGGAGCCGCGCACCTGCCGGGCATGCTGGCTTCCGTGACGGCGCTGCCCGTGATCGGAGTGCCGGTGCCACTGAAGACTCTGGACGGGATGGATTCCCTGTTGTCGATCGTGCAGATGCCGGCGGGCGTGCCCGTGGCCACGGTGTCGATCGGCGGCGCCCGCAATGCCGGGCTGCTTGCGGTTCGCATGCTCGCCGCGGGGACGGACGAGCTGGCCGGACGGCTGCGGCCCCAGCTGGCGGAGTTCGCCACGCAACTGCGCCAAAGCGCCTATGACAAGGGTGCGGCGCTGCGGTCCAAGTTGTCATGAGCATGGACAACGAACGCGGGAACCGCCGCAGCGGCTACGGGTCCACCGACCCCGTCCGCTACCCGCAGAGCGCCGCCGCGCCGGTCCGGACCAAGCGGGCCTTCGTCCTGCTGCTGCTGACCGTCTTCATTCCCGGCAGCGCCCAGCTAGTCGCCGGCAGCCGCAGCCTGGGCCGCAAGGCACTGGCGGTCACGCTCAGCGTGTGGGTCCTGCTCATCGCGGCTGGCATCATCGCGCTGGTCAACTGGACGCTCCTGGTCACCATCGTCACCCACCGCTGGACCTCGCTGGTACTGGTCGGCGTGCTGGCGCTCCTGGCCGTGTTCTGGGCCTTCCTGTTCCTCGACACGCTGCGCATCATCCGCCCGAAGCTGCTGGCGCCGGGGATGCGGCCGATCATCGCCGTCAGCCTCGTGGCGCTGATGGGACTGACCGCCGGCACGCTGGGCTACTCGGCCTATCTGCTCAACGTCAGCCGCAACACGATCGGCAGCATCTTCGAGTCCCGGCCCGCCTTCGATCCGGTGGACGGGCGCTACAACTTCCTCTTGATGGGCGGGGACGCCGGCGCCGGACGCACCGGGCTGCGGCCGGACAGCATCCAGGTCGTCAGTGTCGACGCCAAGACCGGCCAGACCGTCATGTTCGGCATCCCCCGCAACCTGCAGAATGCGCCGTTCCCCGACGATTCGCCACTGAAGCAGGTCTACCCCAACGGCTTCGACTGCGGCGACGAGTGCATCATCAACGCGCTCTACGAGGATGTCGTCCAGAACCACGCTGATCTCTACCCCGGTGCCAAGGACCCCGGCGCCGAGGGCATGAAGGACGCCGTCACCGGCATCCTCGGCATCGAAATCCAGGCGTACGCGCTGGTGGACATGGGCGGCTTCGAGCAGCTGGTGGACGCCATGGGCGGAATCACCGTCGACGCCGGCAACTGGGTTCCGATTTCCAACAGGACCATCCCGGGCACCAACCAGCACTATCCCCCGAAGGGCTGGATCGCCCCCGGCGTCCAGAAGCTCGACGGCTACCATGCCCTCTGGTACGGGCGGTCGCGCGAATTCGCCACGGACTATGACCGCGTCCAGCGCCAGCAGTGCGTGATGCAGGCGATGGTCAAGCAGCTGGACCCGGCCACCGTCCTGACCCGCTTCCAGCAGCTGGCGGCCGCCGGCGAGCAGGTCGTGGAGACGGACATCCCGGGCGAGCAGCTGGGCAGTTTCGTCTCGCTGGCGATGAAGGCCAAGGGCGAGAAGATCGAGAGGCTGACGGTCGGGCCGCCGGACTTCGGCACCGCCGCGGACAACTTCGTCACCTACCCCGATTTCGACCAGGTCCACTCCCGTGTTCAGGAGAAGTTCATCCAGAAAGAGGAGACTAAGAGCAAGGCCGCGTCCAAGCCCAAGGAATCGGGCAACGACGACGGCGGCAGCGGCTCCGCGGACCAGGGAACCTCGGGCAGCGGCTCCGGCGGGGATTCGGCCGCGCAGGAAACGCCGGCGGAACAGGCGCCGGCCACCGCTGAGCCCGAGATCACCGAGGAGTACCTGCAGCAGCTGGCCGAGATCGGCGACACCGCCACGCTCGGGACACTGCTGGCGGACAACGGCAACTGCAAGGTGCCCTAGGCTTACCCCTAGGGAGGCCCCCGGCCCCCGGGCTGCAGGACATACCAGGCAGGCAGATCCGCTGCGGCGGGCAGGATCCGACAGAAGAGGCATCAAGCATGTATCGGTTGACCAACGTGATGCGACCCTACGCATGGGGTTCGCTGACCGCCATCGCGGACCTGTTCGGCCGCAAGCCCTCGGGTGGCCCCGAAGCCGAACTCTGGATCGGCGCCCACCCCGATTCGCCGTCGACCGTTACCTTGCCGGACGGCGAGGAACAGCCGCTAACGGACTTCATCGATGATGCCCCCGGCCTCGCCCTCGGCGACGACGCGATGGGACTGTTCGGGCCGAAGCTGCCGTTCCTCACAAAGGTGCTGGCCGCCGAGGAAGCCCTGTCCCTGCAGGTGCACCCCACGCTGGAACAGGCCCGCGCCGGGTACGCCCGGGAGAACGAGGCCGGCATCCCGTTCACCGCCCCGGAGCGCAGCTACCGCGACGACAACCACAAGCCCGAAATGATCTTCGCGCTGACGCCGTTCCAAGCGCTCTGCGGCTTCCGCGAGCCGGCGCAGTCCGCAGCGCTCTTCCGCAACCTCCTCGAGCACCTGGTGACGGCCGACGCCCAGACCGGCCTGCTGGAGCGCGTCATCGCACTGCTCGAGGGACCCGAGCCCTCCGCCGCCATCCGGGACGCCTTCGTTGCGCTGCTCGATGGCGGCGCCGACGCCGCAGCTCTGGTCGACAGCACCGCCAACGTGCTGGACAAGCTGCCGGAGGGCGGCATCGGGCCGGAGCTCACCACGGTCCGCTGGCTGATCGAGCTGTACCCGAAGGACCCCGGGACCCTGATCTCGATGCTGCTCAACCTGGTGACGCTGGAGCCGGGCGAAGGGCTCTACCTCCCGGCCGGAAACGTCCACGCGTACCTGCACGGCCTGGGCATCGAGGTGATGGCCACCAGCGACAACGTGCTCCGCGGCGGGCTGACTCCCAAGCACATCAACATTCCCGAGCTGCTCAACATCACGGACTTCCAGCCGATCGAGCCGCCCTACGTTCGGCCCCAGTTCACCGACGCCGGCCAGGAGCTCTACTGCCCGCCGTTCGCCGAGTTCCAGCTGCAGCGGATCGAACTGAACGACGGCGCCACCCCCGTGGCGCTGGCGCAGCACGGTCCCGCTGTGGTGCTGGCCGTCAGTGGCGGGGCTATGCTGGACTCGCCGGTGACGGACCTGACCCTGCGGCGCGGCGACTCCGCGTTCATCCCGGCCTCGGAGCAGCCAGTGCTGGTCCATCCCGTGATCGACGGCGGTTCGCCCGCCGTGCTCTTCGCTGTCACCTGTGCAGGCAACGCCGCTGAATTCGACGAACAAAGAACGGAAACCGACGAATGACTTCCTCCATCCTGCAGTCCGCCGCCTGGGCCACCTTCCAGCGCAGCCTCGGGAAGAAGGTCTTCGAACAAAGCGGCGACGGCTGGTCCTTCCTGGCGATCCAGGAGAAGACCCCGCTGGGCAGCTTCCTCTACACCCCCTACGGGCCCACCGCCGCCGACGTGCCGGCCCTGGACCGCGCCCTCGAGGCCCTGGCCGAACTGGCCCGGGCCGAAGGCGCCCACTACGTCCGGGTTGAGCCGGTCGGCGCAGATCTCGGCGCCGACGCCACCGCCGTCCTGTCCGGCCTCGGCCTCGTCAAGGCCCCGGCCGACGTCCAGCCGCATCTGACCTGGATGGTGGACCTGACCCAGGACGAGGACGCCATCCTCGCCGGGATGCGCAGCACCAGCCGGAACCTTTATCGGAACATCCACAAGAAGGGCGTGACCTTCGAGGTCTCCACCGACCCGGAAGACATCTCCATCCTGCTCGGGTTCCTCCACGACGTCTCCGAGCGCGCGGACTTCAAGGCCCAGTCGGACGACTACCTCGCCCACGCCGCCCGCACCCTCATCCCGGCCGGCGCGGCCAAGCTCTTCATCGCCAAGCTGGACGGCACCCCCATCGCCGCCGCCCTCTCGTACGACACGGACACCACCCGCGTCTACGCCCACGCCGCCGCGGACGACAACCACCGCAAGCTCAACGCCGGCATCCCGCTGGTCGTCAACATGATGATGGACGCCAAGCAGGCCGGCATGAGCCGGTTCGACATGTGGGGCGTCTCCCCCGAAGACGAACCCGACCACAAATGGGCCGGCTTCTCCCGCTTCAAGCGCTCCTTCGGCGGCTTCGAAGTCGCCTACCCCGGCTCCTGGGACCTCCCCGTCAACAAGACCATGCACACCGCCTACGGCATCGCCCGCCGACTGAGGGACGCCGCCGGTCCCGCGCTGCACAAGGCCCGCACCGCCGTCGGCCCCGTTCTGCAGAAGGCCCGCACCGCCGTCGGCAAGGCCCGCAGCAGCCGCTGACCTGCCGCCGGGGACGCCCCGACCGGGCGGCCCGTCGGCCCGCCCCGCCCCGGGGACAGTCCCCGGCCCGGCCCTTCCTCCCCGCGTACAGTCTCAGGCCCATCCGCCCCGCGGACAGTCCCCGGCCCGGCCCTTCCTCCCCGCGTACAGTCTCAGGCCCTGATCTTCCGCCCGCGGGCAATCCCCGGCCCGGCTCTTCCGCGCCGCCCTAGCGCGGTGCCCGTCGGTCATCCTGCACAGCATTAAGACGGGCCGCCGGCATCGCCCCACGTCAGCGCGTTGCTTGAAGCCTAAAGATGTCTAAGGCGGTCTAATCCTGTCCAGTTGGCCGGGCGCGCCGCCGTAGAGCGGTGCCGTCGGCCGGCCTGCACGCGCAACCTTCCACGTTTAAAACCGGCCGCCGGCATCGGCCCACGTCAGGGCTTTGCTTGAAGCCTAAACCTGGAAAGTTAGCCTCAAACGCGGGAAGTTCGGTCCCGCCCCCTGCACCCAGGCCCGAAAAGCAAGGAACCCGCCCCGGCCAAAGCCGAAGCGGGTTCCCCATAGCCTGAAGCGGCAGCCTCAGCGCTTGCGCGCGTAGGTCTCCCACTTGTCCGCACGGTGCTCGCCCTCGACGAAGCGGATGGTGCCGGACTTCGAACGCATCACGATGGACTGGGTCAGCACGGTGTTCGGCTTGTAGCGCACGCCGCGCAGCAGGTCGCCGTCGGTGATGCCGGTTGCCACGAAGTAGCAGTTGTCGCTGGTGACAAGGTCGTCCGTGGTCAGCACCCGGTCCAGGTCGTGGCCGGCGTCGAGGGCCTTCTGCTTCTCCTCGTCGGAGGTCGGCCACAGCCGGCCCTGGATGACGCCGCCCAGGGACTTGATGGCGCATGCGGCCACGATGCCCTCGGGGGTGCCGCCGATGCCCATGAGCACGTCCACGCCGGTGCCTTCGCGGGCAGCGGCAATCGCGCCGGCCACGTCGCCGTCCATGATGAACTTGGTGCGCGCGCCCGCGTCCCGGATCTCCTGGACCATCGGCTTGTGCCGGTCGCGGTCCAGGATCATCACGACCACCTGGTTGATCTTCTTGCCCTTGGCCTTGGCGATCAGGTGCAGGTTCTGCTTGATCGGCAGGCGCAGGTCCACCAGGTCGGCGGCCTCCGGCCCGGTGACCAGCTTCTCCATGTAGAACACGGCGGACGGGTCGAACATGGTGCCGCGTTCGGAGACGGCCAGCACGGAGAGCGCGTTGTTGATGCCCAGCGCGGTCAGGCGGGTACCGTCGATCGGGTCCACGGCCACGTCGCACTCGGCGCCGGAGCCGTCGCCGACCCGCTCGCCGTTAAAGAGCATCGGTGCTTCGTCCTTCTCGCCTTCGCCGATCACCACGACGCCGTTGAAGTGGACGGTGGAGAGGAAGGAGCGCATGGCGTCGACGGCGGCGCCGTCCGCGGCGTTCTTGTCGCCGTAGCCCACCCAGTGGCCGCCGGCGATCGCTGCGGCTTCGGTCACCCGCACCAGTTCCAGCGCGAGGTTGCGGTCCGGTTCATCATCGCGCACCGCCAGCGACGGCGAGAGCGTGGAGTACTGGGCGGCCTGAACAGCTTTGGACACGAGAACCTCATCTTCGAGCGGTTGGACACGTTTGTGCTTCACTTCGATCATAGTCCGCCGCACCCGTCGCGGCGTTTGTGACTGTGCGCACGCAACCGGCAACCGCGTACGACGGCGGTGCCCGGCCCCTGCGTATTAAGGGACAATGGTGGGGTGAGTGAAGTGCGTCCCGAAGCGACCGACCAGCCGGCCCCGACCCCTGTCCTGACGGCGAAGCAGGCCAAACGCGCCAACGCGACCGTCACCGGCATGCTGATTGCCATCGGGCTGACGATCGCCGTCTTCCTGCCGGTCTTCTTCCTCAACCCGAGCAGTAAGTCGGAAGTCTACGAACGTAACATTGACGTCGCCAGCGTGGCAGCCCAGGCGGAAGGCACGGCCGGCTACCTGCCCCTCACGGTCGAACTGGCGAAGCCGTGGCGGGCCAATTATGCCCGCTGGAACTCCGGCAGCAGCAGCCGGGTGCCGGCCTGGGAGGTCGGCTACCTGACACCGAAGGGCCAGCACATCGCCCTGGTCCAGACGGACAAGGCCAACCCCACGTGGACGGCACAGGCAACGGACAACGCCCCCGTCACCAGCGACCGCAAGGCCGGCGGGGAATCCTGGGAACTCCGCGACCGCGGGGAAGGCGAGAAGCACCTGGTCCTCGAGAAGGACGGCTACACCGTCATCCTCAGCGGAGGCGCGGAACTGGACGAGTTCGACACCCTGGCCGCCGCCGTCGTCAAGGAACTGGACGCCCCGGCCACAAAGTAAAGTAAGCAGGGTGACTACCAACCTCACCCCCGCAGAAGCCTGGAAGAAACTCCTCGAAGGCAACGCCCGCTTTGTGTCGGGCTCCTCCATGCACCCCAACCAGGACGCCGCCCGGCGAAGTTCGCTGGTGAATGCGCAGCATCCCTTCGCCATCATCTTCGGCTGCTCCGACTCCCGGCTGGCCGCCGAGATCATCTTCGACCTGGGCCTGGGCGACGCCTTCGTGGTCCGCACCGCCGGGCACGTCCTGGACGAGGCCGTGATCGGCTCGCTGGAGTACGGTGTCGACGTCCTCGAGGTCCCGCTGATCGTCATCCTGGGCCATGACAGCTGCGGCGCAGTGACGGCCGCCAAGGAAACCGTGGACACCGGTGAGATGCCCCGCGGCGGCATCCGTGACCTGGTCGAGCGCATCACGCCGTCCGTGCTCTCAGCCCGGCGGGCCGGCAACGACAACCTCAACGACATGGTGATCGAAAACGTGCGGCAGTCCTCGGCGCGCCTGCTGGACAGCTCGCGGGCCATTTCAGAGGCGGTCGACGCGGGCCGGACGGCCGTCGTCGGCGTCGCCTACCGTCTTGCCGACGGACACGCGGACCTGGTCGCCGGGCACGGCGCCCTCTAGCCTTCGCATACTGCCCTGGGACGCCGCCGCCGGGTGCGCAACACGATTCGGACCCGGCGCGGCCGCAGGCATAAGCTTGGAGCCATGACTTCCACGACTGCCGACTCCGTTGAGTACCGCATTGAACACGACACCATGGGCGAGGTCCGCGTTCCGGTAGACGCCCTCTACCGCGCACAGACCCAGCGCGCCGTCGAGAACTTCCCGATCTCCGGCAAGACGCTCGAGCGCGCACACATCGAGGCGCTGGCCCGCATCAAGAAGGCCGCCGCGACCGCCAACGCGGAGCTGGGCGTGCTGGACGGCGAGCTGGCCAAGGCCATCGAGGAAGCCGCGGACAAGGTTGCCGGCGGCGAATTCGACGGACACTTCCCCATCGACGTGTTCCAGACCGGTTCCGGCACCTCCTCGAACATGAACACCAACGAGGTTGTCGCCGAGCTCGCCACGCGTGCGCTGAAGGACGCGGGCAGCGACAAGGTTGTCCACCCGAACGACCATGTGAATGCCTCGCAGTCCTCCAACGACGTCTTCCCGACCTCGGTCCACGTCGCCGCCACCTCCGCGCTGATCAACGACCTGATCCCCGCCCTGGACTACCTGGCAGCCTCGCTGGAGCGCAAGGCCGAGGAGTTCAAGGACGTCGTCAAGTCCGGCCGCACCCACCTGATGGACGCCACCCCGGTCACCCTCGGCCAGGAGTTCGGCGGCTACGCAGCGCAGGTCCGCTACGGCATCGAGCGCATCAACGCCTCCCTGCCGCGCGTGGCCGAGGTCCCCCTCGGCGGAACTGCCGTCGGCACCGGCATCAACACCCCGGCCGGCTTCTCCGCCCGCGTGATCGAGCTGCTGGCCGCGGACACCGGCCTGCCGCTGACCGAGGCCCGCAACCACTTCGAGGCCCAGGCCAACCGCGACGGTCTGATCGAAGCCTCCGGCCAGCTGCGCAACATCGCCTACTCCTTCATGAAGATCAACAACGACCTGCGCTGGATGGGCTCCGGCCCCAACACCGGCCTGGGCGAGATCGCCATCCCCGACCTGCAGCCGGGCTCCTCGATCATGCCGGGCAAGGTCAACCCCGTCATCTGCGAGGCCGCGATCATGGTCGCCGCGCAGGTCGTCGGCAACGATACGACCATCGCGCTGTCCTCCACCAACGGCGCCTTCGAGCTCAACGTCGGTATCCCGGTCATGGCGGCGAACCTGCTCGAGTCCATCCGCCTGCTCGCCAACACCTCCCGCGTGATGGCGGACAAGATGATCGACGGGCTGACCGCCAACGTGGAGCGCGCCCGCTTCCTGGCAGAGGCCTCGCCGTCCATCGTGACCCCGCTGAACAAGTACATCGGCTACGAGAACGCGGCCAAGATCGCCAAGCACTCGGTGAAGGAAGGCCTGACCGTCCGCGAGTCCGTCGTGGCCCTCGGCTTCCTCGAGCGCGGCGAGCTGACCGAGGAGCAGCTCGACAGCGCCCTGGACGTGCTCTCGATGACCACCCCGCCGCAGGCCAAGTAGGCAGCCTCCGGCCTGTCGGCGCCCCCGGTCCCCCGCGGACCGGGGGCGCCGCCGTGTTTCCCGCCATATTGTTATGCACTTTTGCTTCCTGAGTGCAAAAATTTACTCTCGTGAGTGAGAGTGCAAAGTACGACGGCGGAGGGCTGAGGGAGCGCAAACGCGCGGCTACCCGCCTGGCCATTACCGATGCCGCCCGTGCCTTGACGGCGGCGCACGGCGTCAGCGGCTTTACCGTGGAACAGCTGTGCGAAGAGGTCGGCATCTCGCGCCGCACCTTCTTCAATTACTTCCCCGGCAAGGAAGACGCCATCCTGGGCGACCCGACCGACAGCATCCCGGAATCCCTGGCCAAGGCTTTCGTCGAGGGCGGCCGGAAGTTTGCTCCGGCGCCGCAGTCCGGCGCCCTGACGCCGACGCTGCTCGACGACTTCATCGAACTGGCCGCCGCCATGACGGAGCGGCTGGCCATGAGCCGGAAGGAACTCCTGCGGCTCCAGCAGGCCATTTCCAGCGAACCCAAGCTGATGGCCAAGGCCACGCACGGCACCCGGCAGGCGCAGGACGCCTTCGCCCAACTGCTGGCGGCCCGCGAACGACTGCTTCCCGAGGACCGCCGCATCCGCCTGGCCGTCAGCCTCCTTTCCGCGGTCGTCGAGCGCGCCGGAGCGGAGTTCTTCGCCGAGTGGAACACCCGCAGCTACCGCGACATCCTTACCGACACCGTCAACACCGCCCGGGCCCTCCTGGCCCCCGAACAAGGACTCCTGTGAAAACTACCGCAGCAACCGCAGCCACAGCTGCACGCACCGAACCGCTGCTGCTGACCCAGAAGCGGATCTGGATCATCTTCTCCGCGCTGATCGCCGGCATGATGCTCTCCAGCCTCGACCAGACCATCGTCTCCACCGCCATGCCCACCATCGTCGGGCAGCTCGGCGGGGTGGAGCACCAGACCTGGATCACCACGGCCTACCTGCTGGCGACCACCATCGTGATGCCGATCTACGGCAAGTTCGGCGACGTGCTGGGCCGCCGCAATCTCTTCCTGTTCGCCATCGCCATCTTCACCCTGGCCTCGGTGGGCTGCGCCTTCGCGCCGGACTTCTGGACCTTCGTCGTCTTCCGCGCGATGCAGGGCCTGGGCGGCGGCGGACTGATGATCCTCTCCCAGGCCATCATCGCGGACATCGTGCCGGCCAACGAGCGCGGCAAGTACATGGGCCCGCTCGGCGGCATCTTCGGCCTCTCGGCCGTGGCCGGGCCGCTGCTCGGGGGCTACTTCGTGGACCACCTGACCTGGCAGTGGGCGTTCTACATCAACATCCCCATCGGCATCGGCGCGTTCCTCATCGCCTATTTCGCCCTCACCCTCCCCACAAAGAAGGCGCAGAAGCGGATCGACATGGCCGGCGTCGTACTGCTCTCCGCGGCGACGGCGTGCCTGATCTTCTTCACCGACTTCGGCGGCCGCAACGACTACGGCTGGGATGCGCCGCTGACCTGGCTGTTCGGCGCCGGCATGGTGCTCGCGGCCGTGCTGTTCGTGCTCGCGGAGCGCCGGGCCGAGGACCCGATCATCCCGCTGAGCCTGTTCCGCAACCGCATCTTCGTCAACAGCACCGCCATCGGGTTCACCCTCGGCGTGGCCATGTTCGCGGCGATCGCGTTCGTGCCGACGTTCCTGCAGATGTCCTCCGGCACCTCGGCCGCGGTCTCCGGGCTGCTGATGCTGCCGATGATGGTGGGCATGATGGGCACCTCGATCTGGTCCGGCATCGCTATCACCAAGTCGGGCAGGTACAAGGCCTACCCCGTCGCCGGTTCCGCCGTGGTGATTGCGGCCATGCTCTGGATGACCACGCTGGCCGCGGCCACGCCGATCTGGGTGATCTGTGCCCAGCTGTTCCTCTTTGGCGCCGGCCTTGGCCTGATCATGCAGGTCGTGGTCCTCGTGGTGCAGAACTCCGTTACCGCGGACCAGATCGGCACCGCCACGAGCTCGAACAACTACTTCCGCGAAGTCGGCGCGGCACTCGGCGTCGCCATCTTCGGCGCGATGTTCACCTCCCGGCTCACCACGTCCCTGACCGACGTCTTCTCCGGCTTCGGCGCCTCAGCCCGGGACGCGGCCAATGCCACAGCCAGCCTCGAACCGCATGCCATGAGCCAGCTCCCGGAGCAGCTCCGGGAAGGCATCGTCACCGCCTACGCGGAGTCGCTGGCGCCGGTCTTCTGGTACTTGGTGCCGTTCCTGGTCATCGCGCTCGTCCTGGCCCTGACGATGAAGCAGATCCCGCTCTCCGACGTGGCCGGCATGGTGGCCCGGGGCGAGGCCATCGGCGGCGAGGAAGCCGAGCGGCTGGAAGCTGAGCGGCTCGCCACGGAGCACCTGCGTGCCGAGGCTCCGGAGGCCGATCGGGAGACGGCCTCCCGCCCCTAGGCCGACCGGGAAACGGTGTGCGGGCCGTTCGTAACACGTGCCCCTCGTACGAGGTAATCCCCGCCCCTCGCTGGTGGGGATTACCTCTTCCCCGTCGCCTGTAGGTAGGCACCCTGCCGCCCCCGCGCTCCCCGCGGATCGGCAGGAAACCGGGGATGCGTGCGGCCGGCCCCGCCGCCGTCGGGCCTTCCCCGTCCCCAGCCGGTCAGGTTGCCCGTTCAACCCCCAAACGTGGGGGGCCTCTTTTCCCTCCCCGTGGGTGGTCCCGGTGCTACTGTAGGGGACATTCCGAGCAGCAACTCTGGACGGCCGGGCTCGCAGGTTTCGTCCACGGGGGAGTTGGTGCGCTCGCCCTTGGGGGGACCATGGCGTACGTACTTGGCATTGATGTCGGCACGAGTTTTACGGCCGCGGCGGTAGCCCGGACCGGCTCGCAGGGTCCGGCAGGACCGCAATCGTTTCACCTAGGCCAGCGTGCCGCAACCATCCCGTCGGCGGTCTTCTTCGGCGGTGACGGCCAGGTGCTGGTCGGCGATGCCGCCGAGCGGCGGGGCGTCGCCCAGCCCGAACGCGTGGTGCGCGAGTTCAAGCGCCGCGTCGGCGATTCCGTGCCTATCATCGTCGGCGACCGGTTCGCCGCCCCGGAAGAACTCCTCGCCACCATGGCCCGCTGGGTGGTGGACCGCGCCACGGAACGCGAGGGCTCCGCGCCTCAGGCCATCACCGTGTCCCATCCCGCGTCCTGGGGCGGCTACAAGTCCGAACTGCTGCGCCAGGCCCTGGCCCAGGCCGGCCTCGCGAATGCCGCCCTGGTCAGCGAGCCCGAGGCGGCGGCCCTGCACTACGCCTCGCAGGAGCGCGTCCCGGACGGCAGCCTGGTCGCCGTCTACGACCTCGGCGGAGGCACCTTCGACGCCGCCATCCTCCGCAAGGACAGCGGGACCAGCTTCAGCCCGCTGGGCAGGCCGAACGGCATCGACCAGCTTGGCGGTGCGGACTTCGACGACGCCGTCTTCAACCATGTGACCGCCGGCGCGGCCGAGGCCTTCGAGGGACTGGACACCGCCGATCCTGCGGTTCTGCTGGCGCTCGCACGGCTGCGCCGGGAATGCACCGAGGCCAAAGAGGCGCTGTCGTCCGACTCGGAGGCGACCATCCCCGTGCTGCTGCCCGGGGCGCAGACCCAGGTGCGGCTGGTGCGGCAGGAATTCGAAGCCATGATCGACGGCGCCATCGGGCAGACCATCGGCACGCTCCGCCACACGCTGGAGGCGGCCGGCGTCGATCCCGCGCAGCTCAGTGCCGTGCTGCTGATTGGCGGCTCTTCGCGCATCCCGTTGGTGGCGCAGCAGCTCTCAGCCGGGCTGGACCGTCCCATCGCCATCGACGCCGACCCGAAGGCGTCGATCAGCCTGGGTGCCGCGCTCGCGGCGGCCGCGGCCCTGCCCGTGCCGGCAACCGAGGAACCAGCGGCAACGGACGACGGCGGCAACGGCCCAAGCGCGGATCGTACCGCGGCGGAGGAGGCCCGGGAGGCCACGTTCTTCGGTGCCGCCCCGACGCACCGGCCGGCGGCGGCCAAGCCCCGCCAGCACACCGCAGTGCGGGCCGGGCCGTGGCCGCGGCGGTCGCCGGGCTGGCAGTGATCAGCGCAACCGCCGCGCAGGCGCCGCTGGACCTGGGATCCTGGGTCCATCGCGGGCGCCGGCGCTGCCGACGCCGCCACACCGCAGGGAACCGCCAGCACCGCGGGCACCGGTGGCGCGGGAGGCGGAGGCTGCCGGCGGCGCCGGAGCCGTGCCTGCCTTCCCGCTCGGCCCTGATGGTACGGGCCTGACGGCAACGCCGGCCCCGGTTCCCCAGCCCGTCCACCCTGGCCGGCGGCGAGAGGCTCCGCGGGTCCCGACAGGCGGCGCGGAACAGCAGCAGGCCGCGGCGGCCGCGCGCCCGAGTGCGCGAGCCGCCGATGGTGCGTCCGGCCCGGCTACACAGTCCTCCGGGAACCCTGCCGCCGCCCTTCCCGGCACCGCCGGGCACCCAGGCACCCGCGCCGTCGACCCCGGTGACGCAGCCGGAGTCACCCGCCCCGGCCCGGAGCCCACCCAGCCGTCGGATCCTGCACCCGTCGACCCCGCGCCGGCACCCGATCCCGCGCCAGAACCGGTGCCGGATCCGACCCCGCCGAACCGCCGCCCGTATCCGATCCGGCCCCGGCCGAACCTCCGCCCGCGTCCGACCCGGCTCCCGCTGAACCGGTGCCTGCGCCTGAACCGACGGTCGCGCCCGAAACGGTGGCGCCGAGTTCGGAACCCGCCCCCGCACCTCCTTCCGACCCGGTCCCGCCGGCACCGGAGGGGTGAGCCGGTTGAATCCCGCGACATCATCGCGCAGTTCAGCCTGCCTGCTGCCGGCCGCCGCCTGGGGCGGCATTCTCGGCGACGCCGAATCCATTCCGCCCGGCCGGCTGCTGGCGGCCATTGCAGGCGCCGGTGGAACCGGCAAGACCGCCCTGCTCGACGAGCTGGACAGCCGCCTTTCCGCCCGCAGCGTTCCGGTCAGCCGCATCCAGGACGACCTCGGCTGCTGCGCCCTGCCCGCGCGCGGAGCGGTCCTCGTCGACACCGCCCATATGCTCGGCGACAGCGGGCTGTCCAGGATCCACGCGCTCGTCGCTGATCCGGAGATAAGCCTCGTGGTCGCGTACCGCCCTCGGCGGATATCGAACGCCTTGGAGCTGCTGGTGCGCCAACTCGAAGAACACCGTGCCCCTGTAGTGCTCGGCCCGCTCACCGCAGTCGAGATCGTCGATCGCGCCGCTCAACTGCAGGCGGTACCGGAACCGGAGGCCTTGGGCCAAATCATTCTCGAGGCCACCGGCGGGCTGCCCTGGCTGGTGCATCGATATCTCGGCGCTGCCGCGGGTTGGCCCGGTGTCCTTTCGGAGGGCGACGACCGTCCGCTCCCGCCCGGTCTGCTGGACCAACTGGGTTATGAGCTCGACAGGCTGGAGCCGGCGCTACGGCAGCTGCTGCTGGTCCTTGCGGTCGGCTTCGATTTGTCGGCCGCTGCCCCACCGGTGGAGGAACTCGGCAATCCTGACCGGCTCCTGCTCGAGGCCAAGGACGCCGGCTTGCTGCTGCCCGATGGCCGGCTGGTCCCGCTGCTGCGCCGCACCATGCTGGAGACGACACCCTCCCACCAGCTGCATGGCCTGCAACGAGCCCTGGTCGACAGCCTGACTGCAGGCGGACTCCCTCTTGGCCGCGCGGCCAGGCCGCTCGCGCACACCGGGCTTCAGGACGCCCGGGTCGCGGCCGCGCTGGAGCGTGCGGCAGACCGTGCCCTTCCCACCCAGCCCGGCCTCGCCGCCGAGCTCTACGACGAAGCCCGGGCCGCGGGAGCGGAGGGGCTCGAAACCGCAGCGCGCCGCGCCCAGGCGGCTTATGTCCTGGGCGACCTCGACGGCGCGGGCCGGATCCTGGACGGACTGCTGGTGCACGATGACGCTCCGGACGTGCTCCGCGGTGCCGACGTGGCCGCCGCAATGTGGGCCCAGCGCGGCATGTTCCTGCGCGGGGCCGATGTCTACCGCTGGCTCGGTCTGGAGCGGGCTGGAGCCTCGGCACCGCTGGCGGTAGTTGCCATGGTCGCCACCGGGGACCGGCACGGAGCGGAGGAGATGGCTGCCGCTGCGCCCGCGGGCGGTTCGCCTACGCTGAAGGCGGTGGCCGTCCGGTTGATGTCCCAAGGCACCCTGGCGACCATCGGTGATGCGCCCGCGCTGGTCCTGCCGACGTTGATCCGGGCCTCCGACATGATGACCGCCTCCGGCTCACTGGACCCGTTGCCCGAACTGCCCGCGGCCCTCGCCGCGCTGGCCGCGTTGCATGCCGGCGAACTCGACATCGCGGATTCTGTCCTCACCGCGGCCGTTGACGGCGGCCAGGGCGGAACCGTCGGCCGCCGGCGCCTGCTGCTGCTTCGCGCGTGGACACGCATGCTGCAGGACCGCCCCGAAGGTGCCCGGACCGCTATGGCCGAGGCCGCCGCCGTCGATCATCCCGTCGCGCCGTGCGACGAACTGCTGCTGCTCGCCCTCGACGTCGGACTCGCCCGCCGGACGGACGACGTTCCGGCGCTGGTACGGGCCTGGCGGCGTGCTCGCGAAGGCCTGCTGCACGTGGCCATCGACCTGTTCAGCCTGCTGCCGCTCGGCGAACTGATGGTCGCGGCGGCAAGGCTCCGCGAGACCGCCAGGCTGGAGCCGCATCTCGCCGAGGCCTGGTCGTTGCTGGACCGGCTGGGCGACCCGCCGCTTTGGGCCGTTCCGCTGCACTGGCAGGCTGTGCAGGCCGGCATCCTCTCCGAGCGCCCCGCCGACCTGGCACCGCACGCCGCCGCCCTGGTCCGGGCCTCGCGCAGCAACCATCTGGCCGCTGTGCTCGCGGCCGCCGGCCGGGCCTGGCTGCAGGTGCTGTCCGGGCAGGTGGAGGCAAACGCCGTCGAGACCGCCGCCCGGGGACTGGCTACGGTCGGCTTGACTTGGGACGGTTCGAGGCTCGCCGGCCACGCGGCCGGACGCGCTGAGGAGCGCCGCGATACCGCAAGGCTTCTTGCCTGCGCGCGCGACCTCCATCCGGGATCCGCCGAAAACCTCGATCCGGTCAATACGCCGGCGCCGGCTGAACCGCCGCTGGAACGCCGCCCGGCCGCCCTCGGCAGCGCTTCCGCGCCGCCGGTACCGCCCCAGCCGGCAGATGCGGGGCAGAGCGCGCGGCTCAGCAGCCGCGAGCGCGATGTTGCCCGGCATGTCCTGGCCGGAAAGACCTACCGGGAGATTGGCGAAGCAATGTTCATCTCGCCGCGCACCGCCGAGCACCACATCGCCCGGATCCGCCGCCGGCTCGGCGCCTCCTCACGCTCCGAGCTGCTCGACCAGCTCCGTCTTGAACTCGAGGACGAGGCCCCCTCATCCGGGGGTCTCCCATCCCCCGTGCCTTAGGGCCCCTCCCTCCCTAATCGGGGGCGGCCGGATCCCCCCACTATCGGGGTTTCGGTAGGGGAACTATCACCGATGCCGGCCCCGGTCCCCCGGACCTACGTTGTAACCAGCCAAGCATCGAGCCTGGTGAACGAACTTCACAAGCACATTCGAATGAGGGGTTTGCAATGACGACTTCGATCACGACCATGCTGGTTGATTTCCTGATGGATCTGTTCCGCGACCCGGACAAGGCTGCGGAATTCCGCGACGATCCGGAGCGTGTGCTCCAGGCTGCCGGGCTTGAGGGGGTCTGCAGCAGCGATGTCGACGCAGTCCGCCCGGTCATCCTGGACTTCGCACCGGTTTCCGTCGACTCATCCTTTGACCGGGAGTACAACACCGGCCGCAACGAGTCCTCCATTGAGGACAACAACCCGTTCAACCCGGTCAACGGCCGCAACGACAACGACGACAACGGCGGGGGCGGCGGGGGCGGCGGCCGGGACTGGGACGACGACGACAACGGCCGGGACCGGGACGACGACGATAACGGCCGGGACTGGGACGACGATGATGACGACGACAACGGCCACGATTGGGACGACGATCACGGGCACGCCGTCACCCAGCTGACCCATATCCTGAACCACTACTCCTACACCTCCGAGGTGGACGACCGCGACACGATCGTCGACCAGTCCGTGAACCAGAACATCTGGGCCGATGGCGACGTCCACCAGATCTTCGACAACGATTCCGTGGTTGCCTCCGGCGATGACGCGGTAGCTGCCGGCGACGACGCCAACGTGGCGCAAGGCGACGACTCCATCGCAGCCGGAGGAGACGTCGAGCAGGACAACTCCGAGGACAACTCCACCAACATCGATGTAGACGGCGATGCCGACATCGAAATCGGCAGCGAAGACACCACGATTGTCGACTCCTTCAACGAAGAAGAGACGGTCGAGGATTCCTACAACACCGACATCGACATCGATGAGTCCTTCAACGAGGACAACAGCGAAGACAACGACGGCATCGATGGCAACAACAACGACGTCGATGTCACCGAAACCAACGTCGACGTCGAGCTCGAGGATTCGTTCAACGACAACTCCGACAACTCCACAAACCTCGACAACGTCGGCAACGAGGAAACCGAGGTCGTTATCGAGGATTCGTTCCAGGACAACTCGGACAACTCCACAAACCTCGAGGACGTCGGCAACGAGGAAACCAACGTGGACGTGGTGGTCGAGGACTCCTTCCAGGACAACTCGGACAACTCCACGAACCTCGAGGACGTCGCCAACGAGGAGAACAACCTGGACGTCGAATTCGAGGAGTCCTTCAACGACACGACCACCACCGTCGAGGACAACGTCGTCGTAGCGGACAACGAGGTCGAGGAAGACAGCGCAGTCGTGGTCGACTAATCATCGACGCAGACTTCACTGGCGCACAGCCGGCCCGGCAGGAAGGGAGGGAGTTCCTGCCGGGCAGGTCTGTGCTTAAAGCTGGCACGCAGGAGGAGGCAGGTATGGCTGAGTTGGTCAAACTCGTGGAGCAGAGCATCGCGCTGGCGGCGGAGGCCGATCGGACGGATCTGCGCCGGCGGCTGGAGCAGACCCGGCGGCGAGTGCTCGACCCGACCGTCCGCGTCATCGTGGTCGGTGAGTTCAAGCAGGGCAAGAGCAAACTGATCAACGCGCTCGTCAACGCCCCGGTCTGTCCCGTTGATGACGACATCGCTACCTCGGTGCCAACCGTGGTCCGGCACGGAAATCCGGCCTCCGCCAGGATCATGGTCCCCCGGGACGGCGGCGAGGACACCGGCGGCGAACCCGAACTCGAGCGGCGCGAGGTACCGATCGAGGACCTGGCCGGCTACGTGTCCGAGAACGGCAATTCCGGCAACCGGCACCGGCTGGCCGCCGCGGAAGTCTTCCTCCCGCGCAAGCTCCTCTCCGGCGGGCTGACCCTGGTGGACTCCCCCGGGGTCGGCGGGCTCAATTCGACCCACTCCTTCACCACGCTTACCGCGCTGCCGACGGCGGATGCCATGCTCCTGGTCTCCGACGCCTCGCAGGAGTACACCGAGCCGGAGGTCCGCTTCCTGCGCCAGGCCATGCGGGTCTGCCCGAACGCCGCCTGCGTGCTGACCAAGACGGACCTCTACCCGCAATGGCGGCAGGTGGCCGCACTCGACCGGACACATTTGGCGGAGGCAGCCCCCGGCGTCGGACTCTTCCCCGTCTCCGCCGACCTCCGGCTGCACGCCGCCCGGCTCCAGGACACCGAGCTCAACACCGAGTCGGGATTCCCTGCCCTCATCTCCTACCTGCGCCGGGACGTGCTCGGGCGCGCCGAGCAACTGCAGCGCCGCTCCGTGGCGCAGGACCTGCTCTCGGCCTCCGACCACCTTCGCCTGTCGCTGCAATCCGAGCTCAGCGCGCTGCAGGACCCGGAGAGCACGCCCGCGATGATCGCCGGACTGGAGGCCGCCAGGGAGCGTGCCGACGACCTGCGCCGCCGCTCGTCGCGCTGGCAGGTGACGCTCAATGACGGCATCAGCGACCTCATCTCCGACATGGAGCACGACCTGCGCGACCGGCTGCGGCGGATCCAGCGCGAAGCGGAGGAAGCCATCGACGTCTCGGATCCGGGCAAGATCTGGCCGCAGTTCGTCGAATGGCTGGAGCAGCGCAGCGCAGCGGCCGTCTCCGACACCTTCGTCTGGACCAGCGAACGCGGCCAGTGGCTGGCCGCCGAGGTCGCGGGGCACTTCGCCGAGGACGAGCCGCCACTGCCAATGCTGAGGGTCGAAGACACCGAGGACGTGCTGGACCCGGTGGAACTGGTGCCGGAGCTGGACCCGGGCCGGCTCGGGCCCCTCGAAAAGGTACTGATCGGCATGCGCGGCTCCTACGGCGGGGTACTGATGTTCGGCCTACTGACCGGCGTGGTGGGCATGGCGCTGATCAACCCTCTCTCCGTCGGTGCCGGCCTGCTGCTCGGCGGCAAGGCCTACAAGGAGGACAAAGAGAACCGGCTCAAGCGGCGCCAGGCCGACGCCAAGAACCTGGTCCGCCGCTACATCGACGACGTCATCTTCCAGGTCGGCAAGCAGCTCAAGGACCGGCTGCGGCTGATCCAGCGCGCCACCCGGGACCACTTCACCGAGATCGCCGAGGAGCACCACCGCTCCCTGGGCGATTCGGTCGCCGCGGCGCAGAAGGCGGCCACCACCTACGCGAAGGAGAGGGAGCAGCGCATCCGGGCGATCCAGCTCGAACTCAAGAAGGTCGAAGCACTGCACAAGCAGGCCCAGTCCCTTGCACCGGAATCGGCGCTGGCGGGCCGGCCGTGACGGTCCACCCGCCCGCCATCGGCCCATCCGGCATCGGTGCGGAGGTCGCCGCCCTGGTGCGGGACGCCGTCGTTATTTACGACGGCGACGCACACGCGTCCGCTCTGCTCACCGGTTACGCGCAGCGGCTCCGGGAGCCGCTGCGCGTGGCCATCGCGGGCATGGTCAAGGCCGGCAAATCCACCCTGCTGAATGCGATCATCGGCGAAGAGATCGCGCCCACGGACACCGGCGAGTGCACCAGGATCGTCACGTGGTACCGCCACGGCGATACGCCGGGGATCACCCTGTACCCGGCCGATCCTGCGGCCGGGGTTCCCCGCGCGCTGCCGGTGCGGCGATCGGCCGGCCGGCTGCAGTTCGACCTCGGCGGGTTCCGGGCCGAAGACGTCGCGCGGCTGGTGGTGGACTGGCCGGCTCGCAGCCTGCGCGAGCTGACCCTCATCGACACCCCCGGCATCGCCTCCCTGTCCACCGACGTGTCCGCCCGGACCAGCAGCTTCCTGCTGCCGGAGGACAAGCCCTCCGAGGCGGACGCCGCCGTCTACCTGATGCGCCACCTGCACGCCTCGGACCTGAACTTCCTGGAGGCCTTCCGCGACACAGCCACCGGCCAGTCCGGCACCGTCAACGCGCTGGCCGTGCTCTCGCGCGCGGACGAAATCGGCGCCGGCCGGATCGACTCGCTGCTCTCGGCGGCCAGCATCGCCGAACGCTACCGGCAGGACCCCGGGCTGCGGACACTGGCCCTGGGCGTGGTGCCGATCGCAGGCCTGCTCGCCCAAAGCGCACGCACCCTGCGCCAGCGGGAGTTCGCCATGCTGCGGGATATCGCCCGGCTGGACCGCGACGCCCGCGAGCGGCTGCTGCTCTCGGCAGACCGCTTCGTGCGCGACGGCGGCGGCAGCGGAGGCAGCGGAGGCACCGACCGGGAACGCGCCGAGCTGCTGGACCGCTTCGGCCTGTTCGGCATCCGGCTGGCCGCGGTGCTCATCCGCGGCGGCATCGCGGACCCGACGGAGCTGGCCCACGAGCTGGCGCGGCGCAGCGGACTGAACGACCTGCTCCAGCTGCTGGCCGGACAGTTCAAAGCCCGCGCGGAGCAGCTCAAGGCCCGCACCGCGCTGATCGGGGTGGAGAAGCTGCTGCGCGAACGCCCGCGCCCGGGGATCGAGCCGCTGGACGCAGCGCTGGAGAGAATCCAGTCGAACGCCCACGAGTTCCGCGAGCTGCGGCTGCTGGCGGACGCCCGCACCGCGGGCCTCGGCCTGGCTTCGGCAGACGCGCTGGAAGCCGAGCGGCTGATCGGCGGCCACGGCATCGGCCCAGCCCGCCGGCTGGGACTGGACGAGGAGGCCACCGGCACCGAGCTGCGCGAACGCGCGCTGGAAAGCCTGCACCGCTGGCGGGCGCTGGCCGCCAACCCGCTCACCGGCCGCTCCGCCGCCGGCGTATGCCAGGTGGTCCAGCGCAGCTGCGAAGCGATTCTCGCCCAGCTGCAGCCGGCGTCGGTCGGGTCGCAGCAGGCGGCAACGGGAAGGCCGGAGCTGCCGGTGCCGGCGGGGTCCCATTCGGCGGGGTCCCATTCGGCGGCGCCGCGCGCATCAGCGGGGGCTGCTACGGCTTAGTCTGCGGCGCCGCGAGCGTCAGGGCAGGGTGCGGCGGGTCGGCTCGTGCGTGGCCCGGAACCAGCGCTCCGCCCCCGGCAGCAGGCTGATCAGCAGCCCGGCGGCGGCGAGCGCCAGTTGCGCCAGGAGCAGCCCGCGAAGATAGTTTCCCTGCTCGGCGACGTCCACCAGGACGGCGTCGGCCAGCACCGTGGCGCCGCCGTGGAGCAGCAGGACTCCCAGCTGGATCCACCGGACGCCGCTGCGCCGGCGCATCATTGCGGCCAGGAGGACCATCTCCACCAGCACCACCAGTCCCATGACGGCCAGGCTGCCCCACAGCGCCCCCGATGCGACAGCGTGCAGCGTGTCCGCGTCCGCCTGCTGCATCCCGTTGATCAGCTGGCGGAGCCGCTCCAGTTCCTTGTCCCTGTCGAAATAGGCGATCGCCCCCATCAGCGCCGCCGCGAGGAAGCTCAGCACCCAGGCAGCCCGTGCCGCCTTGACGGTCCCAGGCGGCGGGATCCGCGCGTGGATCGGCGCCGGTGTCAGGTCCGACATCTGCGGCCGGCGCGGCATGGTGCGCTCCGGCGCTCGCTGTTCCCCCAGGCGGCGTGAAGCGGAATCCCCCGGTTCCTGTCCTTCAGACATGGCACGTAATGTATCCGCCGCGGGGGCGGCATGCAACCATTGTCCGGATTAGCGAACGAACTCCGGAACGCCAGTGGAGCGCAGCGCCGACTGCAGCCGGTCCTGGTGGTATGGCGGCAGCGGCGGCAGGTCATCGAGCCGGAACCAGCCCACCTCTGAGGACTCGTCGTCGTTCACCTTTGCCTCGCCGGAGACGTAGCGGCAGCGAAAGTTCAGCGTCAGGAACTGTGCCCGGTCACCGTTGACGAACTCCATCGGCTCGCCCGCGTAGACCTCGGCCAGATGTTCAACCTCCGCAACCACCGAGGTCTCCTCGAAGATCTCGCGGACCATGCCCACCGCCGGCTGCTCCCCCGGCTCGAGGATGCCGGTGATCAGCGTCCACACCCCATTGTCGGCGCGCCGGCCGAGCAGCACCCGATCGTCCGCGTCAAGCACCACCGCGGTGGTGCCGGGCAGCCAGAGCAGGTCGTGGCCGATTTTCTTGCGCAGCTCAAGGATGAAGTCAGGGGTGGGCATTCCTCCAGCGTACTGTCCGGCGCCCGCCGGTCGGCGCAGCCGGGCTCACCCCGATGCCGGGAGCGTGAGCGCCAGCAGCGCGCCCGAGATCATGAACGGGCCGAACGGGATGGCCGATTTCAGTCCGGCCCGGCGCAGCAACATCATCGCGACCCCGTACAGGCCGCCCATCAGGAATGCCCCGAACGTCCCCCACAGCAGCAGGATCCAGTCCACGTAGCCCAGGTACAGCCCCAGCACGCCGGCCAGCTTAACGTCCCCGAAGCCCATGCCGGCCGGATACACGAACCGGACAGCAAAGTAGAAGAGCCACAGCAGCGCCCCGCCCGCCGCGAGCCCCCATAACCGGCCCGGCTCGTCACCGGCCAGCGCCGCCGTGCCCAGCAGCACGCCCGCCACCGGGTACGCCGGGAAGACAATCCGGTTGGGCAGCCGGTGGGTGCGCAGGTCTATCCAGCTCAGCCGCGCCCCGATGACCAGCAGGTAGGCTCCGGCGGCCAACAGTGCGCTGAACGCGAGCGGGTATGCCGGCCACAGCCGCGACAGTTCCAGGAGCATGGTCCCAACGTACTTCACCCCCGGCACACCGGGCGGACCGAAGACCTACACTGTGGATATGGTCAGCCTGACGGACGCCGAACGCTTCCGCTGCCTGTGCCGCTCCTCGCCCTGGCGCTGGCAGAGCCTGCGCTTTGAGTATCGTGCCCTGCGCGCCGATTCCGAAGGCCAGGACGCTTCGGCAGCGTCCGGTCTTCGCGCCTGGGCCCGCCGGCCGAACGCGCTGCGCGTCGAATCGCTCGAGGGCCTGCTGCTCTACAGCACCACGGACATCAACGACTCCAAGGACGACTTCTACGTCAGCGCCACCCGCCGCTCCTGGCTACTGCCTCCACAGCTGGTCCACCCGGTCTACACCAGCGAGGGCCTGGTCCGCCGCCGCCCGGAGGCCGCCTACGGCGAACCCGTCTTCGGCAACGGCCGGTGGTCGGCCATGCTGGACCCGGTGGAGCTGGCCGGGCCGGCGCCCGTGTCTTTCGAGACACCGTACGCCAACGTGGCGGAGCTGCTGGCCGTCAGCGAAGCAGAGCACGAGGGCCGCCGGGTCCTGGAAGCCGTCCTCTCCCCGAACCAGGGCTATCGCCCGTACGACGCCGGTCATCCGCTTCTTGCGCCCGGCAGGACTTTGGTGCGGCTCGACTGGGAGACCGCCGTCTGCGTCTACAGCCACGCCATGGACGGGCCCGCCGCGGGTGCCGGTCACAGCCTGGCCATCCACGGCGTCGACGAATACATGCTGGACGACCTGTTCGTTGAAGTGAGCATGAACCTCACCGACGTGCGCGCCCACATACCCTGGCCGCTGCAGCCCGGGCTGCCCTGAGCCGGCGGGTCTTTGCTCCGGTTCCGGGACAGCGGGAATGCGCAGGACCTGCCGAAAACTCGCCCGGAGAAAAGCCCGGGCCCCGGCGTTTGGGGGCGATGCCGAGGCCCGGGTTCTTTCATCAACGGCGCTGTCTGGCGCCACCTGCACGATTGCCGGACATCCGTCCTGCCTGGCAGCCGCTGCTGCAGGTTCAACAACCTTCGTCCCGGCCTATTGGGAAAACCCTTGGGCTGTGAACCGATAAAGGAGGGGCTGCGCCACCCCCCAACATTGGGGGGCAGTATGGAGCACATTGGGGGTTGTTACTCGTATCACCAACCAGCACTATGGAACCAGCATTCGTTGGGGGTGCTTACTACGAGGGGGACGTCGTGGAGCAAATGTCAGCCGGGCATGCCATGCCCATTTCCGTCAGAATCATTGGCAACCTGCAGGTCCACCGGGGCGAAACGGTCTTGACCGCGGCCTCGCTGGGCGGCCCGAAGCCCAGGCAGATCTTCGAGATCCTGCTGCTGAACCTGGGCACGCCGGTCTCCAAGGACCGGCTCATCGAACTTCTCTGGGGCGGCCGCGCACCCGGCGAAGCGTTGGCAACCTTGGAAAGCTATGTCAGCGTGCTGCGGCGCAACCTGCAGCCGGGCTGCGCGAAGACCGGCCCGCTGCGCACCGCGAACGGCGGCTACGTACTGGAGCAGTCGCTGGTGGACCTGGACCTGCACCGGTTCAACGCGCTGATGCTCCGCGCGGAGCACAGCACGCCCGCCGAGGCGTACCCGCTGCTGGTCGAGGCGCTGGGCCTGGCAACCGGGCCGCTGCTCGGCGACGAGCTCGCACCGGAGTGGGCCGAGGAGGCGCGGGAAAACCACGCCGCCGATGTCACGGCCGTGCAGGTCATGGCGGCGGAGGCCGCGGGCGCCGCAGGCCAGGCCGATAAGGCGGTGCACTGGAGCCAGCAGGCCGTGGCCGCCGAGCCGCTGAATGAGCGGGCCTGGTCCGCCCTGGTCAGCGGATTCGAGGCGGCCGGCCGCTACTCCGAGGGGCTGCAGGCCTACGACAAGTGCCGCCGGTTGCTGGACCGCGACCTCGGCTGTACCCCGGGCCCGGGCCTCCGCGCCGCGCACGCCCGGCTGCTGCAGGCCACGGCGGCCTCCGACGGCGACCTGTCAGAGGTGCTCGAGGCTCTGCTCTACCTCAATGACCAGATGCACAGCCGTCCGCTGCCGCCGGCCACCCGGGCTGCGGTTCCGGCCAAATCCCGTTCGTTCCCGGCAGGCCCCGGGCACGAACGGGCCGGCAGGGTCATCAGCACCTTCCTGAACCGCGCCCTGGCCAACGCCTAAGCGCAAAAGGTGCGCCGGCGCCGTCGTACTTGGCTTGCGGCAAACGGGACCGGCTGCGCCGTCACAAGGCGTCATCGACCCTTGTGGCGGCGCGACCGGCAAACCGCGGCTATGTACAACGGTTCAGCCATGGCGCATACTGCATTATGACCGTGTCGGGGGGCTTGGGTTGGGGACTTGCTATGACCGAAGAAAAAACGCGGGATACGTCCCGAGTCGTGGTCGTTGACGACCATACGACGTTTGCGGAACTGCTGTCGGACGCTTTGGACCGGCAGGAGGATTTGGAGAATGCCGGCACCGCCGGCGGCGTCCAGGAAGGCATCGCGCTGTGCCGCGCGGAACAGCCGGACGTAGTGGTCATGGATTACCACCTGCCGGATGGCAACGGGCTGGATGCCGCCCGCGAGATCCTGGCGGACCGTCCGGCTACCAGGATCATCATGCTGACCGGCAACGCCGCCGCGGACATCCTGGCGCAGTTGGCGGGGTCGGGAATCTGCGGCTTCCTGCCGAAGGACGGTTCGCTGACCACCCTGCTGGACACACTGCGGCACGCCCGCAGCGGATCGATGGTGATCCATCCGTCGCTGCTCGCCATGATCGGCAAGCAGACGGTGCCGGAGCAGCCGGACGCGCCGGCGTTGACCACGCGGGAACGGCAGGTCCTGACGCTGATGGCCCAGGGACATGATGTGCGGGCCAATGCCAAACATCTGGGCATCACGGAAAACACCTGCCGCGGCTACGTGAAGTCCATCCTCGCGAAGCTGGACGCGCACACGCAATTGGAAGCTGTCGCCGTCGCCGGCCGGCTGGGGCTGCTGGCCTCCGCCCACCATGAGTAGCGCGCTCGAGGTCCGAACACCCGAGCAGCGCGACCCGGAACCGGCCCTGCCCGCCGGCAACGGGGCGCGCAGGCGGGCGTGGGGCAGGATGCCGGCACGCCTTGCCCGTCTCGTCCGCAGGTCCGATCCTGCCGGGTTCGGCGCGGACCGCGCTGACCGCTCGGAACTGCACAAGGCCATGCGGCGCTTCACCATCAGCACCTTCGCAACGCTGCTGATCGTGGTGGTCCCGGTGGTGTTCGGTGCCAGCGCGATCGCGCGCGACCAGGCGCTGGACCACGCGATCCAGCGCACGCAGGGAACCGCGGACTTCGCCGTCGGACCCTTCGTCACCGAACATCTGGTGCAGCGCCATCCGGAAGACCTGGCCTGGATGGACCGCCTGCTCGCTCCGCGGTTCGAACGCAACGCGATCATGCGGATCAAGATCTGGTCCAGCGACGGCACCATCCTCTATTCGGACCAGCATTCGCTGATCGGCCAGAACTTCGGCCTGCCGGAAGGCTCTGACCAGCTGCTGGCCGGAGGACCCGGTTTCGCGCATTTCGAGGAACAGAGCGAGTCCGAAAACCAGCTGGAGGCAGGTTCCGGCAAGCTCGTCGAGGTGTACGTCGGCACGAACAGCGCCGCCGGAGAGCCAATCATCTTCGAGATCTACTACACCGCCGACGAGGTGGAGGCGGACCAGCGGGGCATGATGCTGGGCATCCTCCCGCCGATCCTCGGCGCGCTGGCCGTGCTGCAACTGGTCCAGTTGGTGCCCGCCCTGCGCATGGCCCAGCGCCTGCAGCGGGACAACGCCACCAAGAGGGCCCTGCTCCAGCAGGCCATCGACGCCTCGGAAGTGGAGCGCCAGCGGCTCGCCCGCGACCTGCACGACGAGGTGATCCAGGACCTCTCCGGACTGGCCTACTCGCTCGAATCCTACGAGCTGCAGGACCGCCCGCCCGGCCGGGAGTTCCTGGGCCGCACGCGCATGCTGGTGCAGGACAACATCAGCATCCTGCGCGGCATCACCACGGAGCTCTATCCGCCGGACCTGGCGGCTCTCGGCCTGGCCGGAGCCCTCGAGCGGCTCGGCGACCCGGTACGCGCCCGCAACATGGCCTGGTCGCTGCGGCTCCACGGGGCGCCGGAGGCCGACGAGCAGCAATCCGCGCTGCTTTACCGGGCCGCCCGGGAGGCGGTCACCAACGCCGTCAAGCACGCCGGGGGCGCGAGCCTGGTCAGCGTTTCACTCACCTATGCCGCCTCGGGGCACCTTGAGCTTGCCGTGTACGACGACGGCGAGGGGTTCGCGCCCGAGGTCGCCGAACAGGCGGGGCACTTCGGCCTGCAGATCCTGCGGGACACGGTGCAGGCCGCCGGAGGGACGTTGTCGCTGCATTCGGCGCCCGGACAGGGAACGGAGGTCCTGGTCAGGCTGCCCGCGTGATACACAAGGGAGATGACGCGACTGACCGACCTGTGGCCGCCCTTCGGCCTGACGCTGGGGGCCGGAGACCTGACGCTGCGTCCGGTCGCCGATGACGACCTTCCGCCGCTGGTCGACGCCGTCCTGAGCGGCATCCACGAACCCGGCGAGTCGCCGTTTGCGTTCCCGTGGACAGACGTCCCGCCCGAAGACCTGCCGCGCAACACCGCCATGCATGTCTGGCAGCAGCGCTCGAAAACCAGCCCGGGTAGCTGGTCACTCCTGTTCGGCGTGTGGCGCCGCGGCGAGTTCCTGGGCTGCCAGGAACTGCTCGCCTCCAGCTTCGCCGAGACCCGAACCGTCAGCACCGGCTCC
This sequence comes from Arthrobacter sp. Marseille-P9274, assembly GCF_946892675.1. NCBI lineage: Bacteria > Bacillati > Actinomycetota > Actinomycetes > Micrococcales > Micrococcaceae > Arthrobacter > Arthrobacter sp. Marseille-P9274. The sequence continues at coordinate 446,048 of NZ_CAMPOV010000001.1, forward strand.
TGGCTCAAGCGATCGGCACAGGGGCAAGGTGTCGGCACCCGGATGCGCGCCGCCGTCGTCGGTTATGCCTTTGACTACCTCGGCGCGGAGGTCGCGGAGAGCGAGGCGATGGACTTCAACAAGGCCTCGCTGGCCGTTTCCCGGTCGCTCGGTTACGCACTCAACGGAGTCTGGCGCCATTCCGGCGGCCGCAGCCAGGTCACCAACATGCAGCGCATGCGCCTGGTGCCGGAGGACTTCCGGAGGCCCGAATGGACGCTCGAGGTTGCGGGCCACCCGGAGGCGGCCCGCTTCCTCGGCGTGCAGCCTGCCTAGATTTCCGCGCCCTCGAGCAGCTCGGTCACCAGCGCCGCGATCGGCGACCGTTCGGACCGCGTCAGGGTGATGTGGCCGAAGAGCGGATGGCCCTTGAGGGTTTCGACGACGGCGGCGATACCGTCGTGCCGTCCGACCCGCAGGTTGTCCCGCTGCGCGACATCGTGGGTCAGCACGATCTTCGAGTTCTGGCCGATCCGGCTCATGACCGTTAGCAGGACGTTCTTCTCCAGAGACTGCGCCTCGTCGACGATCACGAACGCGTCATGGAGCGAGCGGCCGCGGATGTGGGTGAGCGGCAGGACCTCGAGCATGCCGCGGTCCATCACTTCCTCGACCACCTCGGTGGAAACCAGCGCGCCAAGGGTGTCGAAGACCGCCTGCGCCCAGGGGTTCATCTTCTCCGACTCGGAGCCCGGGAGGTAGCCCAGCTCCTGGCCGCCCACGGCGTACAGCGGCCGGAAGACCACTACCTTGCGGTGCTCGCGGCGCTCCAGCACGGCTTCCAGGCCGGCGCAGAGGGCCAGCGCTGACTTGCCGGTGCCGGCGCGGCCGCCCAGGGAAACGATGCCGACCTCCTGGTCCATCAGCAGGTCGATCGCCAGCCGCTGTTCCGCCGAGCGGCCGTGCAGCCCGAAGACGTCGCGGTCCCCCTTGACCAGGCGGACCTGCTTGTCGGCTCCGACCCGGCCCAGCGCGGAACCGCGGTTGGACAGGAGGACAAGGCCGGTGTTGCTCGGCATCTCGGCCGCCGCCGGGATGAAGACCGGCTCGTGGTTGTAGAGCTCGTTGACGTCGTCCTCGAGAACCTCCAGCTCCGCGACGCCGGTCCAGCCCGAGTCCTTCACCAGCTCATTGCGGTACTCGTCCGCCTGCAGCCCCATCGCGGAGGCCTTCACACGCATCGGCAGGTCCTTGGAGACCACCGTGACGTTCTTGCCCTCGTCGGCGAGGTTCTTCGCCACCGCCAGGATCCGGCTGTCGTTGTCGCCGCCACGGAAGCCCGCGGGCAGCACGTCCGGCGAAATGTGGTTCAGCTCCACCCGCAGCGATCCGCCCTCTTCCCCGAGAGGGATCGCATGGTTCAGGCCGCCGTGTTCGACCCGCAGGTCATCCAGCAGGCGCAGCGCCTTCCGGGCGAAGTAGCCAAGTTCCGGATCGTGCCGCTTGCCCTCCAGCTCGGTGATCACCACGACAGGCAGAATCACTTCGTGCTCGGCGAAACGTTTCAAAGCCAGCGGGTCGGACAGCAGCACCGACGTATCGAGCACGAAGGATTGGGCCGCATGCCCACCTATTTCCTGCGCCGCGTTTCCGGTCCGGCTCGTCATTTCAAAGGTGGCCACATTAACTCCCGTCCGGAGCGCTGTTGCTCCGAATCGCTCGGATTGGGGCGACGCGGTGAGGCCACCTGGCCGGTACCGGCCTCCCCCCATGCATCTGCATGTGGCGACCTCCCGATCAATCGGCGGGGTTGCTGACTGATACCCCCAAACTACGCCCCTGTAATTCGGGTGCACAATGCCCCCGGCGGGACGATTGGGTAAATTCCCTGTGAACGCGGCCGGACCCCGGAAGCCGGCCACCCGCCGTCGTCAGCGATGCATGCAGCGGCCACTTTCGACCCCTGCCGGAGCAGGCCCGGAAGGCGGGAGCCAGTCGCCCGGCGGCGCGCTTCAGGCGCCGAAGCGCCGCTGGCGGCTCGCGTAATCGCGCAGCGCCCGGAGGAAATCCAGCCGGCGGAAATCGGGCCAGAGCGCCTCGCAGAAGTAGTACTCGCTGTACGCGCTCTGCCACATCAGGAAGCCCGAGAGCCGCTGCTCCCCCGAGGTGCGGATGACCAGGTCCGGGTCCGGCAGTCCCCTCGTATAGAGGTAGCGGGAAATGTCGTCGACGTCCAGGGTTTCCGCCACGGATTCGACGTCGCGACCGGCCTTCCCGGCGGTCCGGAGCAGTTCCTTGACCGCGTCCACGATCTCCTGCCGGCCGCCATAGCCGACGGCCACATTCACGTGCACGCCCTGGACCTCGGCCGTCTGCTCCGCGAGCGCGCGCAGCTTGCCGGACAGGTACGCCGGCAGCGTCTCGAGCGCGCCCACCGGCCGCACCCGGACGTTCTTGCCCTCGCCCAGCCGGTCCAGAGTGTTGGCGATGATGCCCATCAGCTGGTCCAGCTCCTCGCTGGATCGGTTCATGTTGTCGGTCGAGAGCATGTACAGCGTGACGACCTTGACGCCTAGCTCATCGCACCAGCCGAGGAACTCGAGGATCTTGTCAGCACCGGCCTGATGGCCCTCGCGAGTGGGGCTTCCCGCCAGCTTTGCCCACCGGCGGTTCCCGTCAACAACGACGCCGATGTGCCGGGGAATGCGGTCATCCGCCAGCGAACGCTGCAGCCGGCGCTCGTACATGCGGTAGGCAACTGCGGGGAATCTCAAACCGCTCCTGCCTTTCTATTACCGCTTCGAGGACTGCCGCCGGACAGCGGACACCGGGAAAGATTCTATCGCTTAGACCTTAAGGGAACCGACGCCGGCCGCCCGGCACCGCACCCGACCGTCATGTTCCGGCTGTTACCGGCCGGTATTCCGGTGCCCGTCGGCGGCGGTAGAATCGGCCCATGAACCCGAGCGGCCCCGCCCCTTCGCCCCAGCCGGCCGGGGCCCCGGATCGCATCGACGGCCCTGTTGAAACCGCCGTCGAGAGCCTTGCCGACGCCCTCAATATCAAACCCAAATTCCGCGGCTGGCTGCATGCAGGAGCCACTCCGCTGGCCCTCATCGCGGGCATCGTCCTCGTCACCTTGGCCCCCACAGCGGCGGGCAAGACGACCTCCGCCATCTACGCAGTCACCGGTCTGCTCCTCTTCGGAGTCAGCGCCGTCTACCATCGGGGAAACTGGCAGCCGAAAACCAAGCTGGTCCTCAAGCGGCTCGACCACAGCAACATCATGCTGGTCATCGCCGGCACCTACACACCCCTGGCCTGGGCGCTGCTCGAGCAGTCCAAGGCGACACTCTTGCTGTGGCTCATCTGGTGCGGCGCCATCGCCGGCGTCGCCTTCCGCGTCATCTGGACGCATGCACCCCGCTGGCTCTACGTGCCGATCTACTGCGCCCTCGGCCTCGGTGCACTCTTCTACCTCCCGGACTTCTTCACGGCCAGTCCCGCCGCTGCCGTCCTCGTCGTTGTGGGGGGCGCCTTCTACATCGCCGGCGCCGTCTTCTACGGCATCAAGAAGCCCAACTTCTCCCCCACATGGTTCGGATTCCACGAGCTCTTCCATGCCTTCACCGTCGTGGCCTTCAGCTGCCACTTCGCCGCCATCATGCTCGCCGTCCTCGGTCGCACGTAAACGGAGGCCCACCTAGACGGAGGCGATTCAGCTGCGCTACTTATCCACACCCCTAGGAATAGAACGTTTATTCTACTAGAATGGTGTGATGGCGAACACACCAGCGGAATCACCGCAGGAGGCAGAAGGCCCGGAGGCCTCGGGCCGTCCCGGTGGCGCGCATGCCAGCCCCTCAGGATCTGCCGGCCCTGAGCCTTCAGCCGTTCTTGCGGCTGTTCCCGTGTTTGGTCTGCGGCCGGCGGATCCGTTCTCGTGCCGTCCGCCGTGGGACGAGAACTCGTGGGAGGAGGGCGAGGCCGTGGATGCCGAGGGCATTCCCCTCGACGCGCCGGATGCCCCGATCCCGCTCTACGTGCTGACCGGACATGACGCCCCGTTGGAGGAGGACCCGTGGGCCGGAAGCCGCGGCGCGTTTACACCGCCGGCGTGGGAGCCTGTGCTGCCGGCCCGGTCCGGGCAGGTGAAGGACCTGCTGCCCTTGCTGGGGTCCCGGGAGCCGTCCCGCATGCTGTACCAGGAAGCCGCGCACGAACTCATCGCCGCACGCCGCGCCTCCGCCTGGCTGGAGGCCCGCATCCTGCGCCTGCTCAACGCCCTGGTCCGCGAGGCCGTGAACGAACAGCCCCACGGCTGGCCCGCACCCCTCGGGCCGGGCACGCCGGACGAACATCTGGCCGAAGCCGCGGCCATCGCCGAAGCCGCCGCCGCACTGCAGATCCCGGAAAGGACCGCCGCGATCCGCATCAACTATGCCCGAACCATCGCCGGTGAATGCCCCAACACCCTTGAAACCCTCGAACAAGGCAACCTGACCGGCGTGCAGGCAGCCATCATTACCGACGAAACCACATCGCTGCCGCCCCAGGCCCGGCCCGGATTCGAACACGAACTCCTCGAGCTCGCCCCCGCATGCTCCACCAGCAGCCTGCGCCGCCGCGCGAAAACACTCCGCGAAAAACGCCACCCCGAAACCATCACCGCCCGCCGCGCCAAGAAAGCAGCCGACCGCCACCTCGAACTCAAACCCGACTACGACGGCATGGCCTGGCTCTCCGCCTACCTGCCCGCGGAAACCGCCGTCGCCGCGTTCAACCGCGTCCAGGCCATCGCGCTCTCCGTGCAGGGCCCCGAAGAACCCCGCACCCTGACCCAGCTCCGCGCCGACGCCCTCACCCACCTCCTGCTCACCGGGACCCCCAAACCCGCTGGCGGCCTTGCTGCCGGCGGGTTTGGGGGTCCCGGGCCCGTGGACCCGCGGGAACACCCCGCCCTGGACGGCGGCCTTCCCCCGGGCACCGGGTACGGGATCGTGCCCACCGTCGCGCTGACCATCCCCGCCCTCACACTGCTCGGCCTCGGCCAGGAACCTGCCCACCTCGACGGATACGGGCCGATCCCCATCGACGCAGCCGCCCGCCTGGCCGCGAACGCCCCCTCGTTCACCCGCGTCCTGACCGACCCGGTCACCGGCGCGGTCCTCACCATGGACCGCAAACAGTACCGGCCCACCGCCGCGCAACGCCGCTACCTGCGCCTGCTCTACGAAAAATGCACGTTCTACGGCTGCTCCCGCTCCAGCGACCACTGCGAACTCGACCACACCATCGGCTGGGCCGACGGCGGATCCACCAACACGGCCAACCTCGGGCCGGAATGCAAGCGCCACCACCGCCTCAAAACCGAAACCGACTGGAACCTGCAACAACCCAACCAAGGCGAATTCGACTGGACCTCTCCCGCAGGAATCGGCTACCCGACCAGGCCCGAGCCCCTGGTGCACACCCCGCCCGAAGAACTCGCCAGCATCCTCGAACACCACGAAATCCACACCATCAACACCAAACTCCGCGCCTACTACAACCGCAAACACCAACAAACCGGACAATCCGAACCAGCCGGACCAGCAGAGCCGCCGTACGCCGGCACGCCGCACCCAGGAGTCCCGGCCAGCGGCACCGATGAACCGCCACCCTTCTAAAAGGCAGCAGCCCTGATCAAACACACCCCGCTCCTCAAGGACCACCCGGTGCGTCTACACGACGGCCGGCGCCCCCACATGGCCCCTTCCAAGACTTGCTGCCACCCTCCCGATTTCCCGCCGCTACCTTTCGGACGACAGTTCGGCAACCAGCTCATCCGCTGTGGAGACCGGGCGCCTGCAGACCATCCCGCGGCACACATACGCCACGGCACCGGACTCCGGCGCCGGCTTGTCTTCAAGGAGAGGCACCCGTTCGGCACCGGATCCAGGAGTCCCCGGCTCGGCGCCGGCTGCGTCCCGGGCTTGCGAGGTCCTGGCAGCCGTCCGCACGGCGACGACCATGCCGGGGCTGCCCGTGGCCTTGGCTGCGCGCACCAACTCGTCCGCCGGTCCGGGCTCGCCGACGACGGCCAGTTCCACCGGTCCCGCCAGTGCGGCTTCGGCGACAGCCAAGCCCCAGCCCGCCACGCGCGGGACCTTCGGTGCAACGCGCTCAAGATACTGCAGCAGCTGCACGGCGAGCTGACGGTGCCGGGACGAGCCGCTGTAGCCGGCATAGGTCAGCAGCACCCCGGCCAGCAGGTTGGTACCGCTGGGCGTTGCGGTTTCAAACGGATCGGCGGGATTGGCCGGTCCGCTGGCTGCCGCCAGCTGGCTGGGCTTGATGGCGGTGTCACCGAGGACGCCGTCGTTCAGGAAGGTCCGCTCGGCGTCCAGGACCAGTTGTTCGGCGAGCAGATACCAGCGGTCATCTCCGGTGGCGGCGTAGAGCGCGAAGAGTCCTTCGGCGAAGCCTGCGTAGTCCTCGAGGAGCCCCTGGACAACACCGGCGGAACCGTCGTGGGAAACCCGTACGAGCGTTCCGCCGTCGTCGAGGTGGACGCGCTGGAGGTATTCGGCCGCCCCGACGGCAGCCGCCAGCAGGTCCTCGCGGCCCAGGAGCCCGGCGGTCTCCGCCAGCGCGGCGATGGCGAGGCCGTTCCAGCCCGCTACCACCTTCTCGTCCCTGGCAGGCTGCGGCCGCCGGTTCCGGACTGCGAGAAGCGCCGGCTTCAGCCTGTCCCACCGCCGCTGGTCTTCCGGGTCCAGCCGCCGTCCGGGATGCAGCGGCGAGCCGGTCGCTGTCACGGTTCCGGACTCGCCGATTCCCATGGCGTCCGCGACCCACTCGGCTTCCTCGCCAACCGCCTCCCGCAGTTGATCGAGGCTCCACAGGTAGGTGCCACCCTCCTGGTGCACGCCCTCGATCACGGTGTCGGCGTCGAGCGAAGAGGCGAAGCCCCCGCCGGGCAGGCCGAGCCGCTGGATCATCCAGTCGGCGGTTCCTGCCGCGACGGCGCAGGCGAAATCGCGATCGGAGCCGGGGGCGGCTTGGGTCGCCCACTGTGCGTAGGCGCGAAGCAGCTGCACGTTGTCGTAAAGCATCTTCTCGAAGTGCGGCACGGACCACTGCCGGTCGACGGCGTAGCGCGCGAAGCCGCCCTCGAGCTGGTCGTAGAGGGCCGAGGTCGCCATGGCCTCCAACGTCCGCTCGGCCAAGCCGCGCGCCGGTTCTGCAGCGGGTTCCCCGTTCTCACGGTCCTCGCCGGATGCGGTGCCCTCTGCCTCCGCCCGGACGACGGCGGCGTGGCGCAGCAGGAACTGGATAGTGGACGACGGCGGGAACTTAGGTGCGTCGCCGAACCCGCCATAGTCGCGGTCTTCTTCTCCGGCCAGCACCCGGACGGCGTCGTCGAGCATCGAGCGCGGAATGCCGAGCGAGGCTGGCCCGGTACCGGGGTCGAACGGCAGGAGGTTGCCCATCAGCTTGCGGTTGTTGTCCGCGGCGCCCTCAAGGACCTCGACCAGGGCGGCCGCACTGGCCTCCACGCTGGGCCGGCGCTGATCCCAGGCGTCGGTGACCGCCTCCAGCAGCTGCCGGAAGGACGGCATGCCGGGCGCGGGCCGGGGCGGGTAGTAGGTCCCCGCATAGAAGGCCCGGCCGTCCGGCAGGGTGAAGACGCTCATGGGCCAGCCGCCCTGGCCCGTCATCGCCTGCGTGGCCGCCATGTAGACGGAGTCCACGTCGGGCCGCTCCTCGCGGTCGACCTTGATGCTCACGAAGTGTTCGTTGAGGTAGTCCGCGGTCGCCTGGTCCTCGAACGATTCGTGCGCCATGACGTGGCACCAGTGGCAGGCGGCGTAGCCCACGGAAACGAAAACAGGCACGTCGCGCAGACGTGCCTGTTCGAAGGCCTGGTCGCCGAAGGGCCACCAGTCGACGGGGTTTCCGGCATGCTGCCGCAGGTAGGCCGAGGCTTCGCTGCGCAGTCTGCCGGCCATGGTCAGCTCCCTGTCGGCCCGTCCCCGGACGGACCGCGTCCGGACGCGTCGTCCGCCGGCGAACCCGGGTCCCGGCGGCCGGTCACCTTGCCGTTGAGCTCCCGGTCCAGGCGGCGCTGGCGCTCTTCCTGGGTCTCCCTGCGCTCCCCGCGGCCGGACGCGGCGGGCACGCCCCCGGCGTCGGGCGCGTCAGGAACCTGCTGCCCCGAAGCAGCCGCACGATGCGCGTCCTGCTCCAGCTGCTCGCGGTACCGCACCCTGCGGATGCGCCGGCTCATGTCCCAGATCAGCAGGATAACGACGACGGCGAGGCCGAACGTGATGAAGAAGCCCCACGGACCGGGCGTGACCTGGTTCGGGTCGAGGCCAGGCTTCAGCGTCGGTTCCCCGCTGGGTCCGGCGGCGGCGAGCAGGTGCAGCAGTTGCAAGATGGATCTCTTTCTGGCAAGGACCGAAACGCGGCGGCGGTCCGGAAAATCAGGGGCGGGCTACCTCTATCGTATGCCCGCGAAGAAGTCGGTTTCGGGCAGCGTTGTCTCCACCCTCGCGTCCACGAGGGTGTAGTCCTCCCACGGCCAGATCCTGCGCTGCATGTCCGGCGACACGGCGAAGAAGAAGCCCTCGGGCTCGATCTGGGTCCGGTGCGAGAGCAGGGCGCGGTCCCGGTGCTCGAAGTAGTCACCGCAGTCGATCTGGGTGGTGGTCCGGTGCGTCGGCATGGGCGGCTGGTGGCCTTCGGCGTCCGCTTCCTGCCACGCGGCAAGGCGCGCGGCGTAAGGCGACTGCAGGCCTGCTTCCTCCAGGGCGAAGTGCAGGGCGCGGAAACGCTCGGGATTGAAGGCGCGGTCATAGTAGAGCTTCAGCGGCGTCCAGGGTTCGCCGGCTTCCGGGTAGCGGTCCGCGTCAGCCGCTGCGTGGTATGCCTCCACGGCGACCTTGTGCGCCATGATGTGGTCCGGATGCGGGTAGCCGCCGTTCTCGTCGTAGCTGACGATGACGTGCGGTTTGAACGATCGGACCAGCCGCACCAGCGGGGCGGCCGCCCGCTCCAGCGGAAGGGTCGCGAAGCTGCCGAACGGCAGGGGCGGCAGCGGATCGCCCTCCGGGAGGCCGGAATCGACGAAGCCCAGCCAGCGATGGGCAACCCCCAGTTCGTAGGCGGCCTTGGCCATCTCACGCCGCCTCAGCCCCGGCAGGTCCCGCAGTGCCTGCGGCTCGGATGCGACCTGACCGTTGAGGATGTCCCCCCGTTCGCCGCCGGTGCAGGTGACGACCATGGTCTCGACGCCGGTGGCGGCGTAGCTGGCCATGGTGGCCGCTCCCTTGCTGGATTCGTCGTCAGGGTGGGCATGCACGGTCAGGAGGCGCAGCCCATCACCGCGGCGGAATTCCGAGGTTCGTTCGGCAGCTTTTGCGGGGATGCTCAACTCAAACTCCTGATGATCGGACACAACGTGCAACACGGTAAGGTTGGAGGCGTGAGCACTACCGGCCCGACCCCCACGCACCCTACTTCTTCAGGGATAAGCGTAGCCAATCGGTACGGGGCCCCAAAGCAGCATCTGGGCCGCGGAGCCAAGCGCGGCATCGTCATCGCAGCGCTGGCGGTCGCGGTAGTGCTGGCCGGCTACTTCGCCTTCGTGCAGGGCAAGCCCTCCGTCTCCGGCACCGACGTCGGCTTCAACGTGTCGGATCCCCACCACGCGACCGTTGACTTCCAGGTCACGAAGGACCCGGAAGCGACCGCCCAATGCGCCATCCAGGCCCTCAACGAAACCTACGCCATTGTCGGCTGGAAGGTCGCGACCATCGGCCCCGCCGCAGAAGGCGAAGGGAACGACGGCGGACGCACCACCGTGCACCGGATTCAGCTAAGGACTGAATCGCCTTCCGTTACCGGCGGCGTCAACGCCTGCTGGATCGTGAAGTAGCTTCGCGCACCGCCGCCGCGAGTGCACTAAATGTTTCAGAGTCGTCTCGGTTCTTGGGAAATGCCCGGAGGACTGACTACACTTATTCAATACATTCTGCCCCGCCCCTCCGGTGGTCTCTCCGATTCAGATATGAACGAGTCACCAGAGAGCGGGGTCTTTGCTTGATGTGGCGGCCTCAGCGGCCTAGTCGGGCGAGGGAGTACCCATGCTGAGGCAGCGGCACGCCGCAGCCGAAGGCCATACTAAGGAGAAGTACGTGTCTACATCCAGCGCATCCGTGGCTTGGCTCACTCAGGAGTCTTACGACCGCCTGAAGGCTGAACTGGATTACCTGTCCGGCCCGGGCCGGACGGAGATCGTCGCCCGCATCGAGCAGGCCCGTTCCGAGGGGGACCTCAAGGAGAACGGCGGGTACCATGCCGCCAAGGAGGAACAGGGCAAGGCCGAGGCTCGCATCCGCCAGCTGACCGAGTTGCTGCGCAATGCCCATGTCGGGGAAGCTCCCGCGGATGACGGAGTCGTCGAACCGGGCATGGTCGTGGAGGCCAAGATCGCCGGGGATACCGAGACGTTCCTGCTCGGCAGCCGCGAAGTTGCCGGCGACGCCAGCATCGACGTCTACAGCGAGAAGTCCCCGCTGGGCGCGGCGATCAACGGCAAGAAGGCCGGCGAGACCGTCGCCTACACTGCGCCCAACGGCAAGGAAATCAAGGTGGAGATCATCTCCGCTAAGCCGTACGCAGGCTAACCAGGGGCGGCGCTGCCGCCCGGCTGAGGGCGGGTCGGTTACTCCCAGTGGAGAGCCGACCCGCCCTTTGCCGTACCCGGCGGATGCCAGGGCCTGAAGCGCCGGGCACCGGCCCAGGTTGCGGCTACCGCAGCCGCTGCCGGCTGCGGCCGCGGATCCGGTCCTTGCGCATCAGCACGGCGGCCAGCACTCCCCCGGCCGCGCCGAACAGGTGCGCCTGCCAGGAGACCCCTGCTCCCGCCGTCGGCAAGAGGCCCAGCAGCACCGAGCCGTAGAAGAGGAAGATGACGACGGCAAGCAGGACCTGCCGCCAGCTGCGGTTGTAGAACCCGCGGACCAGCAGGTAGGCGAGGAAGCCGAACACTACGCCGGAGGCCCCGACCGTCAGGCCCTGGCCGGTCAGCCAGACCCCGATGCCGGACACCAGCCAGCTTATGGCGAGCACTGCAGCGAAGCGCCGGGCGCTTTCGAGGAACACCAGGAATCCCAGCACCACCAGCGGCAGCGTGTTGCTGGCCAGGTGGTTGACGTCTGCGTGCAGCAGCGGCGAGAAGACGATGCCGTCCAGGCCCTCGATCCGGCGCGGGATGTTGCCGAGCAGGTAATAGACCTGGCTCCCGGCGAGCAGGGTCAGCAGGAAGACCGCCCACAGCACCCCTGCCATACCGAGCAGGGCGCCGAGCGCGCGTCGTGCCCGGGTTCCCCGGCTGGCCCCGCTCACTGAATGCGCTCCACCTGTTGCACGGCCTAGTGCACGACGACGGGCTGGAAGCCCTCCGCACGAAGGCTGCCGAGCACCAGTTCGCAGTGCTCGTGGCCCTTCGTCTCGATGTCGATGGTGATCGCCACGTCGCCCATGCTGATCGAGCCGCCGATCCGGGTGTGGTCCACGCGGGTGACGTTGGCGTCGGATTCGGCGATGATGCGCGAGATCTTGGCCAGGGAGCCGGGACGGTCGTCGAGCATGATGCGCACCGAGAGGAACCGGCCGGAGGCGTAGAGGCCTCGCTGGATGACCTTGAGCATCAGCATCGGGTCGATGTTGCCGCCGGAGAGGATCACCGCGGTGGTGCCGGGGTTCTCGATGACGCCTTCCATTAGCGCCGCGACGCCGACGGCGCCGGCCGGCTCGACCACCAGCTTGGAGCGCTCGAGCAGGAAGATCAGGGCCCGGGCCAGCGCGTCCTCGCTGACCGTGACCACGTCGTCGACCAGTTCCCGGATGATCGAGAACGGCAGCTGGCCCGGACGGCCCACGGCGATGCCGTCCGCCATCGTCGAGACCTTCTTCAGCGGGACCAACGCGTCCGCGGCGAGGGAGGGCGGGTAGGCCGCGGCGTTTTCGGCCTGCACGCCGATGACCCGGATTTCCCGGCCGAGCTCCTTGGCGCGGGCCTTGATGGCGGTGGCGACGCCGGCCAGCAGGCCGCCTCCGCCCACGCCCATGACGATCGTGTCCACGTTGGGGATCTGATCGAGGATTTCGAGGCCGATGGTCCCCTGTCCGGCAATGATGTCGGCGTTGTCGAACGGGTGGACGAAGACGGCGCCCGACTGCTCGGCGAAGCGCTGGGCCTCGGCCAGGGCCTCGTCGACGTTGTGGCCGTGGAGCACGACCTCGGCGCCGTGGCCGCGGGTAGCCGCCAGCTTCGGCAGTGCGACGCCGAGCGGCATGTAGATCCGTGCCTTGATCCCCAGGCGTGCGGCCGCGACAGCGACGCCCTGGGCATGGTTGCCGGCCGAGGCCGCGACAACGCCGCGGGCCTTCTCTTCTTCGCTCAGCTTGGCCATGCGCACGTAGGCGCCGCGGACCTTGAAGGATCCTGCGCGCTGGAGGTTCTCGCACTTGAAGTAGACATCGGAGCCGGTCATCCGCCCCAAGGCCCGGGACTGCTCGATCGGCGTGGTCTCAATGATGCCGTCGAGCAGCTCGGCGGCGTCCATCACGTCATCCACGGTGACCGGCAAGGTCTTCAGATCTATCATTTCGGCAGTTCGTTCCTGTCTTCGGTGGGGGTGCCACTCTCGTCCCCGCCTGGGGCTTCCTTCTGGCGCTTGGTTCTGGCGGTCGTCCGCGCCTTCCCGGCTTCGACCTGCACGGCGGCGTCGGGTGGCCGCAGCCGGCCGCCCAGCGCGTCGTCGTGCTCCCAGCCGCGGGCGGCGATGTACTTGACCACCGTATTCATAATGGCCATCACCGGAACGGCGAACAGGGCTCCCGGGATGCCGGCGACCATAGTGCCGCCGGCGACGGCCAGGACCACGGCGAGCGGGTGCAGCGAGACGGCCTTGCCCATGATCAGGGGCTGCAGCACGTGGCTTTCCAGCTGCTGGACGCCCAGCACGATGGCCAGCATGATGATGGCGTTGACCCATCCATTGGCGACCAGCGCGAGCAGGACGGCGACGAAGCCGGTGACCAGGGCGCCGACGATCGGGATGAAGGAGCCCAGGAACACCAGCACGCTGAGCGGCAGGGCCAGCGGCACGCCGATGATGGCCGCGCCGGCACCGATGCCGACGGCGTCGACGGCGGCGACGAACACCTGGATGCGGATGTACTGGACCAGCGAATTCCAGCCCTTGCGGCCGGCACCGTTGGTGGCCGAACGGGCGCGGCGGGGCATCAGGCCCACGATGAACATCCAGATCCGCTCGCCATCGAGCAGGAAGAAGATGAGCGAGAAGATCGCCAGCAGCAGGCCGGTCACGAGGTGGCCGGCGGTGGAGCCCACGCTGAGGGCGCTGGAGAGAATGGTGCTGCTATTGTTCTGGAGCTGGACCAGCAGGTCGTTGATGTAGTCGTTCAGCTGTGCCGAGGTCAGGCTAAGCGGCCCGTCCATCAGCCACGTCTGGATCTGCCGCACGCCCTCGAGCACCTGGTCCCACAGCTCTCGGAAACCGAAGTAGAGCTGCCGGCCCACGAGCGATAGCGCCCCGCCGATCAGGCCCAGGAAGCCCAGGATCGTGATGCCGACGGCCAGGCCCTTCGGCACCTTGGCCTTGAGCAGGAACCGCACGACCGGCTGCAGCAGGCCGGCCATCAGCGCGGCGACCATCACGGGGATAAGCAGCAGCGAAACGTAGCTCAGCAGCCAGATCAGCACCCCGACCACGACGATGACCAGGCCGATCCGCCAGGCCCAGGAAGCGGCAATCCGCAGCGCGTAGGGAACATCGTCCCGGGTCGAGTCCGGCACGCGGGGCACAGGACCGGCGGGGCCCTGCGGGGTGCTGTCAGGGATAGGCTGACTCATAGAGACAATAATTTCACATCCTCAGCCGGCTACGGCTGGATGAAGCCGGCCGCTGATGCCCCAGCTGCCGCCGAAGCGCTCGCTCTGCTCGAGCCAGACAAGCCCGTCGCCGGAATTCAGCGCGTTGGCCGGGGCCGTCATGGGCTCGACGGCTACCGCCAGCGTCCGCCCGGGGAAGGTGTCGGTCACGAAAACCTGCACATAGGGGAACGACTCATCCTGCCACAGCGTGACGGAGCGGCCGTCGGCCGATGCCAGCGTCGTCTCGGCCCGACCGCCGGCGGTCGCCAGGTCGGTGTAGGCACGGTCCAGCTTCCGCAAAGGCCCGACGGCGGCGCCGCCCCGCAGGTCCGTCTCCCCGGCGACCGGCGCGGAACCGGACGGAATGAGCGTCTCGTCCGCATGCAGGAAGGTGGCTCCCGGGACGCTCAGGGTCAGGTCAGCCGCCTCCAGGTCCCCGAGCCGCAGGTAAGGATGAGCGCCCAGCGCCACCGGGGCGGCGGCGGCCGAGTGGTTGACCAGCTCCTGCGTGACCGCCAGGTCCCCGGCCTCGTCGATCCGGTACCGGACCACGTGGGTCAGGCGGAACGGGTAGCCGTGCTGCGGGAAGATCTCGGCCGACAGTTCCACGGCGTCCTCGCTGCGGTCCACCAGCCGGTAGCCGGTATTGCGGAGCAGGCCGTGGCTGGCGTGGCCGCGCGTCAGCTCGGTGATATCCAGCTTCTGCACCTTGCCGTCCAGGGTCCACTTGCCGTTGGCCACGCGGTTCGGCCACGGCGCGAGCAGGATGCCGGACGCACCCGGCGGGATGTCGCCGTCGTTAAAGGACTCCGTGAGCTGGATGCCGTCCTTGACGAAGATGCGCAGGCAGCCGGCCAGCTCGGTGATCACCGCATACGAGTTGCCCCGCTCGATCCTGAACTGTTCGCCGGTGGCAAAGGTATGGTGGCTCATAGCTAAAACGTACCGGAGAATCCTCGCAGGAGCCGCGATGACCATCATGACCCCCTCCAGGCTGTCGGATGGCCGGGAACTGCTGTACTTCGACGCCGGCGAGGAAGCCGCCGGGCGCCACCGGGATCCGGAGCAGGTCCGGGACCGCCGGAGCCTGCCGGCCCGCGGCACGGGTTCCGGCCAGGTCCGCTTCGACGAGCTGATCGGAGAATGGGTCGCCGTCGCCGCGCACCGCCAGGACCGCACCCATCTTCCCCCGGAGGACGAGTGCCCGCTCTGCCCCTCGGACGGGGCCCGCCGGACCGAAATCCCTACCGGATACGAGGTGGCGGTCTTCGAAAACCGGTTCCCGTCCTTCGGCCCGCAGCACGGCGTCCTCCCGGCGGATCCCGGTCCCGAGGTCGGCCAGGTTTCGGAACCCGCCTACGGCCGCTGCGAGGTCATCGCCTTCACCGACTCCCACACGGGCTCCTTCGCCGAACTTCCCTACGAGCGGGTGCGCACGGTGGTCGATGCCTGGGCGCAGCGGACCGAGGCGCTGTCGGCCCTGCCCGGCGTGCAGCAGGTGTTCTGCTTCGAGAACCGCGGCGCGGAAATCGGCGTCACCCTGCACCACCCGCACGGCCAGATCTACGCCTACCCCTACGTCACGCCGCGCGCGGCCCGGATGGCCAAACAGGCCCGGCGGCACTTCCTCCGGTCCGGCGGCCTGGAGAGCCAGACCGCCGCCATCCTCGCCGCGGAGCGCGCCGACGGCTCGCGGATGGTGCTCGAGGGGCAGCACTTCAGCGCCTTCGTCCCGTTCGCCGCCCGCTGGCCGCTGGAGGTGCATCTGGTTCCGCACCGCCACGTGGCGGACCTGGCCGGGCTCCACGGCGAGGAACGCGACGAACTGGCCGAGCTGCACCCGGAACTGCTGCGCCGGTTCGATGCCCTCTACGACTCCCCCACGCCCTACATCGCGGCCTGGCACCAGGCCCCGGTCGACGCCGAATTCCGCCCGGCCGGCCATCTGCACCTGCAGCTGACGTCGCCGCGCCGCGCCGCCGACAAGCTCAAGTACCTGGCCGGATCCGAGGCCGCCATGGGTGCCTTCATCAACGACACCGTGCCGGAGGAGACCGCGGCCCGGCTCCGCGAGGCGGCGACGGCGTGACCGGAGCGGCCGCCGGCAGCCCGCATCCCGGCGCGCTGGCGGCGGCCGCCCGCGCCGGTTTCGCTGCCCGCTACGGCTCTGCCCCGGACGGACTCTGGGCCGCCCCCGGCCGCGTCAACCTGATCGGCGAGCACACGGACTACAACCAGGGCCTGGCCCTTCCGCTGGCCATCGACCGCGCGACCGTGGCCGCCGCCGCGCTCCGCCGGGACGGGACCGTCCGGGTGTCAACGTCACTGCAGGAGTCACTGCAGGAGTCACTGCAGGACAAGAACGACGGCGTGAGCCTGCCGGCCACGGAAATCTCGCCGGGGGCGGTGTCCGGGTGGGCGGCCTACCCGCTGGGAGTCGTCTGGGCCTTCGCCGGCTCCGGCTTCCCGGTGCCGGGCCTGGACCTGCACCTGGAGACGGACGTGCCTCTCGGGGCCGGATTGTCCTCCTCGGCGGCCGTGGAGTGCGCGGTCGCAGTGGCCCTGGACGACCTGCTCGGCACCGGGCTCGGGAGCGCCGGGCTGGCCCGGCTGTGCCAGCAGGCCGAGAACGAGATGGCCGGGGCGCCGACCGGCCTCCTGGACCAGACGGCGTCGCTCGGCGGGCGCCGCGGCCATGCCCTGCTGGTGGATTTCCGCAGCGGCACCACCCGCCCGGTCCCGCTTCGGTTGCAGGAGAACGGGCTGAGCCTGCTCGTGATGGACACCAAGGTCTCCCACGCCAACGCCGGCGGGGGCTACGCCGAGCGGCGCCGCGACTGCGAACGGGCCGCCGGACTGCTGGGGGTCCGCTCCCTCCGCGAACTGTCCGGCGACGACCTGGCGGGCTCCGATGCACGGCTGGACGCGCTGGCCTTCCGCCGGGCCCGCCACGTCGTCACGGAGAACGAACGGGTGGAAAAGGTCGTGCACCTGCTGGAAGCCTGCGGGCCGGGAAGCATCGGGCCGCTGCTCACCCAGGGCCATGCCTCGCTGCGCGACGACTACGAGGTCTCCTGCCCGGAACTCGACCTCGCCGTGGAAACCGCCCTCGAGCACGGTGCGCTGGGGGCCCGCATGACCGGCGGCGGCTTCGGCGGCTCGGCCCTTGCCCTGGTACCCCGGTCCTTCGCCGCCGCGGTGGGCAACGCCGTCGTTAATGCCTTCCAGGCTGCCGGCCACGCCCGGCCGGACATCTTCCCGGTCGCCGCAGCGGACGGCGCCGGCCGGCTCGCCTGAAACGCCCCGAAGATGCGGCCACTCCCGGCGATGGGGGCGCCTGCCAAAGATGCGGCCGTTAAAACAACGTGGGACCCCGCCGAGGCGGAGTCCCACGTTGTTGTTCCGGACGCCCGGTCCTAGTCCTCCGCGACGGCGCGCAGGATGGCCAGCAGGCGCAGGATCTCGACGTAGAGCCAGACCAGCGTGACGGTCAGGCCGAAGGCTGCGGTCCAGGAGTACTTGCGGTCCACGCCTTGGCGCACGCCTTCCTCGATGGAGGTGAAGTCCATGATCAGCGAGAAGGCCGCCAGGCCGATGGCGAACAGGCCGATGACTACGCCCCAGGGGATGTTCGTGCCCGGGATGTCCGCGCCGCGAATGCCCCACGGGTTGTCCATGACGCCGAACATCGTCAGGCCGAGGTTGACCAGCGAGAACACGGCGTAGCCGATGATGGCGATCATGAAGAACTTCATGGCCTTCGGCGTAGCCCGCACCTTGCCGCTCTTGAACAGCGCCAAGGTTACGGCGAACACGCAGACGGTGCCCAGGACGGCCTGGGTGGCGATGCCCGGGAACATTCCGTCCAGCATGGCGGACAGGCCGCCGACGAAGAGGCCCTCAGCCGCGGCGTAGGTCAGGATCAGGCCCTTGGACGGCTCCTTCTTGAAGGCGTTGACCAGGCCCAGCACCAGGCCGGCGAGCATGCCCGGGATCATTAGCGCGGGGACCATCCAGCCCACGGCCGCGCCGGCGAGGACGAGGGCCAGGCAGGCCAGCGTCTTCATGATGACGTCGTCGTAGGTCATCCGCCCGGTCTGGGCCGGCCCTGCCGACGGCTGGTTGTACAGATCCTGCAGCTGCTCGCTGGACATCTGCGACTGGCCGGCGAGCATGCCGGCGCCTGCGTTCGCGGAGCTTTGCGGTTGGCTGCGGAATACGTTGGGATTACTGAATACGGGATTTCCACCCATGGCCATATTTGTCCTCCGATCAGGGGGTACGAGCTACTTCAACCCTATCAATGCAACGCTCGGCGCCTCCGGTTCTATCCCGCCGGATTTCCGCGGCCTGCCGGGAGCTTAGACTGTTGGCGTGAATCCTCGCCCCGCCGCCGAACGGAACCAACGCTCCGCGCCCGCCAACCTCCCGCTGCGGATGCTGCACGACCGCATCCTGGTGGCCCCGGACAAGGACAGCAGCGAGCGCCGCTCCTCGTCCGGGATCGTGATTCCGGCGACGGCCGCCATGGGCAAGCGCCTGGGCTGGGCCACCGTGGTGGCCGCAGGCCCGAACGTGCGGCAGGTCGGCGTGGGCGACAAGGTGCTGTTCGACCCGGAGGACCGCGCCGAGGTCGAGGTCAACGCCACCGATTACATCCTCCTGCGCGAACGGGACATCCACGCCGTCGCCGAACCCGAGGAAACGGACAAAGGCACCGGACTCTACCTCTAGCCGCCCGGCGGACCTGCGCCGGGCCGTGCCCCTATGTGCCCTCCACGTGGGCAGTTGTTATGCGATCGCGACCAAAAGCAAGCATTTCGCAACATGCTGAACACATTCCCCGAGTAACATGAACGACACGTCAGTGACCAAGTTCACACGGCGTCGTCAGCGTTGCCGGTTCGTGGGGCCGGCAAGCCCCCACTGTGGAGGTTCATAACTTGAGAAGATTGCCGAAGCTTGCTCGGCCGATGGGACTGCTGTTCGCCTTGCTGGCGGTTTTCGCAGCCCTGTTGTTATCGGCACCGGCCGGGCAGGCCCAGACCATGGCTGCCCCGCTTTCCACCTCGACACCGGCACCATCGCCAGCCGAACCAACCGGCACCCCTGAGTCCTTCCCCAATACCATCAACGGCGTCCTGCGGAATGCCGGGCAGCCGGTGGCCGGAGTGACCATCCGGGCGACCGGCGAGGGCTTCAGCGGCGAGGCCGTCTCCTCCGCAACCGGCGGATGGAGCATCGGCGTCCCGGTCCAGGGCACGTACGAGGTGGAGCTGGACGTCAGCACGCTTCCCGAGGGCGTCACGCTGGCAGAAGGGGCACAGAACCCGCGCCAGGTCACGTTCGCCAACACGTCCAACGCCGGAGCGATCTTTCCGCTCGGCGCAGGAATCGTGGTCCAAACCCAGTCGTTCGGGGAGCTGCTCGTCGAACGCGTGCTGGCAGGCCTGAGCTTCGGCCTGCTGCTGGCGCTGGCCTCGGTGGGCCTGTCGCTCATCTTCGGCACCACGGGGCTCACCAACTTCGCGCACGGTGAGATGGTGACGCTCGGGGCGGTGCTGATGTTCTTCTTCAGCGGCCTCGGCATGCCGGTCTGGCTGGCGGCCGTCCTGGCCGTCCTGGGCGGCGGCCTCTCCGGGTATCTCCAGGACTCCGGCCTGTGGAAGCCGCTGCGGCGGCGTGGGACCGGCATCATCCCGATGATGATCGTCAGCATCGGTCTTGCGCTCGCGGCCCGCTACACCATCCAGCTGTTCTTCGGCGGCAGCACCCGGCAGCTGCCGGGCGCACGCAGCCCGCAGATCGAACTGGGGTCGGTATCGATCTCCCAGAACACGCTGATCTCGCTGGTCATCAGCACGGTCGTGGTCCTGGTGGTGGCCTTCCTGCTGCTGAAGACCCGGATCGGCAAGGCGACCCGCGCGGTGGCCGACAATCCGGCGCTGGCGTCCGCCTCCGGCATCGACGTGGACGGGGTGATCCGGATCGTCTGGACGGTCGGCGGCGTCCTGGCCGGACTCGGCGGCATCCTCTGGGCTTACTACCGGCCCGGTGTGACCTTCAATATGGGACAGCAGATCCTGCTGCTGATCTTCGCCGCGGTGGTCCTGGGCGGCCTGGGCACCGTCTTCGGCGCCCTGGTGGGTTCGATCATCGTCGGCATCTTCGTCGAAGTATCTACGATCTGGCTCGAAGCCGACCTCAAGTTCGTCGGTGCCCTGCTGATCATGATCATTGTCCTGCTGTTCCGGCCCCAAGGCATCCTGGGCCGCAAAGAGCGCGTAGGTTAGGAGGCTCGGAATGGACTTTCTCAATATTCTCAGCGGTGCACTCGGCGAAATCATCAGCCCGACGACGGCCGCCTACGCGCTGGCTGCCCTCGGCCTGGCGCTGCACTTCGGCTACACGGGCCTGCTCAACTTTGGCCAGGCCGGGTTCATGGCCATGGGCGCCTACGGCTTCGCCATTGCCATCCTGACATTCAACGCGCCTTTCTGGGCCGCGATCCTGGTCGCGTTGGCCTGCTCGGTTGCCTTCGCCTTCCTGCTGGGCATCCCGACCCTGCGGCTGCGCGCGGACTACCTCTCGATCGTGACAATCGCCGCCGCCGAGGTGATTCGCTACATCGTGACGACCAACCAGCTGACCGATATCACCGGTTCCGCCGGCGGGCTCAACGGCTTCGCAGGCGGCTTCTACGCCCTCAATCCCTTCCCCGAGGGAACGTACAACCTCGGCTTCATTACCCTCAGCGCCCGGGACCTCTGGGTCCGCGTGGTTGCCTGGTCGGTCGTTGCCGTCTGCTGCTTCATCGTCTGGCTCCTCGTCCGCAGCCCCTGGGGCCGTGTGCTCAAGGGCATCCGCGAGGACGAGAATGCCGTCCGCTCGCTCGGCAAGAATGTCTACTCCTACAAGATGCAGGCGCTGATCATCGGCGGCGTCTTTGGCTCACTGGCCGGAATCCTGTTCACGCTCCCCCGCAGTTCCGTCCAGCCGGCCAACTACGGCACCGAGCTGACCTTCTTCCTGTGGACGTGCCTCCTGCTCGGCGGCGCGGCCACGGTGCTCGGGCCGGTTGTCGGCGCCATGCTGTTCTGGGTCGTGCTCTCGCTGACCCAGGGCCTGCTGTACGGCGCGATCGGCGCGGGCTACATTACTTTCATCTCCATCCCCCAGGCCGGCCAGCTGCGCTACATCATGGTCGGTGTGGCGCTGATGCTGTTGATGATCTTCAGACCGCAAGGCCTGCTGGGCAACAAGAAGGAGCTGGTGTACTCGTGAGCATGGCCAATCCAACGCCGGACGAGTCCGGAACTGCCGGCGTCCGGACCGACGCCGTGGACTACATGACCGACACGCGTCCCATCGCCTCCGAACCGGCCGCTCCGGGCTGCCGGAAGCGGGACCCGATCCTGGTGGCCAAAAACGTTACCCGCGCCTTCGGCGGGATCAACGCCGTCGACGTCGAGTACCTGGAGGTCCCCCGGCACAAGATCACCGCGCTGATCGGCCCCAACGGCGCGGGCAAAACCACGTTCTTCAACCTGCTGACCGGCTTCGACCAGCCGAACTCGGGCGAGTGGACCTTCGACGGCACATCGCTGCACGGCGTCCCGTCCTACAAGGTGTCCCGCATGGGCATGGTCCGCACCTTCCAGCTGACCAAGGTCATGGGCAAGCTCAAGGTCATCGAGAACATGCGCCTCGGGGCCACTAAGCAGGAGGGCGAGAAGCTCTCCAAGGCGCTCTTCAAGAACATCTGGGGCGGCCGAGAGCGGGAGATCACCCGTCACGCGGACGGGCTGCTGGAAAAGTTCAAGCTGGACACCAAGCGCGAGGACTATGCCGCCTCGCTCTCCGGCGGCCAGCGCAAACTGCTGGAAATGGCCCGGGCCCTGATGGCCGACCCCAAGCTCGTGATGCTGGACGAGCCGATGGCAGGAGTAAACCCGGCCCTGACCCAGTCGCTGCTGGACCACGTCCGGAACCTGAAGTCCGAAGGCATGACGGTACTCTTCGTCGAGCACGACATGCACATGGTCCGGAACATCGCCGACTGGGTCGTGGTCATGGCCGAGGGCAGGATCGTGGCCGAGGGCCCGCCGGCAGAGGTCATGAAGGACCAGGCCGTGATCGACGCCTACCTCGGCGCGCACCATGACGTGGACCTGGGGGCGGCCGAGGGCATCGAGGTGCTGGAACACCAGCTGGCGCAGGACAAGGAGTCCGTCGTCGGCACCGCAGACGAGGGCATCCTCGGCCGCGGAATCACCGAACAGGACGGCCGCGATCCGGACGAGGGCCGGGACAGGAAGGACGCACCATGAGCCAGCAGACTCCGGAGGGCGGCAACGCCGTCGTCACGGTGACGGACCTCGTCGCAGGGTACCTGCCGGGCGTCAACATCCTCAACGGCTGCAGCATCGAGGCACGTCCCGGGGAGCTGATCGGCATCATCGGCCCCAATGGCGCGGGCAAGTCAACGCTGCTGAAGGCGATGTTCGGCCTGGTCAAGATCCACTCGGGCAAGGTCATCGTGCGCGGGCGGGATATCACCGGCCTCAAGGCCAACAAGCTGGTCTCCCAGGGCATCGGCTTCGTACCCCAGACCAACAACGTCTTCGCCACCCTGACCATCGAGGAGAACATGCAGATGGGCATGTTCCAGCGACCGAAGGACTTCAAGGAACGCTTCGACTTCGTCACCGGCATCTTCCCTGAATTGGGCAAGCGCCGCCAGCAGCGCGCCGGGTCGCTCTCCGGCGGCGAACGCCAGATGGTTGCCATGGGACGTGCGCTCATGATGGATCCCGCCGTGCTGCTGCTGGACGAGCCCTCCGCTGGCCTCTCCCCCGTCAAGCAGGACGAGACCTTCCTGCGCGTGCACGAGATCAACCGGGCCGGCGTCTCGGTCATCATGGTCGAACAGAACGCCCGGCGCTGCCTCCAGATCTGCGATCGGGCCTACGTGCTGGACCAGGGCCGCGACGCCTACACCGGCACCGGGCGCGAGCTGCTGAAGGACCCCAAGGTCATCCAGCTCTACCTGGGCACCTTGGCCGAATCCGCGTAGCAGGCCAGCTGCCACAGCGCACGACGGCGGCCTCCCCCGGTGCGGGGAGGTCGCCGTTCCGCGTGCTGCCGTTGGGGCCGGGCCCGGACGGACGCCGGGCACGAGGAAGCCCCCGCTAGTGCTTGGACTGGCGGGGGCTTCCTGCTTCAGTGCGAGTGAGGGACTGAAGCTCTAGAGTTTGCCGAACTCCTCGCGGGCCGGCTGGGGGACGTTCTCGGCGTCGTAGTTGTAGATGCCGATGTAGGCCTCGGTCGGGTCGCCCTTGTCACTGAACGTAATCGGTCCGGACAGCCCGTCGTAGTCGATGTCCTTGCCTTCGCGCAGCAGGGTCACGCAGCTGGGGAAGTCCGTGCACTTCTCGCCTTCCTTCGAGATGCCCTCCAGCTCCTTGGCAATGTCCTTGCCCGCGGTGCTGCCGGCCGCCTCGGCGGCCAGGGCGATCATCGTCGTCGCGTCGTAGGATTCGCCCGCGTACGCGTAGTCCTTCAGGTCCTTGTCCACCGTCTTGAGGTCCGCCCGGAAGTCATCCTTGGCGAAGGTGCCCGGGATGGTTCCCTGCGCCCCTTCCATCGCGCCCGGATCCAGGTCCTTGCTCAGGTCAGCCGTGTTGCCGTCCACCAGGAACAGCTGATTCGGGGCCACGCCCTTCGCGAGCAGCAGCGGGGCGATGCTCTTGATCTCGTCGAACGTGATCACCGCGATCGCGTCCGGCTTGGCCGCGACCACCGCGTCCACCTGCGAGCTGAACTGCGAGTCGCCGGTATTGAACATTTCCTCGGCCACGACCTGTCCGCCGGCGCCTTCGAACGACTCCTTGACGTTGCCCTGCAGGCCGGTGCCGTACGGGTCGTTCAGGACGATCATGCCGAGGGTCTGGGCACCGCAGGAGATCATGTAGCTGCCGAGTGTCCGGCCCTGCAGGACGTCCGACGGGGCGGTGCGGAAGTAGAGTCCGTTGTCCTTGTAGTCGGTGAAGTCGGGCGACGTGTTGGCCGGCGAGAACTGCACCACCCCGGCGTTAGTGACCTGGTCGATCACGTTGAAAGAGACACTCGACGACGCCGCGCCGATGATGGCGCTGACGTCCTGGCCCAGCAGGTCGGTGACGGACTGGGTGGCGATGTCGGTCGTCGTGTCGCCGGAATCACGGTGGACGATGTCCACGTCCTTGCCCAGGACGCCGCCGGCGGCGTTGATCTCCTTCACGGCCAGGTTGGTGGCAGCGATTTCGGGCGGACCAAGGTAGGACAGCGTGCCCGTGGTCGGCAGCAGCGTGCCGAGTTTCAAGGGCTGGTCAGTGGAGCCCTTGCTCGCCGGAACGGCGGACGGATCGCCCTTGGTGCGATTGGCTCCCGCGCCGTTCTGCGTTGGTTCGGGGCAGGTCAGGCCCGAGGCGGCCGGCGCCGACGACTCGCCTCCCTGCTCGGGTGTGCCGGAACCGCCACAGGCTGATGCGAAGAGGGCTACCCCCAAGCCAAGCGCCGCCAGCTTGGCGCCACGCGCACCGTTGCCGAACAGCACTGCATTACGTGTTGCAGTCATAAAGTCTTCTCCTCGATCACAAGGTCCGCGAACCCTCGATGCAACCACCATGGATTCGGTGATTATGAAAAGAAACTAGTGCAGAAAGCAACAAAAAATAAGGCTATTGGGTTACATCCTCGTAACGCTCGTCACAGCGGCCGACACCGATCGGAAACAAACCGTTCAGAATTGCAGGGGCGGCCCATTGGTACCCCAGGTGGGACTCGAACCCACACTGAAACGATTTTAAGTCGCTTGCCTCTGCCATTGGGCTACTGGGGCGGGCCCCGTGTGAAGGGCTTCATCCAGCGTACTGGATCGGGGCCCCGGAGCACGACGGCGGCGCTACCGCCGCGAGAACCGGGGCGTGAGCTTCAGCCTTAAACCGGAGCTTGGGCCGGGAGGGTGCGCTGGTTAGAGGCGGGAAAAGGGCTCGGCGTAGCGGAAGGGGCCGGCGGGCACCTCGCGGCCTGCCAGCCGCAGCGCCATGAAGTGCTCGCCCCACTGCGGGTCCGGCGCCTGGATGCCGAGCTCCGCCGCGGGACGGTAGCCGAAGCGCGGATAGTAGCCGGTGTGCCCAAGCAGCACGATCACGCAATCGCCACGGGCCTCGGCGCGGCTTTTGGTTTCTTCCAGCAGGGCGGCACCGATGCCCTGCCCCTGGAATTCGGGCAGGACCGAGATCGGTCCCAGGCCCAGGGCCGGCTGCCCGTCGATCCAGCCGCGCGTCGTGATGGAGTGCCCCGCGATCGCGGATCCGCCGCCCGGCCGCCCGGCGACGGCCACGATGGACAGGTCCGGCAGGTACTCGTCGCAGCCGAAGAGTTCGGAGAGCAAATGCACCTCCACGGGTTCCCGGCCGTCGCCACCGTCGAAGGCGCGCCCCGTCAGCCGGAGCACTTCGTCCCGGTCCTCCGGCCGTTCACTGCGCAGTTCCACCGTCTCCACCGTCATCGCACTTCCTTCCGTCGGGCGCGCCGTGCCACCGTGCGGTTAACGCCCGACGGCGGGACCAAAGGTTCCGCTGCTGCGCTACCTCTGTCCCGCCGTCGTTGTGGTCCGGTGCAGACCGGATCCGGCACCGCTACTCGGCCTGCGCGCCTACTTCGTCTGGGCGCCGGCCTTGTCCTCTGCCTTCTGGCCGTCCTTCGCGTCCTCTGCCTTGGCCGCCGCCGGCTTCTTGGCTGGCGTGGCGGCGGTCCGGAACGCCCGGTACGGGGTCTCCAGGTCGCTGATCTCGGTGGTGTCGCGGCCAAGGACGGCGTTGAGCAACCAGTCGGCGATGACGCGGACCTTGCGCTCCCAGGTCGGCATGGCGAAGCCGTGGTAGCCGCGGTGCGCCAGCCAGGCCAGGGTGCCCTTGAGCTTGATGCCCATCACCTTGGCTACGCCCTTGTTGATGCCGAAGCCGGCCACGGCGCCGAGGTTCTCGTGCTTGTACTCGGTCACCTGGCCCACGCCCCAGCGCTCGGCGTAGATGTTCTTGGCCAGGTGCTTGGCCTGGCGGACGGCGTGCTGCGCGTTCGGGACGCAGAAGCCGCCGACGCCGCCGCCGGTGAGGTCCGGTACGGCCGCCACGTCACCCGCGGTCCAGGCACCCTCGACCGGCTGGCCGTTATCGTCGATGACACGCAGTTCGGCATTGGCCTTGACTCGTCCGCGCTCGTCAAGGGCGAAGCCGTAGTTGCGCACCACCGGGTTGGCCTGCACGCCCGCGGTCCACAGCAGGGTGTCCGCCTCGAAGGACTGGGCCGGGCTCTTGTCCGGCATGTTGATCAGCTCGAGCTTGCCGTCCACGGCGGAGGCGAGCGAGGTGTTCAGCAGGACCTCGATGCCGCGCGAGCGCATGTGCTCGACGACCCACTCGGCCTGGTGCTCGGTGACCTCGGGCATGATCCGGCCCATGGCCTCGACCAGCACGAAGCGCAGGTCGGAGCGCTTCAGGCGCGGGTTCTGCTCGGCGGCATGGCGGGCCATGTCCTCGATCTCGGTCATCGCCTCGATACCGGCGAAGCCGCCGCCGACGCCGACGAAGGTCAGCGCGCGCTTCTTCTCCGGGCCGTCCGGCAGGATGGAGCCGGCTTCGATGCGCTCCAACACGGTGTTGCGCAGTTCGAGCGCTTCCTCGATGGTCTTCAGGCCGATGCCCTGCTCGGCCAGGCCCGGGATCGGGAACGTACGGGTCACGGCGCCGGCGGCGATCACGACGTCGCGGTACGGCAGCTCGAAAGTCACGCCGTCTTCGGAATCGACCGTGGCGGTCTTATTGGCGTGGTCGATCGAGGTGACGCGGCCGGTGATGACCTCGGTCTGCTTCAGGTGCATGCGGTGAGAGACCACGGCATGGCGGGATTCGATGGATCCGGCCGCGACCTCGGGCAGGAACGGCTGGTAGGTCATGTACGGCAGCGGGTCCACCAGGGTCACGATCCCGCCGTGTTCCCGGACCTTCTTCTGGAGTTTGAGAGCCACGTAAAGGCCGACGTAGCCGCCGCCGACGACCAGGACGCGGGGACGGTCTGAGAGCGCAGGAGTGTATGCCATGACACCAGTGTAGCCTCAATTGTGAAAGTTTTCACGAACTCATGCAGCCGCATCCTTTAGCCCGCCCGGGCGCGCTTTTCCGGCCTTGCCGGAGTCCGCCCTCAGCGGCCGGATGGGTTGGCGGGCCCCTCTGGCTTTCGGTCCGCCGAGCCCGTTCCGGCGCCGGACTGCTTGCGCGCGCGGAAGGTCTGCTGGACGCCCAGGCCCACGATCACCAACAGGAGGACACCGGACCCGACCACGAGGATGCCGGGCAGCACGTCGCCCTCCAGCCTGGGTTCCTCGGCCGCGGGTGTGGTGGGCTCGGGAACGGCAGGCTCTTCCTTGACGTTCTTGTTCACGGGCACCTCGCTGGGCGGAGCGACTTCGCCCCTGCGGTGGATGGTGATCCACTGGGCGATTGATCCCAGCGGATTGGCGCCCGCCTCGGGCACGTCCGCGTTCAGGGCGGCCTCAGCGTCGAGGATGCCGAAGCCGTAGATGGGGTCGTGGCCGGGAACACCGGCGTCGGACGCGGTGGAAATGATCCGGTTGATGACCTCCCCGGCGCTCATCTGCGGATACTTTGACCGGATCAGGGCAGCGACGCCGGAGACCAGCGGCGTGGCGCCGGAGGTGCCGGACCAGTCCGCGTACTGTCCGCCGGGCATGCCGCCGATCAGGTCCTCCGCGGGGGCGGCGACGCCGATGACGATGCTCTGCGCGGATGCCTTCTCGCTGGCCTTGCCGTCGCGGCTGAGGCCGGCGACGGTCAGCACGCCGGGAATCGTGGCCGGGGCACCGGACTGCTCGGTCCCGCCGGCCCGGTTGCCCGCGGCGGCGACAATAACGACGTCGTTCTGTTCCGCATAGAGGAAGGCGTCGTCCCAGCTTTCGGGCCAGGAGGTCGTGGAGCTGGTCAGCGACATGTTGATGACCTTCGCGCCGCTGTCGACGGCCCAGCGTACGGCGGCCGGAATCTGTTCCTCGATGCCTACGCCGCCGGGGTTCGGCGAGCCAAGCCAGGTGGACACGGCGAGCAGCTCCGCCTTGGGCGCGACACCGATGACACCGTCGGATCCGGCGCCGACGCCGCTCGCCGGCTTCTTGTCGTCCTGCTTTTCTTTGTCCGATGCGTGGCCGCGTCCGGCCAGCAGGGTCGCGACGAGCGTGCCGTGCTCAGGCGTCTGGCCGATGCCGCTCTGGCCGTTCGGGTCTCCCGCCCCGGAGACGTCCGCGCCGCCGACCACCGCGCCCTTCAGGTCCGGGTGCTTTGCATCGATGCCGCTGTCGATCACGGCGACCTTGACGCCCTCCCCCTGCGAGGTTTTCCAGGCGTCCCGGATGCCGGAGGAATCCAGCCAGTATTCCTTCTCCCGGTGCTCGTCCGCGACGGCGGCCGGGGCGAACACGGCGCCGCCGGCCAGGGCCAGCACGGAGACCATGGACAGCACGAGGGTGCGGGCAGTGCGCCGCATGGTGGCCGGCCCGGGCCGGCGGTTCCGGCGTGCGGCTCGCGGCTGCTTGTCGTCCATCTCTCCCACTTTACGGATTTCCGGTTTCGGCTAGTTGGCCTCGGAGCGCGGCCGGGCGGCGCTCAGGGCAATGCCATCGAGGATATCGTGTTCGCTGGCGGTCGCGCCGTCGACCCGGCCCGAGGTCAGCTCTCCAACCCGGTCGTTGATGGTGCGCCAAATGAGGGCGCCGGCGCCGATGACGTCGACGCGCCCCGGGTGCATATAAGGCAGGGCAGCCCGTTCGGCGCGGCTCATCCGCAGCAGCGAGGTGCAGGCCGCCCTGGTCTTGGCGGCGTCCAGGGCCGTGCCGTGGATGGCGTCCGGCTGGTACTCGGCCAGGCCCATCGCGTGCGCGGTCACCGTGGTGATGGATCCGGCGACGCCCACCAGCCGGTCGGCATCCCCCAGCGGCACGTCGCGGAGCACCTCGTCGATGTAGGCGTTGATCTCCTTCTCGGCGGCCTCGATCTCGGCCGCCGAGGGAGGATCGGTCACGAGGTGCCGCTCGGTGAACCGGACGCAGCCCATGTCGGTGCTGCGCGCGGCCAGGACGCCGGACCCGTTACCGAGGACGAACTCGGTGCTGCCCCCGCCAAGGTCCACGACCAAGATCCGCTCGTCCGGGTGCGCAGACAAGGCGCTGGCTGCGCCGGTGAAGGACAGCTCCGCCTCTTCCCCGCCGCTGATGACCTCCGGCTCGACTCCGAGCCGGTCGCGGATGCCGTCCACGAAGACCTGGCGGTTGCCGGCGTCCCGCGTGGCCGACGTCGCCACGAAGCGCAGGCTCTCAGCGCCGTGTCCGCGCAGCTGGCCGGCATACTCCTCGGCCGCGGCGAACGTTCGGGCCAGCGCCTCGTCCGCCAGTATTCCCGTTGCGTCCACGCCCTGGCCCAGCCGCACCACCTTCATGGTGCGAACCACGTCGGTGAGGCGTCCGCCGTCGTCAACGTCCGCAATCAGCAGGCGGATGGAATTGGTTCCGCAGTCGATGGCTCCGACCCTCATGACAGTCCTTCTTCCCCTGCGTCCTGCCCGGCTTCCCGGGCGGCACGGCGTTCGGCGCGCTTGGCTTCGAGTTCCTCGGGGCTGAGCCCCTGTGTCTTGGTGTGCCGGCTCAGGTCCCGGTCAGGGACAGGCCCGGATTCGTCCCAGGCGCCGCCGCAGTAGCAGCGGTCCGTGGTCCACCATTCGGCGATGCCGTCGAGAGCCTCGTCCCCGAGGGGGTTCACGCCCCGGCCGGCGGCGAGCGAGTGCCCGACCAGCACGTGCAGGCATTTGACCCGGGACGGCATCCCGCCGGCGGAGACGCCCGCGATTTCGGGCACCGCGCCGACGCCGGTGCGCTGCCCGATCTCGTCCCGGCTGCGCAGGTACGCGTCATGGGCGCGCCGATAAGCGGCCGCGAGCTGCTCGTCCCGCTCCAGCCGCTCCGTCATCTCCGTCATGACGCCCGCGGCCTCCAGCCGGGAGACCGCCGAGGTGATGACGGGGTGGGTCAGGTAGAACGTGGTCGGAAACGGGATCCCGTTGCCCAGCCGCGGCGCCGTGGTCGCAACCAGCGGGTTGCCGCAGATGCAGCGCGCCCCGATTTCCACGACGTCGCGGGCGGGACGCCCCAGTTGCCGGCTGATGGTTTCGAGGTCCGCCGGAGTGGGCGTGCGCTGGGCGGTATCCATGGCGCGGGGGTCCTTCCAAATGGTTCTTGTCGAAGACTGGTCGCGCTTCGATAGGCGATGCGGCGGCGCGGGCGGGCTAGTCCTGGGCCGGCTTGTCCGTGGCCGCGCGTTTGACCGAGTCCCACAGGGCGTCCACCCACGGCAGTTTGGCCGGAGCCGCCTCGGAGGCGTGCTCTTCGGAATCGCCCAGGCCTTCGGCGCCGGTCACCAGGTAGCGGGTTTCACCCGGCATTACATAGAATATGCGATCCCGCGCCTGCTGTTTGATGTAGGCCGGGTCGTCCCAGCGGGCCAGCTCCCGCTCCAGCTTGTCCTGGCGTTCCTGCTCGGTGCTGATGTCCTGCTGCAGCGCGGCGATCTCGGAGCGCTGCTCGATGAAAACGCGCACCGATGGGGCCAGCAGGACGGTGATGGTCACCAGCACCACGGCCAGCGCCAGCATGCGGCCGGAGAACGCCTTCGCGGGGACCGGTGCGGCGTTGTCGTCGTGCAGTTCCAGGAACTTCGGTTCCGGGGACGAAGGCCGCTTCCCGCCCGGCTGCCGGATGGCCTCCGAAAGTTCCTGCCGCTCGGCGGCCCGCGCCTCGGACGGCGTGGGCTTTGCTCTTTCGGCCGGCGGCCGCGCGGCCCTCCCTGGCGCCGGATGCCTTTCCGACACAGGCCTTTCCGGAGCAGGGTCCTTGCCGCCGTTGAAGTCGGCGCGGATCACCTTTCCCCCGGAAACGCCGTCACCCGACGCCCCGTGGTCCGGACCGTGTGGTCCGGACCCGTTGCCTCCGGCCGGACGGGCGGCCCGCGGCACTTTGGGACGTCGGGTGGACATGCAACTCCTTGGGACTTCCGTCTAGGTCAGCGCCTCTTCGCGGCGCCGTCCTTAAGACGATACCCAGTCCTGCGGCGGTTCAGGCTTTGAAACGCGGGAAAGCCGAGGCACCGGCGTAGCGTGCCGCGTCGTCGAGCTCTTCCTCGATGCGCAGCAGCTGGTTGTACTTGGCCACGCGCTCGGAGCGGGCCGGGGCACCGGTCTTGATCTGGCCGGCGTTGGTGGCGACGGCAATATCGGCGATCGTGGTGTCCTCGGTTTCGCCGGAGCGGTGCGAGGTGATGGTGGTGTAGCCGCTGCGCTGGGCCAGGGCCACGGCCTCGAGGGTCTCGGTCAGCGAACCGATCTGGTTGACCTTCACCAGGAGCGAGTTGGCGGTCTTGGAGTCGATGCCCTGCTGCAGGCGCTCCGGGTTGGTGACGAACAGGTCGTCGCCGACCAGCTGGACCTTGTCGCCCAGGTCCGCGGTCAGCTTCGCCCAGCCCTCCCAGTCGGACTCGTCCAGCGGGTCCTCGATGGAGACCAGCGGGTAGTCGGCCACGAGCTGGGCGTAGTACTCGCTCATCTCCGCGGCGCTCAGGGACTTGCCCTCGAACTGGTAGCCGCCGTCCTTGTAGAACTCGGAGGAGGCGACATCGAGCGCCAGCGCGATGTCCTTGCCCGGGGTGTAGCCGGCGCGGGAGATGGCCTCGGAGATCAGGTCCAGCGCGGCGCGGTTGCTGGGCAGGTTCGGGGCGAAGCCGCCCTCGTCGCCCAGTCCGGTGGACAGGCCCTTCTCGTTCAGCACCGACTTGAGGGTGTGGTAGACCTCGACGCCCCAGCGCAGGCCCTCGGAGAAGGTGGCGGCACCGATCGGCGCAATCATGAATTCCTGGATGTCCACGTCGGAATCGGCGTGCGAGCCACCGTTCAGGATGTTCATCAGCGGCACCGGCAGCACGTGCGCGTTCGGTCCGCCGAGGTACTTGTACAGCGGCAGGTTCGAGGACTCGGCCGCGGCGTTGGCGACGGCCAGCGAAACGCCCAGGATGGCATTGGCGCCCAGGTTCGACTTGTTCGACGTCCCGTCCAGGTCGATCATGGTCTGGTCGATCAGGCGCTGGTCCGTGGCGTCGATGCCCAGCAGCGCCGGCTGGATGGTGTCGATGACGGCGTTGACGGCCTCGCTGACGCCCTTGCCCAGGTAGCGGTCCTTGATGCCGTCGCGGCGTTCCACCGCTTCGAATGCACCGGTGGAGGCACCGGAGGGCACTGCGGCACGGCCCATGGAGCCGTCCGAAAGCAGCACCTCGACCTCGACCGTGGGGTTACCGCGGGAATCGAGGATCTCGCGCGCATGGATGGCATCGATTAGCGCCATTGATTTGCTCCTGTTCGTTGGAACTCAAGAGGGAACGAAAAGTTGGATCTCGTCACGACAGCCGTTAGCGGCAGCACTGTCGTTCTAAGCGTAGTCGAGAACGCCGGTCCCTCACGGGCCCGTTACGTCGCGTTGAAACCGCCTCACCGCCGCACGCAGCGCCTGCTCGGCGTCCACCCCGTTCGTCACGGCGTGGCGTACGACGTCGAACAACAGGTTCCCGATGTCGTCTTCCGTTACGGGGGCGGCGGCTTCGGCGGGGGGCGTGGTCGCGGGACTGTCGGTTCCCTCCGCTCCCGCGATCCTGGCCCGCGCGGCACGGTCCAGCGACTTCGCCGCAAGCGTCAGCGCCGGAAGGGAACGTGGAATGCCGTCGAACGGCGTGCTGCGCCCGGGCTTCTCCGCCGCCTTCGCGGCATCGTAACCGGCCACGATCTCCTCCACCGTGGCCGGGAACGAATCCTGCAGGGTCCCGTCAGGCCGGAACACATGCCGGTTGCGGCGGACCAGCTTGCCAGTGAGGAACCGCGCGACCTCGTCGAAATCGAACGTCCCGCGCTCCTCCTGGATCCGGGCGTGCAGCAGCACCTGGAAGAGGACGTCGGCCAGTTCGCCCTTGAGCTCCTCGGCGTCCTCCGCACGGGTGTGGCCCGTCTCGATCGCCTCGGCCAGCTCGTAGGATTCCTCGACCAGGTACTCCACCAGCGATTCGTGCGTCAGGGCCGCGGTCCACAGGCAGTGTTCGCGCAGCTGCGCCACGACCTCCACGAGCCGGGCCACCGCCGTCGGCCCTCCACCCGTTGGCCCTCCGCCCATGGCAGGCGTCAGCCCTGGGCCGCACGGAATCCCTCGGCGATGTACTCGACCAGCGCCTCGCGCTCCTCCAGCGGCAGGAACGCGGACTCCGCGGCGTTGAGCGTCAGCTGGAGGAGGTCGTCGAGGTCGTAGTCGAACGTCTCCACGAGCAGCTCGTACTCGTCCGACAGGCTCACGCCGCTCATCAGCCGGTTGTCCGGATTGATGGTGACCTTGAAGCCGGTCTGGTACAGCAGATCGAACGGATGGCTCTCGATTCCCTCGCCGAACACCGAGATGGCGCCGGTCTGCAGGTTCGACGACGGGCTGCACTCGAGCGGGATGCCCCGGTCGCGGACCCACGCCGCCACGCGTCCGAGGGTGACCAGGCCGACCTCGGCCTCGTCCTCGGGACCGTTGTCGCCGGAGAAGTCGATCTGGATGTCCTCGGCGATCCGGACGCCGTGGCCGAGGCGCAGCGCGCGGCCGCTGACCAGCGCGTCGACGATGCTGTCCAGCCCGGCGGCTTCGCCGGCGTGGACGGTGACCGGGAACTGGTTCTCGGCCAGGTAGGTGAAGGCGTCCTTGAAGCGGTAGGGCGGGAAGCCGTCCTCGGCCCCGGCGATGTCGAAGCCCACCGCGCCCTTGTCGCGGTGCCGGACCGCCAGCTCGGCGATTTCCTGGCCGCGGTCCGCGTGGCGCATGGCGGTGATCAGCTGGCCCACCTGGATCGGCCGGCCGGTCGCTTCCACGGCCGCAACGCCGGCTTCCAGCCCGGACTGCACGGCCTCGACGGCCTCGTCCAGCGTGAGCCCCTTGGCCAGGTGCTGCTCCGGCGCCCAGCGCACCTCGCCGTACACCACGCCGTCGTCCGCGAGGTCCTCCACGAACTCCTTGGCGACCCGGAACAGGCCCTCCTTCGTCTGCATGACGGCCACGGTGTGGTCGAACGTCTCGAGGTAGCGCTCCAGCGACCCCGAATCAGCCGACTCGAGGAACCACTCGCCCAGCGCCACCGGGTCCGTCGACGGCAGTTGGTGCCCGGCTTCGGCGGCCAGTTCGATGATGGTGGCCGGCCGCAGCCCGCCGTCCAGGTGGTCGTGCAGCGAGACCTTGGGCAGGCTGCGGATGTCGATATCGACGTCGGAGGCAGGTTCGGCAGAGAAGTTAGGCTCAGTCACAGGCACCACCATACGCGACGGCCCCGGCCCGGGAACCTCCCTGCGGCAAGCGGCTACGCCGCGGAGGCATCCTCGCGGGTGTCCCCGGGCAGGTCGCTCGCCTGGCCGCCGCGTTCCGCCGCGGCGGCTTCGGCCGCCCGCCGGGCCTTGCGGGCACGATGGCGGTAGGCCAGTTTCAGTCCATGGTCCACCAGCAAGCCAAGCAGCAAGGCGAGCACGATGGCGATGCCGGCGGCGACGAGGCTGTGGTCATGGAACCACTGGCCGGCCAGCGCGCCGATGGCGACCGAATAGGCGGACCAGGAGATGCCGGCGATGACGCTGAAGAAGACGAATTTGCGCTGGTCGAACCCGGTGGCTCCCGCCGTCATGTTGACGGCGACGCGGCCGACCGGGATGTAGCGGGCGCTGAGGATCAGCAGCGCGCCGCGGCGGTCCAGCTCCTTGCGGGCCCAGGCGAAGGCCGACATCACGCGCGGCCGATGCATCCAGCGGAAGCCCCGGGTGCCGACCTTGCGGCCGATCAGGAAGGCGACGTTGTCTCCCGCAATGGCACCCGCGGCGGCCACCAATGCGACGAGCCAGAGGATCGGGGCGCCGGAGGACACCGCCAGCGCCGCGAGGGCGACAACCACGGATTCGCTCGGGATCGGGGGAAAGAAGCCGTCGACGAAGCAGCAGACGAGGAGCACCGGATAGACCCACCACTGGGCCGCCGCATCGATGATGAAGACGTTGAGCGCGTCCATAAAAGCCTGCACGAGAAAGTCCTATCCGCTGGTCGGTAATACCAACGGTTTCACATCTGAATTAGTGCCGCCATCGGGTGTCGCCCTGATCCGGACCTGAGGTTTCAGGAGATCCGGTCGATGATCAGCTGCTGGGCCGGCCGGTCCCCCTCGGGAGCGATCAGGACGGCTTCCGCCAGGGCCTCGCGGGCGCGGTCGAACTTTTCCGGGGTGTCGGTCAGCAGGGTCATGAGCGGCTCGCCGGCGCGGACGACGGCGCCCGGCTTGGCGTGCAGGCGGACTCCTGCGCCCGCCTGGACCGGGTGCTCCTTGCGGGCCCGGCCGGCTCCCAGCCGCCAGGCGGCGACGCCAACGGAGAGGGCGTCCAGTTCCAGCAGCACCCCGTCCGCCGGGGCATAAACGACGTCGGAGTGCTTCGCCTCGGGCAGCTTGGCCTTCGGGTCTCCGCCCTGCGCGGCGATCATAGCATTCCAGGCATCCATGGCGCGCCCGTCCTTCAGCGCGGCGGCCGGATCCGCGTCGGAAACCCCGGCGGCCTGGAGCATCTCCTCGGCGAGCCGTACGGTCAGCTCCACGACGTCCTCGGGCCCGCCGCCGGCCAGCACTTCCACGGCTTCCTCGACTTCGATCGCGTTGCCGGCGGTCAGGCCGAGCGGGGTGGCCATGTTGGTCAGGAGGGCGACGGTAGTGACCCCGGCGTCCTGGCCCAGCGCGACCATGGTCTCGGCCAGCTCGCGGGCGCTGTCCTCGTCCTTCATGAAAGCACCGGAGCCGACCTTGACGTCCAGCACGAGCGCCCCGGTGCCCTCGGCGATCTTCTTGCTCATGATCGACGAGGCGATCAGCGGGATTGCTTCCACGGTGCCGGTGACGTCGCGCAGCGCGTAGAGCTTCTTGTCCGCCGGAGCGAGCCCGGCCCCGGCGGCGCAGATGACCGCCCCGACGTCCGCCAGCTGGGCCATCAGCTCATCGTTGGTCAGGTCGGCGCGCCAGCCGGGGATGGACTCCAGCTTGTCCAGCGTGCCGCCGGTGTGTCCGAGTCCGCGGCCGGAGAGCTGCGGGACGGCGACGCCGAAAACCGCGACGAGCGGGGCCAGCGGCAGCGTGATCTTGTCCCCCACCCCGCCGGTGGAATGCTTGTCCGCCGTCGCCTTGCCGAGCGAGGAGAAGTCCATCCGCTCCCCGGAGGCGATCATCGCCGTCGTCCACCGCGAGATCTCCGCCCGGTCCATCCCGTTGAGCAGGATGGCCATGTTCAGCGCGGACATCTGCTCGTCCGCGATGACGCCGCGCGTGTAGGCGTCGATGGTCCAGTCGATCTGCTCCGCGGTGAGCGTGCCCTTGTCCCGCTTGATCCGGATGATGTCGACGGCGTCGAAGTTCTCGGTCATTGGCTCTGGCTCCTTCTCAGGTGAGGTTCTCTGGTCCGAACGCGTCCGGCAGCACTTCGTCCATGGTCCGCACGCCGGACACGGTCAGCAGCACCATGCCGGGGGCGCGGAATTCGTACAGCAGCTGGCGGCAGCGGCCGCACGGCATCAGCACGTTGCCTTCGCCGTCGACGCAGCTGAAGGCCGCCAGCCGGCCGCCGCCGGTCATGTGCAGCTGGCTGACCAGCGAGCACTCCGCGCACAGTGTGAGGCCGTAGGAGGCGTTTTCGATGTTGCAGCCGGAGACGATGCGGCCGTCCTCGGTCAGCGCGGCAGCCCCGACCGGGTACTTCGAGTAGGGCACGTAGGCCCGGGCCATGGCCGCCCGCGCCGCGTGCAGCAACGCGTCCCAGTCGACGTCCGGCCCTGTGTTGCGGCCGGTATTGACGGTGTCCATACAGCTCCCTCTGTCAGCCCTTGATGTACGGGATGCCGCTCGCGGCCGGCGCCCGGGATCTGCCCACCAGCCCGGCTACGGCAAAGATTGTCACCACGTACGGCAGCATCGCCAGGAACTCGTTCGGCACCGGGGTGCCCAGGAAGCTGAGCACGTACTGCAGGTTGGTGGCGAAGCCGAACAGCAGCGCCGCGAAGAACGCGCCGATCGGATTCCAGCGGCCGAAGATCAGCGCGGCCAGGGCGATGTACCCCTGGCCCGCGGTCATGTCCCGGCCGAAGCCCGAGACGGAGACCAGGGTGAAGAAGGATCCGCCGATGCCCGCCACCACACCGGCCAGCAGCACGTTGGTGAAGCGCATCCGGTTGACCTGGACCCCAAGTGTGTCCGCAGCCTTGGGATGCTCCCCCACGGCGCGGGTGCGCAGGCCCCACTTGGTGTAGAACAGCCCCACGTAGATCACTGCCACGGCTACGTACATCAGGTAGCCGACGATGGTCTGGCGGAACAGGATCGGGCCGATGACCGGGATCTCGGACAGGAACGGGATCGGCAGCACCGGCAGCCGCGGCGGCGAATTCCAGGTCTCCGCATCGGCACTGAGCACCGTGGAGAACAGGAAGCCGGTCAAGCCCGAGACCAGCACGTTCAGGACCACGCCGACGATCACCTGGTTGACGATGTAGTTGATGCTGAACACCGCCAGCACCAGCGAGACCAGCACCCCGGCCACGGCGGCCGCCAGCAGGCCAACCACGGCGCTGCCGGAGAGCGAGCCGGCCACGGCCGCCGCGAACGCGCCGAACAGCAGCTGGCCTTCGATCGCGATGTTCACCACCCCGGAGCGTTCGCACAGCACGCCGGAGAGCGAACCGAAAATCAGCGGCACCGCCAGCGTGACGGAACCGGCCAGCAAGCCGTACAGGGCCACGTTCGGTGTAGTGGCGCTGCCGACCACCCAGGTCAGGAAGCCCACCACGAAGAGCACCGCAAAGACCGCCACCAGCCAGCCGGGTACCCGCCGGCCGGCCCGGACTTCGAGGATGGAAAGCACCGCGGCGGCAAGCATCAGCAGGGCGCAGATCCAGCCCGTCACCGGCGCGGACAGCACCAGGTCAGGCAGCACCACGGCGTCCGAGGGGTCGGACAGCCGGAAGGTCACCGAGTTGGCAGGGGCGCCCAGGGCGAAGACCACTAGGGCGACGATGGCCAGCACGGACAGAATGATGGGCGTCTTCCAGTTGCGCACGGTGCTTCTGGTAGCGGCCTGGTCCGAAACGGTTGCTGTCGTCGTGCTCATACCGCACCTCCGGTCGCTGCGGGGGAACCGGTTTTTCCGGATTTTCCGGTCTTGGCCGGGCGCACCTCGCCGGGCTCCGGCAGGTGGAAAAGGGACCTGATCAGCGGCGGGGCGGCGATGAACAGGACGATCAGCGACTGCACCACCAGGACGATGTCGATGCTGGTGCCGGTGTTGGTCTGCATGGTGACGC
The DNA here is from genome assembly GCF_946892675.1 of Arthrobacter sp. Marseille-P9274. Lineage (NCBI taxonomy): Bacteria > Bacillati > Actinomycetota > Actinomycetes > Micrococcales > Micrococcaceae > Arthrobacter > Arthrobacter sp. Marseille-P9274. The sequence continues at coordinate 484,525 of NZ_CAMPOV010000001.1, forward strand.
CTCCGGCGCGGAAGGCGCCAAACAGCAGGGCGGCAACGAAGGTGCCCCACGGCGTCGAACGTCCCAGCAGCGCGACGGTGATCGCATCGAAACCGAAGCTGGCGGCCACCCCCGCGGTGAGCACGCCTTCTGTGCCGGCCACCTGCGCAACGCCGGCCAGCCCGGCCAGCCCGCCGGCGACCAGCATGACCACCACGTAGCTCTTCGTGACGCCAATGCCGGCGGTACGCGCCGCCATCGGATTCGCCCCGACGGCGCGCAGCTCGAAGCCGATGGTGGACCGGTTGAGCAGCCACCAGGCGAAGACCGTGGCCAGCACCGCCACCACGAAGCCCCAGTGCAGCCGGAAGGCGTCGCCGAACAGCGGCGGGTACAGCGCCGTGTCATCGAGCTGGGGACTGATCGGGTTGGATGAGCCAGGCCGCTGGAAGCCCGGGGTAGTGAGCAGGTATCCCACCAGGTAGATCGCAATGTAATTGAGCATGATCGTCACGATCACCTCGTGCGCACCCGTCCTGGCCTTGAGCAGGCCCACCAGGCTGCCCCACAGGGCACCGCCGAAAATTCCGGCCAGGATCACCAGCAGCAGGTGCAGCCCCACCGGCAGATGCCAGGTGAAACCGACCCACGCGGCCAGCGTGGCCCCGATGATGATCTGGCCCTGGGCGCCGATGTTGAACAGCCCGGCGCGGAAGGCCAGCGTCACGCCAAGACCCGCGCAGATCAGGGGTGTGGCCACCGTCAGCGTCTGGGTCAGCGGGTAGATCATCCGGGCGAAGGTCTCGCCTTCGAAATTGAAGACGGCGCCTTGGAACAGTGCGGCATACGCCTGGGACGCGGCGGTCCAGGCCGCCCCCAGCATGTCCCCCGGCCGGGCAAAGAAGTACGAGGAGGCGGCAGCTACCTGCTCATCCGTCAGGGCGATCAGCACGCCGCCGACGATGAGCGACAGCAGGACGGCCAGGACGGCGACCATCGTCTCGCTGGCCAGGATCCGCTGCAGCAGCGGCTCGGTTCCGGCCCGCTCCGGGTACAGCTGGCCGCTCTGCGCCGAGGGCGGCACGGCCGTCGGCGCCATCCGGCCGTCGTCGGTCTCCACTGCGGCCTCTAGCCGTTGTTCCTCCGCTATCGCCTCGGATCTGGCCTCGGCTCCTGCCGACCTGCCGTCGTCCGGCCTGTGCGTGCTCATTTGTCTCCTCCCGCACTATCCGTCCCTGCCGAATCGGCCCGGGCCGCTTCGGCGTCCTCCGCCGACATGCCGGCCATCATCAGGCCCAGCGTGTCCCGCGAGGTGTTCCCGGGCACGATGCCCATCAGCCGGCCCCGGTAGAGGACCGCGATGCGGTCCGCCAGGTCCAGCACTTCGTCCAGTTCGGTAGAGACGATCATCACCGGCGTGCCGCCGTCCCGCTCGGCCACGATCCGCCGGTGCAGGAACTCGATGGAACCGACGTCCACCCCGCGCGTGGGCTGAGAGGCAATGAACAGCTTCAGCGGCCGGGACAGTTCGCGGGCCATGACGACCTTCTGCTGGTTGCCGCCGGACAGGGTGCCGGCCGCAGCGGCCGCGGACTGCGTGCGCACATCGAATTCGGCAATGCGCTGCGCGGCGTTCTCCGCCACCCGGGCCGGATTCATGGCCAGGCCCCTGGCGAAGGGAGCCTGGTCGTAGCGGTTCAGGATCATGTTCTCGGCTACCGAGAACGCGCCCACCAGGCCCTCGACGCTGCGGTCCTCGGGCACGAAGCCCACCCCGGCGTTGATGATGTCCTTGACCTTCCGGCCCACCAGTTCCTCGCCGTCGAGCGTGATGGAGCCGGCCACGTGCTCCTTCAGCCCGAGGATGGCTTCGGTCAGTTCGGTCTGGCCGTTGCCTTGGACACCGGCGACGGCGAGGATCTCGCCTCGGGCGATCTGCAGCGTGACGCCGTCCACCGCACGTTGGCCGTTGGCGGCGGTGACGGTCAGGTTATCGATCCGGAAGGTGACCTCGCCGGGCTGTGCCGGGGCCTTCTGAAGGGCCAGGCTTACCGAGCGCCCCACCATCAGGGAGGCCAGCTCGGTCGCCGGCGCGTCCGGATCAGCATCGCCGACGACCTTGCCGCGGCGGATCACGGTGATGATGTCGGACACGGCCTTCACCTCGCGCAGCTTATGCGAGATGAACACAATGGCCTTGCCGTCCGCCTTCAGCTGGCCCATGATGGCCAGCAGTTCGTCCGTCTCCTTCGGCGTCAGCACCGCCGTCGGCTCGTCCAGGATCAGCACCTCGGCGTCCCGGACCAGCGCCTTGATGATCTCGGCCCGCTGCTGGACGCCGACCGGCAGGTCCTCGACCAGCGCGTCCGGATCCACATCGAACCCATACTCGTCCGAGATCCTGCGGATCTTCGCCCGGGTTTCGTCCAGATTAAGCAGGCCGCCGGCCTTGGTCGCCTCGTTGCCCAAGGCGATATTCTCCGCGACGGTAAAAACCGGAACCAGCATGAAGTGCTGGTGCACCATCCCGATCCCGGCCGCCATCGCGTCCCCGGGACCGCCGAAGGAAACCGGCGTGCCGTCGACGAGGATCTGGCCCTCCGTCGGCTGGTACAGGCCGTAGAGCACATTCATTAGCGTGGATTTGCCGGCCCCGTTCTCGCCCAGCAGGGTGTGGACCTTGCCGGGCTCGACCACGAGGTCGATGTGGTCGTTGGCGACCAAAGTACCGAATTTCTTGGTGATTCCCTTAAGTTCGAGCTTCACAACTCCAACCCACCTATCCTGAACATGTCACGGCCGCCGGGGCCGGGTGCTGACCGGCCCCGGGCGGCGGTCCGATCCGGATCTGGCTACAGCCTAACCCGGTGCCTGGACAGAACGAACCGCCGCCCCCGGCGCGGCATGACCGCGTTGGAGGCGGCGGTTCGGTCCTGGTCCGGGCCTGCCTACTTGGGGCTGGCCGCGGACTCGACCTTGATCTTGCCGGCGATAATGTCCGCCTTGATCGTGTCCAGCTCGCTCTTCAGCTCCGCCGGAACGTTCTTGTCCTGATCGTGGAACGGGGCCAGTGCCACGCCGCCGTTGTCCAGGGTCCCGACGTACGGGGTGTTGTCGAAATTGCCTTCCAGGTCCGTCTTGACCACGTCCTCGACCGCCTGGCCCATCAGCTTCATCACGGAAGTCAGGATGTATTCTTCGGCCTTACCGGCAGTCTCGTAACCGTCCGAGTCCACCCAGACGACCTTGGCGTCCTTCTTGCCGCCGGCGTTGGCCTCCGTCACGGCGTCAAGGGTGCCCAGGCCCACGGGGCCGGCCACCGGCATGATCACGTCGGCACCTTCGTTGATGAAGTTCTGGGTGTTGGTCTTGCCCTTGCCCTGGTCTTCGAAGTTGCCCACGAAGGTACCGTTCTGCGCGGCCTTGTCCCAGCCGAGCAGCTCGACCTTCTTGTTCTTCTGTTCGTTGTAGTACTTCACGCCGTCGGCAAAACCGTCCATGAAAATCGTGACGGTGGGGATCTCGGCGCCGCCGTAGGTGGCGACCTTGCCGGTCTTGCTGGTGCCGGCAGCCAGGTAGCCGGCCAGGAACGCCGCCTGCGCGGTGTCGTAGACAATCGGCTTGACGTTGTCGGTGAACTCGGGGTCCGAATAGTCCACGATGGCGAAGTGGCTGTCCGGATTGTCCTTGGCCGCGTCCTTCGTGGCATCGCCCAGCAGGAAGCCCACGGTCAGGGTCAGGTCGCAGCCGGCCTGGATCATGCTGTCCAGGTTCGGCACGAAGTCGGTTTCGGCCTTGGATTCGGCTTCCTTGGTTTCGATACCCAGATCCTGCTTGGCATTCATCAGGCCCTCATGGCTGGACTGGTTGAACGAGCGGTCGTCGAAACCGCCCTGGTCCGAGACAATGCAGCCCAGGTAGTCCGAGGCACCGGCTGCAGCCGACCCGCTGGGCGCATTCTCGGCCGGCGGCGCGCCGCAGCCGGCAAGGACGAGTGCGGCAGACGCGAGCACCGCGGCGGAGAGGCCGGTGCCACGCTTGGTCATGCGCAGTGATTTCTTCAATGTTCCTCCAGGAAAGATGCGATGCTCCGTGCCCGTGGTCCGCGGGCGGCGGCTACAGCCACCCTAGTGGGCGGGGCGGGCGAGTGTAACGAATCCATCCCGATGGCCCGACATTGTTGAAAACTTGTTACTTTTCGGTAGCTGCCGGGCGGTCAGAATTGCTTGCCGTGGCAGGCCAGCACCGCGGCGGCGGCCATCACCCGGACGCCGACGCCGATGGCGTGCTCGTCCGGGGTGTAGTCCCCGCGGTGCAGATCGAACGTCTCGCCGCCGGGCGTCCTCGTGCCCAGCCGCATCATGGCCCCGGGCACCATCTGCGTCATCCACGCGAAGTCCTCGCCGCCCATGGACTGCGGCGTCAGCGTCACCGCGCCGCCGCCGAGTTCGAGCCGCGCGGCCGCTTCGATCAGGCCCGTCTCGCGCTCGGTGTTGACCACGGGAGGGACGCCGCGGATGTGTTCGAGCTTGACCTCGACGCCGAACGGCGCGGCCACCTGCTGGACCACCTCGTCGAGCAGTTCGCCGGCGGCGTGCCAGGCGTCGCCATCCAGGCAGCGCATGGTGCCGGCCATGAAGCCGTGGGCGGGGATGGCGTTCGGGGCGGCACCGGCGCGGATCTGGCCCCAGACCACGGACACGGCGCTGCGCACGTCGATCCGCCGGCTGAGGACGCCGGGCACATTGACGGCAATCTCCGCCAGCGCGAACACGAGGTCTTCGGTCAGGTGCGGCCTGGAAGTGTGGCCGCCGCGGCCGGCGAGTTCGATCCGGATAGTGTCGGACGCGGAGGTGATGGCGCCGATCCGCGTGCCCACCTGTCCGACGTCGACACGCGGATCACAGTGCAGCGCCAGAATCCGGGGAATCTCCTCGAGCACGCCCTGCTCGATCACGGCCAGGGCGCCGCCGGGCATCGTTTCTTCGGCCGGCTGGAAGATGACCCTGACGCGCCCGCCAAGCTGGCCCTCCTCGTTGAGCTTGCACAGCACCAGCGCCACGCCGAGCATGACGGTGGTGTGGATGTCGTGGCCGCACGCGTGGCTGATGCCCTGGTTCACCGAGGCATACTCCAGCCCGGTCTCTTCCATGATGGGCAGCGCGTCGATGTCCGCGCGCAGGCCGATCGCGATCGGCCCCTCGCCGATATCCACGTACAGCCCGGTGCCCTCCAGCGGCACCGGGTCGAGCCCGGCCGCGCGCAGGCGCTCCAGCAGCTTGGCCGTCGTCTTGAATTCCTTATGCGAGAGCTCCGGGTGCTGGTGCAGATCACGCCGGAAGCGCCGCAAACCATCCACGAACGGTGCCGCCCACACGCCGATCCGAGGAATGCTGTCCGAGGTCTCCGTAATTGTCTGCACAGACAAACTGTACCGAGTGCCGTCGGACCGCGCCCTTCCCCCGCGCGGAAATCCTGCCCGGCGCTTACGGCCCGGCCGCGATGAGGGTCCTAGAGGACGTCGGTGTCGCCGCTGGCGCGGAGGTGTTCGACGGCCTTCTTGACCTGCTGGGCGTGTTCCTTGGTGGTCACCAGCAGCGCGTCCGGGGTATCGACGATCACGACGTCGTCGATACCGATCAGCGCGATCACGCGTTTGGTATCGGAGACCACGACGCCGGTGGCCTTGTCCGCGTAGACCCTCGCCCCGTCGCCGAGCACGGTCAGGTTGTTCGTCTCGGACGCCGCGTTCAGCCGCCCGATGGCGGCGAAGTCCCCGACGTCGTCCCAGGAGAACACGCCCGGGACCATCGCCACGTCGCCGGCCGCCGCGGCCGGCTCGGCCACCGCATAGTCGATCGCGGTCTTCGGCAGCCCCGGCCAGATCCGGCGCACCACCTCGCGCCGCTTCGGGGTGTCCCACGCCGCGGCGATTTCCATCAGCCCGGCGTAGAGCAGCGGCTCGTTCGTCTCCAGGTGCCTCAGCAGCAGGTCCACCGGCGCGACGAACATGCCCGCGTTCCAGTGGTACTCCCCGGACGCCAGGTACGCCTCCGCCATCTCCTGGTCCGGCTTCTCCACGAACTCCGCCACGCCCTCCGCCGTCGGCGCGGCCGCGATGCCCAGGCTGCCCGAGGTGCGGATGTACCCGAACCCGGTCGACGGATGCGTCGGCTTGATCCCGATCGTGACGATGTACCCTTCGGCCGCGGTATGCACCGCCGCCCGCACCGCGTCCTGGAACTGCTCCACCGGCGTGATCACCTGGTCCGCGGCGAACGAACCCATGATGATCTTCGGATCCCGCCGGTACAGGATCGCCGCGGCCAGCCCGATCGCCGCCGCCGAATCCTTCGGCTCCGACTCCAGCACCAGGTTCGTCTTGCCCAGCTCCGGCAGCTGCGCCATCACCGCCTTGCGGTGCAGCGCCCCGGTCACCACCATCGTCCGGCCGTCACACAACGGCCGCAGCCGCTCGTACGTCGCCCGGATCAGCGTGCTCCCCGAACCCGTCAGGTCATGCAGGAACTTCGGCGCCGCGGCCCGCGACAGCGGCCACAACCGGGTCCCCACCCCACCAGCCGGAATCACCCCGTAAAACCGGTCCAGCACATCGTCATCAGCCGGGTCCTGGCCCAGCGGCCTGTCAGTAGTCATCACTCCAAAGGTAAACCAGGCGTTGCCTTGGCGGGTCATTCCAAAGACTGATTTCACTGACGGCGGCATATGGTCCCGGCCCGGCAGGAGCCACGCCGCCGGCGGGAAATTAGCGCACAATTAAGTTACGTAAATCCCGCCGCCACCCCCGGCGCATCCCGCACCATTCCGCGCCGCTGCGGCGGAGGTGTTAAAAAGCTCACACCGCGAGTTCCCAAATTGAATAAGCTCTGAGCGAAGCCTAGATTAGATCTGACAAAGAGCACTCTCGCACTGGCGTAATTCTGCGTGGTCCACGCTGGCGCCGTTGCGATGCAGGGAGGTTAATTCAGTGTCGAAGACACCAGCAGGGACCCTCTACCGCGGCCGCGAAGGCATGTGGTCCTGGGTAGGACACCGCGTCACCGGCGTCGCAATATTTTTCTTTCTCTTGGTACACGTTCTGGACACCGCTCTGGTGCGCGTATCTCCTGAGGCATACAACGTCGTGATCGATACGTACAAGAACCCGATCATGGCTCTCCTGGAAGCCGGCCTCGTTGCCGCGATCGTCTTCCACGCTTTCAACGGCCTCCGCGTGATCCTCGTGGACTTCTGGAAGAAGGGCCCGAAGTACCAGGCCAAGCTGCTTTGGGGCGTTATCGGGCTGTGGGTCATCGTCATGGTTCCGTTCCTCATCCGTCACCTCACGCTCGCGTTCACCGGGGGTCACTAATCATGGCAGCACCAACTGAAATCCAGGCGCCCCGCTCGGGGCGCATCGCTCCCGAGTACAGCCGGCACGGCAGCAGCCGCGGCAACTTCGAGATGTTCGCGTGGCTGTTCATGCGCGTCTCCGGCCTCGTACTCGTGGTGCTCGTCTTCGGGCACCTGTTCGTCAACCTGATGGTCGGCGAGGGCGTCCACGCCATCGACTTCGGCTTCGTCGCCGGCAAGTGGGCCGACCCGTTCTGGCAGGTCTGGGACCTGGCCATGCTCTGGCTCGCCATGCTCCACGGCACCAACGGCGTCCGCACGATCATCAACGACTACGCGGAAAAGGACGGCACCCGCTTCTGGCTCAAGGCCGTGCTCTACGCGGCGACCGCCGTCATCATCGTCCTTGGAACCCTGGTGATCTTCACCTTCGATCCGTGCCCGCCGAACGCCGCAGCCGACTTGCTGCCGTCCTTCTGCCCGGCACCGTAAGGGCATGACGGGCGCTGCCAACCGCAGCGCCCGCTTCCTTGAGAAGAACCTTTAGTTTCAACAGAAAGAGCATCCAGTATGCAGGTCCATAAGTACGACGTCGTCATCGTCGGTGCCGGTGGCGCCGGTATGCGCGCAGCCATCGAATCCGGCCAACGCGCGCGAACCGCAGTACTGACCAAGCTGTACCCCACCCGCTCCCACACCGGTGCAGCACAGGGCGGCATGTGCGCCGCCCTGGCCAATGTCGAGGAAGACAACTGGGAGTGGCACACCTTCGACACCGTCAAGGGCGGTGACTACCTGGTTGACCAGGACGCAGCCGAGGTTATGGCCAAGGAGGCCATCGACGCTGTGCTGGACCTGGAGAAGATGGGCCTGCCGTTCAACCGCACCCCCGAAGGCAAGATCGACCAGCGCCGCTTCGGCGGACACACCCGCGACCACGGCAAGTCCCCGGTCCGCCGGGCCTGCTACGCCGCGGACCGCACCGGCCACATGATCCTGCAGACGCTGTACCAAAACTGCGTTAAGCACAACGTTGAGTTCTACAACGAGTACTACGTCCTCGACCTGCTGCTCGTGGAAGAAGACGCAACCCGCGCCGATGGCACACCCTACAAGCAGAAGCGCGTTGCCGGCGTCGTTAGCTACGACCTGGCCAGCGGCGAGATCCACGTCTTCCAGGCCAAGTCGGTCGTCTTCGCCTCCGGCGGCGTGGGCAAGGTCTTCAAGACCACCTCGAACGCCCACACCCTGACCGGCGACGGCATGGGCATCGCCTTCCGCCGCGGCCTGCCGCTGGAGGACATGGAATTCTTCCAGTTCCACCCGACCGGCCTCGCCGGACTGGGCATCCTGCTCTCCGAGGCCGCCCGCGGCGAAGGCGCGATCCTGCGCAACTCGGAAGGCGAACGGTTCATGGAGCGTTACGCGCCGACCATCAAGGACCTCGCGCCGCGCGACATCGTCGCCCGCTCGATGGCCAACGAGGTCCGCGAAGGCCGCGGCTGCGGCCCGAACAAGGACTACGTTCTGCTCGACCTGACCCACCTGGAGCCGGCGCACATTGACGCCAAGCTGCCGGACATCACCGAGTTCGCCCGTACCTACCTGGGCGTGGAGCCGTACACCGAGCCGGTGCCCGTGTTCCCGACCGCGCACTACGCCATGGGCGGCATCCCGACCAACATCAAGGCCGAGGTCCTGCAGGACAACGACACGGTTGTCCCGGGCCTCTACGCCGCCGGCGAGGTCGCCTGCGTCTCCGTCCACGGGTCCAACCGCCTGGGCACCAACTCGCTGCTGGACATCAATGTGTTCGGCAAGCGCGCCGGCATCGCTGCTGCCGAGTACGCCAAGTCGGCGGACTTCGTCGAGGTTCCGGAGGCTGCGGACCAGTTCACCATCGAACTGGTCGAGGGTGTCCGCGCCGCCGCCGGCACCGAGCGCGTGGCCCAGCTCCGCAAGGAACTGCAGGACACCATGGATGCCAACGTCCAGGTGTTCCGCACCGAAGAGACCCTGACCGAAACGCTGAACGTGATCGCCTCGCTGCGCGAGCGGTACAAGAACATCGGCGTGCAGGACAAGGGCAAGCGCTTCAACCTGGACCTGCTCGAGGCCGTCGAGCTCGGCTTCCTGCTGGACATGGCCCAGGTCATGACCGTCGCAGCGCTGCACCGCCAGGAGTCCCGCGGCGGCCACTTCCGGGAGGACTTCCCGGACCGTGACGACGCCAACTTCATGAAGCACTCGATGGCGTACAAGGACGAGATGGCCACATCGGAGTCCGTCGCCGGCATCCGCCTGGAGACCAAGCCCGTTGTCTTCACGCGCTACGAACCGATGGTGAGGAAGTACTAATGACCGCTGAAACTGTGGAACCTGCATCCAAGGTCGATCTCGCCCCCGGCGTCGGTGGCGGCGGAGAAATCCCCAGCTTCGACATCACGCTCAAGGTCCGCCGCTACGACCCGGAGGTCTCCGAGGAGGCACGCTGGGACGAGTTCAAGCTGACCATGTACGGCACGGACCGCGTGCTGGACGCCCTGCACAAGGTCAAGTGGGAGCATGACGGCTCGGTTTCCTTCCGCCGCTCCTGCGCCCACGGCGTCTGCGGCTCGGATGCCATGCGCATCAACGGCCGCAACCGCCTCGCCTGCAAGACGCTGCTGAAGGACCTGGACACGGACAAGCCGATCCTCGTCGAGCCGATCAAGGGCCTGCCGGTGGAGAAGGACCTGATCGTGGACATGGAGCCGTTCTTCCAGTCCTACCGCGAGATCATGCCGTTCCTGATCAACTCGGGCCACGAGCCGACGCGCGAACGCCTGCAGTCGGCCGAGGACCGTGAGCGCTTCGACGACACGACCAAGTGCATCCTGTGCGCGGCCTGCACCTCGTCCTGCCCGGTCTTCTGGACCGACGGCCAGTACTTCGGCCCTGCCGCGATTGTCAACGCACACCGCTTCATCTTCGATTCGCGCGACGATGCCGGCGACATGCGCCTGGAGATCCTCAACGACAAGGAAGGCGTGTGGCGCTGCCGCACCACCTTCAACTGCACCGAGGCCTGCCCTCGCGGCATCCAGGTGACCAAGGCCATCGCCGAGGTCAAGCAGGCGGTCCTGAACCGCAAGATCTGATCCGTCACGGATCGATGGACCGGTAAGGTCCGCTGACCAGCCAAGGTGCCGGCTCCACACGGGTCGGCACCTTGGGCTTTAACCCGCCGCCGGCCGGCGAAAGGATATCCCCATGACGAGCATCGAGTCCGTGAAGTTTCCTTCCGTCACCGGGGAGGTCCTCGCCGGAACCGTTGACATTCCCGACGGCGGGGCGAGGGCGTGGGCGGTCTTCTGCCACGGGTTCACGCTGGGCAAGAACAGCGCGGCCGCTGCCCGGACTTCCAAGGCCTTGGCGCGGCGCGGCATCGGCGTCCTGCGCTACGACGCAGTCGGGCTGGGCGGGTCCACCGGCGACTGGTCGCAGACCACCTTCACGACGAAGGTCCAGGACGTACAGCAGGCTGTCGGATTCATGGCGTCCTCGGGCCGGCCGGCTACTGTGCTGATCGGCCACTCGCTCGGAGGGACCGCAGTCCTGGGCGCTGCGCCGGCCCTGCCCGAGGTCAAGGCCGTGGTGACGGTTTCAGCGCCGTACCAGCCCATCCACGTGGCGCATCTGTTCGACGAGGCCATGGACGACGTCGAGCGGAAGGGAGTCGGGGAAGTCACTTTGGGCGGCAAACGGCTGCAGATCCGCAAGCAGCTGATCGAAGACCTCGAGCGGGCGGACCTCAGCGGCTGCATCCGCGAACTGGACCGCCCGCTGCTGGTCATGCACTCCCCCACCGATGAGACGGTAGGGATCGACAACGCCGGGGAAATCTTCCAGGCGGCGATGCATCCCAAGTCCTTCATCTCGCTGGACCGCTGCGACCACCTGCTCACGGAGCGGTGGCAGGCCGAACGGATCGCCGGGCTGGTCGCGGCCTGGGTCGATGGGTACCTGCCGGCTGGCTGAACCGGGTCAGGCGCCGGCGTGGGTGGCCCGCCGGCGGCGCGGCCGCGGACCCTGCCGGCCGTTCAGGCGCCTGGACTGCTGCCGTGCCGACCTGGCGCGCCGACGCACGTCCTTGCTGCTGACCGGCGAGTGCGCGTCAGCCATTCCCACCGCGCCCCAGGCCGCAGCGACCAGATAGACCTGGCTAAGGAAGAAGAACCAGACGAACAGGCCGAGGACAACCGCGAACGGCGCCAGCAGCGGATTCTTGGCCACGCCGTCGAGCAGCGCGGAGGCGAAGAACCGCAGGGCGGCGCTGCCCACCGCCACGATCAGCGCAGCCTGCCACATGACGGCCCGCTTCATCCGCAGTCCCGCGGCAAGCCGGAACAGCACCACCGCGACGGCCACGTCAAGCAGCAGCATCACCAGCACGCCGGTTACCAGGGCCAGCGGCGCTGCCATTGCGCCGACAAACTGCAGCCAATGGGCCACCGCGTCGAGCAGGCTGCCGGCGACGATGACCAGGATGGAGGTGAGCACCAGTGCCACGGCCAGCAACAGCAGCACGCCCAGGTCCTTGAGCTTGATCAGGAAATAGTTCCTGGTCAGCCGCGGCACCCCGAAAATGCCGCGCATGCCGTCACGCAGGCCGGCGATCCAGCCAAGCGAGGTCAGGAGGAGCGTGATGGTCGAGATCACCAGGGTGACGCTGAAGGTCGCGCCGTGCGAGAAGAGCTGCTCCGGGGTGACGAACCCGCCGCTGCCGGTGTCGATCAGACCCGGGACGGAATAGTTGATCACCGAGACAATGGCAGACTGCAGCCGCGGTGTGTTGGAAACGACCACGCCGAACACGGCGAAGCCGGCTACCAGCATGGCCGCCACCGAAAAGAACATGTTGTAGGCGCTGCCTGCGGCCATCAGCGGTCCGCGGCGCATCAGGTATAGGTTCCAGACCCGCAGCGGACGGGTTGCGTTGAACCAGGCCGTCGCGTAGCTGCCCAATACCACCAGCTGCCTGACGATCCCCGCTTCGCGCCGGGCCCGGCTGAACTCGCGCCGGCGGCGGAACACCTCGTTGCGCAGCTGCCCGCGCTTCAGCGGAAGCGGCTCCGGAGAGTCAGTCCCGGCCGCCTCCGGCACAGCCGGCACGCTCCGGCTCCGCGTCAAAGCTCAGCTCTTCCCGTAGGATCCACACGCCCGATTGGTCGTGCTCGTACAAGCCCATGCTACTGACCGTGAAAGACGAGGCATAGTCGGCCAACTTCGCTTCCGCGGCGTCCATCCCGGCCTGGCTGACGTCATGCGCCACGGTGAGGTGCGGGTGGAAGCTGAACTCCAGGTCCCGCTGCAGCGGACCGGACTGCAGTTTGCCGTGCAGGTCCACGCACTCGTCGAAGCCTTCCGCGATCCTCAGGAACACCACCGGGGACACCGGACGGAAGGTGCCGGTGCCGCGCAGGGTAATGCGGAACGGGGCCTGGCAGCGCGCGATCCGGCGCACGTGCCTGGCGGTCTCCTCCCAGTCCTGCACGGGCGTGGTCGTGACCAGCGTGATGTGCGGAGGAATCACCGCCGCGAGCGGGTCCCCGAAGGACGCCCGCCAGCTCTCCAGTTCCCCCGCCATCGGTTCGGGGACGGCGATGACCACCCCGACGCAGCCGGTCCGGGCACCCGGGCGGGCATCGCCGTCCTTGGCGACGGTAGCGTTGGACTGCAGGTGCTGCCCGCACATTGCTAGCGCCTGGCTCCCGCGGGAAGGAAACCGACCTTGTCGTAGACATCCGCCAGAGTGGAAGACGCGATGGCGCGGGCCTTCTCGGCGCCGCGGGCCAGCAGCCGGTCCAGCTCGGCCGGATCGTCCAGGAGCTCCTGGGCCCGGGCCTGGATTGGCGCCAGCCGCTCCACCACCAGCTCGGCCAGGTCCACCTTGAGGTGTCCGTACATCTTGCCCTGGTAGTCCCCGACGATCGAATCGATGCTCTTGCCGCTCAGCGTCGAATAGATGGTCAGCAGGTTGGAGATGCCCGGCTTGGCCTCGCGGTCGAAGCGGATCTCCGTGCCGTCATCCGTGACCGCCGACTTGATCTTCTTCGCCGCGGCCTTCGGGTTGTCCAGGATGTTGATCAGGCCGGCCGGGGAATCCGCCGACTTGGACATCTTGGCGTTCGGGTTCTGCAGGTCGTAGATCTTGGCGCCCTCGGCCGGGATCACGGCCTCCGGCACTACGAACGTCTCGCCGTAGCGGTGGTTGAAGCGCTGGGCAAGGTTGCGGGCCAGCTCCAGGTGCTGCCGCTGGTCCTCTCCCACCGGCACACCGTAGGGACGGTAGAGCAGGATGTCAGCGGCCATCAGCACGGGGTAGGCGAACAGGCCGACGCTGGCGTTCTCCGAGCCCTGCTTGGCCGACTTGTCCTTGAACTGCGTCATCCGCGAGGCCTCGCCGAAGCCGGTGATGCAGTTGAGCACCCACGCCAGCTCGGCGTGCTCGGGCACGTGGGACTGGACGAACAGGGTGGACTTTTCGATGTCGATGCCGCCGGCGATGTACTGTGCCACCGTGACCCGGGTGCGCCGGGCGAGGTCCGCCGGGTCGTACTGCACCGTGATGGCGTGCATGTCCGGGACGAAGTAGATCGCCTCGTATTCGTCCTGCATGCTGACCCAGTTGACGAGCGCCCCCAGGTAGTTGCCCAGGTGCAGGGAATCCGCCGACGGTTGCATGCCGGAGAGCAGCCGCCGCCGCGTGGCCTGCGCGAGGCCGGAGGCGGTCGCCGGGCTGCCGCTCGTTTCGGGCTTTCCGCTGGTTTCGGTTGTGCTGGTCATCTCGTCCTTAGAACTGGTAGTCCACGACCACGGGGGCGTGGTCCGAGAAGCGGGCGTCATAGCTGGCGGCGCGGTCGACGACCGCGTGGGCGGCCAGCTCCGCGAGTTCGGGGGTGGCCAACTGGTAGTCGATGCGCCAGCCCGCGTCATTGTCAAAGGCCTGTCCGCGCCAGGACCACCAGGTGTAGGGCCCGGCCACGTCGCCGGCGAAGACGCGCTGGACGTCCCTCCAGCCGAACTCGTCCCCGAAGAACCGGTCGAAGTAGGCGCGCTCCTCGGGCAGGAACCCGGACCTCTTGACGTTGCCCTTCCAGTTCTTGATGTCCAGCGTGGTGTGTCCGACGTTCAGGTCGCCGACCACCAGCGCGTAGTCCTTGCCGTTCCGCAGGTCCGCCAAGCGGCCGGCCATGACATCGAGGAAGCGGTACTTGTCCAGCTGCTTGGGCGTGTCAGCCTCGCCGGAGTGCACGTAGGCGCTGACGACAGTGAGCAGCTTGGTGCCCCCGGCCTCCGGGACCTCGAAGTCCGCCTCGACCCAGCGGCCGGAGGTCAGGAAGTATTCGTCCCCGATATGGTCGCGGGTGGCGACCGGGGCGACGCGGGAGGCAATGGCGACGCCGGCGCGGCCCTTGGCTTCCGCCTCGGCATGGAGGATGTGCCAGCCGTCGCCGAGCAGGCTGCGGACGATTGCGTCCGGAGCGCGTACTTCCTGGAGGCAGAGGATGTCCACGTCCCGGTCCGCCAGCCAGTCCCCCATGCCGCGCTTGTAGGCGGCGCGGATGCCGTTGACGTTGACCGTGGCCACCCTCAGCCGGTGCCCCGCGGACATGGCTGCTGCCACTGCCGAGCCGGTGGAATCCTCAATGACGCTTTCGGGTGCCAAACTCACTCGACTACCTTACCCAAGCGCGCAGCTCAGTTGATAACCGTGCCTGTGACGGGACCCTCGCCGTCGTTGTTCTTGATCATGCCGCGCCCGTTGTGCGCGGTGATCTCGATGGTCTCGATCGCGCGGTCCACCATGCCCTGGTCCTTGCCCAGGTGATCCCGGATCACCTTCGCCTGCACCTGCACGATCTTGAAGCTGTGGTCCAGCTTCTCGTCGCGCACCGAGTTGGCGCGGGCCACATGCTCCTCCACCAGCGTGGTTGTACCGGGCGCGGCGGCAGCCTGCTGCGCGGCGAAGCCGGCCTGCGCGGTGGCGAACTTCTCCTTAGCCTTCCTGGTGGCGCCGCGGACGCTGAAGACCACGAACGCGGCCAGCACCAGCCAGCCGAGGGCGACGATGGCCACGATCCAGCCGATCACATCGTTCTGGTTGGCCGCGAACACCACGGCGAAGAGGAACACCAGCACCATCACGGCGATGCCGATGTTTCCGGCCTTGAAGGGGACGGCCCGGCTGGCGGACGTATTCGGGGATGAGCTGCCCAAGGATTGCATGCGCCTATTCTCTCAAATCGGGGCCCCCAACGCGGCCGGCTTCCACCGCAGGCGAACGGCCCGCGGCCGCTGCCCGCTCATCGGCCGTCAGGCCGCCGGAGTCCAGCCCAGATGCGGGGCGATGTGCGTGGTGATCAGTTCCAGCGTCCGGCGGTGCAGTTCCAGCGAAGCGAGCGACGGCAGCGTGGCCGTCAGGTGGGTCGCCTCGGCCAGGGCTTCGTCCTTGAGCAGCGCCTCCACGATGGCCTCCGGATCGCCGTGGTAGGCCGGACTGAAGCGCATCTTCGCGCCGTTTTTGGGCCTCCCCTCGTCATCCATCCGGTCCGAGTAGAACCGCAGCCAGCCCTGCAGCTCCTCGCCGTCGCGCTTGTCGAGGTACGGCATCATGATGCGCGAGACGCTGACCTGTGGCGTGCGCTTCGGCTGCCCTTCGGCGAACGCCTTCCGGTAGGCGCGGATCTGTTCCGCCTGCCGGACTTCGAACGGCTGCCCGGTCTCCTCCGTATTGAGAGTGGACACCTGCAGGTCGAATCCCTGCCGGGCGGAACGCTCGGCCGTGGCCAAGCTGCCGGCGCCGTACCAGAGCCGGCCCATCAGTTCAGGGGCCGGCGGGGTCAGCGTCAGCTCGGTCCCGGCCGGCAGCGTGGAGAACTGTTCCTGCGGCACGGCCAGCACGTCGCCGCGCAGGGCCGCCAGCAACTGATCCAGCCGGCGCCGGACCTCGTCGCGGAAGTCCAGCCCGCTCGCGCCAAAGACCTCCTCGAGCACCGGCGCCTGGTAACCGCTGCTCAGCCCCAGTTCGAAGCGGCCGCCGCTGAGCAAGTCCAGGTTCGCCGCGTCCTCGGCCAGCCGGACCGGGTCCTCGTAGCGAATGGGAACGACGGCGGTGCCAAGCCTGAGGCGGCGGGTGTGCTGGGATACTGCGGTCAGGAAGAGCAGAGGCGAGGACAGGAACGGTTCGAAATGCCGGTTGCGGACCCAGCCGGCGTCGTATCCGAGGTCCTCGGCGTGGCGGAACAGGTCGATTCCAGCCTGGAGCGCCGCCGCGGCGTCAGCCCTGTTGGTGCGCCCGCCGGTGTTGTGGACAAAGCTGAGGAAGCCCAGTTCAAGCCGATTCCCGTTGGTTGTTGACACGTCCCAAGGATAGCGGTCCCGGGGCGGCCGCCGCCGGACGAGGCGGCGGGCCACGTCCCGCCGCGCTACTTCAGGAACAGCGTGCGCAGCCGGCCGGTGGTCAGCACCAGCCCGAGTCCGATCATGACCACGTAGTACAGGACGTGGATGCCGGTGGCCGAGGTGAACGCGCCGGCGCTGATCTGGCGCAGCAGTTCCACGCCGTGCCAGAGCGGCATCGCCTGGACCAGCCACTGGATCGGTTCCGGGTAGACGCTGAGCGGGTAGAACGTGGCGGAGAACAGGAACATCGGCAGCATCAAGAAGTTGATCCAGTCCATCTGCTGGAACGTCTTCATGAAGCTGGTGATGCCCATCCCGAACGAGGCGAAGCCGAAGGCGATCAGCACCGAGGCCGGGATCATTAGCAGCGCCCACGGCGTGGTGAGCAGGCCCATCATGCCCATCACTGCGGTGAAGCCGGTGGAATAGAGCGCGCCGCGCAGCAGGGCCAGCGTGATTTCGCCCAGCGCGACGTCCAGCGGCCCCAGCGAGGTATTCAGCATGCCCTGGTAGAGCCTGGCGAAGTTGAGCTTGAAGAACACGTTCCAGGTCGAGTCGTACACCGCGCCGTTCATCGCGGAGACGGCCAGCAGCGCCGGCGCGATGTAGGCGATGTAGCTGATCTCGGTGCCGCCGGGGCCCTCCACGGTTCCCACCAGCGAGCCGAGCCCGATCCCCATGGCAATCAGGTACAGCACCGGTTCGACGAAGCCGCTGGCCATGACCGCCCAGTTGCTCCCCCAGGTCGCCTTCAGTCCGCGTCCGACGACGGCACGGACGTTTCCGGAGTAGAGGGAGCCGAGGGGGCGGCGCGGGGCGCCCAGCCGTAGCCCGCCGGTCGGGGACGGTGCCGGTCCGGCCTGGTCATTGCGGAGGGTCATTGGCCCAGCCTCCTGGAGTAGTTGCGCTTGGCCAGGACCCAGCCGGCCGCCGCCAGGACTGCGAGGTAGAGCACGTGCACCGCGGTCAGCCACGCCGGTTCGGCATAGCCGTAGCTGAGCACCCGGCCAAGCTCGGTGGAGTGCCACAGCGGCGAGATCCAGCCGATCCACTGCACGGCCCATGGCATCGACGCGAGCGGGAAGAACGTGCCGGAGAACAGGAAGAGCGGCATGACGACGAAGCGCTGCACCATGGCGAACTGGCCCTTGTCCTCCACAATGCTGGAGGCGTATGCCATCAGCGGCAGCCCGAAGGCCATGCCGCCCAGTGCCGCGGTGAAGATCATCAGCCAGCCGGCGGGTTCCGGGACGGCGCCGAACAGCAGCAGGAACAGGTAGTAGAGCCCGGTCGTCAAGAGCAGCCGGAACAGCACGCCGAGGCTGTGCCCGTTGACCAGCTGCGCGCTGGAGAGCGGCGACGCGTTCGGGCCGTAGTAGGTCCGGCGCCACTTGAAGCCGGACATCACCGAGTAGGTGTTCTCCTCGGAGGCGACCATGATGCCGGCGGTCGCGAGCAATGCCGGCGCCACGAACACGAGGTAGGGCAGGCCGGCACCGCTGCCGCCGCCGAGGGAGGCGCCGGTGTTCGCGTCGATCAGCGTGGCCAGCCCGACGCCCATGGCGAAGAGGTACACCAGCGGCGTCCCGACGGCGGTCATCAGCACGGTCCAGCCGTAGCCGCGCATGGTGCGCAGCCAGTGCTCGGCGAAATACAGGGAGCCGAACCGCCGTGCCTTGGCGGCGGACTCTTCCGGGGTCAGCGGCACCCGCAGGGAAAGCAGCGGCGCCGTCGCGTCGGCTTCCCGGAGCGTCGGCCGCTGCGGCTCAGTCAACGAGGCTCCTGCCGGTCAGCCGGAGGAAGACGTCCTCCAGACTCGAGCGGCGCACCAGCGAGGTCACCGGATGAAGCCCCCGATAATGCACCTGCTCAAGGGCCGCTTCGCCGTCGTTCGCGTAAACCAGGACCCGGTCCGGCAGGGTCTCGAGCCGTTCGCCGATGCCCTCCAGCTGGCCCGCGACCGTGGAGTTGCGCTGCGATCCGAAGCGCAGCTCCAGCACCTCGCGCGTGGAGTACTCGTGGATCAGCGCCGCCGGCGAACCTTCCGCCATGATCCGTCCCTTATCGACGACGATCAGCCGGTCGCAGAGCTGCTCCGCCTCGTCCATGTAGTGCGTGGTGAGCACCAGCGTCACGCCCTGCTCCTTCAGCCGGAACAGCCGGTCCCAGAGGATGTGGCGGGCCTGCGGGTCCAGGCCGGTGGTCGGCTCGTCCAGCAGCAGGATCTTCGGCTCGTTGATGAGCGAGCGGGCGATGGTCAGCCGGCGCTTCATGCCGCCGGAAAGAGAGTCCACCCGCGCCTTCGCCTTGTCCGTCAGCTGCGCGAACTCCAGCAGCTCGTCCGCCTTGGGCCGCAGGTAGCTGTAGGGCAGGCCGAAGTACCGGCCGTAGACGATCAGGTTGTCGCGGACCCGGATCTCGTCATCCAGGTTGTCCTGTTGCGGCACCACGCCCAGATGGGCCCGCACCTCCGGCCCGTTCCGCTCCGGGTCCAGCCCCATGATGGACAGCCCGCCCGACGTGCGCTGCGAGACGCCGCCGATCATCCGCATGGTGGTGGACTTGCCGGCGCCGTTGGGCCCGAGCAGGCCGAAGGACTCCCCCGCCGGCACGTCGAAGGAGATGCCGTCGACCGCGGCGAAATCGCCGTACCTCTTGACGAGGTCGCGGGCCGAAATGACGGTCTTGGTCAGCTGTTTCGGGACTGTGGCGTGGGACACGCAACCAGCCTAGAACAGAGCCGCGATTGAGGAAAGCCAATCGATGCCCGGTTTGCTTGACTTATCCACTTTCACCAACAACACTGGCCGTATTCGAGCCCCTCGACGATGCGGGGCGAATGTTGGGGATGTGGTGCATATGCAAATTCCTGCTGCCTTCGATTACGTCCGTGCCAGCAGCATCGACGACGCCCTGGCCCTGCTGCAGCAGCACGGCCCGGAGTCCCGTGTGCTGGCCGGAGGGCACAGCCTGCTGCCCATGATGAAGCTCCGGTTGGCCCGGCCCGAGTGGCTGATCGACATCAATGAACTGACCGAACTGGACTACATCCGGCAGGACGCGGATGTGCTGCGCGTCGGCGCGATGACTAGGCATACCACGCTGCTCGAATCCTCAGACGTGGGCCGGCTTTTCCCGATCGTCCACGACGCCGAGCAGGTGATCGCCGATCCCGTGGTCCGCAACCGTGGCACGATCGGCGGATCGCTGTGCCAGGCGGATCCGGCCGAGGACCTCTCGACGGTGTGCAGGGTGCTGCGGGCCGAAGCCGTGATCCGCGGGCCGGGCGGCGAGCGCGTGCTCCGGATGGACGAGTTCCACCGCGGCCCGTACGAGACCGCGCTCGAACAAACCGAGCTGCTGTGCGAAGTCAGACTGCCCGTCCGGCAGCGTTCCGGCAGCGCCTACGAAAAGGTCGAGCGCCGGGTCGGCGACTGGGCCGTGGCTGCCGCGGGGGCAGCGGTCGCACTGGCACCGGACGGAACCATCGATGACGCCGCCGTCGGACTCACCGCCGTCGGGCTTGAGGGAACGGCGACGGAAGCGGAAGCGCTGCTGCGGGGGAAACGTCCCGCCGAGGAACTGTTCGCCGAAGCGGGCCGGGCGGCCGCGGCGGCGTGCGACCCGGTGGCGGACCAGCGCGGACCGGTGGACTACAAGCGGCATCTGGCCGACGAGCTCACCCGGCGGGTCCTGCGCCGGGCCTGCGAGCGCGCGGGTGCGGAGCAGGAAGGCTGAACGATGCAGGTCAGCATGAAAGTCAATGGCGAAGAGGTCACGCGCGAGATCGAACCGCGGGTCCTGCTGGTCCACTTCATCCGCGAGGAGCTCGGGCTCACCGGCACGCACTGGGGCTGCGACACCACCAACTGCGGCACCTGCGTGGTCCTGCTGGACGGGCAGCCGGTGAAATCCTGCACCGTCCTGGCCGCCTCGGCGGACGGGCATGACATCCGGACGGTGGAAGGGCTGGCGTCGAACGGGTCGCTGGATCCGGTCCAGCAAGGCTTCATGGCCGAGCACGGGCTGCAGTGCGGCTTCTGCACGCCGGGCATGATGCTCACAGCCCGGGCCTTGCTGGACAAGAATCCGCACCCGGACGAGCTGCAGATCCGGCAGGCCATTTCCGGGCAAATCTGCCGCTGTACGGGGTACGCCACGATCGTGCGCTCCGTGCAGTGGGCGGCGGAGCATCCGGCCGGCGCCGGGGACGCAACCGGCACCGGTACCGATGAGGAGGAGGTGCCGGCATGACCACCACCCAGCAGCATCCTGCCAATCCGGCCGCCGGGGATCCGGACCGGCCGGTCGGCTTCGGCCGGATCCAGCGCAAGGAAGATCCCCGGTTCATCCGGGGCAAGGGCCGCTACATCGACGACATCGTGCTGCCGGGCATGCTGCATGGGGCCATCCTGCGCTCGCCCGTGGCGCACGCGCGGCTCGTCTCGATCGACACCAGCGCCGCGGCGGCGCATCCCAAGGTCAAGGCCGTGGTCACCGGCAAGGACCTCGAGGGGCTCAAGCTGGCGTGGGCGCCGACGTTGTCGGCGGATGTGCAGGCGGTGCTGGCCACGGACAAGGTCCGCTTCCAGGGCCAGGAAGTGGCCTTCGTGGTGGCCGAGGACCGCTACGCCGCCCGGGACGCGCTGGAACTGATCGAGGTGGAGTACGACATCCTGCCTCCGGTGGTCAACGCGCGCCGGGCGCTGGACGCGGACGCCCCGGTCATCCGGGACGATATCGAGGGCCGCACCGACAACCGGATCTTCGACTGGGAGATGGGCGACGCGGGCGCCACCGACGCGGTGTTCGCGCGGGCCGACGTGACGGTTGCCCAGGAGATGGTCTATCCGCGCGTGCATCCGGCACCGATGGAGACCTGCGGCGCCGTGGCGGACTTCGATCCGATCGACGGCGGCCTGACTCTGTACGAAACAACGCAGGCCCCGCATGCCCACCGGACGCTCTTCGCCATGGTGGCCGGCATCCCCGAGCACAAGATCCGCGTGGTTTCGCCGGACATCGGCGGCGGCTTCGGGAACAAGGTGGGCATCTATCCTGGCTACATCCTGGCCGTCGTCGGTTCGATCCTCACCGGCAAGCCGGTCAAGTGGGTCGAGGACCGGTCGGAGAACCTGATGTCCACCTCCTTCGCCCGGGACTACCTGATGAAGGGCGAAATCGCCGCCACCAAGGACGGGAGGATCCTGGCTGTCCGCACCAACGTGCTGGCCGACCACGGGGCGTTCAACGCGACCGCCCAGCCGACCAAGAACCCGGCCGGCTTCTTCAGCATCTTCACCGGCAGCTACGACCTTGAGGCAGCCTACTGCTCGGTCACCGGCGTCTACACCAACAAGGCCCCCGGCGGAGTCGCCTACGCCTGTTCCTTCCGGGTCACCGAGGCCGTCTACTTGGTGGAGCGGATGGTGGACGTGCTGGCCGCGAAGCTGCAGATGGACCCGGCGGAGCTGCGGCTGAAGAACTTCATCCGGCCCGAGCAGTTCCCCTACAAGAACAAGACCGGCTGGGAGTACGACTCCGGCAACTACGCGCCGGCGATGCGGCTGTCCATGCAGCTGGCCGGCTACGAGGACCTGCGGCGCGAGCAGGCGGAGAAGCGCGAACGCGGCGAGCTGATGGGCATCGGCGTCGCCTTCTTCACCGAGACCGTCGGTGCCGGCCCGCGGAAGCATTTCGACATCGTCGGCCTGGGCATGGCGGACGGCGCCGAACTGCGCGTGCATCCGACCGGCAAGGCCGTGGTCCGGCTCTCCGTGCAGTCCCAGGGACAGGGCCACGAAACAACGTTCGCGCAGATCGTCGCCGAGGAACTCGGCATCCCGCCGGAGGATATCGACGTGGTGCACGGCGACACGGACCAGACCCCCTTCGGCCTGGGCACCTACGGCAGCCGGTCGACGCCCGTCAGCGGCGGCGCCGTCGCCCTGGTCGCCCGCAAGGTGCGGGAGAAGGCCAAGTTCATCGCCGCTGCCATGCTGGAGACGCGGGCCGAGGACCTCCAATGGGAAAAGGGCCGATGGTTCGTCAAGGGTGATCCGGGCGCCGGCAGGACCATCGCCGAGATCGCGCTGGCCGCGCACGGCACACTCGCGCTGCCCGAGGGCATCGACGGGAACCTGGACGCGGAGGTGACGTATGATCCACCGAACCTGACCTTCCCGTTCGGCGCCTATATCTGCGTGGTGGACGTGGACCCCGGGACGGGACGGGTCAAAGTCCGCCGCTTCATCGCCGTCGACGACTGCGGCACGCGGATCAACCCGATGATCATCGAGGGCCAGGTCCACGGCGGGCTCACGGACGGCGTGGGGATGGCGCTGATGGAGATCATCGAATTCGACGACGACGGCAACTGCCTCGGCGGCTCCTTCATGGACTACCTGATTCCCACCGCGATGGAGGTGCCCGACTGGGAGACCGGCTTCACCGTGACCCCTTCGCCGCACCATCCCATTGGTGCGAAGGGCATCGGCGAATCGGCCACCGTGGGCTCGCCGCCGGCCATCGTCAATGCGGTGGTGGATGCGCTGGCTCCCTTCGGCGTTACGCATATGGACATGCCCTGCACTCCGGCCCGCGTCTGGGAGGCCATGCAGGGCCGGCCGACCCCGCCGGTGTGACATGGCGCGGCAGAGCGAAGCGCTGTCGGCGCGGACCAGGGAACTCGAGGACCGGCGGGAGCCGCACGTCCTGGCCACGGTGGTGCGCGCCCAGCATCCCAGCAGTGCGCACCCCGGGGACACCGCCGTGATCCTGGCCGACGGCAGCATCGAAGGCTTCGTGGGCGGCAACTGCGTGGAGGCCTCGGTGCGTGATCACGGCCTGCGCGTGCTGGCCGCGGATGAACCGCTGCTGCTGCGCGTCCTGTCCGGCCCGCTCCCGGAGGACCCCGGGGAGGGAGCCGTAAACGTGGCGAACCCCTGCCTGAGCGGCGGCGCCGTGGAGATCTTCCTGCAGCCCCGGCTGCCCGCTCCGCGGGTGCTGGTGGTCGGGAATTCCCCGACGGCAGGGGCCCTGCAGGCCCTGGGAGAAGTGCTGGGCTTCGAAACCGAGCTGGCAGAAGGCGCGGCGCTGTCGCCGACCGCAGCGGACGCCGCCGTGATTGTGGCGTCGCACGGCGCGGATGAAGAGCCGGCGCTCGAAGCCGCACTGCGGGCCGGCGTCCGGTACGTCGCGCTGGTTGCCAGCGGCCGGCGCGGCTCCGACGTGCTGGCCTCGCTCGACGTCTCCGATGCCGACCGGGCGCGCGTGCATTGTCCCGCGGGGCTCGCCCTCGGCGCCCGGACGCCGGCGGAGACCGCCCTGTCCATCCTGGCCGAGCTGGTTGCGGAGCGCCGCCTGCGCAGCCCCGCACCCTCCCTGCAGCCAGCCGCCGCCCCGGCCGCCGCCGTCGACCCCGTCTGCGGCATGAGCGTCGCGGCCGTCGAGGCCAGCCTGCACGCGGAACACGCGGGCGCCACGATCTACTTCTGTTCGGCCGGCTGCCGCAAGGCGTTCCTGGCCGCACCGGAGCGCTATGCCCAAGCCTCCTGACCCGCGGACCGCAGGCCTCGTCCTGGCCGCCGGCGCATCGCGGCGGCTCGGCCGGCCCAAGCAGCTGCTGCCCTATGCCGGCGGCACCGTGCTCGACGCCGTCCTGCAGACCGTCCGCCGGTGCGGGTTCGACCAGCTGCTCCTGGCCCTGGGCAGCGCCGGGGAAGAAGTGCGCCGACAGGTGGACACCTCAGGCTTCGAGCTGGCCGACAACCCGGACTTCGGCTCCGGCTGCTCCTCGTCGATCGCCGCGGCCCTGCCGGCGCTGCACCCCGGCATTGAGCTGCTGGTGCTGCTGCTCGGGGACCAGCCCGGCATCCGGGCGGAAAGCGTACGGCTCCTGCTGGCCGGACGCGGCGATGCCCCGCTGGCCGTCTGCCGCTACGAGGACGGAATCGGCCATCCCTTCGCCTTCGCCCGCGGCGTCTTCGACGATCTGGCCGCCCTGCACGGAGACAAGGGCGTGTGGAAAATGCTGGACCGGCGGGCGGATGAGGTCGCAGAGGTCCCGGTACCGGGCGGGATCCCGCCGGATATCGATACCGAGGCGGACTATGAGCAAGCTCTGGCCAGGCTGCGGAGCGCATGATGGGCGCCCCGGAGGAAGATCCGCGGGAGGAGTTGCGGCAGCGTTTTCCGGACCCTGCCGCGCTGGCCCGCGCCTTGGACGACGCGGACTACCTCGCCGATGACGGTCTCGCCACCGCCCTTTTCCTCGCGCTGCGGCTGCCGCAGCCGATCCTGCTCGAAGGCGAGGCCGGCGTGGGCAAGACAGAGGCAGCCAAGGCGCTGGCCCGGGTGCTGGACACGCCGCTGTTCCGGCTGCAGTGCTACGAAGGGATCGACGCCGGCGAGGCGCTCTACGAGTGGAACCACCAGCGCCAGCTGCTGGGCATCCGGCTCGCCGAGATGCACGAGGACAGCCTCGACGAATCGGATCTGTTCTCCGGGCGGTACCTGTTGCGCCGGCCGCTGCTGCAGGCCGTCGAGCATCCCGGTCCGCGGCCCGCCGTCCTGCTGCTGGATGAGATCGACCGGGCCGACGCCGAGTTCGAGGCGTTCACCTTCGAACTGCTGGCCGAAGCCTCGGTCACCATACCGGAGCTCGGCACCATCAGCGCGCTCCACCCGCCCATCGTGGTGCTGACCTCGAACCGGACCCGGGACCTGCACGATGCCCTGACCCGGCGCTGCATCTACCACTGGATCGATTACCCGTCGGCCGAGCGGATCGCCAGGATTGTCCGCCGCAAGGTACCCGGCAGCGCCGCTCCGATAGCGCTGGAGGCGGCCTCGGCCATCACCCGGCTGCGCGCCCTGGACCTGGTAAAGCCGCCGGGCATCGCCGAAGCCATCGACTGGGCTTCCGCCCTGGACATGCTGGGGACGGAGCATCTCGATGCCCGGGCCGTGGAACAGACCTGGGGCGCGGTCCTGAAGAACCGGGAGGACCTGGCCGCGGCGAAGGAACGCGGCGCGGCGTGGCTGGCCGGAGGCGGACATGGCTGAGACCGCGCTCCGCCGCCTTGAGCCCGCCGAGCTGGCCGCGGCCTTGGTCGCCGCCCTGCACCGCGCCGGCGCCGGCGGTTCACCCGAACGCGCCGTCTGGCTCGCCCAGGCACTGCGGCTGGTGCCGCCGGCGACCCGCGCCAGCCTCTACTGGACCTGCCGCACCGTCCTGGTTTCGGGCAAGGACCAGCTTCCGCTCTTCGACGCCGTGTTCGCCGCGGTCTTCGGCGAGTACGACGACGACGCGGAGCTCATGGGAGCCCGGGGCGAAAAGAACGCGCCGCCGCCGGCAGCCGCGCAAGCTGGTCATGCTCTGCGACGTTTCCGGTTCCATGGAGGCATTCACCCGGGCCTACCTCACGGTGCTGCAGGCCGCGGTGGCTTCCGCGAAAGCCGAGGCCTTCGTGTTCGCCACCCGGTTGACCAGGCTCACCCGGCAGCTGGCCCTGCATGACCCGGACCTGGCCCTGGCGCGGGCAGCTGCCGGAGCCGAGGACTGGTCGGGCGGCACCCGGCTGGCGGACGGGCTCCGCAGCTTCATCGACGCGTACGGCCGGCGCGGGGCCGCGCGGGGCGCCGTCGTCGTTATTTTTTCCGATGGCTGGGCGCGGGATGACCCGGAGGACGTGGCGGCCCAGATGGCACGGCTGCGGAGGCTGGCGTTCCGGATCATCTGGGTCAATCCGCGCAAGGCCGCCCCCGGCTACCAGCCGCTGGCCGGCGGCATGGCCGCGGCGCTGCCGTTCTGCGACGCCTTTGTCAGCGGCCACAGCTACGACGCGCTCGCCGAACTGGCGTCCGCCATCCGCTCCGGCCCCGCCGGCGAACCCGCCACCGCGACACGAAGGATACTGTGATGGACCTCCAGCGTACTTTCACCGTCAACGCACCTATCGGCACTGTCTGGGATGCCCTGATGGACATCGAACGCGTGGCCGGGTGCGTGCCCGGGGCGCAGGTGCTGCAGAAGCTCTCCGAGGACACCTACCAGGTGGGCATGAAGGTCAAGCTGGGGCCGGTCAGCATGCAGTACAAGGGAACGCTCAACGTGGTGGAACGCGACGAGGCCGCCCGCCGCGCCGTCATGGAGGGCCAGGCGCAGGAAACACACGGGCAGGGGACGGCCAAGGCCCGGGTGGACCTGCAGTTGGCGGAGGAGGGAAGTACGACGACGGGGACTGCCTCCGCGGCCATCACGCTCTCCGGGAAGGCCGCGGTGATGGGCCGGAGCGTGATCGGCAGCGTTGCCGACCAGATGCTCGGCGCCTTCACGGGTAATCTGCAAAGCATGCTGAACTCTTCCAGCAATCCCGCGCCGGCCGGCGGGTCGCCGCAGCAGCCGGCGGCCGAACCTCCCGTCGGGACCACGGCCGGGGCCGCGCCCGGCGAGACCACGGCCCCGCCCCCGCCCGCCGCAGCCGCCGCGGCTGCCCCGACGGAAACCACCGGCCCAACCGGCACCTCGCACGGCACGAGCGCCCCGCCGTCGTCCGCTGACTCCGGCCTGGACGCCCTGGCCGTGGCCAGGGGAATGCTCGCGGACCAGCTGGCGAGCCCTGGCAAGGTCCTCGCCCTGCTCGCGGCGGCAGCGGTGCTCGGCTACCTTGCCGGCCGCTGCTCACCCGGACGCAGCTGGAGCCGCCATGCGTGATGTCCTCCAGGCGCTGCTGCGCGACTGGCGGGCCGGCGGAACCGCGGGCCTGGCCACGGTGGTGCGGACCTTCGACTCCGCGCCGCGGCCGGCCGGCGCCTCGATGCTGGTCACCTCGGGCGGCGAGGCCGTGGGCTCGGTCTCCGGCGGCTGCGTGGAGGCGGCGGTCTACGAACTGGCCACCGAGGTGGTGCAGCGGGGCCGACCGGAGCTGGTGCGCTATGGCATCAGCGACGATGACGCGTTCGCGGTGGGGCTGACCTGCGGCGGCATCATCGACGTGTTCGTGGAGCCGGTGTCCCGGCAGACCTTCGCGGACATTGAGGAGGTCGGGGCCGACGTCGAGGCGTCGCGGCCGGCCGCCGTCGCCACCGTGATCGAGCACCCGGACGAGGCCTGGCTGGGCCGGCACCTGGTGGTGCGCCCGCACGGTTTCGACGGCGACCTGGGTTCCGCGCGGGCCAACCATGCGGTCAGCGACGACGCCCAGGGCCTTCTTGCCGCCGGCCGCAACACCACGCTGACGTACGGTCCGGACGGCGAGCGCCGGGGCGAGGGCATGCGCGTCTTCTTCTCCAGCTTCGCCCCGCGGCCGCGGATGCTGGTGTTCGGCGCCATCGATTTTGCCGCGGCGCTGGCCCGAATGGGCAGCTACCTTGGCTACCGCGTGACGGTCTGCGATGCCAGGCCGGTCTTTGCCACGCCGGCCCGTTTCCCGGAGGCGGACGAGGTCATCGTCGACTGGCCGCACCGCTACCTCGCGGGGCAGCTGGAACGGGGCGTGGTGGATGCCCGGACGGTGGTGTGCGTGCTGACCCACGACCCGAAGTTCGATGTGCCTCTGCTGGGAGTCGCCCTGCGGGCCGGGCCGCTGGCCTACATCGGGGCGATGGGTTCCCGGCGGACGCACGGGGACCGGCTGGCCCGGCTGCGCGAGGCCGGCCTCACCGACGCGGAGCTGGCCCCGCTGCGCAGCCCGATCGGGCTGGACCTCGGCGCGCGCACGCCGGAGGAGACCGCGGTGTCCATCGCCGCCGAGATCATCGCCGAGCAGTGGGGCGGCAGCGGCCAGCCCTTGGGCAGCCTGGACGAACGGATCCACCACGACGAGATCCACGAGCCGTCCTCCGGCGCGGGCAGCGGGCTGACGACGGCGGGCGGCGGGCCCTAGCTTCCGCCTTCGGGTTCCGGCGGGGGCTGCTGTGTGTTCGGCGCAGCGCTGGCGGCGAAGGCCACCATCGCCTCGGCCCGGTCGGTCAGCCTGATGGACTCCGGCCAGATCATCTTCACCGCCACGGGACTGACCGCCGGGCTGATCGGCTTGGCCACCACGGCCCGCCCTTCGTAGGAGCGGTCCACCGCCGGCCGCTGCACCAGGACCGAGTAGCCCACTCCCCTGCCCACCAGCGAGCGGGTGAGTTCGAAGTCGCGGGTCCGGTACCGGATGTCGGGTCGGACGCCGGCCTTCTCGAAGAGCGACAGCGTGTGGTGGCTGCTCGGCGGTGCGTCCAGCAGGATCATCGGGTCCTCGGCCAGCTCGGCCAAGGTGACGTCGGGCTGGTCCGCGAGGCGGTGCGAGGCCGGCAGCAGCACGTAGGCGGAAACGTCATAGAGCAGCACCGAACCGAGTCCCGGCCCCAGATCCATGTCGTAGACGATGGCCAGGTCCATGTCGCCGGCCAGCAGCCGCTCCTGGATCACGTCCTGGGCGCCTTCAACGAAGTCGAGGCCGACCTGGGGATGGTTGACGCTGAACCCCTCGATCAGCACGGGCAGGATCGTCGGCGCGACCGTCTGGTAGCAGCCGATGACCAGCGGACCGGCCAGCTGGCGTCCGCCGCTCGCGGTGCTCAGCTCGAGCTCTTCGGCGGCCCGCAGGAGCTCGGCGGCCCTGGCGTTCAGGTAGCTGCCCGCCGGGGTCAGCGAGACGCCGTGGGCCTTCCGCCTGACCGTCAGCTGGGTGCGGAAGATCCTCTCCAGCTCGGTCACCGCCGCGGCGACCGCCGTCTGCGAAACGTGCAGCTTCGCCGCCGCCGCCGAAATCGAGCCCGCGTCCGCCACCGCGGTGAAGTAGGCCAGCTGCCGCAATGTATACCGCGCCATGTTCGCCCTCCCTTCCATCCCGCATCGTCCAACGCCGTCCCGGATCGCCGCTATGTTTTGTCGCGCCGCCCGCACTACCACTATTTTTCAGGGGTGATATCCCGCTTCTTTGAACTTTACCTGCGGATATGGATCGGGTCACACTCTTGTGAGAGACAGAGCACAGCGCCGGCGTCGTACCCGTCGACCGCAAGCAGAAGGTTGCCTGCAGGCGCAGGACGCACGCAAGACAGCAGAGCAAAGGAGCCGCACATGACCGCCGAAGCACTCGAGGCCAGCCCCGTTCCCACCGCGGACTGGGTGACCATCCCCGACCTGCACCGCAATCCGTTCCCGATCTTCCGCAAGATGCGCGAAGAGGCTCCGGTGCACTGGGTTCCCGCGGTCAACCGCTACATGGTCACCAGCTATGAGGCCTGCCACATCATCGAGAACGACCAGGCGGTTTACTCGGCCAACGAGACGAACTCCCTGATGAAGCGGGCCATGGGCCACTCGATGCTGCGCAAGGACGATCCGGAGCACGACGTGGACCGCAAGTCCTACGGCTCGGTGCTGCGGCCCAAGGCCATCAAGGAGCACTGGAACGCCATCTTCCAGGCCAACAGCGACAAGTACCTGGCCCGGCTCAAGGCCGCCGGCCCCGGTGCCGACCTGATCCGGGAGTACGCCGCGCCCTACGCCGCCGAGAACCTCCGCCTCATCATGGGCTTCCACAACGCCACCCAGGAGGACATGCAGCGCTGGTCGCAGACCATGATCAACGGCACCGGCAACTACGCGGACGACCCGGAGGTCTGGGCCGCCTCGGAGCAGTCCTACAACGAGGTCGACGACGCGATCGACGAGATCCTGCCCTACCTGCGCAAGAACCCGGATTCCAGCCTGCTCTCCGGCATGACCAGCATGCCGATCCCGCTGGAAGCCATCCGCGCCAACATGAAGATGACCATCGGCGGCGGCCTGAACGAGCCCCGCGACGTCCTCGGCGTCGCGGTCTGGGCCCTGCTCTCCCACCCGGAGCAGCTGGACCGCGTGCTGGCCGACACCTCCCTCTTCCCCGCCGTCTTCGAAGAGTCCGTCCGCTGGGTCGCGCCGATCGGCATGTACCCGCGCGAAACCACCCGCGACACCGTGCTCGAGGGTGTGCAGCTGCCCAAGGGCGCCCGCCTCGGCGTCGTGGTCGGCGCCGCCAACCGCGATCCGAAGGTCTTCGAAGACCCGGAGAGCTTCAACATCTTCCGCGCGAAGAAGCCGCACCTGGCCTTCGGCGGCGGCAACCACTACTGCGCAGGGGCGTGGGTGGCGAAGGCCTCGGTCGCCGGCATCGCCCTGCCGCAGCTCTTCGCCGAACTGCCCAACCTGCGGCTGGATCCCGCCCAGCCCGCGGTCGACGCCGGCTGGGTCTTCCGCGGCATGACCTCCCTCCCCGTGCTCTGGGACAACAAGTAGTCCCGCTCCCCTACAGAAAGGCCAACACCATGGCGAAAATCAGCTTCCACCACTCCGACGGCAACGTTGACGTCCTGGACGTGGACCCCGGCACCTCGATCATGCGCGCCGCCGTGACCAACGGCATCGACGGCATCATCGGCGAATGCGGCGGCCAGGCCATGTGCGCCACCTGCCACGTCTACGTCCGCCCCGAATACCTCGACGGACTGCCCGGGATCGGCGACGACGAAGAGGAAATGCTCGACTGCACCACCGAGGAGCGCGACGGCGAGCGCTCCCGCCTCGGCTGCCAGCTCAAGGCCGGCGAAGCCTTCGATAGCATCGAAGTCGATCTTCCCGCCAGCCAGATTTGATCCATCGAAAGGCAGCACGCATGACCTCCGAGGAACGCATCGTCATCGTCGGCAACGGCCAGGCCGGCATCCAGCTCATCGATTCCCTCCGCAGGGAGGGCTTCGCCGGGCCGGTCACGGTGGTCGGCGAGGAGGAGCACTTCCCGTACCAGCGGCCCCCGCTGTCCAAGGACTACATGGCCGCGGACAAGGCGGCGTCCCCGCTGCCGCTGCGGGCGGAGAAATTCTTCGCCGAGAACGACGTCGACTCCCGCCTGGGCGTGCAGGTCACCTCCATTGACCGGTCCGGTCATACCGTGTCGCTGTCGGACGGCAGCAGCCTCGGCTACTCCAAGCTGGTGCTCGCCACCGGGGCGGCCAACCGCGAACTGACCGTGCCCGGCAGCGAAGCCGAGGGCATCTACGGCCTGCGGACCCTCGCCGACGCCGAAGCCGTGCAGGCGCAGCTTGAGAAGGTGCACACCGTCGTCGTTATCGGAGCAGGCTTCATCGGGCTGGAGTTCGCCGCGGCCGCGCGGAAGCGCGGGCTGGCGGTCACCGTGCTCGAGTACGCGGACCGGCCGATGGCCCGCGCGCTGTCGCCGGTGACGAGCGCCTGGTTCGCCGAGGCGCACCGCGGCCTCGGCGTCGACCTGCGCCTCGGGGAGGGCATCGCATCCTTCGCCACGGACGACGGCGGCCGGGTCACCGCCGCGGTCAGCACCACCGGCCGGACGTATCCGGCGGACCTGGTGCTCGTGGGCATCGGCGTCATCCCCCGCACCGAACTGGCCGAGGCCGCCGGCCTGGCCGTCGCCAACGGCATCCTGGTTGACAGCGCCATGCGGACCGAGGATCCGGACATCTTCGCGCTCGGCGACTGCGCCAATTACCCCAGTCACCACGCCGAAACCCGGACCCGGCTGGAATCCGTGCAGAACGCCACCGACCAGGCCCGGCACACCGCCAAGTCCGTCCTCGGCCGCCACGGCGACGCCGAGCACTACCGCGAGCTGCCGTGGTTCTGGTCCAACCAGGGCGACCTGCGCCTGCAGATCGCCGGCATTGTCCAGCCCGGGGACGAGACCGTGCTGCGCGGCGACCCCGCTACCGGCAAGTTCTCCGTCTTCTGCTACCGCAAGGGCCGGCTCGTCGCCGTCGAATCCGTGAACCAGCCGTCCGACCACATGGCCGCCCGGCGCCTGCTCGCGCAGGAACGGAGCCTGCCGCCGGAACAGGCCGCCGACCTCAGCTTCGATTTCAAGGCCTACTCCAAGGCCGCGGCCGCCGCTGTCTGAGAGCGCTGGGCTTCGCCGTGCAGGACCTCCACGGCGAAGCCCAGCACAGCCTGCGCCCGCGGACTGAGCCGCATTTCCTGCGGCCAGATCCCGACGACCGAGGTCCGCGAGGCCGGCGGACTGATCGGCCGGACCGCCACCGGCAGGCCCTCCAGCGACACCGCCGGAGAGTTCGGCCGCGACATCAGCAGCGCGTAGCCCAGTCCCCGCCCCACCAACGCCTGCACCAGCACCAGCTGCGGCATGTTCGTCAGGACCTTGGGCCGCAGCCCGCGCTCGGCGAAGACCTGGTAGGTGTTGGCGGTGCTGGGGCTCGTGTCGTACATGATCAGCGGCTCGGCGGCGAGCTGCGCCAGGTCCACGCTCTCCTGTGCCGCCAGCGGATGGCCGGGCGGGAGCACGGCTTCGAGTTCCGTCGCGTAGATGGTGCGCTGGCTGTAGCCGCCGGGCAGCAGCATGTCGTAGACGATGGCAAAATCCAGCAGCCCGGCGTCCAGGGCGGGCAGCAGGTCGTCATGGGTGCCGATGGTGACCTCGATGCTGATCCCCGGGTAGGCCTCCGGCAGCCCCTGGAGAATGGCCGGAAGGACGTTGCTGGCGAAGCTGCCGAAACATCCCAGCCGCACCGGCCCCTTCAGCTCGCCGGTGCGGCCGGCCAGGTCGTGGACCAGGCCGTCGGCCTGCTGCAGCAGCAGCCGTGCCCGCTGGGCAAAGAAGACGCCCGCCGGAGTCAGCTGCAGGCCGCGCGCCTTCCGCCGCACACAGAGCTGCTCGCCCACCAGCTTCTCGAGGGCCGTGATCGCCTGCGAGAGCGCCGATTCCGAGATACGCAGGCTCGCCGCCGCCGCGCTCAGGGTCGTGTGGTCCGGCAGGGCGGCGAAGAGTTCCAGCTGGCGCAGCGTGAAGTCCGGCATTGTTCAGTCCGATCAAAGAAGTAATGCAGTTTTATGAAGTTTACTGGAGGAAGATCACATGTGACACTGGCTACACCCGTGTAACACCTCAGGCCATGGCGACATGGCTCCTGGATAAGGAAACTTCATGAGCAATTCCGTTCGCGCGCACTCCGCTGCCGCCAATCAGCGGCGCGTGGCTTTTGCCACCATCGTCGGCACCACGGTGGAGTGGTACGACTTCTTCATCTACGCCACGGCCGCCGGCCTCGTCTTCGCCCAGCTGTTCTTCGAGCCCGCAGGCTCCCAGATCGGCCTGCTGCTCTCCTTCGCCTCGGTGGGCATCAGCTTCCTCTTCCGGCCGCTGGGCGCCTTCCTGGCCGGCCACTACGGGGACAAGATCGGCCGCCGCGCCATGCTCGTCCTGACGCTGCTGCTCATGGGCGGCGCGACGACCCTGATCGGCGTCCTGCCGACCTTCGAAACCGCGGGCGTCATGGCACCCGTGCTGCTGCTGCTGCTCCGCATCGTCCAGGGCATCTCCGCCGGCGGCGAATGGGGCGGCGCGGTCCTGATGGCCGTCGAGCACGCCCCGAAGAACCGCCGCGGCCGCGCCGGGTCCTTCCCGCAGCTGGGTGTCCCGCTGGGCATGCTGCTCGCCTCCGGCATTACCGCACTCATGACCGGCGTCATCTCCCCCGGCGACGCCTTCCTCGAGTGGGGCTGGCGCGTTCCGTTCCTGCTCAGCTTCGTGCTGATCATCGTCGGCTACATCGTCCGCCGGACCGTTGACGAGAGCCCGGTCTTCCAGGAGATCGCCGAGAAGAAGCAGCAGGCGAAGGCTCCCGCCGCCGAACTCTTCAAGAAGCACTGGCTGCTGGTCATCCTGGCCGCCCTGGTCTTCGCGGGCAACAACGCGGCCGGCTACATGGCCACCGGCGGTTTCATCCCGAGCTACGCCACCAGCGACGCGGTCGGCCTGGAGCGCACCGACGTGCTGCTGGCCATCACCTTCGCGGCCGCCATGTGGTTCGTCTTCACCGCGCTGGCCGGCATCCTGTCGGACAAGATCGGCCGCAAGAAGACCTACTTGATCGGCTTCTCCGCGCAGCTGCTGGCGGTCTTCCCGCTGTTCTGGCTGATCAACACCGGGTCGCTGCCGATGCTCTACCTGGCGCTCGGACTGTTCACCGTCGGGCTGGGCCTTGGCTATGGCCCGCAGGCCGCCTGGTACAGCGAGATCTTCCCGGCCTCGGTGCGCTTCTCCGGCGTGTCCATCTCCTACGCCCTCGGCGCGATCCTGGGCGGCGCCTTCGCCCCGACCATCGCCACAGCCCTGGTGCAGGCCACCGGCACCAGCACCGCGGTCTCGGTCTACCTGTTCGTCATGACGGCCGTTTCCATCGCCGCCGTGCTGATCCTGCGTGACCGCCCGGGCATCGACCTGAGCATCAAGAACCAGGCCGAGCAGGAAGTCGGGGCGACCATCTTCGACACCCGCCGCGCCGCCGCCTACGAAGAGCCGGTAAGGGCCGACGCCTAGCAGCGCCGCCGGAGCGCCAATCAGCGGATGGCTCCCGTCCAGTTCCTGAGAACCGGACGGGAGCCATCTGCGTTGTGGAGGTTGAGTTCGACGGCGGCGAGCGCACCGCTTCCAGGCGCTGCGGAACTCCGTCTCAGCGGTCAGCGCCCTCACCCTGGCTGGACAGATGGGAGGTGTCGACGCGACCGCGTCCAAATGCGTCGATTCGTCCCCAGCGCCCCGCGATATCGAGCAGCTCCAGCCGGCCGATGGCCATCGGGAGCGCCGGATCCACCACCAGATGGTCGCCCACCGGTTCGAGGCCGAGCATGGTGCGCAGGAACAGCAGCGGTGCGCCGGTGGACCATGCCTGGGGGCTGCAGGCGGTGGGGTATTGCACCGGGTACTTCGTCATCGACCGCGGGTAGCCGCCGAAGGCTTCGGGCAGGCGTCCGTCAAAGTACCCGGAGGCCTCGAGGTTGCCGGCTGCGACCGCGGCAGCCTCGTCCTTAAAGCCGTAGCGGCGCAGTCCCCAGGCGATGAACGAGTTGTCGAAGGGCCAGATTGTCCCGTTGTGGTAGCCGATCGGGTTGTACCGGCTCTCCCCCACGGCAAGGGTGCGGATGCCCCAGCCTGAGAAAAGCCGGTCACTCATCAGATGTCCGGCGACGGCCTTGGCCTTCGACTCGTCGACGATGCCGCTCCAGAGGAGGTGCCCGTTGTTCGAGGTCAGCGAGTCGACCTGCCGCCCGTCGGCATCGAGGGCGATCGCAAAGTACTCGCCGTCGGCGACCCAGAAGTCCCGGTTGAAGCGCTGCTTCAGCTCGGCAGCCTGCTTTTCGAGCCGGCTCGCGAATACGGGATCGTGCCACACCTCGCGTGCCAGCCGGGCGCCGCGCATCTTGGCGTCATAGGCGTAGCCCTGCAGCTCGCAGGTGGCACGCGGGAAGCCGGGCAGCGTGCCGTCCCGGAAGGAGATCGAGTCCCAGGAGTCCTTCCAGCACTGGTTTTCAAGGCCGGTCTCGGCGTTGCGCCGCTCGTAGGAGATGTAGCCGTTGCCCTGGAGGTCGGCGTAGGCGTCGATCCAATGCAGCGCGGCGCGGGCTTCGCCCTCGAGCTCGCGGACGAGGTCCGTGTCTCCCGTCCACCGCTCATATTCGTCCAGCAAGACCACGAACAGCGGCGTGGCGTCGGCAGTGCCGAAGTACGGGGAGTGCGGACGCTCCTCGAACGCGGTCATCTCGCCGTAGCGCATCTCATGCAGGATCCGCCCGGGATCCTCGTCGCGGAAGTCATCGATGCGGGTGCCCTGGCGCAGCCCGAGCTCGCGCAGCGTCGTCGCCGCCAGCCCCGCGGTGAAGGGCAGTGCCTGCAGGCTCGTGAAAATGCTGTCGCGCCCGAACATGGTCATGAACCACGGCAATCCTGCAGCGGGCAGGCTGTTGCCGCCGGCCGTCAGCGGGGAGAAGCGGAGCGCGGCCAGATCCACAAGGCTGCGGCGGTAGGTCCTCTGCAGTGTTTCCCAATCACACTCGAGCCGCGGGGCCTCCTCGAGCCAGCGGGCGAGGTTCCGTGCCATGTCCGGGATCGGCCGCTTCACCTGGTCCTCGAGCGTCCGGGCTGCGCCCCCGATTTCCTGTCCGGGCTCCGCAATCTGCTGTCCCAGCATTTGGATGGCGACATCGAGCTCGGTCGTCCAGGTCGCGTGCGGGGCGATCGTGATCGTGAACGTCAGCCCGCCCTCGTCGAATGCGCACGGCTGCGACGACGAGATCGCCGTCGACCGCGCATAGGTGCCGCGCCGGTACAGCAGGAGCAGCGAGCTTCCGCCTGCCTGCCTCGCATAGGACCCCTGCTTCTGCAGCGTGTCCTTGACCTCGAACAAATCCGCGAAGTCGGAATCGGCGTCGATCCGCACCCTGAGGTCGACCGGCGCGTCATCGTGATTCAGGATCGCGAGCACTTCGTGGAAGCCGTTGCCGACCGAACGCTGGCGGATCACCGACAGCGTCGCGTTCACATAGACGCTCCCTACCCCGGGGACGAGGAAGAACCGGGCCTCAAAATACTGCAGGTCGTCGGTCGACAGCGACATCAGACGGTCGCCGTTGACGGTCAGCACCCATTTGGACAAGAACCGGGTGTCGAACGAGAACAGCCCCGTCGGGTCCGATGGCGAGGCCTCGACATCGCCCCGCGCGTCGCTGACGACGAAAGTGTTGCCGTTGAGGATCTTCACCATACCGTCGCTCATCACGCGCTCCTGGTGCCTGCGGTCGGGTCCCACCCTCGGGGCGGGGCGGGGAGAATCCGCTGGATAGCCCACATCAACTCGAGATCGCCATGGCAGGCCAGCTCACCACGCAGGACAGCAGCCATGAAGTTCATGCGGCCGGCGACGAGTTCCCTGAAGACCGGAACTTCACCGCGAACCGTGCAGTCGGCCGGGGACGCATCGCGTGCCACGGTGAGCCTGCCCTCATCGATAACCACGAGCCTGGGTTCCACGCTCGGCCCGTCCACAAGATCGAACCGGACCCGCCCGGAGACCTTGCGCAATAACGGTTCGTCGCCGCGCTGCCCGAGTTCGTCGAAGAACCTGGCCACGTGATCGTCCGTTGCTGCCGCCTGCGATGCCGAATTCGTCATGCGATCATCTCCTTCCACCCAGGAGAAACCGGCGGGATGGGCCGGCAGAGTGGGTCACCCGCCCATACTGCCTGCCCTCACGCGCGGACACATCATCCGATGCGGATGAACGCAGCGGACCCCGGCGCCGGCAAGGTAAAACAGGGGGACGTACTCCTGGCAGGAGTACGTCCCCTTCGCTCGTCTGAGGCCTTCCGTGGCCTGCGGGCAGCTCAGCGGGCCTGGCGCTCGGCCGCCTCCACGACGTTGGCCAGCAGCATCGCCCTGGTCATCGGGCCGACGCCGCCGGGGTTGGGCGAGATCCAGCTCGCCACTTCCCTGGCTTCGGGATCGACGTCGCCGGTGACCTTGGCCTTGCCGGTTTCCTCATCCTCCACGCGGCTGACTCCGACATCGAGCACGATCGCGCCGGGCTTGATGTCATCGCCCTTGATCATGTGCGGCATGCCGGCCGCGGCGATGACCACGTCGGCCTGGCTCAGCTCGGCGGCCAGGTCCTCCGTTCCCGTGTGGGCGAGCGTGACGGTGGCATTGATCGAGCGGCGGGTGAGCAGCAGGCCGAGCGGGCGCCCGACCGTGACGCCGCGGCCGACCACGAGCACCTTCTTGCCCTTGAGGTCGATGTCATGGCGCAGCAGCAGCTCCACGCACCCGTGCGGCGTGCAGGGCAGCGGCGAATCGAGCGGCTCGTTCACGTTGAGCACCAGACGCCCCAGATTGGTCGGGTGCAGGCCGTCGGCGTCCTTGGCCGGGTCGATCCGCTCCAGGATGGCGTTGGTGTCGATGTGCTTGGGCAGCGGCAGCTGCACGATGTAGCCGGTGCAGGCCGGATTGCCGTTCAGCTCGTCCAGCACCGCTTCCAGCTCAGCCTGCGAGACGTCCGCGGGAAGGTCGCGGCGGATGGACTCGATGCCCACCTCCGCGCAGTCGCGGTGCTTGCCGGCCACGTACCACTGGCTGCCGGGGTCCTCCCCGACCAGCACAGTGCCCAGCCCCGGCGTGATGCCCTTGGCCTTCAGTGCCGCCACGCGCTCGGCGAGCTCGGACTTGATCGTCGCCGCGGTTGCCTTGCCGTCCAGGATCCGGGCCGGCTGCGGGGTTGTGTACAGGTTCATCACCACTCCTCATGTCCCGGGTAAAGCGGGAACTCTTGCGTCAGTTTGGTTACGCGGTTGCGCAGTTCTTCGACATCGGCGCCGCCCTTCAGCGCGGCGGCGATGATGTCGGCCACCTCGGTGAACTCGGCCGCGCCGAAGCCGCGGGTCGCCAGCGCCGGCGTGCCGATCCGCAGGCCGGACGTGACCATCGGCGGCCGCGGGTCGAACGGCACCGCATTGCGGTTGACCGTGATCCCCACGGAATGCAGCAGATCCTCGGCCTGCTTGCCATCCAGCTGCGAGTTGCGCAGGTCCACAAGCACCAGGTGCACGTCCGTGCCGCCGGTCAGTACGGAGACGCCCGCCTCGGCAACGTCCGGCGCGGTCAGCCGGTCGGCCAGGATGCGGGCGCCTTCCAGCACCCGCTCCTGCCGCTGCTTGAACTCCTGGCTGCCCGCGATCTTGAAGGCCACGGCCTTGGCCGCGATGACGTGCATCAGCGGTCCGCCCTGCTGGCCCGGGAACACATTGGAATTGATCTTCTTGGCCATCTCCTGCTTGCCGAGGATCACGCCCGAGCGCGGGCCTGCGAGGGTCTTGTGCACCGTGGACGTAACGACGTCGGAGTGCGGCACCGGACTCGGGTGCAGGCCGGCGGCCACCAGGCCGGCGAAGTGCGCCATGTCGGTCCAGAGGTACGCGCCGACCTCGTCGGCGATCGAGCGGAAAGCTTCGAAGTCCAGGTGGCGCGGGTAGGCGGACCAGCCGGCGATGATCACGTTGGGCCGCTCGGCCAGCGCCTGCTCGCGGACCTTATCCATGTCAACGCGGAAGGTCTGTGGGTCCACCTCGTAGGCGGCGACGTGGTACAGCTTGCCGGAGAAGTTCAGCTTCATGCCGTGCGTCAGGTGCCCGCCGTGGGCCAGGGACAGCCCCATGATCTTGTCGCCCGGGTTGATCATCGCGGCCAGCGCGGCGGCGTTGGCCTGCGCGCCGGCATGCGGCTGCACATTAGCGAACTCCGCGCCGAAGAGGGCCTTGACCCGCTCGATCGCCAGGTTTTCCGCCACGTCCACGTGCTCGCAGCCGCCGTAGTAGCGGCGCCCCGGGTACCCCTCGGCGTACTTGTTGGTCAGCACCGAGCCCTGGACTTCCAGCACCGAGCGCGGCGCGAAGTTCTCCGAGGCGATCATTTCCAGCGTGTCGCGCTGGCGGCCGAGCTCGGCGTCGAGGACGGCGGCGATTTCGGGGTCTACCTCAGCTAAGGGCAGATCGGTGACTGGCAGGGTGGAAGACGTCACGGTTTCTCCTGGGAATGGAAGCAGTTGTGCTAAAGGTCAGGCTACCGGTTGTGCCTGCGCCGCCGCATGATCCATGTCACGGGCGCGCAATCATGACCGGCCGGACATGACCCTCGGCCCAGGCGTGCGATCCGTGGTCTGCGCTGTGCCGGCTTGCGGTTGCCCGCCGGCCGCCGCTTCCTGATGGTGCCCCATCTAACGCCAGTCGCGGCGTTCTCATCCTACCGCTATCACCACTTTGCCCTGCACCTGCCCGGCACGAAGCCGGCCGATGGCCGCCGAAACCTCGCCCAGCGGATACACGCGGTCCACCGCGGGCGCCAGCTTGCCGGATTCGATCAGGTCCTTCAAGTCCTTCAGGTCCTGCCTGCCCTCTGCCGACATGAGGATGCGCAGCTTCCGGCGGGAGAACGGCGAGAGCAGCAGCGCCCGCAACTGCCGATCGACGCCGCCGAGGATGCGTCCGCCGCCTTCACCCCCGGCAATGACGAGCGTTCCCCCGGGCGCCAGCGCGCGGCCGAGCCGGCGCAGCGCGCTGTTGCCGGCGATGTCCAGGATGAGGTCGTAGCGCCCCGTGCCGTCGGCGAAGTCCTCGCGCGCGTAATCGATGACCCGGTCCGCCCCGAGGGAGCGAACCAGCTCCGCTTTGGACGCGCTGCACACCCCGGTGACCTCGGCACCCCAGGCCTTGGCCAGCTGTACCGCGAAGGTGCCCACGCCGCCGCCGGCGCCGATGATCAGCACGGCCTGCCCCGGCCGCAGCTGCCCGGCGTCGCGGAGGCCATGCAGGGCGGCGCAGCCGGAGACAGGCACCGCCGCCGCCACCGAGAAACCGAGGTTCACGGGTTTGAGCTCGAGCCGGTCCTCGCTTGTACTCGTAAACTCGGCATAGGTCCCGGTCAGCGAGGTGCCGAAGACCTCGTCGCCGGGACGGAACCGTGTGACGTTGCGGCCCACCTCCGCCACCACGCCGGCGACATCGCGGCCGCGGACCCGCAGCTTGGGACCGCGGAGCCCGAAACCGAACAGCCGCAGCAGGTAAGGCCGTCCCGCCATGAGATGCCAGACACCGGCGTCGACTCCGGCCGCACGAACCTGCACCAGGACCTCGTTGTCCCCCGGCTCGGGCCTGCCGACGTCCTCCACCCGCAGCACCTCGGACTCGCCGTATGCATCCTGCACGATCGCCTTCATGATGCCTCCCCCTCTTCAACCGGATACTGGAACACTTCGTCGAGCGGGACCCCGAAGACCCGCGCAATCTGGAAGGCCATCTCGAGCGAGGGCGAATAGCGGCCCTGTTCGATGGCGATCACGGTCTGGCGGGTCACTCCGATCCGCTCCGCCAGTTCGGCCTGGGTCATCTCGCCGCTGGCGAACCGCAGCCGCCGGATCTCGTTCCTGACCTTCGTCGGCTTCACCACGCCGGCAGGCCCCTGCGGTAGGCGGCCAGTTTCGCCACGGAGGCGCATGCCGCCGAGAGGCCGAACGCGAGGTAGACCGTGTTGGCGATCCAGAAGTGCGGCGCTTCCGCCATCGCCATGATGAGCGCACCCACGCCGCCGACGACCAGGAACGACTGCCCGACGTACTCGCCGAACCTGTAGATCTCCCGGTCCCGCTGGTCCTTCCGCGGCGTACCCCTCATCAGCAGCATTCCGGAGAGAATGTTCAGCAGGATCCCTCCGGCGATGGCTCCGCCGATGCTCCACAGCATGGCGCCCACGTAAGGCACTTCGCTGAGCGGCATCGAGGCCGACCTGGTGAAAATAACGACGGCGTATGCGCCGTAAGCGGCGATGGTCACCACCAGCATGATCCAGGCGCTTCGTTCCTCCGAACCCATTTCCGTGCTCCCCCCCTAGGCCTTGATGTAAAAAATAGCTGACATGAGGTCAAGAATCAATGACTTTTTTCGCAGGGGCCCAATCGGCCGGAATATCGCGGACCAACGGCCGGTTGAACCCATTAGTTGACAGTTCAACATTTATGGAAAGGTCGAACGGATGGAATCTGCGGGAACAGCAGGCGCAACCGCCGTGGCGGACACGCGCGGAGGGCCGCTCGACGTCGTCGTCATTGGCGCGGGCCAGGCCGGCCTGAGCGCCGCTTACTACCTGCAGCACCGCGGGCTTCGGCCGGAACGCGACTTCGTGGTGCTCGATGCCAACGAAGGACCCGGCGGCGCCTGGCGCCACCGCTGGCCGTCGCTCACCTTCGACGCCGCGCACGGACTCCACGACCTCCCGGGACTCCCGCTCGGGGTACCGGACCCCAAGGAACCGGCCTCCGCCGTCGTTAGCCGCTACTACGGAAGCTACGAGCAGCAGTACGGCCTCCCCGTGCAGCGGCCGGTTCGGGTGGCGCGGATCGACGACGGGCCGGACGGATTGCTCATGGTGACCGCGGCCTCCGGCGAGACCTGGCTGACCCGCACCGTGGTCAGCGGCACCGGCACCTGGGACCGCCCGTACTGGCCCTACTACCCCGGCCGCGAGGCCTTCGCGGGCCGCCAGCTGCACACCCATGACTTCCGGTCCGCGGAGGAATTCCGCGGCCAGCGCGTGCTGGTGGTCGGCGGCGGCACGTCGGCGCTGCAGTTCCTGCTCCAGCTGGACGCCGCGGGTGCAACGACGTTCTGGTCCACCCGCCGGGCCCCTGACTTCACCGCCACCCCGTTCGACGCCGAGTGGGGCGTCGACGTGGAGCGCCGCGTCAACGAACGCACCCGCGCCGGCCTGCCGCCGCTGAGCGTCGTGGCCGCCACCGGGCTGCCGCTGACCGAGACGTACCGCGCCGGTATCGAGGCCGGCGTGCTGGTCTCCCGCGGCAAGCTAAGCCGAATCACGGAGAATGCCGTGGTGTTTGCGGACGGCTCGCGCGAAGAGGTGGACGTGATCCTGTGGGCCACTGGCTTCCGCGCCTCGCTGGATCATCTGGCCCAGCTGCAGCTGCGCGAGCCTGGCGGCGGAATCCTGATGGCGCCGGACGCCGTGTCCGTGGTGCGCGAGCCCCGGCTGTTCCTGGTCGGCTACGGTTCCTCCGCGTCCACAGTGGGGGCGACCCGAGCCGGCCGCGCCGGGGCCGCGGCGGCACTGCGCAGGCTCAAGGCGGACGTTGACCGCAGGGTAACCTTGTCTGCGTGACTGACGCCGCCCCGGATACCCGGATCGCCTACAATCTGACCCTTTCCTGCGCCGACCAGCCCGGCATTGTCCACGCCGTGTCCGGAGCCCTCGTGCAGGCCGGCTGCAACATCGTGGATTCGCAGCAGTACGGCAGCCCCGCCTCCGGCCGGTTCTTCATGCGCGTCGCGGTAGCTTCGGACCGGACTCGGGCGGAACTCGAACGCCGGCTTGGCCCCGTCGCCGAGTCCTACGGCATGGACTGGAGCCTGGACCCGCAGGGCGCCAAGATGCGCACGCTCGTGATGGCGTCGAAGTCCGGGCACTGCCTCAATGACCTGCTGTTCCGCCAGCGCTCCGGAACGCTGCCCATCGAGATCCCGGCGATCGTCTCCAACCACACGGAACTGGCCGGCCTGGCGGATTTCTACGGCATCCCGTTCCACCACATCCCTGTTACTCCCGAGACCAAGGCCAGCGCGGAGCAGGACCTGCTGGATCTCGTCGCGGAGCACAACGTCGAGCTGGTGGTCCTGGCACGCTACATGCAGGTGCTCAGCAACGACCTCTGCCGCAAGCTCGAGGGCAAGGCCATCAACATCCACCACTCATTCCTGCCGTCCTTCAAGGGCGCCCGACCCTACCACCAGGCCCACGACCGCGGCGTCAAGCTGATCGGCGCCACCGCGCACTACGTGACGGCGGACCTCGACGAGGGGCCGATCATCGAGCAGGAAGTCATCCGCGTGGACCACTCCCGGTCGGCCCGGCAGTTTGTCACCATGGGCGAAGCGGTCGA
Organism: Arthrobacter sp. Marseille-P9274; assembly: GCF_946892675.1. Taxonomy (NCBI): domain Bacteria; kingdom Bacillati; phylum Actinomycetota; class Actinomycetes; order Micrococcales; family Micrococcaceae; genus Arthrobacter; species Arthrobacter sp. Marseille-P9274. The sequence goes on from NZ_CAMPOV010000001.1 coordinate 528,595, forward strand.
GGCGCGCACGCTTGCCCAGGCGGTGCAGTGGCACGCCGAGCACCGCGTGCTGCTGGACGGCCACCGCACCGTCATCTTCAACTGACGACGGCGGAGGCCGACCGCGCGGGTTCCCGCGCCTTTTCGGGGCCCGGCCTTCTGGTCCGCTCGGACTCCGCGTAGGGTCGGACCATGGGCAACCCGGGAAACGAGCCGGATCGGGATCCGGACCGCGATGCCAAGCGGGACGAGTTCATCCGGCGGCTGACCAGCGAGCACCGGCACCAACTGCTCGAGATCGGGTGCGGCACCGGCGAAGACGGTCTGGCTTTCAAGGCCGCCGGCATCAACTACACGGGAGTCGATCGCTCCGAGGCACATGTCCGGGCCGCCCGCGCCAGGCATCTGGAAGCATCGGTCGCCGCCCCGGATTCACTGCCGTTCGCCGACCGGACTTTCGACGCCGCCTGGTGCATGGGCACGCTGACCCACGTCTCGAACACCGAGCTCTACGGGGTGCTGGACGAGTTCCTGCGCGTGCTCAAACCCGGGGCGCCGCTGGCGGTGGGGCTCCGCTCCGGCGAGGACGAGGAACGACTGGACCTGGTGGACGGCTACGCCACTCGCCGCTTCTCCAGCCTCCGCTCCGACGAAACGGTGCTGAGCCTCTTCGAGCCGCACGGCAGCGTCAAGGACTTCACCACCTGGGAGTCCCCCGGCCACCCCGGCCATTTCCAGTACTTCATCCTCGCGAAGTTCTGACCGGGCGCCGCCGCGAAAGCCAGTAGGGTGGTGCCATGGCTCACATCATCACCATTGCCGGGCAGACCCCGGCCGCAGATCCGTCCGCCTTCCTCGCGCCCACCGCCGTCCTGAGCGGCGACGTAGAGCTGGCCGCCGGCGCCAGCGCCTTCTACGGCGTGTCCGTCCGCGGCGACTCCGCCCCGATCCGCGTCGGCGAAGGCACCAACCTGCAGGACAACGTGGTGCTGCACGCGGACGCCGGGTTCCCGTGCACCGTCGGCGCGGGAGTCAGCGTGGGCCACTCCGCGGTCGTCCACGGCTGCACCGTCGGGGACAATTGCCTGATCGGCATGAGCGCCACCATCATGAACGGCGCCGTCGTGGGCGAGGGCTCCCTGGTGGCGGCCGGCGCCGTGGTGCTGGAGGGCACGCAGATTCCGCCGCGCTCCCTGGTGGCCGGAGTTCCGGCCAAGGTACGCCGGGAACTAAATGATGACGAGTACCAGTCGGTCCTAGACAATGCGTCCCATTACGTGGAGCTGGCCAAGCTGCACCGCGAAGCCGCCTCCTGACCGTTGCCCGCCCCTCTCCTTCGGCCGGGCCAGCGGTCCGGCCGGGTGGGCACAGAACGGCGCCGCAGCCCCGCCACTAAAGGCCGGACTGCGGCGCCGCCGATAAGCCTTTCGGTCAGCGCTCCCGCGGACGCTGGTCGCCGACGTCGCCCTCCGGTGCCACATGGCGGCCCTCATCACCGCGGTCGGCGTCACGAACCACGCCCCGGTCGGCTTCACTGGTAGCGCCGCGGTCGGCATCGGTGCTAACGCCGCGGTCGGCGTCGGTGGTAGCGCCGCGGTCGTAATCAGCCGCGCCCGCGGTCCGGTCCCCGCGGGCCCGCTTGTCCGTATTGACGTCCGGGTCCAGCTCGTCGGCTTCGCGCAGCCTGCCCTGGGCCTGCTCCCGAATGCCCTTGGCGTCCTCGGCCCGCGCCTCGGCTTCCCTGCGCATCCGTTCCGCCTCCATACGCGCGCGCTCCGCCTCGATGTCGGCCTGTTCGGCATCCACCTTGACGCGCTGGGCCTGGGCCTCGCGCTCGCGCGCCCCCAGTTCCGTGGCCTGGGCGGCCTGGCGCAGATCGGCGGCCTTGCGGCGGTCGGCCTCCTGCCGCTCGAGGACCTTGGCCTTATTCCGCTTGCTGGCAAGGTAGGCGATCAGGCCGATGATGATGAGCAGCACGACAACCGCTACGACTATCCAGATAATTGTTGAAGAATCCATGGGTATTGCGCCTCTTCCTGCTGGACGGGAACCTCAGCGTACTTACTTTTGTATCACTGCTTGCTCCCCCGGCATAGGGAACGCGCACAATGGACGATGCCGTGCTGAGCAGGAATGATGGTGCGCATGACTATGCCACCGCGGATCATCACACCGCCCTGCGCCGAGCCGGGGGCGCCTAGTCCGCTGCAGGCCACCGGTCGCCCGCTGCGCTGGGGCGTCGTCTCCACGGGCAGGATCGCCGGCAAGGTCAGCGGGGACCTGGCCCTGCTCGAAGATGCCGTCCTGCAGGCCGTCAGCTCGCGCGTCGAGGCCAACGCCCGCGCCTTTGCGGACCGGCTCGGTTTCGCCACGTCCTATTTCGACGGCGCCGCCGGGAAGGGTTATGACCAGCTCTTCGCGGATCCGGACGTCGACGTCGTCTACGTCGCCACCCCGCACGGCCAGCACTACGAAATCGCGAAGCTGGCCCTGGAAGCCGGCAAGCACGTGCTGTGCGAAAAGTCGCTGACCATCAACGCCCGCGAGGCCCTGGAACTGGCCGAACTGGCCCGTGCTAGGAACCTGTTCCTGATGGAGGCCGTCTGGACCCGCTTCCTGCCCGTCATCCACCGCGCCTGGGACATCGCCCATTCCGGCGAGCTGGGCGACCTCGAGTGGCTGCAGGCGGACCTCGGCTTCCCGGCCCCGTACGACGCTGCCTCCCGGCTCTGGAATCCCGCGGCCGGCGGCGGAGCGCTGCTGGACGTGACCGTCTACCCGCTGACCTGGGCGCTGGGCATCTTTGGCTTCCCGCGGACGGTCCTGGCCAGCGGCCATCTTAACGACGACGGCGTGGACGCCCAGAACGCCCTGACGCTCACGTACGGCTCGGGCGCCCAAGCCCAACTGACGTCGTCGTTGGTGGCCTCCTCCCCGAGGACGGCCACGGTCTGCGGAAGCGCCGGCTGGCTGCGCTCGGGCGCGCCGCTGCACCACCCCACCGAGCTGACCATCCACCGGCACACCGGCGGCCAGCGGACAGAGCAGTTCGGCCGGATCGGCCAGAACTACGTGTACGAGCTACGCGAAGTGACCCGCTGCATCCAGGAGGGGCTGACGGAGAGCCCCACGATGCCGTTGGAGGACACGCTCAACACGATGCGGCTCTTCGACGGGGTCCGGGCGCAGATCGGCGTCAGCTACGCCAACGACAAGGCCGTCCCGGTCCTGGACTAGACGACCCGGCTCCCGGCCCGCGCCACGCCGTACATGACCGAGCCGCCGGTCCGCAGCCCAGCTGGGCAGGCCAGCCGCACGGCCCTTCCGCCCCGGGAGATGGCCCGGGACGGAGGGCCGCGCGGCCGCCTATCGCGCGGTTATTGGACCGGCAACCTTTGGGTCCGAACCCGGGACAGGGATACCCATGCCCCGGCCACGATCAGCAACAGGCCGGACCACAGAAGCTGCCCGGTCGACCAGCCCGTCTCTGCCAGTCTTTCGCTGCCCTGGGCATCACCGCCCGCTGCCGGAGCGGCACTTGCGGCCACCAGCGAGCGATCGGCCGAGGCGGCAGCAACAACCGGAGCAACGCCCGAGCCGGCGGACGCAGTGCTCGAACCGGCGGACGCAGTGCCCGAACCGGCGGACGCAGCGCCCGCATCCCCGGCTACGGCGCTGATGCCCATAGTCGCTTCGCGGTCACTGTCACCGGACGGGGTTGCGCCCTCGGCAGCAGCACGGCCTTCTTCACCGAACTGCGGGCCGCTGCCGGCCGGGGCTTCCCAGCCGGTCGTGCTTTCCTCGCCCGCGCCGTTTCCGCTGTCACCTCCGGTTGAACCGGCGCCGTCGCTTGCGGTGCCGTCGCCCGCTGCAGCCCCGCCGCACCCGCTTGCCGAGGCGGATCCGCCCAGCGCGAGCGCGGCATCGAGGCAGATGTCGGCTGCGAGACCGAGCCCATCGGCGGAGGACAGGCTGCCGTCACCGGCGCCCACCTCCGCTGCGACATCCGCAGCTAGTTCAGCCACAGTCTCCCCAGTTGCACCCGATGCGGCATCGGCATTGGGTGACACGTCGGCCGTGGCGTCAGTCACGGCGGCTTCGGTACCACTGAGAACCACGTCGACCTCCGCGGCAACGTCCGCCGCAACGCCTTCCGTGGCGTCGGACGCCTCCTCCACGGATCCCAGGGCCACGTCGACGTCGGCCACGGCATCGGCCGCGCCGCCATCGACAGCAGATCCCTGGGCTCCCAAGGCGGCGTCGGCATCTACCACTGCCTCGGCCGTAGCAGCCGTCGGATCTCCCGCACCGATCAACGTGACGTCAGCATCGGCCGCCGCGTCCGCGGCAGCCTCGGCCACCGGCTCGGCGGCAACAGCATGGCCGGCTCCACCCACCTTGACATCCGCATCGGCATCGACAACCACATCGGCTATCGGCTGCGTCTCCTCGGTCGGCGCGGGCTCGCCATCGGCCAGGACCTGCACTTCGATCGGGACGTCGGCCGTCGCATCAAGGCCGAGGACTTCGGCGTCGAGGTCGATGTAAGCGGTGGCATCCGCCACGGCGTCGGACGAGAGGACCTCGACGTCGGCGGCAGCGTCTGCCTCCACGGACACGGCATTGTCCGTCACTAGAATTTCGGGTGGTTCGGTTTCGGCGGCCGAAGCCGCGGCTGTTCCGAGGACCAACAGTCCTCCGCTCAGAGCGACGCCGCACAGCGTCGTCCGCATTATTGCTCGCATGATTGTCCTTCTCCTGATTGAGTCTGTGCCGGCTGTGTCAGCCGGCCGGTCCGCCCGCCGCTCACATGGGAGCGGCACGGACGGCATCAATCAGGTGAAGAACCGGGACTTTGCGAAGGAGAGGATGGCAGGGTCCAGCCACCAGTCGGCAGGACGTGGACGAGCAGCCGGGGGTCAAGCCCAGTGCCGGGCGCGATATCGGCAGGCGCAGAACCGGACGCCGGCCCTGCTCCGGCCAGGGCTCCCGAAGGACCGGCGGCAGGCAGGGCGGGCTGCACCGGATGGGCAGGACGCTGGGACTCCGCGGGCGGAACGGTCCCGGCGTTTGCAGCGGCATCACGCAGCACGCTTCCGCCCTCATAGACGGAGGCAACCGGCGAAACGATGCCTGGCCCTGCGACGTTAAATAGCGCGGTGGCAGACGCCTCGGGCGTTCCCTTCCCCAATTCCGGCGCGGCCGTGACGCTCAAATCAGCGGAAGCGGTCGGCCCCTTGGAAAGGACCTCGACAACCGGCTCCACCTGCTGCGGAGCGGGGCTGTCCGCTGAAGGGGCGGAGGCCGCTCCACCGGTTGCCGATTCAAGGGATTCTTCGATCGGGGCGACCGCGCGGTCGAGCTGCCCGGCCACCGACTCGACGCTGCCACCGGCAGACGCAAGGACGGGCCGGGCTGCCTCAAGAGCAGGCTGCGCGACGTCGGAAACCACTTCCGTGACGGCTCCTGTTACGGGGCGGACGGCTTGGAGCACGGGTCGGGAGACCGCGTCCACCGGCTCGGCGAGCGCAGCAATGGTGGGTTGAGCCATTTGACCCACCGGTTCGGCGACCGTGGCGGTGATGGGATGGGCCGTCTGGCCCGCGGGCTCGAACACGGCAGCCGCGGCCGGCACGGCAGACGCCGTTGCCTTATCCAGCAAGGGCTGGGCGGCCCCGGCTACAGGCACGGCCGCCTCCGCCACCGGCGACGCCGCGCGGTCAACCTCCTGCACCGGCTCGGCGGCATGCGCGCCGGCCTCGGAGGCCGGCACTTCCACAGCTTCGGTAACGGTCGCGATCGCTCCGCCGAGTCCGCCGGGTTCATCCCCAGCGGCCTGCGCCGCGGAAACACCCAGCAGCGCGAGCCCAACGGTTGCGCCGGAGATCAGCAGGGCACGGCGCATGAGGCAGCAAACCTGATCCAATGAGCCAAGGCCCATGGAAACCACCCCCGCGGTCTGCCGGATAAACGATCCATGAAACAGATTACGACCGTCAACACGGGGCGTCTACGGCAGGCCGCTGATTGCCCGCCCTCCCCATCTTCCAGTCGGCTCCCCTGTTCGCTCTGGGCAATCATCCGGACGCTTGGCACTCGCAGCGCGGAGTGCTAATTTAGAATTGTAGTTGAGTCAAAGACGCTCAACTATCCTCATGGATTAGCCCGCAAGGACAACGAACTACAGGAGTTGATAGTGATGGCTGCTCGATTCGACCCGTTCCGCGAAATCGACCGCGTGGCCGGTGCCCTCTTCGAAAACCGCTCGGGCCTGCGCCTGATGCCGATGGATCTCTACCGCGACGGGGACCATTACGTCCTTAACGCAGACCTGCCCGGCATCGATCCGGGCTCGGTCGACATCGACGTCGACGGACAGCTGCTGACCATCCGCGCCGAACGGACCCTGCGGGGTCCCGACAGCGGCGTCAAGTGGCTGACCAGGGAGCGCGAGGGCGGGTCCTTCCTCCGCCAGTTGAACCTCGGCCAGGGGATCGACATCGACGCGATCACGGCGCACTACGAGAACGGCGTGCTCTCCGTGACCATCCCGGTCAGCGAGCGGGCCAAGCCGCGCAAGATCGAGGTGGTCAGCGCGCCGGCCGACCGTGCTGTGGAAGCCGGCGGCGCCGAGCAGAAGCCGGCCGACGCCTAATCCGTCCAATCCGCTGACCGACCCGATAACGACGACGGGGTGCGCCTTCCGCACGGAAGGCGCGTCCCGTCGTCGTACGCGTCCTGATGCCACCTGTGCTGTACAACGGCGGGACGCAGTGATTACCTTCAACCATGGGCGCAGAAGTCAAGACCAAGACCTTCACCCGCGAACAAAGGACCCGCTACCGGGAGCGGCTGCTCGAGAACCTGGAAACCTTCGCCGACTACCTCTCCACAGGCACTTTCGCCCACACCGGCACGATCGGCCTGGAGCTGGAGCTGAACCTCACCAACGCTGACTGCTCCCCCGCCCTGCGCAATTCCGACGTGCTGGAAGCGATCGCCGACCCGTCCTTCCAGACCGAGATCGGCGCATTCAACATCGAAATGAACCACCCGGCGCTCTCGGTTTCCGGGGCCGGGCTCAAGGAACTCGAGGACGGGCTGCGCCGGCAGCTGAACCGCGCCGAGGAGCGGGCCGCGGCGGTCCGCGCACAGATCCTGATGATCGGCATCCTGCCCACGCTGAAGCAGGACCTGGTGGAGGACATGTCCTGGCTCAGCCCGGGCAAGCGCTATGCCGCCCTGAACACCTCCGTGCTGCAGGCCCGCGGCGAGGATGTGCTGATGGACCTGCGCGGCCTGGAGTCGGTGTCCTTCTACGCCAAGAACATCGCGCCGGAGGCCGCGTGCACCAGCGTGCAGCTGCACGTCCAGCTGGAGCCGGCGGAGTTCGCCCCGGTCTGGAACGCGGCGCAGGTCATCGCCGGCCCGCAGGTCGCGCTGGCGGCGAATTCGCCGATCTTCATGGAGAAGCTGCTCTGGCACGAGACGCGGATCGAGGTATTCAAGCAGGCCATCGACACCCGGCCGCCCGAAATGCGCAACCAGGGCGTGCGGCCGCGGGTGTGGTTCGGGGAACGGTGGATCACCTCGATCTTCGATCTGTTCGAGGAGAACGTGCGGTACTTCCCGTCGCTGCTCCCCGAGCTCTCCCGCACAACCGGCCGCCAGGCCCGCGGCGGGGCGCCGCTGCTGCCGGAGCTGCGGCTGCACAACGGGACGGTGTACCGCTGGAACCGCCCCATCTACGACCCGAGCGGGGACCTGCCGCACCTGCGGCTGGAGAACCGTCTGCTGCCGGCCGGCCCGACCGTGCTGGACACCGTGGCCAACGCGGCGTTCTTCTTCGGGCTGGTGCGCCGGCTCAGGACCGCCGACCGGCCGCTGTGGTCCCGGCTCGCGTTCAAGAGCGCCGAGGCCAACTTCCTGGCCTGCGCCCGCCACGGGCTCGAGGCCACCGTGTACTGGCCGGGCATCGGCGACCTGCCCGTCGTCGAGCTGATCATCCGTCACCTGCTGCCGCTCGCCGCCGAGGGCCTGGCCGACCTGGGCGTGGATGCCGACCTGATCGAGGAGTACCTTGGGGTGCTGCGGGACCGGGCGCAGTCGGAACAGAACGGCGCCAAGTGGCAGATCGAGACGCTGCAGCGGCTGGAGTCCGACGGCCTGGACCGCGGTGCGGCGCTGGCGCGGCTGACCAGCCTGTATGCCTCCAACATGCACAGCAACCTGCCGGTCCATACCTGGCCCGTCGCCGCTGTCATCGGCTGACCATTGACAGCGGCGGCCGGCACCTTTCCGTGTGAAAGGTGCCGGCCGCCGTCGGACTGGTTCGCGGACTACTTGCTGCTGCGCCGCCAGAAGGCCGCGACGATGGCGCCGGAGACGTTGTGCCAGACCGAGAACACGGCCCCGGGCAGCGCCGCCTCGGGTGCGAAGTAGGTCTTGGCCAGGCCGGCCGCCAGGCCCGAGTTCTGCATCCCGACCTCAACCGCCATCGTGCGGCACGACGGTACCGGCAGGCGGAAGAGCTTGGCGGCACCGTAGCCCAGCAGGTAGCCGCCTGCGTTGTGCAGCACCACGGCCAGCAGGATCAGCAGGCCGGCGCTGAAGATGGCCTCGGCACTGCCGGCCACGACCGCGATGACGACGAAGGTGATGGCCAGGACGGAAACCCACGGCAGCGCGGGGATCACGCGGTCGACCAGGCCGGGGATGAACGTCCGGGCGGCGAGCCCCAGAACCACCGGAATCAGCACGATCTGGACGATGCTCAGCGCCATCGCGCCGGCGTCGACCGGCATGTACTGTCCGGCAAGCCAGAGCGTCAGGAGCGGGGTGAAGACCGGAGCGAGCAGGGTCGAGACGCTCGTCATCGTCACGGAGAGCGCCACGTTGCCCTTGGCCAGGTAGGTCACGACGTTGGACGCCGTGCCGCCGGGCGCGCAGCCGACCAGGATGACGCCGGCTGCGAGGGCCGGCGGCAGCTGGAGCAACAGCGAGACGCCGAGGCCGAGCAGGGGCATGATGACGTACTGCGCCACGACGCCGAGCAGCACCGGCAGCGGCTGTCGGACCACGAGCGCGAAGTCCGGCAGGGTCAGGGTCAGGCCCATTCCGAACATGATCAGCATCAGGGCCGGGTTGATGAAGGCCGCCAGGCCGGTGAAGGGCGAGGGGAAGAACAGCGCCAGCGCGCCGCCGGCGAGGATCAAAAGGGGAAAGAGGGTCACCGCGACGCGTGCGCTGCGTTCTTCGGCGCTGGAGGCGGCCGCCGCGGCAGGATCGGCCGTCCGAACCGCCTGCGGGCGGGAGGAATAGTCAGTTGGCATAACGAGTATCGTTCCAGCCGCATCGCCCGCGGCGTAAATTCATGACCTTGGGCATCGTCCGGTGCCCTCCGCGAACGACGGCGGCCGGCACCTTTCGCGGGGAAAGGTACCGGCCGCCTTCGTTATGGCCTGGCGCGGTCGGTTAGGACAGCGTGGCCAGGATTTCGTTCAGCTTGGCCGAGGGACGCATGACGGCCGCGGCCTTCTCGTCCTCCGGGCGGTAGTAGCCGCCGATTTCGGCCGGGGAACCCTGGGCGCCCAGCAGCTCGGAGTTGATCTGCTCTTCGCTGCCCGTCAGCGCGTCGGCGACCGGGGCGAAGGCGGAGGCCAGCTCGGCGTCCTGGTCCTGCTTGGCCAGTTCCTGTGCCCAGTACTGGGCCAGGTAGTAGTGGCTGCCGCGGTTGTCGATCTCGCCGACCTTACGGCTCGGGGACTTGTTCTCCAGCAGGAAGGTGCCGGTCGCGCGATCCAGCGTGTCGGCGAGGACCTGGGCGCGCTTGTTGCCCGTGGTGGTGGCCAGGTGCTCGAAGCTGACGGCCAGCGCCAGGAACTCGCCGAGGGAATCCCAGCGCAGGTGGTTTTCCTTCAGCAGCTGCTGCACGTGCTTCGGGGCCGAGCCGCCGGCGCCGGTTTCGAAGAGGCCGCCGCCGTTGATCAGCGGGACGATCGAGAGCATCTTGGCGCTGGTGCCCAGCTCGAGGATCGGGAACAGGTCCGTCAGGTAGTCGCGCAGCACGTTGCCGGAGACGGAGATGGTGTCCTCGCCCTTGCGGATGCGTTCCAGGGTGAAGGCGGTGGCCTTGACCGGGGACATGATCTCGATCTGCAGGCCCTCGGTGTCGTGCTCCTTGAGGTATTCCTTGACCTTGGCGATCAGGTTGGCGTCGTGGGCACGCTCTTCGTCCAGCCAGAAAACGGCCGGAGTCTGCGAGGCACGGGCGCGGTTGACGGCGAGCTTGACCCAGTCGCGGACCGGCACGTCCTTGGTCTGGCAGGCGCGCCAGATATCGCCCGGGGCGACCTGGTGCTCGATCAGGACTGCGCCGGAGCCGTCAATGATCTGGACCGTGCCGGCGGTCTGGATCTCGAAGGTCTTGTCGTGGCTGCCGTACTCCTCAGCGGCCTGCGCCATGAGGCCGACGTTCGGCACGGTGCCCATGGTGGTCGGATCGAACGCACCGTTGGCGCGGCAGTCGTCGATGACGACCTGGTAGATCCCCGCGTAGGAGCTGTCCGGCAGGACCGCCAGGGTGTCGGCTTCCTTGCCGTCCGGGCCCCACATGTGGCCGGAGGTGCGGATCATGGCCGGCATGGAGGCGTCCACGATCACGTCCGAGGGCACGTGCAGGTTGGTGATTCCCTTGTCCGAGTCCACCATCGCGAGGGCCGGGCCCTCTTCGTAGCCCTTCTTGATCGCGGCTTCGACGCCTTCGCGGACGTCGGCCGGGAGTTCGGAGAGGCCGTTGAGGATCGAGGCCAGGCCGTTGTTCGGGCTCAGGCCGGCGTCCTCCAGCTGCTCGCCGTACTGGGCGAACAGGTCCGGGAAGTAGGCGCGGACCACGTGGCCGAAGATGATCGGGTCCGAGACCTTCATCATGGTGGCCTTCAGGTGCGCCGAGAGCAGCACGCCCTCTTCCTTGGCGCGGACGACCTGGGCCGCCAGGAACTCGTCGAGCGCGGCGGCGCGCATGACGGTGCCGTCGATGAGCTCGCCGGCCAGTATCGGGAAGGAATCCTTCAGCACCGTGGTGGTGCCGTCCTCGGCGACCAGCTGGATCTTGATCTTGTCGTCAGCCGGGATGACCACGGACTTCTCGTTGGAGCGGAAGTCGTCGGATTCCATGTGGGCGACGTTGGTCTTCGAATCGGCGGACCAGGCGCCCATGCTGTGCGGGTTCTGGCGCGCGTAGTTCTTCACAGACAGCGGGGCGCGGCGGTCCGAGTTGCCCTCGCGCAGCACGGGGTTGACGGCGCTGCCCTTGATCTTGTCGTAGCGGGCGCGGATTTCCTTTTCAACGTCGGAGGACGGGTCATCCGGGTAATCCGGCAGCGCGTAACCCTTGCCCTGGAGTTCGGCGATGGCCGCCTTCAGCTGCGGGATGGAGGCGCTGATGTTCGGCAGCTTGATGATGTTGGCTTCCGGCTTCTTGGCCAGTTCGCCCAGCTCGGCCAGCGCGTCGCTGACCCGCTGCTCCTCGGTGAGGTGGTCGCCGAAGGCGGCGATGATGCGGCCCGACAGCGAAATGTCCCGGGTCTCCACTTCCACACCGGCCTTCGAAGCGAAGGCTTCGACGATCGGCAAGAACGAATAGGTCGCCAGCATGGGCGCTTCGTCAGTGTGGGTATAGATAATCTTGGCCATGAGTGAGGCGTCTCCCTGAACTGTGGGTTTCTATTGGGGTCTCGATATTCAACTTACCCGAGGTGCGGGCGTTGATCTGTCAGTGGAAGAAGTGGCGGGCTCCCGTGAAGTACATGGTGATGCCGGCCGCGTTAGCCGCCGCGACGACTTCCTCGTCCCGCACGGAACCGCCGGGCTGCACCACAGCGCGGACGCCGGCGTCGATCAGGATCTGCAGTCCGTCCGCGAACGGGAAGAAGGCGTCCGAGGCGGCAACAGCACCGCGGGCCCGCTCCGGAGCACCGGCGCCCTCGACGTTGGCCGCGCCGCCGGCTGCGTCAGCGCCGCCGTCGACGGCCACACCCAGGGTGTTGGCCCGCTCCACGGCCAGCTTGCACGAGTCCAGCCGGTTGACCTGCCCCATGCCGATGCCGACGGCGGCGCCGTCATGGGCCAGCAGGATCGCGTTGGACTTGGCAGCCCGCACGGACTTCCAGGCGAAGGCAAGGTCGGCCAGGGTCGACTCGTCCGCGGCCGGACCTGCCGCTAGCGTCCAGTTGGCCGGGGCGTCGCCGTCGGCCTCCAGCGTGTCCGAAACCTGGACCAGCACGCCGCCGGAGACCTGGCGGATTTCGGCCGGGTCGCGCCGGTAGCCTTCGGGCAGCGTCAGCAGCCGGATGTTCTTCTTCCGGGACAGGATCTCCACGGCCTCCGGCTCGAAGTCCGGCGCGATGACGACCTCCGTGAAGATGTCCTTGACCGTGTTGGCCATGCCGGCGGTGATCGTGCGGTTGGCGGCAATCACGCCGCCAAACGCGGAAACCGGATCGCAGGCATGGGCCTTGGCGTGCGCGTCAGCGATCGGGTCCTCGGCGCCCGGCGTCGCCACCGCCACGCCGCAGGGGTTGGCATGCTTGATGATCGCCACCGCGGAGTCGGCATGGTCGAAGGCGGCGCGCAGCGCGGCGTCCGCATCGACGAAGTTGTTGTAGCTCATCGGCTTGCCGTGCAGCTGGTCCGCCTGGGCGATGCCCGGGGTGGCACCGTGCTCGACGTAGAGCGCGGCCGCCTGGTGCGGGTTCTCGCCGTACCGCAGCACCTCGGAGCGCTCCAGCGCCAGGCCGGCGTACGGCGGCCAGGCCTTACCTTCCTCGGTACCGTCGCCGAACTGCGCCGCGGTCCAGCTGGCGACTGCGTTGTCGTACGCAGCGGTGTGCGCAAACGCGGAAGCCGCCAACCGCCGTCGTGCGTTAAGGTCAAAGCCGCCCTCCGCAGCCGCGGTGACAACCTCCGCGTACCTCGAGGGATCAACGACGACGGCGACGCTCGGGTGGTTCTTGGCTGCGGCGCGGACCATCGACGGGCCGCCGATGTCGATCTGCTCGACGACGTCGTCCTCGCCGGCGCCGGACTTCACGGTGTCCACGAACGGGTAGAGGTTCACGACCACGAGGTCGAAGGCCTCGACGCCGAGTTCCTTCAGCTGGGCCACGTGGTCGTCGCGGCGGCGGTCCGCCAGGATGCCGGCGTGGACGCGCGGGTGCAGCGTCTTCACCCGGCCGTCCAGGCACTCCTGGAAGCCGGTCACCTCCGAGACCTCGGTGACGGGCACGCCCGCCTCGGCGATCCGCTTGGCGGTGGAGCCGGTGGACACGATGCTCACGCCGGCCTTGTGCAGACCCTGAGCGAGTTCCTCCAGCCCTGTCTTGTCGTAGACCGAGATCAGGGCCCGGTGGATGGGAACACGGTCAAGCTGCTTCAAGCTCACGCAAACTCCAAAGGTTCTTCAGTAGGGGTTGCGTCCCAGTCTAGTTCACGCGCCCGGCCGCCCCGTGACTGTGAAGCCGGGCAGCCAGGCCGCGCGCAGACGGAGGGCTAGTCCGCCGTCGCCGCGCTGGGAGCTGAAGCGGCGCTCGGAGCCGAAACCGGGGACACCGGGCTCGGACCCGACGGTGCCGTTGCCGCCGTCGGTGCGGATGCCGGGCTGGGCGCCGATACCGGAGAAACCGCGGTCATCGCCGACGCCGGGGATGGGGCCGACGGCGAGGTCGCCGCCGATGCCGCCGTCTTCACCGGATGGTCGGACAGGTCGACTCTTGCCGGGGACATGTTCGTCTCCGCCACGCTGGCCGTATCCAGAACGGCCGCCCGATCCGTGACACTGCCGCCCAGGTCCTCGGGCGCCTCCGGCCCGCCTGCGGCTACCGCTGCCCCGGCGCCGAACGCCAGGGCGGAGAGCGAACCTGTGGCAATCCAGAAACTACGCTTGTTCATGATGTCGAGCCTTCCTCGTGTGTGCGAAGTCCTACTGCACGGAAGTCTGCCGGGGGAAAGTGAGACAATGAGGAGAGGCACATGAGGGCCTTCTCATCATGCAAAAGGCCAAGCCACAGGCGCATTCGGCCTGACGTTCCGCTCCCCCTCCCCCGGAAGGCACCATGACCGAGACCCAACGGCTTCCCACCGGCGACCAGATCGTGCAGGAGCTGCCGTGGCGCTGGAAGGTCCAGGGAAAGATCTTCCTCATCGGCGGCCTCGGCTTCATGTTCGATGCCTGGGACGTGACCCTCAACGGCGTACTCATCCCGCTGCTTTCGGACCACTGGGACCTTCAGCCGTCGCAGGCCGCCTGGATCGGCACCGCGAACCTGATCGGCATGGCCCTCGGCGCCTTCGTGTGGGGCTCCGTCGCCGACCTCATCGGCAGGAAGGTCGCCTTCACCGCCACCCTCCTGGTCTTCTCGATCTTCACCGTCTGCGGCGCGTTCGCCCCCGACATCGTCTGGTTCTGCATCTTCCGCTTCATCGCCGGTTTCGGCCTCGGCGGCTGCGTTCCCGTGGACTACGCCCTCGTCGGCGAATTCACCCCGCGCCGCCAACGCGGCCGGGTGCTGACGGCCATGGACGGCTGGTGGCCCGTCGGGGCAGCCCTGTGCGGCTTCGTCTCAGCCGCCATCATGGCGACCTTCGCCGACTGGCGGTACACCATGCTCATCATGGTCCTGCCCGCCCTGCTCGTCTTCTGGATCCGGCGCTCCGTTCCGGAATCGCCGCTGTACCTGATCAGCAAGGGGCGCGGCGAGGAAGCCCGCAGCATTATCGACGAACTCGTCCGCAAGACCGGCGGCACGGCGACCAACTGGCGGCTGCCGGACCCGGCGGCGGCACCCAAGCTTTCCGTCGGCAACGTCGCCGACCAGCTGCGCGCCGTCTGGCGCTTCAACTGGAAAATTACGACGGCGGCATGGGCCTTGTTCTTCTCCATCCTCCTCGTCTATTACCTGGCATTGACGTGGATGCCCCGCATCCTCATCGAATCCGGCTTCGCCGAAGTCAGAGCCTTCATTACCACCGCAGGCATGGCCGCCGTCGGCCTGCTCGGCGTCATCGTCGCGGCCTACTTCGTCGAAAAGACCGGCCGCAAATGGATCCTCGCCATCACCGGCCCGCTATCAGCACTCACCCTGGTCATCGTTGCCCTCAGTGTCGAAGTCCCGGCCGCAGTCGTTACCTGGCTGCTGATCTACGGCTTCATCGTCCAGATTGCGATCCCGGTTCTCTACGCCTACGTCTCCGAGCTCTATCCCACTGAACTCCGAGGCTCCGGCTTCGGCTGGGCCTCCACGTTCTCCCGCGTCGGCGCCGGCTTCGGGCCGCTCATCTTCGTCTCGGTCATGTGGCCCTACCTCGGCCTCGCAACGTCCTTCGCCATCGCCGCAGCCTTGGTCGTCATCTCCGTCCTCTGGATGGCCAAGTTCGCGCCCGAAACTAAAGGCGCCGAACTCCACTAATCAGCATCCAGCCCCATTCGGATTCTCCAGGCAGTTATCCGCATAGTTGTTGACGACCGACCGCCACACGCTGATCGTGACAGGGGCAGCTGTGAAAGTGCCGGTGCCAGGAATCGGTATTGCCGGGCCGCCATTCACGCTGTACGTTCCGCTAAACGTCGTCGTTAACGAGACGGCGTAGTCTCCAGTGGATTCATAAACGTGACTAGTTGGAGTCGCTTCGCCCCAACGTTCGCGGGGCAAGGGGCCGCCCGGTATCGCCAGGGCTACAGCCGACGAGCCGTCGTCGTAGTCCCACCGATACTCTACGGGTGTCGCCTCGATCTCGATGTCTTGTCCGAGCAGCTCAGTTTCTAGGGTCTGCGACTCGACCGAAGCGTAAACATTCGTGTTAGCACCAATGAGCGTGTGGGGACTCGGTTGAATTTCGATGTCGCCTGCATGTATGGGCAGATTCCGGAACTCGGACAAGATCCGATCGGCGATGTCCTCTAAGACGTCATTTGGATTGGTTGCGTAAACGCACCCGAATTCGTCGTAGGGCGTCCAGCTGTCAATCCCGAGCGATTCACTACGCCAAAGCCACTGGACTGGCCTACCGTCTTCCCCCGCGTCGCATTCGGGCGCCATGGGCAGGCAGTCGATGGCAATGTCTTCGTCTTCTAGGCAGGCAGCCTCAAACTTCCACTGTCGATCATCGGTCAATCCGCCACCCGGAATAAGCGCCCATTGATCGGTGCCCTCGACTAGTTCGTAGTCTTCAATACCAACTCCAGATTCTTGCCAGCGAGGAGGTTTACCCGATTCGACAGCCGTGGCTTGAGACGGCAGCGAGGTGAGACAACTCAACAGAGCCACTGCGATGCCGCTCTTTAGTGAACGCCTCATCATGACTCTGGACGTACGACACCGATATCTTCTACCTTCCAACCGGCCCGAACGTGCTTAGCCATCAGCAAATCAATGGATGCAGCTGTGGCCGGGTCATTTGAAACCTTTGTGCCGCCTTCATAGTTGACCGCAGCGCTGTGGCGGATCTGCACAGGGAGTTGATAAATCTCTGAGGAGTTCGCAGTGAAATTGGTGCTTACTTCCAGAACTTCGACCCTACCGCCCACTGTCCAACTCTTGGCCATGTTCCAGTCCTCAATTCCTTTGAAGACTTCCTCACATCTGGCGCATTTTGCTGATGTGATGGCACGGATTGGCTCAACATCGCCAGACTCATAGGCGTAGTTCAGAAGGGCATACCAATGGCGAGCAAAGGACTCTAGCCCGGCATGAGTCTTTTCTTTGGCGTCCTTAGGCATCTTGGGGAGGGGCACGTTTTCGGCGGGCCCGTCGGCGGAGGCGGGTTTGTAGCTAGGTGTTGCTGTCGGCGTAGGAGCGGGAGTCTCGGCAGCGGCCGAGGGTGCAGGAGATGCCGTGGGGTCCGGCTGGCCTTCGGCGTCCCCGCCACAGGCCGTGAGGGCGAGCGCTGCCGCGGCCAGCAAGGCGCTGGCGGCGAGGCGGCGGGCACGCGGGCGTGCGTCGGTAAGGAACATGTGGCTCAGACCCCCGTTGGTCGGCTGATGAGTCGGTGTTGCCGCCAGTGTAGTCAGACGTTTAAGCGGGCGTGAACCTTATCCACAGGCCTTTGGGGGTCCCGAGGCCAAAATAATTGGAGCTTCGCCCTGGCGTCAGCCGATGCTGGCGCTGAGACTGGCGAGGGTCTCGACGAGGAGTCTGCGCTCTTCGGTCTTGATGCGCTCGTGCAGGGTCTCTTGGGTGTCGTTCTGGAGGACGGGCACTGCGGCCTGGGCCAGGATGGGCCCGGTGTCGACTCCGGAGTCGACGAGATGAACGGTAACGCCGGTGATTTTGACTCCGTGGGCGAGGGCATCGCGGACGCCGTGGGCCCCAGGGAAGGAAGGGAGCAGGGCCGGGTGGGTGTTGACCATGCGTCCTTCGAAGGCGGCCACGAACTCGGCGTCGAGGATCCGCATGAAGCCTGCGAGGAGGACCAGGTCGGGGGCGTAGTCCGTGATGCGGGACTGCAGGGCTCGGTTCCATTCTGCGCGGCTGGCAAAGTCGCCTGGGGCAGCGGTGAAGGTCGCGATGCCGGCCTTCTCCGCCCGCTCGAGTCCGAGGCAGCCCGGCACGTCCGATCCGACGGCGAGGATCTCGGCGTCGAGCTCGCCGCCCTTGACTGCATCGATGACGGCTTGGAGATTGGTGCCGGAACCGGAGACGAGTACCACTATGCGCATGCGGTCAACTTTATGCTCCGGGCTCGCCTAGGCTTAAACCCATGCAACAGCAGACGCGGCCGAGGCCGACCGATGAACAGCTCAAGACGTCCAGCCTCTATCTGCGGATTGTCCTGCTGCTCATGCTGGCCACCTTGCTGGCGTCGTCGCTTCCGCTGCCGTGGAAGGCGGCGGCTGCAGCCATCGCCCTGGTGACGGCGGTCGTTTCGATCGTGGGCCTCGTCAAGGTGGTCCGGGCCGGCCTGCCGGGAACGTTCCGGATCACCTTCGTGCTGGGCCTGATCGCCGCGGGCTTCTTCCTGCTCACCAGCCTGGCCCAGATCGTGTTCTGGCCGGTGACCGCCGACTTCGAGGCCTGCACCAGCGCGGCAGTCACACAGTCGGCGCAGGAGGCCTGCACCAAGGACTATTCAGACCGGCTGATGCAGTACAACAAGATGTTCAATCCGCAGGACTGAAGCCGGTTACTTCTTCTGCGCGGAGGCTTTCGCACGGCGCGGTTCGCGCTCCAGCCACGGTCCCAGGGCATGGCCAATAACGACGCCGAGCGCGACTTCTCCGGCGATCCATAGTCCGGCCCACAGCGGGTTCGGGCCGAGGTCCACCAGGCGGCCGACGCCGAGCGAGCCGCGAGTGAGCCAGAGCAGGCCTGCGGCTGCAGCGCCGGCCACGAGGCCGATGAGCAGCCCGAGCACCACGGTGGACGCCGACGCGGTGAACCAGCGGGAGCGCATCTTGATGGACAGCCACTCGTCGAGGTGGTTCTCCCCCTCGCGCAGGAACCACCAGCCGGCCAGCACCCCGGCCAGCACGGGCAGGGCCAGCGCCACCAGGCCGTAGGTGAGCTCGCCGGTGGGCAGCGCGCCGAGCAGCGGGAACGCCGGCATCGGGCCGACGGTGGTGGCCATCGGGGTGACGGAGCTGCCCGTCCCGACGGCGAAACCTGCACCGCTGGACCAGGCGAGGGTCCAGCCCACGAAGTTCGGCAGGAGGCCCAGTTGGGCCACCGTGAGGACGACACCGCCAATGATGCCGGGGCTCAGCTCCTGGTAGATCTCGAGAACCTCCGCCCAGTGCAGGGCGATGTCCGTGGCCAGCAGCGCCGCGGAGAGGCAGACGGCGGCGGTTGTCGCAAGCAGCCCGGCGCGGATGGCGGCCCAGACGTAGGACCCGGCCCAGCGCGAATGCTGGCTGGTCTTGGCCACCCATGCCGCCGCATCCACGCCGATCAGCCGGCCCCAGGATTTGGCCTCGCGATAGGCGCCGATGATCAGGCCGGCGCCCGCGGGAAGGAGCGGAATCAGGGCGCCGGCGACCAGCGAGATCCGCACCTCGTCGGTCTGCACCAGGTAGGCGGTGGCGCCGCCGACGAACGCGTAGATGCCGAGCGCGCCAAGGAACGCCTGCCAGAGCTGGTCCGTATAGGACGCGCGGGCCAGCCGCCTCCCCGCGCGCCAGCACAGGAAGAACGGCAGCAGGGAGAGCCCCAGCGGGATGAGCGAGAGCGTGCCGTGCTGCGTGTCAGCCGAGCTGGCGCCCATCATGACCTCAAGCTGCAGCGGCACCCCGTGGATCAGCAGCCAGGCCTGGCCGCCCAAGCGCGCCAGGGAATCGAAGCTGCGGTCCTCAAACCCGTCGGCGAACCAGACGCCCACCAGCGGCAGCAGCACCACGATCGCGGAGAGCAGCGCGCTTTGGAAGAGTTCGAAGGCCCCCTGGAGCCAAAGGGGCATGGGCAGTCCGCTCTGGCCGCCCGGTCGCCATGTCAGTTTCATTGCTTCCATGGTGCCAGTTCCCGGCGCCGCCGCCGCTCAGCGACGCGGGCCGGAGCCCATTCCGACCAAGACGGCTAAGGCTGGAGCACCACCTTGATGCAGCCGTCTTCCTTCTTCTGGAAGATCTCGTACATCTCCGGCGCGCGGTCCAGGGGCACACGATGGGTGACCAGATCGGACAAAGCCAGCGGATCGGCGTCGTCCTCCACGAGAGGAAGCAGGTCGCTGATCCAGCGCCGCACGTTGCACTGTCCCATGCGCAGCTGGATCTGCTTGTCGAACATCTTCAGCATCGGCATCGGATCCGCTTCGCCGCCGTAGACGCCGGACAGGGACACCGTGCCGCCGCGGCGCACGGCGTCGATGGCCGCATGCAGCGCGGCCAGCCGGTCCACGCCGGCGTGGCTCATCGCTAGCTTCGCCACCGGGTGCGGCAGGACCCCCACGGCGGCCTGCGCCGCCGCGGCCACGGGTGAGCCGTGCGACTCCATTCCGACGGCGTCGATCACCGCGTCCGGACCGCGGCCCGAGGTCACCTCGCGCAGGTCATCGGCGCAGCTCTTGCTCCAGTCCAGCGTGGCGATCCCGTGCCGTTCCGCCATCGCCCGGCGCTCCGGAATCCGCTCGACTGCGATCACCCGGTAGCCGAGGTGCCGGCCGATCCGGCTCGCCAGCTGCCCGACCGGTCCCAGTCCGAACACCGCCAGCGTGCCGCCGTCGGGCACGTCCGCATAGTCGACCGCCTGCCACGCAGTGGGCAGGATGTCGGACAGGAACAGATAGTGTTCGTCCGGAATCCCGGTGTCGCCGACCTTGATCGGACCGTAGTTGGCAAAGGGCACGCGCAGATATTCCGCCTGCCCGCCGGGTACCGACCCGTAGAGCTCGGTGTAGCCGAACAGCGCGGCGCCCGATCCGGTCTCGCGGACCTGCGTGGTTTCGCACTGCGACTGCAGGCCGAGGTTGCACATGAAGCAGTCGCCGCAGGCAATGTTGAACGGGACCACCACCTTGTCGCCGCGCTTGATGTTCGTGACGGCGCTGCCGACCTCCTCCACGATTCCCATCGGCTCGTGCCCGAGGATGTCGCCGCGGTGCAGGTAGGGGCCCATGAGCTCATACAGATGCAGGTCCGAGCCGCAGATCGCCGTCGAGGTGATCCGGATGATCGCGTCCGTCGGCTCCTGGATCGTGGGGTCGGGAACCTCCTCGACGCTCAACTGCCGCTTACCTTGCCAGGTCAGTGCTTTCATCCCAGGAGCTCCTGTCGCTGATCCGCGGGCCGCGCGGGGCCCTTTACCGGCGGGTTTTGTCCCACGGTACGCGCCCGGCTGGAGCCGGGCTAGGGGAACGTACGACGCCGGTGCCTCCTCTTTTCCGCCTGTCCGGATCAGCCTGCGACAGGTTCCGCGGCCGCCGGCAGGATGTTCTGGTTGCCGTGGAAGACGTTCTCCGGACCGTAGTCCCGCCCCGGCCGGTTCGCCCGGCGCCACATTCATGCCGCTGCGAAAATAACGGCGGGAATTGGAAAGGGCGGCTGGTTTCCACAAAAGAAAACCAGCCGCCCCTGTCAGGCGGATAAACCTCTCCGGCAAATCGACGCAAACCTCATTGTCCGCGGAAGGCAACGGAGATCCTCCGCCCGCTTATTGTTCGGGCCGCAATTCCCTAAGGCGGCTGCAGCCCGGCATCCGGACTAGCGGGCGTCCTTGCGGCGCTTCGGGAGGAATTCCTCGGTGGCCGCCTTGGCACGCTTCTCGGCGCGCTTTTCCTTAACGGATTTTCCCTGTTTTTTATTATTCGCGCCGCGTGGGGATTTTTCTGACATTCCAGCTCCTTCAAGCAGAAATACAATCGGTAAATCCACACCATACCCGATAAAAAAATAAAAGCCAGCGGCTTAAAGAAAGGCCCACGTCGGAAGCTTTCCCAGCCCCGGGGCCCATGAGGAGCCAGCGGGTCAGCCACGCCGGCTACAGGATGCCGCTACGCGTTCAGGTCCAGCACGCCCTTGACCATCGCCGCGGCGGCGCCGACAAAGGCGATCACGATGACGCCGGTCCGGGCATGGTGGTCCTTGATGTGCCGCATAAGCTTCTCCCCCGCCCAGATCCCGGCGACGATCATGCCGGCGAGCGCGGCCCACATCCACCACCGCAACTGCGGGACATCGTTCGGATCAAGCCAGGTCCGCACACCGACGGTTGCCAGGCAGAGCAGCAGGAAGTAGGGCTGCAGCGTGGCGGCGAATTCGCGCTGCGGCCAGCGGGCCAGGACAGCGTAAGCGCTCACCGTGGGGCCGCCCACCCCGGCCAGCGCGTTGGTCAGTCCGGAGCCCAATCCGGCGAGCGCCTTGGGCGGGTTGCCGTTGACTGTCACGGAGGCCCGGTTCAGGAGGACGGACAGCGCCAGCGCGGCGATCACTACCGCCCCGACGGCGATGACCAGCGGGGCGGCAGGAAGTTTGACCGCCAGCATCGATCCGCCCACTGTGCCGGCCAAAGCCGGAACGCTCAGCCAGCGGAACATGCTCCAGTCGATGTGGGACCACACGCGGGGAACAATCAGCCCGCAGGAGACGACGCTGCAGATGTTGATCATCATGATGCCGGTGTGGGCTCCCAGCAGCATGACCAGGACCGGGGAGAGCAGCAGAGCAAAGCCCACACCGGCGATCCGCTGGGCCACCGAGCCCATGAAGATCGCCACCAGAATCACGCCGAGCAGTCCAATAGTCACCGACCCACCTTAGACGCTATGTCCCGTGCCACAGCCACCACAGCATGCCGCCGCGTGCCCGCCCAGGCGAGGCGCCGCCGTCGTCAGGCTTTGGCTTGGTGTTCACCGTCACGTCACGTCCCGCTCCCCCGCCGTCCTACCGCGGCGTCCACGCTGGCTGTGTGAGGATAGCCATTGTTGCTGAATCGTTCCTGCCGCATATGAACGGCGTCACCCACTCGCTCCTCCAAGTGATTGCGCATCTGCGCCGCCGCGGAGACGACGCCCTGATCATCGCGCCGGCCTCGTCGTGGCTCGATGACGAGGCGCCCGCCGAGGTCCAGGGCTACCCGGTGCACCGCCTGCCGTCCATCCCGCTGCACGGCTATCCGAACGTCCGCGTGGCCGCCGGGACCGTCACCCGGATCCGGCGGATCCTGGCCGATTTCGCGCCGGACGTGGTGCACGTGGCCTCGCCGTTCGTGCTCGGCTGGCGTGCGGTCCAGGCGGCGCACCAGCTCGGCCTGCCCGCGGTCTCCATCTACCAGACCGAAGTGCCCGCCTACGCGGCCCGCTACGGGGCTCCCTGGCTCGAGCAGCTGCTGTGGCAGCACGTGGAGAACATCCACGAGCTTTCCACCGTCACGCTGGCCCCGTCGAGCTTCGCGATGAACCAGCTGCATTCACACTCGGTGCCGCGGGTGCATCTGTGGCGGCGGGGCGTGGACAGCGCGCGCTTCAATCCGGAGAAGTACGACGCCGGGTGGCGGGCTTCCGTGGCGCCGAACGGTGAGCGGATCATCGGGTTTGTGGGCCGCCTCGCCGCCGAGAAGCAGGTCGAGGATCTGGCCGTGCTGTCCGACATTCCGGGCACGCGGCTGGTCATTGTTGGTTCGGGTCCGTTGAAGGACACTCTCCGGCAGAAGCTCCCCGGGGCCTACTTCGCCGGCTTCCAGGGCGGCGAGGACCTGGCGCGGATGGTGTCCAGCTTCGACCTGTTCGTCCATCCGGGTGAGTCCGAAACGTTCTGCCAGACGATCCAGGAGGCGCAGGCCGCCGGCGTTGCCGTGGTGGCCGTGGGCCGGGGCGGGCCGCTGGATCTGGTGAATCCCTCGCGCACGGGCTGGCTGTACACGCCGGGCCGGCTGGATGAGCTGCGCGGCTACGTCATGGATCTGGTGGGCGACGACATCAAGCGCCGCGCCTTCGGCCGGGCCGCCCGGGACGCCGTCCGCGGCCGGACCTGGCCGGTGCTCTGCGAGCAGCTGGTGGGCTACTACACGAAGGCCATCGAGGTGAAGCGGCGCACGCTCAACCTCGAAGCCAAGGCCTTCTTGGCCTGACCAGGCGGCTGGACCGGCGCGGGCCAGGCCCTACGGACGCATTCATTTGGCCTTTAGTGGCTGGATTCAGCGGCCATTCCAGCCACTAAAGGCCAATGAATGTGGAACCGGGGCGGCCCGCCTCTGCGCACGGATCACCCCGGTTCCTGGCGGGCTCAGTAGCTGGCGGGGGTGCCGGCGGGGGCGTCCTGGGGTGCCTGGATGAACTTGGCGGCGAGGGCCTCCGTGCCGCGGGCCAGCAGGGCGACGTCCGCGCCGACGTTGACGAAGTCCGCGCCGGCGTCGATGTAGCGCCGGGCGGAGGCTTCGACGAAGGCGTTGACCCCCACGAATTTGCCCGCGGCCTTGACCTCGCGGATGCTCTGCAGCACGGCCTCGACCACGTCCGGGTGCTCCTGCTGCCCGAGGACGCCCATCGAGGCGGCCAGGTCAGAAGGACCGATGAAGACGCCGTCGACGCCGTCCACGCCGGCGATGGCCGCGCCGTTCTGCACGGCCTCCGCCGCTTCGATCTGCACGATGAGCGTCAGGGTGTCCCCGGCCCGGTTCAGGTAGTCCGGGATCCGGTTCCAGCGCGCGGAACGGGCCAGCGCCGAGCCGACGCCGCGGATGCCGCGGGGCGGATAGTGCATGGCGGCGACGGCGGCTTCGGCCTGCTCGGCGTTGTTGACCATGGGCACGATCAGGGTCTGGGCACCGAGGTCCAGGTACTGCTTGATCAGCACCGCGTCATTGAACGGCACGCGGACCACCGAAAGGCATGGGTAGCCTGCGACGGCGCGCAGCTGGGCCAGGATCGACTCCAGGCCCATGGGTCCGTGCTCGCCGTCGATCAGCAGGTAGTCCAGCCCGGACCCGGCGCAGATCTCCGCGACGCCCGCGTCGCCGGAGCAGACGAACATGCCGGCGACGGTGCGGTCGGTGGAGCGGATGAGGTCCTTGAAGGACGGCGCGGCTTCTACTCGAAACGGCATGTGATGGTTCCCAGCTTTCCGTAGTCGGCGAAGACGGTGTCACCCTCGTAGACCCACATGGGCCGGGTGAAGGAACCGGCGAGGATGGTTTCGCCGGCCTTGAGGTGGTCGCCATGGGGTGCGATCTTGTTGGCCAGCCAGTAGACCCCGGCGGCCGGGTGGTTCAGCACGCCGGCGGCGACGCCGGTTTCCTCCACCGTCTGGTTCTTGTAGAGGATGGCGGAGATCCAGCGCAGGTCCACGTCCTGCGGCCGGACCGGGTTTCCTCCGATGACCATCGCGCCCATGGCCGCGTTGTCCGAGATGGTGTCGACGATGGTGCGTCCCTCCATCTCGATCCGGGAGTCGAGGATCTCCAGCGCCGGGACGACGTACTCGGTGGCGTTCAGCACGTCGAAGATCGTCGCGTTGGGGCCCTTGACGTCGCGGTTCAGCACGAAGGCCAGTTCCACTTCGATGCGCGGGTGCGTGTACTGGTCCCACTTCACCGTGCAGCCGTTTTCGAGGATCATGTCGTCGAAGATGATGCCGTAGTCCGGCTCGGAGATGCCGGTGGCGTACTGCATGGCCTTGGAGGTCAGGCCGATCTTGCGCCCGGCCAGCTTCCGGCCGTTGGCCTCGCTGCGCTCCCGCCAGAGGTTCTGCACCGCGTAGGAATCCTCCACGGTCATCTCCGGGTAGCGCGCGGTCAGCCGCGGCACCGGCTGGCGGTTCCGGCCGGCGTCCACCAGTTCATCGGCAATTTTTTCAATGGTCGTCTGATCAAGCACGCGACAGGCTCCAGTTCGAGAATCTTCGGCTGCGGGCAGCACCGGCGGCGGTCCTGCCCGTGCTGTTGGACCGGCACTGGCTGCTCCGCCGGCCGGTCCAGCACCATAGTACGGTTCCGCCGGGCCGAATGAGACTTCGGTTACAGCCGGCCGCGCTTGTGGTCCTCCACAGGCTGCAGAACCGCCGGATTCGCCCACATCACAGGCCCGCGGCATACACCCGGGGCATCCGCTGGCCTAGCATTGATGGGTGCAGGTCTTACCCAGCAGGGCCCTGCCGCGGGTGCGCAGCCGCCGCCCGCCGATAAGTTGAGGAAGTTGCCCAATGTCGTTTCCCTTCCGTACCCCCGTCCGGGGTGTGCCTGCCGCGGTAGGTGCCGTGGCCGCCGTCGTACTTCTGGCCGGATGCAGCGGGGGCGGCAGTTCCCCCGACGACGGCGGGGAGCCGGTCAGCGGGGGCAATCTGGTCTACGCGACGGGCGACGCAGAGCCCACCTGCCTGGACCCGCATGTCGGCGGCAACTACCCGCAGGCGCTGATCTCCAGCCAGTACCTTGAGCCGCTGGTGTCGAAGAATTCCGACGGCGCGATCATCCCGTGGCTGGCCAGTAGCTGGGAGCAGAGCGAGGACGGCCTGAGCTGGACCTTCACGCTCCGCGAGGGCGTGAAGTTCACGGACGGCACGCCGCTGGACGCCGAGGCCGTGAAGGCCAACATCGAACACGTGCAGGACCCCGCGACGGCATCCTCGACCGGCTACCTGGCGCTGGGCAAGATCAAGAGCGCCGAGGCGGTCGACGCGCAGACCCTGAAGCTGACGCTGAGCTCGCCGGACAGCGCGCTGCTCGAGTCCTTCACCATGCCGTGGGTGGCGATCCAGTCCCCGAAGGCCCTGGAGCGCAGCCAGGAGGAGAACTGCGCCGCCCCGGTGGGCACCGGGCCGTTCATCGTGGACAAGTGGGTCAAGCAGGAATCCGTCACGATGGTGCGCAACGAGGACTACTCGGCTCCGCCCGCGGAAGGCTGGCATGAGGGCCCGGCCTACCTGGACTCCATCACCTGGCGGTTCATTCCGGAATCCGCCACCCGGTACGCGGCGCTGCAGGCCGGCGAGGTACAGGTCATCGACAACGCGCAGCCGGACACCATCAAGGCGGCCGAGGGCAGCGACGTCATCAAGCACCTGGACGCCCCGCGGCCCGGCGCGTCCAACCGCCTGGAGCTGAACAGCAGCAAGGCGCCGTTCAATGACCCGAAGGTCCGGGAGGCGTTTGTCCGTTCCGTGAACGTGAACGACGGCGTGTCCACCCTCTTCTTCGACACCGCCGAGAGGTCCTACTCACCGCTGTCCAGCGTGGAACCGCTGGCCTATTCGGACCAGTCCCTGTTCGGGTACGACCCGGAGGAAGCCAACCGGCTCCTGGACGAGGCCGGCTGGACGGAGCGGGATTCGGACGGCTACCGGGTCAAGGACGGCAAGCGGCTGACGCTGCAGTTCCCGGTCAGCACCAACCAGTCGATTCCGGCGGAACAGTCGCTGTTCGAGCAGTTCCAGGCCACGGCGAAGGAGGCCGGGTTCGAGGTCAAGCTGAACCTGCTGGACCTCTCCAGCTGGTACGGCGCGCTGGCCGACAACAACTACAACCTGGTCAGCGCCCCCTATACCAAGGTCGGGCCGGATGTCCTGCGGATCCTGTACCACTCGGACAGCACCAAGCCCGCACCCAGCGGCTACTTCGCCAACCTGTCGCAGGTGAAGTCCGATGAGCTGGACGAGCTGCTGACGAAGGCCAGCGAAACTTCGGAGCCGACGGAGCGCGAGAAGCTCTACGATGAGGCGCAGAAGATCGTGCTCGAGGGCTATTACATCCTGCCGCTCTACGACCAGCAGAACCACTTCCTCAACCGCTCCGAGGTCTCCGGCGTGAAGGCGCTGCCCACCGTTTCCACGCCGACCTTCCACGATGCGTGGCTGACCAACTGAAGCCCGTCCGCTGGGTGCTGGCCAAGGTCCTGGGCGCGGTCTTCGTGCTCTGGGCCGTGGCCACGCTCATCTTCTTCGGCATCCGGCTGATTCCCGGGGACCCCGCCGAAGCGATCCTGGGCGGACCGGGTTCGCAGGCCTCGCCGGAGGCCCTCGAGCAGGTCCGCCGGGACTATGGCCTGGACCAGCCGCTCCTGGTGCAGTACGCGGCGCAGCTGGCTCGGCTCTTCCGGGGCGATTTGGGCGATTCCTACTCGCTGCGGATGCCGGTGGCGGACCTGATCGCCAACCAGCTGCCGGGCACGCTGCTGCTGGCGGCGCTGTCCCTGCTGGTGGCCTGGCTGCTGGCCCTCGGCCTCGCCGGCTGGTCCACGCTCAACGGCAGGGCCGCTGCCGTCGTCGCCTCCGGGCTTGAGATCGCCGCAGCAGCGGTGCCGCACTTCTGGCTGGCGAGCGTGCTGATCCTGCTGTTCAGCAACTCGCTCGGCTGGCTGCCTCCGGTGAACACCGGTTCCGCCGACGGGCTCATCTTGCCGGTCGTCACGCTGGCGCTGCCGCTGGCCGGCTTCCTCGGGCAGGTCATGCGCGAGTCGATGCTCGCCGCCATGTCCAGCCCGTTCGCGCTTTCGGCCCGGGCCCGCGGCGAGGGCGAGTCCGGGGTGCTCTTCCGCCATGCCCTGCGGCACGCAGCGCTGCCGGGCATCGCGCTTTCCGGCTGGGCCTTCGGGAATCTGCTCAGCGGCGCCGTCGTGGTGGAATCGATCTTCGCCCGGCCGGGGCTGGGCCGGACGCTGCTGAACGCCGTGACGCTGCGGGACATCCCTCTCGTGACCGGCGTCGCCCTGGTTTCCGCGCTGGCCTACGTGCTGGTCATGGCGGCCAGCGACGTCGCCGAACGGGCGGCGGATCCGAGGCTGCGGACGGCATGAGCATCTTCTCCAGCAGGCGCACCCACCGGGATCCGGCGCTGGCCGCGCATTTCCCGGGCCTGCGCGGCCTGGAAATCGCCGCGGCCGCCGTAGCGCTCTTCCTGGTCTTCGCCGCCTGCTTCCCGACCCTGCTGGCCCCGTTCGACCCGCTGGCCATCAACCCGAGCGACGCGTTCCAGGGCCCCTCCGCCGAGCACTGGTTCGGCACCGACGAATCGGGCCGGGACATCTTCTCCCGCGTGGTCCACGGAGCCCGGCCCTCGCTGCTGATCGGCGCCGCCGCCACAGCCATCGGCCTGGGGCTGGCGCTGCTGCTCGGCACCGCCGCCGGGCTGGGCGGCCGCTGGCTGGACTTCGGCATCGGCAGGATCCTAGAGGTTCTGTTCGCGCTGCCCGGGCTCCTGCTCGCGTTGGTCTTCATCGCGATCGCGGGTCCCGGCATCACCACATCGGTCGTCGCCGTCGGCCTGTCCACCGCACCGGGCTACGCCCGCATCATCCGCGGCCAGATCGTGCAGGTGCGTTCCTCGCCGATGGTGGAGGCCGCCGTCGTCCTGGGCCGCAGCCCGGCCCAGGTGCTGACGCGGCACATCCTGCCCAACGCCCTCTCCCCCGTGTTTGTGCTTGGCACCCTCGGCTTGGGCCAGGCGGTGGTATGGGCGTCGTCCCTGAGCTTCCTTGGCCTCGGGGCGCCGCCGCCGGCCGCCGAATGGGGCGCGATGCTCGCCGCCGGCCGGACCTATCTGGGCACGGCGTGGTGGATGACGCTCTTCCCCGGCCTGGCCATCGTGCTGGCGGCCGCGTCCTCGACGGTACTCGGGCGTGCCCTGCAGCGGCGGGCGGTGTCGCGGTGAATTCGAAGAACGACGCCGTGCTGCGGCTGGAGAACCTGAATGTCGCCTTCGGCGGCGAACCGGCCGTGCGCGGCGTCTCGCTGGAGATCCGGGCCGGTGAGTGCCTGGCGCTGGTGGGCGAATCCGGGTCCGGCAAGTCCGTCACCGCGCGGGCCCTCATCGGCCTGGCCGGGGCCGGCGCGAAGGTCAGCACGGACCGGCTTGAGCTGTCCGGCAGGAACCTGGCCGGACTCAGCCAGCGCGCCTGGCAGCAGGTGCGCGGCAGCCGGATCGGCTTCATCCTGCAGGACGCCCTGGTCTCGCTCGACCCGCTGCGCACCATCGGCCGGGAGATCGATGACGCGCTCCGGCTCGGCTCGAAAGACAGCCGGCGGGACCGGGCCCGCCGGATTCTGTCGCTGCTCGAAGACGTGGGCCTGGACAACCCGGCCCAGCGCGCCGGCCAGCGCTCCGGCGAGCTCTCCGGCGGCATGCGCCAGCGTGCCCTCATCGCCTCGGCCATCGCCCTGGATCCGGAGCTGATCATCGCCGACGAACCCACCACCGCGCTGGACGCGACGGTGCAAGCGCAGATCCTGGACCTCCTCGCCGCCCTGCGGGAGCGGGGCTCCGCGATGCTGCTGATCAGCCACGACCTGGCCGTCGTGGAGTCGGTCGCGGACCGGGTCGCCGTCATGACGGAGGGCCGGATCGTGGAGCTGGGGCCCGCCGCCCAGGTACTGGGCTCGCCGCGCCATGAATACACCCGGAAGCTGCTGCGTGCCGTGCCCGCCGACCACCCCCGAGGCACCCGGCTCTCCGCGTCCCCCGAGCCGGCTGACCAGACAGCTTCGCACGTTTCCGGGAGGGCGGCAGCCGGCGCCGCCGAAACACCTGGCGGATCCGGCGCATCCGCAGGACCGGCCGCGGCCGGCCAACTGACGGTTGCCGCTCGGATGCAGGCCGATAAAGCGCCCGCTGCCGCCCCGGTCCTGCAGGCTGCCGGGCTCACAAAATCCTTCCGTACGCCGGACAAGAAGCCGTTCACCGCCGTCGACAGTGTCTCCTTCGAACTGGCCGCCGGCGAGACGCTGGGCCTGGTCGGCGAATCGGGCTCGGGCAAGACCACCGCCGCCCGCCTGGTGCTCGGCCTGGCCGAGCCGGATGGCGGCGAGGTCCGGCTCTTCGGCCAGCCTTGGAGCGGACTCCCCGAACGGGAGCGCCGCAGCCGCCGCGCACTGATCGGCGCCGTCTACCAGGACCCGCTCAGCTCGTTCGACCCGCGGCTGACGGTCGGCCAGCTGCTGGCCGATGCCTTGTCCGGCGGACGGAGCCTGAACCCCAAAGCGCAGGCGGCGGACACGGCGCGGCTGCTGGATCTGGTCGGCCTGCCGGCCCGCTTCGCGGCCCGCGGCACGCGGACCCTCTCGGGCGGTCAGCGCCAGCGCGTGGCGATCGCCCGGGCGCTGGCCCCCAAGCCGAGAATCATCATCTGCGACGAGCCGGCGTCGGCGCTGGACGTATCCGTACAGGCACAGATCCTGGACCTGCTGGACGACCTGCAGCGGGAGTTCGGACTGAGCTACCTGTTCATCTCCCACGACCTCGGCGTTGTCCGGCACATGAGCGACCGGGTGGCGGTAATGCAGCGCGGCAGGATCGTGGAGCAGGGTCCGGCGGAACACCTCTTCTCCTCCCCGCAGCATGCGTATACGCAGCGGCTGCTCGCCGCCACGGTCCATCCTCCGCGCACCGGAAGCTGACGGGACGGCCGCAGCGCCGCTGGGCTTACTATGGAGGGAATCCGCTACATCTGCCCTGCCCATGAAAGAGGATCCTTCCATCACGGACTCGCTTGCCCCAACTGACATTGCCGGCGCCTACTTCGGTGCGCCGGAGCCGGAGGAGACCCAGCGCGACGTCGTCGAGGTCACTTCACCCGCCGCCGTCGCACGCCTGGAAGACCGCGCCGACGTCGTCAAGGTCAAGCGGCGCTACGCCCTCGTCAACCGGGATCGCACGCCGCACGAGGCCATGGTCGAGGACCTGCTCTTCATCCGCCGCGTGCTCGACGACGCGGGCCTGCGCTATCTGCTGGTCCGCGGCAACGACGCGCGCCCGGTGATCGCCGTCAATTGGGAAGACCGCAAGGCACTGCAGTCGGCGCTGGCCGAAGCCTGCCGCAACGAGCCCTTCTACTCGATGACCGTGGACGCGAAGAAGAAGACCGCGCTGCTGGTCGGCGACGGCCTCCTCGCCGAGGGCAACAAGGCCCGCATCTTCCGGCTCTACCGCCCGCGCATCGAGCCCAACGGCGGCCTCGTCTACGGGCAGTCCGCCGGCGTGCAGATCGAACTCTGGCGCTGGGAAGGCGACCATGTGGTCCTGCCGATCGAGAATTCGCTGACCCGCCGCTCGCTTCCCGCCGCCGAAGCCGTCCGGGGCACCGTCTTCCGCTACGGCCTGGAGTGGCCCACGATCGAGAACATGTTCGCGGACCACGCCACGGACATCGACTTCGAGATCGACATCGTCTTCTCCTGGGTGGACGGCAACGATCCGGCCTACCAGGCTGCCCGCCGCAAGCGCCAGGAAGGCGTCGCCCTCGGCGAAGGCGACGAGGCGGATGCCCGCTTCCGCCAAATCAACGAGCTCAAATATGCGCTGCGCTCCGTGCACATGTTCGCTCCCTGGATCCGGCACATCTTCATCGCCACGGACTCCCCCGTTCCGGAATGGCTGGATGCGGAGCACGCAGCGATCACCATCGTGCGCAGCGAGGAGCACTTCAAAGACCCCTCCGTGCTGCCCACCCACAATTCGCAGGCCGTGGAGGCCCAGCTCCAGCACATCGAGGGCCTGAGCGAACACTTCCTCTACTCCAACGACGACATGTTCTTCGGCCGCCCCGTCGGCCCGGATGTCTTCTTCTCCCCCGGCGGCATCACCAAGTTCATCGAGGCCAGCACCCGGATCGGCCTCGGCGACAACCATCTGGACCGCTCCGGCTTCGAGAACGCCGCCCGGGTCAACCGAAAGCTGCTCTACGAACGCTTCGGCCGGATCACCACCCGCCATCTCGAGCACTGCGCCGCGCCCCTGCGCAAGAGCGTACTGTTCGAAATGGAGGACGTCTTCGCCGAGCAGTTCACCGCCACCGCCGCCAGCCGCTTCCGCGCCAAGGACAACATTTCGGTCACCAACTCGCTGTACCACTACTACGCCCTGCTCACCGGCCGCGCCGTCACGCAGACCCAGGCCAAGGTGAAGTACGTCGACACCACCATGTACTCCGGCCTGAGGCAGCTGGCCCGGCTGCTCAAGAAGCGCAACCATGACTTCTTCTGCCTCAACGACGGCAGCTTCCCGGAGGTCCCGGCGGACGAACGGCAGAATGTCGTGACGGACTTCCTCGAGAAGTACTTCCCGGTCCCCGCGCCCTGGGAGAAGTGACCCCGGAGGCGTTAGGGCACCGCTGGCCGACGCCCGCTTCCCGCCCGCCGCGCGGGCCCTTTGCTACTTCCCGCCCGGTCCGCCGGCATCTAGGCTGGCAGCATGTCCAACGACTCCTCAACGGCTGCCCCGGGCGAACGGCGCAGCATCCTGTCCATGCTCTCCGAGGACTTCAAGTCCTTTGCCTGGCGCCGCTCCTTCGGCGATCCCGTGCAGGTGGGCGACCAGCAGGTCATTCCCGTGGCGCTGGTTAAGGTCGGTTTCGGCGGCGGCGGAACCGGGAACGACGGCGGCGGGGGCGGGGGCGGCGCGGTGCTTCCGGTCGGCATCCTGGCCGCGGACGAGAACGGCCGGGCAAGCTTCATTCCGAACCCGATCGCCGTGCTCGCCGTCATGATTCCGCTGGTCTGGGTCAGCGGACAGGCGGTCGCCCGGATTGTCTCCGCCGCGCGGAACCGCTGAAGCGGTCCCAGCTGAACCGGTCCCAGGGGATGCCTCTGTAACCGGCAGCTCCTGCTAGACCCGGCTGAGCTCCCGGCTGCCGTCCGGGATCCGGATCTTGGCGGCCTCCAGCCGGCGCTGCGTCTCCTCGGCGTCCACGTACTGCCCGACGGTCGGGTGCTCGCCGACCGGCACGACGGAGTGGACGATCGTCTCGTCGTAGACATGCACCAGGTTGTAGGCCTGCGCGCCGTCCCGGCCGCGGGTGCCTCCCACGGGCACGTTCAGGTCCTGGGTGTAGCAGGTGGCGGAGGCGACGGAGACGGGGACGCCGGCGAAGGTCGCCGTCGTCGAATAGTGCAGGTGGCCGGCCAGGATGGAGCGCACGTCGCTGCCGCGCACCACGTCCGCCAGCCGGCGCTGGTCCCGCAGCTCCACCAGCACGGACAAGTCCAGCACGCTGGGGACCGGCGGGTGGTGCAGGGCCAGGATGGTCCCGTCCGGCGCGGGGACGGCCAGTTCGTCCTCGAGCCACTGCAGCTGCTGGTCGCTGACCTCGCCGTGATGGAAGCCGGGGACGGTGGAGTCCAGCGTCACGATGCGCAGGCCGCCGACGTCGTAGCTCTTGTCCAGCGGCGCCATGTCCGCCGGCAAGTCCATCAGCCCGGCGCGCAGGTTCGCCCGGTCGTCATGGTTGCCCATCACCCAGATCACCTCGGCCCCGAGGCGCCGGGCGGATGGCTCGACGATCGCGCGCAGCTTCTCGTACGCCTCTGGCTCCCCCTTGTCCGCGAGGTCGCCGGTGAAAACGATCGCTTCCGGCTGCGATCCCGACGACTCGAGGCCGTCGAAGACCTCGCGCAGCCGTGCCTCGCTGTCGACGCTTCCATAGAGGGGATCCGAGCCGCCCACCAGATGGGTGTCGCTCATGTGCAGTATGAAATGGTTCGGCCTGGGATGCTCGGCCTGGATGTAATCCATCATTTGCTTTCTGCTGGTTGAACCGGGTTTAACGGTTCTTACTACAATCCATCCAAGCAGACGGGGCTCAAACTTCAAGTTAACAGGCCGTCGAACTACGGATTATTGCGCTCTGGCGGCACGCGCCGCAGGGACGTAGGCTCTAAAACGTCGACCGTATTCCGGCGTACGAGAGGACCATCATGAAGCTCAGCCATATCCCGCTCCGCCTCGCCACCGGCGGATTCATCCTCAATTCCGGCCTCGGCAAGACGGGCCTGGACAGGGACAGCGCGGCCGGCATCCAGGCCATGGCCGCCAACATTTTCCCGCAGGTCAAGCAGATGGAACCCGAGCAGTTCGGCAAGTTCGTCAGCTACGGGGAGATCGCCGTCGGCAGCATGCTGCTGGCGCCCTTCATCCCGAGCCGGCTCGCCGGGCTGGCCCTGGCCGTCTTCTCCGGTTCGCTGGTCGGCATGTACCTCAAGACTCCGGGCATGACGCAGGAAGGCAGCGTCCGCCCGACCACCGAGGGCACCGCCCTGGCCAAGGACGTCTGGATGCTCGGCATCGCGCTGTCGCTGATCCTGGACCCGAAGAATCCGCGCCGTTCCCTCACTGCCACGTAATCCGGAGCGAGTAGCCCGGCAGACCCGTTTCGACGAACAACGGCGGTGCGCGCCTAAAATGGTGCGCGTGAGTAACGTGACCCCTCCCGCCGCGGAGGCACCGCCGTCGTCAAGCATCCGCGCCGCCCTCCCGGGCGAGGGCACCGCACTTGCCGAGTGCGCGGCCGCCACCTTCCCCATGGCCTGCCCGCCCGAGATGACGGCCGAGGACATCTCCGGCTACGTGGCGGCCAACCTTGGCGCACAGCATTTCGAGCAGTACCTGGCCGATCCGCGCCGCAGCCTGCTGGTGGTCGAGGACGATGCGGAGGTTTCGCCGGTCCTGGCGGGCTACAGCATGCTCATCCACACCCCGCCCGCGGATGAAGAGGTGCGGGCGGCGCTCACCGTCCAGCCGGCGTCCATGCTGAGCAAGTTCTACGTCCGCGCCGACGCCCACGGCAGCGGGCTGGCGCAACGACTGATGGCCGCGACCCTCGACACCGCGCGGCGCGCCGGCGCCCATGCCGTGTGGCTCTCCGTCAACGAACACAATCTGCGCGCGCAGAAGTTCTACGCCAAGAACGGCTTCCGCACGGTCGGCGGCATGGACTTTCCCACCGCCCGGCTGGTCCTGCGCGACCACGTACTGGAGCGCCGGCTCCAGGCAGAACCCTAAGCCGGCGCCAGGACGCTTCACCGCTCGACGACCACGTGCTCGTTCGGAACTGTGCGGGTCAGATGCTGGCCCGGTCGCCCTTCCAGCTGTAGGACGCCCACACCAGGTCCAGCCCGGCGTGCGGGCAGTCGACGTTCCACTCGGTGTACTCCCCCGCCACGGAGCCGGGGTGGTCCGAGGCGAACAGGACCACGCCCGGATAGTCCCGGACCAGGCCTGCCAGCACCGCCATTCCCGCGTGGTCCAGGTCGGCGTCGATCCGGTTCAGGACCAGCAGCGGCGGGTCGCCGAGCGCGGCCCTGGCCAGCAGCAGCCGTGCCCGCTCCGACGTCGACAGCGGCTCCCCGCCGCGCTTCAGCTGGGTCTGCTCGCCGCGGGACAGCCGGGCGATCCGCTCGGCAAGCCCCACCCGTTCCAGCGCCGAGGTTCCGGCCGCCGGATCCAGATCGGGCATCCGGTAGCGGACGCTGCGCGCGATCGAACCGCGCTCAAGGTACGTCCCCGCGGCCACATAGCCCAGCAGCTCCCGCCGCGTCCGGCCCCCGCTGTCCAGCAGGGACTTCCCGTCGATCTGCGTGTAGGCATCCGGTTCGCTGCGCACGCCGATCAGCTTCTCCAGCACGCGTGTCTCCGTGGCCGGGTCCGCCGACCGGATCCGCACCCGGTCCCCCGGGCCGGCGTGCAGGTCAGGCACCGCACAGTTGCGGCACTCGGAGAGGCCGGTGACCAGCACCGAACCCGGCAGGTCCCCGCCGTCCATTCCCGCCGCCGCGCCGGCACCGGACGGGACCGCCCCGGGGCCGCGGCGCCGTCGTTCTTCCCTGGCTTCTGCCGCCACGGCCAGCGCCGGCGCGAGGATGCGCCGGGCGGCCTTGAAGTTCTGCCGGTACTCGACCACCCGGCCCGAGTCCGCCACCGGTGCGGCGATCATGCCCACGATCGTCAGCCCCGCCGCAATGGTAGGCGTCGGAACCGCCTGCCACACGCCGACGGCGGCGACCGCGGCGCTGCCCAGGGCGGCGCCGGCCGCTGCGGACCCGCGGATCCAGCCGGCGATCGCCGCGCGGTGGACGGCGGCATCGACGACCTTGCGGCCGGCCTTGTCCACCTGCCTGACCTCGCGGGCCTCGCCGCCGGCGGCCCGGATGGTGCCCGCGGCGATCACGGTGTCGGCCAGCCGCGCCGCCAGCCGTCCGCGCTGCCGGCGGAGCGTCCGGGCGCGGTGGAAGGCCGGACGGGCGAGCAGAGCCAGTCCGCCGGTGAGCACCACCAGGGGAACGACGACGGCGGCGGAGAGTGCGGGTGAAAGGAACCACAGCGCCACGGCTGTTCCAAGGATCAGCGGGATGCCCACGGCCAGCGGCGCAATTCCCAGCGCGATCCAGTTCCGCACGCTGGAGAGGTCGTTGGTGTTGCGGGCGATCGTCACGCCCGGCGACGGCCCCCGGTCGGTGGCCAGCGCCGATTTCACCAGGCCCTTGCGGATCTCATGGATGTAGTCCTGGCCCAGCTTTTCGGCCAGCACGCGCTCCAGTGCACGCAGCGCGCCGACACCCAGCGCGGCGGCGGCGAGTCCGGCGACCGCCGGCCCCGTGCTGCCGGCCGCTGGGCCGCCGTCCAGCAGCCGCGTCATCAGCAGCGCGCTCGCGCCCGCCAGGGCGGCCATGGCCAGACCGGTCCCGATCAGCAGGGCCATCAGCCCCCGGCGCCGGCCGGCGAGCAGCTTAGGCAGGGAGTTATCCGTCATGGTGCGGCGGCCTACTTGCGCGCCGGCAGCAGCTTCACGGCCGTCGACGGGTTGCACAGCTCGTAGGTGTCGATGACGGGTGCGTCGATGACGCCGGACGCTTCCCGGGCGGCCAGCGGCGACGCCGTCAGCAGGCCCGACACGGCGGCCAGGGCCACGCCGGCCTGGCGCAGGACCTCCACGCCCGCCGCGGCGCCGAGGGCATCGGCGGCCGCGAAGACCACTCGGTCCACCGCGCTGTGGAACACCGGATCGCGCAGCAGCCGCGCTGTCTCCCCCTGGTAGACGCCGTCCGCGATTTCCACCACGACGACGTCGGTCTCCGCCGTGGTCAGCGCGTCGATCATGCTGGTCAGCAGGCCGCGGACCGTCGGGTAGTCAAGCAGGTAGGTGGTCGGGAAGCCGAAGTCCGTGAAGTCCAGCACGCGCTTGGCCCCGGCGTCGGTAAAGAGACGCGGATCGTTGCCGGCGCCGGTGCCGGTCGCCTTCCCCGCGGACACCGTCAGCCCGGCCCGGCCCAGGCCGTTGACCAGGCAGCCCAACGTGGTCGATTTGCCCGAGTTCATGGAGGTGCCCAGCACCGCGATGACCTGCGGCCGGCCGGGCAGCGCCGTCACAGAGCTGACCCGGTGCGGGGCGGAGTCCTGCAGGTTGACCACCACGCCATTCCTGGCGAGCAACCCGAGCGGCTCGATGGAGGTGGCCCGGATGATGTCGGCGTGCTGCTCGACGACCGTGGCGGCCAGTCCGCCGCCGGCCACCAGCGAGCACGGGCCAAGGTCTGCGGGAACCACGGCGCGGAACTGGTCAGGTGCGTAGCGGTTGCCGTATGCGACCAGGATCTCGTCGCCCACGAACATGCTCTGCCGGCGGGAGGCCGGGCTTTCCAGGCGCTTGTGGTGCCCGATGTCCGTCACGCGGGCCAGGACGACGTCGCCGGCCGAGGGAGTGGCATCCCACAGTTCATAACCGCTGGCGTCCAGGGTTAGCGCATCGGCCAGGAAACGCGTGGTGTAGGCCTTCTTGGCGCGGCGCAGCCGTTCCGGATCAACGTGCGAGTCCGCCATCGAGGGGAAATCGCTGGGGTGGATTACGAGGCTCATTTGCTTGCTCCTTGGTGCGGGTTCCGTTGACATCCACTAGTGAACCGAGCCTTCATGAAACGAGAATGATTCCTTGATGAGAGCCCCCTCATGAATCGTTTACCCGCCGTTCACCAGGCCCTACCAACCCTGGGCCCGCGTTTCCGATCCACTGGACGTTAGGGCAGGATGGAGAGGGACCGAAATGAGGAGGCCTAAGGGTGCTGGCACTGGTGCGACATGGCGAAACGGATTGGAATTCCGCGGGACGCCTGCAGGGACGGACTGACATTCCGCTGAATGACCTGGGCCGGAGGCAGGCGAACGACGCTGGCGCCGCCCTCGCCGCACAGGATTGGGACCTGCTCGTATCCTCCCCGCTGCGGCGCGCGGTCGAAACCGCAGAAATCATCGGCAGCCACGTCGGCCTCGACCTCTCACTCACCGTTCCCGACCTGATCGAACGCGACTTCCGCGGGGCCGAGGGCTCCGTCCTGCTCGGCATGGAGCGCGAGGACATCGACAAGCTGCTGCTGGTTTCCGAGTCCGAGGCCGACGTCGCGGCGCGCAGCGTGGAGGCACTGCAGCAGCTCGTCCGGGAAAATGCGGGCCGCCGGATCATCGCCGTTGCCCACGGCACGCTCATCCGGGTCACGATGGGCCTGCTTCGCGGCGAGCCGCACGCGCACGTGCTCAACTGCGAGACCATCGAGCTTGAGCCCGAGCTGCTGATGGGCTTCGAGCCCGAGGCCGCAGTCCGCTAGCCGGCCCACACAGGGGGCCATCGGATTCCCTGCCGAAAGACCCAAGACACGCCGGCGGAGCGCGTCCTATGCTGAAGATGATCTGCGTGCGGCAACGGAGCCGCGCATCGGAGAGCCAAAGGACACGGAATGCAGGATTTCCAGTACTCAGCCACCACGAAGACGAACAGCAAGCACCCGTACGACTGGGGCAGGGCGATGGCCCTCGCGGTTGCCCATCTCACGGCCCAGGCCGAAAGCGAAGGCCTCGGACGGCGTCGTGATCTCTACGACGAAGACCTGACGCTGCGGATCAGTGAACTCGCAGACGGCATGCAAATTACGTTGTCATGGACGCCCGGGGCCGAAGAGGAGACGATGGCGCCCGCGCATCGGGCCCGCGAGGCGGCCTCCGTAATCCGCGAGGCCGTGCCCGGCGCGGCCTCGGTAGCCGAGGAAGCGTTCCGCGCAGCGCCGTCCTCCTGACACGGCCCGCCGGCGGGCCCGCCTTCTCCGCATCGTCGTCCGCGTCAGTTGCCCTCGGACGACGCTTCCGCGGGCACTTCCATCCGGAAGCCGCACGCACAGCTCAGCAGCACCGTTTCCAGTTGGACCAGCGGCAGGACCGGGCCCTCCATCGGACCATCATTGGACACCGGATCGTAGATTGGGCGCAGCCCGGCCTCGACCGGCTGCATCGGCTCGCCGCAGTGGACGTACCCAGCGTCGTCGGCGACGAGCCGGCTCAGGCTGTCCTCCAGCCCCGGCAACGGCCTGCGGGTCAGGTGCCCATAGAAGCTTTCGCATTCGGAACACGAGTAGCTGATGTTCCAGAGCGGGCGGCCGGAAGGATCAGCGCCGACGGCCGGCTCCAGGTCCTCGACAATCAGATACTCGTCCGTGCCGCATTCGGTGCACCACGGGTCGGCGGCGCCGTCGTCCCCGTCCATTGCCCAGTACTGCGGAGCGCTTTCCGCGGTCATCCTTAGAACTCCTTCCAGCGAGCCGGAAGCATCACGGCTCCCCTGATGACCCCCAGTATAGCCAGTCATAAGCATGCTTAGTGCAGAATCCGGCTCTCCGTTTGCAGGCCGTCGAACATGCGGTTCCGGTCCAGTCGAAGCACCCCTCAGTGAGCTTGCCCACAATGCCCATTTGGTTGGGCGAATCAAACAGTTTGATTGGCCAAATCAAACTAAAACGGACTAGAATCGAGGCATGCAGGAAGCCTCCGCAGATCCCCCATCAGACGAATCCCCAACACCTGGGGACCTCGTCCGCGCCGGCGTCACGCAGCTCATGCGCTGGACCGCCAGGTCCCAGGGCCGCAAGGAACTTTTCGGCCCCGCGGCGGAGGATATGTCCGCGAACGACGTCGTCCTGCTCGATTTCATCCACAACTTCGGACCGGTCAGGCTCTCGGAATTGGCCAGCCACCATGGCGTGGACAAGTCGACCATGACACCCCAGGTCAATAGGCTGGACAGCAAGGGCCTCATCGAACGGCACAACGACCCGGATGACGCCCGTGCCACCCTGGTCAGCACGTCGCCGGAAGGCCGCGAACTGCAGCGCCGGATCGGCGCCGCAGGAGCGGAGCTTTTCGACGAACTGCTCGCCGGCTGGTCCAAGAAGGACCGGCAGGCGCTGGCCACCCTCCTCGACCGCTTTGTCCGCGAACTCGTCGCCTCGCACCCGGGCGACTCCACAACCTAAGGAAAGGAGCACCAAGTGACTTCCCCGTCTCCCAGCAAAACCTCAGAGCAGCGCCGGACAACACCCGCGAGCCGCCTGATGGACGGCTGGCACCACGCCGTAGAGCGGATTCGGGAAACAGGCATCGGTGTTCCCCTTGCCGTCCTGGCCGTCATTGCCGTGTTCTGGGTTGCCCTGAGGCTCGCGAATTACGCTCAGCAGAACGCGATTTCGCCCGTCGAGGCCCTCGTGCGGATCTACGGCACCGGCGCCGCCGTGCTGCTGACCCTGGTCATCGCCGCCGCATCGGTCTGGACGATCATTGAACGGCTCGGCCACACGGACAAGTTCTTCGGCCCGAGTCCGCGGGGCGCCGCCCGGACGCCAACAGGCCGCAGCCGGTCTTCCTGGAAGCCTCCGGCACGGCGACCGTTCCGCAATCCCGCCGCCCGGCGGCTTCCGCCCGCCCGCTCCAGCGCCCCAGGCGACGCGTCCCCATTGGCCGTCCCTGAGCATGCCGTGGGTGCCGGTGGTATCAATAACGACGGCGGCGTTCCCGCCGTAGCAGCGCCGGCCACCCCGCCGCCCTCGCCAGGCGGAACGCACCGGCCCGTCCGGACGTCGCGGCGTCCGCCCCGGCCCGCCCCAAGGCAGCACCGGCCCGTCCGGCAGCGCAGCCGGCCGCGGCCGAAAAAACTGCTTCATCCGGCAAGCCCGCGGCGGCCGGGAAACCGGCCAAGAGCAACCTTCTCGCCAAGGGCAAGGGCACCAAGTCCAAGTCGGGCAAGCCCCGGGGACGAAGCGCCTGAGGCACTGTGCCGATCCGCCCCGCTGCGAGCCAGGGCCCTGCCTTCCGTGAAGGCAGGGCCCTTCTTTGCTGCTCTCGCCGGTTCTTTCGGCTGCGTAGCGCTCGGCGCGCCCGTCACTCCTCCGGGTCGAGTTGGGCGGCCGCCGCTGCCCAGTGGTCCGGGTCGCCGGTCGCCAGCGCGTACGCGCCGTAGCCGATCGGCCCGGCTGCCATGATTTCGGCACACTGCTCCGCCAGCCGCCCGGGAATGCGGCCGCCTTCACCGACATAGGTCCGGACCGTCAGTTCGAAGGCCTCCGGCGTGGACATGCTGTGGTGGAACATGAAGTCGACCGCGGGGTCGCCCACCTTCGCCGTGGTCCAGTCCAGCACCGAGACGATTTCGGCGTCGTCGTCCAGCAGCAGGTGGGCGGGATAGAGCTCGCCGTGGGTAAAGACCGTGAAATCGGGCCAGTAGCTGTCCTCGTCCAGCCAGGCGTTCCACCGGTCAAGCAGGCGCTCGGCGATGCTGAATTCCGCGCCGACCTTGGCCAGGTTGGTGCGCCACTCCTCGCGGACCTCGGCCGGAGTAAGGGTCGGGATTCTGGCTGCCTGGGCCGCCTCGGCATCGACCCGGTGCAGCTGGGCAATAAGCCGGCCCAGGGACCGGCAGTAGGCCGGCGAGTCCCGGTCGAAATGCCAGGCCACTTCGCCGTCCTCCAAGGTGAGCCCCGGATGCCCGGGCAGCGCGGGATAGGCCACCAGGGTCCTGCTCCGGATGCGCCAGTCGGGAACGGCCACCGAGAGCCGGCCCCTGACCAGCTTGAGGATGCGGGCCTCGTCGGCGATCTTGCCGGAGACATCGGGCCGCCGCGGAATCCGCAGGACCCAGGCCTTGCCGTCCTTCGCGGTTGCGAATGCCACCAGATAGTCCAGGCCCGCTTCGTTGAAGTCCACGCTGGCGGGAATGAGCTCGAGGCCGTGCTCCTGGGCCAGATCTGCCACGTAGGCGGGGGTGTAATCAGTGCCCTCAGTCATCTGCGTCCTCCCTGACGATGCTGCCACTGTACCGCCGCGGGCCGCGGTACGTCCGTCAGCGGGGCACGGCCGACGATGCCCGGTCGGCGGCGAGGATACGATCCGCCGTCTGCCGGCCCATCCGAATGGCGCCGTCGACGTGCTGGTACCCCTCGGCGGCCAGGTCGGAACACGACCAGTAGATGGGGCCCACTGGCTTGAGCTGGTCCGGCCCATAGCGGTGCAGGCCGCCCAGGTCGTAGCTGGCGGCGTAGGCGCCGCGCGTCCATTCCTCGGAGCCCCAG
This sequence comes from Arthrobacter sp. Marseille-P9274, assembly GCF_946892675.1. Taxonomy (NCBI): domain Bacteria; kingdom Bacillati; phylum Actinomycetota; class Actinomycetes; order Micrococcales; family Micrococcaceae; genus Arthrobacter; species Arthrobacter sp. Marseille-P9274. The sequence goes on from NZ_CAMPOV010000001.1 coordinate 571,130, forward strand.
TCGGATTCGTAGTAGACCTCGGGGTTCAACGCCTCCGGGCCGAGGTAGCCGGCGATGGATTCGAGGATGCGCTGCCGGCGTTCGTCGGCGGCCAGCTCGAACACCGCGTCCGCCTTCTCGTCCGAAACGAAACCCACCAGCGTACCGCGGTCGTCGCCGTCGTTGGTGTTGTCGTAGACCTCCTGCACCAGGGCGCCGGGACCGAAGCAGGTGCCCGACAGTCCGTCCTTCCGCCAGAACGGCGTGCCGTACACGGCGTGGACCTTGATGACCAGGCCGAGCGACTGGTGCTGGTGCATCTGGTGCTGCCGGCGCGGCAACGGGGGTTCGAAGGACACGCGTGAATAGAGGTTCGGCGGAACCGCCATGATGGCGTAGCGCGCCTGCACCGTCACGAGGTCCGAGACGGCGGTTACTCCCGTGCCTTCGCCGTTTTCGCCGCCCCAATGAAGCGTCCGTACGGGACTGTTGAGTACGACATCGTTCCCCAGCTGTTCGGCGAGGCGTTCGGACACCTGCTGCATGCCTCCCACAACGCGGCGGTCGAGGATGAAGTTGTCGTCGACAAGATTGCTGAAGGAACCCGCGGACGCCGCCATCAGCACGGCCTGCAAGGCGGAGAAGGAGTGGGCGGGCTTGGTGAGCATTCCCCCGGCGATAAAGAGTCCGATGTTGTTGCAGGCTTCCTCATCGGAGGACTGCCGGCGGAGCCAGTGGTGGAAGGAGATGGTGTCCAGCTCGCGGGCCAGCGGATGCGTCCAGGGCGCCAGGGGGCCGGCCTCGGCCGCGAGGGTGTCCAGCAGGGCGATCAGCCGTTCCATCTCGGCCTGGGTCTGCGCGCTGACCGGGAACATCTCGCCGGTGTAGCGGGTGCGGGTGCCGTCCGCGGCGAGATACACGGAGTCACCCTCGCGGTAGCGCTGGAAGGTCTCCAGGCCCAGTTCCTCCAGCGTTTCCAGCAGCGCCGTCTGGTCCGGGGATACCCATTGGCCGCCGATTTCCAGCATGGCGCCGTCGATGGTTTGGGTCCACGTACGGCCGCCCACCCGGTCCCGGGCCTCGAGGACGGCCACGGAGAGCCCCTCCTGCTGCAAACGGCGGGCTGCGCTCAGGCCGGATGGTCCTGCCCCGATAACGACGACGTCACGTTCCATGTTGGTCATGGTCTCCACTCCTGCGGGTCTCATAAATGAATGATGTTCATTTACATCCATGGTAGCGGCACCGACGGCCCATGTGAAGACAGAACGTAGGATGAAGTCCGGGCCCCGAGCCGGCGCCCGGAGATCCGTACGCGTAGCCAATGGAGGAAGCCGCAGGTATGGCAGTCGAGGCAGCATCCGGGGCGCACCGCCCGGCGGGAAGGCCAACGCAGAAGGTCCTGTCCAAGGAGCGCATCACGGCGGCGGCGCTGAAGCTCATCGAGGCCGGCGGCTACGAACGGCTGACGATGTCCGCCCTGGCCAAGTCGCTCCAGGTTGCCCCATCCGCCCTGTACAACCATGTGGCCTCCAAACAGGATGTGCTGGTGCTGGTGCAGGACGACATCATCACCAGCATTGACGTCTCCGCCTTCGGGACCGAGCCGTGGGAGGCCGCAATCCGCCGCTGGGCCTGGTCGTACCGGGACGTCTTCACCCGGCACACGCCGCTGATCCCGGTGATCGCGGTGCTGCCGGTCACCGGCGCGGGGCAGACCCTGCGGATGTACGAGACGTTGACCGCAGCCTTCCTGGACGACGGCTGGCCGGAGCCGCTGATCGTGCCCGCCATCGTGGCGCTGGAGTCCTTCATCTTCGGTTCCGCCTTCGACGTCACGGCGCCGGAGGACATCTTCGAGTCCGGCGAACTCGCCGAGGCGAACCCGAAGTTCACGTCCGCCGTCCGCAGCCAGGACCTCGGCACCGGCGGATCGGCCGCGGATGCGGCCTTCCGGCTCGGGCTGGAGGGGCTGATCGGCGGGCTGCAGGCGCAGCGCGACACCTGGGCTGCGCGCTGACCATACCCATCGGTCGGCCGGCGGCCCGGCCGGCTAGCGGGCTGCGAGCAGCTTGGCCCGGCGGTTGGCCAGGACCTGTCCGCCGATGACCACCAGCAGGGCGGCGATGAACATGGCCGAGCCGATGACGTTGGCCTGCGCGGGGATGCCCCTGGTCGCCGCGACGTAGATGAACTTCGGGAACGTGTCCACGTTGCCGGAGTTGAAGTTCGTGATGATGAAGTCGTCGAAGCTCATGGCGAAGGCGAGCAGCGCGGCGGCGACGATGCCGGGCAGCAGCAGCGGGAAGGTGACCCGCCAGAAGGCCTGTATCGGCGAGGCATAGAGGTCGGCGGCGGCCTCCTCGAGCTTGGGATCCAGGCTGGCCACGCGCGCCTTGACGGTCACCACGACGAACGAGATGCAGAACATCGTGTGCGCGATGATGATCGTGCCAATGCCCAAGTCGGCGCCGATGTTCAGGAACTGCGCCAGCAGCGACGCGCCCAGCACCACTTCCGGCGTGGCCAGCGGCAGGAAGATCAGCAGGTTCGCCGTGGCGTTGAACCTGAAGCGGTACCGCACCAGCCCGATGGCGATGGCCGTTCCGAGGATCGTCGCCAGCAGGGTCGCGGTGGCGCCGATCTGCAGGCTGTTGCCGAGTGCCTGGCAGACAGCCGGGGCGCCGCAGGGGTTCTGCCAGTTCTCCAGCGTGAAGCCGCGCCACGACAGGTTGGTCCGTCCGGCGTCGTTGAAGGAGAACGCGAACACGTACGCGATGGGGACCAGCAGGAACAGGAAGGCGAGCCCGCCGATGACCGGGACCAGCCAGCGTCCGATGGTTTGCCGCATGCCGCCTGACCTCCTTATCTCAAAGTAGTTCTTTGGTGCCGAAGCGCCGGACGTAGAGGATGACCAGGGCGAGGATCGCCAGCATCAGCACGAAGGACAGCGCGGAGGCGCCGGGATAATCCACCACGCGGAAGAACCTGGAGTCGATGACCTGGCCGATCATGGTGGTGTCCTGGTTATTGCCCAGCAGGGCCGCGTTGATGTAGTCGCCGGACGCCGGGATGAAGGTCAGCAGGGTTCCGGCCATCACGCCGGGCATGGACAGCGGCAGCGTGACCGTCCGGAAGGTCTGGAACGGACTGGCGTACAGGTCGTTGCCGGCCTCGATCAGCCGGGTATCCAGCCGCTCCAGGTTGGCATAGATCGGCAGCGTCATGAAGGGCAGGAAGTTGTAGGTCAGGCCGCAGACCACAGCGAAGGCCGTGGCGGTCAGCCGACCGTCCTCGGGCAGCAGGGACAGTGCGCGCAGCACGGCCACCACCGGGCCTTCGTCGGCCAGGATCTGCTTCCAGGCCTGGGTCCGCAGGATGAAGCTGGTGAAGAACGGCGCGATGATCAGCACCAGCAGGATGCCCTGCAGCAGCTTCCGCCCGCGCAGCCGGACCGCCACCAGGTAGGCCATCGGGTAGCCGATCAGCAGCGCCGCGATCGTGGCGACGAGGGCGAAGGCGAAGGAGCGCAGCAGCTCCTGCCAGTAGGCGCCGAGCACGTCGGCGTAGTTGCTGAACTGCAGCGCCGGCACGAACTGGCCGACGTCGGCGCCCGGCGGCTTGGTGTAGAGCGAGGTGGCCAGCAGCGAGAACACCGGCAGCACGAAGAACAGCAGCATAAACGCGAAGCCGGGCAGGATCAGCCAGTAGCCCGTCCGGCCGCGGCGGCGGTCGGCTCCGATTTCGCCGGCGCTGCGGGGGTCCTTCCGGCCGCGCCGGGCGGCATTGCCGGGCAGGTCCTGTGCGTCCGGAATGTTGCCGTGGTTGCGGGCCAGCAGGCTCATGGCGCCGCGGCTCCCGCGGCCTCGGCCGCGCCGGCGCTGGAGTCCTCGCGGCCGTCCAGTCCGAAGGCGTGCGCTGTGTCCCAGCAGAGCACGACCTCGTCCCCCGGCCGGGCCAGCTGCTGTCCGTGGTTCTGCGAGAACACGCCGAGCCGCCCCACTCCGGCGACGTCCACCAGGTAGTCGGTGCTGACGCCGGTGAACGACGTATCCGCCACGCGGCCGTGCAGCATGTTGTCCGGGTCCCCCACGGCGTCCTGCGGCCACATCATCTTCAGCTTCTCCGGCCGGATGCCCACCAGCACCCGCCCGTGGTGCATGGCGGCCCGTTCCTTGAGCACGGTGAGCCGGTTGTCCCGGGCATTAACGACGACGGCGTCCCCGCGGTCCTCGACCACCTCACCGGGGACGAGATTGGACTTTCCCAGGAAGTTCGCCACGAAGGCGGTGCGCGGAAGCTCGTAGAGTTCCCGCGGTGCGCCCATCTGCTCCACCCGGCCGGCGTTCATCACGGCGACCGTGTCCGCCATCGTCATGGCCTCTTCCTGGTCGTGCGTGACGTGCACGAAGGTCAGGCCGACCTCCAGCTGGATGTTCTTCAGCTCCACCTGCATCTGCCGGCGGAGCTTCATGTCCAGGGCGCCGAGCGGCTCGTCCAGCAGGAGCACGGCCGGCCGGTTGACGATGGCGCGGGCCAGGGCCACGCGCTGCTGCTGCCCGCCCGAGAGCTGGGCCGGACGTCGGGCGGCCAGGTGGCCGAGCTCCACCAGCTCCAGGGCGGTCCTGGCCTGGGCCTCGGCGCCGCGGACCTTGCGGCGCTTCAGGCCGAAGGCCACGTTGTCCAGCACGCTCATGTGCGGGAACAGCGCGTAGTTCTGGAACACGGTGTTGACCGGCCGCTCGTGCGCGCCGGTGCGGGTGATGTCCCGGCCGCCGATGCGCAGCGCGCCGGAGGTGGGCTGCTCCAGCCCCGCCACCATGCGCAGCGTGGTGGTCTTGCCGCAGCCGGAGGGCCCGAGCAGCGCGAAGAACGAGCCCGCCGGTATGGTCAGGTCCAGCTCGTCCACGGCGACGAAGTCGGCGAACCGCTTCGTGACCGAATCCAGGACGAGGTCCGCTCCCCCGCTGTCCCGGCCCGCCGCCGTCGTTGTTTCCTCCGCAAGGTGTTCCTGGACCATCAATTGCCGATCGCTTTCTGGAACCGGTCGCTGAAGTCCGTCTCCTCTTCCGCGGACAGGGTGCGCAGCACGTGGGCGTTGGCGAGGAAGTCCTCCGTGGGGAAGATCAGCGGGTTCTCCACCAGCTCCGGATCGATGGCCTCCATGGCCTCGCGGGCGCCCTCGACCGGGCAGATGTAGTTTACGTACGCGGCCACGGTGGCGGCGTTCTCCGGATCGTAGTAGTAGTCCATCAGGGCTTCCGCGTTGGCCTTGTGCGGGGAGCCGATCGGCACCATCAGGTTGTCCGACCAGAGCGTGCCGCCGGCGTCCGGCAGGGCGAACTCCCACTTGTCGCCCTCTTCGAAGTTCAGCTGCGTGATGTCTCCGGACCAGGCGATGACGGCGAGCGCGTCGCCGGAGATCAGGTCCTCCTTGTAGGAGTTGCCCTTGACCTGCCGGATCTGGCCGTCCGCGATCTGCTTGCTGAGGACGTCCAGCGCGCTGTCGAATTCGCCAGTGCCCCACTCGCCGGAGATGTCCACGCCGTTGTCCAGCATTAGCAGGCCCATCGTGTCGCGCATTTCGTCCAGCACCTCCACGCGGCCCTTGAGCTCCGGCTTCCACAGGTCCGCCACGGTACGCAGGCCGCCGGGGACGGCCTGCTTGTTCCACGCGATCCCGGCGAACCCGGACTGCCAGGTCAGCGAGTGCTTCCGGCCGGGATCGAAGTCCACGTTCCGGAGGGTCTCCAGCAGGTTCTTGGAGTTGGGGATGTTGCCGAGGTCCAGCTCCTGCGTGTAGCCGAGGCGGATCAGCCGGGCGGCCATCCAGTCCGTCAGCGTGATGATGTCCTGGCCGATGTCCTGGCCGGCGGCGAGCTGCGCCTGCACCTTGCCGAAGTAGGTGTCGTTACCGTCGATGTCTTCGGAGTAGTTGGCCTGGATGCCGCGGGACTTGGAGAAGGCCTCCAGCGACGGGTACGCCTGCGCCTTGTCGTCGTAGTCCAGGTAGAGGGTCCAGTTGGCCCAGTTGACCACCCTGTCGGCATCCGACCGGTCCGCGGCTGCGGTCGGGCTCCCGTCCGCGGCCGACGTGCCGGAGCCGCCCGTTCCGCAGGCCGCCAGCAGCCCGGCCAACGTCAAGGCGCCGGTGCCCATGAGCATGTTGCGGCGCGAGAGCTGGGCGGATACCAGGCGGCGCAGGCGGGGGTCGTCGGGTAGGCGCTGTGGCATGTGGGCTCCTGGTCAGAGGCGGATGCTGTTGTGCCGTCGATACTGGCAGACCCCCAACACGCAGACAAGGTTTTCAGTTGTAAATTTTTTGTTACTCAACTGATCTCATCGTCGGATTGGCGATTTTCCACTGGTTCCGCAGCCTAAGGGTCTTGCGCACGCCGCCGCCAACGACTTCAATAGCAGCATTCCCACGAAGCCTTCGAAGGAGGTGGAACTCCCTTGAGCACCCAGCACGGCAGCGGCGCCGTTCCCGGGACGAACGGCCCGATCGACGACGTCTCCAAGGCGATCATCGAGCAGTTGCAGGAAGACGGCAGGCGGTCCTACGCGAACATCGGCAAGGCCGTCGGGCTCTCCGAGGCGGCCGTGCGGCAGCGGGTCCAGAAACTCACGGACGGCGGCGTGATGCAGATCGTCGCCGTGACGGACCCCCTGCAGCTCGGCTTCTCGCGCCAGGCCATGCTGGGAATCAAGGCCGACGACGATCTGGTGGCCGTTGGCGACAGGATCGCGGCGCTGGACCAGGTGGACTACTGCCTGGTCACCGCCGGTTCCTTCGACATCCTGGCCGAAGTGATCTGCGAGAACGACCATGACCTGCTGCGGCTCATCACCGAGATCCGCGGCATCGACGGCGTTCTCAGCACGGAAACGTTCATGTACCTCTCCCTGCGGAAGCAGGAATACAACTGGGGAACCCGATGACTCAAACCAGCACCGAACGAACCTACAGCACGCCGCGCGGCACCGACCGCCAGCAGGCGGCCCGCGACCACTTGTGGATGCACATGGCCCGCCACTCCAACCTGGCCGGCGGCGGCACCGTGCCCGTCATTACCCGCGGCGAGGGCCACCTGATCTACGACGACCAGGGTCGCGAATACATCGACGGCCTGGCCGGGCTCTTCGTGGTCCAGGTGGGCCACGGGCGCGAGGAGCTCGCGCAGGCTGCGGCCCGGCAGGCCCGGGAGCTGGCATTCATGCCGCTCTGGTCCTACGCCCACCCGGCCGCCATCGACCTGTCCGAGCGGTTGGCGCACCACGCCCCCGGCGACCTGAACCGCGTCTTCTTCACCACCGGCGGCGGCGAGGCGGTGGAGACGGCGTGGAAGCTGGCCAAGCAGTACTTCAAGCTGCAGGGCAAGCCGAACAAGACCAAGGTCATCTCCCGTGCGGTGGCCTATCACGGCACCCCGCAGGGGGCGCTGTCCATCACCGGGATCCCGGACATGAAGGCCCCGTTCGAACCGCTCGTGCCCGGCGCCTTCCGGGTCCCGAACACCAACCAGTACCGCGCACCGGAGGGGCTCGAAGACCCGGAGGCATTCGGCCGCTGGGCCGCGGACCGCATTGGCGAGGCCATCGAGTTCGAGGGACCCGACACCGTCGCCGCCGTGTTCCTGGAGCCGGTGCAGAACTCCGGCGGCTGCTTCCCGCCGCCGCCCGGCTACTTCCAGCGCGTCCGGGAGATCTGCGACGAGTACGACGTCCTGCTGGTCTCGGACGAAGTGATCTGCGCGTTCGGCCGGATCGGCTCCATGTTCGCCAGCGACGACTTCGGCTACATCCCGGACATGATCACCTGCGCCAAGGGCATGACCAGCGGCTACTCCCCCATCGGCGCCATGATCGCGTCGGACCGGCTGTTCGAGCCGTTCAAGCACGGGGACACGACGTTCTACCACGGCTACACGTTTGGCGGCCACCCGGTCTCCGCCGCCGTCGCCATGGAAAACCTGGACATTTTCGAGCGCGAGGGCCTCAATAACCACGTGAAGCAGAACGCGCCCCTGTTCCGCGCCTCGCTGGAGAAGCTGCTGGACCTGCCGATTGTCGGAGACGTGCGCGGCGAAGGCTACTTCTACGGCATCGAACTGGTCAAGGACAAGGCCACCAAGGAGACCTTCACGGATGATGAATCCGAGCGGCTGCTCCGGGGCTACCTCTCCAACGCGCTGTTCGACGCCGGTCTCTACTGCCGCGCCGACGACCGCGGTGACCCCGTGGTCCAGCTCGCTCCCCCGCTGACGATCGGCCCGCGGGAATTCGACCAGATCGAGCAGATCCTTCGCTCCGTCCTGACGGAGGGCCTGAACCACCTGTAGCAGTCCCTTCCCGTTCCCGCGTCCGACGCCGGGTGGCCGGCTAAGCAATAAAGCCGGCCACCCGGCGTCGTACTTCTCTGCTTCCCCGCGGCGGCACCGGCACAAAGTGAACGGAAAGTAAACAAGGCTTTTGCAAGGTTCCCGGGTGACCATCGTGCCTGACTAACGCCAAAGGGGGAGGCGAAGGCCATGTCGCATTTTGATGAGGATGACGACGGGAAAGATCGGGGCTTGGGCGGAACGGTGCTCAGCCGGCGGCAGCTCGGGCTGCTGTTCGGCGGCGGCGCCGCCGTCATCATCGGCGGCGCCGGCTTCGGCGTCGTCGCGAAGACGGTCCAGCACGCCCAGGTCCAGGCCGGAACGGCGTTCGGCTCGGTGCGGCTGCTGCGTGCCGCGCGGCTGGCCCGGCTCTCGGCCGACGGTTCGCGCTCGCCGCTGGTCGGGCGGCTGGCGCTGGCCAGGCTGTCGGGCGACAGCGTCCCAATCGCCGGGGCCGGCGTCGGGATCGCGGTGCCGGCGGCTACCGGCCACGGTCACGGCGGCGCAATTCCGGGCCTGCGGTGGCCGCAACCGGAGAACCACACCTGGGGCGATATCGTCCTGCTCGAGCTCGAAGTGGCCAATACCGGGAGCGCGCCCATGCCGTTCTCGCCGGGCCAGCTGCGGCTGCGGCCGGCCGGAAACGCCATGAGCACCAGCCTGCAGGACTCGGGCCGGGATGCGGGTCCGCTGGCACCGGGAGCCGTTGAGCACGTATGGGTCAGCTTCCTGGCGCCCGAGACGGCCGGGCGGTTCATCGTCGAATTCACCGATCCGCTGCAGGACAGCGTGGCGGAACTGCGCGTGCCCGAACTCGTCACCGTGATGGAGCGATCATGAGCGCCCTGGACATCCACATCAATGACGGCTACCTGCCGATGGTCGACGGCTCGCTGGTCTACCATCGCGGCTACGGCGAACGCCACACCGCCACAACCGATCCTGAACCGGCGTTGGCCCTGGGCCCGCACGTGTTCACCCGGGACGGCGGCGTGGTGGAGACCCGCCACTACCCGCTGGACGCCGAGCTCCCGCCGCTCGGCCGGCCCGAGCCGGCCTACAAGGATCCGTTCAATCCCGGCGAGTACCTGGTCCGGCGGGCATTCTGGGCCAGCTTCTACCCGAAGCGCGCGCTCATCGCCGAAACCGGCAGCACCATCCGGCTCCGGGTGCGGAACAACCTCGCCCAGCCGCAGGCCCTGCAGTTCCTCGACGTCGACGGACCCGGCACCCATGTTGGAACCGGGAGCATCGCTCCCGGCGACGATGCGGAGCTGGAGTTCGAGGCGCCTGCCCCGGGCACCTACGTCTACTGCGATCCCGGCCGCGACGAAGACGACCCGACGGCCGATCCGGTGCAGCGCATCCTCGGCCTGTACGGAGCGCTGCTGGTCACGGACCCCGACGAGCCGTGGCGCCTGCAGCCGGAGGGGCCGGAGTTCGAGCGGCAGTGGCTGTGGATCCTGCACAACGTGGATCCGGAGTGGGCCCGCCAGGCCTCGCGCGGCGTGGAGGTGGACCCGGACAAGACGCCGGCGTTCCCGCGCTACTTCACGCTGAACGGCCGCGCTGGCTTCCAGTCACTGGGCATCAGCACCGACGAAGCGCTCAACGAAGAGCGCGAAGAGGACTCGCTGATGTCCGGCTCCGCCCGCTCCATCGACGTGCGGAACTTCAGCCAGCGCGCCACGGATGACACAGTGCGGACCGGCCAGCTGATGCGCTTCGTGAATGCCGGCGTGGTCCACCACCAGCTGCACTTCCACGGAAACCACATCTGGACCGTCCGCCGCAACGGGACGTTCTTCCCGCGCAGCGGCGGCTTCGTCGACGACGAGAACCACGTGGTGCTGCAGCAGTGGGAGGATGTGGTGGAGGTCCATCCGCTGGACCGCAAGGACTCCGTCCTGCCCGTGCGCCGCCCGCCCGAGGCTACCGACCAGATCTGGGACGCCAGATCCGGCGACTGGCACTATCCGATGCACTGCCACGCGGAACCGTCGCAGGTTGCCCGAGGCGGCATGTATCCCGGCGGGCTGGTGGGCCACTGGACCGTGGCCGAACCCGCGGATGTGCCGGTGCCTCCGGAGGGGGCGCTTCCGCCGCCCGGGCCTAATGCCGAACCGCCGCGTGCCCTGACCGCAAAACCGGGCACTGCCATCAAGCCCCCGGACCACAAGCGCTACCGCACCCAGGTGGATTTCAGCTCGGACCAGATCCACGAGGGCAGCCCGAAGACCGAGTTCCCGCTCAAGGCGGACCGCAAGGAAGAGTTCGATTTCTTTAGCCGCAAAATGAAGTTCGACGACGGCGGCCGCTTCGAGATGTGGACCTTTGAGACGGAGAACTCAGGCCGGATCTTCCCCGCGCCGCTGCTGCGGCTCACCGAAGGCCAGCTCTTCCAAGGCACTGTTAAGCCCAGCAAGAAGGTCCACACCATCCACTGGCACGGCATCGAACCCGATCCGCGCAATGACGGCGTCGGCCACACCTCCTTCGAGGTGTCCGGACACTACACCTACCAGTGGCGGCCGGAGCGCGGCCGCCCGGGCAACCCGAACTTCGGCTCCTCGGGAACCTACTTCTACCATTGCCACGTCAACACTCCGCTTCATGTGCAGATGGGTATGTTCGGCCCGCTGATCATCGACCCGTACGTGCATCCCGACTATCCGGTTAGCCCGGGCGCCCGTCGGGCTTTCGTGGACGGACCTGAATATGACATTGCTACGGAGACTCTATTGGTCGCCTATGCCGTCGACCCGCGGTGGCACGAAATGAACCATGCAGAAGGCCTGTCCGGCGAGGACGCCCGCCTGGACAAGTTCGATCCCAAGCATTTCTACCTGCTCGGCGGCGAACTGGCCAAGCGGCCCCGGAAGGAGGGCCCGCTGATTCTGTCTTCCATGCGGGCCAATGTGGCAGGCAACGGCCGGAAACCGACGCTGCTACGGCTGCTCAACGGCGAGTTCTTTCCGGTCAACGCCTACTTCACCGACATGGCCGGCAACCCCGTACGCATGGCCGAGCTGATTTCGCACGACGGCCGGGCCTTCCGCGACACCTCGGACCCGGTCGGCCCTGCGCTGCCCGTGGGCGAGACGGACGGCCCGCTCACGGCCTCGGCACTGAACTTCGGAGCCGCCGAACGCTACGACATGCTGCTGCGCCCGCCGGTGCCGGGAAAGTACAAGCTGACCGTCGAGCTCACGCATTGGATCACGACGGCGGTGCTCGCCAAGCGGGAAATCATCGTCACCGCGAGCTAGCGGTACTCCTGTACCCTGGGGCCCGGAGGCGGCATAAAGGCGCCTAAGCCATCCTCGCCCCGCTGGCCGCGCCCACTACCAGCGGGCAAGGACAGTTCCGCTAGAGTCCCTGCAGCCTGTGGACCAGCAGCGCCACGTGCAGGGATGTCCGCGATTCGGCGTCGTCGAGGCGCACCCCCAGCCGCTGCTCCAGCCGGGCCAGCCGGGCGTACAGCGTGGGCCGGCTCAGGTACCCGCTGCGGGCCAGTTCCGACTTGTTGCCGCCGCTCTCGAGGTACCGCTGCAGCAGGTCCAGATCCCCGCCGTCGTTCCCGGACTCCAGCACGCCGGCCAGCTCGGCCTCCACGAAGGTCTGCACGCGCGGATCGTGCCGCAGCAGAGTGAGCAGGCCGCGCAGCCGGACGTCGGTGGAGCGGTAGAAGCGTTTGGCGCCGGCGGGCAGCGTGCTCGCGGTCTCGGCGACCTGGCCGGCTTCATCCAGCCCGGCGGCCGCCTGCAGCAGCCGGGCATGCGGGCGGCCCACTCCGGCGGTCCAGCGGAGATCCTCGGCGGCGCCGGCGGACCGGTCGGCCAGCTCGCCGCAGATGCGTTCCAGCACGGAGTCCTCCAGCTGCCGTGCGGGCAGGGCCAGCAGCACGGCGACGGAGCCGGTCTGCAGGCTGGCGGCGAGCGCCGAGTTCCGCGAGGCGGCCAGCACCCGGTTGACCAGTTCCAGCAGGGCGCGCTCGCGGCGCTGCAGGGCGATGGGTTCCGAGGCGGAGGCGTGGTCCAGGCGCAGCACCACCGGCACGTAGAGCGGGGCCGGCGGCAGCCCGAGGGCGGCGGCGCGCGTCAGCGCCTCCGCCTCGTCCAGTGAACGCGGCTGGCGCAGCTCGTGCAGGAGGCCGGCCTGCGCCTGGTGGCCGAGTTCGCGCTGGTCCCGCTCCGCCATCCGGTTGATGGTCAGCGCCTGCCCGGCCCGCTCCAGCACCATCGCCGCCTCCGCCTCATCGCCGGGCAGGCCCGGCACCACGAGCCGGCCCCAGCGCTGGCCGCGCAGTCCCACCGGTGTCTGCAGCCAGCCCTCGTCGCCGGTGCGCGCGGTCTCCTCGCGGAAGTGGGCGGCCCGGGACCGGCGCTTCCAGTCCGCCAGCAGGTCCCCCGGCGCGGTGCCGGCGGGGTCGAAGGCGAGGACCAGGTGGGCGACGTCCTCGAGCACGACGGCGGTTTGGATCAGCTCTGCAGTGCGCGCGACGATCTCCTCCGGCGAGGCGCTTTCGAGGCTGAGCATGGTGAAGACCTCGTGCACCTCGCGGGCCTTCTCCACCCGTTCCAGCTGGGCGGCGACGATCAGCCGGTGCACTACCTCTGTCACTTCCACGAACCTGACCCGCCGCGTCACCACCACCACAGGCAGCGCTGCACCGCCAGCGGCCTGCCGCAGTGCGGCTTCGGCCTCGGGGCGGTCCGCGGTGATTTCGACGACGACGCCGGCGGCCCCCAGCGCGGCCAGCTCACCCAGGTAGCGGGCGGCTTCGGCGGCCGAGGTGCCGAAGCCCAGGCCGGTGGTCAGGACGAGCTCGCCGCCTTCCAGCAGACCCGCGAGGCTCTTCAGCTCAGCGACGTGGACCCAGCGGACCGGCTCCTGCAGCCGGCCGGTCCCGGACAGCACCTCCGGGCGGCCGGAAGCCAGCGGTGGCAGCCGCAGGATGCGCTCGAGCGTGACATGCATTGACACAGTGTAAACCAGACCGCCGTTCTCCTGACAGTCTGGCAATGGTGCGTGCGGGTCCGAAAGGCGCAGGATGGTGTCAGCGGCAGACCACCGGCCAGTTTCACCAGCGAACCATCAGGAGTTTCCTTCATGCAGACCATCCAGCACTGGATCAACGGCGCCTATGCCTCCCCCGCCGACAGCCGCCACGCGGACGTCACCAACCCCGCCACCGGCAAAGTCTCCGGCCGCGTCGCGCTGGCGAGCGCCGCCGTCGTCAACGAGGCAGTGGCCGCGGCCGCGGGTGCCTTCCCGGCCTGGCGCGACACCTCGCTCGCCCGGCGGGTCCAGATCCTGTTCAACTTCCGCGAGCTGCTCAACGCCCGCAAGGGCGAGCTCGCCGCCATCATCACCGCCGAGCACGGCAAGGTCCTCGACGACGCCCTCGGCGAAGTCAGCCGCGGCCAGGAAGTCGTGGAATTCGCCTGCGGCATCCCGCACCTGCTCAAGGGCGGCTACACGGAGAACGCGTCGACGAAGGTGGACGTGCACTCGATCCGCCAGCCGGTGGGTCCGGTGGCGATCATCAGCCCGTTCAACTTCCCGGCCATGGTCCCGATGTGGTTCTTCCCGGTCGCCATCGCCACCGGCAACACCGTGGTGGTCAAGCCCAGCGAGAAGGACCCGACGGCCGTGAACTGGGTCGCCGAGCTCTGGAAGGAAGCCGGCCTGCCGGACGGCGTCTTCAACGTGGTGCACGGCGACAAGGAGGCCGTCGACACGCTGCTGGATCACCCGGAGATCAAGTCGGTCTCCTTCGTCGGCTCCACCCCGATCGCGAAGTACGTCTACGAGAAGGGCACGGCCGCAGGCAAGCGCGTACAGGCCCTGGGCGGCGCGAAGAACCACATGATCGTGCTGCCGGACGCCGACCTTGACCTGGCCGCGGACGCCGCCGTCAGCGCCGGCTACGGCTCCGCGGGCGAACGCTGCATGGCCATCTCGGCGCTGGTCGCCGTCGGCGGGATCGCCGACGAGCTGGTCGCCAAGATCGCCGAGCGCACCCGGACGCTGCGGATCGGCGACGGCCTGCGCGGCACCGACATGGGCCCGCTGGTCACGAAGGCGCACCGGGAGAAGGTGGCCGGCTACATCGAGGCCGGCGAGGCCTCGGGCGCCACCGTGGTGCTGGACGGCCGGCAGGTGAAGGCGGACGCGGAAGGCGACGGCTTCTTCCTCGGCCCGACCCTGTTCGACAACGTCACGCCGGACATGTCCGTCTACACCGACGAGATCTTCGGCCCGGTCCTCTCCGTGGTCCGCACCGAGACCTACGACGATGCGCTGGCCCTGATCAACGCCAACCCCTACGGCAACGGCACGGCGATTTTCACCAACGACGGCGGTGCCGCCCGGCGCTTCGAGAACGAGGTCGAGGTGGGTATGGTGGGCATCAACGTGCCGATCCCGGTGCCGATGGCGTACTACTCGTTCGGCGGCTGGAAGAACTCGCTCTTCGGCGACAGCCACGCGCACGGCGCCGAGGGCGTGCACTTCTTCACCCGCGGCAAGGTCGTGACCACGCGCTGGCTGGACCCGAGCCATGGCGGGCTGAACCTCGGGTTCCCGCAGAACGCCTGAGGCAGCGCGCCCAGCCCACCGCCGTCGTCGTTGTTAGAAAAGGAGACCTGAATGACCACCACCGCAGCGCACACCGGCGCCGAGGTCAGCGAGGCCGAGCTCGAGGCCGGCCGGCGCGCCTACGAGCTGGACCGCAAGCACGTATTCCACTCCTGGTCCGCCCAGGAGCAGATCAAGCCCATGACCATCACCCGCGCCGAGGGCTCCTATGTCTGGGACGGCGAGGGCAGCAAGCTGCTGGACTTCTCCTCGCAGCTGGTCAACACCAACATCGGCCACCAGCATCCGAAGGTCGTCGCGGCGATCCAGGAGCAGGCAGGCAAGCTGTGCACGGTCGCCCCGCAGCACGTCAATGACGCGCGGTCCGAGGCGGCGCGGCTGATCGCCGAGCTGACGCCGGGCGAACTGGACAAGATCTTCTTCACCAACGGCGGCGCGGACGCGGTGGAGCACGCCATCCGGATGGCACGGCTGCACACCGGCCGCTACAAGGTGCTCTCGGCCTACCGCTCCTACCACGGCGGCACCGCGCTCGCCGTCAACGTGACCGGGGACCCGCGCCGCATCCCCAACGACTACGGCAACGCCGGCACGGTGCATTTCCACGCGCCGTTCCTGTACCGCTCGCAGTTCCACGCCTCCACCGAGGCCGAGGAAACCCAGCGCGCACTGGAGCACCTGGAAACGACCATCCAGCTCGAGGGCGCCGACCGTTTCGCCGCGATCATCCTGGAGTCCATCCCGGGCACCGCCGGCATCATGGTCCCGCCGCCGGGCTACATCCAGGGCGTGCGCGAGCTGGCCACCAAGTACGGGATAATGTTCATCGCGGACGAGGTCATGGCCGGTTTCGGCCGCTCCGGCAAGTGGTTCGCGATCAACCACTTCGACGTGGTGCCGGACCTGTTGACCTTCGCCAAGGGCGTGAACTCGGGCTACGTCCCGCTCGGCGGCGTGGCCATGTCCCCGGAGATCTACGCGACCTTCGCCGACCGGGCCTACCCGGGCGGGCTGACCTACTCGGGCCACCCGCTGGCCTGCGCGGCCGCCGTCGCAACCATCAACGCGATGCGGGACGAGCAGATGGTGGAGCATGCCGCTGACCTGGGCGAAACCGTCTTCGGGCCGGGGCTAGCCGAGCTATCCGCCAAACACCCTTCCATCGGCGAGGTCCGCGGCGTCGGCGCCTTCTGGGCGATCGAGCTGGTCAAGAACCAGCAGACCCGGGAGCCGCTCGCGGCCTACGGCGGTTCCAGCCCCGCGATGAATGAGCTGATCGGCGCCTGCAAGTCCCGCGGGCTCCTGCCGTTCGCCAACTTCAACCGCATCCATGTGGTCCCGCCGCTGAACATTTCGGCGGAAGACGCCCGGGCCGGCCTGGCCATCCTGGACGCGGCCCTGGAAACGGCGGACAAGCACGCCGAAGGCTGACGCGCGGTCCTATACCAACTTCGGCGGGGCCGGCGGGGGTTCTTCCGCCCGCCCCCCCCTATTCCGCCGCTTACTACGGCCCGTCCCACCACCGCAGCACGCGGGCTGCCCGCAGCGTCGCCCAGCGGCTCGGCCCGGGCGGTTCCAGCTCGAACCAGTACCTCCCCGGGTAGGGATTGTGCCGGTGCCAGGTGCCGTCCCGTTTCCGGCCCCGCCGCACCACGTCGACGGCCTCTTCCCGCCGCGCGTCGCGCACGTTCCAGGTCCGGAAGTGCTCCAGCCCGCGCATGACGTCGAAGTGCCACTGCGGCGGGAACGGGTACCGCTGGAACGCGGGCTTCGCGGGCTCCCCCGTCCGGTGCGAACGGTAGAGCCGGTGCGCCAGGAAGAACTCCTGCCCGCGGACGACGGCGGCGTCCACCTCCTGCTGCCCGCCCGCGTTCCGGTATTCGGTGAGTGCGTCCAGGGCCGAGATGCTGGTATGGAAGGACCCGTGGCGCGAACCGGCGCGCCGCGCCTCGCAGTTCCACCCGCCGTCGTCCAGCTGCTCCCCCAGCAGCCACTGAACCGCCCGTTCGATCTGCGGCTCCCCGCCCAGATACCCCAACCCGGCGGAGAGCAGGACCGCCATGCCTGCCTCGCAGGTTTCCGGCTCGCCGCCGCGCGGGGTCGGCCGCCACCCGGGCACGCTCCGCCTCGACCTCGGCGGCGGGAGCGTCCGCGAGGTCCCGCAGCACTTGCCAGCGGATCGACGGATCACCGTCCCTGAGCCAGTCCAGCGCCGCGGGCGACAGCACGTTCGCCGCCGCGGACCGGTGGGCCTCGCCGAGAGGTGTCATGCCCCGATTGTTGCACTACGGTGCCGCGGAGCCAGCGCGAGCCAGGCCAATGTTCAGGAACGGAGCAGGCGGGCCTCGATGCCATCGAGCAGCAGGTCCAGGGCGAAAGCGAAGTTGTCCTCGTCGCTGATCCCGGCCATCGCGGCGGCGGAGGCCGAGGCATTCGGGAAGCGTTCCGCTGGTGCTTCGGCATAAGCCTTCGCCCAGGCGCGGTTATCCGCCTCCGACTTCTCCCCCAGCGACTTCAACGCCGCACCGAATCCTGTCCATGCGAGCATGAAGTCGCCGCAGGCCCGGTACATCCGCACCGCCTCCTCCGGGCCGAATCCGGCACGGCGGAAAGTGGCCAGCATGGTCTCGATGAACTGCATTTCGGATTCCTGCCGCGTCACCCGCACCGCGGCCAGCGCCGCCACCTGCGGGTGGGCCAAGTATGCCCGCCGGCCCCGTACCATCAGATCCTTAATGGTGGCCCGCCATGACCCCTCCCGCTCCAAGTCCTTCAGTGCCTCGCCGATCAGCCGGTCCGCGAGCGCCAGCAGCAGCTCGTCCTTGTCCTTGAAGTGGCGGTAGAGGGCCGTCGGATCGGCACCCAACAGCTGCCCAATGCGGCGGAAGGTCAGCGCCGAACTGCCGGACTCGTCGGCCAACTGCAGGCAGGCATCGATGATGACCTCGCGCGAGAGGCCCTTGGCCCTCTGCCGCTGGGTGCTGGTTCCGGTTGCTGCCATCGCTTGCCTCCTGTCCGCCGAGCAGTCATCCTACTGTAGCCGCGCACGTCATCCGCGGCCGGTGCCGGCGGCGGTCACCCGGCCAAGGTCGGCTGGCCCTCGCGGCCTTCGGCTGCCACGGCCAGTTCGCCGCCGCGTTCCGAGACGCCGCTGCGGCGGGAAATCCAGAAGAGCAGCGCTCCCAGGACCAGGCTCGGGATGCCGATCGCCAACCCGAGCGCCTGGGCGCTGATCAGCCCGATGAGGTTGCCGCCGATGACGGGTCCCAGGGCCACGCCGACAATGTAGACGCCCATGACCAGGGTTCCGACCCGGCCGGACAGGTCCATGCGGGCGGCCAGGCCGAAGACCAGGGCCAGCACAGCGCCGTACATGGTGCCGGCCAGCACGATTCCTACCGACAGGACGGCGGCCGAGCCCGCGGTAAGGACGGCGTACTTGCAAAGGGAGCCGATGGTGATGATGGCGACGACGGCCACCGACCGGCCGAGCAGCTTCAGCGCAAGCGGCGAGGCGAGGGCGCCCAGCAACCCGCCCACGACGCTGAGCGAGATAACGAAGGAGACGCTGTCCAGGCTCATGCCGGCGCTCTCCATCCCGATCACGCCGGAGATGGCATAGACCAGGTCCTCGGTCATGCTCCAGACCCCGAAAACCACTGCGAGGATGACGGCCTTGGACCCGAACCGCCGCTCGGTGGCCGGCTTCTGCGCAGCCTCGATGGGCAGGTTCGGCAATCCACCGGCTGCCAGCAGCCCGGCAAGGCCCAGCGCGGCCAGGATCATCAGGATGTTCCGCAGGTCGCTGCCGAGGAACGGAACGATAGCCAGCAGTGCCGCAGCAGCCAACCGGTTGACGATCATCACGGTGTTGACCGTCTTATCCGGGTCCCGGGTGGCGGCGGAGGCGGCGGTCGCCGTCGCCACCACCACTCCCGCCCCGATGCCGCCAAGAACCACGCCGATGACCACAGCAGGCTCCGCCAAGATCACCGCGCCTGCACCGAAGCCCAATGCCATGACCACCAGGCCGACCCTGGCAATCCTCGGCCGGTCGCCGTGGGCAACGAACTTATTGGTGGCGAAGATGCCGGTGGCGGTACCGAGGGACATCGCCGTCGCCAAGGTGGAGGCCGCACCGACCGACATGCCGAGGTCGGCCACCAGGGCGCCGATCAGGACGGGAACCAGGTTGGCGGCCAGCAGCGCCAAAACCCAGGTTCCCAGGAAACCGGTAACGACTTTAGGCGTGAGAGCCGTCAGGGACGAGGTGCGGGACATGGTGGTCCTTCCTTCCGATGGAGTCAACAGCACTGTCAACAACGTTGACAGAACACTTCCACAGCCCGCGTTGGGCGACAACTCATAATGAATGTGATTCATCTCACAACCCTGGGGGAGTCAACACCGTTGACAATCAAAGCGGCTTTCAGTTCGATAAGACTCACTCAATCGACGCCACCGCATCGGGAAAGCAGGACATTGTGAGTGCAGACTGGATCTTCCACTCCGGCCGGATCTTCGACGGATTGCAGCTCCATCCAACAGCCACGGCCGTGGCCGTCACGGACGGCCGGATCACCGCCGTCGGCAGCGACGCCGAGGTCCGGGCCGCTGCCGGGACCGCTGCGGAAGCCGTGGACCTCGGCGGCCGGCTCCTCACTCCCGGCTTCACGGACGCCCACGTCCACGCGGTCTACGGCGGCGTGGAGCGCCTCGGCTGCGATCTCTCCGAAGTGTCAGGGCTGGACGCCGTACTGGAGCGCATCCGCAGCTGCGCCGCGTCGACGGACAAGCCCTGGATCACCGGCGGCGGCTGGCACAAGGCGGACTTCCCCACCGGCTACCCCACCCGCGACCTGCTCGACGTCGTCGTGCCGGACCGCCCGGTCTACCTGATCAACGCGGACCACCACAGCGCCTGGGTCAATACCCGCGCGCTCGAGCTCGCCGGACTGGACGCCGTCACACCGGATCCCGCAGACGGCCGGATGGACCGGGACGCCGACGGGTTTCCGTCCGGCACCCTGCACGAAGGCGCCATGGACCTGGTCGGCCGCTGCCTGCCGCCGCTGACCGACGCGGATCTCTGCGCCGGGCTGCTCGAGGCACAGCGCTACCTGCATTCGGTGGGCGTCACCGGCTGGCAGGAGGCGATCCTCGGGGACTATGCAGGCTATCCGGACGCCAGCAGCGCCTACCGCAGCCTGGCCGCTCGCGGCCAGCTGACCGGGCGGGCCACCGGCGCGCTCTGGGTCCCGCGCAGCACCACGGCGGACAATACCGCCGAGCTGGTCGCAAACTTCGAGGAGCGGCGGCGGATAAACCGCGAGGCAGGTTTCGCCAGCACGAGCGCCAAGATCATGGTGGACGGGGTCCCGGAAAACCGCACCGCCGCCATGCTCGATCCCTACCTGCGCCCCTGCCGCTGCGAGCATGCGGAAGGACCCGGCGGCCGCGCACCGGCGCAGGACGAGGACAGCCGCGGCCTGCTGTACCTGCCCGAGGAGGTGCTCACGAAGGTCTCCGCGGCGCTGGACGCAGCCGGCTTCGACCTGCACATGCATGTGATCGGCGACCGGGCCGTGCGCCAGGGCTTGGGCGCCATCGAACATCTCCGGGCCGGCAATCCGCGCACGCCCGGCGGCTTCCGCGGCCGGCACCACATGGCCCACCTGCAGATCATCCACCCGCAGGACATTGCCCGCTTCGCCGCCCTTGAGGTGACCGTCAACGCCCAGGCGCTGTGGGCCTGCAACGACGACCAGATGCTGCAGATGACGCTGCCGCTGATCGGCGCCGAACGGGCCGGCTGGCAGTATCCGTTCCACTCGCTGCTGGCCGGCGGCGCCCGGATGGCGATGGGGTCCGACTGGCCGGTCTCCACGCCGGATCCGTGGCAGGCCATCCACGTAGCGGTCAACCGCACGCACCCGGCCTACCCGGACGCGCCGCCGCTGGTGCCCGCCGAGGCTGTCACGCTGCAGACCGCGCTTTCGGCCTACACGGCGGGTTCAGCCTGGCTGAACCGCCATGACGACGGCGGTGCCATCCTCCCAGGGAAGGCCGCCGACCTGGTGGTACTGGATCGCAATCCGTTCGGACTGGACCCGGGCGACCTGCACACCGTCGGCACGGCCCTGAGCATGGTCGGCGGCCGCATCGTGCACAGCCGCGAACGGTCGGGGGCGGCGGCATGAGCACGGCCGGCCGCGCCAACTGCACCACCTACGAGCAGGCCGAACGGCTGGTCCCGCGCGCGCAGACGGCGGCCGCCCTGGCCGGGGCCTCCGCCGGGCCGTTCTGGCTGGACGATCCGGCGCGCCCCGAGCCGCTGCCGCCGCTGGCCGGCAACGCCCGCACCGATCTGGCAGTAGTGGGCGGCGGCTACTCCGGGCTCTGGACCGCGCTCATGGCCAAGGAGCGGGACCCGGGCCGCCGGGTGGTGCTGCTGGAAGGCCGGCGGATCGGCTGGGCCGCCTCCGGCCGCAACGGCGGCTTCTGCGAAGCCAGCCTCACGCACGGCGACGCGAACGGAGAGAAGCACCTGCCGCAGGAGGCGGCGCGGCTGCGCGGACTCGGCCGGGAGAACCTGCAGCAGATCGCGGACACCGTGGCCCGGTACGGGATCGACTGCGGCTTCGAGTGGACCGGCACGCTCTCCGTGGCGACGGCGGACCACCACGTCGGCTGGCTCAAGGAGGAGGGCGGCGCAGGCCCGGATGTGGTCTTCCTGGACCGGGAGGCCGTGCACAAGGAAGTCGCGTCCCCGCTCTTCCGTGCCGGTCTGTGGGACAGGAAGGGCACGGCGATGCTCAATCCGGCCCGGCTCGCCTGGGGACTGCAGCGCGCGTGCCTGGAAACCGGCGTCGAAATTTTCGAACACACCCCGGTGCGGAGCCTGCGGAGGGCAGGCAACGCCGTCGAACTGGCCACCGACCACGGGACGGTCACGGCCAGCCAGGCGGCGCTGGGCACCAATGTCTTCCCGTCGCTGCTCAAGCGCACCCGGCTGCACATCGTGCCGGTCTACGACTACGCCCTGATGACCGAACCGCTCTCCGATGCGCAGCTGCGGGCCATCGGCTGGCAGAACCGGCAGGGCCTTGCGGACCTGGACAACCGCTTCCACTACTACCGGCTGGCCACCGACCCCGCCGGCGGCACGCGCATCCTGTTTGGCGGCTACGACGCGGTCTACCGCTTCGGCCGCACCATGAAGCCCGAGTACGAGCACCGGCCGGAGACCTTCCGGCGGCTGGCGGCGCACTTCTTTGCCACCTTCCCGCAGCTCGGCGACGTGAAGTTCAGCCACCAGTGGGGCGGGGCGATCGACACCTGCAGCCGCTTCTTCCCGTTCTTCAGCACGGCCCAAAGCGGGCGGGTTGCCTTTGCCGCGGGCTACACCGGGCTCGGCGTCGGAGCCACCCGCTTCGGTGCGAACGTCATGCTGGACCTGCTCGGCGGCACGCCGACCGAACGCACCGAACTGGCCATGGTGCGCCGCAAGCCGCTGCCCTTCCCGCCCGAGCCGCTCGCGTGGCTGGGCGTCAAGGCAACGACGGCGGCCCTCGTCCGGGCGGACCAAAACCAGGGCCGGCGCGGGCTGTGGCTGAAGGCGATGGACGCCATCGGCATGGGCTTCGATTCCTGACCGACCAGCGAACGCGAAGCTACCCATGTCCCGCCCTGAGCCGGATCACCGGTCGGACCAGCGGGAGCTTCGGAGAAAAGAACGTCATTCATTTACCTATTGTGCTGCGGCCCACAGCCCTGTATAAATGAATCTTGTTCATTTGTGATCTGCGTCCCATGGAGAACTCGCCATGCTAGAACTGTCCCGGCTGGATCCGCCCGCCTCCCCCGCCCGCACCGAGGCCAGCGGCCGGCCGCCGCTGCGGGTGGGCCTCGTCCAGCACCGCTGGCATCCCGACCCCGCCGATACGATAGCCGAACTGAACGAAGGCATCGCCCGCGCCGCTGCGCTGGGCGCCGCCGTCGTTTTCCTCCCCGAACTAACGCTCTCCCGCTACCCGGCGGACACCCTCCCCCGGGGACGGGCTGCGGACCTGGCCGAGGACCTGCTGACCGGGCCGACGTTCGCGTTCGCAGCCGAGGCGGCCCGCGCCAACAACGTCTGCGTGCACGCCTCGCTCTACCAGCGGGCCGACAGCACCGAGGACGAGCTCGGCCTGAACACGGCCATCCTCGTCTCCCCGTCCGGCGAACTGGTGGCCCGCACGCACAAGCTGCACATTCCGGTGACCGCCGGCTACTACGAGGACCAGTACTTCCGCCAGGGCCCGGCCGACGCGGACGCCTACCAGGTCCACACCCCGGCCGAACTCGGCGGCGCGAGGCTCGGCCTGCCCACCTGCTGGGACGAATGGTTCCCCGAGGTCGCCCGAATGTACTCGCTTGGCGGGGCCGAACTGCTGGTGTACCCGACGGCGATCGGCTCCGAGCCGGACCACCCGGACTTCGACACCCGGCCGCTGTGGCAGCAGGTCATCGTCGGCAACGGCATCGCCAACGGCCTCTTTATGGTCGCGCCGAACCGCTGGGGCAACGAGGGCACCAACACCTTCTACGGCTCGTCCTTCATCTCCGATCCGTACGGGCGCATCCTCGTGCAGGCCCCGCGGGACGAATCCGCCGTGCTGGTCGCGGACCTGGACCTCGACCAGCGGCGGGACTGGCTGGCGCTCTTCCCGTTCCTGGCCACCCGCCGCCCGGACACCTACGCCCGGCTCGCCGAACCGGTCCGGCGCGATGAGCCCTTCGGTACGCCCGCCGCGGCCCCGGTCCAGGCGGGAGCCTGACCATGGGCTGGACGATGCCCGCCGAGACCGCGGAGCAGGAACGGATCTGGATGGCCTTCCCGCCCGGCGGCTACACGCTCGGCGAAACCGCAGAGCAGGCCCACGCCGCGCGGTCCACCTGGGCCGCCGTCGCCAATGCCATCGCGCGGTTCCAGCCGGTCACCATGCTGGTGGAGCCGAAGGACGCGGACACCGCGCGCACCTACCTGTCCCCCGCCGTCGAGCTGGAGCAGGCCCCGCTGGACGACGCCTGGATGCGGGACATCGGGCCCACCTTCGTCCTCAACAACTTCGACGGCGGGCGGCTGGGTGCCGTGGACTGGGTCTTCAACGGGTGGGGGCAGCAGGACTGGGCCCGCTGGGACAAGGACGCAATGATCGGTGCCCGGATCGCCGGGCTCGCCGGCGCGGAGCGGATCGGTTCCTTCCTGGTCAACGAGGGCGGCGGCATCCAGGTGGACGGCGAAGGCACCGTGCTGGTGACCGAGACCGTCCAGCTGGATCCGTTCCGCAATCCCGGCCTCAGCAAGGCCGAGGTGGAGGCCGAGCTGGCCCGCACCCTGGGCGCCACCAAGGCCATCTGGCTGCCGCGAGGACTGACCCGCGACTCCGAGCGCTACGGCACCCGCGGCCACGTTGACATCGTCGCGGCGATCGCCTCCCCCGGAACCGTGCTGGTCCACATGCAGGACAACCCCGAGCACCCCGACTACGAGGTCAGCCGAGAGATCGTCGCATGCCTCGCCGGCACCACCGATGCCGCGGGGCGGGACTGGAACATCATCGAAGTGCCGGCGCCGCACACCTTGCGCGACGCCGAGGGCTTCGTCGACTACAGCTACATCAACCACCTGGTCATCAACGGCGCGGTCATCGCCTGCACCTTCGACGACCCGGCAGACGAAAAGGCTCTCGCCATCCTGGCCGGCGCCTATCCCGGCCGCGAGGTCGTCGGCGTCGATGCCCGCGAACTGTTCGCCCGCGGCGGCGGCATCCACTGCATCACGCAGCAGCAGCCGCGCCCGTCCCGAAAGGCCCGCCCATGAGCACCACCCACACCCCCTCCGAAGCGCCGCCGAACCGGCAGCGCGGAAAGGGCCTCGCGGCCGGGCAGCTGGGCCTGCTCGCCGTCGTCGTCCTCGGCATTTCCACGATCGCGCCGGCCTATGTGCTGACTTCCACCCTCGGCCCCACGGTCCAGGCCATCGGCCCGTACCTCCCGGCCATCTTCATCGTCGGTTTCATCCCGATGTTCCTGGTCGCGCTGGGCTACCGCGAGCTGAACGCCGATTCGCCGGACAGCGGCACGACCTTCACCTGGGTGACCAAGGCGTTCGGGCCGTTCATCGGCTGGATGGGCGGCTGGGGCCTGCTCGCCGCGAACATCATCGTCCTCTCCAACCTGGCCGGCGTCGCCGTCGACTTCTTCTACCTCTTCCTCGCCCAGCTGACCGGCAACGCATCCCTCGCCGAGCTGGCGGCCAACAAGCCGGTCAATGTCCTGACCTGCCTGGCCTTCATGGCCTTGGCCGTCTGGGTCTCCTGCCGCGGCATGAAGACCACCAAACACGTCCAGTACATCCTGGTCGCGTTCCAGCTCGGCGTGCTGGCCTGGTTCACCGTCGGCGCCCTCAGCCGGATCGGCAGCGTCCCCGGGACCGAGCCGCTGGCCTTCAGCTGGGAGTGGTTCAACCCGTTCGGCATCGAGTCCTTCTCCGCCTTCGCATTGGGCCTGTCGCTGTCCATCTTCGCCTTCTGGGGCTGGGACGTCTGCCTGACCGTGAACGAGGAGACCACCAATGGCCGGCGCACGTCTGGGGCGGCCGCCGCGATCACCGCAGTCGCCGTCCTGGCCATCTACCTGGCCGGGTCCGTCGCCACGGTGATGTTCGCCGGCACCGGGGAGACCGGGCTCGGTCTGAACAACCCGGATATCTCCGAGAACGTCTTCACCGCGATCGCCGGGCCGGTCATGGGCCCGTTCGCCATCCTGCTCTCGCTTGCGGTGCTCTCCTCCTGTGCCTCGTCCCTGCAGTCCACCATGATCTCCCCGGCCCGCAGCCTGCTGGCCATGGGCTACTACAAGGCCCTGCCGGATAGCTTCGCCAAAGTCGGCGCCCGGAGCAAGTCCCCGGTCTTCGCCACGGTGGTCGCCGGCGCCATCTCCGCCGGGTTCTACGCCCTGATGCGGTTCGTCAGCGACAACGTCCTGAACGACACCATCATGGCGCTGGGCCTGATGATCTGCTTCTACTACGGCCTCACGGCGCTGGCCTGCGTCTGGTACTTCCGCCGCACCGCGTTCAGCAGCGCCCGCAACCTGTGGTTCCGCTTCGTCTTCCCGCTGCTGGGCGGGCTGGCCCTGGTGGTCGTGTTCCTGCAGACGGCCGTGGACAGCTGGGATCCCGCGTTCGGCAGCGGCTCCGAGCTCTTCGGGGTCGGCCTGGTCTTCGTGATCGGCGTCGGCATCATCGCCCTCGGCCTGCTGGTCATGCTCTGGATGCGGCGCCGCCGGCCGGAGTTCTTCCGCGGCGGCACCTTGCGCCAGGAGAGCCCGGCCCTGGAACTGCCCGAGTAGGCATTACCAAGCGCAGCAGCGCGATCCCGGTAACCAACAACGTCGGTGCCCCGCCTTGGGAAGGCGGGGCACCGACGTCGTTATGGTTGTTTTGCTGCCGCTCAGCCGGCCAACAGCGGGACCAGCAGCGAGGTCAGGAAGAGCACCAGGGCTCCGCCCACCCGGTTAGTCAGCGCGGCGAAGGGCATCAGGTGCATGCGGTTGGCGGCGCTGAGCACCGAGACGTCGCCGCTGCCGCCGGTGTCCGCCATGCACAGGCCCGGAGTAATGGCCGCCTCGACGAAGTGGAACTTGACCAGCCAGCCCAGGAGGCCCGAGGTCAGCGTGGCGATGATGACGGTGGCCACCGTGAGGACGATGAACATCGGGTTGCTCAGCGAGGCAAGCACTTCCTCGATGTTGATGAAGGTGATGCTTACGCCCACCAGCAGGGCCGGAACCATGGTGCTGGAGATCATGTCGCCCCACTCGGAGCTGGCTTCCTCGAGCTCCTTCGGGAAGAGGCCGAAGATCTTGATGGCCGCCGCGGCGATGATGGTCCAGGCGTAGGGATGCAGGGCCGGGAGGTAGGCGCCGATCAGCTGGCCCAGGACGAAGAGGCAGCCGGCGATGACCAGGCCCTTGCCCAGCGAGATGAAGGAGGACACGTCCTTGGCCGGCGGCATGGTCAGGTCCTCGGACTTGCCCTTCACGCGCAGCAGCTGGCCGTGGCCGTTGAAGCCGACGAACAGCTGGGTGCCGCGCTTGGTCAGCCCGTTGTAGATGCCGGCGATGAGAATGCAGACGACGTTCGCCATGACGACGGCGGAGATCAGGTCGCCCATGAACGCTTCGGAGGTGCCGCCGGTGCGGGCGGCGTACATCTCGGACATCGGCACCGCGCCGAGGCCCAGGCCGCCGGCCATGATCGGGGCGGCGATGAAGAGGATGCCCTCGAGGAACCCGAACCCGGTGACGGCGCCGAGCAGGCCGACCAGCCCGAAGGTGGCGACCAGGCAGCCGACCACCGGCACGGCGAACCGCGGGCCGGCCTTGAGCAGCAGCGCCCGCGGCATGCCCAGGATGCAGCCGGCAATGATGGTGACGACGAAGAAGTCGAGGAAGCCGTGGCCGTCCACGAAGTTCTGCACCACCGTCACGGCGTTCTCCGGGATCAGGCCCAGGAACAGCATCGTGGCGGGGACGAAGGTGCACAGGATGGTGGGCAGGCCGTAGTCCCGCACGACCGGGAAGAGGTTGCCGATCCAGATCAGCAGCCCGCCGAAGATGATGGTCACCGCGAAGCCGGCGATCATCGTGTCCGGCAGGTTCCCGGTCAGGGCCGCGACCAGCAGGAGGCCGAAGAGGGCGAAGTAGATCCCGCCGGGCATGCTGGTGATCCGGAAGCCGCGGGGGCCCGGGTAGTGCACGCCCGGCAGCTTCGCGGCCGGGGCCTGCTGCGCGGTTTCGGCGGTCGCGTCGTTCGCGGACGGGCCGCTCGTTTGGGTGGTATTGGACATCGTTGTCTCCCGTGGATTGGGAGCGGCAGGCCCTGGACGGGCCGGCCGCGTCGAAGGAAGGTCCGCTAATCAGCCTGCGGCGGGTTGGATGGCGGGAACGGCCGGTGAAGCCGCGACGATGGAGCGGGCCAGGCTGACGGCTTCGGCCAGACGCTGCTCGTCGATCCCGGTCTCGTGTCCGCCGGCATGGAGATGGCGGACCAGTTCCTCGGTGGCGATATTGCCGTGCGCCCCGGGGGCGAACGGGCAGCCCCCGAAGCCGCCCAGGGCGGCGTCGAAATTCGTGATTCCGACGTCGACGGCGGCGCTAACGGTAGCGAGCGCCTGGCCGTGGGCGTTGTGCAGGTGGAGATAGTAGGTCAGGTCCGGCTCGGCGGCGCGGACGTAGTCCAGGCTCGCCATCAACCGGTCCGTCGGCGTGGTGCCGAGCGTGTCGGCCAGTCCGATGTTGCTGATGCCCATCGCCTTGAAGGCACGGACCACGCGGAGCAGGTAGGCCGGATCGATGTCGCCTTCGAACGGACAGGTGAACGCCGTGGAGATCCCGGCGACGAACTCGGCCTGCGGATGGCGGGCCACTTCCTCGCCGAGGCTGGCCAGCGCGTCCTCGATGCTCTGGCCGGCGTTGGCGCTGCTGTGCGCCTGGCTGGCCGACGTCACCACCGAGATGTGCCGCACGCCGGCGTCGACGGCGCGCTGGATGCCGCGGCCGTTGAGGGCCAGGGCGGTGTAGGTGATGCCCCCGGCGCCCGGCAGCCCGGCGAAGACCTCGGGGGCATCGCCCATCTGCGGCACCTTCTTCGGATTGACGAAGGAGCCGGCCTCGATCCGGTCCACGCCCGCGGCGACCAGCGCCTCGGCGATGGCCAGTTTGTCCGCTGTTGAGACGACGACGTCCTCGTCCTGGAGGCCGTCGCGGAGGAAGACGTCGGTGATCCGGACCTTCATGCGCGCACACCGCCCGCGGTGAAGTCGGCGATCTCTTCCTCATCCAGGCCGGCCAGGTCGCGCAGCACCTCTTCGGTGTGCTCGCCCAGTTCCGGGCCGACCCACTTGACCTCGCCGTCGTGGCCCGGAATCTTCGGGACGACGCCGGGGAAGCGGACCTTCTCCGGCTTGTCCTCGATCACCACTTCATGCGTCTGGATCATGCCGCGGGCCAGGTAGTGCTTGTCCTCGGCGATGCTGGGCGCGTCGTACACGGGTCCGGCCGGGACACCCGCGGCGTCCAGCAGGTCCAGCACCTCGGACAGCTTGTAGCTGCCGGTCCAGGCCGAAATGGCGCCATTCAGCTCGTCCTCGCGGGCGGCCCGCGCCTCGGTGGTGAGCAGTGACTCGTCCGCCGCCAGGTCCTCGCGGCCCATGGCCTTCATCAGCCGCACGAACACCGAGTTCGAGTTGCCCCCGATGACCACCTCCAGCCCGTCGGCACAGAGGTAGGAGCCGGTGGGTACGACGCCGGGCAGCTGGCCGCCCGTGCGCCGGCGCACCATCCCGTATGCGTCATAGTCCGGTACCAGGGATTCGAGCAGGCTGAACACGCCCTCGTACAGTGCCACGTCCACGGTCTGCGGGCCCTCGTGCTTGACGCCCTGGGCCTTCTGCAGCATCAGCATCAGCGCGCCGATCACGCCGTAGAGCCCGGCCACGGTGTCGCCCATGCTGGCCGCGGCACGTCCGGCCGGCCGGTCCGGCTCACCGGTGATGTAGCGCAGCCCGGCGAAGGACTCGGCCGAGCTGCCGAAGCCGGCACGGTCCTTGTACGGACCGGTCTGCCCGTAGCCGGAGATCCGGACAATAACGACGTCGGGGTTCAGCTCAGTGAGCACGTCCGGCCCCAGCCCCCAGCGTTCCAGCGTGCCGGGGCGGAAGTTCTCGATCACCACATCGCACTGTGCGGCGATCTTCTTCACTGCTGCCTGGCCCGCCTCGGAGCGGAGGTCCAGGGTCACGGACTTCTTGTTCCGGCCCAGCGTCCGGAACAGCATCGAGGTCTGGCCGCGGGTCTTGCGCCAGTCGCGCAGCTCGTCTCCGCCGTTGGGCCGTTCGATCTTGATGACCTCGGCGCCGAAGTCACCGAACAGTCTCGCGGCGAACGGAGCGGCGATAAAGTTGCCCAGCTCGAGCACGCGGATGCCCTCCAGCGGAAGGCTGTTGGCCAGCCGTAGATTCTCAGTCACAGATCCTGCTTTCATCATCCCGTAGCTGCAACTTCCCAGCCAATGGGAACTGCATGCCGTTTAGCGGGAAGATGCTAGCAAGTGAGCTGGGGCACACACAAGCCTTGAGGCAAACGGATTTTTTCGGCCGCTGGTGCGGGGCAGATTCAGTCCTGCGTGGACTGGTCCAATTCCAGCCCGATGTGCTCTGCCGCGGCGCGCACCTGTCCGCCGAAGTCCTGGCCGGGCGACGCCTGTACCCGGGTCAGCGGCACCGCCAGGCACACCGTCGCGATCATTTCGCCGCGTGCCATGACCGGCGCACTGACGGACCCCAGCCCCGGGGTGCGCTTGGCGACGGACTCCACCCAGCCCAGCCGCTCGAGTTCGTCCAGCGCGTCCGGGTCCCGGGCGAGGAGCCTGCCGCTGGACCCTGCCGGCAGGGCGAGCCGCGATCCGACCGGCAGGGTCGCCTTCAGCTCCTGCTGGCTGTCGATGGTCAGGGCACAGATCCGCTCGTCGCCCCGGCGCAGCCATAGCTGGGCGGTTTCTCCGGTCTCGTCGCGCAGGGCGGTCAGGACTGGCAGCGCGGCGTTCTCAAGCGCCGTCCGCACAAACCGGTGCCCGAGCCGGAAACCGCCGCTCTCGGTCCGGCGCAGGAAACCGTATTCCACCATGGACAGCGCCAGCCGGTGCGCGGTCGACACGGAGAGACCGGACCGGCGGGCCAGTTCGCTGGCGGAAGCCGCGGAACCCTCCACGGCGTCGAGGATCGCAACAATGCGCGCGAGCATGCGGTTGCTGCCGGATGGTTCAGGCGAGGTCATGGCATCAGCGTAATCGCTGCGCCGGGCTACGCCGGGCCGCATCAGTGCCGGCGGCTCCCGGCGTGCTCCATGCAGAACCGGGCCTCCGGCCGGGCCTCGAGCCGCTCATCGGGGATCACCTTGCCGCATTTTTCGCAGCGGCCGTAGGTCCCGGCATCGAACCGCGCCTTGGCGGCGAGCAGTTCGCCCAGTGCCTCCTCGGTGCTTTCCAGCAGCGTGACCTCCCGTGCCCGCTCCAGTGTCAGGGTCGACCCCTCGGGGTCATGTTCGTCGTCGGCCGGGAAATCCTTGGCGGCGAGCGTCGCCTCCTGGATGTCCAGCGTCAGGCGGTCGATCTGGGCCCGGGCCTCGGCGATTTTCTCGTCGAGCAGCTGCCCGAACTTCGCATCGGCAGGTGCGGCCGAAGCGGCACCTGCGTTCTCCGAGGCCTTGTCCACAATGGACCTTCCTTCCAGTGATTGATTCCAGCATCATAGTCCTGTTTGCACCGCTTGCTACCGATTCACCGGAGTACTCTCACAGGCAGGAGGTCGCACCCATGGACAGGCGGCAGATCGAGACAGAGGTACTGGTGGTCGGCGCCGGCCCCACGGGGCTGATGCTGGCCAACTGGCTGACCAAGCTCGGTGTCGCCATGGTGCTCGCCGACGGCAAGTCCGGTCCCACCCGCGAGTCCCGGGCTCTCGGCCTGCAGTCGCGGAGCCTGGAAATCTACGACCAGCTGGGCCTGGCGGAAGCGGTGGTTGCGGACAGCACCCGCGCCCGGCGGCTGTACCTGGGCTACGAAGCCAGGATGTTCGGCGTACTGCCGATCGGCCGGTTCGCCCGCGGCCTGACGCCCTTCGAAGGCATCACCTTCTACGAACAGAGCAAGAACGAGAAGCTGCTGGCCGGCAACCTCTCCTCCCTCGGCGCGGGCGTGCTCTGGAACCACCGCCTCACGGCCCTGGACGACAACGCGGACGGCCCGGGGATCCGCGCGGCGCTGACCGGGCCGGACGGCGAGGCAGAGGTCCGGGCCCGCTACTGCGTCGGGACCGACGGCGGCTCCTCCACCGTGCGCGGCCTGCGCGGAATTCCCTTTGAGGGCATCACCAACCCCGCCACCTTCTATGTAGCGGACGCGACCAGGGTGCGCGGCCTCGCCCCCGACGGCGTCAACGTCCGGCCCGGCACCGAGGACTTCCTGCTCGGCTTTCCGATGGGCGGGGACGCCCACGTCCGGCTGATCGGCACGGTCCGGGACACTTCCCCTCCCCCGCTGGAGGCTCCGCCGTCGGACCTTCCCGCTGCACCGGGCACCCTCACCGAGGAGGAGGTGCGGGAGCGGCTGGCCCGGGTGTACGGCGTGACCTACGGGCCTTCGGCCTGGTTCGCCACCTACCGCGTCCACCACCGGATCGCCGCCCGGTTCCGGGACGCCGCGGTCTTCCTGGCCGGCGACGCCGCGCACGTGCACTCGCCGGTGGGCGCGCAGGGCATGAACACCGGCCTGCAGGACGCGCACAACCTGGCCTTCAAGCTGGCAGACGTGCTGCGGGGCCGCGCCAGCGAATCGTACCTGGACCGCTACGAGGCCGAGCGGCGGCCGGTGGCGCGCCGGCTCGTGGCGACGACGGACCGGCTCTTTGGCTTCGTCACCTCCGTCAACCCGCTGGCCCGGACACTGCGGCGCGGCCTGATGCCCGTGCTGGCGCCGGTGGCGACGTTCCTGGCCCCGCGGACCCGGCGGGCGTCCCAGCTGTTCGAGTACGTCTCGCAGATCCGGGTCCACTATTGGATGTCGGAGGGCGCCAAGGAGGCCGCGCGCGGGCGGCGCGGCCTCGTGGTCGGACGGAGGCTGCAGTACACCGGAGACAACTTCGGGCCGCTGCGTTCGCTCCAGTGGCAGGTCCATGCCTACGGGGCCATGCCGGCCGTGGCCGCGCACCACGTCCGCTCGGCGCTGGGGCTCGAGGTGCACGTGCTGCCGCTGCACGGGAACCGGCGGCTGCAGGAGGGCCTGTTCTACCTGGTGCGGCCGGACGGGTTCGTCGCTGCCGAGTCCCGTCCGGCCACCGCCGTATCGACTTTCGCCGCGGCGCTCAGGCGCTGAGCAGGCTCAGCTGCCCGGTGTCCAGTCCGATGAGTCCGGGCGCACCGGGTGCTGGCTGACGATGGACAGGCGGTTGAACGCGTTCATGGTCAGCACCACCCAGCTGATCGCCGAGGTCTGGTCCGCCGTCAGCCGCTGGCGGGCGAAGGCGTAATCATGCTCGGCCAGCTCATGCGGGGGCAGGTCGGTGATCGACTCGGCCAGGGTGAGGGCCGCGCGTTCCTGCTCGGAGAACAGTGCCGTGTCACGCCAGGCGGTCAGCACAGCGAGCCGCTGCTGGCTCTCGCCCGCGTCCAGCGCCATCTTGACATGCATGTTCAGGCAGTAGGCGCAGCCGTTGATCTGGGAGACCCGCACGTTGATCAGCTCGACGAACTTCCGGTCGAAGCCGGCCTCCTCCGCGGCCTCCCGCGCCTTCAGGCCGAGGCCGTTCAGCGCCCGATAGGCCGCCGGGTGCTGCTTGTCGAGGAACACCCGGTCGTGCTTGACGGCCGTCACCTGGCTCACTTGGCTCCCCCCGCGGCCTGCTCCGCCCGGTCATGTGCCTCGATCTGCTCCTCCGAGGGCAGGTCGGTGATGTCGGCGTACTCCGGATGCTTGCGGATATAGGCGCGGATGTACGGGCACAGCGGCACGATCCGCCGGCCCAGCGACCGGACGTCATCCAGGGCGAACCGGGCGAGCTTCGAGGCCAGCCCCTGCCCGGAGTAGGCGTCGTCCACTTCGGTATGGACGAAGACCATCTGGTTCTGCTCGGAGCGGTAGCGGTACTTGGTGAAGCCGATAGCATTCCCGTCGTCCTGCAGTTCATAGCGGCGGCGGTCGGCATTATGGACGACGGCGATCGGCCGGCTTTCGTCCTGGGCGGGGGTTTCGGAGGCCATGTCTTCCTTTCTGGCGCGGCGCCGGTCAGCGCCGCGGACGGATTCGAACGTTGGGCAGGACGGGGGCGGGCAGGTAGTCCAGGGTATTGTCGACCACTTTGCCGAACTGGTCGGTTTCGGCGCTGCCATCCGTGCGTGGTTCGGCGCCGATCTCGGCCTGCCAGTTCTTCCGGTACTCGACGATCTCGTCGTGGTCCCGGCCGACGAAGTTCCACCACATCACGATGGACTCTCCGAGCGGCTCGCCGCCCAGCAGCAGGAGCCGGACCCGCTCCCCCGGCTCTGCGGAAAGCTCGAGGGTGCCGTGCCCCGGAGGCAGGTAGGCGAGCTGATCCGCCGTCGTCAGCATCCCGTTGAAACGCACGCTGCCGCTGTCCACCAGGACGCCGTGCTCGAAGGAGGTGTCGGCGTCGAACGCCACGCTGGCGCCGGCCTCGAGCAGCAGTTCGGCGCCCAGCAGCGGCGAATGCAGCGGCACCGGCGACGTGCTGCCGGCGAGCGATCCCATGAAGACCCGCAGCTCGTAGGTTTCCGTGATGACGGGCTCCGGCGCATAGTGGTCGAACCGGGGCTCGACGAAGCGGGCCTTCTCCGGCAGCGCGGTCCAGAGCTGGGCGCCGTGCAGGATATCCGTTCCGGGGGTGGAGATCTCCGAGTGGCAGATGCCGGAGCCGGCGGTCATAAGGTTCAGCTCGCCGGGGCGGACCATCGCGTGGTAGCCGGCGCTGTCGCGGTGCTCGATCTCGCCGGTGAAGAGCCAGCTGACCGTCTGGAGGCCGGTGTGCGGATGCGGCGGCACGTGCATGCCGCCGGTCTCCGACACGCGGTCCGGGCCGTAGTGGTCGAGGAAGCACCAGGCGCCGATCAGGGAGCGGTTGCGCTGCGGCAGCGTTCTGCGCACGTTCATGGCGCGCGGACCGCCGAGCGGAACGTCGCGCGGTTCCAGCAGTTCCACCGGCGACTGCGCCAGCCGGACCTTCCCCTCTTCCTCGCAGACCAGCTCCAGCGGGTCCCGTTCAAGATTGCTCATGGCTCCCTGCTTCCTCTTCCTTCCGTGCCGCTGCGCCAGCTAGGTGCCGGCTCCGCTTTGGCCATCCTGCTCCGCTTCGAACAGGAGCAGCCTGCCAAAGCGGAGCGGGCTCCCTGCCGCGTCCGGCCATCCTCCGTCATTGGCATCTTTGCATGCAAACGCATGAAAATCCAACCCGCGCAGGTCCGGGACTGCCGTCCAACCCTGCGGCCCTCCGGGCGCACGGCGGCCTCTGCCGGTCACGCAGGCTCTTTCGGGACCACCATCATCGGGCAGCTGCCGTGATGCAGGACGGCCTGGCTGACCGAGCCGAGCAGCAGGCCCGGGAAGCCGCCGTGGCCGCGGGTGCCGAGCACCATCAGTTCGGCCGTGTGCGTGATGTGGACCAGGATCTCGGCCGGTTTGCCGATGTAGAAGTTCCAACTGACGTCCAGCTCCGGGTAGCGCTCCCGGACTTCGGCGAGCACCGGGTCCAGCTCGCCGGCGACGTCTTCACGGAAACGGTCCGCATTCTCGCCGTGATCAAGCCAGATGGAGTCCCGGTAGAACGGCGCACGCGTGGAGACCAGCCGCAGCGGGCGGCCGTGCGACTGCGCCGTGGATGCCGCTGCCCAGACCGCCGGGTTGTTGACGCCCAGGGCATCGATACCCACCACCACCTGGCCGCCGTAGTTCCAGCTGGAGTCCTTGTCGTCCGGATGCAGCCCCTTGTTGCCGCGCATGCCGGGTGGCGAGGAGACCAGCCACGGCAGGTAGCCGGTCCCCGGGCGGCGGGCCTTCACGCGGCCGTTGTCCGCGGTCCCGCCGTTGCGGCCGCCGCCGGCCGTCCAGTTCTGCGGCACCACCACGGTGGGACAGGCGGCGTGGGCCGCGAGCGCCGAGGAAACGCTCCCCAGCAGCCGGCCGGTGAATCCGCCGCGTCCGCGCTTGCCGACGACGGCGAGTCCGGCATCGTGCGAGAGGTCCACCAGGATTTCGCTCGGGTCCCCCGCCACCACGCGGCTCTCCGCCGGGACGTTGCCGGCCTTGGCCCGATCAAGCGCCTCCTGCAGCAGCGTGTGCCCGCCGTGCGCGGCCGCATCGGCGTAGCGTTCGCTGACCATTGGATCGTCAACCGGTGCCGGGGTGAAGGCGCTGACCAGCTGCACCGGCCAACCGCGGGTCTTCGCTTCGGCCAGGGCCCAGTCGAGGGCCTGCCTGCTGGTGGGCGAACCATCAAAACCTACGAGCACGACCTCTTCCATGTACCCACACTATGGGAGTGCCGCGCCCCTGAGTAGAGGCAGCCTTTCGCCCCGGCCGCCCGCGGGGAAGACAGCGACGCGGGGCGGGAACCGGCCCGCGTGGACCGGCTCCCGCCCCGCGTGCGGCGGCGGTCAGGACTTGAAGATGTCCGCCCGGACGCCCATCACGATGCGGTCCCCGGGTTTGGCCGTCTTCAGGTACTTGGTGACGTTGGACAGGTCCAGCGCGATGCAGCCGTAGGTCGGCACGGGGTTCGCATGCAGGAAGATCGCGAAGCCCGCTCCCTGCCTGATCGGCGAATCCGGCGGCCGGTTGTAGTTGATCACCGCGCCCTGCCGGTAGTCGCCGGTGGGTGCCCGCATGATGTTGTACATCTGCTCATCCGGCCAGCGGTTGAAGGACGACTCGAAGTACTTGTTGTAGCCGCCTCCCGGAGTTCCGGACCACTGCGAGCGCGAATTGAGCTTCCGGTAGGCCAAGCCGGTGCCCGGATTGCCCTCCCCGAATGACTCGGTCACGGAGAAGCTGCCCTGCGGGGACCACCGGTACATGGTGTGGCCCGAGGCGACGCCCGGCTTCTTGAACCCGCTCAGGCCGACCGTTGCCTTCGTGGTCTTCCACTCCTGCCGGTAGACCGAGCCGACCCGCACGCAGTTGATGAAGCTGGCCTTGTAGGTGCCGTACTTCTCCGAGATCGCGAACGAGATCCGGTCCTTCCAGTAATGCGCGTACCGGGTCTTGTGCGCTCCCAGCGCCCAGCATTCGTTCTTCGGGTACATCACCGCGCCCACGTTGGCCGCCACCAGCGAGCCGCTCTGGAAGACCTGGGTGGTCTTGCCGCTGCGGGAGACGCTGTCCTGGATCGGATAGCCCAGAGCGCCGCCTGCACCGCCGCGCTGCTTCCAGCTGTGCAGGATCTGCGCGCTCATAGTGTGCGCGCCCGCGGCGGGAGAATAGCTGATCTGCCCCTTCTGGAAGGGCTGTACGCAGCCCGAACCCCGCAGCCCGCAGGCCACATCCGAGGTCGGATATCCCATCCCGCCGCGTTCGTACCCCGTTGCGGCGAACTTGCGGCCGACGGCGTGCTTCAGGTTCACCGCCCGCACGCCGGTCTTGGCCGTCCAGTACAGGGCCACCCGGGCCGTGCTGGTCGAGGAGTACTTATACGTCCGCACGCAGCCGGAGCCGACCAGGTTGCAGTTGTAGCCGTTCACGGGGACGTAGCGCAGCTGCTTGGCCCGCGCGTCCAGGGCCCGCTGGCCGTGGAACACGTGCGTCTTCTCCACCGACACTCCGGCGGAGCCGGCCACCAGCACGCCGCCCTGGTAGGGCTGGTGCAGCACGCCCGCGGTGGTCTTCGCCCAGCCCTTCGGGTAGCCAAGCGACCCGTCCTGGCTGCCCCGCTTCTGCCAGGCGGCCAGGAACGGCTCGAGCACCGGGACGGCGCCCGTCGCCGGCGAGTAGGCGACCTGGCCGTGCTCGAAGCTTTGCCGCGCCCCCTTGCCCTTCAGCCCCGTGGCCATGTCCGAGGTCGGATAGCCCAGCTTGCCGCCCTCCCAGCCCGCTGCGCGGTACGTCTTCCCCACGGCGTGCGTCAGCTCGACCGGGTGCGCGCCGGTATCGGCACTCCAGTAGACCGCGATGACCCTGCTGCTCGAGGCCGAGGGCTTGTAGCTGCGCACACAGCCTCCGCCCGCCAGCCCGCACTTGAAGTCATTGACGGGCAGGAGCCGCAGCTCGCGGGCGCGGTCATCCACCGCGAGCTCGCCGCGTGTCGCGGAAATTTTGCCGTGCTGGAAGGCCTGCGAGGCGTTGCCGGCGCCGTCGGTCACCAGGTCAGAGGCCGGATAGCCGTACTCGCCGGCCTCGTACCGCGCCAGCTTGAAGACGCTGCCGACGTAGTGCTGCAGGTCGACGGCGTGTGCCCCGGTGGCCGGGCTCCAGTAGATCGCGATCCGCTTGGTCCCCTCCGGTTCGGAGGTGTAGGTGCGCACGCAGCCGTCGCCGGCCAGTCCGCACTTGAACTCGTTGTGCGGCACCAGTTTCAGCTCTTCCGCCTTGGCCTCGATCGCCTCGCGGCCGTCGTTGGCGGGAGCGGCGGCCTGGCTGCGCTCCGGTTCGGGGTTGGGCGAAGGGGAGGCAGGTGATGGGGACGCGGACGACGGCGGGACGGTGCCTTCCGCGGGAGCGCCCGTCTGCGGCACTGCGGGTAAGGGCTCTGCAGGAGCCGACGTTCCCGGTTCCGTGGCCGGCATGGTCCCCGGCTCGGTAACAGGAACGGATCCGGGGGCCGGGACGGTTTCCGCTCCGGTGCCGGGGTCGGGCCCCGGCTCGGTGGCCGGAGAGGATACGGAGCCGGAGGTCGGTGCAGCCCCCGGCTCGGTGGCCGGCGCGGAAGACGGTGCCGGTTCGGAGGCATCGGCCGTGGACGGCTGCGTGGTGGCAGCGGCGGTGGCCCGGTCCGAGGCGGTTCCTCCGCCCTGCTGGGCGGTGGCAGCCTGGGCCGGCAACCCGGCCAGGACCAAGGCCGACAGCGCGAGTGCCGTGGCCGCGGTCCGTACCGTCCCGGGCAACTGCGATGAGGTGAGACGTTTAATGATTAACCCCCAGTGATGCGAGCCTGCAGAGAACGAGCGGAGAGGGAGTGCCGCCCGTTGCTGTGGGGCCTCCCCACGGACAGTATGGGACACGTCCGGCAGAATCCGGCATGCGCCACCGCAGAACAGCGCGTGGAGACTCAAAACGTTTACCCGGGATCCGCCGTCGTTCGATGCATTACGCGCCGGATGGGTGTCCTTCCACTCAACCGCTGACCGACGACGTCCTGCGCGCGTCCGACTCGTGATCACCCTGGACATCAGCGACAGCTTGCCCGTCTATCCGGGAAAGGCCTACGAGGACTGGGCCGTGGAGGACACCGCGGGCAAGTCGCTCATCGAGGTCCAGCGGATCCGGGACCTGGACGCGCAGGTCCGCGGGCTGCTTGGCCGCCTCGACGCATAGTCAGCCGTGGCCCGGCCGCGTGCGGGCCACGAGTAGGAGGTGGCCGCCGATCAGCACCAGAACGGCGGCGGCCGCCATCACGAGCAGCGGCACCACCGGCTCGCGGAAAACGTCCAGCGAACCGGAGGCCTCCAGGGTGTCGATCACGCCGTAGATCGCCAGGGAGTTGTGGAACGCGATGGTCCCGTAGACGCTGCGGGAGACGAAAAAGAAGATGCTGGTCACGAGGCCGATCAGTGTGAGCAGCAGCGCCAGCTCCCAGGTGTTGAACGGCGGCGAGTGGGCGAAGTGGTAGAGCCCGAAGAGCACGCTCGAGACCACGGTGGCGACCAGGACGGCCAGCCAGCGGTTGCGGTGCAGCAGCGACGCCTCCACCAGGCTGCCGAGCACGCACCAGCAGACCAGGACTTCGGCCATCGACACCACCAGGACCTGCGCATAGACGTTCACCAGGACCATCGGCTCCAGCAGCCAGCCGCCCTGCGCAAGGTAGAGCACAAAGCCGAGCACGGCGCCGGCCAGTACGGCAATCAAGGAGTAGCTCCAGGGGTTGAACCCGGCCCGCCGGATGTCCACCGTGCCGGCCTTCGCGAAGATCCACAGCACCAGGACCGATCCCAGGACGCCGATCACCATGTTCGCGACGAGCGCGTACACGAGCCGGTCCGTGATGGCATCCGGCCGCTGCAGCGTCAGGCGCAGGCCCTCGAGGAGGTAGGTTGCGGCCATCCACACGGCGAACAGCATTACGGCGGCGACGACGGCCTGCCCGGCATAGGGAACCGCAGACCGGCGTTTCGAAACACCGCGCATCAGCGGGCACCCGCCCGCTCAAAGGCTATTGGGTGGGACATGGCGGCTCTTCCTCTACCCCCGGCCCATGCTAAATCAGCGCATGGCTCCGACCATAGGGAGAAGGTCCCGGTTCCGTTAGAGGATCATGACGAGAAAGCCCACCAGCAGGGACAGCACGCCGACTGCGGTCAGGATCTTGCCAAGCAACAGCGGCACTTCGCCGCGCTTGGGCGGTTCCGCCGTGCGCCAGCGGGTCGGGTCGTGGGAGTCGTAGTAGACCAGCACGTCCGATCCGGATGCCGCCGGAATAGTCTCGCCGGGGGCCAGCACCGCTTCGAGGAAGCCGTGATCATGGTCGAACCAGCGGATCCCGCTCCGCACGCCGTCGTCGAACGCCACGCCCTCGGCGCTGCGCCACTTCACGCCGGCAACCCTGACCAGCCAGGCTACGAGCAATAGCACCAGCCCCGGAGCCAGCGTCGCCCAGGTCACCAGCTCCGAGATCAGACCTATGGTCTCGAGAGCGTCGGACATGCACTGATCGTACGCTCAGCCGGGCCCCTTCCGGATGGCGGCGCGGTTGCGGAAAGGTAAATTGTCCTTCCGCTGCGGCTCAGGCTCCCGGCCCCTGGTCGATCCGGTCCACCTGGGCCGCTACGAAGCGGATGTGCTTCCAGCCGCGCCGGGCGGCGGCCGAGGTCTGGCTGTCGACGAGCGCGCGCTTGTTCTCCAGCACCGCCAGCAGCGTGGCGTCCACGATGTCCTGCCGCAGTTCCTTGAGCCAGCCGCTGCGGATGCCCGGCTGGACCGGCAGGCGCAGCCACTCGGTGACGACCCCGCCCAGATACAGGGCCAGCAGGATCGAAGCGATGCCAATGAACACCAGGTACAGCAGCGGCACCGAGAAGCTCACGGCCAGCACGGAGGGCACGATCAGCAGCACGATCAGGAACAGCCTCAGGAACATGGCCCGCGGGAGCATGCCGGCCTCCTGCCGGCGGGCAATGACGGGCGCGAGTCCGCGGGTATAGTTGGAGCGGGCCTTGAGCAGCCACCGCTTGGGTTTGCCCAGCTTCGCATTGACGATCTGCTCTGCCTCCTGCAGCTCCGCCGGGTGTGCCTCCCGCAGCCGCACCAGCAGCTCGTCGTCATGGTCCGCCCATTTCCGGGTCAGGCGGTGGTCCGCAGCCGCCCCCAGATGATGCAGCCCCAGCTGCGCGGCTTCCTGGGCGATGGCCTCGGGATTGCCGCGCTGGAGAGCAGGCTGGAGCTGTTCGCTGTCCTGGTGTTGGGTCCGCACGCCATAGCGCGGCGACCCGTCCTTGAGCTGGTACACGGCGATACTCGATCCGGTCAGGCACATGGCGGGGCAGGTCGTCGGGGTCCGCGTGCGTCGACGGAGGCGAAGGACCCCTGCTGCCGTAGATTTTTGCCCTCCTAGGTTACTCCAGATCGGCGCGGATAAACATCGCCGGCGGACCGCACTTTCAGCCCAAACCCCCTGCATTTGGCTACACTCTGAGCATCACCGCAGACCAGGCAGGAGTTTGCTTTCATGACAACTTCGGGGAAGCCCGGCGTCCTTTTTGACGTCGACGGGACGCTGACGGACACAACCTACCTGCACACGCTCGCCTGGTGGCACGCGTTCCGGCAGCAGGACGTGCTGGTGCCCATGGCGTTCATCCACCGCGCGGTGGGGATGGGCGCCGACAAGCTGATGGACCACCTGCTCGGCGAGGACCGGGACCGCACCCTGGACTCCGTCATGGAGGACTCGCATGCCGCGGTCTTCTCCACCTACTGGTCGTCCGTCCGCGCTTTCGACGGAGCCAAGGACCTGCTCCTGCGCTGCGCCGGTTCCGGGCTGACCGTGGTGCTCGCCTCCTCTGCCACACGCAAGGAGCTGGACGTGCTCACCGCGGCCCTGGGTGCGGACGATGCCATCGCCGCGGCCACCAGCGCCTCCGACGCGAAGCAAAGCAAGCCGGCGCCCGACATTCTCGAGGCCGCCCTGGCCGCGGGCGGCCTGCGGGCCGGCGACTGCCTGTACGTCGGCGACACCGTGTGGGACGTCCAGGCCGCGCAGCAGTTGGGCATGCCGACCATCGGGCTCACCTGCGGCGGCACCAGCGGCGCCGAGCTGCGGGAAGCCGGCGCTGCGGAAATCTACCGGGACCCGAAGGAGCTCGTGGCAGCGTTCGACACCAGCCTGCTCGGCAGGCTGGCTTAGGCCCGGCTCGCCGCCGCCCCCAACCCCGCCAGCTGCACCAGTGTGTCCAGCTGCTGCTCGAACAGCTCCCCGGGGCGGGTCAGCGTTCCGCCGTACTGCCCGAACACCTCGAAGCTCACCGCGCCGAAGAGCGTGGCCCAGACCTGCAGCCAACGGCTAACGACGGCGGCGGGCGCTTCCAGCGCGTACTCGCCCCGGATTGCCTCGAGGTCCTGTGCCAGCTGCTTGGGGAGCGGACCTTCCTCCGGCACCGCAAGGGCTCCGGCCCGCCAGGCGGCTTCAGCAATCGCCACCAGCGCCAGCACAACGCGCGTCCCCGGCCCGGTAGTCCGCTCCGACGGCGCTTCGTAGCCGGGTACCGGACTGCCAAACAGCAGCGCGTAGCGCGCCGGCTCCCGCAGGGCCCAGCCGCGGACGGCCCGCGCCAGCGCCCGGAGCCTTCCGGGAAAGTCCGCTGCGGGCAGCCCGCCCACCGCCTCGTCGACCGCGTCGCCCAGCTCGTCGTAAGCGTCGACCACCAGCAGGGTCAGCAGCTCGTCCCGGCTCTTGACGTACCGGTAGACCGCAGAGGAGACGACGCCAAGGTCACGGGCCACCGCCCGGAGCGAGAGCGCCGCCGCACCGTGGGAGGCCAGATGCTCGCGGCCGATCCGGACGATATCGCCAATCGTTCGTTCGCGGGCGCGTTCGCGCGGGGTGCCGGACATGGCTCCACCTTGGCCTCAAGAGAGAGCGCTGTCAACTTTCAAGAGCACTGCTCTTGACATTGACGGACGCACCCGCGATCGTGAAAGAGAGAGCAGCGCTCTCTAACCTCCGGCCCCAAGGAACAGGAAGACCTCATGCCGCAGCTACAGATCGTCACCGGAGCAGGACCCGTCGGCTGGACCATCGCCGAACAGCTGGCGGCGCAGGGCCACCCGGTCCGCGTGCTGACCCGCTCGGGCTCCGGCCTCGAACATCCGCTGGTCGAACGGCGGTCCGTCGACGTCTCGCAGCCGGACCTGCTCGAAGCCGAGTTCGACGGGGCCGCCGCCGTTTTCCACTGCATCCACGGCAGCGCCTACAGTGCCCGGGCCTGGGCCGCCGAATTACCCGCCGCCGAACAGGCGGTACTTGGCGCGGCCGGTGCGGCGGGCGCCGTCGTCGTATTCCCCGAAAGCCTCTACTCGTACGACCGGCCGCAACCGGCCATGGCGGAAGACAGCCCGCGCGCCGCCGCCGGCGGCAAGCGCGGCATCCGCACGCAGCTGCTCAAGGCCCGGGAGGCCTCGGACACACCGACGGTCAGCGTGGCCGCCTCTGACTTCTTCGGTCCGCGGGTCCGCAACGCCCATGCCGGCGAGCGCATGGTGCCGGCGGTCCTGGCGGGAAAGACCGTCCGGGTCATGGGCCGGCCCGATATGCCGCATTCGTTCACCTATGTCCCGGACCTGGCCGCGGCGATGATCCGCGCTGCGCAACAGCCGGGCGTGTGGAACTCGGTGCTGCATGCCCCGACCGTCCCGGCCCTGACGCAGGAAGGCCTCGTCCGGGTCTTTGCCGATGCAGCCGGCGTCGCGGCGCCGAGAGTGGGTTCGCTGCCGGGCTGGCTGATCCGCACCCTGGGAATCGCGCTTCCCGATCTGCGCGAGCTGGCAGAAACCCTCTATCAGTTCGAGGAGCCGTTCGTGCTGGAGTCGGGCCACACACAGTCGGTGCTCGGGCTTACGCCAACGCCACTGGCCGATGCCGCCGCCGAGACCGTGAGCTGGTGGCGGGCGGAGCTCCCCCGGCCCTCAGCGGCATGATTGTCCGGCCCTCGGCATGCGGCGTATCCTGACAGCACGCGGGCACCCGGTGCCCGGACCATCCCCCAGCCGGCCATCGCAGAGTCAAGGGGCCGAACATGACCATCCCCCAGCCGCCGCCCGAGCCCAGCCCGGATCCCACTTCGCCGCAGCCGCCGCCGGGCGGACCGGAGCCCGTTGAACCCGAGCCCTTCCCGAACCCGGGACCGGATCCGGTTGCGCCGGACCTTTCCGGACCCGGGCCCGAACCAGGCACTCCGGG
Source organism: Arthrobacter sp. Marseille-P9274 (assembly GCF_946892675.1). NCBI lineage: Bacteria > Bacillati > Actinomycetota > Actinomycetes > Micrococcales > Micrococcaceae > Arthrobacter > Arthrobacter sp. Marseille-P9274. Next base: position 615,315 of record NZ_CAMPOV010000001.1, read on the forward strand.
CGGGAACCGCCGCCTCGCCCTCGCCGGTCCGGCCCCGGCCCGCTGCCGATACCCGAGCCCGGCCCCTTGGTGCCGCGCGGCATCCCCGCCCCGAGCAGCGCTGAGCCTCCGGCATGGGCAGCCCGGGCCCCGCCGCGGAAACGGATCGTTAAAGAAAATATCGGGCGCGCCCTCACCGGTCCTTGTCCCCATTGACCCTTACCGGCTGGTCCGGCAGGCCCCCTGCTGCTGAAGCGTCGGGCGCGCCCGGATTCCAGCTTCCCGCCCGAGGCAATCGGCCAATAGGGCTAAAGGTCCCGCCTCCGCTCTGCTAGCCTGCCAGTAACGACGGCGGTCCTGGGCTTTGGGGGGCTGTCCAACGTCTGTCGTGCGGCCACAGGAGGTGGATCATGGCGCCGTGGAGGGTGCGGGATTCCAATGATCTGGCGCGCGCGGAACACCATATCCAGGAACTGATTTCGGCCATCGTCTCCATCGCCGAGAACCACAGCCTTGGGACGATCCTGGAACAGGTGGTGCAGGCGGCGTGCACGCTGGTGGACGCGCGGTACGGCGCCCTAGGAGTGGTTTCCAGCGGCCAGGTCCTGGAAAACTTCATCACCGTCGGCATGACGCAGGAGGAGATCGAGCGGATCGGGCATCTCCCCGTCGGGCATGGCGTGCTGGGCCTGCTGATCCGCGATCCGAAGCCGATCAGGATGCATGATCTTGGCAAGCATCCCGACTCCTATGGCTTTCCCCCGAACCACCCGCCGATGAACTCGTTCCTGGGCGTTCCGATCCGTGTCTCGGGGAAGATCATCGGCAATCTGTATTTGACCGAGAAGCGTGGCGGCGGCGACTTCACCGAGGAGGACCAGGAACTGGTCGTCGCCCTGGCCGCGGCCGCCGGCGTTGCGGTCAATAACGCCCGGCTGTTCGCCGAATCGGAACGCCGCGAGCAGTGGCTCGAAGCCTCCATGGCCGTCGGCGCGGAGGTCTCGTCCAAGACAGCCGACGCGGCCGATATCATCGTCCGGCAGGTCCTGGCCGTGTCCGGCTGGGCCTGGGCCGGAATCGGCTTCCCGCCCGAGAACGGCGGCCAACTCCGCTTTGCCGCCGTTGGGGGCGAGCTGGCCGGAGCATCCGGCCCGCCGGAACTCACCTTGCCTTCGCCGGTCCTGTCGTCCCTCTGGGACCTGGAGGAACCGGCGGTCCTCGACGATGCCACGAAGTTCCTCGGCGAGGAACTCGGCTCGAACCTGGGGCCGTTGCTGCTGACACCGATCTGCCCGTTGGAAGGACCAACGGGTGTGCTCGTCCTTGGCCGCAAGCGCAATACCGGCCCGGTGCCCGGCGTCGACCATAAGATGAGCACCGTCTACTGCACCCACGCCGCGCTGGCCTTGGACTCCGCGCGGAGCCAGCGGCTGCGGGAGGAATTGGTGGTCTTCGAGGACCGCGACCGGATCGCCCGGGATCTTCATGACGTGGTCATCCAACGGCTCTTTGCCGCAGGCCTGAACCTGCAGATACTGCGCCGCTATACTGCGGGCGAAGCCGTGCAGGACAGGATTAGTGCCCTCGCGTCGGACCTGGATGACACCATCCGCCAACTGCGGGATACCATCTACTCGCTTAAACCAACCGGCACCGGGGAACTGCTCAGCAGCCGGATCCTCCAAACCGTGCAGAATACGGTGAAGTCAATGCCGTTCTCCCCGCGGGTCCGAATGGAAGGCCGGGTCGACGGGCCGGTGCCCGAAGGCGTGGCCGCCCATCTGCTGGCCGTACTGACCGAGGCGCTGAGCAATGCCATCCGGCACGCCAGCGCCACAGCCATCGACGTGGTGGTTTCGGTCCACGAAGAAGCCGCCGGTGGACCGGCATCCGTGGAGCTGCTGGTCCAGGATAACGGCTCCGGGATCAGCGGTGAGATCCGCAGCAGCGGTCTGGCCAACATAGAGCAGCGCGCCGTCCTGCTGGGCGGCTCCTTGGAGCTGGTCAGCGGGCCCGGCCGGGGAACCCTTGTCCGCTGGCAGGTGCCGCTGGCCTAAAAGTCGTACAGGTTTCCCGAGACGGGTCCGTCCGCCCCGTGCTTGGCAACGTAGACGGCGGCCTGCGTGCGGCGTTCGAAGCCAAGTTTGGCAAGGACGGAGGAAACGTAGTTCTTCACGGTCTTCTCCGCAAGGAACATCTCCTCGCTGATCTGCTTATTGGTCAGGCCTTGGCCGATCAGTCCCAGGATCCGCTGCTCCTGCGGACTGAGGTCCTCCATGCGGGGGTCGACGGCGCCGGGTTTCGTCATGCCTTCGACCACCCGGGACTCGATGCCCGGATCGAACAGGGTTTCGCCGGCGGCGGCGCGGCGCAGCGCGGCGACCAGGTCATTGCCGCTGATCTGTTTGAGGACGTACCCCACCGCGCCGGCGAGGACAGCGCTGCGCAGGGACCGCTCGTCGTCGTAACTGGTCAGGATCAGGCAGCGCAGCGAAGGGTCGATGGAACGGACGTCCCGGCAGACTTCGATCCCCGTCCCGTCCGGCAGGCGGACATCGAGCACGGCCACGTCGGGGTGCAGCGCGGGGATCATCTTGGTGGCTTCCCGCGCGGAACCGGTCTGGCCGACGATCTCGAAGCCTTCGCCCTCCAGCAGGTCCTGCAGGCCTCTCCGGACGACCTCATGGTCGTCCAGGATGAAAATCCGCAGCCGCTTGGTGTCGTCCCTTGCGGCCTGATCCGATGGCAGCTTCACGAAATAACGCCTCTCCCCTCCCGCAGCGCGGCTTCCCGGCTTCCCCACTAACCCGGCCGGGTGCTGGCGCCATCCTTGACCATCTTCCCGTTCGATGTGATCCAAGACAAGGTATGAAGGTCCCGTGAGCTTGCGCCGTCCTTCGAAGCATCCGCGCATGACGATCCGGACCGCGGCGCAAGGAGCCGCGGATTTTCATGCACGGAGCGCACGTAGGAAGCGTACATTTAGAGGTACGGCGCAACGCTCTTCCTTGGAGGTCGACATGTCCCTGTCGGACGAAGAAAAACAACGGCTGGCCAGCCTCGGGCGCCAGTTGGAAGAGGAAGACCCGCGCCTCGCTAAATCCCTCTCCGGGAACGGACTCAGGTTCTTCGGATTCACCATCGGGCCCGGCGTCCTCGTGGCGCTGGCCGGCGCGCTGCTGCTCTTTGTGGGGATCGCCGGCAACTCGCTGCTGCTGGCCATGCTCGGCATCATCGCCCTGTGCGCCGGGCTGATGGTTTCCGCCGCCGACTGGTTCCGCACCCACAGGCGGCACCGCCACTGACGCGCGAGGCACCACCGCTGGTCCTGCGCACGCGTGCTGCCGGCCCGGCTGCGGTCAGCAAGCCGGGCCAGCAGGATGAATCAGATCAATCCGCGCGGACGGGTCCGCAGGTCAGGCTGACCGCGGGCCCGGACACACGCGTTCCCGGGGCGCCGGGGCCGAACCGCACCGCTCGGCAGCTCGCTAGCCGCGCGTGATGTGGATCTTGCGGGCCGGTTCCTGCTCCGTTTCGGGCGGCAGCGGTGCCCGGACCTCCAGCACCCCGTCGCGGTAGGTAGCCGAGATATCCTCGTTCCTCACGCCCTTGGGCAGCGGAATGCTGCGCGAGAACGAGCCGTACCGGAACTCGGACCGGTAGCGGTCCTTGCCCTTCTCCTCTTTCCGCTCCTGCCGCTCCGCGCGGATGTGCAGGTGCTCCTCCGCGACGGAAATATCAACATCCTGCTCCGGATCGATGCCCGGAAGCTCCGCACGGACCACCAGGGTGTTCCCGTCCACCAGTTCCTCAACACGGATGGCAGAGGATTCCAAGTCCCCTTCGAACATGCGGCGCAGTGGCTCCATCATTTCGAAGGGCGAGCGCCGCAGGTCGAAAGAGGGCCGCTTGAAAACTTCATTCATTTCTAGCTCCTCACGTCAGGACAGTGCGGTTGGGGCCGCACAAGGTCAAGACTTCCAGCCGGTCGGACGCGCCGCAAGGGCATAAGGCGACGCCCCGGACGGGCTCTCGTACGCCGCCGATGACCGGCGCGGCCGCCCTCAGGCGTACCAGAACCAGCCGGGCGGTTCCCAGCCGTCCGGGACCGCGTGTGCGGAAAACTGGCCGCATTCGATGCAGGTATAGCTGGCCTCGGCCGGCTTGGCGGCGCCGGCCGTCAGCACTCGGGCCGGGACAAACTCCTCGTAGACCAGGAATTCATCGCTCCCGCAGGCCTCACAAAATGGACGCTGCGGGGTGGCCAGGCGGATCGGTCCGGACTGCGACGGGCGGGTTGTCAGGAAGGGCATCTTCGCTCCAATGATGAGTCCATGAATTTCGTGCTGGGGATGAACCAGCCGCCCACGCTTCGACCGGTCCTTGTCACGTCGTTTAAGCATGTAACGGAACTGTGACGGCGGGGAGGGCCTTAAGTCCCGCCGCCTTCACCGGGGCCTCCCGGCACAGGCACCGGGAGCCGCTTTGTAGACTAGTGACCGTGCCCCAGACCCACCGCGGCGCCGGCCGCTTCGCCCCCAGCCCGTCGGGCGATCTGCATGTGGGGAACCTGCGCACCGCCGTCCTCGCCTGGCTGTTCGCCCGCAGCACCGGCCGCCGCTTCCTGCTCCGGATAGAAGACCTGGACCGCGCCCGCGCGGGAGCCGAAGCCGCGCAGCTAGCCGACCTCACCGCCGTCGGACTCGATTGGGACGGCGACGTGGCCCGCCAGACGGACCGCATGCCCCGCTACCGACGCGCCGTGGTGCAGCTGGCAGAGGCCGGACTGGTCTACGAATGCTTCTGCACCCGACGGGAGATCTCCGAGGCCCCGAGCGCTCCGCACGCGCCGGCGGGCGCCTACCCCGGGACGTGCCGCAACCTCACGGACCGCGAACGGGAACGACGGCGGCAGGAACGTCCCGCGGCCCTGCGGCTGAGGGCCTCGGTCACCGAGTACACCGTGACCGACGAGCTGCACGGAGACTTCACCGGCACCGTGGACGACTTTGTCCTGCTGCGCAATGACGGCGTCCCCGCCTACAACCTCGCCGTGGTCGTCGACGATGCCGAGCAGGGCATCGACCAGGTGGTGCGCGGGGACGACCTGCTCAGCTCGGCCCCGCGCCAGGCTTACCTCGCCTCGCTGCTGGGGCTGCCGGGCCCGCACTACGCGCACGTACCGCTGGCGCTGAATGAACACCACCGGCGGCTCGCCAAACGCGACGGCGCCGTCACCCTCGCATCCCTGGCCCTGGCCGGGCTCGGCGCCGAGGACGTGCGGCACCTCATCCTGGCCTCGCTCGGCCTCCCGCCGGGAACGCTGGCGGACGCGCTGCCGTCCTTCGATCCGGCACGGCTCCCGCGGGAACCCTGGATCTTCGACCCGCCTTCACTGACGGATCGAGGACGCGGCTGATCCGGGCGCGGCGGGGCCGGCACCTGGCTTCTTGGAAGCCGGCAAAGGGCTTATTCGAAGTCGGCCAGCCAGAGGTCCGGGCCGAACACTTCGTACTGGATGTCCTTCGCGGGGATGCCGCGGGCGATGAGCGCGCTGCGGACGGCCTTCATAAAGACCAGCGGGCCGCAGAGGTAGAACTCGGCGTCGGCCGGCAGTTCGGTGTCGGTTAGGTCCATGTAGCCGACATTGACGCCCTCGACCTCCTGCGTCCGGTGGCCCGGTTCTTCGTACCAGACTGCCATCGAGCCGTACTGGAGCTTCGCCAGGTCCTCGGTGACCTGGTTGCGCAGCGCGAACGTCTCCTCGGAGTGGTCGGCGTGGAACAGCACCACGGTCCGGGTCGAGCCGTCCTTGACCAGGTGCGAGAGCATTCCGGCCATCGGCGTGATGCCGATGCCGGCGCTGGCGAACACGATGGGCCGGTCCGAATACTCGAGCACGACATCGCCGAAGGGTGCCGAGAGCACCAGTTCGTCGCCGACCTTGATGTCCCGGTGCAGCAGGGTCGAGACCTCGCCGTCGGGTTTGCCGGATTCGTGCACCCGCTTGACCGCGAACTGCCGGTGCTCGCCGTCGTCGGCCCGGGTCAGGCTGTACTGCCGAGGCTGGTGCACGCCGTCCGGCATCAGCTGCTTAAGCGTCACGTACTGCCCGGGCAGCGACGGCTTGACCGGCCGGTCGTCCGTCCGCTCCACCACGAATGTCACAACGTCGGCGGACTCCTCGATCCGCTCCGCCACCCGCCAGGTCCGCCAGACCGTGTCCGGCTGCAGGTGGACCGCGTCGTAGAGCCCGCGTTCCTTGTTGATCAGCAGGTTGGCCATGAGCCAGTAGACCTCGTCCCAGGCCTTGGCCACCGGTTCGGTCACGGCCTCGCCCAGCACGTCCACGATGGCCCACATCAGGTTGTCGTGGACGATCTGGTACTGGTCCGGGCGCAGGCCGAGCGACACGTGTTTGTGCGCGATCCGCGAGAGCAAGTGGTCCGGCAGGTCGTCCGGGTTCTCGATCAGCGTGGTGGCGAACGCGGCGATCGATCCCGCTAGCGCCTGCTGCTGACGGCCGTCCGCCTGGTTTCCGCGGTTGAACAGCCCGTCCAGCAGTTCCGGGTGCTCGCCGAACATGTGCTGGTAGAAGCGCTTGGCGATCTCCTGGATGTTCTCCCCCACTACGGGGAGCGTCGCCTTGATAACGGGGGTGGAAGTATCGGACAACATGCTCAAGACTCCTTCACTGGCAGGTGCCTGTCGTTCGTTCCAACAACCCCCAGCTTCCTCCCCTCCACCACAATGCACCACCCGCATCGGACGGTCGGGGTTTCCCAACCGCACGCCGGGTCGGGCGGCGCCACGTACCCCCAGCCGCAACCCGGCACGGCCAAAAGCCTGCCCTTGGCACGCAGCCCAAATCCCATCGTCGTGCCTCTTGACCCTTGGGAGTGCCGGGAGTAGATTCATAGTCAACCAATTGGTTGATAAATGAGGAAGTTGACTAATGGACACGGACGACGGCACCCTCGACCTGGCTTTCATGGCCTTGGCCGACCCGGTCCGCCGCCGCATCATCGCCCGGCTCAGCCGGGGGCCCGCTACAGTCAACGAACTGGCGGAACCGTTTGAGATCACCAAGCAGGCGGTTTCGAAGCACATCCAGGTCCTCGAGCAGGCGCAGCTGGTGACCCGCACCCGCGAGGCACAGCGCCGGCCCGTCCACCTGAATCCCGCCCGGCTGGAGGCGCTGACGTCGTGGATCGACCAGTACCGGCTGGTCCGCGAGGCGCAGTTCAGGAGCCTCGACGCCGTCCTTCGCTCCCAAGCCGCCGCCGGCGGCCCGCAACTTAAGGAATGACCATGAGCAACGATCTGAAACTCGATCTCCCGGCACACCTGCCCTTCATCGACTACGAGCGCGATTTCGACTTTTCCGTGGCCGACGTCTTCCGCGCCCACAAGGACCCGGCCCTCCTCAAGCAGTGGCTCGGGCCGCGCGGCCTGCACATGGAGGTGGAGCACTACGATTTCCGAACCGGCGGCAGCTACCGCTACATCCACACGGATCCGGAAGGGACGCCGTACACCTTCAGCGGAATCTTCCACACGGTCCGCGAGAACGAGCTCGCCGTCCAGACCTTCGAGTTCGGCGGCTACCCGGACGTCGTGAGCATCGAATTCATGACCTTCAAGGACCTCGGCGAAGGGCGCTGCCGCCTGGTCGGACACGCCGTCTACCCCACCCTCGAGGCGAGGGATGGCATGGCGCAGTCCGGCATGGAGGGCGGCATGAGCGAGGGGTACGAGCGCCTGGACGAACTGCTCGCCGCGCAGCGGGTGTCTTGAAACAACGACGCCGGCGCCCGGCCCGGGTGCCGGACCGGACACTGGAGAGGAGCACACCATGAGCAACGCACTGACCGTCAGGAATCCCGAGGGCCTGCCCTACACCGAATATGAGCGCGAGTTCGACGCCCCGGCCGCCGCCGTCTTCCGCGCGCACACCGACCCGGAGCTGTACCTGCAGTGGATCGGCCCGCACGGCCTGACCACCCGGATCGACGAGCACGACTATCGGGCGGGAGGGTCCTTCCGCTTCGTCCAGCACGGGCACGACGGCGTCGAGTACGCTTTCCGCGGCACAGTCCACAACGTGCGGGAGGGCGAGTTCATCCTCAACACCTTCGAATACGAGGGCTGGCCGGACGTCGTCACCCTCGAATACACCAGGTTCGAGGACCTGCCGGGCGGCCGGTCGCGGCTCACCGGGCGCTCCGTCTTCCCCGACCTGGACTCCCGGAAACACTACCTGGAGGAAGGGATGGAGCGTGGCATGACCGAAGGCTACGATCGACTCGACACCCTCCTGGCGCAGGCCAGCTGAACCGCCGGAAAGGAGCCTCCATTGGACTGGACGCTCGAAGTTGTCATCGTCCCCGTGAGCGATATCGACCGGGCCATCCGGTTCTACCGGGACCAGCTGGGCTTTGCCCTGGACCACCACACCGTGCACGGGGAAATGGATTTCGCGCAGCTCACTCCGCGCGGCTCCGGCTGCTCGATCGTCATCGGGAACCTGCCGGGGCAAAGCGACATGGCGCCGGGCTCGCTCCGCGGCCTGCAGCTGGTGGTTTCGGATGCAGAGGCGGCCCGCGAGGAGCTGCTGGGCCGCGGCGTGGAATGCAGCGACATCTCCGTCATCGACCCGCGCGACGGGGGCACCTTCTTCGGCTTCAGCGACCCGGACGGCAACACCTGGGCCGTGCAGCAGATGAAGGTGCGCGCCGAAAAGCCGCTGATTCCCCACGAGGCGCGAATCTGAGAAAAAAGACGCCCCAGGCCCGCGGTTATGGAAACCGCGGGCCTGGAGCGACTGTGCCGGTCCACTAGGACCAACCGGACTATTTCAGGGTGTCGCCCCGATCGACGTGCCCGGTCCGCCCCTGCGTAGTCCCGAGGTCCGGATCGTTACCCTCGATGACCGTCCTCTCCGTTTCCACCACGACCGCGTCGGGCGGTGTCAGCACTTCCTCGGTGACGACCACGGTCTCGTCGTCGTCCTTCTTCCCGGCTGCCGCTGCTGCTGCCACGCCCGCGGCTGCCGCACCCGCCGCGGCTACGCCGGCGGCAGCGGCCTTGCCGGAGATACCCGCCTTGCCCGAATCACCGAGCGACGTTGCGGCAGCTTCCGTGCCGGGCGTTCCGACCGCTGCGCCTTCATTGACGGAGCCGCGCCAGGCGCCGGTGGCGTACCGCTCCGACTCGATGAACTCCTTGAAGCGTTCGAGGTCGCCCTCGGCCTGCTTTTCGACGACGTGCAGCTTGTCGCCGACCTTTTCGACCAGGCCCTCGGGCTCGTATTCGAGGGACAGGCTGATCGACGTCTGGCCGCCGCCCACGTCCTCGAACTCCACGGAGCCGGCGTTGGTCGCGCCCTCAGTCGCGGCCCAGGCCACCTTGCGGTCCGGAACCTGCTCCAGGATCCTGGCCTCCCAGCGCCGCTTGACGCCGGCGATCTCGGCGACCCATTCCAGCCGATCGTCGCTCAGCTGGGTCACGCTCTTGACTCCGCCCATGAACTGCGGGAAATCCTCGAACTGCGTCCACTGGTTGTACGCGGTGCTGACTGGAACATTGACGAGGATTCGCTTGTCGACCTTGGTGCTCATTGCTTCTCCTTCGACGGTGGGGTCCTGACGTAAGATGCATCAATTAGTCAGGTTGCTTACGATACCGCCCATCATGCCGGCCCAACACCCAAAGCGGCAGATCCGGCCGCAGGCACTTTTGCATCCGGCGCGAACCCGCGCGTCCTCCAAGGCACCGGCTACTGGCTCACTTCCGGGACGGGAGCACCAGCAGGGCGTCGCCCACGGCCCGCTGGGCACCGCCGTCGTTGGAGGGCACGTTGACCACTTCGCCGTCGGCAACCATAGTGGTGGACCCGCCGCCGTCGAGGTTGACGGCGTCGACCATGCCCAGCGACTTGGCCACCGCGGCGGCCTCGTGGATGCTGAGGCCGAGCGCCGAGGTCTGCCGACCGTCGGCGGTGACCAGCATGAGCCGGCCAGCCGCATCCACGCCCGCAATGGTGCGGGGATTGCGCTGGTGGACCCAGCCGTAGAACATGCCCGGGTTGTCGGCGTGGACCATGCCGTCACGCTCGGCGGTGACCATGAGCTCGCCGTCCTGCAGCAGCAGCGGGCCGCCGTTGACCACGTGGCTGTCCTTGTCCAGCCGCAGGTCCTTGCCGTCCGCGCCGGCGAACGCGGAGCTGACCTTCAGGGGCGTCCCGCTCCGTGCCAGCTTCGCCAGGCGGTCGGCGTCCCCGCCCGTGGCCTGGACTGTCCGGCCGCCGGCCGGGACCGCGGTGCCGCGGCTGCCGTTGATGGCCGTGACTTTGCCCCTCGCGTCCAGGACGACCTCGAGACCGGGACCGGATGGCGTCGCGGACCCGAAATCGGCGGTGAACGCGACCAGTTCGTCCGCGTCGGTGCAGGTGGCGTCGTGTTTCGGCGCCTCGGTCGGCTGGTCGTCGGTGCCGCCGCAGTTGCGGACCAGGCCGGGCACCCGATTGATCCCGTCCAGCGCCAGCTCCTCTCCCCCCGCGGCGACGGTTCCCTGCCAGGTGAGGCGTTCGACGGCGGCGCGGGCCTTGGGCCCGTCGATCACCAGCGAGGGGCGGTCGCCGACGGCCTCGCTGAGCACCTTGCCGTTGTAGGCTCCGGCACCGGCCGGATCACCCTCTGCACCGTGGGAGGCGTTGAACACGAAGAAGCCGCCGTTCACCGCGGCCAGGGCGTCGGCAGCGGCGGCCAACTGGCTCGTGGTTTCGCGCTGCTCAAGGTCCGGTCCGAAGGCCGCCGCGAGCTCGCCGTCGAACTCCTTCGGGTCGATCGTCAGGACCTCGAGGTTCCAAGGGCCCTGCTGCTGATTGGCGCCGGCGGAGTCCCCGTCCCAGCCGGTATACCAAACAGCTGAGGCATAGCCGGCCGTCTTGATGCGGGCCACCGTGCCGGCGCCGTCCTCGCGGCTGCCGAACTCGCCGGCCCGGACACGGTAGCCGAGGTCGCCGCCGGAATCGGCGAGCCGTTCGGACACGACGCGCTCCACCCGCGCCTCGATGCCGGAAGCGGCCAGCTCGCCGGCGACCCGGCGGGCGGTGTCCTCGTCCCTCACCGCTGCATCCGCAACGCCAGCGACGCCGGAGGGCAGCTTCACTTCGACGGTCCAGGGCAACTGCTCGTTGCCGGTGCCGCGGGCAATCGCGGTATGGGTCACGCCCGGCGCGAGCTCCCGGGCGGTCCGCGTTTCGGAAAGGCTGGCTGCGCCGAGGTCCAGGAACGGGGCGTCCGGAAGCGCGCCGCGGTTGGCGGCAGGGAGGGAGGACGTCACGGCGGGGAGGGAGCCGGAACCGGCCACGGCGGTACCGGGCAGGACGAGGGGCAGCACGATGCCACCGGCGGCCAGGGTCGCGGCGGCCGCGAGGGCGCTACGCTTCAGGTGGCGCACGAGTGGTGCGGCGGCGCGGGCGGAAGGGGCATCAGGGGCGGAAGGTGTCTCGGGGGCGGTTGCTGCTGGTGCGGAGGAGTCATTCACAGCCACAACGTAGGGCCGGCGCCCGGTGGCGGAGCCACGGAACCCGGCAGGTTCGGCGAGTGTTGGCCTAGGGTTCAGCGACCCGTCCGGTACGGAACCTTGCGTTCACCGGCGTCGCCAAACGTTCAGGGGCGGCTTCCTGGGGGACGCCGGAGATTTACTCGGCGGGATAGAACCATTCACTTCCGTGCGAAGTACTGGAGAGGCAGTTCCTTCCCCAGCATCACTCCCCCAGCATCCAGGAGCTTTGCCATGCCCTCTCCCCTGTTCCTGCCCGACCGCCGCCGATTCCTGACCCTGGCCGGCGGGGGCGCCGTGGCCATTGCCGCGGGCATGATGGCGTCGTCGGCCCCCGCCGTCGCCGATCCCCGTTTTGCGTCCGATCCCTTCACCCTCGGTGTCGCTTCCGGCGATCCCCTGCCCCACGGCGTCGTGCTCTGGACCCGCCTGGCCCTGGACCCCATTGCACCCGACGGCAGCGGCGGCATGCCGGCGTCGAGCTACCCGGTCACGTGGCAGGTCGCGGAGGACCCGGCCTTCGCCCGCGTGGTGAAGGCCGGGACGGAACACGCGGTGCCGGAGCTCGGCCACAGCGTGCACGCGGAGGTCAACGGGCTGCGGCCGGACCGCGAGTACTGGTACCGCTTCCGAGTGGGCAGCTTCGTCAGCCAGGCCGGACGGACCAGGACCGCGCCGACCCCCGACGCGGCGCTTGCCTCGCTCAGCTTCGCGTTCGCCAGCTGCCAGAACTACCCGGACGGCTATTTCACTGCCTTCCGGCACATGGCCAACGAGGACCTGGACCTGGTGATCCACCTCGGCGACTATATCTACGAGACCGGCGGGCAGGGCAGCATCGGCCGCGGCCACCTGCCCGTGGCGGAGATCTTCTCGCTAGCCGACTATCGCGTCCGCTACGGCCAATACAAGGCGGACGCCGACCTGCAGGCCGCCCACGCTGCGGCGCCGTGGCTGGTCACGGTCGACGACCACGAGGTGGAGAACAACTGGGCCGGGAGCATTTCGCAGGTGGACAAGGAACCGGACCAGGATCCGGCGGTCTTCCTGCAGCGCCGTGCCGCAGCCTTCCAGGCGTTCTATGAAAACCAGCCGCTGCGCCTGGCCTCCAAGCCGAACGGGGCGGAGATGCAGCTCTACCGGCGGCTCGCGTTCGGCCGGCTGGCGGAGATCAACATGATTGACACCCGCCAGTACCGCGACGACCAGGTCGCGGAGCAGGCCGACCGCCTCCATCCGGACCGCTCCATGCTCGGGGCCGCGCAGGAGGACTGGCTGCTGGACGGGCTCGGCCGGTCACAGGCCACCTGGAACGTCCTGGGCAACCAGATCTTCGCCATGCAGGCGGACCACGAAGCCGGCGAGCCAACGCGCTTCGGGCTGGACACGTGGGACGGCTACGCGGCAGCGCGGCAGCGGATTTTCGACGGCGTCCGGGACCAGGGCGTGGAGAACTTCGTCATCCTCACCGGCGACGCGCACCGCAGCGCCGCGGCGGACCTGAAGACCGACTTCAACGACCCGTCCTCGGCGACCGTGGGGACCGAGTTCCTCGGCACGTCGATCAGTTCCGGCCGCGACGGCAAGCCGATGGACGACCTCGGCCTGGTCTGGCTGCAGGAGAATCCGCACATGAAATTCCATAACTCACAGCGCGGCTACGTCCGCTGCGAGCTGACCCCGGCCAGTTGGCGCAGCGACTACAAGGTGGTCCCCTACGTCAGCCGGCCTGGCGCGCCCCTCCACACCGCCGCGAGTGTCCATATCGAGGCGGGCGTCGCAGGCATCGCGCAGGTGGAGCAGTAGCGGCTGGTGGCGGGTTGGGACCGGCGGTGGTGCTGAGCCTGGTCGGACAACAACGACGCCGGTGCCCGGCCTCCGAGGGGCGGGGCACCGGCGTGTTGGCCGTGCTCGGGTCCGGCCGAGGTCAGTGGTTCTTGAGGAAGATGCTGACGTCGTCGTTGTTGATCAGGTCGGGTACGGTCCAGCCGTCGAGGTCGTACTCGCTCATGCACTGGTCCGCGAAGCCGGTCATCATGTCGGTGTGGCCCTGGGCCTGCGCTGCGAACAGGATCTCGGCCTTGACGTTCTCGTGGTTGCCGGCGTAGTTGCGCTCGTACAGCTCGTGGCGGCCGCCGAACTCGGTGCCGATGGCATCCCAGAGCAGCTTCATGAGCTTGACCCGGTCGATGGCCTGGATGCCGTGCGACCCGCGGATGTACTTGTCCAGGTACGGGCGGATCTCGGGGGTCTTGAAGTCCAGGGCGGAGGAGTTGAGGTAGATCAGGCCGGAGGCCACGTCCTGCTCGATGATTTCCTTGATCCGGGGGTAGCCGGTCGCCATGAACATCCGGTAGGCGAGGCCGTAGTCCAGCTTGGGCAGGACCGTGCCGTTGGGGCCCTGGTCGGGGTTGGCGGCCATGGCGTCGGCGAGGGCGTAGAACATGTTGCGCCAGCCGATGACCTCGCCGGCGCGGGCCTGGACGCCGCGGAAGTCCTGGGTACCGGCGATCTCCAGGGCCTTGAGCAGCAGGCCGGCGATGAAGTCCAGCTTCACCGCCAGGCGGATCACGCCCTGGTAGGTGAAGCGGTTGAGGAAGCCGGTCTGCGGGAGGAAGTTGTTGACCTTTTCCACGTCCCCGTAGGCGAAGACGTTCTCCCATGGCACGAGCACCTTGTCGAAGACGAAGACCGAGTCGTTCTCGTCCAGGCGGGAGGAGAGCGGGTAGTCGAAGGGGGTACCCATGACGGCGGCCTGCTGGCTGTACGAGGCGCGGCTGATGAGCTTCACGCCGGGTGCGTCCATCGGGACGGTGCAGATCAGGGCGAATTCCTTCTTCTTGATCGGCAGCCCGTAGTGCGCGATGAAGTTGTACTGCGTGATGGCCGAGCCCGTGGCCACGACCTTCGCCCCGGAGACCACCAGCCCGGCGTCGGTCTCCTTCTCCACCTTCATGAACACGTCACCCACCTGGTCGGTGGGCAGGTGGCGGTCCACCGGCGGGTTGATGATGGCGTGGTTCCAGTAAAGGACCTTCTCCTGCGACTCGTTGTACCAGCGGATGGCATTGTCTTGGTAGGGCTCGTAGAAGTCCGGCATGCCGCCGAGCGTGCCGAGGAACGCCGCCTTGTAGTCGGGCGAGCGGCCGAGCCAGCCGTAGGACATCCGGGCCCAGGTCTCGATCGCGGTGCGGGATGCCTTCAGGTCATCGATGCTGCGGGCCGCCTTGAAGAACGGATTCGTCTGCCCGCCGGAACCGGTGTCGGTGGGAACCAGCAGCTTGTCGGCGGTCTCCGGCTTGTGGAAGCCGTCATAGAGCCGGGCGACCATGCGGATGGAGTTGCGGAAGGCCGGGTGCGTGGTGACGTCCTTGACGCGTTCGCCGTAGATCCAGACCTCGCGGTCGTCCCGGAGCGACTCGATGTATTCGTCGCCGGTCTGGGGCTTGAGCGGGTTGGCCGGAGTGGTCCGGGCGGACATATCGACGGCGGTGGTTTCCTGCGTCTCGAGGGTTTCGGTCATGGTGGTGCTTCCTTCCGTGCGGGGTGGAGGGGCCGGCTGCCGCCGGCGGTTAGGGGAGGGTCCCGGCCTGCAGGTCAGGCGTGGACCAGGGTCTTGAAGGAATCGGCGCCGGAGAACCAGCCGGCGTCCAGCGAATCGCCACAGTGGTGCCACGGGCTGGGACCGGACAGGGGCCCGATCTCGCGGAACTTGCCGCCGAAGAACAGCAGCGGGTCCCGCTCGGTGACCTCGAGTTTGTGGACCTCGCCGATGACGATGATGTGGTCGCCGCCGTCGTAGATCCGCCAGGGCCGGCACTCCAGGGTGGCCTTGTTCTCCAGCAGCACCGGCACCTCGCCGTCGAGGGTCCAGGCCGGTTCCTCCGGCAGGGCCTTGCCGGCGAAGTGCCAGGCGACGTCCAGCTGGCCCTGCGAGAGGATGTTGATCGCGAACGGCGCGTCTTCGAGGTACTGAGCCGCCTTGGAGCTTCGGGTCAGCGTGACCTGCGCCAGCGGCGGGTCCAGCGAGACCGCGGTGAACGCGTTCACGGTGGCGCCGTGCGGTGTGCCGTCCGCGGACCGGCAGGTCACCACGGTGACGCCGGTGGCGAACTGGCCGAAGGTGTTGCGCAGTTCCCGCGGATCGATCGTCGACGTTCCGGCCGCCCGCCCGCGGGGACCGGGCGACGACTGGTTGGTGGTGGTCATGTCACTCTCCTTCATGCCGCCGGTTGTCCTTCCGGCAGTCATGAGTGTTCCAAGTCACATCGACCCATGGGTGGCCGGACCGCGAATGCGGCGGGAGAGTGAAAAAGCGCGTCCGCCAAGTGCAAAAACTACGACGGCGGGGTCGCGGCTTCCCTGCGCGCCTGCACCGGCGTCATGCCGAAGCGGGCCTTGAAGGCGCGGCTGAAGTAGCTTTGGGACGCGAATCCGGTCTGGCCAGCTATGGCCCCGACCGGCGTCGTACTCCTGCGCGGATCGGCCAGGATGCTGCGGGCGAGCTCCAGCCGCCTGGCGAGAATGTAATGGCTGGGCGGCTCCCCGTTTTCCGCGGCAAAGATGCGGGCAAGGTGGCGTTCACTGACGCCCACCGCGGCTGCCACCACCGCCGGGCTGAGGGCCGGATTGCCTAGGCGGTCCTCGATGCAGGCTTTCGCGGCGGCCAGATATCCATCGCCGGTGCCGCTGCGGCAGCCGGCGGTCAACAGGCCTAGGAGCTCGAGCGCGCGATGCTCGGCCGACCGCGGGTTGGCGGCCGGGTCCCGCAGGGTGCCGCTGACGAGCTTCGCCAGGGCGCGCATGTGCAGGTCCGCGGCACCCTGACGGTTGAAGTCGAACACCTTCGGCCGGACCAGGTCCCGGCCGCCGGAGAGTTCGCGGTACTCCTCGCGCGGAATGGTCAGCACCATTTCGCGCACGCCGCTGCTGAAGCCGCGCATGAACGGCCGGTCCACGTCGCACATCACGGCCTGGCCCGGCCGGAGCGCCTCGAGGCCGCCCTGGTAGTAGAAGAAGGCCTCGCCCTCCAGCGCGAAGAACACGGCGACGACATCCATAGGGTTCTGCCGGATGTACTTTTCGTTGCGCTCGATAACCTGCGGACTGCCCTTGACGTGCGCGAACTGCAGCGACGGAAGATGCAGGTTCACCTCCGCCGCGCTCAGCGGGGCCTCGTCCATGGTGCGGATGTCCAGCGAGATGAGCGCCTTGGCATTGTGGTGTGCCCACAGCTCCATGCGGTTGGCAGCAGGGATGCCGGTGGTGCTGAACTTCAGGGACCTGGCCGTCATGCTCATGAACCCAGAAGTGTAGCGTGCATCACATAGGCGGCCCAGCCTCGCCTTCCACTGGATGGGACCGACAGCAGTCTCCGGCCTTCGCCGGGCAGCACCGCCCTATTCAGCCGACGGAGTTCCGTGGCAGAGTGGCGGCATGAATGACCTCCCGCGGACTACGGATGCCGAGCACCCCGTGCAGGTCCTCACCGAGGCCGAATGCCGGGAACTGCTGGCCGGTGCCCAGCTGGGGCGACTGGCACTCAGCCGCCGCAACGAGCCCGACATTTTCCCGGTCAACTTCTGGGCCCACGGGACAACCTTCTTGGTGCACGGCCCGCAGAACGTGCTCGTCGCCGTCGGGCGTTCCAGTCAGCACGTCGCGCTGGAGGCGGACGGCCGGGAGGCCGGCACCGTCTGGAGCGTGATGGCCAAGGGCACCGTCAGGGAGCTCGATCGGCCCGAGGAACTGGAGGCCGTCCGGCAGCGCCGGTTGCGGGCCTGGATCCTCGCTCCGGACAGCGCCTTCCTGGAACTCAGCCCGGATAAGATCACCGGCCGCCGCATCGCCGTCGGACCCGAAGAACGCTACTGACCGAGAACCCCAGCAAGGAGCCGGCATGTCCGAGCAGCATCCAACGAGCCCGCACCGCCGGCCGTTCATGGCCGGCATCACGGAGCCGAAACTCCCCGACTCCACACCGGTCGCGCCGGTACCGCCGCTCCCCGGGCCGGAGAATCCCGTGCTCGAGCTGGACCCGGAGGAGTGCTGGGACCTGCTGATCGGCACGATGCTCGGACGGCTCGCGGTGAGCGTCAGGGACCGCCCGGAGCTGTATCCGGTCAACTTCCTGGCGCACGACCGGCGCATCCTCATCCGCACGGGGCAGGGCACGAAGCTCGCCGCGGCCACGGTGAACAGCACCGTGGCACTCGAGGCGGACGGCAGGTCGCTGCATTCGTTCTGGTCCGTCGTCGCGAAGGGCACCGCACGGATCCTGCAGACGCAGGCGGAACTGGCGAGGGCGGAGGCCATGCCGCTGCATCCGTGGACGTCGACGATGAAGACGACCTACGTGGAGATCGTGCCCACCGGAATCAGCGGCCGGCGGATCGCGCTGGCCGAGGGTTTCCGGCTGGAAAGGTAAGGCGCCAAGCGCAAGCTGCGGAAGGCCGCCGTCGTTCGCAGAATACCGGCCGGTAGTATGGCCCCGCTCACAATCATTACTGCACTGTGTCCTGCCCATCGGCGTCCGGCCGGCTAATTGCTGTACCTTTTGCTCAACCGGGGCGAGCGCAAATCATGCATCCGCACATTGACGCGTCCCGCAAAAGTACTTTGGTTCAACGGGGAAAGAAGGACAGCAGAATGACGCAGACCGCAGCGGAGCAGGCCGAGGCCTTGCCGGCGTCCGGCACATCGATGAAGTCGGCCGGACATGTCATTGTCGACACGCTCCTGGCGCACGGCGTCAAGCGGACCTACGTCGTCCCGGGCGAAAGCTTCCTGGACGTGCTGGACGGCCTGCACGAGTCCCCGATCGAGACGATCGTCTGCCGGCACGAAGGCGGCGCCGCCTACATGGCCGAGGCCGACGGCAAGATGAACCAGCTGCCCGGCATCGCCATGGTCACCCGCGGCCCGGGTGCGGCCAACGCCCATGTCGGCCTGCACACCGCCTGGCAGGACTCGACCCCGATGGTGCTCTTCGTGGGCCTGATCCCGTTCGAGCACCGCGACCGCGAGGCCTTCCAGGAGTTCGACATCAAGGGCTGGTTCGACACCGGCGCCAAGCGCGTGATGGTCCTCGACCACCCGGAGCGCGCCTCCGAGATCGTCGCCGAGGCGATGTTCGCCGCGATGAGCGGCCGCCCCGGGCCCGTTGTCGTCGGCCTGCCCGAGGACATCATCCGCGAACAGGTCGACGCCACCCTGCACCCGGCGATCCCCGTCGCCCCGGGCGGCATGAGCGTCACCGACTGGAAGGCGCTGAAGGCGGCGCTGGAAGAGTCCAAGAAGCCGCTCTTCGTCACCGGCGGCAACGACTGGACCCAGGAGGGCGCCACCCTGCTGACCCAGTGGCTCGAGGAGCACAACATCCCCGCCGCCGCCGAATGGCGCTGCGAGGGCAACATCCCGTTCAGCTCCCCGTCCTACGTCGGCCCGATCGGCTATGGCCGGCCCAAGCCCACCTACGACCTGCTCGAAGAGACGGACCTGCTGGTCTTCGTCGGCACCGTCCCGGGCGACGTCATCACCGACGGCTTCCTGGTCCGGCAGGACTGGGAAAAGAAGAACTTCCTGGTCACCATCGACCCCTCCCTGCGCGGCCGCTCCGGCCCGGTCTCCTGGCAGATC
The DNA here is from genome assembly GCF_946892675.1 of Arthrobacter sp. Marseille-P9274. NCBI lineage: Bacteria > Bacillati > Actinomycetota > Actinomycetes > Micrococcales > Micrococcaceae > Arthrobacter > Arthrobacter sp. Marseille-P9274. The sequence goes on from NZ_CAMPOV010000001.1 coordinate 634,500, forward strand.
GTGGCCAAACCCGACGTGTTCGTCCGCGACCTGGTCATGATGGACATGCCGGTCAAGGAAGAATGGAAGGCCTGGACCCAGCGCATGCGCACCGAGCAGGAGAAGTTCGCCGCCCTGCCCCCGGCCGAGCCCTCCGCAGGACAGGCCAGGATGGACACCCTGATCGCCAACCTCGTGCCCACCCTGCCCGAGGACGCCGTGATCACCCTCGGCGCCGGCGAGCACACCAACTGGGCCCACCGCTACTTCCCCACCGAGCGCTACGCCTCGATGATCAGCGCCCGCAACGGCTCCATGGGCTACTCCATCCCCTCCGCCGTCGCCGCCTCGCTGGCCCATCCCGGCCGCCGCGTCGTGACCATCGCCGGTGACGGCGAGTTCCTCATGAACGGCCAGGAGCTGGCCACCGCCGCCCAGTACGGCGCCACCCCGCTGGTCGTCGTCATGGACAACCAGGAATACGGCACCATCCGCACCCACCAGGAACGCCACTACCCCCAGCGGATCTCCGGCACCCAGCTGAAGAACCCGGACTTCGCCCTCATGGCGCAGGCCTTCGGCGGCTTCGGCGTCCGCGTCGAGCAGGATGCCGACGTCCCCGCCGCCGTCCAGGCCGCGCTGAAGGCCATCGACGAAGACAAGACCTTCGCCCTGATCCACCTGATCGTGGACCAGCGCGTCAAGGCCTACTAGGCCCGACTTCCACCAACGACGGCGGTGCCTCGATGCGTTCTAGCGCATCGAGGCACCGTCGTCGTCGTTTCCGCCGTTTCGGCGTGTACCGCCTAGGCGAAGTCCGCCGTGGCCGGGTCCGCGCCGATGCGTCCTGCCGCGCCCTTGTCGAGCGCGTCGATGGCGGCGATGTCCTCGTCCTCCAGCACCACGTCGAGTGCTCCGAAGTTCTCGGCGATCCTGGCTGCCGTGACGGTCTTCGGGATCACCACGTTGCCCAGCGCCAGGTGCCAGGCGATGACGACCTGCGCGGCAGTAGCGCCGCGCCGGTCCGCGATGGCGCGCAGCGTCGCATCTTCGAGCAGGCCCTGGCCTTGGCCAAGCGGCGACCAGGCCTGGTGCAGGATACCCTTGTCCGCCTCGAAGGCGCGCAGCTCCGCCTGGTTGAAGTAGGGATGCGTCTCGACCTGGTTGATGACCGGAACGACGCCGGTCTCCGCGATGATTTCCTCAAGGGCGTCCACCGTGAAGTTGGAGACACCGATGCTCTTCACCCGGCCCCGCCGCTGAAGCTCGATGAGCGCCTTCCAGGTGTCCACGTACTTGCCCTGCTTCGGCTGCAGCCAGTGGATCAGGTAGAGGTCGAGGGTTTCCAGGCCCAGCCGCTCCATGGATTCGTCGAAGGCCTGCAGCGTGCTCTCGTAGCCTTGGTCCGCGTTCCAGAGCTTGGTCGTGATGAACAGCTCGCTGCGGTCCAGCCCGGACGAGGCGATAGCCCTTCCCACGCCCTCTTCGTTGCCGTAGATGCGTGCAGTGTCAATATGGCGGTAGCCGGCGCGGAAGGCCTCGCCGACGACCTTCTCAGCCACCTGGTCCTCGACCTGCCAGACGCCGTAACCAAGCTGCGGGATGGTGCGGCCGTCATGGAAGGACAGGAGGGGAGACTCGGTCATGGTTCTCTGCGATGTAGTCACGGGGGCGACAACCGAAGTAGCTTGGAGAATATTTCATCGGCACGTCAGGAGCATCCATTGACTACCCACGGAGAGCATTTCGCCGTCTTCCAGAAACAGCTGCCCGGAGCCATCGCGCCGCCCCTGCGCATCTACCGCGGCCAGCCGGGCCTCCTCGCCGAGCAGTTGGCCGAGGCGCTGGACAACCCGGAGCTGCTGGCCGGCAATTGGGAACTGGTGCACACATTCGCGCGGCCCGCGGTCAATGCGGACGACGCCGTCAGCCAGTTGCGCGACGACACCTCCCTGCGCTGCGAGCCGGGGAACGAGATCGACGCCGGCGCCTGGCAGATCCTTCCCTTGCCGGCCTTCCGGTTTGCCTAGCCGGCCGTGGGCCTGAGGTTCCCGTTTCGGCGGTCCGGCCCTAGGCTTTCGACATGGCCAGATACTTCGACGTACACCCGCAGGACCCCCAGCCCCGCACGATCGGGCAGGTTGTCGAGCTGCTGCGCTCCGGCGGGCTGATCGCCTACCCGACGGACTCCTGCTACGCGCTCGGGGCCCTGCTGGGCAACCGCGAGGCACTGGACCGGATCCGCCTGATCCGGCAGCTCGACAGCAAGCACCACTTCACGCTCGTCTGCAAGGACTTCGCCCAGCTCGGCCAGTTCGTGAACATCGACAACAACGTGTTCCGCAGCATCAAGGCCGCTACCCCGGGCCCCTACACCTTCATCCTGTCGGCAACCAAGGAGGTGCCGCGCCGGATGCTGCACCCGAAAAAGAAGACGGTCGGCGTACGCATCCCCGACCACAAGGTGGTCCATGCCGTGCTGGACGAGCTCGGGGAACCGCTGCTATCCAGCACGCTGCTGCTGCCGGACCAGGAGGATCCGCTCACCCAAGGTTGGGAAATCAAGGAGCGGCTCGAGCACCAGGTGGACGGCGTGGTGGACTCGGGCGACTGCGGCCCCGAGCCGACCACGGTCGTCGACTTCTCGGACGGCTACGCGGAAATCGTGCGGCGCGGCATGGGAGACCCTTCCCCGTTCGAGTAACGGGCTGCTGGGTAACGGGCTGCGAAAAAACATCGTGAAACCGTAACCTTTCACCCTCCCGCCTCGATTAGTCGGGTGTACGGGCACGCCGCGGGCAGAAGCCGTGGCGCCGCCGTCGCCAATGATTGAGGAGATCCATGACCAACCGTTTCCGTACCCTGAGCCTGCCCGCCAAGGGCGCCGCACTGGCAGCCATCATCGCCGTCGGCGGAGCCGGCGCAGCAGTGGCCGCACCGGCCCTGACCAGCGCTCCGGAGAACGTGAGCGCCGTGACTCCGGCCGTCCCCGCCACCCCGGCCGTTTCCGCCGAAGACGCCGAGCAAGCAGTTCCGGCCGTTCCAGCGACCCCCGCGGAGACCGAGGCCAAGGCCAAGACCGACGCGGCCGCCGAGGTTGAGGCCGACGAAGAAGGTGCCGAAGCCGAAGCCGAAGCCGAGGCCGAGGCCAACGCACAGACCGAGGCTGCCGCCGAAGAGGCAGCCGCCGAGGTCGGCGCGGGCGCCGACGTGACCCCGGCCGTTCCCGCGACCCCGGCCATCCCGGGCACCGACGGCGAACCCGCCGTTCCCGCGACCCCGGCCACTCCGGAGCTGCCCGAGTCCGCCAATGCCGACGCCCAGGCGAAGATCGATGCCCGCACCGACGCCGCTGAACTGCGCGCCGGGACCGGCGTGTCCGTCTCCGGCAGCGCCAACGCCGGAAAGTAATTCCGCGTCCGGGCGGGGCGCGGGCCGCTACACTTGATGGCGCCCGCGCCCGCCCGAACAGATGTAAGGACCCAGTCTTGAGCTCAGCTCTTCCCGATGACGTGGTGGCCGCCGCGCAGTCCGGGGACGCTGCTGCCTTCAGCCGGATCTACGCAACCCTGGCGCCCGGGGTCAACGGCTACCTCAAGGTCCGCGGGCTCGAGGACCACGAAGGCGCCGCCCAGGAAGTCTTCCTCACTGTGTTCTCGCGGATCGGCTCGGTCCACGGCGGCTTCCAAGGCCTGCGCACGTTTATCTTTTCCGTGGCGCACGCCCGCTACGTCGACGCCGTTCGCAGGCGCGCCCGCCAGCCGCAGGTTTCCGGCTACGACCCGGACACGGACGTCCGCGCGGTGGATTCGGCGGAGACCGCCGCTCTCGAAGCGCTGGACGCGACCGGCATCGGCCAGCAGCTCAAGCAGCTGAAACCGGAGCAGCAGGAAGTGCTGCTGCTCCGCGTAGTGGCCGACCTGTCGCTGGAGCAGGTCGCCGAAATCATGGGCCGGTCCACCGGCTCGATCAAGCAATTGCAGCGCCGGGCGCTGCTCAAACTCAAATCGATCGTTGAACGGGAGGAGGCCCTGGTATGAACCGTGCAGTGAGCCATAACGACGACGACGTCCGCCACCTGCTGGAGGAAGCCGGCCTGCAGCAGACGGCTCCGCTGGAGGCCTCGCTGATGGCGCTCCGGGCAGCGGGCCACGAACCCATGAAGACCGCCCCCTCCCCCGAGCTGCTGGCCTTCATGGGCCCCGCAGCCGCGCCGGCCACGGGAGTGCCAGCCACGTCCGTCCTGCCGGACCCGGAAGCGCCGGCCACCTCCGTCCTGCCGGTCACGTCCGCTGCCGGGACTGCCGCCGCCCCGAAGTCCTCACCCGAGTCCTCACCCACGGGGCAGGTCATTCCGCTCCGCCGCCGCCGGACAGTGCGCGGTGCGGCGCTGGGCCTGGCCGTCGTGGCCGCCACCGGACTGGGCGTCTCCGGCGTTGCCGCTGCGAGCCCCGAGTTCCGTGCCGCAGCCGGAACCGCGGTGGATCAGGTGGTCGGATTCTTCGACCCGTCGGATGACGGCCGGCAGGCAGGGCCGTCGACCGATGGGAAGACCGGGGAATCGGATGCGCCGCAGCAGCCCGCCGGCGGGAACCCGGGCGACAGCTCGGGTACCGGCGCGGCGGACCGTGGAACCGCAGGTTCCGGCGCAGAGGCGGAGGAAACTTCCGGCGGCAGCCGTTCCGCCGATGAAACCGGCCGAAACTCCGGCTCCGGTTCAGAGTCTGGCTCCGGCAATCCTGCAGAGCCTGCCCCGCTACCGGAGCAGGCAGGCAATGGCGCTGTCAAAGATCCCGGCAGCATTCCGTCCGAGGCCGGCGACGCAACCAAAAAGCTGCTGGAGGATGCCCGCGAGACGCAGCCCTCCGACGTCGTACCTTCGCTCCCCGAAGACGACGTCCTGCCCGCGCCGGGCAAGCCCGACAGCGATGTGAAGGACGTGCCGGCGCTGCCCAAGGACGCACCGCAACCAAACCAGTAGCATTTTCCGCCCCCGCGCTGGTTGAACTGCCTGCCCAGCGGGTACAACTGATGCATGGGGAAAGCCCCTCTGGTCCTCGGACCAATGATGAGGAATGTCGACCAGACCTCGGCGAGCATCTGGGTGGAAACGAGCGAGGCCGCCCGGGTGGTCGTCCGCGCCGAGGCCCGCAGCTGGCAGGCCCGCACCTTCAGTGTGCGGGGGCACCACTACGCCCTGGTGGAAGTCGACGGACTGCAACCCGGCTCATCCATCCCCTACAGCCTGGAAGTCAACGGGCTCCAGGCCTGGCCGGAGCTCGACTCACCTTTCCCGCCGCCCGTCATCCCCACCCTGGCCGCGGGCAGGCAGCTGCGCCTGGCCTTCGGATCCTGCCGCACCAGCACCGACCACGGCAAGTCCGGCAACCGCACCCACGGCGTGGATTCGCTGCGGGCTTTCGCGCTCCGGCTGGCCCGCGAGCCGGAGCACCGGTGGCCGGACCTGCTGCTGTTCCTGGGCGACCAGGTCTACGCGGATTCGACCACCAAGGAGATGCAGAAGTTCATCCGAGCCCGCCGCAACATCAAGGAGCCCCCGGGCAAGGAACTGAAGGACTACGAGGAGTACGCGGAGCTGTACCGGCTGGCCTACTCGGATGAAGCCAACCGCTGGCTCCTCTCCACGGTGCCCAGCGCGATGATCTTCGACGACCATGACGTGCGCGACGACTGGAACGCCTCGCTGAGCTGGAAGCGGAAGATGGAGGCGACGTCCTGGTGGCACGGGCGGATCGTCGCGGGCCTGACCTCCTACTGGGTCTACCAGCACCTGGGCAACCTCTCCCCCGCGGAGCGTGCGACGGACCCGCTCTGGCGGCGGATCGCCGCGTACCAGGCAGGGAACGACGACGGCGGGGACCGCGAGCTGGACCTCACCGAGGACCTCGAAGCCTTCGCCGACCGGGCCGATAAGGAGCCGCGCAGCTACCGCTGGAGCTACTGCCGGGACTTCGGCTCCACCCGGCTGATCGTCGTGGACTCGCGGGCGGCCCGGGAGCTGGCCCCGGAACGCCGGGCGCTGGTGGACGAGGACGAGCTGGCGTGGCTGGACGAACAGCTGCAAGGCGGGTTCCGCCACTTGCTGATCGGCACGTCGCTGCCCTTCCTGCTGCCTCCCGGCCTGCACCATGTCGAGTCCTGGAACGAGGCGATGAGCGAAGGGGCCTGGGGCCCGCTGGCCGGCTGGATCGGCGAACGCCTGCGGCAGGCCATCGACCTGGAGCACTGGGCGGCCTTCCAGAACAGCTTCCGCGAGGTCGCCGGCCTGGTGCAGGAGGTAGCGGACGGTCGGCGCGGCCCCGCTCCCGCGATCATCGCGTTCCTCTCCGGGGACGTGCACTACTCCTACGCCTCCGAGGTGCAGCGCTCCACCGGCAGCCGGATCGTCCAGGCGGTCTGCTCGCCCATCCGCAATCCGCTGCCGCGGCTGATGCGCTCCTTCACTGCGGTCATGTCCTACGGCGTGGCCACTCCCGTCGGTGCGCTGGTGGCCCGCTCCATCAAGGTGCCTGAGCCCCCGTTCATGTGGCGGGGCTTGAAGGGCCCCTGGTTCGACAACAACCTGGCCACACTTGAGGACACCGTAAACGGCCTGGCCATCCGGTGGGAGAAGGGCGAGGCGGACCGTAAGGACCCTGAGCATCCGCGGGTGCGCGAGGTGGCCAGAGTGCTGCTGGAGCCGCGCCAGGCGGCCGCGCCGCCATCCGCGCAGCCGGCCGGGCCGCCATCCGCGCAGCAATCGGCGCGCCGGTCCGACCCGCTGCAGAGCTAGGGGGCCGACGATGGACAGCATCACGGTGCCGCTGGGCGAGGTCGGCGCGGGCATGCTGGCCGAGGCCGGCGGAAAGGCGGTCAACCTCGGCGTCATGCTCGCCGCGGGGCTCCCGGTTCCGGATGGTTTCTGCCTAACGACGGCGGCCTACCGCCAGGTGGCGACGGCGGCGGGGCTCGAGTGGCTGCTCGCCGCGATGGAATCCGCCGCCGGTGAGACGGTGCGGCCGTCGGCGGAACATGGCAGGCCACCCGGGGACGCGGCCACCGCCGCCAGCCTGCAGCATCTGGCCCGGCAGGCGCGCGACCGGCTGGCCGCCGCGCCGGTGCCGGCACGGATCGAACGGGAACTGCGCCGCGCCTACGCCCGGCTCGGCGAGGACGTGCCGGTGGCCGTGCGTTCGTCCGCCACCGCCGAGGACCTGCCCGAGGCGAGCTTCGCGGGCCAGCAGGACACCTTCCTCAACGTCGTCGGCGCGGACGCGCTGCTCGAGGCCGTGCGCGGCTGCTGGGCGTCGCTCTGGACCGAGCGGGCCACGGCCTACCGCTACGCGAACGGGATCGGCCAGCGGAAGGTGCGCCTCGCCGTCGTTGTCCAGCGCATGGTGGACGCCGCCGTTTCCGGGGTCATGTTCACCGCGAACCCGCTCACCGGTACCCGCGGGCAGACCGTGGTGGACGCCAGCCCCGGGCTGGGCGAGGCCGTGGTCTCCGGCGCCGTCAACCCGGACCAGTTTGTCGTGGACACGGCAACCGGCCGGATTGTGGAGCGCAGGGTGGGCGACAAGCTGGTGCAGGTCAGGCCGCTGCCCGGCGGCGGCACGGAGCAGCTGCCCCTGGCCGCCGGGAGCGAACCGAGCCTCACCGACGAGCAGGTGCGCGAGCTCGCGGGGCTCGGCCGCGCCGCGCAGGAGCTCTTCGGGGCGCCCCAGGACCTGGAATGGACGCTCTCCCCCGCCGGCGGCTTCGCGCTGGTCCAGACCCGGCCCATCACCACGCTGTACCCGCTTCCTGAGGCGGACGAGAGCACCCGGGCCTACCTCTGCGCCAGCCTGCTGCAGGGCCTGACGCGGCCGCTGACGCCGATGGGGCTGTGCGCGTTCGAGACCCTCGCCGCGGCCTGGAAGCCGGCGGGCGGCGGGTCAGGACCACCGCCAGCGTTCCGCTACCTCAGCGTCGGCCTGCGGCTCTTTGTGGACATCACCCCGGTGCTGCGCAGCCCCGGGGGCCGGCGGCTGCTCCCGCGCATGATGAAGGGCGCAGACGCCCGGTCCGTCGGCGTGCTCGAGCACCTGATGGAGGATCCGCGTTTCGCCGTGGCCAGGCGCCGCGTGCCGCGCTCCCCCGCCGGGCTGTTCCGGTCCGTCCCCCAGCTGGTGCTGCTGCCGTCCGTGCTGCATGCCTTGTTCCGGCCGGCTGCCGCGCTGCGGCGTTCCCGGGCGGCGGAGCGGGAGTTCGACGCCCGGCTCCGGCTGCCCGAGCCGGCCACCCCCGCGCAGCGGCTGGACTTCGTGGAACAGATGTTCAGCCGGGAGGTCACCGAGAGCCTGCTCCGGCTGCTGCCCCCGCCGGCCGCCGGCTACCTCTGGCTGGGTGTGGCCCGCTGGTTGCTGGGGTCCCTCGTCGAACGCGGCGAAGTGCAGGAGGTGCTGCGCGGGCTGCCGCACAACGTCACGACCGAGATGGACCTCAAGCTCTGGGATGCCGCCGCCGCCATCGGCCGGGACCCCGCCTCCGCGGAGGCCATCCGGTCCGCGGCCCCGGAGGAGCTGGCCCGTGCCTACCGCGAGGGCACCCTTCCGGCGGAGGCGCAGCGCCGGCTCGCGGCCTTCCTGGCCGCGTACGGGCACCGCGCGGTCGCCGAAATCGACATCGGCGTGCCGCGCTGGGCGGAGGATCCGTCGCACATCATCAACGTCATCGCGAACTACCTGCGGCTGGACGATCCCCAGCAGGCGCCGGACCGCCAGTTCGCGCGCGCCGCAGCGCAGGCGGACGCCAAGGTCGCAGACCTGGTCCGGCGGGCCGAGGCGTTCGGTCCGGTGCGCAGCCGGCTCATCGCCTACGGCCTTCGCCGGGCCCGCGCTAGCGCCGGAATGCGCGAGTACCCGAAGTACCGGCTCGTCACGGCCCTCGCCGCCCTGCGCGCGCAACTGCGGAAGGTCGGGGAAGAGCTCGCCGCCGCCGGGTCCGTCGCGGCGGCCGAGGACGTCTTCTTCCTCGACCTCGCCGAGGCTCGGGTGGGCCTGCGCGGCGCGGACCTGCACGGCATCGTGGCCGGTCGCCGCCGCACCTACGCCCGCGAACTGCGCCGCCGGCACATCCCGCGGCTGATCCTCTCCGACGGCACGGACGTGGAGGCGGCCCTCGCCGCAGCGGCAACAACGACGGCGGGAGACCGGCTTCCGCCGGGAACCCTCGTCGGGGCGCCGGCCTCCGCGGGCACAGTGACCGGAACCGCCCGGGTCATCCTGGACCCGGCCGGGGCCCGGCTGGAGCCGGGCGAAATCCTGGTCGCTCCGTCCACGGACCCGGGCTGGACTCCGCTCTTCCTGACCGCCGGGGCCCTGGTGATGGAGATGGGCGGACCCGTGTCGCACGGAGCTGTGGTGGCGCGCGAATACGGGATCCCCGCCGTCGTTGGTGTCCCGGACGCGACCCTTCGCATTGCCACCGGCGACACAATCACCGTGGACGGCGCGGCCGGAACGATCGTGTGCAGCGCACGTCCGGCTTCTTCCTGAGGGCAGCAGAAGCGGGCCCGTTCCACAGCAGCTTCACAGTTACGCCACAGTGGCGGCTTAGGCCCGGGCCGCACCGTGGAAGCATGACAAATCATTCTGAAAACACACCGCACACCTTCCTCTACGGCTCAACCGGAGGCAGCGATCCTGATCCCGCACCGCAGGACGATGAGCCGCGCCTTCCGCTGATACGGCGGCCCGAGTTCATCTTCGTGCTGCTGCTGGTGGTCCTGTTCCTTGGAATCTGCGTCTACCTGTTCATCAGGTTCGTACTACCCATCCTGACGCAGATCATCGACGCCCTCCAGGCGACCGGCGCTGCCTGACCGGCCCCGGCCCTGCCAGCACAGGAGGTTCCCATGTCGAGCACGACCGCCCCGGAGATCCGGGGCAGCCTGCTAAACGACCGCTACCAAGTGGGTCCGATGATCGGCCGGGGCGGCATGGGAACCGTCTACCGGGCCGTGGACCACGTCCTTCGGCGGGAAGTCGCCGTCAAGGTGTTCCACCCGGATCTCCACCAGCCGGGCCTGCTGGACTCGCAGCGGCTGGAAACCGAGACCATGGCGCGGCTGAACCATCCCGGCCTCGTCGCCCTCTACGACGCGGGCACCGCCAGGCATGACAGGCAGGAGCTGTCCTTCATGGTCATGGAGCTCGTCGCGGGAGTGGACCTGCGGCTCCAGCTGGCGGCAGCTCCCTTGGGGCTGGAGACGACGGCGCGGCTCGGGGCCCGGCTGGCCGCCACTCTCCACTACGTCCACGGCCGGGCAACCATCCATCGCGACATTAAACCCAGCAATATCCTGCTGGCCAGGTATTCCGACGACGAAGACCTGCAGCCCAAGCTCGCCGACTTCGGTATCGCCGCGCTCATCGGGCGGCCGCGGCCCGTACCGGAGCTGACCGTCGGCACCGCCGCCTACCTCAGCCCCGAACAGGTCCGCGGACGGGAGGCCGGCCCGCCGTCGGACATCTACTCGCTCGGGCTGGTGCTGCTGCAGTGCCTCACGGGCGAAACGGAATACCAGGGTCCGCCCATCGACTCGGCGCTGGCCCGGCTGACCCGTCCGCCGCGGATTCCCGCGGACCTTCCCGGGGGCGTGGCGGAACTTCTTCAAGCCATGACGGACTCGGACGAGGCGCACCGCCCCACCGCAGCGGAAGTCACCCTCTCGCTGAGGCGGGCAGGCAGCGATCCGGACACCGCACGCCGGCTGCGCGACCCCGCGCAGCACGAGACGCCAGGGCTCCGGCCGCCGGACCTGGCGCCGCTGCTTCCCGCCCTGCGGCCCGCCGAACTTACCAACGCTACCCGGGCCTTCCTGCCCGTGGCCGTGGCGCCGGCACCGCCGACAGCCAGCCTCGGCCAGCTCCTCCCCCCCGACGCGCCGCCGGCTGCCCGTCGACGACCCTTCCCAAGACGGCGCGCCGCCATCCTCGCCTCGGCCGCCGCCACGGCCCTGGCCGGCGTCGCAGTCCTGCCCGCCATGCTTCCCGCCGTCTTTCCCTCCGACCCGGCGGGTTCCGCCCCCAATCCGGCCGTCCTCCAGCGGCTTGACGACAACCTGACCCTGCTCGAAGAAAGCCTGGCCCCATGAACATTTCAGCGCCCTTCGCCAAGCCCCTCATCGGCGGCACGCTCGCCGCCCTGCTGCTGGCCGGCTGCTCGGCCCAGCAGGCCAAGGTCTCGCCGGCCGCTCCCGGCTCGCTGCAGGAACGCGCCCAGTCCGTCATGCAGCTGGCCAAGGACAAGGACTACACTGGCGCGCTTGCAGAGATCGATTCCCTGACCGACGACGTCCGCGACGCGGGTGCCACCGGAGAGCTGCCCCGGCAGCAGTGGCTCCAGGCCGAGGCGGCGCTGGCCCAGCTGCGCACCGATCTCGAGGCCCTCACTGGAGGTGTCTCGCCCGCCTCCGCGGACAACACTTCGTCCGCGCCCGTGCCCTCCGCCACGCCATCGCCCTCCGCTGCGCCCGAGGACAACTGCGACGACCAGCCAGACCAGGACCGTGGCAGGGGCACCGATGACAACGTCGGAACCACGGATGACGAGGAAGACTGGCAGGACTGGCAGGACCAGCAGGACGACTGGGACGACCAGACCTCGGCCGACGCCGGCAACGGCTCGGACAGCGACGACGACGAATGGCTCGCGGAGGCCGAGTGGCGGGACGATTAGGCAGCGGCCGGCTTGAGGACGTACCCGGCGCCGCGAAGGGTATGGATCATCGGCGCCCGTCCGGCGTCGATCTTCTTGCGCAGATACGAAATGTAGAGTTCGACGATGTTGTTGTGCCCGCCGAAATCGTAGTTCCAGACCTGGTCCAGGATCTGGCCCTTGCTCAGGACGGTCCGCGGATTGTCCATCAGGTAGTGCAGCAGGTCGAACTCCGTGGTGGTCAGCTGCACCGGCTCGCCGCCGCGCGTGACCTCACGGGTGTCCAGGTTCATCACCAGGTCCCCGACCACCAGCTCGGCCGTCCGCGCCGCCGCCGCACCGGACCGCTGCACCAGCCGGCAGAGCCGCAGCAGCAGCTCCTCCATGCTGAACGGCTTGGTCACGTAGTCGTCGCCGCCGGCGGCCAGGCCGGTGATCCGGTCGGACACCGCGTCCTTGGCGGTCAGGAACAGGGCCGGCACCTCCGGCGCGAAGGTCCGGATCCGGTTCAGCGCGTCCAGTCCGTCGAATCCCGGAATCATCACGTCCAGGACCAGCACATCCGGCCGCGTCTCCCGGGCCAGCCGCACGGCCGACGGTCCGTCGTCGGCCACCGCGACTTCCCAGCCGGCCAGCTGCAGTCCCATGCGGACCAGGTCGGACAGCTGTGGTTCGTCGTCGACCACCAGGGCGCGGATCCGGCTGCCGTCCGGACGGCTCAGCCGGGGCAGGCTGGCCACGAAGTCGAGGGAATCCTGCGCGGCCATACAAGCGCTCCTGAAGATCACGTCAACGGGCAGATACTGAACCAACAATAGCCATTACAGTTACCTCATCACCTTGGGAAGGAGCTGGGAGCTCCGCTCGCGAAGGACAGATCCGGAAGACAAACATGGACAATCGGGGGAAGCCGGACACGGCGCAGGGGGGCACCGAAGCGGCCGTGCCCCGGGAGCTGCCCGGGCACGGCCGCGGCCGCCGCCTGTTCCGGCCGTGGCAGCTGCGGACCAAGCTGGTGATCATCGTCCTGGCCCTGATCGCCGCGATCTGCGCCGCGGTCGGCCTCTCTGCCCACGCCGCCATGGAATCTTTCCTCAGCGGCCAGCTGAACGAGCAGCTCGAACAGGCCTCCACCCGTGCCCTGCGGTCGCAGGATGACTTCCGCCCCGAAGACGAGGACGACCGCAACGGGGACGGCCGCGACAGCGAGTCGGACCAGAACGGGTCCGGACAGGCACCCGAACCGGCGGATCCCCTGACCACCCCCGGCCAGGTCGTCGGCGTGCTGAACGCGCGCATCAGCGAGAGCGACGTCCGCAATGCGGGTGTCTTTATGCCCGACGGCGAACATCAGGACCTCACCGCGGCGGACATGCGGGCCATCACCGGCCTGGAGCTGAACGCCGCCCCCGTAGAGCGCCAGCTCTCGTTCGGCGAGTACCGGCTGGTCGCCCGCTGGAGCGAGCGCCGCGAGGCCACGATCGTCACCGGCCTGCCCCTGCTGGCCAAAGAACAGACCCTCGACTCGCTGACCCGGACCATGACCGGCGTGTCCGTCGCGGGCCTGGTGGCGGCCGCCCTCATCGGCACCCTGATCATCCGCCGGACCCTGCGCCCGCTCGGGCAGCTATCCGGCGTCGCCACCTCGGTCTCCCGGCTGCCGCTGGGCCGGGGCCACGTCGCCATCGGCGAACGCGTCCCCGCAAAGATCGCCGCCCCCACCACGGAGGTCGGGCGAGTCGGCCATGCCTTCAACCTGATGCTGGACAACGTCGCGGGTGCCTTCGATGCCCGGCACCGGAGCGAGACCAAGCTGCGCCAGTTCGTGGCCGACGCCAGCCACGAACTTCGCACTCCCCTGACCGCCATCCGCGGCTACTCCGAAATGATCCGGCTGACCGAGCAGCTCAGCCCGCAGGGCCGGTCCTCGATCGGGAAAGTGGAATCCGAGGCCAAGCGGATGACCGCCCTGGTCGAGGACCTGCTCCTGCTCGCGCGGATGGACGAAGGCCAGCGCGCCGAGCAAAGCGAGGTCGACCTGACCGCACTGGTCGCCGAGTCCGTCAACGACGTCCGCGCCATCGCGCCGAGCCACCGCTGGGTCCTCGACGTCCCCGACGACCCGGTCACGATCCGCGCCAATCCGGGACAGCTGCGCCAGGTCCTGGTCAACCTGCTGACCAACGCCCACCGGCACACCGGCCAGGGGACCACGGTCGTCACCTCGCTGGCCCGGGGCGACGGCTACGTGCGGGTGAGTGTGGCGGACGACGGCCCCGGGATCCCCGAGCACTTCGTCGGCCAGATCTTCTCCCGCTTCGCCCGCGCCGACGCGTCCCGCTCCGACCGCAACGGCACGCACGGCCTCGGCCTTTCGATCGTCAAGGCCATCGTCGCCTCGCACGACGGCACCGTCGGCGTCGACAGCCGCCCCGGGCATACCGAATTCGTCGTGCGCCTCCCCTCGGCCGGGACCGTTCCCACCGGGAACTGACGGACGACGGCGGGTGGCCGGGCAGGCGTTATCCGTCCCGTCCCGTCCGGGTCAGGGACAATCGGCCGTTGCCGCATCCGCCGGTCCAGGAGGAACATGGCCTTCGGAGAGGAGCAGCCATGCCGCACCCGGACGAAGGCGCACCCGCCCCGGCCACCGAGGCACCGGCGTCGTACCGTGCCGCAGGAATCGCCGGCGTCGCCTCCTACCGGCGGATCAACGACTTCCTGACAACCTCGGTTTATGCCCGGCGGCGGGACGAGCCCGGAGTCTGCGACTTTGCGCTCGGCAACCCGCACGACATGCCCTCGGAGCAGTACGTCTCCGCCTACCGCGAGGCGCTCAGCCCGCGGAACGAGGCCTGGTACGCCTACAAGACCAACGAGCCGGCCGCCCGGGAGGCCGCCGCGGCCTCGCTGGAGCGGCACCTTGGCGTCGGCTTCCACGCCGAGGACCTCTACCTGACCACCGGCGGCTTCACGGCGATCGCCATGGCACTGAAGGCCATCGCGGATCCCGGCGACGAGGTCATCTACAGCCTGCCGCCGTGGTTCTGCTACGAACCGCTGATCACCGAGGCCGCGCTGGTGCCGGCCAAGGTGAAGATCAACACGGACACGTTCGACGTCGACCTGGCCGCCATCGCCGCGGCCATCACTTCGCGCACGCGGGCGGTGATCGTGAACTCGCCGAACAACCCCACCGGCCGGATCTACCCGCCGGAGCTGCTCACCGCCCTCGCGGCGCTGCTCGAGGAGGCCTCGGCGCGCATCGGGCGGCGCATCTACCTGATCTCCGACGAAGCCTACAATCGCATCGTGTTCGACGGCGCCCGCTTCCACAGTCCCGCCGAGTTCTACCCCTACACCCTGGTCGCCTACACCTACGGAAAGACGCACCTGGCCCCGGGTGAGCGCATCGGCTACCTCGCCCTGCCCGCCGCCATGCCGGTCCGCCGGCAGCTGGCCGACGCGCTGGCCGCCCTCCAGCTGGCGATGGGCTGGATTTACCCCAACGCCGTCCTTCAGCATGCGCTGCCCGCGCTCGAGCGGTTCACCATCGATATCGGCGCCCTCGAACGGAAGCGGGACCTGATGGTGGAGTCTCTGTCCGGGATGGGCTACCGCATCCGGAAGACGGAGGGCAGCTTCTACCTCTACATCCCCTCCCCCGGCCCGGACGACATGGCCTTCACTGAGGAAGTGGGCGCGGACGGGGTCCTCGTGATGCCCGGCGCCCTGTTCGAGACCCCGGGCTTCTTCCGGGTCTCGCTCACCGCCAGCGAAGACATGGTCCGGCGCAGCCTGCCCGTCTTCGAGGAGGTCCTCCGCCGGCACGGGTAGCCGGAGCGGCCGGCGGCGGAGCGACCCGCCGCCGGCCATCTCTTACTTGGCCGCCTCCTACCGGGCGGCGGGGACGCGGATGAGCTTCTTGTTCACGAACTCCTGCATCCCGAAGCTCGCCAGCTCGCGGCCCACGCCGGAGCGCTTCACGCCGCCGAACGGCAGGTCCGCCTGCGTGTCCGCAACCGAGTTAATGAAGACCATCCCGGTGTCCAGCCGGTCCGCGACGTCTTTGGCCTTCTCCACGTCGGCGCTGAATACCGCTCCGCCGAGGCCGTAGGGAGAACTGTTTGCCAGCTCGATCGCTTCCGCGGCGTCCGCGACCTTGTAGACCACGGCGGCCGGGCCGAAGAGCTCCTCCGTGTAGGCCCGCATACCCGGCTCCACTCCGGTCAGCACCGTAGGCTCCACGTAGGCGCCGGGGCCGTCGACCAGGTGGCCGCCGGTGTGCAGGGTGGCCCCCTTCGAGACGGCATCGTTGATCTGTTCCACCAGCCCCTCGGCGGCGGCGCGGGAGGACAGCGGCCCGAACCGGGTGGCCGGGTCCAGGGGATCGCCGGGCGTGATGCGGGCCATCCGAGCCGTGAACTTCTCGACGAACTCCTCGTAGAGGTCCTCGACGACGATGAAGCGCTTGGACGCGGTGCATGCCTGGCCGGCATTGCCCATCCGTCCGCCCACCGCCGCCTTCACGGTGGCGTCCAGGTCCTCCGAATCCAGCAGGATGAACGGGTCGCTGCCGCCGAGTTCCAGCACGTACTTCTTCAGGTGCTGCCCCGCCAGGGCGGCCACGGCGGCGCCGGCGCGTTCGCTGCCGGTCAGGGAGACGCCCTGGACGCGCGGATCGGCGATGATGTCGGCGACCTGCCCGTTCGTGGCGAAGACATTCACGTAGGCGCCCTCGGGCAGCTGGGCGTCCCGGAAGATCTGTTCCATGGCCAGCGCGGACTGCGGGCAGCTCGGCGCGTGCTTGAGCAGGATGGTGTTGCCGAGCATCAGGTTGGGTGCCGCGAACCGCGCCACCTGGTAGTAGGGGTAGTTCCACGGCATGATGCCCAGCAGCACGCCAACGGGCGCGGAGCGGACTACCGCCTCGCCGCCGCCGCGGACCTTGAGCGGCTCGTCCGCCATGAACCCGGGGCCCTCTTCGGCGTAGTACTCGTAGATGTCGGCCACCAGGCCTACCTCGCCCAGCGCCTGGCTGACCGGCTTGCCCATTTCGAGGCTGATCAGCTCGGCGAGTTCCTGTCGCCGCTCGCGGTACAGCGCGGCCACGCGCCGCAGGACCTCGGAGCGGTCCCCGACGGCGGAATGCCGCCACGATTCAAAAGCCGTCTGTGCCTGCTTCAGCGCGGTCTGGATTTCCTCGTCGCTGGCGGTGGGTGCTTCGAAGATCGTTTCCCCGGTGGCTGGATTGATGCTCTGGTAATGACTCATGCTCATCAAAATATCTCCTTATCAGGGTGGCCGCTCCAGCATTTCCCCATATTTCTTCGGATTTATCCCATGCGCGAACAAATCGATCGGCAATGTTGAAATATCCCCGCGCCGGCAGAGTAGAATATCGTCATTCCCGGCAGTGGCCAGCCGTCATGCCTGCCTGGATCCGGCCGTAAGGAGAGATCGTGGCGTCACCCCCGGTGCTGCAGTCGCAGATCTACCGCTCCTTGCCCGAGATGGAGCGCTCGGAAGCCATCGTGCGCCGGATTTCGACGGCCATCTCGCTCGGCATGCTGCGGGTCGGCGAACGGCTCCCGGCGGAGTCGGAGCTGTCCGAGATGTTCGGCGTCGCCGGTGCGACCCTGCGCGAGGCGCTGGCGGCGCTCCGCGACCAGGGCGTGGTGGAGACCAGGCGCGGCCGCAACGGCGGAACCTTCGTAGTGAAGTCCCCGGCCACGCAGGCTGAGCAGCTGCGCCGGTACCTGCGGGAGACCTCCATCGCGGACCTGCGCGACCTCGGCGATGAGCAGACGGCAGTGGCGTCCGCCGCCGCCCGCCTGGCCTGCGACCGCGCCCACCCCAATGACCTGGACCGGCTGGAACAGCTGGCCCGCGGGCTCGAGCGCGCCGACTCCCCGGAGGGCCGGGCTCGGGCGGACAGCCGCTTCCACATCGAGCTGGCCGTGGTCGCACAGTCACCCCGGCTGACCGCGCAGGAGATCCGGCTGCAGGCGGAAGTCGGCCAGTTGCTGTGGACGCCGCTGGCCGCTATTTTCGACTCCGCGGCAGCCGCGCGGGAGCATCTGGAGATCGTCGACGCCGTGCGGGCGGATGATCCGGACAGGGCCCAGCGGCTGGTCCAGGAGCACATCCGGCGGAACACCTATCATCTGATCGACACCAAGCTCACGCTGACCCATTCCGTCGAGGAACAGGAGATCCCATGAACGCGCCCGTATCGGCCCGGGCCGTGGCCACGTCCATGGGCACGGCCATCGAGTCGTGGCTGAACGCGCTGTACCGGGACCTCTCGTCCTGCTCCGCCCAGGTGGAGGAGCAGCTGGAAGCGAAGATCCATGCGGGCGATAAAGTCTCCCGGAATGACATTTCGGGACTGCGTGGAATATCCGTCGAATTCCTGAATTCCCACCCTATTGTAGTCGGGGCAGGAGTCATTTTCTCCATTTCGGCATTAAAGGACGCGGAAGGCGTCCTGGAATGGTGGTTCCGGAATGCCGCGGGGGAAATCGAAAAGCTGGATTTCGATTTGGCGCCCGAAGGCGAACGGTTCTACGACTACGAGCAACTCCCATGGTTTTCCATTGCGGCCAAGACCGGCCGGCAGTCCATCGCCGGTCCGTACGTCGACTACTTGGGCTTCGACGAGTACATCATGACCTGCACCGTACCCAGCTACGTCCACGGGCAGTTCATCGGGGTCACCGGCTGCGACATCCGGATCCGGGACCTGGAAAATACCTTCATCCCGTTCGTCCGAAGGATCCCGGGCGACGCCGCGATCCTCAACGGCCAGAACCGGGTCATCCTGGGAAACTCGGGCCGCTTCATCGTCGGGGAACGGGTCAAGACGGAGCCGGAAGGCTTCTGCTTCATCCCGCTGAACGTGCCGAACCTCGACCTGCGCCTGATCTGCGCGGCTGAGTAGCCGCACAGACCAGGCCGGCCGCCGCATCAGGTCCGGCCCGCCTCAAGTCCGACCCGCCTCGGCTAGGTTTCGCACCTCCGCCACGGCGTTGGCCCGGCTCTGCCGCACGAATTCCTCGAACAGCAGCGAGCGGTGCCCCGCGTCGCCGTCGGAATCCTCCGGATGCCACTGCACGCCGACCACCCAGGTCCTGCCCGGATGTTCGGTGCCTTCGACCACGCCGTCCCGCGCCACCGCCGCCACGGCGAGCTCCGGGGCCACGGTCCCGACAACCTGATGGTGGCCCGAGCGCACGGTCACCGAGTCCCGGCCCAGGATGGCGGCGACCTTCGACCCCGGCAGCAGGTCCACTTCCTCGTCGAGGAACATCGGCTCCCCCGGCCCGCCCCGGTGCAGGTGCCACGGGTCCAGGTCGGGAATCAGCGTCCCGCCGCACGCCACGTTGAGCAGCTGCGAGCCGCGGCAGATGGCCAGCAGCGGCTGGTCCCGCTCCAGCACCCCGCGGATCAGCTCCAGGCAGTACTCGTCCGCGCGCAGGTCCACGCCGTACGCGTTCGGCACCGGATCGGTATGGCCGTACAGCGAGCCGTCCACGTCCCCGCCGCCGAGGAAGAGCACCCCGTCGTAGCCGGCCAGCGCGGCCTCCGGCAGCAGTTCTTCGGCCGCGCTGTCCACCAGTTCGGCCCGCGCGCCGGCCGCGTGCAGCGTCTCGAACGCCACGCGGGTGAACCGCTCCATCAGTTCCAGCGTCTGTTCCGTCATGCCCGGGAAGGTCAGGGAAACAACGACGGCGATGCGCGGCGCCTCGGGGCCGAGCGTCCCGTTGTCCGGCAGCACCGCGGCCGGATCCACGCGCAGCGGTTCCGCGCTCACCGGGCACCTGCCAGCTGCGGGCCGGCGGCAGCACCCCGCGCCGACGGGCCTTGCCCTTCACCGCCGCGGTAGGCCCGGGCGGCCTCGACCACCCAGGCGAACAGGGCATGGTCGGCGGGATTGCTGTCGGCGGTGTCCTCCGGGTGCCACTGCACGGCCAGCAGCGGCGCGCCCGGAACCTCGAGGGCCTCCACGACGCCGTCGTCGGCCCGCGCGGTGACCTGCAGGCCCGCGCCCAGTTCCCCTGCCGCCTGGTGGTGGTAGGAGGAGACGTCCACCGGCCCGGCCCCGACCACGGACGCCAGCAGCGACCCGGCCGCGACCGTGACCGGGTGCACGGCGCCCTTGTGCTGGACGCTGTCCGCTTCGCGGCCCGGCTCCAGGTGCGGGATCAATGTGCCTCCGCGGGCCACGTTGAGCAGCTGCAGCCCGCGGCAGATCGCCAGCGTCGGCACCCCCGCGGCGACGCACGCGGCCAGGACCTCGGTTTCGAACGCGTCCTGTCCCGCGTAGTCGGCGGGCCAGTAGTGCTCGTCCGGCTCCGCCCCGTACAGCGCGGGCGAAACGTCCGCGCCCCCGGGCAGCACCACGCCGTCGAACCTTTCCACCTGGTCCGCGGCGGCCGCGCCCTCCGGGAACATGATCACCGGCTCGCCGCCGGCCGCGGCGATGCTGCGCAGCACCTGGGCGGCCACCGCCACCCCCTCGAAGCGCAGCCCGTGGACCGAGCTGGACCACATGCCCGGCACCCCGATCAGCGGCCGGCTCATGCGGCCACCTCCGCTCCGAGCGGGAACGGCAGCTGCGGCATCCACTGCCCCCAGATCCGCTCCAGCCGGCCGTCGGCCACCACCGTGGCGAGCGCGGTGTTGAGGTCGGCGAGCAGGAACGGGTTGTCCTGGGCCACGCCCACTCCCCATCGGTTTCCGGTCGGATGCGTGAAGGCCACGTCGTAGGCCGGGTCCCCGCCGAGCGGGACGGTGACGACGTCGTCGTCCACCATGGCGTCCACCTCCCCGTTGCGAAGGGCCGCGAGCATGTCCCCGAAGACGTCCTCGCCGGTGAACGGCACCGGGACGGCGCCGGGGAAGGTCACCGCGAGCTTCATATTCGCGCTGCCCTCGATCGCCGCCACTTTGTAGCCGGCCAGGTCCTCCGGCGAGCGCGCCGGATCGCCCTTGCGGACCAGCACGGTCTCGTCGAACACGGCGTACGGGTCGGTGAAATTCACTACCGCCTGGCGCTCCGGGATGATGCCCTGGCCGCACCAGACGGCATCCACGCGGTGCTCGCGCACGGCCGGCAGCATGTCGTCCCAGGCCAGGAACACCCACTCGACGCGCAGGCCCAGCACGGAGGCCGCCAGCTCGGCCGCGGCCGGCTCGTAGCCGCGCCGGTGTCCACCGTCGGCCAGGTTGAACAGCGGCGGGGCCTCCGAGTCGATGCAGGCCAGCCGCAGGACGCCGGGGGAAAGGGTTGCTCCGCGGCTCACGGGATGGTCTCCCAGTACATCTCGCGGTCCCACTCCGTGATGGCGCCGCAGTACCGCGCCCACTCCTCCTGCTTCAGCTGGGTGTAGATGGAGACCAGGTCCGCCGGCAGCGCCGAGGTGAGGTAGGTGTCCGAGACGAACGCGTCGATGGCGTCCCCCAGGGTGAGCGGCAGCTGGCCGCCGATCGCCGGCACGTCCGCGCCGCCGTCGTCGGGCTGCCCCGGATCCAGCTGCCGGTTCAGGCCGTCCTCCATCGCCGCGATCAGCAGCGTGTGGGACAGGTACGGGTTCACGGCGGCGTCCGGCACCCGGTACTCCATCCGGCCATTGGAGGAGATCCGGACCAGGCAGCCGCGGCTGTCCAGGCCCCAGTTGGCCGTGCTCGGGGCGAACTGCCCGGCGTCCCAGAACCGCTTGTAGGAGTTGACCGTGGAGGCCATGACCGCCATGGAACCGGGGGCGTGCGCGAGCAGGCCGCCGATGGCGTGCTGCGCGGTCTGCGAGACGTGCAGCTCCACCCGGCCCGGGTCCTCGGTGACGTTGGTGTCCCCGTCCCACAGGCTCAGGTTGTGGTGGCAGCCGTTGCCCATCTGGCCGTTGTAGGGCTTGGGCATGAAGCTGGCCGTGACGCCGAACTCGCGGGCCACCTGCTTGCAGATCTGCCGGTAGGTGACCAGCCGGTCCGCGGTGTTCTCCACGCGGTCGTACATCCAGTTCAGTTCGAGCTGGCCGTCGTCCTCATAGTCGCCCTCGATCATGTCCAGCCCCATCGCCTTCGCGTAGGTGACAATCTGCTTGTAGATCGGGCGCATCCGCTCCAGGTTCTCCACCTGGTAGGCGGGGCTGGTGCCGGGCTTCTTGACGACCTCGAGGCCCGGGCCTTCCCAGGTCATCTCGGGTTCGGTGCCGGAACGGACCTCGAAGCCGGTGCGGGCGGTGAAGTCCTCGTGGCTGCGGATCAGCAGCGAGCGCGTGTCGATCGGCAGCAGGCGGCCGCCGACCTCCGGCAGGTGCGGGGGCTCGTAGGCGGTGCAGAAGATCCGCGCCACCGAGGTGTCCCAGGGCAGCACCACGAAGGTGTCGGGCTCCGGCAGCGCCCAGAACTCGCGGGCCTCGATGCCGCCGCCGATCAGGTTGCCGTAGCGGTCGTTCTGCAGGTCGGACAGGGCGGTGCGGTGGAAGCAGATGCCCTTTTCCAGGTTGCGCTTGAAGTGGTTGGCCGGGACCATCTTGGCCACCATGCGCGAGCCGATGGTCGGCAGCGCGTAATAGACGTACTCGACGCCGGCTTCCTGGATCTTGCGTCCCAGGTCGCGGACGACGTCAGGGCGCAGGTTCCGCTCGCGGTGGCGGGCAAACGCTTCGCGGTCGTTAAGTCCGGCCAGCAGGTCGGTTCCGGCCGAATCGGGCCGTACGGGGGTGAGAGTCATGGCAGTCTTCTTTCAGTCGTTCGTAGCCGGCGGTTAGGCGGCGGCCAGGCGTGCGGCCACACCGGCATCGGTCACGAGCTTGCGGTAGTGCAGTTGCTTGTCGGCGGGCAGGGCACAGGTCACGGCTCCGATGAGCCGGCCGCTGCGGTAGTAGCCCAGCGCGGCGCCGGCGGCGGGGCGGTCCGGGTCACCCTCGAGCACCTCGATCCGCTCGGCGAGCGCCGGGCTGCCGACGCCCTGGATCCGGATTTTGAAGATGTCCGTCCAGAAGGAGGGCAGCGGCGCCGCGGGTTCCGGAACCTCCGCGCCGTTGAGCCCGGCGACCAGGGCGGGCGCGGCGATCTTGGCCGTGTCCGCCGGGGTGGCCCAGTGCTCGACGCGGCGGGCTCCGGTGCCCGCCCGCTGGTCCGGGTACCGGGCGACGTCGCCGACGGCCACCACGGACGGCAGCGCCCCGCCGGCGCCGATGACGCGCATCGACTCGTCGCAGAGCACGCCGTCCGCCAGGTCCAGGCCGTTGCCGGCCAGCCATTCGGTATTCGGCTTTGATCCCACGGCTTCAATCACGACGTCGGCGGGCACCTCGGTGCCGTCCGACAGCCGGACACCGGCGCACCTGAGGTGCGATCCGCCGTCGTACCCGTCACCGGACCAGTTTCCCGTCTCGTCCCCTGTCTCTGACAGGAATTCCACCACCCGGTGGCCCGAGAGGCAGCGGACGCCGTTGCCCTCCAGGAAGCCGCGGACGCCGACGCTCAGCCGCCGGCCGAGGGGACGCTCCATCGGGCCGCTGCCGCCCTCGACGAGCGTGACCCGGCAGCCCAGGGACGTCGCAGTAGCCGCGGCCTCGCAGCCGATGAAGCCGGCGCCGACCACCACCACGCGCGTGTCCGGCCGCAGTTCCCGGTGCAGCCCCAGGGTGTCATCGATCGTGCGGATGACGTGGCGGCCATGGCGCGGGCCCGGCACCTCTACCCTTGCGGGGCGGAGGCCGGTGGCGATGACCAGGCCGTCGTAGGCCAGCTCCTCGCCGGTGGCCAGCGTCAGCGTGCGGGCGGACAGGTCGGCCCGGGTGACCGGCGCGCCGAGCCGCCAGTCGATGCCGGTGGCGGTCCTTCGCTGGCGCAGCGTGACCGCGGCCAGCGCCTCGGCGGCCGAGCCCGGCGCCGCCAGCAGTTCCTTGGACAGCGGCGGCCGGTTGTAGGGCGGACGGGCCTCCTGGCCGAGGACGACGATGTCCTCCTCCCAGCCGGCCGAACGCAGTTGTTCGGCGGCGCGCAGCCCTCCCATCGAGGCTCCGGCGACGGCAATTCTGCGGGTCATCATCAGTCCTTAAGGAAGATCGCCTGGACGGGGCAGACGTCGATGGCTTCCTCCACCTCGTCCAGCAGGGTGTCGTCGAAGGTCGGTTCGTACTCGAGCACGCCGTCGGTGTTCATCCGGAACACCTCCGGGGCGGCGATGGCGCACTGGCCG
The DNA here is from genome assembly GCF_946892675.1 of Arthrobacter sp. Marseille-P9274. Classification (NCBI taxonomy): domain Bacteria; kingdom Bacillati; phylum Actinomycetota; class Actinomycetes; order Micrococcales; family Micrococcaceae; genus Arthrobacter; species Arthrobacter sp. Marseille-P9274. The sequence goes on from NZ_CAMPOV010000001.1 coordinate 658,393, forward strand.
TGGTTGTCGCAGAGGCTGCGGTCGACGTCGATGGTCCGCATGGGAAAGTCCTTCCGTAGGTGGTGCTGTGGTGCTGGGGAGCAGTTGGCGTGCTAGGAGCGTTTGGTGAAGCCGATGGGCAGGCGGATGGGGCCGGTGTTGCCGGAGTCCGGCAGCCACTCGTCGCCGCCGATCAGGTGCGGCTTGGCCAGGCGGCCCGCCAGCAGCGGCAGCGCCTCGCTCATGTCCGCCCGGGCGACGAAGTGGCCGAGGCAGTGGTGCACCCCGCCGCCGAAACCGTAGTGCGGCGCGTGCTCGCCGAGCAGGTCCATCTCCGGGTTCGGGAAGGCAAGCGGATCCGTGCCGGAGGACTGGGTGAACAGGTGCACCGTGGTGCCCTTTTCGATGGTCAGGCCCTGGTATTCGAAGTCCTCGACGGCCTCGCGGGTCACCCAGGTGACGGTCGGATTGGTGCGCATGACTTCCTCCACGGCCTTGCCGCCGAGCTCGGGCCGCTCCGCCAGCAGTTCCCACTGCTGCGGGTTGCGGATGAAGGACTGCATGGCCAGGCCGAGCTGGTTGCGGGTGGTGTCCATGCCGCCGAAGATCAGCAGCACCAGCGCGTTGCGCAGTTCCTCGTCGCTGAGCCGGTCGCCGTCCCGGCTGGCCAGCACCAGGCGGGAGACGAAGTCCTCGCCCGGGTTTGCCTGCCGGTCCCGGATCAGTTCCTCGGCATAGTCGTAGAGTTCGGCGACGGCCGCCTCGACCTTGTCCAGGTCCTGCTTGAAGGTCACGCCCAGGGCCAGGCCTACGGTGGAGGCGAGCCGGGCGATCTTCGGCCACTCGCTCTCCGGAATGCCGAGCAGGATGGTCAGCACGCGGGTGGCGTAGGGCTCGGCGAAGTCGCGGATGAACTCGCACTCGCCCTTCTCGATGAACGCGTCCACCAGCTCGTTGGCCAGTTCCTGGAACCGGGGCACCAGCTCCTTGATCAGGCGCGGGGAGAAGGCCGGATTGAGCAGCCGGCGGATACGGTGGTGGTCCTCGCCCTCCAGCACCAGCAGGTTCTTGGTCCACCAGTCGAAGAACAGCCCGCCGTGGACGCCGTTGTGCGCCGGCCACTTGGCGCTGCCCTGGGAGAGCTTGGGGCTCTTGAGCAGCTTGCTCACTTCGTCGTAGCGCAGCACGGCCAGCCCGAAGTTGGTCCGGGCGTACCAGCTCTGCTCGCGGGCGGTGCGGAGCTCTTCGGACTGCATCGCGAACGACGGGTCCGAGATGTTCAGGTAGGGAACCTCAACGGTGGACGTACTCATGGTGGAACCTGTTCTTTCGTCTGTGTGCTACTGGTGGGTGCCCGAGGGCCGAGGGGTGCTCAGTCGGTGAAGGAGTGCCGCGGTCCGGACGGGATGGCGTCGCCGGCCGGGGCATCGCCCTTGAGATAGGGCTTCTTCCAGGCCATGTAGACCAGCCCCAGGAGAACGACGCCGACGGCGGAGATCAGCACGATGTAGTTCGAGAACCAGCCCGCCTCCGGGGTCCGGGGCCACGCCATGTTGACCATGCCGAGCACACCCCAGGCGAGCGCGGCGACGGTGACCGGAATGCCCCAGGCGCCGAGCTGGAAGGCACCTCGCGGACGCCAGCCCTTGAGCCGGGCCCGCAGGGAGGCCAGGACCACCATTTGGAAGCCCATGTACATGCCCATCGCGGCGAAGGAGATGATGGTGACCAGCGCATCCTCGGACACTTTGGATCCGATCACGATCAGCGCCGGGACCAGGCCGGCCAGCAGCAGGGCATACGGCGGCACGTGGCGGGACTCGCTGAACTTGCTGAGCAGCTTGCTCGCCGGGAGGATGCCGTCGCGGGCCATCGAATAGGCCAGCCTCGAGGACGCCGCCTGCAGGCTCAGTACGCAGGAAACGAAGGAGATCAGGACGACGGCGAGGACCACCTTCATGCCGACCGGACCGAAGGCCGAGAGGAGCACGTTGCCGACCGGATCGGCGTCGGTCCCGCTGATCACTGCACCGAAGTCCGGCACCGCCAGAATCAGGGACAGGCAGACGAACATCGCGGCGAAACCGCCGATGTAAATGGTCATCCGCATGGCCTTCGGGATGGTGCGCCCCGGGCTCGGAACTTCCTCGGCCACATCGCCGCACGCCTCGAACCCGTAGTACTGGTAGATACCGATCAGGCCGGCCGCCGCGAAGGCGATGAAGTAATTGCTGCCCTCCCCAGCGCCGAAGCTCTGGAAGAGGACGCTCAGGTCGTGGTGCCGGGCGGTGACGATCAGCCAAAACCCGACCACCAGCGCGCCGCCGAGCTCGGCGAGCAGTCCGAGCATGGCGACCTTGTTCAGCACCTTGGTGCCGCCGAGGTTCAGGATCGTTGCGAGCAGGATGACTCCCAGCGCCGCCAGGATGACCGAGTTGACGCTGCTTTCCATGCCGAGGAGCGAGCTGAGGAACGGGCCGGCGCCGTAGGCGACGCTGGCAATGGTGGCCAGCAGCGCGCACAGGTAGACCCAGCCGTTCATCCAGCCCCACTTGCGGCCCCACAGGCGCCGGGACCAGGGGTACACGCCGCCGGCAACCGGGTAGTTGGAAACCACTTCGCCGAACACGGTTGCCACGAGCAGCTGGCCGCCGCCGACGATAATGAGCGACCAGAACATGGGCGGCCCGGCGATCCCCAGGGACGCGGCGAACAGCGAGTAGATGCCCACCACCGGAGAAAGGTAGGTGAAGCCGAGGGAGACGTTCCCCCAGAAAGTCATTTCGCGCTTGAATTGCTGATCGTACGAGTAGCCTAGGCTGGCCAGATGCTCGGCATCCTCATCGATGCCGGCCTCCCCAGCGGGCCGCGTCATTTCGGCGGACATTGCGCTCCTTCAGGACTCATAGTTATATGCGGCCAGGCGTGGTCTTCGAGGAGCCCCATTCCCCGTTGTGACGAAGACCACGTGATCGCCATCACGGAAAAACCCTATAAATGAATGTTTTAGAACGCAAGGGCCGTTCGGGAAGTTTTCTTGGCGGCATCGAAGTTCTGAATGCTGATGCCGCGCTATCGCCACGCTATTTCGTCCGCCAATCCGCGGAGTATGGCGCAGCCCACGAAGGCTGTAAACATCAGGAAAAGCTTTATTTCCGACAGATTTCTGCAGCTACAGCAGGGGCCAGACCCGGCGCCGCAGGTCGTACAGCCCCCAGGCCCGGGGAATCAGATCGCAGGCGGCGTCCGAAGCCCGCCGCAGCTGCTCCATGCCGCCGGCGGTACCGTGCTCCGCACTGGAACCGGCGCGCTTGCTGCTTGGTCTGCCGGGCTCAGTGCTCGGACGGCGGAGCTCGCCGCCCTGACTGCTGAAGGGACCGGGATAACTACCGGGCTTCCCGGTGGCCCACTCCAGGCCGTGGGAGTAGCCGCTGCAGAACTGCCAGATGTAGATCAGCTCGGCCGGCACGCCGCCGTCGGCCCTCAGATCCTTGAGGATCGCCGTCTGCGTCCTGTTCTTGGTCGCGTAGCCCCAGCGGCCCTCGGCCTTCTTGGTGAAGATCGGCGGCAGGCCAGCCGCCCGGGCCGCCTCGTTCACCTCATGACGGAGTCCCTCGAAGCTAACCTGCGCGTCCGGATGCAGGTCGGGATGCAACTCCTCGAGGTAGGCGTCCCAGAAGGAGGCCGCATTGAAGACATCCCGTGCGACCAGCACCAGGCTGCGCCGGATTCGCTCGCGGCCCTCCTCCGGCTGTAGCGCCCAGAGCACCGTCGTGCCGCATTCGATCACCGTCCGGACCAGCGAATAAGGCGCATGCGAGTTCAGCCGGTAGAACACCCCGCCGGACGGGTCCTCCACGAACAGCAGCCGCCGCAGCGCCTGCAGGTTGTCCATCGCCGCCGCCAGCGACTGCTGCAGCAGGCTGCTGACGCTCCGCGACGAAGCGAAATGCCGGTCCATCAAAGCCAGCGGCGAGCCCGGCTCTACGTCCTCCCCCGCAGGATCCCGCGCACTGAACGGCTCCAGTTCGTCCAGCCGCGCCAGAATCGCGGCCGCCGCCTGGCCGTCCCGATCCGCTCCGCCTACCCGGCCCGCGCAGCCCTCGGGCACCCGCCCGTCTCCCATGCGGACATCGTAGTCCCGCCTGCTCCCCTGCAGACATCGCAGTCCCGCCCGATCCCGTGCGGACACCGCACTCCCGTCCGATCCCTGCGCTCCGGCCTCCCTCCTATCCAGCCCGAACCTCGCCGGGCCCCGAGCGAACCGTTCGCCTCGTGGGGCTGCCCGACCCTTGTGCATTCCATCCCCCTCTGGGCCGAGTCGTCCAATGCGGAGCACCGAAGGCCTCCCTAGACTGGTCGCCAGTTCCGGGCCGACAATCGTCCGGCCCCTCCCCAACGAAAGGGCACCGATGCCTGCACAGCCCGGCCTCCCGCCGTCGTCCGCTGCACGCCCGTTGGAAGGCGTTCTGGTGGCGGACTTTTCCCGCGTGCTGGCCGGGCCGCTGGCCACCATGACGCTGGCCGACCTGGGCGCGCGGGTGGTCAAGGTGGAACGGCCGGGGGCCGGCGACGACACCCGCAGCTGGGGCCCGCCGTTCTCCGCGACCGGATCGACCTATTTCGAGAGCGTCAACCGGAACAAGGAGTCCGTCTGCCTGGACCTGTCCGACCCCGGGGACCTCGCTGTGGCCCGGGAACTGGCGCTGCGGGCGGACGTGCTGGTGGAGAACTTCAAGCCCGGCGGCATGGCCAAGCTGGGCCTGGGCTACGACGAGCTGTCGGCGGAAAATCCCGGGCTCGTCTACGCCTCGATCTCCGGCTTCGGGTCGGCCCAGGGCGCGTCGCTGCCGGGCTACGACTTCATCGTGCAGGCGGTCGGCGGGCTGATGAGCATTACCGGCGAGGCGGACGGCTCCCCTTACAAGGCCGGCGTCGCGCTGGTCGACGTGCTGACGGCGAAGGACGCGACGATCGGCATCCTCGCGGCCCTCACCGCGCGCAACAATTCCGGGCGCGGGAGCCTGCTGGAGGTCAACCTGCTCTCCAGCCTGCAGGGCGCGCTGGCCAACCAGGCGCAGGCCTACCTCGGCGCGGGCAAGGTGCCCGGCCGGATGGGCAACGAGCACCCCTCGATCGTGCCCTACCAGCTGCTGGAGTGCGCCGACGGGCCGCTCGCGGTAGCGTGCGGCAATGACGGGCAGTTCCGGCGGCTGGCCGAAGTGCTGGGGCGGCCCGGGCTGGCGGGGGATGCGCGGTTCGCCACCAATAGCGCCCGGGTGGAACACCGCACCGAACTGATCCCGCTACTGGAGCAGGCCCTTGGCACCGCGACCGCCGCCGTCTGGCAGGACAAGCTCGTCGGTGTGGGCGTTCCCGCCGGCCCCGTGGCCACCATCGACGCCGGCATCGAGTACGCCGATTCCCTCGGGCTGCAGCCGACCATCGACGTCCAGGACGCCGCCGGCGAGACGGTCGGCCGGCAGGTCCGGCATCCGATCAGCTGGACTCCCGCCTTCGCACCGCGCAGCAGCGCCCCGCCGGCCCTCGGCGAGCACACCGAGTCCGTGCTGGAGTGGCTGCGCCGCTGAGAGGCTGGACCACTCCGCTAAAGGTGAAGTCCGGCGCAGTCAGAGTCCGCGGCGGCGGAGGGCGAGCCAGAGGTGGGCGGCGGTGTCCGGATCATCAAGGCTGACGCCGAGCAGCCTTTGCGCAACGGCGATCCGATGGCGGAGCGAGTTCCGGTGGATCGCGAGATCGCGCGCTGTGTCCTCCCAATGCCCGCGGCGGCGTAGGTAGGCGGCGACGGCGCCAAGCAGGTCCGCGCGCTGGTAGCCGGCGAGCGCGTCCGCCCACCGTTCCGCGCGGGAATCCTCATCCCCCGAGGTCCCGACCAGCCGGCCCGCCGGTGCCTGCAGGGCGGCGCGCCGCAGAACGGCGGCCTGGGAGGCAGCGTCGGCCAGCGGCACGGGCTCGGTCCAGGCCGCACCGGTGCGCGGCCGCTCGGCGGCATCGGACGGGCTCGACTGCTCCCCGCCCGCTGCGTCGGGCCCGCCCTCCCAAGGCAGCAGTCCGCCGTCGTACTCTTCCGGCTCGGGTGCGGCAATCGGCACCAAGTCGGTCGTGTCCAGCAGGAAGAAGCCGAGCCCGTCCTCGGCGAAGCGCAGCCGGCTCACGGCCAGGGCCGCGCCCGGCCCCGGGGCACCGTCTTCCGCCGGCAGCCCGGCAACGGTGGCGGCCAGGGCCCGCAGGTCACCGTTTTCCGTCCGCGCCGCGAGCATGCGCACCCGCTCCGGCAGCGGGCCCAGCCCGACGTCGGCCGCCAGCAGCCGGGCCGCCTCGACGTGCCCGCGGACAATCAGCTTGGCCACTGCGGACCCCAGCACCGCCGACGTGCCGGTCAGCTCCTCGTGCTGCTGGGCCTTGAGGGCGAGCAGCACGCAGACCGTCATGATGATCTGCCGGTCCGCCTTGGCCAGGGTGCGCCCAGAGCCGATGGCGAGAAAGCCCTCGATCCGGCGGCCGACCAGGATGGGGTACTCCACCACCGGGCTGCCGTGCAGCCAGAACGTCGCCGCCGAGTGCGCGCCCGCCCGGTTCAGCCGGGCCGTCTCCTCGCGCAGGTGCGGCAGCAGCGCCGCGGATCCCGTCGGCCAGATCGTCTCGGCTCCCCCGTCGGCCGGCAAATAAGCGGCCCAGCCGCCGAGCGCCTGCGCCAGCCCCTGCACCACCGACGGCAGTGCATCGGGCCGCATCGCCGCGCGGGCCAGCGCGGTCTGCGTACCCAGTCCGGCAATCAGGTCCGCCTGCCCGCTGCGCCCGGCCAGGTCCCAGAACGCGCGCGAAACATCGAGGAACGGCACGCCGTCCGGCACCACCATGAGCTCCAGCCGCTCCCCGGCGCAGGCCTCGATGAGCGCCGGCGGAACGCTGTCCAGCCCCTCGCCGAGCCCCAGCCCGAGCGCGGCGACGCCCCTGGCCGCCAACCGGCGGACGTACTCGGATGCCGTAGCCGCCGTTCCGCCGAGGGGAATGCCGGTGGTCAGCAGGAGCTCGCCGCCCTCCAGATAGGCGGTGGGGTCCTCCAGCTCGGACACATGCACGCCGCTGAGCTGGACGCCGGGCACCGTGCCGGGAACGGCGCGGTGCGGGAAAGGCCGAGTTCGCGCTGAGCTGGGCGAGCGAAACCATGGTCCGATTATCCAACGCGGCGGGTATCCGTGGACAGAGCGTCCAATGACCGGACGGTTGCGCCGCCGCTAGCGTGGTCCCATGACCGCACAGACCTCAGGCCCCGCCCGCTCCCCAGTCCCGCCATCTGGCCACCGCCATCCCCGGCCCCGCTCCAAGGCGCATCACGCCGAGCGGCAGGCGCACGTGACCGACGGCTTCGGCGTCGCCCTGCCGGTCTTCGTCGAGCGCGCAGACGGCGGCATCCTGGCGGACGTGGACGGCAACCGGCTGATCGATTTCGCCTCCGGCATCGCGGTCACCAGCATCGGCGCCAGCCACCGGCGGGTCCGCGAGCGCGTGGCCGCACAGCTGGAGCGCTTCACGCACACCTGCTTCATGGTCACGGAGTACGAGTCCTTCACCCAGGTCGCCCAGTGGCTCAACGAGCACACGCCCGGCGACTTCGAGAAGCGCACGGCGCTGTTCTCCACCGGCGCCGAGGCCGTCGAGAACGCGGTCAAGATCGCCCGCTCCGCCACCGGCCGGCCCAAGGTCCTGGTCTTCGACGAGGCCTACCATGGCCGCTCGCTGCTGACCATGGCCATGACGGCCAAGGAGAATCCGTACCGGCTGAACTTCGGCCCCTTCCCCGCCGAGATCGTGCGCGCGGCGTCGGCCAACCCGCTGCGTCCCGGCGCCAGCGCCGTTGCCTCCGCGGCAGGAACCAACGACGACGGCGGCCCCGCGTCGGGTGCCGACGTCACCACCGCGGCCCTCGCCTCGGTCGAGGCAACGCTCGCCGAGCACGGGGCCGACACCTTCGCCGCAATGGTCATCGAGCCGATCCAGGGTGAAGGCGGCTTCGTGGTGCCGGCGCCCGGCTTCCTCAAGGGACTGCGCGAAATCGCGGACCGGCACGGCATCGTCCTGGTGATCGACGAGATCCAGGCCGGCATGGGCCGCACCGGCGCCCTGTTCGCCAGCGAGCACGAGGGCATCGCCGGCGACATGACGCTCAGCGCCAAGGCACTGGCTGGCGGCCTGCCTCTCAGCGCCGTCACCGGGCGGGCCGACCTGATGAATGCCGTCCATGCCGGCGGCCTCGGCGGCACCTACGCCGGCAACCCGCTCGCCTGCGAGGCGGCGCTGGCCGTGTTCGAGGCGTTCGAGGACGGCAGCCTGCTGGCCAATGCCCGCGCCATCGAAGCCGCCGCCCGCGAAGTGTTGGAACCGCTCGTGGCTGGCACGGACATCGTCGCCGACTTCCGCGGCCGCGGCGCCATGCTCGCCCTCGAGTTCGCGGACCAGGACACGCTCGCCCCGCGCGCGGACCTGGCCAAGGAAATCTCCGCGCGCTGCCACGCCCAGGGTGTCCTCACCCTGACCTGCGGCACCCACGGCAACGTCATCCGGCTGCTGCCGCCGCTGGTCATCGGGGACGGACTGCTCCGCGACGGGCTGGCGGTGCTGCGCCAGGCGATCCTGGACGTGGCCGCGGAGGCCGGCGCACGCACCGACGAAGCCGCCGCTCCCGCCCTCGCCTGACCGCCGCCGTCGTCAGCCACCCGGCCAGCCGCCGTCGCTAGCCCTTCCACCCAGCCGCCGCACCTCCCTACAGAAAGCATCACGATGTCCCTCGACTACGACCTGATCAGCTTCGAATCCCTCCTGACCGAGGAGGAGCGGCTGCTGCAGAAGAACGTGCGCTCCTTCGTCGACTCCGCCATCAAGCCGAACATCGCCGGCTGGTACGAGGACGCCGTCTTCCCGCTGGAGATCGTGCCGGAGATGGCCAAGCTGGGCCTGCTCGGCATGCACCTGAAGGGCTACGGCTGCGCCGGCCGCTCCGCCGTCGAGTACGGCCTGGCCGGCGCCGAGCTCGAGGCCGGCGACTCCGGCCTGCGCACCTTCGTCTCCGTGCAGGGCTCGCTGGCGATGAGCGCCATCTACAAGCACGGCTCCGAGGAGCAGAAGAAGGAGTGGCTGCCACAGATGGCCGCCGGCGAGGCGATCGGCTGCTTCGGCCTGACAGAGCCCACCGCCGGCTCCGACCCGGCCGGCATGAAGACCTTCGCCCGCCGCGATGGGGACGACTGGGTGATCAACGGCGCCAAGCGCTGGATCGGCCTCGCCTCGGTGGCAAAGGTCGCCGTGATCTGGGCACAGACCGACGACGGCGTCCGCGGCTTCGTGGTGCCAACCGACACCGCCGGGTTCACGGCCACCCCGATCGAGCCCAAGCTGTCCATGCGCGCCTCGATCCAGTGCGACATCGAACTGACCGACGTGCGGCTGCCCGCCGACGCCCTGCTGCCCAACGCCAAGGGGCTGCGCGGCCCGTTCGAGTGCCTGAACGAGGCCCGCTACGGCATCATCTGGGGCTCGATGGGCGCGGCCCGCGACGCCTGGCAGGTCGCCGTCGACTACTCCAAGGAGCGCCTGCAGTTCGACAAGCCGCTGGCCGGCTACCAGCTCACGCAGGAAAAGCTGGTCAACATGGCGCTGGAAATCAACAAGGGCTTCCTGCTCGCGCTGCACCTCGGCCGGCTCAAGGACGCCGGCCAGCTGCAGCCGCACCAGATCTCCGTGGGCAAGCTGAACAACTGCCGCGAGGCCATCGAGATCGCCCGCGAATGCCGCAGCATCCTCGGCGGAAACGGCATCACGCTCGACTACTCGCCGCTGCGCCACGCCAACAACCTCGAATCCGTCCGCACCTACGAAGGCACCGACGAAGTCCACACCCTGGTCCTCGGCAACAAAATCACGGGCATCCCCGCCTTCCGGTAGCCGGGCCTTCCGGTAGCCGGGCCGCGTCCGGCCGCGGGATGAGTCAGCTCCGCGGCCGGGCCCGGGCTTCGGCCCATCCTGGTCTCTTGCCTGTCCGCCCTTGCCCGTCCTGCCCCTCCACCTTTCCTCCCCTCTTGTTACGTCCAAGGAGCGCGCATGAACTCCCCCACGCCCGTACAGCTGCAGCACTACATCGACGGCGCCTGGCTCGAGGGCGACGGTTCCCCGATCGCCAGCACCAACCCGGCCCGCCCGGAGGAGACCGTAGCGCGGGGGCGGCAGGCCGGCGCCGCCGAGGTGGACCGGGCCGCAGCCGCAGCCGCCGCCGCCAAGCGGGAGTGGGCGCGCACCCCGGCGCACGAGCGCGGCGCGGTGCTGCTGCGCGCGGCCGCCGAGCTGGAGCGGAACGCCGACGCCTGGGGGCTGGAGCTGGCCCGAGAGGAAGGCAAGACCGTCGCCGAGGGCCGCGGCGAGGTGCTGCGCGCGGCCCAGATCTTCCGGTACTACGGCAACGACGGCGACCGCACGGCCGGCGAAATCTTCGCGTCCCCGCGGCGCGGCGAGAAGATCCTCGTCACCCGCAAGCCGCTCGGCGTGATCGGCGTGGTCACCCCGTTCAACTTCCCGATTGCCATTCCGGCGTGGAAGATCGCCCCGGCGCTGGCCTACGGCAACACGGTGGTCTGGAAACCGGCCAGCACCGTGCCGCTGCTGGCCGTGCGCTTGGCCCAGGCGCTCGACGCCGCCGGGCTGCCGGCCGGTGTGCTGAACCTGCTGATCGGCCCCGGTTCCATGGGCAACGCCGTCGTCGAACACCCCGCGCTGGACGGGCTGACCTTCACCGGCTCCACCGGCGTAGGGCGTCGGCTCGCCGCCGCGGCCGCCGGCCGGGGCATCCCGGTGCAGGCCGAAATGGGCGGCAAGAACGCGGCCGTCGTGCTCGCCGACGCCGACCTGGAACTGGCCGCCGAACAGGTCATGCTCGGCGCCTTCCGCTCCACCGGGCAGAAGTGCACCGCCACCTCGCGGCTGATCGTGGCCGAAGCCATCGCGGACGAATTCCTTGCGACGCTGTCCGAACGCGTCTCTTCCCTATCGGTCGGGGACCCGACCGATCCATCGGTGGCCATGGGGCCCGTGGTCAATGACGCCGCACGCAAGTCCATCCTGGACGGGATCGGCACCGCGCTTGCCCAGGGCGCGGAGCTGATTGCCGGAGGCAAAGCGTACGACGACGGTGTGCTCGCCTCAGGCTATTTCGTCCCTCCGACAATTTTGGAGCTGCCGGCCGACCGCGAGCTGGACGTCTGGCGCGAAGAGCTCTTCGGCCCGGTCCTCGCCGTCCGGCGCGCAGCCAGCACCGAGCAGGCCTTCGAGCTCGCCAACGACAGCGAGTTCGGCCTCTCCGCCGCCCTGTTCACCCAGGACGTCACCCGCGCCCTGGATGCCATCGACGACCTGGACGTCGGCATCCTCCATGTGAACTCCGAATCCGCCGGAGCCGACCCGCACGTCCCGTTCGGCGGCGCGAAGAAGTCCGGCTACGGCCCCAAGGAACAGGGCGCCGCGGCCAAGGACTTCTTCACCCACACCACCACCGTCTACCTCCGAGGCGGAGCGGCCGGCGTATAGCCCGGACTCCGAGGGGCCCGGCGCATGACCCGACCACCCGCCGTCGTCCGCCACCCGCTCCCCAGGCCACCCGCCGTCGTCCGCCTCCCGCGCCTACCCGAAGGAAACCATGAGCTTCCCCAGCATCGAGAACATCAAGCACATCCTCGTCATCGGCTCCGGCGCCATGGGCTCGCAGATCGGCATGGTCGCGGCCCTCGCCGGCTACCGCGTGAGCGTCCAGGACATCGCTGAGGACATGCTCGCGCAGGCGAAAGAGCAGCTGACCGCGCGGATGCAGGCCAACGTCGCCAAGGGCAGGACGGACGCCGAGGACGCGGAGGTGGCGCTGGGCCGGCTCACGTTCACCACGGATCTGGCGGCTGCCGCGGCGGACGCCGACTTCGTGATCGAGGCGGCCACCGAGCGGCTGGACGTCAAGCGGCAGATCTTCGAGCGGCTGGGGGAACTCGCGCCGGCCCACGCCGTCCTCGCCACCAACTCGTCCACCCTCGGCTCCTCCAAGGTCGCCGACGCCAGCGGGCGCCCGGAACAGGTCTGCAACATGCATTTCTTCAACCCGGCCCTGGTCATGAAGTGTGTAGAGGTAGTCCGGCACGGGCAGACATCGGACGCCACCGTCGAGGCCACCATGGAACTGGCCCGCCGGTTCGGGAAGGAGCCGGTCCTGATCAACCGCGAGATCCCGGGCTTCGTCGCCAACCGGCTGATGGGCGCCGTGCAGAAGGAAGCACTCGCCCTCCACAGCGCGGGCATCGCGAGCGTCGGGGACATCGACACGACCGCCAAGGCGGCGCTCGGCCACCCGATGGGGCCGTTCGAACTGATGGACATGGTGGGCCTGGACGTCATCGCGTTCATCGCCGAGGCGACGCACGCGGAGACCGGGAACGACGACGACCTTCCGCACCCGGCCATCGCCCGCCTGGTCGCGGAGGGCAAGCTCGGGCGCAAGTCCGGTCAGGGCTGGTACACCTACGGCAAGTAGCCCGGCGGCCCCGCCCGGCTCAGTCGATCGCGTCGGGGCCGCGTTCGCCCGTCCGGACCCGGACCACGTCGGTCAGCGGAACCGCCCAGATCTTCCCGTCGCCGATTTCCCCGGTGCGCGCCGCGGCCACGATGGCGCCGATGATCCCTTCGAGTTCCTCGTCGTGGGCCAGGATCTCGATCCGCACTTTGTCCACCGTGTTCGTTTGGATCCGCGCGCCGCGGTAGGTTTCAGTGTGGCCGCGCTGCCGTCCCATTCCCGACACGGAGGAGACGGTCATGCCCCGCACGCCGAGATCCTGCAGGGCCTGCGTCACCGCCTCGGTCTTCGCGGGCTGGACAACGGCTGTTACGAGCTGCATGGGATTCCCCTTCCTCGGCTGCGTCGCCCGCGGGCCGCCCATCGTTGACGACGGCCGTGGCGTACTTCACTCCTATGCTAGTCAGGGCGCCCAGGCTAGTCAGGGCGCCGGCTATTTCCCGTGTCCCGCCCCGGCCAGGTCCTCCATCACCGACCGCCCGGGGACCGGAGGCAGCCCGGCCCCGACCAGCGACGCAATCTCCTTCCCGACGCCCGCGGTGTCCAGGCCCATGCCTGACCCGGAAAGCTGCGGCAGGCCGGCCAGCACCTGCACGGCCGCGGCCTCGATCGCCAGAGCCGCCTCCCGCTCGCCCAGCGAGGCCAGGCACATCGCGGTGGAGAGCACGGCGCCCACCGGGTTCGCCCAGCCCCGCCCGGCAATGTCCGGCGCAGACCCGTGGATCGCCTCGAACATGCTCGGGGCCGAGCCGTCCAGGTTCAGGTTGGCGCTGGCCGCCACCCCCAGCCCGCCCTGGATCACGGCGCCGAGGTCGGTGATGATGTCGCCGAACAGGTTGTCGGTCACAACCACGTCGAACCGCTCCGGCGCGACCGGCAGGTGGAAGCACATCGCGTCGACGTGCACGTAGTCCACCTCCACATCCGGATAGCGTAGGCCGACCTCGTCCACGGTGTCCTGCCAGAGATTGCCGGCCTCGATGAGGATGTTCTTCTTGTGGCACAGCGTCAGCTTCTTCCGCCGCTGCTGCGCCAGCTGGAAGGAGTAGTCGACCACGCGCTCGATCCCGGGCCGCGTGTTGACGGACTCCTGCACGGCCACCGCATACGGGGTGCCGGCGTGCACCGTGGAACCGCGGCCGACGTAGGCACCCTCGGTGTTCTCCCGCACGATCACCAGGTCGCAGCGCTCCGGCGTCAGCCCGGCGATCGGCGTCGCCACTCCCGCGTACAGCTTGACCGGACGCAGGTTCACCGCCTGCTGGAACGCCTTGCGCATCGCGAGGATGAAGCCTCGTTCCAGGACTCCCGGCTTCACTGCAGGGTCGCCCATCGCGCCGAACAGCACGGCGTCGTGGCCGCGCAACTGCTCCTCCAGGTCCGGTGTCCACAGCTCGCCCGTGCGCAGGTAGTGCCGCGCGCCCGCCTCGATCCGCGTCAGCTCCGTGCCGAATCCGAAGGCGGTTTCCGCCGCGGCGAGCACCTGTAGGGAGGCGTCGATGACTTCCGGGCCGATGCCGTCGCCGGGAACGACGGCGATCCGATGGTTGCGCACAGGGGTTACCTTCCTGATCACGTGACGGGGTCTCGCCAGCCACGGTACGACGGCGGTGTCCTTCGCAGCGCTTCGTGACGGAATTGTGGCGTGCACCACGAAAAGTATTGACCGGCGCTAGAACCATTGGCTAGCCTGACGAAGCCACTGGTCTGACCAGTCAACGAGCTGCCCGTGGATGAGCTGAGGAGGAAGCGTGTCCAGCTATTCGAAGGCCCACCCGGACGGACTGCCCGTCGGAGGCGGCTGGGTTCCGTGCGCCGACAGCGCTCCGGTTGTTTTCCCCTTCGACGGCTCCGTCGTCGGCTATGCTCCCGTGGGAACGGTGGACCACGCCCGGCAGGCACTGGACGCGGCCGAGAAGGTCTTCAAGGAAGTGGCCGGCCTCGGCGCCGGACGCAAGCGGGCCCTGCTCATCGCGGTCCACGACGCCCTGGCCGAACGCGCTGCCGAGCTGGAAGAACTGCTGGTGCTCGAGACCGGGAAGCCCCTCGTCGACTGCCGCACCGAGGTCGCCCGGACGCTCACCACCTGGGCGGCCGCCGCGGAAGAAGTGGCCCGCACCCACGGCGAGACTGTGCCGCTGGACCTGCAGCCCCTGGGCGAAGGAATGGTGGGCTACTGGACCAGGCGCCCCGCCGGCGTCGTTATTGGCATTGCCGGCTTCAACTATCCGCTGCTGCTGGCCAGCCACAAGCTCGCGCCTGCCCTCGCCGCCGGCTGCCCGATCATCCTCAAGCCCGCTCCGAACACGCCCCTTGCCACGTTGTGGGCCGTGCACCTGATCCGCAAAGCCCTCGCCGCCCAGGGCATCGACCCCTCGGCCGTGCAGCTGGTCACCGGCGGGGTCGACGTCGGCGAAACGCTCGTCGCGGACCCGCGCGCCGCCGTCGTCAGTTTCACCGGCTCCGCCGCGGTGGGCCACCGGATCGCCCGCGCCGCCGCCCCGCGCAAGGCCGTGCTGGAACTCGGGTCGAACACCGGCTTCATCGTCGCGGCGGATGCCGTGGTTGCCGACGCCGTGGATGCCGTGCTCCGCGGCGGCTTCTACGCCAACGGCCAGGCCTGCATCTCGATCCAGCGGATCGTGCTCGAGGAGCCGATCGCCGCGGAGTTCGAGCGGGCGCTGCTGGCCCGGCTCGGCGAGGTCACCGTCGGAGACCCGCGCTCGCCGGAAACCCGGGTCGCCCCGGTCATCAACGAGGCGTCGGCGCGGCGGATCCTCGGCTGGATCGACGCCGCGCGCAAACGCGGCGCGCGGGTGCTCGCCGGCGGCGCGCTGGAGGGCCGCAGCGTCCAGCCGACGGTCATGGCGGACGTGCCCGCGGATTCCGAGCTGTGGTGCGAGGAGATCTTCGGGCCCGTGGTCTGCCTGCAGACCGTTCCCGACATCGACGCCGCGATCGCGCTGGTCAACCAGTCCCGCTACGGGCTGCAGGCCGGCATCTTCACGAAGTCCCTGCCGACGGCCTTCCGCGCGGTGGACGAACTGGAGGCCGGCGGCGTGGTGGTCAACGAGATCCCCGGTTTCCGCTCGGACATCATGCCGTACGGCGGCGTGAAGGACTCCGGCATCGGCCGCGAAGGCCCGCGCTTCGCCATCGAAGAATTCACCGTCACGCGCATGGCGATGATCCGCCCATGACCCCGCACGAAGGACGCACTATGGACTACACCCGGCTTTTCCAGTTGGACGGCGACCGCGTCCTGGTCGTCGGCGCCGGCAGCGGGATCGGCCGCGAAGCCGCCCTCGCCCTCGCCGCCCACGGGGCCAGTGTGATCTGCGCGGACCGGGACAGTACGACGGCGGCAGAGACCGCCGCGATGATCGGCGGCTCCGCCACGTCCACCGTTGTGGACGTGCTGGACCAGGACGCCGTACGCGCCGCCGCGGAGGAGTACTCCGACATCGCGGCGCTCGTCTTCACCGCCGCCACGAATGTCCGCAAGCGGATCGCGGACTACACGATGGACGAGTTCGACCGGGTGGTCAACCTCAACCTCAAAGCCTCCTTCGCGCTGATCCAGGCGTTCGGCCCGAAGATGGCGACCAACGGCGGCGGCTCGATCATCGGCTTCGCCTCCATCCGAGCGTTCACGGTGGAACCCGGCCAGGGCGCTTACGCCGCGACCAAGGCCGGCCTCGTCCAGCTCGCCCGCACCGCCGCCGCCGAATTCGGCCCGTCCAACGTCCGGGTCAACGTCATCGCCCCCGGCGTGGTCGAAACCCCGCTCACGGCGCAGATCAAGGACAACCCCGAGTGGTACAACGCCTACGCCGAAAAGGGCGCGCTGGGCCGCTGGTCCACGCCCGACGAGCTCGCCGGCGCCGTGGTCTACCTCGCCTCCCGCGCCTCCACCTACGTCACCGGCTCGGTGCTCATGGTCGACGGCGGGTGGACGGCGGTCGACGGGCGCTTCGACCCGCCGAACTCCTGACGCCCGGGCTCCCGCCGCCCCTCGACAACCCACGCGACGCCGGCCGCCCCCGGCACCTCGTCCTCCCTCGGCACCTCGTCTTCCCTTGGCATCCGGCACCCCTGGAACGCTCCCGACCGTCCCTGTCAGCGCACCTCGATGACCGCCATCATGCCGTTGTCCTCGTGATCGAGGATGTGGCAGTGGAAGACGGAGCGGCCCACGTGGTCGTCGAAGGCGATCCTGACGCGGACCTGCCCGTTCGCGGGAACGTTGACCACGTCGCGCCAGAGGATTTCCTGCTCCGGCCGCCCGCCGGTTTCGACAAGCTGCATCGGCCAGATGTGTAGGTGGATGGGATGGTCCATCGGGCTGGTGTTGGTCAGCGTCCACTCCTCCACGCTGCCCGCCTTCGCCCGGACGTCGGTACGCGCCGGATCGAACTCGCGGCCGTCGATGGTGAAGCGGCCGAAAGCCGGTCCGCCGCCAGGTCCGTCTTGACCTCCGTCTGGACCTCCGCCCATCATTCCGCCGAAGGCTGCCGAGAACACCAGTTCACGCGTGGCCGCGGGCGACTCGCCCCGGAGGTCGCGGGAGCCCGGCTGGGCGGCCACGGGTGCCGGGGCCGGGGCTTGCTCCCCCGCCACCACCAGCGCGGCGAGTGTGTGTTCCCCGCCGGAGTCCTGTCCCATCATGTTGCCCATGCCGCCCATGTTGGCGCGGTTGTAGGGCAAGGTGCGCAGCCGCGACGTCCCCGCGGCAGTCGTGACGAGCAGGTCCGCCCGGTTGCCGGGCGGCAGGAACATCTCGTCGACTGCGCGGGGAACCGCATAGCGTCCGGAATCCATACCGAGCAGCTGCATCTGCTGCCCGTCCAGCCTCAGCCGCAGATATCTCGAAACGCACGCATTGACTACGCGCCACCGTTCCCGTTCGCCCGGGCGGGCCTCCAGCCGGGGCCGGACCTGGCCGTTGAGCAGCAGGACGCCGCCCATGCGCCCCATCATCCGCTCCATGGAAGACGGGCGCTCGATCCTTCCCGAAGGACCCAGCGCCACGTCCGAAATCATCAGCACGCGCTCCCTGCTGGCGGCGATCGGTTCCGGGTCCTCGACGATGATGGCACCGTAGAGACCACCGGATACCTGCTCCGCCACGCTTCCGTGCAGGTGCGGGTGGTACCAATACACCCCGGGCAGGTGGTCCGCCGGCAGCTCGTACTCGTAGTCAAAAGTGCTTCCGGCCTCGATATGGACGAACGGATTGTCCCCGTTGTCCTGCGGCGAGACATGGAGGCCGTGCACGTGCAGATTGGTGGCCTCGGACAGGTCGTTGCGCAGGGCCACCTTCAGCCGGTCTCCAGGGCGCAGGCGAAGAGTGGGCCCCGGCAGCATTCCGTTGTAGCGCAGCATCGTCGCTTCCCCGCTGCCAAGCCGGACGGGCCCCCGCGCCGCCGCCAACTGCACCTCGAGATTCCTTCCGCTGCTCTTAAGCTCCCGCGGCACGGCCACGGCTCCGCCCGCGGCACCGTCGAGTAGCGCCGCTCCGCGCACCAGCCCGGCTGTGCCGAGGGCCGTCGCCGCGAGCCCGCCCGCGCCCCACAGCAGCAGCTGACGGCGGCTAACCGGTTCCACCGGGCACACCTGGGCCGCCAGTTCTGTCCGGCCCGCCGGTTGCATCAGCGCCACCAGTTCCTGCCGGACCGCCGGGCCCGCCCATTCCACCCGGTCCGCCAGGTCCGACCGATCCGCCCCGGAGCACCCGGAGCAGCTCGCGGTACTCGTCCACCGTCAGTTCCCCGCGGGCCAGCCGCTCCTCAAGGATGTGTTCGGCGTTGCTCCTGGGCAGGGGCGGAAGCCCGGGCCGGCCGCCGGAAGCGACCCCGCCGCCCAGGACCCGAACCAGCAGGACCACCAAGACAATCACACCGGCCAGCGCCAGCAGGGCACTGATCCCCATCCAGGCCGCCATCCCCCAACCACCCCAGCCGCCGCCGTCCCACCACATCATGGCCGGGTCTCCCTTCTATCCGCTCATTCGAGTCCCGCGCGCGTCGCTTCGTCCAGGGAGATCCACCACGCTTTGGGCTGGACCACGGCGAAACGGCGGCCGCTGACAGATGACGGCACAATCCGGACGAAGTGGTCTTTGCGACCGGGTTGCCACGGGAAGAGGACCCTCGCCACCGAATCAAGGAACTCGTCGGTCACGTCGATCTCGCTGGCATAGCCCTTCAGCACCACGCTCCAGGCGATGCCGGCCTTGGCATCCACGCCATCGGCCTCCAGCGCCAGCGGAATGTCCCCCTCGATAGCACGCAGGGTCCGCAGCTTGATCCCGGCCCCGGTCCTGAAGACCAAGGAGCCGTGGTCCACGGTGTAGTTGATCGGGAAGATGTCCGGATGGTCCTCCACCCACAGGGCAAGTCGGCCCAACGAGACGCCCCGCAGAAGCCTCCAGCATTCCTGTTCGTCCAGGATTTCCGTTTCCGGTGACGCTCCGTGGTTCGGCATGAGGCACATGCTAGTCCCGGTCCGGCGGATTAAACAGAGCACAAAGTTCCGGATCATAAACCCCGCCTGCGGCCGCCCCAATACTGTCAGTAGCGGCGACTACCGTGGATGCATGGAGGAGTTCCAGCAAGAAGGTCCGACGGCGTGGCGGGGCTTACCGTCCCGGCCCGCCGGCGCTTTCTCCCTGCTCGAATACCACCTCCACAGGGCCATGTTCGAACGGCGCCTCCGCTTGATGTACCCGGAGGCAGGCGATCCGCCCAACGAGGACTCGATCGTCCAACCGGACTTTGTCCCGGCGCCGTCCGGGTACCGTACCCCTGCTGATCCACCGGAAGGGAAATCCGCCTCCCGGGAACTGGTGCGCCGCTCAGAACCGTCAACCCGGCAGGTCGAACCATCCCGGATACCTGCTGCCCTGGGCGTCCCGCCCCAGGCCACGCCGTCTCCGACCACGCCCACCCAGGGCACCTCGCCCCACAACATCTCGTCCTCCGATGACCCTGACCAGGCTGCGCCCACGGGCAAGGACCTGGAGACAACCGCGGAGAATGCGTCCCCCGTGGACTGGCGGGATGTGTGGGAACAGGTCCCGCCCGCGACGCTGGCGGTCCTCCTCGACGCCGTTGACGTCTGTTCACTCTCCGACGCAGACACGTTGGACTACCTGGCCGCGACCGGACGAGTAACGGCATGGGCGCAGGCGATGAAAGTCCGCGGCTTGGCCCGCTTCGCGCAGCACCGGACCGAGGACGGGACCGGCATCACGGGCCACGGAGGCTACTCCCGGTTTGCCTCCGGGGAAATCGCCCCGCACATCCATCAATCGAAGCGCTCCGTCAGTAAGGAGCTGGCTGACGCCGTGCAGCTGTGGAACTGGCTGCCCGGCACGGTGGCCGCGATGGATTCGGGCACCATCGACCTTCCACGGGCAGCGGCAATCGCCCACGGCGCCCGCGGCTTGCCGGACGATCTCCTACCCGTCTACGAAGCGAACGTACTCCCGGGCGCCGAGAATATCCTGAAGGAGTCCCTGCAGGCTCGAATCCGGGGCGTGCGCAATGATCTGCACCCGGAAGGCCTCACCGTGCGGCACGAGCGCGAAATGGAAGGACGGGGTGTCTCGTTCTTTCCCCAAGAGGACGGCATGGCCGAACTGTACATCCGCACTAGTGCCGACAAGGCACTGCTGATCTACAACCTGCTTCAGGCACACGCCATGTCCCTCAAAACCGCCGAGGAAACCCGCACCTTGGGCCAGCTCCGCGCCGATGTCCTGGCGGACCTGCTCCTGAAGGCGCCGGGACATGCCTTCCAGCCGGCCTCAGCCGCCAGCCCCGGCGACGTCAGTCCCGACGGGGCTTGCGGATCATGCGCCCGCGGACCTGGCCCGGTCATTGCAGGCGGCAACATCACGGCGTCGGTTGCGGTAACTATCCCCCTAGCGACCGCCGCCAGGATCGGCACCGAGCCTGGCCACCTCGCCGGATACGGACCGATCCCGCCGGAGACCGCCCGCAATATCGCCGCATTGGCGAAGACCTGGCTGCCGGTGCTGGTCGATGAAGGCGGCGAGGCGGTGGCCGTCGCAAAGGAGATGCGGCATCCGCCGGAATGGCTCAAACGCACGGTCCGGCTCCGTGACGAAAGCTGCCGCGGACCCGGCTGCCTCGTCGATTCCAGGCATTGCGAACTGGACCACACCATCGCCTGGGAAGCCGGCGGCAAGACCGAGCTGGCTAACCTCGCGCCGTACTGCAAACCGGACCACATTGCGAAGCACGAGGGTGGTTGGCGCACCACGCAGGAGGACAAGGGAGTGCTCCGCCATCAAGGCAAGAGCGGCCACGCATACATCAGCTACTCGGACGGCACTTGGATCCGCCTCGGCGTCCAACCACCGCCGGAACCGCCGCCCGACCCCTTCGCCGATCCAACGCCACCGCCCTTCTGAATCCCCGCGCCGCGCCTCTGATCCCCCGTCTCCTGCCCTTCTGGATCCCCGCTCCGCCCTTCTGAATCCTCGCGCCGCCCTCCGAGGAAGAGCGGGTGCCGGTCGGCAGTGACCGGTCGCGATCAGCCCGTGACAGTCCTGCCGATCCCTGCGCTGCTCAGTCCGGTTCGGTCGTGGAACGGCCGGCAATGGTTCAGCAGTTCCACCCGTGGAATTGGGGGGCGCTAGTCGAGGCCGGCCCAGTCGGGAACGGCCGAGGCGGGACGGGCGGCCTCGTACCAGGCGGCGGCGTGGAGGATGAAGTCGTCCGCCCCGACGTGGCCGGCCAGCTGCAGGCCGATCGGACGCCCGTCGCTGGTGAAGCCGCAGTTGACGGTCGCCGCGGGCTGGCCGGACATGTTGTACGGGACGGTGAAGCCGATGTGGGCCATGGTGCGGTCCGGATCGTCCACCGGCATTGCCTGCTCCGCGGGGAAGGCGGCCATCGGCGCCACAGGTGAGAGAACGACGTCGTAATTTGCCGTTGCGGCAATGGTCGCCTGCTGCATCCGGTCAATGCTGCCGAAATTGCGGATGGTCTCGGCGCCGTCGAACTCCGCGCCGCGGGAGCACCAGCGCACGATGTACGGCAGGACTTTGTCCTGCTCGGAAGGGCTCAGCTCCCGGTAGTCGGCCCAGGACCGGGTGCGCCAGAAGTTGTCGAGGCCGTCGAGCATGTCCTGGTTGATGAAGGGGCCGATCCGCTCCACCGTGGCGCCGGTCGCGGCAAACAGCTCGGCGGCGGCCTCGACGGCGGCGAGGACTTCCGGATCGGGGCAGGCCCCGGCGCCGGCGTCGGTCTGCAGCGCGATCCTGAGCGTGGACACGTCCAACTCGTCGGCAATGTCCCAGTTCATCGCGGGATAGGGCCGGGCGGTGTAGTCCCGGATGTCCGGCTGCGCCAGGATGGCCATGAACAGCGCCGCGTCCCCGACCGTCCGCGCCATCGGTCCGGCGGCCCGGCCGATATATGGAACATCGAGCGGAATCAGTCCGGCGCTGGGCTTGAGAGTCGCCAGTCCCTGCCAGGTCCCGGGCAGCCGGATGGAGCCGCCAATGTCCGTGCCGACGTGCAGCGGGCCGTAGCCAGCGGCGGCGGCAGAACCGGCGCCTGAGCTCGAGCCGCCGGTGGTCCAGGCCGGATTCCACGCACTGCGGGTGATGCCGTGCAGGCTGGAGACGCCGGAGGAAAGCATGCCCCAGTCAGGCATCACCGTCGATCCCACGATCACCCCGCCGGCCTCGAGGATCCGGTCCGTGATGGGCGCGTTGGCCTGCGGCACCTTCGGGCTGGAGAGCGCGGTCCCGGACGGCATCGGCACGCCGGCCCGGGCGATGTTCTCCTTGACGGTCATCGGCACGCCGTCCAGCGGGCCGCGGGCGGCGCCCTCCATCCAGCGCCGCTCGCTCGCCTTGGCGTCCGCACGCACGGCCTCCGGTTCAAACTGGTACAGCGCATTCAGCACCGGCTCCCGCGCCTCGACCCGCTCGATGACGGCTTCGGCCGCCTCCACCGGCGAAAGCTCCTTCGCTGCGTAGGCCTCGCCGAGTTCCCGGGCGGTGAGGTTGTGCAGTGCGGAACGGGGCTGCTGGGACATAATGCGGGCCTTCCGATGAAGCGGGAATGGATCAAGATTGCTGGACGCCGACGGCAGGTTCAAGGGGCCGGCACAGCCCGCCTGCGCCCGGCCGTCAGCCGGACATGGCTGCCTCCCGGGCGGCCAGCTCGGCGCGCAGCGACATGGACGAATTGACCAGCGTCCGTGTGTACTCGTGCCCCGGCGCCTCGTAAATCTGCTCGGTGCTGCCGCTCTCCACGATCTGGCCGCGGTTCATCACCACCACGTTGTCGCAGATGTACCGCACTACGCCGAGGTCGTGCGAGACGAAGACCAGGGTCAGCTGGTACTCGTCCACCAGGTCCGAGAGCAGGTTCAGGACCTGCGCGCGGACCGAGACATCCAGCGCGCTGACCGGCTCGTCCGCCACCAGCACCCGCGGCTGGCAGATCAGCGCGCGGGCGATCGAAATGCGCTGGCGCTGGCCGCCGGAGAACTGGTGCGGGAAGCGATCGGCGGAATCAGCGGGAAGCCCGACGGCGCCGAGCATCTCCGCGACGAGCCTCCGCTGCCGCGCGCTGTCCACTTTCTGGCCGGGAGCCAGCAGCGGCTCGGAGACGATGTCCTGCACCTTCATGCGCGGATTGAGCGAGCCCATCGGGTCCTGGAAGACAATCTGCAGCTGCCGGCGCAGCTCGGCCAGCTCGCTCTCTTTGGCCCCGGCCACCTCGTTGCCGGCCACCCGCACGCTGCCCGAGGTCGGCTGGTCCAGCCCGGCGAGGATCCGCAGCAGCGTGGACTTGCCCGACCCGGACTCGCCCACCACACCGAAGCGCTGGCCGGTGGCGACGTCGAACGAGATCCCGCGCAGCGCCTGCACCTCGCTCCGCTTGCCGAACAGCGAGGTCCGCTGCCGCTGGTAGGTCCGGACCAGGTCCCGCACGCGGATCACCGGCGTGCCGGCGTCGCGCATGTGTTCCGAGCCCACGACGACGGCGCCCGCCGGCTCCGCGGGGGCGGTCGCCTTCTCCGGGGCCGACGCGGCTGCGCGGGAAGCAGACGGCTCCGCGGCGGGGCTCAGGGCGGCCGCGTCGGCAGGAGGCTCGACGACCGGGCCATCGGCGGCGGGGCTCAGGGCGGCGGCGGTTTCGGCCGCATCCGCCGCTGCGGGACCGAACCCGGCGGTGCCGTCGTCCGGCGTGGCCGCCTCGCCGGCCAGGTGCAGGGCGGCGGCGGGCACTTCTTCGATGACGTGGTCCGGGGCGGGCGGGGTGTAGCCGCCTGCCGAGGCCACGGTGTAGAGCCGGCCGGCCTCGTCCGTGGCGTCCAGGTCCGAGGCTGCCAGCAGTCCTCGGGTGTAGGCGTGCTGCGGCCGGGCGAAGACCTCCTCGGTGGACCCCTCCTCCACAACCTCGCCGTGGTGCATCACGAGCACGCGGTCGCAGATGCTGGCCACGACCGACAGGTCGTGGGTGATGAACAGCAGGCCGGTGCCGCGCCGCTGCACGGACTCGAGGATCAGGTCCAGCACCTGCCGCTGCACGGTGACGTCCAGCGCGGTGGTTGGCTCGTCGCAGAGCAGCAGCGCGGGGTCGTTGGCGAGGGCCATCGCCAGCATAACGCGCTGCCGCTGCCCGCCGGAGAGCTGGTGCGGATACGCCTTCGCTGCCTCCGCCGGGTCCGGTAGCTTCACGTCCGCCAGCAACTCGACGGCTCGTGCCGCCACCGCGGCACCGGAGGGAACGGTCTTGTGCTTGAGCATGATCTCGGCGACCTGCGGGCCGACCTTCATCAGCGGGTTCAGCGCGGTCAGCGGTTCCTGGAAGACCATGGCCATGTCGTTCCCGCGGATCCGGCGCAGCCGCTTGTCCGGCGCGCCGACCAGGTCCTGGTCGTGACCGGCGAGCCGGATGGAACCAGTCGCGGAGACGCCCTCGGGCAGCAGCCCCATGAGCGCCGTCGTCGTCATGGACTTGCCGGAGCCGGACTCGCCGATCAGGCCGATCCGCTCGCCCTTCGCCATGCTGAGGTTGAAGCCGGAGACCAGCGGGCGGTCCGGGGTGGAGACGGTGAGGGACTCAACGCGCAGCAGCGGCTCGGCGGAGTCGTGCCCGGAGTTGTACCCGCGGACGTCATCGCTTGCGCGTTCCATGCTCAGCGGCCTCCGTTCAGCTTCGGATCGAACTTGTCCCGCAGGCCGTCGCCCAGCAGGTTGAACCCGAGCACCGCCACGGCGATGGCCAGGCCGGGCCAGACGGCGAGCATCGGGTAGGTGCCGAGGAACTGCTGCGATTCCTGCAGCATCCGGCCCCAAGACGGCACCGGCGGCGGCGTGCCCAGGCCCAGGAAGGACAGCGCGGCCTCGGCCAGCACCGCGATCGCGAAGGAGACCGAGCACTGCACCACGACCATGCCGGCGATGTTCGGCAGCACGTGCCGCCGCGCGATCCGGAACTGGCCTTGGCTGGAGGCCTTCGCCGCGAGCACGTACTCGGTGCTCATCACCTGCAGCGTCCCGCTCCGCGCGACCCGTGCGAAACCGGGGATGGAGCCGATCCCGATGGCGAGCATCGCCGTCGTCGTACTGGCCCCAAAGACCGCGCCGAACATGATGGCGACGAGCAGCGCGGGGAAGGCGAGGAGGATGTCCGCGGCGCGCATCGACACCTCCTCCACAGCCCCGCCGCGCATCCCGGCCAGGATCCCCAGCGGCGTGCCGATGAGCAGGGCGATGCCGACGGCGACCAGCCCCACCAGCAGGGTGATCCGGGCGCCGTACAGAATCCCGGAGAAGACGTCGCGGCCGTAGCGGTCCGTGCCCATCAGGTGCGCGGCGCTCGAGCCCTGCAGCCGGTCCGCCGGGGCGGCCTGCACCGGGTCGTACGGCGTCCAGACGAAGGAGATGAGCGCGGCGAGCACCACCAGCAGCACCAGCGCGGCCCCGATCAGCAGGGTCGGTGCCGGCCGGCGGCGGGTGGAACGGACGACGGCGGCGGGCTGGGTAGTCATGACGCCTTCCGGATGCGGGGGTCGAGGACCGTGTAGAGCACGTCGACCACCAGGTTGATGATGAGCGTGATGGCCACCAGCACCATCACCACGGACTGCACGGTCAGCAGGTCCCGGTTGCCCACGGCGTCCAGCAACATCGAGCCGAGGCCCGGGATGACGAAGACCCGCTCGATCACCACCGCGCCGATGATCAGCGCGGCCAGCTGCACGCTGGTGACGGTGAGCACCGGGATGGACGCGTTGCGCAGCCCGTGCTTGAACAGCGCCTCCATCTTGCCCAGGCCCTTCGCCCGCGCGGTCCGCAGGTAGTCCTCGCTCATCACCTCCATCACGGCGGAGCGGACATAGCGGGTGAGGATGGCGCCCTGCACCGAGGCGAGCGCCAGCACCGGCAGCGCCACGCGGGAGGCGAAGTCGCCGAAGTCCTGCCCCGGCGGGGTCCAGCCGTTCGCCGGGAACCAGCCCAGCCCCACCGCGAAGACCACCACCAGCAGAATGCCGGCCAGGAAGTTCGGCACGGCCACGCCCAGCTGGCTCAGGCCGCTGACCAGGATGCCGCCCGGGCTGCGGTGCTTGACCGCCGCGAGCGTGCCAAACGGGATCGCGATCAGCAGCGCCACGATCATCGCCAGCACCACCAGGATCAGGCTGACCTGCACCCGGTCCAGCACCAGCGGACTGATGTCCTGCCGGGTCACGTAGGACGTGCCGAAGTCGCCGAACGGCAGCCCGAGCGCCCAGTCGAAGTACTGCACGATCAGCGGCCGGTCGGTCCCGAACTCCGCCCGGGTCCGGGCGAGCAGCTCCGGCGTCGCGTTCACGCCGAGCGCGATCTGCGCCGGATCACCCGGGATGGCCCGCATAAACAGGAACACCAGCACGGTCGCGGCCACGTAGGTGACCGCGAACCGCGCAAGGTTGATCAGCAGCCGGATCGCCACGGAGGGCTTACTTCCAGCCGATGTTGGTCAGGTCCAGCGCTTCCGTGACGGAGTTGGCCGGAATGCCGGTCACGTTGGCGTCCGCCACCACGATGTTCGGGAAGATGAACAGCACGTCCGCCGCGGCGTCGTCGACGATGGTGCGGACCACGTCCTTCATGCCCTCGACGTAGCCCTCCTCGTCGGCTGCGTCGGCCTTCGCCGCGGGGTCCTTGATCTTCGAGTTGTCGTAGCCGAGGTAGTAGTCCGGGTTGTTGAACATCGTCAGCACATCCCGGCTCTCCACCGCCAGCACCACGGACATCTGGTAGTCGTGCTTGGTGAAGACCTGGTCCAGCCAGACGGCGGGGAATTCGGCGGACTCGATCTTCGCGTTGATGCCCACCTCTGCCAGCTGCGAGACCACGATCTCGGACACCGCCGTCGCGTACGGCCGGGTCGGCACCGTGAACGTGATGTCCAGGTTCTCCGCGCCGGCTTCCTTCAGCAGTTCCTTGGCCTTCGCCGGATCGTGCGGGTAGACGTTGTTGAGGTCCTCGAAGTACGGATCCGTCGGCGGCACCGGCCCGCCCACGACCGTGCCGTAGCCGTTCCACGCGGTATCGACGACGGCCTGCCGGTCGATC
The DNA here is from genome assembly GCF_946892675.1 of Arthrobacter sp. Marseille-P9274. NCBI lineage: Bacteria > Bacillati > Actinomycetota > Actinomycetes > Micrococcales > Micrococcaceae > Arthrobacter > Arthrobacter sp. Marseille-P9274. Next base: position 685,611 of record NZ_CAMPOV010000001.1, read on the forward strand.
GCGTGCATCACCGCCTGGCGCACCCGCACGTCGTCGAACGGGGCCTCCTTGTTGTTCATCGACAGCACGATCTCGCCGTTGGAGGTGCCCTCGAGCACCTGGTACTTGTCGTTGCTTTCGAACGAAGAGAGCAGCTCCGGGGCCTGCATGTTGTAGACCACGTCGACGTCGCCCGACTGCAGCGCGTTGGTGGTGGCCACCGCGTCCGCGAAGTAGCGCAGCGTCGCGGTCTCGACGCCCGGCTTCTCGCCCCAGTAGTCGTCGCGGGCAGCCAGCTCGATGGACTGCCCGCGGTTCCACGCCTCGATCGCGTACGGGCCGGTGCCGATCGCCGTGTTGGCCAGGTCGTCGACGCCGCTCGGGTCGAACATCGCGCCGACCAGCGTGCCCATGTCGAAGAGCCACGCGTTGCTCGGCTGCTTCAGCACCACCTCGACCTCGGTATCGCTGAGCACGGTCACGGCGTCCACCACGTCCATCTTCGACTTCAGGCTGGACACCCACTCATCGGACTGCACGCGCTCGATGCTGAACTTCACGTCCTCGGCCGTGAACGGCTCGCCGTTGGAGAACTTCGCCCCCTCGCGCAGCTTGAAGGTGTAGGTCTTCCGGTCCTCGCTGAGCTCCCACGATTCGGCGAGAAGCGGCTGGATCTTGCCCTCCTGGTCGATCTCCACCAGGCCCTCGTACACATTGGACATCAGCGCCTGCGGAATCGCCGCGCCGGCAGTCGTCGTGAAGTCCAGGTTCACCGGCTCCCCCGTCAGCGCCACCGTGACCGAGTCCTGCTGCGCCTCCTGCGACGCGGTGGAACCCGCGCCGGCATTGCACGCTGTCAGGGACAGGGCGCCGGCCAGCACCGCCGCGGCCAGACCGAACTTCTTATTCGAACGCATGGGCCCTCCATCGAACCGGCTCAAATCCATCAGTGTGATCCATCCAACACTATGGCAGGATGATGTTGCTATCTAGTTACATGGTCTGACCAGTTGAGTTAAAATAACGACGACGGAAGGCAGGTTGTGGGCGACATCACCTTTTCTCCGGCCGTACCCACGCTCACCTACCAGCGCGTGGTCGAACAGATCGAGCAGGCCATCCTGTCCGGCAGCATCAAACCCGGCCAGCATCTGCCCAGCGAACGCGACCTCATGGTCCAGTTCTCCGTCAGCCGTCCCACCATCCGCGAAGCCCTGCGCGTCCTGCAGAGCCAGGGCCTGATCGCCTCGAAACCCGGCGGCCGCGGCGGCCCGCAGGTGCAGGCCCTTTCCCCCGACAGTCTCGGCCGCTCCTTCACCAACCTCGCACGGATCGCATCGCTCTCGCTCTCCGAGCTCGTCCAGTTCCGGATCGTGCTCGAAAGTTCCGCCTGCCAGCTCGCCGCCGCCCTGCGCACGGAAGAACAGCTCGAAAAGATGCGCGACGCCGTCGTACGCATGGAAGCCGAAGTGGCGCACGGTTCAGACAGCTTCAACCGAGCGGACCTGGACTTCCACGCCGCCGTCTGGGATGCCAGCCACAACGCCCTGCTGCGCATCTGCGGCGAGGCCGTCGCCGGCTCCATCCTCAAACTCATGAACGACCGGATGGACCGGTCCGCCGACAGCACCACCGCCATGCAGGAATCCGTCGAACGCGACCGCGCCATCCTGCACGCCATCGAAACGGGCAACCCGGCCGCCGCCGGCAGCACGGCCCGCAATGCCATCGCCGCCTACTTCGCCGACTACCTCGACGCCGACGGCGCCGTCGGCCTGCAGGCGCTCACCGGCGAGGGCAGCTAGTACCCGGGCGGTTCGGTCCCCGATACGAAATTGTCATCTGCCGCTCATGACGCGGCTATTTGTTGGTAGTACGCTCCACCCATGAGAATCGACGCCGCCCGGAGAGCGCCCGGTAAGCCGCCGGGGCCCGCGGGGAGCAGCCGGTGATAGAGCGGGTGGATCCGTTCATCGGAACGGAGATCACCGACCTGCCCGAGCCCACCGGCCTTCCGGCCACCTGGTGGTGGCCGAAACCCGCCGTGGGGAATACGCATCCGGGTGCCGCCTATCCGCTGGGCATGGTGTCGGCCTGCTCGTACTCGGGCGCCTACCCCACCGGCTACGGCCGTTACGATCTGTCCACCGAGGGCCTGCCGCCGACCATCCACGACCGCCAGGTCGCCTCGGGCTTCACGCATTTCCAGCAATCCGGCACGGGCGCCATCCGCAAGTACTACAACTACTTCCGTGTCACCCCGATGCTCGAGCCGCTGGATTCGCTCGGCCGGCACTGGGATCTGGACGAGGAACGCGCCGAGCCGGGCTGGTATGCCGCGACGCTGGACTCCGGGGTGCGCGCCGAAATCACCGTCGGGCCGAAGAGCGCCGTGCACCGCTACACCTTCCCGCGCCACCGCGACGCCCGGCTGGTGGTGGACTTCTCCCTCGGCGGCCTCTCCATTCCCTACGGCATCACCGTGCCGCTGCGGGCGCACCTGGAATCCGTCGGTCCCGGCGTGGCACAGGGCGAGATCGTGATGGAGGGCGCCCCGCTGGCCGTCCACATCGAGTGCGACGCGCTGCAGTGGCGGCAGATGCTCTGGTACGACCGGCGGCTGATGCCCGGCGGCACCCGCCTGGACTTCGACCACATCCGGCCGACGACGCTGCGCCCCTTCGGGCTCATGTGGGCCGGCCCCAGCGAGCCCGGCCAGTCGGTGGAACTGCGGTTCGGCTTCTCGCTCCGCGGCGTGGCACAGGCCGAACAGAACCTGCACCGGGACTGCGGCACCGGCCCGGGCCGCTTCAGCGCCCGCCGGACCCAGACCAACGAGGCGTGGAAGGACCACCTGCGCCTGGTCAAGGTGGACACTCCGTCGCGGGACCGGCAGACCATCTTCTCCACCGCGCTGTACCACTCGCTCATCAAGCCCTGCCTGGCCGAGAACGAGAGCCCGTTCTGGCCCACCCGCGGCCCCTTCGCCTTCGACATCTGCACCATGTGGGACATCTACCGGACCCAGCTGCCGCTGCTGACCACGCTGCTGCCGGCGCGCGCCGTCGAACTTGGCCACGCCCTCCTGACGATCTGCGAAGAGGAAGGCAACTTCCCGATCGGCTACCGCATGGCCCGCGGCGAAGACCGGTTCTCCCGGCAGGGCAGCGCCCTGGCCCACACCTTCCTGGGCGACCTGTGCCAGCTGGAGCTGCCCGGCATCGACTGGGACTGGGCGCTCGTCCACATGCACAACGACCTGCGCCGGACCTACGGCGAGGACTACCTGGTCGCAGGCCTGGCCCATCCGATCAGCCACACGCTGGACCTGGCGCTCGGTTACTGGTGCACTTCGAAGGTCGCCCGGTATGTGCGGGACAACGCCCTGGCGACCGAGTTCCAGCCGCTGATCCGGCGCTGGACCAACGCCTTCGACCCAACCACCGGCCTGCTGATCGACTCCACGTACTACGAAGGCAGCAAGTGGAACTACTCGTTCCGGCTGCTGCACGACATGGCCGCGCGGATCCAGCTGGCCGGCGGGGACGGGCCGTTCATGGCACTGCTGGACCAGTTTTTCGGCGTCGGCGCGGACCCGGTCAAGCAGCCCGGACTGCACCCCTCGGTCGAGGAACTGCTGGCCGGCTACTCGCTGGGGCGCTTCGAAGGCCTGAACAACGAGCCGGACATGGACGCCCCGTGGGCCTACCAGTATGCCGGCCGCCCGGACCGGACCGCCGGCATCGTGCACGACATCGTGCACCAGCAGTTCGGCACCGGCCGCGGCGGCCTGCCCGGCAATGACGACTCCGGCGGGCTGAGCTCCTGGTACGTCTGGGCATCCCTCGGCCTGTTCCCGGTCGCGGGGCAGAACCTGGTGCTGGTCAACGCGCCGTCCTTCGGTGAAGCCACGGTCAGCATCGCCGACAAGTCGCTGGAGATCCTCACCCGCGGCTTCAGGGAACCGGAGCACGGCGGCCCGCCGCAGTACGTCCAGTCCGCCGAGTTCAACGGCAAGCCCCTGGAACGCAGCTGGCTCCGGGGCAACGAGCTGCACCGCGGCGGCCAGCTCGTCCTGCATCTCGGCCCCGACCCATCCGGGTGGGGCACGGCCAACCGGCCGCCCTCGGATTCCACCTCAAACCCGTCGACACCCTCGGAGGTACTCGCATCATGACCCGACAGCCCGTGAACCGCCTGGTCATCGTTGTCCGCGCCGATCCCGTGATCTGCGGCCATTCAGGCGAGGCCCGCAACCTGGCCGAGGCCGCCCGGCAGCGCGGCTTCGACGAAGTCCGCATCATCACCTGGCCCATCGAACGGCTCGAAGCCGCCGGCCTCCCGCTCAAACCCCTGGACGGCGTCCTGCCCTACAGCAACGGCATCGTCGTGGAGCGGCCTGAGCCCGTGGGCGACTACAAGGTCCCGGACGGCCGCTACCTCGCCGGTCTGACCGGCCGCCTCATCGAATTGTTTACCGACGGCGTTCCCACCGTCTGCCTCTCCCTTTACCTCAGCCCGCACACGGTCGCGGTGACCGACGCCGTCCGCGCGGCCTGGAGCACCGGCCTGCCCGTCAACGTCACCACCATCGCCGAGGCCGTCGGCTCGGACGTCACCAACGTCGTCCGCGCCTGCGTGACCGAAGGCCGCTTCGGCGCCGCCGCGCACATCCTCTCCAGCTACCTCAGCCAGGACCACTGCGTCGCCGTCTCCGAGTACACCCGGGACCTCATCATCGAGTCCGCGGCACAGATCGATGCCCGCCACGGCACCTCGTTCGCCCCGCAGTGCCGCGAACGCATCGGCATCTCCTACCCCGCCATCAACACCGCCGCCTACCTTGACCTGGACCCGGCCGAGCAGGAGCGGGTCCTCTCCGCGCGCGGCCTCGCGAAGGACGGCTACGTGCTCTTCCTCTCCCGCCTGGCAGCGGCCAAGGGCGTCGACGACCTGATCCACGGCTTCGCCGCCAGCCGCTCCGGCGCGGACCTGAAGCTGGTCATCGCCGGCCGCGGCCCCGAGTCCGACCAGCTGCGCGACCTCGCGGCGGCCTCTCCCGCCGCCGACCGGATCACCTTCCTGGACGACGTCGACGACGCCGAGAAGCCGCACCTGATGGCCGGCTGCGCCGCCTTCGTGCTGCCCAGCAAGCCGCGTCCCGAATTCGTCGAAACCTTCGGCATCGCCCTGGCCGAGAAGATGCTCGCCGGCGGCGGCCCCGTCATCACCGCCGACACCGGCGGCATCCGCGAGGCCGTCGGCGACTGCGCCGCCTTCGTCCCGGTGGACAACCCGGCCGCCATCGCCGCCGCGCTCGACCACGCCATCCTGGAGACCAGCCCGGCCGAGCGTGCCGAGCAGGAGCGCCGGGCCCGCAGGTTCGCCCTGCAGTTCGACCGCGGCAATGTCTTCGACCGTATGTTCGCCCACCTGCCGAACGGCATCCCGGGCCTCGAACCCGCCGTCCAGCCCTGAACCGGCCACCCGCCAGAGCGGCCGCCTGACCCTTACTTGTGAAAGCACGACGTCGGCGCCCAAGTCGGGTGCCGACGTCGTGTTTTAATACGTCGTGCTTAAGCGGTGGCTGGCCCCCGCCGCCTACTTCACTGCCCAGTAAACCCGAGAGTCGTTGTCGAAGGACACGGTCGGCTCGACGAAAATCTGGGCATCTTGCACTGCTTCGGCCGGCACGTCCATGCAGACCTGGTAGTCGCCCTTGCCGCCGTTCTCAAGCGTTGGCACGTCCGATCCATTCTTCTCCAGGACGGCAGTGCACGTGCTTGAGTCGTACTGCCGGGCGTCGCTGCCAACGAAGTTCACGCCCAGGTCGATCCATGGATCGCCCTCTTCGCTGCCGGTGTATTCGACGGACAGATCAATGAGTACGAACTGGCCCTGAGGCCCCTCGTTGAACTCGTTGACGGCGAGGATGTCCTCGGTGGCGTCTAAGTTCACCGCGTTCACCATTACGTTGTACTCATCGCCGACGGCAGAGGATTCGCCGAGCCCGAGCGCCGGCCTCTCAGCGGCCTCGGACTGCTGCTCCTGCGTCAGAGGAACGACGCCGTCGGATCCCTCTTCAATCGCATCACTGACGCTGTTGAGCGCCGCGACGAAAATCAGTTGCGACACGATGGCGCCGATTATCGCGACCACGGACATGATCAACGCGGCGATGGCCATCCCCTTTTTCTGCTGGCGCTTCGATGCGATGACCAGTGCGGCAATAGCGAAGCCGAGTCCGACCAGACCCAGCACGATGGCAAAGTTGTTGATGACAGGAATCAGGCACAGCACGAGTGCGACGATCGACAGGACCAGCGCGGTAATGGCCAGGCCCTTCTTTTGCTGCGGCGGTGGTTGCCCGGGCACCGGATAATCCGGGGCTAGATGAAACATTTAGCCACAGGTAGCCGCATAGTGCGGGAGCGCTGACAGCGGCTTTCCGCCATTCCCGTGGCTGGGTGTAGCGCAGGTCCTGGGGAGAGTGGGCTGGCGCCCACCCTACTGAGCGCCGCCCGTGATTTGAACGTTCATTCTCCCGCCTGTGGATAACGGGGCTGCTAGTGAGCAACGCCATATTGAGTTGCGTCAAAGGAGCCGCTGAACTGGCCCGATAATTTGAAGGAGCACCTCCGTGCCAGGGCTTTCGCCCGTCCCTTCCAGTCTCCAGGACAGACCATGTTTTCCCTTGCCGCGATCCGCCGCGCCGTCGCGTCCGACGCAGCAACCCCGGTCATTCTCGCTGTCTTCTACGCCGTCGTCCTGTCGGCCGGCGCGGCGATCCTCGCGACCGGCGGCACCAGCACCACCGGTGTCCTGATCGGTGCGCCGCTGGCCACCGCCGCGTGCATTCGCCTGGTCCAGCTGGGCTCCGCGGCCGTGCGGCAGATCCGGAGCAGGTAGCTCCCGGCAACGAAGAGGAGTACGACGGCGGGGCACCCCGCCTTCGCGGCGGGGCACCCCTCAGCTCGCGGTTACCAATCCCAAGCCTTCATGGGTCTCACCCTTTCCATGGGTACTCCGGCCGGGCCCGTCACGCGACGGCGTTCGGCAGATGATGTTCCTAGGGTCCGCACTGGGGCGGTAACCGACGGGAAGCCTGCAAGGGCGGCGTTCAGTGAAGCGCTGGCCCCCGCGATGGTTGCGGTCGGCCCGCGGGGCATCGGCGTGTGGCCGCGGCTACCGGGGCAAAGCCGGTCCGTTCGCGGCCCGGGCGCTCAGGATGCCGGGGCTGGGTGCGGAAGTGTCATTCGGGAGACGCGTGCCAAAAACCATGGGCAGGCTCGGGTGGATCAGTCGGGCGTGGAGCCAGGATCGAATGCCGGGGAAGCGGGCAGGACTGTGCTGTCCGCCGTCCGGGTCAACAGGCTGGCAAGCTCAAGGTTCGGCCCGTCCGCCAGGAAGGCGTCGGCCGACACGTGTCCGGCAGCTCCTGTGCCGGCGCTCCCCGTGCCGCCGTTGGCCACGGGGACAGACCCGGAAAGAGTGCCGCCGAAGTTCGGGGGAAGCACCGCAGGGCGGTCAATCGCGCCGATCGTCGGCGCAGCTGTGCCCGAGCCCGCGATGCCGGGAAGGTCCAGGTAGCCCAGGGTCCGGGACTGCCGCTGGCTCGTGGCTGTGCCGGCATCCGGCCGGGCATTCGCGACCCCAGCCTCAACCGCTGGATCGGGGTCGGTAGAGCTGACCGACGGCAGCGGAACCGGAACCGCCGCTGCGTCCGGTTCGATAGCTGCCGTCCCGGGCGCAGGATCGTCCGCCTGGTCGGCGGGTCCCGCGGGCGGGGCTGCAGTCGGAGGGTCGGATGGTTCCTCGGGCGCACCAGGCAGGACCGGATCCTCTGGCGACAAAGGCAGCCCGGGTAGCCCCGGAGTTACCTGGTCGGTCACGGGACGGAGCGGATCCGTCACTGGCTTGAGCACTTCGCCGACAGCGGTGGTGACAGGCTTGAGCTGATCCGTCACCGACGCGAGCACCTCGCCGGCCGGTTTGGTTACGGCGCCGACAGGTTGGGCGACGACCTCGGCGACGGGTTTGGCGAGCTCCCCTACCGGGGTCTCGATCAAGGCACCGAGTTCGGCAACAGGTGCCAGGTCGGCGGGCGCGGCCCAGTTGGCGGCCTGTGCGATGGTCCCCGCGGCAGAGCCGGTAACCGGATGCGTGACCGGGCCAACGATCGGCTCCACGACAGGTACCTCAGGCGTCGCAGCCGGCGCGACGACTTGGGCCACCGCGGCTCCGGCCGGAGCCGCAGCGGCTTCCAATTCCGCTGCGGTCCCGCCCGGTAGACCTGCTGTTCCACCAATTGCCCCGTTGGCCACCCCGCCGACTCCATCGAGGGCGCCCGCCGCCCGGCCCGCCACATGGCGAGCCGGCTCCTCCGCCATGTGCACGACCGAGTCCGCCGACGGCAAACCGCCGGCGTCCGAATCGGCGGCATCCGCCGTCGTCGTTGTCAGAAGAGTCCACCCGAGGGCACCGAGGCCGGCCGCGATGCAGACGCGCGCGGTGGCGGCCGGAACGGCGATGCGAAATGCCACGGCCCCTCCCCCGGCAAAACTGACCCCAAAATCCACCTATTTTGATCCACCCGCGGGGTGGAACGTGAAACCAATGGAAGCACTCTTCCGCGGGGATGTAAATAGGGCAATCGGCGCCGCCGGCGAAGCCCCAAGTCAGCCTGAAAAGGCATCCTGCCCTTGTCCTGCTTTCCCGTCCCGGACTAGCCTTCCAGTAGCCGGTCTTCCCCTACACGGCTCACCAATCAGCGGGCCGCTCCGGCGCGGGCCGGCAAAGAGGAGCAGCACATGGCACGGATCCTGATGGTCGTCTCGGCCGCCGATTCCCTGACAATGAAGGACGGGACGGAGCATCCCACCGGTTTCTGGGCCGAGGAGCTGGTCACCGCGCACCGGCTGCTCGCCGAGGCCGGTCACACCGTGAACATCGCGACGCCCGGGGGCAAGAAGCCAACCGTGGACGCCATCAGCCTCAACCCGGAGAACGCGGGCGGCCAGGCCAAAGCGGACGATTTCGCCGCCTACCTCGAGGAGATCGAGCCGGAGCTGGCCTCGCCGCTGGTGCTCTCCGAAGTCAGCGCCGCCCACTACAACGCGATCGTGCTGCCCGGCGGCCACGGGCCCATGGCGGACCTCGCCTCGGACGCGAACCTCGGCCGGCTGCTGGTGGAGGCGGACCGCGAAGGCATCATCATCGCCCCGTTCTGCCACGGCCCCGCCGCCCTGCTCAGTGCCACCGACGACGCCGGGGATTTCGCTTTCGCAGGCAGGAAGCTGACCGTCTTCACGGACGAAGAGGAGCTGGGCGGCGGCACCGGCGAGAACACCCCGTGGCTGGTCGAATCCACGCTGCGGGACAGCGGCGCCATCGTGCAGGCCGGTCCCGCGTGGCAGCCCAACCTGGTCCGCGACGGCAACCTCATCACCGGGCAGAATCCGGCCTCCAGCGACGTCGTCGCCCGCGAAGTCCTCGCCGCGCTGGGCCCGGCGCCGGAGGCTGCCCAGGACGACGAGGCCGACGACGAATTGGACGAAGACGTCCAATAGAAGGAGTTCGACATGCGGAAACTCACGGCAGGGCTCTTCAGCTCCGTGGACGGCGTGGTGCAGGACCCCTTCAAATTCCAGTTCGACAGCTTCGACGAGGAGCTCGGCAACGGCTTGGACGACATGATGCGCCGGACGGACACGGTGGTGCTCGGCCGTGTCAGCTACCAGGAATGGGCGGGCTATTGGCCGACGGCCACCGACGAATTCGGGAACTTCATCAACCCGGTGCAGAAGTTCGTCGCCTCCCGGACCCTCACCGGTGAGCTCGAATGGCAGAACTCGCAGCTCATCGACGGCGACCTGGAGGACTTCGTCCGGAAGCTCAAGGGCGGCACCGGCGGCGACATCGCCGTCTGCGGCAGCATCTCCGTGGTCCGCCAGCTGCTCTTCGCCGGCCTGCTCGACTCCCTCACCGTCATGTTCCACCCGGTCATCGCCGGCCCCGGCCGCCGCCTCTTCGGCCCCGAGGATCCCACGACCCGGCTGGAGCTGCAGCAGTCGCAGATCACCAGCAAGGGCAACGCCGTCCTCCAGTACGGACTGCTCCGCGAATAGCTGCCATCCCGGCAGGCAACCATAACGACGTCGGAAGGCACCTACGCAGATGGGCATCAGGAGCGCAGTGTTCGCCTCGCGCTACGACGCGGCCACCCGCCGCATCGAGGAGACCGAGCTCGGCCGCCGCCGTGCCGCGCTCCTCGCCGGGCTGGCGGGCAGCGTGTTCGACGTTGGGGCCGGCACCGGCGCCAACCTGCCCCACTTCCCGCCGTCGTGCACGGTCACCGCCGTGGAACCGGACCCGCACATGCGGCGGCGCCTCGAAGAAAAGGTGGCCTCCGGTGCCCCCAACGCCGCCGTCACCGTGTCAGCCGGCTCCGCCGAGGCCCTGCCCGCCGCGGACGGAACCGTCGACGCCGTCGTCTTCACCCTCGTGCTCTGCACCGTCCCCGACCAGCCCGCAGCCCTCGCCGAAGCCCGCCGCGCCCTCAAACCCGGCGGCCGGCTGCTCTTCCTCGAACACATCCGCGGCACGGGCCGGCACGCCAAGGCCCAGGACCTCCTCCGGCCCCTCTGGTCCTTCGGGGCCCAAGGCTGCCAGATCAACCGCGACACCCCGGCAGCCATCGCCGCCGCCGGCTTCGCCGCGGACGTGCAGGAGCAGTTCGTCCTCGAGCCCGCCTGGCTCCCCGTGAACCCGTTCGTCCTCGGCACCGCCGTGAAGCCCTGCTAACCGCATTTCCGAAGGACCCGGTACCGCTATTGAACTGCTCCCCAGAAGTTGGACTGAGAAATTCAGTTCCACTTCCGGGGAGCAGTTTTTATGGATGCACGTAGTTCGTTGTCGGAGAACCAGCGGGAGGCCGCTGTAGCGTGGTTTGAGAAGGGTGTCGCCGACAGTGCGGCGGCGAGACTACTGGGTGTGTCTCGTTGGCCAGTCAAGCTTCTCTATCGGCGATGGAAAATCCACGGTCGAGGAGCGCTCATGGCCAAACCGACACGGCAGTCGTACCCGTTCGAGTTCAAGATCGCATTGGTCAAACGATTCCTTGCTGGTGAGACCGCTCAGGACCTCGCCGCGGAGACGGGCTTGTCCTCGGCTCGCCTGCTCGATCACTGGGTACGGAAGTATCGCCGGGAGGGTGCCGACGCTTTGCGCCCGAAGCCTAAGGGCAGACCACGGAGACCCGACGCTCCACCGCCTGCGGAGCCATCTGAGCTGGAACGATTGCGCCGGGAGAACGAACGGCTGCGGGCAGAAGTAGCCTACCTGGGAAAATTACGGGCCTTGAGGGCACCAAAACAACGGTGAAGGTTCAGGCCATCATCGCCCTCAAGGCCGACTTTTCACTCCCGGTTCTGCTGCAGGTCGCCGGCCTTGCAAGATCGACGTTCTTCTATCACCAGGCCCGCATCCGGGCTCCCGATCCGAAGGAAGCCATCAAGACCGCCGCCACGAAGATCTTCACCAACAACCACGGCAGATACGGGCACCGCCGCATCCACACTGAACTGACCAAGCAAGGCTGGACGGTCGCGAAGAAAACCGTACTGAAGCTCATGCGCTCCCTGCAGCTCGTTTGCAAGGTTCGGCAAAAGAAACGCTACAACTCCTACCAAGGCGAACAGGGCAAAATTGCCCCCAACCTGCTGAACCGGGAATTCGACGCTGATGCCCCGAACCAGAAGTGGGTAACGGATGTGACCGAGTTCAGAGTCGACGGCCGAAAGCTCTACCTTTCACCCGTCATGGACCTCTTCGACCGGCAGATCGTCTCCTACGCCGTGGGCCTGTCCCCGAACCTGGAGCTCACCAACACCTCACTGCGTATTGCGCTGAGAACGCTCGAGCATGAGCAGAAACCGCTCGTGCATTCGGACCAGGGGTTCCAGTACCAGCACGCCTCGTGGCGGAGACTCTTACAGCACGCCAACGCCATCCAATCGATGTCCCGCAAGGGCAACTGCTACGACAACGCCGTGATGGAAAACTTCTTCGGTCACCTCAAGGAAGAACTCTTCCACCACGTCCGATTCCTCAGCACCAGCGCACTGGAATCAGCACTCCACGACTACATCCGCTGGTACAACACCGAAAGGATCTCCACAAAGCTTGAGGGCCTGAGTCCGGTGCAATACCGTGCTCAGGCCCTCGCGGCTTAGGCTCTTATTTATCCGGTCCAGCTTCTGGGGACCAGTTCATATCGACCCCCATCTGGTCCGTTGTCCGCTCCAACGGGCGACCCTATACTGGGGCCACCACCACAAGCTGCTCCAGCGCATTTCCGGCTGGACCGTGACCGGGCGGGACTTCAGGACCGGGCGTCCGCCGAAGGGTCCGTCCGGCGGCACGGATCACGGCGCGAGCCATCCACTATTGGACCGGGGGCATCAGCCCCTTGGCACGGAACGAGCAGACCGATGAACACTGGGCATGACGGAAACCAGGACGGCGCAATAGAGCGCGTCCTGCAGGAGCTGCGCGGACAGCTGGCGGGGTCGGTGATCGAACCGCAGGATCCGGATTACGACGACGCCCGGGCGGTGTGGAACGGCATGATCGACCTCCATCCGCGCGCCGTCGTCCGGGCGGCCGCCGTAACGGACATCGATCCCGTCCTGGACGCAGCCAAACGCACCGGCCTGCCGCTGGCGGTCCGCGGCGGCGGGCACAACATCGCCGGTCACGGCACGGCCGACGGCGGCCTGGTGCTGGACCTGGGCCCACTGCGGAGCGTGGACGTCGACCCGGAGCAGCGGCTGGTGACCGTCGGGCCGGGGGCAACGCTGAAGGACGTCGACGAGGCCACCGCGCCGCACGGCCTCGCCGTGCCGCTCGGGGTGATTAGCGCGACCGGCGTCGCCGGGCTGACGCTCGGCGGAGGGGTGGGTTGGCTGACCCGCTCCAACGGCCTGAGTTTGGACAACCTCGTCTCCGCCGACGTTGTCACCGCCACCGGGGAGCATCTGCAGGCGAGCGAGCAGGAGAACCCCGAGCTGTTCTGGGGGCTGCGGGGCGGGGGCGGAAACTTCGGCGTAGTCTCTTCCTTCGTCTTCCGCGCCCGGCCGCTGCCCGCCGCCGTACTCGGCGGGAACTTCTTCTACCGGCCGGAGCACTGGAAGAGCACATTGACCGCGTTCGACCGCTGGACGCAGGACCTGCCCGAGGACATGAACCCGATCGTCTCCTTCCTGGTGCTCCCGCCCGACCTGGGGATGGGCGAAGACCCGTGGATGATCGTCGGTTTCAACTGGGCCTCGGAGGACCACCAGCCCGGGCTTGGGCTGATCGAGCGCCTGCGGGTCGCCGCGCCTCCCGACGCGGAAGAGGTTGGCCCCACCGCCTGGCTGGAGTGGCAGTCCGCCATGGACGACCTCTTTCCCAAGGGCTCCCGGGGGTACTGGAAGAACGTGTCCTTCTCCCGGCTGGACCAGGAGGCCGTAGACGTCCTGGTTGGTTTCGCCTCCGAGGTGACCTGGGCCGGAACCGGGATCGACATCCACCACATGCAGGGGGCCTTCGGGCGCGTGCCGGAAGACGCGACGGCGTTCCCCAACCGCTCGGCGAAGTACTGGCTGAACATCTATGGTTTCTGGCACGACCCCGCCGAAGACAAGCGGCTGAGCGACTTCGCCCGCAAGGCCTACGCGCTCATGCAGCCGTTTGCCGAGCACGGCCAGTACGTCAACTTCCTAGGCGCAGAACTCGGACACGATGCAACGGAGGCCGCGCGCCAAGCCTACGGTCCGGAGACCTACGAGCGGCTGCTCGCATTAAAGAACCGCTACGACCCCGGCAACCTCTTCCGGCTGAACCACAACATCGTGCCTGTCCCCGCCTGAGCTGCCGCCGCCCCTAGCTTCGGCTTCTGCTTCGCATCATGCCCGGAGCAGCGCGTCCTTCTGCTGCCTGGACATGTCCGTGCGGCCGCCGCAGTTCGCGCAGATCGAGTAGTACTTGCGGCTGGTCGTGAAGAGCGGGATGAAGAAAACCGAGAATTTCCCGGCCTCCTCGATGATGCGGTGCGGCCCGTGCACCCCGCAGTAGGAGCAGGAACCGGGGCGCATGGTCAGTACGCGCGGCCGACTGGTGAATCCGAAGAGGATGAACATGCAGTGCTCCTTGCTGGGCGGCAGGAAAAAGACCGGCCCGGCACCCCCCAAACAATGTGGTTCGTGCCGGGCCGGAGTCAGGAAAGGCCTACAACATCAGAGGCCGAATTTGTCGCCCAGTCCGCCGAGCTTGTCGCCCAGTCCGCCGGGGAGCTTGCTGAGCAGGTCGTTGACGTCGATGCCCAGGTTCGACAGCAGGCCGGAGTCGCGCTCCGTGTCCACCTGATCCGGCAACTGCTGGTCTGCCTGGTCCGCCTTGTTGGTGTCGCCGGTCGACCGGAGAAGGTCTAGGATCTGCTGCTTGTCGATCTGCATAACGCGCTCCTCTGCATCAGATAATCAGGTCGCTTACCACTCTGGCGAGGGCGGCGGCAGATAACAACCCCTTTGGCCAACTCCGGCCGGAGGGAACTGCAAAAGCGGGTTCGCTCAGGCCTTGGCCACCACGTGCTCGCGCAGCGCCGGCATGATGGTTTCGCCGTAGACCCGCAGCGTCTCTTCCTTATTGTCATGCTGCAGGTAGCCGGCAAACTGGGTCACCCCGAGCGCCTTGAGCTTTTCCAGCTTCTCGATGTGCTGCTCCGCCGTGCCGAGCACGCAGAACCGGTCGACGATCTCGTCCGGGACAAACAACGTGTGCACGTTTCCGGCCCGGCCGTGCTCGTTGTAGTCGTAGTCCTGCCGGCCGGCGATGTAGTCGGTCAGGGCCTGCGGCACGGCGGAGTCGGAGCCGTACTTGGCCACGATGTCCGCCACGTGGTTGCCGACCATGCCGCCGAACCACCGGCACTGGTCCCGCATGTGGTCCACGTCCGAGCCAACGTACATGGGCGCGGCGACGCAGAACTTGACGGCCATCGGATCCCGGCCGGCGTTGGCCGCGGCCGTGCGTACGGTCTGGATCATCCATTCGGCAATATCGACGTCGGCCAGCTGCAGGATGAAGCCGTCCCCCGCCTCGCCCGCGAGCTTGAGCGCCATCGGGCCGTAGGCGGCGACCCACACCTCCAGCTGCGACCCCTTGCTCCACGGGAACTGGAGGGTGGCCCCTTTGTACTCGACCGGGCGGGAGTTGCCCAGCTCGCGGATCACGTGGATGGCCTCGCGCAGGGTCTTCAGGGTGGTCGGCGCGCCGTTGATCACGCGCACCGCCGAGTCGCCGCGGCCCACTCCGCAGACCGTCCGGTTGCCGTACATCTCGTTCAGGGTGGCAAAGGTCGACGCCGTGACGGTCCAGTCCCGGGTGGCCGGGTTGGTGACCATCGGCCCCACCTTGATGGTGCGCGTCTCGGCCAGGATCCGGCTGTGGATCACGTAGGGCTCCTGCCAGAGCAGGTGCGAATCGAAGGTCCAGACGTAGTCGAACCCGTGCTCCTCGGCCTTCTTCGCCAGCGCCACCGTACGGGCGGCCGGCGGGTCGCATTGCAGGACAACTCCGAATTCCATGGCTCGCTCCTAGATCAGGTACTGGCTGGGATCACGCCGCAGGAACCGGCCATGCGTCTTGCTGCCCAGGTACTGGTTGTCGTCGATGATGACGCGGCCCCGGGACAGGACCGTGTCCACGTGGCCGTCGATCTCGAACCCTTCCCAGGCGGAATAGTCCATGTTCATGTGGTGGGTTTTCTCCAGGCCAATCGAGGTGTGCCCGGCGGGGTCGTAGATAACGACGTCGGCATCGGCTCCCGGGGTAATGGCACCTTTCCTGCCATACATCCCGAACATGCGTGCCGGCGTCGTACTTGTAATCTCCACCCACCGCTCCAGCGAAATCCTGCCCTCCACCACCCCCTGGTACAGCAGGTTCATCCGGTGTTCCACCCCGCCGATGCCGTTCGGGATCTTGGAGAAATCCCCCACGCCCATGTCCTTCTGGCCCTTCATGCAGAACGGGCAGTGGTCCGTGGACACCATCTGGAGTTCGTTGGTCCGCAGCGCCTGCCACATGTGGTCCTGGTGATGCTCGTGCCTGGACCGCAGCGGCGTGGAGCAGACCCACTTGGCACCCTCGAAACCCGGCGCGCCCAGCTGGTCCTCCAGCGACAGGTACAGGTACTGGGGGCAGGTTTCACCGAAGACGTTCTGGCCGCTGCTCCGGGCGGCGGCCAGCTGGGCGACGGCCTGCTTGGCGGAGACGTGGACAACGTAGAGCGGGGCGCCGGTGAGGTTGGCCAGCATGATGGCCCGGTGGGTGGCCTCCTCCTCCATCTGCCAGGCGCGGGCCACCCCGTGGTAGTACGGATCGGTCTTGCCCTGGGCGAGCAGTTCGGCGACCATGGCGTCGATGGCGGGGCCGTTCTCGGCGTGCATCATGGTCATCAGGCCGGTCTCCGCGCCGACGCGCATGGCCTTGTAGATCTGCGCGTCGTCGCTGTAGAAGACGCCGGGGTACGCCATGAACATCTTGTAGCTGGAGATCCCCTCGCCGATCAGGCCCTCCATCGCCTTGAGCGAATCGTCGTTCACGTCGCCAATGATCTGGTGGAAGCCGTAGTCGATGGCGCACTCGCCGTCCGCCTTCCCATGCCAGGACTGCAGCGCGTCCATCACGCGCTCACCGTACTTCTGGATCGCGAAGTCCACGATCGTCGTCGTACCTCCCCAGGCCGCCGCCCGCGTGCCGGTCTCGAAGGTGTCGCTGGCCTCGGTGCCGCCGAAGGGCATCTGCATGTGGGTGTGCGCGTCGATGCCGCCGGGGATGACGTACTTGCCGGCGGCGTCCAGCACGGTGTCCACGGAGGACTTCAGGTCGTGGCCCAGCAGGGCGGACCCGGGGGCCAGCACGGCGGCAATTGTTTCGCCGTCGATCAGGACGTCGGCTTCCGCGCGGCCGGTGGAGCTGACCACGGTGCCGCCGGTAATCAAAGTTGTTGGCATGGCTGCTCCTCCTGCCGCTCGGTCCTCTGCTGGTTACGGTGCGACGATCGGCCCGTACGCGTCCGGGCGGCGATCGCGGTAGAACTGCCAGTTGTTGCGCGCGGTCCGGACCAGGTCCATGTCCAGGTCGCGGATCAGCAGTTCCTCCTCGGTGCCGCTGCCCAGCTCGCCGACGTAGTTGCCCTGCGGGTCTGCGACGTAGGAGGTGCCGTAGAAGTTCACCGCCTCATCCCCGAACTCGTTGGCCTCGGAGCCGACGCGGTTGGGCACCACCACGAAGTAGCCGTTGGCCGCCGCGGCGGTGGGCTGCTCGAGCTCCCACAGGCGGTTGGACAGCCCGGGCTTGGACGCATTCGGGTTGAACACCAACTGCGCGCCGTTGACGCCGAGGACGCGCCAGCTCTCGGGGAAGTGCCGGTCATAGCAGATGTTCAGGCCGACCTTGCCGACGGCCGTGTCGAAAACCGGCCAGCCGAGGTTGCCGGGCCGGAAGTAGAACTTCTCCCAGAACTTGTCCACATGCGGCAGGTGGTTCTTGCGGTACTTGCCCAAGTAGCTGCCGTCCGCGTCGATGACCGCGGCGGTGTTGTAGTAGATCCCGGGCTGCTCCTCCTCGTAGACCGGGAGGATGATGACGATGTGGTGCTCGGCCGCGAGGGTCGAGAAGCGCTCGGTCAGCGGCCCCGGCACCTGCTGCGCGAATCCGTAGTACTTGCTGTCCTGGACAATGCCGAAGTAGGGACCGTGGAAGAGTTCCTGGAAGCAGATCACCTGGGCGCCCTCCGCCGCCGCCTTGCGGACGAAGTCCTCGTGCTTGCGGACCATGGACTCCTCGTCCCCGGTCCAGGTGGTCTGCGTGAGTGCTGCCCTAACAATGGTCATCGACTGCCTCCGATATCCGGTCCTACGCGCATCAGACAAACGTGTATCGATTCGTGCCTGAAACATTAGCCCCACGATGCTGGGAAAACCATGGCAGGGAGGCATGGATCCTCGCCCGGCTCCGGTTCGCGCGCCTATACTCTGTGCCAGACCCGCCGGTTGCGTATGGCCGGCTCCCGCGGCCTGGACTTAGGCCGCCGGTCTCCGGCCGTTGCCGGTCCCTTTGCAGCGCCGGTTGTTTCGACACCCCTCGCCGGCTGACGAACCGAGGTCCCATGCGCACTCCCGCCGTTTTACTCCGGACGCTACCCGTCCTGGCCGCCGCTTCCCTGCTGCTCAGCGGGTGCGGCGGGCCCGCGCCGGCCGGGACCGCGCCCGGCGCCGCGGCAACCGGTTCCGCAACCGGACCCGACGACGGCGCGGGAGCTCCGGCGTCGGCCTTTCCCTTCACCGTGGACAACTGCGGCACCGAGGTAACAGTCAGCGCCCCGCCCCGGCGCGTGGTCACGATCAAGTCGACCAGCACGGAACTGCTGCTCGCCCTTGGCCTGGGCGATCGGATCGTCGGCACGGCCTTCGCCGACGGCCCCGTCCCCGAGCGGTGGCGGCAGGACCTGCCGGTGATCTCCGAACAGCTCCCGGCGCAGGAGCCGGTGCTGGTCCTGGATCCGGACTTCGTCTACGCCGGCTGGGAATCGAATTTCTCCGCCGACGGCGCCGGCGAGCGCGCGGCGCTGGGCAAGCTGGGGATCAACACCTACGTCTCCCCCGCGGCTTGCCGGGAGCCCGGCTACCAGCCGGATCCGCTGACCTTCGACCAGATCTTCGCGGACATCCGGGAGGTCGGGGCAATTTTCGACGCCGGCGCCCGGGCGGACCGACTCGTCGCCGAACAGCGCAGGCAGCTGGAGGCCGTCGAGCCGGACGGCAAGGGGCTGTCCGCGCTCTGGTACAGCTCCGGGTCCGATACCCCGTATGTGGGCGGCGGCACCGGGGCTCCGCAGCTGGTGATGGAGGCGGCCGGGCTGCGGAACATTGCCGCCGACGTGGACCAGGCCTGGTCGCCACTGTCCTGGGAAGCGGTTGCGGACCGGAACCCGGACGTGATCGTGCTGGTGGATTCCAGCTGGAGCAGCGTCAAGAAGAAGATCGGCGTGCTGGAGCAGCATCCGGTGATCTCGCAGCTGGACGCGGTCAAGGAGGGCCGGTACCTCGTGGTGCCGTTCGCCGCCTCCGAAGCCGGCGTCCGCAGCGTCGAAACCGTCCAGTCGCTGACGGACCAGCTGGCGAAGCTGGACGCACCATGAGCCTTCGCGAGCACAGCGGGCAAAAAATGACGACGGCGGCGCCCGCCTCCGCGGACCTGACGCCGGGGTCGGGCGTGCTGTGGGGCCTGGTCCTGCTGGCCGCGCTGGCGGCCTCGGTGCTGGCCGCCGTCTCGTTCGGGCCGGCCAACCTGTCTCCGCAGCAGGTCCTCGGTTCGATCCTCCAGCATCTGGGACTCCGCCCGGAGTCGCCGGGTGCCGCGGACCTGACGCCGATCCAGGACGCCATCATCTGGGAGCTGCGGCTGCCCCGGTTGCTCACCGCGGCACTGGTCGGTGCCGGCCTGGCCGTCAGCGGCGCGGTCATGCAGGCGCTCACGCGGAATCCGCTGGCCGACCCCTACCTGCTGGGGCTGAGCTCCGGAGCCTCACTCGGCGCCGTCGCGGTCCTCCTGCTGGGTGCCGCCATGCTGCTGCCGGTGGCCGCGTTCGCCGGCGCGATGGCGGCGATGGTGCTCACCCTCGGCCTGGCCTCGGCGCTCGGCGTCATCACCCCGACCCGCACCGTGCTCGCCGGGCTGGCCGTCTCCGCGTTGGCCTCCGCCCTGACCGCCTTCATCATTTTCTTCTCCGCGCAGGGCGATTCCTACCGCGAGGTGCTCAGCTGGATGATGGGCTCGCTGTCCGCCGCCTCGTGGAGCTCGGTGGCCATTGCCGGGACCGCCTTCGTGGCGGCGGGGGTGCCGGTGCTGCTGGCCGGCCGGATCCTCGACGGCTTCGCCTTCGGAGACACCGCGGCGGCGGCCCTCGGCCTCAACGTCAGCGCCATCCGCTGGCTCCTGCTGGGCGGAACCGCGGTGCTCACCGGGGCCATGGTCTCGGTCAGCGGCTCCATCGGCTTCGTCGGCCTGGTCCTGCCGCACGCCGTCCGGCTGCTGACCGGTGCCCGGCACCGCGCCCTGCTTCCGCTCGCGGCCCTGGCCGGGGCCGTCTTCATGGTCTGGGCGGACACGCTCGCGAGGACGCTGTTCGACCCGCGGGAAATCCCCGTCGGCATCATCACCGCGCTGCTCGGCGCCCCCGTCTTCATCGCCATGCTCTGGCACAGGAGGGACGCGGCATGAACCTCCGCGGAGTCGACCTCGAATACCGGGCAGGCGGCACACTGATTCTCGACGGCGTGGACTGCCCGGTCCCGGCCGGCAGCGTCACCGGGCTGCTGGGCCCCAACGGCGCGGGCAAAACGAGCCTGCTGCAGCTGCTGGCCGCCGTCGCCGCGCCGCATGCCGGCACCGTCCTGCTGGACGGCGCCAGCCTCCACGCGCTGCCGCGGAAGGAACGCGCCCGCCGCCTGGCCTTCGTCGAGCAGAGTGCCGCCACCGACCTGCCGCTGACCGTGCTGGACGTGGTGCTGCTGGGCCGGATGCCCTACCGCTCCGTGCTGGCCGGCACCGGCGGCGAGGACCTGCACACCGCCCGACGGAGCCTCGAGGCGGTGGGGCTGAAAGACTTTGCCTGCCGCCGGTACTCCACGTTGTCCGGCGGCGAGCGCCAGCGGGTCCAGCTGGCCAAGGCCCTCGCCCAGGAACCGGAAGTGCTGCTGCTCGACGAACCCACCAACCATCTGGACGTCAACGCCCAGCTGTCCACCATGGAGCTGGTCCGGGACCTGGCGGCCGGCGGCGTGGGCGTGCTGGCCGCCCTGCACGACATCAACCTCGCGGCGGCCTACTGCGACCGGGTCATCGTGCTGCACCAGGGCCGGGTCGCCGCGGCAGGTCCCACCGCCGAGGTCCTGGTGCCCGCCCTGATCCGCCGGGTCTACGGGGTCGAAGCCGTCGTGCTGGACCACCCGCTCACGGGCAGGCCGCTGGTGGCCTTCGGCCCGTTGCCGGAGGCCCCGCCCTCCGCGCCTTCGTTGTCCGATCCTGCGCACGGTGCTTCATCGTCGGATCCCGCGCCTCGGAATGCTTCGGCGGATCCCACGCCGCGCGAGCCTTCCGCGAGTCCGGCCGTGTAGCCCTGCCGGAAGCCTTCCCGCCGGCCGGCATCGAATCCCTCGCGGCGGCCGGCCTCCAGCCCTTCCTGCCGCCCTGCCTCCATCGCCTCGGCCGTGCCCAGGCGGAACATGTCCTGCTCGGCGGACCGGATGAGCGCAGCCGCACCCGCCTCCCCGAGGCTCGCTTCGCCGTCGTTGTTTGGAGGCTTAACCAGCGCGCCCAGCCCGCGCACCACGGCCACCGGGCAGCCGCTGGTCTTGCCCTTGACCAGGTCCGCGGCGGACGCGATCTCGTCGGCGACGGCGGTGACCGTGGCACTCAGCCGGCGGCCCGCGCTGTCCACGGAACCGCGCAGGTCGGCCAGCGGCGCCAGCCCGGCGACGCCGATCGCGGCGTCCGTCTGCCCGTTCCGCCAGGGCCTGCCGAGGGTATCCGTAATAACGACGGCGACGTTCACTCCGCAGCGCCGGTGCAGTTCCGCGCGCAGCCGGCGGGCGGACGCGTCGGGATCAACCGGCAGCAGGAGCACGGTCCCCTCGGGCGTGTTGCTGGCATCCACGCCCGCGGCTGCGGAGACGACGCCCAGCCGGTTCTCCACGATCCGGGTCACGCCGTTGTCATGCGCACGCGTCGCGACCACCCGGACCGTTTCCGCGGTGATCGCGTCCTCCCGGTCCGCCGCCGACAGCAGGCGGCCCTCGGCCTTGGAGAGGATCTTGGACGTCACCGCCAGGATGTCGCCCTCCTGGAGGTCACCGCCCGCGGCCGCCTCGATGACGGCGGCCAGGTCGTCGCCGGCGGTGATCTCGCCGATCCCCTCGACGGCGAAAACAGACAGCGCGCGCGGGCTCATCGCGTCAGCGCCGGGACCACGGTGCCGCCGAAGACCTCGATCCACTCGCGCTGGTTGCGGCCCACGTTGTGCAGGTAGATGCGGTCGAAGCCCAGGTCGGCGAACTTCTGGATGGCGGCACGGTGCACGTCCGGATCTTCGGAGATGACCATCCGGCCCTCGAAGTCTTCCGGGCGCACCAGCTTGGCCATCTGCTCCAGCTCGAAGGGAGAGCGGATGTCCGCCTTGGGGAATTTCATGCCGCCGTTGGGCCACTCCGTCATCGCGTTGGACAGCGCTTCTTCATAGGTCGGGGCCCAGCTCAGGTGCAGCTGCAGCACCTTCGGCATGCCGGAAGGATCCTTACCCGCTTCCCTGGCTCCGGCGTCGAACCGGTCGAAGAGCATCGCGACCTTGTCCAGCGGCGCGCCGACGGTGATCAGCCCGCCGGCGTTCTTGCCCGCGCGCTTGGCGGTCACCGGGCCCGCCGTTGCGACCAGGAGTTCCGGCGGCACCTCCGGCATCGTCCACAGCCTCGTGGACTCCAGCTTGTAGTAGGTGCCGCTGTGCCGGACGTCCTTGCCCGCCAGCGAACCGGCGAAGAGCTTGTTGATGATCTCGATCGCCTCGAACATCCGGTTGATCCGCTCCGGAGGCTCCGGCCAGTACTGCCCCACGATGTGTTCGTTCAGCGCCTCGCCGGACCCCAGCCCCAGCCAGTGCCGGCCCGGATACATGGCCGCGAGCGTGGCCGACGCCTGCGCCACCATCGCCGGGTGCCAGCGGAAACTCGGGCAGGTGACGCCCGGCCCGATGTCGCCCTTGGTTCGCTCCCCCAGGGCCGTGAGCACGTTCCAGACGAAGGCCGATTCGCCCTGCGCGGGCACCCACGGCTGGAAGTGGTCGGCCGCCATGACGCCGGAGAAGCCGTGCTGCTCCGCATGCTCGGACAGCGCCACCGCCTCGCTGGGGTGGAACTGCTCGAGCATGGCCGCGTAGCCGACGGTCAGTGACTTTGCCATGACGGCATACTTCCACCCGGGGGTTGGGGAAACAATAGGCGGGCTTCGGCTCCTGGAACGGCGGCACCAGGAGCGAGGCATAGTTTTTCGCTATGCCTACCCGGTCTGACTTACTTGTAGCGTATGTGTCCGCGCTCCTAGTATCGCAGTGACCTGCCGCACAGTCGTGGCTGGACACCAACGTCAGACAACTGTCTTCAAGGAGGAAGCCCGTGTCGCTCCCGCTCCAGACAAGCGAGGCTCCGCGCAGCGCGCTACGCCGTGTGGCAGGCGCCAGCCTTGCCGGCAACGCCATCGAGTACTACGACTTTTCCATCTATGGACTGGCTGCCGCGCTCGTCTTTCCCCAGCTGTTCTTCCCGGACAATGATCCGTTCATCGCGACCCTCGCCACTTTCGGCACGCTCGCCGTCGGATACATTTCCCGCCCGTTGGGCGCCGTCGTGTTCGGACACTTCGGCGACAGGATCGGCCGCAAACCCATGCTGGTCATCACCTTGCTCCTGATGGGTGTCGCGACGCTGGCGATCGGCATGCTGCCCACCTTCGAGCAGGTGGGGATCTGGGCAGCGGTCATGCTGACCGCCCTGCGGTTCCTGCAGGGCATTGCCTTCGGCGGCGAGTGGGGCGGCGCCATCCTGATGGCCTTCGAGTACGCCCCGGAGAACAGGCGCGGCCTCTTCGCCGCGATCCCGCAGGTCGGCCCGGCTACCGGTGCACTGCTGGGCAATGCGGTGTTCCTGCTGGTTACTCTGCTGCCGCAGGACCAGCTGATGGCCTGGGGCTGGCGCCTGCCCTTCCTGTTCAGCTTCGTCCTCGTCATCGTGGGCATGTTCATCCGGCTCAAGATCGCCGAATCCCCCGAGTTCCAGGCGACCAAGGACCAGGGCCGCGATGTCAAGGTTCCGATCGCCTCGGTCCTGCGCAACAACATGCGGGCGGTGCTCCTGGTGGCCGGCGGCTTCCTCGGCTTCGGCGCCTTCTCCGTGGTGGTCATGACGTATCTGGTGGGCTACAGCCAGAAGGACATGGGCATTCCGGCGTCGACCATGCTGACCTTCACAATGCTCTCCTTCGCCATCCAGATCCCCATGATCCTCTTCTCCGGCCACCTCTCCGACAAGTACGGCCGCCGGGGCCTCATCATCATCGGCTCCGTGGCCGCCATCGTCGCGATCTTCTTCATGTTCTGGGCCGTCTCCACCGCCCAGCCGCTGCTCGTCGGCGTCGCGTACGCGGTCGGCTTCGGCTGGCTGTACACCATCTGCTACGGGCTGCAGCCCGCCCTCTTCGCCGACGCGTTCCCGGCCGAAGTCCGCTTCACCGGCATGTCGCTGGGGTACCAGCTGGCGAACGTCGTCGGCTCCGGTTTCACGCCCATGATCGCCACCTGGCTGCTCCATTCGACGGGGAACCTCTACGCCGTGCCGGTCTTCGTCGCCGCGACCCTGGCCATCTCGATGATCTGCCTGGTCCGCCTGGCCGTGCTCGCCCAGGCGCGCAAATCGCAGGAGGGCTTGTTCGATCCCCGGGAATCCGTTCCTGTCGCTGCCAACTAGCCAGTCCACTGCCTCTTCCGGAAGGAAACCATGAACTTCGAACACATCACCCTCGGCCAGCGAGTGCTCTTCGGCACGGGCAAGGCCGCCGAACACGTCGCCAAGGAGGTGGCCAGGCACGAAGCCCGCCGGGTCATGTGCATCTCCTCGGAATTCGAGCGAAGCCTTGCAGACAAGGCCCTTGCTTCCATCGACGTAGTCCTGTGGCATTCCGACGTGGTCCAGCACGTTCCCGTCGAGACGGCGGAGAAGGCCCGCAAGGCTGCCGCCGACGGCGACATCGACCTCATCGTTTGTGTCGGCGGCGGTTCCACCACCGGCCTGGCCAAGGCCGTTGCCCTGACCAGCGGCATCCCGATCGTTGCGGTTCCCACTACCTACGCAGGGTCCGAGGCGACCAACGTCTGGGGCCTGACGGAGGGGGCAACCAAGACCACCGGCGTCGATGACAAGGTCCTTCCCGCGGCGGTGATTTACGACGCCGAACTCACCGTCGGCCTGCCGGTCGCCCTATCAGTCGCATCGGGTCTGAACGCCCTCGCGCATTGCGTCGATTCGCTGTGGGCGCCGAAGGCCGACCCGATCAACCAGGCTCTCGCGGCCGAAGGCGTCCGCGCCCTGGCCGACGGCCTCCCCCGCATCGCAGGGAATCCCGAAGGCCTGGAGGGGCGCGAGACGGCGCTCTACGGCGCCTACCTCGCCGCCGTGGCCTTCGCCTCGGCAGGTTCGGGTTTGCACCACAAGATCTGCCACGTCCTGGGCGGGACGTTCAACATGCCCCACGCGGAAACCCACGCGACCGTGCTGCCGTACGTGCTCGCATTCAACGGCCCGGCCGCGCCCGACGCCGCTGCCCGGCTCGCCGGTGCCCTACGGTCCGGCATGGGAGCGGCCTCAGCCTCCGGTAGCCGCACCGACGCCGCAGAGGAAGCCGTGGAGCTGCTCAACGAACTGCGGAGCAGGTTGAACGCCCCGGTCTCGCTGCGGGACCACGGCTTCACCGAAGCCGACATCCCCGAGGCTGTGCGCCGCATCGTCAAGGCCGCACCGGCGTCGAACCCTGCTGCCGTGGCCGAGGAAAGCGTCACGGCGCTTCTGCACGCCGCCCTCGAAGGGCAGGTCCCGGCCGTCCGGGCCCTGGCCACGACCTGAACGAAGGAGAGCCGACCGTGAGCAGCACTGCCGAAACAAACCAGCCCATGCCAAGGAAGGTCACCGCCGACCAGTCGGCCGTGGAGGAGCGCCTGGTCGCCAACGTCCTCGCCTCCTTCGACAACGCCCCGGACGCCCGGCTCAAGCAGGTGATGCAGTCGCTGGTGACCCACCTGCATGGCTTCATCCGCGACGTCCGGTTGACCGAGGCGGAGTGGAACCATGCGATCGGGTTCCTCACCGCCGTCGGGCACATCACCGACGACAAGCGCCAGGAATTCATCCTGCTATCCGATGTCCTCGGCGCCTCGATGCAGACCATCGCCGTGAACAACCCGACTTGCACCGGCAGCGCCGTCGCCACCGAGGCGACCGTGTTCGGCCCGTTCTTCGTCGATGACGCGCCCGAGATCCCGAACGGCGGCGACATCGCCGGCGGCGCGCCAGGCCAGCCCTGCTGGATCGAAGGCACGGTCACCGACACGGACGGCAACCCCGTACCGAACGCGAGGATCGAGGTCTGGGAGGCCGACGAGGACGGCTTCTACGACGTGCAGTACTCCGATAACCGGGTCGCCGGCCGGGCCCACCTCTTCGCCGACGAGGAGGGCAAGTACTCGTTCTGGGGCCTGACGCCGACCCCGTACCCGATTCCGCACGACGGCCCGGTCGGGCAGATGCTCGAGGCCACCGGACGGTCGCCGATGCGAGCCTCGCACCTGCACTTCATGGTCACCGCCGAGGGGCTGCGCACCCTGGTCACGCACATCTTCGTCCGCGGCGACGAGCTGCTGAAGTCGGACACGGTCTTCGGCGTCAAGGAGTCGCTGGTCAAGGACTTCGTCCAGCAGCCGGCCGGCACGCCGACTCCGGACGGCCGCGCCTTGGCTTCCGGCTGGACCCGGGCGCGCTTCGACATCGTGCTCGCCCCTGCCGGCACCGAACCGACGCCCGCCGGCTAGCCCGGCAGCCACCCACGTACCGCCCCCGGAAAGGAAATCATGGAAAAGCACCATACCCACGAAGAGACATTTGCCGAAGGACTGGAAATCCGCAAGGAGGTGCTCGGCGCCGCGCACGTGGAGAAGTCGATGGCCAGCGTCAGCGAATTCGCCCGCCCCATCCAGGAACTCGTGACGGAGTACTGCTGGGGCGCTACCTGGTCCCGCCCTGGACTGGAGCGCCGGGACCGCAGCCTGGTCAACCTTGCGATGCTGACCGCCCTGAACCGCGGCCACGAACTCTCCGTGCATGTCAAGGGAGCCATCAACAACGGCGTCACGCCCGAGGAGATCCGGGAGGTGCTCCTGCAGACGGCGATCTATGTCGGTGTTCCGGCCGCTTTGGAGTCCTTCCGGATCGCCGAAGCCACGATCAAGGAAATGAGCGTCAATGTCTGAGGTGGCCAAGCCCCGGATCGGCTTCATCGGCCTGGGCAACATGGGAACCCCGATGTCCGGCCGGCTGGTCGAGGCCGGATTCTCCGTCACCGGCACCGATCTCGCCGAGGAAAACCGTGACCGTCTGGCCCGGGCCGGGGGAACCGCCGTCGAAACCGCGGCCCAGGTCGCCGCGGCATCCGACGTCCTGATCCTGATGCTGCCCAACTCGGCCATCGTCGAGTCTGTCCTGCTGGACGACGGTGTCGCCGCGGCTTTGCCTGCATCCGCCGTGATCGTGGACATGAGTTCTTCGGAGCCGCTGCGCACTCGGGCCCTTGCCGAACGGCTGGCGGCCCAGGGCCTTGCGCAACTGGTGGACGCGCCCGTCTCCGGAGGCGTCGGCGGGGCGGAAAAGGGAACGCTGACCATCATGGCCGGCGGCGAAACGGAGACGATTGAGTCGCTCTCCCCCGTGCTCTCGGTGCTCGGCCGCGTGCGCCATACCGGCGCAGTGGGATCAGGCCACGCGCTGAAGGCCCTGAACAACCTGCTCTCCGCCACCCACCTCCTGGCGACGTCCGAGGCCATGGTCGCCGGGCAGGAATTCGGACTGGACTCGCAAACCATGCTGGAGGTCTTCAATTCCTCCAGCGGACGCAGCGGCTCCACCGAGAACAAGTGGCCGAACTTCGTCCTCACGGGCGGCTACAACTCCGGCTTCGGGCTGGGGCTGATGCTCAAGGACATGAGGATCGCAACCCAGTTGGCAGCGGACATCAAACAGCCGAGCGTGCTCGGCAGCTACGCCGTCGAGCTGTGGTCGAAGGCGGCAGCCGAGCTCGAGCCGACGGCCGACCACACGGAGATCGCCCGCTGGGCGGGGCATAACGGCTAACGACGCGTACCGGGGACAAGCCAACCACAAAGAACTGTCCGGCCAGCTGCGGGAGCTGGCCGGACAGTTCTTTGTTATCCGATGATCGGTCACGCGGGCCTGCTCGACGCACGATCCTGGCCGCCGAGCTGGCGCAGCCGCGCCGGACCCGTCTGCGCGGTCCGGCGCGGCTGTGCTGCCGCCTAGTGGCTTTGGCTGATGACTTGGTGGAGCTTGGGTGGCCCCTTGGCCTCGAACTCACGGGTCTGCCGCTTGGTTTCCGCCTCGTACGTCTCCACGTCCCCGCGGTGGCGTGAGATCAGGCGGCGGCGGGCGGCCGGAGCCACGTGGCACAGCCCGGGAACGTCGGCGTTGTCCCGACATTCGACGCCGCCGGAGGCCGGCGCAACCGCCCGTAGGCTCTCCCCGCGCAGGGCGAGTCCCCTGCTGGTGTACCGCCGTCGGGCTTCACCCGCGCAAGCGGGGCATTCCATGCTGGGCGGGGCCGGTGTGGGCACGAACAGTTCGATGTCAGCCCGGCACTCTGTGCAGCGGTAGTCGAAGAGCAGGCGCGCCATCAGACGATTTCCTGCAGCGCACCGCCGAAGTCTTCCCAGTCCCTCGGGTCGTGGGCAATCCACAGGCTGGCATCTTCCGTGTCGCGCAGGTGCTTCAGCTTCGCGATGGAGGCTCGTCCCTCGTCGAAGTCCCAGTCCGAGGGATCGACTTCGTCCCATTCCACCGCTTCGCGCAGGTGCACCGTGTCGCCGGTCAGGAGGATGTTCTGGGACGGCAGCCGGACCAGTGCGCTCAGTTCCCCCGGTGTGTGGCCGGGCGTGTGGTGGATGGTGATGGCGCCGTCGCCGAACAGATCCTGGCTCGGTGCCTGGACGGTATGCCAGTCGAACGCCTGGACCTCCTCGGTGAAGTCGGTGGGGTTGAAGAGATGCGAGGTGGAGGGACCGTGGCCTGCCTGCCACTGCAGTTCACCGGGGCCGGCGTAGAACTTGGCCTGCGGGAAGAGGTACAGGCCGCCCGCGTGGTCTGCATGGGTATGCGAGAGAACCACATGTGTGACGTCCTCCGGCCGGTACCCGAGCTTGGCCAGCTGCCGGTCGATCCGCTGCTCCGGTTCGCCCACGATCATGTCCCGCTCCGGCCGGCCTTCGCCGTACACGAGTCCCGGATCGTCGCAGACCAGGGGGTTCATGCCGGTGTCGAACAGGACCAGTCCCTGCTCGTGCTCGATCAGGTACGCGGGGAGGGGAATCCGGACGGTTCCCTCGGCACCGACCACCAGATGGGCGGCATCGATGTCCATCTTGGGTGAATCGAGTCCCCACATGCGCAGGTTGGTCGACGGGACCTCCTGCCGGCGGGCGGACAGAGGCGTAGCTTGCGTCATTGCGTGCTCCTAGCTGATGTCGAGACCGGCGAGCCATTGCAGGACCGGCGCAAAAATGTCTTTGGTGTTGCTTTCGAAAATCAATCCGTGCCCGTTGCCTGAGATCCCCAGCTCCTCCAGCCGCAGCTGTGAAGCGACTGCCCCCGCGCTGTTCAAGAAGGCCACCGTCTTGGCGTCGTTGTCCGCCCGGCCGGAGGCTTCCGCGGAGACTACGAGCACCGGCACTCCACCCAGGGGCGGCTCGTGGCTACCGAATGGCGCCTCCAGCGGGACGGCAGTCACGCCGTGCTCCAGCCGCCCGCGAGGCCCGAGGGACTGGTACGGAGGCCCGATGGGTTCGACGGCGACGATGGCGCGGACGTTATGGCGGGCCCGGGCGGCGGCCAGCCAGCCGCCGGCGGCACCGGCGGAATGGGTCACGAGCACCGCCGGGCCGGTGCGCTCCAGCAGGTCGGCGATGCGCCGGGCGTCCAGCTCCTGCCCGAGGGGCGTGTCCGTCAGCATGCCGGACGAGGAGGCGACCAGGGCATCCAGCTCTGCCGAACCGGGTCGACGGCCCCATGCCCAGGCGGGATTGACCGCCGTCATGCTTCCCACCGTCGTACTTTCCGCCGTCGCACTTCCCTCTTCCGGCACGAAAACCGCCGCCGCCCCCGCATAGCCGGGGAACCCCGTGCGCGCCCCCAACCGCTCCGGGTCATACGGCGAGCGCCCGTGCCCGGGCCGGTCCAGCAGGTACGCGGGGAAACCCTGTTCCACGGCTTGCGGCGCCCAGCCGGGGACGTCGTCCGCCACGCCGAGCCAGTCGGTGGACTGCCCGCCGCCGCCGTGGACGAAGACGAACGGGCATTTGTCCGTCCCGGAGGCCGGAGCCTCCCACTGGACCCAGGCAGGGCCCAGTTGCCACGCCCGCCTTCCGGAGTCCTGCAGATCGCCGGGCAGGAAGAACCCGCCGGTCCGCACCGTACGCGCCAAGGCGCTGTGGTGCGGACCGGCAGCGTTTTCAGCCATCGCTGGCATACCCGTCAGACCGCGGGAGTCAGCCGGACGGGCACGTAGTCATGTCCGAAGGCCTGGTAGTTCACAGTCTGGCGCGGCTCGCCGACCAGCTCGATTTTCTCGATGCGTTCGACCATAGCGCGCAACAGGGTGCGGGCCTCCAGCCGGGCCACCTGGTTGCCGGCGCAGGTGTGGATGCCGAAGCCGAAGGACAGGTGCCCGCCCTTCAGGTCCCGGTCGACGCGGAACTCGTTCGGTGCGTCATACTGGCGCGGGTCCCGGCCGGCGCCGAGCCACATGGTGAGGATCTTGGCGCCTTGGGGAATCCGGACGCCGCCCAGGACGGTCTCCTTGGCCGCGTACCGGCCGCCGTACCGGGAAGCCGGGTAAAAACGGATCGCTTCCTCCCAGGCGTTGTCGACGAGGTCCGGGTTGGCGCGCAGTTTCTCCCACTCCCCCGGGTTATCGGCGAAGGCGCGGATCATCGAGGCGATCGATGCGGTGGTGGTATCGAAACCGGCTGCGAAGATGGACTTCAGGATCTGCTGGGCCGTGTGCTCGGAGATCTTGCCCTCGTCCGCCATCGAGTAGAGCTGCCAGCCGATGCCGCCCTCGCGCTGCACTTCGCGGGCCGTGTTGGATTCGACCCATTCCATGGCTTCGGCGCCGCTGGCCAGCTTCCGGGCCTGGAGGTCGCTGGGCGGCCCGAAGACGTTGAAGACGGCGTCCCCGAACTTCAGCAGCAGCTCGCGGCCTTCCTCGGGCAGGCCCAGCACGTCAGGGAAGACCTTGAGCACGTACTTGACCGAGAGGTCGTTGTAGGCGTTGATCTCGGCCGGGCCGTCCGCCAGCATATTGTCGAGCAGCTTCTCGGCCTCGGCCCTGAAGTACTCCGACATCTTGGCCAGGTTGTCCGCGTCGAAGACCTTGAACACGGCGGATTTCGACGCCGTGTGCTCGGGCGGGTCCTCCAGGATCAGGGTGCGCGGGCGGAACGGCGAGGGCGCGTAGAACGGGCGGTCCGTCGAGGAGAACGTCCGCCAGTCACGCAGCGCCTTCTGGATTTCGGCGAAGCGGGTGATGGCGTAGTAGTCGTACTTCTCCATGTAGACGACGGGTGCGATCTCGCGCTGTTCGCCGTCGTACCGGTGGACGTCGTGGAGCGACTCGAGGGTAAAGGCGTCGTAGTCGGAAACCGGCGCCTCGATGATGGTTTCAGTCATGATTGCGTTCCTTCGTGGACAGTTCTAATGATCAGGAGCCGGCTTGACGTGCCGCGGGCGGGATGCCCGTAGTCATCCAGTCGAGCCGCCGCCGGACACCCGCTTGCGCCATCTGGGGATGGGTGAGGACGAAGAAGCTGTTGTCGCGGATCGCGTCGAGGACCTTGTCGGCCACCTCGGCGGGCTCCAGCCCGATCTCCGCGGTCGTCGCGGCCAGGCGCTCCATGACGGCGACGCGGCCGGGCTCGGTCGCGGCGGGCACGTCGGCCGGCCGGTTCCGCTCGGCCTCGACCATGCGGGTCTTGACCGGCCCCGGTGCCAGGAGCGAGACACCGACGTTGCTGCCTCCGGTGCGCAGCTCGATCTCCAGGGACTCGCTCATCCCCAGCACCGCGAACTTCGAGGCGCAGTACGGCGTCATGGTCGCAGTGCCCGAGTTGAAGGCGGCCACGGAAGCGGTGTTGACGATGTGGCCGCCGCCGTTCGCTTCGAGGAGGGGCAGGAACACCCGGCAGCCGTTGAGCACGCCGAAGAAGTTCACGTCCATCACCCAGCGCCAGGCCTCCTCCGGAATGCTCAGGAAGCTGCCGCCGGTTTCCACCCCGGCGTTGTTGCAGACGACGTCGACGCGGCCGAATTTGGCCAGCACCGCGTCGGCCAGCGCCTGCAGGTCCTCGACCCTGCGGACGTCGGTGCGGACCCCAACGACCTCCCCGTGGGCGGAGAGTTCGCCGGTCGCCTTGTCCAGGGCGGACTGCTCGACGTCGGCAATCGCCACGCGCATGCCTTCCTGCAGGAAACGCTGTGCCATGGCGAAGCCGATGCCGCTGGCGCCGCCGGTGACAACGGCCGTCCGTCCGGCGAAGTCGCTGATGCCGGCCATAATTACCACGCTCCGATCAGGGAAGGCGTTTCCAGGGACTTCGGGAAGAGCAGGCGCTTGACCACGGCTTCCTCGTCCGTGCGGAGCCGGCGGAGTGCCGCCAGGTCTTCCTCCAGCCGCTCGGGATCCGACGAATGGTAGACCATCCGCTTGTTGTTGCTGGCGGTCGGGTTGACGATCTCGGTGAAGACCCGGCGGCGTTCACGGGCGTACTCATCCAGCACGGCGTCGTCGGCCTCGCCCCGGATAACCGCGGCCAGCGCCTCGGCAAGCACGTAGGTATCGAAGAGGCCGCTGGTCAGCCCGAGCCCGCCAGTCGGGTTGGTCGCGTGGGCCGCGTCTCCGGCCAGCAGCACCCGTCCGGAGCGGAACGAGGTAGCAGCCCGCTGGTGCATGCTGTAGGGCGAGAAGGCCTCGACGACCACGTTCTCCGGGTCCTTGACGATGGAGGCGAAGAAGCCGGGCATGCGCTCCGCGACCTGTTCTTCCGGCAGGGACGCGTCTTCGCAGTAGGTGTAGCGCCACAGCCCCGTCTCGCCGCTGTTATCGATCTTGGTGATGATCGCGCCGTACTGGTCGTCGATGAGCATGGTGGTCTGACTGTAGCCCGCAGCTTCGAAGGGATAGCGGATGTTGGTAGCCACGAAGCGCTCGGGCCAGGTGATGCCGTCGAAGTCGATGCCCTGGCTTTGGCGGACCCGGCTCCGCGCTCCGTCGGCACCGATCAGCCAGGAACCTGACGCCGTGACCGTGCCCTTCGCCGTTTCGAAGCTGGCAGTCACCGAGTCCGCGTCCTGCTCCAGCCCGACGAACTTGTGGTTCCAGAAGACCTCGGCGTTCGGGTAGCGGGACAGATGTTCAAGGGCGATCTCGACGAGGACGTTCTGGCCGAGGTGCAGGTTGTACGGATGCTTGACGTGTCCTTCGAGGGACTTGAGCCCGTAGTGGATCTCCTCGCCGGTCTTGTGCACCTTGTAGGTGTAGTCCTGCTTGAGGAAGCCCCTCGCGGTAGCATCCTCGAACAGGCCCAGGCGCTCCAGCCCGTCCAGGACGGACCAGTGGTACACCATGGCCCGCGGCGACTGCACAACCTCGGCCGCCCGCTCGAAAACCGCCACCGGAACGCCGGCCCGGGCCAAGCCCAAAGCGTTGAGGATGCCAACGGGTCCGGCTCCGATGATGAGGACGGGCTGCTGCTGCTCGTTGTTCATGCTGTGATGTCCCTGCCTGATCTAGAGTTCGAGTTCGATGACGTCGGACTTGGCCCGGGAGACACAGATCATCATCATCTCGTTGGAAGCCTTTTCCTCGTCGCTGAGGATGGAATCGCGGTGGTCGGCCTCGCCGCACAGGATGCGGGTCTCACAGGTTCCGCAGGTTCCTTCCATGCAGGAGAAAATCACGGGCGCCCCCGCTTCCTCGGCGACCTCGACGATATTACGGTCCGCGGGCACCTCGATTTCCAGTCCGCTCAGGGCGAGCCTGACCGTGAACGACGACGTTGCGGCCGTCAGCGCCTCAGCGTCCTTGGGCGCGAAGCGCTCCAGGTGCAATGTCCCGGCGGGCCAATCCGCCGTCGTGCTTTCCAACGCCCGCAGCAGCCCCTCGGGACCGCAGGCATAGATCTTGTAGTCCTCGCGGGGAGTCCCCAAAAGGGCGGCCAGGTCCGGGAAGCCGAACTCATCATCCGGGCGGATCTCGACTTTGCCGGGGTACGCGTCCGCGAGTTCCTTCCAGAAGCCCATCGAAGAGCGTGAGCGTCCCATGAAGGTCATCTTCCAGTCCGCGCCCTGCCGCTCTGCCGCCTCGATCATGGGCATCATCGGGGTGACGCCCACGCCTGCCGCGATGAAGTGGTAGGCAGGGGATTCCACCAGCGGGAAATTGTTCCGGGGGCCGGACACCTCGACGATATCGCCCTCGCGCAGTTCCTCGTGGATGTACCGGGAACCGCCCCGGCCCGCAGGCTCGTTCAGGATGCCCAGGCGGTAGGATCCGCTGGCCTCCGGCGCGCTGCACAGCGAGTACTGGCGGCTAAGCCCCGAGGGCAGATGGACCTCGATGTGTGCGCCCGGCTCCCATACCGGAAGATCAGTTCCCTCCGGGTGGACCAGTTCCAGTTCGGCGACACAGTCGGAGGCACTGCGCTTGGTCCGGAGCTGCAAGGGGGTGCGGTCCAGCACGGTCAGGGGCCGCTGCAAAGTTTCGGCAGTCATGTCGTCTTCTCCTTACTTCTCGAAACGAACGCGGACGTGGCTCCACCCGGTCCGGAGCGGCCGGCCGTTGGACACCGGTTCGGCGGCCAGTTCGAAGTTGCTGGTCTTGGCCAGGATTTGCGCCAGCATCGTCTGCAGCTCTGCCCGGGCAATGGGCGCGCCCATGCACTGGTGCGGCCCGTGGCCGAAGGTCAGGTGCGGGTTCGGGGAACGGTCCGCGCGGTATTCGTTCCCCTGCTCAAACTTGTCCTCGTCGCGGTTGGCGGAGTACACGTTCAGCCCCACCTTCGAGCCCTGCGGAATCGTGATGCCGTAGGCCTCGACGTCCTTGGTGGCCTTGCGGCCCGTGTGGTGCAGCGGCGGCGCCAGCCGCAGCAGCTCTTCTACGGCTGACTCAATGAGCTCCGGCTTGCGGCGCAGCTCGTCCTGCGCCTCCGGATGGCTGCCGAGGTAGGACATGATGGAACCGATGGCCGCGGTCGTCGTGTCGGCTCCGGCGGAAAAGATCTGCACGCCGATGGCGACCGCCTCTTCGTGCGTCACCGGCCGGCCCTCGGGCTCCAGCTCCAGCACGCCGGTCATGATGTCGATGGCAGGGTCCTGCGGGTTGGCGCGGCGGTCCTCGATGAGCGCCTCGACCGTCGGATTCCACAGGTTCTTGTTGACCTCGCGCAGGGCCTCGACGTCGTGCCGGACGGCGTCCGCCTTCGCAAGGCTGGCGGCCATGGTCTTCCAGGCATCGTCGGGCAGGAGCATGAACTTGGCCAACACCTGCTGCGGCACGATCGTTCCGAATTCCTCGATCATGTCGCCCCCTCCCGCTTCGATCAGGGGATCAAGGCTGCGGGCCACGATATCTTCGATGTCGGGCACAAGCATGGCCACCCGCTGCGGGGTGAAGTACTGCGCCAGGAACTTGCGGAAGAACGTGTGGGTCGGCGGGTTCTCCTGGATTGGGATGGACCGCATGAACTCCGGAAACTCCAGGAACGGCTGCCCGCTCGCGTAGGTCCGCCAGTCGCGGGAGCCCTTCTGCACGTCCGCGTAGCGCGTGAAGTCGTAGAAGCCGTCGTAGTCGCTGGTGAAAGCCAGCGGACGCTCCGCCCGCAGCCGGTCGTATTCGGAGGGGTAGTCGGTCACCTCAATCGGGTTCCAGTCGTCCTGAATCCGGGGGTTGGCTTCGATGGTCACGATGCAGCCTCCTTGCTCTTGTCGTGTGATAGCTGTCACTGATTTGAGACCACCCTAAGGTGACGCAGGCGACACAGCCATACTTTTACAACAAACCGAGCGGGTTAGACATACACTCAAAGTATGGATATTCGCCACATTCGCTACTTCCTGGAGATCAGCCGCCAAGGGTCGATCTCGAAGGCGGCCAAGGTGCTGCAAATGACACAGCCGCCCTTGAGCGCAGCGCTCAAGAACCTGGAGGATGAACTGGGCGTCAAGCTGCTCGAGCGCACGGCGCGAGGCATCGTCCCGACCAGGGCGGGCGAACTGCTGCTGCAGAAGGGCACCCGGCTGGTCGACGAGACGGACCAGCTTGCGCGGGAACTGAGCCGACAGGGCAAAGGGCTGAGCGGCAGCCTTCACCTCGCCGTCATCCTGCCGTTTGCCTGGGCGTATCTGCCCCGAGTCCTGGCGCGCTTCGGCGACCTCTCCCCCAATGCCGATGTCACCCTCACCGACGTCCAGTCGGCGACCGTCATCGAAGGCATCCGTTCGGGGAGCCTCGATATCGCCATCGTCGCAACCGGAGCCCCCGCCAAGCTGCGCACGATGTACCAGGAGGACATGGTGATCGAGCCCATCTCGAAGCTCTCGCTGTCCGCCGTGCTGCCGAACCGGTTCAAGGACTCCCCCAAATCCGTAGGCCTCGCGGACCTGATGGAGGAGACCTGGCTTCTGCCCGCGCCGACCATCCGGGTGCCGGGCATCACCGAACTGATGGTCGACTACTGGCTGGAGCAGGGGCTGTCCCTGCCCCGCATGAAGTCGGTGACGAGCCTGCAGACGACGTTGCCGCTGGTGGCTGCGGACATGGGCATCAGCATCATGCCGCCCGAAATCCAGCAGATCGCCAAGACCACAGTCGTCACCCGGCACGTCGACCCGCCCCTGCCGCCGCTGCACGTCGTTGCAATGTGGAGCTCGCAGCGGGCGCTGACCGAGGTGGCATCCAAGTTCGTCGAGGTCCTGCTCGGTCCCCGAGCGAAGCGGTCGCCCTAGCCCGGGAGAGCCGAAGCGACCGCCTGCCTCAGGCATAAATGCCTAGAGAGCGAGCTTCAGCGGGCAGCCGCCCTGGGAGCGCGAGACGCAGATGAACATGCTTTCGCTGCTCTCCTTCTCGTCGTCCGTCAGGATGGAGTCGCGGTGGTCGGGCCGGCCGGAAATGACCGGGGTCTCGCAGGTCCCGCACGTTCCCTCGTTGCAGGAGGAGAGCGCCGGCAGTCCTGCGGCCTCGGCGACTTCGAGGATGGACTTGTCCGCCGGTACGGTCAGCGTGACGCCGCTGTCTACGAACTCGACCTCGAACGCCACGTCCCCGGTCGTGTCGATGTCCTTCGCGACGAAGCGCTCCACATGGAGGCTCCCGGACGGCCAGTGGGAGGACGCCTTTTCCACGACGTTCAGCAGCGGTTCGGGACCGCAGCAGTAGATCAGCGTGTCCGGCCGCACCTCGGCCAGGTAGGCGCCGAAGTCAACGCGTCCGTCCGTGTCCTCGGGGACGAAGCGCACCCGGTCCCCGTAGCCTTCGAGCTCGTCGAGGAAGGCCATCGTGGAACGGGACCGGCCGCCGTAGACCAAGGTCCACTCCGCGCCCTCGCGCTCCGCCTGCTCGACCATGGCCAGGATCGGCGTAATCCCGATACCGCCGGCGATGAAGACGTACCGCCCCGC
Organism: Arthrobacter sp. Marseille-P9274; assembly: GCF_946892675.1. NCBI lineage: Bacteria > Bacillati > Actinomycetota > Actinomycetes > Micrococcales > Micrococcaceae > Arthrobacter > Arthrobacter sp. Marseille-P9274. The sequence continues at coordinate 723,248 of NZ_CAMPOV010000001.1, forward strand.
GGGCTGGAGGACGAAGTTGTTCCGCGGCTGGCTGACCGTCACCGTCCCGCCAGCGCGGACAGTCTCGTGGATGGCCCGCGAACCGCCGCGGCCGGCCTCTTCCTTCAGCACGCCGACGCGCCAGGCCTCCTGGTTCCCGCCCGGGGTGCACAGCGAGTACTGCCGGACGAAGCCACCGACATGGACGTCGATGTGCGACCCGGGAGTCCACGCGGGCAGCGGCGCCCCGGCCGGGTCCTCGAGGGTCAGGGAAAGCACGCCCTCGGATTCCTGCCGGCATTCGCTGACCCGAAGCTCCAGCGTCGCCGCGGGATCGGCGGGGAGTTCGACGGCGTGCTGCGGCGCTGCGGCCGCGACATCCCACTCCACGTCCAGGCTGCGGCGCACCGGCAGCAGCGCCATCCGGATGAAGTCGAGTCCCCAGTCCTTCGCCGGGCGCAGGCTCGGCAGGCGCTCGTACAGGACGTGCAGTCCGGTCGACCCCTGCACCCGGGCCAGCGGCTGGCCGAGGCAGGTGTGCCGTCCCTTGGTAAAGGCCAGGTGGTCGCGCGGGTCCTCGCGGTGGATATCGAACTCGAAGGGCCGGTCGTAGTACTCGGGGTCGGTGTTTACCGCGGACAGCGCGATCCAGATCATGTCGCCGGCCTTGATGTCGGCCCCGCCGATGGTCACGTCCACGTTGGCGCGGCGGGAGGCGAAGGTGGAGGACGGCCGGCGGCGGACGGTCTCGTCGAAGACCCGCTGCCACAGCCCGTCAGCCTTGGCATTCTCAAGCACCGCGGGGTTCTCGGTCAGGAAGATCACGGCGTTGGCCATGGCCTGGGCCGTGGTGTCCGTGCCTGCCGCGGAGAACTCGCCCAGGTGCAGGGCGATCTGTGCCTCGGAGAGCGAGTAGTTGCCGTCCCGGCCCTTGTCGCGGGCCATGACGGAGATCAGGTCGTCGGCCGCGCTCTCCCGCCGTTCGCGCACAATGTCCCGCAGCACCAGCTGGGCGGCGACGTAGCGGTCCCACACCTCGGTGCGGCGCGGTTCCGGCAGCGGCTCCTGCGCACTGGCCAGCACCTGGAAGAAGTCGTCGCGCAGCTGGCGCATCATCGGTTCCAGCTCGGCCGACAGATCCATCAGCGCCATCAGTGTCTGGGTGGTCAGCTCCAGGCAGTAGGCGTCCATCAGGTTCCCGCCGCCGTCGGCCTCGATGCGGTCGATGATCCGGTGGGCGCGGGCCTCGATCTCGGGCTGCAGTGCATCCATCCGGGGCTGCAGGAACGCCTTCTGCGCCACGCGCCGGGCAATCGTGTGCCCCTGCGGATCCGAGCCGACCAGGATCCGCGAAATCAGCTCCGCGGGCATGGTCTCGGCATGCTTCTCCGGCACGGTGATCAGGCCGGCGTTGGAGGCGCTCGAGAACTTCTGCCAGTCCGGCAGGATCATCTCGGCGTCGGCCCGCCGGGTAACGATCCAGGCGTTCAGGTACGGGAAGAAGAAGGTGGGCGAGTCGCCGCGCACGTCGGCGAAGTGGCGTGCCGGGTCGCGGTAGTAGTCGTCGCCCATCGGGTCGAAGTCGGGGGCCAGCGGGCCGCGTTCGCGGACCTGGGTGGTCTCGGTGCTCATGAGGGTTCCAATCAGAGGGCCGCGGAGGCGGCGATGGTGGAAAGCTTCTGGAAGCGCAGGACGTTGTCGCCCTCGTCCATGACGCCGGCGGTGAGGCAGACGAAGGTCATGTCCCGCTCCGGGTCGATCCAGAACAGGGTGGATCCGGCGCCGTAGTTACCGTGGGTCCGGGGGCTGGTGAACGGGCCGAAGAAGGACGCGTGCGTGCCGGTGCCGCTGAGCGAGAAGCCCAGGCCGAAGTTGCCCTTGGGCTCCTCCCAGCCTCGGGCACGGGCGATCATGGCGTACAGGTCATTGGTCATGTCGCCGGTCTGCAGCGTGGTGGCCGCGTCCAGGACCGCCGGCGCGATCAGCTGCCGGCCGCCGGACTCGCCCTTGCGCCGGATCATCTCCGCAAAGGCGAAGACGTCGGCCGCGGTGCTGACCGAACCGACCCACGGCATCTCGGCTTCCTCGTCCACCACCTCGTTGAGGATCTCGACGTCCCGGGCGGAGAGCCAGCCGCTGTCCGGAATGTACGCCTTGAGCGGCACGATCCGCTCCTGCCACTCCTCCAGCGGGCCGAAGCGGGTGTCCTTCAGCCCGAGCGGTCCGAACAGGTTCTTCTCGGCCAGGTCCCGGAACGAGTCCGCCCCGTAGACGCGGCGCAGCATTTCGCCCATCAGCGCGTGGTTGACGGCCGGCGAGTAGGTCAGGTTGGAGCCGGGCTCGTGGATGACGTCCAGGTTGCAGATCGCCTCGATCGTCTTGGCGAGGTTGCCCAGTTCTTCGGTGGGCAGCGGCTCGGGCGTGGCCGGCATGCCGGAGCGGTGCGTCAGCAGGTGCGCCAGGTTGACCCGGTCCTTGCGCAGGGCGCGGAAGCGCGAGGGGCCGAAGAACTCCGGGATGACGTCCACAACCCGGGTGCTCAGGGCCAGCTTTCCCTCGCCGAGGGCCTGGTAGACCAGCGCATTGGTGAACGCCTTGGTCAGGGACAGCACCCGGAAGATGCTGTCTTCGCGCATTTCGCGCTGCCCCGCCCGGTCCGCCCAACCGAGCGTGGCGTCCAGCGCCACTTCGCCGTGCCGGGCGACGATGACGCGCGCGCCGTCGTAGTCTCCGGCGCCGATGTCGTTGCGGATGGTGGTCTCGAGCAGTTCGAGGGTCTCGGGATTCAAGTCGTGGCTCATGGAGTCTTCTCCTGTGGGTCGCGGAAGTCTGGGGTGGGGGAAGGCGGGACGTACGACGGCGGTGCGCCGCCGCCGTCGTACGTTGCAGTGGCGCAGAGGTGCTTTGGGGCGCAGGCCTACTACATGTGCAGGCCGCCCGAGGGCTCGAGGGTCTGGCCGGTGTAGTAGGCGCCGGAGTCGCTGGCCAGGAAGAGCAGTGTTTCGGCGATTTCCTCCGGCCTTGCGGGGCGCTTGATCGGCTGCATGCCGATCAGCATGCCGGTGATCTCCTCCGGCTGCTGGCGGAAGAGCGGGGTGTCCACTGCGCCCGGGGCGATCGCGTTGACGCGGATGTTGAACGGGGCGAGCTCGGCGGCCGCGCCGCGGGTCATGCCCAGCACGCCGGCCTTCGACGCCGGGTAATACAGCGGCATCGGAACGCCGATCAGGGCCGCGGAGCTGGACACATTGACGATCGCGCCGCCGCCGGTGCGCTTGAGCAGCGGAGCCGCGGCCCGCATGACGTAGAAGGGGCCGAAGAGGTTGATCTCAAGCACGCGGCGGAAGTCCTCATCGGAGATGTCGCCTAGGAAGTCCGGGAAATACTCCTCGCCGGACTGCGCCGCCCGGAAGGAACGCACGTTGGACTCCACCAGCTTGTCGTTAGCCGCTTTATTCGGCGCGTTGACCCCTGCTGCGTTGATCACGGCATCGAGGCGGCCGAACTCGGCGTCCAGCTTCGCGAAGGCGTCATTGACGGCGGCGCTGTCGGTGACGTCCAGCGCGACGGGGAGGGAGCCTTCAATGGCGGCGAACTCCTTGGCCAGCGAAGCCTCGGAGAGATCCGCGCCGGCTACCCGTGCTCCGGCAGCGGCGAAGGCCCGGGCGGTGGCCAGGCCGATTCCGGATGCTGCGCCGGTAATGAACGCCACTTTGCCTTCGAGATTCATAGCCTGTCCTTCTTGTTGGCCGCCCTACGGAGCGGGCTTGGGTTGTGATCGTGGACACTAGTGTTGCAGTTCACAAGACATGTGTCTAGTCAAAACCCGGACCCATAGTTAAAAAGAATGCGGCTGTCCTATTGCCAGACGTATGTCCAGCGATATGCTGTTCTCGCTTCAGCTCCTTATGAGGCGCGTCACACCCTTTTCCGTGTTAGTCCTGTTTGCTTTCCATGCCGGCACCCCTGCCCGATCAGCGCAGCCGCTTCCCGCGCCGGCATCTTCGCGGCCCTGCGGGGCCATTCCTGTAGGAGAACCATGACTGCTCCCTTCACTCCGAGCGCCACGGCGGACCTGCCGCTGACCCGGGGCACCCTGCCCTGGAAGCGTGCGGGCATGCTGATGGCCATCACCTTTTCCGGCCTGCAGATGCTCAACGAGATCGGCGCCATGATGGCGATTCCGCTCTACCAGTCGATGAGCCTGGAACTGGGGCTGACTCCCGCCCAGGTTTCCTGGGCGCTGCTGTCCACGCTGCTGATGGGAGCGGCGTCGATTCCGCTGCTCTCCAAGGCGGGTGACCTGTTCGGCCACCGCAAGGTGATGATCCTCTGCATCCTCGGCATCCTGGCGGGCTACGTTATTTCCGCCGTTGCCTCCACCTTTGCCGTCCTGGTCATCGGGCGCGCGCTCACGGGCATCATGGCCGGACAGGCGCTAGTTGTCGGCATCATGAACGACAGGCTCAGCAACTTCGACCGCAAGAAGGCGATCGGCATCATCGCTGGCGGCCAGGCCATCGGCGTGACCTTCGGCTTCGGCCTGGGCGGGCTCATGGTCGTCCTGGGCGCCACATGGCGCACCACCTTCTGGATCGGCGCCGTCCTGACCGTCCTCAGCCTCGTCGGCATGCTGCTCTGGGGCTCCGACTCGGACGCCGTCCTGCGCAACCGCGGCCGTCAGCAGCGCCTGGACGTGACCGGCGTCGTCCTCCTTGGCTTCGCGCTCACCGCCATCTGCATCGGCATCAGCCAGAGCTCCGCCTGGGGCCTCTTCTCCGCCGCAACCCTGACCTGGGTCATCGCCGGTGTTGCCGGACTGGTGCTGGCGCTGATCGCCGAGTCCCGGAGCAAGCAGCCGCTGGTCGACATCAGCCTCCTGCTGAGCACCCGCCTGCTGCCGGCCTACCTGGTCTTCATCTCGCTGGGCATCGCCGGCATCATGCTGTTTAACTTCGTCATGGGCCTGGCCATGACCCCGCCGCAGCTGGCCGGCTACGGCTTCGGCCTGAACCCGCTGACGGCCGGGTTCCTGTTCATCCCGATGACCGTCGCGGGCATCGTCGTCTCGGTCTTCATCCCCCGCCTGCTGCACCAGGTCCCGCCGCGCGCACCGCTGGCCGCCGGCGCCTTCCTGCTGATGCTCTCCTTCATCTGGCTGTACTTCATGCACACCCAGCTGTGGGCCGTCATCGTCGGCATCCTGTTCTACGGCGTCGCCTACACCACGGTGCTGACCATCGCTATCTCGATCATCGCCGCGGAAGCCCCGGAGGGTAAGGGCGCGGGCACCGCCTCCATCTACGTCGGGATCGCGCTGTCCGCATCCTCCATCGGAACGGCCATCTACGCCGCGATCATCAGCCTGAACACAACGCCCGCGGCGCCGCTGCCGCCAGCCGGGAACTACAGCCTCGGCTTCCTCACCGCGGCGATCGTCTGCGTCATCGCCATTGCCGCGGCGTTCTCCCTCTCCAAGAGCGTGCGCCTGACCGAGGTAGCGAGCCACTGACCAGCCGCTGACTAACCACAAACCAGCCGCTGACCGGCGCCGGGAAGGCACGTAGGCCGGGAGCCCCTCCAGGGACTCCCGGCCTTGGCGCGGCTCCCGGCTTGGGTTCCTTCCGGACGCCATATGTCCGGGAGGAATTCCTCGGCCCGGATCTTCTCCTGCTACGTGCCGCGGCGGACAAACTCCAGCCACTGGGCCGCGAGCACTTCCTTGAGGATCTTCATATCGACGGGCCGCTGGCGGATGACGGCGAAGAAGAGTGTGCGATCCAGCGCCATCTGCAGCGTGAGCAAATGGAGCCGGGCATGTTCATGCTCGTCGGGATCCGGAAACCGCGAAAAAATCCTCGGCATGACTTTGTAGCTGTTGCCCAGCACCTTGATCCAGGTCTCGGTAACGAGCTCGTCGTTGGCCAGAGCCTGCTCCATGGTGTTGAAATCGCTGGCCCGCTCCCGCCACAGCTCGATGGTGCCGTCCAGCCAGTCCATGATCGCGCCCAGGTCCGGATCCTCAAGGGCATCCAGGCTCCGGTACGCGGCCAGGACGCCTTCCTCGCCACGCAGCATGAGCTCGGCAACCACCTCGGCCTTGCTCCGGAAGTACACGTAGAACGTGGCCCTGCTCGCGCCGGCGGCCTTGGCGATGTTCTCAGCGGTCGTCTCGTTGTAGCCGCGGCTGCGGAATTCCTCCTGCGCCGCCTCGATCAGCCGTTCGCGCGTCAGCTGCTTCTGGACTTCGCGGAGGGACTGGCGCGGCGCCTTCCCCCGGAGGCTCCGGCCGTCCGTTCCCTCGGAACCTCGCTGGTCCAGTATTCCGGAATCGCTCACTGCTTCTTCTTGGCCTTCTGCTCCTGCTTGTACGCGCGCACGGCCAGCAGCGAGTCGGAATCCCTGACGTCGGCGATGGACATGGTGACGCCCTCGCGCCCGTAATCCCCCGCGGCCTCCCGCCAGCCGGCGGCTTGGAGTCCGAACTGCTTGCCCAGCAGCGCGAGGAAGATCTTGGCCTTCTGCTCGCCGAAGCCGGGCAGCGCCTTCAGGCGCGTGAGGACCTCGGCCCCGTCCGGGTCCCCCGTGGTCCAGATCCGGGACGTGTCGCCGTCGTAATCGTGGACGATGGCGCGCGCGAGGTCCTGCACGCGGCCGGCCATGGACTTGGGGAACCGGTGCACGGCGGGCTTCTGCCGGAACGCCTCGAGGAACTCCTCGGGATCCATGTCGGCGACCCGCTGCGGGTCCAGCCCGCCGAGCCGCTCGGCCAGCTTGGCCGGACCGCTGAAGGCCGCTTCCATCGGGATCTGCTGGTCGAGCAGCATCCCGGTCAGCAGCGCGAACGGATTGGTCCCCAGCAGTTCGTCGGCCGCCGGTTCTCCGGCCAGGTGCAGGTCTGCCATGGTTCAACCCCTTGCTTCGGCTCTTTCGCTCCTGCCAAAGCTACCATCGACGCACCGCCCCCAAAGCGGCCGCCCGCGGCATGAACCGGCCGCTCGCTCCGACGGGGACGGGCCCTGCTAGCCTGCGGCCAACGCCTGCTTCACCAGGCCGGGGGCGGGATTGGTCAGCACCTCTCCGGCGAGGATGACGGTCGGCACGGTCTCGTTGCCGCCATTGCGCCGGCGGACGAATTCCGCGGCGGCGGCATCCCGCCAGATGTTGACCCATCTGGCCTTACGCCCCGAGGGCCCCAGCACAGCCATCATCCGCAGGCAGTACATGCAGCCCGGCCGCCAGAAGATCACCACCCCGCCGGTCCGGGCCGCTTCCTCCCGCAGCCTGGACCACGGCGTGTGCGGACCGCGGAAGGCCGGGCTGACCGCCCACGCGCCAGCCAGCAGCACTGCGGCGGTCAAGATCGTTGGCAACCACGCCTCGCCCGGTTCACGCAGCAGCAGGGCCAGGACGGCGATGGCGGCAAGCGCCGCAGCGGCGGCCCAACGGCTCAGGGGGTTCATCTGCCCAATGTACGACGGCGGCATCCGCCTTCGCTCCGGATCCCGCCTAACGTTCGCATCACTTCTTCGGCCTGTCCTTCGATGCGGGCTGCTTGGCGCGGTCGCCGTCCGGGCCGTGCAGGTGGGCGCGGTCGCCGTCGTGGTCGAAGATGGTCAGGATCTCGACGGGGCCGGCGTGCGCACCGATGCCGTGCGGGACCATCGTGGAGAATTCGGCGGCCTGGCCGGGCTCGACCAGGATGGTCCGCTCCCCCAGCTGCAGGCGGACGGTGCCCGAGAGTACGGTGAACCACTCGCGGCCGGGATGGACCTGCGGCTGCTCGGTCTCGCGGTCCGGCGTGATGCGCATCTTCGCCACGGTGATGCCGTTCAGCGCGCCCTCGCGGGACAGGAGCCAGGTGGTCAGCCCCTTCGCATGCTCGGGCTCGGGCCGGATGACGACGTCCTCGTCCTCGGCGGACTCGACGAGCGCATCGAGCGTGGTGCCCAAGGCGCGGGCGATTGGCACCAGCTGGTCGAGCGCGATCCGGCGGTGCCCGGTCTCGATCCGGCTGAGCGAGGACGGGCTGATGAAGCAGCGGGCCGCCAGCGAGTCCAGCGACCAGCCCCGGGCCAGGCGCAGGCCGCGGATCCGCTGGCGGATCACGGCATCCAGGTCAAGTTCTTGCGTCATGAGCAAGATTGTATGCCAAAGGAGCAGGAGCGGCCTACGGTAGAACCATGACGACGCAGCATCATCACCTTTCCGGGCAGGATCAACACGGGCACCGGCACGATCACAGTCACGAGGACTACGGCGGCAAGGCCGGCGTGGCGGAGCTGCTGGAACTCGAGGCGGCGGCCCTGGGGACCTACTCGGACGAGATCGCGGCCTGGGCCGCAGAGCTCGTCGCGGCAGCCCCGCGGACCATCGTCGATCTGGGCTGCGGCACCGGGGCCGGCAGCATCGCGTTGGCGCGGCGCTTCCCGTCGGCCGAGGTGACCGCCGTCGACAATTCCCCGCACATGCTCGAGCGCGTCCGGGAAGCCGCCGCCCGCCACAGGCTCGCCAGCCGCATCCGCACGGTGCCGGCGGACCTGGACGAGGAGTGGCCGGGCATCCGGGAAGCCGACCTGGTCTGGGCCGCGTCGTCGCTGCATGAAGTCGCGCGGCCGGACCGGATTCTGGCAGACGCCTTTTCCTCGCTGGCGTCGAATGGTTTGCTGGTGGCCATCGAAATGGACACCCTGCCCCGCTTCCTGCCCCACGACGTCGGACTCGGCGCACCCGGGCTGGAGCTCCGCTGCCACGAGGCCCTCGCCCGTGCCGGTTGGAACGCGCACCCGGATTGGCGGCTTCCGCTGGAGCGGGCGGGCTTCCGGATCGCGGCGCAGCGCAGCTTCACCCCCGAGGCGCGGCCGGGCGAGGCAGCCGGCCGCTACGCCGATGCCTTCCTGGCCCGCGTCCGGCGGGCCCTGGACGGCGAACTCTCCGCCGCCGACCGCCGGACCCTCGACCATCTCCTGGACGCCGACAATCCGGACGCCCTGCTCAACCGCAACGACCTGGCGGTCCGCGTTAGCAGCACCGCCTGGGCCGCCCGCCGTCCCTGAACACGACTTGCCCCGAAAAACCATCTGAGCCAAGGAGCCCACCATGAGCACTGATTTCACCCACGACGTCGCCGTCATCGGCGGCGGCGCAGCCGGCCTCAGCGCGGCAGTCGCCCTCGGACGCTCGCTGCGTTCCGTCGTCGTTATCGATGCGGGCGAGCCGCGCAACGCACCCTCGCACGCCGCGCACAACGTCCTCGGCCGGGAAGGCATCTCCCCGCTGGAGCTGGCCGCAACCGGTCGGCGCGAGGCCGAGCAGTACGGGGCGGAGTTCCGCGAGGGGCGGGCCGTCGCCGCGCGCCGCGTGGACGGCGGATTCGAGGTGGAGTACGACGGCGGTGCCTCCGTCCGCGTGCGGCGGCTGCTGCTTGCCACGGGACTGATCGACGAACTGCCGGATGTGCCGGGCGTGCGGGAGCACTGGGGAAGCAGCGTGCTGCACTGCCCGTACTGCCACGGCTACGAAGTGCGCGGCCGGCGGATCGGCGTGCTCGGGACCAGCGACCACAACATCCATCAGGCGCTCCTGTTCCGGCAGCTCAGCGACGACGTCACACTCTTCCTGAACACGATGCCCGAGCCGGAGGACGCCGCGTGGGAGCAGCTGGCCGCGCTGGACATCAACGTGGTGCGCGGGAAGGTCGAGCGGCTGCGCAGCGAGGACGACGCCCTGCGCGCCGTTGTGCTCGAGGACGGGAACGAGTACCAGCTGGACGCCGTCGTCGTCGCGCCCTGCTTCGTGGCGCAGGCCGACCTGTACGAGCAGCTCGGCGGCAGCCTGGCGGAGATGCCCCTGGGGCGGTTCATCGAGGCCGGCCCGATGGGCGAGACGAAGATCCCCGGCGTCTGGGCCGCCGGCAATGTCAGCAACCTCGGCTCCATGGTCGCCTCGGCGGCCGGAGCCGGTGTCCTGGCCGGCGCCGCCGTCAACGCCGACCTCGTCAACGACGACACCCGGGCCGCGGTCCGGGCACGCGCCGATGCCGCCGTCGGCACCCAAGGCTGATCCGCCGTCGTCAATGTCCGCGCCGGGAAGCCATGGTGCGACCGGCTGCTCAGCTGTAGATCTGTGCGTACAGCTTCTCGATCTCCTCTGCAGTCGGGATGACCGGGTTGTTTCCCGGGGACCCGGAGGCGAGCGCCTGCTGCGCCATCAGCGGGGCCAGCTCCTGCCACCTGGCCTGCTCGATGCCCAGGGTTTGCGGGGTCGGGACGTCCAGGTCCTTGCACAGGACCGCGAGCGCCTCGACCAGCCTGCCGGCGGCCAAGGCATCCGAATCGGCTTCGCCGGCCACGCCGTAGGACCGGGCACATTCGGCGTACCGGGCTTCGGCACCGCCGACGGAAAAGGCCGTGACCGCCGGGAACAGCATAGCGTTGGACAGCCCGTGCGCCAGGTGGAAGTGCGCGCCGATGGGACGGCTCATGCCGTGTACCAAAGCGACGCTGGAGTTCGAAAACGCGATGCCAGCCTGGGTGGCGGCGAACATCATCGCCTCCCGGGCCTGCCGATCCTCGCCGTTCTCATAGACCCTGCGGATATTGCGGCTGATGGTGCTGATTGCGGTCAGCGCCAGCCCGTCGGAAAAGGCGTTCGCCTTCCGGCTGACAAATGCTTCCACAGCGTGGGTCAGGGCGTCGACGCCGGTGTCCGCCGTCAGCCGCGGGGGCATGGACACCGTCAGTTCGTAATCGACGATCGCCGCGGCCGGCAGGAAGGCCTGGCCGGTGCAGAGCATTTTCTCGTCGGAGGCGCTGTCGGTGATGATGGTGAACTGGGTTGCCTCCGAGCCGCTGCCGGCGGTGGTTGGAATTGCGACCACCGGAAGGGCGGGACCGCGGTTGTCCCGGGGAGCCTTGTAGTCGCGCATTTCTCCGCCCTGGACGGCGAGCAGCGCGAGCGCCTTGGCTGTATCCATCGGGCTACCGCCGCCGAGGCCGACCAGGCAATCGGCCCGGTGGGCCTGGACCGCCTGTACGCCGGCAACCAACGAGTCGGTGGTGGGATCCGGAACAGTCCCGGCGAACAGCCCTGCGTCCAGGCCCGCGTTCCTTAGTCCGGCCAGCAGCCTTTCGGCGAGACCTGTGCCGACGAGGAAGGAATCCGTAACCAGCAGGGGCCTGGCGGCGCCCAGACGGGTCAGAACGTCAGGCAGTTCTTCGATGGCGCCTCCGCCCACGCGCAGGTTGCGGGGCAGCATGAGGGATGTAACCACGCTTGATTCCTTTCTACCGGTCTGCCGGGATATGGCTTGCACACTCAGAGCCTACAAGTGGCATGCGTCACTGCGATCCTTACAGCCTGCAGAACGCTGTCGAATGCGCGCACTGCCCGCCAGGCGCTGCTGCCCCAAGCCCGCGCCCACGGCAATGGACGTACATTTTGTGATGTCCGGCACAGGAGACGCGCTAGAATGCATCAACCCGCCGGCGTCGCGGCCCCGCGGGACTGCACGAGGTTTCAACCAGGCATTCCAGGGAGGGAGTGTGCGTGGCTCAAGCCAACTCAGCAGGACCCGTGTCGCGCGGTCCTGCACTGGACCAGCCCGTGTCGTCCGTCGGCTGGCGGGACACGGTCGCCCGATCCCTGCTGCACTTCGATTTCGATTTCGACGAGCCGAAGTCCTTCACCGGAGCGGTGAGCAGCAGGCCGTTCGCGGACCTTGAGTTCATCAATATGGCGTGCGGCCGGCACGCGGCCTACCGGGACGCCTCGAAAATCAACCAGAGTCAGCGCCCGGAATACCTGCTGACGCTGCAGCTCTCCGGCGAGTTCCGCCTCACCCAGGATGACCGGACGGCCATCCTCAAGCCGGGCCAGTTCGCGTTCTACGACTCCAGCAAGCCGGCGTCGGTTTCCAGCAGCGACGACTACCGGTCGCTCTGCTTGAAGTTTCCGAAGAAACTCGTGGCAGCCTCGGGCGAGGCACTGGACGAGCTCACTGCCACACGCCTCGACGCCGATTCAGGCCTGGCTCCCTCGGTGTGGGCTTTGCTGAGCACACTCAGCGAGACCGTCGATTCGGTTTCCAACGTCAACCGTTATTCGACCGTCAGCAGTGTCATGAACCTGGTCGGAGCGATGCTTGCCAGCCAGGCCGGCGCTCCCGCACCAGTACGCCCCGAAGAGACCCGCGTGTCCCTGCTGCGACGTATCCACGAGTACATCGACGAGCATTTGGGCGACCCGGAACTCGGTCCGCAGGAAGTCGCCGGCGCGCATTTCATATCGGTGCGGTACCTCCACAGCCTCTTCCAGGAGAGCGGGACCAGCGTCGCGGCATCGATCCGGGACCGAAGGGTGGAGCGCTGCCGCATCGACCTGGCCGACCCGGCACTCACCCACGTGCCGGCCGCCGCGATCGCCCGCCGCTGGGGCTTCAAGGGCGCCTCGCACTTCGGCCAGATCTTCAAGGCCGCAACCGGGCTGACACCGGCTGAATTCCGGCACCGCGCCGGCGCAGGAATCCGCTGATCCCGCCCCTCTCCTGACGACGTCCAACCGGCCGCCGACTCCATTCCCCTGCCCAGGGCGCCCGGCCGCACCATCCACCGGCCGTCCGCCAGCCTGCCTCTTTCCCCACGCGCCGTCCCGCGCCCTGTGCTCCGCCAACGCTGCACGCATTCGACATTGCAGCTCACTCTCACGTGATTTCAGTGGCACGGATCACAACTACGGTTGGTGCCAAGCCCGTCAGCAAGACCCGGGTTCAGAACATGTCGAAGGAGACAACCATGACTTACATCGAAGGCTCGCACCACGTGACGCTGTCAGTCGGAGGCGCGCAGGAGGACGTGGACTTCCACGTCAAGACCCTGGGCATGCGCTTCATCAAGCGGACGGTGCTCTTCGACGGCTCCAAGCCGATCTACCACCTGTACTACTCCAATGCCAACGGAGATCCCTCGTCGGTCGTCACCACCTTCCCGTGGGCCCAGGCCGGCCTCCACGGCAAACGCGGCACGAACCAGGCCCGCGAAGTACTTCTCTCCGTACCCGAAGGCTCGCTGGACTTCTGGCAGAAGCGCCTGACCGAGCACAAGGTCGAGGTCGAGAACATCGAGCGGTTCGACCAGCGGCGCCTGGCCTTCCGCCACCCCTCGGGCATCGAATACGTCTTTGTCCCCACCGTCGGCGACGAGCGCGAAGGCTTCGCCGGCAACGGCGTCCCGACCGAACACGCCATCCACGGCATCCACGGCGTCGGCATCCATGTCACCACCCCGGAGCGCATGGTGGATTTCGCCAATGACACCTTCTTCTCCCAGGGCAACCTCTCCGAAGAAGGCGACCTCGCCCGGTTCCAGGTGGGCAACGCCAAGTACGGCAACCACGTCGAACTGACCGCGAACATCAGCGAGGACCAGGGCACCTGGCACTACGGCTCCGGCACCTACCACCACTTCGCCTGGAACCTGGACACCCTCAAGAACCAGGACGAGGTCAAGTTCGGGATCGAGGGCGCCGGCTATACCGACATCTCCGAGCTCAAGGACCGCAAGTACTTCAAGTCCGTCTACGTCCGCACCCCGGGCGGCGCCCTCTTCGAACTGGCCGTCACCCACGAGGACGGCGGCTGGACCTGCGACGAGTCCCCGCAGGAACTGGGCAGCGCCTTCCAGCTTCCGGAACAGTTCGAGCACCGCCGCGGCGAAATCTTCGAACAGCTCGAGCACATCGACGTCTAGGCACCCGTCAGACCAAGGAGAACACCATGACTGAACAGACCCTCGCCACGTCGCGGCTGCATGTCAGCGACGAGTTCGATGCCCTGATGGAGCGCCTCGACGCCATCACACCGTTGCTCAAGGCGAACGCCGACGCGAACGAAGCCGGCGGCCGCCTCACCCCCGAGGTGGAAGCCGCGCTGAAGGAATCCGGCGCCTACAAGGTCGGCATCCCCCGCAGCCTGGGCGGCTACGAATTCTCGCCCCGACAGGTGATCCAGGCCATCGAGAAAATTTCCTACGCCGATGCCTCCGCCGGCTGGGTCTTCATGGCCCTGCAGATGATCACCGGCACCACCGCGGCGTGGCTGCCCGAAGAAGCCACCGCCGAGCTGTTCCCGGGGGGCGACGAATACGCCCTCATCGCGGGTCAGGGCACCCGCCTGGGCAAGGCGGTGAAGGCCGACGGCGGCTACCGGCTTTCCGGGTCGTGGTCCTTCGCCTCGGGCATGCACCAGGCCACGCACATCCACACCGCGGCCTTCTGCGAAGAGACCGGGCAGGCGCTGGTGTTCACCCTGCCCAAGGAGCAGGCGACCCTGATCGACAACTGGGACGTAATGGGCCTGAGGGCCACCGGCTCGATCGACTACGTCATCGAGGACGTGTTCGTGCCGGAGAGCTACGTCTACGAGGTGTCCACCATGGATGCCCTGAACGGCGGCGCGATCTACCACCTGGGCCTGGCCAACATGTCCGGCATCTGCCATACCGGCTGGGCGCTCGGCGTCGCACGCCGCGTCCTGGACGAGATGAAGGACCTCGCGCAGAAGAAGTCGGGTGCTCCCGGCGCCTCGGTGGACACCGACCAGTTCCACGCGGCCTTCGCGCAGGCCGAAGCCAAACTCCGCTCGGCGCGTGCCCTGGTCATGGAAACCTGGGCGGACAACGAGGCGACCCTGGACGAGGGCGAGCTGCTCTCTACCGAGCAGGAAACCCTGACCCGGCTGACGCTGAACAACACCACCTGGTCCGCCCACGACGTCGTTATGACGGTCTACAAGTGGGCCGCCACCGCGGCGCTGCGTTCCGGCGACCTGCAGCGCTTCTTCCGCGACATGCATGCCGGCACCCAGCACGTCACCTCCGGGCCGGTGGTCCTGCAGAACTGCGGCCGCCACCTGGCCGGGCTGGCACCCAACGCCCACTGGGTCTTCCTCGAGCTGAAGGACCAGTAGGCATTCACCCACGGCGTGCCGGCCGGCGCCTTCGGCCGGCACGCCTTCGATCATCTCTGGCGACCTCAAGGAGCCCCTCATGCCCAGCACCTCCACCCAGGCCGCGGACCGCCCGGCCGCACACTTCGACCAGCTGCTCGCGGCGGACGACTTCAAGGCGGCCTTCCGCAACCACCCGGCCGGCGTCTCCATCGTCACCGCGGACCCCGGGGACGGCCCCGTCGGCCTCACTGCCACCTCGGTCTTCTCCGTCTCCGCCAATCCCCCGCTGCTCGTGTTCTCGCTCTCCGGGCATTCCTCCTCGGCGCCGGCCCTGAGGAGGGCGGAAACCGTCGTCGTGCACTTGCTTGGCGCGGACCAGCTGGATCTGGCGAAGACGTTCTCCACCAGCGGGATCGACCGCTTCGCGGACGCCGGCAGCTGGACCCGGCTGGTCACCGGCGAACCGGTCCTTCCCTCGGCCAACGCGTGGCTGCGCGGGAAGATCGTGAACCAGATGGACGCCGGCGATTCGACCGTCGTCGCCGTCCAGGTGCTCCAGGTCAAGGTGCCCGACGACCAGGCCCGGGCCGCCGGGCAGTCGCACCCGCTGGTCTACCACAACCGCACCTGGCACCACCTCGGCGACCATTCGGCCCTCTCATGACGCCCAACCCGCACCTCGAACCGGAACCGGTGCTCCACGGGGCCGCGCTGGACGATGCCGACTTCGCCGTCCTCGCGGTCCACGGCCGCGGCCAGTCCCCCGCCTTCATGCAGGATCTGGCGGACCGGATCGGGCTGCCCGGCTTCGGCTACTTGTTGCCCGCAGCGTCGGGCAGCACCTGGTACCCCGGCGGCTTCATGCAGCCGATCCAAGACAACCAGCCGCACCTCGACCACGCACTGGAAGCCATCGGCACCCATCTCGACGGTCTGCGTGCCCGGGGCTTCGGCCCGGAGCGGACCGTGCTGCTGGGTTTCTCGCAGGGCGCATGCCTGCTCTCCGAGTACCTGCTGCGCCACCAGGACCGCTACGCCGCCGCCGTCCTGCACACCGGCGGCTACCTCGGTCCGGTGGAGCACGGCTGGCCAGAGGAGGGAGCGCTCGACGGCGTGCCCGTCCTCCTCGCCTCTGCCGCGGAGGACGCCTGGGTACCGCTGCCGCGGATCGAGGCCACCGCCGTCGCACTCTCCAAGGCGGGCGCCGCCGTCGAACTCACCACCTATGACGACCCCGAACACCACATCAATGTCGACGCCGTCATCCTTATGCGCCGCCTGCTGCGCGCGCTCACCACGAAGGAGTCCTGAATGTCCACCGCACCCCACCTTGCAGATACACCTTTGGTCACCTCGCGCCGCGGACAGTTCTGGGTGCCCGGGGAGAGAGTGGCGACGCCGGGAGGCACCGTCCAGCGCGGGCCCATGTTCGTCATGTGGGAGGCACCTGAGACCGTCACCCGGCCCTACCCGCTCGTGCTGGTGCACGGCGGCGGCGGCCAGGGCACCGACTGGACCGGGACGCCGGACGGACGGCCGGGCTGGGCCCAGCGGTTCGTCGAGGCCGGCTTCGCCGTCTACATCGTTGACCGTCCGGCGCACGGCCGCTCGCCGTACCACCCTGACGTCGTCGGACCGATGGGCGGCGCGTTCCCGTACGAGGCCGCCGGAGGGCTGTTCCTGCCCGAGGACGCTGCCGGCGCGCAGACCCAGTGGGGCTACGACCGCGAGGTCGGCTCCTGGCATCTGGACCAGCTGACGGCGTCAATGGGGCCGCTGCCGGCCGACCTCGCCGAATCGCAGGCCATGGATGCGGACCGCCTCGCCGCGCTGCTCGACCTCATCGGGCCCGCCGTCCTGGTCACGCATTCCGCCGGCGGCCCCGCCGGCTGGCTGGCAGCTGACGCCAGGCCGGACCTGGTCAAGGGGATCGCCGCCGTCGAGCCCGTCGGCCCGCCCTTCGCGGAGCTGCCGGGCATGGGCACCCTCTCGTGGGGGCTGACCTCCGCGCCGATCGGCTACCGCCAGGAATTCGCCACCGCCGAGGAAGCGCGGGAGGCGGATCCCGACACCCTCGCTATTGACGGCCTGGAGGGCAAGCCGGTGGCCGTCGTCGTCGGAAGCGCCTCGCCCTTCGCCGGCTTCGAACCGGACGTCGTCTCCTTCCTGCAGGCAGCCGGGGCGGACGCCGAGCTGCTGCATCTGAAGGAACACGGCATCGAGGGCAACGGCCACGGCCTGATCTTCGAATCCAACTCCGACGAGACGGTCAAGCCCGTCATCGCGTGGATCGAGGCGCGCTGCCAGGCGGGGTAACGCGAGCGCCCACATAGAATGAGCGGGTGACATTTACCCGGGGGACGGCATGAGTTCGCGGCTGCATAGCCTGGTCATCGAGACGCTCGGCCGGCGCATCGTCTCCGGGGAGCTCGCTCCGGGCGCCACCATGTTCTCGGAACGGCTGGAAGAGGAGCTCGGCGTCTCCCGCTCCGTGGCCCGCGAGGCGGTGCGGGTGCTGCAGTCGCTCGGGCTGGTGGAGACGGTCAAGCGCGTGGGCATCCGCGTGCTGCCGCGGGAACGCTGGAATGTCTTCGACCCGTCGGTGATCCGCTGGCGGCTGGCCGACGCGGGCAAGGGCGCGCAGCTGCGGTCGCTGACCGAGCTGCGCGCCGCCGTCGAACCCGCGGCCGCGGAGCTGGCGGCGCAGCACTCCCCCGAGGACATCGCGGCGGAACTGCTCGCGGTGGCCGCCCGGATGCGGAAGCTGGGCCGGGCCGGAGACCTGCAGGGATTCCTTGAGCTGGACATCCATTTCCACGCACTGGTCCTCGCCGCCTCCGGCAACGAGATGTTCACGCAGATGGAGTCGATGATCGCCGAGGTGCTGCGCGGCCGCACTGACTACGGCCTGATGCCTACCCATCCGCACGAGGAGGCGCTGCAGCTGCACGTCGACGTCGCCAACGCCATCCAGAGCGGGCAGCCCGAGGCGGCCCGCGAGGCGATGGACAAGATCATGCGGCGGACCGTGGCCGAGGTCGAGAGCGTCTGGCGGGACGAGCCGCGCGTCTTCGGCTGAAGCTGCCACGTCCAGGCATCAAACCCCGCGGAGAGCGGTGCCAGCCGGGGAAGTTTGAGGCAGACTGGTCGCGTGAGCGGAATCCCGTGGGTGCTGCACGTCGACCTCGACCAGTTCATCGCGGCGGTCGAGGTGCTCCGGCGGCCGGAACTTGCGGGCAGGCCGATCATTGTCGGCGGGCGGGGCGACCCCACGGAACGGGCCGTGGTGTCGACCGCATCCTACGAGGCCAGGGCGTTCGGCGTGGGCTCCGGAATGCCCCTGCGCATCGCGGCCCGGAAAGTCCCCGACGCCGTCATCCTGCCCGTCGACCACGAGGCCTACCTCGCGGCGTCCGAAACGGTGATGGCCACCCTGCGCGAACAGCCCCGAGCCACCGTGCAGGTGCTGGGCTGGGACGAAGCCTTCGTCGGGACCGAGACGGAGAACCCGGAGGCCTACGCCCGGCAAATACAGTCCTCCGTCCTGGAGCGGACGCGGCTGCACTGCAGCGTGGGCATCGGCGACACCCTTGTCCGGGCCAAGGTCGCCACCGGATTCGGCAAGCCGGCCGGCGTCTTCCGCCTCACCGCCGCGAACTGGCTCGACGTCATGGGCAGCCGTCCCACCAAGGACCTGTGGGGCGTCGGCACCAAGGTGTCGGGCCGGCTTGCCAAACTCGGCATCAACACCGTCGCCGAGCTCGCCGCGGCCGACCCCCAGGACCTGGTCCCGGAGTTCGGCCCCCGGATGGGCCCCTGGTACGCGGAGCTCGGACGCGGGGACGGCGCCAGCGTCGTAGACGACACCCCGTGGGTTGCCCGCGGGCATAGCCGGGAAACCACCTTCCAGCGCGACCTGACCGAGCCCGCCCAGGTGGACGACGCCGTGAGGGAGCTTGCCAAGCATGTCCTGGAGGATGTTGCGGCCGAAGGACGGCCCGTCGTCGGGCTGACCCTGAAGGTCCGGTACGCGCCGTTCTTCACCAAGACCCACGCGAAGAAGATTCCAGAGACGTTCGATCGGAACGAAGTCCTCGCGCGGGCCCTGGACCTGGCAACCGCGATCGAAGCAGGCCGTCCCATCCGGCTCCTGGGCCTGCGGGCCGAAATGGCCATGCCCGACGATGCCCGCAAGGGGCACACACCGACGCGCGGCGGCTGGTGACACCGCCGCGCCGGATCGTACGTGCCCCGCTACTCGGTTTCCGCCTACTAGTCCGCGTCGCCGAAGCGCAGCAGCACCTTGCCGCTGCTGGCCGAGTCGCGCGCCGTCCCGAAGGCCGCGAGCGCATCCTCCGCGCCGTACTCGTGCGTGATCACCGGGTCCGCCTGCAGGCTGCCCTCGGCCAGCGCCGCGATCACGTCGTCGATCTCGTCGTTGAACCGGAAGGAGCCGACCAGCTCCAGCTCGCGGGTGATGGCGAGCGAGATCAGGGCGGGCTGTTCGCCGGAGGGCAGCAGGCCGACCATGACCACGCGCCCGCCGCGGGTCGCGCCGCGGACGGCGGAGGCCAGGCCGTGGTGGTTGCCGGAGGACTCGAAGCAGACATCGGCGTCGACGGCGGCAATCGCCTCCGCGTCCGTGGCGTGCAGCGTTCGGGTGGCGCCGACCTCGCGGGCGATCTCCAGCGGCTTGTCGTGCATGTCGACGGCGATGATCTCCGCCGCGCCGGCCCTCCGCAGCACGGCGACGATGAGGGCGCCGATCGGCCCGGCACCGATCACCAGGACGCGCTTGCCCTTGACCTCGCCGGCCCGCGAGACGGCATGCCAGGCGACGCTGGCCGGCTCCACCAGGGCGGCCCGGCGCAGCGGCAGCCCGGCCGGCAGCTCGCGCAGCATCCGCGCGGGCAGGTTGATGTAGCGGGCGAACGCCCCCTCGGTGTGCGGGAAACGCGCGGCGCTGCCCAGGTAGGTGCAGCCCGGGGACAGGTTGGGCCGGTCCTCCGGGTAGCGCGTGCCGTCGCCGGGTCCCGGGGTCGCCGGGTGGACCGCGACGGCGGTGCCCGCCTGGGGCCCGCTTCCGTCAGCAGCCGCCGCGGCAACCCGTCCGACGACCTCGTGGCCCAGCAGCATCGGCGCCTTGAGGATGGACTCCCCCGCCGCGCCGTGCTGCCAGTAGTGCAGGTCGGAGCCGCAGATCCCGCCGTAGACGACCTCGACGACGGCCTCGTCCGGCTTCGGTTCGGGCCGTTCGAAGGGCTCGACGCGGAGGTCGCCGGCGCTGTGTGCGACGACGCCCAGGGCCCGGGTGGGAAGTTCAGTCATCTCGGACGCTCCTTGTGGTTCTGCTGGGTCAGACAACGGTGGTCATGCCGCCGTCGATAAAGACGACCTGCCCGTTGACGAAGTTGGCGGCATCGGAGGCCAGCCACAGGGCCGGGCCGATGATGTCCTCGACCGTGCCCCAGCGGTGGGCCGGCGTGCGGCCGAGGATCCAGTTGTTGAACGCCTCGTCGTCGACCAGGTTCTGCGTCATCTCGGTGTGGATGTACCCGGGCGCGATCGCGTTGATCTGCAGGCCGGAGGCGGCCCACTCGGCTGTCATGGCCCGGGTCAGGTTCCGGATGCCGCCCTTGGACGCGGTGTACGGGGCGATGGTCGGCCGCGCCAGGTCCGTCTGCACAGAGGCGATGTTGATGATCTTGCCCTCGCCGCGCGGAATCATGTGCCGGGCCGCCTCGCGCCCGACCAGGAAGGCGCTGGTCAGGTTGGTCCGCAGCACCCGGTCCCAGTCCGCCACGTCCAGGTCCAGCATCGGCACGCGGTGCTGGACTCCCGCGTTGTTGACGAGGATCCGCAGCGGTCCGACTTCGCGCTCGACCCAGGCAACGCCGTCGGCCGTGGCCTCCGCGTCGGTGACGTCGAAGGCCTTGGCAAAGATCCGCTCCCCGCCGAACTCCGCCGCCAGCTTCGCGCGGGCGCCCTCCAGCCGGGCCGGGTCCAGCCCGTTGAGTACCACCGTGGCGCCGGCGGCGGCCAGGCCCCGGGCGATCGCGTTGCCGATGCCGCGGCTGGAGCCGGTCACCAGGGCGACGCGGCCGGAGATGTCGAACATGTTCACAGGCATAGTGTTCCCTTGCGGAGCGGGGACGACGGCGCCGTCCCCGCTCCCGGTGCTAGAGGTGCTGGAGGGGTGCTAGAAGGATGTGGCGATCAGGAAGATGGCCAGCGCCAGGATGAAGCCGATCACGGCGATGAGCGCCTGGCCCACCGTCCACGTCTTCAGGGTGGTCTTGGTGTCCATGCCGAAGAAGCGGCTGACCAGCCAGAACCCGGAGTCGTTGACGTGGCCCGCGAACACCGAGCCGGCGGCCAGGGCCAGCACGATCGCCGCGAGTTCCACCGGGTTGTAGCTGGGGTTGCCGGCCACCACCGGCTGGACCAGCGCCGCGGCCGTGGTCAGCGCGACCGTGGCCGAACCCTGGGCCACGCGGACGATCGCGGCGATCAGGAAGCCGGCCACGATGACCGGCAGGCCGATCGCGTCCAGCGACTCCGCCAGCGCGTTGCCGATGCCGCTGGCGCGCAGCACGCCGCCGAACATTCCGCCGGCGCCGGTGATCAGGATGATCGAGCAGACCGGGCCGAGCGCGCTGTCCACCACGGTTTCGGTGAGGCTGTGCGGCTTGCCCTGCCGGTGGCCGAGCATCCACATCGCCATGAAGACGGTGATCAGCAGCGCCACCGGAGTCTCGCCGAGCGTGCGCAGGATCTGGACCCAGGTGTCCTCCAGCGAGACAACGCCCGCGGTGGCCAGCATGTTCAGGCCGGTGTTGAGGAAGATCAGCACCAGCGGCAGCAGCAGGAGGAACAGGATGGTGCCCAGCTTCGGCGAGGACTTGAACTCGGACTCGGCCGAGCCCTGCGGCGCGTCAAGGATGGTCGGCACCGGGATCTGGATCCGGCGGCCCAGGAACGTACCGAACAGGTAGCCGACGATGTACCAGGTCGGCAGCGCGATGGCCAGGCCGAGGACCAGCACCAGCCCGACGTCGGCGCCCAGCAGGCCGGTCGCGGCCACGGGGCCCGGGTGCGGCGGCACGAAGATGTGCATCACCGAGAACGCGGTCGCCGCCGGGAACGCGTAGAGCAGCAGCGAACCGCCCAGCCGGCGGGCCACGGTGAAGATGATCGGCAGCATGACCACCAGGCCGGCGTCGAAGAAGATCGGGAAGCCGAACAGCAGCGACGCCACGGACAGCGCCAGCGGGGCACGCTTTTCGCCGAACCGGCGGATCAGCGCGTTGGTCAGCACGTCCGCGCCGCCGGAGACTTCCAGCATGCGCCCGAGCATCGCGCCCAGGCCCACTAGCAACGCCACGCTGCCCAGCGTCGTGCCGAAGCCGAGCAGCAGCGTCGGCACAATGTCGGCGGCACCGATTCCGGTGGCGACGGCGGTCAGCAGGCTGACCAGGATCAGCGCGAGGAACGCGTGCACGCGGAAGCGGATAATCAGCACCAGCAGCGCGGCGATCGCCGCGGCGGCAACGCCCAGCAGGGCCGGCGTACTCAACGTCCAGTTGAGTTCGAGGTCGGTCATCATTGTCCTATCAGGGGTGGGGGAACTGCCGGCGCCTTAGCGGCCGCCGGCGAGCGCGTCGGCCACGGCCTCGGCGATGTCATGTGGGGAAAGCGTGATGTCCAGCCGAAGACCGGCCTCGTCGGCCTCCAGCGGCTCCAGCGCCTGGAACTGCGAGTCCAGCAGCGCCGGCGGCATGTACTCATGGTTGCGCCCGGTGAGCCGGCCCGCGATCAGGTCCTGCTCGCCCGCGAGGTGGACAAAGCGGACCGTCGGCGCGAAGGAACGGATCTGGTCGCGGTAACGGCGCTTGAGCGCGGAGCAGGCGATCACCCGCGCTTCCCCGTGCCGGAGCCCCTCGGCCAGGCTGCGGCCGATAATGGCCAGCCACGGCTCGCGGTCCTCGTCGGTCAGCGGATTCCCGGCGGCCATCTTCTGCTTGTTGGCCAACGGATGCAGGTCGTCGCCGTCGATGAAAGGCAGGCCCAGGCGTTCGCCGATGGCCCGGCCGGCCGTCGACTTCCCGGATCCTTGAACACCCATCACAACAATCGGGGGCAGGTTCTGATCTGCCATGGGAAACTCCTCAGACGCCTCTTTACATCTGATTTCGAGTGGCCTAGCCGACAATAAATCAGATTTATCTGGACTAAGATAGCACAGCGAATAGTGGTCCCGCGCACATGGAGAACAACGACGGCGGACGCCGCCTGAGGCGCGCCGAAACCCGTGTGCACTGGCGGCGCTTTTCCGTCCAGCTCCGCCATGCCACACACGCTACCGACGGATTCCGCATCTGTGCGGGCCGGTGCCAGATCCGGCATGCAGGACTACGCTTAATCTCATCCCTCACCTAACGCCGCCCCTGGAGGCAGTCATGCTCAGCATCGACGCCATCGACATGGACCTGCTGATTACGGCCATGGAAATCAGCGACACCTTCGAAGCCCAATGGTGGCTGGATCCGAGCACCGGACAAGTAGAAATGACCAGCGAGGACGCCGGCAATTCCCTCCCCGCCTGGGATCTCGACGACCACGGCGCCGTCCCCATCCCCCCGGACGACCCCCAGCGCGGCTACCGCGACATGCGCGACTTCATCGCCACCCTCGACGACGAGCAGGCCCGCGCCACCCTGCACCACGCCATCGAAGGGAAGCGGCCCTACCGCCGCTTCAAGGACGCCGTTTACCACTACCCCAAGATCCGCGACGACTGGTACGCCTTCCACCAGAGGCGCATGCGCCAGCACGCCATCACCTGGCTCGTCGCCGAAGAGCTCGTCGACCCCGCCGAAGCCCAGCAGGCCATGGCCCAGGCCTGACCCTCACGCGAAGCCGGCCCCACGAAACCAGCCCGGCTCAACAGCCAGCCCGGCTCAACAGCCAGCCCCGCTTCGCAGCCAGCCCCGCTCAACAGCCAGCCCGACCTCCACGAAAGCAGCCAGGCTTAACGATTGGCCGGAAATGGCTGGATACGGCGTCTAAACAGGTCGTTTCGGGCCAATGAATGCCGAATCCGGGCAGGAACTACAGCGGCGGCGTCATGCCGGCCCAAGGCCTGATCTTCTCGACGGCGGCGCCGATGCGGAAGACGGTGTGGTCGTCGAAGGGGTGCCCGACGATCTGCACGCCGGTGGGGATGCCGACATCGGCCAGGCCGCTGGGGACAGCCAGCACCGGGCAACGGTTGTTGATGTTGAAGGGCGCGGTCATGTGCGCCTCCCAATAGTGCTCGAGCTTCACTCCCCCGACGTCGATCCCGTCCAGGTAGTCCTCGTCCGCCTTGAGCGCGGAGACTGCCGAGGCCGGACAGATGAGCGCGTCGAAGCCGACCATGGCATCGGCGAGCTGCGCCTGGATCCGCGCCTCGGCCGTCAGCCCGTCCAGCAGTGTATGGCGCGACGCGGCCGCGCGCGCATCTGCCATGAAGCGGCGGGTGTACGCGGCGAGCCTGTCCTCGTTGCCGGCAGTGGCCCTCTCCATCGCAGGCCCGAGGATGTGGCCGAAGTGCGTGAAGATGGTCTCGCTGATCCCGCGGCTTGTCCACGGCAGCTCGATCTCCTCGACGACCGCGCCGGCCGCCTCGAGCGCGGCGGCGACGGCACGCGTGTTGGCCTCCACGTCGGACATCACCGGGTAGTCGCCGAGCCGGATGCACAGCGCGATCCGCATCCCCTCAACGCCCTCGAACTCCAGAGGCAGCGGCGCCGCCGGGCCCACCGAGGTGTGGTCCAACGGGTGCGGGCCCGCCATCACGTTCGCCAGCAGCGCCGTGTCCGCCACGGTCCGCGCCATCGGCCCGTCGCCGCGGTACCAGTCCGCGGAGAGCGGCGGCATCCCGGGGATCCGGCCGTACGGCGCCTTGTAGCCCACGTTTCCGGTGAACGACGCCGGAAGCCGGGTCGATCCCGCAATATCCGATGCGGTGGCCAAGGTAGTCATGCCGGCGGCAAGCGCGGCCCCGGCTCCACCCGACGAACCGCCCGGCGAGTAGTCCGGGTTCCACGGGTTCCGCGTGACGCCCCACATCGGGCTGTGCGTGACGGTCGCGCAGCTGAATTCGGGCGACGTGGTCCGCGCGTGGATGATCCCGCCGGCCGTCTTGATCCGCTCCACCACCGGGTGGTCGACGGCGGCGACGTCCTCCGCACAGGCCAGCAGCCCCTGGCTGAAGCTCCGCCCGGCAATCGCGTGCTTCTCCTTCGTCGCGACCGGCAGCCCCAGCAGAGCCGAGCCGTCGTACTCCCCCGCCAGATACCACCGCTCGGCGAGGCGGGCCGCGGCCATCGCCTCGTCCTGCAGCTGCTCCGTGAAGGCGTTGACCGTCCCGTTCACCTCGGCCGCCCGCTCGATCACGGCCTCCATCAGCTCGACCGGCGACAGTTCGCGGGAACGGAACAGGCCCAGCGCCTCGACCGCGGACAGGTAATGCAGCTTGGTCATCGCGCACCCGCCCCGGCAGCAGCGGCCGACGACGCGTCCTCCTCCACCAGCGCCCCGAACACCAGCTCCCGCGCCACGGCGGTCAGTGCCTCCACGCCGGCCACCATGTCCTCGTCCGTGCTGAACTCCCGCTCGCAGTGGCTGACCCCGTCCACCGACGGAATGAACATCATCACCGACGGCACAATCCGGTTCATCGCCACCGAGTCGTGTCCGGCCATCGTCTGCATCCGGCGCACGCCCAGGCCCAGGTTCGCGGCCAGCTTCTCGGTCAGCTCCACGCCGGACTCCGGGTAGTACTGGTTGCTCCGGATGTCGAAGTCCTTCACGTTGATCCGGATGTCGTGCTCCTCGGCCAGCGCCGCGATGTCCCGCAGCAGCGAATCCCGCGCCGCCTGCACAATCGACTTCGCGTTGGAGCGCAGGTCCGCTACGAGGTGCACCCGGCGCGGCACCACGATCGGCGAGTTCGGCTCCAGCGTCAGCTGCCCCACCGAGGACACCAGCGCCTCCTCCTCGAAGTCGCCGGTCACGTCGTGCACCATCAGCACGATCTTCGACGCCGCCACCAGCGCATCGTGCCGGTCCGCCATCGCCGTCGCCCCCGTGTGGGACTGCTCGCCGAGCACCTCGATGTCCAGCTTCTGCGTGTACCAGCTCGAATCCACGGCGCCGAGCTGCAGCCCCTCGCGCTCCAGGATGCGGCCCTGCTCGATGTGGATCTCCGCGTAGCTGACCGGTTCCGGCCCGGCGTCGGTCCCCAGGTACCCGATCGAGCCGAGCGACTCCCGCACGGACACGCCCTGCAGGTCCCGCACCTCGAGCATCGTCGAGCGGTCCATGATTCCGGCGAACACCGAGCTGCCCATGATGGACGGCGCGAACCGCCCGCCCTCCTCGTTGAACCAGTTGACCACCGCCAGATTGAACGGCGGCAGCTCCCCGCCGGCCCGCACCTGCTCCTCGAGCCGCGCCGCCGCGTGCAGTCCGGCGATCACGCCGTACGCCCCGTCGAACCGTCCGCCCAGCGGCTGGCTATCCAGGTGCGAGCCGACCAGCACGAACTTCGCCCCGGGCCGGAACTCGAGCAGCGCGAACATGTTGCCGATCCCGTCCACCCGGACCTCCCAGCCGCGCTCGGCGGCGAACCCGGCGAACCAGTCGCGGGTCCGGCGGTCCTCCTCGGTCGCCGCCTGCCGGTCCACGCCGTTGTTGGGCGTGGCGCCGATCGTGGCGACGTGGTGGAAATCCTTCAGGAAGGCATCAGCGGACATGGCGAAGTACTCCTAGTTCAAAGTGAAGTGCAGCGCCGGCATGAGGGGCCGGCGGAAGTCAGTGAAAACGGAAGGAAAGTACGACGGCGGAAGCCGGGCTCCCGCCGTCGTCCTCCTTTAGCCGATGCGGCCGCGGGTCTCCGGCACCTTGGTCAGCGTCAGCAGCAGGAACACGATCACCGCCGCGCCGCAGAGCCAGTAGGCCGGCGAGTACGAGACTCCGGTGGCGTTGACCAGCGCGGTGCCGATGAACGGAGCGGTGCCGCCGAAGAGCGCGTAGCCCACGTTGTAGCTGACCGCCGCCGACGTGAAGCGGGTCTTGGTGCTGAAGATCTCGACGAAGAAGGTGTAGCAGCCGCCGCCGTAGATGCACAGCGGCACCACGAAGAGCAGCTGGCCGAGCATCGCCAGGCCCAGCGAGCCGCTGGTCACCAGCATGAAGCACGGGAACGCGAGCAGCGCGATCGCGGCCGAGCCGGCAATCAGCATCGGCTTGCGGCCCACCTTGTCGCCGATGATTCCGCCGATCGGCAGCAGCAGCGCGTAGAACAGCATCGCCACGGCGTTAGCCAGCAGGGACGACTCGCGGCTGAGGTTGCCGGTGGTCTGCACGTAGCCCACGAAGTAGCCGGAGAGGAAGTAGAAGCCCATCGCGGTCATGCCCATCACGAAGATGACCTGGACCATCCGCAGCTTGTTCTCGCGGAACGCCTCGCGGATCGGGCTGTACTCCTTCTGCTCGGCCTTCGCAGCGACCTGCTTGAACGCCTCGGACTCCTCCGTCTTGGAGCGGATCCACACGCCGAACAGGGACAGCGGCAGCGCCAGCAGGAACGGAATCCGCCAGCCCCAGGCGAAGAACGCCTCGTCGGACAAGCTCTGGCTGAGGATCAGGATCATCGCACCCGCGACGACGGACGGCAGCGCGGTGGCCGCCAGCGTGATGTTCAGCCAGAAGCCGCGGCGGTGCACCGGGGCGTGCTCGAACACGAACGCCGGGGCGCCCACCGACTCGCCGCCGGCCGAGAAGCCCTGCAGCAGCCGGCACAGCACCAGCAGCGCCGGCGCGAGCGCACCGATCGCCGCGTACGGCGGCAGCAGGCCGATCAGCGCCGTCGCCCCGCCAATCGTCACCAGCGTGATGTAGAGGACCTTGCGCCGGCCGATCCGGTCACCCAGCTGGCCGAAGAACAGGCCGCCGATCGGACGCGCCACGAACGCGACGCCGAACGTCGCGAACGTCGCCAGCAGGCCGATCAGGGCGTTCTCGCCGGGGAAGAACAGCTGCGAGAGCGTCACGGCGGAGAGGCCGTAGAGCGCGAAATCGTAGAACTCGATGAACTGGCCCACGCTGCCGCCGGCGAGGACGCGCTTCTGCATCCCGCTGGTCTTGGTGGACTGCGCGAAGGCCTCAGCGCTGGCGGCTCCCGGCCGCATCCGGGTTTCGTTGGTCGTCATGACTCCCACCGTACGGAGGCGGAATTGCGGTTCAGTTGCCCGACGTTACGGCGCTGTAAAGCGTTCGGGCGGGAAAAGTTTCGCGCCGGGGCCGGCTCAGCGGGTCCCCCGGCAATCGAACGGAAACATGGCAGGTTCTGTCGCAATGCAGTTCCTCCTGGTTGCGTTGGCCGAGCCGCGGCCGCTCCCCCGTATCTTCACGGGGAACAACTCCATCGCCGCCGGCTCGACCTCTTCGGAATGCACACCAGTCTCTGTGATACCCCTCACAGCTGTCCAATTCATAATTTCCACAGTCTCCATCGATTCCATCAATGCGAGAACGACGGCGGCGTCGGTCTTGCGCAGTCATCTCCTCTACCGGTCCGCGCCGTACAGCTTCTTGCAAATCTCCTCGAAGGCCAAGGCCCGCCTGGTCGGCCGCAGTCCCGCCGGCCGAGCGATGACGACCTCGATCCCCGGCAGCTCGTCCACCAGCCGCAGCGGCACCACCTTGCCGCCCGAATACGTCAGGTCATGATGCAGCCGCTGGTTCAGCACTGAGTAGCCGTGTCCGCGCGCCACGAATGACCTGACAGTCTCGTAGCCCGACACCCGGTGCCGGATGTTCGGCGTGATGCCGGCGATCTGGAACAGCTGCAAGTAGTACTCGCGCGTATGGGGAAGGTCGAGCAGGATCATCGGCTCGTCCTGAAGCTCCCGCAGCGCCACTTCCCCGTCCGGATCCGCCGCCAGCGGATGCCCCTCGTGCACCAGCACATGCGGCGGCACCCGCTCCACCAACTGAGTGCTCACGCCGTCCAGCAGCCCCAGCGTGTACATCAGCGACACCTCGCAGCGCCCCTCGAGCAGCGACCGGCGCAGGAACTCTTGGTCACCCTCCAGGAAGGAAACCCGCACATCCGGATAGCGCTGTTCGAACGCCTGCAGGATCACCGGCGCCCGGAACGGAGCCAGCGGCGCGAACAACCCCACCTTGAGATCGCCAGTCAGGTTCTCCGACATTCCCCGCGCCGACTCATACAGCGAATCCGCATGCTCTAGGAACGCCGGCAGCTCCTTCGCGAACTCCCGCCCGGCAGGGCTCAGCTTCAACCCCCGCTGCGGCAGCCGGATGAACAGCTGCACCTCCAACTCCTGCTCCAGCTGCGAAATCGCATTCGATAACGCCGACTGGGTAATGCGCAGCCGCCGCGCCGCCGTCGTCATATTCTCCGTCTCCGCCACCACCGCGAAGTACCGCAGCTGGATCAGAGTAAAAGGCCTCGCCATGGTGTCATTCTGGCAGTGAATCGCTCAATTGTCGGATCAGCGCTGCTGTCCACAATGGCCTCAGTGTGGCTATTTGACGATGTCGCCCAATCCGAGACCGACGGTTGCGCTGATGCTCCGCGAGTTGCCTTTGAATAGCTTGTAGAGATCGGTTGGCCGGCTATCGCGCCGATAAAGCATGCCATCATCATTCAGGACCAGTTCAGGTCGTCCATCTTTTCGGCGCAGCATCCAATGCCTGGCGATAGACCCATCAAGGTAAGAAGAGTCGCTTCTCTCAGTGTCCAGCTCGATTCCTGGAAACTGGGTAACGAACTTCTTCTTTCCCTCGTCATCGCAAAACGCTTCTTCGAGGCAATGAGCGTCCCAAGGCTTCCTGGCGTTCATACTTTGGAGCAGGATATTTGTTATGACGCGGTAACAAAGCAAGCGAGCTGTTGTTGTTGACGTGCTATTGGGCGCCTTCAAACCCATCAGATCTTCAAGGTGTTCGATGAACTCGAACGAATCACGGGAAAACGCCTCAGCCCAACCAAAACTTCCGGGACGCGCCCCATGACCCACATGAATGCTGCCGTTGCGGTTGAGATGTACGGCAGTCACGTTCACACGGTCATCGTGCAGCCCGAGGCAGTCGTACATGCCTCCTCCCGGATGAGTTTCGACGATGCGAAACTGCGGATGCCGTCTGCAGAGCTCAGTGGCAATCCACCAGGACTGCGGCCTGATTAGCCTGTGGCTGAACGAAAGCCCTTCAACCATGCTGGTCATAGTTGTCATATCTACACCTGTCGATAGTGGCTGGCCGCCCGAATCTGCTACTTGTGATCCTGCATGATGCGCTCCAACTCCGCGATAACGGCATCGAAAAGCTTCGGTTGCACACTCGACAAAATTTGTTCAGCCAGAAGCTGCGCAGCGCCTTCAGCAATCTTCTGTTCCAGAGGTTCCAGCTTCACGACAGTTCGCTCGGTCCGACTCTGGATCGGTGTCTCCCACAGCCTCGTAGGCTCCGGCTCACCTTCGTCTTTTTTGACGGCCTCCGCTTCTTCATCCGCCAGTCCTTTGTCCTGGTTCGATTCATCTCCAGCAGAGTCAGGTGTCTCCGATTCTTTGTCACCGGCAACTGGTGCTCCGCTCAGCAACCGAGGAAGCCGGCCCTCGGGGTAAACGATGTCGAGCCTAGTAGTAGTTCGAGTCAAAGCGATGTAGAGCATTCGATCGCCGTGATGCATATCCAATATTGCTTGCGGATCGACGACAATGACAGCGTCGAACTCCAGACCTTTAGAGTCTTCAGGAGTAACTAGGTTTATAGCATTGCTTAGGTCACCTGAAGTCGATTCACTCCACTGAATGTCCTGGCTGGAAAAGGCTTTCCGGATTACCTCCCACTGTTCCGCGACAGCGATAACTCCGACAAAGCGACCTTTACCACTGTGATGAGTAACAATTTTTGCGACTTCGGTGGGAAGGTCCTCGGTATCGATACCGGTGAATTCTGGATCGGCACCAGCCGAGCGTACGATTTCCGGCGCGCTCACGGTTGGTGCCGCCACTTCAAGGACAGGCCGAGCAACTTCAAATACTTCTGCGGGAACACGATACCCGTGTTCGAGTTCCACCAATTCCGTCGGGAGGTTCGATTTAAGCAGAGTCTTCGCACTGTCCCAAGAATCGGTCGCGTAAGGACCGGTGGATTGAGCGATATCACCGACGACTGTCATGGACCCATCGCGGGACCTACGGCGAATGGCCATTAGCTGCATCTCGGATAAATCCTGCGCCTCATCGACGACAATGTGGGAGTAGATCTCTGACTCTCCACGAAGGAGTTCCGTGGCCTCGTCCATCAGCGCCAGGTCAGCCAACGTCCACGGCTCATCCGCGATTCGTCTTGCCATCGGCCTATGAAGCATTCCGACCTCCGAAGCCCGAAGCAGGTCGCCTGCGGCCTTGATGAGACGGTCCTTCGACCCCAGCAACTCGCGGACAAATTGCGGAGCATTGAGCTGCGGCCACATCGTATTGACTGCGTCATTCAGGGAAACAGGATCCAAAAGATCCGCAGCAGCTTGCATTCCGCGTACGGGCAATTCTTGCCGCGCCATTTCAGTCAATGACTGGCGAAGTTTCGCACGGCCCTCAAGGTAAATCTCGCTCTTCAGTTCCTTGATTCGCTTAGCGAGTGGTTCGGCCGGAATCGACACATACAAACCGCTGTCACGTCGCTGGACTCTTACTGGCTCCTTCGGTTCCTTAATTCGGTCATCCAGAGCCGCCGCCAACACGTCGGCCATGACAGCTGATCCCTTCAGCGCTGCAACGTCATCTGTTTCCATCGCAGACGAAGTAATGCCAGGCGCCAACAGGTCCTGTAGGGAGCGCTGAACTACGTCGTTGTCGCCCAAGTCTGGCAGGACACGGCGAATGTAGCGTGTGAATGTCGGGTTGGGGCCAACGACCAATACATCCTCCGGATCCAGCTCTTCCTGATAATTGAAGAGGAGCCAGGACACGCGGTGCAGTGCTACGGCCGTTTTACCTGTACCGGGGCCGCCCTGCACGATCAACAGCCGGTCCTTTTCCGCTCGGACGATTTTGTCCTGGGCGGCTTGAATTGTCTTGACGATGTCTGTCATTGAGCCGCTTCGCTTGCGGCTCAACGCTTTCAGAAGTTCGTCGTCCGGCTCGTCCCACCCCTCGAGCTCTGCGACAGCCGCTGCAAGCTCTTTGAATACTGTGTCTTCGAAATCCTGAATGCGGTTCTTAGGAGCATCAAACTTGCGCCGCCGGACCAAACCTTTTGGGTCCTTGGCTGTTGCTTGGTTATAAGCAGCTGCGATTGGCGCCTGCCAGTTTACGACCAGAAGGTTTTTTTCGACGTCGAAAATGGGCGCCTTGCCAACGTAATAGGTCTCACCGTCTTCGAGATCGATGCGGCCGAAAGCCACCTCATCGTCCGAGGAGAAGGTTTGTTTTTTCTCCACGGCCCGTTTGAAGGCTCGGCGCTCAACCGCGGTTCCCGCAGACCATTTATCCGCGCTCCATCCGTCCGTAGCGTGGTCTCGAGCGGCCTGCGCAGCGTCGAAATACTCCTGTTCCCGCCTGAGTTCTTCAATCTTGCTGCTTGCTATTTCCCCAACCGACACTGAAACTCCCCTAACTAACCGCGCCGATGCAGCCATGAGCTGCGTTTTAAACAGTAGCGGCGACCGCCGACATTATTCCGAGACTGACCGGTGACGGTTCAGGCTACAAAGTAGTTGCCGCTGTCGTCTTTGACGCACCGGCGGTTTTTCACGACTTTGAACAGTGCTTTTTGGACCGCAGTTTGGATATCGTTTCCCGAACGGTTCCAGCCGAAAATACCCCGAACGGTCTGCTTGATCTGTTCCTCATTGGCGAAGACAGCATCAGCAACCACTCTCACGACGGCTTCTTCGATCTCTTCCGGTGGAATGAGGTTCACTTTGCGGATGTCACCGTCGTCATCTGGTGTACGAACCGGTGTTGATTCATCTCCCGGAACCCTAACAAATCCGTCTGCATAGACCTTCGCCCTAGAACCGTTGACGCGCGCCATCCCTAGAGCTTGACGCACGTTCTTCTGAATCTGCGATCCCGCACGGCCGACGCCCCAGTCTGCCTTCACTCGTTCCAGCACGGTATCCACATGCACAGGGGCCTCGACAGAGAGCACAGCGGAGCAGTAAGAGATCAGATCAGGGAGTGCATCTACCTTACCGGGCTCGTATCTATACGACTCATCGCGCTGACTGTACTTTCGATAGGGCACGGTCCATTCGGGAGCAGCCTCTAAGTCTACTTCTTGGTATTCAAGCTGTTCCATCGGCTCGACCTTGGCCGTTTTTGGCTGGGTTTTCGGCTGATCGGCAGCTCGAATGGCCTGCTGGATAGCCGCCTTCAACCGTTCCTCCTGCGTCGCCCTGTCGCGGTACCAGCTGATTCCCCAGATCCTGTGGATTTCCCAGCCGAGTCCCCGAAGCACCGACTCCCGCAAACGATCTCGGTCGCGGGCAGTCTTAGCGGAATGGTAGGCAGCGCCGTCGCATTCCACGCCGAGCACGAAGCGGCCTGGCTGGTCTGGATGAGGTACCCCGATATCGATGCGGTAACCAGCCGAGCCCACCTGAGAAACCGCACCATAGCCCCAGGACCGAATGGTTCGAACGACTTCCTCCTCAAACGGACTCTCAACATCGCCCACGCTTCCTGACATATCCTCAGCGAGAGCGGAATGGCCTCGTTCAGCGAAATCCAAGTAGTTCTTCAGATGCCTGTTTCCGTCCGAGCCTGTCTCCTGCATGTCGCTCG
Organism: Arthrobacter sp. Marseille-P9274; assembly: GCF_946892675.1. Taxonomy (NCBI): domain Bacteria; kingdom Bacillati; phylum Actinomycetota; class Actinomycetes; order Micrococcales; family Micrococcaceae; genus Arthrobacter; species Arthrobacter sp. Marseille-P9274. The sequence goes on from NZ_CAMPOV010000001.1 coordinate 757,040, forward strand.
AGCGGAAGGAACTGACAATCTCGACGCGCCGGCGGGCACGAGTTATGGCAACGTTGAGTCGACGTTCGCCGCCCTTCTTAGTCAACGGACCAAACATCATCGTGAATTTTCCATGCTCATCAGGGCCGTAGCCAATGCTGAAGATGATGATGTCGCGCTCGTCGCCCTGAACGGATTCGAGGTTTTTGACGAAGAAACCGTGCAAGCGGTCGTGGTCCTCCATCAGACCACGCAACAACGGTTCAGTGTCCACACGCCGCTCAATGGCGTCGGAGACTGCATCTGCCTGCGCTGTCGAGAAGGTGACTACACCGAGCGAAAGGTCGCTGTTGTTTCGCCGGTGCTCGACGATCCGGTCAACTACCCTCTCTGCTTCGATGGGGTTGGAACGGTCGCCACCGCGCCGATAGACTCCGTCGGCTACATATTCGTGATGAACGCCTAGGTCGCCGGCCTCATGCGTCGCCCCGGGGAAGGTGCTTAGTTTTCCCTCATAGAACCTATAGTTCGAGTAAGTGATCAAGTCCTCGTGCCGGCTCCGGTAGTGCCAGGTCAATGGCAGCGAAGGCAGTGAGCCTGATGCCTTGCAGAGGTCAAGAACACTGTCGAAGTCGTCCGGCGCCTCTTCGTCTTCACTCTCCGCGTCAGCGGAGGCGAAGAAACGAGTTGGCGGCAGCTGCTTCTGGTCGCCGGCCACCATCAGCTGTCGTCCGCGATAGATGCAGTTCACGGCGTCCGCCGGCATTACCTGGGAAGCCTCGTCAAAGATAACGACGTCGAACTTAAGCTCTGAAGGCAGGTACTGTGAGACCGAGAGCGGACTCATCATAAAGCAGGGCTTCAAGGCCTGTGCGAGTCCCGCGGTTTCTGCCAGTAACCTCCGAATTGGCTTATGCCTCGTCTTCTTATTGGCCTCGTGGGCTATGACTGCGGCCGGACCTGCGTTCGAACGCGGCCGTCGTGCTGCGCAGGCAGTGACAACAGCGCTGAAGGCTTCTTGCACGAGTCGGTTGTCGAGTTCTTGAAATGAGCCAACTAGCTGATCTCGGTTATCGGCACGGTGGGACTTGAGTCGTTCGTCGACCCCGATGACGGATTCGGCCCATGGCTCCAATGCAGCGCGTTCGACGGCGTCGCAAACTTCGGCTGCGGGTGCGGCTTTAGCCTCTAACGCCGGAATGACGTCCGACATGCCTTCCCTGGCCATGACGTTGGTAAGGCGGCTGAATTCGAACCAGACGTCGATGTCCGTGGCTGCGCTGTCCGCCATCTCCTCGAGCAACGCATCTGCAGAGGACAACGACTCGTTAAGCGTGTTCTCGAGTTCAGTCCGTTGAACCGGCGCGAAAAAATCCAGCAGATTTTCCCTCGCGGCCCGCCATGTGTCCACAAGTCCAACCAAGGAATGGTCCTCCGGACGGAATTCTTCCAAAAAGGGCACCGCTGTGGCGTCCAGCGGCGCCTTCACGACGTCGCGTACTTCGCGGCACCATTTCCGGTCGGCGTCGGTCTCGTCCCAGTCTGTCTCGAACCGCTGGTAGCGGGAGCCGATAAGCTCCGCATCATCCGTAGCGGCAGCCTCAACTGCTGCTTCCAGTTCATGCAGCATGCCGATCTTGCCGATTCCCTCGACACAAGCATGCAGTGTAAGACCTGAACCGCCCATCGCTTCCAACCGCTCGCGTTCCGCTGAGGAGTTGGACAAGCGCTCCGCCACCTGTCCTAGAAGGGTCAGGACCTCGGGCAGCGGCAGAGTGTAGAGCGCACTCCCGTACTCGGAATGCAGAAGTGACCGGACTTCTTCACGGACGCTGCTCAGTTGCTCTTCAGCACGGTCCGCGGTGGGGATGAGGTCGAACTCAGGCTCAGTGCCCCTGGCGATTTGAGAAGCCAGAGCGCCTGGCGCAATGTCTTGGCCAGCCAACCGGATAGCTTCCCGTGCAACTTCGAGGGCGGCGCTAAGCCGGCCGAAGTCCGTACTGGTCCCGTGATAATACTCGCCTAGACGTGGCGAATACTCCGTTTCACCACTGCTCAAATCCCGTTGTGCCTGCTGCCAGGCCAAGGCTTCATCCAACCTCGCAATGATTTCCTTGCCGGCGCCGCCGCTCTGCGTCACTCCCCGCAGCGTCTTCTTGTCCTCCCGCGCTTGTTTGCTCCAAACCTTGAAGCCCTTGCGCTCGGCGAAGCGGACCTTCAGACCTACCAAGTCGAGGTCCAATACTTCCGGCTTGAAAACGGAATTCAGAGTCTCTTCGCGTTCGCGCACCATGGCGGTCAAATTGTCGAGGACTCGGGCGCTCTCATCCAGCGCTCCCTGCACACTCGGGTTCAACCAGTTGGCCTCCGGCAGATTCCCCGACTGGGACAACCGTGCCAGGGCGATCAAAGCTTGCAGTCTGCCCATCGAAACAGTGTCAGGATCGACCTTGAACAGCTTGCCGAGCTTTCCTGCTATCTCGGCCAGCTGACCAAAATTCTGAATGAGCCCGCGGAGGTTGCCTGCGGCTTCTTTGATATCGACGACTGTCATGTCGCCCAATGCTTCGGGGAATACATTTGGGTCCGCGGCCATCGCGTTTCCCAGAGCATCGAAAAGTTGACGGTCCTCTGACCTCCAAGCAGCCCCGAAATTCGCGGCAATCTCTTCGATCGCAGTTAGCCGTTCATTGGTGATCCGGCGCAGCTCGATGACCCGACGGTCCAACTCATCGAGTTGATCAATGGTCCACCAAGAAGCAGGAACGAAACGTCCTACGCCATAGACCTTGAGCACTTCGAGGCGTTGCCGAAGTCCGTCGTCATTCAGATCGAAGTCCCTGAACGGCAGAGACGAGTCGAAAAACTGTGCGGCGTCTACCACACCGCTGACGGCCTTTGCGGCCGCCAGAGCAGCATCCTCGGCATTCTTGCGGTCGCTCATCGACATCAATTCGCCTCGCAGTCCGCGCCATAGGAAGGCATCGCCATCTTCGGCGGGTCGCCAAACGCCCGCAAGCTGAATCGCATGTTCCAAGAGCATGGCAAGCTGCTCAGCGCTCAGCTCGGAGAACGTATCTTTATCACCTGTGGGATAGTTCTCGACGCCGGTGAGCTGGGACAGTCGGCCGAGTACGTCATGCAGAGATCTTCCCAGCGGTCGACGAACCTCGTTCATGGCCTGCGCGTATGCACTCAACTCTGAACGCGTCTGCCCGAGCCGTTTCTGCTCCACGGCTCCGAACGATTCGCGAGCAACGGGTTTTTTGAGTAGTTCCGCGTGTAAGGTCTGCACGACCTGTTTGCGGGTTGCCTTGTGACTGTGCAGCTCGAGCAGGAAGGGATCCAGGTTTCGGGCTGCAAGGCGGTCACGCACCACGTCAAGGGCCGCTGCTTTCTCGGATACGAACAGCACGCTCTTTCCGGTAGCCATTAGCTCAGCAATGATGTTGGCGATTGTCTGGCTCTTACCCGTACCAGGAGGACCATCCATGACAAAGCTACTGCCGTCGCGTGCTGCAATCACACAACGACGCTGGCTGCCGTCTGCGTCCAGGATACTGTGGAGATTCTCCGGCGCGATGACAGTATCGAGCTGCTCGTCAGACGGTGGCTCATAGGCGAAGGAACCGGCGCTCGGCGCCTCGGGACCGAGAGAGAGCAGCTGGATGAGGTCGCTGCTGATAATCGTGTCTTCGTTCTGCTCCAGGTCCTTATACATCGCCTCTTTGTGGAAGCTGAAGGGCATAAGGATGGCCCGCGAATCCACTGTCCATGTCGGCTGGCCGCTCGTGGCCTGTAAGACACGCTCGGCTACGTCGACGATCGAAACGTCGTCGTCGTCAAAGTCCGGCAGCTCAATTCCGAAGTCCCGGCTCATCTTCAACGACAGAGCGGTATTGAGGAAGGGCTCGTCGTCCGTGCGCCCAAGGACATACACCTGCCCGGCCTTGGTGAGGCGGACGGGCACCATCAGGAGTGGGCTACTGACCTTCTTTTTGTCGGCTGGATCAACCCAGGTAAGCATGCCGAGTCCCAGATAAAGAACCCAGATGCCTTTGTCTGCGTACTCCTGTTCCGACCGTTGGTGCAGCCGCTTACACGTCGACACGATCTGCTGGTTTGTCTTGCTTCGGACACGAAAGACCCGGTTTTCGTCGATCGCTGGGAGTCCGAGGTCGACTGCAGTGTCGCCTTCGCCCTCTTCTGACTCCTCTGCACGCAAATGGACGGTACCAGTGCGGACCAACTGTTCAATGCCCACCATGCCCGGCTCAATGATTTCGAAAGACCCGCTCTTGGGGTGTGAAAAGTAGACGAGCTTCTGACGCCTGTCGATTGACAGCAAGTCCTCCCGCCATGCCCGCATTTGGGCAAGAAGCTTTTTGCGAGCATCGGTGCTCAATCGGGCACTTGGCGCTGACCCCACGAAATTCCCCCAACAGCTATAAAATAGTCTGTCAAATTCTACCTCGACTCTACCTAAACGTTTAAGTCCCAAAGGCGATCAATTGTGCGGCGATCCCCTAAGTGGAAACGCCCCAATCCTTGTCCAAAGATGCGAGTTCCGCGCGGACCTCGTATAGACCTTGGAGATGTTCCTCAATCCCCTCAGACATCGCATAACCCACCGCAAGTTTTTCCGCCGAGCGCACCCAATGACGAAGATCATTTGCAGATTGCAGCTGCATCTCTCGGGATACCTCCAGCACGGCTTTCAACCGCCCAGTTTCATCCGACCGCTCGAAGACCCGACCGATAGCTTCCAGCGCCCCCTCCTCGTCCTCTCCCAGATCCAGAGAATCGAATGCCAGGACCATGCGTTCCCCAACTGGCATCGCAAAAGCAACAGCCTGAGCCAGTTCCGGTGTCACCGTTACGAACCGGGCCAATCGCTGTCCTGCCTCAATGGCGTGGATTTCACGCTCGAGTTCGTCTCGCGTGCGCGCTGCTTTCGCCCTCACGTCATCAGCTTTGCGGACTAGTCGACGCAAGTCATTGGGCTCGAGCTCCATCTCCACAGCGATATCGCGAACAGCTTCGTAGAAACTGGCTCCCTGTGCCTCGAGAGACTTGACAAGTCTGTACGCAAGAAGCGCGGGCTCCTCGACGTCTGAATACTTACTGATCGGGACTCCTTAGAGTGACCGCGGGAACTGACGCCAGCGGTGGATGAAGCACGGACGTGCGAAAGGAACTTGATCGTACGGCACGAGCTCTTACACGCACGGCATTGTCTTTGGTTCCGCAGCATTGTGTTTCGAATTCGTATGATGGACTGATGCAAGAAGCTGACAATTCCCTTTTTGATCTCCCCTCTGCCGAACCTCATGATGCCGGCGTCTCTGCAGAGCGCCCCATCTCAAGAGAGCAGATCTCAGCAGTCCGTTCCGCCTTTGAGCGCGCAGGCGTCACAAGCCAGGAGAAACGCCAGCAGATTGTTATTAGCTGCACCATCCGACATGTAGATTCCCTCAGAGACCTTTACGCCAGGGACGTCCGCCCGATTCTGCGCCGTCTCGATGCTTATTCGCAGAGAGCCGGGGACACAACCGGCAGCGCTTGGGATAACCGCGAAGAAGACACATGGATCGATAAGCTCTGATTTGAGCTAAGTCAATGAACCGCACGGGGGGCAGCAACAAGTGGATGCACGTAACAGGTCACTGGACGACTGGTTTGCTCGGATCAGGACGGGACAGTTGCGACTACCACGGTTTCAAAGATTCGAGGCCTGGAGCCACAATGAAGTAGCTGGCCTCGTCGAGACTGTTCTGCGGGGGCTCCCCTCAGGCGCGACCCTGATTCTCGAAGTCGGCGACCGAGAGCCGTTCGTCAGCAGGCCCTTGGAAAGCGCTCCAGTCCCTAGAGAACGAGTCACTGAGCATCTACTTGACGGACAGCAGCGGCTGACAGCTTTGTGGCGCTCACTCCATGACAATTATCCGGACCGCAAGTATCTTCTTCGATTCGAGGAGGATGAGGAACACGGCGGAAGAGTCCCCGTCGTACTCGCTCAGAAACGCTGGACATGGCGTGGCACTACTTACCCGGTTTGGTGCGACAATCCTGCTGACACTTGGGACCGCGGATACATCCCCCTCCAACTGCTCAACGAAGATTCTTCAAAGGCTCGTGCGTGGGCACGGCAAGCGTGCGACGACGACGCCGATATGGTCTGGGAGATTAGCGACAAGATAGCGAAACTGTCGGCAAGCGTGAAGTCATACAACGTGCCGTTCCTCAGCCTGCCGGTGACAACGCCAAAGGACGTTGCACTGGATGTCTTCATCAAGATGAACACCTCGTCCGTCCGTCTCAGTGCCTTCGACATCGTAGTAGCACAGCTGGAAGAGGCGATGGGCCAGTCACTGCACGACCTCGTGGATGATCTTCGGGCCCAGGTTCCTTCGCTGCATCGCTACGCAGACGCCGGCAATCTCGCCCTCGATGTGGCTGCCCTGCGATCAGACCGAGCTGCGGTCCAGCAAAGCTACCAAAAGCTCAATCTCAAGGAGGTCGGCGAGCAATGGGACGACATGGTAGCCGGCATCAAGTGGGCCATCGAATTCCTTGAGTCCGAGCGCGTCTTCGATGCGCAGCGGCTGCCTTCCATCGTCGTGCTGCCCGTCCTTGCGGCAATCCACCAGCACTTGCCGCAGGCCTTGGATGCAGCTGGAAATGCCAGGCAGCTTATCCGGGCCTACATGTGGCGCGCGTTTCTTACCAGACGCTACGACCAGGCAGCTGGATCCCGTGCTCTCCAGGACTACCGTGGACTCAAGATGCTCTTGACAGGTGTCAGGGAATCACGCCCGGCCGCTGCCCCCATCTTCGACGAAGAAGTCACGCCGCTCCCCATCACTCAGGATTTGGTTGCCGCAGGATGGCCTAAAGGACGTGAAATTCTCGCGCGGGGAATCCTCGCAGTGTCTCTTCGGGCTGGAGCGCGCGATATAGCAGACGACCAGACTGTCACGGCGGCGCACCTGCAGTCCCGGGAGTACCACCACCTCTTTCCGGATGCCCTGCTTACGAAGATCGGCAACCTGGAGCCAAGCAAGTCGATGAGAGCACTCAACTGCGCTCTCATTACTTGGAGCACCAATCGAACCATCTCGAGCAAGCCGCCGCTTGAATACCTCCAAGACCGGACAAGCAAGGCGGAGCTGGGCGAGACGGAGATCCAGTCACGCCTCGCCTCACATGTCATTCCCTACAACGACCTGGCAGTGGCAGGACCTTATAGCGAGTACGACGGCGACCAGGTCGCCAAGGATTATGAGCGGTTCCTGATTGCTCGAGCGGAGCTGATGTTCCCGGTCATCCAGATCCTGTGCGCCGGCGGTCAGCCGTAGCAGAACGGCGGCATCAATCTTCGTTCAACATCGTTTAAGCTAGATGCCGTGGCTCATAGTGCTCGAAGCAAGGAGCATTGCGATCCGCAATCTAAGAATAGGGAGGGGGACCTATGAAAGCTGGTTCAAATCATTGGATCGAGATGGGTCCAGCGGCGACGCCGGCAGAGCAGTTGGCACTTGACCGGTTTCGTGAGCTCCTTCCGGACGACGGCGTAACCTACGCGTGGCCCAACGTCACATTCCTCAGCCAGGACGGCCGTACCAATGAAGTAGACGTCCTCCTGCTGACCAAGCAGGGTCTGTTCGTCGTCGAGCTCAAGGGCTGGCATGGAACGATTTCCGGGAACCAGCAGAACTGGCAGCACATTGCGCCCAACGGTGTCCGCCGTTACGAACGCAATCCCTACATCCTTACCGAGGCCAAGGCCAAGAGGCTCGCAGGGCTGCTCAAAATGAAGGCGCCCTCGAGTGCACAGAAGACAGTCCCGTTCGTCAAAGCCCTAGTTGTGTTCCACGGACAGGATTCCCAGATAAAGCTGGATGAACTAGGCCAAACCGGCGTCTTTGCCTTGGATGGCTACAGCGTCAAAGGACTTCACGGGAAATCGTTCTCTGATTTCCTCAAGGCACCTGTCCTCGACGAAAAGGCGCTCGTTGACTTGCAACGGTGTAAGCAAATCCGCGCGCTCCTTGAAGCCTCAGGGCTCAAACCGACTCCCAAGACAAGATTTGTCGGTCAGTATTCAATCGACAAGGCCGACCCCCTAGGCGAGGGGCCCAGCTGGCAGGACCTAAAGGCCGGCCACCCGGATTTGCCCGGCGTATACCGGCGTATCCGCCTGTTTGACATCGCGCCAGGTTCATCAGCTGCAGCACGGGCAGAAATCGAACAGTCTGCGCGCCGCGAGGTCAAAATGACCCAGGGCATTGTGCATGAGGGCATCGTAACTCCGATGGAATTCCTCAATGACGCTGCCGGGCCAGCTCTGGTGTTTTCTTACGACGACGGCGAGCAGTCCCTGGAGGACTTCCTCGTCTCGGACGGTGCCTCTCTCGGTTTCGATGATCGGCTGAATCTCATCCGAAACATCGGCGAGACCCTGAGATTTGCCCACCGGCGCCACCTGCGCCACCGCACGCTGACCCCCAAACAGGTCTTTGTCCGCCGGGGCGGGACCTCTCTCCGTACGAAAATCCGGGACTGGTACACCGGATCCAAGTCACGCAGCACCGCCACAGCCACTGCGACCTACACGATGACGTCCATGGGAACCCAGGCACCCAAAGACCTCATCAGCCAGGGCTCCTGGACCTATCTGGCTCCCGAAACTTTGCGCGGGGGTCAGGACCTGCCAGACGTACCCCTCGACGTCTACGGCCTGGGTGCGCTTGCATATCTCATCCTCGGCAGTAAGGCGCCCGCTGCCACAATGGCCGAGCTGGAGAAAACGCTCAGCGAACAGGGCGGCTTGAGTCTGGCCAGCCACAACGACATTGCGGAGCCGTTCGTCGACGTCGTATACAACGCAACCCGGGCCGTCGAAAGTGATCGAACGGCTAGCATCGATATCTTCTTGCAGCAGCTTGACGAAGCGATCGAGAAATTCACGGCTCCCGAACCCGGCGAAAAGCCGGTGGCCCCCAATCCACTCGATGCAGGCCGCGGCAGCATCATTGGCGACCGGTTCGAAGTCAAGGCCCGACGCGGCAGCGGTTCCACAGGTGTCGCCTTCGAAGTGGATGACTATGCGACAGAACGCGAAGGCGTCATCCTCAAGGTAGCCAAGGATGATTCGGCAGCATCCCGACTCCGCGTCGAAGCCGAAGTCATCCAAGCTCTTGACAGCCCGCGGATCGTTAAGCTGATCGAAGGGCCCATTCATGTAGATGGCAAGACGGCTTTGATCTTGAGCGACGCAGGGGCTGAAACCCTGGCCTCTCGGATCGAGGCCGAGGGTCGCGCAACCATCGAGCAGCTGGAATCCTATGCTTCCGATCTGTTCGATGCGGTGGCCCACCTTGACGCGGCCGGGATCTTCCATCGGGATATCAAGCCTTCCAACCTCGGCATCAAACGCGACTCCAAAACCCGCAAGCCCAGGCTCGTCCTGTTTGACCTCTCGCTGGCGCGCGAACCTCTGACTGCCATCGATTCGGGTACGCGGGGTTATCTCGATCCGTTCCTGGGGCAAGGCCGGAGGCGCCAGTACGATAAAGCCGCCGAGCTTTATTCGGTTGCGGTCACGCTGTTTGAAATGGCAACGGCGACCATGCCGTGGTGGTCGGAGGGTGACGCCTCGCCGGCGTCTGCCACAGACACCGTCGTCGTGGCAGACAGCCTATTCGAAGCCTCGGTGGCCAAGAATCTCGGGCAGTTCTTCACGAAGGCCCTGAACCCGGATTCGTTAAAGCGATTCCCGGATCTCGAATCACTGGCCCTCGCTTGGAGGGAGAACTTCAAAAACCTGGCAGGACCAAGTGGCGAGGAGGAGCCAGACAATCCGTCGTTGGACCGCCTTGCAGAGGCGGCGACACTCGACACTCCTCTCCCCCAATCGGGCCTCTCGGCTCGGGCGCTCTCCGCGGCCTCTAGGCTGGACGTCAGTACAGTCGGCGAACTACTCGGCACCTCACCGATGATCATTAACTCGATCAGGGGCCAGGGCGAGCAAACGAGAAAAGAAATTCAGCGCCGTATCCGTGCCTGGAGATCACGCCTATTGTCTGCTGGAACAACTGGCCATCAGCACAGGCAACCCGCAGGTGAAGACCGGAGCATCGAAACCCTGCTGCAGTCGCTCGTTCCTACACCAACCAAGGTCAACGCGGCAGATGTCTTTACCCAACGGTTGTTGCTCGGCATTCCGACTGCTCGGCCCTCTGGAGCCTTGGATGATTTGGTAGTCACCGACACGCATTGGCCGACGGTCAAGGACCTGGCGAATGAGGTCGGAGTTACAAGCAGCCGTATTTCCCAGTTGGTGGACGGAGCAGCCAAACGCTGGTCTGGACGCAAAGACCTGCCTGCTGTCGTTGACGAAATATCCGAAATCATTTCCGCTGAAGGCGGTGTGGCAGAACTTTCAGAGGTTGCCGCTGCACTGTTGGCTCGACACGGTTCGTCCGCGATCGGTTCAGGCCGTGCGCGCTTGGCTGCCGGGCTGGTCCGCGCTGCCTATGAAACTGATCTTCGCTCCACCGATCCACAGCTTTACATCAGGCGGGATCGGCAAACCGGCCGGGTCGTGGTGGCTGCTATGGCGGCAGTGGAAAAGTTCCGGCTGGACCCTGATCACCTCCTCGACTATGCCCAGCAGCTCGGCTCCAAAGCGGATGAACTCGTAATGGTGGTCAAAGACGCAGAAATCCCGCTTGTCGCGGGGGCAACGGCACGATCCGCTCTGCGTTCCATCGAAGACCACGGCCTCTCGCTGACTGACGAGCGAATCATTCGGCTGGCCGTCGCAGCCTCGAGCCGCACCGCGCTGTCCGGCCGAGGTGAGCTGTATGAGGTCAGCCTTCCTGCCGAGGAGGCAGTAGTCATTGCACTGCGGGAAGCAGTGGTGCGGGAGCTCTCCGAGCCCGGCCTGAGACGACGGGTCACCTCAAGGTTCCCCCTCATCACGGAAATCCCCAAACGGCCCGGGCTGGATAAGTTGGTCCAACGTGCCTTGCCGGATATGCGATGGGACCAGAACCGCTATACCGTCGTTGACAAGCACGGCCAGACTTCGGTCGCAGGCTCCTCCACCTACACCTTCATTGCTTCAGGATCGGTTTCCGAACTGGAGCGGAGGTTGCGGGACTCGCTGGACCGGAAGTCTGCATTGACACTCGCTGCACATCCGCGGGACTACCTCAAAGCTGCTTCCACGCTCGCCCAGCGCTTTGGGGTGAAACGGATCGATATTGCCGCAGAGGTGCTCCGCGTAATCAAATCCACTGCCAGGCAAGCAGATGTCAGCTGGGAACTGGTGCTCCGCTCTGACTCCGAGCCGAAGTCATCGGGCGACTTTACCAACCTCACCCGATTGGCGCAGGCAGCAATCCGCCCGATGTGGGGTGAGATGATGCAGGTACCCGGTCCGGTGCTCTTGACCAATATTGGTCCATTGATCCGCTATGGCTTCGGTCCCGACGTCTCCAAACTTTTGGATCTCTCGCACCAACGCCCTGCGGCCCGTTGGATTCTAGCCCACCGGCGAGGGTACGACGAGACACCCAAGGTAGATGGCAAGCCGGTACCCATGGGCCCGGACGGGTGGATCGACATGCCGCGTAATCTTTCTGATCTGCTCACAACCAACGACCTCAACTCATCACGGAAGGAAACCGCATGATCGACTCCAAGCTTTTGCTGGCCGATTTGAAGAAACAGCTCAAGCTTCTGGAGGCGGACTTGCGAGCCGAGGCGACTCGTCCGTCCGGCGAGGAGTCGCTGCTCTGGTCAGATGCACTGAAGAACCAGCACGCGGAAGCCACGCGAAAGGGTCGCACGGCACGGACATTCTCGGACTGGCTGGAAGGCGAAGTTTCGCAGGCTTCAGTTGCCTGGATCGTTGCCTCGACCTTTATCCGTTTCTGTGAAGACAACAGGTTGCTGCCCTCCCATTGGATAGCAGGAAATGACACGGCCCTGAACCGTGCGGTCGAGGCTGAAACGGCGTTCTTCGTGGAACATCCAACCTCGAATGCCCGTGATTGGCTCCGCGAGGCCTTCGGCGTCCTGGCTGATCTGCCGGCCGGACGAGCTCTAGTTGACCGGCGGCACAATGCAGTCTGGAATGCGCCTATCAGTTCCGAAGCGGCCAGAAACCTTCTGAATTTCTGGCGGGCAACCCACGACGACGGCCGGCTGGTCCACGACTTCCGTGATCCGGACTTGGAAACGCGGTTCCTCGGGGATCTCTATCAAGATCTGTCCGAGTATGCGAAGAAGACATTCGCCCTGCTTCAGACCCCGGATTTTGTGGAGGAGTTCATCCTCGACCAAACGTTGACTCCGGCCATCGCGGAGTTCGGGTTGGACGGGCTCAAACTCATCGACCCGACCTGCGGCAGCGGCCACTTTCTCCTCGGCGCGTTTGAGCGCCTCAACAGGGAATGGACGGAATTCGCTCCCGGCATCGGTCAGCGTGAACGCGTACAGAAGGCCCTCGATTCCATTCACGGGATCGACCTCAACCCCTTCGCCGTCGCCATTTCAAGGTTCCGCTTGACAGTTGCCGCGCTGAAGACCATCGGAGAGAAAACCCTGACCAGCGCACCTGCCTTTGGCTACCATCTGGCCGTCGGCGATTCGCTGATTGGCGCGCAGGGCCGGCAGGGAGACCTGTTTGCCGAAGATTCCGAGTTCTCCTATGCGGCAGAAGATGTCAGCGAGTACGGGGATATTCTGCGGCCGGATCAGTACCACGTCGTCGTCGGAAACCCTCCCTACATCACGGTGAAGGACAAGGCCCTCAACGAGTGGTACAGGGCAGCGTACGAGACGTGCGCAGGTAAGTACGCCCTGTCTGTCCCGTTCATGGAGCTGTTCTTCCGACTGGCCATCCGTGGTACGGCAGAGTCAGCAGCAGGGTATGTTGGCCAGATTACGTCGAACTCGTTTATGAAGCGCGAATTTGGCAAGAAGGTCATTCAGGATCTGTTGTCCGGAAAGTCAATTTCAAACCCCGTCGATCTGACTGCGATTATTGATACCTCGGGCGCGTACATTCCCGGTCACGGAACGCCTACCGTCATCCTCGTTGGCCGACGACGCCATCCTGTGGCTGATACTGTCCGTGCCGTTCTGGGTGTCCGTGGTGAACCGGGCCAGCCAGCGAATCCCGCTAAAGGGTTGGTCTGGTCAGAAATTGTCGAAAACATCGGAGCTACGCAACACAATGGATCTTACGTCACTGTAGCAACGCCCCCACGGGAAGTCTTTGCCACACATCCTTGGTCACTTTCGGGAGGTGGAGCTGGCGACCTAAAGCAGGCTCTTGATGCATTTGGCAAAATGAGGCTTGCTTCCGAAGGTGTGGACATTGGTCTCACGGATCTAACCGGCGAAGACGACGCCTTTACTGTCCCTCAACGAGTTGCAAGACGGCTTGGATGGATCGCTCATGCCCCAGTTTTCGTTGAAGGCGACCGCGTTCGAGACTACAGAATCGATACCGAAGAACGGACGCTACTTCCAGTCACTATTACTGGTACCCCACTAGAACCTACTTCTGAGCTAGCGCAATGGTTCTGGCCTCTTCGCTCACAGCTGGCCAAGAGAATCTATTTTGGACAGACTCCCGAACAACGAGGGCTCCGCTGGTTCGACCACGCAATGTATTTCGCTAAACGTCATGTCCAACCGATGTCAATTACGTTTGCTTTCGTTGCCACCCACAATCACTTCGTGCTCGACCGCGGTGGGAAGGTGTTTAACCGTTCCGCCCCCGTCATCAAGCTGCCGGCCGACGCTACTGAGGAGGATCATCTGAAGCTTCTCGGGGTCCTCAACTCCTCCACGGCCTGCTTCTGGCTCAAGCAGGTTTGCCATAACAAGGGCAGCACGGTTGACACGAAGGGCGCTCGGCAGACCCAGGTTCCATGGGAAGACTTCTATGAGTTTACCGGCACCAAGCTCCAAAGTTTTCCTTTGCCCAGCGTTTTGAATGCCAACCTACCTGAGCAAATAGACGGAGCTTCTACTGCCCTGACCAATGCTCTCCCGGGTGCTATCGTCAAGGCCTTTGGAGATGGAACGGTCACAGACACCCTGGCCATTCTGCTCGCAGAGGGCAGAGAACTTTCGGAAAAATTGCGTGCCCGAATGGTCTTCCTACAGGAAGAGCTGGATTGGAAAGTTTACAAGTCGTACGGGTTGGTAGAGGAGGACCTCACTTATCACGGCCAAAGTCTTGCTGAGCTGAACCTGGGCGAACGGGCCTTCGAAATTCATCTGGCCCGGAACATGGCGAAAGGTCAGGAAGAATCAGCCTGGTTTGACCGCCACAGCTCTTCGCCTCGCACCGATATTCCGGCTGAGTGGCCGGAGGACTACCATGTGCTGGTTCAAAAGCGTCTGGATCTGATCGGAAGCAACCCCGATATTGCCTTGCTGGAACGGCCCGAATTCAAGCGCCGCTGGGCAAGTGTCCCGTGGGAAGCACAGCAGCGTGACGCGCTAACGGACTTTGTTCGAGATCGACTGGAAGACCCCAAGTACTGGCAAGACGGCCAAGGTCCTGTTCACCGCACCGTGGCTCAGCTGGCTGATGCCGTCAAGGGCGACGCCAAACTAACACAGGCCCTGCAGGTCCTCACCGGAACAGCGGACATCGATCTGGTGCCCGCGCTAACGTCGCTCATAACCGATGAAGCGGTGCCGTTCGTCGCGCAATTCCGGTACAAAGAATCGGGACTGACAAAGTTCCGCGACTGGCAGCATGTCTGGGCTCTCCAACGCCGCGAGGACGCCGGGGACAAAGTCGAGATTCCGGTGCCGCCAAAGTACAAGCCAACGGATTTCCTGAAGACGACATATTGGCAGGCCCGTGGAAAACTGGATGTGCCTAAGGAACGCTTCATCAGCTATCCAAATGTCCACCGGCCGGGAGACGGCTCACAAATTTTCGGCTGGGCCGGTTGGAACCATGCGGAAGCTGCACTGGCGCTCGCCCGGACGCTGACTGAGCAGGATGCCAGCGGCGCATCAAAAGATGACATGGTCCCGCTCCTGGCTGGCTTGGAGGAACTCGAATCCTGGGTTGCTCAGTGGCATGCCGAGATGGACCCAGCTATCGGCGGGAGCCCAGCTGCCGCTATCTCAGGACTATTGGATCAGTACCTGCTGCGACTCGGGCTGACGCGTGAAGACCTCAAGTCATGGAGGGCGCCAGCAACCGCGACGGGACGCCGCCGCAAGAGTGCACAGGTGAAGGAAGGGGAAAACGCATGAACGGGGTAGACGCAATGATGCTTAAAGATGCATTGGACATCCCGGAACGCGTAGACGCCTCGGACTTTGTCCTGCAGCTCCACAACGGCGTTGAGGCAGCAGACCGGACGATCGGCGAATATGTCATTACGGATTCGCTCGCACGCTCCTTTGACGAGGCCCTTGGTTTGGTAGGTCGGACTCTGGCCGACGGGAGAAGCAAGGGCGCTTTCGTCCATGGTTCGTTCGGTTCGGGTAAGAGCCATTTCATGGCCGTTCTTCATCTGCTGCTGGCAGGGAACACAAGAGCTCGTCAGCTCAAGAATCTGCAGGCGGCCGTCGCCAAGCATGAGGCAACGTTGCAGAAGAAGCTCCTGGCTGTTGACTACCACTTGCTGGGAGCCGAAAGCTTCGAGAGTGCGCTTTTCAAGGGCTATCTGGACACGGTTGCTCGAGAGCGTCCCGATGCTGCTCCCGCCGTTCTTCACCAAAGCAGCCGCCTATTTGAAGACGCTGTTGAGACCCGGGAAATCCTGGGCGATGATGCGTTCTTCAAAAAGCTCAATGAGGCCAGCAGCTCATCCTCGGGCTGGGGAGCCTTTGCCGCAGCGTGGGATTCAGCCACCTTTGACGCAGCGATCCGGGAACCTGTCGCCGGCGGTGAAAGAACACGTCTTGTCCAGGCGTTGACGTCCACGATGTTCCGCAGCTACACCAAGACCGGCGACTGGCTGGACATCACTGACGGACTCCAGGCCATGACCCTGCACGCTCAGGGTCTTGGGTACGAGGGCGTCATACTCTTCCTGGACGAACTGGTCCTCTGGCTCGCCCAACACCTCGGCGACACCTCGTTTATCCAGTCCGAGACCTCCAAGGTTGCCAAGCTGGTGGAGACCGGCGCGAGTTCATTAGCTCTGCCACTAGTGTCGTTCGTCGCCAGGCAGCGTGACCTGAAGGACTTCTTGGGCGGCACGGCAATTGGCGCCGAACGCGAAGCCATCGGCCAAAGCTTCCAGTGGTGGGAAGACCGGTTTGAGGCTATTACCCTCGAAGCTGCTGATCTGCCTCGCATTGTGCATCAGCGGTTGTTGCAGCCAAAGACTGATGACGGACGGCAGGCTCTAAGTGCAGCTACCGCTTCGGTGAAAAGCAACCCGGGCGCCATGCGGCATCTTTTGGCCGACGAAGCAGGCTCCAACGAAACCGATTTCGAACTCGTGTACCCGTTTTCGCCTGCCCTGATTGATGCACTTGTGGCGCTCTCTGCGATCATGCAGCGGGAGCGGACCGCGCTGAAAATCCTGGGTGAACTGCTCAGCGCCGGCCGCGACGAGCTGCGGGTGACTGACGTTGTGCCTGTTGGGGATGTTTTCGAGCTCATCGTGCTAGGGCAGGCCAAGCCCCTGACCTCAGACATGAAGAAGCGTTTCGAGATTGCGGCGACTTTCTACATGCAGAAGATGCGCCCCTACCTGCTTAGAAAACACGGGCTGGAGGAGTCTTCAACACACGGGCTGTCACGGGACCACGTCTTCCGTACCGAGGACCGACTCGCCCGTACCCTGCTGGTTGCCGAGATTGCCCCCGGCGCCGTTTCCCTGCAAAACCTCACCGCCGCCAAACTCGCGGCGCTCAACTTCGGCACCATCAGGTCATTTATCCCGGGCCAGGAAAGCCAGACCGTCCTGCAACACGTGCGTGACTGGGCTAAAGAGTTCGGCGAAGTCACGTTGGAAGGTTCGACGGCCGATCCCGTCATTAGCGTCAGCCTGACCGGCGTGGATTCTGATGCCATCGTCGAGCGGGTCCAAGGCGAAGACACGCCAAATGCCCGCCGCACCCTGATCCGTTCCTTGATCAGCGCCTCCCTGGGCATTCCCGAGGCCGTGGGACTCATGTCCCACCGGGAACATACCTTAGTGTGGCGGGGCCAAAAAATCACCGTTGACGTGATTTTTGGCAACATCCGGGACACTGCCGAGGTGCCGGACGACGCCCTCAGGGCTGACGGAAATCGCTGGAAGGTGGTCATCGATTATCCCTTTGATTCCGAGGACCATGGCGCCCAAGAAGACCTGAACAGACTGGCAAAACTCCGCGACGGTGGCCTGGATAGCAAGACGCTGGCCTGGGTTCCGCACTTCCTGACCGCAGCGCGGATGAACGATGTCGGACAGTTGGTTCTGCTGGAGCATCTGCTAAAAGGCTCGGGCGAACAGTTCGAACAGAACGCGACAGGACTAGCACCCGCCGACCGTCCCCTGGCGCGCCGGCAACTGGAAAGTCAAAGGACCAATTTGCGTTCCAGACTGCAGGAAGCACTTCGGCAGGCCTACGGCGTCGATACGGCGAAAAAGGATGACGTAGACGTTGTCATCCAGGTGAACGAAGTCTTTTCCACCCTGGTCCCCGGGCTGAACATCCATCCGCCGGTGGCTGCAGACCTGAAAAACGCCCTGAACAAAGCGCTGGCGCAAGGGCAGGACGAGTTGTATCCCAAGCACCCCAAGTTTGAGCCAAGTGAAACAGAAGTCCGGAAAGCAGACCTGGCCACAGTCGTCGACCTGGCCGAAAAGGCCATCAGCGCTGGTGGTCGCATTGAGGGAATCGACCGGAGCAAGGCCGCCGTCCTGCATCGGGTAGCCGCTCCGCTGCAACTCGGAGAGCCGCGCGAAAGCGTCTACTCGTTGAGCGCAGCCAACTTTGGCTGGAGGGAAGGCTTCACCCGCTGGACGGCAGGTGCCACAAGCGACGTCTATATCCGGGATCTCCGCGATGAGCTTGAAGTCTTCGGTATGACCCGCGAAGTCGAGGACGTTCTAATTCTCGTGTGGTCCATGCTGGAGGACAGGCAGTGGCTGCGTGCATCGGCGCCCCTCGTCGCGGTGCCCGCAGTCGGCTCTCTAACTGACGACATGGCCCTTCGCGTTCCTGAGCTGCCCGCCGAGGAAGACTGGGCTATTGCTTCTAAACGAGCCCAATCGCTTTTCGGCGTGCAGGGCGAACCTCGCCTAAGCACCCAAAGCGTCTTACGGACGGCGCGGGCAGTCCGGGAAAAAGCCCGGACATTGATGGACCCTTCGAAGCGGCTTGTTGGTGCTTTGCATCTACACAAAGAGATATTGGGAATTCCCGACGATTCATCTCGTTTCGTGACTGCCAAGCGCGCAGCGGAGTTGGCTGGCGCTCTTTCTGCGGAAGCGGACGACGCTCTGCTAATTACGGTTCTGGCTGAGTTCGACCTTCCGCAGGAGCCCGAAGCCTTCGTGAAATCTCTCGTGACTTCGTCGCAAGTTCTGGCTGCGCTGGAAGGTGCAGATTGGAACGTCCTGGAAAAGCTGCACAGCATGGAGTCCTCCAGTGCAGCAAACGTTCGACAGACGTTGGCCGAAGGCGCCAAGGCAGAAGAGCTACACATTCAGTTGGCCCCCCGACTCAAAAAAGCAAAAGAGGACGCCTTATCGCTCATCCTCGGAACGTCGAGGCGCCCCCAGCCTCCTAAACAACCAGACACTGGCGGGCAGGAACCATTGGGGCCCACCCCTCCTGTCGATGGGTACGGCGCAGAGACCGTAGATGAGATCGAGTTGACGATTGATGTCGATAATCTGCAATCAGATTTTCAAGCGCTGCAAAATCGGGTGCAGCAAACCCTAACGAACAACCCCGGCAAGAAGCTTCGCATAAAGTGGTGGCTCGAATGATGGAATCGACGATGCTGCCGACGGCGTCCACGGCTCTGGTTCGTGAATATGCCAAACGGTTGGTGGAGCAGAAGTCGGCGCGACTTCAGGTCCTCCAGGCCCTGCCGCGGTGGGAGGGCGAACCGGTTATGGACGTTGGAGGAACTGCCGTCCATGTTCAGCCGGTGAGCTCCCAGCTCGCCGCCATTGAAGCCATCGTGGACGTATCAGAGGACGAGTTTCTGATCCTCCTGACGGACATGTCTGCAGCCGATCTCGGCGACGCAGTTATGGTGCATACGCGTAACCAGTCAGTGGAAATTCTGGACCAGTGGAGCGCAGTACCGTCCCTGTTTGGGGCGACCGCCTTGGACCGGAGTCTGACCCAACGTGGGAACTGGGTGCCCGCGGCGCTTCTCGAAAGAAGACCTGCTTCGGGATGGCCTCAGGTGCCAAACGGCTCGCTCACCGGCGACGTCGTGCTGTTTGCTCTTCTGTCCTCGGTCCTTGGAAGTACCGGGCCTGATCTGGACGAAGTGCGGCTTCTTGAAATTCTAGATAACCCATCCTCAAGGTCTGCCTGGCGAAACGCTCCTCTCGAACTCAGGCAGGAATTGATTGCATGGACCTCGGATGTACTCGGTACCGCTGCGAGCTTGGCGTTGACTCTTGCCTCAGAGTCGCCCATTTCCACATTGGCGTTCGGGCTTGCCTTCGATGTCCTATGGCCTGATATTTCTGGTTCTGCCGAGCCTAACCAAGTGGCCGCCCGGACCCGGGTAGAAAGATTCGGAAACGGTCCGATAAACGCAGGCGCGGCCCGACGACTAGCCGACTCAGCTATCGCAATGGTGCTCCGAAGGGGTTTGAACGATACACCGCAGCTCATGCAGGTCTTGACCCAGGCCGAGGAACTGCTGAACGACCTGGGCTGGGCCGAAGGCGCAGAGCGTTCTTCAATCCTGCCGCAAGGCCTCGCCGCGCGTCTCCGTATGCTGGGGCAAGCTCTGGATACTGACAACGTACGCACCGAAAATGTCCTCGCCGCCGAAGGAGCTCTTCGGGAGATTCTTGGACATCACAAGGCCGAACCAACTAATCCCGAGATTGTGGCTGCCCAGATGGCCGTCCGCGTAGGCCGGTGGCTTACACGGGTTGAGAAGCCGACTGCATCTCTGGAGGAGTCGCTATCCCTTCAAATGACGGATGGCGCCTGGATAGACCGTGCCCGGTCGGCAGTTTGGTCCGGTTCGGTTCATGAGTCCATTTCGGTCTCGTATAACAAGCTCGCCGATCAGGCGGCGGCCCGGCGCGCATCCCGAGATGGAGTAGCTGCTGCCCAGGCTTCAAAGTGGACCCAGGCCGGCGCCGGTACATCCATGCAGTCGGTTCCCTGCATCGAATCGGTACTTGAGGACGTAGTGCGTCCCCTGAAGTCGCGTTCGCTGCTGATAGTCCTGGACGGTATGAGTGCGTCAAATGCCACGGAAATAGCAGAGGGTGCGGCCGCCCGAGGATGGCAAGAACAGGTCCGGGTTGCTAATGGGGGCGCCGCTCAACGAATGGCGGCCCTCGCAGTATTTCCTACCGTGACGACATACTCGCGAACTTCACTCTTCGCCGGGTACCTGAAGGCTGGTCAGCAATCCGACGAAAAGGCCCTTTTCAATGGACCGCTATTCCACAAGAACGACCTCCGGGCGCCGGCCGGCCAGCGGCTTTCGACCGAACTGAGTGCTGCGCTAGCAGATCAGCACCAGCCCTTGGTCGCCGTCGTTCTTAATACCATTGACGATACTCTCGCCAAGCATGACCCGGGCGGCACTCAGTGGAGACTTGAAAACATTCAGTATCTGCGTGAGCTATTTGATTCGGCCTTGGAGCATGGCCGGACAGTGATCCTCACCTCCGATCATGGCCATGTCGTGGAGCGTGGAAGTACATCGAGGCCGGTGCCCGGTGCAGGCACGCGCTGGCGTCCGGAGACGTCCGGGCCTCCCTCAGACGGAGAGATACTCTTCGAAGGCCTCCGGGTTCTAGCCCCCGGAGGGAAAGCGGTACTGCCTTGGCTGGAAGACATACGCTATGGAAACCTGCAGGCGGGCTACCACGGTGGTGCAAGTCTGGCAGAGATGGCGATTCCACTACTGGTGTTCAGCAGGCCTGGCTGGCCCAGCCCCGCGGGATGGGCCCCTGCACCGCCACAGGCTCCCGTTTGGTGGAACGAACGCGTCATCGCCGCCGAGCCAGTGCCTGGTGGCCGGAGGGAACAGAAGTCCGCGCGCAAGAAGAAGCAGACGGCTAGTCCAAGCCTTGAACAAATGCCGGATACTCTGTTTGAGCTGGAACACCCGCCGGCAGTTCGAGCACCTGTTGGTGCAGAAATGTCCATTGCGGAATCTGTTCTGGCCAGTACCATCTACCATGAGCAAAGCGAACGCGCCGGCCGGCGCGCGTTGACCCCGGGTCGGGTGCAGGCAATCCTTCAAGTGCTGGTCGAGTATCGGGGTCGTGTCCACAAAGACACCCTGGCACAAGCCTCAAGTGTCAGCTCTGCACAGATGAATTCAGAACTCGCCGCTTTGAAGCGACTGCTGAACGTGGAAGGGTACCCGGTGCTTTCGCAGGACAGCGACGGCGTGACTGTTCTTCTTGATCTGAAACTGCTGTCCGAGCAGTTTGAACTGGACCACCAAAGTGCTTGAAATCAGTGGGCGCCGCCGCCGTGAAGTCGTGGATGCCCTCCGTCGGGGCACAGTCCCTCAGCAAGGTCTGGATGTCCTTGCCGTCGGCCTGGGGCGTTTCGAGGAAGCCACAGCAGACGAACTCGGCATGGTCGCTTCGGGAGGAAGCGTCTTCAAAGCGGTTCGGGGCGAGTACGGGTCAGGTAAGACTTTTTTCTCGCGCTGGCTCATAGAAAAAGGAAAGAAACTGGGTTTCGCCTCCGCCGAGGTCCAGATTTCGGAGACCGAAACACCTCTGCACCGGCTTGAAACCATCTACCGCAGAGTCACGGAGAATCTCGCGACATCCGAATTCGCTCCTAGTGCCCTGCGCGACGTCGTCGATGGGTGGTTCTTCACCTTGGAACAGGATGTTGAAGCTTCCGGCGGTGATCGTGCTAATCATTCGGCCTTTAACGCAGCGGTGCTCACTCTCATGGAACGCAGGCTCGACTCCGTTGTACGTACCGCACCGGCATTCGCCACGGTTCTTCGTGGATACCACCAGGCCATGCTTGACGGGGATCAGCTGCAGGCGGAAGGACTTCTCGCCTGGCTCGGCGGCCAGCCCCATGTTGCGGCTTCAGTCCGGCGAGCTGCGGGCATACGTGGAGAACTGGATCATTTCGGAGCACTCGGTTCTCTGCAGGGCCTGCTGACAATCCTGCGGGATAGCGAGTACAAGGGCTTGATCTTGGTCTTGGATGAGGTGGAAACCCTTCAAAGGGTCCGCTCTGATGTACGGGAAAAATCCCTCAACGCTCTCCGCCAGCTTGTTGATGAGATCGATGCCGGAAAATTTCCCGGGCTGTATCTGGTCATCACTGGCACCCCCGCATTCTTCGATGGTTCCCAGGGCATGCAGCGGCTGCCGCCCCTAGCTCAGCGGCTCGCCGTGGATTTCTCCACTGATGCACGCTTTGACAACCCTCGTGCTCCACAGATTCGGCTTCCAGGGTTCAATCTCGACTCCCTCACAGGGCTTGGGATCAAAGTTAGAGACATCTATGCGTCCGGATCCGGAACCTCACCGCGCATCTCCGCGATTGTGGATGACAAGTACATCTCTGACCTATCGCGAGCGGTTGCCGGTGAACTGGGTGGCAAAGCCGGCGTGGCACCACGCCTGTTCGTCAAAAAACTTGTGGCAGACGTACTGGACAGAGTTGATCAATTTGCGGATTTCGATCCTAGGAAAGACTACTCGCTCACAGTGTCTTCTCGAGAGCTGACGGATGAGGAAGCGGCCGTAACTAGGCTTGGAAATACGCTGTCTCCTGGTTCCGTGGATGACGTGGAGTTGAATCTGTAGTGTCAGGAACCGGCCTAAACGAAGCCGTCGAGTACCACGTTGTCAATTCGCTCGGATGGCCGGCGCTGAGGCCTCTCCAACAGGCTGCCGTCGAGCCGATACGCTCAGGCGATGACTGCTTGCTCCTGGCTCCTACCGCCGGCGGCAAGACCGAGGCCGCGTTCTTTCCGTTGTTGTCCCAAGTGGTCGAGGAAAGCTGGCGCGGGCTTTGCATTCTTTACATCACGCCGTTGCGTGCACTGCTAAACAATCTTCATCCGCGGCTTGAGGCCTACGCTGCCTGGACCGGGCACCGCGTCGGCTTGTGGCACGGCGACGTCGGGCCTACCCTACGCCGCCGGATGCTCAATGACCCGCCTGAGGTCCTTCTGACTACTCCTGAGTCGCTCGAAGCCATGCTGGTGTCGCGGAGGGTGGATCACCGAGCCCTGTTCTCGAACTTACGGGCCGTCGTCATCGACGAAGTCCATGCGTTCGCCGGAGATGACCGTGGTTGGCATCTGCTCGCCGTCCTGGAGCGTATTCAGCGCCTCGCTGACAAACCACTTCAGCGTATTGGCCTTTCCGCAACGCTCGGCAATCCGGACAGCATCCTTCGCTGGCTGCAAGGATCCGGCGTTGACAACGGCCGGCCGTCGAGAGTTATCGTCGAGGATCCAATCGCGAGTGCCCTGATGCCGGAAATAGTCCTTGACTATGTCGGTACGCTCGACAATGCAGCTGAAGTAATCTCCAGACTGCACCGGGGTGAAAAGCGTCTTGCGTTCTGCTCCTCGCGTTCAGATGCAGAAGAACTCGCTTATGCACTCCGGCAGCGGAACGTCACAACATTCGTATCTCATGCATCCCTATCGGCGGATGAACGCAGGATCAGTGAAAGCGCCTTTGCCGAGTCGAGGGATTGTGTCATCGTGTCTACTTCAACGATGGAACTGGGAATCGATGTGGGTGATCTGGACCGGGTCATTCAGATCGATTCGACGTGGACAGTATCTTCGTTCCTGCAACGTTTGGGACGGACAGGCCGTAGAACGGGCACCACACGCAACACGCTGTTCCTGACAACCACCCATGAGTCACTGTTGCGTGCTGCTGCCATTCTGCATCTGTGGTCGCAAGGCTTTGTTGAACCGGTTCTCCCCCCGCCGTCGCCCAACCATATAGCTGCTCAGCAACTGCTGGCCTTAGCCCTTCAGGAAAGCCAGGTTGGCGCTAATCGCTGGGCCCAGTGGTGGGGATCCTTACCGGTCATGGAGCAAGCCACAGAGATCCTGGAGTACCTCCGAAGTGCGGGATACCTGGAAACCGACGGGGGGATGTTGTTCATAGGTCCTGAAGCGGAGAAGAAATTCGGCCGGCGGCACTTTATGGACGTCCTCAGCGCGTTCACTGCCGCTCCTGAGCTCCGAGTCATCGCCGGTCAACGGGAGATTGGGTCTGTCTCTCCCCTGACGCTGGCACAGCGCAATACCAACGGCGAAGGCCTAAAGCTCCTCCTGTCAGGCCGGTCGTGGTGTGTGGAGGCCGTCGAGTGGGATAAGCACATCGTCCGTGTCAGTGAATTGAAGGAGAAAGGCCGCTCGAAGTGGGAAAGCGACCCGGTCCCTCAGTCGTTCGAACTGATGCAAGCTATGCGTAAGGTCCTGTTGGGCGCCACGCCGGATATCCAGCTCTCGAAGCGGGCCGTTCAACACCTGGCAGAAATCAGGGACGAAGGCAGCAATTCCGTTGATGAGGCCGGGATAGTTGTTGAAAGAGGCGATAAGGAGCAGCGCGTCTGGACTTGGGCAGGTCTAAAGGCAAATCTCACAATTCTCGCCGCACTAAACATCGAAGACTGCAAAGCCGATAACAGCAAGATCCGCCTGCCCTCCTGGGTACCACTGGATCAGGTGCGCGCGGCATCAAGTCGCGTGCACGACGCCTTCCCTGCGATAGCGCCTGACGCCGTTGAAGGTCTCAAGTTCTCTGCAGCGTTGCCTCTAGATCTTGCTGTCAGAACCTTGTCGATCCGGACGAAAGACTCCGCCGCGGCAGCCGCAACGCTTGCACAGCCCAACGTCATGAGGCACCTCTGACTTTGGGCCTTAGGGAAGCCTTATACGAAACAACCTCGAGGGGCGGCCGCGGGCGCCGTCTGTCATTTCGCCCGTGGGGACGAGCTTGGGTTCCATGGCGCGGCGGAAGGTGTCGCGCTGCAGCTCCTCGCCTATAACGGCCTGATGGATCATGCGCAGGTCGCGGAGAGTGAAAGCTCCTGTGAGCAGGCCCCCCGGGTCCGGCTCTGCAGCATAGGCGGCGCGGGCACGTTCGACAGCCTTGGTGACGATGGCGGGGTGGTCATACGGCAGGTCGGGAATCCGGTTGGCCACGGGCAGGAGTTTGACGCCCTCGGTGGCGAGGGCCGGCTCGAGTTCCTCCAGCGGCACGACATCCACGTGGGCGACGGAGAGGACCCAGCCGCGGGGATCGCGCTGCGGGTCATCGAAGACATGCAGCTGCTTTGGCTGGCGCCCGGAGACGTGGGCCTTCTCCCGCAGGGAGCGGAGGACGGCGTCGGCCAGCCGCTCCCCCTCGTGTAGGAACGTCCCTGGCAGGGCCCAGTCGTGCCCGGGCGCCTTGTCGTGCGAGACGGCCAGGACGCACAGTCCTTCGTTGGAAACTGTCAGTACCGCCGCGTCTACTGCTACCGAAGGGCGGGGATAGGCACTCAGGCTCTTGCCGGCGTCGTTAGTTGCTTCCACAGAATCAATTAGCTCACAGTTGCGCAAACTCTCCAAGCGCCCTACTCTCGAATAAGAGCAGAAACGCTCAAAAGATTCGCCGCGGGGGATAGAACCTCAAAGCTGAGGAGAAAACCGGCGGCAGATTGGGGGAATCATGAAGATCAACACTTTGCACATAGGGGCCGGAACCCGGCTCGGCCCGCTCACTCTCTTTCCGGTCTGGGCAGAAGGACGAGGCACCATCGGACTGGCAACCGGCGCGGCTGCGAACCTGGAGGTCACGGAGCTTGCCTCCGGCCCGCAGGTTTCCAAACTGACCGTCACCAACCGCGACACCCAGCCGGTCCTGCTGCTCGAAGGTGAGCTGCTGGAAGGCGGCCACCAGCACCGGGTCTGCGCCCGGGACATGATCCTGGCTCCGGGCGAAAGCCGCGACGTGGACACCTACTGCGTGGAGCAGGGCCGGTGGGGCGGCGCTTCGGCGCACGGCCGGTCCGGACGGCGAGCCCCGCTGAACGTGCGGGCGGAACTGAATCGATCCGTCCGTGACCATGGGACGCAGGGCCGCGTCTGGGAACGGGTGGCCCGGTTCCAGGGCATGCACACCATGTCGGCCTCGGGCTCGCTGGTGGAGCACCTCGACGCCGGCACCCGTCACGCAGCCCTGAACCTGACGAAGCTGCCGGCACCGGTCGACGGCCAGCGCGGCGTCGTCGTTGGCTTTGGCGGCAAGGCCCTGATGCTGGAGCTCTTCGGCAGCCACAGGCTGTTTGCGCAGCACTACCGTTCCATGGTCGAGGCGGCGTGGCTGGACATCCAGGTCTCGGCCGGCCACGTGCCCAGCGTCGGGACGCCGGCGCAGTCGGCACGGGACCTGGCCGTCCGGGTGATGGAGCTCAGCCTCCCGCCACTCCCCCACGGCTTCGCCCAGAACGTCGGGCCGGTCGCGGTCAGCGGAATCTCGGCACCGGCCAAGACCGGTCCCGCCCTCGCACACTTGAGCGGCTGGGACACCCGCCACCCGATGATGGCGATCTAACCGCCGCCGCTCACCTCATCTCCTCAAACCCGCAGTACCCCCTAGCCTTTGGAGGCCCTATGAACCTAAACTCCCTGCAGAACGACCGCGCCGCCGGCGTCCTGGTCACCCTCGCCGCCGGCGACGCCTTGGGCGCCGGCTACGAATTCGGGCCGGCCCTGCCGGACAGCGCGCCGGTCAGCATGAAGGGCGGCGGACCGTTCGGCTTCGCCCCCGCCGAGTGGACGGACGATACGTCCATGGCGATCGTCATCGCCGAGTCCCTGCTCGAGGCGGCCGGTGACGGGCGCGGCTTGGACGAGCCGACCAAGGGCGCGATGGCGCAGTCCTGGTCCGAGTGGGCGCGTGCCGCGAAGGACGTTGGCGTGCAGACCAGCTCGGTGCTGGGCCGCGCACGGCAGGCTGCCGCCACCGGCGGCCGCTCCAGCATCACGGCCGCCGACGCCTACGCCGCGTCCGAGCAGGTCCACCTTTCCTCCGGCCGGTCCGGCGGCAACGGCTCTCTCATGCGCACCGCTCCCCTGGCTCTGGCCTTCCTCGGCGCCGAACCGGCAGCGCTGCGGGACGCGGCGGTCGAGGTCAGTGCCCTGACCCACTTCGACCCCGAAGCCGGCGAAGCCTGCGCGCTCTGGTGCCTGGTCATCCGTCACGCGGTCCTCACCGGCGAACTCGATATTCGCGTCGGGCTGGAGTTGTTACCCGAAGACCGCGCCGTCCTCTGGGCGGGACGGATCGAGGCAGCCGAAGTTAAGTTCCCGCGGGACTTCACCCGCAACGGCTGGGTCGTCGAGGCGTTCCAGGCCGCATGGTCCGCAATAACGACGACGGCGGGCGCGGCTTCCGGTCCGGCCCACCTGCGTGCCGCCCTGGAGGCAGCGGTCCGCGGCGGCAACGACACCGACACGGTGGCCGCGATCGCCGGCGGACTGCTCGGCGCGGCCTACGGCTACACCGCAGTGCCGTTCGAATGGCGCCGAAAGCTGCACGGCTGGCCCGGATACACGGCGCGCGACCTGCAGCGGCTGGCCCTCCAGCTGGCCCGCGGCAAGGGGCGTACCGAGGGAAGCTGGCCCGACCTGCCGGTCTTCGACAACTCCGCCTACATCAGCCCGACGCGGACCGAGGTCGCCGAGCACCCGCTGGACTCGGGCGTGCTCCTCGGCGGCGCCCCGGCCCTGTCCCGGACCGACTACGACGCCGTCGTCTCCCTCTCCCGCGTCGGCACCGCCGAAACGCACGTGGACCCTGCCGACCACGCCTCTTTCTGGCTGCTGGACGAAGCAGGCGCTGACTCCAATGCGCATCTGGAATACGTGCTCCAGGAAGCCGCTGCCGCCGTCGCACTCTTCCGATCCGAAGGAAAGCGCGTGCTCCTGCACTGCGTCCGGATGGAAAGCCGTACTCCTACCGTTGCCGCCATCTACGGTGCCCTCATGACCGGCATGACCCCCGAGGAAGCCCTCGATAAGGTCCGCGAGGTCTTGCCCAACGCCCGCCCGAACCACGGCTTCCGCCAAGCGCTCCGCCGGCTCTCACTGGAAGATCAGTGAGAGCAAACCGGGAACGTGCCTGCCCGCACTGCGGGGGCCAGCGGCAGGACCGCTTGGTCCCGCGGAACTATCTGTGCGCGGCGTGCCAGGGCCCGGCGACGGATGTGCTGGGGCGCAAGGTGCGGCTGTTCAACGGGTTGGACAACGTTTCCGGCGTCCTCAGCGCGTCCGGCCTGGGCGCCGACCACGAGGACGGGACCGCCTGCGCGGAAGTGGTCGCCCGCAGTATCGCTTACGTGAATGGCACCGCCTACCGCCCCTGCGAAGGCCGGTTCGGCCGCGCGTTCCTGTCGCCGCTGCCCGAACCCGCGCCGCAGGCCTCAGTGACGGAGCTGCACCCGGAGAAGATGGACCTGTACTGAGGGACCGCGACGGCCCTCCCCGTACCTTGTGGAAGGAATCATATGACCGATGATCTAAGCCGTCCGGGCGATGCATTCATGTCCCGGGAGGAAGAGACCGACATCGAAACCCGCGCCGTACTAGGGCATGCGGAGACGACGACGGGCCAGCTGCTCGAAAAGTACGAGCAACTGCTGGAGCTCCAGAAAACCCGCCCCCAAGACGTTCCTCCGGGCGCGCTCGAGGCGCTCGACGAGAAGCTCCAAGAGCACCTCGAGTGGATGAAGCCGTACGGGCTGGTCGCCGACGAGGATGCTCCCCGCCCGGACTGATGGCGCCACCGCCTCGGACTGCTTGGCCTGCTGGGAGCAGGGAACGGGCCACGGTACGGTGGAGGCACACGTGCCGGGCCAGACTTCCGGCCGTCAGGATCGGGGGGTCGAAAATGCGGTGCATTCCGGAGGAGCCGGAGTTCAGCGAGGGGCAGTCGGCGGAGAAGGCCGTCTGGGAGAAGCTGCGCAGTTGTCTGCCCGACGACGTCGTCCTGGCCCACTCGGTGCAGGTCCGGCACGGGCGGGCCGAGCACGAGATCGACCTGCTGGTGCTGTGGCCCGGCATAGGGCTGGCCGCGATCGAGGTTAAGGGCGGGCTCGTCAGCATAGAAAACGGGCAGTGGTACCAGTCCGGCGGCAAGGACGGAAGGCGCTGCATCCAGAGTCCGGTCGCGCAGTCGCAGAGTTCGGCCCACGCCTTCAAGGCGTGGATCGGCGACCAGCTCGGCACTCCCCTGACCAGCCGCTTCGCCTACATGGTGTGCCTGCCCTACACGCACGTGCCCGCGGACTGGACCATGGCTGGGTGCCTGCGCTCCCTGGTTCTGGACGAAGGAG
Organism: Arthrobacter sp. Marseille-P9274; assembly: GCF_946892675.1. Taxonomy (NCBI): domain Bacteria; kingdom Bacillati; phylum Actinomycetota; class Actinomycetes; order Micrococcales; family Micrococcaceae; genus Arthrobacter; species Arthrobacter sp. Marseille-P9274. The sequence goes on from NZ_CAMPOV010000001.1 coordinate 786,569, forward strand.
ACCTGAATAACCCTGCCGAACAAATACGGCGCGCCATCGAGCAGGAAGGCAGCGGCGCCAGCCAGCTGGCGTCGTCGTACGCCGACCGCGTGGCCGCCAAGCTCGCCGGCACGCTGCAGCCCGACGAGGGGCCGCGCCTGAGCAGCCAAGAGCAGGAAGACGATCAGGAGCGTTTGACTGCACAGCAGGCAGTTCTGCTATCGGCTACGCGGGATATTTCTCGCATCCGGTTCTCCGGCGGAGCAGGCAGTGGCAAGACCTGGTTGGCGGTGGAGAAGGCCCGCCGGTTGTGCCGCCAAGGCAAGCGCGTAGGCCTCTTTTGCTACAACAAGGGCCTCGGCCAGTACCTCCAGCACCAGGTGTCCGGTTGGCGGCATGCCAAGCCGGTGTTCGTGGGCGAATTCCACGAATATGTCCGCTCTCTAGGAGTGCCGGACGGCGACGGCCAAGCCTACTTCGACGTGGAGATGCCGCGCCTGCTCAGGGAAACCGCCGCCCTGCTGCCGGAACGGGACAAGCTCGACGCCGTCGTCGTCGATGAAGCGCAGGATTTCGCTCCTCTGTGGTGGGAAGCGTTGCTGGCCTGCCTGAAGGATCCTGCGTCGGGCGAGGTCTACGCCTTCATGGACGACCAGCAGGATGTCTACCGGCGCTGGGATGAGGCCGCCGTCGGCGCCGCCTTGGGCGCGGTGGATCTGGTGCCGATCCGGATCGACGACAATCTGCGCAACACCCGGCGCATTGCGGAAACCTTCGGCGTGTTCGTCGGCGAGCCCTTCAAGCCAAAGGGAAGTACCGGACTGCCCGTGCGGTTCGTCAGCTGTGCTACCGCGGACGCGCTGGATGCGGCCGGGGACTGCGTGGACGCACTCATCGGCGAGGGCTGGGCCAGCAACCAGATCGCACTGCTGACCACCCGGAGCCGGCATCCCGAGCACCAGAGGCATTTCGAAGAGGGGACCGTCCCCGAATACTGGCGGGAGTTCCACGCCAACGAGGCCGAGTTCTACGGGCACGTGCTGGGCTTCAAGGGTTTGGAGCGCTCGGTCGTTGTCCTGTGCGTCAACGGGTTCAAGGAAGCCGCCCGCGCGCCGGAGCAGCTGTATGTGGGGCTGTCCCGGGCCCGCAGCCTGCTGGTCGTCGTCGGCGACCCGGCCCTGCTTGAGAAGGCCGGCGGAGCGCGGCTGGCCGCCGAACTAAAGCGCGCCGAGGCCTGGGACCCATATATGGAACCCGCTGTGGACATGGTGGCCGGATAGGAGCGAGGGGACCCTCAGCCGGTTATCCGGTAGGTGGACTCCGAGCGTGACGAGCTGGTGCCAGAGCCCGTAATAGTTGGTGCGGCCGTCCATTTCCGCGACGGGTCCACCGTCGGCGGGGCTCAGTCCAAACGCACGAGGGCAGCGGCCAAAAGTGTCCGAAGCAGGTGTCACAGTGATAGCACCAAGAGCCGGCGCCGCGGTTGGGGGAACCGCCGGTCCAGGCACCGACCGTGGTAGAACGATTCAGGAACTGACCCCCGCTCCGCCATGGCGGCGCCGGGGGCTCGTTAGCAGGGGGAATGATGAGAGTTGAATTCGGCTGGTTTCTAGACCGCGCGCCTTGGGCCTTCAGGGCGCCGGGACTCAATGCGGTGCGCGTAGGCCGGCTGGGCCTGACAGCCCTGCTCCAAACGAGGCTCGGCACCACCCGACCGGAAACGACCCATACCCTCCGGGTCAACCAGTACGCAGCCAGGCTGCGCGCACTCGATGCTCCCGGCGCCTGGTTCCACCGGTCCTTCGCGGTGGACCCGTGGGGCACAGCCCAAGACCTCCTGTACGCCCGCGACGAACTCGTCGCCAACGGCTGGGACGGCTCGCTGCCGGATGACGAAGTCTCCGACCTGGTGCACAGCCTGGCCGGGCTCGAGCAGGTCGGGTTGCCCCTCGCGCCCTCCCTGGCCGACGACGTCTCCGGACTGGTATCCGCGCTGGACTCGCCGCTTCCGCTCGGCATCTCCGTCATCGAACTTCAGCACCCAAGCGCCGCCCTGCCAGCCATTTGGCGGACGATTCTCGGCAAGTTGGCCGCCCGCGGCGTGCGGGTCCAAGAGCCTCATCCCCAGGCCGAGGAGGCGCCCATTATCACCGTCCTGGAGACGGAGACCGAATGGGAGGCCGCCGAGCACGCCGCGCGTTGGCTCGCCGCCGGGGAACGCAAGGAGACCACCGCCGTCGTCGCCTCCCGGTCGACAGCCGTCCTGGACCAGCATCTGTCCAGCCACGCGCTCCCCCGGCTCGGCATCAGCGAGAAGTCCGCCTGGCGGGCGCAGGACCAGATCGTCCCGCTGTTCATGGAAGTGATCTGGGGCCCGGTGAACGTGCAGCTTCTGGGCGAGTTCCTGTCCCTCCCGCTCTCCCCCGGGCCGGTCCGAGCCAAGGCCGCTCGGGCACTGCTGAAGGCCCTGGCCGAGGAGCCCGGAACCGGAGGCGCGGCCTGGGAGGACGCCCTGCGGTCCATCGCCGACGACGAAGAACTCGGGCCGGGCATGGCCACCGAGCTGGACGCACTGTTCTCTGGCCAGCTTCTCGTCGAGGATAACGGCGTCAGCGGTGCCGACATCGTGGAAAAAAGCAGGTGGCTGGCCGGACGGCTGGGCAGCCTGGCCGCGCGCGACGAATCATCGAAGACAACGTCCGCGCAGCTGCAGAGTCTGCTGACACTACTCGACGGCATGCCGCGTGTCTCCCGGCCCGACCTGCGGCGGATGATCTCCTCCGTTGTCACCGAGACCTCGAGCCCGTTTGCCGCCGCCGAGGCATCACCCTGGTTGCGGCTGAACCACCTGAACGAGCTGATGGACGACGTCGACGACGTCCTATGGTGGGGCTTCCAGTCGAGCTCACCGGCGCCGGGCCGGCGCTGGGAGGAACGGGACGTCGCCGCGCTCGCCCGGCTCGGCGTCGAACTTCCCTCGCCAGAAAGCCTCGCGGCGCTGCAAGTGGCCCAAACGGTCACCGCCGCCAGCCGCTGTAAGAACCTGCTCATCATCCAGACCACGCATCAGGACGGCGAACGCGTCGAGGGCAATCCGCTGCTCGAGGCCCTTGTCGCGGCGCAGCCGGTCCTGCCCGGGCCAGACGGCCGGCAGCCGGGCATCGCCGAGCTCGTCAAGCGTCGGAAGGTCACTCCCGGGGACGTGAACAACGGCGCCGACTGGGCTTTGGCGGGCCGTTCGGCCCGGTTGGTACCGGTACCGGCGCGCGAAGCCGCGGCCCCGCCGTTGTCCTTCGACATCGGACAGCGCCCGGACCTCAGGCCGGATTCACTGTCCTTCTCACAGCTAGGCAACCTGATCGGATGCACGCTCGCCTGGGTGCTGGACAGGAAAGTGAGGCTGCACGTTGCGGACGCGGGCAGCGTGCCCGGCGGCAACAAGATGATAGGCACCTTCATGCACAAGGTGGTCGAGGAGCTCCACCGGGACCTCCAAGCCGCGAACCAGTCGGTGCCCACTCCAGATCAGGTGGCCGCGAAGATCGACCAGCTGCTGCCCCAGCTGGCGTCAGAACTTCTGTTGCCTGGCCGGCGCAGCGGGCTAAAGCACCTGCACAGGGTCGTCGGTGCCTCGGTGCTGAAATTCTTTACAACGCTCAGCAAGGCCGGCATCGTCATCCAGTCCATGGAGCAGAAATTCGAGAAGGACTTGGCACTCATTGTGGACGGCGCCGAGGTGAGCATCCCCGTCACCGGGTCCGCCGACGTCGTCGGGATCGACGCCGACGGTCAGCGGGCGGTCATCGACCTCAAATGGCACAACCGGGACAAGTACCGGCTGGCCGAAGTGCGCGAGGGCAAGTCCCTCCAGCTGACCCTTTACCAGTGGGCGCTGAACGACGACGGCGACGAGGTGCCGGACTCACCGACGGCGTACTATCTGCTGAAACAGGGCACGTTCGCATCGACGGCCGCGGCCTTCGGCAACCCAATCCAGGCCCAGCAGAAGCCGGCGGAGCTGTGGGGCAAGGCCATCGCGGCGGCCGAATTCTCCATCAACGAGGTGGTCAACGGCCGCGTGGCCGCCGGACCGCTGCTGGACGCCGCCCTGGCTGCCGCCGGCGAACCTTCGGGCGAAGAACTGGCGGAGGGGGATGGCCGGCTGTACGGGAAGCCGCCCTGCAAATTTTGTGACTTCAGCAGGCTTTGCGGACTCAAGGGGGACTTTTCGTGAACGCGTTGGACAACATCACCATGGTTTCCGCCAGTGCGGGGACCGGTAAGACCTACTACCTGACCAACGCGATCGCTTCGAAGATCGCCCAAGGTGTTCCCGCCTCGGCCATCATGGCCACCACCTTCACGAAGAAGGCCGCGGGCGAGCTCAGGGAGCGGATCGCCGCGAAGCTGCTGGACCACCCCGGCGACGGCCAGGACCCGGCACGGCTTCGGGACGCAGCCCAGCAGTTGTCCGTCAGCCTGATCGGCACGGTCAACGGCGTCTGCGGTCGGCTGCTGCAGGAATACGCGATCGACGCCGGCCTATCCCCTGCCCTAGAGGTGATCGCGGAGGAGGAGCAGGCGGGCATGTTCCGGCTCGCCACTGACGCCGTTCTGGCGGACTATGCCGGGCAGATCCTGCCTCTGGCGCAGCGGCTCAGCCAACTGGAGGACGACGGCGCGTGGGACAAGACGGTGCGCAGCATCTGCGACGCCGCCCGGAACAACCTGCTCGGACCGGAGGCTCTCGCGGAGTGCGCCGAGCGTTCTTGGGCCGGTTTCAGAGAGTTGCTGGATGAGCCTGCGACGGACGACCGGTCCAGCTGGCTGCATCAGTTCCGGCAGGCGCTGCCAGAGCTGGTGTCGGTCGCCCGGACCGGCGTGGACGCTGCTGGGAAGCCGGTCAAGACTTCGGGCGGCAATTTCGCCGGCAAGTGGCCAGTGATCAACGACAGGATCTCGGCCATGGACACTGTCGAGAACATTTCTTGGGAGCAGTGGCGCGGAGCTGTTCCGAGTGATTCCGCGGCTTGGATCAAGAGCCACTTCGAGGGGCCCCGCACCGCCGTCCGGGACGGCCTGCTCTCGAATCCGGCCTTCCACGACGACGTCGAGCAGTACATCCGTCTGGTCTTCGCCTGCGCCGCCGACTGCCTCAAGGCGTTCGCCGATTTCAAGCGCCTGCATGGCCTGATGGACTTCGTGGACCAGGAGACCCTGGTGGTGGAACTGCTCCGCAACAACGAGGCCTTCCGCGCCTCCTTCGGCCAGCGGGTGAAGTTCCTGGTGGTCGACGAATTCCAGGACACCAGCCCGCTGCAGCTGGAGCTGTTCCTGCAACTGAGCCGCCTGGTGGATGAGGTTGTCTGGGTGGGCGACCCCAAGCAGGCCATCTACCAGTTCCGCGGGACCGACCCGGAGTTGATGGGCGCCGTCGTGGCAGGCGTAAGGCACGTCAAACGGCTTTCTTACTCATGGCGGTCCCAGCGGGCGGTCATTGACCTCTCCAACGCCGTGTTCGTGCCGGTGTTCGATCTCATTGGCATGAAGCCGGAGTCCGTCCTGCTGGATCAACCCGAGGATCATGCCGACTGGCCCGAGGGGTCGTTGGAGGCTTGGACACGCGGGCAGTCCAAGGACGAGGACCGGCTGGCCGCCACCGCCGCCGGAGTCGCCGACCTGCTCCGCCGCCGCCCGGAGCTAAAGCCCTCCGACGTGGCCGTCCTGTGCCGCTCCAATGCCGATGTTTCCGCCATCGCAGCTGCGCTGGCCGATCTGGGGATCCGCGCGAGTGTTAATGAGCAGTCCCTCTTTGAGCCCCGCGAAATCCAGCTGGTCCGCGCCGCGCTCGCTTTCGTCGCAGACAGGGGGGACACCGTCGCGCTGACCGAAATCGTCGCCCTGCATCCGGATCACGCCGCACACGGGAACTGGCAGCAGGAGCTGCTCGGCGCCGTCGTGCCCGCCGACGCGCTGGCCGCATGGGCGGCGGACCCGCTCATCGCCTCGCTGTCAGCGTTGCGCGAACGAGCGGGCCGTGCCACGCCCACGGAGGTCTTCGAAGAGGTCGTTGGACTGCTGGGTTTGCCCGGGATGATCAAGTCCTGGTCCTTGCCGGCCACCCGGCTGCGCAACCTGGATGCCTTCCGAGCCAGCCTCAACAGCTACTACGAGTCCTGCAAGGCGCTCAGGACCCCTGGCACGCTGCGCGGCTGTCTCCGGTTCCTCGCAGAAGAGGAGCAGAAGGGCGCGGAGAACTCGGGCGACGACGTCGTCAACGTCTTGACATACCACAAAGCCAAGGGACTCGAGTGGCCGGTGGTCATCATGGAGAGCCTGGACAAGAAAAGCGGCGCCAGTCCTTTCGGCACCGCCGTGGAGCAGGACGGAGCCTTCGACTTGGCCGCGCCGCTCGGCGGACGCTGGATCCGTTTTTGGCCCTCACCGTTCCCGTATGGTGGGTCGCCGCTGGACGAGGCGGCTCGGAACACCGCGGTGGCCACCCGCAGCGAGGACCGCGAGCGCAAGAACCTGGCCCGCCTGATGTACGTGGGCATGACACGGTCGGTGGAGACGACGGTGCTGACCTCGAAGACGGCGGAGCCCGCGGGCTTGAACCTGCTCGGTATCCCGGAGCTCATTTCCTGGTCCGGATCCGACGGCGCAGGGAGCATCCGCGTGGCCGGCACCGCAGCGCCGCTTCCGGGCACGGCATTCTCCTACGCTCCTGGGGAAGCGGAGCAGCGCGACAGAGCGGCCGCCGTAGAACAGTACACGGACGTGTTGCCGCAGACCGGCGACGAAGAGGTGCATCTGCCCGCGCGCATCCAAGCCAGCAAGCAGGCATCCACGGACGGCACCGCCGAAGTCGCCGAGAAGTCGGATCTAGGCTCACGACTGGTTGCCCACGGCGATCAAAGCTGGGACGCCGTCGGCTCCGCAATCCACACCTACCTCGGGACGGCTTACGAGGCACTGTCCCGGGACGAGCAACTGGGCTTGGCCGAGCAGATCGTCGACAGATGGAACGTTCGCCATCTAGTCGGCGCCAACATGCTGGTGAGGGCGGGTGAGCGCCTAGCCGATTTCCTGGCCGACAACTACCCGGGGGCCGAGAGACAGCGGGAGATTCCGATCGGTTGGCGCAACGGTGCTGATCAGGTGATGGAAGGCTGGATTGACTTGCTCTTGGAGACGTCGGAGGGCTACGTCCTGGTCGATCACAAGAGCTATCCCGGCAAGGAACCCGCCGAGCACATCCGGGATAACTACCTCGGCCAAATGGACGCATACCGCGAGGCTGTCTTCGCGGCCACGGGCAGGCCGGTGGTCGAGACGCTGATTCACTTGCCCGCGTTGGGGAAGGTTTACGAAGTCGTCACAGCAAGCTAATTCCGCCAATCTCCATGTAGACAGGCGAATCATGGTACGAACTGGCAGACGTGGCGTAGCGCTCGAGCAGCTCTTGTCTCGCTCCGGCTACGAGTCTGTGGCTACCCCGGGAGCACCTCGCATTTCTGATCTCTCCCCGGGACTTGCGACCGATGTACTGGACCTCTATAGGCAACTCGGCGGAGTAGAAGAAGCTCCTAACTTGCGTCCGGGCTCTTGGGACCTTGCATTCAAGGGCGGGCTCGTCGTCGAGCTCGACGAGGAACTCCACTTCAACCGCTACCGCACGCTGACTCTCGAGCCCAACTGGTCGAAACGACTTCCTTGGCACGCCGATTATTGCCGGTTCTCAATGGCTCACGAGCCCCTCTGTCTGAGCGCTGGACGATGGGGCAAACGGTGGACGAATCCGTCCTGCGAGTCGATGTTCGGACTACCAGCTACGCCGGGTGTACTCAGTGCAGGCGGAGCTCCTAGATGGAAGCAGCGTGCCCTCTACGACGCCATGAAAGACGCGGCGTCCTTGTCAGATCCACGCATTCGGCTAGCGAGGATCTCCGTTTTCGATCGCATAGCAGGGGTTAAAGTTTCCTCTCTGCTCGACGGTTCGGCGACCGTCGGCCCCCAAGCCATGGCCCGTTTCGTAGAAGGAAGATCGAATTGACCGCACGCATCCCAGCCGAGAAAGGTAGGGCAAAGGTTTCGCGCCCGCTTGGAGCATTTTCTCCCAGACGTGTTCTGAATTCTGGGCTCCCGAAGCTACATATCAAGCTTGGCTGCCCACTATTTCATTAGCCAGTTTCCTCGGCGGTTGCCCGGCGCTGTCCCGGACCGACTACGACGGCGTCGTTTCCCTCTCCCGCATCTGCACTTCCGAAACTCACGTGGACCCTGCCGACCATGCCTCGTTCTGCCTACTGGACGAAGCCGGCGCCGACTTCAACGCGCACCTGGACTACGTGCTCCGGGAAGCCGCTGCCGCCGTCGCACTCTCCCGTTTCGAAGGAAAGCGCGTCCTGCTGAACTGCGTCCGCATGGAAAGCCGCACCCTCACCGTCGCCGCCCTCTACGGCGCGATGGTCACCGGCATGACCCCCGAAAAAGCCCTCGTTAAGGTCCGCGCCGCCCAACGCCAGCCCAAACCCCGCTTCCGCCTCGCGCTGCACCGCCTCTCACACGAGCCCCGATGAAGATGGCGGGGCGGCTGGTCCTCACGGCAGCGTAAGGCTGCCTCGGTCTTCGTTCCCCGGCCCTGTGACTGCCACGCACGCAACCGGCCTGTCCTCAATGGCACCAGCCCCGATGGCATTGAGGACAGATTTCCTTCATCGAATTGCCGACGCGCGAGGTCGCAACGGTCGATTAGCTTGCGCGGCGTCCTGTCAGGCAGCGACTGCGGGGAACACTACGAGTGATCCGTCATTGTTTCGTTCGATCTCAATTGCAACGTCTGTCTGGTGGGTTCCCCCATTGAGCCCATCGCCCATCGCACGGAGGCGGTATGCAGCTTCGAGTAGTTCGTCGACCTCGCCTGGAGTAAACGCGGGGATCCGGAAACCGCCATTTCGCTTCAACTCGAGAGTGGAGAGTCGAAGGAGTATTGAACTGATGTCTGCCTCCAACTCGTCGACTCGACGTTCGTCGTCGCGAAGTGTTCCCATAAAGCGCTTGAACGGATTGCCCGTTCCCTCCAGCTGAGCGTGTTCGACTGCTTGCAGCACCAGTACTCGGCGCTTGAGAGCGATAGCGAGTCGCGCAAGCTCCAAATGTGCGCGGAATGTTCCGCCTTCCTCGTTGATGCCCGGGAATGTTTTGGTCAGGGCACCGACTTCAACCGGACCATCAGGCAGAGCATCTAGCCCATTCTGCCATTTCATAAGTCGACGCTTCGCTCGTTCTATCGCCGTGCTGATCGCGTACGACGAGGAATCTAGTCCCAGCGACAGGCCTATTCTGCCCTGATCCAAAACAATCGACGTCGCCTTGTCGATTGCGTCGCGACAACCGTCCAGCTCACCGCGTTCCTTCTCGAGGTTGTCTTCGTGTAACTGCTCCAAGAGGTCGGTGATGCGCTCGATCGCTTGCTGGCGCTGGTGATCGGCGTATGCGCTGGCGCCCACTGCTACGGCCATCAGCACAAGTGGCGCAGCCACTGTCAACACTCCAGCACTGGCTACCGCCACACCAGCTGTTGTGGCCGAACCGGTTGCGGCACCTGTAGCCGCCGCCTTACCAGCAACGGGAACAAACGTCGCTTTGGCTACGATGCCGGTAGGGCCGCGCAATGCGCTGTACACGCCTCCGGCAACCGCCTTCGAAGCCATTGGTTTTACTAGTCCCTTACCGACCTGCGCGGCTACTTTTGCCGGTACCACCATTCGATAAAGCACCTCGCCGCTATCGGCAACATTCAGCTTCGCGGGTGTCGACTTCGCGGTCTGCGCCACGAGGCGCGATAACTGCTGCGCGAGCGGACTGGCTGCATGAAGCCGAATCCCACCGTTCCGACCACGTTCGGCCGGCATCGGATGCGCTTCCAGAGTTGCGATTGGGGAATCTGCAAGCGTTGCCAGAGCTGTTCTCAATTCTGCAAGTCGAGCCGGATTCATACTGTGATTGCCTAGCACGTTCGGCACGCTCACAGCCTCCGTCGCGAGCGTCCATACTGGAACAGGCACCTTGTTTTCGGTGGTCATGTCTTGTCCCCTCCCCCAAACTCACATCCACCACAGACGGTGGCAGCGACACCAATTCAACCACAGGCCGCAGACGTAACCCTCGCCTAGGTTCTCATTCGTTTTTCGTTTTCGCTCGCTGACGTGGAGACCTAACGAATTTGGCGACAACCATTCGTTCGCCATGACCATGAGGACCGCCGTATTGACAAGCTGGATGATGCCGAGCGGCAGATGCCAACACGCGCCCCCCCTAACTCCTCTCGATGAGCGCGTTGCTCCCTGAAAGGTGAGGCTCGAAAACTGTCAGAGGCAACCTTTACCGTGAAAAGTGGGGCAGGCATCCGCTGCCACAACTAAATCGCGGACGTTCTTGGGGGAATCATGAGCGACGGTTATGCAATTTTCGACACTGGCAATGACCAGCGAGATCCGGTTCGGCTTCTGCTCGGACAGACCAATCGGCTCAAAATCATCGACGGTCTTCGTGCTGCCGGGCTTCGTTCGAAGGACGAAGCCCTGGCCTTCCTCATGAAGACCACCGGCCGGCCGATCACGAGCCTCACGCAGGTTTACGACATCGAGGCTGCCAAAATCATGACCGAACTTCGCCGGCTCGGCCGCCGGACAACTTAGTCCATACAGCAAAGGAACGCCAGCACCCACACCAACTACAGGCCGAGGAGGTCGCCATGCAGTTTCCAGTACCCGTTCCACCCGTCCGCCGCTTCATCAGCGCCGCCGACGAAGTCACCAGCCGCAGCGGAATCTCCGTCAACACAGAGTACCGCCGAGGCCATTTCCTCTGGGCAGCCGTTCGAACAGTGGGCGAGCATGTCGTAGGGACCCGCTCCGGGTCGGTGGTTACCGAATCGGTCAACGGCAGTCAACATGGGCTGCTGAAGGCAATTTACGATGCCGTTCGGCAGCTTCAGAGCGGCACCTCCTTGGATGTTTTCTGCCAAAGTGAGGACAGGGCGGAATCACTGCGCCTATTCGGTCTAGAAGTTTCGGCTCTATATCCTCCTGCGCCTGCGGTCCTGGGGTTGCAGGAAGTGATCACTTCGCAGGTCGAGGAGCTCTTCGCCACCGTGGAGATTGCGACCGATGCCTCACGCAGCCGACGTTCCCGTTGGGTGGGGCATGGTTGGGTCCTGGTGTTTCCAGGTGGGACAAAGCCCGCACTCGGACACAAGGCCATGGACGGCGGCAGTGTGTTGGAGGGCGAGCTCCGGGCTTTCAGACTGGGCCTGTTGGCAGCCCGAGAGATTTACGTAGGCGCGTTGGATGGCCATAGCGCCGTGACAGTGAGCTCGGACAGCCGGCTTGCGCTCCGCATGATCAATGAGCCCGGCTTCGAACCGCCGTCGGCCGATGCCCGCTGCGTCAGCGAAGTCCTGCGTATTCGAGGGATCGTCCGGTGCACCAACGTGGATTTCCGCTGGGTCAAGGGCCATGCGGACAATCTGCCCAACATCTTCGCGGACCGTCTGGCCGTGCTCTCGCGGCGCTGCCAGGAAGCGGGCCTCTCGGACGAGGAGACATATCAGTTGACCGCCGGTGTGAGGGAAGAAGCACGCAACCAGCTGGTCGGCTCACCGCTGGCCTTGGCCGCTTAGGACAAGCCTGCAGGCTTCGAACAATCTGAACCTGGAAAGGAAAACTGATGGACGGGGATTTGAGGAACAGCCAGCTTTGGCCGCGTGTCGTCGAATTGCATCGTCAGGGCATTTCCCTACGTCGAGTCTCAAGGGCTCTACGGATCCCTGCGGAAGAAATAGTGCGGGCCATGGGCGGGTGGACGGGAGTCGAGAGGAAACGTCCCAAGGTAGCGAAGGATGGCACGACCATCTGCCCCCGGTGCGCGAACGAAGCTTGGCCCGTCCGCTTCGGGATGTGGATTCCAGAGCGGGATAAGCCAGCGCCGAAGGCCGTAATGGCAGGATGTGTCATCGGCCCCGACGCCCCTGAGTGGGCCTGCCAAAACGATGAGTGCGGCTACAACTGGCGCGTCGACACGCACAGCGCGACGGGACTTCCCGATCGTCTCGTACTCATGGAACTGCTCCACGGCGGCTTGTCGCTCAACGACATCGCCGAGCTCTATGACGTGGAGCCTTTGGTGGTGCGGGGTGCCCTGTACGACTGATGAGGACCGGAACAGGACCGATAGAAGTTTGTAGTTGGGGGAACAAAAATGCCAGGTCATCGACCGGACGTTAACAATTACGCAGAAACGCGAGAGCGGCTGGATTCCGCCATAGAGTCCATCGAGCATGCAGCGGACGGTCTCAGGCCAGCGCTCGAAATCGCACTGAAGACATCGCAGCACTACCGGGAGATCGTCGCCGGCTACCAAGACACCCTTCACAAGCTGCTCGCTGCCGATATCTCCGATCCCCGCGTCACCGGCCTCATCGAGACCGGCAAGACGATGCTGGCTACAGCTGAAAGAAATCGCGATCATTGGAAAGCCCAACTCCGCCACGAGCAGGGACGCCAGAACAAACTCAACGCCGTACGCGGTGAGCTCGTCCAAGCCCGTAACCGGCTCGATGTAGCTCAGAAACTCATCGAGGGACAAGCCCATCTAGCTTCGCTGGCCGCACTCGGGGAACCGCTGCCCACGGTGCCCGCCCAGGCACTCCCCGAGTTCCGCGAAGCCCTGCAGCTGGCCCGCGAAGCTGAGGCACTGGCCGAATTGAAGGAGTGGCGATGAAGAAACGCCCCGATAATGCCAGTGCGCAATCCTGCACCACTTGCGTCGACGTCGAAGTGACGAAACGGACGACGGGTGGCTGTCTCTTGGGATTCGCCGTGCTGGCTTCCCTGTTGTGGCTGATCATCGCCTCTGTGAGCGGCGGCAACGCCGGCATTGCCCTTGCGGTGTTCCTGCTCGTCCTGCTGTCCTCGATACCGATCCGCCTCGCCCTACGCCGAAAATCCATCGACCGAATCCAAGTCGCCATCAACGATGCCTTAGCCCGCGAATTGCACACCCACGTGCGCGTCAGTCGGAAGCAGGCGGACAGATTGCACGACTGTCTCGTCACGAAGATCGAAGACGGCAACCAGAACTACAAGTTCGTAGCAAAAGACCCAAAGCCTGGAAGCGCCGAGAGAACCGCGATCGGCACAGACTTCGTCGTGACCATCATGGCGAGGCACGGCGATCTGGGTCTTGCTGCCTACCAAGACATGGTCCGAGCCGTGCTGGAATCCCAACGATGACCCAACTTCGCCGAAGATCACCTGCCCTTGCTCGTCAGAAGCGTGATGCGATCAGATGGCGGATGCGCCAAAGGCAGGCTCCGCATGGGCATGGCGGCCGAGTTAACTCGGAACGCTACACGGAGGTAGATCAGCCCAGCCGGACTCCATCGGTCAGGCATACTGATAGGTACTGCCCTGGGGGCATTTCAAGGGTAGAAGGGTGCCGATGATGGCCAAGCTTTTCAAACACGTCGCCTCCGTGGTGGTTGGCGCGCTCTTAGCGCTGGGCCTGCTCGGTGCAGCAAACAATCTGGGGTTCAGCCCGTTCCAGTCGAGCCAGGTCGACCGGAGCCAGCCCGCGCTGCTGACCTCAATTCAGGACATCAGCCAGTACCACTCCGTGGTCGGTAATTTCGAGGTGGTGGTCGACCGCGAGGACGACGACATAGCGTGGATGCCCGACATTATCGCTGGACGGCGGACGCTGTTTGTAGCGGCGGGCACCGTCAACGCCTATGTCGACTTGTCCGGTCTCGCTGATAAGGACCTGAAGCTGTCCGAGGACGGCAAGTCGGTGACGGTGCGGCTGCCTGAACCGCAGCTGGACAAGCCCAACCTTGATCAAGACCGGTCCTACATGTTCGATCAGAAGCGCGGCGTTGTCGACCGGATCGCCGATGCGATCGAGACTCCCCAACAGCAGCAGTTCTACAAACTCGCCGAAACGAAGATGAGCGCCGCCGCGGAGGAGTCGGAGCTTCGAAAGCAGGCTGCCGAGAACACCAAGACCATGCTGACCGGCATGTTCGGCTCGCTCGGACTGCGCGTCACCTTCCTCGACGCTGCGTCCAGCTAGCTCCCTGTCGATCAAGTCGGTTTTGATCCAGCCCCTCACAGAGACTAACTGATGTCCACATGACCACTGACTCAATCACGATCAGGACTACCGGAACTTCTTGGGCGTGGCAGGGCTGATATAGATGGATGCGAGGATTCAGTTATGACAGACTTCCTGCGAGTTGGCGGCGCCGCCATCAGCTTCACAGAGGCACGCGAGATCGCCGGCAGATACCTGCGCAACGAAAGCGGCACTTACGCGTACCCGGCCTACGATACCTACCCGGGAACCCCGGGCGGGGAGCTCGGCAGGCAGGACCTACTAGCCATCACCCTGCTGAACGCCGGGCACAACGCGATTGAGACGTACTACGGACTGGAGAAACTGCTACCCGAGCTCAACCGACGTCTCGCGCATCCCGCCCTAGCCGGGACCTTCGAGGATGCCAGACCGAATACTCTGGGCGCCATCGCAGAACTGCTAGGCATCACCAGCGACTTTCCGACGCGGTTTGTGCCCGGGCCCACGAAGGTCGCCAAGATCGTGCACCTAAAAAAGCCGGAGCTGCTCCCGCTATTCGATAAGAACATCGTCCGCTGCTACAGCGAGCTGGGAGATCCGCCGGTGCCGAAAGACCCCGAGCGCAGCTGGAAGGGCTACCTGAAAGCTTGGCTACCGGCGGTGAAGGATGACCTCATTAGCCAGCTAGCCTCCTGGCAGGAGCTAGCTGCTCTCGCACCCGGTCCCAAGATCAGTCCGCTGCGCGCCTTGGACATCGTTGGCTGGGAACTCGGCCGTCGAGGAAATGGGCCAGAGTAACAGCAGCTGTCACACCGCAAAGGATCGGGGTCTGCCGTCTAAGACCGCATGAACTGTGGCCTCCAGCGCTAAGCCGATACGGGAGGTCGCCGCGGATGAACTTTGCGAAGACCTCCCGCTCCTGACTAGGCGCTGGTGCCGGCGGGGATGCCGGTGATGAATTCTGCGGCCTTTTGGCTGATCAGCACCGGGGGCGCGTTGGTGTTGCCGGTGGGGACGAGCGGCATGATGGAGGCGTCGGCGATGCTGACGCCGTCCAGGCCGCGGACCTTGAGGCTGCGAGAGTCGACGACAACGAGTTCGTCCAGGCCCACCTTGCAGGTGCCGACCTGGTGGTGGTAGGTCACGGCGGTTTCGCGGACGTAGCGCTCGAGGTCTTTGTCGCTGTCGGAGTACTCCGGTCCGGAGTAGACCTCTTCGGGTCCCCACTCGGCCAGCGCCACTGTGCGGCCCATCTCGCGGTACTGCCGGACCGACGCGACCAAGGTGCGGACGTCCTCTTCGGCGGTCAGCGCGCCTAGGTCGATCCAGATCGGGTCCTCCGCTGGGGGTCGGAGAGCGTGTCGTGTAGATGACCGGCAAGAGCAACTGGTCGTGCGGGTTCTTGCCGACCCACGCTGACCAGCAGCGCTGTTGCTTCGCGGCGAGGCCAGAAGGAAAGGACTGGCTAGGGTGGAACCATGCGAAGCGACTTCAGCCCTGAGGAACTATCGTCCCGGGATTTCTATCGGCTGCTGACAGCAGTGGTGGTTCCTCGGCCGATCGCTTGGGTTTCGAGCACGTCTGCGGACGGCGTGGACAATCTGGCACCGCACTCATTCTTCACGGTGGCATCGGTGAAACCGCCGATTGTCCAGTTCACGTCGGTGGGTGAGAAGGACTCGCTGCGGAATATCAGGGCGACCGGGGAATTTGTCGTAAACCTTGCCACGGCGGGCCTGATGGCTGAGGTCAATGCCACCGGCACGAATTTCGATCCTGAGGTGAGCGAGTTTGACGCAGCCGAGGTGACGAGGGAACCGAGCCGGATAGTAAAGCCGCCGCGAGTGCAGGAGTCCCCTGTGGCGCTGGAGTGCAAACTGCACCAACTACTGCCGATGGGCGACTGTACGTTGGTATTCGGAGAGGTAGTGCATGCTGCCGTCTCGTCCGATGTCTTGGAGGGGACGCATCCGCGGGTCGACCAGCTGGATCCGTTGTCGCGACTCGGCCTGGATGAATGGGGAACGATGGGCGAGGTGCGCGAAATCAAGCGGATCAGGAAAGCAGAATGGCCGGGCCATTTCCGTCCGGGCCCAGTGGAGGAATAACGGAAAACCTTCACACAGATGCGACGGCAGCCCGCCCCTCGACTCCGGAACCGAAGTCATAAAGGGGCGGGCCGCCGTCGTACTTTCCTTCACCGAACCCGGCGGGCGCAGCCAGAATCAGCCGATGCCGAGCTGCACGAAGACAAACCACACGAGCAGGGGCACGACCGCAATCATGGCCACGGCCCACAGCAGCAGGGCCCGGAAGAACATGCGCTCGTCCTTGGGCTGCGCACTGGCCATCAGCAGAGCGCCGCTGGTGGACATCGGGCTGACGTCGACGACGGACGAGCTGATCGCAATGGCAGTGACGACGCCAATCGGAGTCAGCAACGGATCCATGGCGATCGGGGTCACGATGGGGCTGATGACGCCTAGGGTGCCGGTAGTCGAGGCGAAGGCCGACACGATGCCGACGACGTAGCTGGTGATCAGGGCGGCGACGGAGCTGTTGCCCAGCCCGGCGATGCCGGCCTGGAGTTCCTCGAGGGCGCCCATCTCCTCCAGCATGCCCACGTAGGTGACGATGCCGGTCACCAGCACGATAGCGGACCAAGGCATGCTCTCTACGGCGGGCTTCTGGACACCGGGGTTCAGGATGATCAGTGCCAGCGCGACCACCAACGAGGCCACGCCGACATCCAGCCCGAACGTAGTGGTCATGACCAGCAGGGCGCCGATCCCGAGCAAGGTAGCGATACGGATCGGGGTCGCGGCCACCTTGACCGGCGTCCTTTCGGGGGCGTCGACGGTGGCGGGTGCGGTCAGGAGGGCCGTTGCGCCTCCGCCTACGACCGGCGCGGGCGATCCGGGACGCTCGCCCCCGGACTGCGGGGCGCCGCTGCTTTCGATAGCCGCGGCGCGGGCGGCCCGCTTCTTCATGATGCTTTCGATGAGCAGGTAGGCGAGCACTGCGAGCACAGCGTTGAAAGCGAAGCAGTAAAGGTATAGCTTCAGCGAGTCCTGGGAGGCGCCGGCATCGCTGAGCATAACGTTACCCAGCACGCCGAAGGGGTTCACGGGAGAGAAAGCGCCTGCGTTGGCGCCCTGGACAATCACCAGGCCCATGGCGAGCGTGCTGATCCCGAACCTTGTACCGAGGGCCAAGCCGACGGGAGCAACGATCGCGATAGCGGCAGGCGTGAACGCTCCGGCCGAGGCCAAGGCTGCGGTCAGCAGGAACATCAGGACCGGCACCAGGAAGCGCCGGTTTCCGGCCAGCACTTCGGCCCAGTACGCCAGCAGGTCGATCGTGCCGTTGATCCGCACGATGGCGAAGAGCAAGGTGGCGCCGACGAGGATGAAGAACAGCCCTGCCGGGAACTGGCCGATCACGTCCTTGATGGACAGTCCGGCCACGAAGGTACCGACGCCGAAGGCAGCGACGGTGGCGATCAGGCCGGCGTTGATCCGGGTGAACGAGCCGATCGCGAAGGCCACGACCAGTACGGCGAAGGCGATGAGGGACACTGACATGGCTGCTTCCCCTTAGATGCCGGCAGGCAGCTTGGCCGGCGCACCGGACAGCAGGCTGCCGGCGCCGCTGATCGAGGGCTTGTGGTCCAGGGCCTTGAGGATCTCGTACGTGGTTGCCGTGGCTGCCGTAATGACCGGCAGGCCCAGCTCGTCCTCGACCATCTGGACGGCAGGCAGCGACGGCATCTGCACACAGGCGGACAGGACAATTGCATCGGCGCCTTCGCGCGCGAGGTTGCGCGCAATCTCCGGCAGGTTCTGCGGGTCCAGGCAGCCGACGGCGAGGTTGTCCGCAACTTCAAGGCTGACGGCCTCGAGAACCTCGATGCCCGCACCTTCGATGTACTCGCGCACCATCTGGGTCAGCGGCTTCATGTACGGAGTCACCATGGCGATCTTCCGGACGCCCATCTCCTGGAGGGTGCGGACCAGCGCGCCGGCGCTGCTGGTAACCGCGGCCGGGTGGCCGTTGTCTGCGGCAGCTTGCGCGATGCTCTCCTCCGATCCGATGTGGGCATTCGGCCCCTGTGCCATCACAGCCACCAAGCACGCATACGCGATGGCGTCGACGTTGGCATCGGAGACCGCCGCAGCGCAGTCTGCGGCCTTGCCCACCATGGCCAGCAGCTCTTCGCGGTTCACGTTCTTCATGCCAGCGCGCGCCGAATGGAAGGTGTACCTGTGACCGGTGGCCTCAGACTGGCGGCGGAAGAGCTCCGGCAGTTCGGTCTCCATGGTCGTGTTCGAGCTGGGAACGATCAGTCCGATGCGGGACAGTCCGGCCTGCTTCGGGGCAGAAACGGTCTCGCATGCAATGTCAGGGGTGCTCACGTATTTTCTCCACGGTCTTCGGTAATGTCCTAAACCCACTTGGTGGGATCGGAAACCATGATGCGGGTTATTTCCGCCCAATGTCAACTGGATCACATCGAGCCAAGCCCTCCGACTGCTTCCTGGCGCCCGGGGACCGCGGGAAGGAGCGGTAGGATTACCGGGCATCCGACAGGAAAAATCACGGGCAAGGAAACGTAGTTTGGCAGCGGAGAATAGCGGCGCATCGTCCCCGATCCTGGTCCTCCACAAGGTGACACAGATCCTCGACTGCTTCTCCATCGAAGCACCGGACCCCACACTGCAGGAGATCACCCGAAGGACCGGCCTGCCGTCCAGCACCTGTCAGCGGTTGGTGCAAAACATGGTGCGGGAAGGTTTCCTGGACCGCGACGGCGACCGGTACCGGATCGGGATTGGCCTCGTGCGGTGGGCGACCCCCGGAACGCTTGGACTCGACGTCGTACGTTTGGTCAGGCCAGTCCTGCAGCAACTGCGTGACGATACCGGCGAAAGCGCGTGCTTCTACGTCCGCGACGGCGCATACCGGACGATTGTGGCGGTCGCCGAAACCCGCCACGTGGTGATGCGGCCCTTCATGGTTGGACAGGTCATGCCCATGCATGCCGGCGCGGCCGGAAAGGTCTTCCTCGCGTTTGATCCGGAAGCACGGGGGGCCATCGTCGAGTCACCTCTGACGAAGTTCACACCCACAACCCCCGAAAACCTTGCCGATCTCGACCGCCAGGCTGAAGAAACACGCAAGCACGGTTTCGCCTCGGCTTTCGGCGAGCGCCACAGCGATGTAGGCTCCATCAGCGCCCCAGTCTTCGACCACGCCGGCCAACTCGCGGGCGCGCTCGGACTGGGTTTTCCGACGCAGCGCGTGGGACCGGCGGATGTGGGGACGTTGGGGCCGATTGTCGCGAAAGCGGCCCGTTCGGCGAGCGAGGCCCTCGGCTACACCGGCCCATAAATGCTCAGGCTGCCGGATCCCCCGACCGCCCTGCTATGCGCCGAGAGCGATGCCATGACAGGCGCCCTGCGCGCCGTCCGCACCGCAGGGCTGAAGTATCCGGGCGATATCTCGCTCATCGGTTTCGATGACAGTTCCTGGGCAGCGGTGATGGATCCCCCGCTGACCATGATCGAACAGCCGATGCTGCGGCCCGGCGCCCTCACCGCCGAACGGCTCCTTGCCCGGATCAAGGGGGAGGATCCCGAGCCCGAAGTGCACACACTCAAGTCGCGCTTCATCGAGCGCGGATCGGCGGCGCCGCCCCGGCACTGACCACACAGGGCAGGCGCGAAGGACGGGACGGACCACGGTGAAATGCGGTTCCGTCCCGTCCTCCTTCAACCCGCGGCTACTTGGCGAAGCGCTCCGGCCGGAAGGTCGCCAGCATCGGATGCATCTCCCCGTCAGGATCTCGCCGGCCAGCAGTTCGCCGGCGACAAGGCCCAGCGTGGCGCCGGAGTGGGTAATGGATCTGCTTTTCTAGGCCTCGGTGCCGGCGGGGGTGCCGGTGATGAATTCGGCGGCCTTTTCGCCGATCAGCACTGAGGGGGCGTTGGTGTTGCCGGTGGGGACGAGCGGCATGATGGAGGCGTCGGCGATGCGGATGCCGTTGAGGCCGCGGACCTTGAGGCTGCGCGGGTCGACGACGGCGAGCTCGTCCAGGCCCATCTTGCAGGTGCCGACCTGGTGGTGGTAGGTGACGGCGGTTTCGCGGACGTAGCGCTCGAGGTCTTCGTCGCTGTCCGAGTACTCCGGGCCGGGGTAGACCTCTTCGGGCCCCCACTCGGCGAGGGCTGCGGTGCGGCCCATCTCGCGGCACTGGCGGACCGAGGCGGCCAGGGCCCGGACGTCCTCCTCGGCGCTGAGCGCGCCGAGGTCGATCCGGATCGGATCCTCCGGATTGGGGCCGGAGAGCGTGATCTCGCCGCGGCTGAGCGGGCGGACGATGCCGCCGATCAGCGAGAAGCCGTTCTCCGGGCCGGTCATCTCGTCGAGGAAGTACATCGGGATGGAGAAGTGGATCGGCTGCGTGTCCGGCACGGCCAGGTCCGGGCTGCTCTTCCAGAAGTGGTGCACTTCCGCGGCGGCAACCTCCGACGGCGGGACCTCCTTCTTCGTCGTCGTGTAAATGACCGGCGAGAGCAGGTGGTCATGCAGGTTCTTGCCGACTCCGGGCAGGTCCAGCACGGGTTCGATGCCGGCCTCGCGCAGCTCCTCGGCCGGGCCGATGCCGGAGCGCAGCAGCAGCTCAGGCGAGTTGATCGCGCCGGCGGCGAGCACGGTCTCCCCCGCGGTCAGCGTGTGCAGCCGGCCGTCCTTTTCGTATTCGACGCCGGTGACGGTTCCGTCCTCGAGCAGCAGGCGGCGGACGTGCGCGCCGGTGATGAGCGTGAGGTTTTCGTGTCCGACGACGGGCTTCAGGTAGGCGTGCCAGGTGTTGAAGCGCTTGCCGTTGCGGACGTTGAGCTGCATCTTGGAGACGCCCTCGACATCGCCGGAGTTGTAGTCCTCGTTGAGCTTTACGCCGACTTCCTGCGCGGCCTCGAGGATGTCGTTCTGGACCGGGTTGCGCGGGAAGTCCTTAACGACGTCGAGCAGGCCGGAACCGCCGCGCGTCTCGGAGGCACCGCCGTCGTACTTTTCAATGGCCTTGAAGACCGGCAGGACGTCCTCCCAGTTCCAGCCCGGGCAGCCCAGGTAGGCCCAGGTGTCGTAGTCCTGTTTGGCGCCGCGGACCCAGATGGTCGCATTCAGCGCGTGCGAGCCGCCGGTGACCTTGCCGCGAGGCAGGTGCAGGCGCCGGCCCCCGCAGGCTTCCTGCTCGGTGGTGAAGTAGTTCCAGTCCTCGGGGCCGTGCCAGAGCGCGCCTGCCGCGAAGACATCGGCAATCACCGGGTTGGTATCCTCGCCGCCAGCCTCCAGTACCGCTACCGTCTTGCCCGCGTCGATCAGCCTGCGGGCCAGGACCGAACCGGCGGAACCGGCGCCGACCACAATGAAATCCAACTCGTTGACCGCCATCTTTGGCCTCCCAAACTCTGCGGTGATGCAGCTCACCTAACTGATGCTCCAGTCTTGTCCGGGAGCGAGGCCGTCGACTTGGATCTGGGTGCAGGGTTCGTGGAAACGGGTGCACGAAACTGCGGTCAGATCTCCGGTCGGACTGCAGGACGTTGGCCCGTGGTGCCTTTGCCG
This sequence comes from Arthrobacter sp. Marseille-P9274, assembly GCF_946892675.1. NCBI lineage: Bacteria > Bacillati > Actinomycetota > Actinomycetes > Micrococcales > Micrococcaceae > Arthrobacter > Arthrobacter sp. Marseille-P9274. Next base: position 808,316 of record NZ_CAMPOV010000001.1, read on the forward strand.
TCCGAGCACTATAGTGATGCAACCGGGGAAGGGAACAGGAGCATGACTGAGATTTTGCTCAGGCAGGAAAATGGCTGGACTGCTCCTAAAGTCGCCGGGTATGCGCTGGAAAGCGAGGTGCAGGCGCTCCTTGCCGAACATCCTGCGCTGGTCCCCGGGGTTGGACCTGGCGCCCGCTCCTGCCGTGAATTCCTGACGGAGCCGGGGCCGATAGACCTCGTCATCGTGGATGAGCATGGGGAGCTCACGCTGGTCGAATGCAAGCTCGCTGCGAACCCTCAGGTCCGGCGGGAAATCATTGGACAGCTTTTCGACTACGCGTCCTGTTTCTGGAAGATGGACGTCAACGACTTCCTGGCCAAGTGGCGTCGTCGAGGTCCCGATCTGCTGGAGGCCTTGGACGATGAGAAGGCCGAGGTGCTGCGCGAAGCGATCGCCCGGAACCTGTCCGGCGGGCGGTTCCGGCTTGTCCTGGCCGCGGACGACCTCAACAAGCCGCTGAAGCGCATGGTCGAGTACCTGAACGCCATGAGCGGACCGGAAACGTCGGTGATCGCCGTCGCGTACACGCGGATGAGCCACGGGGAGGTTGAACTCCTGGTTCCGGAGGTCTACGGGCAGGAGTCGGCGGAGGCCAAGGCCAACCGGTCCGGGACAGACCGAGTGGTATGGGACCTGCCCACGTACCGTTCGTGGATACAGCAGAACGATTCGCAGGCCATCGCCGGGTTCGATGTGCTCGTGTCCGCCGCGGAGTTGGCAGGGCTGATGCTCACCGGCTCGCTGGCGGCCAAACCCGCCGCGGGGTTTCCGATCCTGGACGGCTCCGGGCAGCAACTCGGCACCCTCTCCGTGCTCGCCTACAGCGGCATGGGCACTTCCGTCGAGTTGAACTTCAATCGCCTGGCGTCCAAGCCGGAGGACGAGCGGCCTCCCACCGAAATATTGCAGGTGTTCCTGAACGATCTCGCTAATATCCCGGAGTTTAGGCCCGTCGCAGAGAAATTCAGGGCGACCGACTTCAAGAGCCGCGCACCCAACGTGCCGCTGCGTGTCCTCTCGCCGGGCGCGATCGACAAGCTTGTCGCGGCCCTCAAAGGACTCATGACCCGTCCGCGGTAGTGCCGCGAACGCGGTGTTGGTCCGCACTTGACCTTGCCCTTAGGGGCAAGGTCTACGGTGGGGGCGTGAGGAGGGCAAGATGCGGATCGGAGAACTGGCGGAACGGGCCGGGGTCACGGCGAAGGCCGTGCGGTACTACGAGTCGCTCGGGCTGATCGTCCCGGAACGGCGGGCGAATGGGTACCGCGAGTACGGCGAGTTCCACGTGCGCGCGGTCAGAGAGGTCCGACAGCTGGCCGAGTGCGGGATCGCGCCGAGCCGTGCGGCGCCCTTCATCGAGTGCCTCGACGCCGGACACGTCCACGGCGACGAATGTCCGGCGTCGCTGGCCGCCTACCGGGACAGCATCAGCGAGCTGGACCGCGCCATTGCCCTGCTCACCGCCCGCCGCGCGCTGCTCGCCAAACGCATGCAGGACGGCGCGGAGCGTTCCTTCAACAGTCTGGAGACTTCCGCCATGACCGACTACAGCGTTTTGCCCGAGGGTTTGCCTATTCCAACGGACGACGGCGGTGCGGCGCACCTTCCCGGCCTGGCGGTACCTGCGCTTACGCTTCCGTCGACGGACGGGCAGCAGGTCAACCTGGCCGAATTGGGATCGGGCCGCTCCATCATCTACCTCTACCCGCTGACCGGCCGGCCCGGGGTGGACCTGCCGGCGGGCTGGGACGAGATCCCCGGCGCCCGCGGCTGCTCGACCGAGGCCTGCGATTTCCGCGACCACTTCAAGGAGCTGGCCGCGGCCGGAGTCTCGCGCGTGTTTGGACTCTCCAGCCAGGACACCGGCTATCAGCGGGAAGTGGTCGAGCGGCTGTCACTGCCGTTCCCGATGCTCTCGGACCAGGAGTTTATGCTCCAGGAGGCCCTGGACCTGCCGGTGTTCTCCGCCCCGGGGCACGAGAAGCTGTACTCGCGGCTGACACTAGTGATTCTCGATGGCATCATCGAACACGTCTTCTACCCCATCTTCCCGCCGAACAAGCACGCGCAGCAGGTCCTGGAGTGGCTGACGGCGAACCCGCACTGATGGATATCGGCTCGCTTTCCATCCATCCATCGGGATAAGAGCTGGGCTTGTTCGCCGGTATAACACGCGGACCTCGAACTGCTCTTCTTGGCCCGGATCTCCTAACCGCTAGCCGCGACCGAGCCCGATTCACATGCGGGGAGTCTACTTACACGGACACCATAAGTGGCCGTCCAAAGGAGCCCTGACTCGTCCTACACAGCGCAGATTTATCGTGCTATCAGAACGCATTTTCGATAGAATTAGGCATGGCGATCGCACCCCTCGAAGCGACTCAGGAAGCCACCGGCTTCCTCGCTTCGATGCGCGACGAGCTACAGGAATTCGCCACGATTTTCCGTCAGAATGCCGGCCTTCAGGACCCGCGGGTCGTGGCCGATTGCGTGGGGCTGTTCGAGGATCTTTCGAGGACCGTCGAGCAGCTGCAGGTCACCGGGGCGCATACGGTGGAGCGGCAAGGCGTAGCAAGCGCGGTGGGCCGGGACCCGGGCAACCCGGAGTCAAAGTCGGAGTTCCGGGACGCCGCGGACTACCTCCGCGCCCGGCTACGGATCAGCCGGACCGAAGCCAGACGCCGCATCCGCGTCGGCGCCGGCACCATGCCGCAAACCCTCATCTCCGGCGGCGAGGCGCCGCCGAAGTACGAACACCTGGCAGCAGGACTGGCCGAGTCCGAGATCGGCGGCACGGCCGCCACGCTCATCCACGACACCCTCGAACGCATCCGTCCGGTTGCCGCCCCGGACCACCTGGCCGCCATGGAACAGCAGCTGACCCGGCAGGCGGCGGAATCCGATCTGGACACGCTGCGCATCATCGCGCGTAGCTGGGAAGCCGCCATTGATCCAGACGGACGCGAACCCAGCACGGAACAGCTCGCCGCCCAGCAAGGCGTCTTCATCAAACGGAAGCGCTGGGGCCTGCACCGGCTCGAAGTATGTGCCACGGATGAACAGTACGAGCACCTCATCACCGCCATGAACACGGCCACCAATCCGCGCCTGCAAACCACCTTCGGCCCCGAAGCCGGCGACCCTCAGGCTACCCATAGCAGCCTCGGCCACCTCACGGACGGCGCCGCCGGGGAGGCAAGCGAAGCGGCAGCCGGCCCGGCGGGAGAAGCAGGACCGCCCCCGGGCTGGCCGAACCCCACCCGGCCCCAGCTACTGCTGCAGGGTCTGGTCGGGGCCTGCCAGATCGCGCTGTCCACGGATAAGCTTCCCAGCGCCGGAGGCCACCGCCCGCAGGTCATGGTCACCATCGACTACCAGGACCTGATGAGTGCAACCGAAGCCGGCACCACCGGCCAGGCCGTCTTCACCGGACTCATCACACCCCGCACGGTCCGCAAGATGGCCTGCGACGCGGACCTCATCCCCCTCGTGTTCGGCGGCAAAGGCGAAGTCCTCGACATCGGACGCGCACAGCGGCTCTTCACCCCCGCCCAGCGCCGCGGCCTCGTCGCCCGGGACAAGGGCTGCGCCTTCCCCGGCTGCACCATGCCGGCCCACTGGACCGAAGCCCACCACATCCGCTACTGGAAAAAACACAAAGGCAGCACCTCCGTCGCCAACGGCGTGCTCCTCTGCTCCTTCCACCACCACCTGGTCCACGCCGGAGACTGGATCATCGAATCGATCGACGGCATACCGTGGTTCATCCCGCCCGCCTACATAGACCCCTCACAAGTCCCACGACGAAACAGATTCCGGCACCCGCCGGTCCTCAAACACACAGGCCAATTGACGGCTCCGGCCCGACAGACAGACGGCTGCAACGAGCCATCAGGAGGATCTCCAGTGCTCACCGCCACGGCCAGTCCTCCGGCCCCGGCCCCTGTCGAATCAACCGACAACTGGAGTCGCCCATTCGGCGACGGACCGCTGCAACCGAACGAACCGCCCTGGTAGAAACTCGCGCTCCTTCAAGCGTTTTTCAGTTGCGGGATGGTGCAGGAGAGGCCTCGGAGGGTCCAAACGTTCAGTCCGTCTCCGGTCCGGCGCAGTAGGCGCACTCCGGCTCGGAGCACGGGGCGTCGTACGGGCCGAGGTTCTCCGCCGAAAACAGGCCGGTCCTGCCGGGCGCTGCTGGAGTGGTCAGAGTACTCGTCCTTGAGTGGCTCATGCGAAGTGCCTTTCATTAGCCGTTGATGTGATTCCGCCAATCCAGCATGCAGGCTGCCCATGCATAGGGTAAAGCGGGCTTTTCCCATGCATACCGGTTAGAAAAACCGAACAGTGGAGCGCGCTCCCACGGGCTCCACTCTCCGGCTCCGCTATCACCAATGCTTCACAGCTCCACCGCTCCACGGCTCCACCGCTCCACGGCTCCACGGCTCCACGGCTCCACGGCTCCACGGCTCCACGGCTCCACGGCTCCACGGCTCCACGGCTCCACGGCTCCACGGCTCCACGGCTCCACGGCGATGGTGCGCCCGGAGACATCCCGGGCGCACCGGCGTCGTTGTTAGCTTGGTTATCTACCGGCCGATGGGCCTAACGAGGGGCCTGTCGGCGGCGAAACGCGCGGGGTCCAGGAAGTCCAGGTCGATGAAAGGGGTCTCGCCGAGGGCTATCTGGGCGGCGAGTTCGCCGATGGCGGGGGCGTGCTTGAAGCCGTGGCCGGTGTCGCCGCTGGCGACGATGATGCGCGAGCCCGGGTGCAGGCGGCCGAGGAGGAACTGGCCGTCGGGGGAATCCGTGACCATGCACATCTTGGCTGCAACGCGGTCGGGTTCCAGGCCGGGAAAGCCTGAGTGACGAGGCCGGAGAGCTGCTGCCAGTCCCGCTCGCGGGTGACGGTGCGGTCGATGGGGTGTCCATCGGCACTGTGCAGCACTACTTCGGCTGGAAGGAGAACCTAGTCGACGAGGCGATCTAAAGCATCGCCGCCGACACGGTGAACGCGATTCTGATCAGACGAGGGACCCAGGACGGCGAATTCCACCCGGTCGCACCAATCGACCACATCGTCGATATCCTCTTGCGTCTGACCGACGGCTACACCACGGGCCAGGCCGCGGGTTTCCTCGACGCAGCCGCCCCGACCGGGAAGGACATCACCGCCAGGTTCGAGACGGTAGCGGCTGCCCTGCTGGGCGTACCCCCGTCGGCTCAGGGGTAGTCAGGCGCTGCGTCCAGCCGGAAGAAATCCTCCAAGGTGAGGAAATCGCCGTCGTTCATGTCCGCCACGAGGGACGTGCCGACGTACCGCAGGTGCCATGGCTCGTACGTGTAGCCGGTGGTGGCCTCGGCTCCCTTCGGGTAGCGGATGATGAAGCCGTAGTCGTCGGCGTGCTCGGCGGCCCATTTGCCGGCCGGAGTGTTCGCGAAGCACGGATCGAGGGCACAGGTTCCGCCGGGGTTGCCGATGTCCATGGCCAGGCCGGTCTGGTGCTCGCTGTAGCCGGGGCGGGCAGCGAGGGTGTCGGCCGTTTCCTGGCCGTACTGCAGCACGTAGTTGTTGTAGAGGCTGGCCTGCTGGTTGTAGGAGCGGTATCCGCTCACGGGCACGATGCTGACGCCCGCCTTCTTGGCAGCGCTGGCGAACTTCTTGTAAGCATCGGCGGCTTCCGCCCGCAGCGATTGGCCTTGGATCCTCACCATGCGGGACGGGACATAGCTCTGCGGGTTCAGCTTCCGGTGCTTGTTCACCACCACCTGCAGGCTGGAAACCTCGTCGATCTCATAGCCGTTGACCGTCGCCGCCGTCGCGGCGGGAGCGACCAGGCCGAGGCACACGAACACGGCCAGCAGCACTGCGAACATTCTGTTGATGACACCCACGAGGCCCCCAAGACGTTGAAGAATGCGTTCGGCCACTTTATGCGAAGGGCGGGAGCGCGTCGAGATTGTTTCACCTGCGAGCGTGCGCCGCTAAGTATCTCCGCAGTCCGCCACCAGTCCAGCACCGAACGGTTGGTCCGATGTCGGGCGGGGCAGGCGACAGCGGCGGCGGGAATGTCCCCGCCGCCGCTTCAGGTGCCGCCGGTGCTGCTTCTTGGCCCCGTTCCTACTTCTTGGCGCCGGGGCCGGCGCCGATGGCCCAGACGCGCGGCGGGACGGTGCCGTTGACCGAGTAGTCGCCGATGATGCGCGCCTTGAAGACCCACGGGTTGTGGTTCGCGGCCGTGCGGGCGTTGCGCCAGTGCCGGTCGAAGTTCTTCTTCGTGCTGGTGCCCGAGGCGGAGAGCGCGTCGAAGATGTCCGAGGTGGCGCGGGTGGCGAGGTCGGTCAGGACCACCTGGGCCTGGGCGCTTTCGAGCTCGGCGAGGTCGTTGAGGTGCTCTTCGCGCTCGAGGTCGCCGAGGAACGCGGCTTCGTACGCGCGCTGCAGTGCCTGGGCGGCGCGCTCGACGGTGGCTTCGGCTGCGTAGCCGCGGGCCGAGACCTCGCCGATGACCTGCAGGATCTGCGGATCCTCGCGGAAGGAGTCGGCGTTGCCGTGCGAGAAGATGCGCGTGCGGTTGCGGACTTCGGTGGCGATGTCGCGCTCGGCGGCCTTGATGCTGCCGGCGAGGACGGCGAGCAGGACGACCTGGTAGAACGCGGTCTGGTACTTGAAGCGGGTGTCGAAGTCGATGACGTTCTCGGCCTCGACCACGGCGTCCTTGAAGGTGCTGGTGCCGGAGCCGGTGGTCTGCTGGCCGAAGCCGTCCCAGTCGTCGGAATGCGTGACGCCCGGCTGGTGCGCATTGACGACGGCGATGACCTTGACGTCGTTGTCCGTGCGCTGGGCGAAGGTGTCGATCCAGTCGGCGAAGATGCTGCCGGTCGAGTAGTACTTGGTGCCGTTGACGCGGAAGCCGCCGGTGGCCGAGTCCGGGTCCGGGCTGACCTTGGTGATGACGTCGCCGATCTTCACGCTGCCGACCTCGGTCCACGAGTTGCCCGCGATCTCGCCGTTCACGAAGCGCTCCAGCCAGACCGCGCGCTGCGGACCGGAGGAGACCAGCCGGTCCTCGACGAAGGCGAAGTGGCCGCGCAGCGCCTGCGGGATGTTCGAGTCCGCGGCGGCGAGCTCGGTCAGCAGGCGGAACAGCTGCGGCAGGGTGGCGCCGGCACCGCCGTCGGCCACCGGAACGCGCACGGCGCCGAAGCCCGCCTTGGTCAGCTCCTTGATTTGGTCGAACGGCAGCTGGTGGTCCTGCTCGCGGGCGCTGGCACCCTCGGCGATGCGCGCGAAGATCGGGCGGAAGCGGTTGGCAAGAGTCTCGTAGTCGGTCTCGGCGGCGTGCGTGGTGTGCGTGGTTACGGAGGTCATGACGGGCCTTTCGTTGTTGCGGGAATTTGGAAGTCTGGCGGGTCAGACGGCGGCGGGCGCCGGCTTCTGGACGGGCTTCGGAAGTTCAGCGTCGGCGGACGCGCGGACCTTGTCTGCCCGAGCGGGTTCGGGGTTGGGAAGTACGACGGCGGCGCGGCCGGTGCGCAGGGCCAGGAACCTTGCGGCCGTGAACAGGAGGGCGATCACGACGGCGGCTGCCGCGGCACTCCCCCAGCCCGAAGGCCAGGCACCGTTCAGCCCCAAAAGGGCGGGCAGCGTCGTCGTTAGTTGGCTGGTGAGCAGGGTGGCCCAGCCGGTGTAGGCGGTGAGCGCGGACTTGCCGAGGGCGAGGAGCAGGAAGAACAGCGTCCACAGCACGGCCCAGCTGGCCCACAGCACCGCGGAGAACGGGTCGGCGGCCAGGTTGGAGACCGCGTAGACCACCGCGAGCGCGGCGACGAGGACGCAGAACCAGCCGACGCCGGCCGAGCCGAGGTCGAACAGCGAGTTCAGGCCGACGTACGTGTAGGTCAGGCCGAAGAGGACGACACCGGCGGCGCTGAGCAGCTCGGCCGGATCGCCCGCGGCGGTCACGGCAATCAGGGTGGCCAGGATCAGCTGGAGGCCGCCGATGAGCAGGTTCAGGGTGCCGCTGTCGCGCGGCGGTATGCGTCCGAGCAGGGCCAGACCGTTGGTCAGCAGTGCCACGCCGGAGAGGATGAGGCAGATGAAGGACATGGGGAGGTTCCGTCTGTGCGGGAGGGCTCACGTTTGAGCCGGCTCGATGCTTGCCGGAACACGGTTGTGCCCGGCCGGATCTTCACCTGGGGCACCCCACCACGAAGAGGGTTGCCGTCCAACCAGCCAGGGCTTCGCGTTGGAACTCGTGATCTGTTGCAAAGGTATGCCGCGCCGGCGGCTGGCGGCAACGGTTTCCGGCGAACATGACGGAAGGTCACGTCCTGTTACCCGCCGCGCGGGTGAAGGTTGCAGGGGCTTGCCAGGTAGGCCCGCGGTCCGCTAGTGCAGCTGAGCGCCGGCCGGTCTCGCCGGGACTTCATTCACTGCAGCGGCCCTGCCGGCCGGCGGCGTCCAATCAGGCGAGTCCCTTGTCCTTGAGCCAGGCGGCTGCGGCGTCACGGGGGTTCTGCTTCGCGTCCCCGGAGACCTGCTCGTTGAGCTGCATGAGGTCCTCAGTGGTCAGTACCTGCGAGACCTTGTTCAGGATGTCCCTGGCCTCGCTGCCGACGGTGTCGGTGCGGATCAGGGGAAGCACCTGCTGGGCCGCGAAGAGGTCCTTGGTGTCCTTCAGCGCGACCAGCCTGTTCGCCGCGATCGACGGGGAAGTGGTGAAGATGTTGGCGGCCTGGACCCGGTCGTCCAGCAGCGCCTGGAGCGTCAGCGCCCCGCCGCCGTCGCTAAACGGGACAAACTCCTTCGGGACACATCCATAAACTGCCTCAAGCCCCGACAGTCCCTGCGGACGCTCCTGGGCCTCGGGCGGCATTCCGAGGGCAATACGGTCACAGATTTTGCCCAGGTCCTCGAGGGATTCCAGTCCGTGCTTGTCCGCAGTCTGTTGCGTGACGACGAGCGCGTCTTTGTCCTCCGCGGCAGCCGGTTCCAGTACCGCAAGCCCCTTCGGCAGCTTTCCGGGCAGTTCCTTCATCACTTCTTCGGCGCTCCGCGCTGAGGTGCCCTCGTCCAGATAGCGCAGAAGATTGCCGCTGTAATCGGGCACCAGGTCGATGGAGCCGTCCTGCACTGCCCGGGCGTAGACCTCGCGGGAGCCAATCCGCGGTTTGGTTGCCGCGGGAAGGCCTCCGGCGTTCAAAGCCCCTGCATAGATCTCGGCGAGGGTCTCGCTCTCCGGGAAATTCGCCGATCCCACGAGCAAGGGCGCCTGGGACCCGGCCGCCCCGGCGCTGGCTTGTCCGTCCTCGAACGGACTGGCGCTGCAGCCGACCATGCCCAGGACGAGCAGGAGCCCGGTGATCAGAACCGCTGGAAGCCTGACGGTGTTCCGCATGGAAGTGTTCCTTAGAGGTAGGTCCGCTGTGCTCACAGGCTAGACGACTGAAAGCGGCGCAACCAGAATCCGCAGGTTTCTTGCGCGGGTTGTTGGCAGATTAACCGGCAGAGGTTCAGCACCCCGGAAACGACATCGCCCCGGGCGCCTAGGCTTCCCGGGGCAATGCCGCCGCCCCTTCGCGGGAGGGGCACAAAGGAACGGGTCTGGGGGTCGGCCCCGCTCCGCGGCCGGGCCGTCCCAAGGAGGACGGGCGATCCGGCACACTCTGAGTCTGCCTTCCGCGGCGCCGGCGAACCAGATTCCAGTTCTGGGGATGGGAGGAACCCCCAAATGAGTGGCTGCGGGCGTTCATATGCTTTGCTATGCCAGCGGACCGGTAGATTCCGGACGGTGACCCGAACGCGTGTCCGGAGCGCCGCCGTCGTAATTTTCACTATCCTGAAGGCTGGTTTCCCGCTCCCCCCACGGACGCACCGGGTCCTCCGCGGGCGGCCTGCGACGACAAGGAAATGCTGACTAGATGATGGCGAGTGCAGCCGGTTCCGGCGGAGAGCCCGACAAGCCGCGGAACCGTGTATCCGATGCCGTCCTGCGGTCGGTGGGTTTCCTATCCTTCTTCGACCGCTTCGGCACGCCGCCGATGCTCGTGGTGCTGGCTGACCGGACGGGCCTGTCGCTCGGCCAGGCCGTCCAGCTGGTGGCGGCGTATGCGCTGCTTTACGCCATCGGGCAGCCGGTGTGGGGGCTGCTGAGCGACAGGTTCGGCCGCCTGGCGATCCTGCGTACGGCGTTGGCAGGGGTCCTGGTCGGGTCGGTGGCCAGCGCGCTGTCCGGCAGCTACGTCCCGCTGCTCCTGGCGCGGGCGTTCACGGGGCTGATGGCCGGCGCGCTGTATCCGACCCTGATGACGATCCTCGGCGATACGCGGACCGGGATCGAGCGGGCCCGCGGGCTGTCCGACCTGCAGATCTATTCGTCGCTCGGGACGACCATCGCGGCCCTCGCCACCGGCACGCTGGCCGCGCTGGTGGACTGGCGGCTGGTGTTTGTGCTGCCGGCCGTAGGCTGCCTGGTCCTGCTGATCCTGCTGCGCGGGTTGGAAATCGACGGGCACTCCGGGCGCGGCGGCGTCCGGCTGGGGCACGCGTTCTCGCCCTCCGCCCTGGGCATCTACGGGCTGGCGGTCCTGGAGGGCGCCGTGCTCATGGGAATCCTGACGTACATCGTCCCGGCCCTGCAGCACGCCGGGGTTGGGGTCAGTCTGGCCGGCATGCTCGCCGCAGGATTCGGCGTCGGAGTAATCCTCGGGGCCCGCATCATGCGCCGGCTGGTCCAGGGGTTCACCCGCACCCAGCTCATCGCCATCGGAGGAGCCGTGCTAGTCACTGCGTTCCTGGTTTCGTCGCTGTGGCACGTCCCCGCAGCGTTAACAACGACGGCGGTGCTTGTCGGCGTTTCCAATGCCGTCCTTCACTCCTCCATGCAGGGATGGGCCACCGACATCGCCCCGCAGGCCCGTGCCACGAGCGTCGCACTGTTTGCCGGCTCGCTGTTCCTCGGCAGCTCGCTGCAGAACTTCGTCACCGCCGGGCTCGCCGACGACCGGCAGTACGGCACGATCTTCCTCCTCGGCCTGGTGGCGAGCATCTTCCTGACGGTTATCGCCGCCCTGGGCCACGCCTCCTGGAAGCAGAAGCAGACCTGAGCCAGCCGTTAGTTGATGGCACGTGTCGGGAAATTCGCGCTAAGTACGACGGCGATCTCCCGCGCCTGGGCGAGGTCCTCACCGGGCCCTGACCCTTCTATGCCGCGGCTTCCTCTCCTGTCCTACACACGACCCATTTTCGAGTGCGCTGAGAAGATGCGCTCGATAGCGTTGATTTATGGCAGTCAGGACGTTCGAAGCGACTCGGGAAGCCGCGGGCTTCCTCGCTTCGATGCGCGACGAACTCCAGGAATTCGCGTCCGTCTTCCGTCAGGAGGCCGTCCTGCAGAGCCCCGGAGTCCTGGCGGAGTGTGTGGGGCTGTTCGAGGATCTTTCGAGGACCGTCGAGCAACTGCAGTTGACCGGCGCGCATGCCATCGAGCAATTGGGCGTGTCCACCATGACGGGCCGGGACCCGGGCAACCCGGAGTCGAAGTCCGAATTCCGGGACACCGCCGACTACCTCCGGGCCCGGCTGCGGATCAGCCGGAGCGAAGCCCGGCGCCGGATCCGAGTGGGTGCCGGCACGATGCCGGAGACCCTCATCAGCGGCGGCGAGGCACCGCCGAAGTATGAACACCTGGCAGCCGGACTGGCAGAGTCTGAAATCGGCGGCACGGCTGCCACGCTCATCCACGACACCCTGGAACGCATCCGCCCGGTCGCCGCTCCGGACCACCTGGCCGCCATGGAGCAGCAGCTGACCCGGCAGGCGGCGGAGGCGGATTTGGATACGCTCCGCATCGTGGCCAGGAGCTGGGAAGCGGCCATTGATCCGGACGGACGCGAACCCAGTATGGAACAGCTCGCCGCCCAGCAAGGCGTCTTCATCAAACGGAAGCGCTGGGGCCTGCACCGGCTCGAAGTGTGTGCGACGGATGAACAGTACGAACACCTGATCACCGCCATGAACACGGCAACCAATCCGCGACTACAAGCGACCTTCGAACCCGAAAGCGGCCAGTCTGGAACGAACGCGGGCCGTGATTTAGCTGTCACGGCCGAAGGCGGCGAAGCTGCCGGGGCCGAAGCCGCGCTCACGGACGACGATGCGCCAAACCCGGACTGGCCGATGCCCACCCGGCCCCAGCTACTGCTTCAGGGTCTGGTCGGAGCCTGCAAGATCGCGCTGTCCACGGACAAGCTTCCCGCCAGCGGAGGCCACCGGCCCCAGGTCATGGTCACCATCGACTACCAGGACCTGATGAGTGCAACCGAAGCCGGCACCTCGGGCCAGGCCGTCTTCACCGGACTCATCACACCCCGCACGGTCCGCAAAATGGCCTGCGACGCCGACCTCATCCCCATCGTGTTCGGCGGCAAAGGCGAAGTCCTCGACATCGGACGCGCACAGCGGCTCTTCACCCCGGCCCAGCGCCGCGCCCTCGTCGCCCGCGACAAAGGCTGCGCCTTCCCCGGCTGCACCATGCCAGCCCACTGGACCGAAGCCCACCACATCCGCTACTGGAAGAAACACAAAGGCCGCACCTCCGTCGCCAACGGCGTGCTCCTCTGCTCCTTCCACCACCACCTCATCCACGCCGGAGACTGGATCATCGAATCGATAGACGGGATACCGTGGTTCATCCCGCCCGCCTACACCGACCCATCCCAAGTCCCACGACGCAACAGATACCGGCACCCCCTGTCCTTAAACGCACAGGCCAATTGACAGCTCCGTCACGAAGCGACGGCCGCAGCCCAGGTCTCACAGGGTCACCTCCGCGGACGACCGCCGGAAGAACCCGCCCAAGGCTGCCACCAGCTTGCGGGCACTCGGGGTTGGACCGATGCCATGGCCCGTAGGAAATGGCCGGTGTCCCGGGCGCCCCGGGTAGCGGATGACGAACGTAAACCCTCGGCGTGCTCGATGGCCAGTTAGCGTGGCGGTGTCAACGCAGGAGGACTAATCGGCGGGAGTGCCGACACGGGAGGGGAGTAAACGCCTTGAGGGACTAATCGGCGAGCGCGATGACTTCCAGTCTGTTACCGGGCCCGGCGATCACCAGGACGCGTTCGGCCAGGATATCCACCAGCGCCCGCTCCAGGCGCACGGCTTCCGATTCCTCCTGTCCAGGCCCTTCCCGACCTGCGACCGGCAGTTGCTGCGAACCGGCTCGTGTCCAGACCGTGACCGGGGCGCCGGTCACTTCCTCTGCCGCCCGGCGCCAGGGTTCGGGGTCTCCCGCGGCCACCAGGACAATGTGGCCGATGGGCCGCGACCGGCCGGGCGCGCGGGAGGGGACGGCCGGCCGCTCATGCCGCCACACGCTGAAGTGGTATCCGGCGACCAATCCGGTGGCTGCCAGCAGGCCGAACGGCGCGCGGATCCGGTCAACCAGGCTGCCCGGCGTGGTGCCGTCGAGCAGGAGTTCGAACACCCGATATCCGATCACTAGCAGGGTCACCAGTGCCACCACCGCGCTGACACCGAACACCGTGATCAGGTAGACCCTCCGGCCTGCCGGTTCCGCTGGAGCCGCCGCTGCCCGTCCGGGTTTGCCCGGCTGCCAGCTGCGCCACCACAGGGGTCCGCCGACGACGAGGGCGCTGATCCCGCCGAGCAGTAGCGTGCGCGGGTCCGTTCCTGCCAGCGTGGTGCCGGCGAGTGCGAGGAGGGAATTCACGACGACGCCGATTCCCGTCGCTGCGGCTGCCAGGGCCACCCCGCACACCACGAGTCTCGCTCCCTCCCGGGTAGCTTCCGCCCGGCCGGTCGCCACCGAGGAGTGGTAAAGCCAGACCACCGTGCCAACCGCTGCCGCCGCGACCGCAAATCCCAGCGGCTCCAGCAAGTCCCCCACCGGCTCGGACCGGTCAAAAGCAAGCCGCAGAATAATGAACAGCAGTGTTCCCCAGCCCGTCACGGCCAGCACGCTGGCTCCGAGGACGCCGGCCACCACGAGCGCCACGTCCGCGAGCCGGGAGCGCAGGCGCTTGCCTCCTTCGTGGATCCAGTGCCACTGCCAGAGGAGGATGCCGGCAACGGCCCACGCAAGGGCCTGCAGTGCGAACACCCACCACGGCTTGCCCACCGCCGTCGTACCCGTCAACGAATCAACCGCTGAGTCGAACAGCGCGGCCAGCGCGGTGACGCTGCCGCCGGCGCCAATGACCAGGCCGTAGACGGTTCCGGCGACAGTGGGAACCTGGGCGAGCCGGAGGGGGCCCTTTCCGGCATGCCGCCACATCCACCGGTGCCCGAACCAGACGGTGCCCCAGACCAGCGCGCCGCCGATGGTCATTCCCCATCCGGCTGTCCGGCCGGCGATCAGTTCGGACAGCGTGGCCAGCAGCGAGGTCGTGGAGATGATCATTGAGACGATGTACATCGCGGCAACGTAGAGGCCCCAGGCCAGTGAGGAACGCTCGGCCGGTTCTGCCAACCGCCGCCACACCGACCACCAGAGAACTGCGGCCAGCGGACCACCGATGAGGAAGAAGGCGAATCCCTGCGCGAGGCCGGCGACGTCGCCGGCCACGAATTCGGACCCGATCCCGAACAGCCGTCCCAGCAGGGCCGCGGCGCCGCTGGCGGCGATGCACACCAGGACGAAGAGCAGCGTGTAGACGACCAGATGGCGCACGGTCCGCTGCACGGTCCCCGCGCCGGGGCCCGGGGCCGGTGCCAGCGCCGCCGTCACAGGGACGCCGCCTTGCTCGTGCACAGGGCGAACTGCCAGGGCGTCGACTCGACGAGCCACCGGCCGTCCTCCTTGACGAGGTCGAAGACCTCCTCGGTCTCGTATTCGGACATGCCGAAGGGTCCGCCGTCGCTGGAGGTCACGATGAGCACCTTCACGTCGGCTGAGCTCTCCCGTTCGACCGTGGAGATCAGCGAGACCCGGAGATTGTCCGTGTAGGGCTGCTCCGGCTCGCTGCAGCGTTCCCGCGCGTGAGCAGTCAGATACTGCGCCGCCGCGTCCTCATCGCCGTCGATGATTGCGGCCGTGTAGCGCTGGACCACCCCGGCGGGGGTGGCGGCGTCAAGGGGTTTCGGCGCGCCCCGGGTGAGAACCAGGGCCAGCGCCGCGACCACGAGGACTCCGACCAGGACCAGAATCCCGAGCAGCAGGCGCCGCGGCCGGGTCGCAGAGTCATTCATGGCATCAGTATGACCGAGCGTGCAAGGCCCGGCTATGTCCGGCGCGGACGTGTTTCCGCGGCCTGGGCGGCGGCGCCGAGGCCCAGGTTCCGGCGGGCGAAGTCGAGCGTTTCGCCCAGCCATTCCTCGCGTTCGCCCGCGCCTCGGGCCTTGCGCGTGCTGACCTCCGCGACGACGATCCCGGGCCAGCCGCTGCTGCCGAGATGCTGCAGGCTCTCCGCGCACGGCTGGTCGCCATGTCCGGGAACCAGATGGTCATCCCAGCTGGTGTAGAAGCCGTCCGCCAGGTGCACATGGCTGAGCCGGTCCCCCAGCAGCTTGATCTCCGCCAGGGAATCCACTCCGGCGGAGGCGGCGTGCGAGAAGTCCCAGGTGATGTGCTGGTAGTCTAGCGGACGCGGGTCCCAGTGCGGCAAGTAGGCCTTGGTTTCGCGCCCGCGGACCTTCCACGGGTACATGTTCTCCACCGCGATGGTGACCCCGAAGTCCTCCATGATGTTGCGGATGCCTTCGGGGAAGTTCTCGGCGTAGCCGGATTGCCAGCGGAACGGCGGATGCACGACGACGGTGGAGGCGCCGACCTCGGCCGCCATGGCCGCGGACATGACGACCTTGTTCCAGGCCTTGCCCCAGACCTGTTGGGTCAGCAGCAGGGTCGGCGCGTGGATCGCGACGATCGGCTGCTGGTAGCGCTCGCGCAGGTTCCGGAGCGCGTCCGGGTCCTGCGAGTCCTGGTTGTTGGTCACCATGACTTCCACGCCGTCGTAGCCGAGGTCCGCCGCGACGGCGAACGCGTCGTGGACCGCCAGCGGATAGACGGAAGCGCTGGACAGTGCCACTGGTATCCCGGCGCCGTTGCCTGGGGCAGCGGCCGCCGCCGTCACGGCCGCACGTTGCCGTTTGCCGACGCGGGCTGGAGCGCCTTCTGGACCAGCGCGGTCCCAACCGGACGGACCGGGGCGTCGCTGTCGTAGAGCAGGTGGTCGAAGCGTTTGAGGATCAGTCCCTCCCGCAGGGCCCACGGGCAGATCAGCAGGGTGTCGACGTCGAACATTTCCATCGCGGCCTCCGCAACCATCGCGCCGGCCAGCAGCTGTGGCGCCCGCACCCGGGAGACGCCGGGCAGGTGGACGCGGTCCTCGACCGGCATGGCCACCAGGCGCTGGGTCCAGAGCGAGAGGTCGTTCCGGCGCAGTTCCCGGCGGACGTAGGGTCCGGCGGCCGACGGCGCCGCGCCGGTAATGCGCGCCAGTGACCTGAACGTCTTGGACGTTCCCGCGACCAGGTCCGGCACGCCGAGCCCGTCGAACTGCTTGATGGCCGGTTCGAGGGTATTGCGGATGTGGTTCCGCAGGTCCTTCACGCTCCCCGCGCTGGGCGGGTCCTGCGGCAGCCATTCCCGGGTCAGGCGGCCTGCGCCGAGCGGCACCGACACCGCCACCTCAGGTTGCTCGTCGCGGGCCATGGCCATCTCGAAGGAACCGCCGCCGATGTCCAGGTCCAGCACGGTACCGGCGCCCCAGCCGTACCAGCGGCGAACGGCCACCAGGGTCATCGTCGCTTCCTCTGGCCCGCTCAGCTCCTGCAGCTCGACGCCGGCCTCCCGCTTGACCCGGGCGAGCACCGCGTCGCCGTTGGTCGATTCCCGGATGGCGGAGGTGCAGAACGCCAGCATGTCTTCGGCGCTGTGCTGGACGGCGAAGCGCCAGGCCTCGCGGACAAACGAGACCAGCTCCCGCTGGCCGGACTCCGTGATGTTGCCGGCACGGTCCAGGTAGGCCACCAGCGACAACGGACGCTTGTGCGAGGCGAACGGGACCGGCCGCGCGCCGGGGTGGGCATCCACGAGCAGCAGGTGGACCGTGTTGGAACCGATATCGAGGACGCCTAGACGCATGGTCCCATTATGTGGCCTGAGGTCCGGGCCAGCTGAACGCAGACCGGATCGCCCGGAGCATAGCGGCGGACCGGCGGCATCCGGGCCTTACTTCTTGGCGGCGGCTTTGCGCCGCGTCGCCGGCTTTTTGGCCGGGCCTTTCGCCCGCTTTTCCTTCAGCAGTTCGATCGCCTGCTCCCGGGTCAGCTGCTCGATGGTGGTCGATCGGGGCACCGTAATGTTCGTGACGCCGTCGGTAATATACGGGCCGAAGCGGCCCTCCTTGACCACGATGTTCTTCTCCGACACGGGATCGACGCCGAACTCGGCCAGCGGCGGGACCGCGGCCTGCCGCCCGCGCTGCTTGGGCTGCGCATAGATTTCCAGCGCCTGCTCGAGGGTGATCGTGAAGATCTCCTCCTCGGAGCCGATCGAGCGCGAGTCCGTGCCCTTCTTCAGGTACGGCCCGAAGCGTCCGTTCTGCACGGTGATCTCGTTGCCTTCGGCGTCCGCGCCCAGCACCCGCGGCAGGCTGAGCAGCTTCAGCGCGTCCTCCAGCGTGACGGTGTCCACGGTCATCGACTTGAACAGCGAACCGGTCCGGGGCTTGATCTTGGCAGGCTTCTTCGGCGGCTTCGGCTTGCCGTTCTTGTAGTACTCCACCGGCTGGTTGGCGAGTTCCTCCGCCGTCGGCTCCGGGATCACCTCGGTGACGTACGCGCCGTACCGGCCCTCCCGGGCCACGATGGTTCGCCCGGTCTCCGGGTCCTGGCCCAGCTCCCGCTCGCCGGGGCCCTGGGTCTCCATCAGCTCCAAAGCCTTTTCCGCGGTCAGCTCGTCCGGCGCCAGGTCCTCCGGCACGTTCGCCCGCTGCGGTTCCTCCGCGCCTTCCTGGCCGGCCCGCTCCAGGTACGGCCCGAACTTGCCCACGCGCAGGGTGATGCCGTCGGCGATGTCGATGGAGTTCACGACGCGGGGATCGATCTCGCCCAGGTCGTTGACCACGGTGCTGAGCCCGGTCTCGTGCCGGTCACCGTAGTAGAACCCGTTGAGCCAGTCCGTCCGCTTGGCCTCGCCCGCCGCAATCCGGTCCAGCCCCTGCTCCAGCTCTGCGGTGAAGTCGTAGTCCACGTAGTCGCGGAAGTGGTCCTCCAGCAGCTTGACCACGGAGAACGCGATCCAGCTCGGCACCAGTGCGGAGCCGCGCTTGCGGACGTAGCCGCGGTCCATGATCGTCGAGATGGTCGCCGCGTAGGTCGACGGGCGGCCGATTCCGCGGTTTTCCAGCTCGGCCACCAGGGAGGCTTCGGTGTAGCGCGGCGGAGGCGAGGTTTCGTGGCCGACGGCGGTCACTTCCTGCGGCGTCAGCCCGTCACCTTCGGCGAGGTTCGGCAGGCGCCCGCCCTCGGTGTCGTCCTGTTCGTTGCGGCTGGCGTCCTTGCCCTCTTCGTAGGCGGCCAGGAAGCCGGGGAAGGTGATGACCGTGCCCGAGGCGGTGAACACGGCGTCGCGCCCGTCCGAAGCCGTGGCCCCGAGCCGGACGGTCGACGTCGATCCGCGGGCATCCTCCATCTGGGAGGCGACGGTACGCTTCCAGACCAGTTCGTACAGCCGGTACTCGTCGTTGCCGAGCTGGCTGCGGACCTGCCCCGGGGTGCGGAACGAGTCGCCGGCGGGACGGATGGCCTCGTGTGCTTCCTGCGCGTTCTTGGACTTGCCCTTGTAGACGCGGCGCGACTGCGGCACGTATTCGGGGCCGTACAGTTCGGAGGCCTGCCGACGGGCGGCGTTGACGGCCTGGTCGCTCAGCGCCGGCGAGTCCGTACGCATATAGGTGATGTAGCCGTTTTCGTACAGCCGCTGGGCCAGGGACATCGTGGTCCGGGCGGAGAACCCGAGCTTGCGCGCGGCTTCCTGCTGAAGCGTGGAGGTGGTGAACGGGGCCGCGGGGCGGCGGGTGTAGGGCTTGTTCTCGACCGAGCGGACCGCGAACTCGGCGCCCTGCAGCGCCTCGGCCAGCGCGGTGGCGGCGGCCTCGTCCAGATGCACGGCGCCGCGGGTCTTGAGCGCGCCGCGGTCGTCGAAGTCGCGGCCGGTGGCCACGCGGTCGCCGTCGACCTGCGCCAGCTTCGCCTTGAAGCTGCCGCCCTTGGCCGTCTCCAGCGGTTCGACGGTGGCCAGCAGGTCCCAGTAGGAGGCCGAGCGGAACGCCATCCGCTCACGCTCGCGCTCCACCACCAGCCTGGTGGCGACGGACTGGACACGGCCGGCCGACAGCCCGGCCTTGATCTTGCGCCAGAGCACCGGCGAGAGCTCGTAGCCGAACAGCCGGTCCACGATGCGCCGGGTTTCCTGCGCGTCCACCAGGTCCGTGTCGATGTCCCGCAGTTCGTTCAGTGCGCGCTGCAGCGACTCGGGCGTGATTTCGGAGAACGTCATCCGGTGCACGGGAATCTTCGGCTTCAGCACTTCGAGCAGATGCCACGCGATGGCCTCGCCCTCGCGGTCACCGTCAGTGGCCAGATAGAGTTCGTCGGCGTCCTTGAGCAGCGACTTCAGCTCGGCGACCGTCTTCTTCTTGCCGGGCGAGACCACGTAGTAGGGCTCGAACCCGTTCTCGACGTCGACGGCGAACTTGCCCACCGAGGTCTTCTTCAGCTCGGCCGGCAGGTCCGATGGCTGCGGCAGGTCACGGATGTGGCCCACCGATGCTGTGACCTCGAAGCCCTCGCCGAGGTACCCGGCAATGGTCTTGCTCTTGGCAGGAGACTCGACGATGACGAGTTTCTTGCCGGTCTTCTCGCGGGCCTTCGCTGGCACGTTGCTCCTACTGACGAATTGCTGTGGTTCTGCGGGTGCGTCGCCGCCGCTGGGGCTCGACGGTGCTTACCTGCACTAGGGTAGCCGCAACATTAGCGCAAAACGGAAGCGGGGCCGCCCACGGAAGTCTTCCGGAGGACTCAGGCGTCGTCGATATCGCCCGGCAGGAACGAGAAGACGTAGTAGAGCTTTTCGGCGCCCTCTCCCCGTTTGTCGGGGTTGGTCGTCGGGCTGTATTCGAGCAGGATTTCGCCGATCCGGCGGCCCAGATCCGCGCGCTGTTCGGGCGTCAGATAGAACCGGCCGGTGCTCAGCGCCGCCAGGTGCCCTTCCTGCCGCCAGGTATCCGGGTTGGGGGTTTCCTTGTCCCGCTTCACATATTTACTGAGGCGTTCTCGCAGGTCGTTGAGTTCGACGTCGACGACGCCCAGCGTTGCGGCGCGGCTGTCCGCCACCGACGTCACGTCCAGCCGTCCGGCGGCCGCCTGCCAGTGCCGCTCGCGGCCGTCGCCCTGGTTGGCGCTGCGCTTGACGAAGCCCCACTTCTCCAGCGCACGCAGGTGGTAACTCATGGCGCTCGGGGTCAGGCCATGCCGCTGGGCCAGTTCGGTCGCGGTAGCCGGCTGCTGGGTATCGAACAGCTCCTCGATGACTTTCAGGCGCACCGCATGCGCCAGCGCCCTGATCGCCCTGGCATCGGAAATATTGACCCGGTCCGCCGGGCCGTTCGAAGCCTCCCCCGCGACAGGGTCGAGGGAGGGCGATGCACCTTTTGTCATGAACAGTAAGTCTATCCCGCCGCGCGGGCCAGGTGACCAGCTTCATCCGCCGCGGGTGGCAGGGGTGCCGGCACCTGCATTACCGGGCCTCCGGCATGCCGCGGCCGGGTCATCACGGCGCCGCCGGATCCTCACGGCGCCGCCGGCTCGTCACGGCGCCGCCGGAAGCAGGAAGCCGTCCAGGACCAGGTTCCGGGTTTCCTCCAGCAGCCGCGCTGCGAATTCCTCCCCGGGCTGCTCCAGCAGGGCCGCCAGCGCGGTCACCAGCTGGCCCACGGTCAATTCGCCGTCGCTGGCGGAGACGAGGCCGGCCAGTTCCGAACTCATCAGGTTGGTCCGCCGCAGGCCCCCGCCCTGGCGCAGCAGGATGACGCCCGGGTGCTCGGCCCCCGGGCGCTGGTGCCGTTCCTCGGTGATGTCCTCCGCCACGGTCAGCCGCTGATCTGCGAAGTCCCTGCGGTGCGCGGCCAGCCAATCGTGCCGCTCCACGGCCGCCGCCAGGTGCGGCCCGATCGGCTGCTCCAGCGGATACGTCAGCTCCTCGAACCGCCGCAGCATCCCGCCGCTGCCATCGTGGGTCTGGACGTCGCCGGCCCCGGAAACCGACGTGCCGCCGTCGCGCCCCAAGACCTGCCCGCCGCCGTCGTGCCTCAAGACCTGCCCGCCGCCGTCGCGCCCCAAGACCCGCCCGCCGCCGTCGCGCCTCAGAGCCGCGCCGGAACGGCGCAGCCACACCATGCCGAACCCGACGGCCTCGACGTTCCGCGTCCCGAAGTCCTCCAAGTAGGCCCGGTAGACCCTCTCGTACAGCCGCGGATCCCGGTTCTCCGACGCGTCCCGCAGCCAGGTCTCGGCGTAGGCGGCGGGGCTGAGCTGCTCGCGCTGGATGACCCAGGCCTCGGTGTCCGGGTCCAGCCAGGACTCCAGGCGGCTGTGCCAGGACGGCGCGTCCGCGGGGATCTCCCAGTTTCCGAGCATCTGCGCCACGCCGCCCGGCGCCAGCACCGACGGCAGCCGGCGCACCAGCGTGGCCACGATGTCGTCCCCCGGCAGGCCGCCGTCGCGGTAGGTGAACAGCTCATCAGCCGCCGTCTCCGACGTCCGGGGCGTGATGACGAAGGGCGGGTTGGAAACCACCAGGTCGAACCGCTCCCCCGCGACGGGGTCCAGGAGGCTGCCCAGCCGCAGGCTGACGCGGGCGGCCAGGTCCTCCGGGTCCAGGTCCAGCGTGGGCGCGTTCAGCAGCAGGTTAAAGCGGGTGAACGCCAGCGCCCGCTCGGAGATGTCGGTGGCGGTCACGTGCCGCGCGTGGCTGAGCAGGTGGAACAGCTGGATGCCGCAGCCGGTGCCCAGATCCAGCGCGCGGTCCAGGTCGCGGCGGATGGTCAGCTGCGCCAGCGTCAGCGACGCCTGGCCGATGCCGAGCACATGGTCGTGCCGCAGCACTCCCGCCTGCTGGTGCGCGCCTAGGTCGCTGGCCACCCAGAGATTCGTGACATCGAACGCATACGGCCGCAGGTCCACGCTGGCGCGGACCCGCCCGCCGTCGTTAGTGGCCAGCCCCAGCGCGGCCAGCCCGTCCAGACCCAGCTCCGGCAGGGCGGCAGCCAGGTGCGCCTCCTCGACGTCCTCGCCCAGCAGCCATAAACGCACGACGGCGGCCAGCGGGTCCGGCGCATCGGCTTCGGGTTTCCGTTCGGTCGCCAGCTTGGCAGGGACCAGCTGGTCGCGGCCGAGCGCCTCATAGGCCGCCGGCCCCAGCAGCCGCTCGACGCCGTCGACGGTGTAATCGAGGGCTCGAAGGTCCCTGGCGAGGGCCGCGATCAGCCGCTGATCAGTACTCTGCGGGGCATGCGGAACGTTGCCGGTATTGAACTCAGTCACGGAGGAAAGTCTAGGCGGGGCGGGTGCGGGGAGGGGCAGGGCGTCCGGCCCGGCGGGCGAAGCGGACGAGCCGACGACCCAGGTTTCCGGCGCGGGTGAGCCGACGGCCCAGGTTTCCGGCGCGGACGAGTCGACGGCCCAGGTTTCCGGCGCGGACGAGTCGACGGCCGAGGCGTCCGGCGCGGCAGGCGGAACTGATCAGGCCGCGCTATCCAACTCTCGCGGCTTCGGTCCAGCCGTAGGAGTCATGCCGCGCAGCCGTCGGGACAGCGCAAGGTCTCCGGACTCGCGGCGCATTCGGTGCAGTACAGCGTGAGGTTCCGGCAGCTCTGGTTGGAGCAGTTCTCGAACTTGCTCGTGGGGGCCTGGCAGCGCACGCACTCGCCGATTGTCTTGGCCTCCGGCGTGAACTCCAGATGCATCCTCTTGTCGAAGACGTAGAGCGAGCCCTCCCAGAGGCCCCCGTCCCCGTACTGTTCGCCGTACCGGACGATCCCGCCGTCGAGCTGGTACACCTCTTGGAAGCCGCGGTTGACCATCAGCGATGAAAGGACCTCGCAGCGAATGCCGCCGGTGCAATAGGTGACCACCGGCTTGTCTTTCAGCCCGTCGTACTTGCCGGAGTCGAGTTCGCGGATGAAGTCATGGGTGGTGGCGACGTCGGGCACGACGGCGTCGCGGAACTTGCCGATCTGGGCTTCAAAGGCGTTTCGGCCGTCGAAGAAAACGACCTCTTCCCCTGCCTGTTCCTTCGCCTCGACGAGCTCGTGCAATTCCTCCGGCCGAAGATGGGTGCCGCCGCCGACTACGCCGTTTTCGTCCACCTTCAGCTCGCCCGGCGCGCCGAAGGAAACGATTTCATCGCGGACTTTGACGCTGAGCCGCGGGAAGTCCTCGGCGCCGCCGTCGGACCACTTCACGTCCAGGCCGCGGAAGGCCTGGTACTCGCGGGTGGTCTTGACATACTGCTTAACCGCGTTGATTTCACCGCCGACCGTTCCATTGATGCCGTCTCTGGAAATCAGGATCCGCCCGGTGAGCCCGAGCTTCTCGCACAGAGCCCGCTGCCAGAGGCGCACGGCCTCTGGGTCAGGAATCGGAGCGAAGGCGTAGTAAAGCACAATTCGGTTAAGAGCCACGTCTTTAAGGTTACGACGCAGCACCAAACCGCAGATTGTGACCGCGCCTGATCACCGGTGCATATCCAGAGTGCGCGAGGTTAGGTACTGTCATCCTATGGGCCTCGATTTCACTGCAGACGTACCCGATAACTTGCTCCCGGCCTGGGTCGCCGGCTGGTCGGCCTGCCGCGGCTACACGGCGGCCGAGGAGGCGGGCCATCCGGCCATTGTCCTCTCTGACAAGACGGGTGACTGGGAGTTTTTTGCCTATGAACCGGGCGACGAGGAATTCGCCGAACTGGCCAGGAACACCATCGCGTCTCCCAAGCGCATCTTCACAGTGCTGACGCGCGAAACCGAGCGTTTCAAGGCTCTGGCCCCGCAGCACGGTCTTCGGGTGCACCACAGTGACCAGTCCATGATGGTCACGAACATGTCCGACCAGGACGCCGAGGATCCCTGGTACCGCGACCCCGAGTTCAAGACGGAGATCGACCGGGACGGCAACGTGCATCGTGCCCGCGTCATGTTCGGCGACGAGGAAGCGGCCCACGGCGTGATGGCCGTTGTGGACGGCTTCGCTATCTTCGACCACATTGAAACGAATGAGAACTTCCGCCGCCGCGGCCTGGCGACCCACATCATGCGCGCCCTGGCGGCCTCGGCATTCGAGCACATCGTCGAGATGGGGCTGCTCATCGCGTCGCACGACGGCCGCATGCTCTACCAGCATTTGGGCTGGGATACCGTGTGCGACGTCATGATCCTCAAACCCACGGACGCTGCCTGAGGCGGCCGCCCGCAAACCGCCACGACGCTCGGCAGTTGCGCAGGGGCATCGTTCCCGGCGCTGTTAGCGCGATCCCGCGATTGCCGGTGCCATCCTGCCGCTGGCGCCGCGATCCAGCGGTTGCCCCAGCGGGATGAAACAATGCTGTGGTGGCCTTGCATGATTCGCTGATTCCGTTGCTCGGTTCCGGCGCCGATCCGGAACAGCTCATGCACGTGCGCGAAGTGCCGGCGCGCGAAGCCGTCCACGATCCCTGGCCGGACTGGGTCCACCCCGACGTCGTTGGTGCCTATGCATCCTTGGGTGTCGCGCAGCCGTGGCGGCACCAGCTCAAGGCGGCCTCGCAGGTCCATGCCGGGCAGCACACGATCATCGCCACCGGCACTGCGTCGGGAAAGTCGCTCGCCTACCAACTGCCCGCGCTGGATGCCATCCACCGCACCGCCCTCGAGGACCAGGCCCGTCTGGAGCCCACCGGCGCCACTGTCCTCTACCTTGCACCGACCAAGGCGCTGGCGGCCGACCAACTGGCAGCAGTGAAATCCCTGAGGCTGCCGACCGTCCGTGCCGAGACGTACGACGGCGACACCGACCCCGGTGCGCGGCGCTGGATCCGGGACCACGCCAATTTCGTGCTCGCGAACCCGGACATGCTGCACTTCGGCATCCTGCCCAACCACACGTGGTGGGCGCGGTTCTTCCGCCGCCTGAAGTTCGTCGTCGTCGACGAGGCCCACAGCTACCGCGGGGTCTTCGGTTCCCATGTGGCGAACCTGATGCGGCGGTTGCGCCGGGTCTGCGCGAGCTACGGAGCCGACCCGGTGTTCATCGGCGCCTCCGCCACGGCCGGCGAGCCGGCGGCCTCCTTCAGTCGGCTCATCGGAGCGGCGGCCGGCAGCGTCACAGACGATTGTTCCCCGCACGGCAGCACCACGGTCGCCTTCTGGGAACCGCAGCTGACGGACCTCAAGGGGGAAAACGGCGCCCGCGAGCGCCGAACCGTGATCGCGGAGACGGCCGACCTGCTGGCCAACCTAGTATCGGCAAGGGTGCGCACGATTGCCTTCATCAAGTCGCGGCGGGGCGCCGAAACCATCGCCAGCATTACGAAACGGCTGCTCGAGGAGGTCCATCCTTCCCTGCCCGGCCGGATCGCGGCGTACCGCTCCGGGTACCTGCCCGAGGAGCGGCGCGAACTGGAAGCCAAGCTGCGCTCCGGCCAGCTCTTGGGCGTCTCCAGCACATCGGCGCTGGAACTGGGGATCGATATTTCCGGACTGGATGCGGTGCTCGTCGCCGGCTGGCCGGGAACCCGCGCATCGCTGTTCCAGCAGATCGGGCGCGCTGGGCGAGCCGGCCAGGACGCGCTGGCCGCCTTTGTCGCCAGCGACGACCCGCTCGACACCTACCTGGTCCACCACCCGGAGGCGGTCTTCGACGTGTCCGTCGAGGCCACGGTCTTCGATCCCTCCAACCCCTATGTCCTGGGCCCGCATCTGTGCGCTGCCGCCCAGGAGCTGCCGCTGACGGCAGACGACGTCGAGCTCTTCGGCCCGTCCGCCGGCGGGCTGGTCGACGAACTGACGGCGGACGGTTTCCTGCGCCGTCGTCCGGCGGGCTGGTTCTGGACGCATGCAGAAAGCGCCGCTGCCATGGTGAATCTCCGGGCCGACGGGGGCGGTCCGATCAGCATCGTCGAGAGCGAATCCGGCACCCTACTCGGGACCATGGACTCTCCCCAGTCGCACTACCAGGCCCATACCGGGGCGGTCTATGTCCATCAGGGCACGACCTATTTGGTCGAGGAGCTCAACGAACAGGACCACTGCGCCATGGTCACGCGGTCCAACCCTGACTACTACACGCAGGCACGGGATGTCACCCAGATCGAGGTGCTCGGAGAACTGCGGGGCGAAGAATGGGGCTCCGTCCGTGCCTGCTTCGGCGATGTCAAAGTCACGACGAAGGTCATCTCCTTCCAGCGCAAGGCCTTCATTTCCAACGAGATTCTCGGCGAAGAACCCTTGGAGCTGCCGTCCCGCGAGCTGTTCACCAAGGCCGTCTGGTTCACCATCGATGAGCCGGACCTGGCCGCCGCCGGCCTGACCGCGGCGAGGATCCCGGGCGCCCTCCATGCCGCCGAACACGCCGGGATCGGCCTGCTGCCGCTCGTCGCGTCCAGCGACCGCTGGGACATCGGCGGGGTTTCGACCGCACTGCATGCCGATACCGGCAAGCCGACCATCTTCGTCTACGACGGCCACCCAGGCGGGGCCGGCTTCGCCGAGCGAGGCTACGACGCTGCGCGCATCTGGCTCTCGGCCACCCGGGACGCCATCGAATCCTGCGAGTGCGACTCGGGCTGCCCCTCGTGCGTCCAGTCGCCCAAGTGCGGCAACAAGAACAATCCGCTGGACAAGGCCGGAGCCGTCGTCCTCCTCAACGCCCTCCTGCACGCTGCCAAGACGCCCCTGGAACAGCCCGTCTCGTAGGCTCTCACGGCCGCGTAGGCATTGCCGGCCCGCGTAGGCACTCATGGCCCGCGTCCCGGCGGCCGGCCGGCCCTGCTGACGCCCTTGGCTTCCCGCCAGGGTGAATCGAGCCAGCCGAGCAGCCGCAGCGGAACGGCAACGTCGACGTCCACGATGTGCCCGGACGGCCCTATCCGGCGGCAGTCCTGTAGCGCGGCGCCGTGTTTGCGGGCGACTTCCGCCGCCCGCAAACACGGTTCGCCGCTGATCAGGCCGCGCGCGGCATCGGCAGCTGCCAGTGCGGCCAAGTCGGCCGTCTTCGCTGCCCGGGACGACGCCGCGCCTGCCTGCACCGCCATCGCCACGGCTGCCAGCAGCAGGCACAGCAGGATGGCGATCCCGGCCGCCAGGACCGTGCCTGCGCCGAGTTCCTTGCGGCACCCGGCAGCTCGACAGCCGATCAGCGCGCGGCTCATGGGACTGTCCCGTAGCCGGCGTGCGGCTCCGCCGGAGCCGAGGCCTCGGCGGTCAGCTTCCACCCACCGGCGCCGGCCCAGGGGCCGGGCACGGTTGTGCTGACCTCCACCGTGATCCACCCGCCCGTGTTCC
The DNA here is from genome assembly GCF_946892675.1 of Arthrobacter sp. Marseille-P9274. Taxonomy (NCBI): domain Bacteria; kingdom Bacillati; phylum Actinomycetota; class Actinomycetes; order Micrococcales; family Micrococcaceae; genus Arthrobacter; species Arthrobacter sp. Marseille-P9274. The sequence continues at coordinate 835,919 of NZ_CAMPOV010000001.1, forward strand.
CGGATGCCAGTACCGCCCGCGACCCGGCAATACGCCTGACGGCCGAGCCAGCATCGGCTCCGGACTCGCCCCGGGCAAGCTGGCGGGCCGCAGTCTGTGCCGCCTTCTCGAGCTGGAGCTGGGTTGATCCGGCCGTCGCTCCCGCCAGCAGCATGGCCAGCACCGCCACCACCGCCGGAAGTGCGATCGCTGTTTCGGCGGTCACCGAACCGCGTTCGCTGCAGACCTCCGTCGGCCGCGGCGGCTTCGCTGCCGGGCGGAATGCCCTGTGCATGCGCAGAGCCGAAAGCCGGACCATGGTGCTCACACTGCGGTCAGGGCGAGCTCAACGAGGTTCATCAGCAGCCCCCGCACTTCGCCGCTGCGCAGGATCAGCACCAGCAACCCGGCGAAGGCGACTGCTGCCAGCGTGGCGATGGCGTACTCGGCAGTGGCCATCCCCGCTTCGGACCCTGTCAGGTCCTGCCACCGGCGCTCCGCTTTTTCGGCGGGGGCGGCCGGAAACTCGATGATGTCCGCGTCCCGGCCGGCGGCCGGTTCCGGTTCCGCGGCAGTGCCTGCGGGGCGGGGTGCCAGGGATGGTGTTGGTGACATTTTTCCTCCTGTGGTTTGCCGCGGTGTTGCGGTATTCACGAGCTTTCCGGATGGGGCTCCGGACGATCAGTGGGCTCTTCGCCTAGGTGGATATCCGCCGCATCCGCCTCTGTTGTGGAGGATGACTCGCGCCGGTCAAAGCCGGGGCAGCAGCGAGATCAGGACCGGAACGATGCCGAGTGCGACAAAGGATGGAAGGGCGCACAGGCCCAGCGGCAGCACCAGCCGGGTGCCCAGGGCAGCCGCGCGGCGCTCGGCTTCCTGCTTGCGCCGCCGCCGGAGCTGTTCGGCCTGGGCATGGAGGATCTCGGCAGACGGCGCCCCGGTCGCCGCGCCGAAAGTCAGTGCCTCGCGGATCCGGGCCAGGCCTTCGTCGTCGCCTGCGAGCGCCCACGCGCTGCCCCATTCGGTACCCAGCTGCAGAGCCGCGGCAACCTTTTCCAGCCGTATTCGGCCGTCTCCTTCGGCCGCCCTAGCGAGCGTCCGTACCGCCGCCGGCAGCGAGGTGCCGGCCCGGAACATGGCGGCCAGTAGGTCCAGCATGAGCGCCGGATCGGGTAGCGGCGTACCGGCCCGGTCGCCTCCACCGAGACGCGATGGCGCCGCTCTGCTGCCTGTTTCAGGTCCGGACACGGGCCGGGGCGGGCCACCTGATCCCGGCGGGTCGAGCAGCAAGAAGCCGGCCAGGGCCAGCAGTGCCACCGCAAGTGCCGTCAGCATCCGGACTACTCCCGGGCCGCGGCGTTGACAAGCCGCACGGACCAGTGACGGCCGGCCGCCAGCAAGGCCACCCCGACGGCGAGAATAAGCCATCCCGAGGGTGACCCCAAGAGGATGCCCAGCGGATCAGCACCCATCGCCATACCCAGGCCAAGCCCGAGCAGCGGGAGCCAGCCCAGCAGCGTGGTCGTCGCCCGAGGTCCTGCGAGCGCGGTCCTGCGGGCGGCCGCCGCGTCGAGCTGGTGCTGCAGGTGGTGCGCATAGTTTTCCAGCAGCAGTGCCAGCGGCGCCCCCGTCTGTTCAGCTGCGTCCCAGCACGCGCCGAGATCCCGCCAGAGCCGCACGGTCATGGCGCTGGTCTCCGCTGGCATGCCCGCGGGAAGCTTGACGTGCCGCAGCGCGGCCGCAACGCTCAGTCCCAGCCCTGCGGCCTGGCTGGCGGCGCGGATTCCAGGCTGCAGCAGGGCGGAAAGCGCGGCCTGCCGCAGGGTCTCCGGGACGCCGGGATCCGGCCCGGCTGGACTAGCCGGTCCGTCGGCACCCGTACCGTAGATCCTGTCCGCTTCGGCCCACATCCGGGCGGGTATACTGCCCGAACGCAGCAATGCGGCCAGTTGCCGGACGAACATCGGCAGTTCGTGCAGGCAGTCCGCATAGGCCTTGCTGCCGGCGGCGCGCGTGCGGTTGCGCCGCCGCTGGTGCCTCCGGCGGCGGACGGAACCCTGCACGCGGAACAACAGGGCGGCCGCGAGGCACAGCAGGAAAACCGATAGCCCGCTCATGCCGCCTCAGCCGCCGGAAAGGAAAAGCCCCACCGGGACAGCCGTTCCCGCAGCGCGGTCCATCCCGGCCCCTGCCGCAGGACACCGCCGTCCATGGCCAGTGCAGGCACCGTCTCCAACGATCCCGCCGCCGTGCAGCGGATCAGGGCCAGCTCGGCGACTGCCCGGCCGCCCTCTGTCCGCTCCAGATGGATGACCAAGTCGAGGGCATTGCCGGCCTGCAAGGCCACTGCCTCCGGCGACAGCCCGGCGAGTGCGCCCATGGCCGCCAGGCGGGCCGGCACCCCGGCCGCGGAATTGGCGTGGACGGTGCCGCCGGCCCCGGCATGTCCGGTATTCATGGCAGCGAGAAAGTCGCGCACTTCGGCGCCGCGGCATTCTCCGACCACCAGCCGGTCCGGCCGCATCCGCAACGCCTGCCTAACCAGTTCGCCCAGGTCGACGGTGCCGCTGCCTTCCAGATTGCTGTGCCGGCTCTGCAGGCCGATGACGTGGGGATGATCGGGGTTCAGTTCGGCGGCATCCTCGACCAGGACCAGCCGCTCGTCGGCGGAGGCCAGCCCGAGCATCGCGGACAGCAGCGTGGTCTTGCCGGATCCGGTGGCGCCGCTGACCAGGAAACTCAGGCGGCTGCCCACGACGGCTTCCAGGTACGGGATCCAGGCCGGCGCCTGCCCGAGCAGTTCGGCGAGGGTGAAGACCCGCGGACGCCGGATCCTGATCGAGAGCAGTGTGCCCTGGGTGGAGACCGGCGGGAGGACCGCGTGGACGCGGTAGCCCTCCAGACGCACGTCCACGCAAGGGCTGCTGTCATCGAGCCGGCGTCCTCCGGCCGTCACCAGCCGGGCGGCCAGGGCCCGGACCTCGGCGTCGCTGGCGAACACCACGTCGCTCCGCCGCAGCCCTGCCGCCCCGTCCGTCCACACGTCATCCGGCCCGTTGACGAGGATGTCCGTGACCCCGCTTTCCTGTGCCAGACGCTGCAGCAGACCCAGGCCTCGCAGGTCCGCGTTGAGGGTCTCAACGGCCTCCAGCACGGCCGCCGCGCCAAGAACCTGGCCGCTCGTCTGGACGGCCGCCGCCACCCGGGCTCCGGTAACCGGGGACGGGTCCGCCAGCACTGCGTCACGGAAGGCGCTCAGGTCCAGCGGAGTTCCCAGTGAGGCCCTGGCGGCCCGGCGTCCATGCGTTCCTGTCCGAAAATCCACCGCTCAGCCCGCCCTCGTCCGGGCCGGCGAGATGGCAGGGCCTAGGCGCAGCAGCAAGCGGCGGACGCTGCGGTGCGCCCCTTTCTCCAGCAGCCTCCCGCGGTCCTGGGCGGCCGCCATCCCGTGCAGGCGCGGCAGGTAGCCGGCAAGTTCCACCCCGGCCTGTTCCGCGGCCAGGTCTTCATCCACGCCGGCCGGCAGCGGGCCGCGGACCACGGCGCTGGTTGGCACAGGACGCAGAAAGTCGGCCGCCGCGGCAGCTGCCGCGATCCCGCGGGTACCCGCCGGCATGAGCAGCACCGCCCGGTCCGCCACGGCGAGCCAACTGCCCGCTTCGGCGCGGACCCGGCCGGCGTCGACAATGACCAAGTCGAAACCGGCCGCCGCGCCCGTCATGACTTCGGACACGGCCTGCCTGGGAATGTCCACCGCTTCCCCGCCGCGGCCCCAGCCGAGCAGGGAAAAGCCTTGGGCGGCGGGCAGCGAGGCGCGTAACTGTGCGGGATTGACAGTGCCCCGCACCCCGGCCAGATCCGGCCAGCGCAGCCCCTCGGCGTGATCCCATCCCAGGCTGGCTTCCAGCCCTCCGCCCAGCTGATCCGTGTCCACCAGCAAGCTCGCGTAGCCTCGGGCGGCGGCATCCGCGGCGAGCCAGCAGGCCAGCGTTGAGCAGCCGATACCGCCGTTGGTTCCCAGGATCGCGACCACCGCGCCACGTGCGTCGCCGTGCCGGCTGCGGCTGAGGTACTCGGCCAGCCAGCCCGCGGCCTCGGGCAGCACAGCCACCCGATGGGCCGCGGCTTCAGCCGCCTGCTCCCACAAAAGGGTTGATTCGTCCGGGAACCCCGCGACGATCACGTCCGCCGCCAGCCGGGGCAATCTCGCGGCGGCGTCGCTGCCGAGCACCACCACGCTGCCTTCGGGAATGTGCCCGGCCTCCTCGACCTCGAGCAGGCGAACGTCCACGCCGGCCGCCGCCGCAACCCGTGCCACTTCGTCGCGCAGGCGCGCCGACGCCGTCACTAGCAGCACCTCGGCTCCGTCGTGCCGCGGTGTCCAATGCCGTGCCGCCAAACTTTCCGTCTGCATACGACCAACCTGCCCCTTCCGCGGGCGGCGACGAAACCGCCGATACGGCCGCTGTGGACGGCCGCGGCCTGTGGAGGACAAGCCGCAGGCCAACCGTGGGCGAAAATGGCTGGGTGTACATGGTTCTAGCGCCGGGATCCCCCGGCGACGTCGGCGCCGCCGGCGATGCCTCCTTCCTGCTGCAACGCGCGGACGCAACCGGCGCGCCCGCGGCGCCGGCCGCCGTCGTTAGTTCAGCGGACCTTCCCGCCGCCGTGGCGGCGCTGGAAGGGCCGTCCCTGCGCTGGGTCTGGGAGGGAACCCGCAGGACCTACCTGCCTCTGCTTCGTGCCGGGACCACTGTCGAACGCTGCCATGACCTGTCCCTGACCCGGGAACTGCTGGTCCTGTCGCAGTACGCGGCGGACACTCCCTACGTCCGGGCCCTGCGCGCCGACAGCGAGCGCCGGCCGGCGGGCCAGCCGCGCCAGGACGACGAACCGGACCAATTCACGCTCTTCGACCGGCAGCCGGCGTCAGCGACCATTGAATCGGTGCTGCTGGAACTGCAGGACCAGCTGGCCGCCGTCGCAGGTTCGCCTCGCTGGGAACGGCTCCAGCTCCTCGTGGCGGCCGAATCCGCGGGGGCACTGGTCGCCGCCGAAATGGAACGGGCCGGCCTGCCCTGGCGCCGCGACGTGCACGAAGAGATCCTCACCCGGCTGCTCGGCCCGCGCCCGCGGCCGGGCCAACGCCCGTCCCGGCTGGACCTGCTCGCCCGCGAGCTGTACCGGTTGCTCGGGGTTCCCGCGTTCAATCCGGATTCGCCCCAGGAGCTGCTGCGGGCCCTGCACCGTGCGGGCATCGAAGTCCGGAGCACACGCTCCTGGGGCTGCGGAACACGGCACCGGCGATCGGGCCGCTGCTGGAATACAAAAGCTCGCCCGGCTGGCCTCCGCCAACGGCTGGGAGTGGCTGGATTCCTGGGCCGGCGAGGACGGTTCCGGACCGAGTACGTGGTCGGCGGGGTCGTCACGGGGCGGTGGGCTTCGCGGGGCGGCGGGGCCTCAGATCCCGCAGCAGGTCCGGGACGCGGCCGCGCGGACGACGGCCACCGGCTGGTGGTGGCCGATGCTTCCCAGCTGGAGCCGCGCATCCTCGCCGCGCTGGCCGGGACGATGCGCTGGCGGCGGCCGCGCGTGGCAAAGATCTTTACCAGGGCATCGCCGATGCCGGCTTCGGCGGGGACCGGGCCAAGGCCAAGGTTGCCATGCTGGGCGCGATGTACGGGGCGACGACGGGCGAATCCGGCCGCCTGGTGCCGCAGCTCGCCCGGACGTATCCCCGGGCCCTCGCGACCGTTGAGCGTGCGGCCCGGGCCGGCGAGGCCGGCGAAGTCGTCAGCAGCCATCTGGGCCGGGGCTGCCCGGAGCCCCCGGCAGCGTGGCGGCGCGCCCAGCTCACCGCCACCGCGGAGGAACAGCGCCGGGCCGATGCGGCCGCGCGTAGCCGGGGCCGTTTCACGCGCAACTTCATCGTCCAGTCGACGGCGGCGGAGTGGGCCCTGTGCTGGCTGGCGGAAGTACGACGGCGGCTGCGCGCCTCCGCGGCGTCCGGCACCTTCATCGGGGAATTGGTGTTCTTCCTGCATGACGAAGTGGTCCTGCATGTGCGGCGGGACCAGGCCGACGCCGCCTGCGCCCTCGTGGCGGAGGCTGCCGCTGATGCCACCCGTTTGATGTTCGGGCGCATACCGGTCGAATTTCCCGTCAGCATCGCGTGCGTCGATTCCTATGCCGATGCCAAGTAGCGGCTTTTCCACAGCCCGCGGAGGGGCCGTGGCCGCCGGGGCCTGAGTCGCATAGCCTCGTCCCGAGCACGGCAGGGAAGGCCGGACGGCGGAGGAGGAAGGCCGGGCGGCGGAGGAGGAAGATGGCTGTTCTGACGATCGACATCGAGGCGCTGGGCGCGTCGGCCGCGTCGGCGGAGGGCGCCGCCGCGAATCTGGCCGCGTTGCGCCGGGACGCCGTCGGCAGGTCGGCCGCCGCTGCCGGCATGTCCGGCTGGGAAACCGAGGCCCTGGCATGGGGCGAGGCATACGATACCGCCGCGGCCGGCATCCTGACCGCACTGGACCAGCTGTCGGCAGCCTACGCCTCGGCCGGGTTCCATACCCGGGTAGCGGCATCGCTTTACGCCTTCACGGAGCAGTTGTCCGGCGGAGCGCCAGTGCCGTACGAAGTCCCGCCGGAACCGGTCGCCTGGGTGTGCGGGCCGCAGGCCGTTTCCGCGGTAGGGGGCCGGGTCCCGCTGATGCCGGAGTTCGGCCAGGTGGTCGCGGACGCCGCAGGCCGCGCCTGGCCGTCGGGCGATGCCTCGGCCATGCGTTCCACGGCCGCGGCCTGGTCCTACGTCGCGGCCGAACTCGAGGCGGAATCGGCCCGCGCTTTATCCTCGGCCACCTTGCCCCTCGCCGGCCAGCGGGCCGCGGACGTCGCCCTGCTCGAACAGCACCACGGGCAGCTCCACCGCAGTTGCCTGGACATCGCCGGGGCATGCCGTGCCCTCGCCGGCGATTGCGCGCACATGGCCGGAATGGTCGAGGACGCCCACGCCCAGCTTGCGACCGAAATCGAGTCCTTCGTGCGCGACGTCGCCGTGTCCGTCGGGGTCTCGGTCCTCGTGTCCGTGCTCAGCGCGGGAATCGGGGCCTTGCTCGCGAATGCCGCGGCGGCCGGCCGGCTCCTGACGGCGGTCCGGGTCTTCCAAGCGGTCACCGATCGTTTCGCCGCCGACGCCGGCATCGCGCGGCAGCTGCTGCGCACCTCCGGATCGGCGCTGGCCGGCAGCCTGCCGAAGAGCCTGCGGACCGCCGTCCTGCCGTTGGCCGACGGGATGCGGCAGCCGGTGATCCGGCTGCACGGCCTCAGCGGCCCCACGCCCGCAGGCCGCACCCTGGAGACGGCACGCACGGGCGGTGACTACGCCCTCTCCTTCGCCGCTTCGGGACCGGCCGGCATCCTGTCGCACGGACTGGCCAAGGCGGCCAAGACCGGCCTGGAACGGGCGGCGGGCGGCGCGGCCCACGGAGGCCCCGCAGGCTCGTCCTTCGCCTGGAGGGTCATCCACAACCTGGACTTCGGGTCGAGGTTTTCGATTGTCGCGGTGGGCGCCAGCCGGCAGCATGGCCGGGTCCAGGATGCCGGAGAAACAGCGTCGCCCAACGGATATCTCCGCGCGGCTGCTGCGCCCGCGCTCCCCTCGATCACGCCCGGAGCGCTCGTCATGCCGGCGCGGCTGCGGGTGAAGCTCGGCGCTACTCCCCGGCCGGTCGGGCGGGACGCAGCGGAGCAGGGATTTCTTGCGACGAATCCCAGGGCATCGTCCACCCCAAGTCGTCAAAAAGATGGCTCAGCAGGATCGCGGTGAAGCCCCAGACCGTCACCCCGTGGACCAGGAAGCAGGGGCTCTTGAAGACGTTGCCGCTACGCTCGACGACCGCCGTGCGCCGGTTCTTCGGGTCGAGCAGGTCGGCGACGGGGACCCGGAAGACCTGCGCCGATTCCGCGAAATCCACCACGGAGACGGGAGACGGCGAGGTCCACCACGCAAGGACGGGTGTCACGAGGAAATTGCTGACGGAGAGCGGGATCTCTGGCAGCGTGCCGAGGACTTCGACACCGCCGGCGTCCAGGCCGGTTTCCTCGACCGCTTCCCGAAGCGCGGCCGCCACCGGTCCGTCGTCGTCCGGGTCGATCCCCCCGCCGGGGAACGCTACCTGACCGGGATGGGAGGACAGCGTCGCCGCCCGTTCGATGAACAGCAGGTCGAGATCGTCCGGCACCACGGAGTGATGGAACTCGGCGGGCGTATCGTCCAGGGCTCCGAAGAGCATCAGGACGGCAGCCGTGCGGGCTTCGTCCTCGTCCAGCTCCACGTTGTACCAGCGTTCCCGGTCGCGGACCGACAGCCGTTCGTGGAACGGCACGCTCACCAGTTTTTCGAGATCCGCCTTGGCACTCATGCATCCAGCTTAAAACCGGCGGCGCGCAGTTCGGCCCGCGTCTGGCCTGCGCGCATGCGGGCCAGCAGCTCCTCCCGGCCGGGAGCCAGCTCGTACTTCAGGAGTTTGGCGGCCTTGTCCGGATCGACTTCCCCCTCACCGAAGGACGGGCAAAGGTCGGCCACGGCGCAGGCACCGCAGGCCGGCTTCTTCGCATGGCAGACCCTGCGGCCGTGGAACACCACGCGGTGGGACAGCATGGTCCAGTCCTTGGGCTCGAACAATTCGGCCACGTCGAACTCGACCTTGACCGCATCGGTGGAAGCCGTCCAGCCAAAGCGCCTGGCCAGGCGGCCGAAATGGGTATCCACCGTGATGCCCGGAATCCCGAAGGCGTTGCCCAGCACCACGTTCGCCGTCTTGCGGCCCACTCCTGCCAGGGTGATGAGGTCCTCGAGCCTGCCCGGGACCTCCCCGTTGTACTCGTCGACAATCCGGTTCGAGAGCGCCAGCAGGCTCTGGGCTTTCGCACGGAAGAACCCGGTGGGCCGGATCATCTCCTGCAGCTCCGCCTCATCCGCCTCGGCCATGGCCCTGGCATCCGGATAGCGTGCGAACAGGGCAGGAGTCGTCGCGTTCACGCGGACATCCGTCGTCTGCGCGGACAGGACCGTCGCGACGACCAGTTCGAAAGGGTTGCGGAAGTCCAGTTCCGCGACGGCGTAGGGGTACTGTTCGGCGAGGATCTTGTTGATCCGCCGCGCCCGCCGCTTGAGCGCCAGCGGAGTCTCTTCCGCGCCGGTCCTGCGCGGCCTGCGCGCAGCCTTCTCAGGCACGCTCAATGTTCGTCAGATCCCGCAGCACCCCGACGCGCCCGTCCGTGTGCTGGACCAGGAACTCATCGCCGCGGTCCTGCAGTGCCAGGATCCAGGCACCGGGTTCCAGGGTGAACGCCACCTGGCCGGTGTTCTCATCGAACACGGGGCGCGTCCGGCCCACGGCGAACCAGAACGCCTCGTACGTGACTTCCTCTTCCGGCTCTTCATAGTGTTCGCGCGTGGCGCTGATCGGCCCTGCGGAGGCCGTCCTGTTACCCGCAGCCACGGAGCCCATTGCTGCGGTCTTGGGGTACGACGCCGTTGCCTCCTCTGCGCGTTCTTCCCGCTGGGCGCGGTCCTGTTCTTGCGGGGCGCGGTCCGTCTCCGGAGCGGTCCGGCCGGTGGCTCCGGCCGCGGAGAGCGCAGCATCGGGCTGACCCTTGGCAGCGTCGGGGCCGCGTGAGCCGGCGCCCGCAATGCTGTTCGCCTCGGTCTTGGCTCCGAGTTCTGCGGGCGGCGTGGCCTCCTTGGCGGCCGCGGCCGAAGCAGCAGCGCTGCCCTGTCGGGCGGAACGTCCTGCGGCGGAGGCAACAGCCTCGTCGTCCGAGACCGGGATTCCCACGGCTTCGCCGTCGGCTGCACCCGGCGCCGCCTCATCGTCCGCTGCCGCGGCGGAGGTCTCTGCCGCCGGCCCCGTCGGCGCCGTCACCCCATGGGTCTTACCGGTGCGGCCTGCCGCACCGGCTCCCGAGATGCCTGACAAGCCGGAAGAGCCTGACGGGCGCGCCGTGCCGGCTCCGGCCGCGGCTCCGGTTGCTGCTCCGGTTGCACCGGTGCCGGGAGTGCCGGCCGAGGCTGCAGAGCCCGCCCCGGCTGCGGCAGCTCCGGCGGCTCCGGCGACTGCAGCTGCGGCCTTTGATCCCGCTGCCGGCGAGGGGCCGGAAGCAGCTTTGGACTCGCTCTTCGTCGGGACGGCGGTGCTGCCCTGCCGATCCCCGGCTCCGGGGCGTGACCCTTCGGCGGCGGATGCAAGGGCGCTGTGCCCCGCGGGCCCGCCGGCCGCATCTGCCGCTGCCGCCCCGGCTGAAGCACCGCCGGCTGCAGCGGCCTGGTCCGCCCGGGCTGCCGGAGCCGTGGCCGCCTTGGGCTTGGCCGTCTTCGGCCGCGGCTCGATGGCGTCGCGGGCCACCGGGTGCGCGGTGGTCTCCGGCCGTCCCACAAAGTCTGCCCGGAACTGCGGAATCCAACGCGCGCAGACAGTGGCGGCCAGCAGGCCCAGACCACCGACGAACCCGATGATGGACACGGGCTGAAGCCCCGATACCAGCTCCAGGAAGTAGTAGGCGGCGTTGAAGCACGCCACCACGGAGGCGAACTGGTCCACGGACAGGGATCCGATCCGCAGCTTGGTCTTCGGTGCCAGCCTCCGGATGGCGAACAGAACCAGCACGATGACCGGCAGCAGAATGCTGAGGCCGAGCTGGAAGAGACCTGCGGAGTTCCAGATGTTGAAAACAATTCCTCGGAACACCCCCGCGGGCAGTACCGACGCGAGGAACAGCAGGACTACGGCCAGCGCCACGGTGATGTCGCGCATCGTAAAGGGACCTGCCACCGCCTCTCCCACGCCGTCGCGGTTGGTCACGGCAGGATCAGTCATGGTCTATCTCCGTTCGTTTCGGCCACCAGTGCCAGCTGATTTCAGCGTAGTCAACGATGTGGGCCTTCACTAGCCGAACCGCGGCAGCGGACCGAACCCGATCTGACCGCTCGGCGCAGATTTGCAGCCTTTCACATCGTCGAATGTGACGCCGCACACTGGTGTCACAGGCAGGCGCTAGTGTGATAATCGACACGGATGGCAGCCGCTGCCATCGGCAGGCCATGCAAGCCGCAACACGAAAGGTCTTCGAATGTCTGAAGCCAACGGTGCCTCGTCCGCAGCCAAGAGCGATGCCCTGGAGAACCTCCTACAGGAAAACCGGAAGTTCGCACCCAGTGCGGAGTTCGCCGCGAACGCGGTCGTTCACGCCGATATCTACGCGGAAGCGGACGCCGACCGCGTGGCGTTCTGGGCCAAGCAGGCCCGCGAACTGCTGACCTGGGACAAGGACTTCACCCAGACCTTGGACTGGTCGGGCGCCCCCTTCGCGAAGTGGTTCGTCGGCGGCACCCTCAACGCTGCCTACAACGCGCTGGACCGCCATGTCGAGAACGGCCTGGGCGACCGGGTGGCCATCTACTTCGAGGGTGAGCCGGGCGACACCCGGACCTACACGTACGCGAAGCTGACCGAAGAGGTCAAGAAGGCCGCCAACGCCTTCGAGTCGCTCGGCGTGGCCAAGGGCGACCGGGTTGCCGTCTACCTCCCGATGATCCCCGAGGCCGTCATCACGATGCTGGCCTGCGCGCGGATCGGCGCGATCCACTCGGTCGTCTTCGGCGGGTTCTCCGCGGACGCCCTGCGCAGCCGCATCGACGATGCCGAGGCCAAGCTCGTCGTGACCGCGGACGGCACCTACCGCCGGGGCAAGCCGAGCCCGTTGAAGAACGCGGTGGACGCCGCGCTGGAGGCGGAAGGCCACAGCGTCGGCAACGTCGTCGTGGTCAAGCGCAACGGCGAAGCCGTGGACTGGCATGAGGGCCGCGACCAGTGGTGGGACGACGTGGTGGAGACCGCCTCGGCCGACCATACGCCAGTTCCCCACGACTCGGAGCACCCGCTCTTCATCCTCTACACCTCCGGCACCACGGGAAAGCCCAAGGGCATCCTGCACACCACCGGCGGCTTCCTCGCCCAGGGTGCGTTCACCCACAAGGCGACCTTCGACCTGCACCCGGAGACGGACGTCTACTGGTGCACCGCGGACATCGGCTGGGTCACCGGCCACACGTACGTCACCTACGCCCCGCTGATCAACGGAGCCACCCAACTGATGTACGAGGGCACGCCCGACACCCCGCACCAGGGCCGCTGGTGGGAACTGGTGGAGAAGTACAAGGTGTCCATCATGTACACCGCCCCGACGGCCATCCGCACCATGATGAAGTGGGGCGAGGACATCCCGGCCAAGTTCGACCTGTCCTCCATCCGCGTCCTCGGCTCGGTCGGCGAGCCGATCAACCCCGAGGCCTGGATGTGGTACCGCCGCGTCATCGGTTCGGACAAGGCCCCCATCGTCGATACCTGGTGGCAGACCGAAACCGGCGCCCACATGATCGCCCCGATGCCGGGGGTCACCGAGACGAAGCCGGGCTCGGCGCAGGTCGCGGTTCCGGGCATCGCCGTCGACGTCGTGGACGAACTGGGCGAGCCGGTGCCCAACGGACACGGCGGCTACCTCGTCGTGCGCGAGCCGTGGCCCGCGATGCTGCGCGGCATCTGGGGCGACCCGGAACGCTACAAGGACACCTACTGGTCCCGGTTCGACAACATGTACTTCGCCGGGGACGGCGCCAAGAAGGACGACGACGGGGACATCTGGCTGCTGGGCCGGGTCGACGACGTGATGAACGTCTCCGGGCACCGGCTCTCCACCACCGAGATCGAATCCGCCCTGGTGAGCCACCCGTCGGTCGCCGAGGCCGCCGTCGTCGGCGCCGCGGATGACACGACCGGCGAGGCCGTCGTGGCGTTCGTGATCCTGCGCGGCAGCGCCGCGGAGGACCCGGAGATCGTGACAACGCTGCGCAACCACGTCGGCAAGGAGATCGGCCCGATCGCCAAGCCCCGCCAGATCCTGGTCGTGCCGGAGCTGCCCAAGACCCGGTCGGGCAAGATCATGCGCCGCCTGCTCAAGGACATCGCCGAAGGGCGCGAGGCAGGTGACGCGAGCACCCTGGCGGACAACACCGTCATGCAGCAGATCGCCACCTCGCTCAAGGGCTGATCCTCCAGCACCATCCGCACGGGGGCGCCGCAGCACAGCTGCGGCGCCCCCGTGCGTGTCGGGGCGGCGTAGCGAACCTCCGGCCGGACATGCAGGTGCGGCATAGTGGAACCATGACCGATCCCGCCGGCGGCAGCAGCCGCAAACTCCTGATCCTCAATGGCCCCAACCTCAACCTGCTCGGCACCCGGGAACCGCACATCTACGGCGCCGACACGCTGGCCGACGTCGAAAAACTCGCCGCAGACGCGGCGGAAACGCGGGGCATGACCGTGGAGTGCTTCCAGTCAAATCACGAAGGCGCCCTGATCGACGCCGTACACGCGGCCCGGGGCACCGCCGCGGGCATCGTCATCAATCCCGGCGGCTTCACGCACACCTCCGTCGCGTTGCGCGATGCCCTCTCGGGCGTCGACCTGCCCGTCGTCGAGGTCCACATCAGCAACGTCCACCGCCGCGAGGAATTCCGCCACCATTCCTACATCTCCGGCATTGCCGAGGCCGTGATCGCCGGCGCCGGCATCAGCGGCTACCGGTTCGCGATCGAACTGCTCGCGGACCGGGTCTAGGAAACCTGCCCCGGCCTGTCCGGCCCGGGCTGCCCGGCCGGGGCAGTGCCCGGATGCTGCCCGGTTACGTCCGGACGCCGCGGAAGCGCTCCGCTACTTCCGGACGCACTGCCCGGCCGCCACGGTTTCCTGGTAAACCATCGATTCGTCGATCACCGGCCGGATCTCCGCCAGCGACAGGGCATAGCCGACCGGAACGTCGTCGGTGGCCTTGGCAAACACCATGCCGGAGATCCGGCCTTCGTCGTCCAGCAGCGGACCGCCGGAATTACCCTGCTCCACGTTGGCGGCCAGGGTGTACACCTCGAGTTTCGAGGGCTCGGCGCCGTAGATGTTTTGCACCAGCACGGTCGACTTACCCTGGACCGTGGCCGGGTGGCTCTGGAAGGGCCCGCCGGCCGGATACCCGTGGAACGCCGCGAGGGCACCGTTCGGCAGCACGTCCCCGATAGCGAGGGGCTGCAACTGAAGGTCCTCCACCGCCAGCACGGCGATGTCACGCTGCGGATCGAAGTGCACCACCCGGGCGGGCAGCACGCGCCCGTCCGGAATCTCGACGATCGGCTCGTTTACGCCGGCGACAACGTGGGCGTTGGTCATCACCCGGTCCGGCGCGATGACGAACCCGGAGCCGGTCTGGTTCTGGCCGCACTGGAACGCTGTGCCGGCGATCTTCAGGACGGACGCGGCGGCCTGGTTGAGCGCGGGGGTGTCCACGCTGGCGTCGGGAACGGGTGCCGGGGTCGCCGGTGCGGCCTGGTCCGTCACCATCGGGATACCGTCCTGGACGGCGATCGACCGGGCCTGCGCCAGCCAGGTCTTGACCGGATTCGGCGTCACCGAGTCGATCGTCTGGATGACCTTGGAGGCGGCGATCTGCTGGGAGACGAAAGGGATGCCCAGCGCGCCGATGCTGAAGGCCAGCATGGACATCACGAGCGCTGCCACGGCCAGGTTCGCCGCCCCGCCCAGCAGCCGGTCCACCGGCCTGACCGTGGGGAAGTCGATCCGCCCGCGGATGGCGCGGCCGATGCCGGATCCGATCGCATGCCCGAGGATGACCAGCAGGATTGCCCCCGCGATGATGGCCGTCAGCCGCCAGGCCGGGTCGGGCACCCACATGCTCACGTACGGAATGGCGAGGAAGGCTGCGATCGCGCCGAGGATGAAGCCGACGATTCCGCCCAGGGTCACGAAGAACCCCTTGCGCAGGCCCGCAATGAGGTAGGAAAGCAGGATCAGGATCAGGACGACGTCGAGAACCGTCAGGCCGAATAGCAAGCTGTCTCCATCGATGGCCGGGGGTTTATGCACAAGTCTAATATCCGAGGCTGGGAATATGCCCGGGGCCGGACTGGTTAAGCGCTACGGCACCCCTGCCGTGGGCTCTCGAGTGGAGGGGCATCCCGTTGTCTCTGAGCGAAATCGCCCTGTGGAAGATGTCACATCGACTGCTCATGCGGCAGAATGGTAGGCAGTGCCGCAGCTGGCTCTGTTCCAGCTGCCAAGCAAAATGACTGAATCAGGAGACTAAATGGACATCGAGATACTTCGCCGCGCACCTCTTTTCGCTTCCCTCGACGACGACGTTTTTGCCGCGCTGACGGATGAGCTGACAGAGGTTGACCTCTCGCGTGGTGCCTCGGTGTTCCGTGAAGGTGACCAGGGCGACCAGTTGTACTTCATCGTTTCCGGCAAGATCAAGCTCGGCCGCACCGCCTCGGACGGCCGCGAGAACCTGGTGGCCATCCTCGGCCCGGGCGAGCTCTTCGGCGAGATGGCCCTGTTCGATCCCAGCCCCCGTTCCACCTCAGCCACGGCCGTTTCCGAGACGCGCCTGGCCGGCCTGAAGAACGAGAACCTGCGCGGCCTGCTGGAGACCCGTCCCGAGGTTTCCGCCCAGCTGCTGCAGGCCCTGGCCCGCCGGCTCCGCCGCACCAACGACTCGCTGGCCGACCTGGTCTTCTCCGACGTTCCCGGCCGCGTGGCCAAGGCACTGCTCGACCTGGCGGACCGCTTCGGCCGCCCGGCGACCGACGGCATCCTGGTCGCCCACGAGCTGACCCAGGAAGAACTGGCCCAGCTCGTCGGCGCCTCCCGCGAAACGGTGAACAAGGCCCTGGCCGAGTTCGTCCAGCGCGGCTGGGTCCGGCTCGAGGCCCGCGCGGTCGTGATCCTGGACATCCAGCGGCTGCGTCAGCGTTCCCGCTAAACCGGCTTAACGACGACGGCGGCGGCCACCTTTCGCAGGTGGCCGCCGCCGCTGTATTTAACGTCCTGGTCCAAGGCTGCTACCGCCCCCGCCGGACGCAGCTACCGCCCGCGCTGGACCGAACCGCCTTCGGTTCCCACCGCCGTCGGAACCTCCAGCATGGGGATTCCGTCCACGACGACCAGCTGCGGATGGTAGGTCTGCGGCTGCCGCTTATGGGAAAGGTACGCGACGCAGCCGCGGGCGGTAGAGATTTTCTCCAGCATGGTTTCGACGGCGGGCGATGTCACCTCGCTGAGGGTGCGGCCGCGCGTATCCTCCTGGTCCGCGGTGTCCCCCAGGTTGCTGGTGTCCCTCTCCGCGATCACCCTCGCGGCGCTGACCCACGAGCCCCACACGCCCTTGCCGTCCAGCCGGACCGGCTGCTGGTTCACCGGCTGGGTGGCGGCGAAGTAGCGGGTGTCGAAGCGCCGGTGGGCGAAGTCCGGGCTGATCCACCGGGACAGCGGGCGCAGCAGATCGGTGCGCAGGCCCAGTCCCCAGCGGTCCAGCAGCGCGGGAAAACTGCTTTCCTGTTCGGCCACCAGCTGGCGGGCGCGCATCCAGTCCTCGCTGTTGCCGCCCTCGACCAGGGAGACCTCGTCCTGGCCCGCAAGCAGGATTCCGGTCTCCTCGAACAGCTCCCGGATGGCCGCGACGACGTGGGCCCGGGCCTGCTGGTGGTCCTCGATGCCCATGTTCTCGGCCCATTTGCCGGGCGTCGGACCGAACCAGCCGACGGGCCCGTAGTCCGCCTCGTCCAGGCTGCCCCCGGGGAAGGCAATCGTGCCCAGGGGCGATTTGCCGGAGCGGTAGCCAACGTAGGTCTCGGCCCCGTCGACCCCGTCCCGCACCAGGACGACGCTGCTGGCGAGGCGGGCCTTGAGCGGCGACCGCTCGCCGTGCTCCAACCAGCTCCGGGCCGCGGCATGCTGCTCCGGCGGCAGCTGGAACCGCCGCGTTGTCTGGCGGAGCGGGCTAGCTGAACTCGGCAATCAGTTCCACCTCAACCGGAGAGTCGAGGGGCAGGACGGCCACGCCGACCGCCGAACGGGCATGGGAGCCCCCCTCGCCGAAGACCTTGCCCAGAAGTTCGGACGCGCCGTTGATAACGGCGGGCTGGCCGGTGAAGTCCGGCTCGGAGGCGACGAAGCCCACAACCTTGACGATCCGCGTGATGCGGTCCAGGTCGCCGATGACATTCTTGACCGCCGCCAGGGCGTTCAGGGCGCAGGTCGCGGCCAGGTCCTTGGCGGTATCGGCGGAGACGGCGTCGGCACCGTTGCCCACCTTGCCCTTCGCCGGCAGCTCTCCGCTGACCATGGGCAACTGGCCGGAGGTGTAGACGTAGTCGCCCGAGACCACGGCGGGCACGTAGGCGGCCACGGGGGCCACCACTTCCGGGAGGGTCAGGCCGAGCTCGGCGAGGCGCTCCTCGACGGCTGATACGCGGGCATCCTGCTGCTGCGCCATGCTAGTTCTTCTCCCTCTTCAGGTAGGCAACAAGGTTGGTGGAGTCCGGTCCCGGAACTACCTGGACCAGCTCCCAGCCATCATCGCCCCACTGGTCGAGAATCTGCTTGGTGGCGTGGATAATGAGCGGTACAGTGGCGTATTCCCATTTCGTCATAAGTCAACGGTAACGCCTGCTTGTAAACTAGGGCGCATGGCGGCTCGTAAATCCCCCCTTTTTGACACTGCTACAACGCTGGGCAAAATCGTGGCATTCCTTGGCATCAGTGCGCTCTGCGGCGTTCTGGCGGCCGGTCTGCTCGTTCCTGCAGCGGCTGTGGCAGGCGTCGGGGCAACCTCATCCATCGACTATTTCGACCAGCTGCCTGACGAGCTGCAGACCAACCCGTTGTCCCAGCCCTCCAAGATCTACTCGGCGGACAACAAGCTGATCGCCACGTTCTATGCGGAGAACCGTGTGCCTGTGACCTTGGACAAGGTCTCCCAGCACATGCAGGACGCCATCGTCTCCATCGAAGACGTGCGGTTCTACGAGCACGGCGGCGTGGATCCCCAGGGCATCATGCGCGCCGCGGTGACCAACATGGCCGGCGGCAGCCTCCAGGGCGCGTCCACGCTGACCATGCAGTATGTCAACAACGTCCTGATCGACGCCGGAGCTTCCGAGGGCAAGAGCGCCGACGAACTGACCATCAGCGGCACCAAGTCCATCGGGGACAAGCTGCGCGAAGCCAAGCTGGCCATCGCGCTGGAGAAGGAGTACTCCAAAGAGGAGATCCTGCAGGGGTACCTGAACATCGTGCTCTTCAGCGGCCAGACCTACGGCATCGAGGCGGCGGCCCAGACGTTCTTCGGGATTCCGGCTTCCAAGCTGAACATCCAGCAGTCCGCCATGCTCGCCGGGATGGTCCAGTCGCCCAACTACTTCAACCCGGTGTCCAACCCCGAGGCCACGAAGGAGCGGCGCAACTCGGTGCTCGCCGCCATGCTGAGCGCCAAGAAAATCACCCAGGAAGAGTACGACAAGGCTGCCGCATCGGATCTGGGCGTAGACCTGCAGCCGGTCAGCTCCGGCTGCGTCGCGGCCAGCTTCGCCGACTACTTCTGCAGCTACGTCCAGCACGTCATCATGCAGTCCGACCAGTTCGGCAAGGACGCCACCGAGCGCGCCAAGCTCCTGGCCCGCGGCGGCCTGACCATCAAGACCACCCTCGACTCCCGGCTGCAGAAGGAAGCCCAGAAGCAGATCGAGGAAGAGGTGCCGATGGGCGACGAGTCGGGCGCCGGTTCGTCGATGGTGTCGGTGGAACCGGGCACCGGCAAGATCCTCGCCATGGCCCAGAACACGAAGTACAGCCCGGAGCAGGGCGCCAAGAACACCGAGCTCAACTTCAACGTCGACGCGGACATGGGCGGTACTTCCTACGGGTTCCAGCCGGGTTCGACCATGAAGCCGTTCACGACGATCGCGTGGCTGGAATCCGGCCGCACCCTGAACGAGACTGTCGACGCCACCCGTACCTCCTACCCGGCGGGCTACAACTGGAACGCCAGCTGCCTGCCTGCGGGCGCCTGGTTCGACAAGTGGGACTTCAAGAACGCGCTCCCCGGCTACACCCGGCCGATGTCGGTCAGCTACGGCCTGACCAAGTCGGTCAACTCCGCGACCGTAGCCCAGGCGGCCATGCTGGACCTGTGCGACATCCGCGACGCCGCCACCCGGATGGGCGTGCACCGGGCCGTGGACGGCAAGCCGTTCGAGGTCAACAGCCCGTCCTTCGTGATCGGCGGCCAGGAGGTGTCGCCGCTGACCATGTCGGCGGCCTTCGCCACGATCGCCAGCGGCGGCATGTACTGCACCCCCATCTCCCTGAACGAAGTCACGGACGCCCAAGGCAAGAAGTACGAGGTGCCGCAAAAGTCCTGTGAACGAGCCATCTCCGAGGACGTCGCCAAGGCGGTGACGGTCCCGCTGGAGAACCTGGTCAACGACAGTCCCGGCTACATGAACCCCATCGGCGTCCCCGCGGCGGCGAAGACGGGTACCACCGACGTGTCGGAGCAGACCTGGACCGTCGGCTACACCAAGGGCATCTCCACCGCCTCGTGGGTGGGCAACTGGACCAACTACGAGTCGCTGAACGACATCCCGATCAACGGCGTCTCCCGTGACTATGTGGACGGCGCCACCATCGCCGGCGCGCAGTGGACCGACTACATGTCCGCGGTCGCTCCGCTCTACGACACCGGCAGCTTCGGGAGCCCGCCAAGCAGTTTGGTCAACGAGCCGGGCCGGTCTTCGGACAACGGCGGCAACGGAAATAACGACGACTGACCGTGGCCGCTGACACTCTGCGCCGCACCCTTGTTACTGCCGGCCGGGTGGCACTTGGTGCCGCCGCGGCCGGCAGTGCCGTGCTGGCCTACGGAAGCCTGATCGAACGCAACCTCTTCGGAGTGCGGGAAGAAACCCTGCAGGTCCTGCCGCCCGGTCGCCGCCCGCTGAAGCTGCTCCATCTGTCGGACATCCACATGACGCCCGGCCAGAAGCGCAAGCAGGCTTGGCTGCAGGCCCTGGCCAACCTGGAACCGGACCTCGTCGTCAACACCGGCGACAACCTCAGCCACCGCCAGGCCCTCGACCCGCTGCTGGACGCCCTCGGCCCGCTCCGCGAGTTCCCCGGCGTCTTCGTGCCGGGCTCCAACGACTACTACGCGCCGGTCCTGAAGAATCCGTTCACGTACTTCGCCGGTCCCTCCAAGCAGCCGCCGGACTACGCCGACCGGGAGCTGCCGTGGCGGCGCATGCACGCCGTCTTCGGCGAGTCCGGCTGGATCGACCTTTCCAACCGGCACCAGTCCATGGTGCTGCACGGCCTGCGACTGGACTTCACCGGGGTCGACGATCCGCACCTGGGCCGCGACCGGTACACCGGCTTTCCCCACGGCTCTTCCACCGACGGCCAGTCGGACCACCTGCGGATCGCGGTGGCGCACGCCCCGTACCAGCGCGTCCTGGACTACTTCACTGCCGACCGTCCGGACATGATCCTTGCCGGGCACACCCACGGCGGCCAGGTCTGCGTCCCCGGCTACGGGGCATTGGTCAGCAACTGCGACCTGCCCACCTGGCGGGCGCGCGGGCTGACCTACTGGGAGCATGCCGGCCACAGCGTCCCGCTGAACGTCTCGGCCGGGCTGGGCACTTCGCGGATGGCTCCCATCCGGATCGCCTGCCGCCCGGAAGCCGTCCTGCTCCACCTGACGGCGCGTCCCGCCTGAGCCGGGAAGCCGGGCGCGGGCTTTGTGTCGCGGTTCACGGCGCCCCCGATTTCAGCTTTTCGCACATCTCCGCTATTCTTGAACAGTTGCTTTTGCCGATGTGAACAACGACGGCGGGGCTTCAGTTTCGGGGTGTGGCGCAGCTTGGTAGCGCGCGTCGTTCGGGACGACGAGGTCGCAGGTTCAAATCCTGTCACCCCGACGGAACTCTCCAAAGGGCCTCCGGGCCGGCTGATTCAGCCGGCTCCGGGGGTCCTTTTCAGTTGCGCAGGTTCCTCGCCCTCCGTCCAGCCCTCCATGCAACTTTCCCCATTCGGCCTTCCCTTGGCTGCCGGCGCCCCGCCTATCCGGCACGTGGCTTGATCTTTGCGCCGATTCCACAAAGTATTGGTTCCATGGCTGAAGGAGAGCGCAAGGCGCTGATCGTTGGAGCGGGAATCGGCGGGCTGGCTACGGCACTTGCCCTGCAGAACGCCGGGTGGAAGGTCGAGATCCTGGAGCGCTCCGGATCGCTGGAACCCCCGGGAACCGGCCTCTCGCTCTGGCCCAATGCCCTGGCCGCGCTCGAGCGCCTCGGCGTCCTGGACGAGATCCTCGCGGCCGCTGTGCCCGTCCGCGGCGACGTGCTGGACATGGACGGCGAGCCGATCATGCTGCTGGAGCAGCTCGAGGTCCGCCGCCGGTACGGCTTGCCCATCCAGATGATCCACCGCAACGACCTCACCTCGATTTTGGCCAAGCGGCTGAAGGTCAACACCGTCCATCTCGGACTCGGAGTGACGGCCTTCCACCTGGGCTTCCCGCGCAGCTCCGTCGAAATCAGCACGGGAGGACGCAAGAATGCCGACTTGGTGGTCGGGGCGGACGGTCTCTACTCCGTGGTCCGCAGCGCCCTGCTCGGGGTTGGCGCCCCCCGCTCCTCCGGCACGACGGCTCTGCGCGGAATCTGCGACGCCGCCGGGCTGGACAACGGCTTGGTTCCGTGGGGGGAGATGTGGGGCGACGGCGGCGTCTTCGGCGCCACGCCGCTCCCCGGCGGCCGGGTCTACTGGTACGGCACGCTGCCGACCAAGGCCTTGGACCCGTACCGGAGCCAGGGCTGGAAGACCGCCGCCGCCAGCACCTTCGCGCCCTGGCACCGGGGCATCAGGTCCGTGATCGAGCGGACGCCGGAGGACGCCATCATGGCCCACGAACTCTTCGACCGGAAGCCGGAACCCGTCTGGTCCGCCCGCTCCGCCACGCTCGTTGGCGACGCGGCGCATCCGATGCTGCCGTTCCTCGGCCAGGGCGGCTGCCAGGCACTGGAGGACGCGGTGGCGCTGGCGGACGCCCTCGCCCAGCACGAAGCGGTGGCCGACGGCCTGATCGCCTACGAATCGGCCCGGACCCGGCGCGCCAACAAGATCGTCTCGCAGTCCCACTCCATGGCGCGGCTGGCCCAGCTGGATTCGGAGAAGCTCCGCAAGGCCCGCAACACCGCGATGCGGCTGCTGCCCAAGAGCTTCCGGCTCAAGCAACTGGACGCCGTCGTCGGCTACGAAGGACGTTGACAACCACCGGCTTCGGCGCTGCAATGGCTGAAGGAGCCACTGCGCGCGGAGGTCGCCATGAGCCTGCTGGAATACGCCCAACTGGTGCTGGCCGGGCTGGCTGGCGTCGGCATCCTTGCGGCCAGCAGCCGGGCCGCCGCCGCGCCACGAGGCGGGGGGACGGATGCAGCATTCTGGTACTGCTTCGCCGGAGCCGTAGCGGCCCTGGTGCCGCTGCTGTGGGCCTATTCGCTCGGCCCGGCGGCCGGCGCCACCGTGCTGGCGCTGCTCCTGCTGGCCGGCATCCCCGCCGCGGCGCATGTCCTGAAAACCATCGGGCACCGGCGTCCCGTTCCTCCGGACCCCGCCTGGCAGCCGGCGGCCGATACCCACGCAGCGCTGGCGGCGCGCTGGCTGGCCTATGAACTCAACCCCGCTCCCCCGCCGGGCGCCGAGGTCCTGACGGATCCCGCCGCCCCGGCCACGTCCGCCATGGTCCGCGCGCTGGACCGCGCCAACCGGCTGCGGCCGGACCCCTCGGCGCTCCCGGCCGCACAGCGGACCTCGGCCTACATCCTGGCGGTCGCCGAGTTCTCCCGCCGGCTGGACGAGGCGGAAGCAGCCGCCGGAATCAGTCGAACTGCCGGCCGGTGAGGCGCTCGTAGGCCTCCACGTAGCGCGCCCGCGTCTTGGCCACGATGTCCTCCGGCAGCGCCGGCGGCGGCGTATCGGAGGCCTTGTCCCAGCCCGAGGCATCGGAGGTCAGCCAGTCCCGGACAAATTGCTTGTCGAAGGAGGGCTGGGCCTTGCCCGGCTCATAGGTTGCGGCGTCCCAGAAGCGCGAAGAGTCCGGCGTGAGCACCTCGTCGCCCAAGGTGATCGCGCCCGTCACCGGGTCCGTGCCGAACTCCACCTTGGTGTCGGCCAGGATGATGCCGCGGCTGCGGGCGATCTCCTCGGCGCGGCGGTAGATGGCGAGCGTCGTGTCGCGCAGCTTGGCGGCGATGTCGTCACCCACGATCGCCGTCATGTCGTCGTAGGTGATGTTCTCGTCGTGCTCGCCGACCTCGGCCTTCGCCGACGGCGTGAAGATCGCAGGCTCCAGCCGCGATCCGTCGACCAGACCGCCGGGCAGCGGAAGCTCGCACACCGTTCCGGATACACGGTACTCCGCCAGGCCCGAGCCGGTGAGGTAGCCGCGGGCGATGCACTCGACCGGGAACATGTCCAGCTTGCGGCAGACCATGGCCCGGCCGGCCACGGCCTCGGGCACGTCGGTGGAGACGACATGGTTATCAATCCCCCCGAGCTGCTCGAACCACCACAGGCTCAGCTGGGTCAGGATCCGGCCCTTGTCCGGGATCGGCGTGGCCAGCACGTGGTCGTAGGCGCTGATCCGGTCGCTCGCCACGACCAGCACCGTGTCGCCGTCGGCGTCTGCCTCCGGGACGTACAGGTCCCGAACCTTTCCGGAGTAGACGTGGGTCCAGCCCGGCAGCTCCGGGTGTCCTGGCTCGAAGTTCATGCCTGCTCCTTCGCGGTTTCGGTGTTGATGCCCCGGGCCGGAATGCTGATGCCGCCGTTCGCCGCCTTGAGCGCGATGTCCGTGCGGTGCTGCGAACCGTCCAGGTGGATCAGCTCGACCCCTTCGTAGGCCTTCTCGCGGGCGTGGACCAAGTCCTCACCGAGGGCGACGACGGCGAGCACGCGCCCGCCGGCGCTGACCACCTTGTGGTTTTCGTCCAGCTTGGTCCCGGCGTGGACCACGTGCACGCCCTCGAGGGCGTTGGCCTTCTTCAGCCCGCGGATCCGGTCGCCCGTGCGCGGCGTCCCTGGGTAGTTCTCGGCGGCGACCACCACGGCGACGGCGCTGTCCCGGGACCAGCGCAGCTGTTCCTTCCCGTCCAGCTCCCCCTTGGCGGCCGCCAGCAGCAGCTTGCCGAGCGGCGTACGCAGCCGCGCCAGCACGGCCTGGGTCTCCGGATCACCGAACCGGGCGTTGAACTCGATGACGCGCAGGCCGCGGCTGGTGACGGCCAGGCCGCAGTACAGCACGCCGACGAACGGCGTTCCCCTGTTGTCCATCTCCTTGAGCGTGGGCAGCGCGACGCGGTCCATGACCTCGTCCACGAAGCCCTCCGGCAGCCACTCCAGCGGCGTGTAGGCTCCCATGCCGCCCGTGTTCGGGCCCTCGTCGCCGTCGTGGATGCGCTTGAAGTCCTGCGCCGGTACCAGCGGAACCGCATGCTCGCCGTCGCAAATGACGAACAGCGAGACCTCGGGACCGTCCAGGTACTCCTCGATCACCACCTGCCCGCCGGCGTCGAAACACGACTGGGCGTGCGCCAGGGCCTCGCCGCGGTCCGAGGTCACCACCACGCCCTTGCCTGCGGCCAGCCCGTCGTCCTTGACCACGTAGGGCGCGCCGAAAGTGTCCAGCGCGGCGGCGGCCTCGTCCAGGTCCGTGGCCACCCGGGCCATCGCCGT
The DNA here is from genome assembly GCF_946892675.1 of Arthrobacter sp. Marseille-P9274. Taxonomy (NCBI): domain Bacteria; kingdom Bacillati; phylum Actinomycetota; class Actinomycetes; order Micrococcales; family Micrococcaceae; genus Arthrobacter; species Arthrobacter sp. Marseille-P9274. The sequence goes on from NZ_CAMPOV010000001.1 coordinate 860,596, forward strand.
CGGGACGTTCGCGGCGGCCATGACCTGCTTGGCGAAGGCCTTGGATCCCTCGAGCCGGGCGGCTTCCTTGCTCGGGCCGAAGACCGGAATGCCGGCCTCGCGGAGCGGATCCGCCACGCCGGCGGCGAGCGGTGCCTCCGGTCCCACGACCACCAGGTCCGACTCCAGCCTGCGGGCCAGGGCCAGCACCGCGTCCGGGTCGTTGGCGTCGATCGCGTGGGTCGAAACCAACTGGGCGATCCCGGCGTTGCCTGGAGCGGCGTGGACCTCCGTGACAAACGGGTCTTCCAGCAGCGAGCGGACAATTGCGTGTTCGCGGCCACCGGGGCCGATCACAAGTACCTTCACAAGGTCTAAGCCTACTGGCCCGAGGCGCGGCGCTCGAAGTGTTTCCGCACCCGGCCAGGACGCTGCGCCCCCTAGACTGGGTGCCATGCCCGAAACCATCAAAGCCGCCGACGCGGTCGAACTGGCCGCCGTCGAACGCAATGGCTTCATCGAGTCCCGCCATCTGGGCGCGGCTGTCGTCATGGCGTCCGACGGATCCGTGGTCACCGCCCTCGGAGACGTCGATGCCCCGATCTTCCCGCGCTCCACCCTCAAGCCGTTCCAGGCGCTGGCCTCCATGCAGTCCGGGGTGCCGCTGCGCGGCGCCCAGGTGGCGCTCGCCTGCGCCAGCCATGTGGGCTCCTTCGACCACATGGACGTGGTCGACGGCATGCTCAAGGCCGCCGGGCTCGGCCCGGAAGACCTGCGCTGCCCGCCGGCCTGGCCGCAGGACGAGGAAGCCCGGGCGTGGCTCGTGCGCACCGACCGCAACGAACAGCGCCTTGCCTTCAACTGTTCGGGCAAGCACGCCGCCTTCCTCTGGGCCTGCACCGAAAACGGCTGGGATACCGCCACCTACCTGGATCCGAACCACCCGCTGCAGCGCCGCGTGATGGAGGTCGTGTCGGACTACACGGGCGAGGACGTCCGCCACTTGGCCGTGGACGGCTGCGGCGCCCCCGTGCCCGCGGTCTCGCTGACCGGCCTGGCCCGCGCCGTTGGGCGGCTCGCGAAGGCGCCCGGGGACCGCAACGCGGACGCCCGCGCGGCGACGGTGGCCACCGCGATGCTGGACTACCCGTGGGCCGTGCAGGGCAACGGCCGGGAAAACACGATCGTGATGGAGGAGCTGGGCATCCTCGCCAAGCTCGGCGCCGAGGGCGTGATGGTGATGGGCACGGACACCGGAGTCTCGGTGGCCGTCAAGATGCTGGACGGCAACGGACGAGCCTGCTCCCTGGTGGGCCTGACGCTGCTGGCCGCGGCCGGCGCGATCGACGCGGAACAAATCGCGCCGGTGCTGGAAAAGGTCGTCAAGCCCGTGCTCGGCGGCGGACAGCCGGTCGGCAAGATCCGGCTGGCGTCCCCGGTGATGGCGCTGCTGGACTAGGGCACGGCATGGGAGTACGACGGCGGATCGCTCCGGCCGAGGGCCAGGCGGCCCTGCGGGCGTGGCGGCAGGGGTCCGCGGACCGGAAAACCACGGCCGCCGCGGTGCGCTTCAGCCTCGAGGAGCTCGCCGAGCGGGCGCCGGGCAACAGCGTCGAGGTGCGTGTGCCGCCGTTTGGCGTGGCCCAGTGCATCGAGGGTCCGCGCCACACCCGCGGCACCCCGCCGAACGTCATCGAGTGCGATGCCGCCACGTGGCTCGCGCTGGCGACGGGCGAGCTGGCCTGGTCCGCCGCCGTCGGCCGTGGAAAGGTCTCCGCCTCCGGCCTGCGGGCCGAGCTGACCGGCCTGCTGCCGCTCTTCCCCGACGGCGGAGCCACCGCGGCCGGGCGGTAGGCTTAAGCGCATGAGTTCTGAGCACCTCCCCGCCCCCTCGGGCTCCGGGCAGCCCCGCGAAGTCAGCGTCCGCCACGCCCCGAAGTTCGGCCCGTTCATGGGCGCAGGCGTCGTGCTCGGCATCATCGTTGCCGCGGTCTCCGCCTACACCGGGCCGGAGAGCGCCGAGTTCACCCGCGGCGCGGTCTTCGGCTTCCTGGCCGTGCTGTTTGGCGTCGCCGGCATGCTCGTGGGCGCGCTCGTTGTGCTCGTCGTCGACCGCGTCAGCGTGCGGCACAGCCGCAAGATGCTGGCGGTGGAAACCGAGGATCCGGACAGCCCCGCCCCCGGCGGCTCCGAAGGCGGCCGGAAGGACTCCGGCACCGAGACCGGAACCACAGCCTGAAGCCCGTCATCCATTGCCGCGGCCGTGCGGGCTCGTGAGACAATACTCGGGTGGTACGCGGTGACGGAAAACTCTCCCATGATCTTCTCCCCGGCGAAAAGGGACCCCAGGACGCCTGCGGCGTCTTCGGCGTCTGGGCTCCCGGCGAAGAAGTCGCAAAACTGACCTACTACGGTCTCTATGCGCTGCAGCACCGCGGGCAGGAGTCCGCAGGAATCGCTACCAGCGACGGCAAGCGCATCAACGTCTACAAGGACATGGGCCTGGTCTCCCAGGTGTTCGACGAAACGATCCTGAACACGCTGACCGGGCACATCGCCGTCGGACACTGCCGCTACTCGACCACCGGCGGCTCCACCTGGGCCAACGCCCAGCCGACCCTGGGCGCTACCGCCGGCGGCACCGTGGCGCTGGCGCACAACGGCAATCTGACCAACTCGGCGGACCTGTTCGACAAGGTGATCGAGAAATTCGGCAGGCCCGAGCGCGGCGAACTGGCGCAGGGCAACACCACGGATACCGCACTGGTGACGGCGCTGCTGGCCGGCGAGCCCGGCCAGACGCTCGAAGAACGCGCCATGGAGCTGCTGCCGAAGCTGCGCGGCGCCTTCTGCTTCACCTTCATGGACGAGGGCACGCTGTACGCAGCCCGGGACGAGTCCGGGGTCCGGCCCCTGGTGCTCGGCCGGCTGGAACGCGGCTGGGTTGTCGCCTCCGAGACCGCGGCGCTGGACATCGTCGGCGCTTCGTTCGTCCGTGAGATCGAGCCCGGCGAATTCATTGCCGTGGACGAGAACGGCCTTCGCACCCAGCGCTTCGCGGAGAAGAAGCCCGCCGGCTGCGTCTTCGAATACGTCTACCTGGCCCGCCCGGACACCGCCATCAACGGCCGCAGCATCCACGCCGCCCGCGTCGAAATGGGGCGCCGCCTCGCCGCGGAGCACCCTGTCGAGGCGGACCTGGTCATCCCGACTCCGGAGTCCGGCACCCCCGCCGCCATCGGCTATGCGGAAGCCTCCGGCATCCCTTACGGCCAGGGCCTGGTCAAGAACGCCTACGTGGGCCGGACCTTCATCCAGCCGAGCCAGACCATCCGCCAACTGGGCATCCGGCTGAAGCTCAATCCGCTGAAGGAAGTGGTCCGCGGCAAGCGCCTGGTGGTCATCGACGACTCGATCGTCCGCGGCAACACCCAGCGCGCCCTGGTGCGGATGCTGCGCGAGGCCGGCGCGGCCGAGGTCCACGTGCGGATCTCTTCGCCGCCCATCAAATGGCCCTGCTTCTACGGCATCGACTTCGCCAGCCGCGCCGAACTCATCGCCAACGGCATCGGCATTGCGGACGTTTGCGCCTCCCTCGGCGCCGACTCGCTCGGCTATATCTCCGAGGACGGCATGATCGAGGCGACGGAGCAGCCGCGCGAGAAGCTGTGCACCGCCTGCTTCACGGGCCAGTACCCGATCGAGCTCCCGGACGCCGAGCGGCTGGGCAAGAACCTGCTGGAGCGCTCCAACAGCACCGAACAGGAACACGGCTCCTGCGATCCCGGGCCTGATTCGGACCTGGAGAACCTCCTGACCGACGACGACAAGAAAGAACACGTATGACCTCCCCTGAGCAGGGCCCCGGCCCGATCACCTACGCCAGCGCCGGCGTGGACGTCGAAGCCGGCGACAAGGCCGTCGAACTGATGAAGGGTGCCATCAAGGCCACCCACAACCAGAACGTGATCGGCGGGGTTGGCGGCTTCGCCGGGCTGTACGACGTCTCCGCCCTGCTCAAGTACCGGCGGCCGCTGCTGGCCACGTCCACGGACGGCGTCGGCACCAAGGTCGCCATCGCCCAGGCCATGGACATCCACGACACGATCGGCTACGACCTGGTCGGGATGGTTGTCGACGACATCGTCGTGGTCGGTGCCGAGCCGCTGTTCATGACGGACTACATCGCCTGCGGCAAGGTGGTGCCGGAGCGCATCGCCGACATCGTCCGCGGCATCGCCGCCGCCTGCGAGGTGGCCGGAACCGCCCTGGTGGGCGGCGAGACGGCCGAGCACCCCGGGCTGCTGGGCGAGCATGAGTACGACGTCGCGGGAGCGGCCACCGGCGTTGTGGAAGCCGAGGACCTGCTGGGGCCGGATCGTGTCAAGGACGGCGACGTCGTCATCGCCATGGCCTCCTCCGGCATCCACTCCAACGGCTATTCGCTGGTCCGCCGCGTGATCAACCACGCCGGCTGGGCCCTGGACCGCCAGGTTTCCGAATTCGGCCGCACCCTCGGCGAGGAACTGCTGGAGCCCACCAAGGTCTACGCGGCGGACTGCCTGGACCTGGCCCGCTACGAGGCGGCCGGCGTTCACGGCTTCAGCCACGTCACCGGCGGCGGCCTCGCTGCGAACCTGGCCCGCGTCCTGCCGCAGGGACTGATGGCCACCGTGGACCGCTCCACCTGGGAGCTGCCGGCCATCTTCAAGCTGGTCGGCGAGCTCGGCAACGTGCCGCAGGCGGACCTCGAGCGCACGCTGAACCTCGGCGTCGGCATGGTGGCGATCGTCGACGCGGCCGGTGCCGACGCTGCCCTGCGCCGGCTCAACGAGCGCGGGCTGACCGCCTGGACCATGGGCACGGTCGGCGCCCTGGACACGTCGCTGTCCGGTCCGGACTTCGTCCAGGGTGCGAAGGGGGTCGACGGCGGCGCCGTCCGCCTCGTCGGCAGCTACGCCTGATTTCCGCGGAGCCGGCGCACAATGTCCGGTCGCACGGCTTATATATTGAACATACGGAGCGGGCCCTTTCCCTTGCGGAGAGGGCCCGCTCCGTTTAGTTCGCGCGGACGGCCCCAGCCGCACTGTGTAACGCCGCGTTCTGTCACACTGGGCACATGGGTGCGTTCGTCGTCGTTGTCTTTGTCACGCCGGTGACCCGGGGGCTGGTCTTCGAGACCTCCCAATGGCCCCTGCACATCACGCTGGCGCGCTTCGATACCCGGGAACCAGCTGAGGACGTAGCGGAGCGCATCGGCCCGGCCCTAGCGCTTGGAGTCGGTTATCCGGTGACGGTCGGCCAGGACGACCGCTTCGGCCGGAACGGCAGGGTGCAGGTATCACGCGTGGAACCCGACGCGCGACTCCAGTCGCTGCATGAAGCGCTGCTGGACGCTCTGGGCCCGGAGGTCCATCTGCTCAGCCCGCACCAGACGCGCGGCGGATTCCGGCCCCATGTCAGCCACACGGTCGGCAGGCTGCACCCGGGCGATACGGTTGATGTCCGGCAGGCCTGCCTCGTGGATATGCGCCCCGGCGGGGACCACCGGCACCGCAAGGTCCTGGAGGTGTGGCCGTAATCCGGCGGCTAGACGGGACGCACGCAGGCGGCGAAGGAAACTGGACAGCACTCACCGCAGCGGCCGCCGTTGGGCAGACCGCTGCGGTGGGAGTTTACTGCCGATGATGCCGGCCGTCACGCCGGCGGGAGTCAACCGATCCGGCGGGTGCCGCCGTCGTCGTCCCATTCATCGAATTGATCCGCGTACTTGTCCTCATACTCGGAGTAGTCCGGCTCGGCCGGCTCCTCCGGGTACCGGGCGGAAGCACTCTTTGCGCCGGAGAGCTCGCGCTGCAGCGCAGAGTAGTCAGTGTTCGGGGTGAAGTACTTCATCTCCCGAGCCTGCTTGGTAGCTTTTGCCTTTTGACGGCCGCGCCCCATGGCGTGACCCCCTTTTTCGCGTCGATCCGGAGGTGGTCGCTCAGGCAGCGAGCGAGGCCCCGGAATATTTGATCAATTCTGTCGTACCTATAGGGTACATGTTTTCTTGTCGTGCTGCGGCCAACGGCCCGCCCCGCAGCCCCGCGCAATCGGACCTCCGCGCCGGCCGAGGCACAACCAGGACCGCCGCGCGAGGCGGCGGAACTGCGTCGGCCCCGGTAGTTTGGCTAAAGTCGAGGCTAAAGACATTCTCCCGCATCGTCGGGCCGGGTATGAGGAAGGCCAGTTTTCCCATGAGCGAACAGGACAAGAAGCCCGAAGGGAGCGGCACGCCGCCCGCCCCGGGCAGCGCTGCGGGACCCGGTTCCGAGCCGAGCCGCACGCCTCCTTCGCGCTGGGAAAAGGGCGCAGGCGGCGCGGCCGGGACGTCGAAGCAGGGCGACTGGTTCTCCGCCGGCCCGCCGCCGGCAGGCAAGCCCGCCGTGGGGTCCGGGGATGGTGGCCGGCCTGCGCTGAAGCCCCTGCTGCTGATCGGCGCCGGCATCCTCGCGGCGATCATCATCATCGTGGTCATCGTCATCAGCCTGGCCAACCGGGGGACGGAGCCGGGTTCCCAGGCCGCCTCGAGTTCGGCCGGCGCCGAGGCGACCCCGGGCGCGGACGGGGTCATTGCGGAGAACGTTACGCCGTTCGACTTCAAGGCCGGACAGTGCTTCATCGACTTCAAGGCGGCTACGCAGAACGCGACCGTGGTGACCTGCGAGACCCCGCACGCGGCCCAGCTGGTCGGGACCTACTTCTACAAAGAAGCAGACAAGTTCCCGGGCAAGGACGCGCTCAACGTCCAGGCAGAGAAGTTCTGCGGCGCCGTCGACCTCAATGACAAGGCCGCCGACTACCCTGCCCTGAGGAACTCCTACGGACTGCCGTCCGAGGGCACCTGGCAGGAAGGCGACCGGCGGATCGACTGCTTCGTCGTCTCGGACAAGGGCAATGCCATCAAGGCGTCGCTGATCGACTGACACCCAAAAACAGCAGCAGAGGCCGCGCCTGTCCGGGAAGGACAGGCGCGGCCTTTGCGTTCCGGCCGGTCGGGACCGCGGCCCTACTTGGCGCGCACGACCAGCCCCTGCTGCTGATCGGCGCCCGCTCCCTCGGCGGCTGTCTCCTCGCGATCCACTAGGACGGTGTCGCCGTCCACGATGGTGCCGGCGAGCAGGCCTCGCGCCAGCCGGTCGCCGATTTCGCGCTGCACCAGCCGCCGCAGCGGACGGGCGCCATAGGCCGGGTCGAAGCCGGTCAGTGCCAGCCATTCGCGGGCGGCATCCGTTACCTCGAGCGTCAGCCGCCGCTCGCTGAGCCGCGCCGCGAGGGACTGCACCTGCAGGTCGACAATCCTCGACAGGTCCTCGATGCTCAGCGGATCGAAGATGATCACGTCGTCGAGCCGGTTCAGGAACTCCGGCTTGAAGCTGGCGTGGACCACGTTCATGACGGCCTCGCGCTTCCGGGCGTCATCGAGTGTCGGGTCCACCAAAAACTGGGAACCCAGGTTGGACGTCAGGACGAGGATCACGTTGCGGAAATCCACGGTCCGGCCCTGGCCGTCGGTGAGGCGTCCGTCGTCGAGCACCTGCAGCAGGATGTCGAAGACTTCGGGATGGGCCTTCTCCACCTCGTCCAGCAGGACCACCGAGTACGGCCGGCGCCGCACCGCCTCGGTCAGCTGGCCGCCTTCCTCATAGCCGACATAGCCGGGAGGGGCGCCGACCAGGCGGGACACGGAGTGCTTCTCCGAGTACTCGCTCATGTCGATGCGCACCATGGCGCGCTCGTCGTCGAAGAGGAAGTCGGCGAGCGCCTTGGCCAGCTCGGTCTTGCCGACCCCGGTGGGACCCAGGAACAGGAAGGAGCCGGTCGGCCGGTCCGGGTCGCTGATTCCGGCGCGGGCACGCCGAACCGCGTCCGAGACCGACTCCACGGCCTTGGTCTGCCCGATCAGGCGGCCGCCGATGAACTGCTCCATGTGGAGCAGTTTCTGCGACTCGCCCTGCAACATGCGGCCGGCGGGGATGCCGGTCCAGGCCGAGATGACCTCGGCGATGTCGTCAGCCGTGACGTCCTCGGAGACCATCAGGTCCGGTGCCTCCACCTGGGTTTCGGCGGCCTGGGCGGCGTCAAGCTCCTTCTGCAGGGTCGGGATCTCGCCGTAGAGGATGCGGGAGGCTTCGGCCAGGTCGCCGTCGCGCTGCGCCTTGTCCGCGAGGCTGCGCAACTCGTCCAGCTTCGCCTTCAAGTCGCCGACCCGGTTGAGCCCCGCCTTCTCCGCTTCCCACCGTGCATTGAGTGCGGCCAGTTGCTCCTTCTTGTCGGCCATGTCCGCACGCAGCGCCTCGAGCCGTTCACGGGAGGCCTCGTCCGTCTCGTCCGCGAGCGCCAGCTCCTCCATGGTGAGGCGGTCGACGGCGCGGCGGAGCTGGTCGATCTCCTCCGGCGCGGAATCGATCTCCATGCGCAGGCGCGAAGCCGCCTCGTCCACCAGGTCAATGGCCTTGTCCGGGAGCTGCCGGCCGGTGATGTAGCGGTTGGACAGCGTCGCCGCCGCGACCAGCGCGGAGTCCGCGATGGCGACCTTGTGGTGCGCCTCGTAGCGTTCCTTGAGCCCGCGCAGGATGCCGATGGTGTCTTCTACGCTCGGCTCCCCCACATAGACCTGCTGGAAGCGGCGCTCCAGCGCGGCGTCCTTTTCCACGTTCTCGCGGTATTCGTCCAAGGTGGTGGCGCCGATCAGGCGAAGCTCGCCGCGCGCCAGCATGGGCTTGAGCATGTTGCCCGCATCCATGGAGCCCTCCGCGGCGCCGGCCCCGACCACGGTGTGGATCTCGTCGATGAAGGTGACGATCTGGCCGTCCGAGTTCTTGATTTCTTCCAGCACCGCCTTGAGCCGTTCCTCGAACTCGCCGCGGTACTTCGCCCCGGCCACCATGGAACCAAGGTCGAGGCTGATCAGCGTCTTGCCGCGCAGCGATTCCGGCACGTCACCCGCGACGATGCGCTGCGCCAGCCCCTCGACGACGGCCGTCTTGCCGACGCCGGGCTCGCCGATGAGGACCGGATTGTTCTTGGTCCGGCGCGAGAGGACCTGGACCACGCGCCGGATTTCGGAATCGCGCCCGATCACCGGGTCCAGTTTGCCCGACCGGGCGATGGCGGTCAGGTCCACGCCGAACTTCTCCAGGGCCTGGAACGTGTTCTCCGGGTCCGGGCCGTCCACCTTGCGGTCGCCTCGCACGCCCGGCAGGGCCGCCGCGAGGGCCTCGTACGACGCCCCGGCATCGCGAAGCGCCTTGCCCGCCGCCCCGCTGTCCGCCGCCAGCCCCAGCAGCAGGTGCTCGGTGGAGACGTAGGTGTCCCCCAGCCTCTCGGCCTCCTGCTGTGCGACGTTGATGACCTGCAGGATCCCGCGGGAGTACTGTGCCTGGGCCACGGAAGTCCCCGAAGACGAGGGCAGGGCTTTGATAGCCGTGCTCGCGTGCACGCTGACCGTGTCCGGGTCCGAGCCTGCGGCCTTCAGGAGCGCGACGGCGACCCCCTCCCGCTGGTCCATCAGCGCCTTGAGGAGATGGACCGGTTCGATCTGCGGATTGCCCGCTGTCGAAGCATTCATGGCCGAGGAAGACAGCGCCTCCTGGCTCTTGGTGGTGAATTTGGCGTCCAATCCGAGCTCCTTCCATCCATCGTCATGCACAAGCTCCAACGCAATTAAGTTGAGTCTACTTAGCTCAACTTTCAAAGTAAAGTTGTCCCGGCACCTTCGCGGCCCGCGGAATGCGCCGGCCAGCGGCCGCCGCTCCCCATCGTGTCACTGGCCCGCCTGCAGGAGAAGGGGCTGGCTGGGTCGCACGCGGGTACCGGCGGCGGGCCGCGGGATTAGTCTTGGTCCATGGCACCATCCATCGGCGGTTTCGGCCGGGACGTCGAAACCACGCTGCAGACCGAGCGGCTGATCCTGAACCGGCCGCACGGAGAAGACGTCGACACGATGTTCCGCATCCTCTCCGACCGCCGCACCACCAGGCACAACCCCGGCGATGCGCTGAACTGGCGCGAGGAGGCAGAGGGGCTCTTCCAGCACTGGGACGAGCAGTGGGACCGGCACGGCATCGGCTATTTCGCGGTCCGTTTGCCGGACCGCGCGGAACCCATCGGTTTCGCCGGCGTCAAGCACGTCCTCTTCGACGGCCGGGCGGTGCTTAATCTCTACTGCCGCCTCGACCACCGCTTCTGGAACCATGGCTACGGCACGGAGGCCGTGCGCGCCGTGGTCGCGCACGCCAACGAGCTCTTCGAACTGCCGCCGCTGCTTGCCCGGGTCCGGCCCGGCAACACGGCCTCGGCAAGGATCGTGCTGGCCGCCGGATTCGAGCCCGCTCAAGGCCTCGGCTCGCAGGGTGAGGATGGCTATGAAGACGCCTACGTGCTCAACTGGACCCGGAATCTCTAGTAGGCCAAGGAGCGCCGATAATGCTTGTCATTCCCTTTGCCTCGCTGAAGCCGCAGCCGTGGCGCAACGGCGGCGGCTCGACACGCGAGATTGCCTCCGGCGGCAGCGCCGCCTCCCCCGACTGGCGCCTGAGCATCGCCGACCTGGAGAAGCCCGGGGAGTTCTCGGCATTCCCCGGAATGGAGCGCACCTTCATGGTGATCGAGGGCGAGGTCGCCGAGCTCACCGTGGACGGCACGGTCCGCAGGCTGGAGCGGTTCCGGCCGTTGAGGTTCGACGGCGGCAGTGCGGCTTCCTGCGCGCTGCCCACCGGCCCGTGCCGGGCACTGAACGTCATGGTGCGCAGCGGCGCGGCCGGCGCCGGAGTGCTCGTGGCCGAGCTATCGAAGAAGCAGCCCCTGACGCTGGCGGAGGGCCAGTTCGCCGTGCTGCTGCAGGGCAAGGCGGAGGCGGCGGAGGGCGCGCAGACCGACCAGCTTGCCCCGTTCGACACCGTCGCCGGGGGCGCTGCCTCCGCCGGCGCCACCCACGGCGTGACGGTCAGCGGCCGCGGGTTCGCCGCCCTTATCTCGATCTTCGCGCTCGACGCAACGGAATGACGCCGGCCGCTACCCGGCGTCGTTCTCCACCTTGACGGCGGACACTTCGAATTCCAGCAGGATCCGGTCCGAGACCAGTACGCCGCCGGAATCGAGGGCGGTATTCCACTTCACGCCGAACGCCTGCCGATCGATCCGGCGCGAGCCCTCGAAGCCCGCGCGCAGGTTCCCGGCGGGGTCCCGCTCCACCCCGACGAATTCGATGGGGATGGAAACCGGCTTCGTGACGCCGCGGATCGTGAGGTCCCCGTTCACAATGAAGTTCCGGTCCTCGACCTGGTCGATGTGAGTGCTCCGGAAGGTGATCTCCGGATAGTTCGGCGCGTCGAAGAAGTCGTTGGTGCGCAGGTGTTCGTCCCGCTGCGCGTTGCGGGTGTCGATGCTGGCGACCTTGATGGTCAGCCGCACCGAAGAGTTGGACGGGTTCTCGACGTCGGCGCGGATGACGCCGTCGAAGTCATTGAAGGCTCCGCGGACCTTGGTGACCATCGCATGGCGGGTGGAGAAGCCGATGCGTGTATGGGCAGGGTCGAACCGCCACTCTCCGGACATCTCGGGGGTAAGTTCGGACATCGTGACGCCTCCTGGGGGTTGTGGCACAAGCACTGCGTCCCCGCGGGCCGATGGATGGCAGCCCAACAGTGCATAGCGTTGCCGCTATCACCGTAATTCCAGCACATCCCCTAGCGGAATGCATCTCCGGAGGGGCGGATATATCCGCAGGCCGGGGCCCTGTTGCCGCGCCGTGGGCGGGACTATCGTCGGGCCGCGGCCCTCAATAGACTGGGAGCATGACGGCCACGCAGATGCCCGACGGCATAGAGAATCTGTCCACCAGCGAATGCTGGGAAATGTTCCGGAGCACGGACGTCGGCCGGTTAGCCGTCGTGGTCGACGGGCAGCCGGAACTCTTCCCGATCAACTACGTTGTCGACCACGGCTCGATCGTCTTCCGAACGGCGCGCGGCACCAAGCTCGACGGCGCCCTGGGCGGCAGCAACGTTGCGTTCGAGACGGACGGCTACCATCCGGCCAGCAATGTCGCCTGGAGCGTCGTAGTCAAGGGACCGGCGGAGCGGCTCGCCAGCATCGAGGATGTGCTCGCCTCCAGCCTGCTGCCGCTCTTCCCGTGGCAGGCCGGCGAGAAGAACAACTTCATGCGGATCGTCCCGGACCAGGTGACCGGCCGCCGCTTCCGCGTGCAGGCCGCGTCCCGGCGGAGCATGGGCCTCAGTGACGCCCGCCGCTTGAACGTGGAATGAGCCTGGCTCAGCGCAGGTAGCCGCCCGCGTAGTGCCGGTCATAGCCGATGAAGGAGTGGGTCGAGGGCACGATCTCCTTGCCCAGCGGCGTCAGGGATACCGGGATCATCTTCAGGTTGGCGATCGCCAGCGGGACGCCGATGATGGTGATCGCCTGCGCAATCGCGGTGAGTACATGCGCCAGCGCGATCCAGATGCCCGCCACCAGGATCCAGATGACGTTGCCCAGGGTCGACAGGACGTAAGTGCGTCCGCCCTTGTCCACCACTTTCCGGCCGAAGGGCCACAGGGCGTAGGCACCGATCCGGAAGGACGCGATGCCGAACGGGATGGTGACGATCAGCACGCAGCAGATGATGCCGGCCAGGAAGTAGCCGAGTGCGAGCCAGATGCCTCCGAGCAGCAACCAGATGATATTCAGGACAGCGTTCATGCAACCCATTGTTGCCGCTGAAGGCCGCTGGCACCATGGGGAAAGGCCCTGACCCACCCCTTGGAAAGGGGCGGGTCAGGGCCTTTTGGCCGGCGCCGAGTGGCCGGCGCCGGGTGGCCGGCGCCGGGTGGCCGGCGCCGGGTGCTGGTATCGCGTCCCGGCTACGGGTCCCGGCTGCCGTCTATCGGGCGTTGCGGCGGGTGTTGCTCGCCGGGGCCGAGGCACGACGGTTGCCGCGGCGGCTGTCCGGGGCCGCGGCGCGGTGTCCCGCCGGCGAGGCCGCGGAAGCCGAGCGCTGGGACCCTCGGGACGACGACGGCTGCGCGGCGGCGCGCTGTCCGGTGGCGGGGCGGCGCGAACGGCCGGGCTGCTGGACGGCGTCGGTCCGCGCGGGACGGCGGCCGTTGCCGGACGCTGCCGCCTGGCTGGCCGTGCGGGCATCGCCGGTCCGGGCCGCGCCGCGGGAATCGGCTGTCCGGGCGCCGCCGCGGGAATCGGCTGCCCGTCCCGCGCCGCGGGCGGCTGCGGGCTGCCCGCCGGTGCCGGCGGCCTGCTTCCGTCCGTTCTGGCGCGCCGCACGCTTGCGCTGCGCGTTGGCTCCGGTGGAGGTGCCCTGCTTGTGGGCGGGGCCGCGGTGTGCGGCCTTGGCCTCCTGGGCGGCACGCCGAACCTTCGGGTCCACCGCGGCCGCGGCTTCGCCCACGAGCTTCGCCACGAGCGGGGAGCTCGCCGTCACCCGCTCGAAAGCGACATCCACGCCGGCGGCCTTCATCAGCTTGCCCACTTCGAGCTTCTGCTCGGGCAGCGACAAGGTGACCACGGTGCCGTCCGAGCCGGCCCGGGCGGTGCGGCCGGAGCGGTGCAGGTAGGCCTTGTGCTCGGTCGGCGGGTCCACGTGGACGACGAGTTCCACGTCGTCCACGTGCACGCCGCGGGCGGCGACGTCGGTGGCGACCAGGACACGCACGTCGCCGGAGGAGAATTCGGCCAGGTTCCGGTCCCGCGCGTTCTGCGAGAGGTTGCCGTGCAGGTCCACCGCCGGAATCCCGGCGTCGGTCAGCGTCTTGGCCAGCTTGCGGGCGTGGTGCTTGGTACGCGTGAAGAGTACGCGGCGTCCCAGACCGGAAGCCAGTTCCTTGATCAGCTGCTTCTTGACGGTCAGGTCCGGGGCCACCAGCACGTGGTGTTCCATGGTGCTGACGGCCGCCTGCGGCTCGTCCACCGAGTGGGTGAGCGGGTTCGTCAGGTAGCGGTTGACCAGCTTGTCCACGCCGTTGTCCAGCGTGGCGGAGAAGAGCAGCCGCTGTCCCTCGGACCCGGTGGCATCCAGCAGGCGGCGGACGACGGGCAGGAAGCCCAGGTCGGCCATGTGGTCGGCCTCGTCGAGCACCGTGATCTCCACGGCTTCCAGCGTGAGGATGCGCTGCTTCATCAGGTCCTCGAGGCGGCCGGGGCAGGCCACCACAATGTCAACGCCGGCGGCCAGCGCCTTTTCCTGGCGCGCCTGGGAGACGCCGCCGTAGATCACGGTGGTGTTCAGGCCCAGTTCCTTGGCCAGCGGCTCGATAACGGCATTGATTTGGGTGGCGAGCTCGCGCGTGGGCGCCAGCACCAGGCCGAGGGGACGGCCGGCGCGGCGGCGGTAGGCCGCTTCCCGTTCGGCCAGCCGGGAAACCAGCGGCAGCGCGAAGGCAAGGGTCTTGCCCGAGCCCGTGCGGCCCCGGCCTAGGACATCCCGGCCGGCCAGCGTATCCGGCAGGGTTTCGGACTGGATCGGGAACGGCTCAAGGATGCCGGAGGCGGACAGCGCCGTCACCAGCTGCGACGGAACGCCGAGCTGCTTAAAAGAGCGCACGGAAGTGGTAAGGGTCATGGAAATCGAGGGGTACTTTCGGTCAGTGGCCCCGGCACCGGTATGGCCCAGGGTTTCGCCGAAGAAATAATCAGAGTCAACCGCTCGCGTGGGCTGCCTGCTGGCTGCAGGTCTGACGCCCCGCGCTGGAACTGCGGGAGAAGTGTGAAGCGTTCATCGACGCAGGGAACGGGCCCGCGGGCACGCTCCAAGTACCCACCAGTCTACCAGCGACGCGCGCGCTGTCCGACCGCGGCTATCCTGAGGTGGATGATGCACCAGCCTTCCACTCCGGATTCCCCCGCCGCAGACGGCGCCGGACCCTCCCCCGCTCCTTCGCCCGCGCCGGGTTCCTTCCACACGCAGCCGGTCAGCTACGTCCGCCGCGGCTCGCGCCTGCAGGGCCGCCGCCAGCAGGCCTGGGACGACTATGCCGAGGCCTTCGTCATCGACGTGCCGCGCGTGGGGGGC
The DNA here is from genome assembly GCF_946892675.1 of Arthrobacter sp. Marseille-P9274. Lineage (NCBI taxonomy): Bacteria > Bacillati > Actinomycetota > Actinomycetes > Micrococcales > Micrococcaceae > Arthrobacter > Arthrobacter sp. Marseille-P9274. The sequence continues at coordinate 875,639 of NZ_CAMPOV010000001.1, forward strand.
GACACCTCCGTGGATCCCGGCTACGAGTTCGATGCGGAGGCCGCCTTCGGGCGGCGGGCCCCGCTCGTGGTGGAGATCGGCTCCGGGCTCGGCGAAGCCGTCTGCCACGCCGCCCACGAGCACCCTGAATGGAACTTCCTCGCCGTCGAGGTCTACCGGCCGGGTTTGGCCCATACGCTGCTGCGCATCGGGACGAAGCAGCTCTCGAACGTCCGCGTCGTGCAGGCCAACGCGCCGGAGGTCCTGGCGACCATGCTGCCGGCGGGATCGGTCGCCCAGCTCTGGGTTTTCTTCCCGGACCCGTGGCACAAGACGCGCCACCAAAAGCGCCGCCTGGTCAAGGACAGCTTCGCCCTGCTGGCGGCGCGGGTCCTCGAACCCGGCGGACTCTGGCGGCTGGCCACGGACTGGTCTTCCTACGCCATCCAGATGCGGGAAGTGGGCAACGCGGCGGCGGACTTCGTCAACGTGCACGACGGCGAACGCACTGGTCCGTCATCCCCGCTCACCCAGGTCTGGGAAAGCGGAGTCGAGCAGGAAGTGGGCGGCGCCCCGGTGCGCGAAGGCAAGGCTCCGGTGAGCACGGGCAATGCGAGCCAGGGCGAGGGAATGGACGAACTCGGCGGCTGGGCACCGCGGTTCGAGGGCCGCGCGCTCACCAGCTTCGAACAGAAGGCGCACGAGGCCGGGCGCGGTATCTTCGACCTGACCTTCCGCCGGACAGCGGACTGAGGCCAGTCGCCCAAGACCGCCCGGCGCTCAGCCCCGGGTGACCACCGAGGCAACGGGAACCTTGTCCGCATCCTTGATCTCGACCCGCACGATCTCCTCCGTCTCGACGGCGGTGGCCGCCGACAGCCGGGCCCGGCCCGCCTGTGTGGCCTTCCAGGTGGCGACCTCGTGCGCCTTCCCGGTGGAGTCGGTGACCCAAAGCGAGAGGACGCCGCTGTCGGGCAGCCGTTCACCATCCATGGCCAGCTCCGTCCCCCAGCCCTTATGGACCAGGTCCAGCTGCACCTCCAGGCCGCTGGAGGCGCTCATCGTGTAGCTGTCCTTCACCTGCCGCGGGCCGGTGACCGCGGGACCGGCGACCGCTCCGATGACGAGCGATGCCGCGGCCACCAGCGCGACCAAACCGGCCACCCGCCGTCGTTGTTGCCGCCGGCGCACATGGAGCTCGGACAGCAGGCGCTTGGTGTTGTGCTCGACGTCCGATGGCGACGGCTGGGCCAGTTCCAGGGCGACCTCGCGCGGCACGCCGTCCAGCAGGGCGGGCAGGCACTCAAGCCGAGCCAGCTCGGCCGCGCACTCCGGACAGTCGCGCAGGTGCTGGTCGAACGCGCGCCGCTCGGAGGGTTCCAATCCGCCCAGGACGTAGAGTCCGATCAGCTCACTCAGCTGTTCGTGGTTGTGTTTCATGGCTGGACCCCCATCTCCTCGAGGACGGAGCGCAGCGCCCTGGCCGCGTAGAAGGCCCGGGACTTCACCGTGCCCAGCGGCAGGGACAGGGCCTTGGCCGCATCCGTCGCCGTGAGCCTCTGGTAGTACAGGGCGAGGATGATATTGCGGTGGTCGACGCTGAGCCGGGACAGGGCTTCCTCCACCACCACCTTGAGCAGCAGGGTATCGACCTTGTCCTCGGCGGGCGGATCCTCTTCGGGCATCCGGGTCTCCGGCGCCCGGCGGCTGCGGCGGCGGTAGTTGTCGATGATCACGTGGCGGGCCGTCCGGTAGAGGTACCCGCGCATGTTCTCCACGTCGGGACCGAGTTTCCAGACCCGCAGGATGGTCTCCTGCACCACGTCGTCGGCCTGCGCCGGATCGGAGGTGGCGGCGAGCACAAACCGCCGCAGCGCGGCCGCGTGCTCGCGGTACAGCTGCGCGACCGCTTCGTCTTCCATCGCCATGGCCGATCCCTTCGAGCGTGCGCCGAAATGACACCCGTACCTGCTCAGACGCCGGCGGGTGGCCCCATGGTTCAACTGCGCCGCGGACTGCGCAGTTGAACCATTCTGGCGCCGGGGCACGTCTTTGCCAATAGTGGCCCGCACCCGGCGGCGCTGCACCGAACCCAGCCCGTTGAACCGATAGGACTCAATCATGAAGATCAGCAGCAGGGGCGCCAGCGTCCTGATGGCCGCCGCCCTCCTCGGTTTGGCCGGCTGTGCCGGCGGCGGAGACGACAACGAAGCTGCTCCACCGGCGGCGCCGGAAACCAGCGCGATGCCGGAAACCAGCGCCATGCCGACCGCGGGCGAAAGCAGTGCCGCGGCCGGCTCCGTCGACCTGAAGACGGCCAACAGCTCGCTTGGCGAAATCGTGGTCGACGGGAAGGGAATGACCGTCTACTACTTCACGAAGGACGAGAAGGATTCGGGCGTCAGCAACTGTACCGGCGACTGCATCGTGGCCTGGCCCCCGGTCCTGACCGAAAGCGACTCCCCCAAGGTCGACGGCGTCACGGCCGAGATCGGCACCATCGAGACCCCGGAGGGCAAGAAGCAGGTCACCATCGACGGCATGCCGGTCTACTACTGGCAGAAGGACACGAAGCCGGGCGACGTGACCGGCCAGAACGTCAACGAGGTCTGGTACGTGGTGGCCCCCGACGGGACGATGATCCGCTGACCTCAGTACGCTGGTGGGATGGGAGACATTGCATCCTGGCAGGGGATGATCGACTGGAACGAGGAGCTGCTGGTGCGGCGCACCGGCGAGGGTTCGGAGGCCTGGGCCGGGAAGGCCCGGGACTCCGGCATCTCGACGGAGGCGGAGCTGTCCGGATGGCTGCGGGAGCAGGGCGTGGCCGGCTACGCCGCCATGGCGGTTTCGTGGAAGGTGTTCGGCTACCCGGAGTTCTTCCTCAAGTCGGGCGATGAGCTGATCGACGGCCAGTACGCCGACCGGCCTGCGCTGCGTCCGATCGCCGACCGGCTGATGGCCATGGCGCTTTCCCTCGACGGGGTGTGGCTGCAGGCACGCAAGACCTACGTTTCGGTCCATTCCCCGCGCCGCAAGTTCGCCCAGATCACGCCGGCGAACAAGGGCAGCCTGGACCTGCTGCTGCGGGTCGAGGCGGACGACCCTCGGCTCGAGGCGGTCAAGGTCCGCTCCGGGGATCCCTTCGGCCGGCGCCTGCGGTTCCGTTCCCCGGCTGAGGTCGACGACGGAGTCCTGGCCATCCTGGAACGCGCCGTGGAGCAGAATTCGTAAGCGTGCGTCGGAGGACGGGCGGCGGGGTTTGACCCTGCCTCCACAGGTTGGCCCTGAAGCGCCGTCATGCACATCCGGGCTCGCGCCGGTCCGCTCGACCGGCATCGGCCCGTAGCTTGGCTGCATGAAGACACACACATCCATTGCGGACATGGAGGCCCCGGACCGGCCGCGGGAGAAAATGGCCCGGCTCGGGATCCGGCGGCTCAAGGACGCCGAGGTGCTGGCACTGGTCATCGGCTCGGGAACGCGGGAGGCGAGCAGCCTCGAACTGGGTCAGCTCATCCTGAAGAAGGCAGGTGGTCCTGCCGGGCTGCTGGCCGCGGATGCCGAGGCCCTGAAACAGATTCCCGGGGTGGGCGCCGCCCTGGCCGCCCGGCTGGCGGGGGCCATGGAGCTGGCGCGGCGGGCTTCGGTCAGGACTGGGGCCGCCACACCACCAGCGCCTGGCTCCGCGGCCTCGGACGCTTGCCCCGGGTCAGAGTGACCACGTCGCCGGCCAGCCCGGCGGCGAAGACGCGGCTGGCCTCGGCGCTGGTCAGGCGCCGGGTCTGGTCCAGTTCGGCGGTCAGCTCGGCCACCCGGGAACGCAGCGCGGTGACTTGGTTCTCCAGTTCGAGGATGCGCTTGATCCCCTCCAGCGAGACGCCCTCCTGGGACAGCCGCTGGACTTCGCGGAGCAGGTCGACGTCCCGCTGCGAGTACCGCCGCTGCCGGCCCCGCTGCCGGGACGGAGACACCAGCCCCATCCGGTCGTACTGGCGCAGGGTCTGCGGGTGCATTTCGGCCAGCTCGGCTGCCACGGAGATCACGAAAATCGGCGCATTGCGGTCGATGCCCATCGCCGTTCCTCCCTTCTTCACGCGTCTACAACCGGGCCTTGGCGCCCAGCGAAGCCCGCGGGTCTGCGTCGGACGTAGCCGCGGCGAAGGCCTTCACGGCCTCCTCGGCCTGCTTGTTCAGGTTTTGCGGAACCACGACGTCGATGGTCACCAGCAGGTCGCCGGTCGTCTTCGACGTCTTGACGCCCCGCCCCTTCACCCGCAGTGTGCGGCCGGACGGCGTTCCCGCCGGGACCTTCACCTTGACGTGCTCGCCGTTCATCGTGGGGACCTCGATCTGGGCCCCCAGCGCCGCCTCGGCAAAGGTAACCGGGACATGGACGCGGATATTGTCCCCGTCCCGCGTGTAGAAACCGTGCGGCTGGACGTTGACGGTCACCATCAGGTCGCCGTTGCCGGCCGGGCCGGGCTGGCCCTTGCCCCGGACCCGCACCTTCTGGCCGTCCTTGATGCCGGCGGGGATGCGGACCTCGATCACCTCGCCGGAGGGCTCGCGGAGGCCGATCTTGGTGCCGTTGATCGAGCCCGCGAAGGAAATGGTGGTCGATGCTGTCCGGTCGGCGCCCTTCCGCGGCGGTGCCTGCGGAGCCTGGAAGCCGCCGCCGCCGAAACCGCCGAAGAGGTCGGCGAATTCGGGCGGGACGTTGCCGCCGCCGAAGCCGCCCGAGCGGGTGCCGCGGCCGGCGTGCTGGCCGAAAAGGTTGCCGAAGACGTCCTCGAAACCGCCGGCGCCGGGACCGCCGGCACCTCCGGCCGAGAAGCGGGCTCCGCTGCCCATGGCACGGATCGCGTCATACTGCTGGCGTTCCTCGGGGTCCGAAAGCACCGAGTAGGCCTCCGAGACGTCCTTGAACATCTTCTCGGCGGTGGCGTCCGACGCGTTGGTGTCCGGATGGTACTTGCGCGCCAGCTTGCGGTAGGCCTTCTTGATGTCCGCGTCCGAGGCGTCCTTGGAGACACCGAGGATCTTGTAGAAGTCCTTATCGACCCAATCCTGGCTGGCCATCCGGATGCCTCCTTCTCGTCGTCGTTAATGTCGTGGGTCCCGCCGTGGCCGGCGGGACGGGTCGTGCCGGGAGCTGCCTGCACGAGGCAGGCAGCTCCCGGCATCGGCCGTTTGGGCGTTGCCGCTTACTCCGGCACGCCCACAACGACCTGGGCGGCGCGCAGCACCCGGTCGCCGGACTTGAAGCCGCCGCGGAGGATCTGGTTGACGGTGTCCACCTTGACCTCCGGATTGGGCTGCTGCATGAGGGCCTCGTGGATGTTCGGGTCGAACTCCACGCCGGCCTCGTTGATCCGGTTCAGGCCGTACTGCTCCAGCACGCCGTCCAGCTTGCTGGCGATCGCGGCGAACGGGCCGTCCGTCAGGTCGCCATGCTGGCGGGCCGCGTCGATGTCGTCAAGCACGGGCAGCAGGGAGTTCAGGACGCCGATGACGGCCATCTCTCCGGCCACCGCCCGGTCCCGTTCCACGCGCTTGCGGTAGTTGACGTACTCCGCCTGCAGCCGCAGCAGGTCATTGCGGAGCTCCTCGACCAGGGCCTGGTCGGCCGCGGGTTCCGCCGAGGCCTCGTTGAGGATCTGCTCGGCCTGCGCCAGTGCGTCCCCGGAGTCATGGGCGGCGTCCACGGGCGTGACGTCCTCGTGCTCGTGGCCGGCGGCCTCCGCGGAGGCCGCCGCATCCCCGGCGGCAGCCTCCTCCTGCGGCCCACGGACCTTGCCCGTCTCCGGGTCGATCTTCCGGTTGTCGCGGAAGCTCACCGGCTCTGACTCGTGTTCGTGCTCGTTACCGTGGTGGGGCATGGTTACTTCTTCTCTTCCTCGTCGACTACTTCGGCGTCGACAATGTCTTCGTCGGCGTTGGCAGAACCGGCTCCGGGAGCGCCGTCGCCGGCGGGCGCGCCTTCACCGGGAGCGCCGGCCTGGGACTGCGAGTAGATTGCCTCGCCCAGCTTGGTCTGCGATGCCTGGAGCTTCTCGAACGCGGCCTTGACCTCGTCGTCGTTATCCTGCTTCTCCAGGGCGGCCTTGAGAGAGTCGACGTCGGCCTGGACCTCGGTCTTCACCTCGGCGGGCAGCTTCTCGTCATTGTCGGTCAGCAGCTTGCCCACGGAGTACGCAAGCTGTTCGGCCGAGTTGCGGACATCGGCGGCCTCGCGGCGCTTCTTGTCCTCGGCGGCGTGCTCCTCGGCCTCGCGGACCATGCGGTCGATGTCATCCTTGGACAGCGCGGTGCCGCCGGTGATGGTCATCGACTGCTCTGCGCCGGTGCCCTTGTCCTTGGCGGAGACGTGCACGATGCCGTTGGCGTCGATGTCGAAGGTGACCTCCACCTGGGGGACGCCGCGCGGGGCCGGCGCAATACCGGTCAGCTCGAAGGTGCCCAGCGGCTTGTTGTCCCGGGTGAACTCACGCTCGCCCTGGAAGACCTGGATGGCCACGGAGGGCTGGTTGTCGTCCGCAGTCGTGAAGGTCTCCGAACGCTTGGTCGGGATGGCCGTGTTGCGCTCGATCAGCTTGGTCATCACACCGCCCTTGGTCTCAATGCCCAGGGACAGCGGGGTGACGTCGATCAGCAGGACGTCCTTGCGCTCGCCCTTCAAGACGCCAGCCTGCAGGGCGGCGCCCACGGCGACGACCTCGTCCGGGTTCACGCCCTTGTTCGGCTCCTTGCCGCCGGCCATCTCCTTGACCAGGTCGTACACGGCCGGCATACGGGTGGAACCGCCGACGAGCACAATGTGGTCGATATCGGAGACCTTGATGCCGGCCTCCTTGATGACGTCGTGGAACGGCTTCTTGGTGCGCTCCAGCAGGTCCGCGGTCAGTTCCTGGAACTTGGCGCGGCTGAGGTGCTCGTCCAGGTGGACCGGGCCCTCGGGGGTCACGGAGAGGTACTGCAGCGAGATGTTGGTGGAGGACGCCGAGGACAGTTCCTTCTTGGCCTGCTCCGCGGCTTCCTTCAGGCGCTGCAGCGCGATCTTGTCGTTCGACAGGTCGGCGCCCTTGGCCTTGGCCTGCTTCAGCAGGTAGTCCACGACGCGCTGGTCCCAGTCGTCGCCGCCGAGGCGGTTGTCACCGGCGGTGGCGCGGACCTGGATGGTGGAGAAGTCGTCCTCGTCCTTGCCGACTTCCAGCAGCGAGACGTCGAAGGTGCCGCCGCCGAGGTCGAAGACCAGGATGAGTTCGTCTTCCTTGCCCTTGTCGAGGCCGTAGGCCAGGGCGGCAGCGGTCGGCTCGTTCACGATGCGCAGGACGTTCAGGCCGGAGATTTCGCCGGCCTCCTTCGTCGCCTGGCGCTCGGCGTCGTTGAAGTACGCCGGAACGGTGATCACTGCGTCGGTGACCTTTTCGCCCAGGTAGGACTCGGCGTCGTGCTTAAGCTTCTGAAGGATACGGGCGGAAATTTCCTGCGCAGTGTAGTTCTTGCCGTCGATTTCCTTCTTCCAGTCGGTGCCCATGTGGCGCTTGACGGAAGCGATGGTGCGCTCGATATTGTTGACCGCCTGGCGCTTGGCGATCTCGCCGACGAGGACCTCGCCGGCCTTCGAGAAGGCGACAACGGAGGGCGTGGTGCGGCCGCCCTCGGCGTTGGCGATAACGGTGGGTTCGCCACCTTCCAGCACGGAAACCACGGAGTTGGTGGTTCCGAGGTCGATACCTACTGCACGAGACATACGCTTGTCCTTTCTTGGCTGGCCTTGGCGGCCACGGATCTCAGACGTGCCGCCCCGAAAGGGCGGCTCGGGATTGAGCGTTCTGAACTCAAGTCTACTCAGGGCCTTGAGGATGTCAACTCAACTTGAGTCGCGGGCACTCAAGTTTGGGCGGGTCCCCGGACGGGCCCCGGGCCCCGGAAGCACCGTAGGGGGCGGCCAACCGGCCGCCCCCTCCATAGGGATCACGCGTCCACAGGGGGATCACGCGTCGAAAGGGATCAAGCGTCGATGTAGGCCGGCGGCTTGGCCGGCTCCCCGTGCCGCGTCTCCCGTGACAGCCTTCCCGGCCACCAGATACGCCGGCCAAGGTCGTAGGAGAGCGCGGGCACCAGCAGCGAACGCACCAGCACGGTGTCCAGCAGCACGCCGAACGCGACGATGAAGGCCAGTTGGGCCAGGAACAGGATGGGAATGACGCCCAGCGCCGCGAAGGTGGCGGCGAGGACGATCCCGGCGGAGGTGATGACACCGCCGGTCGCCCCAAGGCCGCGGAGGATCCCCGGCCGGGTGCCCAGCCGCAGGGATTCCTCGCGCACCCGGGTCATCAGGAAGATGTTGTAGTCCACGCCGAGGGCCACGAGGAAGACGAAGCCATAGAGCGGCACCGACGCATCGGCGCCCGGGAATCCGAATACATGGTTGAACACCCAGGCCGAGACGCCGAGGGCCGTGAGGTAGGACAGCGCGACGCTGAGGATCAGCAGCACCGGCGCGACAACGGACCGCAGCAGCAGCATCAGCACCACCAGGATCACGGCCAGCACAATCGGGATGATCTTCAGCAGGTCGGCCTGGGCTGAATTGTTGGTATCCAGCGCGACGGCGGTGGTGCCGCCGACGAGGGCCGCGCCGTCAACCGCATCGAGCGCTGTACGTAGCTCGGCCACGGTCTCCTCGGCCGCCGAAGAATCCGCGACGTCCGCCAGGGTGGCGTTGATGAGGACGCGCCCGTCCTCTTCCACGACCGCGCCTCCGGCCGCCAGCAGCTCCGCGTCGGCCACTCCATCCTGGCCGCGAACGACCTCGAGGACCTCGTCGCGCAGCGCCTCGTTGGCAATGATGACGGCGGGAGACCCCGACCCGGCATCGAAGTGCCGCGCGAGGGCGTCCTGCCCGTCCGCGGAATCCGTCTGGACCAGGACCAGCTCCGACTGCGGCACGCCGTGGGCCTGCAGCTGCAGCACGCCAAGGGATCCCGCCGCCAGGACCGCCAGCGAGACCAGCCAGGTCAGCCGCGGCCGGCGCGCGATCAGGCCGGCTGTGCGGCGCCAGATTCCCCGCAGGCCCTCCGCCCCGGCGGGAACATCCTCCGCGGCGGACCGGTGCGTGTGCCGGCCCGGGCGCGGAACGATCGGCCAGAAGGCCGCGCGGCGGAAGATCAGCAGGAGGGCCGGCAGCAGCGACAGCGCGGCCACCACCGAGAAGACGATGCCGATGGCCGCGATCGGCCCCAGGCTGCGGTTGGAGTTCAGGTCCGAGAACAGCAGGCAGAGCAGCGCCAGCGTCACCGTTGCCCCGGAGGCGACGATCGGTTCGACCGCGGCGCGGTACGCCGTACGCATCGCCCGCCAGGCCGACTCCTCCTCGCCGAGCGCCTCCCGGTAGCGCGCCACCAGGAGCAGCGCGTAGTCGGTGGCGGCGCCGATCACCAGGATGAACAGGATGCCCTGGCTCTGCCCGCTGAGCTGGATCCAGCCGAGGAGCGCGAACCAGTAGACGACCAGAATGGCCGCGCACAGGGCAAAGATGGAGGTCAGCAGCACCAGGAACGGCAGCAGGAGGGCCCGGTACACCACGAGCAGAATGAGGAACACGGCGGCGAGCGCCACGCCCAGCAGCAGCCCGTCGATGCCGCCGAACGCCTCGACCAGGTCTGCGACGAAGCCCGCGGGACCGGTCACGTAGCCGGTGGCGCCGTCCGGCAGTTCGGCCGCCAGCACGTCGCGCAGCCCGTCGACTGACGCACCCACCTCGCCGTCGTCGGGAACCGGGACGACGAACTGGACCGCGGTGAAATCCTCGGCGGGGATCGGACCGGCGACCTGCGGGCCGCCGTCGGACGTTAGGCCCGCCGCCTCGCCAAGCTGCTCGCCGAGCGAGGCGAGGCCGCCGAGCTCCTGCGGCGCCAGCGGGGCATCGAACTCAACAACGACGACGGCGGGCACGGATTCGGAATCCAGGAACCGCTGCTGCCACTCCCCCGCCTCCGTCGATTCCGCGCTCTGCGGCAGGAACCCGGCCTGGTCATTGGTGGACACGTCCGAGAGCTTGCCGAAGGTTGGCCCCCCGAGGCCTGCCGCGGCCAACCAGGCCAGCACCACCAGCACGGGCACGAATACTCTCAACCAGCGGGACATCCGACCGGCCTTTCTATGGGGAAGCGGCTTTTAGCTCAACTATAAAGTATCTCCACCATGGAGATACTTTGCCCGGCTCCGACGAATGCCCTGCTCCGCGACTAATAGCGCAACAAGCGGCCGCGCTGTTACCCCTCAGGCTGTGGTGCAGAGTACCCTCCCACTATGAAGGAAGAGGTCTACTCGCACGGCCACCACCAGAGCGTCGTCAGCGCGCATGCCGTCCGCACCGCCGAGGACTGCGCCGCCTACCTGCTGCCGCACCTCAGGCCGGGAATGCGGCTGCTCGACGTCGGCTGCGGGCCCGGGAGCATCACCGCCGACCTGGCCGAGCTCGTCGCCCCCGGCGAGGTGGTCGGCCTGGACCGCTCCGATGACGTGCTGGAGCAGGCCGCCGAGCTCGCCGCGCTGCGCGGGGTGGACAACGCGACCTTCGTCAGCGGCAACATCTACGACCTGGACTACGACGACGACACCTTCGACGTCGTCCACGCCCACCAGGTGCTCCAGCACCTGACCGATCCGGTGGCCGCGCTGTACGAGCTGCGCCGCGTGACGAAGCCGGGCGGCATCGTCGCCGTGCGTGACGCGGACTTCCACGGGATGAGCTGGTTCCCGGAACTCCCGGAACTGGACGAGTGGATGGACACCTACCAGCAGATCGCCCGCGGCAACCGCGCCGAGCCGGACGCCGGCCGCCACCTGCTGTCCTGGGCGCAGGCCGCCGGGTTCAGCGACATCAGCCCGTCCTCCTCCAACTGGCTCTATGCCACGGAGGAACAGCGCACCTGGTGGGGCAACGTCTGGTACGAACGGGTCCTGCACTCGGCGTACGGCGAACAGGCGCTGGACCGGGGCCTGCTGGACCAGGCCGGGCTGGACCGCATCGCGCAGGGCTGGCAGGAGTGGGCCATGGCCGCGGACGGCTGGTTCCTGATTCCCAACGGCGAGATCCTCGCCCGCAAGCCCTGACCCGACGGCGCAGCAGCGCCGCCCGCCGGCCGTCCTGGCCCGATAGAGGAGCCCCATGCCCCTGCATGCCCACGAACAAGAGCATTTCGACGTCGTCGTTATCGGCGGCGGGCACAACGGCCTGGTCGCCGCCACCTACCTGGCGCGCGCCGGCCGCTCGGTGCTGGTGCTGGAGCGGCAGGACCACCTCGGCGGCGCCGCCGTCTCCGCCGAGGTGTTCCCGGGCACGGGCGCCCGACTCTCCCGCTACTCCTACCTCGTGAGCCTGTTTCCGCAGCAGATCATAGACGACCTCGGCCTGGACCTGCGGCTGATCCGGCGCCGCTACTCCTCCTACACGCCGCTGCCCGGCACCGATACGGGCCTGCTGGTGGACAACGAAGATGCCCAGGCGACGCGCGCGTCCTTCGCAGCCGTGGACGCGGCAGCCGACTTCGAGGCCTTCACCCGCTTCTACGAGCGCACCGGAGCCATCGCCGAGCGGCTGTGGCCGACGGTCACGCAGCCGCTGCCCCGGCGCAGCGACGTCCGCGCCCTGCTGGACGACGAGGGTCTGTGGGCCGACTTCTTCGAGCGGCCCCTGGGCGAGGCCATCGAAACGGCGTTCCGGTCCGACCTGGTCCGCGGTGCGGTCCTCACGGACGGGCTGATCAGCACCTTCGCCCGCGCCGGGCAGGAGGACCTGCAGCAGAACAAGTGCTTCCTGTACCACGTGATCGGCGGCGGGACCGGCCACTGGGACGTCCCGGAAGGCGGCATGGGCGCGGTCAGCGGCGCGCTCGAAAAGGCCGCCCGGGCGGCGGGCGTCGAGTTCCGCACTTCGGCCGAGGTCACCGCGGTGTCCCCCGGCGGCGACGTGGCGTACGACGGCGGTGCCGCCGGCCCTGCCACGGTGCACGGGGAGTTTGTGCTCGCCAATGTGGCCCCGCGGGTGCTGGAGCGGCTCCTCGGCGCCGCGGCCGCTCCGACCTCGGCTCCGACGTCCGCTCCTGCGGAGGGCGCCCAGGCCAAGGTGAACCTGCTGCTCAAGCGGCTGCCCCGGCTCAAGGACAGCAGCCTGGGTCCCGAGGCGGCCTTCGGCGGCACCTTCCATATCAACGAGGCGTACTCCCAGCTGGAGCGGGCCTACACGGAGGCCGCGGGCGGCTCGATTCCGGCTCCGCTGCCGGCCGAGATCTACTGCCACACGCTCGCGGACCCGTCGATCCTGCCGGAGCGGCTGCAGCGGGAAGGCGCCCACACACTCACCGTCTTCACCCTGCAGACACCGCATCGGCTGCTGACCGAGGCCAGCAATGACCGGCTGCGCGAGGAACTGCAGCGGGCAGTGCTCGACTCGCTCAACTCAGTCCTCGCGGAGCCGATCGAGGACTGCCTGATGACCGATGCCGGCGGCCGCCCCTGCATCGAGACCAAGACGACCCTTGACCTGGAGCACAGCCTCGCCATGCCCGGCGGCAGCATCTTCCACGGCCCGCTCTCCTGGCCGTTCGCCGAAGACGACGAGCCCCTGGACACTGCGGCGCAGCGCTGGGGCGCTGCCACCGGCCACGAGCGCATCCTGCTGTGCGGCGCGGGCGCGCGGAGGGGCGGCGGCGTCAGCGGCCTGGGCGGCCACAACGCCGCCATGGCCCTGCTCGAAGAAGGCTGACCCACTGCAGGATTTCGCGCTGCAGGATTTCGCGCTGGTGGACACGTTGTGGTGACCCGGGCGTGGCCAGCGTAGTATCTCCTCGTGCAATTTACCCTGTGGCTGGCCCTGGTGGGCGCCGGTACGGTCATCAGCCTGACCCCCGGCGCGGGAGCCATCAACACGATGAGCAACGCGCTCAATACCGGCTTCCGCCGTTCCATTTGGGGCATCCTCGGGCAGCAGGCCGCGCTGGTCGTCCACCTGGCCATCGTCGCCCTGGGCGTGGGCCTGCTGGTGGCCAGCTCCCCGACGGCGTTCTACGCCATCAAGTACGCGGGCGCCGCCTACCTCATCTACCTGGGTGTCCGCCAGTTGCTGGCCAAGCCGGAAGCGGAGGAGGCCGTGGCCCTCGGCCGGCGGAACGAACCCGCGTGGTCGATGTTCCGCCGCGGCCTGTGGGTGAACCTGCTCAATCCCAAGGCCGTGGTGTTCTTCCTGGCGTTCGTGCCGGGCTTCATCCGGCCGGAGGTGCCGCTGGCACCGCAGTACGTGGTGCTGGGAGCGACCATCGTGCTGATCGATATCCTCGTCATGTGGTTCTTCTTCGCCGCGGCCGCCCGGACGTTCCAGCGCTTCACGCGCAGCGCCCGTGGCCAGCGGACCATGAGCACGATCTTCGGCACGCTGTTCATCGGCGTCGGCCTGATCCTGGCCTTCTTCTAACTACAATCGAGCCTATGTACCGGATCATCACCGTCTGCACGGGCAATATCTGCCGCTCGCCCATGGCACAGTACGTGCTGACCAAGGCCCTGGCGGAGGCCGGCCTAGCGGCCCGCGCAACGGTCGACTCGGCCGGGACGTCGGACTGGGAGGCCGGGCGGCCGATCGACGAGCGTGCGGCGGCGCGGCTCAAGCTGGCGGGCCTGCCCAGCACCGGGCACCGCGCCCGCCAGTTCCTGCCGGCCTGGTACCGGGACCGCGACCTGATCCTGGCGCTGGACATCGACCATTACGAGCAGCTTCGGGCGGACGCACCGGACGAGGACTCCCTGGCCAAGGTCCGGATGTTCCGTTCCTTCGATCCCGCCCTGGCGGACAAGGAGCCCGCGGCACAGGGAATCTACGACCCGTGGTTCGGGGACGAGGCGGATTTCGAGGCCAGCTGGGACATGATCAGCGGAGCGGTTCCGGGAATCGTACAGCACGTCAGGGCCGCTCTTGCAGCCCGTTGACAGGCCGGTGCTGATCGCCGTCGACGGCCGGTCCGGGGCGGGCAAGACCACACTCGCCCTGGAGCTTGCCGCTTTGCTGCGCCGCCATCGCAGCGTCGGCGTGTTCCATCTGGAAGACATCTACCCCGGCTGGAATGGCCTGGATGCCGGCCGGCGCCGGTACCGCGAAACGGTGCTGGAACCGCTCTCGCGCGGCCTGAGCGCGGACTGGACGGCCTGGGACTGGACCGCGGACGACGACGGCGAGCGCCGCGTCACCGAGCCCGCCGAGGTCGTGATCCTGGAGGGCGTCGGCGCCGCCGATGCCGCCGCCCGCCGCCTCCTCGATGCGGTCATCTGGATCGAGGCGGACGCCGGACAGCGGCGCACCCGCGCCATCGCCCGGGACGGCGACGGCTACGAACCGTACTGGGAGACCTGGGCCGGGCAGGAGGAGGAATGGCTCGCCGCCGACGATGTGGCCGGCGCCGCGGACATCGTGGTCCGGGACAGCCCGGACCTGCTCTCTCCCTCCGCCGTCCTGCGGGCGCTGCTCGACCTGCCGCAGCTCGAGCCGCTGCTGGCCCTGGAACGGTCGCACCTGCCGCGGCCGGAGCTTCAGGTGGAACGGCTGGCCAGTTCCCCGGATTCCGCCGCCCTCTTCCGTGCCCTGTACGGCGCCTCGTCCCACGCGGTCTGGCTGGACAGTTCCAACGCGGCCGCGGGCCGGCCTGTGGACCGGAATGCGGTCAGCATCATGGCGGACGGCGGCGGGACGCTGGGGGCGCTTGCCGAGCACCGCGCGGGGACCACCACCATCACCCGGGGCCGGGTGAGCGTGCGGATCCGGGGTCCGTTCTTCCGCTGGTTGGACTCGGTCTGGGGCGGGGCCGAAGTTCGGCTTCCCGACGACGTGCCGGAAGGATTCGCGCTCGGCTGGATCGGCTGCCTGGGCTATGAGCTCAAGCGCGAGTCCGGAGGCAACGACGTCAGCGCCCCGACTCCGGACGCGGCGCTGATATTCGCCGGGCGCGGCATAGTGCTGGACCATCAGCGGCAGCACACCTACCTGCTGACGCTGACCCACGCCGCGGGCACCGACGATGCGGCTTTCGGGGAGGCGGCGCAGTGGCGGGAGCAGGCCCGCCAGGCCATCGAACCGCTGGCCGCCGGCGCGCCCGGACACGGCGGGGAACAGCAGGAAGACTCCTCCGCCCCCGAGGCTCCGGCCTTCACGCTGCGGGACAGCCGGGCCTCCTACCTGGACAAGGTGCGCCGGGCACAGGCGGAGATCACGGAGGGCAATTCCTACGAAATCTGCCTGACCACGGAGCTGGCTGCCGAGGCTTCTCCGGACCTTGACGACTTGGACACCTACCTGGCGCTCCGCCGTCGTAATCCCGCACCCTTTGCCACCTACCTGCGGTTCGGCGACCTGACGGTGGCCAGCACGTCCCCGGAGCGGTTCATGAGCATCCGCGCCGACGGGTGGCTGCGGGCGGAGCCGATCAAGGGCACGCGTCGGCGGCTGGAGGATCCGGCGGAGGATGCGGCGGCCAGGGCCGAGCTGGCGGCGAGTCCGAAGGACCGGGCCGAGAACATCATGATCGTGGACCTGCTGCGCAACGACCTCAGCCACTATGCCGTGCCGGGGACGCTCCGGGTGAGCCGGCTGTGCGCGATCGAAAGCTACGCCACCGTGCACCAGATGGTCTCCACCATCGATGCGCAGCTCCTGCCGGACGCGTCCCGGGCGGAGGCCGTGGCCGCCGCCTTCCCGGCCGGTTCCATGACCGGCGCGCCGAAGATCAGCACCATGGCCATCCTCGATCGCCTGGAATCCGGCCCCCGCGGCATCTACTCCGGGGCGGCCGGCTACTTTTCGCTCAGCGGCGCCTCCGACCTGTCCGTCGTGATCCGCACGCTGGTCCGCCACGGCAGCCGGCTCAGCCTTGGAGTGGGCGGTGCCATCACCGCCGATTCGGATCCGGCCGCAGAGTGGGACGAAGTCCGGGCGAAGGCCTTCGGGGTGCTCTCGGCCCTCGGCGCCGCCTTCCCGGACTGACCGCTGCCCGGGCCGGGAAGACCCGGGCCCGGGCGGCCGGTGCCACCCGGCCGACTGGTCCGGAGCGCGCGGAGCCAGCCGTCGGGACGTCCTACTGCAGCGTCGCGGTCAGCCGGGCGACGTTGTCCACGTAGCGTTCCAGCCGGCTGCGCTTGGTCCACTCCTCCAGCGTGATCTCCCTGGAGACTTCCCGGTAGCTGTCCTGGACCTTGCGCATCCGCCCCACAACGCCGTCGCCCAGCATCATGACGGACACCTCGAGGTTGAGCGAGAAGGAGCGCATGTCCATATTGCTCGAGCCCAGCACGGCAATCTCGTCGTCCACCGTGAAGTGCTTGGCGTGCAGGACGAAGGGTTTCGGGTACAGATAGATCCGCACGCCGGCCTCGAGCAGGGCCTGGTAGTAGGACCGCTGGGCGTGGTGGACCAGGAACTGGTCCCCCTGTTCGGAAACAAAGAGTTCGACGTCGACGCCCCGTTGCGCCGCCGTCGTAATGGCGTACAGGAGCGAGTCGTCGGGGACAAAGTAGGGGCTGCAGACGGAGAGCCGCTCGACCGCGGCGTAGATCAGCGTGTTGAACAGCCGCAGGTTGTTCTCGGTGGCGAAGCCCGGACCGCTGGGCACTACCTGGCAGGTCATTGGGCCCGGCTCGCGGGACGGGGCCGGCGTGAACAGTTCGCCCTCGAGCGTGTCGTCGGTTTCGCTGGACCAGTCGGTGGCGAAGACGATGTTCAGCGCCGTGACGATGGGCCCTTCGTAGCGGGCCATCAGCTCCACCCATTGGCGGCCGACGCGGGCGCTCGAGGCCCGGTGGTAGCCCGGATGGATCAGGTTCTGGGACCCGGTGAACGCGACGCGACCGTCGACCACCAGGATCTTGCGGTGGTTGCGCAGGTCGATGCGGCGCCACTGGCCCTGGACGGGAAGCAGCGGCAGCATCCGGCGCCAGTCGATCCCGCTGTCCTGCAGCCATTTCAGGAACTGCCGGTAGCCCTTGACGCGCATGGCGCCCAGGTGGTCGAACAGCAGCCGTACGCGCACGCCGCGGCCGGCGGCCTCCTTCAGCGCATCGAACAGTTCACCGGTGACGTCGTCGCGGGACATGATGTAGAACTCGATGTTCACGAACTCCTGCGCCTCGCGCACGGCCTTGGCCATCGCGGCGATGGACCCCTTGTAGTCCGGGTAGAGCTCCACGTGGTTGCTGTCCACCATCGGGAAGGAGCCGAGCCTCCGGTTCAGCTCCGCCGCGGAGTGCACCCAGCCCGGAGCCTCTCGTTCGCTGCGCGGCTCCTCCAGGTTCTGGGTGGCCGCCTGCACACGGCGGTTGGTCTCCATCTGCTTGGCGATCCGGCGGTCCGAGAGCCGGAATCTGCCGAACATAAAGAACAGCGCGAGGCCCACGAGCGGCACGAAAAAGATGGCCAGCAGCCAGGCCATCGCGGTGGTGGGGCGGCGGTTGCCCGGCACGATGCCCAGCGCGGCGATCCGGATGGCAAAGTCCACCACGGTCAGCAGAACGACAGCCCAGTCCGGGAGTGTCCCGAAACCGGCAAGCGACCACAGCACGGCAGTATCCGTCCTTTCTTCCCGCCGTCCCCCGGCGCGTCTTCCCCCAGCCTAATCTGCCGGCGGGAGCAATCTAAGCTGAAGCCATGACAGTTTTGGTGTTTCTCGACCCGGCCCATGAGAACGGCAGGGTTGCAGACCCTGCACAGCCCCAGCTAATGGCCACGGACCTCGGTGCCACCCGCGGGGACGGCATCTTCGAATCCATGCTCGCCGTGGATGGCGTGGCACGCAAAGTCGGCGCGCATCTGGACCGCCTGGCAAAGTCCGCCCGGACCATGGAACTGGACATCCCGTCCGCCGACAGCTGGCGGCGGGCCATCGCAACCGCGCTGGCCGAGCATCCCCCGGCCGAGGAAATCGTGATCAAGCTCCTGGTCACCCGCGGCGTGGAAGGCGCGTGCCGGCCGACGGCGTGGGTGCAGGCGAATGCGGCCGGGCCGGTCGGCCGGAAGCAGCGCCGCGAGGGCGTGGACATCCTGCTTCTGGACCGTGGTTACGACAGCTCGCTGGCCGAGCGCGCCCCGTGGCTGCTGCTCGGCGCCAAGACCCTCTCCTATGCGGTGAACATGGCCGCCCTGCGCTATGCCAAGGCGCACGGGGCGGACGACGTCATCTTCACCTCGACCGACGGCCTGGTGCTCGAGGGGCCGACGTCGACGGTCCTGATGGCCACCGAACACGACGGCGTGAAGACGCTGGTCACGCCGCTGCTCGAGAACGGGATTCTGCCCGGGACCTCGCAGGGGGCGCTGTTCAAGGCCGCCGCGGCCGCCGGTTGGCAGCTCGGCTACGGTCCCCTGCAGCCGCACCACCTGCTGGAAGCGGACGCCGTGTGGCTCGTCTCGAGCATCCGCCTGCTGGCCCCGGTCAAGAGCATCGACGGGAAGCCGATCCCGGTGTCCGGGCCCATGACCGAGGAGCTCATGAAGCTGCTGGCCGAGGGCAGCCAGGACTGAGCCGCCCGGCTCAGCGGCTCAGGAAAGCACGGGGTTCCACGTACCGGCGGTGACGGCGGCGGCCAAGGCGGCCGCCGCGATGAGCGCCCCGCCGAGCACCACCCAGATGTCGATCCGGGCGAAGGTCGATTCCCGCGCCCAGGTGCGCTCGGCGCCGCCGAAGCCCCGGGCCTCCATGGTGACGGCCAGGCGGGAGGCGCGGCGCACGGCCTGGACCAGCAGCCCGAAGCTCTGCCCCAACGTCGCCCGCAGTCGCTGCAGCGGAGTGCCGTGCGAGCCGATGCCGCGGGCGCGGCGGGCCATGCCGATGGTCTGCCATTCCTCGGCCATGAGCCCCACCAGGCGCATGGCCGCCAGCGTGCCCAGGACAAAACGGTGCGGCAGCCTGGCCTTCTGGGCCAGCGCGTCCGCCAGGTCGGTCGGGTCGGTGCAGCTCATCAGCAGGATCGCGGGCAGTGCGATGGCCAGCCCGCGCAGCATGAAGCCGAGTCCCAGTTCGAGGGACCCTTCGCTGATCGACCAGATGCCCGCGTCGACCAGGATCCGCCCGCTGTCCGCCGAAAGGATCGCGGTGCTCCAGCCGCCCACCGCGGCGGCGATGATCAGCGGCCAGCCCCGCTGCCACAGCAGGCGCAGGGTCAGCCCGGCCAGCCCGAAGAGGGCGACCTCGGCGGCCAGCGCCGTCCCGGCCGACACCCAGTCGATGGAGACAGCGAGCACCGCGGTGATAAAGACCACGGCAGCGAACTTGGCCAGCGGGTTGGCGCGGGTCAGCGGCGCGGAGTTGCCGCCAATGGTCAGCACTTCCCTCATGCCGCACCCGCTTCCAGCCGTGCGGACCCGAGCCGCAGCTCCGAGCCGCCGAGGACGGCGGTGAATTCCTCGTCGTGCGTCACCGAAACGACGGCCGTGCCGGCGTCGAGGAGCTCGGTCAGGAAGGACGCGAGCTCGGCCCAGGTCCGGGCGTCCTGCCCGAAGGTCGGCTCGTCCAGCACCAGCACCTGGGGGCGGGCCGCCAGCACGGTGGCCACGGAGAGCCGGCGCTTCTCGCCGCCGGAGAGTGTATAGGGGTTGGCCTCGGTGAGGTGGTCCAGGCGCAGCCGCGCGAGCAACTCGTCCACGGCCTCGGCGCCCCGGCCCAGGTGCCGCGGGCCGACCATCAGTTCATCCAGCACCGTGCCGGTGACGAACTGGTGCTCGGGTTCCTGGAAGACCGTGCCGATCCGCGCGATGAGCTGCTTCGCCTTCCATTTGAAGGGGTCCGTCCCGGCACCTGCGGCGAGGCCGACGGCGGCGCCCACCTTGCCGTAAGCCGGTGCCAGCAGTCCACCGAGGGTGAGCGCAAAGGTCGATTTCCCCGCGCCGTTGGGGCCGGTGACCGTCAGTGCCCGGCCGGCGGACACCTCGGCGTCGATCCCCGACTGGACCGGCGCCCTGCCGCGGCCGCGGCGGCGGGCGGGTTCCCGGGAGACGGCCAGGCGCTCGGCCGCCAGCAGGAGTTCGCCGCTGCCGGAATTGGCCCGGGGCCGGGTCGCAGGGACCAGCCCGGGAACCCACACCCCCGCCGCCGCCAGCATCCGGCCGGCCTGGTCGAGCACCTCGCCGGGCCGCCAGTCCAACAGCACGGCGGACTGCTGGGCTCCCGACGCGGAGAGGCCCGGCTGCAGCACGACGATCCGGTCGACAAGGTCCTTCCAGACGGCGACCCGGTGCTCGACGACGATCATCGTGGCTCCGGTCTTGTCCAGGCTGCGGCCGACGGCGTCGCGCACCTCCAGCACCCCGGCCGGGTCCAGGTTGGCCGTGGGCTCGTCGAGCAGGACCAGACCCGGACGCATGGCCAGGATCCCGGCCAGCGCGAGCCGCTGTTTCTGCCCGCCGGAGAGGGCGGACGTGGGGTGGTCCAGGGCCAGGCCGCCGAGTCCGACGTCGTCCAGCGCCTCGCCGACGCGCCGCCAGATTTCGTCCCGCGGCACGGCCAGGTTCTCGGCGCCGAAGGCGACGTCGTCGCCCAGGCGCGACAGCACCACCTGGGTCTCGGGGTCCTGCTGCATCAGGCCGGCACGCCCGCGCTGCCCGCGCGGCGGCGTCCCGTCGATCAGCAGTGTGCCCGCCTCGTCGGCCCCGTCGTCGTCGTCGCCCAGGACCCCGGCCAGGGCGTGCAGGAGCGTGGATTTTCCGGCCCCCGAGGCGCCCAGCAGCAGCACCCGTTCGCCCGGCCGGATGTCCAGGTCCAGTCCGTGGACGGCCGGCGCGGTCCGGCCGGCATGGCGCCAGCCCCAGCCCCGCGCGGAAACCGAGGCCGGCCGCGTTGCCGCGGTGGTTCCCGCCGCGTCTGCTACCGAGGCAGCCATCAGGAAAAGACGGGCTCGGTCGCCGCCTTGCGGGACGCGAAGGAGCTGAGCGCCCCGGTCCTGGCCAGGCCGCGGGTGGCCACCCAGGACAGGGCCCCGGCAATGACCGCCCCGGAGATCGCCGTGCAGACGATGTAGAACAGCTTGTCCCCCGCCTCGTACGCGATGTTCCAGCCCCACGGCGCGAAGGAATCATTCAGTCCGCAGAACAGCCCCGCCCCGGCCCCGGCGAGCAGCGCGACCGGCAGGTTGAACTTCCGGTACAGGAATGCCGCGAAGACCAGCTCGGCGCCCAGGCCCTGCAGTATGCCGGAGAGCAGCACCGTGGTGCCGTACTGCGAGCCCATGATCAGTTCGCCCGTAGCGGCGACGGTCTCGCAGAACAGCGCGGCGCCCGGCTTGCGAATGATCAGCATCCCGAGCACGGCCGGGATCATCCAGCCGCCGGCGTATAGCCCGGTCAGCGGCGGATACAGGGCGTTCACCGGCGCGGAAACGACGTTGGCGCCCTGGGACCAGGCCCAGAAAATGACGCCGCCGGCCACGGCGATCAGTGCCGCGACCACGATGTCGACGACGCGCCAACTGTAGTTGGGTTTGCGGGCCGCCGCCGGCGCGGAATGTTCAAAGGTGCTCATGGAATCCTCCTGAGGTCCAGGAGGGGAGGGCAGCCCGATACGGGCAGCCCTGAGAACTCGACTCCCTTCGCCGGTACTAACCGGAGCAGGTTCGAGGGTCTGCGGTTGGCCGCACTCTCAGCGTCCCGCCCGGTGCACGGCTGCTGCCGCCTTCCCGGATCGGACGCTCCCCTGTCGTCATGTGCTGTTATCAGCGCCTTCAAGTCTACACTCCGGCCCGCCCTAAGCTCCCATCGGCGCCGAGCGGTTAGGCTGGGCGTAAATGACGATTACCTACTCAAGGGAGCGGCAATGCATTTGATCTTGAAGCTGATGGGCACCGGCGTCAGCATCGCGGCCGGTTTGGCCGGAGCGAAGCTGATCGACATCCTCTGGAAGCTGGTCACGGGGAAGGATTCCCCGAAGCAGGACACCGAGGCGATGGAGAACACCCTCCGCGCCACTCTGGTGTTCGCGGTGATCTCCGGCGCCGTCAGCGCCATGATCCGCGTGCTCTCCCAGCGCGGGACGCAGCAGGCCATCAACCGCTTCACGAAGACGCGGGACCTGGTCTAGGGGTAAATAACGACGACGGAGGCCAGGCGCGCTCCTGGCCTCCGTCGTCGTTATCCGGCGGCCCGCAGCTCCGGCAACTCCGGCAGCACCGCCGGTTCCCGGCGCAGGTCCGGCAGCACCTCAGCGTCCCGGCGCTGGTCCGGCAGCACCTCAGCGTCCCGGCGCTGGTCCGGCAGCGCCGTCGGCGTCCCGGCGCAGGTCCGCCCGCGCCGCCGACTCCGCCGCCAGCTCGGCTTCCGCGGCCGCGGTGTCGAACTCCTCCGCCTCGTCCGCATTGGCACTCCCGGGCTCCTCGGGAACGGGCAGGTTTTCTTCTTCCGCCGCCTTGCGGACCACTTCGTCCAGTTCGTCGATGCTCAGCGTGTCCCTGCGCAGGTGCTTAGTCCGGTAACCCGCGCGGCCGACCATGTGGGCCGAGACCGGGACGGTGAGCAGCTGGAACAGCCACGCGAGGATCAGCACCGGAACCGCGGCCCAGCTGCGCAGCTGCAGGGCCAGCCCCATGAGGAGCAGGAACAGGCCGAAGACCTGCGGCTTGGTAGCGGCATGCATGCGCGAGAGCAGGTCCGGAAAGCGCAGCATGCCGATGGCCGCGGCCAGGGACATCAGCGAGCCGACGACCAGGCACGCCGCGGCGAGGATTTCGAGGACAGCGTCAGTGTTCATGGGGCCGCCTGTCGATCACGTAGCGGGCCACGGCGACGGAGCCGATGAAGCCGACCAGCGAAATGATGACCACGAGGGTCATGTTGTCCTGGTGCTTCCGGACCGCCATGTCGGCGATGATGCCGGCACAGACGATCGCGAGCAGGACGTCGATCCCCATCACCCGGTCCAGGATCGAGGGGCCCTTCACGATGCGGAAGATCGCCACCGCGGCCGCGATCGTCAGGATCGCGCCGACGATGACCAGCACAACGTCCATGATGCCGGTCATCGTGCGCCTCCCCGCTGCCCCTGCAGTTTTCCGTCCCTGACGATGGCCAGTTCCTCCTTGCTGCCGATGCTCTTGATCAGCCCTTCCTCGATCCGCAGCACCTGGTCCCGGAACCGCTCGGCCCCCTCCGGGGATTCGATGTCCAGGCAGTGCAGGTAGAGCGTGGAGGTGGATCGGTCCACGTCCACCACGAGGCTCCCGGGGATGAGCGAGATGGTGTGTCCAGTGGCGGTCACGATCAGGTCGGAGCGGCTGCGCAGCCGGACCGCCAGCACCGCGTTCCTGGTCCGCGGCCCCTTGGTCAGGGCCACCCACAGGACCTGGAAACTGGCTACCGCCACGTTGCCGATGAACTGCACCACGAAGACCAGGCCGGCGAGGACATTGAGTCTGCCGCCCAGCTCCACCGGCGGCAGGTAGAAGACATTGACGACGACGAGCGCGATGGCCAGGCCGAAGATGAGGTTGCCCGCGCTGTAGTCCTGCCACAGGGCACCCCACAGGACGACCAGCCAGACGAGCAGCGGGATTTCGGTCAGCAGCGGGATCCGGGTGCGCATCACGGCTGCGCTCCTTCCGCCGCGCCGGCCCCGAGCACCGCTTCGATATAGGGCACGCGTTCCAGCAGGCCCAGGCCCGCCTGTTCGCTGAGCTGGAAGAGCGGGCCGGCGAACACCGTCAGCGCGACGCCGAGGACGACGAGGCCGATCGTGGCGCCAACCATGCTCTTGGGCAGCACGTTGCTGGTCGGCTGCGGCGCCTTTCCGGCCGCAACCTGCAGGGCGGCGGCGGGAGCCTTCGCCGGCACGAGGTGCTCCCCGCGGGGCGCACGGTCAGGGACGGCGGCCAGCAGGACCGGGTCCGGATGCTCCGCGTCCGCCGGAGTGCGCCAGAAGGCACGGTTCCAGACCCGCGCCATGGCCAGCAGGGTCAGCAGCGAGGTCAGCACGCCGCCGACCACCAACAGGTAGGCCAGCGGCGTACCCAGGTCGACGCCGGCCTGGAGCAGGCCCAGCTTGCCAAGGAAGCCGGAGAACGGCGGGATCCCGGCCAGGTTCATCGCGGGCACGAAGAACAGGATCGCCAGCAGCGGCGACAGCCGGGCCAGTCCGCCCAACCGGTCCATGTTGGAGGTCCCGCCGCGCCGCTCGATCAAACCGGTGACCAGGAAAAGACTTGTCTGGACGGTGATGTGGTGGGCCACGTAATAGACCGTGGAGGCCAGCCCGAGCGCCGACCCCAGCGCCAGCCCGAAGACCATGTAGCCAATGTGGCTAACGAGCGTGAAGGACAGCATTCGCTTGATGTCGATCTGCGCTAGCGCGCCGAGGATGCCGACCACCATGGTCAGCAGCGCGACAATCATCAGGAAGTTGTTGATCCGGTCCCCCGGGAACAGCAGCGTCTCGGTGCGGATCAGGGCGTACACGCCAACCTTGGTGAGCAGGCCGGCGAACACCGCCGTGACCGGCGCCGGCGCCGTCGGATAGGAGTCGGGGAGCCAGAAGGACAGCGGGAACACCGCGGCCTTGATGCCGAACGCGACCACCAGCATCAAATGCAGGATCATCTGCGTCGAGCTGTCCAGTTCGCCCAGCTTCACAGCGAGGTCCGCCATGTTCACCGTGCCGGTGGCGGCGTAGATCATACCGATGGACAGCAGGAACAGCATCGAGGAGATGACGCTGACCACCACGTACGTCACGCCCGCACGGACCCGCGGCCCGGTGCCGCCCATGGTCATCAGCACGTAGCTGGCCGTCAGCAGGATCTCGAAGCCCACGTAGAGGTTGAACAGGTCGCCGGTCAGGAAGGCGTTCGAAACGCCCGCCACCAGGATCAGGAACGTCGGGTGGAAGATCGAGACCGGCCCGTCCTCGTCCCCGTCGGCCATGCCCTGACCGGCCGCGTACACCAGCACGGACAGGCTCACGCAGGTGGAAATCACCAGCATCAGCGAGGACAGTTCGTCCACCACCATGTTGATCCCGAACGGCGGAACCCAGCCGCCGATCGACACGGACTGCGGTCCGGACGTCCAGGCCGTCACCAGCAGGATGAGTTCGACCGCCAGCGTCAGGGACAGCGTGCTGACCGAAAAGAACCGCTGGGCGCCCGGGTGGCGGAGCAGCAGGAACGTCAGCCCTGCCCCCACGATGGGAAGGACGACGGCGAGCGGCGCCAGCGACGCGGCATTCATCGGCTTCCCCTTTGCTTCGTTTTCTTTCCGGCCGGACGCTCGTCCGCGTCCTCCGGGACGAACTCCGTGGTTTCCACCGGTAGGGCCGTATCATCCTCGGCATCGAAGCTGGACTGGTTCCGCACGCGGCGGTCCTCAATGTCGTCCTGGACCTCGTCCTGGCGGCCCAGCACCCAGGAGCGGTAGATGATGCCGAGCATAAAGGCGGTCACGGCGAACGAGATGACGATCGAGGTCAGAATCAGCGCCTGGGGCAGCGGATCGTTGTAGTCCTCGGCCGCCACGTCCCCGCGGTAGATCGGCGCGAGCCCGGCGGCCCCGCCGGTGCTCAGCAGAAGGATGTTGGCGCCGTTGGCCAGCAGCATCAGGCCGAGCATCACCCGGGTCAGGCTTCGCTCGAGGATCAGGTAGACGCCGACGGCGATGAGCACGCCCATGACCGCCAGCAGCGTAATGTTCACGGTCATCGCGCGACTCCTTCCTCGACTGGTTCCGGTGCTTCATGAGGCCTGCCCCGATGCGGTATCGGCTGCTGGTCTTCGCTGCGTTCGTCGATCTCGGCGCCGAAGCTGCGCAGCACATCAAGGACCAGCCCGACCACTACGAGGTAGACGCCGATGTCGAAGACCGTCGACGTGACGAACTTGTGGTCGCCAAAGACCGGCAGGCTGAAGTGCAGGATCGCGCTCTGGAAGATCTCGCCGCCGAGCAGCAGCGGGATGACTGCCGCCAGCGACGCGGTGCACAGGCCGGCGCCGAGCAGGAAGCCCGCGCTGACCGGCGTGGCCTCGGCCAGTTCGACGCGACCGCCGGCCAGGTAGCGGACGGTCAGCGCCAGCCCCGCCAGCAGACCGCCGGCGAAGCCTCCGCCCGGGGCATTGTGGCCGGCGAGCAGGAGGAAGATCGAGAAGATGATCACGGAGTGGAACAGCAGCCGCGTCACGACTTCGAAAATGATGGAGCGGCGTTCCGGGGCCAGAGTGCGCCCGGCCACCAGCCAGGTCTCTTTGGCAACGGTCGCGAAGCGCCGGGCCGTGAGCAGCGCGGCCTTGTCTCCGTGCCGCTGCGGCAGTTCGGTAACGCGGTCCACGGAGCCCGAGGCGACCCCCGCGGCGCGGGTGCGCTTGTCGCCGCGGCTGCGCACGAAGATCAGGCTCGCCACGCCCGTGGCCGCGATGGCCAGCACCGAGATCTCTCCGAAGGTGTCCCACGCCCGGATGTCCACCAGGGTGACGTTGACGATGTTGGCGCCCCCGCCGCCGTCGTACGCCAGGGACGGAAACTCCAGCGACACCGGAAGCTGGGTCCGGGCGGCCATCGAGGTCATCGCGATGGCCACCATCGCCCCGCCGACCGCCAGGCCGACCAGCGCGCGCAACAGCTTGAAGCCGCCGGGGGCACGCAGCCAGAGCCGCGCGGGCAGCGACCGGAGCGCCAGCACGATCGCCACGAGCGCGATGGTCTCCACCAGCATCTGGGTCAGCGCCAGGTCCGGAGCGCCCTGCAGTGCGAAGATGAAGGCGATGCCGTAGCCGGTCACCGAGACCATCAGCACGGCCAGGAAACGCTTGTTGGCGCGGATCGCGCCGAACGCGGCGAGGATAATGCCCACTCCGGCGATCAGCTGGGCTGGCGTGTCCGCCAGGAGCCAGCTGTCCGGCCAGGGCGGATCCATCAGGATCACGGCGCTGAGCGGCGTCACCACGGCCACGCCGAGGATGACGAACAGGTAGTAGATGAGCGAGCCGCGCTGCGTGCGGCCGGTGATCCAGACCGCCGTCTCGTCCAGCACGCCGACGATGCCGCGGTAGGCACGCTCGCCGGTGAGGCCGCCGGAGAAGCGGTCCTGGAAGGAGCTGACCTTACCGCGGAAGCGGAAGAGCAGGTACCCGACGGCCAGGGTGACCGCCGTCAGGCCGAGCGCCGGCGTCAGCCCGTGCCACAGCGCGAGGTGCCCGTCCGGGGCGCCGTCCGGCGCGTACAGGGTTACGTACGGCTGGACGGCCGAATCCACCGGGCCGGGCCAGAGGCCGGCCAGCACCGTGGCTACGGCGAGGACCGCCGGGGCGGCGAGGAAGCTCGCCGGGACCGGGGTGAACGCCGTCTTCTTGACGTTCGGCTTGTACGCGAAGCCGCCCCAGAGGAAGCGGGCGCTGTACGCGAACGTCAGCATCGAGCCGAGGACCACGCCCGCCAGCAGCAGGTAGCCCACCGCCCCGGACTTTTCGGCCTCGTGCACGAACGTCTCGTAGACCGTCTCCTTGGCCACGAAGCCCAGCAGCGGCGGCAGGCCCGCCATGGACGCGGCGCCGATCAGGGCCACCGCGAAGAGCGGCTTGGAGGTGCGGTAGATGCCCGAGAGCTTGCGGATGTCGCGGGTTCCGGACTGGTGGTCGATGATGCCGACGACCAGGAACAGCGTCGCCTTGAAGAAGCCGTGGGCCAGCAGGAGCGCGAGCCCGGCCAGCGCGCCGTCGCGATTGCCGAGCCCGACCACCATCATCAGGAAGCCGAGCTGGCTGACCGTGCCGTAGGCCAGGATGAGCTTGAGGTCGAACTGTTTGAGTGCCAGCCAGCCGCCCACGAGCATGGTGAGCAGGCCGAGGCCCAGCACGGTCCAGTCCCAGAACGCGGTGTCGGAGAAGCCCGGGGCCAGCCTGGCGACCAGGTAGATGCCCGCCTTGACCATGGCCGCGGCGTGCAGGTAGGCGCTGACCGGAGTGGGGGCGGCCATGGCGGCCGGCAACCAGAAATGGAAGGGCACCAGCGCGGACTTGCTCACCGCGCCCACCAGGATCAGGAAGATGGCGACGTTGATCAGCATGCCGTGCTGCTGCAGCAGCTCCGGCGCCCGCGCCATGATCTCCGAGATCCGGTAGGTATCGGCGGTCTGCCCCACCATGATCAGGCCGATCAGCATGGTCAGGCCGCCGAAGGTGGTGACCATCAGCGCCTGCAGGGCGGAACGGCGGGCGGCCAGCCGGTTACGGGCGTAGCCGATCAGGAGGTAGGACAGGATCGTGGTCAGTTCCCAGAACATGTAGAGCATGATCAGGTCATCGGTGATCACGAGGCCGAACATCGCGCCCGCGAAGGCCAGCAGCTGCGCGCCGAACGGGCCGATGTTGGGGTCCTGGACCTTGAAGTACCGGGCGCAGTAAAAAAGCACCAGCGCGCCGACGCCGAGGATCAGGATGGAGAGCACCGCGGAGAGGGTGTCCATCCGGAACGCCAGTTCGAGCTTCAGCTCCGGGATCCACATGACGGTTTCCGACGGCGGCGCATTGGGTGCGCCGGTCAGGGCGCCTTGCTCCGCTCCGGTGTAGCGGTCAAACGTCGCCAGCAGCCACACGAACCCGCCGGCAGGTACCGCGGCGAGAATATAGAACGTCGACCGGCCGATCTTCCGAAACATCCAGGGCGCTACGAAGGCCACCAAGAACAACAGGGCGAGCACAACGAGCACGATATTCTCCGGAGCTACCTTCTGGGGGTCGACGGCAAGACAAGGGGGAAGACAGGTTCCATTCTACCCATGGAATACTTACGTTCCCGGACGGGCGGTACCATCTGGCTATGAGCCACTCGCCTCACTCCCCGGCCTCGCCCAGCGGGACCGGGAATTCAGCCCTGGGGGAAATCAACAAGAAGCATGTGCTGGCGTGGGCTTCGTGGGACTGGGGCTCGGCCGCCTTCAACGCGGTCATGACGACGTTCGTCTTCACGGTCTACCTGACCGGCGAAGCGTTCGGCGGCGAGGACTATGCCTCCGGCATCCTGGGCTACGGGCTCGCGCTCTCCGGGCTGGCCATCGCACTGCTCGCCCCGCTGACCGGCCAGCGCTCGGACGCCGGCGGCCGGCGGAAGTACTGGCTCGGCGTCAACAGCGTTGCCGTGGCCGTGCTGACCGCGCTGTGCTTCTTCGTGTACCCCTCCCCCGGCTTCCTCTTCCTCGGCGTCGCCCTGATCGCGCTGGCCAGCGTGTTCGCCGAGTTCGCCGGGGTCAACTACAACGCCATGCTGGGGCAGATCTCCACGCCGGCCACGATCGGCAAGATCAGCGGGTTCGGCTGGGCGATGGGCTACGTCGGCGGCATCGTGGCCCTGGCGCTGGTGCTCGTCGGATTCGTCCTCCCGGAGAACGGCTGGTTCGGGGCCACCGCCGAGGACGGCCTGAACATCCGGCTGGTCGCCGTGTTCTCCGCCGTGTGGTTCATGGCCTTCGCGCTGCCCGTACTGTTCACCGTCCCGGAGATTCCGCGCCAGCCCAAGGCGGCAGCGCTCGGCATCGCGGCCTCCTACGGGCTGCTGTTCCGCCGGATCAAGGCCATCTACCGGACCAGCCCGCACACCATCTTCTTCCTGCTCGCGAGCGCCGTCTTCCGGGACGGCCTGGCCGCCGTCTTCACGTTCGGCGGCGTCATCGCCGCAGGCACCTTCGGCTTCCCGCTGACCGGGGTCATCATCTTCGCGATCGCCGGCAACGTCGTCGCCGCCCTAGGCGCCGTCGTCGGCGGCTACCTGGACGACCGCGTCGGGCCCAAGAAAGTCATCGTCGGCTCGCTGATCGGCCTGCTGGCGGCCGGAACCGCGATCTTCCTGCTCGGCGCCGAAAGCCACAGCGTCCTGGGCGTCTCGTGGACCGGCGACACGACCTTCTGGGTCTGCGGCCTCCTGCTCTGCCTGTTCGTCGGCCCGGCCCAGGCCTCCAGCCGCGCCTACCTCGCCCGGCTCGCGCCGTACGGCGAGGAAGGCGAATACTTCGGCCTCTACGCCACCACCGGCCGGGCCGTCAGCTTCCTGGCTCCCTCGCTCTTCGCCCTCTGCATCGGCATCTTCGGCGCCCAGCGCTTCGGCATCCTGGGCATCCTGATCGTCCTGCTCGCCGGACTGCTGCTGCTGCTGCCGGTCAAGGAGCCGCGCGAAATTCCCACCGCCACAACGCCGGCCGCCTGAGCGGCGGCAGGGGCCCGGACTCCTGAGCGGCGGCGACTCCGGCCGCCTCAGCGGTGTCAGGGGCCCGTCCGCCCGCTCCTGGGCGCGCCCTCTTGGGCCGCTCCGGCAGAGCGGCGTCCTCCCGTACATCTTTAGGCTTCAAGCTTTACGAACCCGCTGGTCAAAGCGATCCTTGAACCTTAAACAAGGGCAGGGCGGCCTAATACTGCCCAAACGGAAGGGCACCTCGGCCGAAGCTAGCGGGCCGCGAACCTCCGGCCGGCGCCGCTTAGCGTGCGGCGGGCTGGCGGGCCGCGAACCTCCGGCCGGCGCCGCTTAGCGTGCGGCGGGCTGGCGGGTTGCGAACCTCCGGCCGGCGCCGCCTAGCGTTCGATCCGGGTGCGGTGGAAGTTGAGGTGGCTGCGCGACGCCGTCGGCCCCCGCTGCCCCTGGTAGCGGTTGCCATACTGGCCCGATCCGTAGGCGTACTCGGCCGGCGAGGACAGGCGGAAGAAGCAGAGCTGGCCGATCTTGGAGCCGGGCCACAGCTTGATCGGCAGGGTCGCCATGTTGGACAGTTCCAGCGTCACGTGCCCGGAGAACCCCGGGTCGATGAAGCCCGCGGTGGAATGGGTCAGCAGGCCCAGCCGGCCCAGCGAGGACTTGCCCTCGAGCCGGGCGGCGACGTCGTCCGGCAGCGTGACCGTCTCATAGGTGGAGCCGAGCACGAACTCGCCCGGGTGCAGGATGAAGGGCTCGTCCGGATCCACCTCGACCAGGCGGGTCAGCTCGGGCTGCTCCAGCTGCGGATCGATGTGGGCGTACTTGTGGTTGTCGAACAGCCGGAAAAACCGGTCGATCCGCACGTCCACGCTGGACGGCTGGACCATCTCCGGCAGGTAGGGTTCCAGGACGATGCGCCGGGCATCGATTTCTTTCCGGATGTCCCGGTCTGAGATCAGCACCATCCCAAAATATCGCATCCGCCACGCGGCCCCTGAATCCGTCCGCTGCGGCCGCGCAACACGGAGAAAAGCTGTCCCTCCCAACCCGGCCGGTGCCAAGATGGGAGCACTGCTGCGCCGCAGTGAGGCAACTCCAAGGGGGGTAACACGCATGACCACCGCACCGCCGCGCCGTCTTCGGCCCATGCTGGCAGCACTCGCCGCCGCAGCCGCCCTGATCCTCGCCCTGTTCACCGCGGCTCCGGCCCGGGCCGCCGAGCCGGTCCGGGACCCCGGGCACAGTAGGGTCCTGGTCAACAAGGACCACCCGCTGAGTCCGGCCAAGTACACACCGTCCCTGGTGAGCTGGAAGGGCACCGGCTACCGGATGCGGTCGGACGTGAGGTCCAAGCTCTCCGGCCTGTTCACGGGGGCGGCCAACGCCGGCCACTCCATCGCCGTCGTCAGCGCCTACCGCTCCTACACGCAGCAGCGCGACCTCTACAACTACTACGTCCAGACGTACGGCAAGGCCTACGCGGACCGGATCTCCGCCCGGCCGGGCTACAGCGAGCACCAGACCGGCCTGGCCGTGGACGTCGGTCTCGCGAGCGGCTCCTGCGGCCTGGCCGCCTGCTTCGGCGACACCGCGGCGGGCAAGTGGGTGGCAGCCAACGCCTACAAGTTCGGCTTCATCATCCGCTACCCCAAGGGCCACGAAGCCACCACCGGCTACACCTACGAGCCCTGGCACCTGCGCTACGTCGGCGTCGCGCTGGCCACCGAGATGCGGTCCAAGAAGATCCCGACGATGGAGCACTACTACGTCCTGGGCAAGCCCAGCGTGCGCAGCTATGCCGACGTCCTCGCCGCGGACCCGGCCGGCGAGCTCTGGCGCTATCCCGGCGGCGCGAGCAGGCTGCACGCGCGGGTGCGGATCGACACCGCCTACGGCGGGGTCAGGACCGGCACGGCGGTGGACTGGAACCGCGACGGCACCATCGACCTGCTGCTGCAGATGAAGGACGGCCGCCTGCTGGTCAACTACGGCAGGGCCGGCGGCGGCTTCCAGGCCCCGCGGCAGGTCGGCAGTGGCTTCGCCAGGTTCGACATCACCGCCGGCAGCTGGGTGTCTGCGGACCGCTATCCGGGCCTGGTCGCCAAGCGCTGGTCGGACGGCTCCCTGTTCTACTACCGCAACGGCTCCGGCGCGGGGCTCTCCGGCGGCAAGGTCTTCAGCCGTGGCTGGGGCGCCTACTGGCCGACCCTGCTGGACTGGAACCAGGACGGCAAGCAGGACATCGTCGCGGTGCGCCGCACCGGAGAGCTGTACGTCTATCCGGGCAACGGCACGGGCTCGGTCAGCACCTCCGCGTCGGCGCGCAAGCAGATCGGCGGCAGCGGCTGGGACAAGGTCTCCTCCATCACCCCGCTCTACGGCTACGCCGCGTCGGGCTCCACCGGCTTCATGGCGAAGTTCAAGGACGGTGCCCTGCGCTACTACCCCTACACCGCCGGCCGCTTCGGCATCCGCAGCCAGGAAGGTTCCGGCTTCACCGGCTACAACGTCTTCCGCTGACCCGTGGCCGCCCGGGTGCCGGCAGCCTGAAGTACGACGGCGGAACCGCGCCTTGCGCGCGGAAGGTGCGCCTGCGCCGTCGTACTCCGTGTCCGCTCAGGGGCGGCCGATCTCCGTGCGGACCGCGAGCAGCTCGGGAAAGAACGTCAGCTCCAGCGCCTTCTGCAGGAACGCCGCGCCGGAGGAGCCGCCGGTGCCGGGCTTGTAGCCGATGGTGCGCTCCACCGTCTTCAGGTGCCGGAAGCGCCAGAGCTGGAAGTTCTCCTCCAGGTCCACGAGTTCCTCGCACGCCTCGTAGACGTCCCAGTTGTCATGCGTGTTCTCGTAGATGTACTTGAACGCGGCCACCAGCTCCAGGCTGAACACGTGGGCGTGGCGGACATCGCGCTCGAGCACGGCCGGGGGCACCGCGTAGCCGCGGCGGTGGAGCAGCGCCAGGAACTCGTCGTAGATACTCGTGGCATCGAGCAGGTCCGATAGCAGCTCATGGGCGGCCGGGTCCGCCGCGAAGACCTTCAGCATGGCCGGGTTCTTGTTGCCCAGCAGGAACTCCACGGCGCGGTACTGCCAGGACTGGAAGCCGGAGGACGCACCGAGGTCGCCGCGGAACTGCGCGTACTCGGAGGGCGTCAGCGTGGCCAGCACGGACCACTGCTCGGTGAGCGTGCGCTGGATGTGCTTGACCCGGGCGATGCCCTTCATCGCCTCGCGGAGGTCGTCAGCGCGCAGCTCGGCCCGCACCGCGCGCAGCTCGTGCAGGATGAGCTTGAACCAGAGTTCGGTGACCTGGTGCTGGATGATGAACAGCAGCTCGTCGTGGTGCTCGGGGCGGCTGACCGGCTGCTGGGCGGCGAGCAGGAGGTCCAGTTTCAGGTAGGACCCGTAGCTCATCTTGTCCGAGAAATCGGTCTCGATCCCCTGCTCGAAGCTGCGGGTATTCTTCTCCACGGACATGGCGCTCCATTGTCGGGTTGGCGTGTCTGCCTGGCGGTTTGCTACCAGCGTACGCGCCGCCGCCACGGGCGCCCCAGTGCCGTCTAAAGTGGAGCCATGGACGTGGAAGAGACTCCCCTGCCGGGCATCGGGGTCAGACGTGAACTGGTGCTCGACTCCGGCCGCCGCGTGGGGATTGTCATCCACCGCGACGGCGAGACCGAGCTGATTGTCTCCAAGCTGGACGACCCGGATGCCTGCCTCGCGTCGATCCCGCTGAGCGTGCAGGAAGCGGCCACCCTGGGCAGCCTGCTGGGCGGCCCCCAGCTGGTGGCCCAGCTCAGCGAGGAGCACCGCGAGCTGCCGGGCATCAGGACCATACAGGTGCCGCTCACGCGGGGTTCGCCATTCGCCGGGCGGCCCCTGGGCGACGCGCATATCCGCAGCAGCACCGGGGCCTCCATCGTGGCCATCGCCCGGCAGGGCGAGATCCTGCCCTCTCCGGCGCCGTCGGAGGAGCTGCGGGCCGAGGACGTCCTGGTCATCGTCGGGACCGACGAAGGCCTGGCCGCCGCCGCGGCCATCCTGAACGGAAGCTGAGCCGCCATGGGCGGCACGACGGTTGCGCTGCTCGAACTCGGGATCATTTTCCTGGGCCTCGGCATGCTGGGCCGCATTGCTGCACGGATGGGCATGTCGCCCGTTCCGCTCTACCTGCTCGGCGGCCTGGCCTTCGGCCACGGCGGGCTTATCGAGTTCGGCGGCATCGCCGAATTCGGCCACATTGCCAGCGAGATCGGCGTGGTCCTGCTGCTGCTCATGCTCGGCCTGGAATACACCGCCAAAGAACTGGTCACCGGCCTCGGCCAGGCGTGGCAGGCAGGGCTGGCGGACCTGGTCCTCAACTTCACCCCCGGCGCCGTACTGGCGCTGATGTTCGGCTGGGGCGGGGTCGGCGCCATGGTGCTCGGCGGGGTGACCTATATTTCGTCATCCGGCATCGCCGCGAAAGTGCTGACCGACCTGGGCAGGCTGGGCAACCGGGAGACGCCCACGGTCCTCTCGATCCTGGTGCTGGAGGATCTGACCATGGCCGTCTACCTGCCGATCCTGACGGCCGTGCTCGCCGGGGCCAGCTTCCTCGGCGGCCTGCAGGCCGTCGGAATCTCGCTGCTGGTCGTCACCGCGGTCCTGCTGCTGGCGCTGCGGCACGGGCACCGCATCTCCTCCTGGATCCACAGCCCGGACCAGGAAACCTTCCTGCTCAGGCTCATCGGCGCCGCGCTCCTTGTGGCCGGGATCGCCTCGACCCTGCAGGTCTCGGCCGCTGTGGGCTCCTTCCTGCTGGGCATCGCGATCTCGGGGTCGACGGCGGAGAATGCGGTGCGGGTGCTGGAGCCGCTGCGGGACGTCTTCGCCGCCATGTTCTTCGTGGTGTTCGGCCTGAACACGGATCCGGCCACCATCCCGCCGGTGCTGGGGTGGGCGCTGCTGCTCGCGGTCGCGACGGCAGCGACGAAGATGGCCACCGGAACCTGGGCGGCGCGGCGCAGCGGCATCGGCCGCTGGGGCCAGCTGCGCGCCGGCACCACGCTGATTGCCCGGGGCGAATTCTCCATCGTCATCGCCGGACTGGCCGTGGCGTCGGGGGCCATCGACGGGCAGCTGGCCGCGCTGGTCACGGCCTACGTCATGCTGACCGCCGTGGCGGGTCCGGTGATCGCCCGCTTCGCGGAACCGGTGGTCCGCCGCCTGGCCCGCGAGCCCGAAATCGCACGCTGACCCGGCCCTCTCCACATCTTTTCGGTTGCGGGATGCCGCTGTGACTAGCCGAAATTCCTTTTTCGGGCATATGGTCGGATGGCAAGGCTACTTAGGAGTGACCGGGCGCACAGTTGCTAAGGCGTCCTACAACGAGGTGGAGGCGCGATATTTATGCCGCGAGCGGAGAGGCCACAGTCCACGGGCCGAAATAGACCCCGCGCCCTGGCCGGCGTGACGCTGGCCCTGGGCGCGATGCTGTTAACCGGGTGCGCACCCGAGGAGGGCCCGCCCACTTTGACCTGGTACATCAACCCCGACGACGGGGGCCAGGAAGCCATTGCGCAAAAGTGCACCGAGGCATCCAACGGTGCCTACCGGATCGAAACGTCGCTGCTGCCCAACGAGGCGGCCTCCCAGCGGGAGCAGTTGGCCCGGCGGCTGGCCGCCGGAGATTCCTCGCTGGACATCATGAGCCTGGATCCGCCGTTCATTCCCGAGCTCGCCGAGCCGGGCTTCCTCGCGCCGGTCCCGGAGGACGTCGCGCAACGGACCACCGCGAACGTGGTCGACGGCGCCCTCGCCGGGGCCCGCTGGAAGGACCAGCTGGTCACCGTCCCGTTCTGGGCCAACACCCAGCTGCTCTGGTACCGCAAGTCGGTGGCGGAGGCCGCCGGCCTGGACATGAGCAAGCCGGTCACCTGGGACCAACTGATCGAGGCCGCCGAAAGCCAGGACAAGTATCTCGGCGTCCAGGGGCAGCGCGGCGAATCGATGACGGTCTGGATCAACGCGCTGGTCGAGTCCGGGGGCGGACAGATCATCGAGAACCCCGAGGCTCCCGGCGACGAAATCCGGCTCGGCCTGACCTCGGATGCCGGCATCAAGGCGGCCGAGATCATCTCCACCATCGGCAAGGACGGCCTCGGCAGCCCCGGCCTTCCCACCCAGGACGAGAACAACTCGATGATCCTGTTCCAGGGCGACGAGGGCTCCTTCATGGTGAACTGGCCCTTCGTCTGGCCCGCCACCAACGCCGGCGTCGAATCCGGGTCGCTGGACAAGTCCCTGATCGACGACATCGGCTGGACCCTCTACCCCGAGGTGAACGCCGGCGAGGAAGCACGGCCCCCGCTCGGCGGCATCAACCTCGGCGTCGGCGCGGACAGCGAGCACCCGGACCTGGCGTACCAGGCCATCGAATGCATCGTGTCTCCGGAAAACCAGGCGGAATACTTCGTCACCAACGGCAATCCGCCGTCGAACACCGAGGCCTATAAGGACCCGGCCATCAAGGAGAAGTTCCCGATGGCGGACACCATCCGCGAGTCCCTGGAACAGTCGGCACCGCGGCCGCAGACGCCGTACTACAACGAAGTCACCACCAGCCTGCAGCAGCGCTGGACACCGCCGTCCAGCGTGGATCCGCAAAGGACGCCGCGGACCACCGCAGACTTCATCACATCAGTGCTCAGAGGGGAGAACCTGCTGTGAGTACCTCAGTGAAACCCGCCCGCCCGCAGACCGTGCAGAAGCCGCCGCCGCAGTACAGCGACCGGGCCAAGGCGGAGCGACGGCTCGGCTGGCTGCTGGCCGGACCGGCCTTTGTGGTCATGCTGGCCGTCACCGCCTACCCGATCCTGCAGGCGGTCTTCGACTCGCTCTTCAACTACCGCCTCACGGCGCCGGACGAGCGCGAGTTCATCGGCCTCGGCAATTACTTCGTGATCCTCACGGACGTGGTCTGGTGGCGCGACCTCGGCGTGACGCTGCTGATCACGGTGATCACCGTCGTCGTCGAACTCATCCTCGGCTTCGCGCTGGCCCTGGTGATGCACAAGGCCCTGAAGTCCGTGCGCGGCCTGCTCCGCACCGCCATCCTGGTGCCCTACGGCATCATCACCGTGGTCTCGGCCTTCGCCTGGTTCTACGCCTTCGACATCAACTCCGGCTTCATCAACAACTGGTTCGACTGGGTGCCCGGCATCGATCCGGACCTGAACTGGTTCGCCCAGGGCGGCACCTCGCTCTTCGTCATCATGGCCTCGGAAATCTGGAAGACCACGCCGTTCATCTCGCTGCTGCTGCTGGCCGGTCTGGCGCAGGTGCCGGACGAGCTGACCGAGGCCGCGGAGGTGGACGGCGCCACCTGGTGGGAGCGGATGAGCCGGGTGATCCTGCCGAACATGAAGGCGGCCATCATGGTGGCCGTGCTGTTCCGGGCCCTCGATGCCTTCCGGATCTTCGACAACGTCTTCATCATGACCAACGGCGCGTTCGGCACGGAAGTGCTCTCGCTGCTGGCCTACCGCACCTCCATCAGCCGCCTCGAAATCGGGCTCGGCTCGGCGGTGTCCGTCCTGCTGTTCATCTGCGTGCTGCTGATCTGCTTCATCGCGATCAAGCTCTTCAAAGTCGACCTCGCCGGCGCCCGAGGAGGTAAATAATGAAACCCAGGACCAAGGAACGGCTGGTCTGGACCATCATCTCGATCCTCGTGCTGGTGTACGCGCTCTTCCCGGTGGCCTCGATCCTCGCGACCTCCTTCAAAGAGCCGAGCGACCTGACCTCCGGCAAGTTCCTGCCCACGAACTGGAGCAGCGTGAACTACGAGCAGATCCTGGTCGGCGACGCCCAGGAGCTGTTCCTCAGCTCGCTCTGGAACTCGATCGGCATCGCCCTCATCGCCACGTTCATCGCCGTCGTGCTCGCCACGCTCTGCGCCTACGCCATCGCCCGGCTGGACTTCCCGGGGAAGAAGCTGATCCTGACCACGGCCCTGGCGGTGTCGATCTTCCCGGTCATCTCGATCGTCACGCCGCTGTTCAACCTCTGGCGCAACATCGGCCTCTACGACACCTGGCCCGGCCTGATCATCCCCTACCTGTCGCTGACCCTGCCGATCTCCATCTGGACCCTCGCGGCGTTCTTCCGCCAGATCCCGTGGGAGCTGGAGCAGGCGGCGCAGGTGGACGGTGCCACCACCTGGCAGGCGTTCCGTAAGGCCATCGTGCCGCTCGCCGCACCGGGGGTATTCACGACGGCGATCATCGCCTTCTTCATCGCGTGGAACGACTTCGTGTACGGCATCTCGCTCACCTCCACGGAGGCTGCCCGGCCGGTGCCGGCGGCGCTGGCCTTCTTCACCGGCGCCTCCCAGTTCGAGGCCCCGGTCGGCGCGATTTCCGCCGCCGCCATCATCGTAACCATCCCCATCGTCCTGCTGGTGCTGCTGTTCCAGCGCCAGATCGTCTCAGGCCTGACCCAGGGCGCCGTCAAGGGCTGACCCGCGCCACAGAAAGGTAGCCGAAGCCATGGCATCGATCACCCTCAACCATCTCGTCAAGCAGTACGGGGACGGATTCCCCGCGGTCAACGACGTCAGCATCGACATCGCCGACGGCGAGTTCATCATCCTCGTGGGACCTTCGGGCTGCGGCAAGTCGACGCTGCTGCGCATGATCGTGGGCCTGGAGGACATCACCTCCGGAGACCTGCTGATCGACGGCCAGCGGGTCAACGAGAAGGCGCCGCGGGACCGCAACCTGGCCATGGTGTTCCAGAACTACGCCCTCTACCCGCACCTGACCGTGTTCGAGAACATCGCCTTCCCGCTCCGGCTCGGAAAGGGTAAGCACAGCGAGGAAGAAATCCGCCGCCTCGTCACGGACGCCGCCAAGACCCTGGAGCTCACGGACCATCTCGAGCGCAAGCCGGGCAATCTCTCGGGCGGCCAGCGCCAGCGCGTCGCCATGGGCCGTGCCATCGTGCGGCAGGCCGACGCCTTCCTCTTCGACGAGCCGCTCTCCAACCTCGATGCCAAGCTGCGCGGCCAGATGCGCTCGGAAATCTCGCAGATGCAGCGTCGCCTCGGCGTCACATCCGTCTATGTCACCCACGACCAGACGGAAGCCATGACGCTCGGCGACCGGGTCGCGGTCCTGAAGAAGGGCGTGCTGCAGCAGATCGCCTCGCCGCGGGAGCTGTACGAGCAGCCGGTCAACCTGTTCGTGGCCGGCTTCATCGGCTCGCCCTCCATGAACTTCGTCCCGGCCACCGTCTCCGGCAACGTCCTGAAGACCGCCGTCGGGGACATCCAGGTCGATTCCCGCAAGGCCAGCGCGATCGAGGGCAAGCGCCTGGTCCTGGTCGGCGTCCGCCCGGAATTCTTCGAGGACGCCTCTTTGGTGGATGAGGCCAAACTCCCCCACGGCTCCACCTTCACCGCCGAGCTGACCCACACCGAGTGGCTCGGCAACGAACAGTACGGCTACATCAACTTCGATCCCGACCCGGAGGTGCGGGCCCTGCTCGACGGCCTGGCCCGCGACATGGACGCGGACGAGCTGCGCCCGCAGATCGTGGTGACCCTGGACGCAGCCAGCCGGATCCGCGGCGGCCGCCCCGCCGAGCTCTGGCTGGACACCCGGAAACTGCACCTCTTCGACCCCGAGACCGGCGAGAACCTCACCCGCGACGCGGCCTCCGGCGCTGCCCTGACCGAGGAAGCCAACGCCGCCCGAGCTGAGGAAATCGCCGACGCCCGGGAGCGCGACCGGGCCAACGTCTAGCCCGGCGGAGCCGCCGGTTCTCACGACGCTGAAGCCATGACGCCGGAATCTGCGGCGACCACCCCTGCGCCCGGTGCCGGCCGGGCTGCGCGTACTCGGCGCGTCCTGCCGGTCCGGCCCGCGGCGCGGCCGGCCCATCCAATACCCACGAGGCACAGGGCTGGTCGGCCGACAGTGATCGGCGCCGCGCCACCATAGGCGGGCCACTACCCATCGGCTGGACGCCGCTGCGCTGACCCCGCCCCGGCCCGATTGCCTCCGAAAAGTCCGGACACACCAGTGCATGGAATTCAACCCGGGACCACTCTGGGGTAAGCTAAACCTCGTTGTTCGACGGGCAGTCGCCCGAGTGCCGGACGACGCAGGCGGGCGTAGCTCAATGGTAGAGCGCTAGCTTCCCAAGCTTGATACGCGGGTTCGATTCCCGTCGCCCGCTCCACAGAACGTTGTAGGGCCCTGCCGGCGGCAGGGCCCTACAACGTTCTGGGAACGGATTCTCCCTAGTACTCTTCCTGGGTCTCGAACCCGGCACGGTCCACCTTGCGGTGGAAGCGCATCCCGGCCAGGCCGCCGAGCAGCGCGCCGGCCAGCGTGACCAGCAGTACCACGCCGAGGGTGATCAATCCCGGAACCGACAGATCCTGCACCATGGAAGACAGGGCAGCGCTGCCGGTGACGGTATTGACCAGGTCCATGCCGCCCGTCGCCAGCCCGATCACCGTGGCCAGCACGGCCATCACGATCGCCCACACCCACACGGCCAGGCCCTGCCGTAGTCCGTCGAAGCGCGCCATCCGGCCCGCCACGTAGCCTCCGCCGAAGTAGGCAATGAACAACAGCACCAGCGCGACAACAATGGCGGTGATGCCAAGCGCACTGTTGTCGGACGCCAGGGACCGCGGATCCTGCGGCAGCGCGCCGCTGTTGTAGCCGACGGCTGCGACGATGCCGGCGGCGAGCGAAAAGAGCAGCACCGTCAGGGCGGCGGCGCTGAGCCAGCCGAAGAACGCGGAGCCGACCTTGACGCCGCCGTAGGCCTGGCGCTGGTTGACGTACATCGTGTCCCGGTCCAACGGGGTGACGGGCCGGTAGGCGCTGGTGTCCGTGTAGGAGCGCTCATCATCCAGCTGCCGCTCGGCGCTGAGGCGTTGCCGCCGGCCGCCGAGCCCGCGCGCCAGCAGCGCCGGCACCCGCCGCCGACGTCCCCAGCACAGTGGTGTCGTTGGAAGCCCCCCGCACCGGTGCCCGCCCCAGTCCGGCCCGGAGTATCGAGCACGGTGGTGTCGTTTGCGCCCCTGCTGTCCCCGCCCGCCCCGAGGTATTCAGCACGGTGGTCTCATCGGTCCCGGCACCGGTTGCACCCGGTCCTCCGCTCGTTCCCAGCACCGTGGTCTGCGGCGCCGTCTCCGCTCGGCCCCCGGCCGGCTGCCGCCGCCCGCCGCCGGGCCGGACGTCGCCGCCGAATCGGCGGTCAAATTCGCGTCATTGCGGCGCGCACCGCCGTCGTTCTTGTCCTGCGCATTCGTGCTCATCAGGGCCTCCTGCTCCGGTCGGTTCGTTGGCCGGTTCGCTGCCGCAGCAGGCCGGCCGCCTCTGCCTCCAGCGTAGACCCGGCCCTGGGACCAGGCCAGCAATGCCGCGCGGTTCACTTGGGCATACACACGGTTCACTTCTGTGGAGGGCGCCGGCTCAGTTGGCTCGAGACCCGGCAACTGGGCGGACGCGCGTAAAGGACCAGTCGTAGTTGCGGCCGCGGACACGGACTAGACTGGGAACCGATGAACCGGAAGATGTTTAAGTCAAAGATCCACCGCGCCACCGTCACCCACGCAGACCTGCATTACGTCGGCTCCGTGACGGTGGATCTTGACCTGCTCGACGCCGCGGACATCCTGCCCGGCGAGCTGGTTTCGATCGTGGACGTCACGAACGGCGCCCGGCTGGAAACCTACACGATCGCAGGCGAACGCGGTTCCGGCGTGCTGGGCATCAACGGCCCGGCCGCCCACCTGGTCCACCAGGGCGACATGGTCATTCTGATCACCTACGCGGACATGACCACGGACGAGGCGAAGGCCTACATGCCCAAGGTGGTCCACGTGGATGCCGCGAACAAGATCGTCGAGCTCGGGTCGGATCCGGCCGAGGCCATCACGGAAGGGCTCTTGCGCCCGCCGTTCGCCGTCAAGTAGCGGCTGCGAACGCCGCGCCGTGCTGGGGGTCATCGCCGGGTTCTCCGTTGTCTGGACCATCATCCTCG
The DNA here is from genome assembly GCF_946892675.1 of Arthrobacter sp. Marseille-P9274. NCBI lineage: Bacteria > Bacillati > Actinomycetota > Actinomycetes > Micrococcales > Micrococcaceae > Arthrobacter > Arthrobacter sp. Marseille-P9274. Next base: position 917,853 of record NZ_CAMPOV010000001.1, read on the forward strand.
TCGGCTTTGCCGTAGGCCGGGGCAACCTGCTGGGTCCGGGCGGCAGCATGGCGCTGAGCCGGCTCGCCTTCTTCGTGGCCAGTCCGTGTCTGCTGCTGGAGACGCTGAGCGAATCCGATCTGGAAGTCATTTTCTCCAACACGCTCATCGTGGCCGCCGCCAGCGCCGTGGTGGTGGCCTTGGTCTACTTCGCGGTGGTCCGGATCTGGTTCAAGCGCGGGATCTCGGAGGTGCTCATCGGGGCCATGTCCTCCTCGCTGGTGAACTCCGCCAACCTGGGCATCCCCGTCGCGGCCTATGTGCTGGGCGACGCGACGCTGGTCGCGCCGGTGCTGATCTTCCAGCTGGCGTTCTTTTCTCCGCTGTTCCTCATGGCGCTCGATTCCACCACCAGCCGGTACCGCACCACGGTCTTCAGCTTCCTGCTCCAGATTGTGCGGAATCCGATCCTGATCGGCACGGCGATCGGCCTGGTCCTGGCCGCCACCGGGTGGGAGCTGCCCGAGGTGGTGATGGAGCCGATCCGGCTGATCGGTGGCGCCGCCGTCCCGGCGATGCTGATGGCCTTCGGGATTTCCCTCAACGGGTCCAAGCCGCTCCAGGCCAACGGCGGCCGCCGCAAGGATGTGCTGCTGGGCTCTGCGCTGAAGCTGGTCCTGCAGCCGGCCGTCGCCTACGTCGTCGCACGTTACGCGCTGGGGATGGAGGGGCACCTGCTCTTTTCCGCCGTCGTCCTCGCGGCCCTGCCCAGCGCGCAGAACGTCTTTGTCACCGCGCAGCGCTACGAAAGCGGAGTGGTGATCGCGAAGGACACGGTGCTGCTGACCACGATTCTCGCGGTGCCGACGATGACGGTGCTGGCCGGGCTGCTCGCCTGAACAAACCCGGCGTCCTGCCGGGCGATGCTGTGTAGTCTGCTCTCATGGCGAAACTCGAGGCTGCCGACCACTTGGAAAAGATCCGCCAAGGCTACCGGTTCGAGGGGCCGACCGTGCACCTTGGCGCGGCGATGGTGGGCGACGCCGCCTACGCGGACGCTCCGGTCCGGCTGCCGCTGGCGATGATGAACCGGCACGGGCTGGTGGCCGGCGCCACCGGCACGGGCAAGACCGTCACGCTGCAGGTGATCGCCGAGCAGCTCAGCGCCCACGGCGTGGCCGTGTTCCTCGCCGACATCAAGGGCGACCTGACCGGGCTCTCCACGCCGGCGGCAGGCGGCGCCAAGCTGGCCAAGCGGACGCAGAGTGTGGGACAGGACTGGGCCTCGACCGCGTTCCCGGTGGAGTACTTCAGCCTCGGCGGCGACGGTAAAGGCGTCCCGGTGCGCGCCCGCATCTCCGATTTCGGCCCGCTGCTGCTGGCCCGTGTGATGGACCTGAACGAGACCCAGGAGTCCAGCCTGCAGCTGGTGTTCCACTACGCGGACAAGAACGACCTGGAACTGTATAACCTTGCGGACCTGCGCGCGGTCATCCAGTTCCTGGTGTCCGACGACGGCAAGGAGCAGCTCGAGGCGCTGGGCGGGCTCTCGAAGTCCACGGCCGGAGTGATCCTGCGCGAGCTCGTCTCCCTCGAGGCCCAGGGCATGGACAAATTCTTCGGCGAGACCGAGTTCGAAACGGGCGAACTGCTGCGCACCGCCGACGACGGGCGCGGCATCATTTCCTGCCTGGAACTGCCGACGCTGCAGGGCAAGCCGGCCGTCTTTTCCACATTCCTCATGTGGCTGCTGGCCGACCTGTTCGCCGAACTTCCCGAGGTGGGCGATCTGGAGAAACCCAAGTTGGTCTTCTTCCTCGACGAGGCCCACCTGCTGTTCCGCGGCGCGTCCAAGGCCTTCCTGGAATCCGTCACGACGACGGTCCGGCTGATCCGGTCCAAGGGTGTCGGCATCTTCTTCGTGACCCAGACGCCCAAGGACGTGCCGTCCGAAGTGCTCGGGCAGCTGGCCAACCGGATCCAGCACGCCCTGCGCGCCTTCACGCCGGACGATGCCAAGGCACTGAAGGCCACCGTCTCGACCTTCCCCATGAGCGACTACGACCTCGAGGAAGTCCTCACTAGCGCCGGCATCGGCGAAGCCGTCGTGACCGTCATGAACGAGAGGGGCGCGCCCACGCCAGTGGCCCTGACCCGCATGTGCGCGCCGCAATCGACCATCGGCCCCTCCCCCGCGGAGACCGTCGGCGGCCTGGTCCGGAATTCGCCCCTGCTGGCCGTCTACGGTCCGGCCGTGGACAGCCGCTCCGCGTTCGAGAAACTGAGCGGAATACCTGCCTCCGGCGATGCCACGGGAAGTACGACGACGGCGGGGCCCGCTCCGGCCGACGCCTCCCGTTCCGGAGGTTCAGGTTCCCGCACTGCTGGTTCCGGCACTGCTGGTTCCGGCACTGCTGGTTCCGGCACTGCTGGTTCCGGCACTGCTGGTTCCGGCACTGCTGGTTCCGGCACCGCTTGTTCCGCGGGTTCCCGCCAGCCCACGCCGGCCGAGATCGACGCCGAGGCCCGCAGGATCGAAGAAGAAATCCTGGGCCGGCCCTCAAGCCGCCCGGCGCCATACCCGAGTCCACCCGCCGGCCCCGCTGCCCAACCCGCTCCCCGGTCCCGACGGTTGGTCCCGCCGAGCCCGGTCGAGGTTCACGAGGCCGCTCCAGTTCACCGCGGCAGGACGAGCCTCGTCAGGCACCGAAGAAGGATGAGACAGCCGACATGATCAAGGACGTCGCCATGCAGGCCGCGACCGTATTCGGCGTGAACTCATGCGCGGCCTCTTCGGCACCGCCGCCGGCGCCGCCGCTAACAGTACCCGGCCCGCCCAGGCCCGACACCGCCGTCGCATCTCCGCCCAGGCCCGACACCGCCGTCGCACTCCCCCCCGGCCGGAACTCCCGCCGCACCGCCGACCTAGCCACCGCCGTCGTAATGGCTCACGCGACAAAGCTTCCTTCAGCCCAACAGGTAACGTATGAGGGTGGGAAATTCGACGGTCCTCCGGACGGCAGCTGCGTGGCTGCTCTGCCTCATGCTCGCTGTAGCCGCCGCCGTCGTCACGATCGTCATTGTGAATGCCAAGGTTTACAGCCCGCAGCACCAAGTGCGCGCGTACTTCGACGCGCTCAAGGACGGTGACGGCGGCCGAGCGCTCGGGCTGCTCGATGCCAAGGTTCCGGACGCGAACGCCGCGCTGCTCGACGGCGCGCCACTGAAACAGTCCGTCGCGGATATCAGCGACCTTGAAGTCGGCGATCCCGTGCAGTTGGACGGCGACCGGGTCGAGGTGCCGGCGAACTACACGATTGAGGGGACGCCCCACACGACGTCGTTCGAACTGGAGAAGTCCGGCACGAGCTGGCTGTTTTTCGACCGATGGCGGTTCGTTCCGACGGAACTGCCCACTGTCGAAGTCGGCGTGGTCAACGAAAACGAGGCATCGCTGAACGGCACACGGGTTGCGCTCCCCGAAGGCAAGAACAAGTTCGCGGTGTTCTACCCCGGCTCGTTCGAGGCCCACTTCACGAGCGAGTTCTTTGCTGCGCCTGTGGTGGAGTCGGTGCTGACGGATCCCGAGCAGGAGGGCGAGGCCCGGCTGTCACTGGAGACCAAGGCGACCGAGAAGCTGGTCGACGAGGTGGACAAGCAGGTCCGCGGCTTCCTGGACGGATGCGCCGAGCAGGCCGTGCTGCAGCCGGCCGGGTGCCCGTTCAGCGCCTCGATGGACCGGGTCAAGGACAACAGCATCGATTGGGAAGTCACCAAGTATCCCAAGGTGGCCATCAATCCCAGCAACGGCACATGGGTTATGGAGCCGCTCACCGGTACGGCCAAGCTCAGCGTCGTTGAGATCGACCTGTTCACTGGAGCCGCGGAGCCGCAGACGCTAGAGGAAGAGTTCAACTTCACGGGCAGCCTCTCCGTCAATGACGGCAACGTGACCCTGACGCCGGTCGTCGAATACTGAGACGGAACTATCCGCGGCGCACCGTCTCCACCCAATCGTTCGGCAGTGGTATCCATCTGCGTCCGGACACCTGCGGCTCGGGCTCTCTCATGGCGGCAGCGACTGAATGCGGCGGGATCTGATTCGCCGTTCTCCGGCTTCCGCGGGCCCAGGCCTGTCGAAGTGTTCCTGGTCTGATTGTGGAGACTCTCCGCTCATAGCGCCCGTGTCCTCTTGCGGTTTCACGAGCAGGATTCAGCAACGATTCGGGACGCTTCCCGGTTCTAGAAGGGTGGCGGTGTGGTGTCGGTGAAGGGGTCCGGTGGCGGGGGCGGTGGCGGTGTGATGCCGTGGGAGATCCAGGACCCGTCCGGGTAGCTGGTGTAGGTCTGTCCGGTCCTGGTTTGGTGGCGGATGACCCCGTGTGGTTCCTGGGTGGTGTGCCACCCGTCGTTGTGCTTGGACAGGTGGTCGGGTTTGCAGCGCAGGGCGAGGTTGTCCAGTTCGGTTTTGCCGCCGTGTTCCCACGCCTGCGTGTGGTCGAACTCGCAGTGCTTCCAGTGCGTCCGGCAGCCCAGGCCCCGGCAGGTCCCGTCGCGTAAACGCACGTGGCGTTTGAGCCATTCGGGCGGGTGCCGCATCTCGCGGGCCACCATCACGGCTTTGTCGTGTTCGTCGGTGATGACCGGCAGCCACGTTTTCGCCAGGCCCGCGATCCTTCGCGCCATCCCGGGCGGGATCGGCCCGTACCCGGCCAGCTCGCCCGGCTCGTCCCCGCCCGCTGCGGTCGCCAGCGGGATCGTCACCGCGACAAACGCCTTCACGTTCCCGCCGCCCCACACCTCACCGGCACAGGCAGCACCGGCAACGGCGTCACCGACCTGGGCGGCGGCACCGGCAGCGGGGTCACCGGCCGCGGCGCCGAAGCGGCCGTCCGTGACGCCGGCGAGCGTGTCCGTTCCGGCCCCGTTCCCGCCGGCCGGCGGGAGGACGGCGGCCCTGAAATCCGTCCCGCTCCCCACCCCGTTCCTGTTTCCGTTTCCGGGCGCCGAGCCGCGGCTGCTGCCGCCGTCGGCAAGGCCGTCGGTTCCGTTGGCGGCGGGGGCTGCCGGGGTGAGGGGTCGGAGGCAGAGGTCGGTGAAGACGTCGGCGCGCAGTTGGGCCAGGGTGCGGGTTTCCCCGTCGAGGGTTTTCAGGTGTTTCGCGTGCTCCTGCACCAGGTTGTAGACGGCCATCGCGGTATCCGCGCCGGTATGCACGCTCAGTTCGGCCATCCCGTCCTCCTGCGGCCGGAACCAGAGCCCGCGGTGCTCCATCGCCCTCGTATGCCGTTCGTCCAGGGTCTGCGGGTGCAGCCGGTGCCGTGCCGTCCGGGCCCGGTCCTGCACGGTCTCGCGGACCACGTGCTCCGCCTCCGGCAAAACCGCCTGCTCGTACTCGGCCAGTACGGCGGCGGGCAGGTCGCGGGAGCCGCGCACGATCGCACTCGCCCGCCCCAAATCCACCCGCCCTTCGCCCATCGCCGCCACCGTGCCCGGGAAGTGCCCGCAGAGCTGGACCGCGTCCGCCAGCTGCGGGGCCAGCGTGTTCCGGGACTGGTGCAGGTGCGCGCTGAGCTCCTTCACCGTGCCCTGCTCGTAGCCCTCCGGGCCCATCAGCGGGGACCCGGGCTCGGTCCGGCGGCCGGCGAACTCGGCCAGCCCGACCACCCGCAGCGACTGCAACCACGCCGTGGCCTTCTCCACCGCGGCCAGGTACTCCAGCAGCACCCCGTCAGAGAGTCCGGACAGGTCCTGCCGCGCCAAAATGACGGCCAGATCCAGGGGTGCGATGTCCCGCCACGCCTGAAACCACTCCACCGGACCGTGCTCCACCAACGCCGGCGGCTTCGGCCGGGCCGCCTCCCTGGCCCGCTCCCGCTCCACCCGCCGGGCCGGCGACAACGCCCAATCCGGCACCTCATCCCCATCCCCAGCCTCACCCGCCGCCGGTACCGGCTCGGACGCTGCCAGGGGATCAGCGGAAACGGGCTCCGCCCGACCGGACGCAGCCAGGGGAGGTTCGGCCGTGTGTTGTGGGCCCGGGGTTCCGGTTTCCTCGGCGGGCGGAGAAGGAACAGGGATTGCGGCGGCGCCAGCTCCAGAGGGAGCCTGAGGCGCCGCAGGGTCGACTTGGGGCCCTACGGGTTGAGCTTCACCCTGGGATGGGCTCGGCTCTCGATCAGCCTGCGGCAGGGCTGGCGCGGACCTCATCTCGCCTTCGCTGGGTGCGGAAACCGATGCGACTCCTTTGTCAGACGCTTCTGGCCCCGGGACATCCTGTGAATAGCCGCTCTCGCCGTCCGTGGCAGGTGCAGGCGTATTAGAAACCGGGCCCGTTGCTGAGGCGTCGGGCTCCTCGTCGTTCGGCCCGTCGATGGGAACAGTAATTCCGCCGTCCTTCTTACCGGCGGCGATGGCGCGGTTGCTTCGGCGCGGTGAGGGGTCGTGGGGTTTCGTTGGGCGGGTGCCACTGCCGGGGTACATGCTGCGCAGCCACTGCTCGAGCAGGGCCTTATGCAGCTGATATTCGAAGACGGAGAAGCGGCCCTCACGAGTGAGCGCGGGCGCGGGACTGAACATCCACGCCTCATACCGTTCCTCTGGAACCTTTTCCATGTCCCCACGCTATAAGCCGCTACTGACAGATTCGGCCCGGATTTTTCAGTTGTGGAGAAGTAAGCCAACCGATGTCTACGTGGAGGGCAAAAACGGGGTGGCCGGAGGAGTCCGAACCCGGGGAGGTGTTCGGAAGCCAGATCTTCGGGTGCAGGGTGGCCGCTGAGGCCGGGGAGGTGTTCGGAAGCCAGGTGGCCGGGGTGCAGGGTAGCCCGTCGAGCTCGGGGAGGCGTTCGGAAGCAAGGTGGCCGGGTCGCCGGGGTGCAGGGTAGCCCGTCGAGCTCGGGGAGGCGTTCGGAAGCAAGGTGGCCGGGTCGCCGGGGTGCAGGGCAGCCCGCCGAGCTCGGGAGGCCTTCTGAAGCCAGGTCTCCGGGGTGCACGGCAGCCCGCTGGCCCGGGGAGGTGGCACGGGCGGTCGCCCGGGATGGGTGAACCTGCCGCGGGCGGCATTGAGCCCGTGCCGGGTGCATGCCACCATGTAATGGTGAGCGGCGATGAATGAGCTCTTCTCGGATGGTTTTCCCTGGTGGATGATCTGGGTGGGCTTCGCCGTGTTCTCAGGTATGGGGCAGAAGTTCCACCGCAGTCGCCGGAAACACCTGAAGCACAAGGCACGCCGCGAGGCGGAGGCGCGTGCTGAGCGTGAGCGCAGGGACAGCGCGGCGGCATGGCTGGACCAGCTTCGCCGTGACACGGCAGCAGTCATGGCGGATCATGCTGCCGTGAACGCCCGCTGGCTGGAGTACGAGCTAGACGTGGCCAAGCTGATCGACTATCCGATGATGTCGGACGTGCGCGAACCCCTCACGGTTGGGTTCCTCCGGGCCAAGCGCGCCGCGGATGGGCTGAGGCCGGCCGTCGCGGAGGACATCTCCACGGCGGAACGGCTGCAGGAGTACCGCGATGCCGTGCGTGCCTACGAGGTTGCGTTCGAGATTGCCGAGCGGGAGGCCCGCCGGATCAAGGATCAGCACTTCAGCGGTCCGGAGCGCCAGCGGCTCAATACTGCCCGGCGGCTGCTGACCATTGCTGTGGACAGCGCAGGCACCTCGGCTGAACGTCAATTGGCGTACCGTCGGGCGCGGAAGGAACTGGACGGGCTGCTAGCCCTGCCACCGGAGGCCGTGGCGGCGCTCGAGCGGCGGGTGGCTCCGCAGTTGGCGCCGCTGCGGGACGGGCCGGACAGCGCCCGCACGTCGTAGCCGTTGTGCAGGACGCTGGGCCGTCTCCGCTTGCTGGGCTGACTGGCTGGTGCCATCAGCGGCTGCGCTGGCTGGAGGGCTTGGCTGCTTGTGGCGCTGACTGGCGGGCTTGGCTGCTTGTGGCGCTGACAGGAGGGCCTGGCCATGCTGGGCTGACTAGCTGGTGCCATCAGCCGCTGGCTGGAGGGCCTGGCCGGCCGGGGCTGCCGAGACCCTCACTGGGCGCTGCCGGGGGTGAGGCAGAATGGAACGGCGGCAGGCCGCCGTCGTACTTCCACCGATTGCCGAAGGACCTTAGCCGCTTCATGAGCATCACCATCCGCCCCGCGACTGCAGCCGATTACGACGACGTTGCCCGGATTACCCGCCAGGCGTACCTTTCCGGCGGGCATCTGCGCGAGGAAGACGAATACCTTGAGACCTTGGGTGACGTTGCCCACCGTGCCGAGCATGCGATCGTGTGGGTGGCCGAGGTGGACGGGCGGATCGCCGGCTCGGTCGCGCTGACGCTGGAGGGCCAGGAGTACTCGGACATCGCCCGCCCGGGGGAGCTGGAGTTCAGGATGCTTGCGGTGGATCCGCAGCTGCAGCGCGGCGGCGTGGGACGGGCGATGGTGCAGGCCATCCTCGATTATGCGCAGACCCTTCCCGGCATCCACTCGGTGAGCCTGACCAGTGTGGACAACATGCGCGGCGCCCACCGGCTCTACGAATCGCTCGGGTTCGTCCGCGAGCCCGGGCGCGACTGGAAGGTGCCGGACGAGGATATTGCGCTGCTGGTGTTCGTGAAGCCGCTGGCCTGCTGTGCAGCGCGCCCGGCCGATCCGGCGCGCCAGTAGACTGGTTGGTAGAAAACCCAATCAATCCGCGTAGGAGACTCATGTCTGAGATCAACCGTGAGGCCGTGGCGCATCTAGCGCGGCTGGCCCACATTGAGATGACCGACGCTGAGCTGGACCGTATGGCCGGCGAGCTCGATGTCATCGTTGACTCGATCAAATCCGTCCAGGAGGCCGCCGGCGACGACGTGCCGGCCACATCCCACCCGATCCCGCTGACCAACGTGTTCCGCGAAGACGTTGTCGGCGAGACGCTGACCAACGAGCAGGCGCTGTCCGGCGCGCCGGATTCGGCCGACGGCCGCTTCAAGGTCCCCGCCATCCTGGACGAGGAGTAAAGACATGACAGAACTTATCCGTAACAGCGCCGCGCGGCTGGCCGAACTGCTGGCCGCCAAGGAGGTTTCCTCCGTCGAGGTCACGCAGGCGCACCTTGACCGCATCGCCGAGGTGGACGGCAGCGTCAACGCCTTCCTGCACGTCAACACTGAGGAAGCGCTGGCCGTCGCGGCAGACGTGGACAAGGCCCGTGCCGCCGGGGAGGACCTGCCCGTGCTGGCCGGCGTCCCGATCGCCATCAAGGACCTGATCGTCACCGTCGGCCAGCCGACCACGGCCGGCTCGAAGATCCTCGAGGGCTGGATGAGCCCGTACGACGCGACGGTGATCAGGAAGATCCGCGCGGCGAAGATGCCGATGCTGGGCAAGACCAACCTGGACGAGTTCGCAATGGGTTCCTCCACCGAGCACTCCGCGTACGGCCCGACCCGGAACCCGTGGGACCTGGACCGGATCCCCGGCGGCTCGGGCGGCGGGTCCGCGGCTGCCGTCGCGGCCTTCGAAGCCCCGCTTGCGCTGGGCACCGACACCGGCGGCTCCATCCGGCAGCCCGCCTCGGTGACCGGCTCGGTCGGCGTCAAGCCGACCTACGGCGGGGTCTCGCGCTACGGCGCCATCGCCATGGCCTCCTCGCTGGACCAGATCGGCCCGGTTTCGCGCACGGTGCTGGACTCGGCGCTGCTGCACGAGGTCATCGGCGGCCACGATCCGCACGACTCGACGTCCCTGACCGATCCCGTGGGTGCGCTGGCCGAGGCCGCGCGGAACGGGGACGTGCGCGGGCTGCGGATCGGCGTGGTCCGCGAGCTTCAGGGCGAGGGGTACGACGCCGGTGTCCAGGAGCGCTTCGACGAGTCCCTGGAGCTGCTGCGCGGCGCGGGGGCGGAGATCGTTGAGGTTTCCTGCCCGAACTTCCGTTACGCGCTGGGTGCCTACTACCTGATCATGCCGAGCGAGGCGTCCTCCAACCTGGCCAAGTTCGACGGCGTGCGGTACGGGCAGCGGGTCCTGCCGACGGACGGCCCGCTGACGATCGAGCGGGTCATGGGCGCGACCCGTGCCGCCGGTTTCGGCGACGAGGTCAAGCGCCGCATCATCCTGGGCACCTATGCCCTCTCGGCCGGCTACTACGACGCCTACTACGGTTCGGCGCAGAAGGTCCGCACCCTGGTCCAGCGAGACTTCGACGCCGCGTTCGCGCAGGCGGACGTCCTGATCTCGCCGACGGCGCCGACCACGGCCTTCAAACTGGGGGAGAAGCTCGACGATCCGCTGGCCATGTACCTGAACGACGTCGCGACCATCCCGGCGAACCTGGCCGGCGTGCCCGGCATCTCCGTTCCCGGCGGCCTGGCGGACGGGCTGCCGGTGGGCATCCAGTTCCTCGCCCCGGCGCGTGAGGACGCCCGGCTGTACCGGGTGGGCCACGTGCTCGAATCGCTGCTGGAGGAGAAGTGGGGCGGGCCGCTGCTGGCCCAGGTCCCCGACCTGAGCGCCAGCACCGCCGAAACCATGTCAGGAGCCAACTAATGACCGCTGTTACGGACGAAATCCTGTCCTTCGATGAGGCCATGGAGAAGTACGACCCGGTGCTCGGTTTCGAGGTCCACGTGGAGCTCAACACCAAGACCAAGATGTTCTCCGCCGCCCCGAACATCTTCGGCGACGAACCGAACACTGCCGTCTCCCCGGTGGACCTCGGCCTGCCGGGTGTGCTGCCGGTGGTCAACAAGGCCGCGGTCGAATACTCGATCATGATCGGCCTGGCACTGAACTGCAAGATCGCCGAGTCCTGCTTCTTCGCCCGGAAGAACTACTTCTACCCGGACACCCCGAAGAACTTCCAGACCTCCCAGTACGAGGACCCGATCTGCTACGACGGCCACCTCGACATCGAACTCGAGGACGGCGAGGTGTTCCGCGTCGAGATCGAGCGGGCGCACATGGAAGAGGACGCGGGCAAGCTCACCCACATGGGCGGCGCGACCGGTCGCATCCAGGGCGCCGAGTACTCGCTGGTGGACTACAACCGCGCCGGCGTGCCGCTGGTCGAGATCGTCACCAAGCCGATCGTCGGAGCCGGCTCCCGCGCACCCGAGCTGGCCAAAGCGTACGTCGCCGCCATCCGCGAGATCGTGAAGAACCTCGGTGTTTCCGATGCGCGCATGGAACGCGGCAACGTCCGCTGCGACGCCAACGTCTCGCTGATGCCGAAGGGCACCACGACGTTCGGCACCCGCTCGGAGACCAAGAACGTGAACTCGCTGCGCTCCGTCGAGCGCGCCGTCCGCTTCGAGATCCAGCGGCACGCCGCGGTGCTGGACTCCGGCGCCAAGGTCACGCAGGAAACCCGGCACTGGCACGAGGACACCCGCAGCACCACCTCAGGCCGGCCCAAGTCGGACGCGGACGACTACCGCTACTTCCCGGAGCCGGACCTGGTCCCCGTCGTCACCACCCCGGAGTGGATCGAGGAGCTGCGCAGCCGGCTGCCCGAGCCGCCGGCCGAGCGGCGCAAGAAGCTCAAGGCAGCCTGGGGCTACTCCGACGCGGAGTTCCGCGATGTGCTCAACGCCGGCGTGATGGACGCGATCGAGGAGACCATCGCCGCCGGTGCTTCCGCCGCCGCCGCCCGCAAGTGGTGGATGGGCGAGATCTCCCGCCGCGCCAAGGAAGCCGAAGTGGATCCGGTGGACGTGGGCGTGACCCCCGAGCTGATCGTGGAGCTGGACAAGCTGGTCCAGGCCGGCAAGATCAACGACAAGCTGGCCCGCCAGGTTCTCGACGGCGTCCTCGCCGGCGAAGGCACGCCCGAGGAAGTCATCGCCAAGCGCGGCCTGGCCGTGGTATCGGACGACGGCCCCCTCCTCGAGGCCATCGACGCTGCCCTCGCCGCCCAGCCCGACGTCGCGGAGAAAATCCGCGGCGGCAAGGTCCAGGCCGCCGGCGCCATCGTCGGCGGGGTCATGAAGGCCACCCGGGGACAGGCCGACGCCGGCCGTGTCCGCGAGCTGATCTTCGAACGCCTCGGCGTCCAGGGGTAAGCCCCGTAGCACCGGACCTGCTCCGGTTTGGTCCCGTGCTCCGTTTCGGAGCCGCCGCTCCGCTTCGAGGTGGAGCGGGAGGACCAAACCGGAGCGGTTGGGTTAAGCCGCAGGACCGGGCGCGGGCCGGCTCCCGCGCCGGCGGGTTCAAGTCGGCGGGATCGGCGGGTTCGGCGGCGGGAATAATGGGGGGCATGGCCCTCATGCCCGCAGCAGACCTGGAGATCGATGTCCCGCTGGTGCGGCGGCTGCTCGCCGAGCAGGCCCCGGACCTTGCGGGGCTGCCGCTGCGGCTGGCGGCGAACGGCTGGGACAACGCCGTGTTCCGTCTCGGCGATGACCTCGCGGTGCGGCTGCCGCGCCGGGAAGCGGCCGTGCCGCTGCTGCGCAACGAGCAGCGCTGGCTGCCGGAGCTCACCGCGGGGCTGGCCGTCGCGACGCCGGCGCCGCTGCGGTGCGGCGCCCCGTCGTCGTTCTTCCCCTGGCCGTGGTCCGTGGTCCCGTGGATCGAAGGTACGACGGCGGCACGCGTCTCCCCGGGGCAGCGGCGCCGGGCAGCGGGCGGCCTGGCGGAGTTCGTGGCCGCGTTCCACCGTCCGGCCCCGCCGGAGGCGCCGCGCAATCCCGTGCGCGGTGTTCCGCTGCCGACCCGGGATCCGCAGGTGCGCCGGCGGCTCGCGGGCGGGCTGGTCCCGCACGCGGCCCAGGCTGGTCGGTTGTGGCGGGAGCTCAGCGCGGCCCCGCCGTGGACCGGGGAGCCGGTGTGGCTGCACGGGGACCTGCACCCGGAGAACCTGATCCTGCGCGGGGGCCGGCTCGCGGCGGTGATCGATTTCGGCGACCTGGCAGCGGGGGACCCCGCCACGGACCTCGCGGCGGCCTGGCTGGTCTTCGACGCGGCCGGGCGGCGCGGCTTCAGGGACCGGATCGACTCGGCGCGCATCGGCTCGGCGGCTGCCGTCGACGAACCCACGTGGGTCCGCGCGCGGGGCTGGGCGCTGGCCATGGCTACCGCCATGCTGGACGCGTCGGAGGATCATCCGGCAATCCGCAGGATGGGTGAAGAGGTGCTGACCCAGGTCCTCACGGACTGAGCCAGCCAGAGGCTCGTGCGGAAGGGCCCTGTTGGGGAGGCCCGGCGGGAGGGGCCGGGGCAACTTGAGCCGCGGCAGACGGGCGAAGTTGTCAGGAGGCCCGTGCGGGGCTGCCGCGGCGGCCCGGCTGGTGGTCGATCACTTCGGCAAAGAGCCGCAGGTGTTCTTCCGCCATCCGCGCCGCGCTGAAGTAGGTCTCGGTCACCTTGCGGCACCGCGCCCGGTCCAGCGTCTCCGCCTGCTGGAGCGCCGCCGCGAGCTGGTGGTTCCCGCCGCGCAGGAAGCCGGTCACGCCGTCCTCCACGATCTCCGGCGCGGAGCCTTGCAGCGTGGCGATTACCGGTGTGCCGGCTGCCATGGCTTCGATCATTACCATGCCAAAGGGCTCCGGCCACTGGATCGGATTCAGCAGCGCGACGGCGCCGCCCAGCAGACTGTACTTCTCCTCGGCTTTCACCTCGCCGACGAACTCGACGGGCGCTTTGACCAGCGGCTTGATGACCGTCTCGAAGTACTCGCGCTCGACATCCTCCGCCACTCGGGCGGCGATGCGCAGCGGCACGTCGGCCTCGCGGGCGATCTCGATGGCCTGCAGCGGGCCCTTGTCCGGGTGCATGCGGCCCAGGAAGCAGGCATACCCGCCGTCGCCCCGGCCGAGCGGGACGCATGAAGCGTCGATGCCGTGGTGGATGACCTGGCGGACGGGAACCTCCGGGGCGGTCATCGCCTGGTGCCGGGAGATGGCGATCAGGGGAGCGTCCTGCGCGATGGCCCGGTAGACCGTGCGGAAGGCCCCGTTCAGCGGGCCGTGCGCGGTGGTGACGAGCGGGATGCCGGGCGGGCGGTGGCGGGACAGGGGCCCGGCGAGGGTGTGGTCGTGGATGATATCGACGACGCCGGCCAGCGCTTCGTGGGCCAGGACCGTATGCGCCAGCTCGTCAACGCCGGCCCCGAGGACGGTCAGCCGCGCGCCGGGAAGGCCGGGGACTTGCGGGACCGGACAGTCGCTTCCCTCGGCCGCTACCAGCAGGACCTCGTGCCCGGCGGCGAGAAACTCCCTGGCGAGCGCGTCGATCACGGCTTCGATGCCGCCGTAGCGCGCCGGCGGAACCGTGATCCATGGGGGCGCGACGATGCCGATGCGCATTGCAATACTCCTGCCCTAGTTTCCGGCCTGGCTCCCCTGGACCTCCAGTAGGTCCGCCAGTGGTTTGCGTGCTCTGCGGTGCAGCGTGATGGCTTCGGGAATCCCTTGGACATCCGTCTGCCCGTCGTTGACCGTTAGCGAAATGCGGGAGCCAGCCAACGGAACGTTGCTGATCTGCAGGCGGCCCATTTCCTCCGGTATCCGCGGCGCGAGCCACACCCCGTCGTGCGTGATGCACGGGTCGAACCCGAGCATCACCCGCAGCAGGTGCACGGGCGTCGCCGCCGCCCAGGCCTGTGGCGAACAGGACGTGGGGTAGGGGATCGGCACCGGATAGGTGGCGCGCTCCAGTCCGCAGAACAGCTCCGGCAGCCGCCCCCCGAAGGCGCTGGCCGCCGCGAACAGGCCGCGGGCAATCCGCAGGGCCTCGTCGATGTAGCCGTAGCGCATTAGCCCCGCCGCGATCAGGGCGTTGTCGTGCGGCCACACCGAGCCGTTGTGGTAGCTGGCCGGGTTGTACGCGCCCATGTCGGTCGCCAAAGTCCGCACGCCCCAGCCGGAGAACATCTCGTCCGACATCAGCCGGCGGGCCACAAGCCCTGCCTTGTCATCGTCGACGATGCCGCTCCACAGGCAATGCCCCATGTTGGAGGCGCACGAATCGACCGGGCGCTTGTCGTTGTCCAGCGCGATGGCGTAGTAGCCCTTGTCCTCCAGCCAGAACCGCTCGTTGAACTCCTTTTTCAGGGCGGCAGCGCGGGCGGCCCATGCGGCGGCGAGCTCGGGCTCGCCGGCGGACTGCGCCATCAGCGCGCGGCTGATATAGGCCGAGTAGACGTAGCCCTGCACCTCGCACAGGGCGATCGGAGACGTTGCCATCCGCCCGTCCGCGAAGTTCACACCGTCCCAGGAGTCCTTCCAGCCCTGGTTCAGCAGGCCCTTGTCCGTGGCCCGCTGGTACTCGACGAAGCCGTCGCCGTCGGCGTCGCCGTATCGGCTGATCCAGTCCAGGGCCCTGTCAATGGTTGGCAGGAGAGAACCGTGGATCTCAGACCAGAAGCCCCAGCGCGTCAGTTCGCCGGCCAGCGTGACAAAGAGGGGCGTGGCATCGATCGAGCCGTAGTAGGCGTTTTCGCCGCCGAGGAGATGGCCGACGCTGGAGCCGAAGCGTACTTCGTGAAGGATCTTGCCCGGCTCCTCCTCGCTGCGCGGATCGACCTCCGTGCCTTGCCGCTCCGCCAGGGTCTGCAGGGTTCCGAGCGCCAGGGACGGGTCGAGGGGCAGGCACATGAAGGAGGTGAGCAGCGAGTCCCGGCCGAAGAGCGCCATGAACCAGGGCGAGCCGGCCGCCACCACGACCCGGCCCGGGTGGTCCGGGTCGAAGATCCGTAGGGATCCGAGGTCCGCCTGGCTCTGATCCAGCACCTGCTCGTAGTCCTTGTTGTCCATCCTCGCCAGCGGAGCGTTCCGCCGCCACTCCATCAGCCGCTCTTCGGGCAGGGAGGAACGAACCTGCCGGTGGGTCGCCAGCACATCGTCGACCGGCCGATCCGCCTCCAGGGTCGGCAGGGCCGTGATCTTGGCCGTCCAATTCTGCTGGGCAGGTATCACCATGTCGTAGCTGAGGCAGTTGCCAACGATGTCGGCGCCCTCGGCCGCGACGATGATCCGGGCCGAGATCGGTAGGCCCTCCGACTCGATAATGAGTTTGTCCGCTCGGCTTTCGGCCGCCTGGGCGTGGGTGATCTCCTTCAGGCCGGCTTTCACTTCGAAGAGGTCGGCGAAATCCGCACCGACTCTCAACTCCATCCGGCAGGTGGCCGCCTCGCGCGAGTAGTTGCTCACCACGATTTCTTCCTGCACGCCGTGGTCCAGGATCCGGCGCCGCTCCACCAGCAGGTGGCTGTCCGCCAGCCCGTCCGTGCGCAGGGCGCGACCGATGTAGACGGCTCGGTACGGTTCGTACAAGATCGCTTCGAGCGGCTCGACCGGATGTCCGTTGATGGTCAGCAGCCAGTCCGATACGAAGCGGGTGTCGCGGAAGAAGAAGCCGTGAGGCCGGTCGGGAGTCATGTCGCCGTTGGCGAAGGAGATGCAGAAGGAGGTCCCTTCCAGCAGCGTCACAGCGCCTTCACCGGCGGAACCGGCGGTGTTTTCCTCGCTCCAGCCGGTCATGGCCGGACCTGCCCGTGCCCAGGGCCGCGGCTGAAACGTCTACCCACATCCGGCAGATCGTGGCGGCGAGCGGAACGAAAAATCCTGAACAGCTGACCGGCCACGTGGTGCTCCGATGTTTGGGTTTTGGGCCCCCCTACATAAAAGCACCAAAAGCACCTCAGCAAAAGGGTGCGCACCCGCCGTCGTTAGCGGACAGGGAATGGGGGAGGTCACCAAGGCGGCGGGCACTTGGTGAGGATGAGAACGACGGCGGCGCGCACCAAAAGGGCGGCCGGACCTCTCGGTCCGGCCGCCCTCCCGGCGCCTGCGGTTCAGCTCCGGCTGTCGATCAGCGCGGAGCGGATGAGGAACCGCTTGCCCTCCGGCGCCTCGACGGAGAAGCCGCTGCCGCGTCCGTCCACCACGTCCACGGTCAGATGGGTGTGCTTCCAGTATTCGAACTGCTCGCGCGACATCCAGAAATCCAGGCTCTCGCCGCCGGGCAGCCCGAAGGTTCCCAGCAGCACGTCGGCCTCGGCCGTGATGAAGTCCCCGGCGGGATAGCACATCGGCGAGGAGCCGTCGCAGCAGCCGCCGGACTGGTGGAACATCAGCGGGCCGTGGCGGTCCCGGAGCTTCTCCAGCAGCGACACCGCGGCCGGGGTCAGCGAGACCCGGGAGAAATCTTCGCCGGGAATGACCGCGGCGGCCCGGAGGTGAGCGTCGGAATTTTGCTCCATGCCCGTGCCCCGATCCTAGAAGAAGCCGAGCTTGTTCTCGTTGTAGCTGACCAGCAGATTCTTCGTCTGCTGGTAGTGGTCCAGCATCATCGCGTGGTTCTCGCGGCCGATGCCCGAGGACTTGTAGCCGCCGAACGCCGCGCCCGCCGGGTAGGCGTGGTAGTTGTTGACCCACACCCGGCCGGCCTGGATCTCGCGGCCGGCACGGTAGGCAACGTTGCCGTTGCGGCTCCAGACGCCGGCGCCCAGGCCGTAGAGCGTGTCGTTGGCGATTTCCATGGCCTCCGCGTAGTCGCCGAACCGGGTCACCGAGACCACCGGCCCGAAGATCTCCTCCTGGAAGATGCGCATGTTGTTCGTGCCTTCGAAGACCGTCGGCTTCACGTAGTAGCCCTCGGCCAGGTCGCCGTCGAGGATGTTGCGCTCGCCGCCGATCAGGACCTTGGCGCCCTCCTGCTTGCCGATGTCCATGTAGCTGAGGATCTTCTCCAGCTGGTCGTTGGAGGCCTGGGCGCCGATCTGGGTGTCGGTGTCCAGCGGGTTGCCCTGGATGATCTTCCCGGTGCGGGCCAGCGCGTCCGCCATGAAGGAGTCGTAGATCGAGTCCTGGACCAGCGCGCGCGAGGGGCAGGTGCAGACCTCGCCCTGGTTGAAGGCGAAGAGCGCAAAGCCCTCCAGCGCCTTGTCGTAGAACGCGTCGTTCTCGGCCGCCACGTCGGAGAAGAAGATGTTGGGGCTCTTGCCGCCCAGCTCCAGCGTGACCGGGATGAGGTTCTGCGACGCGTACTGGCTGATCAGCCGGCCGGTCGTGGTCTCGCCGGTGAACGCGATTTTGCGGATCCGCGGGCTGGACGCCAGCGGCTTGCCGGCCTCCACGCCGAAGCCGTTGACCACGTTGACCACGCCGGCAGGCAGGATATCGGCGATGAGTTCCATCAGCACCAGGATGGACGCCGGGGTCTGTTCCGCGGGCTTGAGGACGACGGCGTTGCCCGCCGCGAGCGCGGGGGCCAGCTTCCAGACAGCCATCAGGATGGGGAAGTTCCACGGGATGATCTGGCCGACGACGCCGAGCGGCTCGTGGTAGTGGTACGCGGTGGTGTCGTCATCCAGCTGGGACAGCCGGCCCTCCTGGGCCCGGACGGCGGAGGCGAAGTAGCGGAAGTGGTCGGCGGCCAGCGGGATATCCGCGGCGAGGGTCTCCCGGACGGCCTTGCCGTTGTCCCAGGTCTCCGCGACGGCGAGCAGCTCGAGGTTCTCCTCGATCCGGTCGGCGATCCGGTTCAGCACTGCCGCGCGCTCGGCCACCGAGGTCTTGCCCCAGGCCGGTGCCGCCTTGTGCGCGGCGTCCAGGGCGAGGTCGATGTCCTCTGCTGTGCCGCGGGCGACCTCGCAGAACGGCTTGCCGGTCACGGGGGAGATGTCCTCGAAGTACTGGCCCTTGACCGGGGCCACCCATTCTCCGCCGATCCAGTTCTCGTAGCGGGGCTTGAAGCTGACCGGCGAACCGTCCTGACCGGGCTGTGCGTAAACAGTCATTGCTACTCCTTCAGCAGTCTCGAGCCGGGCATCGTTGACCTCGGACTCGTAGCAGACAGCCTAGGACGGGCAACGTTGCACGGACGTTGCAACTGGTTGCCCTCAGTGCCGCTTGGCCGCCCGTCCGGTGCCGGCCTCGGGGGACGACGGCGGGCGCGCGGCAATGGGGGACGGGGACGACGCCGGGTCCGCGGCTTCGGCGGCGGTCGCCTCCTCCTGGTCCCAGCCGGAGACCGGCTGCGGCTTCGCGAAGAAGACCGTAATGAGCGCGCCGGCAACTGCGACAACCGCGGGCAGCAGCAGGGACTGGCCCATCGCCGCGGCAAACCCGTCGTGCAGGGCGTTTGGCAGGACAGCGGAACCGCCCTCGGCGGGGGCTCCGGAGGACCCGCCGCCGGGCAGTTCCGCGGCGAGCCGCGCCTGCATGAGGGCGGCGATGGAGGCGCTGCCGAGGACGGCACCGATCTGGCGGGTGGTGTTGTAGACGCCGGAGCCCGCGCCGGCCAGGGCTGGCTTCAGGTTGCGGGTCGCCGTGGTGGACAGCGGGCCCCAGATGCAGGCGTTGGCCAGTCCCAGCACCGCGGCGGGGAGCAGGAGCAGCCAGATTGCGGTCTGCGGAGTCAGCAGGAACGCGTACCAGGCCAGTCCGCCGGCCATCAGCAGCAGCCCCGTGGTGGCGAAGTACTTGGGGTTGAACCGGTCGATCAACCGACCGACCACGGGCGCCAGCCCGGCGGAGATGACCGCGGTGGGAGCGAGCATCAGCGCGGACTGGGTCGGCGTGAGGCCGAGGACGCTCTGGTAGAAGAAGATCAGCGGCAGCGACATGCTCGTGACGGCGAACCCGACGGTACTGATGCCGCCGTTGGCCAGGGAGAAGTTCCGGTCGCGGAAAATTTTCAGCGGCAGCAGGGGTTCCTTGCGGTTGCTGGACTGCCAGAGCACGAAGAGCGCCAGGACGATCAGTCCGCCGACGACCAGGGTCCAGACGGTGAGCGGTCCGGCGATGGTTCCCCAGTTGTAGGTCTCGCCCTGCTGGATGCCGAACACCAGCAGGAACATGCCCGTGGCGCTGAGCAGCACGCCCAGCACGTCGAACCGGTGGGAGTGCCGGGGAAGGGACGGCACGAAGCGCCAGGCCATCACGAAGGCCAGGAAACCCACGGGCACGTTGACGAAGAAGATCCATTCCCAGCCCAGCGAGTCGACGAGCAGGCCGCCCACGATCGGACCAGTGAGTGCGGCCAGGCCTGCCACCGCGCCCCACAAGCCCATCGCTTGCCCGCGCCGGTCCGGCGGGAAGATCCGGGTGATCACCGCCATGGTCTGCGGCGTCATGATCGAGGCGCCGAGTCCTTGGAAGACGCGGGCGAGGATCAGCATCCGGATGTCGCTGGCGAAACCGCACCAGGCCGACGCCAGCGTGAACATGACCAGGCCGGTCAGGTACAGGTTTTTCGGGCCGAACCGGTCGCCGAGCCGCCCGGTGATCAGCAGGGGGACGGCGTAGGCGAGCAGATAGGCGCTGGTCGCCCAGATTACCGAGTTGATGTCGGTAGCCAGGCCGCGCATGATGGCGGGATTGGCGACGGACACGATGGTGGTGTCGACGAGGATCATGAAGAAGCCGATGACCAGTGACCACATGGCCGGCCACGGGCGTACGGGGGTAGCCACTGCAGGAACCTATCACGCGTTCCTGTGCTGCAGGTCAGCCGAGCTCGGCTTCGATCCACTGCAGGTGGGCCACGACGGCGGACCGCCTGGGCGACCGGGGCGGAAGGAGGCGGAGCGCGGCACGCCACCCCTCGGCGTCGTACTCGGCTTCCGGAAGTTCAAGGTAACGCAGCAGGGTCTCCGGCGACGCGTCGCTGAGCACCGCCTCGCGCAGGGTGGCGCTCACCTCCCGGCGGAGGCGGATGATGCCGGGCGCCTCGGACGCGGGCAGCACGGTGCCGCGGTAGTGGCTGAGGGCCAGCCGGTGCGCGCCGCGCCGCAGGTGGTCGAGGACCTGCCGGGCATCCAGGACTGGCGGAACCGGCAGCCGGTAGGGCCGGGACTGCGGGATCGCCTGCGGATCCGCGGCGCCGAGGACCTTGCGCAGCCGCACCATTTCCGCCCGCAGGGTGGTGCTGCTGGCGTCGGGATAGAGCAGCGCTGCCAGCTCTCCGGCGCTCAGCCCGGCCGGATGGAGCGCCAGCAGGGCCAGGATCTCGGTGTGCCGGAGCGACAGCTCGATGCTGCGGCCGCCGATGTCCAGCAGGCCCTGGTCCCGGCCGGTTAGCTTCAGCGTGGGTGACGGCCGCAGCTGCCGGCGGCTGCCGGAACCATCGGCGCTGCGGGCAGGCGGGGCGGGGGTGCGGCGGAGGCGCGTGCCTTGCTCGAGCCGGTGGATCCGAAGTTGTGCCTCGGCGGCGGCAACGGTGGCCTGCACCAGGGACAGGGTATGGGCGGCGACGGCCTGCTCCCGGCCGGTGATGTCCACGACGCCGATGACCGCGCCGGTGTCCGGGTCGCGCACCGGCACGGCGGTGCAGCTCCACGGGTGGACGATCCGGCTGAAGTGCTCGGCCCCGGAAATCTGGACGCCGCGGCCTACAGCCAGGGCCGTGCCCGGAGCGCTGGTGCCGACGGTGCGTTCGGACCAGTCGGCGCCGGCGACGAAGTGCATCGCTTCGGCCTGGCGCTTCAGGGCGGAATCGCCGTCCACCCAGAGCAGCCGCCCGTGTTCGTCGCCGACGGCCACCAGCATCCCGGATTCGTGGCTGGGCTCGACCAGGAGCCTGCGGACCACGGGCATGACGCCGGCCAGCGGGTGGTTCAGCCGGTACGCCCGGAAATCGTCCTCGGCCAGATCCACCCGGGCCAGCGCCGAGTCAGGATCGGCGAAGGTCAGCGAGCGCTGCCAGGAAGCGCGGACCACCTCGCGCACGCCGTCCAGCAAGTCACCGCCCAGCAAGGCGCCGTCCTCAGTACCGTCATAGCGGGCCAGCCGGCGGGTGACGCCGCCGGCGGCCTGGTCCAGCAGCTCATGGGCGGCGTACGCCTGCCGCTGCGCAGGCCGCGCGCCGGGTTGCAGTTGAGAACGCACCTTCGCTCCACTCACACAGTCCCCCCGCACCTTCGTAAAAGTGGCACGCCTCACAGTCTACCTGCGAAGGCAAGGACGCCGGCCGGCGTCGGCGGTGCACGGCGGAAGGCGGGATGCTCGGGCCGGGAGGCCGGCGTGGGACGGTCATGCCGGAACCAGGCGCAGGGGCAGCGCCTCCCAGCCCTTCAGGGTGTTGTGCAGGTAGGGGAGCGGCTCGCCGGCCGGCTCGAGGCGTTCGACGTGCGCGGCGAGCCAGTCGAGCACCACTTCCATTTCGAGCCGGGTGAGCGGCTGCCCGACGCAGCGATGGATCCCGGTGCCGAACGCGATCATGCCGGAGGCATCACGCTCGACCCGGAACCGGTCCGCGTCCGGGCCGAACTGCACGGGATCCCGGTTGGCGGCGCCGAGGAAGAGCACGATCTTGGTGCCGCCCGGGATACGCATTCCGCGGAACACGGTGTCTTCCGCGGTGGTGCGGAAGAAGGACTGGAAGGGCGACTCGAAGCGGAGCACCTCGTCGATCGCGAACTTGGTGAGCCGGGGGTTCCTGCGGATCCGGGCCCACTCGTCCGGGTGCCCGGCCAGCAGTTTGAGTGCGTTGCCGAGCCCGATGACCGTGGTGTCCAGCCCGGCGGAGAGCAGCGCGCGGACCAGCAGCGGCGCCTCGTCTGCGCCGATTCCGCCGGCGTCCGCGATCTCCCAGAGCCGGGCGCCCAGACCGCCCGGCGCCAGATTGTGCCGGGCGGTGCGGTCCATCACCCATTCGAAAGTGCCGGCGCCCTGCTCGACGAAGCGTCGCTGCCGTTCGTCCTCGGGGCCGAAGTAGCTGAAGCTCATCGCGCCCTGGCTGACCAGGTTCTCCGCCCGGCCCTCGCGCGGAATGCCGACGGCATCGCCGAAGACCCGCAGCGGAAAGGCCTCGGCCAGGTCCTTGACCCCGTCGATGGTGCCGCGGGCCAGCAGCTTCGGCAGCAGTTCCGCGGCGTAGGCCTCGAAGCCGGCCCGGAGCGCGCGGACGCCCTTCGGCGAGATGACGGAGGCCATCGCCTTGCGCAGCCGGGTGTGCACGGGCGGGTCGGAGTCCAGGATGCCCTGCGGCTTCCACGACGGCTCCCGGTGCAGGTTCCGAGGTCCCACCCCGGCCCCGCTGATGAAGGTCGCGGGGTCGGCTAGGATGTCGCGGCACTCGGCGTAGCGGGTGAAGGCGAGGACGCCGTACTTCTCCAGGTAGACCGCGGGGCCGGCCGAGCGCATGCGCTCGAACAGCGGGTACGGGTCCGCCAGGTTCGCGTCCGAATACGGGTCCTCGCTGCAAATCGTCGCGGCCCGATAGTCCAGCACTTCCGCCATCTGCGCCCCTCCGCCTGTCTTAGGTGGCCTCCACCCTAGCCCAGCCGGACCAGTCCGTACGAAGGGGGCACGCCGGCGCCGTCTTTACGTAGAGTGGGTACAAGGACGGTAACCGCACGGCCAAGACCTCCCGGGAGGGAATTGCGTGAAGGCGTTGTTCAAATCCGGTCCGCAGCCGGGCTTCGAGCTCGTCGACCGGCCCGAGCCGGTGCCGGGCGACAGGGACGTGAAGATCCGCGTCATGACCACCGGCATCTGCGGCACCGACCTGCACATCCAGGCGTGGGATCCCTGGGCGCAGGCGAATGTCCCCACGCCGCTGGTTCCCGGCCACGAGTTCTACGGCGAGGTCGTGGAGGCCGGCCACTTGGTGCAGGACGTCAAGGTCGGGGACCGCGTCTCCGGCGAGGGCCACATCGTATGCGGGACCTGCCGGAACTGCCGGGCCGGCCGAAGGCAGATGTGCATCCGCACTATCAGCGTCGGAGTCCAGCGGGACGGGGCCTTCGCCCAGTACGTCGTCATCCCGGACACCAACGCCTGGGTCCACCACGACGAGTCCATCACGCCCGAACTGGGTGCCATCTTCGACCCGTTCGGCAATGCCGTCCACACCGCGCTGAGCTTCCCGCTGGTCGGCGAGGACGTGCTGATCACCGGGGCCGGGCCCATCGGCCTGATGGCGGTAGCGGTGGCACGCCACGCCGGCGCGCGCAAGATCGCGATCACGGACGTTTCCGCCTCTCGGCTGGAACTGGCCAAGCGGATGGGAGCCGACATGGCCGTGGACGTCGGCCGCATGCACCTGGACGAAGCACAGGCCCGGCTGCACCTGGCCGAGGGGTTCGACATCGGCCTGGAAATGAGTGGCCGCGCGTCGGCGCTGCGCGAGATGATCGACAACATGACGCACGGCGGACGGATAGCGCTGCTTGGCCTGCCCGCCGAGGAGATCGCCGTCGACTGGGGCAAGGTGGTCACGCACATGCTCACGCTCAAGGGCATCTACGGGCGCGAAATGTTCGAGACCTGGTACGCGATGAGCGCGATGCTCCAGTCCAACCGGCAGCTGCATGAGTCGGTCTCCGGGGTGATCACGGACGTGCTGCCGGCCTCCGATTGGGCCGCCGGGTTCGAGACCGCGCGCGAAGGCACCG
Organism: Arthrobacter sp. Marseille-P9274; assembly: GCF_946892675.1. Lineage (NCBI taxonomy): Bacteria > Bacillati > Actinomycetota > Actinomycetes > Micrococcales > Micrococcaceae > Arthrobacter > Arthrobacter sp. Marseille-P9274. The sequence continues at coordinate 942,149 of NZ_CAMPOV010000001.1, forward strand.
GCGGCAAAGTCGTCCTGGACTGGACCCGGATCTGAAGGAGGGCCGATGTACACAGCCATGAAGGATCAGCTCGCCGCGGAGCTGCAGGGGATCCGCGACGCCGGGCTGTTCAAGGCCGAACGCCGGATCACCTCCCCGCAGTCCAGCCACATCACCGCCGGCAGCGCCGGCTCGGCGGCGGCGGAGGTGCTGAACTTCTGCGCCAACAACTACCTGGGCCTGGCGGACCATCCGGAGCTGATCGCCGCCGCGAAGACGGCGCTGGACGAGCGCGGTTTCGGCATGGCCAGCGTCCGCTTCATCTGCGGCACGCAGGACAAGCACCTCGAGCTGGAGCGGCGGGTCTCGCAGTTCCTCGGCACCGAGGACACCATCCTGTTCTCTTCCTGCTTCGACGCCAACGGCGGCGTCTTCGAGGCGCTCTTCGGCCCCGAGGACGCCATCATCTCGGATGCGCTGAACCACGCCTCGATCATCGACGGGATCCGGCTGTCCAAGGCGCAACGCTACCGGTATGCCAACCGGGACATGGCGGAGCTGGAGGCGCGGCTGCGGGAAACTGCGCAGATGAACGACGGCGGCGGCGCCAGGCGGCGGGTCATCGTCACCGACGGGGTCTTCTCCATGGACGGCTACCTGGCCCCGCTGCGCGCCATCTGCGACCTCGCCGAGCAGTACGACGCCCTCGTGATGGTGGATGATTCGCACGCCGTCGGCTTCATGGGGGACAGCGGCGCCGGCACGCCCGAGCACGCGGGCGTCGCGGACCGCGTGGACATCTACACCGGCACGTTCGGCAAGGCCCTCGGCGGCGCCTCCGGCGGCTACGTGTCCGGCCGCGCGGAGATCGTCGCGATGCTGCGCCAGCGCGCCCGGCCGTACCTGTTCTCCAATTCCGTGGCCCCGGCGATCGTCGCCGCCACGCTGCGGGCACTCGATCTGGTGGCGGGCTCCGGGGAACTGCGCGGCCGGCTGCGGGAGAACGCCGCGCTGTTCCGGAGCCGGATGGCCGAGGAGGGGTTCGACCTGCTGCCGGGCGAGCACCCGATCGTCCCGGTCATGTTCGGCGACGCCGTGCTCGCCGCGAAGACCGCTGAGGAGATGCTCCGGCGCGGCGTCTATGTCACCGCCTTCAGCTTCCCCGTGGTGCCCCGCGACGCGGCCCGGATCCGCGTGCAGCTGTCCGCCGCGCACAGCAAGGGCGACGTCGAGCAGTGCGTCGCTGCCTTCGTGGCGGCCCGTGCGGCGATAGGCGGGGGCTGATGGGACTGCGGCACCGGCTCAAGAAACGCCGGCCGTCGCAGGACGCGATGGTGCGGGCGTTCTGGCAGTGGTGGGAGGACGAGGCGGCAGCGAAGATCTGCACCGGCGGCGAGGGCTTCGCCGATCCCTACGTCAAGCGGCTGAACCAGCGGATCTCGCGGATCAGCCGGGGCCTGGCCTGGGAGCTGGGCACCGGGTCGGTGGCGGAGCACGAGCTGGTGATCTTCGCCGAGCAGCCCGCCCAGGCCGCGCTGGCCCGCCGCGTGCTGAAGGCGGCCCCGGCCCCGGACCTGCACTGGGAATACTCGGACCGGCGGCAGGCGGCCGCGGACTTCGAAGAGCTCACGCTCGGCATCTCCGGCGAGGACTTCGCGGCCGAGGATTTCCGCGTGCGGCTGCTGCTCAACCGCTACTCCGCGGACATCGCCGTCTACCACCCCAACCTGGCGCAGCTCCCCGAGAACAAGCGCATGCTGCCGGTCTCGGTGATGCTGGACCACGCCATCGGGCAGGCGGATGCGGCCGCCTGGATCGGCATCGTCGAGCCGGTGCTGCAGCCGCATCCGGAGGACATCCCGCTCACCGGCCTGCGGGAGGTCGTCGACCGGCTGCGCGCCGGCGCCCTGGACGAGCACGGGCAGCCGATCTGGGAGGAATTGCACGGGGTGGCCGTGGACGGGGAGCCGATCACCGCCGTCGTCCAGGTCCCGCTGGTCTCCGCCTTCTGGCCGGACTTCGACCAGCACGTGGCCATCCGGCTGGCCTACCAGACGGAACTCGGCGGCGGCCAGCCCGGCGGCACCTCGGCGCAGCGGCTGCAGGAGCTGGAGGAAGCACTCTCCGCCGGCCTGGGCGCGGACGGCAGGCTCGTGGCGACGGAGACCACGCCCGGCCGCCGGACCCTGCACTTCTACGTGGACTCCACCACCTCGGCCGCCTGGCAGCTGGAGGCCGGCAGCGTGGACTGGCCGGAGGGGCAGGTCGGCGTGGGCGCCGAAATGGATCCGTCCTGGTCCTCGGTGAAGCACCTGCGGCTGCGCTGAGTCCCGGCAGGCGGCCCCTCCCGGCGCCGGAAAGAGGCGGGCCCGCTAGCTGAGGCCGCCGGTCAGTTTGCTGTAGGCGCGGAAGTAGCGCAGGCCCAGCTCGCGCGCACCGGCGGCGCTGTAGTGGATGGTGTCGCCGGCGGTCGCGGCCCCCTGCGGTCCCTCGACGAAGGCCGTCAGTGGCCGTTCCGAGGAGATGGCGCGGTGCACGCGGTCGATGCCGCGCGCCGACGGGCTGGCGACGACCCACTCGGGCACCATTCCGCCGGCCAGGAACGGCACCGGCCCGAGCTCCGCGCGGAACAGGTCGATCAGCTGCAGCAGCTTCCGCCGGTACCACCGTTCGTCCACCCGGGCCATGGCGTCCGCCTCGCCCTGGTGCCAGAGGATCGCCGCCAGCCGGTGGGACGGGTTCAGCGCCAGCGCCCGGGCGCAGGCGTCCGCGGCGCGGCGGGCCAGGTTGACCGCCGCGGCCTTGTTGTCCGGGTCCCAGCTGTAGTCCGCGTTGCCCGCGAAGCCGGTGCCGCCGCGGGCCGCCGGCACGAGCAGGACCTTGCGGTCCGCCTCCTGGTGGAGCCAGAGCTGGCGGCCGAACTCCATCCCCGGCCCGACCGCGGGCGATCCGCCGAACAGGTACTGGGTGACGTGGAAGAGCGAGTCCTCGGCCGGGAGCACCTTGCCCGCGTACGGCCCCGAACCGGCGAGCTGCTCGACGCCGTCGAACCCGGCGTCGAGCGCGGGATCGTAGGGCAGCCCGGCGCCCTGCATGTTGGACTGGCCGACCAGAAGCACGACGTCGGCGCCGGCCTTGCGCGGATCGGTCCGGCCGTTCTTCGGGGCGGGGAGGCCCGCGGCCTGGCCGCCCGCGGCGGCCGGGCGGAGGAGTTCCGCGAGGGCGCGGTGCGTGGCCGAGGATGGATCGGCGACCAGCCGCGCGATGTCCTCGTCCGACGGCGGCACGGTGGGCCCACTGCCCGGGAGGCCCGGGGCGCCCGTGGCGGCGTGGGTCGCGGCCGCACCGGCGGTCCCGGCGCCCAGGCCGACGGCGATGATGGGAACGGCGCGCTGCAGCAGCGTGCGGCGACTCGGAATCTGCCTGCCCTCTGCGGCCGGCTCGGACTGGTCTGGTTCCACGAAGCGCCCCCTCCCGCGCAGCGACGGCCGGCGTTGAGGCTGCCGGCCGGACACAGGAATCAGCTTAGCGGCGAATCCAGCTCCTGCTCGACGGCCTCGAGGAGCGTGCCTCCGGCGACCAGTACGCGGACGGCTTCGATCTCCGGGGCCAGGTAGCGGTCCGGACCCGGTCCCTCGACGACCTTGCGGATCTGGCGCCGGGCCGCCGCGATGGCGGGCGAACTGCGGCAGGTGTCGACGCCGCCGTCGCGCATGTCCAGCGCCCGGGCCGAGGTCAGCAGCTCGACCGCCAGCACGCGGGTTAGCCCGTCCACCGCCCGGCGCAGCTTCAGCCCGGCGGCCCAGCCCATGGAGACGTGGTCCTCCTGCATCGCCGAGGACGGGATGGAATCGGCCGAGGCGGGGTTGGCCAATCGCTTGAGCTCGGAGACGATGCCGGCCTGGGTGTACTGCGCAATCATGTGGCCGGAATCCACGCCGGGATCGCCGGCCAGGAAGGCGTTCAGCCCGTGGCTGCGCGCGGCGTCCAGGAAGCGGTCGGTGCGGCGTTCGCTCATGGAGGCCAGGTCCGCCACCGCGATGGCCAGGAAGTCCAGCACGTAGCCGACCGGGGCGCCGTGGAAGTTGCCGTTCGACTCCACTCGGCCGTCCACCGTGACCACCGGGTTGTCGATCGCTGAGGCCAGTTCGTAGCCGGCGACGGACTCGGCGTACGCCAGGGTGGAGCGGGCCGCGCCGTGTACCTGCGGGGCGCAGCGCAGCGAGTAGGCATCCTGCACCCGGGTGAAGCGGTGTGCGTTGCCGCCCGCTTCCTTCTGCCCCGCGACCAGGTCCGAGCCGGCCAGGATCCGGCGCATGTTCGACGCCGCGCTGATCTGTCCCGGGTGCGGGCGCAGCGCGTGCAGGTCCTCGGCCAGCACGTCGTCCGTGCCGAGCAGGCCCTCGATGCTCATCGCGGCCGCGAGGTCCGCCGTCTTCAGCAGCCGGTGAAGGTCGTCCGCCGCCATGAGCAGCATGCCGAGCATGCCGTCCGTGCCGTTGATCAGCGCCAGGCCCTCCTTTTCCCGCAGTTCCACCGGCTCAAGCCCCGCGGCAGCCAGCGCGTCCGCGGCCGGCGCCAGACCGCCGTCGTGCGTGCGCACCTGGCCTTCGCCCATTAGGGCGAGGGCGCAGTGGGCCAGCGGCGCGAGGTCACCGGAACAGCCCAGCGAACCGTATTCGCCGATGACGGGCGTGATGCCGGCATTGAGGATGCCGGCATAGGCCTGCGCGACGGCGGGGCGCACCCCGGTGCGGCCGGTCGCCATGGTGGCCAGCCGGTTGAGCATCAGCCCGCGGACTACCTCCCGGTCCACCTCGGCGCCGGAGCTTGCGGCATGGCTGCGGATCAGGCTGCGCTGGAGCTGCGTCCGCTGCTCGAGGGGGATCTGCCGGGTGGCGAGCGCGCCGAAGCCGGTGGAGACGCCGTAGTGCGGCTTGTCGTCCGTGACCAGGGCCTCGATGACGGCGCGGGACTCCGCCATCGCCGCGAGCGAAGCGTCGCTCAGCTCGACCCGGGCGCCGTGGCGGGCGACGGAGACCACCTCGGCGGGGGAGAGCGGGCCGGTGGAGACGGTGACGGTGGCCGCGACGGGGGCCGGAGTGGTAGCCGGGGTGGTCATGGTGCCTTTCGGATGCTGCGGGCGGGGATGATGCTCAAGTCGGGTTTTCACTCGGCGATCAGGGCCTGGTAGTCGGGCTCCTTTTCGAGGACACCGTACTTCTTGGCCGCGGTGCCCAGCTTCTGGAGGGCGTCCATGTTCACGTCCTCGTGCCACGTGGACATTTCCACCTTGCCGGCCAGCTCGGGCGTGATCTTTGCGTAGTCCTGGATGATGGTGCGCACCTCGTCGTCATTGGCGGCGGCGAACTCGAAGGACTTGGCCAGCGCTCGCCGGAAACGCTCCACGAGTTCGGGGTTCTTCTGCAGGGTCTCCTGGGAGGCGAAGTAGAAGGCGGAGTCGAAGTTGTCGGCCAGGTCGGTCATCGGGCTGGCCACGATCGTGCCGCCGGCGTCGAGGATCTGCGTGCGGAACGGCTCGGTGGTCCATGCGGCGTCAACGTCGCCGCGCTCGAGGGCGGCCGGCATGTTCGGGTAGGGCATCTCGACGAAGTCAACACTCTGCGGATCGGCGCCGGCCTGCTCCATCGAGTTGCGGATGGTGACGTCGGCGAAGTTGTTGAGGGCATTGACGGCCACGGTCTTTCCGGACAGGTCGGCGGCGTCCTTTATGCCGCTCTCCGGCATGGCGGCGACCTCGGTGACGTCCTGTCCGGCTTCATTCGTGGAGCTGGAGCCGTTGGAGACGACGGAAATCGGCAGCCCCTTGTCCTGTGCGACCAGCAGCGAGACGGCGTTCGAGTAGCCGAACTGGTACTCGCCGGTCATGACAGCCGGAACGATGGCGGCCCCGCCCTGCGCCAGCTGGACCTCGAGGTCGATCCCTTCATCCTCGAAGTAGCCCTCCTGGATGCCCAGGTAGACGGGGGCGACGTCCGTGATGGGAATGAGCCCGACGCTGACCTGTTCCAGGTTCCCGGAGCCCTCGCTGCCCGTGGCCGGGGCCGAATTGTTGGAGGACGGGCTGCCTCCGCCGCAGCCCGCTAGTACCAGGGTGGCTGCGGCTGCTGCGGCGGCCGCAGCGGTGCGGCGGCGGACGGACCTGAGGGCCGAGGACTGTGTCACCATGTGTGCTCCCGATATGCCGAAGGGCGGTAGGGGTATTTCGTTCTGTAAAACGCCAAGACTGCTAACTGAAAGGTACAGAGGGCGCGGCGCCGCGTCAATGCTTTTCGTGCAACAGTATTGCCGGTCAATGAAATGAGTGTTTTACTGAGTGCAACAAATCCACGAGATTCCGGAGCGTGACCATGGCTTCCGCCAACGGGCCCGATGCCACTACCCGCGCCGCCGACCGCGCCCTCGGCCTGCTGCGCGTGGTCTGCGAGCGCGACGGCGTCAAACTCGCCGACGCCGCCAAGGAAGTCGACTTGTCGGCGAGCACGGCGCTGCGGCTGCTGCGCACCCTCGAGGCCAGCGGCTTTGTGGCGAAGCGGGGGGACGGGCTCTACCGGCCGGGATTCCGGATGGTGCAGCTGGGCGTGCAGGCCCTGAGCCACGAGTCGCTGGTCGCAACGAGCCGCGCCTCGCTGCGGGCCCTGGTCGAGCGCACCGGCGAATCGGCCTACCTGAGCGTTGCCACAGGCCCCGCCCACGGCCTGTACCTGGCCATCGAAGAAGGCACGCACACGGTCCGGCACGTCAACTGGGTGGGCCGCGCCTTCCCGCTGGACGGCAGCGCCGCCGGCCAAGCCCTGGCGGGCGGCGTGGAACCGGGTTCCTTCGCCGTCGTGGCCAACGGAGTGGAGCCGGATATCACCGCGGTGGCCGCCCCGGTCCTGGCCGGATCCAAGGTCGTGGCCGCCCTGAGTATCGTCGCGCCCAGCTACCGCACCACCAAGGAGGCCGCGCGGTCACTGGGCGAGCTCGTCGCCGCGGAAGCCGGCCGGCTGTTCGCCAACCCCACGGTGGTCGATCCGGCCGCCACAACCGCCCCGTTCGCCTCCTGACAGCCCCGACGGACAGAAAGAGTTCGACACCATGACGTTCACCCGGCACGATCCCTCCCGCTCCATCCGAGCGCCCCGCGGCACCGCCCTGACTGCCAAGAGCTGGCAGACCGAGGCGCCGCTGCGGATGCTGATGAACAACCTGGATCCCGAGGTCGCCGAGCGGCCGGAGGACCTGGTGGTGTACGGCGGCACGGGCCGTGCAGCGCGCAGCTGGGAAGCCTACGACGCCATCATCCGCACCCTCGAAACCCTGGAGAAGGACGAGACCCTGCTGGTGCAGTCCGGCAAGCCGGTCGGCGTGCTGCGCACCCATGAGTGGGCCCCGCGGGTGCTGATCGCCAACTCGAACCTGGTGGGGGACTGGGCCAACTGGCCGGAGTTCCGCCGGCTCGAGGCCGAGGGCCTGATGATGTACGGCCAGATGACCGCCGGCTCCTGGATCTACATCGGCACGCAGGGCATCCTGCAGGGCACCTTCGAGACCTTCGCCGCCGTGGCGGCCAAGAAATTCGCAGAGCAGGGAGCCACGCTGGCAGGAACGCTGACCCTGACCGGCGGCTGCGGCGGCATGGGCGGGGCCCAGCCGCTCGCCGTGACGCTGAACGGCGGAGCGTGCCTGATTGTCGACGTCGACGAGTCGCGGCTGCGCCGCCGCGCCGGCAAGCGCTACCTGGATGAGGTGGAAACGGACCTGGACGCCGCCGTCGCAAAGGTCCTGAAGGCGAAGGAGGAGAAGCGTCCGCTCTCCGTGGGCTACGTGGGCAACGCCGCCGCGGTGTTCCCCGAGCTCCTGCGCCGGCACAGAGCCGGCGAACTCACGGTCGACGTCGTGACGGACCAGACGTCCGCCCACGACCCGCTGAGCTACCTGCCCGAAGACATCGCGTTCGAGGACTGGCGCGCCGAGGCCGAGGCGGACCCGGCCGGCTTCACGAAGAAGGCGCAGGCATCGATGGCCCGGCACGTGCAGGCGATGGTGGAGTTCCAGGATGCCGGCGCCGAGGTGTTCGACTACGGCAACTCCATCCGCGACGAGGCCCGCAAGGGCGGCTACGGGCGGGCCTTCGAGTTCCCCGGCTTCGTCCCCGCCTACATCCGCCCGCTGTTCTGCGAGGGCCTGGGCCCGTTCCGCTGGGTGGCGCTCTCCGGCGACCCGGAGGACATCCGCGTCACGGACCAGGCGATCAAGGAGCTCTTCCCGGAGAACGATCACCTGCACCGCTGGCTCGATGCGGCCGCCGAGCACGTCGAGTTCGAGGGCCTGCCCGCGCGGATCTGCTGGCTCGGCTACGGCGAGCGGCACAAGGCGGGCCTGCTGTTCAACCGGCTCGTGGCCGAGGGCAAGGTCTCGGCGCCGATCGTGATCGGCCGGGACCACCTGGATTCCGGCTCGGTCGCCAGCCCGTACCGGGAGACCGAAGCGATGGCGGACGGCTCGGATGCGATCGCGGACTGGCCGCTGCTCAACGCGCTGGTCAACACGTCCTCCGGCGCCACCTGGGTGTCCATCCACCACGGCGGCGGCGTGGGCATCGGCCGCTCCATCCACGCCGGGCAGGTCTCCGTCGCCGACGGCACCGAGCTCGCGGCGCAGAAGCTGGAGCGCCTGCTCACCAACGACCCGGGCATGGGCGTCATCCGCCACGTCGACGCCGGCTACGAGCGCGCCGCGGAGGTTGCCGCCGAGCGCGGGGTGCGCATCCCGATGGGTGAGTAGGGTAGTGCCCATGGACACCGTCACATCGTTGCTGGACTCCATTGCCGACGTCGGACGCGACCCGGTGCGCGGAGGCTACACTCGGCCGGTCTACTCGGCGGCCGAACTGGACCTACGCGCCTGGTTCAGCGAGCAGGCCGGACGCCGCGGGCTGGCGGTCGACACTGACCGCAACGGCATCCTCTGGGCCTGGTGGGGCGAACCGCAGCGGGGCGCCCTGGTCACCGGCAGCCATCTGGATTCGGTGCCCGGCGGCGGGGCCTTTGACGGGCCGCTGGGCGTCGCATCGGCACTGGCGGCCGTGGACGTGCTCAAGGCACGCGGCGTGGAGCCGAACCGGTCGCTGGCCGTGGCGGTCTTTCCCGAGGAGGAGGGCTCCAGGTTCGGCGTCGCCTGCCTCGGCTCGCGGCTGCTCACCGGCGCCATCGATGCCGACAGGGCGAGGAATTTGAGGGACGACGACGGCAACACCCTGGCCGACGTGGCCCGCCGCAACGGACTGGACCCCCGGCTGCTGGGCCGGGACGAGGAGGCGCTCGGGCGGATCGGGGACTTCGTCGAACTGCACGTCGAGCAGGGCCGCGGCCTTGGCGAGGACGGGCCCGCCATCGCCGTCGGAACTTCCATCCTTGGCCACGGCCGCTGGAAGCTGAGCGTGCATGGCCAAGGCAACCACGCGGGCACCACCCTGATGGAGGACCGGCAGGATCCCATGGTGGCCGCCGCGCAGATCGTCCTGGCCGTGCGGCAGGTCGCCGCCGCCCGCAGGGACGCCCGGGCCACGGTGGGGCGGCTGCAGCCGGTGCCGGGCGGGACCAACGTCATCGCCTCCCGGGTGGACCTCTGGCTGGACGTCCGGCATCCCGACGACGAGGTCACGGCCGGCCTGGTGGAGGCCATCCACGGCAAGGCGCAGAAGATCGCGGCCTTCGAGGGCTGCACGGCGACGCTGACCGAGGAGTCCTTCAGCGGGACGGTGCAGTTCGATGCGGCACTGCAGCGGCAGGTCGGCAACGCCCTACCCGGAGCCCCGCTGCTGGCCACCGGAGCGGGGCACGACGCCGGGGTGCTGGCCGGCTATGCGCCGTCGGCCATGGTCTTTGTCCGCAACCCGACCGGCATCTCGCATTCTCCCGAGGAACACGTGGAGGACGCGGACGCCGATGCCGGGGCCGAGGCGCTCGCGGACGTGCTGGAGGCCCTGCTGTGAGCGGCGTCTGGTGCGAGGCGGGCTGGATCCGCGGCCGCGGCGTGCTCGAGGGCGTCCGGCTGGAGGTCGACGCGAGCGGAATCGTGACCCGGATGAAGACCGGCACGAAGCCGGAGCCCGCCGACGTCCGGCTGTCCGGAGTGGCATTCCCGGCGGCGGCGAATGCGCACTCGCACGCCTTCCACCGGGTGCTGCGCGGCCGCACCCACGACATGGGAGTGGGCAGTTTCTGGAGCTGGCGCGAGCAGATGTACAAGGCCGCCGGTGCGCTGACGCCCGAGGTCTACGAGCAGCTGGCCACTGCGGTCTTCGCCGAGATGGTCGTTGCCGGCTTCACCAGCGTGGCGGAATTCCACTACGTCCACCACCGGCCGGACGGCACCCCCTACGGCCCGGAGTCCGGCGGCGAACATGCGATGGAGCTCGCGCTGGCCCGGGCGGCGGTGAACGCGCGGATCCGGCTGACGCTCCTCGACACCTGCTACCTGGCTGGCGGCATCGGCCAGCCGCTGGCGCCCGAGCAGGCCCGGTTCGGGGACGCCGATGCGCAGGCGTGGCTGACCCGGCTGCAGTCGCTGCGCGAGACGGTGGCGCGGAAGTTCGGGCCGGACCAGGTCACGGTCGGCGCGGCCCTGCACTCCGTCCGCGGGGTGCCGGCCGAGGCGCTGCCGGACATCGCCGAACAGCTTCCAGCGGACCTGCCGCTGCACATCCACCTGTCGGAGCAGCCTGCCGAGAACCAGGCGTGCCTGCAGGCCACCGGCATGACGCCGACGGCCCTGCTCCACCGGCACGGCCTGCTCACCGACCGCCTCAGCGCCGTGCATGCGACGCACCTGACCGAGGCGGACATCGCGCTGCTCGGCCGCGCCCATGCCACCATCGTGATGTGCCCGACGACCGAAGCGGACCTCGCGGACGGGATCGGCCCCGCCGCGAAGCTGCGGGACGCGGGCGCCCGGATCGCCCTCGGCACGGACCAGCACGCCGTCGTCGACCCCTGGCTGGAGATGCGCGCGCTGGAACACGGCGAACGGCTGCGCTCCGGCCAGCGTGGCTGGTTCCGGCCCGAGGACCTCCATCAGTCGGCCACGGACAGCGGCGCCCTGTCGCTCGGGCGGAAATCGGCGGGCTTCCGGCCGGGCAGCTACGCCGACCTGATGGCGGTGGACCCGGCCAGCGTGCGCACCGTCGGCTCCCGGCCCGACCAGCTCGCCCTCACGGCCACCGCGCAGGATGTTACCGCCGTCGTCGTGAGCGGACGGCTGGCCGCGCGCCACGGAATACACGCCACGCTGGGCGATCCCGCACGGCTGCTGGCCGCGGCGATCGAGCGGGTGGACGACGCCGGTGCGCGGGCCGTAGGCCGGCACGGCGAGCCTTCGGTCTCCGCGGCGGACGGCGTCTCGGCATGACCCGGCCGTCGACGCTGATCACGAACATAGGGGAACTCACAACCGTGGACCCAGCCCGCGGCGCGGAGGGCGTGCTGCGGAATGCCGCCGTCGTGATGGAGGGTGAGCGGATCAGCTGGCTCGGCTCCGCGGCGGACGCGCCGGACGCGGACTCGCGGTTCGACGCCGAGGGCCGAGCCCTGCTGCCGGGCTGGGTGGACTCGCACACCCACCTGGTTTTCGCCGGGGACCGGACGGCCGAATTCGAGGCCCGGATGGCGGGGCAGGACTACGCCGCCGGCGGGATCGCGGTGACGGTGGCTGCCACCCGCGGGGCCAGCGACTACGACCTGACCCGGCTCCTGCTGGGCCGCGCCGCGGAGGCCGTCGCCGGCGGCACCACCTACCTGGAGACCAAGACGGGCTACGGGCTCTCGGTCGAGCAGGAGGCCCGCAGCGCCCGGATCGCCTCCACCGTGGCGGACCAGGTGACCTACCTGGGCGCCCACCTGGTGCCGGCGGGCGCGGACGCGGACGAGTACACCGAGCTGGTCTGCGGCGGAATGCTGGCGGCGGTGCGCCCCTACGTGCAGTGGGCTGACGTCTTCTGCGAGCGCGGCGCGTTCACCGAGGAGCAGTCGCGCCGGGTACTCGCGGCCTGCCGGGACGCCGGGCTGGGCCTGCGGGTGCACGGCAACCAGCTGGGCGAGGGGCCCGGCGTGCAGCTGGCTGTCGAGTTCGCAGCCGCCAGCGTTGACCACGTCAATTACCTGACCGACGTCGACGTGGACGCGCTCGCGGGCACGTGGTCCGGCTGGGACACCCGCGGCGGGACGGGGGAGCGGGGCACCGTGGCTACCTGCCTGCCGGCCTGCGACCTGTCCACCCGCCAGCCGCTGGCCCGCGGACGCAGGCTGCTCGACGCCGGCGTCGAGATCGCGCTGGCCTCCAACTGCAATCCCGGCACCTCGTACACGAGTTCGATGAACTACTGCGTGGCCACGGCCGTGCTGCAGATGGGGTTGAGCGTGCACGAAGCTGTCCGTGCGGCGACCTATGGCGGCGCGCTGGCGCTGGGCCGGCACAGGGGGTCGGACGAGGACGGCCTGCGCGCGGTGGGATCGGTCGCCGTCGGACACCGCGCCGACCTGCACCTGCTCAACGCACCGTCCGTGACGCACCTGGCCTACCGGCCGGGCATGCCGCTGACCGCGGCCGTGTGGCGGGCCGGCGAACGGGCTGTCTGAGCCCCTTGCGGGACAGTCCCGCGCTGGCGAGCGGGCGGACTGATCCCTTCCCCGGGATAGCCCCGCGCCGGCTACGGGGTTCATCAGGTCGGCCGACTGGCTATGGGGTCCAGTCCGGGTCGCGGCCTGCCAGACCCAGGGTGCGGTCCAGTAGCCGGGCATCCTCCGGCACCTCGACCACCGGCCCGAACACGCCCTCCCGGGCGGCCGGTTCCTCCGTGGACTGCAGGACGAAACCGTGGACCGCCTTCAGGCTGACCGGATCACAGCTGAAGGGCTGGTCCGTGCCGCGGGAGAGATCCCACCCGTGGAGAACCAGCTCGTCCAAGGCGACCAGCCCCATCACCTCGGCGGGCAAGGTGACGCCGCCGGCCCGCGCCATGCCCTCCCAAGCGGCAGGTTCGGCCCACGCCGCCGTCAGCTCATCGAGTCGTTGAGGAAGGAGGCGGCGCCAGTCCGGATCCAGCCGCACGCCCGAGCCCCACATCTCCGCGGGAGATCCCGCTAGCCCGTCGTCGTAGCCGGCCTCCAGGGACGCCTTCGTCGCCGCGTCGCGGAAGGCGACGGTGAGTCCCATGAAATGGTCCAGCAGGTCCCCGACGGTCTTCCCTTCGCATGGCGTCGCAGCGTCCAGCTGACGGTCCTGGATGCCCACGGCCAACATGGCAACCTCGCGCGCTGCAGGAACTAGATCGATCATGCCGGGTGCCTCCTCGGACGCTCGCCTGCCGTTGCTCCAGTGTGGCCGCGGGCCACGCGGGCCGCAAGTGCCTCAACGCCCGGCCTGCGAGAGGAACATGCGCGCCGTTCCCGAGCACCCGGACCGCCCGTGGCTCGAGAGCGGATCGCGGGAAGTGGAGCCAACCCTGACTGCGCGAGGTAGATGCCCGCCGTTCCCGAGCATCCGGGCCGCCCGCGGCGCGAGAGCGGATCGCGGGAGGTGGCCGAACACCCTGCCTGCGCCGTATGCATGCCCCACAGCCGCCGGCTTGGCAAGATAGATCCATGCAGAGCGAGACCGTGACGACCGGGGCGATGCCCCGCACCCGCAAGTACTACCGGGCCGAGATCCTGATCGTGCTCGGCCTCTCGCTGGGCCAGTCCGCCGTCTACTCCATCGTGAACCTGGCCGACAAGATGACCCGCGGCCCGCTGGCCTCGCAGACCACGTCCCTGAACCCGGTGCTCAACGAGCGCGAGTTCTTCGACCTGCTCTACCAATTGCTCGGCATCTTCTTTGCCCTCGTGCCGGTGGCGCTGGTGGTGCTCCTGATGACCTCGCCCGGCAAGACAGCCTTCAGGAAGATCGGTTTCACCTTCTCCCGGCCGGGCATCGACTTCGGCCTCGGCTTCGGCCTGGCCGCCCTGATCGGCGCCGGCACCCTGGGCGTCTACGCTGCCGGACGGGCCCTGGGAATTACGACGGCGGTGGTCCCGGCTGCCCTCGACCAGTACTGGTGGACGGTTCCCGTGCTCATCCTCTCCGCCCTCCGCCACGCCGTCCTGGAGGAAGTCGTCATGGTCGGCTACCTGTTCGACCGGCTGGCCAAGCTTGGCTGGGGGACCTGGACCGTCATCCTCACCAGCGCCGCGATCCGCGGCAGCTACCACCTCTACCAAGGGATCGGGCCCGGCGTCGGCAACTTCCTGATGGGCCTCATCTTCGGATACGCCTACACCCGGACCCGCCGCGTCATGCCGCTCGTCGTCGCCCACGCCCTCCTCGACATCGCCGGCTTCGTCGGCTACGCCCTCCTCGGCCCCGCCATCGGCATCGGCAACTGACCCACCCCATCCGCTCCCGCACCGACTCACGCAACCCCGCGGCGGGCTCAGCCGAAGCGGCCCGCTCCGTTTTGGCAGCGAGCTCCCACTCGAACTGGAGCCGCGCGGCCAAAACGGAGCGTCATACCAAGCCGGAGCGGAAGACGCACGAAACAGTTGCCGCTACATATTGGTCCAGCTCTGGCTCCAACGATCCTGTGGGAGTCCCGCCTGGCGAAGGAGGGAGACCAAGCGCGGCGGCTCTTGGGAATCGGGCTGCCAGATGTCATCCCACATCCAGCGGGAAACCCGAATACCGGTGGCCCTGATGCGATCCTCACGCTTCTTCTCCCGAACAACTGCACCTGCGGGGGTGTCGCCCTTCAGATAGGCGTCCCGGGAGTACTTGACGGCCCCGTCGAACTCGCCTGCCAGTTTTTGGAGCGGCCAGAAGAAGTCCAGGATTCCGACCCTACTGCCCTGCGGATCATCGACCGGCCACTGCAATTGCGGTTCCGGAAAGTGATTCACGTACATGAGAGCCCTTGAGTAGGACTCGCCGGCAGACTGCGCCGCCCCATTGGTAAAGGCCAGCACCTTCTCGACCCGGCGCCGTTTCGCAGGGGGCAGCATCGAAGCCAGAAACCGGAGCCGCTCAACGTCGAGGGCAGCAAGGCCGTGCCGGTCGTCGACTCGAAGGACATGGTCCATTGCAGGCACGGCTTCCGCGAAGGGGCTGTTGGCGGCGATATCTATGACCGTCTGCGCTCGGGATGTCACTATATAGCCGCCATATGTGGTCAGCGGCTCAAGAAGCACGCACTGCTGGACGGCCACTCCCGAGCGTGTGCGTCCATGCGTACCATCGCGTGCCAGGACGTACACCAGGGGCGATCGGCGGATTACCGGAATGCCCCATAAAGCGGCGGCGGATTGCCGGATCAGTGCCCGGTCCCTCCTCCCGGTCCCGACAACAGCGTCGATGCGGACCCGCTGTTGCTCCCACCACGGCAGTTCTTCGAACGGCGCCGCCTCTGCATACACGCCGCGGCGGAGCCTAATGAGCTTTCCGATTCTGGCCTTGACCGCCAGCGCATGCCGGTCCTGGCCTGCTATTTCGACGTCTCGGGAATAGATGAGTCGCATGCCCACAGCCTGCCGCCAGACAGAGCGGTAGGTGCATGGTCATGTCCGGGTCTGTGGATCCCGAGAGCCCCGGCGATCCTGTGTAGGCAGAATGCAAGAGGCTCCGTTTTGGTTGCTCCGCTCCAGTTCGAAGCGGAGCAGGCAACCAAAACGGAGCCTCAGGCAGAAAAGGGGCGCGGGCGCCGGGAACTAGAGCTCGACGATGCCGTTCGGGGTCTCGAAGCGCACGGACATGATGCCCGGCGTGCCGTTCGGTGCCGTCCAGGCGACCTTGATGTCGTCCAGGAGCGCGTCCACCGGCGTGCCCAGCCAGTCCGCCACCCGCGCCGAGGAGCCGGCGATGGTCAGGCCGATCAGCTTGGCGGTCGCATCGTAGGCCTTGGACGGATGCAGGTCTTCCGTGCCCTCGTCCCAGCGCAGCATGTACGGCACCTGCGGGTCCGCGATCAGGCCCTTGATGCCGATCTGCTGCCAGGTCAGCTCCCGGCCGTCGGGGAACTTGCGATTGCCCGGGACGGCATGCCGGCCCAGCCTTTCCTCGAACGGCGCGAGGTCGTCGACCTCAACGCACCAGCCCATCCAGCCGCCGCCGGCCTCGGACCGGGCGCGCACCGCCTGGCCGAAGGGTGCCTTGTCCGACGCCGGGTGGGCCAGCACCTCGACGACCTCGAGATAGTGGTGGTCGGCAAGGGGGAAGATCGTGTTCCGGGTGCCGAAGCGGGGATGCACCCCGCCCTTGACTGCCTCGATGCCTAGGGCCGAGGCAATACGCTCGGTGGTGGCAGCCAGGCCATCGGGTTCACATGCATAGGAAACGTGGTCGAAACGCATAACTCATCTTGGCATTTTGTGATGTGCCTCTCGACTTAGGGTGGCCTAAGCTACATTCACACGCCGTCACATACTTGCCGATCCGCAGGCCTTCGCCGAACCTTGATACAGGTCATGAGTGCCAGCATCGAGCCCCGGCTTGCTGGCCGGCAACCCTCCAACCGCGGTGGGGTGCCCCGGGTGAAGACCTGGTTTCCGCCACCAGGCGCGAAGCAAGCGCGGGTCGCAACCTGCAGCCACGCCACCGGCGGCCGCAGTGCTGACCCCTTCATATCAGCGAGGGAGTTGCAGTTATGTCCAACAACTGGTCATTCGAAACCCGTCAGATCCACGCCGGCCAGGAGCCGGATGCGGCAACCGGAGCCCGGGCGCTGCCGATCTACCAGACCACATCGTTCGTCTTCCCCAGCACCGACAGCGCGGCCGACCGCTTTGCGCTGCAGGAGCTGGCGCCCATCTACACCCGCATCGGGAACCCCACGCAGGAAGCCGTCGAAACCCGCATCGCCAGCCTCGAAGGCGGCGTCGGCGCGCTCCTGTTGTCCTCGGGCCAGGCCGCGTCCACGTTCTCCATCCTGAACTTGGCGGAGGCCGGAGACCACATCGTTGCCAGCCCGAGCCTCTACGGCGGCACCTACAACCTGTTCCAGAACACGCTGCGGAAGTTCGGCATTCAGGTGACCTTCGTGGCGGACCCGGACAACCTGGACCAGTGGCGCGCGGCCGTGCAGCCGAACACCAAGGCATTCTTCGGCGAAGTCGTCTCGAACCCGCGCCAGGATGTCCTGGACATCGAGGGCGTCAGCGCCGCCGCCCATGAGGCCGGCGTGCCGCTGATCGTCGACAACACCCTGTCCACCCCGTACCTGATCCGTCCGATCGAATGGGGCGCGGACATCGTCGTGCACTCCGCCACCAAGTACCTGGGCGGCCACGGCAGCGCCATCGCCGGCGTCGTCGTGGACTCGGGCAACTTCGACTTCGCCAAGGACCCGGAGAGGTTCCCGGGCTTCAACACCCCGGACGAGAGCTACAACGGCCTGGTCTTCGCCCGCGACCTCGGCGTCGGCGGCGCGCTCGGCGCGAACCTCGCCTACATCCTCAAGGCACGCGTCCAGCTGCTGCGCGACCTGGGCTCCTCGGTGGCACCGTTCAATGCCTTCCTCATCGCCCAGGGCCTGGAGACCTTGAGCCTGCGCGTGGAGCGGCACGTTTCCAACGCGCAGCAGGTGGCGCAGTGGTTGGAAAAGAACGACGCCGTCGAGTCCGTTGCGTACGCGGGGTTGCCTTCCAGCCCGTGGTACGACCGCGGCCGCAAGTACGGCCCGAAGGGAACCGGGGCCATCATCGCCTTCGAGATCTCCGGCGGACTCGAAGCCGGCAAGCGCTTCGTCGACGGACTGGAACTCCATTCGCACGTGGCTAACGTCGGTGACGTACGCTCGCTGGTGATCCACCCGGCGTCGACCACGCACGCGCAGCTGTCGCCGGAGGCCCAGGCCGCCGCCGGCGTCACCCCGGGCCTCGTCCGGCTCGCCGTCGGCATTGAACACATCGACGACATCATCGCGGACCTGGAAGCCGGTTTCCGCGCGGCCAAGGGCGCAGCCTAGGCGCTTAGAGATGAAGGAATCACGGGCATCACTTTGACAACACTGCAACCACAGGAATTGCTGAACACGGCAGCGGACGGCATCTTGCGCCACGCATCCATCGGAGCCCTGGAATTCGAGACCGGCGGCTATCTGCCGGAGGTCGTCCTCGGTTACGAGACCTGGGGCACCCTGAACGAGGATGCCTCCAATGCCGTGCTCATCCAGCATGCCCTGACCGGCAGCACGCATGTTGCCCGTGGAGTCTCCGACGAGCCGGGCTGGTGGGATGCGCTGGTGGGCCCCGGGGCAACCATCGATACCGACAGGTACTTCGTGGTGGCTGCCAACATGGTTGGCGGCTGCTACGGATCCACTGGCCCGGCATCGCCGGGACCGGACGGACGTCCCTGGGGCTCCCGCTTCCCGATGGTCACCGTCCGTGATTCGGTCCACGCCGAAGCCCGTCTCGCGGACCTGCTCGGCATCCGCCGCTGGCACGCGGTCCTCGGCGGATCCATGGGCGGGGCACGGGCGCTCGAATGGGCCGCGACCTATCCCGAGCGCACAGCCCGCTGCGCCGTGATTGCCTGCGGCGCCGCCAGCACGGCGGAACAGATCGCCTTCGCCCAGGCCCAGGTTTTGGCCATTCGGCTCGACCCGAACTTCAACGGCGGCGACTACTACGAGGGTCCGGCCCCGGTGGACGGCCTCGGCATTGCCCGCCGGATCGCGCACATCAATTACCGCTCCGAGCCGGAGTTCGAGTACCGCTTCGGCCGCAACGCCCAGGGCGCCGAGCAGCCCTTCGGCAGCGTCACCGCCGCCGGCCGCGGCCGCTACGCGGTGGAAAGCTACCTGGACCACCAGGCCACCAAGCTGGCGGGCCGCTTCGACGCCAACAGCTACATCCACATGACCGAGGCCCTGATGAGCCACGACGTGGCCCGCGGACGCGGCTCTGTGGCTGAGGCCCTGGCGGGAGCGGAGACCGAGTTCCTGATCGCCGCCGTCGACTCGGACCGGCTGTACTTCCCGGAGCAGTCGCGGCAGCTCGCAGCGGCTCTGCCCAACCCCGTGAAGGTCCACATGATCCAGGTGCCGACCGGCCACGACGGGTTCCTGACGGACATCCACCAGCTGCACGACGAGTTCGCCGCCAGCTTCTTCCCCCGCGGCTAGCTTCGCACCTCCGCCGGCGGCGGCAGCGCCAGCTCCACGGGCTGCTAACCGGCGGCGGCGCGCACGGAGATGTCCGCGCTCAGCGGCCGGGCCAGGAACGTCCGGTACCGTTCCAGCGCACTGTGCAGCGCCTGCTCTTCGCCATCCTCCAGCGTCCGGTGCAGCAGGAGATTGACGACGGCGGTGCCCGGCTTGAGTGCGTGCTGCCAGTTCCCGATCATCCGCCCGTCCAGAAGCACCACGTGGCTGGGCACCTTCGCGTTGGCCGGGGCGGGAGCGGCGCCGCCCAGATAGCCACGGGTGGGGGTGTAGCCCATGACGTACTCGTCGTAGCACTGGATCAGGTCCACCCGCGGACTGCGCGGACCGCGCGCGGGGGACCCGCCGTCGTCGAACCAGAGGAACTCGTGGCCGTCGACCACGGCAGAATCAACACCGGAATAATCAACACCGGCAGAATCAACACCGGCGGCACCATCCGCGCAGCCCGCCGATACCGCGAGGCCGCGCCGGACGTCTGACTGCGTCAGGCGGGACCACAGCGCGCAGTCCTTGACGGTGGCCGGGCCGTGGCCGGAAAAGTAGCGACGGACCAGCATCGCCAGGGCCGTGTCCCGGTCGAAGCCGCAGGACAGACGGGGCACCCGCTCGTCGAAGGCGGCATAGGTCTGCCGCACGGTTCCGCCGGGGGTCGGCCGCGGCACGCCGCTGACCAGGACCTCGTCCAGCTCCGCGTGGTAGACCAGATGGGCCAGCCGCTGGTTGCGCAGCGGGGAGCCCATGAGTTTCTCCCCGGTGTCCGGCAGCAGCCCGGCCTGTTCCAAGGCGGCGGCCAGGTCCTCCCGGGTCGCGTTCCGACCGTCCGCGACGACGGCGCCGAGCACGTCGTTGCTGCTGCACACCGTGTCGGCGTCGATCCCCAGCTGGCGGTCCCGCGACGTGTTGCCGGCACGCAGCCGCGGGGCGGAGAGCATCATCAGCCAGCGCAGGTCCCCTCGGTGCACGAAGTGCCAGGTCGGCCGGAGCACGTGGGTCCGCAGGACCGTCCCGCCCCTGATGGCCGAATCGACGGCTCCGGCGTCGTCCTGCCCGGAACCGGCGCACCGCTGGGCCAGGGACCAGCGCGCGTACGCGTACTCCTGGGCCTGGACGGCCAGCAGGGCCTTCACGGCAGCGGGTGCGTCCGCGGCTCCCGGGCCCCAGAGCCGCTGGGCCAGCAGCCGCCGGCGCGGAATCGCGGCTGCCGCCAGCACCCCCGGCATCCGGCGCTACCCCGCCGCGCCCGGCGGCATGCCCGGGCCGAAAATGGGGCCCGCGGTCGGTCGTTTGGCCGAGATGCCGTCGCCCGAGGACTGGTGCCGCAGCCTGCGCACCACCCACGGCACCAGGTGCTGCCGAGCCCAGACCAGGTCCTCGCTCCGCGCCGTCCGCCAACGCTTCGGCGGCAGCGGGTTCGGAATCTCGGGGTGCAGCGCGTGCCGGACATTCAAGGCATCGAGCACCATCGCGGCGACCGTGTGGTGGCCCAGCGGGGAGAAATGCAGCCGGTCCGGCGCCCACATCCGTGCATCCTTGAGCTGGCGCAGGGCCCACATGTCGGCGATGATCGCGTCGTGCCGGGCGGCCACGGTGCGCAGGTTCTCGTTGAAGATCGCGGCCTTGCCGCGGACGCTGCCGATGACGGGCGTGTCGCCGATGTCCGGTGCCGTGAAGAGCACGATCGTGGCCCCCGAATCGGCCAGCTTGGCAATGGCGACGTCCATCTTCTCGGCCAGCGCATCCGGGTCGCCGCTGCGCCGGATGACGTCGTTGCCGCCGGCACAGATGGAGATCAGGTCCGGCGACAGGTCCAGCGCCGGCTGCAGCTGCTCTTCGATGATCTGCTGCAGCAGCCGGCCGCGGATGGCCAGGTTGGCATAGGCGAAGTCGGCGTGGCCGCGGCTGAGTTCTTCTGCCACCCGGTCCGCCCAGCCGCGGTGGCCGCCGGGGCTGTCAGGGTCGGGGTCGCCGATGCCTTCGGTGAAGGAATCGCCCATCGCGACGAAGCGGCTCCACGGGTGGTCGGGCGTGCGGCTCGGAGACGAGAATGGTTCGGCATGGCTCAGGTTGGTCACAAGCACCATGGTCTCTCCCGCCTCCCAACTTCGCCACCGAAACGGTTGGCCAAAAACCTGAATCGCCTTTCAGAAAATGCTGGCGCCCACCATGAGAGCGGGGCTAGTGTTGGGGTCCAAGGCGGCCAACGAGGGTTGCCGTGGACCCCTCGGGAGGAACCATGACGCTGCTGGATGGCATCGCTGCGCGCCGACTGCCTACGGACCGGCTGACCGTCAACGTGCTGGAACGGCAGGGTGACAGTCCTGAGGGCATCCCGGTGGTCCTGGTCCATGGCAACATCTCGTCAGCGCTCTTCTGGCAGGAGCTGATGCTCCGGCTGCCGGAGGATTACCGGGTCATCGCGGTCGACCTGCGCGGATTCGGGGCGACCGACCCGGCCCCCGTGGATGCCACGCGCGGCCTCGGTGACTTCAGCGATGATCTCGCCGCCACCGTCGACGTCCTGGGGCTGGCCGCGGTGCACCTGGTCGGCTGGAGTATGGGCGGCGGAGTCGCGATGCAGTACGCGCTGGAGCACCCGGTGCATTCGCTCACGCTGCAGGCGCCGGTTCCGCCCTATGGCTTCGGCGGCACGGCCGGTCCCGAGGGCCGGCGGCTGACCGAGGACGACGCCGGGTGCGGCGGCGGGGGAGTGAGCCCGGATTTTGTGGCGCGGCTGCGTGCCGGCGACCGGAGCGCCGAGGCGCCGACGTCACCGCTGAGCGTCTTCCGCTCGGCCTACATCCATGCCGGCTTCAGCTCCCCGCTCGAGGACGTCTGGGTGGAATCGATGCTCAGCACGCGCACCGGCGACGACCATTACCCGGGCGACTCGCTGCCGTCGGACAACTGGCCGGGCTTCGCCGCCGGCAAGCGGGGAATTGCGAATGCGATGGCCCCCGGGTATTTCAACGTCAGCGCGCTCGCTGGACTGACGGTGAAGCCGCCCATCCTTTGGATCCGCGGCGATGCGGATGCCATCGTCTCGGACGCGTCGTTCTTCGATGTCAACCAGCTGGGCAAAGCCGGCATTATTCCGGGCTGGCCCGGCGAGGACGTTGCACCGCCGCAGCCGATGGTCGCCCAGACCCGTGCACTGCTTGAGGAGTACGCGGCCCGCGGCGGCAGTTCCCGGGAGGTGGTACTGCCGAACTGCGGGCATTCGCCGCACCTTGAGTATCCGGCCGAATTCCAGGCCGAGCTGACCGCGCATATCGAATCGGCCGCGGGGCTGCACTAAGCCCCGCGCTGAAAGGCCGCGGTAACCCCGACCGACCTAACTTGAAGCTTCAAGTAGTCGTATGGGATGATGGCGGAATGACCGAAACTACTTACAAGCCCGTCGTTGTCTGGTCCAAGCCGGAGGCCGAGCGTGCCGGCACGCCGCTGCTCGTGCTCTTCCATGGCTACCTCTCCAACGAACAGGACCTCATGGGCCTGGTTCCCGGCCTTCCCGAAGAGTTTACCGTCGCCGCCGTCCGCGCGCCGGTGGCGCTGGGCCCGGGCTTCAGTTGGTTCCCGCTGATGCATGAGCCCGACTTCTCCGTGGACAAGGTGACCGGCGCCGTGGCGGACGTGTGGAGCTGGCTGGACTCCGTCAAGGACCAGCATTCCAGCGTCTCGGTCCTCGGCTTCTCCATGGGCATGGCCGTGGCCACCTCCGTCATGCGCCATCGCCCGGACGAGATCGCCGCCGTCGTCGGACTGTCCGGTTTCGTCATCCCCGCCGACAGCGATGCCTTCTTCCAGGACGAAGCGGTCAAGTCGCTCAAGCCCGCCGTGTTCTGGGGCCGCGACCAGGCGGACCAGGTCATCACGCCGGACAAGATCGAGTTCACCCACGCGTGGCTCAACGAGAACGTCAACCTGACCAAGGTGCTCTACTCCGGCATCGGTCACGGCATCAACGCCCAGGAACTGGCGCACGTCAAGGAGTTCCTGACCTACAAGGTGCTCAACGCAAAGTAGCCGCGGAACAACGCGAGGGGACGGCGCATACCGTCCCCTCGCCGTCGTTAGCGTTCCGCTCAGCCGCGGGCGACGCGCACCGTCCGCCCGCCGAAGCTCACCGTGTCCCCGGGGTGGAGCTGCCGGCCGCGGCGCGTCTCGGTCTCGCCGTTCACCTGGACCTGGGCGTCCTCGATGAACTCCTTGGCCTGCAGGCCGTCCTCGGCCAGGTTGGCCAGCTTCAGCAGCTGGCCCAGGCGGATCATCTCGTCGCGGATGTGGACATCTTCAATTCCGTCAATATCGTCAGCAGCCATGGTTCCATCATGCCGCGTCGGGCGCTCCCGGGGAGCCACGCGCCGGACGATAGGGTGAATGTGTGCCGATGAACCCTAAAATGCCCCTCGCCGTCGGCCTGCCCCTGGCCCTGTTTGCGGGGTTGTCGATGCCGGTTCAGGGCCGGATCAACGGTGCGCTCGGGGCGAGGCTCGACGACGGACTGGCGGCCGCCGTCGTCAGTTTCAGCACCGGACTGGTGCTGATGGTCCTGATCTGCGCGTTCGCGCCCGGCGCCCGCTCCGGGATGCGCCGCGTGCTGCCGGCGGTCCGGGCGCGGAAGTTCCCGTGGTGGTACCTGCTGGCCGGCGCCAGCGGAGCCCTCCTGGTGCTGAGCCAGGGCGTCACCGTCGCGCTGATCGGCATTGCGCTCTTCACCGTCGCCGCGGTCACGGGACAGTCAGTCAGCGGCCTGCTCGTGGACCGGCTGGGCCTCGGGCCCGCGGGGAAGAGGAGCATCACGCCCCTCCGCGTACTGAGCGCACTGCTCACCGTGGCCGCCGTCGCCTGGGCGGTCTCGCCGAAGTTTTCCGCCGGCACCGACCCGGCCAGCTGGCTCGCGCTGGTGCTGCTGCCGCTGGCGGCGGGGTTCCTGCAAAGCTTCCAGCAGGCCTTCAATGGCACCCAGTCCGCGCACTACGGTTCGCCCTTTCCGGCCACGATGGTCAACTTCATCGTTGGGACCGTGCTGCTGTACATAGCGTGGCTGGTCAAGGTGGCCGTGGCCGGCCCGGGCAACCCGCTCCCGGCCGAGTGGTGGTACTACCTCGGCGGTCCCATCGGCTGCCTCTTCATCAACTTCGCGACCGTGCTGGTCCGGTCCCTCGGCGTCCTGCTCACGGGACTCGGGATGATCGCCGGGCAGGTGCTGGGCTCGCTGCTGCTCGACATGCTCGTCCCCGCACCCGGCACCATTATTACGACGGCGACCGTCCTGGGCACGGTGCTGACCCTGGTTGCGGTGGTGCTCGCCACCCTGCCCTGGCCCCGCGCCTCGTTCGCCGTCCTCCGCCGCCGGACCGCCGGACGGGGCAGGCTGTGAGCGAACCGGCAGGCAGCTTCGAGGGGCTGCGCCCGCACCTGGTGAACCTGAGCAACGGCCGGCTGGTGCCGGGCGGGCTGGCCTCCACGAGCCCGGCGGACGTCGACCGGATTTTTGACCGGCACCTGCCCCGCTTCGTGCAGGGCCGGACGGCTCCGGTTCCCGTGGTGTTCTGGGCGCACGGGGGACTGGTGGACGAGAAGACCGGGCTGGAAGCGGCGGCCCGGCAGGTGCAGTGGTGGCTGGCCAACGGGGTCTACCCGGTCTACTTCGTCTGGGAAACGGGCCTGCTGCGGGTCTTGGCCGAACGGATCCGGCGCGGTGCCCAGCGGTTCGGGCTGTTTCCGGCGCTGAGCCTGATGCGGGCGGGCAGCGTGAGCGCCGCCGCGCCGGTGCCGACTCTGATGCCGCGGGCATTGCCGCCGCTGAAGGAAACCGCCGACGCGTTCGTTGAATGGGTGGCCCGGCGCGCCGGGGGCCCGGCGGTCTGGGCCGACATCAAGGCCAGCGCCGCCCGCGCCGGGGCCAAGGCGGGCAGCGTCGCCGGCGAAGGCGGGTCGCGCTACGTCGCCCGCCGGCTCGCGGCCTTCAGCCGGACCCACGCCGGGGCCGTCGGGCTGCACGCGGTCGGCCACAGCGCCGGG
The DNA here is from genome assembly GCF_946892675.1 of Arthrobacter sp. Marseille-P9274. Taxonomy (NCBI): domain Bacteria; kingdom Bacillati; phylum Actinomycetota; class Actinomycetes; order Micrococcales; family Micrococcaceae; genus Arthrobacter; species Arthrobacter sp. Marseille-P9274. The sequence goes on from NZ_CAMPOV010000001.1 coordinate 967,350, forward strand.
GCCATTTTCCAGTCCAGCTTCCTGCGGGCGGCCTTTGAAGAGGGCGTCGGGGCCTTCGATTCCCTGGCGCTGCTGGACCCGGTGTTGACGGCGGCGGACTTCAAGACCGGCCTGCTGCCGCTGCTTGGCAACCGGATCAGGGTGCTGTCGCAGTTCGGCCTCGGCCGGCAGCGTGCCCTCGACGACGTGTGCGAAGTCCTGGGCATCACGTTCTACAACAAGTCGCTGCTGTACCTGATTTACCACGCCCTGGAGGAACAGCCGGATACCCCGCTGCTCGGCCTCGAGGAGAACGTGGCCGCCGATCCGGAACTGACGGCGCTCTTCGCCGGCGGGACGGCGGCCGAAGCGATCTGGTCGCCCCGGTTGCGAGGACCGGCCGACAGCCGCAGCGACGCGCATGACCACGCGGGCATGGACAACGACCGGCTGACCATGGAGAGCCTGGCCCGGCGGATTACCGGCCGCACCGGCATCGTCGGCTTTCCCTGAAGCAGCGCGTCCCGTCATGCAACCGTCCCTGTCGGGCGGCCGCGGGCCACTTCGGTAGGCTAGCCTTGTAGCTTTGCTACGCACCAACGGCAGCGCCCGGCCCTTCCCGCCGCCCACAGCGGCATCGGCGGAAACGGCCCGGCGCTTTGACACGCCACGGACCGCACCCAGCGGCCCTTGCAGAGACTGGAGAACCACCTGATGGCAGCTGCCAAATCCAAGCTTGATCCGATCATCTCGCTGGCCAAGCGCCGCGGCTTTGTCTTCCAAGCTGGCGAGATCTACGGCGGATCCCGCTCGGCCTGGGACTATGGCCCCCTCGGCGTCGAGCTCAAGGAGAACATCAAGCGCCAGTGGTGGCAGTCCGTGGTCCGCGGCCGCGAGGACGTCGTCGGCCTCGATTCCTCCGTCATCCTGCCCCGCCAGGTCTGGGAGGCCTCCGGCCACGTCGAGGTCTTTTCCGACCCGCTGGTGGAGTGCCTGAGCTGCCACAAGCGCTACCGTGCAGACCACCTCGAGGAAGAGTACGAGGAGAAGAAGGGCCGGCCGGCCGAGAACGGCCTGAAGGACATCGCCTGCGCCAACTGCGGCACCAAGGGCGAATGGACCGAACCGCAGGAATTCTCCGGCCTGCTCAAGACCTTCCTGGGGCCGGTGGCCAGCGAAGAAGGCTTGCACTACCTGCGCCCGGAAACCGCCCAGGGCATTTTCGTGAACTTCAACAACGTGCTCACCACGTCGCGGCGGAAGCCCCCGTTCGGCATCGGCCAGATCGGCAAGAGCTTCCGCAACGAAATCACCCCCGGCAACTTCATCTTCCGCACCCGCGAGTTCGAGCAGATGGAGATGGAGTTCTTCGTCGAGCCCGGCTCCGATGAAGAGTGGCACAAGTACTGGATCGAAACCCGCCTGAAGTGGTACACCGACCTGGGCATCAATCCGGAGAACCTGCGCCTCTTCGAGCACCCGCTGGACAAGCTCAGCCACTACTCCAAGGGCACCACGGACATCGAATACCGTTTCGGCTTCCAGGGCTCGGAATGGGGCGAGCTGGAAGGCATCGCCAACCGCACGGACTTCGACCTGAGCACCCACTCCAAGCACTCCGGCACGGACCTGAGCTACTTCAACCAGGCGACCAACGAGCGCTTCACCCCGTACGTGATCGAGCCGGCGGCCGGCCTGACGCGCTCCTTCATGGCCTTCCTCGTCGACGCCTACGCCGAGGACGAGGCCCCGAACGCCAAGGGCGGCGTGGACAAGCGCACCGTGCTGAAGCTTGACCCCCGGCTGGCGCCGGTCAAGGCCGCGGTGCTGCCGCTGAGCCGCAACGAGGACCTCTCTCCCAAGGCGAAGGAACTCGGCGCCCAGCTGCGCCGGAACTGGAACATCGAGTTCGACGACGCCGGCGCGATCGGCCGCCGCTACCGCCGCCAGGACGAGATCGGCACGCCGTTCTGCATCACGGTGGACTTCGACACGCTCGAGGACCAGGCCGTGACCATCCGCGAGCGGGACACCATGTCGCAGGACCGGGTCAGCCTGGACAAGGTGGAAAGCTACCTGGCCGGCCGCCTCGTCGGGGCCTGAACCGCGCCGGCAGCACAAGCGACGCAACTTCCTAGGAGCAACATGGCTGACCTGAACTACCGGCAGTGGCGCGACGGCGACGACCTGGCCCTGCTGGAAATCTGGGGCGACCCGGAAACCACCCAGGCGGAGCACTTTCGCGCGGTCCTGCGCCCCTCGTCCGACGCGCCCTGGTCCCGCTGCATCGTGGCCGAGGACCAGGGTGTTCCGGTCGCCGCGGGCGTGGTCTACGAGACGAGCCTGCACCCCGAGCGGCTCTGGGCCTACGTCGAAGTGGCCAAGGACCACCGCCGAGCCGGGGTGGCAACCACGCTCCTGGGCATGCTGCGCGGGGAAGCCGAACACTTGCCGTCGGGCGTGACCAGGCTGCGCGCAAAGGTGGTGCCGGATAGCAGCGGCGCCGGATTCGCCGCGGCCGCCGGGCTAAGCCCGATCCAGACCTCGCGGGTGGTCACGGTGCAGCCCGGCGCCCTGCCGCTGCCGGACCTGGCCGCGGAGGGCGGACCGCGCCTGGAAGAAGCTGCCACCGGTTCGGTGGAACTGACGACGGCGGTCACGGACTTCTACAATTCCGTGCACGTGTGGGACCGGGCGGACATGACCTTGGGCCGTGCCCAGCAGATCCTGCTCAACGACGCCGCGGGCGCTTCCGGAGCGGTGGTGCTGCGCAGTGCGTCCAAGGACCAGGGCGGCACCATCAGCGCGTTCGCCGTCAGCTACACCCAGGAGCGAACCGACGCCCCGGCCGACGTGCTGCTGGGCTATGACACCGCACTGGCGCCGGCGGAGGCCGAGCGGGCCGTGCGCAGCCTGCTCGCGATGCTGGTCCACCAGTACCCGGTCCAGGTCGAGGTCGATGACTCGATGACCGCCGTCGTCGCCGTGCTCGAGCCGCTGCTGGCGGCGGGCACGGCGGTCAGGACTGGCCCGGCCACCGTCATCGTCAGCGACTGAGGCGTGGGACACGGGCACACCCACACGCACGACGCGGACGCCACACCCGACCCGGCGACGCTCGCTGCCAGGCGCAAGGCCAACCTGCTGCTCGCGGCCATCCTGCTGCCGGTCACCGTCCTGACCCTGATCGGCGTGATCGCGCTGTGGCCGTCCGGGGACCGCTCCGGCGTGACCGTGGTGGACCCGTACGCCACGGCCCCCGGCGTCTCCTTCGAGACCGGCACGGTGCAGCGCGTGGAAACCGAGACCTGCCCGTCCTCGCAGTCCGCGATCGACGCCGGCGGCGAAGGCCAGCAGTGCATGGTGGCCTACACCGAGCCGAAGTCGGGAGGCGCGCTCCAGCCGGTCGAGATCACCCCGGAGATCGCGCAGTCCCGCGGGGTGGAGGCCGGGGACTCCATCCGCTACCTGGACCTCAGCCGGATTATGCCGGACCAGCCGAACACGCTGATCTTCGTCGACTTCGTCCGCAGCGTGCCGATGGTGCTGCTCGCGGTGCTGTACGCCGTCGTCGTTGTGGCGGTGGCCCGCTGGCGCGGCTTCCGGGCGATCCTGGGCCTGGCCGGCGCCTTCGTGGTGCTGGCGCAGTTCGTCCTGCCCGGTTTGGTCGAGGGTAAACCGCCGCTGCTGCTGGGGCTGATCGGCTCGGTGGTGATCATGGTCGGGGTACTGTACTTCGCGCACGGCTTCTCGGCGCGGACCTCCACGGCCCTGCTGGGCACCATGTTCGGCCTTGGCGTGACGGCGCTGATGGCCGGCTGGGCCACGGACGCCGCCTACCTGACGGGCGTGGGGGACGAGGACACCTACCAACTGGTCAACATGGCGGACACGATTTCGCTCTCCGGCGTCATCATGTGCGGGCTGATCATCTCGGGCCTCGGCGTGCTCAACGATGTGACCATCACACAGTCCTCGGCCGTCTGGGAGATGTACGAGCTGGCGCCGCAGGCCTCCGCGCGCCGGCTGTTCACCGGAGCCATGCGCGTGGGCCGCGACCACATCGCCTCCACCGTCTACACCATCGCGTTCGCGTATGCCGGCGCCGCGCTCCCGGTGCTCATCCTGGTCTCGCTCTATGAGCGGCCGCTGTTCGACACGCTCTCCAGCGGGGAACTGGCCGAAGAGATCGTGCGGACCCTGGTCGGTTCCATCGGCCTGGTCCTGGCCATCCCGATGACCACGCTCATCGCGGTCCTGGTGGTCAAGGCCACCGGCCTCCGGCGCCCCCAGGAGGTCACGGTAGGCGTGGCCGGCGGCGAAGCGCTGAACGCCTCTTCCACCATCGCGGCGCGCCCTGCAGCAGAGTATCCGGACGGGAACGACGGCGCCGTCACGGTTCCCGTCCCCGGCGGCGGTCCGGTGACGGCGGGCAGGCCTGCGGAGCGGCCGCTGACCCGCCGGGCCCGGCGGCGTGCCGAGTCGGATTAGGACTCTCCCCGGCGCCCGTCCACAGGCGCAGGCACGGATTTGCCCGGATTTGAGAGAATAGGCAGGTGACTGTTACCGCTGTACCCGCCTCCGCCACCCGGCTGGAGCTCCCTCCGCTGAAGCTCGGGCCGCTGACCATCGACACGCCGGTGGTCCTGGCTCCCATGGCCGGCATCACCAACAAGGCCTTCCGCCGGCTCTGCCGCGAGTACGGCGGCGGTCTCTACGTGGCCGAAATGGTCACCTCCCGCGCACTGGTGGAGCGCAACCGCGAATCGATGCGCATCATCTCGCATGACGAGGATGAGAAGGTCCGGTCCGTCCAGCTGTACGGCGTCGATCCGAAGACGGTCGGAGCCGCCGTGCGGATGCTGGTCGAGGAGGACCGGGCGGACCACATCGACCTCAACTTCGGCTGCCCGGTGCCCAAGGTCACCCGCCGGGGCGGCGGCTCGGCGCTGCCGTGGAAGACGGAACTGTTCACCGCGATCGTCCAGGCGGCCACCCGCGAGGCCGGCCGGGGCAACATTCCGCTGACCATCAAGATGCGCAAGGGCATCGACGAGGACCACCTGACGTACATCGACGCCGGCAAGATCGCGCGCGACGCCGGTGTTGCCGCCGTCGCACTGCACGGACGCACCACCAGCCAGTTCTACTCGGGCGAGGCGGACTGGGATTCGATTGCCCGGCTCCGGGAAGCCCTGCCGGACATTCCCGTCCTCGGCAACGGAGACATCTGGGGCGCTGAAGACGCCGTCCGGATGGTGCGCCAGACCGGCGTGGACGGCATCGTCGTCGGCCGCGGCTGCCAGGGGCGGCCCTGGCTCTTCGGCGATCTGCAGGCCGCGTTCGAGGGCACGGACCGGCGCTTCCGGCCCGGGCTGAAAGAGGTCGCGGACAGCTTCCACCGGCACGCCGAACTGCTGGTCGACTACTTTGAGGACGAGGGCAAGGCCCTGCGCGACATCCGCAAGCACGTGGCCTGGTACTTCAAGGGCTACCAGGTCGGCGGCGAACTGCGGGCGGCGCTGGCCGCCGTGCCCACGCTCGAGGTCCTCCGCGGCCTGCTGGACCAGCTGGATCCGGCCGCCCCGTATCCCGGCGCGGACGCCGAAGGACCGCGCGGGCGGGCCGGCACACCCAAACGGCCGGCCCTGCCGGACGGCTGGCTGAACAGCCGGGAGCTGGACGAGAACCACCGGGCCATGATCTCCGCGGCCGAACTGGACGTCTCCGGTGGCTAAGCAGGTGGCGCTGACGCCCGCCCCGCTGATGCCGGGCTACACGGACACGGACCAGGAACGCTGGGTGGCGGAGCCCGCCAAGAGCACCTACCGCACGCACTTCGAGCGGGACCGCGCCCGCGTGCTGCATTCCTCTGCCCTCCGGCGGCTCGGTGCCAAGACCCAGGTTGTCTCGCCGTCCACGGACGACTTCGTCCGCACCCGCCTGACCCACAGCCTCGAGGTGGCGCAGGTCGGCCGGGAGCTGGGCCGCAGCCTGGGCTGCGATCCGGACGTCGTGGACACGGCCTGCCTCGCGCATGACCTCGGCCACCCGCCGTTTGGCCACAACGGGGAAGCCGCGCTCAACGCCGCCGCCCACGCCATCGGCGGCTTCGAGGGCAACGCCCAGACGCTGCGCCTGCTCACCCGGCTGGAGCCGAAGGTTGTGCGCCCGGACGGCACTCCCGCGGGCCTGAACCTGACCCGGGCCAGCCTCGACGCCGCCAGCAAGTACCCCTGGTCGGCCGCGGATGCGCCGGTGATCCATGGCAAGCGCACCAGCAAGTTCGGCGCGTACGAGGATGACCTGCCGGTCTTCCGGTGGCTGCGCGAGGGCGCGCCCGAGCGCCGGTCCTGCATCGAGGCCCAGGTGATGGACCTCGCGGACGACATCTCATATTCGGTGCACGACGTCGAAGACGCGATCGTCGCCGGCCGCGTCCAGCTCAAGTGGATGGACACCGCCGACCACCGCAGCCGCGTCATCGGCTACACCCGGCAGTGGTACCTGCCGCACACGGACCCGGCGGAGGTTGATGCCGCGCTGACCAGGCTCCAGGAGTCCGGGGTCTGGGTGCCGGAAGCGGACGGGAGCCGCAGGTCCATGGCGGCGCTGAAGGACATGACGAGCCAGCTCATCGGCCGGTTCTGCTCCAGCGCGATGGTAGCCACGCGTGCCATTTACGGGCCGGACCCGTTGACCCGCTATGCCGCCGAACTGGTGGTGCCGCAGGAGACCGTGCTGGAAATCGCCGTCATGAAGGGCCTGGCGACCACGTTCGTTATGACCGCTGACCTCCGCCAGCCGATCTACGAGCGCCAGCAGGAAATCCTGACCGACTTGGTCCACGAACTGCATGCCACCGGCGCCCGCCACCTGGAGCAGGCGTTCGCGGCGGACTGGCAGGCCGCGGACGACGACGGTGCGCGTCTCCGCGTGGTCATCGACCAGATCGCGTCCCTCACCGATGTTTCCGCCATCGCGCTGCACGAGAGGCTCATGGGCTCGCACCGCACCCTGCTCTGAGGGAGCGCGGCCCGCCCGCTAAGGAGGGGGACGCGGCTGGGATCCTGCCCGCCAAACCTTGTCCTTGAAGCGAGCCCTCCCGTCAGTGACCCCGCCTACACAGGCCGGGGCGGCGGGGCGCCGATTTGGCGGGGTTGCCTAAACTGTTCTCATGGCCGGACTGATCAAACGCGAAGACATTGACGAGGTCCGCCAGCGCACGGATATCAAGGAGATCGTCGACGGCTACGTCACGCTCAAGTCCGCAGGGATCGGATCCTTCAAAGGCTTGTGCCCCTTCCACGATGAACGCTCGCCATCGTTCCATGTCCGGCCCCAGGTCGGCACCTACCACTGCTTCGGCTGCGGCGAGGGCGGAGACGTCATCTCCTTCGTGCAGAAGATGGACCACACCACCTTCAGCGAGACGGTGGAGAAACTCGCGCACCGCATCAACTACACCCTGCGTTACGAAGACGGCGGGACCGGGCCGCGCCGTGAAGACGTCGGCAAGCGCCAGCGGCTGCTCGATGCGCACAAGATCGCCGCTGAGTTCTTCCGCGCCCAGCTCCTGACGCCGGGCGGCGCCGCCGGCCGGAAATTCCTCGAGGGGCGAGGCTTCGACCAGGCCGCGGCGGACCACTTCGGGGTGGGCTATGCCCCGCAGGGTTGGGACGGGCTGCTCAAGCACCTGACCGGCCGCGGCTTTGCCCACGAGGAACTCAAGCTCACCGGAATGTTCTCTGAGGGGAACCGCGGGATCTACGACCGTTTCCGCGGCCGGCTGATCTGGCCCATCCGTGACATCTCCGGCGACACCATCGGCTTCGGCGCACGCAAGCTGTTCGAGGACGACCAGGGTCCGAAATACCTGAACACTCCCGAGACCACGCTGTACAAGAAGTCCCAGGTCCTCTACGGCATAGACCTGGCCAAGCGCGATATCGCCCGGAACCGGCAGCTGGTCGTCGTCGAGGGATACACGGATGTCATGGCCTGCCATCTGGCGGGCATCACCACCGCAGTGGCCACGTGCGGCACGGCGTTCGGCGCCGACCACATCAAGATCGCCCGTCGCCTGCTGTCCGACGACGGCAGCGGGGGAGAGGTCGTCTTCACGTTCGACGGCGACGAGGCCGGGCAGAAGGCGGCGCTGCGCGCGTTCGAGGAAGACCAGAGGTTCATCGCCCAGACATTCGTGGCCGTCGAGCCGACCGGAGCGGACCCCTGCGACCTGCGCATGACCCGCGGCGAGCCCGCGGTCAGGGAGCTGATCTCCTCGCGCCGTCCGTTGTTCGAATTCGCCATCAAGGCGACGCTAAAGCGGTTCGACCTCGATACGGTGGAAGGCCGCGTCCAGGCCTTGCGTGCGGCCGCTCCCGTAGTGGCCCAGATTCGGGACCCCGCGATGCGGCCCGCCTACTCGCGCGAACTCGCCGGCTGGCTCGGAGTGGATGTGGAAGACGTGCTGCGCGCCGTTTCCGCCGCGGGCAAGCGGGCCAAGGACCAGCCGGCCACGGCCGCAGCCAGCCCGCAAGGAACCGGCGCCCAGCAGCGGCAACCCGGGCGGCAGCACTCCGGCCCCGGCCAGCAGTACCGCGGGGAGGGACAGCCAGGCGGAGGGAGCCAGCACCAGGACCGCAGCCAGCCACGGGGCTATTCCGGCGCCCCGAGCCGCCCCGACGGCGGCCGGTATGGCGGCCAGGGTGATGGCTCCCGCTATGGCGGCTACGGTGATGGCCCCCGGTATGGCGGCCAGGGTGATGGCTCCCGCTATGGCGGGCAGGGTGACGGCGGCCGGTATGGCGGCCAGGGCCGCCCGGTCGAGCGCCGCGAGCAGCAGCATTCCCCTTACCCGGGGGAGGCCGGCTACGCAGCTCCGGACGCCTATGCCGGTCATCCGGAAGATGCGGCCCCGTCGAAGCCTGTAGTCAGCCTGCCGGACCTGCGGGATCCCTCGGTGCGAATGGAACGCGACGCCTTGATCGTCGCCCTGCAGCAGCCGGGCCTGCTTGACGCCGAACAGTGGCAGCACTTCACGGTGTCGCGCTTCCGGGCACAGGCGCACGCCATGGTGCATGAGGCGATCCGGGCTGCCGGTTTTGCCGGGGCGACGCCCTCGCAATGGGTCGAGAGCGTGCGGCAGGCGGTGCCCGAGGAACTGAGGGGACTGGTCTCCGAGCTCGCGGTCACGCCGCTGCCGGCCCATAACGACGATGCCGTCCGGCTCTACTGCCGGGGAATCCTGAACCGGCTCTTCGACATCCAGATCACGCAGCTCAAGGCGGACAAGATGGGCCAATTGCAGCGCACCGACCCGGCAGCGGACCCCGAGGCGTTCCAGCGGCTGAACCGGGAACTGATGGAGCTGGAGATGCAGCGCCGGGCGCTGCGCAGCGAGTAGCCCGTGGCCGCGGGAGCCGATTTGGTGTTTCCCGCAGCTCTTTAGTAAACTCGTTGAGGCCCGAGGGAGCCCGAGAGGTTCGGAAAAAGGCGTCCTGAACAGCGGTTGCTGCCGCTCAACAGGATTTCATTTCCGGGAAAAAGCCTTGTAAGGTTGTCTCTGCTGCTTTCCCCCGTAGCTCAATTGGCAGAGCATTCGACTGTTAATCGAAGGGTTACTGGTTCGAGTCCAGTCGGGGGAGCAAAAGATAAAGAGCCCGTCCTGATCCGTCAGGACGGGCTCTTTTGCCTGGCGGCACTGAAGGAGTTCGAAGGCTAGGTTCCCTCGGCAACGCTGTTGGCGGCCGCCGTCCGGCCGAACCACCGCCCGCTGGCCTTGATGGTTCGAGCCAACGTGTCGTAATCCACGCGGACAAGCCCGAAGCGCTGGGCGTAGCCCCACGCCCATTCGAAATTGTCCAGCAGCGACCATGCAAAATAGCCCCGCAGATCGGCTCCCGCCTGGATGGCCCGGTGGCACTCGGCCACGTGGGCCCGAATGAATTCAATCCTGTCAAGGTCCTGAACCGAACCGTCAGCGGAGACACGATCGTTATAGGCCGCCCCGTTTTCGGTGACGTAAAGCGCCGTGCCGGCGGGGCCCGCGTACTCCTCCTGCAGTCGCATCAGCAGCCGGAACAGTCCCTCCGGCTGGACCTCCCAGCCCATCGCCGTCGTTGCAAGTCCCCGCGGCACCACCGAGACATCGTCGGCGGCCGGGTACGGCGAGGCCGCCGGCCGCTCCACCGGGGCGCCGTGGGCGAGCAACTGCGTGCTGGTCCGATGGCCGGTCACGGCTTCACCGTGGTAGTAGTTGACGCCCAGGAAGTCGATAGGGGTGCCGACCAGTTCGAGGTCTCCCGGGCGGATGTGCCGTTCCAGCCCATACTCCGCGACGTCCGCGAGGAAGTCCGGCGGATAGGACTGCCGGAACACCGGATCGAGGAAGGCCCGGTTGAACTGCCCGTCGATGCGCCGCGCGGCGTCCCTGTCGACCGGATCGCCCGGATCCGCCGGGTCCGGCACCGTCAGATTGAGCGTTAGCCCCAGTTCCGCCTCGGGATCCCGTTCGCGGAGCGCCGCCGTCGCCAGTCCGTGGCCGAGCAGGAGATGGTGCATGGCGGCCAAGGCATCCGGCCTTGACTGCCTGCCTGGGGCATGGACGCCGGAACAGTAGCCGAGGAAGGCCGAACACCACGGTTCGTTCAACGTAGTCCATACCCGAACCCGATCGCCCAGCCGGTCGTGCACGCTCAGCGCATACTCCGCAAAGGCATAGGACGTGTCCCTGTTGGCCCAGCCCCCTCGGTCCTCCAAGGCCTGCGGCAGGTCCCAGTGATAGAGCGTCAGCCAGGGCGTGATGCCGGCCTCGAGCAGCCCGTCGACGAGCCGGGCATAGAAGTCCAGGCCCCGGGGATTGACCGGTCCGGCGTCCGGCCGGATTCGGGCCCACGAGGTTGAGAACCGGTAGGCGCCCAGCCCCAGCTCCTGCATGAGGGCAATGTCCTCGGGGTAGCGATGGTAGTGATCACAGGCGGTGCCCCCTGAGTCGGAGCCGGCAACGGCCCCCGGCAACCGGCAGAAAGTGTCCCAAATGGAGTCGCGCCTGCCGTCCTCTGCTGCCGCGCCCTCGATCTGGTAGGACGCGGTGGCCGCGCCCCAAAGGAACTCGTTCGGAAACTGCAGTTGTGCGGGCATTCGTTTTCCCCCGGGGGCTCTGCGCTGGGCAATTGCCCGCCAGCATAACGCCCGGGACCGCTTTGGCCATGGCTTTCGGCCCCGTGACCTGCTGCAATGGACGGATTGGGTGCGCAGACGTACTTCCTTCGGCTGACGGGTTACGGCTGCGCCGAATGATAATTTTAGACTGTGGCAAGTCGAGCACTACCGATCTAGCAATGGAGGCAGGGTCCATGACTCGCGTAGACAACAACAGGACCATTGCGGTCGCCGACAGGTCGTCGCTGGTGGGACTTGTCCAAGTGGCCGGCCGCCTGGTGCCCCGCCAGCTGAACGATGAAGTTTCATTGGCCGTAGCCGAGCTCAAGGGCAAGGGCGTCAAGGTGGGGGTTGCCGCCGGCTTGCTCGCCGGGGCCCTGCTCCTGCTGGCGTCCATGGCGATTTCCCTGCTCGTTGCCGCGATTCTCGGTCTGGGCGAGGCCATTGCCCCGTGGTTGTCCGCGTTGCTATTCGCCGCCTTCTTCCTCATCGTGGGCGGCATCCTGGGACTCATCGGGGCCCTGCGGATCAAGAAGGAAATGCCGCTGCTGCCGGAGAACGCCATCCGTGGCATCAAGCACGACATTGGCGTCCTGAAGGAAGGGCGCAGCTTCGATCCGTCCACTCTCGACCAGAAGCCTGAGCCGAAGGAAGAGCCCAAGAAGGAGGACCAGGCCCCGAAGGAACCGGCTCCCTCGTTGGAGGAGCTGCGGGCCCGCGCCGGCGAACGCCGCGAGCATCTGGCCCGGATCCGTGACGGACTGGGCCAGAAACTGGACGTCAAGCCACAGTCTGAGAGGATCAAGTCGGAGGCAGCCTCGGCGGCTTCCCGCGCGAGGCACGCAGCCGAGCTGCGGATCGCCGCCGTCAAGCGCAGCGCGAGCAGCGGCTCCGCGGGTACGGCCTATGACCTGCAGGAGCGGTGGAAGCCGCTGGCCGCCTTGGCCGCCTCGCTGGCCACGTTCGCGGTCCTGCTGCGGCGGTTGCTGCGGAAGTAACGGCCGCATCACAGTTGTGGAACCCGCCTGACCTGCCCGCGCAGGACAGGCGGCATGCCGGGAGGGGAGGGGCAGCATGAGGATCATCGGGGCGGGGACGCGCGAAGACTACGAGTACCGCGAGCTCCACACCTTCTGGACCGTCCCCAACCTCATCACGGTCCTGCGCTTCCTGGCGGTGCCGTTATTCGCCTGGCTCGTGGTCCGGGAAGCCTACCTCGAGGCGACGATTGTGCTGGCAGTCCTGGGGTCAACCGACTGGGTGGACGGGTACATCGCCCGGCGCTTCGACCAGATCTCCAGTGTTGGCAGATGGCTGGATCCGCTGGCGGACCGGCTGGCAATGATCGTCGTCGCCGTGACATTCTTCGCGACGGGCATCGCGCCGCTGTGGCTGCTGCTCGCCCTCCTGATACCCGATGCCCTCCTGCTGGTCTACACGCTGGTGCTGTTCCGGGGCAGCCCGGACCTCCCCGTAACGAATATCGGCAAGATCCGCACGGCGCTGCTCCTGGCCGGGACGCCGCTGCTGTTGCTCCATAAGGCACTGGAACCGGGGCACGAGTGGCTCCGGATCCTTGCCTACGTGTTGCTGGCGCTCGGCTGCCTGGGGCACATCGCCGCATGCTGGGGGTACATGCGCGCCGCATCGCTCAAGCATCGCCGGCTGCAGTTGAAAGGGAGCGGCGACGTTCCGGAAGCCCGGGCCCATGAGTGACCGCGGATCCGGGCGCGCGGCGGGAGTACCGGCCGCAGTCAGGACCGCATGGTCTGGCTAGCCATCCTCAGCGCCGTGTGCGGCGCCTTCTTCCTGGCGCTGGGAACCCAGCGCCAGGCGAGCGCCGTCCAGGCGAACACCGGGGGCCTGTCACTGACGGTGGGCGGCCTCCTGCGCATGCTGCGCAATCCGCGGTGGGTCCTCGGCCTGCTGATGTTGGGCGTCGGCATGGGCCTGAATGTCTTCGCACTGGTGAGCGCGCCGCTCACCGTGGTCCAGCCCATCGGCGCGATCGCGCTGGTCATCACGACAATCGTCAACTCCAAGGACCAGGGGATCCGGCTCAACCGCATCACCGTCGTGGCCATCACTGCCTGCGTTGCCGGCAGCGCAGGCTTCGTGCTGCTGGCCGTGAACGTCACGGGTGAAAACCATCCGGTCACCCCCGCAGAGGAGCTGTCGACGGTACTGTTGCTCGCCGTCGTTATTGCCGTATTCCTCACACTGGAACTGTCTTTCCGGCGGCGCCTGAACGCGTTCACCTACATCCTGGGCGCCGGCATGTTGTTCGGTTTCGTTGCCGTGCTGGTCAGGATCATCGGCCTGAACCTGTTCAATCCCAACGGCGGGTTCCTCGCCAACGTGCCGATCTTCAGCGTTATCGCCATTGCTGCGGCCGCGGGGCTCGGCTCCTGGTTCGTGCAGAGCGCCTATTCGAGCGGGCCGCCGGACCTGGTGATTGCCGGCCTCACCGTCATCGACCCGCTCGTCGGCATCGCCATCGGCATTTTCCTGCTCGGCGAACTGCGACCCGACGTCCAACCCGTGATCGCAATTGCCATGGTTGGCATGGGGTTGGTTGCTATTGTTGGGGTCATCGTTCTATCCCGCCACCATCCTGACGTTTTGCAGAAGCAGGAAGAAGCACGACGGCGGGCACAGTCCGCGGCCACGAGGAAACCCTAGGTACGAATAGAGCATATGAACAGCATTGCGATGGCCCAACAGGGAGTTCTGCAACAGGCGGAAAACGGCAAGGGGCAGCGGCCGCTGAAGATCCTCATCGCGGCCGACACCTACCTGCCGGACGTCAACGGTGCCGCCGTCTTCGGCCTTCGGCTGGCGCAGGCCATGACCCGGAGGGGCCACGAAGTCCACGTGATCGCGGCCCGCCCCGGCAAGGGTGCCAGCTACCTCGAAGAGCGCCAGGAGGCCCGCGTCCACCGGCTGCGGTCGCATTCGGTTCCCACGCACGAGAACTGGCGGATTTGCTTCCCCTGGGAGATCAAGTCCGAGATCCGGCGGATTTTCGACGACGTGCAGCCCGACGTCGTGCATATCCAGTGCCACTACATGATCGGCCAGGCCACCATCGCAGAGGCCGTCCGGCGCGGCATCCGCACCATTGCCACCAACCACTTCATGCCGGAGAACCTGGAACCGTTCCTGCCGTTCCCGCAGTGGTTCCTCGACATCGTGGCGCGGAACTCCTGGCGCGACATGGGCAAGATCATGGGCAAAGCCGCCGTCGTTACCACGCCGACACCCTTGGCAGCCAAGGCGATGAAGGATCATGCGCGCCTGGACAAGGTGCTGCCGCTGTCCAACGGAATCGACTCCGCGCACTACGAGCTCGCTGACGGGGAGGTTATCGACAGGCCGGTGCACCCCACAGTACTCTTCGTCGGTCGCCTGGCCCAGGAGAAGCATGTGGATGTGCTGATCGAGGCCCTGGCCAAGACCGACCCGGCCCTAAATGTGCACGCGGAAATCGTCGGCGACGGCGAGGTGCGCCCCCAGCTCGAGGCCAAGGTCTCCGAACTGAACCTTGGCGGACGAGTGAAGTTCCTCGGCTACGTCGACGACGACGAACTGCGCCGCGCCTACCTGCGGGCCACGGTCTTCTGCCAGCCCGGAACGGCGGAACTGCAGTCGCTGGTCTCGCTGGAGGCGATGTCGGCCAGCAAGCCCGTACTCCTGGCCAACGCCATGGCGCTGCCGCACCTGGTGGACGACGGCGTCAACGGCTACCTCTTCACCCCGCGCGACGCCGTGGACCTTGCTGCCAAGCTGGAATTGGTGCTCAAGCAGCCTGAGCAGGATCTGCAGGCGATGGGCCGGGCCAGCCATACCAAGGCCGTCCGGCACGCAATCGATAAGACGATGGACACGTTCGAAAAGCTGTACCGCGGGGCTTCAGCCGAAGATTTCAGGTCCTGAGCGGGGTCCGCGCCGCGCCGGGATGCGTTTGGCCTCGCCAAACCACTAGTATGTCTACGTTGACTTGTTCGCGGGCTGCGGTACCGCGGGCAGCCAACGGTTTGGGGCGGTAGCTCAGCCGGTCAGAGCAGAGGACTCATAATCCTTTGGTCCTGGGTTCAAGTCCCAGTCGCCCTACGACAAAGCCGCAGGCCGGGCACGGTATTTAATCCGACCCGGTCTGCGGTGTCCAACCGGGCGGGTTACTCCGCAATCAGGGCAATGGCGGCCGTGAGCACGGACAGGGTCCGTTCCGAATCCCAGCTGGTCAGTATGTGCCGGACCCTATCCGCCGTCGTCCTGTACAGCCGCCACCGTCGGAGCGCCGTTGCTGAGCCCGTCTGCGAGTACCTTCGCTGTTCGACTTCTTCCAGCTGCCGCAACAACTCCAGTTCCCCGCGGAGGGCACGAATATCGTCAGGTGTCATCCCAGACATGGCCCCAACCTCATATTTCTGTTGCCAACCCGCCCGCCCGGCCATTGGCCCCGCCAGGTGAGGAAACCATTAAACGCGCTTGCTGCCGTCGGGGCCAAGCACAAAGGCATAACAATAAACCAGGCTTCCTGTCGGAGGTGCCCGCCTGTCACCAGTCCGGCCGAGGGCGTCCCGGCGTCCATCCAGCGGTGGTCCTCCATCCCGTAGATGACCGTCCCTTCGCTGCACGCGGTTTATTGCGGGCCACTGTAGGTCCCGTGCCGACTTCTTCTCCGACCGCATCGCGGCTGAGGCTATCGACAGCCTTGTTGATAAGGTCCTCCGGCGCCATGCGAAGAACGGGGGAGAGCCGTTCCAAGTCGGTGAGCGTGAATGACATTTCGTCCCGGAGCCGTTTGGAAAGATAGTTCTGCGACACTTCCGAGGCTTCGGCGACAGTCATTTGGGAGAGGCGGAGGCGGGCCATGGCCGCGCGGATTTCGGCAGAAACGGCGCGGGCCAGGGGGCCAGGTGCGTGTGGTTTTCCTGCTGACATAACGACAGCCTAACGCGGATGCTCAACTCGAAAAAGCCCAATTCAACCCCTAAAGTCGAGTAATTCAATAATTCCAGATAAAACCAGCGTAAAGGATTGACCACCAACTCAAATAGGGTGAAAATGGGACTGCGCAACACATATCGACTGGGGAAATCGAACACCCAATATTGCTGCCAGGGTTGGAGCTGATACTCGACCTGCTCATCCGCATTAAGGGGCGGAAGCACAGTCCGGATGACGATCCTCGAGCATGGCCAGCCCCTGCGGGAGATGCTCAAGCTATCCCCGGACTATCGGCGATGGAATACGTCCACGCCGCAATCACAAGAAAAACGCGGCTCAGTGCCAGTCCCCGCCGGTGTCCTCGACACCTACCTCAACACCGCCGCAACCAGTAGCAAGGAAGGAACTGTCGCCATGACCGCCTATCCAGCCATCGCCTCTGCCGGCTCCCTGGCACGCAAGCTCCGGTCCGGGCTGGAGATGCCACGCGGCCCCGGCAGGTCATCCACCACAGGCCCCGCTGGCGTTGAACCCTCGCCGTCTGCCTTGCCCCGGGAAGCTTTTTGCGTGCCGTGGCGCAGCGAAGATGGTCGATCCAGCACCGTCGGCGGAGAGCTTGAGGGCAAATGCGATGTTTGAGTGGATGGAACTAGTCATCGCTCTCGGTGTCTTCCTCAGCGGCATCATCATCACTGGTGTCAACGCCAGGCATGCCGGGCGGTCGCAAACAGAGGAGGCGCATATCGCCGGCGGATATACTCTCATCGACCAGCTGCAGGAAGAGCTGAAAACCATGCGGCAACACGTGGACCGCCTGGAATGCAGGGATCGGATCTACCTCCCGCACATTCTCCGTCTAAACAGCACGATCGAACGTCTGGGCGGGACGCCCCCGCGGCTGCCGAAGATCCTCCTGGACTATCTCGACGATAAAGAAGAACAGTAAAAAACGCTGGCCATGGCCAGAATCCCGCGGCAGTGAACCGCGTTGTATCGACGAGTCCAAGCCCCGTCGGTTCCCCTATGGGACGACCCGTCGGGGCCATTTGATCTTCCCTGCGCGCTTCCTGCCCGCAGGCGCTCATTGCCGTCTTGCCGCGGATCGGCTATGTTACTCGCGGGTAACTTAGTGGTCCGGCGCCCGTGGCGCCGGCGAGCGGCAAGGAGCAGCAATGGGGCGACCCTCGATCGATCTGAACAACCTTCCTTATCCCGACGGAGACTTCTTCGGCTTCGAGCGGCAGCTGGAGCCGGCCGAGCGGGACAGGCTCCGGGAAGTGCGCGAATGGCTGGACAAGGAGGTCCGGCCCATCGCGGTGGATTGCTGGAACAGGGCCGAGTTTCCCATGGGCATCATTCCCAAGCTGGCCGAACTGGACGTCGTCTCGCCGGTCCGGCGGCAGGGCTACTCCAATCTGCTGGCAGGCATGATCCACGCCGAGTTCACCCGGGCCGACACCTCCATCGCCACCTTCATGGGGGTCCACGACGGTTTGTTCACCGGTTCCATCGAGGCTCTGGCGTCGGAGGAACAGAAGCAGGCCTGGCTGCCGGACATCTACGCGCTCAAGAAGATCGGGGCCTTCGGCCTGACCGAGCCGCTGGGTGGATCCGACGTGGCCGGCGGCACCCGCACCACGGCCAGGCGGGACGGCGGCCAGTGGATCCTCAACGGGGCCAAGCGCTGGATCGGCAACGCCACGTTCTCCGACTGGGTGGTCGTCTACGCCCGCGACGTACAGGATGACCAGGTCAAGGGCTTCCTCGTCGACACCACGCTCCCGGGCTATTCCGCCACCCGGATCGAGAACAAGATCAGCCTGCGTACCGTGCAGAACGCCGACATCGTCCTGGACAACGTTGCCGTGCCGGACGAATACCACTTGAAGCGCGCCAACAGCTTCAAGGACACCAACAAGGTCCTGAAGGTCACCCGGCTGGCTGTCGCCTGGCAGGCGGTCGGACAGCAGCTGGCGGCATTCGATGTGGCCCGGCGCTACGCCGTCGAACGCCAGCAGTTCGGCAGGCCGCTGGCATCCTTCCAGCTCGTCCAGGACCAGCTCGTGCAGATCCTCGGCAACGCCGTGGCGTCGATGGGGATGATGGTGCAGTTGGCGCGGCTGGAGGACGCCGGGACTGCCCGCGATGAGCAGTCCGCACTCGCCAAGGCGTTCACGACGGCGCGCATGCGGGAAAGCGTGGCGCTGGGACGCGGCATTCTGGGCGGCAATGGCATCGTCACCGACTACGAGATGGCAAAAATCTTTGCCGACGCGGAGGCCATCTACTCCTACGAGGGAACGCATGAGATCAATTCCCTGGTCGTCGGGCGCGCCGTCACCGGAATTCCGGCCTTCGTCTAGATTCCGTCCGCCTAGCTGTCCTGCCCGGGTCGGGGGAGGAGTACCGAGGGGCGCAGGTCGATGACGAACTGCAGCGGATTGACGTACTCCTCGCCCAGCCGGACGCCCCAATGCAAGCAGTCCGGGGAGCAATGGGTGGTGCCGGATACGGTGCCGACGACGTCGCCGGCCGCGACCGGATCGCCCTTCCGCAGGCTGCTGTCCACGGGCTCGAAGCTGCTGCGCAGTCCGCTGCCGTGGTCGATCGTGACGACTCCGCGGTCGACGACAGTGCCGGCGAAGCTCACGCGGCCCGCCTCCGGAGCCAGCACGTCGCTTCCATCCGCCGCTGCCAGATCCACCCCGCGGTGCCCGCTGAGCCACGGCTCCGGCGGCGGATCGAAGGGGGCCAGGACATCCGGCGCCGGTTCTGCGGGCCAGTCCCAGTCCGGTGCAAACCCGGCCGCATCGGCGCCGGTCCCCGCCGCGGGGACCGGCAGGACCAGGGCTGCGGCGAGCAGCGGCAGCGCGGCCGCACGCAACGCAGTTACACGAATCGCCATGTGCCGATCCTGCCGGACCGGGTCCCCGGATGGGCGCGGCCCGTGCCGGAATGTGGGCGGACCGCTACCGCCGCCGCCCTGTGCAGGAGTAGTGCCGAAGGTGTCGGTCCTGCCGCTTTCCCGCGTAGGTTGGTGCCCTCGCGCTGTAGTACACTAGGCGGAGCAGTTTCCTGTCTCCATGAGTCATGTCCAAACGAAGTGCGGATCTGAGATGAAGAACGAACTGACTACGCGCATCTGTTACCCGCCGGGGATTCTCCCCGATCGGGGTATGTCCAGGCGGTCCGGCTCGGCCGGTCCGGACGTGCGCCCTGATCCTCGTTGACCAGGGCTGGCCGGTGCCAGGAGCCCCGCCCAACCGGGCTGCGGGCTGACAACCGTCTACAGGCAGTATGGCCTGCGCGAAGCGCGCCGATACTGCCGGAAGGAGTGACGACATGCCAGTCGTTACCATGCGCCAGCTGCTCGACAGCGGCGTTCACTTTGGCCACCAGACCCGTCGTTGGAACCCGAAGATGAAGCGCTTCATCTTTACCGAGCGCAACGGCATCTACATCATCGACCTGCAGCAGTCGCTGTCCTACATCGACCGCGCCTACGAGTTCGTCAAGGCCACCGTGGCCCACGGCGGCACCGTGCTGTTCGTCGGCACCAAGAAGCAGGCCCAGGAAGCCATCGCCGAGCAGGCCACCCGCGTTGGCCAGCCCTACGTGAACCAGCGCTGGCTGGGCGGCATGCTCACCAACTTCTCCACGGTCTCCAAGCGCATCCAGCGCCTGAAGGAGCTCGAAGAGATCGACTTCGAAGATGTAGCCGGCTCCAGCCACACCAAGAAGGAACTCCTGCTGCTCCAGCGCGAGAAGACCAAGCTGGAAACCACCCTCGGCGGCATCCGCAACCTGACCAAGGCTCCGTCCGTGGTCTGGATCGTGGACACCAAGAAGGAGCACCTGGCCGTTGACGAGGCCAAGAAGCTGAACATCCCCGTGGTGGCCATCCTCGACACCAACTGCGACCCGGATGAGGTCGACTTCCCGATCCCGGGCAACGACGACGCCATCCGCTCCGTAAACCTGCTGACCCGCGTTGTGGCCGACGCCGTTGCCGAGGGTCTGATCGCGCGCAACAACCGTGCTGCGGGTGGCGGTGCTGCTGCCGGCGGCACCGAAGAGCCGCTGGCCGAGTGGGAGCGCGAACTGCTTGAGGGTTCCGCTTCCGCCGAGGCTCCGGCTGCGGAGGCTCCGGCTGCCGAGGCCGCACCGGCCGAAGCATCCGCCGAAGCCCCGGCCGAGGCCGAGGCCGAGACCGAAAAGTAAATCCGATCTCCCCGGCAGGCCGTTTGCGGCCTGCCGGGTCTCCACTGCTGCGGCTGGCCGGTACCCGGCCAGCCGCACTGGTGGAACAGCATTAGTACTTACTACGGAGGGACTGGAGTCCAAATGGCGAATTACACCGCTGCTGATATCAAGGCTCTGCGCGAGCGCACCGGCGCCGGCATGATGGATGTGAAGAAGGCTCTCGACGAGGCCAACGGCGATGCCGACAAGGCCGTGGAGCTTATCCGTATCAAGGGCCTGAAGGGCGCCACCAAGCGCGAAGGCCGTTCCACCGCCGAGGGCCTGGTTGCTGCCAAGGTCATCGACGGAACCGTCGGCGTCATGGTCGAGGTCAACTGCGAGACCGACTTTGTCGCCAAGTCCGCTAAGTTCATCGACCTCGCCGACAAGGTCCTGTCCGTCGCCGTCGACTCCGGCGCTTCCGATCTGGAATCGCTGCTGGCCGCCCAGGTGGACGGCAAGCCGCTGAACGACGTCGTCGTCGAAGAGGGCGCCGTGCTGGGCGAGAAGGTCGTTGTCCGCCGCCTGGCCCGCGTCGAGGGCAAGACCGTCGATGCTTACCTGCACAAGACGTCCAAGGACCTGCCGGCCCAGGTCGGCGTGCTGTTCGCCGTCGACGCCGAGGGTGACGCCGCCGTGGCGGCTGCCCACGACGTGGCCGTCCATACCGCCGCCTTCGCTCCGACCTACCTCACCCGCGAGGAAGTCCCGGCCGAGACCGTCGAGAACGAGCGCCGCATCGCCGACGAGACCGCACGCGCCGAGAACAAGCCCGAGGCCGCGCTGCCGAAGATCGTCGAAGGCCGGCTGAACGGCTTCTTCAAGGAGATCGTGCTGCTCGACCAGCCGTTTGCCAAGGACCCGAAGGTCTCTGTCGGCAAGGTCCTCGAGCAGGCCGGCGCCAACGCAACCGCTTTCGCGCGTTTCCGCGTGGGTGCCTGATAGCATCGCGGATAGCATCTAGAGGATCCAGCGCCAACAGGCACTGATCCGACCAGCGAGGAGGGGGTGGTCACCAGCGGTGGCCGCCCCTTTTTCCTGCCCGAAACCGTCAACGAACCCAGCTAAAACTGTCGAACCAAAGCACGCCCGGGAGGCACGATGGAATCCCAGACCGTAACCGAAACCAAGCACCCCGAGGTTCTTCCCAAGAGGCGGCGGGTCCTGCTCAAGCTCTCCGGTGAGGTCTTTGGCGGCGGCAAGCTCGGCGTCGACCCCGATACGGTGCGGGGGATCGCCAAGCAGATCGCTGCGACCGTCGGAGAGGTCGAAGTCGCCATCGTCGTCGGCGGCGGGAACTTCTTCCGCGGTGCCGAACTCTCCCAGTCGGGCATGGACCGTTCCCGCGCCGACTACATGGGCATGCTCGGCACAGTGATGAACTGCCTGGCTCTGCAGGATTTCCTCGAGCAGGCGGGCGTGGACACCCGCGTCCAGAGCGCGATCACCATGGGCCAGGTGGCCGAGGCCTACATTCCGCGCCGCGCCATCCGCCACATGGAGAAGGGCCGCGTCGTGATCTTCGGCGCTGGCGCCGGTTTGCCCTATTTCTCCACTGACACCGTCGCAGCCCAGCGCGCGCTGGAAGTGCATGCCGACGTCGTACTCATGGCGAAGAACGGGGTGGACGGGGTCTACACGGCCGATCCGAAGAAGGACCCGCAGGCGCAGAAGCTCGACACGCTGACCTACGACGACGCCATGCGGCGGAACATCCGGGTCATGGACCAGACCGCCTTCAGCCTCTGCAAGGACTACAAGCTGTCCATGGTCGTCTTCGGCATGGAGGGTGAAGGCAACGTTACGCGTGCCATCCTCGGCGAGAAGATCGGGACGGCAGTTTCCGCTTAGCCGAAGGGCCGCGGAGCATGGCCTAGGATGGATAGCAGAGCCCCTGCCGCCGCGAGGCGGGCACAGAATGTCTAAGGAGAGACCGTGATTCAGGAAACATTGCACGAGGCTGTCGAGAAGATGGACAAGGCCGTTGAAGTGGCCAAGGAAGACTTCGCGACCGTCCGGACGGGCCGCGCGAACCCGGCACTGTTCTCCAAGGTCACGGTGGACTACTACGGCACCCCGACCCCGCTGCAGCAGCTCGCGTCCTTCCAGAACCCGGAAGCCCGCACCCTGCTCATCACTCCGTACGACAAGTCGGCGCTGAATGACATCGAGAAGGCCCTGCGCGACTCCGATATCGGAGCCAACCCGGCCAACGACGGCAACGTCATCCGGGTCGTCCTGCCGGAGCTGACCGAGGAACGGCGCAAGGAGTACGTCAAGGTGGTCCGCGGCAAGGCCGAGGACGCGAAGGTCTCGATCCGCAACATCCGCCGCCGGGCGATGGACACCATCGGCAAGCTGGTCAAGGACGGCGACATCGGGGAGGACGAGGGCTCCCGCGCCGAAAAGGACCTGGACGCGAAGACGAAGTCCCACACTGACAACGTGGACGAGCTGCTCAAGCGCAAAGAAGCAGAGCTGCTCGAAGTCTGATGGATACGGACCAGCCTTCAACCCGGGCTGGCGGTCAGCCGGCTTCCGAGGCTGGTGCCGGCGTGCGGGCGGCCCGGCGCCGCCGGAAGCGGGCTACCGGGCAGCCGTCCCGCGCAGGCCGCAATCTCCCCGCCGCCATCGCCGTGGGCCTGACGCTGCTGGTCACGGTCCTGGTCGGATTGTTCTTCCTGCCGGATGCCTTCGTGGCACTGGTAGCCGGTTTCTGCGTCATCGGCGTGTGGGAGGTATCCCGGGCGCTGGCCGTCAAGGACATCCATGTGCCCAAGCCCCCGCTGTATGCGGGCGCGGTGGCCATGCCCTTCGCGGCCTACTACGGCGGGCCTGAGGCGCAGGCCTTCGCGCTGGTGGGGACGACGGTGGCCATCATGGTCTACCAGTGCCTGGATACGGCGCGGGACGCGGTGCGGCGAATCATGGCCGGGGTGTTCATCCTTTGCTGGGTGCCGCTGTTCATTAGCTTCGCGCTGCTGCTCCTCGACGAGCAGGACGGGGCGCTCAAAATCGCCACGATGCTGCTGCTCGTCGTGGCCAACGATACGTTCGGCTACCTCGTCGGGGTGCTGTTCGGGAAGCATCCGATGGCTCCGAAGATAAGCCCGAAGAAGTCCTGGGAGGGCTTCGCCGGATCGGTGGGCGGCGCCGTCGTAGTGGGCGTGCTCTGCTCGGTCTTCATCCTGGACCTGCAATGGTGGTTCGGTCTCGTGCTGGCCATCGCAACGGTCGCGGCCTCCACCGCCGGCGACTTGGCCGAGTCCATGGTCAAACGGGAACTGGGCATCAAGGACATGAGCAACATACTGCCGGGACACGGCGGCGTGATGGACCGGCTTGATTCCATTGTCTTCGCCTCGCCGGTGGCCTACGTACTGGCCGTGCTGCTGGCGCCCGGCGCCATCATGTGATCCCGGCCGCCGGCCACCAGGTGTCACGGTGCTGAGCGGCACGTGCGGCGGAATGGCCGTTTAAACTATTATCTGATGAGTCTGGCAGCAGGGCCGGACCAAGCTTGGACCGCGGCGACCGAAGCCGCTCTTGAAGGGGGATGCTCCAGCTGACCATGGCGCGACTAGCAAGTGATGGGAACAGGGAGACGGGGCCCTTTGAGCGGGTGGGACGCCGCGAACTCGGCTACAACGTCCGCCAAGTGGATCAATTCCTGGCCCGTGCACGGGAGCACTTCAATTCCCACGAAGCCGACGGCGGCCGGATCACCAGCCGCGACGTCCGGGCAATGACCTTCGAACCGGCACGCGGCGGATACGATCCGGGGGCCGTCGACGCCGCCCTGGACCGGCTGGAGGACGTCTTCGCCCAGCGTGAGCGCGATGCCCTGATCGACGCCGAGGGCGAGGAGGCCTGGCTGGGACAGATCGGCCGGGTTTCCGCCGTGCTGCGTGCCCGCCTGCACCGGGGATCGGGGGAACGCTTCCGCCGGCCGACCAAGCGCAACGCACCGAGCTACAACGTTGATGACGTGGACGCCCTCTGCGAAGAACTGCTGGGGTACCTGGAGAAGGACCAGCCGCTGAGCGTTGACGTGGTCCGCCGGGCGGTGTTCCGCGAGGCCAAAGGCGAAGAGGGCTACGAAGAGGCCCAGGTGGACGCCTTCCTGGACCGCGCGGTCGAGCTGATGGCGGCGATCGACTAGGCCTGCGGTCCCGCTGGCCGCCAGCCGGTGTCCGATCGTTCCGGCGAGTGCAGCCGGGCCATGACGCGGCTGACGGTCGCGGGCCGGCGGGAAGCCGTCAGCTTCGACACCAGGACCATGACGGCGAACGCCAGCGGCACGCTCCAGGCGGCGGGCTGCGCCAGCAGTTCCGCGAACGGGCCGAGCGCTTCACCGCCGACCGCCGCGGCGACGATCGCCGAACCGCACACCGCCGCGCCGGCGGCCATGCCGGCGATGGCGCCGGCCGCCGTCAGTCCGTGCCACCAGATGCCCAGCAGCAGCATCGGGCAGATCGTGGAGGCCGTAAACGCGAAGACCGTGCCGATGCTGCCGGCCAGCGCCCTTGAATCGGTGGCCAGGGCGACGATCAGGGGAACCGCAGCGGAGAGGACGGCGGCCAAGCGGAATCCCTTGACGCTGCCGTGGAAGAGATCCTGGCTGACCACCCCGGCCAGCGATACCACCAGCCCCGACGTCGTCGACAGGAATGCGGCGAAAGCGCCGCCGACGACCAGCGCGGCCAGCAGGTCGCCGGCGGTCGATCCGAGCACCCGCTGCGGGAGCAGCAGCACCGTGGCGTCGGCCTGGCCGCCCACCGCAAGGTCGGGCGTATAGATCCGCCCGAGCACCCCGAAGATTGTGGGGAAGAGGTAGAAGAGCGAGAGCAGTCCCAGCACAATTACCGTGGTCCGCCGCGCGGCCTGCCCGTCCGGATTGGTGTAGAAGCGGACCAGGACGTGCGGCAGCCCGAGGGTGCCGAACAGCAGTGCGATGATCAGCGAAACGTTGCGGTAGAGCGAGGCCGCCTCGGTGACGTCCAGGTCCTGGTGGAACGCCGCCCCGCCGTCGGTGATCGGCGCGCCCTGGGCACCGAGCGTGAGCAGCACAAAGACGGCCGGCACCACCAGTGCGGTCAGCTTCAGCCAGTACTGGAAGGCCTGGACGAACGTGATAGAGCGCATCCCGCCGGCCATTACGGTCACCACCACCACCACGGCAACGACGGCGGCGCCCACCCACGCGGGCAGCCCGGTTGTGATGCGTACGGTCAGGGCGGCGCCGTGCAGCTGCGGCACGATGTACAGCCAGCCAATGGTGACCACCAGGACGCTGGTCACCCGCCGCGCCGGACGCGAGTCGAGCCTGGCCGCGGCGAAGTCCGGGAGGGTGTAGGCGCCGGAGCGGCGCAGGGGTGCCGCAACGAACAGCAGCAGCATCAGGTAGCCGGCCGTGTAGCCGATCGGGAACCAGAGCGCGTCGATGCCGGAAACGAGGATGAGCCCGGCGACGCCGAGGAAGCTGGCGGCGGACAGGTACTCGCCACCGATCGCCGACGCATTCCACCACGGACGCACCGTCCTGGACGCGACGTAGAAATCTCCGGTGGTCCTGGAAATCCGCAGCCCGTAGACGCTGATCAGCACCGTGGCCGCGCAGACCGTGGCGAGCCCGACCAGTACCGCCGGGGTCATTCCGGCTCCGCCGACCAGGCCGGCCGGGAGCCGCGGTCGTCGTCGACCAGCTGCCGGAAGCGGTCCTCGTTGCGCGCCGCCGCCCGGTTGTAGAGGACCGCGCAGACGAAGATGACGGGGTAGACACCCGCGCCGAGCAGCAGCCACGGCAGCGGCACGGTGAAGACGCTCATGCCGTTGACGCTGGGGAAGACCAGCATCAGCACGGGCACGCCGAGCAGGATCAGCCCGAACCCGCCCGCCACGACCAGGGCGAGCCGGAGTTGGGAACGCATCAGCGAGCGGATGAACATCTCGCCGAGTTCGGACTGCTCCGCCAGTTCGCGCGAGACGCTGTAGCGGCTCCGGGCAGCGGCTGCCCGGGTGCGGGGAGCGGTGACGCGGACCCGCGCCGGCGGGCGGCGCTGGGGCTCCTGGCTCATCCGCCCGGCCTGACGCGGTTCGCCTCCAGCCGGTCGCGGACCGCGGGCAGGCTGCGCCGGCTGACCGGGAGCTCGGCACCGTCCACCAGTACGCTGGTCCGTCCGTCGGTGGTGCGCATCTGCTGGATCGCGCCGACCGACACCAGGTAGGAGCGATGGATCCGCAGGTAGCCGGCATCGGCCCACTGGCGTTCCAGGTCGTTCAGCGGCACCCGGATCAGGTAGCTGCCCTCGGCGGTGTGCAGCCGGGCATAATCGCCCTGGGCCTGGACGAACTTGATCTCGTCCCGCCTGATCATCTTCGTGATGCCGCCCTGGTCCACCGTGATCACTTCCGGCTGGGCCGCGCCGTCTTCCATCAGCTCGCAGACCCGCCGGACCGATTCGGCGAGCCGTTCGGCGCGCACCGGCTTCAGCAGGTAGTCCACCGCGGCCAGGTTGAAGGCCTCCAGGGCCTGGTCTTCGTCAGCCGTGACAAAAACGACGGCGGGCGGCCGGCTGAAGCGCGAAATCACCCTGGCGATGTCGAGGCCGGTCAGGGCCGGCATGTGGATGTCCAGGAACATCGCGTCAACGTCGTGGTTCTCCAGCGCCCGCAGTGCTTCCGCGCCGCTGGTCGCCTTGTGGATCCTGCCGATTCGCGGATCCCTGGCAAGGAGGTAGGCGAGGGCTTCGACGGCGGGGAGTTCATCATCGGCGATGACAACGTTGACCATGGGGACAGTCTACTGAGTCCTCCGGCCGGGGAAGCTTGGCCGGCCCCCGCCCGGTCCGGCCTCCTGCACGGCCTTGCGCGCCGGTCCTGCTCACACTTCGTGGCCGGGCTGGAACTTCGGGATCCGCATCGTGATCAGCGTCCCGGCACCGGGCGCGGTCTCGATGACCAGGCCGTGGTCGTCCCCGTAGACCTGGCGCAGCCGGGAATCGACGTTGCGCAGGCCCACGTGGTCGCCGGCCGTGTGCCCGGCGAGCATCTGGCGCAGTCGCTCCGGGTCCATGCCCACGCCGTCGTCCTCGATACCTAAGACCGCATACTCGCCGTCGTCCCGCCCGGTGATGGTGATATGGCCGGGACCTTCCCGGGCCTCCAGTCCGTGGCGGACGGCGTTCTCGACCAGCGGCTGCAGGGACAGGAACGGAATGACGGTGCTGAGCACTTCGGGACCGATCTGCAGGCTGACATTGAGCCGGTCGCCGAACCGGGCACGCTCGAGCAGTAGGTAGCGGTCGATCGACCGGAGTTCCTCCGCGACAGTGGTGAAGTCCCCGTGGCGGCGGAACGAGTAGCGGGTAAAGTCCGCGAACTCGATCACCAGTTCGCGGGCGCGGACCGGATCCGTGAGGATGTAGGAGGCGATCGCGTTGAGCGAGTTGTAGATGAAGTGCGGGCTGATCTGGGCGCGCAGCGCGCGGACCTCGGCCTCCATCAGCAGTGTCCGGGAAGCATCGAGCTCGGCCAGCTCGATCTGCGTGGCGACCCAGGCGGCCACCTCGTTCGTGGCGCGGACCAGCGACGGCCGCACCTGGCCGCTGTAGGCGCCGATGGTTCCCACCACGCGCTCCTGGACCCGGATGGGGGAGAAGACCGCCTCCGCCGCGAACCCCTCCGCTGCGCCGTCCGACGGCGTTTCCGGGGGCCGGCGATATACCTGGGTGCGCCCGGACTCCAGCACCTTGGCCGCGAGCACCATGGCGTCCGCGTCACGGTCCTCCGTCTGCGGGTCCCACGCCAGCACGCCGGCCTCGTCGGTGATCACCAGCCGGCTGCTGTCCAGCATCCCGCGAAGATAACCCGCAGCCTTGGCCGCCCCGTCCGGCGTCAGGCCCCTGCGCAGGTGCGGACCCGCCAGCCCTGCCGTGTGCAGAGTGTTGTACGTGGCCAGTTCCGCCTCCGAACCCAGTTCCCGGCTGGACCGGCTGAGCTTGAAGCCGACCAACGAGACGACCGCCACGGTAATAATGGCGATCGCCGCGATGAGCGCAATATCGACCGCCGGGCTGACCATGCCTTCACCCTAACGGCAGTTCGGCGCAACGGGCCGCCATTCGTCGCAGCGCAATTGCCGTTCGGCGATCGTACCCGCGAAGGGCAGGACAGCACGCGCGGCCGTGTAGGAGAGTGATCCCTGTCACACACCCTCACAAGGAGGCAGACATGGGACAACATCCCACCCCGGAGGCCGACCCGACGGCCGCCGTGGACTTCCAGGAAGTCCAGCAGCGGCCCGAGTTCAAGGAGCTCCGTCACCGTCACCGCAGTTTCGTTTTCCCGATGGCCATCGCATTCCTGCTGTGGTACTTCCTGTACGTGCTGCTGGCCGATTATGCGCACGGCTTCATGTCCATCAAGCTCGTGGGCAATATCAACGTCGGCCTGGTCCTGGGCCTGCTCCAGTTCGTGAGCACCTTCGCGATCACCATGTGGTATGTCAGCTACGCCAATAAGAAGCTGGACCCCATCGCCGCCGGTATTCGGCATGACCTGGAGTCCACCGCGCAGCCCCCGGCAGGAGGAACCAAGTGATGCTTCCGCTCACCACCGTCACGCAGGAGACCACGCAGGTGGGCGAGCCGTGGCTGAACATGACGATCTTCGGCCTGTTCGTGGCCATCACCATGGTGATCGTGCTCCGGGCCAGCCGGAACAACAAGACTGCGGCGGACTACTACGCCGCCGGGCGGTCCTTTACCGGCCCGCAGAACGGCACCGCCATCGCCGGCGACTACCTCTCCGCCGCATCCTTCCTCGGCATCGTCGGGGCGATCGCCATCAACGGCTATGACGGCTTCCTCTACTCGATCGGCTTCCTGGTGGCGTGGCTGGTGGCGCTGCTGCTGGTGGCCGAATTGCTGCGCAATACCGGCAAGTTCACCATGGCGGATGTGCTGTCCTTCCGGTTGAAGCAGCGTCCGGTGCGGATCGCCGCGGCGACGACGACGTTGGCCGTCTGCTTCTTCTACCTCCTGGCCCAGATGGCCGGCGCCGGTGCGCTGGTCTCCCTGCTGCTCGGCATCGACGACCGGCTTGGCCAGTCCATCGTGATCACCGTCGTCGGCGCCCTGATGATCCTGTACGTCCTGGTGGGCGGCATGAAGGGCACCACCTGGGTTCAGATCATCAAGGCCTGCCTGCTGATCGCCGGCGCGTTCGTCATGACCATCTGGGTGCTGGCCTTGTACGGGTTCAACTTCTCCGCACTGCTCGGCGACGCCGCTGCGACGGCCGGCAACCCCGAGATCCTCAACCCGGGACTCCAGTACGGCGTGAGCGGAACGTCCAAGTTCGACTTCATCTCGCTGGCCCTGGCGCTGGTGCTCGGCACCGCGGCCCTGCCCCACGTGCTGATGCGCTTCTACACCGTCCCGACGGCGAAGGAGGCCCGCCGCTCGGTGGTCTGGGCCATCTGGCTGATCGGCGCGTTCTACCTGTTCACCCTGGTGCTCGGCTACGGCGCCGGCGCGCTGATCGGCCCCGAGGCCATCAATGCGGCGCCGGGCGGCGTGAACTCCGCGGCCCCGCTGCTGGCCTTCCACCTCGGCGGCCCGCTGCTGCTGGGCGTGATCTCCGCCGTGGCGTTCGCCACCATCCTGGCCGTCGTCGCCGGCCTGACGATCACGGCCGCGGCGTCCTTCGCCCACGACATCTACGCCAACGTGGTCCGCAAGGGCAAGGTCGACGCGGACGGCGAGGTCAAGGTGGCACGCCGCACCGTCGTGGTCATCGGCGTCCTGTCGATCCTCGGCGGCATCGGCGCCCAGGGGCAGAATGTGGCGTTCCTCGTGGCGCTGGCCTTCGCGGTCGCGGCCTCGGCGAACCTGCCGACGATCATCTACTCCCTGTTCTGGAAGAAGTTCTCCACCCGGGGTGCCGTGTGGTCGATGTACGGAGGCCTCGCCGCCGCCGTCGTCCTGATCGTCTTCTCCCCGGTGGTCTCCGGGGCCGAAACGTCCATGATCCCCAGCGCCGACTTCGCCTGGTTCCCGCTGAAGAACCCGGGCATCGTCTCCATCCCGCTGGCGTTCTTCCTCGGATGGCTCGGCACCGTGCTGGACAAGACGGTCGAGGACCCGGCGAAGCAGGCCGAGATGGAAGTCCGTTCGCTCACCGGCGTAGGTGCCGAGAAGGCGGTCGACCACTAGGCCTCACAGCGCCGGCGGCCGTTCCAGCGGCCGGAGCCGGATAGACCACGGGCGGGTCCGGAGCATTCCGGGCCCGCCCGCCGTCGTCCCGGCGGCTGCGGAAGGGTTCCGGGGTCAGGCCAGCTGGGGGTGGGCGAGCTTGACCGGTTCGGAGACGATGTGGCCGTCCCGGGTGTTGACGCCGAGCAGGAGTTCGGGCAGCCGCCGGGTGGCGCCGTCCACGCCCTCCTCGGCGATCGCCCTGACGTAGGGCAGCGTGGCGTTGGTCAGCCCGTAGGTCGAGGTCCGCGGGACGGCGCCGGGCATGTTGGCGACACAGTAGAAGACGGTGTCATGCACGGGAAACGTGGGATCCGCGTGCGTGGTCGGGCGGGAGTCTTCGAAGCAGCCGCCCTGGTCGATCGAGATGTCGACCAGGACGGCGCCCGGCCGCATGCGCGAGACGAGTTCATTGGTGATGAGCTTTGGCGCCTTCGCCCCGGGGACCAGGACGGCGCCGATCACCAGGTCCGCCTGCAGGACCGCCGTCTCCAGCTCCCACGCGTTGCTCGCGATGGTGTTCACCCGCCCCTGGTACAGCTCGTCGAGCTGCTGGAGCCGGCGCACGTTCGTGTCCAACACGGTGACGTTGGCCCGCATGCCGACCGCCATCGAGACGGCGTTGGTCCCAGCCACGCCCGCGCCGATCACGACGACGTTGGCGGCGTGCGTGCCCGGCACGCCGCCCATGAGCACGCCGCGGCCGCCCTGCGGCTTGAGCAGGGTCTGGGCTCCGACCTGGGGTGCCAGCCGCCCGGCGACCTCGGACATTGGTGCTAGCAGCGGGAGCGTGCGGTCCGGCAGCTGGACGGTCTCGTAGGCCACCGCGGTCACCCGCTGTTCGCACAGCTGCGCGGTCAGCTGGGCGTCAGCGGCCAGATGCAGGTACGTGAAGAGGGTCAGGTCCGGGCGGAGCCGGTGGTATTCCTCCGCCACAGGCTCCTTCACCTTCAGGACGAGTTCGGACTCCGACCAGGTCTCGTCCGCGGAGGTGGCGATCCGGGCTCCCGCCGCCATGTAGTCCTCGTCGGTGATCGAGGAGCCGAGGCCGGCCCCGGATTCCACCGTGACGGAATGGCCGGCCAGGATGAGCTCATTGACGCCGGCAGGGGTGATCGCCACCCGGAACTCGTTGTTCTTGACTTCGCGGGGAACGCCGATCTGCATGGCACTGACTCCTTCGCACCTGGGGCCCACGGGCCGCCGTCGTACTCCTGCTGGCGGCTGGTGCGCGGGCCGTCGTGCCCCGAGCCTACTCCCGAACCGCACGGCTGTGCAGTAGTCAGCCGACCGGAGGGACTTCGGCCCGGTGCAGCAGCGGGCTGACGCGGAATGGGACCAGCTCATGCATGGCTAGGGAGGTGTCGGTGCGCTCCACGCCGTCGATGGCGAGCACCTGGCTGTTGATCCGGAACAGGTCCTCGGCGCTGCGCGAGACCACCTGGGCCAGGATGTCCGCATTGCCTGTCACACCGTAGGCCTCCAGCAGCTCGGGAATCAGCGCCAGCTCCGCGGTGATCTGCTCCAGTTTGCGCTGCTGCACATGGATGTGGATGAACGCCATCAGCGGGTAGCCCAAAGCGGCCGGACTGATCCGGCGCTCGAACGTCAGGAACACGTCCCTGGCCTCGAGCTGGGAAAGCCGGGCCTGCACGGTGTTGCGGGATAGCCCCAACTGCTGCGCGAGGGCGACGACGGTGCTGCGGGCGTCCCGCGACAGAGCCGTCAGCAATCGGATGTCAGTGGCGTCCAAGGTCCGCATAGTGCGAAACGTTAGCACGATCAAACCCGCTCCGGCAGAGCATTATGCGCAGACGCGGCGAGGGTGATTGCGCTTGATGCCCCATGTGAGTATCGTCACAACTACCTTCCGACAATCGCGTCGGAAGGCCCTACGCCGGTCCGGACATCCACAAGAACACCGGGTCGGCGAACACCACGAGCGAAGGAGCGCGTGCAGCAGTGTCCCTACATGGCATGGGCCCGGTTCCACAGGAAGACCTCATCCAGCTTCTCGCGCCGGACGGCAGCCGGACCGGCAGCTCCGGCTTCGAAGAGTGGATCGAGGATGTCGACGGCGCGGCGCTGCAGGGCCTCTACGAAGACATGGTCGTGGTGCGCCGGCTCGACCAGGAAGCCACCGCCCTGCAACGGCAGGGGGAGCTCGCGCTGTGGCCGCCGCTGCTGGGGCAGGAGGCGGCACAGATCGGCTCCGGCCGCGCCCTGCGCAAGGACGATTTCGTCTTCTCCAGCTACCGCGAGAACGGCGTGGCCTACTGCCGGGGCGTGGGCTATGCGGACATGCTCCGGGTCTGGCGCGGCAACGCGCCCTCCGGCTGGGATCCGTACGCCGTCAACATGGCTACGCCGCAGGTCATCATCGGCGCGCAGACGCTGCACGCAACCGGCTATGCGATGGCCGCGAAGTTCGACGGCGCCGACGCGGTGGCGGTCTCGTATTTCGGCGACGGCGCAACGAGCCAGGGGGACTCGAACGAGGCGATGGTGTTTGCCGCCAGCTTCCAGGCTCCCGTCATCTTCTTCTGCCAGAACAACCAGTGGGCCATCTCGGAGCCGGTGCGGCTGCAGGCGCAGCGCGACATTGCGGACCGCGCTCCCGGTTTCGGCATCCCGAGCATCCGGGTGGACGGCAACGACGTGCTGGCCTGCCTTGCGGTGACCCGCCAGGCCCTGGAGCGGGCGCGGGGCGGTGGCGGTCCCGCCTTCATCGAGGCGGTGACTTACCGGATGGGTCCGCATACGACGGCGGATGATCCGTCGCGCTACCGGGATCCCAACGAGCTGGAGGACTGGAAGGGGCGCGATCCCATCGACCGGCTCGGCCGGCTGCTGGAGGCGGAGGGGCTCCTCGGGACGGACTTCACAGAACGGATCCGGGCGGCCGCGGACCGGGCGGCCAACGAGTTGCGCGAGGCGTGCGTCAGCATCCCCGAGCCGGGCGAGCTCGACGTGTTCGACAACGTCTACGCGACGCCCCACGCGGTCCTGGCCGGCCAGCGCCGGGACTACCAGCGGTACCTGGCATCCTTCGAGACGGGTCCGGGAGGCACGTCATGAGCACCATGACCTTTGGCCGGGCGATCAACTCCGGTCTGCGCCGCGCGTTGGAACGGGACTCGAAGGTGGTCCTCATCGGCGAGGACATCGGGATGCTCGGCGGCGTCTTCCGCATCACGGACGAGCTGCAAAAAGACTTCGGTGCCCACCGGGTCATCGATGCCCCACTGGCGGAATCCGCGATTCTGGGTACGGCCGTCGGCATGGCCTACCGCGGATACCGCCCGGTGTGCGAAATCCAGTTTGACGGGTTCATCTATCCGGCGTTCAACCAGATCGTGAGCCAAGTGGCCAAGCTGCATTACCGCACCCGGGGGAGGGTCAAGATGCCACTGACCATCCGGGTTCCGTTCGGCGGCGGAATCGGGGCGGCGGAGCATCATTCGGAATCGCCGGAAGCATACTTTCTGCACACCCCGGGCCTGCGCGTGGTCTCTGTGTCGAACCCGCAGGATGCGTTCCTCATGATCCAGCAGGCGATTGCCTGCGATGACCCGGTGCTCTTCTTCGAGCCCAAGCGCCGCTACCACACCAAGGGAGAAGTGGACGAGGAGGCCGGGCTGGACAGCTACCCGATGGAGCAGGCCAGGGTGGAGGTGTCCGGCGACGACGCGACGCTCGTCACCTACGGGCCGCTGGTCCAGGTCGCACGAGAGGCAGCGGCAGCAGCCCGCGAGGAGGGGATCTCCCTCGAGGTGATCGACCTGCGCTCGCTGTCGCCCATCGACTTCGGTACCGTGGAGGCCTCGGTGCGCAAGACCGGCCGGCTGGTCGTGGCCCATGAAGCGTCCAGGACCGGAGGCCTGGGCGCCGAGTTGGCCGCTTCCATCACCGAGCGCTGCTTCTACCATCTGGAGCACGCCCCGGAGCGGATCACCGGCTTCGACATTCCGTACCCGCCGGCGAAAATGGAGCACCACCACCTCCCCAACCTGGACCGCATCCTCGACGGCGTGGACCGGGTGTTGGACCGCCGGAATTCGCTCGGCGGCGGGGAGGGGCACTGATGGCCGTGCGCGTGTTCAAGCTGCCGGACCTGGGCGAGGGCCTGACCGAGTCGGAGATCGTGAGCTGGCGGGTGGCCGAGGGGGACAAGGTCGAACTCAACCAGATCCTGGGCGAAGTCGAGACGGCCAAGGCCGTCGTCGAGCTGCCGTCGCCGTTCGCCGGCGTGGTCAAGACCCTGCATGAGGCTCCGGGAACCACGGTCAACGTGGGCGAACCGATCGTCTCCTTCGAAGTGGCCGGCGAGGTGAATACCGGACAGGCGGATGCCGGACCAACCAGGCTTGCAGAGGGTGGATCCGCGGCGCCGGAGGCCTCGGCGGCCGCCCCGGCCCGCGAGGCAGTCCTGGTCGGGTACGGCGCCCAGGCCGAGGGGACAGGGAAACCGGCGCGCCGCCGTCGTACTTTTGATGCGCCGCTGCCCGCCGCTGTGCCGGTTGCGGACCATCCTGCCCCCGCCGCTGCCGGCGGGACGGAACCGGCGGTGAAGGAACGGCCGCGTTCGACGCCGCCGGTGCGCAAGCTGGCCAGGGAGCTCGGAGTGGACCTCGCCCTCGTGCGCGGCACGGGGCGGGAGGGGCTGATCACGCGTGCGGACGTCGAAGGCTTCCGCGCCGGTGCCGCCTTGCCGCCCGCAGGACTGCCCGCGGCTGCCGGCGGCGGGCGCTGGCTTGGCGGCGCCACGGAGCGTGAAAGCCGGCTGCCGGTCAAGGGCGTGCGTAAGCAGATGGCCGCGGCGATGGTGGCCAGCGCCTTCACGGCTCCGCATGCGACGTCATTCCTGACGGTCGATGCCACGGCGGGCCTGGAACTGCTGGACCGCCTCCACGGGCAGCGCGCCTTCGCCGGAACCAAGCTGACCCCGCTGACCTTGGCGGCGAAGGCCCTCTGCATCGCGCTGGACCGCCACCCGCTGCTCAATGCACGGTGGGACGAGGAGCACCAGGAGATCGTGCAGCAGAACTACGTCAACCTGGGCATCGCCGCCGCGACACCGCGAGGACTGCTGGTCCCGAACATCAGGGACGCCCAGACGCTGGACCTGGCGGCACTCGCCGGGGCGCTGGCGGAGCTGACCCGGAGGGCCCGCGAGGGCAAGACGGCCCCGGCCGAGCTCTCAGGCGGCACCATCTCACTGACCAACATCGGCGTATTCGGGATCGACGCCGGCACACCCATCCTGAATCCGGGGGAGGCGGCCATCCTGGCGACCGGCGCGGTGCAGCGCCGGCCGTGGGAATACCGCGGCGGGATTGAACTGCGCCAGGTGATGACGCTCAGCCTGTCCTTCGACCACCGGTTGGTGGACGGGGAGCAGGCGGCGCTGTTCCTGGCGGACGTCGGCGCGATCATCAGCGACCCCGCCGTGCTGTTGGCGATGGTCTGATCAGACCAGTTCGAGGATCTCCTCGGTCACCACTGCTGCGCGGGCGTTGGCGAAGCCCTTGGACTCGCCGACCGGCTTGAAACCGGCCTTTTCGAGCACCTTGATGGAGCCCAGGTTGTCCTTGACGGCGCGGGCGCGGATCGGGCGGGCGGTGAACTCGGCCAGGAACTTCTCTACCGCGGCGGACGTGATGCCGCGGCCCCAGTGCGACTTGGCGGTCCAGAAGCTGAGTTCCGGGTAGCCTTCGGACGGATAGACCAGGACACTGCCGACGACCTCGCCGTCTGCGGTGACGGTGCGGACAACAATCTGCTCATCGTTGAGGATGTTCTGCCAGTGGTGGTTGAAGACGCCTCGGTCGGAAGGGTCCTTGGCGGAGAATGCGGCCATGTGGTTGGCATCCGGGTCCCGCTGGTACTCGAAGAACTTGTCCAGGTCCGCCGGCTCCACGGGGCGCAGCTCAATCATTTTGGAACCTTTCGGGTCTAGGTGGTCTCAACAGACTACTCGGCTTTCAGGGCTGCCCATGCCATTTGTTCCAGCAGGTTTCGGCGCCAGCCCCTGTCCCGCTGGCGCTTGCCCCGGTGCAGCGAGTGCGGCGTGGAATTGATCAGCCCGAAGGCCGCGTGGGCGCGCATCCGAAGCCGCGGCCCGTCCTGGGCCGGGAGCATCTGGGACAGCACGGCCACCCAGACCTCGACATACTGGCGCTGCAGGTCCCGCACGTGCGCCGATTCCTCCGCCGGGAGGCTGTCCAGGTCCCGGTCGTGCACGCGGATGACCTCCGGATTGCTCAGGGCGAAGTCAACATGGAATTCGATCAGCCCGCGCAGGGCGTCCTCGGGGTCGGGAGAACTGTCGACGACGGCACGACCGCCGTCCAGCAGGTCCTGGCTGACCCCGGTCAGCAGGGCGGACAGGACCGCGTGCTTGCTGCTGAAGTGACGGTAGACGGCGGGCCCGCTGACGCCCGCGGCAGCGCCGAGGTCTTCGATGGAGACTCCGTTGAAGCCCCGTTCGGCGAAGAGCTGCGCTGCGGCGGCCAGCAGCGCCGCACGGCGGGATGCCTTGGCCTTGCTGCGTCCGGTGACCCGTCCGGCGTCGGCTGCGGCGTTGACGGACACGGCATTTCCTCCTGCCAGCGGTGGTGCTGGACATTTGATGTGACGGACATTACGCTGAATTTCAGTTAATCCACACTAACCAAAACGGCTGGCCAAGGCCAGTCCCGGGCCGGCTCCGCGGCCCGCCAGAGGAAGAAGACGTCGATGTGGACTCTGCCTTCCCGGGTGGACATTACCAGCCCGGCGTGCCTCGCGAACGCGGTGCGGAGCGCGCCGCCGCAGGGTGCCCGGCGGCCCTTCCAGGCCGTTCGGCCGGGCCCGTACAGAAAGAGGCCAAGAGATGCCTGATTTCTCCCTGAGCGAGGACTACCAGGACCTGGTGGACACCGTGCGCGAATTTGCCGACGAGGTCGTCGCGCCGGCCTCCGCGAAGCATGACGAGGAGCACTCGTTCCCGTACGAGATCGTGAAGCAGATGGGCGAGCTGGGCCTGTTCGGGCTGCCGTTCCCGGAAGAGTACGGCGGCATGGGCGGCGACTACTTCGCCCTCGCGCTTGCGCTCGAACAGCTCGGGCGGGTGGACCAGTCCGTGGCCATCACGCTAGAGGCCGGCGTCTCGCTCGGGGCCATGCCGGTGTACCGCTTCGGCACGGAGGAGCAGCGCCGGCAGTGGCTACCCATGCTCACCAGCGGCGACGCCCTCGCCGGCTTCGGGCTGACCGAGCCGGAGGCAGGCTCGGACGCTGGCGGCACCAAGACCACCGCGCGGCTGGAGGACGGCCAGTGGGTGGTCAACGGCCGGAAGGAATTCATCACCAACTCCGGGACGCGGATCAGCCGGCTGGTCACGGTCACGGCGGTCACGGGCACCGTGCAGCGGGCGGACGGGAGTGCCGGCAAGGAGATCTCGACCATCCTGGTGCCCACGGACACGCCCGGCTTCACCGCGGAGAAGGCCTACAACAAGGTCGGCTGGAACGCCTCGGACACGCACCCGCTCACGCTGGATGACGTGCGGGTGCCGGAGGCCAACCTGCTCGGGCAGCGCGGGCGCGGCTATGCGAACTTCCTCCAGATCCTGGACGAGGGGCGGATCGCCATCGCCGCCCTGGCCACCGGCGCGGCGCAGGGCTGCGTGGACGAGGCGCTGACCTACGCCAAACAGCGGCAGGCGTTCGGCCACAACATCGGGCACTATCAGGCCATCCAGTTCAAGATCGCCCGGATGCAGGCGCGCGCGCACACCGCCAGGTTGGCCTATTACGATGCCGCGGCCCGGATGCTGGCGGGCAAGCCCTTCAAAACCCAGTCCGCGATTGCCAAGATGGTGTCAGGCGAAGCGGCTATGGACAATGCCCGGGATGCCACGCAGATCTTCGGCGGCTTCGGGTTCATCAACGAGTTCCGGGTGGCCCGGCACTATCGGGACTCGAAGATCCTCGAAGTCGGGGAGGGAACCACGGAGGTGCAGCTGATGCTGATCGCCCGGGGACTGGGCCTGTAACCCGGCGCCGGCCGAGGCCCAAAGGAGGACTGCAGTGATCAATAAGGTTGTAGCCAGCGCCGCGGAGGCCGTGGCGGACATCCGCGACGGCGCCTCGCTGGCGGTCGGCGGATTCGGGCTCTGTGGCATCCCCGTGGCGCTGATCCAGGCAGTGCACGACGCCGGCACCACCGACCTGGAAACCATCAGCAACAACTGCGGAGTGGACGACTGGGGCCTGGGCGTGCTGCTCAGGGACGGGCGCATCCGCCGCACCATCAGCTCCTACGTGGGCGAGAACAAGGAGTTCGCGCGGCAGTACCTGGCCGGAGAGCTGGAGGTGGTCCTTACCCCGCAGGGCACTCTGGCTGAGAAGCTGCGCGCGGGCGGCGCGGGCATCCCGGCCTTCTATACGCCGGCGGGGGTGGGTACCCAGGTCAGCGAGGGCGGACTGCCGCAGAAGTACGACGCCGAGGGGAACGTGGCGATCGCGTCCGAGCCGAAGGAGGTGCGCAGTTTCGGGGGCGAGGACTACGTGCTCGAGGAATCGCTGCGCCCGGATTTCGGGCTGGTGCATGCCTGGCGGGGCGACCGGCTGGGGAACCTGGTCTTCCACGTAACGGCGATGAACTTCAACCCGCTGTGCGCGATGGCCGGCCGGATCACCATCGCCGAGGTGGAAGAGCTGGTGGACCCGGGCGAGCTGGACCCGCAGCAGATCCACACCCCGGGCATCTTCGTCCAGCGCGTCGTCGTCGCCGGAAACGTGGAGAAGCGGATCGAAAAGCGCACGGTTGCCGCGCCGCTGCCGGCCGGAACCGGCGGAGAGGGGAACTGACATGGCGCTCTCCCGCACCGAGCTCGCGGCCCGGGCAGCCCGGGAACTCAGGAACGGGCAGTACGTGAACCTGGGTATCGGGATGCCCACGCTGATACCCAACTACATTCCCGCCGGCGTGGAGGTGGTGCTGCACTCCGAAAACGGAATCCTCGGCGTCGGACCGTATCCTGCCGACGACAAGGTGGACCCGGACCTGATCAACGCAGGGAAGGAGACCGTGACCCTGAACAAGGGCGCGGCGATCTTCGACTCCGCCACGTCCTTCGGCATGGTCCGCGGCGGTCACGTGGACGTGGCCGTGCTCGGCGCCATGCAGGTCGCCGAAAACGGAGACCTGGCCAACTGGATGGTCCCGGGCAAGATGGTCAAGGGCATGGGCGGCGCGATGGACCTGGTCTTCGGCGCCAAGCGGCTGATCGTGATGATGGAGCACGTGGACCGCAGCGGCAGTCCGAAGATCCTGACCGAGTGCACGCTCCCGGTCACCGGCAAGGGCTGTGTGGACCGGATCATCACGGACCTGGCGGTCATCGATGTCACGGACGGCGGCCTGGTGCTGCGCGAAGTCGCGCCCGGCGTCTCGGTGGACGAGGTGGTCGCCGCGACGGGAGCGGAGCTGAGGATCGAGGAGCATGAGGTGGACGACGTATGAACAAGACCGTCGTCCAGCGCGGCCTCTACTTCGGCGAGATCGAGGTGGGGACGACCTATGTCCACCGCCCCGGCCGGACCGTGACCGAGACCGACAACGTGCTGTTCACCACGGCCACCATGAACACGCAGGCACTCCACCTGGATGCGGCCTGGTCCGAGACCCAGCCGTTCGGCCAGCGGCTGATTAATTCCATGTTTACCCTGGCCACCGTGGTCGGGCAGTCCGTCACCCAGCTGACCCAGGGCACGATCGTGGCGCAGCTGGGGCTGACGGACGTGACGTTCCCGCATCCACTCTTCCACGGGGACACGCTCTACACGGAGACGGTCGTGACCGACAAGCGCCCCTCGTCCTCCCGGCCAGGCCAGGGAATCGTCACGATGGCGCACACGGGGCGGAACCAGCACGGCGTCGTCGTTGCCACGGCCAGCCGGACCTGCCTGATGTGGACCGAGGAAGGGCACCGCAATGCGCTGGAGGCAGCGGGGACGGCTCCGGGTTCGACCGGGGGGTAGGCTGGAGCGCCGCCGACTGGTAGGCCGGAGCGCCGCCGCCTGGTTAGCCGGGGGTGGCCATGCGCCGCCCGGGCCCGTCCAAGGCGGCGGGCCGGTGCGGGATACTGGAAGTTATGGAGTTCCGCGACCAGAGCCGAGACGCTGCCCCGCCGACCAGACGGAAGGTCGTGCTGCTCGGCTCCACGGGTTCCATCGGCACCCAGGCCATCGACGTGGTCGACGCCGTGCCGGAGCGTTTCGAAGTGACCGCGCTCGCCGCCGGCGGCGGACAGCTGGAACTGGTCGCCCGGCAGGCGGTCCACACCCGTGCCCAGGCCGTCGGCATCGCTTCCGGAACAGTGGAGGAATTGTCGACGGCGATCAAGGCCGCCGCAGAGGACGCGGCGCTCGCGGGCTATTCGCCGCAGCTCTTTGCGGGCCCCGACGCGGCGGCGAGGACCGCTGCCTGGGAGGACGCCGACGTCGTACTCAACGGCATCACCGGCTCCATCGGGCTGGCACCCACCCTGGCCGCCCTCGAAGCCGGGCACGTGCTCGCGCTGGCGAACAAGGAGTCGCTGATTGCCGGCGGCCCGCTGGTGAAGGCGGCCGCCTGGCCGGGGCAGATCGTTCCGGTGGATTCCGAGCATTCGGCGCTGGCCCAGGCCCTGCGCGCGGGGACCGCCGGCGAGGTGGACCGGCTGATCGTGACCGCGTCAGGCGGTCCGTTCCGCGGCTTCACGCGGCGGCAGCTGGCCGGCGTGACGCCGGCGCAGGCGCTCGCCCATCCCACGTGGGACATGGGCCGCATGGTCACCACGAACTCCGCGAGCATGGTCAACAAGGCGCTCGAAGTGATCGAGGCGCACCTGCTGTTCGATGTGCCGCTGGAGCGGATCGACGTCGTGGTCCACCCCCAGTCGGTGGTGCACTCGATGGTGCAGTTCACCGATGGCTCCACCATCGCCCAGGCCTCGCCGCCGGACATGCGGCTGCCGATCGCCCTCGGCATGGGCTGGCCGGACCGCGTGCCCGGCGCAGCCCCGCCCTGCGACTGGTCGAAGGCCACGAGCTGGACGTTCGAGCCGCTGGATGAGGACGTGTTCCCGGCGGTGCGGCTGGCCAAGGAGGCCAGCGCCGCATCGGGCACGGGGATGGCTGTCTACAACGCCGCCAACGAAGAGGCCGTCCATGCCTTCCACGAGGGCCGGATCGGCTTCCCTGCCATCGTGGAAACGATCGCGGCAGTGCTGGAGCAGCACGCACCCTCCGGCGAGCTGACGGTCGAATCGGTGCTGGCCGCAGAACGGTGGGCACGGAAAACCGCACGCGAGCGTTTAGGAATGTTGTGACCGTACTTCTTTTTGTCCTCGGCGTGCTCTTCGTGGCCGTCACCATCGCCGCGTCCATCGCGCTGCACGAGGTGGGCCACCTCGTGCCGGCCAAGCTGTTCGGCGTG
Source organism: Arthrobacter sp. Marseille-P9274 (assembly GCF_946892675.1). NCBI lineage: Bacteria > Bacillati > Actinomycetota > Actinomycetes > Micrococcales > Micrococcaceae > Arthrobacter > Arthrobacter sp. Marseille-P9274. The sequence continues at coordinate 1,009,412 of NZ_CAMPOV010000001.1, forward strand.
CGCGTCACCCAGTACATGGTCGGTTTCGGCAAGACCCTGTTCTCCCGGCGCAAGGGGGAGACGGAGTACGGACTGAAGGCGGTCCCGGCCGGCGGCTACGTCTCCATGATCGGCATGTATCCGCCGGCGAAGGGCGGGGACGGCAGGGTGCGCAAGTCCAGCACCGGGCTGTTCCAGCAGCTGGCGGAGGACGCCCGGACAGCCGACGCCGAGCGGCTGCAGCCCGGGGACGAGAACCGGCTGTTCTACAAGCTGCCCGTCTATAAGCGGATCATCATCATGCTCGGCGGCCCGTTCATGAACCTGCTGATCGGCGTCGTCCTGCTGGGCATTGTCATGGTCGGCTTCGGCACTGCCCAGCCGAGCACCACCATCGCGCAGGTCAACAAGTGCGTGGTCCCCGCCAGCCAGCAGGCCGAGACCGGCCAGACGGACTGCCTGCCCTCCGACCCCGAGGCGCCCGCCACGGCCGCCGGCATCCGGCCGGGGGACACCGTCACCGAATTCGACGGCAAGCCCGTGACCGACTGGTACGAGCTCACCCGCTGGATCCGCGAGGCCGCCGGCCAGCAGACCCCGATCGTGCTCGAACGCGGCGGACAGACCATCCGCACCACCATCACCCCGATCCTGACCGAGCGCCCGGTGCTGGGCGAGGACAACCAGCCGGTGCTGGATGCCAACGGCGACCCGGTCGTGGAGCAGGCCGGCTTCGTCGGCATGGGTTCCACCACCGAACTGGCCCCGCAGCCCGCCACGGAGGTACTGCCCGCGGTGGGCGAAAACCTGCAGGCGATCACCGGCGTCGTACTCCACCTCCCGCAGCGGCTGGCCGACGTCGCCGAGGCCGCGTTCAGCGATGCACCGCGCGACCCCAACGGCCCGATGAGCGTGGTGGGCGTGGGCCGGATTGCCGGCGAAATCACGGCGATGGACGAGATCCCGATGGAGGCACGGGTGGCGTCGCTGATCGGGCTGGTCGGTTCGGTCAACCTGGCCCTGTTCGTCTTCAACCTGATCCCGCTGCTGCCGCTGGACGGCGGACACATCGCCGGCGCGCTGTGGGAGGCCGTGCGCCGCGGCGTGGCCAGACTCTTCCGCCGCCCGGACCCGGGGCCGGTGGACATCGCCCGGCTGCTGCCGCTGACGTACGCGGTCGCGATCCTCATGCTGGGCATGGGCGCGCTGCTGATCTACGCGGACATCGTCAAACCGGTGAACATTTTCGGATAGCCCCCGCCGCCGCGCGGTCGCCGCCGCGCGGTCGCCGCCCTGCCCCCTGTCGCCCTGACACGCCCGGGGACCGTAGCTGCCTCCCCAATGCTTCGCGATCGGCCTAGTCTGGCAGTACTGACGACGGCGGGAGGGGAGAGATGGCGGACAGGCAACCGGGGCGGGTGCTCTCGGGAGGGTACCCGCGTCGTGCCCGGGCGCTGGCGGCGGCCGCGACCGCGGCGGCGCTGGTCCTCGGCGGCTGTTCCGTGGCGGAGGGCGGCGCCTCTCCGGGCCAGTCGGCCCAACACGAGCGGGCCCGCGTCGTCCTGAAATCCGGGGGAGCGGCACCCGAATTGATTGCCGGGCCTGATGCCGAGGCGGCCCTCGCGGCCAGCCGCGCCCTCTTCGAGTCCAGTCCCCTCGCGGTGCTCGCGCCGCCCGAAGACCCCGCGGCCGTCAAGCAGGCCGCCGCGGAAGCGGTCAGCCTGGGCGTGCCGGTCCTGCTGGCGGGCGACGGGCTGAACGCCGAGCTTGAACGGCTGGGGGTGCGCAGCGCCAAGGTCTTCGGCACTCCCGCGCAGAGCACGACGACGACGGCGGGCCCGGGTGCCTCCCCCGCTGCCGGCGGGGGAGCGGCCCAAGGTCCGCGCCCCGCCGAAACATCCGGGGCGAGGGCATCGTCGGCAACGCCAACAGCCGGGTGGTCTTCGCTGCTGCCCGGAATCGGGCTCCTCGGTCCGGACGACCCGGCGGAGCGGCCCGCCGGAGCCGGCGGAACGGCGCCCGGCTCCGTGCTGCTGGCTCCCGAGGCGGAAGGCGAGCTGCCGGCGGCGGTGGCGGTCGCCCGGGCTGCCGGTGCGCGCGTGCAGCAGGACCCGGCGGCGGACCCGCGCGAAGCCCCGGAGACCATTGACTTCCTGCGGGCGGCACCGGACAACAACGTGATCGGGCTGGGTGCGGCCTTCGGGGATGCCGACGTTTTCGCCGCCCGTGTCGAGGCGGCCCTCACTGTGCCGGAACTCCCGGGCGGCGGATTGCTTGCGTTCCCGACACGGCGCATGGTGGCGCTCTACGGCCATTCGTCCGGTGCTGCGCTCGGTGCTTTGGGGGAGCAGGGCGTGCAGGCGTCGATCAAGCGGGCGAAGGAGCTCGCGAAGCAGTACCAGCCGTACAGCGACGAGCCGGTGCAGCCGGCCTTCGAGATCATCGCGACCGTCGCCACCGACTCGGCCGGGGCGGACGGCGACTACTCGGCGGAGTCGGACGTGTCCCAACTGCGCCGCTGGGTGGACGCGGCCGGCGAGGCGGGCGTCTACGTGGTGCTGGACCTGCAGCCGGGAACCACGGATTTCCTGACCCAGGCCAAGCGCTACGAAGAACTGCTGAAGCTGCCGCATGTCGGCCTGGCCCTCGACCCGGAGTGGCGGCTGCAGGAGGGGCAGCGGCACATGGAGCAGATCGGCTCCGTGCCGGCGGCGGAGGTCAACGAAGTCTCGGCCTGGCTGGCCAATCTGACCCGCCGGAACAACCTGCCGCAGAAGGTGCTGGTCCTGCACCAGTTCCAGCTGCGCATGATCACCAACCGCGAAGGCCTGGACATGTCGCACGAGGAGGTCGCCGTCGTCGTCCATGCGGACGGGCACGGCACCCCGGAACAGAAGTTGGACACCTGGCGGGCCCTGCGGCAGGACCTGCCGAAGGGGACGTGGATGGGATGGAAGAACTTCTACGACGAGGACATGCCCGTTTTCACGCCCGAGCGGACGTATCTGGGCGTCAGTCCGGCGCCGTGGTTCGTGTCGTACCAGTGATTAATCCGGCGGTCCCCGAGGCGGGTAAGGTGTCCACCATGACTGTTTTTGCTGTGGAGTATGTCTACGCCGCCGACTCGGAAGCCGCACGCGACGAGTACCGGCCGGCACACCGCGAATGGCTCAACGGCTTCGTTGCCGGCGGCAGGCTGCTGGCCTCCGGGCCCTATGCAGACGGCGCCGGCGCCCTGCTGATCTTTACCGCGGAGGACGAGGCCGGCCTCCTGCAGGAGCTGAAGCAGGACCCCTTCAACGTGCAGAACCTGGTCTCGGCACTGAAGGTCACCGAGTGGCAGCCGGTTACGGGAGCGTTCGCCGACTACGCATGAGGTTTCCCACACGGCGCGCAATCGAAAGGCCGCGCCGCGAGGAGGATAATGAAACCTGATCAGCAACTGCCCCAAGGCTCATGGAGGATGCATTGACTTCGGTCAACCTAGGAATGCCGGCGGCGCCGCCGCCCGTTTTGGCTCCGCGGCGCAAGACCCGCCAGATCAAAGTCGGCTCGGTCGGAGTCGGGTCGGACTCGCCCGTCAGCGTCCAGTCCATGACCACTACGCCCACCACGGACATCAACGCGACGCTGCAGCAGATCGCCGAGCTCACCGCCGCCGGCTGCGACATCGTCCGGGTGGCGTGCCCGAGCGCCGACGACGCCGAGGCGCTGCCCATCATCGCGAAGAAGTCCCAGATCCCGGTCATCGCGGACATCCACTTCCAGCCCAAGTACGTCTTCGCCGCGATCGACGCCGGCTGTGCGGCCGTCCGCGTGAACCCCGGCAACATCCGCAAGTTCGATGACCAGGTCAAGGAGATCGCGGATGCGGCCAAGGCGGCCGGCACCTCGATCCGGATCGGCGTCAACGCCGGCTCGCTGGATCCCCGGCTGCTGCAGAAGTACGGCAAGGCCACCCCCGAGGCCCTCGTCGAATCCGCCGTGTGGGAGGCGTCGCTCTTCGAGGAGCACGACTTCCACGACTTCAAGATTTCCGTCAAGCACAATGACCCGGTGGTCATGGTCCGCGCCTACGAGCTGCTGGCCGAGCGCGGGGACTGGCCGCTGCATCTGGGCGTGACCGAGGCCGGTCCGGCGTTCCAGGGCACCATCAAGTCCGCCACCGCCTTCGGCGCGCTGCTGTCCAAGGGCATCGGGGACACCATCCGCGTCTCGCTGTCGGCGCCGCCGGTGGAGGAGATCAAGGTCGGCCTGCAGATCCTGCAGTCGCTGAACCTGCGCGAGCGGAAGCTCGAGATTGTCTCGTGCCCCTCCTGCGGACGGGCCCAGGTGGACGTCTACACCCTGGCTGACGAGGTGACCGCCGGACTGGAAGGGATGGAGGTTCCGCTGCGCGTGGCCGTCATGGGCTGCGTCGTCAACGGTCCGGGCGAAGCCCGGGAAGCCGACCTCGGTGTGGCCTCCGGCAACGGCAAGGGCCAGATCTTCGTGAAGGGCGAAGTCATCAAGACTGTGCCTGAGGACCGGATTGTTGAGACACTCATCGAAGAAGCAATGAGAATTGCCGAGGAAATGGGGGACGCCGATGGCGAAGATGCTGTCCAGGGTAGCCCCGTGGTTACCGTCAGCTAGCAGGCAGCGGGACCGCACCACCGGTGCCGCTCAGGCGGCCCCCGGTGAGGCCGGCATCCGGGTCCTGGCCGACGAGGACACGTCGGCCCTGTGGGACGTGGTCAACCGGGATCCGGTGGGCAACGTGTTCCTCGCTGCCCACCTCGAGGCCGCCAAGACCGCCGGTCCGACCGGCTCCGGCGCCGAGATCCTCGGCTATTTCACCCCCGAAGGACTGACCGGGGCGTGTTGGGCCGGCGTCAACGTCGTCCCGACCGGCCTGAGCGCCGAGGAGGGCGCCCACCTCGGCAGCTTCCTGGCCGCGGCGAACCGCCGCACGTCGTCGATTTTCGGTCCGGCCGAGGCGGTCCTGGGCATCTGGTCGTCCTACCAGCAGACCGCGAGCCGGCCCTTCGACGTCCGCCCGCGGCAGCCGCTGATGGAGCTGCGCGGCGAACCGGCGGTCCCCGCTTCGCCCGACGTCAGGTTCTCCGAGCCGGAGGACCTGGACGTGCTGCTGCCGGCCTGCGTCGCCATGTTCGAAGAGGAAGTCGGCTACTCGCCGATGTCCGGGGGCGGCCAGCACTACCGCCAGCGCGTGCGCAGCCTGATCGCCAAGGGGCATTCGCTCATCCAGCGCGACATCACAGGCGAGGTGGTCTTCAAGGCCGAGCTGGGCAACGTCTCTGCCGCGGCCGTGCAGTTGCAGGGCGTGTGGATCAATCCCAAGTACCGCGGCCGGGGACTGGCCGCGCCGGCCCTGGCCGCCGTCGTCGAACTCTCCCGCAGGTTCGCCCCGGTGGCGAGCCTTTATGTGAACGACTACAACCACCGGGCGATCCTGGCGTACGAGCGGGTCGGCTTCACCCGCGTCGGCACCTTCGCGACCGTGCTGTTCTGAAGTCCCCGCGCCGGGCGGACAGGCAGCGGGCCGCCCGGTTCACGCCTGCGGGGTGAGGAACCGTAGGATGGGTAACTGATTCTTCCTCCCTGACCCAGAAACGGATTCCAAGCGTGGTCCTGCGACTTTCCACTCTGTTCCTGCGCACTTTGCGCGAAGACCCGGTTGACGCAGAGGTCGCCAGCCACAAGCTGCTGGTCCGCGCCGGCTACATCCGCCGGGCCGCCCCGGGGATCTACTCCTGGCTGCCGCTGGGCCTGAAGGTCCTGGCCAAGGTCGAGGCGATCGTACGCGAGGAGATGAACTCGATCGGCGCGCAGGAGGTCCACTTCCCGGCGCTGCTGCCGCGCGAACCGTACGAGGCGACGAACCGCTGGACCGAGTACGGCGAGGGGCTGTTCCGGCTGAAGGACCGCAAGGACGCGGACTACCTGCTGGCGCCCACGCACGAGGAAATGTTCACGCTGCTGGTCAAGGACCTGTACTCGTCCTACAAGGACCTGCCGGTCTGCCTGTACCAGATCCAGACGAAGTACCGCGACGAGGCCCGCCCGCGGGCCGGCCTGCTGCGCGGCCGCGAGTTCATCATGAAGGACTCGTACTCCTTCGACATCGACGACGCCGGGCTGGACGCGAGCTATGCTGCGCACCGCGCCGCGTACCTGCGGATCTTCGACCGGCTCGGGCTGGAAGTCATCCCGGTCAAGGCGACCGCAGGAGCCATGGGCGGCTCGAAGAGCGAGGAGTTCCTGCATCCGACCGAGGTCGGCGAGGATACGTTCGTGCGCTCGGCCGGCGGCTATGCGGCCAACGTCGAGGCCGTCACCACCGTGGTTCCGCCGGCCATCGACTTCAGCGGAGCGCCCGCGGCCGAGGTGAAGGACACCCCGGACACGCCGACCATCGAAACCCTCGTGGCCGCCGCCAACGACATCGCGCCCCGGGCCGACAGGCCGTGGACCGCCGCTGACACGCTCAAGAACGTGGTGCTGGCCGCCATGCTGCCCACCGGGGAACGTCGGATCCTGGTGATCGGCGTCCCTGGCGACCGCGCGGTTGACCTCAAGCGCGTGGAGGCCAACATCGCGGGCTTCCTGCCGGTTGGCGGCGAAGTGGGCATCGAGCCGGCCACCGAGGACGACCTGAAGAAGCACCCGGGCCTGGTCAAGGGCTACATCGGGCCTGGGGAGAGCCTCGACGCCGCGGTGCTGGGCACCGACGGCAAGACCGGCCTGCTGTTCCTGGTGGATCCGCGCGTGGTCTCCGGCAGCAGCTGGATCACCGGCGCCAACCTCGACGGCAAGCACGTGTTCGGCCTCGTCGCCGGGCGCGACTTCGGCTGGGACGGCGTGATCGAGTCCGTGGAGGTGCGCGCGGGCGACCCCGCCCCGGACGGCTCCGGCCCGCTCGAGGCCGCCCGCGGTATCGAAATGGGACACATCTTCCAGCTCGGCCGGAAGTACGCGGAGGCGCTCGGCCTGCAGGTCCTCGACTCCAACGGCAAGCTCACCACCGTGACCATGGGCTCCTACGGCGTCGGCGTTACCCGTGCCGTGGCCGCGCTGGCCGAGTCCAACCATGACGCCAGGGGGCTGGTCTGGCCGCGGAACGTCGCACCGGCAGACGTTCACCTGGTGGCCACCGGCAAGGGGACCGAAATCTTCGAGGCGGCCGCCGAGCTCGCGGACGAGCTCGAAGCTGCGGGCCTCGACGTTATCTATGACGACCGGCCCAAGGTCTCTCCGGGCGTGAAGTTCGGCGACGCCGAGCTGATCGGCGTGCCGACGATCGTGGTGGTGGGCCGCGGCCTGGCGGACGGCGTGGTGGAAGTGAAGGACCGCGCCACCGGCGAGGCGCAGAACATTCCCCTGGAGGACGCTGTCGCCCACGTGGCGGCGCTGGCCGGAAAGTGATCTCCGGGCTCGAGGAACTCGAGCTCGCGACGATCCTGCTGGTGCTCGCCGCCGGCTTCGCCGCCGGCTGGGTCGATGCCGTGGTCGGCGGCGGCGGGCTGATCCAGCTTCCCGCCCTGCTGCTGGTGCCCGGCATCGCCCCGGTCCAGGCGCTGGCCACCAACAAGATGGGCTCCATCTTCGGCACTACGACCAGCGCCGTGACCTACTACCGCCGGGCCCACCCCGACCTGAAGACGGCGCTGCCGATGGCCGGGGTGGCGCTGGCGGGCAGCTTCGGCGGGGCCATCGTGGCCACGATGCTGCCGGCCGAGGTATTCAAGCCGATCATCATCGTCGCCCTGGTCGTCGTCGCCGTCTTTACGGCGCTCCGCCCCACCGCCGGGACCCTCACGAAGCTGCGCTACAGCGGCGTGCGGCACTTCGGCACCGCTGCAGGGATCGGGCTCGTCATCGGCTTCTACGACGGCCTGATCGGGCCGGGGACCGGCTCATTCCTGATCATCGCCATGGTGGCCATGCTCGGCTACAACTTCCTGGCCGCCAGCGCCAAGGCCAAGATCGTCAACATGGCAACCAACGCCGGCGCCCTGATGTTCTTCCTGCCCAGCGGTGCCCTGCTGTGGGGCCTCGGCCTGCTGCTCGGCGTGGCCAACATGGCCGGCGGCTACGTCGGCGCCAGGATGGCGATCACCAAGGGCAGCCGGTTCATCCGCGTCGTGTTCCTGGTGGTCGTGGCCGCGCTGATCATCAAGCTCGGCTACGACGTGGTGCAGGAGAACGTGCTGGGCCGGTAGCTCCGCCGGCTGGACCGCCCGTTGGCCGCCGCCCGCGCGTTTGCAACCTGCCCGCGCGTCCGGCTCAGCCCTCGCGGCCGTCCTCGTACAGTCCCGGGGTGAGCGGGGGCCGGCCTCCGGTCTCGGCGAGCCGGACAGCCGCCGCCGCAAGGTCGGCGGCCGCCGCACCGCGGAGGGACCGGTTGAAGGCGACGGCATCGGCCAGCGCGGAGGCCGCGTCCCGCTCGGTTGCCGCCAGCGCGTCAAGCGGCTGCGCGGCCGGATCCGCCGGGAACGGGTAGGCGGCCGCGCGCTCCGGCAGCCCGAGGCAGGCCGAGGCGGCGAGATCCTCCCACCTCCCCGCCAGCGCGCGGTGCGCCGCGTAGCGTTCCTCGGCGGCGGCGCGTTCCTTGCCCGAGAGCCTGGGCAGCGCGGCTTCGTAGGTAAAGATCGTGCGGTATTCGGTGACGACGACGCCGGCCACGGCCTGCGCTTCGTTGCCGCCTGGGGTGCCCGGGGAGGTGCTGTCCTCGGGCTGAGGCATCGTGGCGGGGGAGGACGAGGGGGCTCCGCTCGCGGCGGGCGCACATCCCGTCGGGGATGCCTCCGGCGGCGGCGTCCACCGCGCGGGAGGCTCGGTTTGGGGGAAGGCGCCGTGCAGGGCGGTGGCCTGGCTGTAGACGGCGGCGCCGACGGAGGCGAGCAGCCGCGCCAGCCCCGGATCGGCGGCCTGCGAGCCGTCGAGCAGGAGCCGGTACGTGGCCGACAGCGCGTTGAGTGCCTGCTGCGGGCTCGGCTCGGGTTCGCTCGTGGCCGCGCCGGATGCGGCGGCGGAGGGCTCCCCGCCCGCGGGCGGCATGCTCCCTGCGGAAGGGCGCGTCTCGGCTGGACCGTCCTGCGCCGCGGGGGAACCGGACGGCCAGGTAGTGACCAGCGGGAACAGCGCCGCCTGCCGGCGCAGGTCTCCGGCGAGCCGGGCGGCCAGCCGGGACCCGCCGTCGTTATTTTCCCCCTCCGCTCCGGCCAGCGCCTCGAGGCTGCCCGCGGCATCAAGCAGGCTATCCTCCGCGTCCACGCGCAGCTGTTCGGTGGTCTCCAGGGGAGGCGGGCCGTCGTCGATAGGGGTGACGACGGTGCCCAGGCCGATGACCAGGGCACCGGCCAGCAGCAGCAGGAGCGTGCGGCGCAGGAACCGCCCGGACTTCGCGGCGGCGGACGGTGCAGGAGACGGTTCCACAACAGTCGATGATGCCATGCCGCGCCGGGGCGCGCGTCAACGACTGCCCCGGAAAGTCGCTAGGCTAGTAGCTACAACATCATCTAGCGGGAGGCAGCAATGGCGGATCGGCCCGATCGCACCGGCGGGTTCCAGCCGGGGAATCCAACCGGCACCAATGCAGAGGCGGATCGCCTGAAGGAACTCGTAGCGCCGGCCGTGGCCGCCAAGGAGCTCTACCTGGAGGATGTCGAGGTGCGCACCACCGGCACCCAGCGCACCGTGCATGTCATCGTGGACCTGCCCGAGGACCAGCTGGGTGGTGTGGGACTGGACACCATCGCGGAGCTGTCGCAGGTGCTCTCGAAGATCCTGGACGAGGATCCGCACGATGCCGCCGACCCGTACGATCTTGAAGTGTCGTCGCCCGGAGTGAGCCGGCCGCTGACCGAACCGCGGCACTGGCGGCGGAACCTCGGCCGGCTGGTGCGGGCCAAGGTGATTGACGGTGAGGATGTGACCGGGCGCCTGCTGGAGGTCCGGGAAGACGGCGTCACACTCCGCCCGCAGCTGGCGGTCCGGAAGGGGATGAAGCCCAAGGAAGGCGATCCCGTGGAGTTGGCCTTCGGCAACATCCGCAGCGGGAAAGTGGAAATAGAATTCACCCAGCTGAACGAAGAACTGGCCGCAGCTGAGCAGCGCGGCGAACTTGAGAATGAGGAAGACTGACATGGATATCGACATGAGCGCCCTGCGGCTGCTGGAACGCGAACGCGAAATCCCCTTGGATCTGCTCATTCCGACGATCGAGCAGGCGCTGCTGGTGGCGTACCACAAGACGCCCGGCTCCATCGAGAAGGCCCGGGCCGAACTGGACCGGAAGAGCGGGCACGTGACCATCTGGGCCGCCGAGGTCGACGAGGACGGTGAGGTCGTCGGCGAGTTCGACGACACGCCCAACGGCTTCGGCCGCATCGCGGCATCGACCGCCCGGCAGATCATCCTGCAGCGCCTGCGCGATGCCGAGGATGACAACGTGCTCGGTGTCTTCCGCGGCAAGGAAGGCGAGCTTGTCTCGGGCGTCATCCAGCAGGGACACAATCCGAACATGGTGCAGGTTGACCTGGGCACGGTTGAGGCGCTGCTGCCGCCGCCCGAGCAGGTGCCGGGGGAAAGCTATCCGCACGGCGCCCGCCTCAGGGCGTACGTGGTGGACGTCCACCGCGGCCTGAAGGGCCCGTCGATCACGCTGTCCCGCTCGCATCCGGGCCTGGTCCGCAAGCTCTTCGAACTCGAGGTTCCGGAGATCGCGGACCACAGCGTCGAGATCGTCGCGCTGGCGCGCGAGGCCGGGCACCGGACCAAGATCGCCGTCAAGGCGAACATTCCGGGCCTGAACGCCAAGGGCGCCTGCATCGGCGAGATGGGTTCGCGGGTGCGCGCGGTCATGACCGAGCTGCATGACGAGAAGATCGACATCGTGGACTTCAGCGATGACCCGGCGACCTTCATCGGCAACGCGCTGTCGCCGTCGCGCGTCACCTCCGTCACGATCACGGACACGGACGCCCGGTCAGCCCGCGTGGTGGTGCCGGACTACCAGCTTTCCCTGGCCATCGGCAAGGAGGGCCAGAACGCCCGCCTCGCGGCCAAGCTGACAGGCTGGCGGATCGACATCGTCTCGGATGCGGTGGCCGTCCAATAGCATCCCTGCCCGATCTGACCGGCCCGGTTCGTGGCCGGCTTGCCGAAAGCGCTAGAATGATTACGGTCCGGTCTCCCCGGAAGCCTCCGCAGCGTACCTGCATTGGCTGCCGGAAGCAGGATGACCAGCCCGGCCTGCTGCGTTTGGCCATCGCGCCGGACGGCCCTGGTGCCGTCGTCGTCGATCTCCACCGCCGCTTGCCCGGGAGGGGTGCCTGGTTGCACCCGGATTCCGCGTGCATGGCCTTGGCTTTGAAACGGCGTGCCTTTAACCGAGCCTTTAGGGGTAAAGTTGATAGCCGCGCGGTCGAAAGCTACTTCAACGCGCGAACAACCGTCCAACCTGAAAGCGGGTCAGAAAACTGATGGAAACCCGATGAGTGCCAAGCGATGAGTGCCCAACGATGACTTATCTGTTGTGCACTGCTCACGGTCGTTCTCCGCAGCACCCCACGTGCGGTGCGGGAGACCGCAGCAAGAAATAGACGGTTCGTACCTGGCTCGGTGCGGACCGAGACAGGAGAAATGTGGCCAAGGTCCGCGTACACGAGCTCGCGAAAGAGCTCGGTATTACCTCTAAAGATGCAGTTGCCAAACTGCAGGAACTGGGCGAATTCGTCCGGTCCGCTTCGTCGACGATCGAGGCACCCGTAGTCAGGAAGCTTCGCAATGCCTTCCCGGCCGCCGGTGCCAAGGGCGCCGCTGCGCCCGCCGAACGGCCTGCGCCTGCAGGACGTCCGGCTCCCGGGCCCAAGCCCGGTGCCGCCCCGTCGCCGCGTCCGGGCGCTAAGCCCTCGCCGGCTCCGGCCGCGTCCCAGCCGGCCGAACCTGCGGCGCCGACCGCTCCCTCGGCACCTGTCGAACCGCAGGCACCTGCGGCCCAGGCTGCGCCGTCCGCTCCGGCTGCTGCGTCCGCTCCGGCAACCCCGAACGAGGCCCCGGCTGCTCCCAAGCCCGGTTCCGCCGCCCCGCGCCCCGGCGCACCCCGGCCTTCCGGCCCCCGTCCGGGCAACAATCCTTTTGCGACGTCCCAGGGTATGCCCCGGGGCCGTGGCGACCGCGATTCCGATCGTGCGCCGCGTCCGGGCAACAACCCCTTCGCGACGTCCCAGGGCATGCCCCGGGGCGGCCGTGACGGCGCGCCCCGCCCGGCTGCCGGTCAGGGCGGTCCCCGTCCCGCAGCCGGCCAGGGCGGTCCCCGTCCGGGCGCGCCGCGTCCCGGCGCACCCCGTCCCGGAGCGCCCCGTCCGGGCGCACCCCGTCCCGGCGCCCCGCGGCCCGGCGGCGGTCCCGGTGGCGCGCGTCCGACTCCGGGCATGATGCCCAACCGCACCGAGCGTCCTGCACCCGCCGGCCGCTCCGGCGGTCCCGCTCGTCCGGGTGCTCCCGGCCGTCCGGGCGGTGCCCCGGGTGGTGCACCGGCCGGCGGTGGCTTCGGCAAGGGCGGCCGCGGACGCGGCGGCACGCAGGGCGCCTTCGGCAAGGGCGGCGCCGGCCGCGGCAAGCAGCGCAAGTCGAAGCGCGCGAAGCGCCAGGAACTGGAGCAGATGAGCGCACCGTCGCTGGGCGGCGTGAGCGTTCCCCGCGGCGATGGCAACACGGTTGTCCGCCTTCGCCGTGGCTCCTCCATCACGGACTTCGCCGACAAGATCGAGGCGAACCCGGCCGCACTGGTGACCGTGCTGTTCCATCTCGGTGAGATGGCCACGGCCACCCAGTCGCTGGACGAGGCGACCTTCGAGGTCCTCGGCGCGGAACTGGGCTACAAGATCCAGGTTGTTTCCCCCGAGGACGAAGAGCGCGAGCTGCTCGATTCGTTCGACATCGACCTTGAGGCCGAACTCGAGGCGGAGGGCGACGCGGACCTGGAGAAGCGTCCGGCTGTTGTGACCGTCATGGGCCACGTGGACCACGGTAAGACCCGCCTGCTCGACGCCATCCGGCACTCGAACGTTGTCGAGGGCGAGCACGGCGGCATCACACAGCACATCGGTGCCTACCAGATCGGTTTCGACCACGACGGCCGGCAGCGCCGGATCACCTTCATCGATACCCCGGGCCACGAGGCGTTCACCGCCATGCGTGCCCGTGGTGCGAAGGTCACCGACATCGCCATCCTGGTGGTCGCCGCGGACGACGGCGTCATGCCGCAGACCGTGGAGGCGCTGAACCACGCGCAGGCCGCCGGCGTGCCCATCGTGGTGGCCGTGAACAAGATCGATAAGGAAGGCGCGAACCCGGACAAGATCCGCGGGCAGCTGACCGAGTACGGCCTGGTACCCGAGGAGTACGGCGGCGACACCATGTTCGTCGACGTCTCCGCACGCCAGAACCTCAACATCGATGACCTGCTCTCGGCCGTCCTGCTGACCGCTGACGCGGCGCTGGACCTGCGGGCCAACCCCAACAAGGACGCTCGCGGCATCGCCATCGAAGCGAACCTGGACAAGGGCCGCGGCGCGGTCGCTACCGTGCTGGTCCAGTCCGGCACGCTGCGGGTTGGCGACACGATCGTGGCCGGCATTGCACACGGCCGCGTGCGGGCCATGTTCGACGAGAACGGCGACCAGGTCGAGGCGGCTTCTCCGTCGCGTCCGGTGCAGGTCCTGGGCCTGTCCACGGTGCCGCGCGCGGGCGACACCTTCCTGGTGACCGACGACGAGCGCACCGCCCGCCAGATCGCCGAGAAGCGCGAAGCTGCGGACCGCAACGCCGCGCTGGCCAAGCGCCGCAAGCGCATCAGCCTCGAGGACTTCGACAAGGCCGTGGCTGAGGGCAAGGTTGACACCCTCAACCTCATCCTCAAGGGCGACGTGTCCGGTGCCGTCGAAGCGCTGGAGGATTCGCTGCTCAAGATCGATGTCGGCGAAGATGTGCAGCTGCGCGTCATCCACCGCGGTGTCGGTGCGATCACGCAGAACGACGTCAACCTGGCGACCGTGGACAACGCGATCATCATCGGCTTCAACGTCAAGCCGGCCGAGCGCGTGGCCGAACTGGCCGACCGTGAAGGCGTCGACATGCGCTTCTACTCGGTCATCTACGCCGCGATCGATGACATCGAACTGGCGCTGAAGGGCATGCTGAAGCCGGAGTACGAGGAAGCGCAGCTCGGCACCGCCGAGATCCGCGAGATCTTCCGTTCCTCCAAGTTCGGCAACATCGCCGGCTCGATTGTCCGCTCGGGCACGATCCGCCGTAACTCCAAGGCGCGCGTCTCCCGCGACGGCAACGTCATCGGTGAGAACCTCACCGTCGAGTCGCTCAAGCGGTTCAAGGACGACGCGACCGAGGTCCGCGAGGGCTTCGAGTGCGGCATCGGCCTGGGGTCGTTCAACGACCTCAAGGAAGGCGACATCATCGAGACCTACGAGATGCGCGAGAAGCCGCGCGTCTAGTCAGTTCTCCCGGGCGGGCGCCTGGACCGGCCGCACAGCCGGCCAGGCGTCCGCCCCTTAACCACCCGACATGAGGAGGGGACCCATGGCTGATCCAGCCCGCGCAGCCAAGCTGGCTGACCGGATCAAGGTCGTCGTAGCACAGGCGCTGGACCGCAGGGTGAAGGATCCGCGGCTCGGCTTCGTCACCATCACCGACGCCCGCGTCACCAACGACCTGCAGCACGCCACGCTGTACTACACCGTCTTCGGTGACGAGGCGCAGCAGAGCGACACCCGCAAGGCCCTCGAGTCGGCCAAGGGCATCCTCCGCTCGGAGGTCGGCAAGAACATCACGGCCCGGCTGACGCCGACCCTGGAGTTCGTGCCGGACGAGATCCCGGTCAACGCCAGCAACCTGGAGGAACTCCTGCGGACGGCCAAGGCCCGGGATGCGGAAGTGGCCGCCCTCGCCGAGGGCGCGACCTTCGCCGGGGACTCCGATCCCTACCGCAAGGATGAAGAGGACGACGACGAGGAAGACTTCGCGGCGGATCCCGACGAGCGCGACGGTACCCGCTGATCCAATCCCGCTGACCTGATCCCGGGGCCGGCTCAGCGCCTGCCCGCCGGGGGAGACACCGGAACTGCCCGGACCGTGGCGAAGAGCGTGTTATGCGCGATCTCCACGGCTCCGGGCTTCTTCGCAGCTGGATGCTCTGCTCTCGACGTCCCGGAACCCGTACGTCACGTCTTCGTCCGGATTGTGCCGCTTCTCGAAAGGCTGCAGGCGGCACGCTGGTGCTAAAGGCCCAGGCCCACAGCCAGCGGCAGCGTGGAAACTGCACAAGCTGGTGCAGTAGGGTCAAGCTATCCGCGCAGCGGCAGCTGTCAGCGACCGAAGCATTAGCCCCGAACCAAGGTGGTGCCATGGACTACAAGATCGCCGAATACCTGACCCAGGCGGTGGAACTGGCGGTCAGGAACGTCGACGCCCAGGGCGGTCCCTTCGGCGCCATCGTCGTCGCTGCGGATGGCCGGGTCTTCGAAGGCACCAACCGGGTCACCGCCAGCAACGACCCCACCGCCCATGCAGAGGTCGTCGCCATCCGGCGCGCCTGCCAAGAGCTCGGGACGTTCAACCTGGACGGCGCCTCGCTGTACAGCAGCTGCGAGCCGTGCCCGCTCTGCCTTTCCGCCGCGCTCTGGTCCAGGCTGGACCGGGTGTATTTCGCCGCCGACCGCCATGACGCCGCACGGGCGGGTTTCGACGACGCCGCCTTCTACGACTACATCATGGGGCGGGGCCAGGAATCGCTGATGCCCGTCTCCCAGATCACGGTGCCGACCTCCCAGGAACCCTTCCGAAGCTGGGAACAACTGGACGCTAAGACCGAATACTGAGACGCCGCCGTCGTTCGCAGCATCCTGGCACCCATATACTGGAAGGCGTGAATTCCGGGCCGCTCCGTTCAGGACTGATAATCGTGGACAAGCCGCAGGGGTGGACCAGTCATGATGTGGTCGGCCGCATGCGGCGCCTGGCGGGTACCCGGAAAGTGGGCCACGCCGGCACGCTGGACCCCATGGCCACCGGCGTCCTGGTCGTCGGAATCAACCGGGCGACGCGGCTCCTGACCTACATCGTGGGCACCAGGAAGACCTATACGGCGACCATCCGGCTGGGCCAGTCGACCGTGACCGACGACGCCGAGGGCGACGTCACGAACGAGACCATCGCCGCGGCCGTCACCGAGGACGCGATCCGCGCCGCCGTCGCCAACCTGACCGGTGACATCGAGCAGGTCCCCAGCAGCGTCTCCGCGATCAAGGTCAACGGCCAGCGCTCCTATGCGAGGGTGCGGGCCGGCGCCGAAGTGAACCTACCCGCCCGGCCGGTCACGGTCCACCGCTTCGACATCCATGACATCCGGCGCGAACGGGGCGGCAAGCTTCTCGACATCGATGCCACCGTGGAATGTTCGTCCGGCACCTACATCCGGGCGCTGGCCAGGGACCTCGGCGACGCCTTGGGGGTCGGGGGACACCTGACGGCCCTCCGGCGGACCCAGGTTGGTCCCTACGGGATCGACTCAGCCGCGACGCTCGAGGAGCTGGCCAAGGAGCTGCAGTTGCTGGAACTGGACGACGCGGCCCGCGCGCTCTTTCCTGCCCGGGAGCTGGAACCGGCCGAGGCCGCTGACCTCTCGCACGGGCGCCGCATCTCCGCCAGCACCGAGGCGGGTCCGGTCGCGGCGTTCGCGCCCGATGGACAGCTCGTGGCGCTGCTGGACAACAAGGGTTCCGATGCGAAGCCGCTGCTGGTGTTCGCACCGGGCAACGACGAGGCCGGGCGTTAGTGGTCGTCGACGGATTCTTCATCACGGGCGTGGTGATCTGCCTGGTTTCGGCGCTGATCTGCATCGTCGCCGCGGTCATCCGGCAGCCACCGAACGACATCACGATTCTGGCCGTGGCCGCCGTCGAACTTTTCCTGCTCGTCTACGGGGTGGCCGCGATCTTCCGGCAGCTCGGGGGAGAACCGGTTGCCGGGGAGGCCTGGGAGTTCTGGGGCTACTGGATCACGGCCCTCCTGGTCCCGGTCGCCGCGTTCTGGTGGTCCATGCTGGAACGCAGCCGCTGGAGCAACCTGGTCTTGGGCGCCGTCGGACTCACCATCGCCGTGATGCTGGTCCGCATGGAGCAGATCTGGGACATAGCCGGAACGGCACTATGAAAGCGAAGTTAGGAACCATGAGCTCAACCAGTCCGGCCGGACGGAAATCCAACCAGGGGCAGGCTGACCGCGCCGCCGGCATGGAGCAGCGCGCCAGCGGCCCGGGGCGGCTGATCATCGCCGTGTACGGGATCTTCGCCGTCTCCGCGACGGCGCGGGCGGCCTACCAGATCGCCACCAAGTTCTCCGAGGCTCCCGTGGCGTACCTGCTGTCCGCGTTCGCCGCGGCCGTCTACATCCTCGCCGCCGTCGCCCTGGCCAAGAAGGGCCTGCGCTGGTACTGGATTTCGGTGGCCGCCATCAGCGTGGAGCTGCTGGGGGTGCTCGTGGTCGGCCTGCTCAGCGTGTTCGACGCCGCGCTGCTGCCCGACGACACGGTCTGGTCCGGCTTCGGCAAGGGCTACGGCTACGTGCCGCTGCTGCTGCCGCTGCTGGGACTATGGTGGCTGTGGAGGCACCGGCCGGGCAGTACCGAAATGCGGTAACGGCGCCGCCGTCTGCATAATGGATGAGGTCTTCCCGCCCGCGTCAGCGCGGGCCGGCAGCCGCCGCCGAAGCCGAACTACGCGAGGAGAAACTGTGCACTACTGGAAAGACCTGGCCGAAGTACCGTCCGGCTTTGGTCCCTCAGTGGTAACTTTGGGCAACTTCGACGGCGTTCACCGCGGCCACCAGCAGGTGCTCACCACCCTGGTGGAGACCGCCGCGCGGCACAGCGCCAGCGCGGTCGCCATCTCCTTCGACCCGCATCCGGCCCAGGTCCACCGTCCGGAGTCCGCCCCGCCGCAGATCATGGGCCTGGCTGACCGCGTCGCCGCGCTGGAAGAAACCGGCATCGACGGCCTGCTGATGATGACCTACACGCTGGAGCTGGCCGCCGACACCCCGGAAGAGTTCGTCCGCAAGGTGTTCGTGGAGACCCTGGGCGTGTGCGCCGTCGTCATCGGCCACGACGTCCGCTTCGGCAAGGACAACTCGGGGGACCTGGTCACCATGCAGGAACTCGGCGAGCAGTTCGGCTTCGCCGTGGACGTCATCGAGGAGTACGGCTCGGACCAGCCGGACGCCCCGGACGTGCTGAACGGTGACCGGCGCTGCTCCTCGTCCTGGGTTCGGGAGGCGCTGATCGCGGGCGACGTCGCCACGGCCGCCCAGATCCTCGGTCGGCTTCACCGGGTGCGCGGCGAAGTCGTGCACGGGGATGCCCGCGGGCGCGAACTGGGGTTCCCCACTGCCAACCTCTCCAAGGACGCGAGCGGCCTGGTGCCGGCCGACGGCGTGTACGCCGGGTGGCTGATCGACCAGACCGGGACGCGGTGGCCGGCGGCGATTTCCGTCGGCTCCAATCCGACCTTCGTCGGCGCCAGCCGCCGGGTCGAGGCCCACGTCATCGACCGGCCTGCGGAGCCCACCGCGGACTTCGACCTTTACGGCCAGCAGGTCGTGGTGGAATTCGTGCAGCACCTGCGGGGGATGGTGGCGTACACCGGGGCGGAGGCGCTGGTGACCCAGATGCAGCTTGACGTGGCCCAGTGCCGGGCCCTGCTTTCGACAGAGTAAGTCCGGGCCGGTAGACTTGAGGGCGAATCCGGCTGCGGTCCGTGGCGGCTGGATTTATCCGTGCCTGCCGGCCAGTCCGTCGCAGGGTTGCGGAGCCCCCGGCAGCGAAGTGCTGATTCGGGCCTCACGGCACAACTTCTAGGAGTTACTGTGGCATTGGACGCCGCTATCAAGCAGGAAATCATCAAGGAATACGCCACCCACGAGGGCGACACGGGTTCTCCCGAGGTACAGATCGCTGTTCTGTCCCGCCGCATCTCGGACCTGACGGAACACCTGAAGATGCACAAGCATGACCACCACACCCGCCGCGGCCTGATGGCCCTGGTCGGTCGCCGCCGGCGCATGCTTGGCTACCTGCATGACACCGACATCGCCCGCTACCGTACGCTGATTGAGCGTCTCGGCCTGCGCCGCTAGTCTGACAACGAAGGCGGCTCCCTCGGAACTGCTGAGCGCACCTGGGGGAGCCGCCTTTTGTTTGCACCACCACAATTACATCAACAGGAGTTGACCGGCATCGTCAGCATTCGCGGTCCTCGGTAGTGACCTCCGGGAGGCAGCTGCACCGCAGCGCCGCCCCGGGCGTCTCGATCGAAGACCGGGTGTTGATCCGGCCCAACGGCCGCAACCAGGCGCCGACCACAGTGGCCGGCAGGCAAGCCTGGCGGCGGTGCCGGTTTCCTCCGCCACCACAGAAACGGAGGTGGCTCTCTTGGAGGGTCCCGAAATCCAGTTCTCCGAAGCCGTCATCGACAACGGCCGCTTCGGCCAGCGCGTCGTCCGGTTTGAAACCGGCCGCCTTGCGCAGCAGGCCGCCGGCTCCGCGATGGTCTACATCGACGAAGACACCGCCCTGCTGTCGGCGACGACCGCCGGCAAGTCCCCGCGCGAAGGCTTCGACTTCTTCCCGCTGACCGTGGACGTCGAGGAGCGCATGTACGCTGCCGGCCGCATCCCCGGCTCCTTCTTCCGCCGCGAAGGGCGCCCGTCCACGGAAGCCATCCTGGCCTGCCGCCTGATGGACCGCCCGCTGCGCCCGGCCTTCGTCAAGGGCCTGCGCAACGAGGTGCAGATCGTCGTGACGGTACTGTCGATCAACCCGGACGTGCTCTACGACGTCGTTGCCATCAACGCTTCGTCCATGTCCACCCAGCTGAGCGGCCTGCCCTTCTCCGGCCCGATCGGCGGCGTCCGCGTTGCCCTGGTCGAGGACCAGTGGGTCGCCTTCCCGAAGCACTCTGAGCTGGAACGCGCTGTCTTCAGCATGGTCGTGGCCGGACGTGTGGTCTCCGACGCCAATGGCGACGACGTCGCCATCATGATGGTCGAGGCCGAAGCCACCGACAACGCCTGGAACCTGATCAAGGACGAGGGCGCCACCGCGCCGACCGAAGAGGTCGTGGCAGAGGGCCTGGAGGCTGCCAAGCCGTTCATCCGCGCCCTGTGCGAGGCTCAGTCGGACCTCGCGGCCCGCGCCGCCAAGCCGACGGTCGAGTTCCCGGTCTTCAAGGACTACGAAGAGGACGCTTACGCCGCCGTCGAGTCCGCTGCTGCCAGCAAGCTGACGGAGATCTTCTCCATCGCCGACAAGCAGGCCCGCAACGACGCCGCCGACGAATTCAAGGCCGAGGTCCTGGCGCAGCTTGCCGGCTCCGAGGACTCCGCTTTCGCCGGCCGCGAGCGTGAGATCAGCGCCGCGTTCAACTCCGTCACCAAGCAGGTAGTCCGCCAGCGCATCCTGAAGGACCAGGTCCGCATCGACGGCCGCGGCCTGACGGACATCCGCAAGCTGACCGCCGAGGTCGAGGTGCTCCCGCGGGTGCACGGTTCCGCTATCTTCGAGCGCGGCGAGACCCAGATCATGGGCGTGACCACGCTGAACATGCTCAAGATGGAGCAGCAGATTGACTCGCTGTCGCCGGTCACGCACAAGCGCTACCTGCACCACTACAACTTCCCGCCGTTCTCCACGGGCGAGACCGGCCGCGTGGGTTCGCCCAAGCGCCGCGAAATCGGCCACGGCGCCCTCGCCGAGCGCGCCCTGGTTCCGGTGCTGCCCTCCCGCGAGGAGTTCCCGTACGCCATCCGCCAGGTCTCCGAGGCGCTGAGCTCCAACGGCTCCACCTCGATGGGCTCGGTCTGTGCCTCGACGCTGTCGATGCTCAACGCCGGCGTGCCGCTGAAGGCTCCGGTTGCCGGTATCGCCATGGGCCTGGTTTCCGACCAGGTCGACGGCGAGACCCGCTACGCCGCGCTGACGGACATCCTGGGTGCCGAAGACGCGTACGGCGACATGGACTTCAAGGTCGCCGGTACGTCCGAGTTCGTGACCGCCATCCAGCTCGACACCAAGCTGGACGGCATCCCCGCCTCGGTCCTCGCGGCGGCGCTGAAGCAGGCCCGCGAAGCGCGGCTGCACATCCTCGGCGTGATCAACGCGGCGATCGATACCCCGGATGAGCTCTCCGAGTTCGCTCCGCGGATCATTTCGGTGAAGATCCCGGTGGACAAGATCGGCGAGGTCATCGGCCCCAAGGGCAAGATGATCAACCAGATCCAGGAAGACACCGGCGCCGACATCTCCATCGAGGACGACGGCACCGTGCTGATCGGCGCGACGGACGGCTCCTCGGCCGAGGCCGCCCGTGCAGCGGTCAACGCCATCGCCAACCCGCAGATCCCCGAGGTCGGCGAGCGTTACCTGGGCACGGTCGTGAAGACGACCACCTTCGGCGCCTTCGTCTCCCTGACCCCGGGTAAGGACGGCCTGCTGCACATCTCCGAGCTGCGCAAGCTCGCCGGCGGCAAGCGCGTTGACAACGTCGACGACGTCGTCTCCGTGGGCCAGAAGGTCCAGGTCGAGATCACCAAGATCGACGACCGCGGCAAGCTCTCCCTGTCCCCGGTCGTGGCCGAGGAATCCGCCGAGGCCGGCCAGGCCGAAGCGCCGGGCAACACCGAGGAACCTGCGGAAGGCTCCGACGACTAAATGCCTGAAGCATTTGACCGGGAACTCCCCGCTGCAGAGCAAGGCTCGGCGGCGGGGAGTTCCGCTATGCCCATGGAAATCCGCCTAAGCAGCCAGGACACCGCCATCGTCCGCCGTTCCGTGCTGCCCGGCGGCGTCCGCGTCCTGACCGAAGCCATGCCCGGGTTGCGCTCGGCCACCCTGGGTTTCTGGGTAGGCGTCGGATCCAGGGACGAGGCCGAAGGCCACTTCGGGTCCACGCACTTCCTCGAGCACCTGCTGTTCAAGGGAACCCGGAACCGCACCGCGCTGGACATCGCCTCGGCCTTCGACGAGGTCGGCGGGGAATCCAACGCGGCCACGGCGAAGGAAAACACCTGCTATTACGCGAGGGTGCTGGACACGGACCTGCCCATGGCCATCGACGTCATCGCCGACATGGTGACGTCAGCGGTCCTCGACAAGGACGAGCTCGAGCAGGAACGGCACGTCATTCTCGAGGAAATCGCCATGGACAATGACGATCCCTCCGACGTCTGCCACGAGAAGTTCGTGGAGGCGGTGCTGGCCGGACACGAGCTCGGCCGGCCGATCGGCGGCAGCCCGGAGGCCATCATGGCCGTGCCGCGGCAGGCCGTCTGGGAGCACTACGAGCGCTATTACCGGCCGGACGAACTGGTCGTCACGGCTGCCGGCGGCCTGGACCACGACGAGGTGTGCGCCCTGGTCCTGCAGGCCCTGGAGAGTGCCGGCTGGGCCCTGGAGCCCGGTGCGGAACCCGTCGAGCGGCGTCCCACCGAACCGGCCCCGATCAACTCGATCCCCGGCATCCACGTCCACCGGCGGCCGGTCGAGCAAGTGAACATCGTGATGGGCTGCCAGTCCATCGTCGCGACGGACCCGCAGAGGTTCGTCATGAGCGTGCTCAATGCCGTCCTCGGCGGCGGAATGTCATCCCGGCTGTTCCAGGAGATCCGGGAGAAGCGCGGACTCGTCTACGCCACCTACTCCTTCGCCGGCGCCTACGCGGACGCCGGGTACTTCGGAATGTATGCGGGTTGCTCGCCGTCCAAGACCAAGCAGGTCATCGGGCTGCTCGGGGCCGAGCTGGACAAGCTCGCGGCCACGGGCATCACCGACGAGGAGCTGCGCAAGGCCGTGGGGCAGCTCTCCGGCGGAATCGTCCTGGCCCTCGAGGACAGCGGATCGCGGATGTCGCGGCTCGGCCGGGCGGAACTCGTGACCGGCGAGTTCCTCGATGCGGACGAAACGCTGGCACGCATCCAGGCCGTCACCGCCGCCGAGGTCCAGGCCCTGGCCGCGGAACTCGCCGCGGCGCCCCGGACCATCACTGTGGTCGGGCCCTTCGACAGCCCGGCCGACTTCGGGCTCTGAGGACCTTCCGGCGCTGAAGGCCGTTGCCACCTGCGGAAGCGGGAGGCAACGGCCTTTTTTGGTCAGGATAGGGCGGCGGTTCCGCAGGTGGAGGGCCGGCCGTTCCGGTACGGCCTACCCGCCGGCGAAGGGCGGGAGGATGTCGATCGTGTCGGCATCGATGAGCTTCATCGCCCGGTCACGGGCGGCCAGTTCGTTGACGAGGAAGCTGCTGCGGTTGATGACCGTGGCCAGTTCCGGTGCGCCCGGCGCCGCCGGTACGGCATGGCGCTCTGCCAGCAGCCGCAGGAGCTCTCCGAGAGTGCTGCCGTTCGGCAGGTCGAGGGTCTCCTCGCCGATGCCGGCCGCGGCCTGGGCGGCGCCGAAATACCTGATGATCATTTAGCCGCCTATCGCGCTCATGCTGCGGTCGGGTTGGACGTAGTCGGCGCTGTCCAGGCCCGTATGGTCCATGCCATGCGCCCGCGGTTTGGCCCACATGGCCGCGCGCCAGCGGTCGGCGACGGCCTCGTCGCCCGCGCCGCTGCGGAGCAGGTCCCGCAGGTCCGTCTCCTCGTGCGAGAAGAGGCAGGAGCGGACCTTGCCCTCGGCCGTGATCCTGGTGCGCCGGCAGTCCGCGCAGAACGGTTCCGTCACCGAGGCGATGATGCCGACCGTACCGATGAGCTCCTCCGGCGAGTTCCGCCGTCGTACTTCCCAGCGTTCCGCCGGCGCGCCGTCGCGCCGCCGGGGGTCAGGGCACAGGACGAAACCGTGCTCGAGGAGCCCGCGGATCTCTGCGGCGGTGATCATGTCCTGCCGGGTCCAACCGTGGTCCGCGTCCAGGGGCATCTGTTCGATGAAGCGCAGTTCGTAGCCGCGGGTCACGGCCCAGTCCAGCAGCCCAGGCGCCTCCTGGTCGTTGATGCCGCGCATCAGGACGGCGTTGATCTTGATCGGCCCCAGCCCGGCGTCGCGGGCCGCGTCGATGCCCTTGAGCACGCGGTCCAGGAACGGGCGGCGCGTCAGCCGGGCGAAGGTTTCGGGGTGCAGCGAGTCCATCGAAACGTTGATGCGCGTCAGCCCGGCGGCCTTGAGTTCGCGCGCCTTCTTGTCCAGGCCGAGGCCGTTGGTGGTCAGCGAGACCGGCAGGTCCGGATGGTTGGCGCGGACTGCCGCAATGATGTCCGCAAGGCCCGCCCGGACCAGGGGTTCGCCGCCGGTGAGCCGCAGTTCGCGCACGCCGAGGTGTTCGACGCCGATGTGCACCAGGCGGACGATCTCGCTGTCGGCGAGGACCTGCTCCTTGGGTAGCCAGTCGAGTCCCTCGGCGGGCATGCAGTACGTACAGCGCAGGTTGCACTTGTCCGTCAGCGAGATCCGCAGGTCTGTTGCGCGGCGCCCGAACCTGTCGACCAGGTCGGGCCCGGTACCGGGCGGGCGCGCCGGTTCAGGGGAACTCCCTGGGACCCGGGGCATACCCAACTCAACGCTCATATATCGAGGGTACGTCAGGCGCGGCGCCGTTGCAGGGGACGACGGCGGAACTTCCGTCGGCTGCGGCAGCGTCGCCTCTGTTGCTGGCGCATCTGCGGTTCTAAGATGGCTTCTGTGACGCAAATACGAGTTTCCGACGCAGCGCGCTTTCTGGGCGTCAGCGATGACACGGTCCGGCGCTGGATCGACGGAGGGGCCCTGTCCGGGGCGCGCGACGCCTCCGGCCGGACGGTGGTGGAGGGGACGGAACTGGCGGCCTTGGCCAAGAAGCAGGCAGAACTGCCCCCGGACACCGCCGCGGCGGGGAGTTCGGCACGGAACCGCTTCGTCGGGCTGGTCACGTCGGTTGTCATGGACAAGGTCATGGCACAGGTGGAGCTGCAGTGCGGCCCGCATCGGGTGGTGTCCCTGATGAGCGCGGAGGCGGTGCGGGAGCTCGGGCTGGAACCCGGATCGGTCGCCACCGCCGTCATCAAGGCGACGAACGTGATCGTGCAGACGCCGTCCGCCCCGGCGCAGAGGCAGCGGGCGTGAGGGCGCCGAGCCCGGGCGGGCGGTCCGGCGGGACGGGCGGCTCGGGGCGGGCGGCCTACGGACGGTCCCTCCGTACGGCGGTGCTGGCGTCCGCGGCCGCGGGCACCTGCTGCTGTCCGGCTGCGCGGACACATCGAACCGGACCGGGGCCCGGAAACCGCCGACGGCAAGTGCTGACGGTCTACGCCGCCGCGTCGCTTGCCGAGCCGTTCACCGAACTCGCCCGGTCCTTCGAGGCGGCTGAACCAGGCTCGTCCGTCCGGTTGAATTTCGCCGGTTCCTCGGAGCTGGCGACGCAGATCCTCGAGGGGGCTCCGGCCGACGTCTTCGCGGCGGCGGACACGGCCACGATGAAGCGCGTGGACGGCGCGGGGGAGCTCGACGGCGGTCCCCGGGACTTCGCGTCGAACGTTCCGGCCCTGGTGGTGCCGGCGGGCAACCCGGCCGGGATCACCGGGCTCGCGGATCTTGAGGACGACGGCGTCGCCGTGGTCGTGTGCGCCGAGCAGGTACCGTGCGGGGCGGCCGGGCGGCGGCTGGCCGCGGCCAACTCGGTCACCCTGCGGCCGGTCAGCGAGGAGAGTTCGGTGACAGCGGTGCTGGCGAAAGTCCGTGCCGGCGAGGCCGATGCCGGCCTGGTGTACCGCACGGACGCCGTGCGGGCGGGCGGCGAGGTCGAGTCGATCCCGGTCGAGCATGCGGACCGGGCCGCCGTGACCTATCCGATCGGGGTGACCAGGTCCGCCGGTGCGTCGGAGCGCTCCGCATTGGCGGAGGACTTCGTGGAGTACGTGGCGGGCGCGAAGGGCCAAGACGTCCTGGCACAGGCCGGGTTCGGGAAGCCATGACCCGCGAACTCGCCGAGGAACAGCGGACGGCCGGGTTGCCGCGCGCGGGCGGCGCCCGGGCCATGGCCCTCGGACTGCCCGGCTGGGTCTTCGCCCTCGCCGGTGCCGGGGCGCTGTTGATCGTGCTCCCGCTGCTCGCGATGGCGCTGCGCACCAACTGGGCCGACTTCCCGGCGCTGGTCACCAGCAGCGGCGCACTGGCCGCCCTGGGCCTGAGCCTCCGCACGGCGGCGGTGAGTACCCTGCTCTGTGTCGTGCTGGGCACGCCGCTCGCCCTGGTGCTAGCCCGTGGCCGGTTCCGCGGCCTGAAGCTGCTGCGGGCACTTGTGCTGCTGCCGCTGGTCCTGCCGCCCGTCGTCGGCGGCATGGCGCTGCTCTACACCTTCGGGCGCCGCGGGCTGCTGGGCGAGGCCTTCGAGGTCCTCGGAATCCAGATCGCGTTCTCGACGATCGCAGTGGTACTGGCACAGACGTTCGTGGCGTTGCCCTTCCTGGTGCTCAGCGTCGAGGCGGCGCTCCGCACGGCGGGTACCAAGTTCGAGGGGGTGGCCGCGACCCTTGGGGCCGCGCCGGGAACCGTCCTGCGGCGCGTGACACTGCCGCTGCTGCTGCCGTCGATGTTGTCCGGCACGATCCTCTGCTTCGCCCGGGCGCTGGGGGAATTCGGAGCCACGCTCACCTTCGCCGGCAGCCTCGCCGGGGTGACCCGGACGCTGCCGCTGGAAATCTACCTGCAGCACGAAACGGACCCGGAGGCGGCCATGGCCTTGTCCATGCTGCTGGTGGCGACCGCCGTCGTGATCGTGGCCCTGACGTACAGCCGGACGTCCCTCGGCCGGGACGGCGCGGGATGACCTTCACGATGACCGCCGGGCTCGCGGACCGCGGCCTGGACGTGGGAGTGCGAATCGGGGACGGCGAAACCGTGGCGCTGATGGGTGCCAACGGCGCCGGCAAGTCCAGCGTGCTGGGGCTGGCCGCCGGGCTGCTCCGTGCCGACCGGGGCGAGGCCATGCTGGAAGGGCGCAGATTGTTCGGCCCGGGCCACTGGGTGCCGCCGCACCGGCGTTCGGTGGCCCTGCTCTCGCAGGAGGCGCTGCTGTTTCCGCAGCTCACCGTGCTGGAGAACGTGGCCTTCGGGCCGCGCAGCAGCGGCGCATCCCGGCGGGAAGCCAGGGAGCAGGCCCGGCGCTGGCTGGCGGAGGCCGAGGCCGCCGAGCTGGCGGAGCGCCGGCCGGCCGCGCTGTCCGGCGGGCAGGCGCAGCGGGTGGCCATCGCCCGCGCCCTGGCCGCCGAGCCGTCGCTGCTGCTCTTGGACGAACCGCTGGCCGCGCTCGATGTCGCCGTCGCACCGGTGATCCGGCGGATGCTGCGGCGGGTACTGGACGGCCGGCGTGCCCTCATCGTCACGCACGACATCCTGGACTCGCTGCACCTGGCAGACCGGGTCGTGGTGCTGGAGCACGGCCGGGTGGCGGAAGAGGGGACGCCGCGGCAGCTGCTCTCCAGACCGCGCAGCAGTTTCGCCGCCGGGCTGGCCGGACTGAACCTCATCAGCGGCCGCGCCGCGGAAGGCGGACTCGGCGCGGCGGCCCAGCAGCCCCCCATCCCGGCCGGCAGCGTGGTCTTCGGCAACCGGGCCCCGGAACTGCTCGACGGCGAGCCGGCGGTCGCGGCATTCAGCCCGGCGGCCGTCAGCGTCTTCACCGA
This sequence comes from Arthrobacter sp. Marseille-P9274, assembly GCF_946892675.1. Taxonomy (NCBI): domain Bacteria; kingdom Bacillati; phylum Actinomycetota; class Actinomycetes; order Micrococcales; family Micrococcaceae; genus Arthrobacter; species Arthrobacter sp. Marseille-P9274. The sequence goes on from NZ_CAMPOV010000001.1 coordinate 1,037,123, forward strand.
ACGCCCCCACGGCAGCCCGCGGAACGTTCTCGAAGCCGCCATCGAAGAACTTGAACCGGCCACCGGACATCTAGTGGTCCGGGCCGGCCGGCTGGCCGCCGAGGTCACGCACGCCGCGGCCGCGGACCTGGACCTCCAGCCCGGGCGCCGGGTCTTCTTCGCGGTGAAAGCCAGCGAGGTGGCCGTCTATCCGGCGCGCAGCGCGAACTGACGGGCGGGCCCTAGGCAGCGGAGGCGTTGCCCTAGGATGGCACCAGAGGGAAGGGAGACGCCGGTGGCAAGATCGGTAGCCGAGCACCGGGACGCGGTCACTGAGCTGCTACGCACCGCGCTGGCGAGCCTCGCGGGCGATGCTGAGACCGTGGAGTTGCTGCAAGCCATCGGCCGGCCGCTTGCCCGGGACATCACTGCGCCCGTGAGCCTGCCGCCGTTCGCTAATTCGCAGATGGACGGATACGCCGTGTCCAGCGAGTCCACGCACGCCTGCACCGAGTTCCCGGTGGGGCAGACCGTCGCCGCGGGACACCCGGCCCCGCCGCTGCCGCCCGGGACGGCCCTCCCGGTCATGACCGGGGCGATGCTGCCTCCCGGCGCGGACGCCGTCGTCCCCATCGAACAGGCCCTGCCGGACGGCTTCAGGCCGTTCCGCGCGGGACAGACCGTCACCCTGCCGGCCCGCGTCCCGGCCGGGCAGTTCGTCCGGCCGGCCGGGAGCGACATCGCTGCCGGAACCCTCGCGCTGCGCCGTGGCACACGGCTCGACCCTCCGCAGCTGGGCCTGCTGGCCGCGCTCGGCCTGGACCGGGTGCCGGTGCTGCCGCGGCCCCGCGTCCTGCTGCTCAGCACCGGGGACGAGGTAGTGCCGCCCGGCACGGTACCAGCACCGGGCCAGATCTTCGATGCGAACAACACCCTGCTGGCCGCGTCGCTGGCGCAGGCCGGCGCGGACGTGGCCGGCAGCCGGATCCTGGCCGACTCGCCGGAAGCGTTCAGTGCACGGCTGCGCGAGGACCTGCGGCAGCACCGGCCGCAGCTGCTGGTGACCTCGGGCGGGATCAGCAAGGGCGCCTTCGAAGTCGTCAAGCAGGCGCTGGCCGCCGAGGACGTGCGGTTCGAATCCGTCGCGATGCAGCCGGGCGGCCCGCAGGCCATCGGCACCGTGGACTCGGTCGCCTTCCTCGGGTTTCCGGGCAACCCCGTCAGCTCCCTCATCTCCTTCGAGATGTTCCTGCGGCCGGCGCTGAGCGAAGTGCTGGGCGCGCCGGCACTCCGGACCGTGTTGCGCGTGCCGCTGGCCGAGGCCGTGGAATCCCCCAAGGGCAAGCACCAGGTCCGGAGGGGCTATTACGACGGCGCCGCGGTCAGCCTCGTGGGCGGTGCGGGGTCCCACCTGCTGCACGCGCTGGCGCAGGCGAACGCCCTGGTGCACCTGCCCGCGGATGCGGGCTCGGCCGCGGCCGGCGAAAACGTGGAAATATGGCTGCTATGAAGGACTCCGAAACAACCGCCGCGCTGACCCATGTCCGCGAGGACGGCTCCGCCCACATGGTGGACGTCAGCGCCAAGCCGGAAACCACGCGCGAAGCGACCGCCCAGGCCGTGCTGAGCATGCGGCCGGACGTGGTCGAGCTGCTCGTCTCCGGCGGGCTGCCCAAGGGGGACGCGCTAGCCGTGAGCAGGATCGCCGGCATCATGGCCGCGAAGCAGACGCCCTCGCTGATCCCGCTCTGCCACCCGCTGCCGCTGAGCAAGGTCACCGTGGATTTCCATCCCGGCGAACGCGACGTGCGGATCGAGGCGACCGTGCGCACCCGTGGCGTGACCGGCGTCGAAATGGAGGCCCTCACCGCCGCCTCGGTCGCGGCCCTCAGCCTCTACGACATGATCAAGGCCGTGGACAAGCACGCCGTGATCGGGGACATCAAGGTGCTGGCCAAGTCCGGCGGCAAGAGCGGGGACTGGTCGCTGTGAACTCGGCAGACGCCTCCGCCCCGCTGCCCGCAGCACCCGAACCCGCGGCTCCGCGCCCCGTGAACCGCACCGCCGGCGTCGTTATTGCCTCCAACCGCGCGGCGGCCGGTTCCTATCCTGACCGCACGGGGCCGATCATCAGCCAATGGCTGCAGGAACAGGGGTTCGCCCCGCTTCCGATCCGCGTCGTGCCTGACGGCGCTCCGGTCCGGGAGGCGCTGGCCGCCTTGCTCGAGGAGGGGCCCGGCGTGATCATCACCAGCGGCGGCACCGGGATCACGGCGGACGACCTGACCCCGGAAATGACCGCGGGATTCCTCCAGAAACAGCTTCCCGGCGTCGCCGAGGCGATGCGCGCCGCCGGCGCGGCCAAGACGCCGCTGGCGGTGCTCAGCCGCGGGCTGGCCGGCGTCTCGGGCCAAACCTTCATCGCCAACCTGCCCGGATCGGCCGGCGGCGTGCGGGACGGGCTTCAGGTCCTCGCTCCGATCCTTGAACACATTTGCACACAGCTGGCGGGGCAGCGCGACGCCGGGCACCCGGCCGCCCCCGCACAACACACCGGAGGTCCTGATGGTCAGTAGCGAGGTCCTGCACGCGGAGGTCACCGCGGAGCCGCTCGACGTCGCCGTTGCGATGGCGGCGGCGGAGTCCGCCGAGTGCGGAGCCGTGGTCACGTTCAGCGGCGTGGTCCGCAACCACGACGGCGGCCAGCCCGTGGCGGCGCTGGGGTACTCGTCCCATCCGTCCGCCGGGCGGGTCATGGCCGACGTCGCCGCGGAGATCGCGCAGAAGTATGACGGCGTGCGCATCTGGGTCGCGCACCGGACCGGAGCGCTGGAGATCGGGGATGCGGCGCTGGTGGCCGCCGTCGCGTCGGCCCACCGTGCATCGGCTTTTGCTGCCGCCGCCGAACTGGTAGACACGGTGAAGGAACGGGTGCCGGTCTGGAAGGAACAGCGCTTCGCCGACGGCAGCACCGAATGGGTGGGTATCGGCCAGTAACGATAGGCTGGAACCCATGACTGAACAATTGGCGGTGGCCGTGCTGGGCGCTGGCGGACGGATGGGCGCGGAGGCGGTCAAAGCCGTCGACGCCGCGGAAGATTTGAAGCTCGTGGCGGCCCTGGGCCGTTCGGACAGCCTGCAGACCCTCGTGGAGGCGCGCGCCGATATCGTCGTCGACCTCACCACGCCGGACAGCACCGAGGAGAACGTACGCTACGCCGTCGAACACGGCATGCACGCCGTCGTCGGCACCACCGGCTGGGACGAGGGCAAGCGCCACGCCCTGGCCGCGCTGCTGGAGGAGAACCCGCAGATCGGCGTGCTGATCGCGCCGAACTTCGCGCTCGGTTCCGTGCTGGCCTCGGCGTTCGCGGCCAAGGCCTCCCGCTACTTCGAGTCAGTCGAGATCATCGAACTGCACCACCCGGACAAGGTGGACGCGCCGTCGGGCACCGCCGTGCGGACCGCGCAGCTGGTCTCCGCCGCCCGTGCGCAGGCGGGCGTGCCGGCCAGCCCGGATGCCACCACCAAGTCGCTGTCGGGAGCCCGCGGCGCGGATGTCGACGGCGTCAAGGTGCACAGCGTCCGGCTCCGCGGCCTGGTGGCCCACCAGGAAGTGCTGCTGGGCGGGCCGGGCGAGCAGCTGACCATCCGGCACGACTCCTTCGACCGGGCCTCCTTCATGCCGGGGGTCCTCCTCGGCGTGCGCCAGGTGGCGGCACACCCGGGTCTGACCTACGGGCTGGACGGCTACCTTGACCTCAATGACTGAGCCAGCGGGGACTGAGCCAGCGGGGACTGAGCCAGCGGGGACTGAGCCAGCGGGCGGAACAAAGCGCACGGTCACCTGGTATGCGCGGCACGGCGAGAAGATCTGGGTCTCCGTCATTATCCTGCTGCTGCTGGCCTACATGTCGCTGACCGTGCACCGGGCGTGGCTGCTCCTGCAGGACCCGCAGCTGATCGCCAAGGCGATCGGCGCCGCCCTGCTGATCCTCCCGCTCGTCGGCGCCTGGGCGCTGATCCGGGAAGTGCTCTTTGGGGCCCGGATGTCCCGCCTGGCCAAGGTGCTGGAGGCCGAGGGCGGGCTGCCGCCGGACAACCTGCCGCGCACCCCCGGCGGACGGATCGTGCAGGACGCGGCGGACGCCGAGTTCGAGAAGTACAAGGCCGAGGCGGAGGCCGCGCCGGAGGACTGGCGCAGCTGGTTCCGGCTGTCCTGCGCCTACGATGCCGCCCGGGACCGCAAGCGCGCCCGGGAGTCGATGCGGCACGCGATCTCGCTCAGCCGGCAGGGCTGATCCGGCCCGTTCCGTTGTTGGGGAGTCCGGCCGAGGGCCCTAGCGGAGCTGGCGGTTCCCGCGCAGGGCGTTCCGGGCCAGGCGGGACGCGGAGGAGGTCACCAGCTCCAGCGGCCCCCGCATCGACAGCACGCTGAGCGCCGCGCCGACCGACAGCGCGACGATGACCTGGCCCCAATAGAGCATGTGGTCGGACGGGGCCGCGGCTCCGTCCGGCAGGATGCTCATGACCCACACATGCGCCGCGTACAGCGAGAGCGTCATCGCTCCCGCGCCCGAGAGGGGGAGCAGCAGCCTCGGCCGGCGGCTGGTGAGCAGCAGGCAGACGGCGAGGACCACCGCCGCCGTGCCGGAGGTATGCAGCAGGTCGAAGGTGGTGCCCGAGTGCGGTCCCGCCACCCCGAGCCACCACAAGGAGTCGTCCATGTCGACCCAGCCGAGGTTGACCTGGTAGATCAAGCCGAAATCCGGCTGCTGCGCCGCTTCCGTGGACGCGAGCCCCGACAGGCCGCCGAGCTGCCCCATCACGAGTGCGGAACCAGCCTTGCCCAGGGCGGCGGCCGCGAGCCCGCCGGCCAGCAGCCACAGCTGCACCACCGTCCTGCGGATCTCCAGCCGGCCGATGACGAGCCCGACCAGGATGTAGCCGAGCCACTGCAGCACCGGGTAGAAGCCGGTCACGAAGATGTCGGCCAGGAACGTCGCCGGCGTGAAAACGTCCAGCACATTGGGATTGTGCCCCAGGCTTGGCGGATCCAGCGCCGCCTCCAGTCCGCCGCGCATCAGGTAGGCGGCGACGGGGGAGAGCAGCAGCCACCCCGCAGCCCACGCGGCCAGCACCGGCAGCCTCAGCTGCAGGAACGGCAGCGCGCACCAGAAGAGCACGGCGTAGTGGACCAGGATGACCGCAATATTGACTTCCAAGGTGCCGAGCATCAGGCCGACGGCGGCAATCAGCGCCGCCCGGACCGCGATGCCCCCGCGGTCGGCGAGCAGCGCACGCCCGTGGTGCGGTTTGCTGCCGCCGGAGAGCAGGGCCAGCCCCACGCCGGCCAGCACTGCGAACAGGGCGGAGGAGCGGCCCGAGAGTACCAGGCCGGTGAAGTTCGGTTGCGGATCCGCTCCCTGCGTCCACAGCGGGTAGATGTGGGTAGCCATCATGCCCAGCAGCGCCAAGCCGCGCGCCGCATCGATGCCGGCGAGACGGCGGCCGGTCTGTGTGGATGCCATGGTCCGATATTCTCACAGCGGGCCCGCCGTGCTCCTCCAGCGGCGCAGGTCGCCGGAGGCCGCCGGCAGGTCCGCGGCCCGCGCCGTCGTGATACGAAACTCTCCGCCGCCGTTGCTGGAAACGCAGGCCGGCACGGTAACGTTTCCTCTATGTCTGAGTCCACTGCCCGCGAATACACTTTCGGAACCCTCGTGACCGCCATGGTCACCCCCTTCACGGAGGACGGTGAGGTGGACTACCGGAAGACCGGCGAACTCGCAGAGAAGCTTGTCGACGACGGCTGCGACGGCCTGGTCGTCACCGGCACCACGGGGGAGACCTCCACCCTGACGGACGAAGAGAACCTGGGCATGTTCAAGACGGTCCAGGAGGCCGTGGGCGGCCGCGCGAAGGTCATCGCGGGCTCCACAACCAACGACACGCGCCACTCCGTCCGGCTCTCCAAGCAGGCGGCGGACCTGGGCGTAGACGGGCTGCTGGTCACCGCGCCGTACTACAACAAGCCGAGCCAGGCCGGCGTGCGCGCGCACATCGAAGCCGTGGCGGACGCCACGGACCTGCCCGTCATGGTCTACGACATCCCCGGCCGCGCCGGGATCGCGATCGAAACCGAGACCCTCTACCGGCTCGCGGAACACCCGCGGATCGTGGCCCTGAAGGACGCCAAGGCGAACTACCAGGAGACCACCCGAGTGCTGGCCAACACGGACCTGGACGTCTACTCCGGTGACGACGGACTCACCCTGCCGCTGATGGCAGCCGGTGCCGTCGGCGTCGTCTCCGTCACCGCGCACGTGGCGACCGCCAAGTACCGGGCGCTCGTCGACGCCATGCTGGCCGGCGACCTCGCCACCGCCCGCCGCCTGCACTTCGAACTGGACCCCGTGCAGCGCGCCGTGATGTCCCACATCCAGGGCGCCGTCGCGGCCAAACTGATCCTCAAGTGGCAGTCCGTACTGTCCAACTCGGTGGTCCGCCTGCCCCTGGTGGAGCCGACCGAGGCCGAGATCGCACCGATCCGCGCGGACCTCGAAGAGGCCGGCTGGCACCTGGAGGCCTGACCAACAGCATGAGCGAATCCACAATTTCACAGCTGCGCACCCCGCCGAAGCTCGCCGATGGGACCCTGCGGATCATCCCGCTGGGCGGCCTCGGGGAGATCGGCCGGAACATGGCCGTGTTCGAAATCGATTCGAAGCTGCTGATTGTGGATTGCGGCGTCCTGTTCCCCGAGGAGTACCAGCCCGGCGTCGACCTCATCCTGCCGGACTTCTCCTACATCGAGGACCGGCTCGACGACATCGTCGGCGTGGTGCTCACGCACGGCCACGAGGACCACATCGGCGCCGTGCCGTACCTGCTGCGGCTGCGCGGGGACCTGCCGCTGATCGGCTCGCAGCTGACGCTGGCGCTGGTCGAGGCGAAGCTCGCCGAGCACCGCATCAGGCCGTTCACCGTCACGGTTACCGAAGGCCAGGTCGAGCAGTTCGGGCCGTTCGGGTGCGAATTCGTCGCGGTCAACCACTCGATTCCGGACGCGCTGGCCGTGTTCATCCGGACCGCGGCCGGCAACGTGCTGCACACCGGCGATTTCAAGATGGACCAGCTGCCGCTCGACGGCCGCATCACGGACCTGCGCGCCTTCGCCCGGCTGGGCGAAGAGGGCGTCGACCTTTTCATGGCGGACTCCACCAACGCCGACGTCCCGGGCTTCACCACCGCCGAGAAGGAGATCGGGCCGGTCCTGGAGCGGCTCTTCGGCCAGGTCGAAAAGCGCATCATCGTTGCCTCCTTCTCCTCGCACATCCACCGCGTGCAGCAAGTGCTCGACGCCGCGGCCGCCCATGGCCGGCATGTCGCCTTCGTGGGCCGGTCGATGGTCCGGAACATGGCGATCGCCGAGAAGCTGGGCTACCTGAACGTTCCCGCCGGCATCATCGTGGACCTGAAGAACGTCGAGGAACTGCCGGACGACCGGGTGGTCCTGATGTCCACGGGCTCGCAGGGGGAACCCATGGCGGCGCTGTCCCGGATGGCCAACGGGGACCACCGGATCCAGGTTGGCGCGGGGGACACGGTCATCCTGGCCTCGTCGCTGATCCCCGGCAACGAGAACGCCGTATTCCGGGTGATCAACGGGCTGCTCAAGCTCGGCGCGGACGTCATCCATAAAGGCAATGCCAAGGTCCACGTCTCCGGCCATGCGGCCGCCGGCGAGCTGCTTTACTGCTACAACATCCTGAAGCCGCGCAACGCCATGCCGGTCCATGGCGAGACCCGGCACCTGATCGCCAACGGCAAGCTGGCACAGGCCACCGGAATCCCCGCGGAGAACGTGCTGCTCGGGGACGACGGCACGGTCGTGGACCTGGCGGACGGCACGGCAAGGATCGTCGGCCAGATCGAGTGCGGGTTCGTCTATGTGGACGGATCCAGCGTCGGCGAGATCACCGACGCGGACCTCAAGGACCGGCGGATCCTCGGCGAGGAGGGATTCATCTCCGTGATCTGCGTGGTCAACCGGAGCACCGGAAAGATCGTCTCCGGCCCGGAGATCCACGCCCGCGGATTCGCGGAGGACGACTCGGTGTTCGATAACATCAAGCCGCAGATCATCGCCTCGCTCGAAGAAGCCGTGGTCAGCAGCAAGGACCACACCACGTACCAGCTGCAGCAGGTGGTACGCCGGGTCATCGGCAGCTGGGTCAACAAGCGGCACCGGCGCCGGCCGATGATCGTCCCGGTGGTACTCGAGGCGTGAGGCCGGCGGCGAGGGCGTGATCCGGCTGACACCGGTGCGCTGACCGGTAGGTCAATCCCGACGCCGGACGGCCTCGGCAGGTAGTCTTTCCGGTATGGCGACTCGAACTTCCCCTGCCAAAAAAGGCACCCAGCAGTCGCGCGGTAAAACCACGGGCAGTACTGCGCGCTCATCGTCTGGGCGTTCCACCGCCAAGACCAAGGCCATCGAGCTGCCGGCCGAGGACCCGCTGCCGCTGCCGCTGCGGATGGTCCGCGGTGCGTGGATGGGCGTCGCCCACCTCGTGGCAGCCGGTGTACGCAAGCTCGGCCCCGACGTGCTTCCCGACAAGGAACTGCGCCGGGACGGCACGGGCTTCTTCATGCTGCTGCTGGCGGCCATGATCGCCGCCGTCGAATGGTGGGCGCTCAAGGGTGGTTTCGCCGACGTCGTCCATGCGGTCTTCGGCGGCACGTTCGGCTGGATGGCGCTGCTGCTGCCGATGTTCCTCCTGGTCTTCTCGGTCCGGCTGATGCGCAGCCCGGAGGACGTCGCCGGCAACAACCGCATCGCCATCGGGCTGTCCCTGATGACGCTTTCGGGCACGGGCCTGGCCCACATCATCGGCGGCCAGCCCGCCCTCGCGGACGGCCTGGACGCGCTTTGGGCCGCCGGGGGCATGGTGGGTTTCCTCATCTCCTCGCCGCTGGCGACCATCACCTGGGTCCTGCCCGTCGTCGTCTACTCGCTGCTGGCCTTCGTCAGCCTCCTGATCATCACGGCGACCCCGTTCCGGCATATTCCGGCCCGGCTGCGCGCCGTCTACGAGAAGCTGATGGGGCAGGAACCGGCTCACCGTCCCCAGCGCGGGGACGAGCACGACCAGAGTTACCTGTACGGCGACGAGCCCGAGCGGCCCAAGCAGAAGAAGCAGCGCAAACGAGTGTTCGGGCGGGACAAGCCGGCGGAAGAGCAGGGGGATTACGACGACGGGGGCTTCTACGGGGACGAAGCGTTCGAAACGCCGGTGATCGATGACGCGCCGGTGACGGGCCCGGTACCGACGCTCCCGGCGACGCCCAAGGTGCCGCCGGGAGTCCGGCGCCCCACCCAGTCCGAACTGGCGGCCGAACAGCTCAAGCGCGAGCAGGGGCTGCTGCCGGAGGGTGCCACCGAAGCCCTTCCGGTCCTGCCGCACGCTGCTCCCGCGGTGCCGCCGGTGCCTGCCAACCCCGTGCAGCCGCAGCCTCCCGCGACCCCGATTCCGCAGCGCACGGAGCAGCTGCAGCTCTCCGGCGACGTGACATACACGCTGCCGCCGTCGGACTTCCTCCCTCCGGGGCCGCCGTCGAAGGAACGCTCCGAGGCGAATGACGCCGTCGTTAATGCCCTGACCGAAACCCTGGACCAGTTCAAGGTGGACGCGAAGGTGACCGGCTTCTCCCGCGGCCCGACGGTCACCCGCTATGAGATCGAGCTTTCCCCGGGGACGAAGGTCGAGCGCGTCACGGCGCTCTCCAAGAACATCTCCTACGCCGTCGCCAGCTCGGACGTGCGCATCCTCAGCCCGATCCCGGGCAAGTCGGCGATCGGCATCGAGATCCCGAACACGGACCGGGAGACCGTCTCGCTTGGCGACGTGCTGCGCTCGAACAACGCGCGCAAGACGGAGCACCCGATGGTCATGGGCGTCGGCAAGGACGTCGAGGGCGGCTTCGTGGTCGCCAACCTGGCCAAGATGCCGCACATGCTGGTCGCCGGCGCCACCGGGGCCGGTAAGTCCTCGTTCGTGAACTCGATGATTACCTCGATCCTGATGCGTGCGACGCCGGATGAGGTGCGCATGGTGATGGTGGACCCCAAGCGCGTGGAGCTCACCGCGTACGAAGGCGTCCCTCACCTGATCACGCCGATCATCACGAGCCCGAAGAAAGCGGCCGAGGCGTTGCAGTGGGTGGTCCGCGAGATGGACACCCGCTATGACGACCTGGCGAACTTCGGTTACAAGCACATTGACGACTTCAATAAGGCCGTGCGGAACGGCAAGGTGGTTCCGCCGGAGGGCTCGCAGCGGGTCATCAAGCCCTACCCGTACCTGCTGGTGATCGTGGACGAGCTCGCGGACCTGATGATGGTGGCTCCGCGGGACGTCGAAGACTCGATCGTGCGCATCACGCAGCTGGCGCGCGCCGCCGGCATCCACCTGGTGCTGGCGACTCAGCGCCCGTCGGTGGACGTGGTCACGGGCCTGATCAAGGCCAACGTTCCGTCCCGCATGGCGTTCGCCACCTCGTCCGTCACCGACTCGCGCGTCGTGCTGGACCAGCCCGGCGCCGAGAAGCTGATCGGCCAGGGCGACGCGCTCTTCCTGCCGATGGGCGCCTCCAAGCCGATGCGTGTCCAGGGCGCCTGGGTCTCGGAGTCCGAGATCCACGAGGTCGTGGAGCATGTCAAGAGCCAGCTGAAGGCCGAGTACCGCGAGGACGTCGCCGTCGAGGCGCCGAAGAAGCAGATCGACGACGATATCGGGGACGACCTCGATGTGCTGCTGCAGGCCACGGAGCTCGTGGTCACCACGCAGTTCGGATCGACCTCCATGCTCCAGCGCAAGTTGCGCGTCGGCTTCGCCAAGGCGGGACGGCTGATGGACCTGCTGGAGTCCAGGGGAGTGGTGGGCCCTTCCGAGGGCTCGAAGGCGCGCGACGTGCTGGTCCAGCCGGATGACCTGGCCGCCACGCTGGCCGCCATCCGGGGAGACGGGCCGCCCCCGGCGGACCCGGCCGCGCCCGCGGCGGCCGATCCCCGCACCGCCGCCCTGGCGGACAACGCCAACGCCAACCACGGCTTCGACGGCCCCCGGGACCTCGTGGCCGAGGACCTGGACGCCCGCGCGCAGGCGGTGGACTATTACGACGACGACGGCGAGTCGGGTGAAGAGGACGCCTGGAGTCTCACCGGGCGTTAGCGGGTTCGGTAGTGTAGGGACGTGACTGATTCGCCTGCCAGCCCGGTACCGACCCTTAACATCGCCAACGTCCTCACCACCATCCGGATCGTGCTGGTGCCGTTCTTCATCTGGTTCATGCTGGCTGACAACGGCAACGACGGCCTCCTGCGCTGGCTCGCCGTCGCCGTTTTTGCGGTGGCCATCTACACGGACAAACTCGACGGGGACCTGGCCAGGAGCCGCGGGCTGATCACGAACTTCGGCAAGATTGCCGACCCCATCGCCGACAAGCTGCTGATCGGATCGGCGCTGATCCTGCTCTCCGTCCTGGGCGAACTTCCGTGGTGGATCACCGTGGTGATCCTCGTCCGCGAACTCGGCATCACGCTGCTGCGCTTCGTCGTCATCAGGTACGGCGTGATGCCGGCCTCTCGCGGCGGAAAGCTCAAGACGGTACTCCAGACGCTGGCGATCTTCCTTTACCTGCTGCCCCTGGAGTCGTGGCTGGGGGACTGGGCCGCCGTCGTCGCCTATATCGTGATGCTCGTCGCGGTCGCGGTCACGGTCGTGACCGGCGCGGACTACGTGATCAAGGCCCTGCGCCTCCGGTCGGCCGGACGGGGACACTGAGCCGTGGACCGGCAGAACCTTTCCGAAAAGGTCATTCTGGCGGCGGTGGCGAAGGGGCTGACCATCGCGACGGCCGAATCGCTCACGGCGGGCATGGTGTCAGCAGCGCTGGCGACCGTCCCGGGTGCTTCCGGTGCCCTCCAGGGCGCGGTCGTCTCCTACCAGAACGATGTCAAGTCCGGCCTGCTGGGCGTGGATGCGTCGCTGCTGGAGCGCAACGGGGCCGTCGATCCGCAGGTTGCGCGCGAGATGGCTGAGGGGGCGCGCCGCTGCCTGGACGCGGATATCGCGGTGGCCACGACCGGGGCGGCCGGGCCCGAACCGCACGGCGGCAAACCCGTGGGCACCGTCTACGTCGGCGTCGCCACCGAGGCCGGTTCCCATGCTGCCGCCTTCTCCTTCGCCGGTGACCGCGCAAGGATCCGGGAGCAGGCAAGAGACGCCGCCCTGTCCGCCCTGCTGGCGGCCGTCGAGTCGGCCACCGCCGCTACGCGTTAGGACCGGGCGGGAGGGTGCGCTCCGGGCGCCCGCGAGGTGGCGGGGGAACAAATTAATGTTCCGGATAGTTATCCAAGGTGGCAGCAACTTCCAAGGTTGGTGCCATAAGCTTTAGAAAACGCGGTGGAACCCGTGTACACAGAGGGAGTAAGGCGATACAAATGGTCAAGCAACCCGTATCCGTGAACGGGGTTGTCCGTTGGCGTGATGTGGGTCTGTCCGACGAGACGCAACGGGAAAAGAAGGAGCGCAAGATGGTAGTGCTACGCCACGAAATCGGCGACGTCCTGCGTGACGTACGCCAGCGCCAGGGCCGGACCCTGCGTGAAGTTTCACACAGCGCTCGTGTTTCCCTCGGATACCTGAGTGAAGTTGAGCGCGGCCAGAAGGAGGCCTCCTCGGAGCTGCTGTCCTCCATCTGTTCGGCTCTGGATGTTCCGCTGTCCCTGATGCTGCGCGAGGTCAGCGACCGTGTTGCGGACGCTGAAGGCGTTGTCATTCCGGACACCGTCCCGCAGGAGCTTTCGCGTGAATTCGTCGCCGAGATTCCGGACGAACTGCCCGAAGACCTCAGCAGGGGACTGGCCTCGGCACGTTCCTGACGCCCCCGGCCGTGCGCCGGAAAGAGCCGGGCACCCTGTGCCCGGCTCTTTCGCGCTCTGACACCCCGCTTTTTGGGCGTTCCTGGCGCCGGCGCCCCCTGGCTGGAGCCTGCCGCGACGGGCTACCCGCGCCGCCGCGGCGCGGTAGAGGGGCCGCGCGCCTACCGGAGGCGGTTCCAGCCCGGCCGGACTAGGAGCGGTTGAGCCGGTCCAACAGCCCGGCCAGGGAATTGAGATCCCTGACGGACCAGTCTTCGAGCTGCGAGACGAAGGCGGACCTCCTGGCCGACTGCGCCGACTTCAGTTTCTGCAGCCCCAGTTCCGTGAGCGAAATCGACTGGGCGCGGCCGTCCGATGGGTCGGTTTCCTTGCTGACGAGGCCGAGCTGCTCCAGCATGGCCACCTGGCGGCTGACCGAGGGCTTCCCGACGCCGATGCTGGCGGCCAAGTCGGTCAACCGCATGGACTTCTCGCGCTGCAGCACCGTCAGCAGCCCGTAGGCGGCTGGTTCCATGTCGGGATGGACCTCGCGCGCTACCCGGTGGGAGTTGGCGCGGGCGCGGCGCCAGAGCATGCTCAGTTGCTGCTCCAGCGAGTCGATGGCGCTCTCGAAGTCCTCATCCTGCCGCGCAGAATCCTGTCCGGTCATGACGCTATTGTAGTGAGCCGCCGGCGACTGCGGCCGGACGGCAGCCGTGAGAAGATATCAGCGTGCGATTGAGTGATTTTTGGCGGCTGATGGACGAGGAGTTCGGCTCCGGCTATTCAAGGGTCCTGGCCGCGGATCTGGTCCTCACGATGCTCGGCGGGCGTACCGCGGCCGAGGCCCTCTCGGCCGGAGTCCCGCCGAAGACCGTCTGGCTGGCCGTCTGCGAGATGCAGGAAGTGCCACCTGCGCGGCGCCTGGGCCGCGACATCAAGCCTTCGCGCTGAAGAAGACACGCCCAACGATATTCGCAGATATGTTCGAATCTGTCTCCGGGGGCGGCTATGCTCCTACACAGAGCCGGGAACCGGCGCCGCATCGACGGATTGTCCACAGCCGCACAGGCGGCTGCGCATTCTGTCGGAGCGGGGCGATACGGTCGAAGCGAGCGAAGAACACGGCCCGCAGGGCCATAAGAAACCGAGGTGAATAATGGCCGCAGCACCGGACCGCGAGAAGGCTTTGGAAGCAGCACTCGCGCAGATTGACAAGCAGTTCGGCAAGGGCTCCGTGATGCGTCTCGGCGACGAGACGCGTGCCCCGATCGAAACGATTTCCACCAGCTCCATCGCCCTCGACGTCGCGCTCGGCATTGGAGGCCTGCCGCGGGGCCGCGTTGTCGAGATCTACGGTCCGGAGTCGTCGGGTAAGACCACCGTGGCCCTGCATGCTGTCGCCAACGCCCAGCGCAACGGCGGCATCGCTGCCTTCATCGACGCCGAGCACGCGCTGGATCCCGAGTACGCCAAGAAACTGGGCGTGGACACGGATGCCTTGCTGGTGTCCCAGCCGGACACGGGCGAGCAGGCCCTCGAAATCATGGACATGCTGATCGGCTCCGGTTCGCTGGACATCATCGTGATCGACTCGGTGGCGGCCCTGGTGCCACGCGCCGAGATCGAAGGCGAAATGGGCGACAGCCACGTCGGCCTCCAGGCCCGCCTGATGAGCCAGGCCCTGCGGAAGATCACCGGACGCCTGAGCCAAAGCAAGACGACGGCGATCTTCATCAACCAGCTCCGCGAAAAGATCGGTGTCTTCTTCGGCAGCCCGGAAACGACCACCGGCGGCAAGGCCCTGAAGTTCTATGCCTCGGTCCGCATCGACGTGCGCCGGATCGAGACCCTCAAGGAGGGCTCAAACCCGATCGGCAACCGCACCCGCGCCAAGATCGTCAAGAACAAGATGGCCCCGCCCTTCAAGCAGGCGGAGTTCGACATCATGTACGGGCAGGGAATCTCCCGCGAGTCCGGCCTGATCGACATGGGCGTCGAGCATGGCATCTGCAAGAAGTCCGGCGCCTGGTTCACGTATGACGGCGACCAGCTCGGCCAGGGCAAGGAGAATTCCCGGAAGTTCCTGAGGGACAACCCGGATCTGGCGGACGAGATCGAGCGGCGCATCCGGCTGAAGCTCGGTATCGACAAGCCGGAAGAGGGCACCGAAGGGGTCGCCAAGGAACCGAAGCTCAAGGCCGTGGACGGCCTCTGATCGGCGTGCAGGGCCGAAGCCGCCGGGGAGGACAGGAACCGACTCCCGACTCCCCGGCAGACCTGACGCCTGAGGCCGACCCCGGCGATGTCGCGCGGTCCATCATCCTCAGGCAATTGACCATGGGGCCGCGAAGCCGGCGGCAATTGGCTGACAAGCTGGCCGAACGCAACGTTCCGGCAGAGGTTGCCGTGGCCGTCCTGGACCGCTTCGAAGAGCTTCAGCTGATCGACGATGCCGAGTTCGCCCGCATGTGGGTCCGGAGCCGGTTCCAGACCAAGTCCTTGGCTCGCGGGGCGCTGAAGCGCGAACTGGCGGACAAGGGCATCGCGCCGGAGCTGGCTGAAGAAGCGCTCGAGCAGCTCAGCCCGGACGATGAACTGGGCAGTGCCAGGGAACTGGTGCGCCGAAAGATCCGGCCGGACTGGGACCTCAACGAACGGCAAGTCAAGGACAAGCACACCCGCCGGCTGGCATCCATGCTGGCCAGGAAGGGCTACCCGCCCGCGGTCGCCTTCAGGGTAGTGTCCGAGGAACTGGACGCCGTGCAGGCAGACTGAGAACCGCGGACTGCAATGGCTCCCGACCCCGGACCTCCAGGCTCCCTCCCGCCGGCGGGCACCCAGGGGCGTTGCCGCGCACCGCGGATTGTGGCGGCCGGCGGGGAAGGTCTTACCCTTAAGAAGTGAGCGTGACCTTCCCTGCCCCCGATCCGACTGTTTCAAGTGCCGACGGGCGCACCTACCAGGTGCGCACCTTCGGCTGCCAGATGAACGTGCACGATTCCGAGCGCCTGGCCGGACTCCTGGAAAACGCCGGCCTGGTCGAAGCGACGGACGGGCAGGCGGACGTCGTCGTCTTCAACACGTGTGCGGTGCGGGAAAACGCCGACAACAAGCTGTACGGCAACCTGGGACAGCTGGCGCCGGTGAAGGAACGCCGTCCCGGGATGCAGATTGCGGTGGGCGGCTGCCTGGCGCAGAAGGACCGCGAGACCATCCTGCGGAAGGCGCCCTGGGTCGACGTCGTCTTCGGCACCCACAACGTGGGCTCGCTGCCGGCGCTCCTTGAGCGTGCGCGCCATAACAACGAAGCCCAACTGGAGATCCTCGAATCGCTCGATGTCTTTCCCTCCACCCTGCCCACCAAGCGCGACGCCGTGTATTCGGGCTGGGTGTCCATCTCCGTCGGCTGCAACAACACCTGCACCTTCTGCATTGTTCCCTCGCTCCGGGGCAAGGAACGGGACCGGCGGCCGGGAGACATCCTGGCCGAGGTCCAGGCCCTGGTGGACGACGGCGCCATCGAAGTGACCCTCTTGGGCCAGAACGTGAACTCATACGGCGTGGAATTCGGCGATCGGGGAGCCTTCGCCAAACTGCTGCGCGCGTGCGGGAACATTGCCGGCCTTGAGCGCGTCCGCTTCACCAGCCCGCACCCGGCCGCCTTTACCGACGATGTCATCGAGGCGATGGCCGAAACGCCCAACGTCATGCCCCAACTGCACATGCCGCTGCAGTCCGGCTCTGACAAAGTCCTCAAGGACATGCGCCGCTCCTACCGCTCCAAAAAGTTCCTGGGCATCCTGGACAAGGTCCGCGATCGCATTCCGCACGCCGCCATCTCCACCGACATCATCGTGGGTTTCCCAGGCGAGACCGAGGAAGATTTCCAGGCAACGCTCGACGTCGTCGAACAGTCACGGTTCGCCACGGCGTTCACTTTCCAGTACTCCAAGCGGCCCGGAACTCCTGCCGCCGACCTGCCGGAGCAGCTGCCCAAGTCCGTCGTGCAGGAGCGGTACGAGCGGCTGATCGCCCTGCAGGACCGGATCTCCGCCGAAGAGAACGCCAAGCAGGTCGGCACGCAGGTCGAGGTGCTGGTTACCGCGCAGCAGGGGCGCAAGGCCAGTGAGACACACCGGCTCTCCGGCCGATCGCGGGACCAGCGGCTGGTCCATTTCTCGGTGCCGGACGGAGCGGCAGTGCCGCGCCCCGGCGACCTGGTCACCGTAACGGTGACCGAGGCCGCACCGTTCCACCTCATCGCCGACCCGGTGCCAGCAGACTACTCGGTCCGCCGTTCGCGGGCGGGGGACGCGTGGGACCGGTCGCAGGCAGACTCCTGTGCCGCGCCGGCGCCGGGAACGACGGCGGGCGGCAAGGCGGTTTCGCTCGGCATGCCGGCGCTGCCCGTGCGCGGCTGACGCCGCCGGATGGTGAGCGAACCGGAGCAGGTACCGCCTGTCATCGCTGTAGTCGGTCCCACCGGATCGGGCAAGTCGGACCTGGCTGTGGCACTCGCACAGCGGATCGACGGCGAAGTCGTGAACGCTGATGCCATGCAGTTCTACCGCGGAATGGACATCGGTACGGCCAAGATCACGCCGACCGAGCGGCAGGGTGTGCCGCATCATCTGCTGGACATCCTCGACGTCCGCGATGAAGCCAGCGTCTCGGCCTTCCAAGAGCAGGCCCGCGCGGCCATCGCCGGCATTCACCGCCGCGGCCGGCGGGCCATTCTGGCCGGCGGATCGGGTCTCTACGTTCGGGCGGCCCTGGACGTCATCGAGTTTCCCGGCACCAATCCGGAGCTTCGGTCCAAGCTGGAATTGCAACTGGCAACCGACGGTCTGGCCGCGCTGCGGAGCCGGCTGGAAAAAGTCGACCCGGTGTCTGCGGCGCGCCTGGGCGACGCCCGCAGGGTGGTGCGTGCCCTCGAAGTGTACGAGCTGACGCAGCGGCCCTTCAGCTCCTTCATGCCGGAGCGGCGCTACTGGCAGCCGGCCCTACAGCTGGGGCTCAAGGTCGACCGGGAGGAGCTAAAGGAACGACTGGCCCTCCGGGTGCACCGGATGGTGGATATGGGCCTGCTGGAAGAGGTCCGCCGGCTCGAGAGGGAGGGCTTGCGGGACGGCAAAACAGCGTCCAAAGCGCTCGGCTACTCACAGTTCCTCCGGGTCCTCGATGCCGAACTGACCATCGACGAGGCCGTGCAGGACACCATCGTGGCCACCCGGAAGTTCGCCCGCCGGCAGCAGACCTGGTTCGGCGCCGATCCGCGGATCGAGTGGCTCGACTGGAAGGACCCGCGGCTGGTGGACACCGCATTTGCACTCGTCGATAAGCTTGGACAGTGACCGAATCTTCCTCTGCTGTCCTGCGTTCCCTGACCGGCCTGTCCTTTTCCAAGGGCCATGGCACCGGCAACGATTTCGTGCTGGTCGCCGACCCCAACGGCGACCACCAGATCAACTCGGCTGCCGTTTCCGTGCTGTGTGACCGCCATCAGGGCATCGGCGGCGACGGTCTTATCCGCGCAGTCCGTTCCGAGCATCTTCCGGAAGGACGGGAACTGCTCGCGTCGGCTCCGGAAGCCGAGTGGTTCATGGACTACCGCAACGGGGACGGGTCGGTCTCGGAAATGTGCGGCAACGGTGTACGCGTCTTCGTGCATTTCCTGCTTGACCAGGGCCTGGCCGACCTCGCGGAGGGCAAGTCCATGTCCATCGGTACGCGTGCGGGCATCAAGGTCATCACACGTTCGGAAGACGGCTATGCCGTGGACATGGGCCCGTGGGAGTTCATCTATCCGGACCAGGCCGCAGCAAAGGCCACGGACTCCGTCGTCAATGCGGCGGGCCTCGAGGTGCCCCGGCCCGCCCTGAGCATCAGCATGGGCAACCCGCACACCGTGGTCGCGCTTGCCGAGCTCGCCGAGCTGGCTGCGACCGGGCTGTATGAGGCACCGGAGGTCGAGCCGAAGCCGGTTAACGGAACCAATGTCGAATTCGTCGTGCCGGCTGAACCGCTGGTCCACAACGGTGCCGGCCACATCACCATGCGCGTGCACGAACGCGGCGTCGGGGAGACACAATCGTGCGGAACCGGCGCCTGCGCGTCCGCCGTCGCCATCCGCTACTGGGCAGGCGCCGGCGCGCCGGACGACTGGCGGGTCAACGTGCCCGGCGGCACCGTGAACGTGCGGTTCTTCGTCGCCGATGATGGGCGCGAACATGTCGAATTGAGCGGGCCCGCCGCCCTCGTGGCGCGCGGGGTTATCGCGTAGCAGCCGCGCGGCGGATCCGCAGGATCCGGAAGGCCTTGGCGGTGCTTTCGCGGCTGACCCGGAACTCCGCCGGCAGCTCGGCCGCAAGCCAGCGCTGCAGGGAGTCCGAACCGAGGTTCTTCTGCACGACCAGCCAGGCGTTGCCGCCGGGCGCCAAGCGCGGAAGCCAGAGCATCAGCAGGTCGTGAAGTTCGCTCTTGCCGATTCGGATTGGCGGATTGGACCAGATGGCGTCGAAGCGCAGTTCGGGGTCCACCTCGTCCGGCAGGCAGGCCTGCACATTGTGCAGCCCCAGTGTCTGCGCATTGTCGTTGGTCAATGCAATGCAGCGGGTATTGACATCGACCGCCGTCACCGCCGCAGCAGGTGACTTCAGACCCAGCGTCAGCGCGATCGGACCCCAGCCGCAGCCGATATCGAGCAAATTGCCGGCCGACGGAGGGGCGGGAACCTCGGCCAGCAGCACGGCCGTGCCCTTGTCGATTCCCTCGGGACTGAAGATGCCGTTCGACGTCGTCAAGTGCCGGACCTGACCGTCGAGTTCGACGGTCAGCGGCTTACGTATTTCCGGCTTGCCCGGCTCGGCGCTGAAGTAATGATCGGTGGCCATAATCCGCCAGACTAGTGCGCCCTCGGCGGAATTTGTATCTAGGCCTGCCTAAGCCACGCGCGGAGCCTGTTATGCTGGTCCGCATGGCAAACAAGTGACTGCGGTGGTCTAGGCCGGCTTCGGCCCGCATCAGACGCCGCTCCCGTTGAGCCCGGCTCCGGGATCGGTAGGCACCACTACCGCGAACCAATCTGTCATTCCCACGCGTCCCCTGGCTGCAACTGCCCCTGCACCTCCTTGCGCCCTCCAGCGCATCGCGGCTGCATGGCCCCGGATCAGCGCACCAGGGACCGCCTTCCCCGTCAGGAGACTCCCATGACCCGACAACAACCACAGCAGGCAAACCACCCCCGCGCAGCAGCGGAGGACTACCATAGATCTACAGACCTTCCGAAGGAGAGCATGACCAACAGCAGCGCCGGCCAGCCGGCAGAGGAACCGGAACTGACCCCGGAGGAGATCCAGGCCGTCATCGACCGGATTCTGGCCAAGGATTCCGCAGCCCGCACCAAGACCGGCAGCGGTTTCCGGGGCAAGGCACAGGCCATCTCCGCGCTGGACGAAGAGCATTCGGAGTTCGACGGCGAGCAGCAGGACCTTCAGGAGCGGCGCGCCTTGCGGCGCGTGGCCGGGCTGTCGACGGAACTGGAAGACGTCACCGAGGTCGAGTACCGCCAGCTCCGACTGGAGCGGGTCGTGCTGGCCGGCTTGTGGACCGAGGGGACGGCGGCAGACGCGGACAATTCCCTGCGTGAACTGGCCGCACTGGCCGAGACCGCGGGGTCGGAAGTCCTCGACGGCGTCGTCCAGCGCCGCCTCAAGCCGGACCCCGGAACGTTCCTGGGATCGGGCAAGGCGCAGGAACTGCGGGACATCGTCATGTCCACCGGCGCTGACACGGTGATTGTCGACGGCGAGCTGTCGCCCTCGCAGCGGCGTGGTCTTGAAGACATCGTCAAGGTCAAGGTCATTGACCGCACCGCCCTGATCCTCGATATCTTCGCGCAGCACGCCAAGAGCCGCGAGGGCAAGGCACAGGTCGAACTCGCCCAGCTGGAATACCTGCTGCCGCGCCTGCGTGGCTGGGGCGAAAGCATGTCCCGCCAGGCCGGCGGCCGCGTCGGCGCGGCCGGCGGCGGAATCGGTTCCCGTGGCCCCGGCGAAACCAAGATCGAGCTGGACCGGCGGCGCATCCGCACGCGCATGGCCAAACTGCGGCGCGAGATCGCCGGAATGAAGCCGGCGCGGGAGACCAAACGGGCCAACCGCAAGCGCAACGCCGTGCCATCGGTCGCGATCGTCGGCTACACCAACGCCGGCAAGTCCTCGCTGCTCAACCGGCTGACCAACGCCGGCGTCCTCGTGGAGAACGCGCTGTTCGCGACCCTCGACCCGACGGTCCGCAAGGCCGAAACCTCGGACGGGCTCGGCTACACGCTGGCGGACACCGTCGGTTTCGTCCGCTCGCTGCCCACGCAACTGGTGGAAGCGTTCCGGTCGACTCTTGAGGAAGCCGCCGACGCGGATTTGATCCTCCACGTGGTGGACGCATCCCATCCCGATCCGGAAGGCCAGATCGCAGCGGTCCGCGAGGTGCTGACGGAAGTGGATGCGCGCAAGATTCCCGAGATCATCGTGCTCAACAAGGCTGACGCAGCTGATCCGTTCGTCATCGAACGGCTTCGCCAGCGGGAACCGCGGCATGTCGTGGTGTCGGCCCGTACCGGGCAGGGCATCCCCGAACTGCTCCAGGCCATCAGCGACGGCATTCCCCGGCCCGCCGTCAAGCTCGACCTCCTGATTCCTTATGACAGGGGCGACGTCGTGAGCCGGCTGCACAGCCCGGACGCGGAGATCCTGTCGATGGACCATGGCGAAGAGGGCACCGAACTCGAAGTCATGGTCAGGGAGGGCCTGGCGGCCGAACTCGAGGCCTTCATCCGGCGTGGCTGAGGGACAGGCGGAGGCCCTGCGCCTGCTCGACGTCGCCGTGCAGGCGATGGGCGGGCAGGACCGCCAGGGCCAGCACGATATGGCCGGCCGGGTCGATGGGGCCTTCCGGCGGCGTGAACATCTCCTGGTCCAGGCGGGCACGGGAACGGGCAAGTCCCTTGCCTACCTGATTCCACTGATCGTGCATGCGCTGGAGAGCGAGAAGCCGGCGATCGTCGCGACGGCTACCCTCGCCCTGCAGTCCCAGATCGTCAAACGGGACCTGCCGCGGCTGCTGGAAGCCATCGCCGATGAGCTTCCGCGACCGATCGATGCCGCGTTGCTCAAGGGCCGGAACAACTACCTGTGCCTGCACAAGGTCGACGGCGGTTTCCCGGCGGACGATGCTCCGGAGGCGCTCTTCGACCTCGCCGATGAGACCGTCCCGCATCCGGCGCCGGCCCCCGGGCCGACCACCGCTCTGGGACAGGAAATCAAGCGGCTGCGGGCCTGGGCCGAGGAGACCGACACGGGGGACCGGGACGAGATTGTCCCTGGGGTCAGCGACCGGGCCTGGCGGCAGGTCTCCGTGAGCGCCATGGAGTGCCTCGGGGCCCAGCGGTGTCCGGTCGCGGCGGAATGCTTCAGTGAGCGCGCACGCATGCACGCGGCAGAGGCCGACGTGGTGATCACCAACCACGCGATGCTGGCCATCAACGCGTTCGAGGGGCTGGCCGTCCTGCCGGACTACGACTTCGTTGTTATTGACGAGGCCCATGAGTTGCAGGATCGCGTGACGGGGGCGGTCTCCGGACAACTCTCGGCCGCCATGATCACCGCCGCCGCCTCCAGTGCCCGCAAGCACACGGCAATCAGCGTCGATGCGCTGAACGCTGCCGCCAAGAGCTTCGAAGCGGCATTCGATTCGGTTCCGTCCGGACTCATGGCGGCCGGATTGCGGCCCGAGCAGGAACTGGCGTTGACCCAGCTGCGGGAGGCGGCTCGAACGGCACTGTCCGACTCCAAGCCCGATGGCTCGGGCGCGGCGGACGGCGGCAGGCAGATGGCAAGGTCACGGCTGGCGGCCATCCTGGAGCTGTGCGACCGGGTAGTGTCCACCGCCCACAGCCGGGAGGTCCTATGGATAACCCGTCCCAGCAGCTTCACAGCGGGCAGCGGTTACGGACCTCCGGACGAGACCCTGCCGCCGATGCTGAACGTGGCGCCGCTGTCGGTGGCTTCCCGGCTTCGCGAGGGGCTTTTCGAGGGCCACACCGTCGTCCTCACGTCCGCGACCCTCGCCATCGGCAACGCCTTCGACGCCGTCGCCGGCTCGCTGGGCCTGCTGGGCGAAGGAGCGCCGAAGTACAGCAGCGCCGATGTCGGGAGCCCGTTCGACTACCCGAAGCAGGGCGTGCTCTATGTGGCCTCCCACCTGCCAAAGCCAGGCCGGGGGACAAGCCCCGAGCAGTTGGACGAGCTCGAAGCGTTGCTTCGCGCCTCCAATGGAGGTGCCCTCGGACTGTTCTCGTCGCGGCGGGCCGCCGAGGATGCCGCCGCGGAGATGCGCAAGCGGCTGCCCTTCACGATCCTTTGCCAGGGCGAGTCGTCGATGGCGGCGCTGGTCCGGCAATTCTCGAGCGAACCGAATACCTGCCTGTTCGGGACGATGACGCTGTGGCAGGGGGTCGACGTGCCGGGAGAGGCCTGCCGCCTGGTGGTCATCGACAGGATTCCCTTCCCCCGGCCGGACGATCCGCTCATGACCGCCCGCACGCGGGCAGTGTCGCAGGCGGGCGGGAACGGTTTCATGACCATTTCGGCCACGCACGCCGCGGTACGGCTTGCCCAAGGTGCCGGACGGCTTATCCGTGCCGCGGGGGACCGGGGCATGGTGGCCGTGCTCGATTCGAGACTGGCCAATGCCCGGTATGGGGGCTTCCTCAGGGCGGCGCTGCCGCCGTTCTGGTCGACGAAGGACCGGGCGACGGCGCTCCAGATCCTGCAGCGCCTGGCGGGCTGAGGGCCCGCCGGGCGGCGGCTACAGGGCGCGCATCACCGAAACGACCTTGCCCATGATCGTCGCGCCGTCGCCGAGGATCGGTTCATACTGGGTGTTCTGCGGCAGCAGCCAGGTGTGGCCATCCCGCTGCCGGAAAGTCTTGACGGTAGCCTCGTCGTCCAGCAGCGCGGCGACGATTTCGCCGTTGACGGCGCTCGGCTGCCGGCGGACGACGACCCAGTCTCCGTCGCAGATGGCGGCATCGATCATGGAATCGCCGGAGACCTTGAGCATGAAGAGCTCGCCGTGCCCGACGAGCTGCCGGGGGAGGGGCATGACGTCCTCGACCACTTGGTCCGCCAGGATGGGCCCGCCCGCGGCGATCCTGCCGACCAGCGGAACGATCGCCGTATCGGAAGCCGTGGCCAGTTCCGATACCGACAGGCCGCCGATGCTGCGGAGTTTCTCCGGCTCGGCCATGCCTTCGATCTCCACCGCCCCTTTCTCGAGCGTCAGCGGCGTCAGGACCTCCATGGCCCTCGGCCGCTTGGGATCGCGGCGGATATAGCCGAGCTTCTCCAGCTGCGAGAGCTGATGCGTGACGCTGGAGAGGCTGGCGAGCCCGACGGTGTCACCGATCTCGCGCATCGACGGCGGGTAGCCCTTGGCGCTGATGGAACGCTGGATGCTTTCGAGGATCTTCTTCTGGCGGGGCGTCAGGCTCTTGGGGGACGCGGCCGCGCGCTTGCGTGCGGTTCCCGTGCCGTCGGCACCTGAAGTAGCTGCAATCTTCCTCGACATGAACTGGCCCCGGTTCTCTATCCGGCCACCCCGGGCTAGCCAGGGGTGGCCGGTCCAATGTTGTCAGTGGCAGCTGATGGACTCAGGCATGGCCGCCATTTCTTCAAGCCTAGGGCAGCCCTACTACGATCTCAAACATTTATTCGATCGAGTCTCGACAACATTCGATCACAAGTGCTACAAATGGAAACCGACAGTTCGAATATGCGTTCGAAACCAAGATGCATATGCACGCGGAACGGGAAGGTACCCTCATGTCTGTTCAGCTCGCCCCGCACGTCGCCCCGCAGGCTTTGCCCGGCTCGACGCCCGCGCTGCGGCTCACCCGCCGCGGCCGCCTGGTGCTCATCGGGTTGCCCCTGATGCTTGGCGTCGCAGTCCTGCTGACCCTGATCGGCTTCTTTACGGCGCCGGCCCTGGCCAGCTCGGGGCCTGACCTTGGCCCCGGCCGCACCGTGTCGGTCGCCGTCGCGCCCGGCCAGACGCTGTGGGATGTGGCCGTGCTGGCAGCGCCGGACCGCCACCCGCACGATGTCATTGCCGAGATCCAGCAGCTGAACAATCTGCCGAATTCCGTCGTTCGTGCCGGACAGCGGCTGTTCGTCCCGCTGGGGGACTAGCAGCTGTAATAAGAGCCGCTCCGGCAGGCCCGATTCCTGCCCCGGGCCCGCCGGAGCCTAAGCTGGTCAGGTGAACGACCAGCTGGATCTACTCAACCGACTGCCCCTGCGCAACAACCTGCGCGGGCTGACACCGTACGGAGCTCCGCAACTCGACGTACCCGTGCTTCTCAACGTCAACGAAAATACGCACGGGCTGCCTCAGGAGGTTGCCGACGCGATTGCGGCGCGCGTCCAGTCGGCGGTGGGGGGCCTGAACCGCTACCCGGACCGCGAATTCACGGAGCTGCGGGAGGCGCTGGCCAACTACCTCGGTCACGGGCTCTCCGCCGGGAACATGTGGGCAGCGAACGGGTCCAACGAGGTACTGCAGCAGATACTGCAGGCCTTCGGCGGCCCGGGGCGCCGGCTGCTGAGTTTTCCGCCCACCTACTCGATGTATCCCCTCCTTGCCAGCGGCACGGACACGGAGTACGTGACCGTCCGCCGCGACGCGGACTTCGGCCTGACCGCCGACCAAGCTGCCAAGGCGGTCCGTGATACCGCAGCCAACATTGTCGTCCTGTGTTCACCGAACAATCCGACCGGGACCGCGCTCGGGCTCGATGTCGTCGAAGCTGTCTACGAAGCCGGCGAAGCGAGCCAGGCGATCGTCATCGTCGATGAAGCGTATGCAGAATTTGCCCATGTCGGGACGGACAGTGCCCTGACGCTCCTGCCGGGCAGGGAGCGGCTGATCGTTTCGCGGACCATGAGCAAGGCCTTCGCCCTCGCCGGCGCCCGCGTCGGCTATCTTGCCGCAGCTCCCCAGATTGCGGACGCCCTCCGGCTGGTCCGGCTCCCTTACCACCTCTCGGCCGTCACGCAGGCGACCGCGTTGGCGGCGCTCGATCATGCCGGCGCGCTGCTCGCCAATGTCGAAGAGATCAAGAGCCAGCGGGACCGGATCGTTAGCGAGTTGACGTCGCTGGGGCTGCAGCCCGCGCCGTCGGACTCGAACTTCGTCTTCTTCGGCGGGTTGAAGGACCCGCACAGGGTCTGGCAGGGGCTGCTGGATGCCGGCGTGCTGATCCGCGACGTCGGGATCGCCGGGCACCTGCGCGTCACCGCCGGCACCGAGGCCGAGACCACCGCATTCCTCGACCGGCTGCGGGAACTGCTCTGAGCGGAGTCTTCTAGACTGATAAGTGCGGGTTCCGTGCGGACCCGCAATGACCCCTCTTGCCACAAAGGAATTCCATGACCGCGGATATCGCCACCACTGCACGCACAGCACGCCTCGAACGCACCACCAGCGAGTCGTCGGTGCTGGTTGAGCTGAACCTGGACGGCACCGGGCAGTCCGATATCAGCACCACCGTGCCGTTCTACGACCATATGCTCACGGCCCTCTCGAAGCACTCGCTGATCGACCTGACAGTGAAGGCCTCGGGGGACACGCACATCGACGCCCATCACACGGTCGAGGACGTCGCCATCACGCTTGGGGAAGTCCTGAAGAACGCGCTTGGCAATAAGGCCGGGATCCGCCGTTTCGGCGAAGCCACCGTCCCGCTGGACGAGGCTATCGCCCATGCCGTGGTCGACATCTCGGGCAGGCCTTACCTCGTCCACGACGGTGAACCGGCCGGCCAGGAATACCACCTGATCGGCGGCCACTTCACCGGTTCCCTGACCCGCCACGTCTTCGAGGCAATCACGCTGCACGCGCAGATCTGCCTGCACATGCGGGTGCTCGGCGGCCGGGACCCGCACCACATTGTGGAGGCCCAGTTCAAGGCCTTCGCCCGCGCCTTGCGCGCCGCCGTGGAGCCGGATCCGCGCGTCGAGGGCATTCCGTCGACCAAGGGAGCGCTCTGATTATGGCGCCCAAGGTGACCGTTCTGGACTACGGGTCGGGCAACATCCGGTCGGCAGTCCGGGCGCTGGAGCACGTCGGCGCCGAGGTGACGCTCAGCCACGATTCGCGGGCAGTCCTCGAGGCCGACGGCCTGGTTGTGCCCGGCGTCGGGGCCTTTGCGACCGTCATGGAAGGACTCAAGTCCGTCGACGCCATCCGCTGGATCGGCAGGCGCGTCGCAGGCAGCCGCCCGGTCCTGGGGATCTGCGTCGGACTGCAGGTGATGTTCGAGGCCGGCGTCGAGCACGGCGTGAGGACTGAAGGCATCGGTGAATGGCCGGGCACCGTCGAGCGCCTGGCCGCCGAGGTCGTCCCGCACATGGGGTGGAACACCGTTCGGCCCCCGGAAGGCAGCCAGTTGTTTGCCGGGATCGAAGACGAGCGGTTCTACTTCGTGCATTCCTACGGCGTCCAGCACTGGAACTTCGACGTGAACCAGCCGGCCATGACTCCTCCCATGGTCACGTGGTCCGATCACGGCGGTCCCTTCATTGCCGCCGTCGAGAACGGTCCGCTGAGCGCAACGCAGTTCCACCCCGAGAAGTCCGGGGACGCGGGCGCCGCCATGCTGCAAAACTGGCTTCGGACCCTGGGCTGACCCGGTATGTGGAGTGTTGTCCTGATGGGTCTGGCCGGCCTCCTCGCCGGAGGCGCCATTGCCTTCCGCGGCCAGCAGGCGCCGAAATGGCTGATTATCAGTTTCTGGTTCCTGGCGGCCATGGCCCTCGTGGCCGCCTACCTGCTTACTCTCGGCCCGGCCGAGTAATTCCTTCGACTAGTTCAGAAAGCGGATTCCCCCTATGACGACGCAAGATGCCCCGATCCTCGAACTGCTGCCCGCCGTGGACGTCGCCGACGGCCAGGCGGTCCGGCTTGTGCAGGGCGAGGCCGGCAGCGAGACAAGCTACGGTGATCCGCTGGACGCGGCCCTGGCCTGGCAGAACGACGGCGCCGAGTGGGTCCATCTGGTGGACCTTGACGCGGCTTTCGGGCGGGGCTCCAATATCGACCTGCTGCAGCGCGTGGTGCGGGAACTGAACATCAAGGTTGAGCTGTCCGGCGGCATCCGTGACGATGCATCGCTGGACCGTGCGCTGGAACTGGGCGCTGCCCGCGTCAACCTCGGGACCGCGGCGCTGGAGAACCCTGAGTGGACGGCCAAGGCGATTGAACGCTACGGCGACGCTATCGCCGTCGGACTCGATGTCCGAGGCACCACCCTGGCGGCCCGCGGCTGGACCAAGGAGGGCGGCGACCTCTGGGACGTTTTGGCCCGTCTGGAAGACGCCGGCTGCGCGCGCTACGTCGTCACTGACGTGACCAAGGACGGCACGCTCCAGGGTCCCAACCTTGACCTGCTCAAGGAGGTCGCCTCCCGCACGGCCAAGCCGGTGGTTGCCTCCGGCGGCATCTCCAGCCTCGATGACCTCGCGGCCCTGCGCACCCTGGTGCCGCACGGCGTCGAGGGAGCGATTGTCGGTAAGGCGCTGTACGCCGGGAAGTTCACGCTGCCCCAGGCACTCGATACCGCCGGCCGCCGCTGAGCCTTGGCAGACAAGAGGGAACTGCCGGGCCACATCGCGGCCGCACTGGCCGGTGCCGGCGGCGCGACGGACTCGGCGGGCAGGCCGTGGAGCGGCCGCGACCTGAGCGGGCCGGGCAACCCGCTGCACAATTTCAACGACGACGACGGCGGCGCCGACCAGGGCTACCTGAAGGCCATCGCGGCGCTGGCCGACGGCACCGGGGGAGAGTCCCAGGTGCTGCAGGCTCTGGCATCGGCCCGCGTCTTCGTTCCGATTGTGGCGCAGCTCGGTGAGGAAGCGGCCGGAGCCAACGAACTCGCCGCCGACAAGCAGGCGGACATGGCTCTGGTAACGCTGCAGGCGCCCGACGGGCGCCGGGCGCTGCCGGTGTTCACCTCCACATCCGCCCTGGAGGCCTGGCACGCCGATGCCAGGCCCGTGGCCGTCTATGCCGCCCGGGCGGCCTTGTCGGCCGTGGCGGAAAGCGCCCAACTGCTGGTCGTGGACCCCGGCTCCGAGGTGACCTTCGTTGTGCGCCGCCCGGGCGTCTGGGCGCTGGCCCAGCAGCACGAGTGGGTGCCCTCCTATGCCGATCCTTCGCTGGCGGACGTCGTCGCCGATGCGGTCGGGAGGGAACCGGACGTTCTGCACACCGCTCTGGCGCCCGGCAGCGGCATCGCCTCCAGGACGGCCTCGGGGCGCGTTCTTGCCGGCGGCGGGCCGGGACCGGAGCTGCGGTTGGTCCTGGCTGTCAAGGACGGTCTAAGCCAGGCGGAGCTGCAGGGACTGGCCGAGCGGCTGCAAGCCCGGTTGGGTGCGTCCAAGGACTTCGCCGAACGGGTGGATTCGCTGGAGATCAGTTTTGTCCGGGACGCGGCCGGCGGGCACGCAAAGAGCTAGGCTGCTGCCGGCGTGCAAGGGCCCAGGCACGCCAGGCCGGGCATCCCGGTCCGGAAGGGCTGGGCATGCCGGGCCGACCGCGGGCAGCGAAAAGGCGCCGGGTCTGTGCCACGGCGCCTCTTCGCGAAAGCTGTTGCCTTGTCAGTTGACCGGCCCGGTGAACTTCTCGCCCGGACCCTGGCCCGGAGCGTCGGGGAGCACCGATGCTTCACGGAAGGCCAGCTGCAGGGAACGCAGCCCGTCGCGCAACGGGCCGGCATGCTGGCTGCCGATCTCCGGTGCCGCGGCGGTGACGAACCCGGCCAAGGCGGTGATCAGCTTGCGGGCTTCGTCAAGGTCCTTCAGCTGCTCGGCATCCTCGCCGGCTGCCAGCCCGCACTTGACTGCCGCGGCGCTCATCAGGTGGACAGCCGCCGTCGTAATGACTTCCACTGCAGGTACTTCCGCGATGTCCCGCATCTGCGCAAGGACTTCCTGGTCCTGGCCGGCATTTTCCGGGCCGTCAAACGAATGGCGGTGGCCGGCATCGGGGGCAGGGTTGTTATCTGGGGTGCTCATACTGGTAAGCTTGTCACAGACCAATTGATTCCTGTTATTTTCGTGCCCGAGGGCACACCGGGATTCCGGAAGGAATAACGGATCAATCTGCAAGCGGATTCGTCTCCCACCTGTCGGCATGGATTATCCACAGCTGCCGGGTTCCGGTCGGCATACAGTCCCCGCTGGGGAAGCTGATGCGCGCAGTCCCTTTTGGGGCGGCGCCGAACGCCGGCATCCGAGGCCTCCGATTGCGCACGCAATAGGGGGCCTTCTCCTGTTGCGGGGCGGTCACCGTGACCACAACAATCAGGAGCCACACATTAGCGAGCCACGAATCAATGATCGGATCCGCGTCCCCGAGGTGCGGTTGGTAGGTCCTGCCGGCGAACAGGTGGGGATCGTCCGCATCGAGGACGCCCTGCGTCTGGCCGCCGAATCGGACCTGGATCTTGTTGAGGTAGCACCGCAGGCCAAGCCTCCGGTGTGCAAACTCATGGATTTTGGCAAGTACAAGTACGAAGCAGCAGTCAAGGCCCGTGAAGCCCGCAAGAACCAGACCAACACTGTTCTGAAGGAAATCCGGTTCCGGCTGAAGATCGATAAGCACGACTACGAGACCAAGCGCGGGCACGCCCTCCGCTTCCTCGGCGCGGGCGACAAGGTCAAGGCCATGATCCAGTTCCGCGGGCGTGAACAGCAGCGCCCGGAGATGGGCATTCGTCTGCTGCAGAAGTTTGCGGACGACGTCGCCGAGGTCGGCATTGTTGAGTCCAGCCCCCGCATCGACGGCCGCAACATGGTCATGGTGATCGGCCCGACCAAGAACAAGGCGGAAGCCAAGGCCGAAGCCCGCCGTGCCACGCAGAAGGCAGAGGCCAAGGCAGCCAACGCCGCCAAGAATGAGCGCGTCGACGTTTCCTCCGACCAGGCGCCGATGACGCAGAGCCTGGGCGACTTGTTGCCGGAAGGACTGACCACGAGCGCGGCCGAACCGGCGGAAGCGCCGTCCGCTGCCGAGGCTGCACCCGCAGCGGCGCCTGAGCCGCAGGTCGAGAAGGCGCCTGAGCCGCAGGTCGAGAAGGCGCCTGAGCCGCAGGTCGAGAAGGCGCCTGAGCCGCAGGTCGAGAAGGCGCCTGAGCCGCAGGCCGAGAAGGCGCCTGAGCCGCAGGTCGAGAAGGCGCCTGAGCCGAAGGCCGAGAAGGCGCCTGAGCCGCAGGTCGAGAAGGCGCCTGAGCCGAAGGCCGAGAAGGCACCTGAGCCGAAGGCCGAGCCCCGGGCGCAGCAGGAGTCGAAGCCGCAGGCATCGGCGCCTAGGCCGCCGGTCCAGCAGGCGCCGAAGCCGCAGACCGAAGCCGCCCCCAAGGCGGCGCCGGCTCCGAAGCCGGCGGCCGCTCCGAAGCCCGCGGCGATGCCGAAGCCGCAGGCACGGCCGAAGCCCATGCCGGGCCCGGCCAAGCCGTCCGCACCCAAACCTTCCGGTCGCGGCAGCTCCAAGAGCTGACGACAGACCGGGTTCATCTGGCAGTCCGGGAGCATTGCGCTCCCGGACTCCGGTAGACATGTCAACCGCGCGTTCCCGCAGGGAGCCGCACGAACCGACGGCTCTGGCCTGAGGATACGTAAGGAGAACGGCAGCTATGCCGAAGCAGAAGACCCACAGTGGCGCCAAGAAGCGCTTTAAGCTCACCGGCAGCGGCAAGCTCAAGCGGCAGCAGGCCAACCGCCGCCACTACCTGGAGCACAAGCCCTCCACGCTCACCCGCCGTCTGGCGAGCGACAAGATTGTTGCACCGGCTGATGTGAAGAACATCAAGAAGATGCTCGGCATCTAACACACCCTTTCCGACCAGGTTCCGGCCGCAGCTGCCGTTGCCAGTCGTTTCAGCATTTTCCGACGCCGGGGCCCAGTTCCCGCCGTCCAACACCTAAAGGAGTACGCACGTGGCACGTGTGAAGCGGGCAGTCAACGCCCATAAGAAGCGCCGGGTAATTCTTGAGCGCGCGTCCGGTTACCGCGGCCAGCGGTCCCGTCTCTACCGCAAGGCCAAGGAACAGCTGCTGCACTCGTTCGTGTACAGCTACGGCGACCGCCGCAAGCGGAAGGGTGACTTCCGCCGCCTCTGGATCCAGCGCATCAACGCTGCTTCCCGCGCCAACGGCCTGACCTACAACCGCCTGATCCAGGGTCTGAAGGCTGCCGAGGTCCAGGTTGACCGCCGCATGCTGGCCGAGCTGGCCGTCTCCGACGCTGCCACCTTCGCCGCGCTGGTCCAGATCGCCAAGGACTCGCTGCCCGCCGACACCTCGGCCCCGGCGGAGCGCAAGGCTGCTCCGGCTGCCAAGGCCGCCCCCGCCGCGAAGGCTGCTCCCGCCGCCGCTCCGGCTGCCGCCGAGGGCGAGCTGTCCGGCGCTGTGAAGGCCGTCGATGGCCAGGATGCTCCCGAGGGCTTCGCCATCAAGGGCAACCAGTCGAACAAGTACCACGTGCCGGGTTCGACTTGGTACGAGCAGACCACTCCGGTCTACTGGTTCAGCACTGTAGAGGCCGCCAAGGCCGCCGGCTACGAGCCCGCCGGCGGCGAAGCCCGCCAGAAGATCGCCGAGTAATTCTGCGAATCAGGCGGCAGCCTGCACTAACGCTATAGTCGCTCTATGAGCATTACCGGGCGCCCACCAGCAGTTATGTCCAACCCCCGAGCAGATCGGGTCAAGGACGTAGCGAAGCTGGCTGGGCGCCCGGCGCGTTTAAAGCGCCAGCAGTTCCTGGCCGAGGGTCCCCAGGCGGTGCGGGAGGCGCTCGTGGCCCACCGCAGTGCCATGGGGGAGCGGCGGCCTCCGGTCGTGTCCGAGGTCTTCGCCACCGAGTCGTGCCTGGAACGCTACCCGGAACTGGGCGACTTGGCAGCGGACGTGGACCTGCGCCTGGCGAACGACGACGTCATCGCGGCCATGTCCGATACCGTCAGTCCGCAGGGCATTCTGGCCGTCTGCCACTATCTGGACCGGCCCCTGGAGGAGGTGCTGGCGGCCGGACCCGAGCTGCTTGCAGTCATGGTTCGGGTCCAGGACCCGGGCAACGCGGGGACGGTGCTTCGCGCGGCCGATTCGGCGGGCACGGACGCTGTCATCCTGATCGGCGGGAGTGTGGATATCTACAACCCGAAGGCGGTCCGGTCGACCGCCGGCTCCCTCTTCCACCTGCCCGTCGTCATCGGAGCCGACTTCGATTCGCTCGTGGACCAGCTGAGGGAGCAGCACGTGGCCGTGCTGGCGGCAGACGGCTACGGTGACATCGACCTGGACCGGCTGCAGGATGAGAGCGCCCTACGCCGGGGCGGCGGGGGACCAGCGGCTACGGGCCGCGAGGGAGCCGCGGGCCCGGCGTTGGAAGGCGAGACGGCCTGGTTATTCGGCAATGAGGCCCAGGGCCTCTCCGAAGCGGAGCTGGCCGCCGCAGACTACCGCGTGGCGGTTCCCCTGTACGGCCAGGCCGAGAGCCTGAACGTCGGTACCGCGGCAACAGTCTGCTTGTATGCTTCCGCCCGGGCCCAGCGTGATCGGGTATAGCTTGGCGGACTACGGCGCTTAGCACATGGCGGGAGATCGCCGCCGGATAGACGGTGTGGAGCGGCGGATCCGGGACGCAGTACCGATCGCCGGGGTGCTCTACCTGGAGCCGAGTATCTTCCGGTCCGACAAAGCGGCATCCGTGCCGGGACCGGCCGACGCCTGGGATTTCCGCTCGAGGAGGCCCGAGATAACCGCCACGGCCAGGCCGAGGACAGCCAGGCCCGCCCCGACCAAGGCGGGCGCCTTGTAGCCCCAGCCCGCGGAAATCACGGCCCCGCCGAGGAAGGCACCGAGGGCATTGGCCATGTTCAGCGCAGAGTGGTTCAACGAAGCCGCCAGCGTCTGGGCGTCCGGTGAGGCGTCCATGAGCCTGGTCTGCAGCCCGGGGATCAGGCTGGAACCGGCGACGCCGATCAGGAACACCATAGCCACGGCCAGGACGGCGACATCCGCGACCACCCAGAAGAGGGCGAGCACGCACACGATGGCTGTCATCACCTGGTAGATGCTGCCCATCACCGAGCGCTCGGCCAGCCGTCCGCCTAGGATGTTGCCGGCGACCATGCCGAGTCCGTACAGCCCGACGACGAGCGGCAGCGCAGATTCGGGCAGGCCTGCGACGTCCGTCATGGTCGGACTGATGTAGGAGTAGACGGCAAAGAATCCGCCGAAGCCGACCACACCGATCAGCAGGGCAAGCCACACCTGGATGCGCTTCAACGCCCGCAGCTCGCGGCGCATGCTCGCCTCGGCGTGCGCGGGCCGGAACGGCACGAATCGCTGGACCAGGAGCAGCGTGATGACGCCGATGATCCCGACGGCCACGAACATCAGGCGCCAGCCGTAGTTCTGTCCAAGCCAGGTCACGATGGGAACGCCCACGACATTGGCCACGGCGAGGCCCAGCATGACCGCGGCGACGGCGCGGGGGCGCTTGGACGGGGCGACCAGGGAGGCCGCAATGACGGCGGCAACCCCAAAGTAGGCGCCGTGCGGCAGGCCCGACATGAACCTGGTCACCAGCATGGAGCCGAAGTCCGGGGCGAGGACCGAGGACAGGTTTCCGACCGTAAAGAGCGCCATCAGCCCCAGCGCCATGTGCTTGTGGGCAAGCCGCGCACCGAGGGCGGCCAGTACCGGGGCGCCGACGACGACACCCAGGGCGTAGGCGGAAATCAGCTGGCCGCTTTGCGGAATGCTGATCTGCAGGCCCTCCGCCACGTTCTGCAGCAGACCCATGATGGCGAACTCCGTGGTCCCGATGCCGAAGCCGCCGGCCGCGAGGGCGATGATGGCTGCCGCGATGGGGACACGCCCGTAGCTGTGCGCGGGGTCATGGTCGTCTTTGGAAAGCATTTATGGGACTCCGGGTAGGCGAGGCCGGATCGGCCATGAGTCGGGCGGTGCCGTAAACGTAACACTTCGACGCCGTAGTCCGGGGCGCCCTGTAGCGGAGGACACTTTCCGGGCGGTCCGGTGCGGACCTTGGCCGTAGACTCGTGGGGTGGAACCACGACTGAAGCAGATTGTCGGCGCCGCCATCCTGGATTCGCTGGAGAGCCCCACGCGGCTGCTCGCCGCCCGGCGGAGCGCACCCGAGCAATTGGCCGGCATGTGGGAGTTTCCCGGCGGCAAAGTGGAACCCGGGGAGGGCTGCGAAGACGGCCTTCGCCGCGAGATCCGCGAGGAGCTTGGCGTCGACGTGGAGCTCGGGACGGAAGTCGTCGGCCCGCTCGACCAGGGGTGGCCCCTGAACGATGCGGCCGCCATGCGCGTGTGGAACGCGCGGATCGTTGACGGCGAGCCCCGCCCGCTGGAGGATCACGATGAGCTGCGCTGGATACAACTGCGGCCGGAAGAGCTGACGGCGCTGCCTTGGATTCCGGCGGATTTCCCCATCGTCTCGGCCGTATTGGAGGCCGCGCAAACGGCGCACAGCAGCCTGCCCTGAGGGCGGCCGGCCGGCGCTGCCTAGAAGCCGGCCGGCGCTGCCTAGAAGAGGGTGGGTTCATGCACCGGAAGTGCCTCGAAGGAAGCCTCCGCCGTGGGCGGGACCGCCCCGCGTCGGGCCGCCGCCGTCGCTGATACCCGCAGCTGGGCGGCGCCGTCCGTGAGTCCGTGGCGGAGCTTGAATTTCCTGACTTTCCCAGCCAGCCACTGGCGGTAGTCCT
Source organism: Arthrobacter sp. Marseille-P9274 (assembly GCF_946892675.1). Classification (NCBI taxonomy): domain Bacteria; kingdom Bacillati; phylum Actinomycetota; class Actinomycetes; order Micrococcales; family Micrococcaceae; genus Arthrobacter; species Arthrobacter sp. Marseille-P9274. Next base: position 1,072,888 of record NZ_CAMPOV010000001.1, read on the forward strand.
TCGAGGCGTAGGAGCCGCCGTTGTACAGGTCGCGGTACCGGCCGACCAAGGACGGATACTCCCGGGCCAGCCATTGGAGGAACCACTCCCGCGCACCCGGCCGCAGATGGAGGGCGCCAGTGGTCACCCCGGAGGCGCCGGCCGCCGCCAGTTGGGAAAAAAGACGGTCCAGATGCTCGTCGCTGTCGGTCAGCCACGGCAGGATCGGCATCGCCATCACGCCGCATTCGAAGCCCGCGTCCGCGACCGCCCGGATGAGGTCCAGCCGGGCTTTCGGCGTCGGTGTGCCGGGTTCCACCTGCTGCTGCAGCCGGGCGTCCGCGAAAGCCAGCGAGACACCGATACCGACGTCCACGCTGGCTGAGGCCTCCTGCAGCAGCGGCAGGTCGCGCTTGAGCAGGGGGCCCTTGGTCAGGATGGAGAAGGATGTGCCGGAGTCAGCGAGGGCCCGAATGATGCCGGGCATGAGCCGGTAACGGCCTTCAGCGCGCATGTAGGGATCCGAATTGGTGCCCAGGGCGACGGGCTCGCCCTTCCAGGACGGGCGGGACAGCTCCCTGCGGAGCACCTCGACGACGTTCGTCTTGACGATGATCTGCGTGTCGAAGTCCCGTCCGGCGTCCAGGTCCAGGTACTCGTGGGTCTTCCGTGCGAAGCAGTACGTGCACTGATGCAGGCAGCCGCGCGTGGGGTTGATGGTCCACTCGAAGGGCATGCCAGACTGGGCCGGAACCCGGCTGAGCGCCGATTTGCAGGCGATCTCGTGGAACGTCACCCCGGCGAATTCGGGTGTCTGCACCGACCGGACCAGCCCCGCCAGCCGGGTCAGGCCTGGCAGGGCGGATGTGTCTTCGGCCACCAATGACTGTCCATCCCAACGCATTTATCTATTCGAACACATATTCGAGTATTGCTCAAGGGCGGTGTTGCCTGCGCCGGAAGGGCAGCGGCGGGCGCTCACGGTAGCCGTCGCCCCGGAAGGGCAGCCGCGGGCGCGCACGGTAACCGCCGTCGGCCCGGAGAGGTCGCAGCGGGCGCTCGCGGTAACCGCCTTCGCGCAATCCCGCCGAACGCTCGAAGGGGTTCCGGGAGGCCGGGTCGCCGGTCCGGAGCAGGGACCACAGCGCCGCCGCCAGGTAAAGGGGCAGGAAGGGCAGCCCGAGGCAGAGGGCGTACTGGGTGCTGTGCCGGGCTTCGTGCCCCAGCAGCACCGGATTATCAGCGAGGCGGGCGGACTCCGGCCGGAACAGGACAACGTTGCCGAGCGTGAAGGCGGCGGCCTTTGGCAGCGGCCACGTGTAGCCGTGGGCGAGGATCAGGCCCCGGGGACCGTCGCGAAGCGAACAGCGGGCCAGCTTGGCCGTTCCGAGCCCAAGCAGGGTTGACAGGTTGATCCAGTTGAGCAGGCGGCGCAGGCGTTCCCCGGCGGTCATAGGTTCATCATAGGTTGCCGCGTTCAGTGGGCGTCGGTGGTGTCCACTAGACTTAGGGGTGCCACGACAGGCCCGATTGCCGGGCCAGCGGCGCCGCATCGGCGCTGTCGCGGCGCTTGTACGCTAACCGAAGGTAAGTACTCACACATGTCTGAAACCACCGTGGGGACCGAGTCCCCCCAGGTTGCCGCCGTGCCGCACCCGCTTGATGAAGCAGCCATCGCCGCCGCCGTAGAGCGCGCACTGGATGCCATGGCGGCTGCGGCCGACCTTGAGGAACTCAAGGCCGTGCGGATTGCCCATACCGGGGAGAAGTCGCCGCTGAGCCTGGCCAACCGGGAGATCGGGAAGCTGGACAAGGCGGAAAAAGCCGCCGCCGGCAAGCTGGTCGGACCCGCACGCGGCCGCCTGAACAAGGCGCTCGCCGTCCGGACCGAGGAACTCGAAGCCGCGCGCGACGCCCAGATCCTCGTGGAGGAAGCCGTCGATGTCACGGCGGCCCCCCGCCGTCGTCGTGCCGGTGCCCGGCACCCGCTGTCCGTTCTGCAGGACCGCGTCAGCGACATCTTCGTGGGGATGGGCTGGGAGATCGCCGAAGGCCCCGAGGTGGAGTCCGAGTGGTTCAACTTCGACGCGCTCAACTTCAAGCCTGACCACCCCGCCCGCGAGATGCAGGACACCTTCTTCGTCGAGCCGCCTGAAGCACACCTGCTGATGCGCACGCACACGTCACCGGTCCAGGTGCGTTCCATGCTGGAACGGGACCTGCCGGTCTACGTGCTGTGCCCGGGCAAGGTCTTCAGGACCGATGAGCTCGACGCCACGCACACGCCCGTGTTCCACCAGTTCGAGGGCTTGGCCATCGACAAGGGCCTGTCCATGGCGGACCTGCGCGGCACACTGGAGCACTTCGCCCGGCAGATGTTCGGCGCCGAAGCGTCCATCCGGCTGCGCCCGAACTTCTTCCCGTTCACGGAGCCTTCCGCCGAACTCGACATCTGGCACCCCGGTGCCAAGGGCGGCCCTCAGTGGATCGAGTGGGGAGGCTGCGGCATGGTGCACCCCAACGTGCTGCGCGCCGCGGGCATCGATCCAGAGGTCTACTCCGGCTTCGCCTTCGGAATGGGCATCGAGCGCACGCTCATGTTCCGCAACGAGGTTGGCGACATGCACGACATGATCGAAGGCGACGTCCGATTCAGCGAACACTTCGGGATGGAGATCTAAGTAATGCGTATCCCACTTTCCTGGCTGCGGGAGTATGCCCAGGTTCCGGCCGGAGCGACGGCCGAAGACGTCATGGCCCAACTGGTCAAGGTCGGCCTCGAGGAAGAGGCGGTCCATCGTCCGCTGGACGAGCTGAAGGGCCCCATCGTGGTCGGCCAGGTGCTCTCCGCGGAGAAGGAGCCGCAGTCCAACGGCAAGACCATCAACTGGTGCCAGGTCCGCGTGGTCCCCGAAGGCAGCGAGCAGACCCTCACCGGCGAGGGCATCGACCCCTCCGGCGTGCAGGGCATCGTCTGCGGCGCCCACAACTTCAAACCGGGCGACAAGGTCGTCGTGACCCTGCCCGGCGCTGTCCTGCCCGGTGACTTCCGGATCACGCCGCGCAATACCTATGGCCACCTGTCCGCGGGAATGATCGCCTCGGTGCGGGAACTCGGCATCGGGGAGGACCACGACGGAATCCTCGTGCTCTCCACCCTGGGACTGGACCCCGAGATCGGCAGCGACGCCCTTGAGGTCCTCAGCCTGCACGACGAGGCAGCCGAGATCAACGTCACGCCGGACCGGAGCTACTGCTTCTCCATCCGCGGCGTGGCCCGCGAATATGCCCATGCGACCGGAACGGAATTCACGGATCCCGCCGCGCGCGTGGCGGTGGCGGCGGCGGACGGCCCGGGCTACCCGGTCCGGCTCGAGGACCAGGCCCCGATTTACGGGAAGCCCGGCTGCGACCGGTTCGTGGCGCGCACGGTACGCGGTGTGGATCCCTCCCGGCCGACGCCGCCGTGGATGGCCTCGCGGCTGCGGCTGGCCGGCATCCGGTCCATCTCGTTGGTCGTCGATATTTCCAACTACGTGATGCTCGAACTCGGCCAGCCGCTGCACTTCTACGACCTGGATCGGCTCGCGGGCGACATCGTGGTACGGCGCGCGAACCAGGGCGAAACGCTCGAGACGCTGGACGGCAAGGTCCGTAAGCTGGATCCCGAAGACCTGCTCATCACCGATGAATCCGGCGCCATCGGCATCGCCGGCGTCATGGGCGGCGCCGCCACCGAAGTCTCGGACAGCACCGTCAACGTCCTGGTCGAGGCGGCCCACTTCGAGGAAGTCGGCATCGCCCGCTCCCGCCGGCGGCACAAGCTGCCGTCCGAGGCTTCGAAGCGCTTCGAGCGCGGCGTCGACTGGCAGGTCGCGGACGAGGCGGCCCAGCGTGCCGTGGACCTGCTGACCGAGCTGGCCGGCGGTACCGCCGAAGCCACCGCCACGGACGCGGGGCAGGAGCCTGCCGCCGTCGTTATCGACCTCCCGGCGCATTACGCGGCCGAGCGCATCGGCATGGAATTCTCCGAGGACCAGATCGTCTCCTCCCTGCAGGACCTGGGCGCCGGCGTGGAGAAGTACGACGGCGGCTACCGCGTTACGGTGCCCAGCTGGCGCCAGGATCTGGTCATCAAGGAGGACCTGACCGAGGAGATCGCGCGGCTGGTCGGCTACGACAAGATTCCCGCCACGCTGCCCGTCGCTCCGCCCGGACGGGGCCTGACGCGGAGCCAGCAGCAGCGGCGGCGCGTCCTGCAGTCGCTGGCGGACGCCGGCCTGACCGAGGTGCTTTCCTACCCGTTCGCGACCAAGGCGGACAATGACACCTTCGGTTCGCCGGACGGCACCGGCCGCAGCGCGCTGAAGCTGGCCAACCCGCTGAGCGACGAGCACGGCTATCTCCGCACCAGCGTCCTGCCGGGCCTGCTGGAGACGGCGCGGCGCAACCACTCGCGCGGCTTCCGCGACCTGGCCCTCTACGAGGCCGGCCTGGTGTTCCTGCCGGGCGAGCGGCTCGGCTCGGCATCGATCCCGCCGCTGGGTGCACTGCCGGACGAAGACGTGCTGGATGGCCTCTACGACGGCATTCCGGACCAGCCGCTGCACATCGCGGCAGTCTTCATGGGGCATGATTCGCCGGCCGGCGCCGGCCACACGCCGCACCCGTGGGACTGGGCCGACGCGCTGGACATGGCCCGCCTGGTCGGCGACGTCCTCGGCGTCGAACTGGTCATCGAGCAGGGGCTGCACCAGGCCTTCCACCCCGGCCGCACGGCCAGGATCCTGCTGCGCAGCGGCGAGACCGTGGGCTATTCGGGCGAGCTGCATCCGAAGCTGCTGGCGGCACGGGACCTCCCGGCGCGCACGGTGGCGCTCGAGCTGAATGCCGACCTGCTCTTCGCGGCGGCCCCGGACGTCATCGTGGCCAAGCACATCTCGACGTTCCCGCTGGCCACCCAGGACGTGGCGCTGGTGGTGGACCAGGAGACCCCGGCCAGCATGGTGCTGGAAACCCTCCGCGAGGGTGCAGGGGAGCTGCTGGAGGAAATCGCGCTTTTCGACGTCTACTCCGGCACAGGGATCGAATCCGGCAAGAAGTCGCTGGCCTTCGGCCTGCGCTTCCGGGCTAACGACCGCACGCTGACCGCGGACGAGGCCTCGGAGGCGCGCGCGGCCGCCGTCGCGCTGGCCGCGGAGCGGTTCGGTGCCGTCCAACGCTGACTCCGCGCTCCGCAGCGGGCGCTCCAGCAAGTAATAAGTGTGAACAACGACGGCGGGGCCGGGCGGGACACCCAGGTCCCGCCGCCACCGGGGGTAGGAAATGATGCAGGTATGAAGGCCGAGGTGATTATCCGGCTGGTCCATCTCGAGGCGGACGCCGAAGACAGCGGACAGCATATGCGCCGCGACGGAATCCGCCGGCGGGCGCGTGAGCGGGTCCTGCTCCTCGCGGCCGAGGAACTGGACGTGGCCCGGGAGCGGCTGGAGCTGCTGTTCGATTGCCGGGACTGCGAGCGAGGGAACGACGGCAGCCACGGGCAGCCGCAGCTGCAGCTCGACGGGGCTCCCTCCCCGGTCCGGCTCAGCTACAGCCGGCACGGGGGGTGGCTGCTGGTGGCGCTCATTTTCCGGCCGGTCCTGCTGGGAGTCGATCTGGAAGACGCCGACTCGGACGCCTTCGGGGAGACCGACAACATCGACGCCATCGCCCTCACCGAGGAGGAACGGCAACTGGTCAGGTCCTCGGACTCGGCCCGGCTGATGCGCGCACGGCTGTGGACCCGCAAGGAAGCGCTGCTGAAGTCGACGGGCCATGGCCTGCGGCTGGCCCCGGATCTCGTCGGTGTGGCGGATACGGACGGCAGCCCCAAACTGATGCTCTGGCCCGGGCACGCGGGGGAGCGGCCGGGAATCCGGCTCCTCGACCTCGACCTGCCCGCCAACGAGGCCGGGAGCCCTGTCCCGGCCTCGCTGGCCGCGTCACTGGCCGTCGGCGGCTCGTCCCAACCGGGGATTATCTTCCGGGAAGAACTGGCAGCGCGCGGCTGAACAGCCAGGCGTCCAGAAGTCCCCGGACGTCGAAGCCGGTTTCGGCCTCCGCCACTGCGATGAACATGCCGGTGTCCACCGAGCCGTGCCGGTGCTCGGTGGCCCAGTGGCGAAGCACGCGGAAGAAGGCGGCGTCGCCCACCGATCGGCGGAGGGCCTCCAATGTCAGGGCTCCGCGCTTGTAGACGCGGTCGTCGAACATGAGCTCCGGGCCGGGATCGCCGACCACGATGTCCTGCGGAAGCGCCGCCAGCCTCTTCCACGCGGCGTTGGCGCGGGCCGCGGCGGGCATCGAGCCGGACTCTTCGGACCAGATCCACTCCGCATAGCAGGCGAAGCCTTCGTGCAGCCAGATGTCCTGCCAGTGCGCCACCGTCAGGGAGTTGCCGAACCACTGGTGCGAGAGTTCGTGCGCGATCAGCCGCTGGTCTTCCCAGGTGGAGTGCAGGTGGTTGCTCCCGAGCACCGACAGCGACTGTGCCTCCAGCGGTATTTCCAGCTCATCCTCGGTGACGACGACGGTGTACTGGCTGAACGGGTACGGCCCGAACCGTTCGATGAAGGTTTCCATCATGTGTTTCTGGCGGGCCAGGCTGCTGCGCGCGTCGGCCGCGAGCGGGCCGGGGACGGCGATGTACTGCCGGATGATCCCGCGGCTGCGGGTGACGGGTTCCGGCCGCCCGTCTGCCAGATCCTCGAGGCCGTACCGGCCGATCTGGACCGTGGCAAGGTAGCTGGCCATCGGCTGGTCCATCCGGTATTCCCAGGTTTCCCTGCTCGACTTCTTGCTGTGCTGGACGAGGTCCCCGTTGGCGACGGCCCGGTAGCCCGCGTCGGTGGTCACCGCGATCCGGTAGGTGGCCTTGTCGGCGGGGCGGTCGTTGCAGGGGAACCACGACGGGGCGCCGTTGGGCTGACCGGCGACCAGGACGCCGTCGGTCAGCTCTTCCCAGCCGACTTCGCCCCACAGGCCGCGGATCGGAGCGGGCGAGCCGTCATAGCGGATGTCGAGTTCCACGTCCGCCCCGGCGTCCAACCGCGCGGCCAGCGCCAGGATCAGTTTGCCACCGCGGTGGGAGACTTTCTTCGGCCGCCGGCCGTTGACCAGGACCTTGGACGCCGTCAGGCGTGCCAGATCCAGCTCCAGCCGCTGGGTGGACTCAAGGACCCGCGCCGTCAGCCGGGCGCGGCCCGAGAGCCTGTTGGCCGCGAGCTTCACTTCGAGGTCAAGGTCGTAATGCGAGACGGTGAAGGCGGTGCTGCCCGATCCCGGAAGATAGGGGTCGGGGCGGTGGAAGGCCGGGTTCAGCGCCCTGGGCGGGGCTGCGGTGGCGCCGGCTTCCACCGGGCGGGTGTCGGCGTTTGAACTCATGCTCCGGTGATCCACGGTCGTACGGGGTTTCCCATCCAGTAGCTGGCCGCCGGGACGGTCTCGCCGCGCATGACCAGCGAGGCGGGGCCGACCGTTGCTCCGGCGGCAATGGAAGCGGCGGGGAGAATGACTCCGTGCGGGCCCAGGGTGGCGCCGGCCGCCAGTTCCACGGTATCAATGCTCATCACGCGGTCGTGGAACAGGTGGGTCTGGACCACGCAGCCCCGGCTGACGGTCGAGCCGTCGCCCAGCGCGACGAGGTCGGCCTCGGGCAGCCAGTAGCTCTCGCACCAGACGCCGTGGCCGATCTTCGCGCCGAGCCCGCGCAGCCACCAGACCAAAGGCGGGGAACCGGACATGATCCGGCCGAACCAGGGGGCACTCACCAGCTCCACGAAGGTATCGACGACCTCGTTGCGCCAGATGAAGGAGCTCCAGAGAGCGTGTTCACCGGCGCGGATCCGGCCGACGAGCAGCCATTTGGCGAGCACCGAGCTGCCGGCGGCAACCGCACCGGCCGCGGCAAGGATCAGGCCTCCGGCCAGCCCGGCCGCGAGGTAGCCGTAGGCTCCGGCAGCCCAGTCGAGCGCGGCCAGGACGGCCAGCGCCAGGGCGACCGTGACCATGACCGGAACGAACCGGCACAGTTCCCAGAGCGATCGGGCGAGCTTCAGCCTTGCGGGCGGGTCGTAGGTGAGGCTCACGTCCGCAGCGACCTCCGTGCGGTGCAGCCGCACCGGCGGGCTGCCCAGCCAGGAGGACCCGGACTTGGCCTTGGCCGGGGTAGCGGAGAGCACCGCGACCAGCGAGTTCTTCGGAACCCGCCGCCCGGCGCCCGCCATCCCTGAGTTGCCCAGGAAGGAGCGCTTGCCGATTTTGGCCGGGCCGACCTTCATCCAGCCGCCGCCGAGTTCGTAGGAGGCCACCATGGTGTCGTCGGCTAGGAAGGCACCCTCGCCGATGGTCGTCATCTTGGGAATGAGCAGGACGGTCGAGGCCTCGACGTTCTTGCCGACCTTGGCGCCGAGCAGGCGCAGCCACGTGGGGGTGAAAAGGCTGGCGTAGATGGGGAAGAGCAGGTCCCGGGCCATGTCCAGGACGCGTTCAGTGGCCCAGACCTGCCACCCGATCCGGCTGCGCACGCGGTGGAAGCCGGGCTTCAGCCCAGCGCCCAGCAGCCGTACGGTCAGGGCCACGAGCAGCATCAGCCCGGCAAACCAGACGGCGGCCGCCAGCGGCACGCTCGCGAGCAGCGGCAGGAATGCCTCCGCCAGGCTGGTTTCGGAGGGGACCAGGAGCACGACGACGGCGACGGCCGCCGCGGCGGCCGCGTAGGGGATAAGGGCAAGGAACGCCGAAGCCAGCGGGTAGAACAGCGACCACAGCGGCGACGACTTCGGCGGGGCGTCCGGCCACTCCTGCCGCGCCTTGCCCTTCCGGGAAGCCGGCGAACCGGAGAAGTGCAGGCCGGCCTTGACCTTGCCGCTGACCGCGGAACCCGGGGCGATCGTGGCGTGGGCGCCGATCTTGGCGCCGGGCATCAGCGTGCTGCGGGCGCCGACAGAGGCGCCGGCACCGATCAGGACGGGCCCGATGTGGACGCGGTCGCCGTCGATCCACCAGCCGGACAGGTCGACCTCGGGTTCGATGGCCGCGCCGGTGCCCACGGACAGCATTCCGGTCACGGGAGGTATGGAGTGCAGGTCGACGTCGCGTCCGATCTTCGCGCCCAGTGCCCGGGCGTAGTAGGGCACGAAGGGCGCGCTGGCCAGCGACACGGCGCCGGCCATGTCCGCGATCTGCTCAGCGAGCCAGAGCCTCAGATGGACCTTGCCCGAGCGCGGATAGTTGCCGGGGGTGACCTTGCGCAGGAGCAGCCGCGCGGCCGCGACGGCAATGGCCATCCTGCCGACCGGGCTGACGAAGACGGCCCAGAGCGCGAGAACCCACCACCAGGACACAGTCGGCGCGGCGGTCAGGACTCCCGTGTAGGAGAGCACGTTGTTGATGACCATCAGGTAGGTCAGCCAGCGCAGGCCGATCAGCATGACCAGGGGGATGCCCATCAGCGTCTGGAAGACCTGGGCCCTGCGCGTGGTCCGGCGGACGTCACGTTCGCGCGGATGGGCGGGCTGGTCGTCCGGGACGGACTGCCGCGCCGCGTCGACGAGCGCGCCAAAGCGCGGATGGGCATAAATCTCGGACACCGCGATCGTCGGATACTTGCTCCGCAGTGCGGAGACCAGCTGGGCCGCGGCCAGCGAGCCTCCGCCGTGGGTGAAGAAGTCGGCATCGAGGGAGGCGATCGGCGTGCCCAGCACCGCTTCCCACTGCTCGGCGATCCAGGCCGCCTCCGGGTCCAGGTCCGGGACGCCGGCCTTGTCGGCGATCTGCGCGCCGGGCAGGGGCCAGGGCAGCGCGTTGCGGTCCACCTTGCCGCTGGTTTTGACGGGCAGCGTATCTACTACGGCGAGGAGCGGAACCAAGGCGGCCGGCAGCTGGCCGGCCAGGACTTCGCGGGCCCGCTCCAGGTCGTAGCCGTCCGCGGTGGCGAGGTAGCCCACGAGCAGCTGATTGCCGGCGGCCGTCGTTCTGACGGCAGCGGCGGCGCCGGAGACGCCGGGAAGGGCCTGCAGAGCCGCGTCGACCTCGCCCAGCTCGATCCGCCGGCCGCCGAGCTTGACCTGTTCATCGGCGCGGCCGACGAAGAGGAGTCCGGCGGGGTCGTAGGTGACCAGGTCCCCGCTGCGATAGGCCCGCTCCCAGCCGAGCGTCGGCATCGGCGCGTACTTCTCGGCGTCCTTGGCCGGGTCGAGGTAGCGGGCGAGGCCGACGCCGCCGATAATCAGTTCGCCGGTGCCGCCCGCGGGGACCGGAACTCCGGCCTCGTCGACGACGGCCAGGTCCCAGCCGTCCAGAGGAAGCCCGATCCGCACCGGCCCGTCGCCGCCCAGCGGGGCGGCGCAGGCAACGACCGTGGCCTCGGTCGGGCCATAGGTGTTCCAGACCTCGCGGTCCTCAACGGCGAGGCGCCGGGCCAGTTCGGGCGGGCACGCTTCGCCACCGAAGATGAGCAGCCGGACATTCTCGAGGGCCTCGGCCGGCCACAGGGCCGCCAGGGTGGGCACGGTGGACACGGCGGTGATATTGCGGCTGAGCAGCCACGGCCCGAGGTCCATGCCGCTGCGCACCAGCGACCGCGGCGCGGGGACCAGGCAGGCGCCGTGGCGCCAGGCCAGCCACATTTCCTCGCAGGAGGCGTCGAAGGCCACCGACAAACCGGCCAGCACCCGGTCCTGCGGCCCCAGCGGCTCGGCGGGCAGGAAGATCCGTGCCTCGGCGTCCACGAAGGCCGCCGCGGACCGGTGGGTCACGGCGACGCCCTTCGGGGTGCCGGTCGACCCCGAGGTGAAGATCACCCAGGCATCGTCGGTCAGCTCGGCCGGGCGTGCTGCAGGGAAGGGGGCGGGGCGGCCAGGGGTGACCTGGATGGTGTCTCCGTCGGTCAGGATGCCTGCAACCTTGGCCTCGCCGAAGACGAGCCGCGCGCGCTCTTCCGGATCATCGGCGTCGACCGGGACGTAGGCCGCCCCGATGTACAGCGTCGCCAGGATGGCGATGTACAGCTCGCGCGTGCCGGAAGAAATCCGGATGCCGATCTTGTCTCCGGCGCCCAGGCCGGCCAGATGGAGCTGGCGGCCCTTGGCCCGCACAGCCTCCATCAGCTCGCTGTAGCTGAACGGCTGGCGGCCGTCGTCGAGCGCCGTGGCGTCCGGAAACGCCTCGGCGCTCGCGACGAGGATGTCGATGAGGGTGCGCGGCGCCGGCGTCTCCATTGAGCCGGGCAGCTGGGGGGCAAAGGAGGTCATTCGGCCAAGTTTCCCCCATCGAAATGAACAAACGGCCCCAATTACGGTGTAAAGTGCGCAACCTTACGGAACGAGCAGCAGTTTTCCCGTGGTCCGCCGTCCCTGCAGGTCCTCGTGGGCGCGGGCAGCGTCCGCCAGCGGATAGGAAGCACCGATCCTGATGTCCAGGTCGCCGGCAGCGACCGCGCCGAAGATCTCGCGGGCGCGCCACCCGCGCTCGTCGGCATCGAGCAGGTGGTCCTTGAGCTTCGGCCTGGTCACGAACAGTGAGCCGCCGGAATTCAGGCGCTGCAGGTCGAAGGGCGGAACCTGTCCGGAGGCACCGCCGAACAGCACCAGGGTGCCCCTGGTGCGCAGGCTGGCGAGGGAACCGTCGAACGTGTCCTTGCCCACGCCGTCGTACACGGCGTCGACACCCGTACCGCCGGTCAGCTGCCGCACCTTGTCGGCGAAGCCGTCGTAGCGCAGGACTTCATCGGCGCCGGCGGCGCGCGCGAGCTCTTCCTTCTCGTCCGAGGAGACCGTGGTGATGACGCGGACGCCCTTGGCCTTGAGCAGCTGTGTCAGGATCAGGCCCACACCCCCTGCGCCTGCGTGGGTCAGGACAGTCTGTCCTTCGGCTGCCGTGAAGCTGGAATTGACCAAGTAGTGTGCCGTCAGTCCCTGCAGGGGGATGGCGGCGGCGGTTTCGTCGCTGATCCCGTCCGGCACGGCAAGGGCCTTGTCCGCGTCGACGAGCGAGTATTCGGCGTAAGTGCGCGCCCCCTCGCAGAAGGCCACGCGGTCCCCGGCAGCCCAGTTCCCGGAGCCGTCCCCGACCGCTTCCACCGTCCCGGCCCCTTCGCTGCCGGGTGTGTAGGGGAACTTGACGTTGTAGACGCCGCTGCGTTCGTAGGTCTCGATGAAGTTGACGCCGGCGGCAGCCATTTTCACCAGCAGCTGTCCGGGGCCGGGTACAGGCTTGTCGACCTCGTGCAGTTCCAGGACCTCGGGTCCGCCGGGTGCTGCCGCAACGATTGCCTTTGCCATGGGCTCTGCCACTCCTTCATAAAAAGACCGGTTCTTCGCGCAGGGTGCGGGACCGGCCTGGAAGACGGCTAGAATCGGGCCGTGGAGAGCCGGTCGGCGCACCTTGGCACCATCGTAACGTGCATAAATATCCCTTGTTGTGAATAAAACTGCTGTAGAGTGGCGCCATGACTTATTCCGTAGCAGTATCCGGGGCCAGCGGCTATGCCGGAGGCGAAGTCCTGCGGCTCCTGTCGTCCCATCCTGAAGTGGCGATCGGAGCCATCACCGCCCACAGCAACGCCGGCGGCACTCTCGGCGGGCTGCAGCCGCACCTGCACACGCTGGCCGACCGGGTGCTGACCGAGACTACGGTGGAGAACCTCGCCGGCCACGACGTGGTGTTCCTGGCGCTGCCGCACGGCGCCAGCGCGGAGATCGCGGCCCAGTTGCCGAAGGACACCCTGGTCATCGACGCCGGGGCGGACCACCGGCTGGAGGACCCGCTGGCGTGGGAGAAGTTCTACGGGACGGCGCACGCCGGCACCTGGCCGTACGGCCTGCCCGAACTTCCGGACCACCGCGAGCGTCTCCGCAAGGCCAAGCGCATCGCCGTGCCCGGCTGCTACCCGACCAGCTCGCTGCTGGCCCTCGCGCCCGGCTTCGCCGCCGGGCTGCTGGAGGCCGACGACGTCGTCATCGTGGCGGCGTCCGGCACCTCGGGCGCGGGCAAGTCGGCCAAGCCGCACCTGCTGGGCTCGGAGGTCATGGGCGGGATGAGTCCCTACGGCGTCGGGGGCGGCCACCGCCACACGCCGGAAATCGAGCAGGGCCTCTCCGCGGCCGCCGGCGAGCAGGTGAAGGTGTCCTTCACTCCGACGCTGGCCCCGATGAGCCGCGGGATCCTCGCTACCGCCACGGCCCGGGTCAAATCCGGCGTCGACGGCGAGCGGCTGCGCGGCGCCTGGGCCGAGGCCTACGCCGACGAGCCGTTCGTGCACCTGCTGCCCGAGGAGCAGTGGCCGCACACCAAGGCCGTCCAGGGTTCCAACCACGTGGCCCTGCAGCTCGCCTACGACGAGCACGCCGGCCGCGTCATCGTCAGCTGCGCCATCGACAACCTGGCCAAGGGGACGGCCGGCGGAGCGATCCAGTCCATGAACATCGCCCTGGGTCTCGAGGAGACCACAGGCCTATCGCACCAGGGAGTTGCCCCGTGAGCGTCACCGCAGCCCAAGGATTCCGCGCAGCCGGCGTTACCGCCGGCCTGAAGGCTTCGGGGAAGCCCGACGTCGCGCTGGTGGTCAACGACGGCCCGTCCCGGTCCGCCGCGGCCGTCTTCACCTCAAACCGCGTCGCGGCGGCCCCCGTGCAGTGGTCCCGCCAGGCGATCAGCGACGGCCGCGCGGACGCGGTCATCCTGAACTCCGGCGGCGCCAATGCCTGCACTGGCGCCGAGGGCTTCCAGAACACGCACCGCACCGCCGAAAAAACCGCGGAACTCCTCGGGGTCTCCGCCGGCGACGTGCTGGTCTGCTCCACCGGCCTGATCGGCGAGCAGCTGCCCATGGACAAGCTGCTTCCCGGCGTGGAGGCAGCGGCCAAGGCACTCGGCGCGGACGGGGGAGCGGACGCCGCCGAGGCGATCATGACCACCGATACCGTCGCCAAGGAGGCCGTGTTCAACGGCACCGGCTACACGATCGGCGGGATGGCCAAGGGCGCGGGGATGCTGGCCCCCGGCCTGGCCACCATGCTGGTGGTCATCACCACGGACGCTCACATCGAAGCGGCAGCCCTCGAAATGGCGCTGCGTGAGGCAACGCGCCTCACCTTCGACCGCACCGATTCGGACGGCTGCATGTCCACCAACGACACGGTGGTCCTGCTGGCCTCCGGCGCGTCGGGCGCGGTGCCGGACCTGGACGAGTTCAGCCGGGGCCTCGGCATGCTCTGCTCGAAGCTCGCCCGCCAGCTGATCACCGACGCCGAGGGCGCCAGCCATGACATCGCCGTCACCACCATCAACGCGGCGTCCGAGCGCGACGCCGAGACGGTCAGCCGCGCGGTGGCCCGCTCCAACCTCTTCAAGACCGCGATCTTCGGCAAGGACCCGAACTGGGGCCGGGTGCTGTCCGCGGTCGGCACGACCGACGCGGTCTTCGAGCCGGAAAACCTCAATGTCACCATGAACGGCGTCCAGGTCTGCCGCAACGGCGGCGTGGGCGATCCGCGGGACCAGGTCGACCTCGAGGGGCGGGACGTCGCCGTCGTTATTGACCTCAAGGCGGGCACCCAGTCGGCGACCATCTGGACCAACGACCTGACCCACGACTACGTCCACGAGAACTCCGCCTACTCCAGCTGACCGCCGGTACCCCCGGCGCGGCAACGGAAGGAAGCCATGCCATCCCCGAACAACTCGATGCTTGTTGCGCAGGACAAGGCGGCCACGCTGGTCGAGGCGCTGCCCTGGATCCAGCGCTTCGCCGGCACCACCATGGTGATCAAGTACGGCGGCAACGCCATGATCAACGATGAACTGCGCCGTGCCTTCGCCGAGGACATCGTGTTCCTGCACCACGTCGGCATCAGGCCGGTCGTCGTGCACGGCGGCGGCCCGCAGATCAACTCGATGCTGGAGCGGCTGGGCATCGAGTCGGAGTTCAAGGGCGGCCTGCGGGTGACGACTCCCGAGGCCATGGACGTGGTCCGCATGGTGCTCACCGGCCAGGTCGGCCGCGAGCTGGTGGGGCTGATCAACGCCCATGGCCCGTACGCGGTGGGGATGTCCGGCGAGGACGGGGGCCTGCTGCAGGCCGTGCGCACCGGCACCGTGGTCGACGGCGAGGACGTGGACCTTGGTCTGGTCGGCGAGGTCGTCGGCGTCAATCCGTCGGCCATCCTGGACCTGCTGGAGGCCGGACGCATCCCGGTCATCTCCACCGTGGCCCCGGAAACCGGCCGCGACGGCGAGAACGCCGGGCAGGTGCTCAACGTCAATGCGGACACCGCCGCGGCGGCCGTCGCCGACGCCCTGCGTGCCTCGCGGCTGGTCATCCTGACCGACGTCGAGGGCCTTTATGCGAACTGGCCGGACAAGTCCTCGCTGATCTCCTCGCTCACCGCCTCCGAGCTGCGCGACCTGCTGCCGGGACTGGAATCGGGCATGATTCCCAAAATGGAGGCCTGCCTCAAGGCCGTCGACGGCACGGTGGAACGCGCGGCCGTCGTCGATGGCCGGATGGCGCACTCGATCCTGCTGGAGGTCTTCACCACGGCCGGTATCGGGACCCAGATCGTACCGGACGGAGACACGGAATGAGCCAGAACCCGACAGCAACGGCGGGAACGTCGGCAACGGAACTCGCGGGCTTCGAGGGCCTGCACAACCAGGAGCTGCTCGGCCGCTACAACCAGTCCCTGATGGGTGTCTTCGGCACGCCGCAGCGCGTGCTGGTGCGCGGCAGCGGCTGCACTGTATGGGACGCGGACGGCAAGGAGTACCTGGACCTGCTGGGCGGGATCGCTGTCAATGCGCTCGGACACGCCCACCCGCTTCTGACCAGCGTGGTTTCCAGCCAGCTGGCCACGCTCGGCCACGTCTCGAACTTCTTCACGAGCCCGTCCCAGATCGCCCTGGCCGAGAAGCTGCTCGGCCTGTCCGCGGCGCCGGCCGGGTCCAAGGTGTTCTTCGCGAACTCGGGCACCGAGGCCGTTGAGGCCGCCTTCAAGCTCGCGCGCCGCCGCGGCAATAACGACGCCGGGGGCAAGCGGGTGCGGATCCTCGCCTTGGAGAATGCTTTCCACGGGCGCACCATGGGCGCTCTGGCCCTGACCTGGAAGCAGGCCTACCGGGAGCCGTTCGAACCTCTGCCGGGCGGGGTCGAGCACCTCCCGGCCGGGGACGCCGACGCCTTGCGCGCCGCCGTGGACGAGACCGTGGCGGCGGTGTTCATCGAGCCGATCCAGGGCGAAGCCGGTGTCCGCGGCTACCCGGAAGGCTACCTGCAGCTGGCCCGCGAGCTGACCCGCGAAGCGGGGGCGCTGCTGATTTTCGACGAGGTGCAGACCGGCATCGGCCGCACCGGCAAGTGGTTCGCCTCCGAAGGCGTGCTCCCGGATGCGATGACGCTCGCCAAGGGACTCGGCGCAGGCTTCCCGATCGGCGCCATGATCACCTTCGGCCCGGACGTATCCACTCTGCTGACCGCCGGCCAGCACGGAACCACGTTCGGCGGCAACCCGGTGGCCACCGCGGCGGCGCTGGCCACGCTGCACACCATCGAGTCGCAGCAGCTGCTGGAGCACGTGCGGCAGACCGGCCAGGCCGTCCGCGCGGCGCTGTCCGGGCTGGACTTCGTGACCGAGGTCCGCGGCGAAGGCCTGCTGATCGGGTTCGACCTCGCCGCCGAGGCCGCGCCGGCGCTGGTGCAGCGCGCGCTGGACGCCGGCTTCATCGTCAATTCCACGGGTCCGGCGACCATCCGCCTGGCTCCGCCGCTCATCGTGACGGCAGAACAGGTGCAGCGGTTCATCGACGCGCTGCCGGATCTCTATGCCGCCGCCACCAAGGAGGAAAAGTGACCACCCCCAACCCCGCCGTCGTCCGCCACTTCCTGGTGGACACGGACCTCAGCCCGGCCGAGCAGGCCGAAGTGCTGGACCTCGCCGAGGCGATGAAGCGCGACCGCTACGGCTACCGGCCGCTTGCCGGTCCGCAGACCGTGGCCGTCTTCTTCGACAAGACGTCCACCCGCACCCGCGTCTCCTTCGCCGCGGGCATCGCCGAGCTCGGCGGCAGCACCCTGATCGTGAACCCGGGGGAGTCGCAGCTGGGCCACAAGGAGTCGATTGCGGATTCGGCCAAAGTGCTGAGCCGCATGGTCTCGACCATTGTCTGGCGGACCTACGCACAGTCGGGCCTGGAGGAGATGGCGGCCGGCTCGCGGGTACCGGTCATTAACGCGCTCAGCGACGACTACCACCCGTGCCAGCTGCTGGCAGACCTGCTGACGGTGCGCGAGCACAAGGGCACGCTGGCCGGGCTGACCATGGCGTACCTCGGCGACTCCGCCAACAATATGGCCAACTCCTATCTGCTGGCCGGCGCCACGGCGGGAATGCATGTGCGCGTCGCGGGCCCCGAGGGCTACCTGCCGGAGGAGCGGATCGTCGAGGCGGCCCGGGCGCGCGCCGCGGAAACCGGCGGCTCGGTGATGGTGACCACCGACCCCACGGATGCCCTCGCCGGAGCGGACGTGGTGGCCACGGACACCTGGGTGTCGATGGGACAGGAAGAGGAGAAGGCGGCGCGGCAGGAGCTGTTCCGCAGTTACGCCGTGGACGCCGCGGCCATGAAGCTCGCCGACCCGGACGCCGTCGTCCTGCACTGCCTGCCCGCCTACCGCGGCTACGAGATCGCCGCGGACGTCATCGATGGTCCGCAGTCCGTGGTCTGGGACGAGGCGGAGAACCGGCTGCACGCGCAGAAGGCGCTGATGGCCTGGCTGCTCACCGCTTCCGGGCTGGCCGCGTCGGAACCCTCGGCGGCCCGCGGGCGATGAGCGCGCAGCCGGCCTCGCAGCCGTCCACCAAGACCGCCCGGCAGGCCAGGATCAAGGCCATCCTGGGGGCGGAATCGGTGCGGTCCCAGGCTGAGCTGGCGGCGCTGCTGGCGGACGAGGGCGTGCAGGTCACCCAGGCGACGCTGTCCCGGGACCTGGTGGAGCTCGGCGCGATCCGGGTCCGCGGCGTGGACGGCGGGCTCGTTTACGCCATCCGGGGCGAGGGCGGCAGCCGGTTGCCGCAGACCGGCGTGACACAGGAGGTGCTGGACGCCCGGCTGGCCAAGCTCTGCGCCGAGCTGCTGGTCACCGCTGAGGCATCGGGCAACATCGTGGTGCTGCGCACGCCGCCCGGTGCGGCCAATTTCCTGGCCCTGGCCATCGACCACTCGGTGCTGCCCGCCGTCCTGGGTTCTATCGCCGGCGACGACACGGTGTTGCTGGTCACCCGCGACCCGCAGGGCGGCGAGGAAATGGCCGCCCGCTTCCTCGCGCTGGCGGACCCGCAGCAGACCGAGGCCTGAGGGGCAGGTCTCCGTCACCGGCACGACGGCGGCGCGCACCCCGGTGCGCGGGACTGCGTGCGTCGGACATAGATTTACTGATCAGCGAACAAGTACTTACGGACGAAGGATTCTAGCCATGGCTGCCCACGGAACGAATGAAGGAGCTCTCTGGGGAGGCCGCTTTGCCGGCGGTCCCGCGGACGCGCTCGCCGCCCTCAGCAAGTCCACCCACTTCGACTGGCGGCTGGCTCCGTATGACATTGCCGGCTCCCGGGCGCACGCCCGGGTGCTGCACCAGGCCGGGCTGCTGGACGACGGCGAGCTGAAGGGCATGCTCGCCGCGCTGGACCAGCTGGACGCGGACGTCCGCTCGGGCGCGTACACGGCCGCGGAGACGGATGAGGACGTGCACGGCTCGCTCGAACGCGGCCTGATCGAGCGCGCCGGACCCCAGCTCGGTGGCAAGCTGCGGGCCGGCCGCTCCCGCAACGACCAGATCGCCACCCTGGGCCGGATGTACCTCCGCGACCATGCCCGGATCATCGCCCGGGGCGTCCTGGCCACCGTGGAGGCGCTGGTGGGGCAGGCGAAGGAACACCGCGGCGTCGCCATGCCGGGCCGGACCCACCTGCAGCACGCCCAGCCGGTGCTGCTCAGCCACCACCTGCTGGCCCACGCCTGGGCTCTGCTGCGCGACGTGCAGCGCCTGCAGGACTGGGACAAGCGCGCCGCCGTGTCGCCCTACGGTTCCGGCGCGCTGGCCGGCTCCTCGCTGGGCCTGGACCCGAACGCCGTCGCCGAGGAGCTCGGCTTCGACTCCGCGACCTGGAATTCGATCGACGGCACCGCCTCCCGGGACGTGTTCGCCGAGTTCGCCTGGGTCGCCGCCATGATCGGAGTGGACCTGTCGCGCATCTCGGAGGAGGTCATCTTCTGGGCGACCAAGGAATTCTCCTTCGTCACGCTCGACGACGCCTACTCCACCGGCTCGTCCATCATGCCGCAGAAGAAGAATCCGGACGTCGCGGAGCTGGCCCGCGGCAAGGCCGGACGGCTGATCGGCGACCTGACCGGCCTCCTCGCCACGCTCAAGGGCCTGCCGCTGGCGTACAACCGGGACCTGCAGGAGGACAAGGAACCGGTCTTCGACGCCGCCGATACCCTCGAACTGCTGCTCCCCGCGGTCTCCGGCATGGTCGCCACGCTGAAGTTCAACACCGAGCGGCTCGAATCGCTGGCGCCCCAGGGCTTCGCCCTCGCCACCGACATCGCCGAGTGGCTGGTCCGCCAGGGCGTGCCCTTCCGCGACGCACACGAACTCTCGGGCGCAGCGGTTCAGCTGGCGGAGGGCCGCGGCGTCGAGCTGTGGGACCTGACCGACGAGGACTACGCCGGTATTTCCGAGCACCTGACTCCGCAGGTCCGCGAGGTGCTGACCGTCGAGGGCTCGCTCGGCAGCCGCAGCTCCCAGGGCGGGACCGCGCCCACAGCAGTGGCACGCCAGCTGGAGCAGCTCGCCGGCCAGCTGGAGGCCGTCCGCAGGTACGCCGAGGGCTCCTGACACCACCGCTGGACGACGTACGACGCTGAGGTACCCGCCCCGCTTTGGGCGGGCACCCGGCGTCGTCCTTTTTACCGGCCGGAAGGACGAGGTTACCCGCCGGTAACAACGGTCTTTGGGGTAGTTTGTGACTCGAAGCCCCGAGTCAACCGAAGCGGAGGATGTGACGATGACGACGCTGAGTTCGCATGAGGAGAAGGCGGTCCCCTCCGGGCGGATCGAACGGGTGGATTCGGACTACGTGCTGGCCTTCGACCGGCAAATCGACTACCCGCGCCGCTACATCTGGAGCCTCCTGACGGAACCGGACCAGCTGGCCAAGTGGCTGGGCAAGCCCATTTCCGGGTTCGAACTGGGGCAGCCCTACGAGCTGGATGTCGGCGGGGGAGCAGTCACCGGAACGGTCCTGCAGCTGAATCCGCCGTTGAGCCTCCAGTTCACCTGGGAAGACGAACTCGGCGACGAGTCCGTGATCGAATGGCGGACGCTGGACAGCAGCGGCGGAACCCTGCTGCAGTTCCGGTCCCGGGCCGAGAACCGCGACTTCCTGACCGAAGGCAGCGCCGGCTGGGACACGCTCCTGGACGCGCTCGAGGAGGTGGCGGCCGGCCGGACCCCGCAGCCGCAACCGGGCCGCTGGGACCAGCTGCGCGACGCCTACGCGCGCGAGTATTCGCTCTCGAACACCATGGGCAACCTGGACAAGGACTCCGGACACCCGTGCATCGGCTTCGAGCGGCTGCTGCCGGCGGACCGCGAAACCGTCTGGCAGGCGCTGACAGAGGAGCCGCAGTTCTCCCGCTGGCTGGCGCCCGGAAGCCTCGAGCTGCAGGCCGGGGGCGGCATTCGGCTGGACTTCGACACGTTCATCATGGAGGGCGACGTCACCTACGTGCAGAACGGCCAGGGGCTCGAGCACAGCTGGCGGAGTCCCGAAGTCCAGGACAGCGCGGTCCACTGGCTGCTGGAGGGCGGCAACGGCCGGACCCTGCTGAAGCTGCGGCACAACCTCAGGTCGCCTGCCCGCGCGGCCGAGCTGCTGGCGTTCTGGCACCACAGGCTGGACGGCCTGGCCGTGATGCTCTCCGGCGGCGAAGTCCATCTTTCGGCGCACCGGCTGGAGGCCCTGACCCACTTCTACCGGCGGCAGACCGGCGGCACCCAGCCGTAGTGGACGCCGCACTGCTGCAATGGCTCGCGCGGTCAGCGGTCGACGTCGCGCCCGGACTGCTGGGGGCCAGACTCGCCAGTACGACGGCGGAAGGCACGGTGGGCGTGCGCATCACCGAAGTGGAGGCATACCTGGGGGAGCACGATCCCGGGTCGCACGCCTTCCGGGGCCAGACCAACCGCAACAAGGCCATGTTCGGTCCGGCCGGGCACATCTACGTCTACTTCACCTACGGCATGCACCATTGCGTGAACATCGTCTGCGGACATCCCGGCCAGGCGACCGGAGTGCTGATCCGCGCCGGCGAAGTCGTAGACGGGGTGCCGCTGGCCGAACGGCGCCGGCCCTCCGCCCGCGGCGCGCTGGAACTGGCCAGGGGCCCGGCCCGGCTGGCGCAGGCGCTGGGGCTGACGCTGGCGGACAACGGCCGGGCCTTCGTGCCCGGCGAACTCGAGCTGCACCTGCCGCCGGTGCCGGCCCCGGCCGCCCATGTCCGGAGCGGGCCGCGGGTAGGCGTCAGCGGCGAAGGCGGCTCGGAGAATTATCCGTGGCGGTTCTGGCTGGAAGGCGAAAAGACCGTCTCGCCCTACCGGTCCGCCAAGCCGCGTCGCCGCAGCGCCGACTGACCTGCCGGCCGGGGCAGGTAGGGTAGACGGGTGCGAGAACGCTCTTCCGAACCTGTTGAACCGATCATTGGACGGCTCTCGGCTACCGTCCCGGACTATCCGCAGCCGGGCGTCGTCTTCCGCGACCTGACTCCGGTTTTCGCTGACGGCCCGGCCCTGCACAGCATCGTGCACGCGCTGATTGATCCGTTCGACGGCCAGTTCGACGCGGTGGCCGGGATCGAGGCCCGCGGCTTCCTGCTGGCCGCCGCCGGTGCCTACGCCTCGGGCACCGGGGTTGTCACCGTCCGTAAGAAGGGCAAGCTGCCCCGCCGCGTCTACTCGGAGGACTACACGCTGGAGTACGGCACCGCGACGCTGGAGCTGCACATGGACGACCTTCGTCCCGGCATGCGGGTGCTCATCCTCGACGACGTGCTGGCCACGGGCGGCACGCTGGCCGCCTCGGCACGGTTGTTCGAACGCGCCGGCGTCCAGGTGTCCGGGTTCGGCGTGGTCCTGGAACTGGCGGGACTGCGCGGCCGGGCCAACCTCGCCGGCCGGCGGATCCGTTCCCTCGTCCGCGAGTAGGCACCCCGGTTTCCTGCCGTTCCCGCAGGTTTGCCAGCGGTTGAAGGAAAATTCACCCGCGGCACTGTAAAATGGATGGTCTGCCTTTGCGGGAGGGGAACGGGAAAATGCAGGAAACGGTTGCAGCTCACGCCGAACTTGGCCTTGAGCGCGAATATGTGGCGGGTTTGTACCGCCGGCTCGATGAACTCCGTGCCGAAAAGCAGGAGCAGCTCGACCGCGTCCGGCGCACCGGCGCAGTCGGATCCATGCAGAACATCTCGGAGCGCGACGCGTTCGCGACGATGTATGAAGACCGCCTTGAGCAGCTCAACGCCGTCGATGACCGGCTGGTCTTCGGCCGGCTGGACCTGGACGGCGGCGAGTCACGGTACATTGGCCGCATCGGCCTGAGCACCGCGGACCTGCAGCGGCTGATGGTGGACTGGCGCGCCCCGGAAGCCGGGGTCTTCTACCAGGCCACGGCCTTCGAGCGCCAGGGCGTGCGCCGCCGGCGCCACCTTGTCCTCAAGGGGCGGGAAGTGAAGGCCATCGAGGACGACGTGCTGGACGCGTCGATGCTGACGGACTCCAGCAGCCTGCAGGGCGAGGGCGCGCTGCTGGCCGCGCTGAATTCCAAGCGGACCGGCCAGATGTCGGACATCGTCGGAACGATCCAGGCCGAACAGGACCGGATCATCCGCAGCCCGATGCCGGGCGTGCTCGTCGTCCAGGGCGGCCCGGGCACGGGCAAGACGGCGGTGGCCCTGCACCGCGCTGCGTACCTGCTCTACATGCACCGGGAGCGGCTGAAGTCGGCCGGCGTGCTGCTGGTCGGCCCGTCGAATTCCTTCATGAAGTACATCGAACGCGTCCTGCCCTCACTGGGTGAAACCGGCGTCGTCATGTCGACCGTGGGCCGGCTCATGCCGGGCATCAACGCCGTCGCCGAGGCGGATCCCGCCGTGGCCGAGCTCAAAGGCCGCGCGTCCATGGCCAAGGTGGTCGCCCGCGCCGTCGCCAACCGCCAGCGCATTCCCGCCGGCCCGCGCAAGCTCAACGTCGAGGGGACCACGCTGACGCTGACGCCCCGGCAGGTGATCCGCGCGCGGGACAAGGCCCGGGCCACCGGCAAACCGCACAACGAAGCACGGACGAGCTTCGTCAAGATCCTGCTGCGCGAGCTCACGGAGCAGCTCACGGACGTGCTGAACAGGTCCGCCGGGGCCGGCAACAACACGGACCGCGCCTACCTGACCGAAGACGTCAGGACCTCCCGCGACGTGCGGATTGCGCTGAACCTGTGCTGGATGCCGCTGACTCCGGAGCAGCTGATCGGGGAGCTGTTCAGCAAGCCGACCCACCTTGAGGCCGCCGCCCCCAATCTCACCGAGCAGGAACGCGCCTTGCTGCTGCGGCCGCGGGACGCCGCCTGGACGGAGGCGGACGTTGCCCTGCTGGATGAGGCGGCGGAACTCCTCGGCCCGATGGACGCCTCGGCCGGCCGGGACCGGGCCCAGCGCGAGCACGACCGGGCCCGCGACGTGGCCAATGCGGAACAGTCGCTGAGGAACGTGGACGAGATGCTGAAGGAAACCGGCATCGACGGCCTCGTCAGCGCCGAGGATCTGGCCGCCCATAACCAGGCCCAAGAGACACGCTTCACGGCCGCGGAACGTGCCGCCTCGGACCGGACCTGGGCGTTTGGACACATCATTGTGGACGAGGCACAGGAGCTTTCGGCGATGCAGTGGCGCCTGCTGATGCGGCGCTGCCCGCTGAAGTCGTTCACGATCGTCGGCGACATCGCGCAGACCAGCTCATCAGCTGGCGCGCAGTCGTGGCAGCAGGCGCTTGAGCCCTTCGCGAAGGACCGCTGGCGGCTGGAGGAGCTGACGGTCAACTACCGCACGCCCGCCCAGATCGCCGAGGCCGCGGTGCGCGTCGCCAACGCCGCCGGGCAGGTGGTCTCGGCGCCGAAGGCTGTCCGCGAAGGCCAGTGGGCACCCGTCGTCGACCGGGTGGACCACGGCGAGGTTGCCGCACACATGATGGACGCGGTGCCGCAGGAGCTGGGACTGCTCGACGGCGGCCTGCTGGCCGTCATCGCCGCCGAGCGCCGGGTTCCGCACCTGCGCCGGGCCCTGGCCGGGGCCTACGACGGCAGGGTCGGCGGCGGTGCCGGCGGGTTGGACCAGGACATCGCTGTCATAGGACCCAAGGAGGCCAAGGGCCTGGAGTTCGACGGCGTGCTGTTGCTTGAACCGGCGGAAATCCTCGAAGGTGCCGCCGGCCGGGTGGGAGACCTGTACGTGGCCATGACCCGGCCGACGCAGCGGCTGCGCGTCATCGCGGCACGCGATATCCCGGCAGGCTTGGAAGGCTGATAATTTAGGTCCCGTGTCAACGAATACGTTTCTGAGTTCCCAAAAGAATGATCCAGGCTTCGCCAATGTTTGGCAGGAGCTCAAATGGCGTGGCCTGGTCCAAGTTTCGACGGACGAGGCCGAGCTGGAAAAGCTGCTCGCCGGGGAGCCGGTCACGTACTATTGCGGGTTCGACCCGACGGCGCCCAGCCTGCACCTGGGCAACCTGGTGCAGCTGCTGACCATGCGGCGCCTCCAGCTGGCGGGCCACAGGCCCCTGGCGCTGGTGGGCGGTTCTACCGGCCTGGTCGGGGATCCCCGTCCGACGGCGGAGCGCACCATGAACACCAAGGAGACCGTCGCGGAGTGGGTCGGTTACCTGCAGGGTCAGGTGCAGCGGTTCCTGGACTTCGACGGAGCCAGCGCCGCCCGGATGGTGAACAACCTCGACTGGACGGCGCCGATGAGCGTGCTCGATTTCCTGCGGGACATCGGCAAGCACTTCAGGGTCGGCACGATGGTCAAGAAGGACATCGTCGCCTCCCGCCTGAACTCCGACGAGGGGATCAGCTACGCAGAGTTCAGCTACCAGATCCTCCAGGGCATGGACTTCCTGGAACTGTTCCGGCAGTACGGCTGCGTGCTGCAGACAGGCGGCTCGGACCAGTGGGGCAACCTGACCAGCGGCATCGACCTGATCCACAAGGTTGAGGGCAAGAGCGTGCATGCGGTCGGCACGCCCCTGATCACCAACGCGGATGGCACGAAGTTCGGGAAGAGCGAGGGCAACGCCATCTGGCTCGATGCCGCCATGTGCTCGCCCTACGCCATGTACCAGTTCTGGCTGAACACCGCCGATGCGGACGTGGTGCAGCGGCTGAAGGTGTTCACGTTCCGCAGCAAGGCGGACATCGAAGAGCTGGAACGGGCCGTTGCCGAACGGCCGCATACCCGCGAAGCGCAGCGCGCCCTCGCCTACGATGTGACCTCGATCGTCCACGGTGCCGAGGCAACGGACAAAGTCATTGCCGCCTCCGCCGCCCTCTTCGGGCAGGGCGATCTCGCTGCGCTGGATGAGGCGACGCTCGTCGCCGCGACGGCTGAGCTGCCCAGTGCCGCGGCCGGCAACGGCGGGCTGAACATTGTCGACCTGCTGGTGGCCTCGGGGCTGGCGGCCAGCAATTCCGCGGCCCGCCGCACCATTTCCGAAGGCGGAGCCTACGTCAACAACGACAAGATCACCGATCCGGAAACCGTGATCGATTCCGCGAAACTCCTGCATGGCAAGTACCTGCTCATGCGCCGCGGCAAGCGCACGCTGGCCATGGTGGTCGCGGCGTCCTAGCCGGTTGTTCCCGCAGCGGGAACCAACGAGCGGGCCCGGCCTGCTGCATCGTCCCATGAGGGCGGGCAGCAGGCCGGGCCCGCTCGGTTTTAGGGACGGATGCGGCGCCGATTTGCGAACCGGTCGGGGGGCGTGTAATGTCTTCTGAGTCGCCGCCGAGGCCGTGAAAACGGACTACGAGCAGGCGGCCAAACCCCCTGAGAATTCAAAGTGGTTCGGTTATGCCCCGTGCAGAAGCCGGATATGCTTTGTAATTCGTCATGGGTTCATTCTTTTGGGAACGGAAAATCGCGAAAAACGCCGATTTGACAGAAACAAAAAGGATGGAATAACTTAGAAACATCGCAGCAAAGAAAAGCGAAACAATGCGAACCGGAAACGGAACGCGGGTCTTCCAAAGTATTTGTTTGCTCCTGTTGTTTGAGAACTCAATAGTGTGCCAAGTTTGTTGATACCAATTGTTTTATTGGTTGAATTATTGTCGTGGTGTGCCACCCCCGTGGTGTGCTGCGATGTTTTTTAGCCTGGATTTGAATTTTGTGCATGCCTGGCCGCCAATTTTCCTTGGTGGCGGGTGTGTGTCTGTTTGAACATTAACGGAGAGTTTGATCCTGGCTCAGGACGAACGCTGGCGGCGTGCTTAACACATGCAAGTCGAACGATGATCCGGTGCTTGCACCGGGGATTAGTGGCGAACGGGTGAGTAACACGTGAGTAACCTGCCCTTGACTCTGGGATAAGCCTGGGAAACCGGGTCTAATACCGGATATGACTCTTCACCGCATGGTGGGGGGTGGAAAGATTTTTTGGTTTTGGATGGACTCGCGGCCTATCAGCTTGTTGGTGGGGTAATGGCCTACCAAGGCGACGACGGGTAGCCGGCCTGAGAGGGTGACCGGCCACACTGGGACTGAGACACGGCCCAGACTCCTACGGGAGGCAGCAGTGGGGAATATTGCACAATGGGCGCAAGCCTGATGCAGCGACGCCGCGTGAGGGATGACGGCCTTCGGGTTGTAAACCTCTTTCAGCAGGGAAGAAGCGGAAGTGACGGTACCTGCAGAAGAAGCGCCGGCTAACTACGTGCCAGCAGCCGCGGTAATACGTAGGGCGCAAGCGTTGTCCGGAATTATTGGGCGTAAAGAGCTCGTAGGCGGTTTGTCGCGTCTGCTGTGAAAGCCCGGGGCTCAACCCCGGGTCTGCAGTGGGTACGGGCAGACTGGAGTGCAGTAGGGGAGACTGGAATTCCTGGTGTAGCGGTGAAATGCGCAGATATCAGGAGGAACACCGATGGCGAAGGCAGGTCTCTGGGCTGTAACTGACGCTGAGGAGCGAAAGCATGGGGAGCGAACAGGATTAGATACCCTGGTAGTCCATGCCGTAAACGTTGGGCACTAGGTGTGGGGGACATTCCACGTTTTCCGCGCCGTAGCTAACGCATTAAGTGCCCCGCCTGGGGAGTACGGCCGCAAGGCTAAAACTCAAAGGAATTGACGGGGGCCCGCACAAGCGGCGGAGCATGCGGATTAATTCGATGCAACGCGAAGAACCTTACCAAGGCTTGACATGGGCCGGATCGCCGCAGAAATGCGGTTTCCCTTCGGGGCCGGTTCACAGGTGGTGCATGGTTGTCGTCAGCTCGTGTCGTGAGATGTTGGGTTAAGTCCCGCAACGAGCGCAACCCTCGTTCTATGTTGCCAGCGCGTGATGGCGGGGACTCATAGGAGACTGCCGGGGTCAACTCGGAGGAAGGTGGGGACGACGTCAAATCATCATGCCCCTTATGTCTTGGGCTTCACGCATGCTACAATGGCCGGTACAAAGGGTTGCGATACTGTGAGGTGGAGCTAATCCCAAAAAGCCGGTCTCAGTTCGGATTGAGGTCTGCAACTCGACCTCATGAAGTCGGAGTCGCTAGTAATCGCAGATCAGCAACGCTGCGGTGAATACGTTCCCGGGCCTTGTACACACCGCCCGTCAAGTCACGAAAGTTGGTAACACCCGAAGCCGGTGGCCTAACCCCTTGCGGGAGGGAGCCGTCGAAGGTGGGACCGGCGATTGGGACTAAGTCGTAACAAGGTAGCCGTACCGGAAGGTGCGGCTGGATCACCTCCTTTCTAAGGAGCGCCTCGGATCTTTTGCGTGCCGGTCTGTGTGCCGGTGGCGGGGGTCTGCAGGAGAGCCCGTTGCGGATGCGTTTGTCATCCGGCGGGTGCTCGAGGGTGGAATATCAGCGGATAGGCGGCCCTGTTGTGGTCTGTTGGGTGTGAGTACGGTGCCTTCTTTTTTTCGTAAAGAGGGGGTGCGGGGAAAGCGCGCCGGCGGGCTGCGGGGGTTGTTGTTTGGCACACTGTTGGGTTTTGAGGCAACAGGGCCGGTTCCTTTTTTGGGGGGCCGGTGTCTGGTTGTTTCGGTTTTCCTGCATGTCCTGGTCCGGGTTTGTGTCGTGGTGTTTGTGCCGCGGGGCGGGTTCCGGGGGAGGGGTGTGACGGGGTTGTTGTTTGAGAACTACATAGTGGACGCGAGCATCTTATAAATGACGCAATTTTTGTGAACCTGGATCTTTGGGTCCGTGGTTCTCTCGAGAATGCTGATTTGATCTTTGTGGTCAAGTTTTTAAGAGCACACGGTGGATGCCTTGGCATCAGGAGCCGAAGAAGGACGTGGGAATCTGCGAAAAGCCTGGGGGAGTCGATAACCGGACCGTGATCCCAGGATGTCCGAATGGGGAAACCCCGCCCGGCGCGCGAGTGACCGGGTGACCCGCATCTGAACACATAGGGTGCGTGGAGGGAACGCGGGGAAGTGAAACATCTCAGTACCCGCAGGAAGAGAAAACAATAGTGATTCCGTTAGTAGTGGCGAGCGAACGCGGACGAGGCCAAACCGGTCCATGTGTGATAGCCGGCGGGCGTTGCATGGCCGGGGTTGCGGGACTTTCCGTTGCTGTTCTGCCGGACAGCTGAAGTGAGTGCGGGTGCATAGGTGAACGGTCTTGAAAGGCCGGCCGGAGAAGGTGTTAGCCCTGTAACCGTAATGTATGCCGCCGCTTGGAGAGGATCCCAAGTAGCACGGGGCCCGAGAAATCCCGTGCGAATCTGCCAGGACCACCTGGTAAGCCTGAATACTACCTGATGACCGATAGCGGACAAGTACCGTGAGGGAAAGGTGAAAAGTACCCCGGGAGGGGAGTGAAACAGTACCTGAAACCGTGTGCTTACAATCCGTCGGAGCAGTCTTGTTACTGTGACGGCGTGCCTTTTGAAGAATGAGCCTGCGAGTTAGTGTTACGTCGCGAGGTTAACCCGTGGGGGGAAGCCGTAGCGAAAGCGAGTCTGAACAGGGCGATGCAGTGGCGTGATCTAGACCCGAAGCGGAGTGATCTACCCATGGCCAGGTTGAAGCGACGGTAAGACGTCGTGGAGGACCGAACCCACTTCAGTTGAAAATGGAGGGGATGAGCTGTGGGTAGGGGTGAAAGGCCAATCAAACTCCGTGATAGCTGGTTCTCCCCGAAATGCATTTAGGTGCAGCGTTGCGTGTTTCTTGCCGGAGGTAGAGCTACTGGATGGCCGATGGGCCCTACAAGGTTACTGACGTCAGCCAAACTCCGAATGCCGGTAAGTCAGAGCGCAGCAGTGAGACTGTGGGGGATAAGCTTCATAGTCGAGAGGGAAACAGCCCAGACCACCAACTAAGGCCCCTAAGCGTGTGCTAAGTGGGAAAGGATGTGGAGTTGCCCAGACAACCAGGAGGTTGGCTTAGAAGCAGCCACCCTTGAAAGAGTGCGTAATAGCTCACTGGTCAAGTGATTCCGCGCCGACAATGTAGCGGGGCTCAAGTACACCGCCGAAGTTGTGGCATCCGCGTATTTTTCCAAGCCTTCGTGGTTCAGGAGCGTGGATGGGTAGGGGAGCGTCGTGTGGGCGGTGAAGCCGCGGTGTAAACCAGTGGTGGAGCCTACACGAGTGAGAATGCAGGCATGAGTAGCGAAAGACGGGTGGGAAACCCGTCCGCCGAATGATCAAGGGTTCCAGGGTCAAGCTAATCTGCCCTGGGTAAGTCGGGACCTAAGGCGAGGCCGACAGGCGTAGTCGATGGACAACGGGTTGATATTCCCGTACCGGCGAAAAACCGCCAATACCGAGCCGGTGATACTAACCGCCCAAACCGTGCATGTGTGCCCTTCGGGGCCGGTGTGTGCGGGGCGCGCGGGACCTGATCCGGGGAGGTAAGCGTA
This sequence comes from Arthrobacter sp. Marseille-P9274, assembly GCF_946892675.1. NCBI lineage: Bacteria > Bacillati > Actinomycetota > Actinomycetes > Micrococcales > Micrococcaceae > Arthrobacter > Arthrobacter sp. Marseille-P9274. The sequence goes on from NZ_CAMPOV010000001.1 coordinate 1,103,100, forward strand.
TTAACAGGTGTGACGCAGGAAGGTAGCCAGGCCGGGCGATGGTTGTCCCGGTCCAAGGGTGTAGGGCGAACGGTAGGCAAATCCGCCGTTCATAAGCCTGAGACCTGACGGGACCCCCGTACGGGGGGATCTGGTGATCCTATGCTGCCGAGAAAAGCATCGACGCGAGGTTTTAGCCGCCCGTACCCCAAACCGACACAGGTGATCAGGTAGAGAATACCAAGGCGATCGAGAGAATTATGGTTAAGGAACTCGGCAAAATGCCCCCGTAACTTCGGGAGAAGGGGGGCCCCAACCTTGAACCGCCCGCGCGGCGGGGAGGGGATCGGGGCCGCAGAGACCAGGGGGAAGCGACTGTTTACTAAAAACACAGGTCCGTGCGAAGTCGCAAGACGAGGTATACGGACTGACTCCTGCCCGGTGCTGGAAGGTTAAGAGGACCGGTTAGCCCCTTTGGGGCGAAGCTGGGAATTTAAGCCCCAGTAAACGGCGGTGGTAACTATAACCATCCTAAGGTAGCGAAATTCCTTGTCGGGTAAGTTCCGACCTGCACGAATGGAGTAACGACTTCCCCGCTGTCTCAACCATAAACTCGGCGAAATTGCACTACGAGTAAAGATGCTCGTTACGCGCAGCAGGACGGAAAGACCCCGAGACCTTTACTATAGTTTGGTATTGGTGTTCGGTGTGGCTTGTGTAGGATAGGTGGGAGACTGTGAAACCCGGACGCCAGTTCGGGCGGAGTCATCGTTGAAATACCACTCTGGTCACTCTGGACATCTAACTTCGGCCCGTAATCCGGGTCAGGGACAGTGCCTGATGGGTAGTTTAACTGGGGCGGTTGCCTCCTAAAGAGTAACGGAGGCGCCCAAAGGTTCCCTCAGCCTGGTTGGCAATCAGGTGGCGAGTGTAAGTGCACAAGGGAGCTTGACTGTGAGAGAGACATCTCGAGCAGGGACGAAAGTCGGGACTAGTGATCCGGCGGCACATTGTGGAATGGCCGTCGCTCAACGGATAAAAGGTACCTCGGGGATAACAGGCTGATCTTGCCCAAGAGTCCATATCGACGGCATGGTTTGGCACCTCGATGTCGGCTCGTCGCATCCTGGGGCTGGAGTAGGTCCCAAGGGTTGGGCTGTTCGCCCATTAAAGCGGTACGCGAGCTGGGTTTAGAACGTCGTGAGACAGTTCGGTCCCTATCCGCTGCGCGCGCAGGAAATTTGAGAAGGTCTGTCCTTAGTACGAGAGGACCGGGACGGACGAACCTCTGGTGTGTCAGTTGTACTGCCAAGTGCACCGCTGATTAGCTACGTTCGGATTGGATAACCGCTGAAAGCATCTAAGCGGGAAGCCGGCTTCAAGATGAGATTTCCATCCCCGCAAGGGGGAGAGGCCCCCAGCCAGACCACTGGGTTGATAGGCCGGATGTGGAAGCAGGGACTAACGACCTGTGAAGCTGACCGGTACTAATAGGCCGATAACTTACACCACACTAAACAATGAGTGCTACGCGTCCGCTATGTGGTTCCCAGACAACAACCGTCGTCCAGGGAAAACACCATAATTGAATAACGTCCAGTCACCACGCAGGTACTGGCCGTAACCCGAACACTTCACACCCCCGGCAACCACCAGGGGGGCGTGAGAAAGAGTTACGGCGGTCATAGCGCGGGGGAAACGCCCGGTCCCATTCCGAACCCGGAAGCTAAGACCCGCAGCGCCGATGGTACTGCACCCGGGAGGGTGTGGGAGAGTAGGTCACCGCCGGACACAACCACCACGATGAGGGGCACCGCCAACGACGGCGGCGCCCCTCACCGCTTTAACCACCCCACCCCACACCAGCCACATGCGGCCTTGGCACCGGTACGGCGTCGTACTCGACTAGAATGGCCGTGGCGCACTGCGCCTTTTCTGATCTTTTCGATCACCCCCCAACCACAAGATAAACAGCGTACGGCGGCCGCCGGGTAGCAGAGATCTCCGGCCCGCATTGAGAGGAGCTCCGGCATGGCTGATTTCCGTGCTCACGATGGACGGAACGATAAGGGCGATGCCGGCCGGGGCGGGTTCAGCGGCCGTGGAGGTTCGGCTGGCCGTTCGGGTCAGGGTTCCGGCCCCGGCAAGCGCGGAGGCGGCAGCCGCAGCGGCCAGGGTGGTCCGTACCGCGGCACCAGCAACTCCGGCGGGGAGCCTCGGGGCTTCCGTTCACGCGGCGACGGCGAAGGTCGCAAGGAAGGCGGCTTCAACCAGCGGGGCCCTCGCCGCGAGTACGGCGAACGCCCGCGCTACAACGACGGCGCCGAGGGCGGGCGTCGTGAGGGCGGCTATGAGCGTCGGTCGGAGGGGCAGGGCTCCGGAGACCGGCGTCGTGGCGGCGAGGGATTCAAGCCGCGCTTCCAGGACTCCGATCGCGGTCCGCGTCGCGAAGGCGGCTACGGGCGCCGCGATGAAGGCGGTTCCGATCGCCGTCGCGAGGGTGGCTACGGTCGCCGTGACGAGCGGTCCGGCGGCGAACGTCGCGAGGGCGGTTACGGTCGCCGTGACGAGCGGTCCGGCGGCGAACGCCGTGAGGGCGGCTATGGGCGCCGTGACGAGCGGTCCGGCGGCGAACGCCGTGAGGGCGGCTATGAGCGTCGGTCGGAGGGGCAGGGCTCCGGAGACCGGCGCCGTGGCGGCGAGGGATTCAAGCCGCGCCTCCAGGACTCCGATCGCGGTCCGCGTCGCGAAGGCGGCTACGGGCGCCGCGATGAAGGCGGTTCCGATCGCCGTCGCGAGGGTGGCTACGGTCGCCGTGACGAGCGATCCGGCGGCGAACGTCGCGAGGGCGGCTATGAGCGTCGGTCGGAGGGGCAGGGCTCCGGAGACCGGCGCCGTGGCGGCGAAGGATTCCGCGCACGGGATGAACGTCCCCGTGGCGATGATTCGCACAAGGGTGGCTTCGAGCCCAGGCCCCGCTGGGACAGTGAGGGGGTGCCGGGCCGTGAAGAGCGCGGCGCTGCACGTCGGGAAGAGCCAACCCGGCACGACCTCCGCAGCTCAAACAGGCCGGATCGACCGAGGTCTCCGGATATCGACGACGACGTGACGGGTCAGGAGCTGGACCGGTCGGTCCGGGCGCAGCTGCGGACCCTGGAGTCCAAGAGTGCCGAGTGGGTCGCCAAGCATCTGGTGATGGCTGCTCGACTCATGGACGAGGAGCCAGAGCTGGCATTCCAGCACGCCTTGGCGGCCAGCCGTCGCGGCGGCCGGATGGCGCCGGTGCGGGAGGCCGTGGGCCTGACGGCTTATGCCGCCGGACATTACGGGGAGGCCCTGCGGGAGTTTCGGACGTTCCGCCGGATCAGCGGTTCCAACATGCATCTGCCGGTCATGGCCGACTGCGAACGCGGCCTCGGTAGGCCGGAGCGTGCATTGGAGATGGCGCGGTCGGAGGATGCGGCCGAGCTCGATGCAGCCGGCAAGGTTGAGCTGGCGATGGTCGTATCCGGGGCCCGTAGCGACTTGGGCCAGGCCGAGGCAGCGGTTTCGGCACTGGAGATTCCGCAGCTGGACCGCAACCGGGCGTTTTCGTTCAGCCCGCGGTTGTTCCGCGCGTACGCCGACGCCTTGGAGGCCGCCGGCCGCGGAGCGGAGGCCGAGGACTGGCGCCGGCAGGCCCGCGTGGCCGAGAGCGCGCTGGGCGTCGGCGAGTTCGAGGAACCCGAGATCTTCGACGTGGGCGGGGACGATGAACCTGTGAAGCCTTCTCGGCCGTTCCGCGATGACGCACCGGAGCCGTCGGCCAGCGGCGAGGAGGCGCCGGCAGTCGAAGATTCCGCGGTTGAGGAATTGCCGGAGGACTTCGCGGCGGGCGAGGGCGACATTGAGCCGGTTTATGAGGTTGGGCCGGTTGATGAGGTCGGGCCGGAGGATTTCGCTGCCGGCGAGGGCGAGGTTGAGCCAGTGGATGACCTGGAGCCGGCCGACGACGAGGCAGAGGCAGAGGCAGAGGCAGAGGCAGAGCCAAGCGAGAGTGCCAAACGCTCCGATGACTGAGCCGATCCTGATCGCCGGTTACGACGCGCTTCTCTGCGATCTCGACGGTGTCGTCTATGCCGGCGCCGGAGCCATCGATGGGGCGACCCAAGCCCTGGAGGGGCTGGCGGCCGTCGGGGTTGCCTTGGGTTACATCACCAACAACGCCTCCCGCTCGGCCGAGCAGGTGGCGGCGCACCTGCGGGAGCTGGGGGCACCGGCTGAGGCCGAGCAGGTGTTCGGCTCGGCGCGGGCCGGAGCGGAGCTGCTGGCCCACCATGTGGAGCCCGGAGCCAAAGTCCTGGTCGCGGGCAGCGAGACCCTGGCCCGCGAGGTGCAGGACAGGGGTTTCGTGACCGTCGGCTCGGCGAAGGACAAACCGGCGGCGGTGATCCAGGGTTTCGATCCCATGATCGGCTGGACCGACCTGGCCGAGGCGTCCTACGCCATCGCGGCCGGCGCCTTCTGGGTGGCCACGAATACCGACCTGACGATTCCGCGGGCGGAGGGCATCGCCCCTGGCAACGGCTCGCTGGTGGCAGCCGTGAGCGCCGCGACCGGCGCGCAGCCGCTGGTCGCGGGCAAGCCCGAAGCTGCCCTGTTCCGCACGGCGGCGGCTCAGCTCGGAGCCGAACGGCCGCTCGTGGTGGGTGACCGGCTCGACACGGATATCCTGGGCGGCAACAACGCCGGGATGGATACCGCCGTCGTGCTCACGGGCGTCGATACGGTCGAAAGTGTGCTGGCGGCCCGTACTGCGGAGCGTCCGCGCTATCTGCTGTCAGGCCTCGGCGAGCTGTACCGGCCGTATGCTGAGCCGCTGCGCGCTGGCACGGTGTTCCGCTGTGGAGGCGCCTCAGCGGAAGTCCGTGACGGCACGCTGCACCTGGCCGGGGAACCGGGGCTGGGTGCGTGGCGGGCGGCATGCGCGGCCTGGTGGGCCGCCGTTCCGGACACGGACGGGCCTGCTGTTCCTCCGATCGAACATGGCTCGCGGCTAGACTGAACGAAGCAGACCGCCACTCATCAACTCACCTGAGGAGTTCCCGCACAACCATGGACCAGCATCAAACCGGCCCGGAGACAGGCGGGAACGCCGCCCGGGATCCGGCAGTGGTCCACTGGCCGCAGGCGGTGGGTGCGACGGCCGACGACGACGTCGATGCAATCATCTCTGTGCTGCCGCAGCTGCCCGACGTCCCCGTCGCTGGACAGGCGGCGGTGTTCGAGCGCATCCACGACGAACTCCTGGCCGATCTGGAAGCCGGAGCCGATTGATTCCGTATGTCCCGACTTGACCAGGAACTTGTGGCGCGGGGGCTGGCGCGGTCGCGCACCCACGCCGCCAAACTTATCGCTGAGGGGCGGGTCAGCCGTCGCGGTGCCGTCCTGACCAAGTCGTCCACAACGGTGGTGCCAGCCGACGAGCTTTCCGTGGATGCCGGGTCCGGCCCGGACTACGTGAGCCGCGCAGGACACAAACTGGCGGGGGCGCTGCAGGCCTTCCCCGCGGTTTCTCCGTCCGGCCTGCGCTGCCTGGACGCAGGGGCCTCCACCGGCGGCTTTACGGACGTGCTGCTGCGTGCGGGTGCCCGCGAGGTCGCAGCGGTGGACGTCGGCCACGGCCAGATGGTCCAGCGGCTGCGCGACGATGACCGCGTCCATGTTTTCGAGGGACTCAACGTGCGCTACCTGGATCCCGCCGAGATCGGCGGCCCGGCGGCGCTGACCGTGGCGGACCTCTCCTTCATCTCGTTGACCCTGGTGATGCAGCCGCTGAGCAGAGCCACCGTTGCCGGCGGCGACATGCTCCTGATGGTCAAGCCGCAATTCGAGGTGGGACGCGAAGCCCTGGCGAGCACCGGCGTCGTTGGTTCCGAAAACGAACGCCGCCGCGCCGTGGGGCTGGTGCTGCGGTCCGCCCTGGCCGAGGGGCTCGACATCGAGGGCATAGCCCGAAGTCCGCTGCCCGGCCAGGACGGCAACGTGGAGTTCTTCCTGTGGATCAAGGTTCCCCTGTCAGTACGGGAGCCTAGGATCGGAGATGAGCTTGAGGCCGCCGTCGGAAGGGCGCTGGCCCTCTATCCGGCCGCCGGGCACGAACCACCGCACCAACAATCGGGAGAGACAGCATGAGCAGGAAGATACTGGTCCTGGCCCATACCGGCCGCAAGGACGCCATGGCTGCCTCCCAGGAGACCTGTGCGCAGCTGCACTCCTCCGGGCTGGTGCCGGTGCTGCGGCGCGCCGAGGCCGAGCACTGCCGCCAGGTCTACGGCGAACTGGCCGCGCCGGTGGAAATCCTCGGCGAGGATGTGGGCCTGGACGAGATCGATCTGGGCATGGTGCTGGGCGGGGACGGAACGATCCTGCGCTCGGCCGAACTGGTCCGCGAGTCCGACGTCCCGCTGCTGGGCGTCAACCTGGGCCATGTGGGGTTCCTGGCCGAGAGCGAGCGTGCCGACCTGGCGCAGACCGTCCATTGGGTGGTGGAGCGCGAGTACACGGTCGAAGAGCGGATGACCATTGACGTGCAGGTCTGGCTGGACAAGCGGAAGATCGGCCACACATGGGCGCTGAACGAGGCGACGGTGGAGAAGGCCGACCGGCAGCGGATGATTGAGGTTGTCGTCGAAGTGGATGCCCGGCCCATCAGCACCTTCGGCTGCGACGGCGTGGTGATGGCGACGCCGACGGGCTCCACGGCCTACGGCTTTTCGGCCGGCGGGCCCGTGGTCTGGCCGGAAGTCGCCGCGCTGCTCATGGTCCCGATCAGCGCCCACGCCCTGTTCGCCAAGCCGCTGGTGGTGGCGCCGGATTCGATCATGGCGGTGGAGGTCCTGAACCGCACGGATGCCAACGGGGTGCTCTGGTGCGACGGCCGCCGGAGCCTCGAACTGCCGCCCGGATCGCGCGTCGAAGTGACCCGCTCGGACAAGCCGGTCCGCCTGGCGAGGACCAGCCGGACCCCGTTCTCCGAGCGGCTGGTCCGCAAATTCGAGTTGCCGACGCAGGGCTGGCGCGGACCGGTCCGGGCCGACGAAGAGCAGCCGGCCACCGCATCGCTGCCGACCGTCAGGACGGTCGAGCCGCACCACATCGTGCCGGAAGGGGAGGCCAAACCGTGATCGAAGAGATCCGCATCAGCAACCTGGGCGTCATCACCGACGCCACGCTGCCGCTGGGCAAGGGGCTGTCGGTGGTTACCGGCGAGACCGGCGCCGGCAAGACGATGGTCGTGACCGCACTGGGCATGCTCCTGGGCGCCCGGGCGGATGCCGGAGCGGTCCGCACCGGCGCCCGGTCCGCGGTCGCGGAGGCCGTGCTCCGCTTGGCCCCGGACAGTCCCGCGCTGGCCCGGGCGGCGGAGGCCGGTGCGTCCATCGAGGAGTACGACGGCGACGCGGAACTAATGCTTGTCCGGACCGTAAACGCGGACGGCCGCAGCAGGGCCCACGTCGGCGGCCGGACTGCCCCGGTCGGCACGCTCGCAGAGATCGGCGGGCAGCTCGTGGCGGTCCACGGGCAGTCGGACCAGCTGCGGCTCAGGAGCCAAAGCGCCCAGCGCGAGGCCCTGGACAAGTTCGCCGGGTCCAAACTCGCCAAACCCCTGGCGGCCTACCGGACGGCGTACGGACGCTGGCGCGAGGCCTCGGGGGAGCTGCAGACGCTGCGCAGCGAAGCGCGGGAGCGGCTCCGCGAGGCCGAGGGGCTGCAGCTGGCGCTGGAGGAGATCGACCGGGTGGACCCGCAGCCCGGCGAGGACGAGCAGCTCAAGGCCGAGGCCACCAAGCTCGCCAACGTCGAGCAGCTGCGCGCGGCGGCCCTGCTGGCCCACCAGGCGCTGGTCGCCGAGGAATTCACCGAAACCGGGGACGCGACGTCGCTGGTGGACACGGCCAAGCGGACGCTCGAGCAGGTGCAGGAGGAGGACCCGGAGCTCGGCAAGGCCGCGGGACGGCTGGCCGAGGTCGGCTACATCATCGCGGACGTGGCCACGGAGCTGGCCAGCTACGGCGCCTCGCTGGACAGCGAGGGCCCGGAACGGCTGGCGGAGCTGGAGGCCCGCCGCGGCGACCTTGCCGTCCTCGTGCGCAAATACGCGCCGTCCATCGACGAGGTGCTTGAATGGGCCGCGGTATCCCGTGCACGGCTGGACGAACTGACCGATGATTCGAGCCGGATCGAGGCGCTCGAGTCGGAGCTGGCCACGCTGGATGCGGAGCTGGCGTCGCTGTCGGGGATCATCACGGCGGTGCGTGCCAAGGCCGCCGCCGACCTCGCCAAGAAGGTCGGGCAGGAACTCACCGCGCTGGCGATGCCGGACGCCAAGCTGCAGATCGATGTCGAGCCGGCCGGCGAGCTCGGGCCGCACGGCGCGGACAACATCGCCTTCCTCCTCAAACCGCATCCCGGCGCGCCCGCCCGGCCCCTGGGCAAGGGCGCCTCCGGCGGCGAACTCTCGCGCGTCATGCTGGCCATCGAGGTGGTGCTGGCCGCCGTGGACCCGGTGCCGACCTTCGTGTTCGACGAGGTGGACTCCGGCGTCGGCGGCAAGGCGGCCGTCGAGATCGGCAGGAGGCTGGCCATGCTGGCCCGCTACGTGCAGGTGATCGTCGTGACGCACCTGCCTCAGGTGGCGGCGTTCGCCGACCACCACATCCGGGTCTACAAGTCCTCGACCAAGGCCACGGCCAAGGATGACGGCGTGACCGCCAGCGACGTGCGTCTGCTCACCGATGAGGAGCGGGTCACCGAGCTGGCCCGCATGCTGGCAGGCCAGGAAGAGTCCGAGCTGGCCCGGGCGCATGCGCAGGAACTGATCGACGCGGCCAAGCCGCGGGAAAGGTGATAGGCTCGAATTCCGTGGTGCAGCGAACGAATTCCCGGTTTTCCAAGTCGTCCAAGACGACCAAGCATATTTTCGTCACCGGTGGTGTGGCGTCTTCTCTCGGGAAGGGTCTGACGGCGTCGAGCCTCGGTCACCTGCTCCGGGCGCGTGGCCTTTCAGTGACCATGCAAAAGCTCGATCCCTATCTGAACGTGGATCCGGGCACGATGAATCCGTTCCAGCACGGCGAGGTCTTTGTGACCGACGACGGCGCGGAGACGGACCTGGATATCGGACACTACGAGCGGTTCCTGGACGAGAACCTCGACGGCATGGCCAACGTCACGACCGGCCAGGTGTACTCCACCGTGATCGCCAAGGAGCGCCGCGGCGAATATCTCGGCGATACGGTCCAGGTCATTCCCCACATCACGGACGAGATCAAGCGCCGGATGCGCCTCCCCGCTGAGGCGAAGAAGACCCCGGACGTGATCATCACGGAGATCGGCGGCACGGTCGGGGATATCGAGTCCCAGCCCTTCCTCGAAGCGGCCAGGCAGGTCCGCCAGGACGTGGGACGCAACAACGTCTTCTTCCTGCATGTCTCCCTGGTGCCCTACATCGGCCCGTCGCAGGAGCTGAAGACCAAGCCGACGCAGCACTCCGTGGCCGCCCTGCGGTCCATCGGCATCCAGCCCGACGCGATTGTCATCCGCTCGGACCGGGAGATCCCCGCCGCCATGCGCGACAAGATCGGCCGGATGTGCGACGTGGACCCGGACGCCGTGATCAGCTGCCCGGACGCCCCGAGCATCTACGACATCCCGAAGACCCTGCACGCCCAGATGCTGGACGCGTACATCGTGCAGCACCTGGACCTGAAGTTCAAGGACGTCAACTGGTCGAAGTGGGACCGGCTGCTCGAAGCCGTCCACAACCCCAAGCACGAGATCGAGATCGCCCTGGTCGGCAAGTACATCGACCTTCCGGACGCCTATCTCTCCGTGACCGAGGCGCTGCGGGCCGGCGGTTTCGCCAACCAGACCCGGGTGCGGATCCGCTGGGTCCCGTCGGATGACTGCGCCACCGAGGAGGGCGCCGCCCGCTCGCTGGCAGGCGTGGACGCCATCTGCGTGCCCGGCGGCTTTGGCATCCGCGGCCTCGAGGGCAAGCTTGGCGCCCTGAAGTTCGCGCGCGAGAAGAAGCTGCCGACCCTGGGCCTCTGCCTGGGCCTGCAGTCCATGGTCATGGAATACGCCCGCAACGTCGTCGGGCTGGAAGGCGCGTCGTCCACCGAGTTCGACCCGGACACCAAGTACCCCGTCATCGCGACGATGGAAGAGCAGCTCGACATCGTCGAGGGCAAGGGCGACCTGGGCGGCACCATGCGTCTGGGACTCTACGACGCCGCGCTCAAGAGCGGCTCCGTCGTGGCCGAGACCTACGGCGCCACCAAGGTCGCCGAGAGGCACCGGCACCGCTACGAGGTCAACAACAAGTACCGTGCGGAGCTCGAGGCGGCCGGCCTGGTCTTCTCCGGCACCTCGCCGGACGGCAAGCTCGTGGAGTTCGTCGAGCTGCCGCGCAAGGTCCACCCGTACTACGTGTCCACCCAGGCGCACCCGGAACTGAGTTCCCGGCCGACGCGGCCGCACCCGCTCTTCGCGGGCCTGGTCGCCGCCGCCCTGAGCAACGGCAAAAAGGCCGGCGCCTAGCATGGCCTCGGGCCAGGGGTTCGCCGACGAGCATGACCCGCGCCGGGTGATCAAGTCGGAGACGCTCTATGAGGGGCGGATCTGGAACGTCGTCAGCGACGCGTTCACCCTGTCCGGGGACGACGGCGACGTGCTGGTCCGCGACTACATCTCCCATCCGGGGGCGGTCGCCATCGTGGCCCTGGACGACCAGGACCGCGTCCTGCTCCTCAAGCAGTACCGCCAGCCGGCCAGGATGTCCCTGTGGGAGGTCCCGGCCGGCCTGCTGGACGTCGAAGGCGAAGACTTCGTCGCGGCGGCGGCAAGGGAACTGGCGGAAGAAGCCGACCTGACGGCAGGCCGCTGGGACGTGCTGGTGGACTTCTTCAACTCGCCGGGCTCCTCCAGCGAAGCGATCCGGATCTACCTGGCGCGCGACCTGGCCGACGTCCCCGAGGACGAGCGGCATACACGCACGGAAGAAGAAGCGGAGATCGAGCACCTCTGGGTCGACCTGGAGGAGGCCGTCGCGGCGATCCTGTCGGGGCGGGTGCATAACCCCTCGGCGGTGGCCGGCATCCTGGCCGCAGCCCAGGCCGCACGCTCCGGGTTCACCGGGCTGCGTCCGGCGGATGCGCCTTGGCCCGAGCATCCGAGCCAGCGGAGTGAGTTGCCCGTCCGCGCGGACGCCGACCGCTGAGGTAATGGCTGCCATCGCGCCGGCCGCTGCCGCCGACGAATTCAGCGCCACCGCTGCCGGCCGCGCCGTAGCCGGTTACCTGCAGCACATGGCGGTTGAACGCGGCCTCGCAGCCAACACCCTGGCGGCGTACCGGCGCGACCTGCGGCGGTATCTGCAGTTTCTGGCGCAGCGGCAGATCGAGGCGCCTGAGCAGGTCACCCGGCATGATGTGACCGCCTTCGCCCAGGCCCTGTCCGACGGTTCGGACGGGGCCTCGGCGCTGAGCGTGCGGTCCGCGGCCCGGACTATTGTCGCGGTGCGGGGCCTGCACAGGTTCTGGGTGCTGGAAGGCATCACGGCGGGAGATCCCGCCGCGGACGTGCATCCTCCGATGCCCGGCAAGCGGCTCCCAAAGGCGATCACGGTGGATGAAGTGACCCGGATCCTCGAGTCCGTCAACACCGAGTCCGCCACCGGCCAGCGGGACCGGGCGCTGCTGGAGTTCCTCTACTCCACCGGGGCCCGGATCAGCGAGGCGGTCGGACTGGACGTGGACGATGTCGCCGCGATCGACGCGGAGGAGGGCACCGCCGTCGTCCGCCTGTTCGGAAAGGGCTCCAAGGAGCGCGTGGTGCCGCTGGGGTCCTACGGCGCGAAGGCGATTGACGACTACCTGGTCCGCGCCCGCCCGCTGCTCGCCTCGAAGGGGCGCGGCACGCCCGCCCTGTTCCTGAATGCGCGCGGCGGACGGCTGAGCCGCCAGAGCGCCTGGACGATCCTGAAGACTGCCGCCGAAAAGGCCGGGATCGACCGCGATGTCTCTCCGCACACGTTGCGGCATTCCTTCGCCACGCACCTGCTGGAGGGCGGCGCCGATGTCCGCGTGGTCCAGGAACTGCTGGGCCATGCCTCGGTCACGACGACGCAGGTCTACACGCTCGTGACGGCGGATACGCTGCGCGAGGTCTACGCGGCGGCGCACCCGCGGGCCCTCGGCTAGCAGCCCCGCGCTGATCGGAGCTGGACCGCGGCAGCGGGGGAGCGCGGCTAGACTCGGTGCCATGAAGCCGCTCAACGTCGTCCTGTGTTTCCTGCTGCGCGAACGGGACGGGGTGCGCTCGGTCCTGCTCGGGCACAAGAAAACGGGCTTCGGCACCGGCAAGGTCGTTGGTGTGGGCGGCAAGCTGGAGCCCGGTGAAGGGCCGCTCGAGGCCGCCTGCCGCGAGGTCCTGGAAGAGACCGGAGTGGTGGTCCGGCCGGAGGCGCTGGTCCCCGCGGGCAGGATCTTCTTCGATTTCCCCTACCGGCCCGAGCTGAACATGGACACCCTGCTGTACGTCACGCGCAGCTGGGAGGGGGAGCCGGCGGAGTCGGACGAGATCGCACCCGAGTGGTACGACGTCGGGCGGCTGCCGCTGGAACTGATGTGGCACGATGCCGGCACCTGGCTGCCGATGGCCCTGGACGGGCACGGCCCGAACCTGCGCATCATCCTCAACGAGGACAACGCGACGGTCCGGGCCGCGGTTCCGCTCTGACGGTTTAGGAGGGGCCGGGCTACAGGGCCCGCTGCTCCGGACCGTTGTATTCGCTCAGCGGACGGATCAGGGAGTTGGCCTCCAGCTGCTCCATGATGTGCGCGGTCCAGCCGGTGATCCGGGCGCAGACGAAGAGCGGCGTGAACGTCGGGGTGTCGAAGCCCATCAGGTGGTAGGCCGGGCCGGCTGGGTAGTCCAGGTTGGGCTTGATGTTCTTCTTCTCCGCCATGGCGGATTCCAGCGCGGCGTACAGCTCCGCCAGGTCCGGACGGTCGTAGTGCGCCACCATTTTGTCGAGCGCGGCCTTCATGGTCGGGACGCGGGAGTCGCCCTTCTTGTAGACCCGGTGGCCGAAGCCCATGATCTTCTTCTTGCTGGCCAGCGCGTCATCCAGCCATGTCTTGGCCCGCGCGGTGATGTCCGGACCCTCGGAGCCGATCTCCTCGAAGGTGTGCATGACCGCCTCGTTGGCGCCGCCGTGCAGCGGGCCCTTGAGCGCGCCGATGGCCCCGGTGACGGCCGAATGCAGGTCAGCCAGCGTCGAGGTGATCACCCGGGCGGTGAACGTGGAGGCGTTGAAGGAATGCTCCGCGTACAGGATCATCGAGACGTTGAAGGCGTCGACGACGTCGGGGGCAGCCTCCTCGCCGAAGGTCATGTAGAGGAAGTTCGCCGAGTAGCCCAGGTCCTCCCGCGGCTCCACGATGTCCTGCCCGCGGCGGCGGCGCTGGTCGTAGGCCACCACGGCCGGGAAGGCGGCGAAGAGGTCTTTGGCCTTGGCCAGGTTGGCTTCGGGCGAGGAGTCCTCCGCCTGCGGGTGCCGGGCTCCGATGACGCTGGCCGCGGTGCGGCAGACGTCCATCGGATGCGCGCTCAGCGGCAGGGTGTCGATGACGGACTTCACGACCGGATCCAGGGCACGGCCGGCCCGCTCATGGGCGGTGAATTCCGCCAGCTCCTCCGCGGTGGGCAGCTCGGAGTGCCAGAGCAGGTAGGCCACTTCTTCGAAGCTGCACCGGGCCGCCAGGTCCTGGACCGGGTAGCCGCGGTAGAGCAGGGAATTGGTTTCCGGATTCACCTTGGAGATGCGCGTGGTATCAACGACGACGCCGGCGAGACCCTTGTGGATCTCCGGGACTTCGGTTGCTGCTTGGGTAGTCATAGCGACTCCTTCGTCTGCGGTTGGTGCTGTCCGGGTACGTGGAAGTTGAAGACAGACGTGTCGAAGTGGTTATAAGCCTCATAATCCACCAATTCGTACAATCGTGCACGTGTGAGCATGTTGCCGACCTCCTTTTCCTGGCTGCCGCTGGCCTTGATGGTGTCCAGCGTGCGCTCGGCCGCGCCCATGGCGATGCGCAGCAGCGTCACGGGATAGATGACCAGGTTCACGCCGACGGAGGCCAGCTCGTCGACCCCGAACAGGTCGCTCTTGCCGAATTCGGTCATGTTGGCCAGGATCGGGACGTCGACGGCGTCGCGGATGGCCCGGAACTCCTCGAGGGTGCGCATGGCCTCCGGGAAGATCGCGTCGGCTCCGGCGTCCACCAGGGCACGGGCCCGGTCCTGCGCCGCTTCCAGGCCGTCGACCGCGCGGATGTCGGTTCGGGCCATGATGAGGAAGTTGGGGTCACGGCGGGCGTCGGCGGCGGCACGGATGCGCTTGGAAGCTGTGTCCAGATCGACCACGTTCTTGCCATCGAGGTGGCCGCAGCGCTTGGGGTTGAACTGGTCCTCGATGTGGCACCCGGCCAGGCCGGCGTTTTCCAGTTCCTGGATGGTCCGCGCCACGTTCATGGGCTCGCCGAAGCCGGTGTCCGCGTCGACGAGGGCGGGCAGGTCCGTCATCCGCGCGATTTGCCCGGCGCGGGTGGCCACTTCGGTCAAGGTGGTCAGGCCGATGTCCGGCAGGCCCAGGTCATTGGCCAGTACCGCGCCGGAAATATAGACGCCGCCGAACCCCTTCTCCTGGATCAGCCGGGCGGAGAGCGGATTGAACGCCCCCGGGAACTGCTGGATCGTCCCGGAGCCCAGCGCGGCACGCAGCGCCGCCCTTTTCTGCTCCGGAGTGGTCTGTGAATAGAGCATCTAGAACAGTCCCTTCGGCCCGGCCGCCAGGTCGATGACGCCCGGCGCGGCGGTGATGTTGAGCTGGTCCAGTTCACCGGCGGCCAGCTCGGGCAGGCGCTCGACGGCGGCCAGGAAGCGGTCGATTTCGGCGTCCTCGACGAGGCCGGCGGCCAGCGTCCGCAGCTTGTTGACGTACTGCTCGCGGGCAAACGGGCGGGCGCCGAGCGGATGGGCGTCGGCGACGGCGATTTCGTCCCGGATGACGGTGCCGTCGGCGAGCGTGATTTCCACGGAACCGCCGAAGGCCTTCTCGGCGATGTCCAGCGAGTGGTAGCGGCGGGTCCATTCCGGATCCTCTTCGGTGGTCACCTTATGCCACAGTTCGACCGTGTCCGCCCTGCCCGCACGTTCCGGCGCGTAGGACTCCACATGGTGCCACGCGCCGTCCTGCAGGGCGACGGTGAAAATGTAGGGGATGGAGTGGTCCAGCGTCTCGCGGGACGCGGTCGGATCGTACTTCTGCGGGTCGTTGGCCCCGGAGCCGATGACGTAGTGGGTGTGGTGCGATGTCTTGATCTTGACGGAGGCCACGTTCTTCGGATCCGTCGCCTCGGGGTGCTCGCGGTGCAGTTTGCGGGCCAGATCGATCCAGGCCTGCGCCTGGTACTCGGCGGAGTGCTCCTTGGTGTACGTGTCGAGGATGGCGCGCTTGGCCTCGCCGGCCTCCGGCAGCGGCACCTCATAGGAGGCCTCGGGCCCGTCCAGCAGCCAGGCGATGACACCGTCTTCGCCTTCGTAGATCGGCACGGGGGAGGTCTGTCCCCGCATGGCGCGGTCCACGGCTTCCACGGCCATCTTGCCGGCGAACGCGGGGGCATGGGCCTTCCACGTGGAAATCTCACCCTTGCGGGACTGCCGGGTCGCCGTCGTCGTATGCAATGCCTGCCCGACAGCCTGGAAGATCGTCTCCGCGTCCAGTCCGAGCAGGGTGCCGATGCCGGCCGCGGCGGACGGGCCGAGGTGGGCCACGTGGTCGATCTTGTGCTTGTGCAGGCAGATGGCCTTGACCAGGTCGACCTGGATCTCGTAGCCGGTGGCGATGCCGCGGATCAGGTCGCGTCCGCTTGCGCCGACGTGCTGGCCGACGGCGAGGATCGGCGGGATGTTGTCGCCCGGATGCGAGTACTCGGCCGCCAGGAAGGTGTCGTGGTAGTCCAGTTCGCGGACGGCGACGCCGTTGGCCCAGGCCGCCCACTCCGGCGAGGACTTTTCGATGATGCCGAAGACGCCGGCGCCCTTGCCGTTGACCGCGACCGGATGGCTCAGCGCCTGGGCGCGCGCGGCGACGATGGGGCCGCGGTTCAGCGAAGCGATGGCCACCGAGGCGTTGTCGATGATGCGGTTGATCACCATCTCGGTGACTTCGTCGGTGACCTCCACCGGGTCGACGGCGACCCTGGCGATCTTGTAGGCGAGCTGGTCCTCCCGCGGCAGGTTCTCTTCGCTGCGGTAGACGCGCACTTTGTGGTTGACGGTCATGAAGCTGTCCTCTCGGCTGTCTGCTGGGTGGATTTAAGATGTTCGAGGCTTTGGTGCAGGTGGACGGCCGTCGCGGCGGCGGCCAGCTGGCTGTCCCCGGCGGCGATCGCTCCGGCGATGTTGGCGTGTTCGGTGGCGGCCGCCAGCAGGCGCAGCGGGTTGTCTTTGGCCAGCCGGCGGATCCGGACCAGGTGGACCCGCAGGTTGCTCAGCGCCTGCAGCAGGTAGGGGTTGCGGATGGCCTCGTCGATCGCGGAGTCCAGGCGCGCGACGAGCTGGTAGTAGTCGTGCAGGGCCGGGTCGTCCCGCCGCAGCAGTTCGGCCGCCGAGAAGAACTCCTGCTGCAGCTTCCCGAAGGCGTCCCGGTCTCCCCGGCGGGCGGCAAGCGCGGCCGCCTGGCATTCGAGCGCAGACCGCAGTTCGAATATTTCCGTGATGTTCTCGAGCGAAATATCCGCGACCACGACTCCGCGACCGCTATGCGGCGCCGCCAGTCCCTCGGCGGTCAGCCGGCCCAGCGCTTCCCGCAGCGGAGTGCGCGATACGCCGAGGCGTTCGGCCTGTTCCACTTCGGCCAGGACCGTGCCGGGCGGCAGCCGCCACTCGACGATGTCTTCGCGCAGCGCCCAGTAGGCGCGTTCGCTGGCACGCATCCGGGCCTCCTTCGCCGCAGGTTCAAATGTCCGGTGCCTCACGCTTCGATTGTATACACAGACGTCCACAGGTCAAGGCTTTCCCCGAGAATCCTGTTGACCTTAAACTCGTGGTGTATACAAAACCCTTGACCTGCCCCCGTCCTGCCCGGCTAGGATGATGTGCGTCACAGTCCTTCGTTCCGAGTATTGAGGGGAAGCCATGGGAGCCAGCTACCGCGCCACCTACCAGGCCAGTGTGGATGATCCGGAACAGTTCTGGCTGGGGGAAGCCGGCGCCATCGAATGGTCGAAATCCCCGCAGCAGGCGCTGGACGGCAGCCGGGCTCCGATCTACCGCTGGTTCCCGGACGGGGAACTCAACACTTGCGCCAACGCACTGGACCGGCACGTCGCCGCGGGCCGGGGAGCGCATACGGCTCTGGTCTACGACTCGGCCATGCTCGGCATCCAGCGCCGGTACACCTACGACGAACTGCTGTCCGAGGTGGCGGCCTTCGCCGGTGCGCTGCGGAGCCTCGGCGTCGGGCACGGCGACCGGGTGATCATCTACATGCCGATGATCCCCGAGGCGCCCATCGCAATGCTGGCCGCAGCCCGCCTGGGTGCGGTGCATTCGGTGGTCTTCGGCGGCTTCGCCCCGCGGGAGCTGGCGGCCCGGATCGACGACGCCAAGCCGGCGGCAGTGGTCACGGCCACCGGTGGCATCGAACCCTCGCGCCGCGTGGAGTACCTGCCCGCCGTGGACGAGGCCATCCGGATGGCCTCGCACCAGGTGCC
The DNA here is from genome assembly GCF_946892675.1 of Arthrobacter sp. Marseille-P9274. NCBI lineage: Bacteria > Bacillati > Actinomycetota > Actinomycetes > Micrococcales > Micrococcaceae > Arthrobacter > Arthrobacter sp. Marseille-P9274. The sequence goes on from NZ_CAMPOV010000001.1 coordinate 1,120,904, forward strand.
CCACGTCGTCGTCAAGGCCCGCGAGGGCTTTTCCCACGGGGTGGATACCTTCGGTGGCGGCACCGCCCGCTGGCTCGACTGGGATGACCTCACGTCCTCGGCAGAGCCGGCCGCCGCCGTGCCGGTCGCGGCCACCGATCCGCTCTACATCCTCTACACCTCCGGCACCACCGGCGCCCCCAAGGGGGTCGTCCGGGACAACGGCTCGCACGCCGTGGCGCTGGCGTGGTCGATGAAGAACATCTACGACGTCGGCCCGGGCGACGTGATGTGGACGGCCTCGGATGTCGGCTGGGTGGTCGGCCACTCCTACATCGTCTACGGGCCGCTGCTCGCCGGTGCGACCACGGTGCTCTATGAAGGAAAACCGGTGGGTACCCCGGATGCCGGGGCATTCTGGCGGGTGGTCCAGGAGCACGGCGTCAATGTCCTCTTCACCGCCCCGACCGCTTTGCGGGCCATCCGCAAGGCCGATCCGCAGGCCCGACTGCTCGCGGACTACGACCGTTCCAGCCTTCGGACGCTGTTCGCTGCGGGGGAGCGGCTGGATCCGGAGACGTACGAATGGATCGCCGCCGCGTTGGGCGTGCCGGTCATCGACCACTGGTGGCAGACGGAGACCGGGTGGGCGATTGCCGCCAATCCGCTCGGCCTCGAGCAGCTGCCGGTCAAGGCGGGTTCACCCACGGTGCCGGTGCCGGGATACCAGGTCGCCATCGTCGACGGGATGGGAGAGCCGGTACCGGCCGGCACGGAGGGCAACATCGTGATCAAGCTGCCGCTGCCGCCGGGCACGCTCGCCACCCTGTGGGGAAACGACCAGCGCTTTGTGGATTCCTACCTGCGCACCTTCGACGGCTACTACGCCACGGGCGATTCGGGATACCTCGACGCCGACGGCTACCTCTTCGTCATGGGCCGTACCGACGACGTCATCAACGTTTCGGGGCACCGGCTGTCCACGGGGGCGATGGAACAGGTCGTGGCGCAGCATCCCGCGGTGGCCGAATGCGCCGTCGTCGGCGTTGCGGACGAGCTTAAGGGCCAGCGGCCCAGCGGCTACGTGGTCCTCAAGGCCGGCGCCGGGGTGGACCCGGCCCAGCTGCAAAGCGAGCTCGTGTCCCTGGTCCGCCAGCAGATCGGGCCGGTGGCGGACTTCAAGGAGGTCCGCGTCGTGGCCGCGCTGCCGAAGACCCGCTCGGGCAAAATCCTGCGCAAGACCATGCGCCAGATCGCCGACGGGGGAGACTACACGGTGCCCTCGACCATCGAGGATCCCTCGGTGATCGACGATCTGGTGCGCACGATCCGGTCCTGACCGCCGGGCGGGGTCAGTCCCGGCGCCAGCTGTACTCGAACTCCGGCCGTCCGCGGGTCCCGTAGCGGGGCGTGCGGATAGCCGAATTCTGGTCCGCGAGGTGCTCGAGGTAGCGGCGCGCGGTGACGCGGGACATGCCGGTTTCGGCGGTGACTTCCACGGCCGAGACCGGCGCCTGGCGGGACTTGAGCAGACCGACGACGCTGTTCAGCGTCTCTTCGCTGAGGCCCTTGGGGAGGGCCGTCGGGGAGGGCGCTCGCAGCTGGGCGAAGGCTCGGTCGACGGCGGCCTGGGTAGTGGAGCTCCCGTGCTGGGCCAGGCTGTCGCGGAACTGCCGGTAATGGTGGAGCTTGTCGCTGAAGGCGGCGAACGTAAACGGCTTGATCAGGTACAGCGCAATACCGGAGGAGATGGCCTTGCGGACGATCGGCAGCTCGCGCACGGCGGTGACCGCGATGACCTCAACCGGGGCCCCGGATCCGCGGATGCGGCGAAGCACGTCCAGCCCATGCAGATCCGGCAGGTTCATGTCCAGCAGCACAAGGTCGATGCGGGGCGCCTTGCCGGCGGCCGGTCCGCCGGACAGCCCCAGCAGGGCGAGCGCTTCGGAGCCAGTCGAAGCGACGCCGGCCAGTTCGAAGCCGGCAAGCCTCCGGACATACTCGGCGTGCGCGGCAGCGGCGACGGACTCGTCCTCGACGACGAGCACGCGGATCGGTTCAGCCATGCCGCGGGTCCCGGAATCCGTTGGCGGAAGACGCAGGTCCGCCCAGCGGCAGCGACACGGTGAACAGCGCCCCTTCGTCATTGTCTACGGTCAGTTCCCCGCCCATTCTAGTGACCGCCAGCCGGACGAGGGACAAGCCGACGCCGCGCTGCGCGCCGTCACTCTTCTTTGAGCTGAAGCCCAAGGTGAAGATGTCGTCGCGCTCGCCGTCGGGCAGCCCCGGCCCGCTGTCGTGGACCTGGATCCACAGCCGGTCCTCGGTCGTGAGGAAGTCGATGGATACTTCCTTGCGCTCGCAGGAGGAAACGGCGTCGAAAGCGTTGTCCAGCAGGTTGCCCACAATGGTGACCAAGGCTTCCGGATCCAGGCCCGGGCGGCCGGGCAGCGGCGTCGCCGAACCTGCGCCCGGGCTGGCCGCGATGTGCAGTTCGATGCCGCGTTCGTTGGCCTGGGCCGCCTTGCCGACCAGCAGGGCGGAGATGAAGGGCTCGTCGATGGCGCCGACGACCTCGTCCGTCAGCTGCTGGGACTGCTGCAGATCGCGGGAGGCGAAATCGAGGGCGTCCTGGTGCCGGCCGAGCTCGATCAGGGACACGATCGTATGCAGGCGGTTGGAGTGCTCGTGCGTCTGCGCACGGAGGGCATCGCGGAGGGTACGCATGGACTCCAGTTCGCCGGCGAGGGACTGGACCTCGGTGCGGTCGCGCAGGGTCGCCACCACGCCCAGAGCGGGTGCGTCGAGGGCACCCTCCGCCGGGCTCCTTGTTCCGCTCCGGGGAGTCGCCGCGGGATCCTGGCTGACCAGCAGCACGTGCCGGTCCGTGACGAGGACTTCTTCGTGGACGGTCCGGCGCTCGAGCAGCAGCTGCTTCAGCGCCGGCGGCAGCTGGAGCTCGGCGACATCGGTCGGCGGATCGCCGGGATTGCGCACGGGCAGGTCGAGCATGCGGGCGGCCTGGTCGTTGTAGAGCACCAGCCTGCCCTCCGTGTCCACCAGCAGCATGCCTTCCCTGACCGAGTGCAGCACCGTGTCGTAGAAGACGAAGATGCGGGACAGCTGGGCCGGCCCCCAGCCCAGTGTCACCCGGTCCAGGTAGCGGCTGAGCAGCCATGACGCCAGCGACGACACCGCCATGACGGCCAGCGCCGTGAGGATGACGAAGGGGAGCCGGGCCGCGACCGCCACGGACACGTTGGAAACCGTGACACCTGAGGCCACCATCCCCTGGACCTTTCCGGATCCGTCCTTGATCGGCACGATGGCGCGGATGGACGGGCCGAGCGTCCCGGCGAAGACCTCGGTCTGCGGCCGTCCCGCCAGCGCCTCGTCCACGCTGCCGATGTATTCGGCGCCGATCTGCGCCGGGTCCGGGTGCGTGAAGCGGGTCCCGTCCGGGGACATGATCGTGATGAAGTCGACGGCGGCGTCCCGGCGGACCCGCTCCGTGTACGGCTGCAGGCGCCCTGCGGGATCCGCCGACTGCGCCGCATCGAGCACAAAAGGGCTATCGGCGATGGCCACGGCAACCGAGGTCATCCGCTGCCCGGCGCGGTCATAGGCCTGGTGCCGCGCGTCGAGGAACAGGAAGGTCGCGACCGCCGCCGTCAGGAGGATGAGGAACGCCAGCTGGCTGACGAGGATCCGGGAGGCAAGGCTCCAGTGCTTCATCGGTCTCCTATTTCCCTGCTTTCCCTGCCGAGAACAGTATGAACGCAATGGTGATCAGCGTCACTGCGCGGAGCAAGATGGTTCCAGCCCGCCGCCCGAGAGCGGCATCACACCTCCAAGGAGTAAATCATTGGCAGCGACCACGCAGGTCCCGAAGGCTGATTCCAAGCCGAAGAAGGACAGGACCCACTTCCTTTACATCGCCGTCATCGCGGCCGTGGTGCTCGGCGCCATCGTCGGCCTGGTGGCACCGGACTTCGCGCAGTCCCTCAAGCCTGTCGGCACCGCGTTCATCGGCCTGATCAAAATGATGATCGCCCCGATCATCTTCTGCACGATCGTGCTCGGCGTCGGCTCGATCGCCAAGGCCGCCACCGTCGGCAAGGTCGGCGGGCTCGCGCTGCTCTACTTCATGGTCATGTCCACCTTCGCCCTGGGCATCGGTCTCTTTGTCGGCAACCTGATCCACCCCGGCGCCGGGCTGGACATCCAGGGCACCAGCTACGAAACCGAGCCGACGGAGAGCCACGGCACCGTGGACTTCCTGCTGGGCATCATTCCCACCTCGCTGCTGTCCTCGCTGACCGAAGGCAACATCCTCCAGACGCTGTTCGTCGCCCTCATCGTCGGTTTCGCCCTGCAGAAGATGGGCCCGGCGGGCCAGCCGATCCTGCGCGGCGTCGGCCACATCCAGGCCCTGGTCTTCCGCATCCTCATCATGGTGATGTGGCTGGCCCCGATCGGCGCCTTCGGTGCCATCGCCGCCGTCGTCGGCGCCACCGGCGTCCAGGCGATCATCAGCATGGCCACCCTGATGATCGGCTTCTACATCACCTGCGTCCTGTTCATCGTGGTGGTCCTCGGCCTGATCCTGAAGCTCGTCACCGGCGTCAACATCTTCAAGCTGATGCGATACCTGGGCCGCGAGTACCTGCTGATCTTCTCCACCTCCTCCTCCGAGGCGGCGCTGCCCCGGCTGATCGCGAAGATGGAACACCTCGGCGTGTCCAAGCCCGTCGTCGGCGTCACCGTTCCCACCGGCTACTCCTTCAACCTGGACGGCACCGCGATCTACCTGACGATGGCTGCCTTGTTCGTCGCCACAGCCATGGGCAAGCCGCTGGAGCTGGGCGAGCAGATCTCCCTGCTGGTCTTCATGGTCATCGCCTCCAAGGGTGCGGCGGGGGTCACCGGCGCCGGCCTGGCCACGCTCGCCGGCGGCCTGCAGTCCCACCGCCCGGACCTGGTGGACGGCGTCGGGCTGATCGTCGGCATCGACCGCTTCATGTCCGAGGCCCGCGCGCTGACGAACTTCACTGGCAACGCCGTCGCGACGGTGCTGATCGGAACTTGGACCAAGGAGATCGACCGGAGCCGCGTGGACGAGGTGCTGGAGCGCCGGCTGCCCTTCGACGAGCAGACCATGGAGGCTGGCCACGGCCACGCCTCGGAAGCGGCCGATTCGGCTGCGGCGGACCGGGAAGCCGACCGGGAGCTGGCCGGCGTACGCTGACCGCTGAGCCGCAGCTACCTGGCACAACGACGGCGGTGCACCCGATTCTTGACCGGGTGCACCGCCGTCGTCCGTGGCAGTGGAAGCCAAACGGCACAGTCTAAACTTTAGACCTCTACTTGAAGCTAAAGGCTCGCCGGTACCGTGCGCCACATTCGGCGGAATGCGGCACCGTCGCTGTAGCCTTGGGGGATAAATGGACAGCCAAGCAACCATGGAAGCTGGGATTGATACGTGAGTAGCGAACAGGGTTCGACGACTCTGCAGGAAGAAGCCGTCCTGGGGCCCACCGGCCGGCCGCAGACCGATTTTCCCGAACCGCCCGTGCTGACTTCACATGGCCCCGCCCGCATCGTCGCGATGGTCAACCAGAAGGGCGGTGTCGGCAAGACTACCTCGACCATTAACCTCGGAGCGGCGCTGGCGGAAGCTGGCCGCCGGGTCCTCCTGGTGGACTTCGATCCGCAGGGCGCGCTCTCGGCGGGCCTCGGGACGAACCCGCACGAGCTCGACCTGACCGTCTACAACGTCCTGATGGACCGCAAGGCGGATATCTACGAGGCGATCCAGAGCACCGAGATCGAGAACATCGACCTGCTGCCGGCCAATATCGACCTTTCCGCCGCCGAAGTCCAGCTGGTCAACGAGGTGGCCCGCGAGCAGGTCCTCGACCGGGCGCTGCGCAAGGTCAGCGATGATTACGATGTCATCCTGATCGACTGCCAGCCTTCGCTCGGCCTGCTGACCGTCAACGCGCTGACCGCGGCCCACGGCGTCGTGATCCCGCTGATCTGCGAGTTCTTCGCGCTGCGCGCCGTCGCGCTGCTGGTGGAGACCATCGAGAAGGTCCAGGACCGGCTCAACCCGCGGCTGCAGATCGACGGCGTCCTGGCCACCATGTACGACGCGCGGACCCTGCACAGCCGAGAGGTCATCGGCCGCCTGCTGGAGGCCTTCGGCGACAAGGTGTTCGAGACCGTGATCAAGCGGACCATCAAGTTCGCGGATGCCACCGTAGCGGCCGAGCCGATCACCACCTATGCCGGCAACCATCCCGGCGCCGAGGCCTACCGCCAGCTGGCCAGGGAACTGATCTACCGCGGCGGCGCCCCGTAATGACGGCTGCGGTGCCGGCGGAGACGCCGCTGCCGGAACCGGAAACAGGGAGCCGGACCGCGGGCTTCGAGGTCCGGCTGGACAATTTCACCGGGCCCTTCGACCTGCTGCTGGGGCTGATCTCCAAGCACGAGATGGACATCACCGAGGTGGCCCTCGCCCGCGTCACCGACGAGTTCATCGGCTACATCCGCCGGCTCCAGGAAGCGGGCCTGGACCGTGCCCTGGACGAGGCCAGCGAGTTCCTGGTCATCGCGGCCACGCTGCTGGACCTCAAGGCTGCTCGGCTGCTGCCCGCCGGCGAGGTCGAGGACGACGAAGACATCGCCCTCCTCGAGGCCCGGGACCTGCTCTTCGCCAGGCTCCTGCAGTACCGCGCATTCAAGCAGATTGCGGCCATGATGGGCCAGCGGCTGGAAGAGGAGGGCCTGCGCTACCCGCGGCAGGTCGGCCTGGAACCGCAGTTCGCGGCGCTGCTGCCCGAGCTCGTCTGGCGGACGCCGCCGGCCGAGTTCGCCGCCCTCGCGGCCAAGGCCCTCGAGCCCAAGGAGCCCAAACCCACCGAAGTAGGCCTGGCGCACCTGCACGCCCCGCCGGTGAGCGTGAAGGAACAGGCGGGGATCATCGCACGGCGGCTGCAGGCCGGGACGCCGCTCTCCTTCCGTGCGTTGACGGCCGACGCGCCGGACACCCTCGTGGTCGTCGCACGGTTCCTCGCGCTGCTGGAGCTCTTCCGCGATGCGGTGATTGCCTTCGACCAGGCTGCGCCGCTTGGGGAACTGACCGTGCGCTGGGCCGGCGCCGACCGAGACTGGACGCCGGAGCGGCTGAGCGAAGAATACGAGGACATACAGGAGACCAATGAGTGAGGATGTGCAGCAGGCCCCGGCCGGCGGGGAAGGGCCCGGCGGGGAAGCGGCGGGCGTGGAGAGCCTGCCGGGCGGTGCCCGGGCCGCCCTCGAGGCCGTCCTGATGGTCCTGGACCAGCCCGCCACGGACATCGAACTGGCCACCGCCGTCGACCTGCCGGTGGCCCAGGTCAGCGCGCTGCTGCATGAACTGCAGGAGGATTACGACGGCGGGGGCTCGCCCGGCGGGGCACCGCGCGGTTTCGAACTGCGGAAGCTGGCCGGGGGGTGGCGCATCTTTTCCCGCAGCGACTTCGCGGATATCGTGTCGGGCTTCGTGCTGGAGGGCCAGACGGCACGCCTGACCCAGGCCGCTCTCGAGACGTTGGCCGTGATCGCGTACCGCCAGCCGGTGGCGCGCTCCCGCGTTTCCGCCATCCGCGGTGTCAATGTGGACTCGGTGGTCCGGACCCTCGTGCAGCGCGGATTAATCGAGGATTCCGGCACCGATCCGGAGACCGGGGCAGTGCTGTACCGGACCACCTCGTATTTTCTGGAAAGATTGGGTATAGGAAGTCTTTCCGAGCTCCCCGAACTGGCACCACATCTGCCGGGGCTGGAACACTTGGCAGATATCGACGAATCCGTTTATTGAGATGTACCGTTCCGCGAGTATTTAAGGACACAAATGACACAGGCGCCCCGATCCGGTTCCGGCCGCAACACCCCCCGCGGCGGCGGCAAGGGCCCGAAGCCAGGAGGCAAGCCGGCTCGCCAGCCGGGTGCCGCCGGCGGACAAGGCCGTGGCGGCCAGCCCTCCTCCGGACAGGGCCGCGGCGGGAAGCCGGCATTCGGGTCGGACCGCAGCGGTAAGCCTGCCTCCGGTTCCGAGCGCGGCGGTAAGCCGGCATTCGGTTCCGAGCGCGGCGGTAAGCCGGCTCCCGGACAGCGCCGTGACGGCTCCGGCCGCCCCGGTAGCGCCGCGGGAAGCGGAAAGGCGGGCCAGGGCAAGGCCCGTCCGGGCAAGCCCGCCGCCGGACGGAAGCCGGGAGCCAAGGCCCAGCCGGCCGGGCCGCGTCCCTTCGGCAGGGAACGGTTCGGACAGAACCTCGGTCCGGTCCGCAATCGTCCGCGCCCCCAGCGCGCCGAGGGCGGCCAGGCCGGCGGCAGTACCGAGGGCCTGCACGACCCCAATGGCGTGCGGCTGCAGAAGGTGCTGGCCCAGGCCGGCGTTGCCTCCCGCCGGGTGTGCGAGGACATGATCGCGGCCGGCCGCGTGGAGGTGGACGGCGCCGTGGTCACCGAGCTCGGAGTCCGCGTTGACCCGGCCACCGCCGTCATCCATGTCGACGGCATCCGCATCCAGACGGACGAGACGCTCGTCTATTACGTGTTCAACAAGCCCAAGGGCGTCGTCTCCACCATGGAGGATCCGGAAGGCCGGCCCTGCATCAGCGACTTCCTCAAGAAGAACAAGGACCAGCGGCTCTTCCACGTGGGCCGGCTGGACCAGGCCACGGAAGGCCTGCTGCTGTTGACCAACGACGGCGAACTGGCCAACCGCCTCACGCATCCTTCGTATGAGGTTCCCAAGACGTACCTCGTGCAGGTCCGGGGGCCGATGGCGCAGGGCGTCGGAGCTCAGATGAGGGATGGAATCGAGCTCGAGGACGGCGTCTCACGGGTCGACTCCTTCCGCCTGGTGGATTCCACCCCCGGCCACGTGCTGGTGGAAGTCGTGCTGCACTCGGGTAAGAACCGGATCGTGCGGCGCATGTTCGACGCCGTCGGGCACCCGGTGGAGCGCCTGGTGCGTACGCAGGTCGGGCCGATCCGGCTCGGCGACCAGCGGCAGGGGAGCATCCGGGCCCTGGGCCGTACGGAATCCGGCCATCTGCTGGCCCTGGTGGGGATGTAGGCGTTGAACCCATCACGCCTTCAGGCCACCCATCTGGCCGGGCCGGTGCTGGTGATCGGCACCGGCCTGCTCGGCGCCAGCATCGGTTTGGGACTTCGCGCCCACGGCATCGAGGTCCTGCTCTCCGACCTCTCGCCCTCCGCTCAGGCCGTCGCCCAGGACATCGGCGCAGGACGCGCGCTCGAGCCGGGGCAGCACGCTACGCCGCAGCTCGTGGTCGTCGCTTCCCCTCCGGACGTCACCGCCCGCATCGTGTCGCGGGCCCTGCGCGACTACCCGTCCGCCGTCGTTGTTGATATTGCCAGCGTCAAGGCGTCGGTCCTGGCCGAGCTGCAGGCGGATCCTGAGCTGGGCCCTGAGGAGATGGCCCGCTACGTCGGAACCCACCCGATGGCCGGACGCGAGAAGTCCGGCCCGGTGGCGGCGCGCGGCGAGCTGTTCACGTCCATGCCCTGGGTGCTGTGCCCGCACGATTCGACCAGCGCAGCCGCGTTGAAGACTGCGCAGGCCCTCGCCATCGACCTCGGGGCCGTCGTGTCGCGCATGTCGGTCGAGGAACATGACCAGAGCGTCGCCCTGATTTCGCACCTCCCGCAGGTGATGTCCTCGCTGCTGGCCAGCCGGCTGCAGGACACGGAGCCGCACGCGCTGGCGCTGGCCGGCCAGGGGCTGCGCGACGTGACCCGGATTGCCGCGAGCGACCCGGCGCTGTGGGTCCAGATCCTCGGCGCCAACGCTCCGCGGCTGGTCAAGATCCTGTACGGTGTCCGCGAGGACTTGAACCGGCTGATCGGCACGCTGGAGCAGCCGGAGGCACCCGGAGCACGGCTGGACCTGGCCCAGCTGATGAGCGAAGGCAACGCCGGCCAGGCCCGTATCCCGGGCAAGCACGGCGCCCCGCCGCAGTCCTTCGCCTGGCTGACCGTGCTCGTGGACGACCGGCCGGGCCAGATTGCCCGGCTGCTCACGGAAATCGGCGAGGTGGGCATCAACCTCGAGGACCTCCGCCTCGACCATTCGTCCGGACAGGACGTGGGCATGGTGGAAATCTCGGTGCTGCCCAGCAGGCGCCAGGAACTGATCGACTACTTGGATTCGCACGGATGGAAGGTGCTGCAATGACCCCGGCTGCCACTGAGGCCGCAACTGACATGAAGACATACCGGCTGGGCAAGCCGCTGGTGGTGGCCATCGACGGTCCCTCCGGTTCGGGAAAGTCGAGCGTCAGCCGCGAGACCGCCCGGCGCCTGCACGCCGCTTACCTCGATACCGGCGCAATGTACCGGGCGGTGACCTGGTACTGCCTCAAGACCGGCGTCGCGCTGCAGGAGGCTGCGGAAGTGGAAAAGGCCGCCCGCGAGGTGGACCTGCGGATCAGTACGCATCCGGACCACGAGCAGGTCACGGTCAGCGGAACAGATGTCACCCAAGCCATCCGCGAACCGGAAATCTCCGGGGCTGTCAGCGCCGTGGCCACGACGCTGGGCGCCCGCGCCGAGCTGATTCGGCGGCAGCAGCAGATCATCGCGGACTCCGGCCGGCGGATCGTGGCCGAGGGCCGCGACATCACCACCGTGGTGGCCCCGGACGCCGAGGTCCGCATCCTGCTGACCGCGAGCGAGGAGGCCAGGCTTCGCCGCCGCGGGCTCCAGCTTGGCGGCACCCAGTCCGAGCAGGACCTGCACAACCAGGTGATCGCCCGCGACGCGAAGGACTCCACCGTGGTGAACTTCAGCGAAGCGGCCGACGGCGTCTTCACCGTCGATTCCTCCGATCTGGATTTCGAAGAGACCATCGACGCCGTTCTCGAAGTCGTCCGCCGCGCGGCGCACTGACTCGTTCCTCAGCGCCGGCCCGCCCCAGGCGGTACGCGCGTCACCGCTGCGTGTTTGAATGGACACGCCAGCACACCTCCCATGCTTGACGAAGGATATTGACCATGAGTGCCACACCCACCGGCAACGGGCCCCGCGACGAGGGTTACCCCGACGGCGATTACGAGCCCGCCGGCGAGGACAGTATCGCGGAGCGCCTGGAACAGATCGACGACGACGAAGCGGACCTGCGTGCCGAGTCGCTCCGGGCCGGCCTGGCGGACTACGAGCTCGACGAGGAGGACGCGGCGCTGCTGGCCGGCCTGGACCTGGAGCCCGAGCAGCAGGCCCCGCCGAAGCCTGATCCGGTGCTGGCGATCGTGGGACGCCCGAATGTCGGCAAATCCACCCTGGTCAACCGCATCCTCGGCCGGCGCGAGGCCGTCGTCGAGGACACCCCGGGCGTAACCCGAGACCGGGTGTCCTATTCGGCGCACTGGAACGGCCGCAACTTTACCCTCGTGGACACCGGCGGCTGGGAGCACGACGCCAAGGGCATCCATGCCAGGGTTGCCGAGCAGGCCGAGATCGCCGCGGATATGGCGGACGCCGTGCTGCTGGTGGTCGACGCGAACGTCGGTGCAACGGCCACGGACGAGGCGGTCGTGCGGATGCTGCGGCGCAAGAAGAAGCCCGTCATCCTCGTCGCCAACAAGGTGGATGACATGGTGCAGGAGGCGGAGGCCGCAGCGCTCTGGAGCCTCGGCTTCGGCCAGCCCTACCCCGTCTCCGCCCTGCACGGGCGCGGCACCGCGGACATGTTGGATGCTGTCATGGAAGTGCTGCCCGAATTCTCCGCCCACGGGGGCGTCATCCGGACGGGCGGGCCGCGCCGGGTGGCGCTGATCGGCCGCCCCAATGTCGGCAAGTCCTCCCTGCTGAACAAGCTGGCCGGCAGCGACCGCGTCGTCGTGGACTCGCTGGCGGGCACCACCCGGGACCCGGTGGACGAGATGATCGAACTGGGCGGCCGGATGTGGCGGTTCGTCGATACCGCCGGGATCCGCCGCCGCGTCCACATGCAGCACGGCGCCGACTTCTACGCCTCGCTGCGGACCCAGTCCGCGCTCGAGCGGGCCGAGGTCGCCGTAGTCCTGCTGGCCGTGGACGAAGTCCTGAGCGAGCAGGACGTGCGCATCCTGCAGACGGCCATTGATTCGGGCCGCGCCCTGGTGCTGGCCTTCAATAAGTGGGACCTGCTCGATGACGACAGGCGCCGCTACCTGGAGCGGGAGATCGAGCAGGACCTCGCGCACGTGGACTGGGCGCCCCGAGTGAACCTGTCCGCCCGCACGGGCTGGCACAAGGATCGCCTGGTGCCGGCGCTGGACCGTGCGCTCGAATCCTGGGACCGCCGCATTCCCACCGGACGGCTCAACGCCTTCCTGGGGGAGCTTGTGGCGGCGCACCCGCACCCGCTGCGGGGCGGCAAGCAGCCCCGTATCCTCTTCGGCACCCAGGCCTCGACGAGGCCGCCCAAGTTCGTGCTGTTCACCACAGGATTCCTCGACCCCGGGTACCGCCGTTTTATTACGCGCCGGCTGCGCGAAACCTTCGGCTTCGAGGGGACCCCGATCGAGGTAAGCATGCGCGTGCGCGAAAAGCGGGCGCGTAAACGCTGACCCTGACCCGCGTCAGCGGTGGTGGTCAGACCTTCGCCAAAAATGCTGTACAGTATTTGAGGTGGTTCCGCCGGGAAGGTCCGGAAGGAACAACGGGTTGTGGCGCAGCTTGGTAGCGCACTTGACTGGGGGTCAAGGGGTCGCAGGTTCAAATCCTGTCAACCCGACGGTGGGAAAGTCCCGGCCGCTCTTCGGAGCGGCCGGGACTTTCCGCATTCCGGGCCTGCGGGGGAGTCCGGCGGGCCAGCGGGACGGGCGTCGCGAAGCGGCGAACCGACGTGTGGACGGTGAACGTCTGTGCCTATACTTTCAGCGGTGGCCCCCGGCCGCCGGAACCACGGCTGATATTCGATCCACGCGAGAAAGGCCCGACTCATGAGCAACGTTCCCGCAGAACTGCATTACACCGCCGAGCACGAATGGATCGCCAAGGCCGGTGCCGAAGGCGTCGTCCGCATCGGCATCACGGATTTTGCCCAGGACGCGCTCGGCGACGTCGTCTTTGTGCAGGTGCCGGAAGCCGGTACCAAGATCACGGCCAACGATGTGATCGGCGAGGTCGAGTCGACGAAAAGCGTGAGCGACATCTATGCCCCGGTGTCCGGCGAGATCGTCGCCGCAAACGACGCGCTGGAATCTGATCCCGCACTGATCAATTCGGATCCGTACGGCGATGGTTGGCTGCTCGAAGTCCGCCTCGAGGACGCCTCGGCTGTCGAATCGCTGCTCAGTGCTTCGGAGTACGAACAGCAGGTAGGCTAGAGCTACCGGAATGGGAATTTGAACGAGCAACCGGCGGCAGGCCGGTTGCTGCAACAGTGCATGGGAGGAAGTTTCTTCATGGTGGGCGACGAGCGCAACGCAGCAGGTTCCGGACAGGCCGGTGGCCCTCGGGAACCTGCGGCCGAGACCACTTCCATTGGACTGCCGCCCGCAGCCACGACACTCCATCCCAAGCCCCTGCTCACCTTGGAGGAACAGGCCGCGGTTGACGCGCTGCCAGCGGGGTCGGCTTTGCTGATTGCGCACAGCGGACCGAATCGCGGGGCGCGTTTCCTGCTGGACCAGGACGTGACCTCGGCGGGCCGGCATCCGGACGCGGATATCTTCCTTGACGATGTAACCGTTTCCCGCAAGCATGTCGAGTTCCGGCGCACCGGGACCGGCTTCACGCTGGTGGACGCCGGAAGCCTGAACGGCACCTACGTCAACAACGACCGGGTCGACAGCCTCGCCCTGCGTAGTGGAAACGAGGTCCAGATCGGCAAGTTCCGCCTGACCTACTACGCCAGCGAAGCAGCGCCGAAGGGCCAGGCTTAGGCAGTGCCCGCATCGCAGCCAGCACGGCGCGGTCTCGGCTCAGGACGGGACACGTTCCGCAGCACAGTCCTCAACATCGGGGAAGTCCTGCAGGAACTGAGCAATGATTTCCCCGGGATCAGCGCATCCAAAATCAGGTTCCTCGAGGAGAAGGGGCTGATCAGCCCGCAGCGGACCCCCGCGGGCTACCGCAAGTACTCGGCACAGGACGTCGAGCGCCTGCGCTTCGTGCTGGCCCTCCAGCGGGACCAGTACCTCCCCCTGAAGGTCATCAAGGACTACGTGGACGCCATTGACCGCGGCGAGCGGCCCGAGGCCCTCCCCGGCGGCATGTCCCTGTCACCGCGGATGGTCTCCGACGGACTGGCCCAGGAGCTGGCGGGACGTGCCCGCTCCTTCACGCTTCCGCAGCTGCAGGAGGCGGCCGGCGCCTCCGAGGAACTGATCCGCGAGCTGCTGAGCTTCGGGCTGATCCAGGAGACCGACGCACGCTACGATGAGCACGCGCTGAAGGTCGTCAAGGCCTGCGCGAAGCTCGGGACGCACGGCATCGAGCCCCGCCACCTGCGTCCGTTCCGATCGGCAGCCGACCGCGAGATGGGACTGGTCGAACGGGCCGTCGCGCCCCTTTCGTCCCGGAAGGATGTAGCGTCGAAAGCGCGGGCGGCCGAAGCTGCCAAGGAAATCAGCGACCTCTGCCTGAACCTGCACAGCGCCCTCGTCCACGGGCACATCGCGCGAATGGATCGCTGATCGGAGGAACCATGCTCGAAGTCGAGGTTGTCGGGGTTCGCATCGAACTGCCCTCCAACCAGCCTTTGGTCCTGCTGAAGGAGAAGGCCGGAGAACGGCACATTCCCATTTGGATCGGCGCGCCGGAAGCCAGCGCCATCGCCTTTGCCCAGCAGGGGATCAAGCCGCCGCGGCCCATGACGCACGACCTGCTGTGCAGCGTGGTCACCGAACTCGGCCGCACCATCACGGAGGTGCGGCTGGTGACGGTCCAGGACACCGTCTTCTATGCAGAGCTCGTGTTCGACGGCGGTACTACGGTCAGTTCCCGGGCGTCGGACGCGCTGGCCGTGGCTCTGCGCGTGCCTTGCCCGATCTTCTGTGCCGAGGAAGTGCTGGAAGAGGCAGGAGTGCAGATCGCCGAGGCCGCCGAGGATGACGACGCCGCGGCGCCGGAGGGAAACGCCGAGAACCAGATGCGCGAGTTCAGGGAATTCCTGGCCGACGTAGAGCCCGAAGACTTCGAGAAGTAGGAAACCGGTCCGGCATTCAACGGCTGGACCTTAGGGCCTGAACGGAGCTCCGGGGCCTGTTGGCCGAGGTCAGGGACATCCGACACGCCGAACGTGAAAAGGCCAGCATCTTTGACCGCCGGCCCCCGTGGTTCTAACGTCAAAGAATACAGTTCCCATTGCACCGGCGCGCGGCACAGGGCAGACTTAGATCTGACCCCTGAGTTGCCGGCGGCGCCGACTTCCCCCTAGGGAACTTTCGACAAGGAGGGTTCACGTGAGTCCTAAAGGTGATGCGGGCGAGTCCCGCGCGGTGAAACCGGGTGCCGGCCTACCCGCAAGCGCCCAGGGTTTGCTGTTCACCGAGGATCTGCCGGTACTGGACGAGGACGCCGGCTACCGTGGCCCCACGGCCTGCAAAGCGGCAGGCATCACCTACCGCCAGCTCGACTATTGGGCGCGGACCGGCCTCGTGGAACCCGCCGTTCGCGGCGCCTCGGGCTCTGGTTCCCAGCGCCTCTACAGTTTCCGGGACATCCTGGTCCTGAAGGTCGTCAAGCGACTGCTGGACACCGGCGTCTCACTGCAGCAGATCCGCACCGCTGTGGACCACCTGCGCGAGCGCGGCGTAGAAGACCTCGCCCAAATCACGCTCATGAGCGATGGTGCAAGCGTCTATGAGTGCACCTCCGCCGACGAAGTGATCGACCTCGTCCAAGGCGGCCAGGGCGTTTTCGGAATCGCCGTCGGCCGGGTCTGGCGCGAAGTCGAAGGCAGCCTGGCTCAGCTGCCCAGCGAGCATGTCGGAGACCAGCCGGACTTCCCCGACGACGAGCTCAGCCGCCGCCGGGCCGCGCGCAAAATCAGCTGACAAATCCGCCGGACCCCTCCGGCGGCACTCCAACACAAGGGGCACCCCGGCGGGGTGCCCTTTCTTTGTGCCGCATTCGGCACAGCAGCGGATGGTCCGGCGGCGTCAGCTAGCGGCGGAGCACTCGGTTGCGCAGCCCGCCCGTCTCCGTGAGGTTCTTGAGCAACTCGTCGAAGAGGCCGGCGGCCTGGCGGGCCGACTCGCCCGGCCAGTGGTGGATGGGGTGCGCCGCGCCCTGGATCTGCTGCCAGTTGGCCTGCTCGGAAATGGTGGGGGAGAGCAGCAGGTCCGCGAACATGGTTTTCATTTCCGCGAGCCGGTAGGCGTGCTCGTTGGACCCTGTCCGCACGCGGTTGGCCACCACCCCCGCCGTCGTCAGGTCCGGGGCGAATTCGTCCCGGAAGAGGTCGAGGGCGCGCATGGTCCGCTCGGTGCCGGCAACAGAGAACAGGCTCGGTTCCGCGACCAGCAGGACATGGGTGCTCGCGGACCAGGCCATGCGTGTCAGGCCGTTCAGCGAGGGCGGGCAGTCAATCAGGACGAGGGAGTAGCCCTCCACCCGGGACAGGACGGTCGCCAGGCGCCGCAGGTCGCGGCGGCTGAGGTCCGGGCGGTCATAGATTCCGGTGTAGGCCGAACCGACGGCAACGTCGAGGACCTTCGGGCCGACATTGTGTCCGCCGTTGGAGGCGGCGGTGGCGACCCATCCGCTGGATATGACGTTCGCGCCAAGATCCGCGCGACGGACGTTCTTGAGCAGCCGGCCGATGTCCGTCTGCCGGCTCGGCCGGACACCCAGGCCTGTCGTCGCATCGGCGTGGGGGTCAAGGTCGACGACGAGCGTGGGAATCCCTGCCGCCAGTGCCGCCGAGGCCAGGCCCAGTGTCACTGAAGTCTTGCCGACGCCGCCCTTGAGACTGCTGATGCTCACTACTTGCACGTGTAAAACCAAAACCTAACATGTCGAGTCATGACGGCTGCGTGTTGCTTGACGGGAACGCAGGCCCTGACCTGCGGGCGCGATTGTTCCCCCACCATCATATGGTGCCGCCCGGCCATAGCCTGATTCGGCCCCCGCGCACCGTTGGCCGGTCGCCCTTGCCGTGGCCGCCGTCGTTACCTATGGCCGTTCATTACGCCCGCCGTATGGGAAAATGGTGACCTGCACTACACCGGCTTGCTATTGCCTCGGCAGTTACCTGAGACTTGCACCACAACCCCCGACTAACCGCGATGACGCAGGAGCGCTATGTTCTCGAAAATCCTGGTGGCCAACCGTGGCGAGATTGCCATCCGTGCCTTCCGTGCCGCCTACGAACTCGGCGCAAAGACGGTGGCCGTCTTTGCCCATGAGGACCGCAACTCGATCCATCGCCAGAAGGCAGACGAGGCGTACCTGATCGGCGAGGAAGGGCATCCCGTCCGCGCCTACCTCGACGTCAACGAAATCATCCGCGTAGCCAAGGAGTCCGGCTGCGACGCGATCTATCCCGGGTACGGCTTCCTCTCCGAAAACCCGGAGCTGGCCCGCGCTGCGGCGGGGGCGGGGATCGCGTTCGTCGGTCCGCCGGCGGACGTGCTGGAGCTCGCCGGCCATAAGGTGCGTGCCCTCGATGCGGCCAAGGCTGCCGGCATCCCGACGCTGAAGTCTTCGGCACCGAGTTCCGACCAGCAGAAGCTGATCGCCGAGGCCGACGAGGTCGGCTTCCCCATCTTCGTCAAGGCCGTCGCCGGTGGCGGCGGGCGCGGGATGCGACGCGTTGACACCCGCGAAGCGCTTCCGGAGGCGCTGGCCGCGGCGATGCGCGAAGCGGACACCGCCTTCGGCGACCCGACCGTCTTCCTGGAGCAGGCCGTGCTTCGTCCGCGGCACATCGAAGTGCAGATCCTGGCGGACCAGCAGGGCCACGTGATGCACCTGTTCGAACGCGACTGTTCGCTGCAGCGCCGGCACCAGAAGGTCATTGAGATCGCGCCGGCGCCGAACCTGGACGACAACATCCGCCAGGCGCTCTACCGGGACGCGGTCAAGTTCGCCGAGGCGCTGGGGTACGCCAATGCCGGAACCGTGGAGTTCCTCGTGGACACCGTCGGAGAGCGTGCCGGCGAACACGTGTTCATCGAAATGAACCCGCGGATCCAGGTGGAGCACACTGTCACCGAGGAAATCACGGACGTGGATCTTGTCCAGGCCCAGCTGCGCATCGCCGCAGGGGAGTCGCTGGCCGATCTCGGGCTGAGCCAGGACAACGTCTCCATCAAGGGTGCCGCCCTGCAGTCGCGCATCACGACTGAGGATCCGAGTAACGGGTTCCGCCCCGACGTCGGCAAGATCACCGCCTACCGGTCCGCCGGCGGTGCGGGGGTCCGCCTGGACGGTGGCACCGTGTATGCGGGCGCCGAGATCAGCCCGCACTTCGACTCGATGCTGGTGAAGCTGACCTGCCGCGGGCGGGACTATGCCACCGCCGTCGCACGTGCCCGCCGTGCGCTGGCCGAATTCCGCATCCGTGGCGTCTCCACGAACATCCCGTTCCTGCAGGCCGTGCTCGACGATCCGGAGTTCGTGGCCGGCAACGTCGCCACGTCCTTCATTGACGAACGTCCCGAGCTGCTCAAGGCCAGGGTCTCCGCGGACCGCGGCACGAAGCTGCTGACCTGGCTCGCCGACGTCACCGTCAACAAGCCCAACGGGCCGCTGGCCGCCGCAACCGCTCCGGCCGACAAGCTGCCCCTTTCCGCCCGCGAGGCCCTCGAATCCACCGGCGTGCTGAAGGCGGTCCCGGCACGGGGCAGCCGGCAGCTGCTGCAGGAACTCGGCCCGGAAAAATTCGCCCGTGCCCTGCGCGAGCAGACGCCGGTGGCGGTCACGGACACGACGTTCCGGGACGCGCACCAGTCGCTGCTGGCGACCCGTGTGCGCACCCGGGACCTGGTCACCGCGGGCCCGGCGATCTCGACGCTCACCCCGGAACTGCTCTCCGTGGAAGCCTGGGGCGGGGCCACCTACGACGTGGCGCTACGCTTCCTCGGCGAGGATCCGTGGGAGCGGCTGGCGGCGCTGCGCAAGGCCATTCCGAACATCTGCCTGCAGATGCTCCTCCGCGGCCGCAACACCGTCGGCTACACGCCGTACCCGGAGGAGGTTACCGAGGCCTTTGTGAAGGAAGCGGCGGCCACCGGCATCGACATCTTCCGGATATTCGATGCGCTCAACGATGTCTCGCAAATGGAGCCGGCCATCCGGGCCGTACGCGAGACCGGCACCGCCGTGGCCGAGGTGGCACTCTGTTACACCGGCAACCTGCTTGATCCGGATGAGAAGCTGTACACGCTCGAGTACTACCTCGAGCTGGCCCAGCGGATCGTGGACGCGGGTGCACACATCCTCGCCATCAAGGACATGGCCGGCTTGCTGCGCCCGGCGGCCGCGGCCAAGCTGGTGACCGCGCTGCGCGAACGCTTCGACCTGCCCGTCCACCTGCATACGCATGACACGGCCGGCGGCCAGCTCGCTACGCTGCTCGCCGCCGTCGACGCCGGCGTGGACGCCGTAGATGTCGCCAGCGCAGCGATGGCGGGCACCACCAGCCAGCCTTCTGCCTCGGCCCTCGTGGCGGCCCTGGCCAACACCGAGCGGGACACCGGGATCAGCCTGGATGCGGTCGGGTCGCTTGAGCCGTACTGGGAAGCCGTGCGGCGGGTCTACGCGCCGTTCGAATCGGGCCTGCCCGGCCCCACCGGCCGCGTCTACCGGCATGAGATTCCCGGAGGCCAGCTGTCCAACCTGCGCCAGCAGGCGATCGCCCTGGGCCTGGGCGAAAAGTTCGAGGCCATTGAGGACATGTACACCGCAGCGGACCGCATCCTCGGCCGTCTGGTCAAGGTGACGCCTTCCTCGAAGGTGGTCGGCGACCTGGCCCTGCAGCTGGTCGGCGCGAACGTGCCGCCGGCGGACTTCGCGGAGAATCCGCAGAACTACGACATCCCGGACTCGGTCATCGGATTCCTCTCCGGCGAGCTCGGCGACCCGCCCGGAGGCTGGCCGGAGCCGTTCCGCACCAAGGCCCTGCAGGGCCGGAAGGTGAAGGTCCGCGACGTCGAACTGAGCGCTGAGGATTCGGCCGCGCTCCAGGCCGATTCCGCGACCCGGCGCAGCACGCTGAACCGGCTGCTCTTCGCAGGGCCCACCAAGGAGTTCCAGCACGTCCGGGAGACCTATGGCGACGTATCGGTGCTGGACACCCGCGACTACCTCTACGGTCTCCAGCGCGGTGCCGAGCACGTCATTGAGCTGGACAAGGGCGTGAAGCTGATTGCCATGCTGGGCGCCATCTCCGAGCCTGACGAGCGCGGCATGCGCACCGTGCACTGCACACTCAACGGCCAGCAGCGCAACGTTTCGGTGCGTGACCGCAGCGTGGAGTCCTCGGTGAAGGTCGCCGAGAAGGCCGACCCCGCTGTGGCGGGCCAGGTTGCCGCGCCGTTCGCCGGCGCCGTCACGCTCGTCGCCAAGGCCGGCGACAGCGTCAAGGCCGGCGACACCGTGGCCACGATCGAAGCGATGAAGATGGAAGCCGGCATCACCAGCCCGGTTTCCGGCACCGTCAAGCGGCTGGCGTTCTCGGGCGTCGAGCAGGTGCAGGGCGGTGATCTGCTGCTGGTCATCGAGTAGGGCTAAAATGCATGGCTGTGACCTACTATGATCTGGCCATCATCGGCTCCGGCTCCGGCAACTCGCTCATCACCCCCTTCTGGGACAACCGGAAGGTCGCCATTATTGACGGCGGCACTTTCGGCGGGACCTGCCTCAACGTCGGGTGCATCCCGACCAAGATGTATGCCTACCCGGCCCAGCTGGCTTCCGCTGCCAAGGAAGCCGCTGGGTTGGGTGTGGAGCTGACGCTGGGCAAGGTGCACTGGCGGGACATCCGGGACCGGATCTTCGGCCGGATAGACGCGATTTCCGACGGCGGGCGGCGCTACCGGGACGAGGAGCTGGACAACGTCACGCTCTATTCCGAGCACGTGCGGTTCACTGGGCCGAAGACGCTCGTCACGGACAGCGGCCAGTCGATCGAGGCCGGACAGATCGTCATCGCCGCCGGTTCCCGGGCGGTGCTGCCCGACGTACCGGGGATCGACCTGCCGCAGGTGCACACCTCGGACACCGTGATGCGGCTCCCGGACCTGCCGGGCCGGGTGCTGATTGTCGGCGGCGGCTTCGTGGCGGCCGAATTCGCGGCCGTGTTCGCCTCCTTCGGCTCGCAGATCATCCAGATCAACCGCTCGGCACCGCTGCTGAAGTCGGCCGATGCCCTGGTCTCCGAACGTTTCACGGCTGCAGCAGCCTCCCGCTGGGACGTGCGGCTGGGCTGGACGCTGGCGGCGGTCCACGAAGATGGCGCCGGGGTCAAGGCGGTCATTAACGGTGCGGAGGGCGGCCAGGAGACCATCGAGGCGGACATTGTCCTCGTGGCGACGGGCCGGGTGCCGAACTCGGACACTCTCGACGTCCAGGCGGCCGGCTACGACCTGGAACAGGACGGCAGGGTCGCGGTCGATGCGTGCCAGCGCGTGCTGCGCAACGGGGAACCTGCGGACGGCGTGTTCGCGCTCGGCGACGTGAGCAACCCGTACCAGCTCAAGCATGTTGCAAACCATGAGGCGCGGGTCGTCGCGCACAACCTGGAGCACCCGGAGGACCTGCGCAGCAGCGACCACCGCTTCGTCCCCTCGGCCGTGTTCACGCAGCCGCAGATCGCCGCGGTGGGCCTGACGGAGGCCGAGGCCCGGCAGGAAGCCGAGCTGAAGGGGTACGACGTCGTCACAACGGTCCAGGAGTACGGCACCACTGCCTACGGCTGGGCTATGGAGGACAGCACCGGCTTCGTCAAGCTCGTTGCCGACAGGCGCAGCGGCCAGCTGCTCGGAGCCCACATCATGGGCCACGAGGCGTCGCTGCTCATCCAGCCGCTGATCCAGGCGCTGTCCTTCGGCCTGGACGTGGCCTCCATGGCCCGGGGGCAGTACTGGATCCACCCGGCGCTGGCCGAAGTGGTCGAGAACGCTTTGCTGTCCCTCGGCATCGAAGCCCAGCCAGCTCGGGCGTAGGCGGACCGAACGCGGCCGGTCCCGCCGGCGGGGGAGCGCTTCCGCTAGCGGCGGGAAGCCGCGGGCGCGTAGATGTCCTCGACGATCTCCGCGTAGTCCTTCATGACCTGGGCGCGCTTGATCTTCAAGGATGGAGTCAGGTGGCCCGAGGCCTCGGTGAAGTCCTCGGCGATGACACGGAACTCCTTGATCGCCTCGGCCTGCGAGACGCTCCTGTTGGCTTCATCGATCAGGGCCTGGATTGCCACGCGCACCTTCTCGTGCCCGGCGGCCTCCGCGGCGCTGGTGCCGGCGGGAAGCCCGTGCCGTTCCAGCCAGCCCGGCAGGGCCTCCTCGTCCAACGTGACCAGCGCGGAGATGAAGGGGCGCTGGTCGCCGAGCACCACGCACTGGGACACCAGGGCGTCGGCGCGGATCTGGTCTTCCAGCAGGGCCGGGATGACGTTCTTGCCGCCCGCCGTGACGATGATTTCCTTCTTGCGGCCAGTGATTTTCAGGAAGCCATCGTCGTCGAGCTCCCCGATGTCCCCGGTCCGGAACCATCCGTCGACGAAAGCCTCGCCGGTGAGGTCCGGCCGGTTGTAATAGCCGCGCATGACGCACGCACCCTTGGCGAGGACTTCGCCGTCGTCGTCAATGCGCGCCGCATTGCCGGGCAGCGGTGCGCCCACCGTGCCGATCTTGATCAGCTGCGGGGTGTTAACCGACACAGGGGCGGTGGTTTCGGTGAGGCCGTAGCCTTCCAGCACCAGCAGGCCGACGCCGTGGAAGAAGTGGCCCAGCCGCTCGCCGAGGGGCCCGCCGCCGGAGACCGCATGCTCGACCCGGCCGCCCATCGCCTCCCGGATCTTGTGGAAGACCAGTTTGTCGAAAAGCTTGTGCTTCAGCTGCAGCAGCAGCGGGACCTTTCCCGCGGCCTCGGCCCGGGACCATGCGACGGCCGTTTCCGCTGCCGCGTGGAAGATTTTGCCCTTGCCGGCGTCCTCGGCCTTGAGCATGGAGCTGTTGTAGACCTTTTCGAAGACTCGCGGCACCGCCAGTATGAAGGTCGGCTTGTAGCTCTGCAGATCGGGCAGCAGGTTCTTGACATCCGGGGTGTGCGCCACGGTGGCTCCGCAGGCGACGCAGAGCACCTCGATGAACCGGGCAAAGACGTGGGCGAGCGGCAGGAACATGATGGTCCGGGCGCCCTCGTGGGCGACGTCCGGAAGGGCGGCCGCCGCGTTCTCGGCCAGTTCCGCGAAGTTCCCGTGGGTCAGTTCGCAGCCCTTGGGCCGGCCGGTGGTGCCGGAGGTATAGATAATGGTGGCGAGGTCCTCGAGGGAAGCCGTCTGGCGCCGCTCCTGGATGAGGCTGTCGTCGATACCAGCGCCCGCCTCGCGGAGAGCGTCGAGGCCGTCGAGCTGCCAGACGTGGCCGACGTGGTCGAGGCCTTCGTTCCTCGCCGCCTGCCGCACGATGTTCTCGTGGTGGTCGGTTTCCACGAACACGCCGATGGCTCCGGAATCGCCGAGTATCCAGGCGACTTGGCTCGGTGAGGACGTCTCGTAGATCGGTACCGAGACGCAGCCTGCGAACCAAATGGCAAAGTCCACGAGGGACCATTCGTAGCGGGTCCTGGCCATGATGCCGATGCGCTCTCCCGGCGCGGCGCCGGCAGCGACCATGCCCTTGGCAAGGGCAGTGACGTCGGCGAGGAATTCGGAGGCACGGACGTCCTGCCAGCCGCCGGACCCGTCAGGGCGCGAGAACAGCGTTGGGTCCGAGGCCTTGGCGGCCTGCTTGACGACGAGGTCGGTGATGTTGGACTGCCTCGGCACATTGACCATGACAGGAACGCTGTATTCGCGCACGACGGCTCCTTCGGTATCGGGCACTTACCCCCACTGAGTTCCACCTAAGCCTATAACCTAAATCACAGCCGCATACTTGCCGGTAACCTACGAAACGATAACGGCTCCCTGCAGCGCAGGCCGGGCGGACGCTGGAGATAGACGGTCGGGTGGGGCAGGGCGCAGTCAGACCTGGGCTCCGTCATCACCATGGTCGCGGTCGCCGGGAAGCCGGGACACCAGGTAGCTGGCCCCGGCGATGAACAGGACGACCAGGCCGGCGATGACCGCAAAGGGCGCGCTGCGCCAGAACATCGCCATCAGCAGAAGCGCGAGCGGAGCGCCCGCGGCGCCGCACCAGGCAAGCACTATCAGCGGGTCGCCGGCGCCTAAAGGTGCCGGTTCCGGCGGAACGAACCCCTCGTCGTCGTCCGCTGGCTCACTGAAATCCCGTGGCCCCGGTGGAGTGCCGGCGCCGGGCTGCGTTTCCCCGGCGGCAGGAGACTGCGGGTCCGGGGCGGCCGGAGACTGCGGATCCGGGGCGGACTCGGCTGATTCGAGCCGGGCGACGAGGTCCTGCCAGACGGCGTCGTCCTGCGACGGTTCACGCTCAGACATGCGCGTGCTTCCTGCCGGCCACCGACGCGATGAACGCTGCCGAGCGCTCGAAGATGAGTTCGGCGTCGTGGTCCATGGTTGCGACGTGGTAGCTGTTGTCCAGTTCCACGACCTCCACCTCAGCCGAGCCGATCCGGCGGCGCAGCAGGTCCGTGCTGGACTCCGGCACCACGTGGTCGACCGCGGAGCGGAAGACGAGCGCGGGCGCCGTCACGCGGGGCAGCGCGCTGGCCGTGTCGGCGAAGAGCAGCCCCAACTGGTGGACCGCGGCCGTCGGCGTGCGGGCATAGGCCAGTTCGTCCATTCCCGGTTTGCGGATGTCGTTCGCGATGGCCGGGGTCGACCTGATGAAGTAGCGCAGCACGCCGGCGAAGCGGGCGGCCGGGTTGGCGAACGTCAGGCCGGGGTTGACGGCGATGACACCGGCGACGGGGCGGCTGGCGGCCAGACGGAGCGCGAGGGCACCGCCCATGGACAGCCCGGCGGCGAAGACAGCGGTGCGCTCTCGGGCGAGTTCGTCATAAGCCCGTTCGACGGCGTCGTACCACTGCCGCCACGGCGTGCGGGCCAGCTCCTGCCAGGTCGTGCCATGGCCGGGCAACAGCGGCAGGCGCACCGCATATCCCTGCGCGGACAGGTACTCCGCCCAGTCCTGCAGGCTTCGCGGCGAGCCCGTAAAACCGTGGCTGAGGACAATGCCAATGCGCGAATTCGGACCGTGGCCGGGGCTGGTGAACGGAGGGACTGGCTCCATCATGGTCATGACTCTATCGTGACACCCGCGGCGCGTTCTTCCCATGCCGGGCAGTTCGCCGCGGGCACGTTGTGTGCCTGCCGGGCACGCTCTCTAGAGTAAAGTCACTCAAGGTAGATGAGGTGACCGACCGCAGCTGGCCGGCGCGGGCGTTCAACGGGAAGGGCTCACGTGTTCTATTGGGTGATGAAGACCATCTTCGTCGGACCGGTGGTGCGGCTGCTTTTCCGCCCCTGGATCAAAGGACTCGACAATCTGCCTGACGGGCCCGCGATCCTGGCCAGCAACCACCTTTCCTTCTCGGATTCGATCTTCCTGCCGGTCGCGGTTCCGCGGCCCGTGGTGTTCCTGGCCAAGTCCGAATACTTCACGGGCAGGGGACTCAGGGGGCGTCTCACGGCAGCCTTCTTCCGCATGACCAACCAGCTGCCGATGGATCGTTCCGGCGGCGCGGCCTCGGCCTCCTCGCTGTCCGGCGGGGTGGACGTGCTGAACGAGGGCGGGCTGCTGGGGATCTACCCCGAGGGCACGCGGAGCCCGGACGGCCGGCTGTACCGCGGCAAGACCGGCGTGGCCAAGCTGGTCCTCTCGACGGGCGTGCCCGTGGTCCCGGTCGCAATGATCGGCACGGACAAGGTCCAGCCGATCGGGCGGCGGATCCCCAACATCCGCCGCGTCGGCACGATCATTGGCAAGCCGCTCGATTTCAGCCGCTACAAGGACCTCGAGAACGACCGCTTCATTCAGCGGTCGGTCACCGACGAGATCATGTACGAAATCATGCGCCTGTCCGGACAGGAATACGTCGACGCCTACGCCAGCACCGTCAAGGCGCGGCTGGCGGCGCGGAAGTCCGGTAAGGGGGGTGCGGATGCGCGGGCGGCCGCCGCCGTCGGACTTCCCGAGACGGGTGCGGGCGGCGCGCCGGGTGCCAAGGCTCCCGGGACGGTCACCATCGTCGGCAACCCGGCCGCCGGCGCCGCCGGGTCCTCCAACCTGCCGGCGGCCGCGGCACCGGCTGCCACACCGGGCGGGGAACGTCACGGCGGGCAGCGTCCCGCGGCAGCACCGGCGGATGGGGATGCTCCGGGCAGCGAAGCGCCGGCTGACAGCGGCCCGTCCTCCGCCGGCCCTGCCGGCAAGCCGGAGCTCCGTTAGCCTGTACCGCCGCGGGTATGTGACAGCTTCCGTGTTCAGCGTTACGCCGGGCCGCCGAACCCACGCCGGAACCGGACTAGCATGGATATGTGACTGAACTGCCTGTAGCCCACCCGATTGCCAGCCCGCAGCCCGGAGCCGCGGAATATCCCGGCCTTGACGCGTGGCGCGATTTGCCCGTTGTCCAGCAGCCGACGTGGGCCGATAGCGAGGTCCACCGTGCCGCGGTCTCCGAGCTATCGAGCCTGCCGCCGCTGGTCTTCGCCGGCGAGGTCGATCTCCTGCGCCAACGCCTGGCTGATGCCGCCGAGGGCAAGGCATTCCTGCTGCAGGGCGGCGATTGCGCCGAGACCTTCGAGGGTGCCACGGCGGACAAAATCAGTGCCCGCGTCCGCACCATCCTGCAGATGGCTGTCGTCCTGACCTACGGCGCGTCCCTGCCGGTCATCAAGATGGGCCGCATGGCCGGGCAGTTCGCCAAGCCCCGTTCGTCCAATGACGAGACCCGCGAGGGCGTGACCCTGCCGGCCTACCGCGGGGACATGGTGAACGGCTACGAGTTCACGCCGGAGTCCCGCGCCCACAACGCTAACCGAATGGTGCAGGCGTACCACACCTCCGCTTCGACCCTGAACCTGATCCGCGCCTTCACCCAGGGCGGCTTCGCGGATCTGCGGCTGGTCCATCACTGGAACAAGGGCTTTACAGCCAACCCGGCCCACTCCCGCTACGAGTCGCTAGCCCGCGAGATCGACCGCGCGGTCAAGTTCATGGACGCCTGCGGGGCGGACTTCGATGCCCTCAAGCGGGTGGAATTCTTCGCCAGCCACGAGGCGCTGGTGCTCGACTACGAGCGCGCCCTGACCCGCATCGATTCGCGCACCGGCCTTCCGTACGGCACGTCCGGCCACTTCCTCTGGATCGGCGAGAGGACCCGGCAGCTCGACGGGGCGCACGTGGACTTCTTGTCCCGGGTCCGCAATCCCATCGGCGTGAAGCTCGGGCCCACGAGCAGCGCGGACGACGCCCTGCGGCTCATCGACAAGCTGGATCCGCAGCGCGAGCCCGGCCGCCTGACCTTCATCACCCGGATGGGGGCTGGCAACATCCGCGAGAAGCTCCCGGCCCTGGTGGAGAAGGTCACGGCCAGCGGCGCCAAGGTGCTGTGGGTGACCGATCCGATGCACGGCAACACGGTGACTTCGCCGAACGGCTACAAGACCCGCAATTTCGACGACGTCATCGACGAGGTCCGCGGATTCTTCGAGGTGCACCATGCCCTGGGTACCTTCCCGGGCGGCCTGCATGTCGAAATGACGGGCGACGACGTCGCGGAATGCCTGGGCGGGGCCGATCCGATCGACCAGCATGCGTTCCTCGAGCGCTACGAGTCGGTCTGCGATCCCCGGCTGAACCACATGCAGTCGCTGGAGATGGCCTTCCTGGTCGCCGGCGCCCTCGGCAAGCGTCCCTGAAAGTCCCCGGGAGGCTCGGCTACACCACGGTCAGCGTGACGACCGAGCCTTCCGGAACTTCCGTTCCTACCGGATCCTGCGCCCGGACGGTGCCGAAGAATCCGCCGAGGATCTCATTGACCTCGACCTCGAACCCCAGGTCTTCGAGGGCCCGCCGGGCGTCATCGACCTGTTCGCCGACGAAGTCCGGCACCTCGACCATCCGCGGGCCCTTCGAGAGTGTCAGCGTCACGGTATCGCCGCGCACCACGCTGCCCTCGGCGGGGCTCTGCGCGGCCACGTCTCCTTCGGCCACTTCCCGGTCGAAAACCGCCTCCGGGGCGATGTCTGCCTCCAGCCCGGCCTCCTGAAGGGCGGCTAAAGCGTCGTCCTGGCTCAGCCCGGTGACCTGCGGGACGTCGAAAGGCCGAGGTCCCTTGGACAGTGTCACGTCCACCGGCGTCCCGCGGCGGAATTGTTCTCCGGCAGCCGGATCCTGCGCCAGTACCTGGCCCGCGGGGACCGCCTCGTCGTACGCCTCTTTCCGCTCGCCCAGGACCAGATTGCCGCCCTCAAGTTCGCGTTGCGCCTCTTCGGCCGTCAGCC
Source organism: Arthrobacter sp. Marseille-P9274 (assembly GCF_946892675.1). NCBI lineage: Bacteria > Bacillati > Actinomycetota > Actinomycetes > Micrococcales > Micrococcaceae > Arthrobacter > Arthrobacter sp. Marseille-P9274. The sequence goes on from NZ_CAMPOV010000001.1 coordinate 1,149,480, forward strand.
CCTCGAGGGCCGGAACGTCGAATAGTTCGGGCCCCTTGGAAACCATGAGCGTCAGCGTTTCGAAACGCCGGACCTGCCCGCCGGCGGGCGGCTCGGTGCCGATGGCGACGCCCTCTTCGAATTCCTCGTGGAAAGACTCCTCGAGCCGGTAGTTCAGGCCCTGGCCGTCCAGCAGGGACTGTGCTTCGCCGGCCGGTTTGCCGGATACCGCCGGAATGTCGACGGCGGCGCCGGGGCCGAGCCCGAAGAACCACCCCGCGGATGCAGCCAGGACCGCCAGCAGCGCGAGCACCAGGATCCACAGCAGGCCGCGGCGCCCCGCGTTCCGGCGCAGGGAGTGTTCCGGCCGGCGCGCTTGGCGGGCCAGGTCCCGCTGCTGCGAGCGTGCCTGCCGTTTCGTAGGAGCGGCGGGCGCGGCGTCCCGCACGGCCGGCTCGGATGGCCGGGTGAGGGCCTGGGTGTGCTGGTACGACGGCGGTATCACGGTTGTGCGGTTCGGGTCCCTGCCGAGCACTTCCGTCGGGTTCGGCGCGGGCACGGCCTCCGTCGGGGCAGGGGGCGCGGGAGGCGGCGGTGCACTGTGGCCGTCGAGGTCCGCGTCGCTCAACGTCGTGCGCACGTGCCGCAGCTCGCCGAGCAGGGCGTTGGCGTCTATCGGCCGCTGTTCCGGGTCGTGGGCGGTGCACCACAGCACCAGTTCGTCCAGGTCCGGCGCGAGCCCGGGCACCAGGGACGACGGTGCGGGGACCGAGGAATTGACGTGCTGGAACGCAACCTGGATGGGGACATCGCCGGAGAACGGCTGCCTGCCGGTCAGCATTTCGAACAGCATGATGCCGACCGAGTAGACGTCGCTGCGCGCGTCGGCGGGGGAGCCGGTGACCAGCTCAGGGGAAAGATAGGCGACGGTGCCGATCAGCGTGCCCGTATTCGAGGTAGTCGAAGCCGCTTTGGCCAGGCCGAAGTCGCCGATCTTGATGCGGCCGTCGGAGGACATCAGCACGTTCTCCGGCTTGACATCGCGGTGGACGAGGCCGGCGCTGTGGGCGGCGGCCAGGCCCTCCACCACCGGATCCAGCAGGGCCAACGCCAGGCGGGGCTTCAGAGTCCCCTTCTCCCGCAGGACGTCCCGCAGCGTGTGGCCGGGCACGTATTCCATCGCCAGATAGGCGACGTTGCCGTCGAATCCCTGGTCCTGGACGCCGACGACGTGGGGATGCGACAGCCGCGCGGCCGACTTGGCTTCCCGGACAAAACGTTCCAGGAAACTCGGATCCTCGGCCAGATGCGGGTACATGATCTTCAGCGCGACTTCCCGGTCGAGGCGCGTATCCGTCGCCAGGTAGACCGTCGACATGCCCCCGCGGGCCAAGCGTGACTGGATCAGGTAGCGCCCGTCAACCGTGGCGCCGACCATCGCGTCCGTGACATGTTCCTGCACTCTTCGATCCTATGTCCTAACGAGGCGGGGGTCCCGATCGACATTCGATCGGAACCCCCGCCGCATGTTGTCCTTCGAACCGCCAGGTCCGCCGGAGCGTTACTTGAAGCTCTTCATGTGGGACTTGACGGCTTTCACGTAGGCCTTCGTGTCCGGATACATGCCGTGCTTCGACACCGAGTACTGGCCCTGATAGTAGGACGCGATCGCCTTGTCCAGCGAGTCGCTGGTGCGCACCAGGGACCGGATGATCGCGATGCCGGCCGTGGCGTTGTCGTAGGGATCCAGCAGGTTCAGCTTGCGTCCGACGAGGTCGGACGCCCAGTCGCCGGAGGACGGGATCACCTGCATGGCCCCGATGGCGTTGGCCGGGGAGACGGCCGTCTGCTGGAAGCCGGATTCCTGGTACGCATGTGCCAGTGCTAGCGCCGGATCAACGCCCATGCTGCGGGCGGTCTGCGCGATGATCGACTTCATCTGAGCCTGGCTCGGCTGCGGAGTCGAGAGCAGCAGGCGCTTGTTTTCGTTGGCCTTGGCCACGACAGCATCCGGGTAGGTGTAATGCAGGAAGCTGTCCGGCACGAGTTGTCCCGAGGAGGCGGTCGACACCGAGCTGGATCCGCCGGAACCGGGCAGCCTGATCTTCTGGCCCGGGTGGATGACGGAGCCCGACTTCAGGCCGCTGGACTGAAGCAGTTTGCTCAGGGTCGTCTTGTGCTTCAGCGCGATGCCGTACAGGGTGTCCCCGGCCTTGACCGTGTAGGTCTTGGCAATCGGGGCGACCGCCGAGACGGAGGCCGCGGGGCCGGACGCGGTGGAGGCGGCCGCCGCGGTCCCGCTGACCTTGATCTTCTGGCCGGGATAGATGATTGAGCTGGTCTTCAGGCCGTTGAGCGAGAGGATCTTGCTCAGGCCCATGTTGTGGCGGGAGGCGATGCCGGACAGGGTGTCGCCGGCCTTGACCGTGTAGGTGGAGGACCGGGCCGACGAAACCGTGGAGGCGGGGGCCTGGGTGCCGCCGGCAGCGGCGCTGCCGCTGACCTTGATTTTCTGGCCCGGGTAGATAACCGAGGAGGTTTCCAGGCCGTTGAGCGAAAGGATCTTGCTCAGGCCCATGTTGTGGCGGGAGGCGATGCCGGACAGGGTGTCCCCGGCCTTGACCGTGTAGGTCTTCGACGAGGAGGAAGCCGCGGACGCGGCGGCGGAGCCGCCGGCAGACGAGGAACCGCTGCCCAGCTTAATCTTCTGGCCGGGGTAGATGACTGAGTTGGCCTTCAGGCCGTTCGCGCCGAGGACCTTCGAGACGCTCAGCCCGTACTTGGCCGCGATGCCGCTGACAGTGTCGCCTGCCTTGACGGTGTGCGTCGCAGGCGTCGCCCGCAGTGCGGGCCGGAGCGCTGACGGGAGCTGTACGGCAACGTCCGAGGCAGGAATCATGGTGCCGCGGTTCACGGGAAGGTCGGGGCCGGCCAGTTTCGGCTGCAGCATCGCCCGGGGCGGCATCTCGGCGGCCTGGGCAGGGACGGCCAAGGCGGCCGAGGAAAGGACGACGGCGGGAATCGCGGCGGTGGCGGCGGCCGATAGGAGCGCGCGCGAGGACTGGGCGGGAGTCCGGCTTTCGGCGCGGTTGCGGGTGAACGGGCGCTGGTCAGTCATGGACATTTCCTCATCAGTGGTCAGCGGCATCTGCCGAGGCCCGTAGGCATGTTGTACGTGGTGCGAATGTGTCGTCTGTTATCTGTGTGAAAACTGTGACTTTTGTGAATCTACACTAAATCCGCATAACACAACAGCAGATTGCGCACGTCCAATGGCGGCAGTGGCGTGTCGGCGCCCGATCTGGCAGCAGGACGCCCCGACATGGGAGGCTTGTTCCGTGAGTGAACTTGAATCGTTGATAACCGAATGGCTCCCGCTCCCCGACGTGGCGGAACGCCTGGGCCTGCCCATTAAGAAGGTCCACAGCCTCCTGGAGGAACGCGCGCTAGTAGCCGCCCGCGTCGGGGAGAGGAGCATCAGGTCGGTTCCGGCGGAATTCCTGCTGGAGGACCGGCTAATGGACAGCCTGAAGGGGACCATCTCCGTATTGTCCGACGCCGGGTACAACGACGAGGAAATCCTCCGCTGGCTCTTCACGGAGGATGACTCCCTGCCGGGCCGGCCGGTGGACGCCCTGCGGCAGGGCCGCAAGACGGAGATCCGCAGGCGAGCACAGGCCTTGGGCTGGTAGGAGCGGAGCCCTGTCAGGACGTGCGCTGCACGGCGCGGTCGGCTAGGGCGCGCAATGCCCCGGCCACCGTGTCCTCCACCGGTAGCTTTTCCAGCGCGGAATAGGCGTCGGAACTGAAGGCGGAAATCATTGACTCGGCTTCGGCCAGTGCCCCGCAGCTCTCGATAATGGCGCGCAGGCTGTCGATTTCGCCGTCGCTAAGATCGGGCAAGCCCAGCTTGGCCTGGATGAACTCCGCCTCCGCGGGTGAGCAGCGGTCGACGGCCAGTCCGATCAGGACCGTGCGCTTGCCTTCGCGCAGGTCGTCGCCGGCGGGCTTGCCGGTGGTGGCAGGGTCGCCGAAGACGCCGAGGACATCGTCGCGGATCTGGAAAGCCTCGCCGAGCGGAAGGCTGAAGGCGGAGTAGGCGGCGATCAGTTGCGGTCCGGCGCCGGCAAGGGCTCCGCCGAGGCACAGCGGATGCTCGCTGGAGTACTTCGCCGACTTGTACCGCAGGATCCGAAGGGCCCGGTCCACCGCTTCGCCGGAGGGGCGCCCCGGTCCGGCAACCTCTTCCAGGACGTCGAGGTACTGCCCAGCCATGACTTCCGTGCGCATCCGGTTGAAAATCAGTCGCGCGGACCCCGAGGCTGCCGGGATCCCGGCGAACACCTCCTCGCTGAAGGACAGGCAGAGGTCGCCGGTCAGGATGGCGGCGGCCTGACCGAAGTGGGCCGGGTCGAGCGCCCAGCCCCGCTCAGCGTGGTTGAGCTCGAACCTGCGGTGCACGCTCGGCTTTCCACGCCGGGTGGCCGAGCGGTCGATGATGTCGTCGTGGATCAGGGCGGCAGCCTGGAAGAGCTCGATGGCCACGCCGGCCTGCACGGCGTCGTCTGCCAGCCGGGCACCGCCCGCCCCGCGCCAGCCCCAGTAGGAAAGCAGCGCCCGCAAGCGTTTGCCGCCGTCGGCCAGTTGGGCAATGGCATCCACGAGTTCGGACGCATCGCTGGAGACTTCCTGCAGCTGGCCCCGCTGCAGGTCGAGGAACCCGGCCATGCGCTCCGAGAGCAGCGTTCGGTAGCCGTCCTGCTCCGCGGCGGCTCCGCCAACGCCCGCTACGGCTTCGTCTGCGCCGGCTCCTGCGGCGGCGGGAAGGGACTGCGGGTCGGGCAGCTGCAAGACATACTCCTTAGCGGGTGGTGCGGTACCCACCAAGTCTAGCCATGGGCCTGCCCGCTAAGGCCTGCCCAGGGCACGGCCGGCCCTAGGATTAAGGAGTGGGTGCAAGCCAGCGGAATGAGCGCGTCATCATGCATGTAGACATGGACGCGTTCTTCGTCTCTGTCGAATTGCTGGAACGGCCCGACCTGGTGGGCGCACCGGTCATCGTGGGTTCTCCGACCGGGCGCTCGGTGGTGCTGTCGGCGTCCTACGAAGCGCGGCGGTACGGAGTGCGCTCCGCCATGCCCATGGCGAGGGCCCAGCAGATGTGTCCGCAGGCCGAGATCATTGCCCCGCATCACTGGAAGTACCAGGAGGCGTCGGCCCGGATCATGGAGATCTTCCGGACGATGACTCCCGACGTTGAGCAGCTCAGCGTCGACGAAGCCTTCCTGGACGTGACCGGGTCCATCCGCAGGCTGGGCCAGCCGCTGGAGATCGGGCGCCTGATCAGGGCAACAATCCGCGGGGAGCTCGGCATCCCTGCAACCGTCGGCATCGCCTCCAGCAAGTTCGTGGCCAAGATCGCCTCGACGCATGCAAAGCCCGACGGGCTGCTGCTCGTGCCGCCGGAGCGCACCGTGCAGTTCCTGCACACCCTGCCTGTGGAAGCGCTCTGGGGCGTGGGAGCGAAGACGAGCGCAGTCCTGGCCCGCCAGGGCATCAGGACCGTTGCGGATCTCGCCCACACCCCTGAGCAGACTCTCAGGCGGCTGTTGGGCGCCACCGGCGAGCACGTGTTCCGCCTGGCCTGGGGCATTGATGACCGGAAGGTCACGCCCGAACGGGTGGAAAAGAGCATCGGGGCGGAAGAGACTTTCGCCGAAGACGTGGACGATACGGCCGTGCTGGAGCGCGAACTGCTGCGCCTGGCGCATCGAACGGCGGTGCGGCTGAGGTCCGCCGGGCTGCAGTGCAGGGGAGTAGCGCTGAAACTTCGCTACGCGGACTTTACGACGTTGAGCCGCTCGCGCCGCCTGGTGGAACCGGCGGACAGCGCGCACGAGCTTTATGCCGCCGCGGTGGCCCAGCTCGCCGCACTGGGTACGCGGCCCATGGCGGTGCGGCTCATCGGGCTGCGTGCGGAGCAACTCGAACCCGCGGCCGGCGGATACCAGCTCAGCATCGACGGCAGCGAGGACAGCTGGCGCAGCGCCGAGGCAGCGCTGGACAAGGTCAACAGCAAGTTCGGCAGCGGCGGCGTGCTGCCCGCATCGCTTTTGCCGCAGCCGCACCGTCCTGATCCCGGTGGACGCGGGGCCGTGGAGCCGGCGTCCCGGCCGACGGAAGCGGCCCGGCGGGGAGAGCCGACGGGGCCCTGAATCGCCCGCGCGCGCAATCGGCTCTGTGGGCCCTGCAATCACGCTTCCGGCTTTCGAATGGGGCCCCGGCAATCTATCCTTAGTACTAAGGCAAAGTCGCCGGAACAACGCGCCTCCGGAACTCTTTGCGGAGGCTGCGCGTTTGACGATATGCGGACGTGGGGGACGGAAGAAGGAGACTCAGATGCCACTCTCAGAGCATGAGCAGCGGCTGTTGGATCAGTTGGAGCAGCAGCTGCATGCCGACGATCCGAAGTTTGCCAGCCACATGGAATCGGCATCCGGGCGGTCGCTGTCGACCCGCCAGATTGTGGTTGGGTCGCTTGTCGCCGTGGCCGGAATCCTCATTCTGCTCATTGGTATTTCCAGCCAGATCATTGCTCTGGGTGTGCTCGGCTTCCTGGTGATGGGCGCCGGCGTGTATTGGGCGACCAGCAGGCGTTCCGGCGGCAAGGCCGGAACGGGCGGCCGCAAGGCTTCCAAGCAGCCTAAGGGCGGCGGCTTCATGTCGTCGCTCGAAGAGAAGTGGGACGAGCGACGCCAGGGAGAGGACCATTAGCAGACCCGCCCCGGCGGCTCCACTTCGCTCCACCGCGTAAGACAAGCTCACGAAAGACCCGTCGAATGACGGGTCTTTCGTCGTTTAACTGCGGTTTCAGCCGGAGCGCGGCCGAACCTGGGCCGATTCCCTCCACTTCCCACCACACCCCGCCCGGCCGCGTCCTTCCAAGGGAGGGCCGGCCAGCCGAATCCAAGTTTTTCCCAGTGAGAGTGTGTTTTAGGGTTGACCGGGGAGTGAAGTGGAGTAAAGTGGAGGACATCAGAGGGTAGAGGTGGTTGCAGGGGGCTGACGGACTCCTCCTATCGGCAAGGGCGGTGGCTATGTTCCTCGGAACGCACACCCCCAGGCTCGATGAGAAGGGGCGCCTGATTCTTCCAGCCAAGTTCCGTGAGGAACTGGCGGACGGCCTGGTCCTGACGAGGGGCCAGGAGCGTTGCATCTACATCTTCAGCCAGCGGGAATTCGAACGGGTGCATGACGAAATGCGGAAGGCGCCCATCTCGTCGCGGCAAGCGCGCGACTACATTCGGGTTTTCCTGTCCGGAGCCTCTGATGAGGTACCTGATAAGCAGGGCCGGGTAACGATTCCGCCCGCGCTCCGCGCTTACGCAGGGCTGGACCGTGAACTGGCAGTGATCGGCGCCGGCACCAGGGCCGAGATCTGGGACGCCCAGGCCTGGTCCGAATACCTCACGGAGAAGGAAGCAGCCTTCTCCGACACCGATGAAGACGCAATACCCGGAATCTTCTGACACCCGTCAGTACACAGGCAAACGGCAGATTCTTGAATGGGATCTCCAGCCGCCCAGCATGACCACCTGGCTCACCTTCCCCTGAGCCAGGCGGGGCAGGCCAGGCGCGGATGGGGATCCGATCCAAGAATCGTCGGGTTTAAAGGACAAGAGCACTTCCTACAGGCATAAGGAGCAAACGGCATGAGCGATGAGCGTCCCACGGAGGACCGCCACATCCCCGTGCTGCGCGATCGCTGCGTCAATCTCCTGGCCCCGTCCATCGAACGCGCGATCGAGGCCAACGGCCGCGCCGTCGTCGTTGATGCAACGCTGGGCATGGGCGGTCATTCGGAGGCGCTGCTGACCCGGTTCCCGAACCTGCATCTGGTCGGTATCGACCGCGACGAACAGGCCCTCGCCCTCGCCGGGGTTCGCCTGGCGGCTTTCGCGGACCGCACCGATCTTGTCCACGCGGTCTACGACGAGATCGCCGACGTCGTCCGCGACCTCGGATTCGGCACCGTCGACGGCGTGCTGTTCGACCTGGGCGTGTCATCCCTGCAGCTCGACGAGCGGGAGCGGGGCTTCGCGTACTCCTACGACGCGCCGCTGGACATGCGCATGGACACCAGTGCGGGACCGACGGCCGCCGATGTGGTGAACACCTACTCCCAGGACGATCTCGTCCGCATCATCCGCAAATGGGGCGAAGAGAAGTTCGCCGGCCGGATCGCGGCAGCCATCGTGCGGGCGCGCGAGGAGGCGCCCCTGGCGACAACCGGCGAATTGGTGGAGGTAATCCGGGGCGTGGTTCCCGCAGCGGCTGCACGCAGCGGAGGCCATCCTGCCAAGCGGACCTTCCAGGCCCTCCGGATCGAAGTGAACGAGGAACTGGACGTCCTTGAGCGGGCGATCCCGGCTGCGCTGGAAGTGCTGGCCCTGGGCGGGCGTGTTGTGGTCATGTCGTACCACTCGCTCGAGGACAAAATCGTGAAAGGTTATTTCGCGGCCGGATCCCGGTCGTCGGCTCCTGTCGGGTTCCCGGTGGAACTCGAGGAGCACAAGGCCCGGCTCAAGACGCTGACCAAGGGGACGGAAGTGCCGACGGCGGCAGAGATCGAAGAGAATCCGCGGGCGGCATCGGCCAGGCTGCGGGCGGTAGAGCGTATTCGGAACAGGAGTGCATCATGAGTGCTACAGCGCGCCAGGCGCGGCCGGCCACGGAAACCTACGTGCACGGCAGTACCGCGCAGGTGCTGGAGGGCAACCATGCCCAGCCCAAGCCAGCCCAGACGCGGCGCACTCCGCTGGCACTCGTACCCTCCGGGCCGGCCCGTCGCCGGGTCCCGTTTGCCGTCTTCTGCTTCGCCGTGCTGGTGGCGGCACTAGGCAGCGTGCTGATGCTGAACATCTCGGTGTCGGGCGGCCAGTACGAAATCGTGCAGCTGCGCGGGGAGCAAGTGGCGCTCGCGCAGCAGAACGAAAAACTGACACAGGAGCTCGAGAATCGTCAAGCTCCCCAGAATCTGGCCGCCGAGGCGGCAGAATTGGGCATGGTGGCTTCTCCTTCGGTTGGTTCCATCGACTTGGAAGCAATGAAGGTGAACGGAAAGCCGCAGGCTGCCCAGGAGAAGGATAGGTCCGCTCCGAAACAGCAGGTGGAGCGTCCCGAACTTCCGGCCGAGGTGCCCGCCATCCGTCCGGAGGCAAAGACTCCGGCCGAACCGGTGCAGAAGGAGAAGCCGGCAGCCGCGCAGCACAATGAGCCTGCACCGGCGGCCGAAAAGAAGCCGACGGCCGAAAATAAGCCGGCTGGCGAACAGAAGGCGGTTGAGTTCAGCGAAGCTGAACTGAACGGCGGAACCATTCCGGCTCCGAAGCAGAAAACAGGGCAGTAATACGACAAGCCCGTAAGGACAGGCAAGGATGAGTAGTGGCAGCTGGTAAGGCCAACGTCCAAGACAGTCAACGGGCACACGCCACAGCCAGGCGGCTGCGGGCAGGGCTGGCCATCGTGATGGTCCTGCTGGTCATCCTCGGTGCGAGGCTGTTCCAGCTGCAAGGCCTGGATACCGCCGGAATGGCCCAGGCCGCCGTCGACAAGCGACTGCGCACCTCGGAGATTCCCGCGCTGCGCGGCGAGATCCTGGACGCGGACAACACGGTGCTCGCGCGCAGCGTGCAGCGCTTCGACATCGTGGTGGACCAGCGGCTGGTCGAGGACTTCGAACGGTTCAATCCCAAGACCAAGCGGCTGGAACAGGTCAAGATCGACGGGGAAATCAAGAAACTTGCCGGCATCCTTGGCCAGGACGTGGAGACGGTTACCAAGGCCGTCGTCGGCGACCTGCCATTCAACTACGTGGCCAAGTCGGTGACGCCGGACATCCAGGAGAAGGTGGAAAACCTCGCCTTTCCCGGGCTGCAGTCGCGCGAGACAACAACGCGCAGCTACCCGATGGGCCAGGTGGCGGGTTCCATCGTCGGCTTCCTCGGTTCCGATGGCAGCCCTTTGGAAGGCATCGAAGCCACCCAGCAGGATCTGCTCGCGGGCACGTCCGGGGAACGGACCTTCGAGATCGGGGCCGACGGCATCCGTATCCCGGTCGCCACCAATGAGGAAACCCCTGCCGAGGACGGCCAAAGCGTCCGCCTGACGCTGAATTCCGATCTGCAGTGGTACGCCCAGGAGGCCATCGCGGCGCAGGTGAAGGAGTACGGCGCGGAGTACGGCACCATCGTGGCGATGAATGCCAAGACCGGGGACATCATCGCCTTGGCGGACTCGGAAACCGTGGACCCCAACGATCCGGGGGCCACAAAGGACGGCATGCGGCAATCGCTCGCCGCGACCAGGGCCTTCGAACCCGGATCGACGACGAAGATGATCACCATGGCTGCCGCCATCGAAGAGGGGATCACCACACCGACCACGAAGTACAAGATCCCGCCGAAGTACACGGTCAACAACGAGACCTTTACCGACGCGCTGCCGCACGGCACGGAGACGCGCACCACGGCGGGCATCTTCGCCAAGTCGCTCAACACCGGCACGGTCATGATCGGCGAGCAGCTGACCCGCCAGCAGCGCTACGACTACCTGCGCAGGTTCGGCATCGGCGAAGAGTACGACATCGGTATCCCGGGCACTACGCCGGGCCTGCTGGCCGCGCCGGAGCAGTGGGACGGCCGGCAGGAATTCACCGTCCTCTTCGGCCAGGGCCTGGCCCAGACGGCGCTGCACACTGCCGCGGCGTATGCCACGATCGCCAACGGCGGGGTCCGGATGGAGCCGCGCCTGATCGACGCCTACATCGACCCGGACGGCACCGAGCACGAGGTGCCGCGCGAGGAAGGCTCGCGCGCGGTATCCAACGAGACGGCGGACCAGGTCCAGGACATGCTCGAGACGATGGCGAACCAGGGCGGCGGGCTGCCGGGTAAGGTTGAGGACTACCGGATGGGGGCGAAGACGGGCACAGCCGAGGCACCCTCCGACGACGGCGGGTTCAGCGGCTACACCATCTCCTACGCAGGCATTGCCCCGATGGAGGATCCTGAGTACGTGGTGGTGGCGACCATCCAGCGCCCCAAGGGCGGCGTTTTCTCGCTGACTGCGGGGCCGGTCTTCAAGAAGGTCATGGGACAGGTGCTCAGCACGTACAACGTCCCGCCGTCCGACACCAAGCCGGTCAAACTGCCGCTCGAATAGATGATTCTGGAGTATTTTGTGAGCACCACCCCTCGTCCGCCGCGCCGTTCTGCCTCGCCCATGAGGCCCGAACTGGTCGAACCGGTCACTTTGCGCACCCTGCGGGAGGCGCTGGCCGATGCGGGATTCCCGCCGCTCGCGGCGGCGGAGGGCGTCGATTGGGGGACCGAGGTCACGGGCATCTCCATGGACTCGCGCAGCGTCGAGCCGGGGGATCTGTACGTGGCGCTCGGCGGGGCCAACCGCCACGGGGCGGAGTTTGCCTCACAGGTGGCGGCCGCGGGTGCCGCGGCAGTCCTCACTGACGACGACGGCGTGCGGCTCCTGGCGGCGTCGGACCTGGGCGGTGTCCCGGTCTTGACCGCTGGCGGGCTCCGGGACCTGGTCGGACCGTTGTCCGCGCGGATCTTCAACAGCCAGCCGGCCGATGCGCCGCGGCCGCAGCTCTTCGGCGTGACCGGGACCAACGGCAAGACCACGACGACCTACTTCGTCAACTCGCTGCTGAAGTCCCTGGGAAAGACCACCGGGCTGATCGGCACCATCGAGATTGTTGCCGGCAATGAGCCGATTCCGAGCGCCCTGACGACGCCGGAGTCACCGCAGGTCCACGGCATCCTCGCCCTGATGCGCGAACGCGGCCTCGACGCGGCGGCGATGGAGGTATCCTCGCATGCCATCTCCTACCGGCGCGTGGACGGCGTGCGCTATGACGTCGCCGGTTTCACCAACCTCACCCAGGACCATCTGGACCTGCACGGCAGCATGGAGGACTATTTCCTCACCAAAGCCAAGCTCTTCACGCCTCAGCGGGCCCGCCGGGCGGTCGTCTGCGTTGACGACGAATGGGGCCGCCTGCTGGCCGGCCAGTCCGGTATCGAGACCGTGACGTTGGCCACCCAGGGTGGCTTGGAGGCGGACTGGTCGGTCCGCGCGGTCGAACGGGTGGGCTTGGGGCACAGGTTCGAGCTGCACGGACCCGGGAAGCAGGTGCTGAAGGCCCGTACCGGCCTGCCGGGCAGTTTCAACGTCTCCAACGCGGCGCTGGCCCTGGTGATGCTGCTGGCCTCCGGGGTCGGGGCCGCGCGGCTGCAGCACGCCCTCGACACAGCCGACCCGCTGACGGTCGAGGTGCCGGGAAGGATGCAGCTGGTCGGCGACGAACCGGCCGCCATCGTCGACTTCGCGCACAACCCGGACGCCCTGGAACGCACGCTCGCCTCGGTGCGCCGGCCGGAGGAGGGCTCCAGGGTGATCATCGTGTTCGGGGCCACCGGCGAACGCGACCAGACCAAACGCCCGCTGATGGGCGCGATCGCGGCGCGGCTGGCCGACGTCGTTATTGTCACGGACGACGACCCCCACGGCGAGGACGAACAGGCCATCCGGAGCGGGGTGCTGGCGGGGGCTGAGGAGGCCGTCCGGACCGGCGCGCTGGCCACCCAGGTACTGGAAGTCTTCCCACGTGGAGACGCGATTGACCGGGCCGTGGCGCTGGCTGCGCCGGCGGACACCGTGCTGGTCGCCGGCCGCGGCCACGAGGTGTTCCAGGAGGTCAAGGGCGTCAACCTGGAACTCGACGACCGGGTGGAACTGCGCCGCGCGTTGCGCCGGCACGGATTCTCTGCCCTCGGCGCCGAGGCGGTAGAGTCCTAGATCGTCATGATTGAACTTACTGCAGCCGAAATCGCGGCAATGACGGGCGGCCGCCTCACGGGCGAGCCGGTGGATGGCTCGGCGGATACCGCGTCGGTAACGGTGGATTCCGCCGTGACCGATTCGCGCGAGGCCGGCCCCGGAAGCCTGTTCGTAGCCAAGCCAGGGGACAGCACTGACGGCCACCGCTTCGTGCTGCCCGCCTTCGGCTCCGGAGCCGTGCTGGCCCTGACGGAGCGGGAAGTGACGGACGACGGCGGCCGCATCCTTCCGCAGGTCGTCGTGCCCGACGCGGTGGAGGCCATGGGGGCCATCGCCGCCGGCATCCTGGAGCGGCTGCGGGCGCATGGCCCGCTGGACATCGTGGGCATCACCGGCAGCGCCGGCAAGACCACGACCAAGGACTTGCTGGCCGGCATCCTGGCCCAGGCGGGCCCGACGGTTGCTCCCGTCGGCTCCTACAACGGCGAAGTCGGCGTCCCGCTCACCATCTTCAACACGGACTTCGACACCCGGTTCCTGGTGGTCGAGATGGGCGCGACCGGAATCGGCCACATCACCTACCTGACGGACATGGTCAAGCCGCACACCGGCGTCGTTCTCTGCGTCGGTTCGGCCCACGCCGGGGAATTCGGCGGGGTTGAGAACATAGCGCGTGCCAAGGGCGAACTCGTCGAGGCGCTGCAGCCGGAAGGGACCGCCGTCCTCAACGCGGACGACCAGCGGGTGCGGGCCATGAGCTCCCGGACCTCTGCGCGGCAGCTCTTCTTCACCTCGGACGACGGATTCACCCCTGAGGCTCCGGAGGCGCAGGTCATCCGGGCAACCGAACTCGGGACCACGGCCGCCGGCCACCCCGAATTCACGCTGGTATTCCCGGACGGGGCGCGCCGTCACGTCCGCTCCGGCCTGATCGGCAGCCACCACGTGGCCAACCTGCTCGCGGCCGCCTCGGCCGCCTGGTCGCTGGGCATCAGCGCCGACCTGATCGCCTCCGGCCTGGAGGGCCGCGGTCCGGCCAGCAGGTGGCGGATGGAACGTACCGAACGCGCCGACGGCGTCACGGTCATCAACGACGCCTACAACGCCAACCCGGAGTCCATGCGCGCCGCGCTGCGGACCCTCGCCGAGCTGGGGCGCGGCGAAGGCCGGCGGACCTGGGCGGTGCTGGGGGAAATGCTGGAACTCGGCGATGAGTCCGTGCTCGAGCACGACGCGATCGGCCGCATCGTGGTGCGCCTGAACATCGCCCGCCTGATCGTGGTCGGTTCCGGGGCCAAGGCGATGCACAATGCGGCGGTGATGGAAGGGTCCTGGGGCGACGAGTCGATGTTCGTCGAGACGCCCGAGGACGCGTACCGGGTGCTGCAGGAAGAACTGCTGCCCGGCGACCTCGTGCTCTTCAAATCATCCAACGGAGCCGGACTTCGGTTCCTCGGCGACCAAGTGGCCCAGAGCGCCGGTCAGACCGGTTCCCAGCCTGCAGAGGAAGAAGGCCTGCCCGCATGATCGCCCTGCTCATCGGCTCGGCTCTATCACTGGTGCTGGCCCTCGTCGGCACGCCGCTCTTCATCAAGCTGCTGGTGCGCAGGGGCTACGGCCAGTTCATCCGTGACGATGGACCGACCTCGCACCACACGAAGCGCGGCACCCCCACCATGGGCGGCGCGGTCATCGTGGCGGCAGTGGTTGCCTCCTACCTGCTGACGCATCTGGCCGAATGGATGATCAGCCCGTCCCATACGGGTCCGACGGCGTCCGGCTGGGTGCTGCTGCTGCTCATGGGCGGCATGGGCCTGGTCGGCTTCGCGGACGACTTCCTGAAGATTTCGAACCAGCGCAGCCTTGGCCTGCGGGCTTGGCAGAAGATCGTCATGCAGGGCATTGTCGGCGTGGCCTTCGCCATCCTCGCCCTCAACTTCCCGGACGAGGCAGGGCGGACGCCCGCGTCGATGAAGATCTCGTTCGTGCGGGACATCCCGTGGCTTGACCTGGCCTTCGCCGGAACCGTGCTCGGCGCCATCCTGTTCGTCATCTGGTCCAACCTGATCGTCACGGGCGCCACCAATGGCGTGAACCTCACGGACGGCCTGGACGGGCTGGCCGCGGGTGCCTCCGTCATGGTTTTCGCCGCCTACATGCTGATGGGTATCTGGCAGTTCAACCAGACCTGCGGCTCCGTCAAGGTGCCGGGGGAGGTCTGCTATGAAGTTCGGGATCCGCTGGACCTGGCGCTCCTGGCCGGTACCTTGATGGGCGCGCTCGTCGGCTTCCTCTGGTGGAACACCTCGCCGGCCAAGATCTTCATGGGAGACACCGGTTCGCTGGCCATCGGCGGTGCCGTCGCAGGCTTCGCCATCCTCTCCCGCACCGAGCTGCTGCTGGTGGTGCTGGCAGGCCTGTTCGTGCTGATCAGCCTGTCGGTCATCATCCAGGTGGCCTACTTCAAGCTCAGCGGCGGCAAGCGGGTCTTCAAGATGGCCCCGCTGCAGCACCATTTCGAGCTCAAGGGCTGGGCCGAGGTGACCGTGGTCGTCCGCTTCTGGATCATTGCCGGGCTGTGCGTGGCCGCCGGACTGGGCATCTTCTACGCGGAATGGGTCGTGGGACTATGAGCGCGCACGGGAGCCAGCTGGATTCCCTGACGACGTGGGACGCCGACTGGGCGGGCCTGCGCGTCGTCGTGACCGGCATCGGCCTGAGCGGTTTTTCCGCCGCGGACACGCTGATCGAACTCGGCGCCAGGGTCGTCGTCGTTGACGGACGGGATTCGGAGGAAAACCGGGCCAAAGCGGACACACTGGACATCGTCGGCGCCCGGCAGGTGCTGCTGGGCGGCTCGGCCGCGGGGACCCTTCCGCTGGTGGACGGTGAGCCGGCCGAACTCGTCGTGACCTCGCCGGGCTGGAGCCCGGAGCAACCCCTGCTGGCCGCAGCGGCGGCCGCCGGCATCCCGATCTGGGGGGACGTCGAACTGGCGTGGCGGGTCCGCGAAAAGGCTGGTCGCAAGACCGCCGAGTGGCTGGCCATCACCGGCACGAACGGCAAGACCACCACGGTGGGGCTGACCGAGTCGATGCTGCAGGCCGCGGGCCTCAGGGCGATCGCCGCCGGCAATGTGGGCACGCCCATCCTGGATGCCGTCAGGGACCCGGAGGGCTACGATGTGATCGCCGTCGAGCTGTCAAGCTTCCAGCTGCACTGGTCGCACTCACTCTCGCCGCTGGCCAGCGTCTGCCTCAACGTAGCGCAGGACCACGTGGACTGGCACGGTTCTTACGAGAACTACCTGGCGGATAAGGCCAAGGTCTACGCGAACACCCGGGTTGCCTGCGTCTACAACGCCGAGCAGCGGGAAACCGAGGCAATGGTCGAAGAGGCCGACGTCGTCGAGGGTTGCCGAGCCATCGGCTTCACCACCGGCATGCCTGCGATCAGCATGGTGGGAGTCGTGGAGAACCTGCTGGTGGACCGCGCGTTCATCGAGCAGCGCAAGGACTCTGCCGCCGAACTCGCCGCGATCTCCGATCTGGGTGACGTGGCGCCGCGGCACCTGGTGGCGAACGCCCTGGCCGCGGCGGCGCTGGTGCGGGCCTACGGCGTCGAGCCCGCAGCGGTGCGGGAAGGAATCCGGAATTTCGACCCCGGCGCACATCGGATCCAGAAGGTCTCCGAACGGCACGGCGTGCTGTGGATCAACGATTCCAAGGCCACCAACCCGCATGCCGCGTCCGCCTCCCTGGCGGCCTTCTCGTCGGTCGTCTGGATCGCCGGCGGCTTGTCCAAGGGCGTGGACTATGCCGAACTTGTGTCTTTGCACGCCCCCCGGCTGAAGGCCGCCGTCATCATCGGCGTGGACAGCGCGGACCTGCTTGCGGCCCTGGAACGACACGCGCCCGATGTCCCGGTAATCGCGGTCCCGCCGCGAGAGACTGAAGGCGGGCAGCCTGGCGGGAGCGGACAGGCGCTGGCGGGCGGCGATCGGATCATGGAGCACGCGGTCGAGGCCGCGGCGCGGATCGCCTCCGATGGCGACACCGTGCTCATGGCTCCGGCGGCTGCTTCGATGGATCAGTTCAGGTCCTATGCCGACCGTGGCGACGCGTTCATTGCAGCCGTCCGCGGACTTGGGGAAGGACCGGCACAGACCGGATAAGGAGTACTGATGGTCACCACGCCTACCCGGGGCTCGTCCCGGAAGCCGGCGTCGAAGCCAGCGGCAGGCAATGCCGCGGCGTCGGCCGGCGGGCAGCGGCCTGCGGCTCCGGCCCGGCAGCCGCGCGCGGCGTGGCTGGTCAAGGCCAAGGCCCTGCTGGACCGGGCGGACGGCGCGGACCGCGAGCCTTCCGGCTTCAGCTATTACCTGATCCTGGGATCGGCGCTGGCTCTGACGGCGATCGGCCTGCTCATGGTGCTCTCGTCCTCGGCAGTCGAATCGATCGCGGAGGGCGCCTCTCCCTTCGACCTGTTCATGAAGCAGGGTCTGTTCGCCGCGGGCGGCATCATCCTGATGCTGGTGCTGTCCCGGCTCAGCGTCCCGACGTTCAAAAAGCTCGGCTGGCCCGCGCTGGGGCTTTCGCTCGCGCTGCTGGTGCTGGTGTTCACGCCGCTCGGCGTCAACGTCAACGGCAACCGGAACTGGATCCAGCTGGCGCCGGGCATCACCGCCCAGCCCTCCGAGGCGGCCAAACTGGCCCTCGGCCTCTGGATCGCGTGCGTCCTCGTCCGCAAGGGCCCGCTGCTGCACGAGTGGAAGCACCTGGTGGTGCCCGTGCTGCCGGTGGGCGGACTGGTGGTGCTGCTGGTCCTTGCCGGGAATGACCTCGGCACCGCCATGATCATCATGCTCATCGTCGCCGGCGCCCTGTTCTTCGGCGGAGCCCGGATGAAGCTGTTCGCCGTCGCCGGCGCAACCGCCGTGGCCGGCGTGCTGCTGCTGGCCATCACCAGCCCCAACCGCGTGGCCCGGATTACCATGTGGCTGGACCAGAGCTGCGAGGATACCACCGGGCTGAACATGCAGTCCTGCAACGGCCTGTTCGCCCTGGCGTCCGGTGGCTGGTGGGGCGTGGGCCTCGGCCAGAGCCGGCAGAAGTACAGCTGGATTCCCGAGGCGCACAACGACTACATCTTCGCCATCATCGGCGAGGAGCTGGGACTGCTCGGCACGCTGGTGGTGGTCGCGCTCTTCGGCATCCTCGCCGTCGCGATTGTCCGCACGGTGATGCGCCGCGAGGATCCGTTCGTGCGGATCTTCGGCGGGTCCATCATGGTTTGGATCATCGGGCAGGCCTTCGTCAACATGGGGGTGGTCACGGGACTGCTGCCGGTCATCGGCGTGCCGCTGCCGTTCATCTCCTACGGCGGCTCCGCTTTGACCATCACGCTGGCCGCGGTGGGGGTACTGTTGTCCTTTGCACGGCCGGACGCCAAACGGGCCGCGAGGGCAAAAAAGGTTCAGCGGGCCTGAACCCCCTGTGGCCGCACCTCAAGATATTGTCCCGAAACAGAAGGTACCCAAGCTCCAAGATGAACTCCCCGAACCTTTCCGTGGTTCTCGCCGGCGGCGGTACAGCCGGGCATATCAGCCCCCTGCTCGCTATCGCCCGGGCCATCCGGACCGATGACCCCAATGCGAGAGTGCTCGCGGTCGGCACCGCGGCCGGCATGGAAACCCGCCTGGTCCCCGCGGCAGGTTTCGAGCTGGCGACCATTGAGCGGGTCCCGCTGCCGCGGCGTCCCTCGCTGGATCTGCTGAAGCTTCCGTTCAAGTTCGCCGCCGCCGTCAGGCAGGCCCGCGGAATTATCGAACAGGCCGGTGCGGACGTCGTGGTCGGTGTCGGCGGCTACGTCAGCACACCCATGTACATCGCCGCGCGCCGGGCCAAGGTGCCCATGGTGATCCACGAGGCGAATGCGCGGCCCGGGCTGGCCAACCGCGTGGGCGCCCGGCTGACCCCGCATGTCGCGGTGGCGTTCCAGAGCACCCGGCTGCCTCACGCCGCCTGGGTGGGCATGCCCATGCGCACGGAGATCTCCTCGCTGGACCGGGCCGCCCGGCGGCCGGCGGCGCGCGAACGCCTGGGACTGGCGGCGGACAAGCCCACGCTGATCGTCACCGGCGGCTCCTCCGGGGCCGCCAGCATCAACCGCACGATCGGCGGGGCGCTCCAGGCGCTGGCGGACGCCGGGATCCA
Organism: Arthrobacter sp. Marseille-P9274; assembly: GCF_946892675.1. Lineage (NCBI taxonomy): Bacteria > Bacillati > Actinomycetota > Actinomycetes > Micrococcales > Micrococcaceae > Arthrobacter > Arthrobacter sp. Marseille-P9274. Next base: position 1,168,535 of record NZ_CAMPOV010000001.1, read on the forward strand.
GACCCTGCACATCACGGGGCGGGGCAAGCAGCAGCTGGACGCGGCGGGGGCTCCCCTGAGCGCACCCGGCTACCGGCAGGTCGAGTATGTCGACGGCATGGAAGACGTCTACGCCGCGGCGGACCTGCTCCTGGCCCGGGCCGGTGCCGCTACCGTCTGCGAGGTGGCCGCCGTCGGACTGCCCGCAGTGCTCGTTCCGCTGCCGCACGGCAACGGCGAGCAGGCCCTTAACGCGGCGGACCTGGCCGGGGCCGGAGGAGCCGTCCTCGTCCGGGACCAGGACTTCACCGCGGAATGGGTCGAGGCCAACGTGCCGGCCCTGCTCAAGGACCCCGCCAGGCTGGAGGCCATGGCTGCGGCCGGACGCGGCCTGGGCATCAGGGATGCCGACCAGCGGATGGCAAAGATGGTCTTCGGAGCCGCAGGGGAGGGGAACCGATGAAAGCCGCAGACTTCCACACCACCACGAGGCTGGCCTTCGAAGACCTGGGCCGGGTCCATTTCATCGGCATCGGCGGCGCCGGTATGTCCGCCATCGCCCGGATCCTGCTGGCTCGCGGCGTGGCCGTCTCCGGTTCGGACAGCAAGGACTCGCGCACGCTCCGGCAACTGCAGGATCTCGGCGCTACGGTCCACCTTGGCCACGACGCGGGGAACGTCGCCGGCGCGGACACCGTGGTGGTCTCCACCGCCATCCGGCCGGACAACCCCGAGCTCCAGGCGGCCGTCGCGGGCGGGTTGAACATCATCCACCGCTCCGTCGCGCTGGCGTCCTCCATGGGATCGCAGGAACTGATCGCCGTCGCCGGAACGCACGGCAAGACAACGACGACGGCGATGGTCACCGTGATGCTGCAAAGCGCCGGGCGCGAGCCGTCCTTCGCCATCGGCGGCGACGTCGCCGCGCTGGGCGTCAACGCGGCCCGCGGCAGCGGCGGCATCTTCGTGGCCGAAGCGGACGAGTCGGACGGCTCCTTCCTGAACTACCTGCCGAAGACCATCATCGTGACGAACGTGGAAGCAGATCATCTCGACCACTACGGCTCGGCCGAATCCGTCTACGCCTCGTTCGACAGCTTCGCCGCGCTCCTGCCGCGGGATGGCGTGCTGATCATCTGCGTTGATGATCCCGGGGCCCGCGCCTTGGCCGAGCGCTTCCGGGCCCGCAGCACGGGACAGCGGATCGTCGGCTACGGCTACGCCGAGGACGCGGACGTGCGCATTCGGGACAGCCGCTTCGATGCTGCCTCGAGCACGAGCACCGTCGACTTCCGCGGCGGTACCCAGGAACTGAGGCTGCAGGTTCCGGGCGAGCACAACATCCGCAACGCCGCTGCCGCCTTCGCGGCCGGACTGGACGTCGGGCTGGACCCCGCGGCGGCTGCGGCTGGGCTGGCCGGCTTTACCGGGGCGGCCCGCAGGTTCGAGGCGCGCGGAGAAGCCGGCGGGGTCCGGGTCTTCGACGACTACGCCCACCACCCCACCGAGGTCGCGGCGGCGCTTCAGGCAGCCCGCCGGGTGGCCCAGGGCCATCAGGTCCATGTGCTGTTCCAGCCCCACCTGTTCTCCCGGACCCGCGAGTTCGCCGCTGACTTCGCCAGGGCGCTGTCGCTTGCGGACAGCGTGGCCGTGCTGGACATCTACCCGGCCCGCGAGGATCCCATCCCCGGCGTCACCAGCGAGCTGATCACCGAGCGGCTGGACACATCGGGCGGCTACGAGCCCGATCCGGCCCACGCCGTGCTGGCCGTGGCCGGGCGCGCGCAGCCCGGCGACATCGTGATGACCATCGGGGCGGGGGACGTCACCCAATACGGCCCGCGGCTTGTGGAGGACCTGGCCCACCGGACAGTGGACGGCCGCCACTGATGGCCGTCCGGAAGCCGCGCAAGCCCGCCACTCCTAAGGGTGCTCCGGGTTCCAACGGCGCCGGCGCCGCGCCGCGGTCGGCCCAGCCGGCTCCGGGGCCCGGCAGCCAGCGGTCCGCCGAGCCCGGGAAGCGCACCAGCGACGGGCGCCGGATTCCGGAACCCGCGAAGCGCTCCTCCGGCCCGAGCGGGCCCGGACAGGCGCCCTCCGGAGTGGAGCCCGGCAACGTCCGGGTCAACTCGGGCAAAGTTACGGTCATGAGTATCAAGGGCAGCACGGCGACGAGCGCCACAAAGGCGCTGCCCGAGCCTCCTCAAGGCAGCCGCGGGAAGACCGGCGGCGGCTGGCGCGCCCTCGTTCGGGGGAAAGCGGCCCGGCAACCGGAGAAGGATGCCGGCGGACGCAGCGGCGGCTCCGGAAGACCGGCGGCCGACGACGGTCCCGCGCCCGCGCGCACCCGACCGCCCGCCAAGGCCACCAGGCAGCGTAAGGCCGTGACGCCGTCGTCCGTTGACGACGCGGCACGGACGGTCGTCGCGTTCCCCGAGTCTCCAAAGCGCAAGCTGCGCCGACGGCTCCTCATCGGCGGCGGCACCGCGGTAGCCCTCTTTGCCGTGCTGCTCGCCGTGCTGGTCTTTTCGCCGGTGCTGGCGGTCCAGACGGTGAGCGTCAGCGGGACGGACCTGACCCCCACAGCACAGGTCGAGTCCGCCCTGGAGCCGTTGAAGGGCAAGCCGCTGCCACAGGTCAGCGACAAGGAGGTCAAGGCCCTGCTGACCGGCTTTCCCGCCGTGGAGGATGTCGCCGTCGAGGCGAAGCCGCCGTCGGAACTCGGTGTCAAGGTGATCGAGCACCCGCCGGTGGCGCTGCTGGAGACCGGCAAGAAGTTTGCCCTGATCAACGCGGACGGCAAGCGGCTGGCGACGGTGGGGAAGCGGTCGGATGCCGAACTGCCGCTGATCGACGACAGCACAGCGGCCGACGACCGGGAGATCTTCCGGACGTTGACGACGGTCCTGGGTGCCCTGCCGCAGGATGTGCTGGCGGAGTTGGAGCACGCCTCCGCCAAAACCGTGGATTCCGTCCAGCTGCAGCTGACCAACGGCAAGAAGGTCATCTGGGGCAACGCGGACCAGCTGGACTTGAAGGCGAAGGTCTTCGAAGTGCTGCTGAAGGCGGAGGAGCCGGAGGGCGGTATTACGGTGTACGACGTCTCGACACCCACCCGGCCGGTCACGAAATGAGCAATAGAAAGGGAGTTGGACGACACGCGGAGGCTGGTCATTGCATGAGGGCAGTGATGCCAATAGCGTCTCGGAATAGAAGTAGCTTGACATAACTCTAACCCTCAACCTGAGAGTTAACGTTATGTCCAGGTGAACCGATGGGCTGGCGGCTCGATCCGGCCTGGAGGACAAGACCAGAGCAGAGATTCGAACAAGGGACACAGGACGTGGCAGCACCGCAAAATTACTTGGCCGTCATCAAGGTCGTCGGCATCGGCGGCGGTGGCGTGAACGCCGTCAATCGGATGATCGAGGTGGGACTCCGCGGAGTCGAGTTCATCGCGATCAATACAGATGCTCAGGCCCTGCTCATGAGCGACGCCGACGTCAAGCTCGACGTCGGCCGTGAACTTACCCGCGGCCTCGGCGCCGGGGCGGATCCGGAGGTTGGCCGCAAGGCAGCCGAGGACCACGCCGAAGAGATCGAGGAAGTGCTGCGCGGCGCGGATATGGTGTTCGTGACCGCCGGCGAGGGCGGCGGCACGGGCACCGGCGGAGCACCGGTCGTGGCCCGCATTGCCCGTTCGCTCGGCGCGCTGACCATCGGCGTGGTCACCCGGCCGTTCACCTTCGAGGGGCGCCGCCGGTCCAACCAGGCCGAAAGCGGCATCGAGACCCTGCGGGACGAAGTCGATACGCTGATCGTCATCCCGAACGACCGGCTGCTCTCCATCAGCGACCGCAATGTCTCCATGCTGGACGCCTTCCGCTCGGCGGACCAGGTCCTGCTCTCCGGTGTCCAGGGCATTACTGACTTGATCACCACGCCCGGCCTGATCAACCTCGACTTTGCCGACGTCAAGTCCGTCATGCAGGGCGCAGGCTCGGCGCTGATGGGGATCGGCTCGGCGCGCGGGGAGGACCGCGCGGTCAAGGCGGCGGAGCTGGCCATTGCCTCGCCGCTGCTCGAGGCCTCCATCGACGGCGCGCACGGCGTGCTGCTGTCGATCCAGGGCGGCTCGGATCTCGGCCTGTTCGAGATCAACGAAGCGGCCCGCCTGGTCCAGGAGGTTGCGCACCCGGAGGCGAACATTATCTTCGGTGCCGTGATCGACGACGCGCTCGGAGACGAAGCGCGCGTGACCGTCATCGCCGCCGGCTTCGACCAGGTGGACGTCACCTCCGCGGCCCAGCCCGCCCACAAGCCGGCTGCCGCCGCCCCTGCTGCTCCCTCCGTGCCGCCGTCGCAGCCCGCTGCTGAGCCGGTCCAAGCGCAGGCCGCGTCCAGCGCGGCCAGGTCGTGGGGGCACGGCGGCTCGCGTGGCTACGACCTGCCGGCCGACGCCGGATTCGACGTTGACCTTCCGGCCGTCGTCGAGCCGGACCTGGCCGCCGGCCGTGCCGACGACCTGGACGTTCCCGACTTCCTGAAGTAGGAGGTCTGCAGGGAGGAGGGCCGGCAATGTTTTGGTGGCGGGAACAGGTCGACGACGGCTTGTGGGTCGGTTTCACCGACAGCACTGCCGGCAACCTGGCGCTGCATGTCGGCGACGATCCCGAGACCGTGGGGAGGCACCGCCGGGCCCTCGAGTCTGCCTTGGGGATCGGCGGTGGCGGGCTGCGGTTCATGAACCAGGTCCATTCGGCGACCGTCGGCACGGTCCGTCCCATGGAGCCGACCGAGGGTCCCGCCGAGCTTGACGCGTTGGTTGCCCCTGCGGGCGATGTACCGCTGGGGGTCATGGTCGCGGATTGCCTGCCGGTGGTCTTCACGGCTGAGACCGGCCACGGGCATGCCACGGCCGTGGCCCATGCCGGTCGCCGGGGCCTGCTTGGCGGTGTCCTCGTCAACACCGTCCGGCGACTGGAGGCCGCGGGTGGATCCGGTGTCCGGGCATGGATCGGCCCGGCCATCTGCGGACGGTGCTACGAGGTTCCTGCCGCCATGCAGGATGAGGCGACGGCGGCCCTGCCCGAGCTTCGCTCCGAAACGTCCTGGGGAACACCGGCCCTGGACCTTCCCGCCGGCGCCGACGCCCAGCTGGCCTCCCTGGGCGTCGCGGTGCAGCGGGTCGGCGGGTGCACCCTGGAGCAGCCCGAACTCTTCTCTTACCGAAGGGACCACGCCACCGGCCGGTTCGCCGGCCTCGTCTGGACGGAAGCATGACGGACGCAGAACGGAAAGGCCAGCTCGCGGCGAACCTCATGCGGGTGCGGGAGAGAATTGCGGCGGCCGCTGCCCGGCGGTCCGGTCCGGCCCCCGAACTGATCGTCGTCACGAAGTTCTTCCCGGCGTCGGACGTTGCCGCGCTGGCGGAACTGGAGGTCCGGGACGTGGGGGAGAACCGGGACCAGGAAGCCGCCGCGAAAGCGGCGGAACTGGAAGCCGTCGCGGCCACGTCCGGCCTGCGGTGGCACTTCATCGGCCAGCTGCAGACGAATAAGGCGAAGTCGGTCGTGCGGTACGCCTACGCGGTCCACTCCGTCGACCGGTTGTCGCTCGTCAAGTCGCTCTCCAAGGCGATGGCCGCGGAACAGGCCCGGCGCACGGAACAGGGCGGGCAGCCGCGGGAGGATCTGCTGGTACTGATTCAGGTGGACCTGGAGAACAGGACGGCTCAGGGCGCTGCCGGCTCCTCAGGGCGAGGCGGAGCCAGCCCTGAGGAAATCGGGGCCCTTGCCGCCGCGGTATCCGAAGCCGACGGGCTGGAACTGGGCGGGTTGATGGCCGTCGCGCCGCTGGGCGCGGATCCGGCTGAAGCCTTCTCGCGGCTGATGCAGTATTCGGCCGACCTGCGCCGGGCGCACCCCTCGGCCGAGATGGTTTCGGCGGGGATGAGCCAGGACCTCGAAGCGGCCGTTGCGGCCGGGGCGACACACCTGCGTGTCGGGTCCGATGTCCTCGGACCGCGACCGCCCGTGATGTAGCGTTTTGGCAAGAGCAGTGGTGAAGACACGATTAGGAGCAGACCATGGCTGGCGCCTTGCGCAAGACAATGATCTACCTCGGGCTCGCCGACGGTGACGAGCAGTATGAGCCCGAGCAGAATGAGCCTGCCAGCAGGGAAGCACCGGCCAGGGAGGAAGTAACTCCCGAGCCCGCGCGCGAAGAGCGCCGGACCGAGAACCCTCCCGCTCCTGCCAAGCCGGTCGCTGCCGAAGAGTACCGTGCCCCGGTGACGCCAATTAAGCGCGCCCCATCATCCCGCGAGGAGTCGAACGTGCTGCGTCAGATCACGACGGTCCATCCCCGCTCCTACAACGATGCCAAGATCATCGGTGAGAGCTTCCGCGACGGGATCCCCGTGATCATGAATGTTACGGACATGGGGGAGGCGGACGCCAAGCGGCTGGTCGATTTCTCGGCAGGGCTGGTGTTCGGGCTGCACGGCAGCATTGAGCGGGTAACCAACAAGGTGTTCCTGCTCTCGCCCTCGACCATGGAGGTGCTGGGCGAGGACAAGAAGGCCAGCGAGCAGCAGGCCACCTTCTTCAACCAGAGCTAGCGCCGGAGGCTGTCGCTGAGGCAGTATTCGTGAAGTACCTGAACCTTCAACGCTAGGAATCGTGGAACCGGCGTGTCCATCATTTTTGTTCTGCTCTATCTCGTCCTCATGCTGTTCCAGCTGGCGCTGATCATCCGTATCGTCTTCGACGTCGTCCAGACCTTTGCGCGCCAGTGGCGTCCGAGGGGCGTCGCCTTGGTCACTGCCTCCGGCATCTATGCCGTGACGGACCCGCCGCTGAAGGCGCTGCGCCGGATGATTCCGCCGCTGCGAATCGGCGGTTTTTCGCTGGACCTCGCATTCCTGGTCCTCTTCATCGTGACCAGTATCGCGCTGGCCATCATTGCCGGTCTGGCGCGCTGACACGCGGTTATGCTTCAGTGCTGAAAAGTTATACGCTGACTTTCAGAGGCAGTGAATGTAACGTGTCAGGGAATCTTTTCGCTACCGTTGTCATGAACGCGTTCGCATGTATTCGTGATCTACAAGAACCAGTATGAGGTGACCACATGGCTCTGACGCCTGAAGACGTTGTCAACAAGAGGTTCCAGCCGACTAAGTTCCGTGAAGGCTATGACCAGGACGAGGTCGACGACTTCCTTGACGAAATTGTCGTAGAGCTGCGCCGGTTGAACCAGGAAAACGACGAGCTGCGCAAGAAGCTCGCCGAGGCCACCTCAGGCCGGCCGTCGACGGCCAGCGTCCCCGCGCCGGTTGCCGCCGCGCCGAAGGTCGAAGAGCCGGTGAAGGAAGAGCCGAAGGAGCCGGTCAAGGAAGAAGCCAAGGCCCCGGCGCCCGCACCTGCACCTGCCCCCGCCACCGCGCCGGCACCGGCGGTATCCGCGCCGGCGGCCGCCGCTGCGCCCTCCGGCCACGCGGCCACGGCCGAGTCTGCCGCCGGCGTCCTGGCCATGGCCCAGAAACTCCACGACGAGTACGTCAATGCCGGTGTGGAACAGCGCGACAAGATCATCGCGGAAGCGCAGATCGAAGCCAGCACCCTGGTCAACGACGCGCAGGAGAAGAGCCGCAAGACCCTCGGCGCCCTCGAACAGCAGAAGGCCGTCCTGGAGCGCAAGCTGGAGCAGCTGCGCGGATTCGAGCGGGATTACCGTTCGCGCCTGAAGGCTTACATCGAAGGCCAGCTGCGCGACCTCGAGGCACGCGGTTCCTTCGCGACGCCTGACATCAAGGATTCCTAGACCACTGCGAATGTGAGCGCCGTGCCGCGGGCATGGATGCAAATGGCCGGTGCCGGGGCTGCCCCTGACACCGGCCATCGCCATACTGCCGCTCCCATCCCGACCCGCCGCCCTGCCGCTCGAAGGAACCATGTCTGAACCAAACCGCGCCGACCAGCCGCCTGCCGACAGCAGCGGCGGAACCGCCAGCCCGACGGCGGGCAAGAGCGGCGCCACTCGTTTCGTGCTGATCCTGGCGGCCTGCGCCGCCCTTGCCTACGGCCTTGACCAACTGACCAAGGCCTGGGTGGTGGGCACGATGTCCGAGGGCGACGTCATTCCGGTCATGCCGCCGCTGCTGCACTGGCACTTCATCCGCAACTCGGGGGCGGCCTTCTCGATCGGCGAGGACTACACCTGGGTCTTCACGATCATCATGTCGGTGGTCGCAGCCGCCATTGTCTTCTACGCGGGCCGCATCCGGTCGCTCTGGTGGTCCGTGGCACTGGGGTTCCTGCTGGGCGGGGTGCTCGGCAACCTCACCGATCGGCTGTTCCGGGAACCCGGCTTCGGCGTCGGCCATGTCGTGGACTTCATCGCGCTGCCCAATTTCGCGATCTTCAACATCGCCGACGCGGCGATCGTCGGCTCGGTGATCCTGTGGTGCCTGCTGACGTTGCGCGGTATCGGCATGGACGGCCAGCGGGTCGGGAATGGGAAGCACGAGGCCGGCGTGGACAGAACGGGCCGGGATCGTCCGCAGGAGCCGTCCCAGGGGCAGGACAGTGCCTGAGCAGGTTTCCACATTCACCCTCGGGCCGGATACCGCCGGCAAACGGGTAGACGCCGCCCTCGCGCAGCTGCTGGGGATCTCCCGCTCCTCGGCTGCGGCCTGGTGCAGCGACGGCCACGTGACGATCGCGGGGCGGGTAGTCGGCAAATCCGAGCGGCTCCCGGACCGCGGCGAGCTGCGCGTCAGCCGCCCCGAGGAACGTGACCCGCTGGCCGTCGTCGTTGAGGACGTGGAGGATATGAAGATACTTGGTGACGAGGACGACTTCGTCGTTATCGACAAGCCTGTCGGGGTCGCGGCACACCCGTCGCCCGGCTGGGTGGGCCCGACGGTGGTCGGCGTCCTGGCGGCACGCGGGTACCGGATCTCGACTTCCGGGGCCGCCGAACGCGCCGGCATCGTCCATCGCCTCGATGTCGGTACCTCCGGGGTCATGGTGGTTGCCAAGACGGAGCACGGCTACAGCCTGCTCAAGCGGGCCTTCAAGGACCGCACAGTGGACAAGGTCTACCATGCCCTGGTCCAGGGCCTGCCCGATCCGCTGGAGGGGACCATTGACGCCCCCATCGGCAGGCACCCCGGATATGACTGGCGGTTCGCCGTCGTCGAGGACGGACGCCCCTCGGTGACGCACTATGAGGTTCTGGAGGCCTTTGGGCGAGCCACCCTGGTGGAGGTCCATCTGGAAACCGGGCGGACCCACCAGATCCGCGTGCATTTTTCCGCCCTGCGCCACCCGTGCGCCGGCGACCTGACCTACGGGGCCGATCCCAAGCTGGCTGCGGAACTTGGCCTGACCAGGCAGTGGCTGCACGCCAGGAGGCTCGGCTTCACCCACCCTGGCACGGGCGAGTGGGTCGAATACGAAAGCGACTACCCGGCTGATCTGGCCTATGCGGTCGAGGCGCTGGTCGAGCATCGGGTCTGATGGCGAGGCGGCTCGGCCCGGCGGGGCGTGCCGCCTAGAATGTTTTGGTGGCAACAGTGACTAGCTCTAAGACCGGTACGGGAAACTTCGTACACCTGCACAACCACACCGAATACTCGATGTTGGACGGCGCCGCTCGCCTGACGGACCTGTTCGACCATGCCAAGGAACTCGGCATGGAATCCGTGGCCACCACGGACCACGGTTTTGTCTTCGGGGCCTTCGACTTCTGGAACAAGGCCCGGAACGCAGGCGTGAAGCCCATCATCGGTGTTGAAGCGTACCTGACGCCGGGAACCGCCCGGCAGGACAAGACCCGTGTGCGGTGGGGCGACGGCGGCCGCAACGACGTTTCGGGTGCCGGCGCCTACACGCACATGACCATGTGGGCGGAAACCACCGAGGGGATGCACAACCTCTTCCGGATGTCCTCGCTCGCCTCGCTCGAGGGCTACCTCTACAAGCCGCGCATGGACCGCGACCTGCTCCAGACCTACGGCAAGGGCCTCATAGCCACCACCGGCTGCCCCTCCGGCGAGGTCCAGACCAAGCTGCGCCTGGGCCTCTACAAGGAGGCGATGCAGGCGGCGTCGGACTTCCGCGACATCCTCGGGCCGGAGAACTTCTTCTGCGAACTGATGGACCACGGCCTGGACATCGAGCGCAACGTCCACGCGGACCTGATCAAGCTGGCCCGGGAGCTGAAGCTGCCGCTGGTGGCCACGAACGACCTGCACTACACGCACGCCGAGGACGCGAAGTCGCACGCCGCGCTGTTGTGCGTCCAGTCCGGCTCGACGCTGGCGGACCCCAAGCGCTTCAAGTTCGATGCGGACGAGTTCTACCTGAAGTCGCCGGCCGAAATGCGCGCGATCTTCCGGGACTACGAAGAGGCCTGCGACAACACGCTGCTGATCGCCGAGCGCTGCAACGTGGAGTTCAACACCAAGGCCAACTACATGCCGCGCTTCCCCTGCCCACCGGGGGAGAACGAGGAATCCTGGTTCATCAAGGAAGTCGAGGCCGGGCTGCACTACCGCTATCCCGACGGCATTCCCGACGAGGTGCGCAAGCAGGCCAACTACGAAATCGGCGTCATCTCGCAGATGGGCTTCCCGGGCTACTTCCTGGTGGTGGCGGACTTCATCAACTGGGCCAAGAACAACGGCATCCGGGTCGGACCGGGACGTGGCTCGGGCGCCGGTTCCATGGCCGCCTACGCCATGCGGATCACCGACCTGGACCCGCTCAAGCACGGCCTGATCTTCGAGCGGTTCCTGAACCCGGACCGAGTGTCCATGCCCGACTTCGACGTCGACTTCGACGATCGGCGCCGCTCTGAAGTGATCAAGTACGTTACCGAGAAGTACGGCGATGAACGCGTGGCCATGATCGTCACCTACGGCACCATCAAGGGCAAGCAGGCCCTGAAGGACTCGTCCCGCGTGATGGGCTACCCGTTCTCCGTGGGGGAGCGGCTGACCAAGGCGATGCCGCCGGACGTCATGGGCAAGGGCATTTCCCTCCCGGACGTGCACAATCCGGACGCGCCGCGCTACGGAGAGGCCGAGGAGCTGCGCGAGCTGCTCAAGTCCGATCCCGACTCGGCCAAGGTATTCGAGACTGCGTTGGGCCTGGAAGGACTGAAGCGGCAGTGGGGCGTTCACGCCGCCGGCGTCATCATGTCCTCCGACCCGCTGATCGACATCATCCCGATCATGCGCCGCGAGCAGGACGGCCAGGTCATCACGCAGTTCGACTACCCGACCTGCGAGGGCCTGGGCCTGATCAAGATGGACTTCCTGGGGCTGCGGAACCTGACCATCATCTCGGACGCCCTGGAGAACATTAAGCTCAACCGCGACGAAGACCTGGTCCTGGAAGACCTGGCCCTCGACGATAAGGCCTCGTACGAGCTGCTCGCCCGCGGAGACACGCTGGGCGTCTTCCAGCTCGACGGCGGGCCCATGCGTTCGCTGCTGAAGCTGATGCGCCCGGACAACTTCGAAGACATTTCCGCCGTGCTGGCGCTGTACCGTCCCGGTCCCATGGGCGCCAACGCGCACACCAACTACGCGCTGCGCAAGAACGGGCTGCAGGAGATCGTTCCGATCCATCCCGAGCTGGCCGAACCGCTCGAGGACATCCTCGGCGGCACCTACGGCCTGATCGTGTACCAGGAGCAGGTCATGGCCATCGCGCAGAAGCTGGCCGGCTACTCGCTGGGCCAAGCGGACATCCTGCGCCGCGCGATGGGCAAGAAGAAGAAGTCGGAGCTGGACAAGCAGTTCGCCGGCTTCTCCCAGGGCATGAAGGACAACGGCTATTCCGACGCCGCCGTCAAGACCCTGTGGGACATCCTGCTCCCGTTCTCCGACTACGCGTTCAATAAGGCCCACTCGGCCGCCTACGGCGTGGTCTCCTACTGGACGGCGTACCTGAAGGCGCACTATCCGGGCGAGTACATGGCCGCCCTGCTCACCTCCGTCGGCGACGACAAGGACAAGCTGGCGATGTACCTGAATGAGTGCCGGCACATGGGCATCACCGTCCTGCCGCCTGACGTCAACGAGTCCAGCGTCAACTTCACCCCGGTCGGCAAGGACATCCGCTTCGGCATGGGCGCCGTCCGGAACGTCGGCGCGAACGTCGTCCATGCGATGGTCGGCGCCCGCGAGGAGAAGGGGCATTTCGCCAACTTCAGCGATTTCCTGCAGAAGGTCCCCGCCGTTGTCTGCAACAAACGGACCATCGAATCCCTGATCAAGGCCGGGGCGTTCGATTCGCTCGGGCACCCGCGCCGTGCGCTGGCCATGGTGCACGAAGAGGCGGTGGACTCCGTCATCGTGCTTAAGCGCAACGAAGCGGCGAACCAGTTCGACCTTTTCAGCGCCTTCGACGACGGCGGCGAGGCCGGCGGTGCGCTGGCGGTGGAGATCCCCGACCTGCCGGAATGGGAAAAGAAGGACAAGCTGGCGTTCGAGCGCGACATGCTCGGCCTGTATGTCTCCGACCATCCGCTGCAGGGGCTCGAGGGCCTGCTCAGCCAGCATGCGGACATGTCCATCACGTCGGTGATCAGCGAGGAGGGCCCCGCCGACGGCTCCATCGTCACCATCTCCGGCATGATCACCTCCCTGCAGCGCCGGATCGCCAAGAACAGCGGCAACGCCTACGCCCGCGCTGAGGTCGAGGACCTGGGCGGCTCGATGGAGGTCATGTTCTTCGGGCAGGTCTACGGCCCGATCTCGTCGATCCTGGCCGAGGACCTGATTGTGGTGGTGCGTGGCCGCCTGCAGCGCCGCGACGACGGCGCGGTCACCCTCAATGCGCAGGAACTGACCGTTCCCGACCTGAGCGACGGCCATTCCGGGCCGGTCGTCATTTCGATGGCCAGCTTCAAGGCCACCGAAACCATGGTCTCGTCGCTCGGGGATGTCCTCCGCACGCATCCGGGGACCACCGAGGTCCAGGTGAGGCTGAACAGCTCGCGCAAGATCGAGGTCATGAAGCTCGGCGTGGACCTGAGGGTCAATCCGACCCCTGCGCTTTTTGGCGACCTGAAGATCCTGCTCGGGCCCGCCTGCCTGGACGTATGACGCGGTAATCCGGGCCAGGTCCTGCGCTTACGTAGAATAGAACCGTGACTGCTGCGACCAACTCCGATTCATCCTTCGCCCTGCCCGTCCTCGACCTGCGCGGGCGGCGCCTTGGCTCCGCCGAGCTGAAGGCCGCGATGCCGCGAGCCGAGACTACTTTCGATGTGGCCTCGCAGGCGGTGGAGGAGATTATCGGCAGCGTCCGGAGCCGCGGCTTCGAAGCCCTGGCGGAGCTGGCACAGCGCTTCGACGGCGTCGAGCAGTCGCACCCGAAGGTTCCCGCCGAGGCGCTGGAAGAGGCCCTGGCGGCACTGGATCCCGCGGTCCGGGCCGGGCTCGAGGAATCGATCGCCCGCGCCAGGACTTTCGCCGAGGCACAGAAGCCGGCGGACGCCGTCGTCCCCATTGCCGATGAGGCCACGGTCACGCACAAGTGGGTGCCGGTGGCACGCGTCGGACTCTATGTCCCGGGCGGACTGGCAGTCTATCCCTCGTCGGTCGTGATGAACGTGGTTCCCGCGCTGGCCGCCGGCGTCCGGTCGATCGCCCTCGCCTCGCCTCCGCAGAAGGACTTCGGCGGCCTTCCGCACCCCACGATCCTGGCGGCAGCGCGGCTGCTGGGCATCGACGAGGTCTATGCGATCGGCGGAGCCCAGGCGGTCGCGGCCTTCGCGTACGGGGTGCCGGCCAATGACGCCGGGCCCGCGCTGGAACCCGTGGACGTCGTCACCGGCCCGGGCAACGTCTTCGTCGCCACCGCCAAGCGGCTCGTGAAGTCCGTCGTCGGCATCGACGCCGAGGCCGGCACAACGGAAATCGCGATTCTCGCGGACGAGACCGCCAACCCGGCCTTCGTCGCCGCGGACATGATCAGCCAGGCGGAGCACGACCCGCACGCGGCATCCGTCCTGGTCACCGACTCCGCCGCTCTGGCCGATGCGGTTCGCGCCGAGTTGGCCGTCCAGGCGGCGGCCACCCGGCACGCCGAGCGGGTGGCGCAGGCGCTGACCGGGCCGCAGTCGGGCATCATCTTCGTGGACGACGTCGAACAGGGCATCGCGGTGTGCGACGCCTACGCTGCCGAACACCTTGAGATCCACACGCGGGACGCTGCCGCCGTGGCGGCGCGGATCCGCAACGCCGGTGCGATCTTCGTCGGCGACTACAGCCCGGTCAGCCTCGGCGACTACTGCGCCGGCTCAAACCATGTGCTGCCCACCAGCGGAACGGCCACGTTCGCCTCCGGCCTGAACGTCACGACCTTCCTCAAGGCGGTGCAGATCATCGATTACGGGCGCGCCGCGTTGGAGGAGGTCGGCGGGCACATCGTCGCCCTTGCCCAGGCCGAGGACCTGCCGGCCCACGGGGACGCTGTCTCGGTGCGGTTCCGGGACGGCGCGGCAGGCGCTGCCCAGCCTGCCGGCCGGTGAGTCACCCAAAGCCTGCCGCTGTTATCTGTGCCAGTGGCTTTAACGATCGATCCGCCAGCGCGGGTCAGGAAGGGAGTGCGGCGTGTACTGTCCGTTCTGCCGCAATGCGGATTCCCGCGTCGTCGACAGCAGGCTGACCGAGGACGGCTCGGCCATCCGCCGGCGCCGGCAGTGCTCGGAATGCGGCCGCCGTTTCACGACGTTGGAGACGACCAGCCTGAGCGTGGTCAAGCGCTCAGGCGCCGGCGAGCCGTTCTCGCGAACCAAGGTGATCAACGGCGTGCGCAAGGCGTGCCAGGGCCGGCCGGTGACGGATGACGACCTGGCCCTGCTTGCCCAGGAGGTCGAGGAGACGGTCCGTGCCAGCGGCGCGGCGGAGATCGATGCGCACCAGGTCGGCCTGGCGATTCTGGGCCCGCTGAAGAAGCTGGACCTGGTGGCGTACCTGAGGTTTGCCAGCGTGTACCAGGGGTTCGAGTCGCTCGACGACTTCGAGTCGGCCATCGGGCAGTTGCGGTCGGAGACCGAGGCCGCGGCGAAGGCCGGGCCTTCCGGCAAGCAGCGTCCGCTCACCGCGCGGTAGGCTCCCCGGGGGCGCTGGTGCCCGGAGGGACCTCGAGGCGCCGCACCCGGAGGTGAGGCCGGCCGACGAGCCGACCCGGCCGCCTAGCGACAGGCCGCTGCGTGGAACCGGCTACCCGGGGTACTTGAAATGGTGCGCGGCCTGCAGGGCGGCGCCGACGATGCCCGCGTTGTTCTTGAGTTCGGCGGGCACGATTTCCGTGGCCAGCTTGAGCTTCGGCAGGAAGTCCACGCTGCGCTTGGAGATTCCGCCGCCCACGATGAAGAGCTCGGGGGAGAAGAGGAACTCCACGTGGGAAAAGTAGCGCTGCAGGCGCACGGCGTACTCGTCCCAGTCGAGGCCGTCGCGCTCCCGCGCCATGGCGGAGGCCTTGGTCTCGGCGTCGAAGCCGTCCACCTCGAGGTGCCCCAGCTCGACGTTCGGGACTAGCTGGCCGTTGAAGATGAAGGCCGAACCGATGCCGGTCCCCAGCGTAATCACCAGCACGGTGCCATCGCGTCCTGCGCCCACCCCGAACCGCGCCTCCGCGAGGCCGGCGGCATCGGCGTCGTTCATGACGTGGACTTCGCGTCCGAGGCGCTCGGACAGGAGCTTGTCGACATCCGTCCCGACCCAGCTCGGGTCCACGTTTGCGGCTGAGAGCGCGACGCCGTGCCGGATGATGGCCGGGAACGTCACGCCCACGGGGGACTGCGGCGGCGGCCCCTCGGGGCGCGCGGAGAGTTCCTCGACGACGGCGGCAACCACCTCGGCGACGGCCTCCGGGGTCGACGGCTTGGGCGTGTCCAGCCGCAAACGGTCCCCGACCAGCTTGCCCTTCTTCAGGTCGACGATGCCGCCCTTGGTTCCGGTGCCCCCGATATCGATCCCGAGGACGGACCGGGCAGCCTTCTTTGCGGCCCTCCGGCCATCGTCCATCTCGCCCATGAATGCTCCGTCCGTGGTCCGGGGTCCTGTTTGCCGCCAGCCTACTTGCTGGTCAGGGCAATGTCAGGATTTCGGCTCCGCTTTCGGTGACCAACAGGGTGTGCTCGAACTGTGCGGTCCGCTTGCGGTCCTTCGTGACGACGGTCCAGTCGTCGTCCCACATGTCCCACTCGACGGTGCCCAGAGTCAGCATCGGCTCGATAGTGAAGACCATGCCGGGCTCGATCAGCCGGCTGTAGGCGGGGGCGGCGTCGTAATGGGGGATGATGAGGCCGGTATGGAACGCCTCGCCGACCCCGTGTCCGGTGAAGTCGCGGACCACGCCGTAGCCGAAGCGCTTGGCGTAGGACTCGATCGCCCGGCCGATCACGTTGATCTCGCGGCCCGGGGCCACCGCGCGGATGGCGCGGTTGAGTGATTCCTGCGTCCGCTCGACGAGCAGGCGGGACTCCTCGTCCACGTCGCCGACCAGGAAGGTGTAGTTGGTGTCGCCGTGGACACCGTCGACATACGCTGTGATATCGATATTGATGATGTCCCCGTCGCGCAGCTCGGTGGTGTCCGGGATGCCGTGGCAGATCACCTCGTTGACCGAGGAACACAGGGACTTGGGGAAGCCTCGGTAGCCCAGCGTGGACGGGTAGGCCTGGTGGTCCAGCAGGAACGCGTGGCCCACCCGGTCCAGCTCGTCCGTCGTCACCCCCGGACGGATATGCTTGCCGACCTCGACGATCGCCTGCGCGGCGATCCGGCTGGCACGGCGGATCCGCTCGATGGTGTCCGCGTCCTTGACCTCGGAACCCGTGAACTTCGCCGGCGCCGGCTTCCAGGCGTACTCGGGCCGCGGGATCGAAGACGGAACCGGGAGGACCGGACTGACGGTGCCTTGGACGAGCGTGCCCAAGGGTGCTGTTGCTGCGATGTGGGGCATAGTATCGATCTTATAGCCCGGTGCCGCTGCGGCGGCCAATCAGGCCGGCTTGCGCCGGCCCCAAGGAAGGGACACATATGCCGGAATACTGGTTCAACGTGGTCACGCACCAGGTCGAGGTGGGCGCGCAGTCCGACTGGACCCAGCTGATCGGGCCCTACGAGACACAGGCCGAGGCCGAAAAGGCGCTGGAGAAGGTCCGTGAACGCAACGAGGCCTGGGATGCCCAGGACGAGGACTAACCGCCTTCTCCGGCCATGACTGCCTCCCTCTCAACCACAGCCTGGCGCGAGAGCACCTCAATCACGATGACCAGCAGCACAACAATGACTGCCAGTGTCAGAACTACCGCTGCGGTTGGGTAGGTCCAGAAGATCAGGACCAGTGCCGCAATGGCGACGACGGCAGCCTCCAGGATGCGCCGGTGCCGGGCCAGCCAGCGCTGCCACGGTTTGGCCGGCCCGGAGCTGATCTTGCCGGTCACGAAATCGGCACCATTGGTGAACCCCCTGCGTACTGCGCGGGCAGCGCCCGAGGGGCCGCTCAGGAAGGCAGCAAGCGCAACCACCAGGCCCAGCACGAACACCATCCGCAGCGTGGTCCGCAACGGCACCAGCAGCGTGTCGATCAGCACCTGTGCGGCGCCGGGAGAGATGGCGTCGGGCGGGATCTGATTGAGCAGGTAGCCCCGTCCGATGGCCAGTCCTATGGCCAGCAGGGCCATGGCCACGCTGAATGCGAGCCCGGCGAAGATGACCGCCCGCCGCCGGCCGCTGCGAGGCGCGGCGGCCACTGCGCCAGCAGCACAGGCTAACGCCGCCCAGGGCAACAGCTCAGCTGCCGTGTTGAGCGTGCTGACGGCCCTGTGTGCCCGGACGAGCGCCGGGGCCTGGAAGAGGGTTATCTCAGCGTTGACCTCGAGAATGTTGCGGGCGAAGCCCACGCCCTTTTCGAGCAGCACGCTCTTGACCCGCTCAATGATGGGAGCAACGGACAAGGTGACCGTACCGGCTTGATCGATCGTGACCGCACCGTCGTTCTCTCTGGTCAGGATCGCGACCAGCCTTTGATGGGCTCTCCGGTTGGCCTGGATCCACAGGTCGTCGAACTGCTCGGTGGCCACCAGCCTGGCGGTCGTGTCATGAATCAGGGTCGCGGCCTGGTCGGCAATGACGGGCGCCAAACCGGTAACGTACGGAGCCACCCGGGGGGTCGCTTGGGTGACGGCGGCCAGAGCCTCCCGGGTGAGCCCCTCGATATCAACCCTGGAGGTGATCTGTTCGGTGACTTGGTCTGCTATTTCTGCCTGGATGACCGGGTCCGACGACAGCGGTGCGACGGTGGCCAGGTAACGGTCGGTATCGAGTACTTCGCTGCGCAGGTAGGCTGCGGCCACCGCTGACATGGTGAGCACGCAGGTCAGGACCAGCAGGATGGCTGATGCGACCCACCGCCAGACGTGCGAAGTGCGACTAGTCCTGGCCGGTGTGCCGGGCTCCGTCTCCAGGCGCTCTCTTTTCAGCTCGGCGTTCTCCCGACGCAGCGCCATCAACTCTTCGTATTCTGCAGAAGGCAGCGGTTTGCCAATCTCACTCATGGTGGTGTTCCATCCGCTCACCGTCGGCATGCCCTGCGGCATGGGACGTTCTTAGCCGGCTGCCCGCTTCCGTCTCCGTGGCAGATGCTCCCTTGCGCCCCATGAGCAGGATGGGCGCCACCGGCGCCCGACCTGCCGAAAGGACCAGGAAGGCCGCATAGCCCAGCGTCAAGCAGATCGGACCGATCCTGGCCATCTGGATGGCCGGGATGAAAGCCGGGGCTGTAATCCGGCTGATCGCTGCACTGGCAAGTTGGGCAACCATGACTATTCCAGTGGAGCGCACGCGGTGGCCTCGGGACTCACCCGCCAAGGATGAGATCAAACGTTAGCCGGCACGAACCGCTACAGCACGATGACGTCAGCCCGCCAGATGGCTAAAAACTGTGCTCCCTGCCGGGGAAGGTGCCGCTGCGCACATCGGCGGCGTACTCACGGGCGGCAGCGCCCAGTACCGTGCGCAGGTCGGCGTACTGCTTGACGAACTTGGCCATCCTGCCCCCGCGGAGGCCAGCCATATCCTGCCACACCAGCACCTGGCCGGTGGTAGCGCTGCCAGCCCCGATGCCGACCGTTGGAATGCGCAGGGCACCATCCACCGCCGCCGCTGTCTCCGCCGGCACCATCTCCATCAGCACCGCGAAGGCGCCGGCTGCTTCCAGCGCCGTGGCATCCTCGATGAGGCGGTGGGCGGCATCGCCCCGCCCCTGGACCCGATAGCCGCCGAGGGAGTGTTCGCTCTGCGGGGTGAAGCCGATGTGCCCCATGACCGGGACGCCGGCGTGGACCATGGCGCGGACGGTGTCCGCGTAGTACGCCCCGCCCTCCATTTTGACCGCATGCGCGCCGCCTTCCTTGAGGAACCGCACTGAGGTTTCCACTGCTTGGGCGGCGGAGACCTCATAGCTGCCGAACGGCAGGTCGGCGAGGATGAAGGCGCGCTTGGCGGAGCGGCTCACCGCCCGGCACAGCGGCAGCAGTTCGTCCACCGTGACCGGAAGCGAGGTCTCGTTTCCGTAGACGTTGTTGGAGGCCGAGTCCCCGATGAGCAGGACCTCGATGCCCGCCTCGTCGAAGATCTCTGCGGCGTACTGCTCGTAGGCGGTCAGCATGGCGAAGCGCCGGCCTTCATCCTTGGCCTGCTGCAGGTGGTGGATGCGGATCCTGCCGCTGGGCTTGGTCTGCGGGGCCGGGCCGGTGCCGTAGGGGGCGGGCTGTTCTGGCCCGGAGCTGGGGGACGTCATGGTGTAGAGCCTAGTGGGCCGGTGCGCCGCGGCTCCAGAGGACGACGGCGGCGGGGCGGCTCCGTGGGGCAGGAAACAAGGGTTTCCTTCAGTAGAGTGAGTACTAGCAGGCCGCTTCAAGGCCACGAGGCCAGGCACGGAAAGGGTATCAATGGACCGCCAGCAGGAATTTGTGCTCAGAACCATCGAAGAACGGGACGTCCGGTTTGTCCGGCTGTGGTTCACCGACGTTGTCGGATCGCTCAAATCCGTGGCACTGGCCCCGGCCGAGGTCGAGGGCGCCTTCGAAGAGGGCCTGGGCTTCGACGGCTCGTCCATCGAGGGCCTGGCCCGCGTCTTCGAATCGGACATGCTGGTCCAGCCCGACCCGGCGACCTTCCAGATCCTGCCCTGGCGCGGCGAGGCGGAGCAGACCTCGCGGATGTTCTGCGACGTGCTGACGCCGGACGGGGAGCCCTCCGCGGCCGACCCGCGCAACGTGCTCAAGCGCGCCCTGAGCAAGGCCGCGGACATGGGCTTCACCTGCTATACGCATCCGGAGATCGAGTTCTACCTGCTCAAGTCGCAGGAACTCGGCCCCGACGGCGTGCCGGTTCCCGTGGACCAGGCCGGCTACTTCGACCATGTGCCCGGCGGCGTGGCCCAGGACTTCCGCCGGACCGCCGTTACGATGCTCGAGAACGTGGGCATCTCGGTCGAGTTCAGCCACCACGAGGACGGCCCGGGCCAGAACGAGATCGACCTGCGCTACGCCGACGCGCTGCAGACCGCGGACAACATCATGACCTTCCGCACGGTGGTCAAGGAGGTGGCGCTGATGGAGGGCATCTACGCCACCTTCATGCCGAAGCCGTTCTCCGAGCACCCCGGTTCCGGCATGCACACCCACTTCTCCCTGTTCGAGGGGGATTCCAATGCGTTCTTCGAAGCGGGTGCAGAGTACCAGCTGTCCAAGACCGCCCGGCAGTTCATCGCGGGCCTGCTCAAACACGCCCCGGAGTTCACGGCCGTCACCAACCAGTTCGTCAATTCGTACAAGCGCCTCTGGGGCGGGGGAGAAGCCCCCAGCTACATCTCTTGGGGCCACAACAACCGTTCCGCCCTGGTCCGCGTGCCGCTCTACAAGCCCAACAAGGGCCAGTCCGCGCGGATCGAGTACCGCGGCATCGACTCGGCGGCCAACCCCTACTTGGCCTACGCCGTCCTGCTCGGGGCCGGGCTGAAGGGCATCGAAGAGGGCTACGAGCTGCCGGCGGGCGCCGAGGAAGACGTCTGGAGCCTCAGCTCGGCCGAGCGCCGGGCCATGGGCCACGACCCGCTGCCGTCCAGCCTGCACGACGCGGTCCGCGTAATGGAGGAATCCGAACTGGTGGCGGAGATCCTCGGCGAGCAGGTCTTCGAGGTGTTCCTGCGGAACAAGCGGGCGGAATGGCACGACTACCGGATCCAGGTCACGCCGCACGAGCTGCACCGGAACATCGGCATCCTGTAGGTCCGGACCGCATGAGCCTGAACCGGCAGCTGATCGCCAGCGGCTTCAAGGACCTCGAGAAGAGCACGCGCTTCCTGGCCGCCCGCGAACTGAACGGCCTGGACCGTGACCGCCTCTTCGAGGGATTCAGCCAGGCAGCAGACCCCGACCTTGCACTGGTTTCGCTGGTCAGGCTCCTGGAGCGGCACCCCCAGCTGGCCGAGCTGGCCTCCGCGGACGCGGACACCAGCGAGGCGATGTTCCGCCTCCTGGGCGCCTCGGAGGCACTGGCCGAGTTCCTGCTGCGCCGGCCCGAGCATTTGGATGTGCTGCGGACCAAGGCCAGCCCCGAACCGGCCGCCGTTCCGGCGGCGCGGCTGCGCGCATCGCTGCTCGAATCGGTCGGCGCCGACCCAGCCTCGGACCAGCCGGTCGCGCGGCAGTCCGGGAAGGACGCGTACAGCCGGCTGCGCAGCCGGTACCGGCGGCACCTGGCAGAGCTCGCGATCAGGGACCTCTGCGCGGCTTCGCCCGTGGACTTCATGCCTGCTGCTGGCCGCGAACTCGCGGACCTCGCGGCGGCGGCGATCGAGGCGGGGCTCGCGGTCTCCCGCGCGGAGCTCGAAGAGCGCTTCGGGGCGGATGAGGCCGGGCGGGTGCGGCTCGCGGTCATCGGGATGGGCAAGTGCGGCGCCGGGGAACTGAACTATATTTCCGACGTCGACGTGGTCTACGTGGTGGAAGCCGACGGACTCGACGAGGCCCGGGCGGCGGTGATCGGCACGGCGCTTGCCACGGGCATGACGCGGGCGATCTCCTCGGCCGGACCGGAGCCCGGGCTCTGGGAGGTTGACGCCAACCTGCGTCCGGAGGGCAAGGACGGCCCGCTGGTGCGGACCCTGGAGTCGCACCTCAGCTACTACCGGCGCTGGGCCCACACCTGGGAGTTCCAGGCCCTGCTGAAGGCCCGGCACATCGCGGGGGACCGGGACCTCGGCCTGCGCTACGAGGAAGCGGTGGCGCCGCTGATCTGGAGCTCCTCCGAGCGGGAGGGCTTCGTGGAGTCCGTGCAGGCCATGCGCGGCCGGGTCACCGACAACATTCCGGTGCACGAGCGCGGGCGGCAGATCAAGCTCGGGCGCGGCGGCCTTCGCGATGTCGAGTTCACCGTCCAGCTGCTGCAGCTGGTCCACGCCCGGGTGGACGAGTCGCTGCGGGTGCGGGACACGACGTCGGCCATCGCCGCGTTGAGCACGGCCGGCTACATCGGCCGCTCCGACGCCAACGAATTCGACCGCTCCTACCGATACCTGCGCGTGCTCGAGCACCGCATCCAGCTGGTGCAGCTCCGCCGGACCCACCTGATGCCGCAGGACGAGGCCGCCCTGCGCGCGCTGGCCAAGTCCTCCCTGGGCTCGCTGGCAATGGGACGGCCGGCCCCGGAGGTGCTGCTGCAGCAATGGCAGCAGACCAAGCGCCGGGTCCGCGAGCTGCACGAGAGCATCTTCTACCGCCCCCTGCTGGCGACGGCCGCGAACCTCAGCGCCGATGAGGTCAGGCTGTCGCCGGAAGCGGCGCAGGGGCGGCTCGCCGCCTTGGGCTACCTGGATCCCCGCGGCGCCATGCGGCACATCGAGGCGCTGACGGCGGGTATCCGGCGCCGTGCGCTCCTGCAGCGCCAGCTGCTGCCGGTCCTGCTGGAGTGGATTGCCGACGGCGTGGACCCTGATGCCGGCCTGCTCGGCTTCCGCCGGCTCAGCGAAGCTCTGGGGGAGTCCCACTGGTACCTGGGCATGCTCCGTGACTCGAGCTCTGCGGCCGAGCGGCTGTGCCACGTGCTCTCCAGCAGCCGGTTCATCACCGACCTGCTGGAGGTGTCCCCCGAATCAGCGGCGTGGCTGGGCTCCGACAAGGAGCTGGCGCCGCGGAGCTTCGAACTGCAGTGGCAGGAAATCCGGCACAAGATGTCCCGCCACCAGGATCCGAAGGCCGCGATGCGGCTCATCCGCCAGATCCGCCGACGGGAAATGCTGCGCATCGCCATCGCCGACAGCTCGGGCCTGCTGGACCAGAACCAGGTGGGGATCGCGCTGTCCGATGCGGATCGGGCGGCGATCCTCGGTGCCTTGCACGTCGCTGAGGGCGTGGTGTTCGAGGAGGACGAGCAGCTGACCAGGGTCCTTGTGGTCGCGATGGGACGCCAGGGCGGCCGCGAGATCGGCTACGTCTCGGACGCGGACGTCATCTACCTGCACAAGCCGTTGCCGGAGGCGGATCCGGACGCGGCGCAACAGCAGGCGCTGCGGATCGTCTCACAGCTTTCGTCGCTGCTGCAGCAGCCGTGCAGCCCGCCGGTGCTCGCCGAACGCCCGCTGGAGCTGGATGCCGCGCTGCGCCCCGAGGGCAAGAACGGCCCGATGGTCCGCTCGCTGGACTCCTACCGGGAGTACTACCAGCGCTGGTCCCTCGTGTGGGAGACCCAGGCGCTGCTCCGCGCCCGGCCGATCGCCGGTGACGACGAGCTGGCGGCCGAGTTCATCGAGCTCATCGATCCCATCCGCTACGGGCGCGAGGTGGGGCCGGAGGAAGTCCGCGAGATCCGCAGGATCAAGGCCCGGGTGGAATCGGAACGGCTGCCCCGCGGCGCCGACCCGGCCCGCCACCTAAAACTGGGCCGCGGTGCCCTGAGCGACGTGGAATGGCTGGTCCAGCTGCTGCAGTTGCTGCACGCCCACGACCATCCGGGCCTGCGCACCACCGGAACCCTGGACGCCCTGGACGCCATCGAGGAGGCCCGCCTGCTGCCGGCCGCCGACGTCCTGACGCTGCGCCGGAGCTGGTCCCTGGCGAGCCGGATCAGGTCCGCCAACGTCATCTGGAGCGGCAAGAACGCAGACCTGCTGCCGTCCTCCCGCCGCGATCTGGAGGCGGTGGCCCGCTGGTGCGGCTACCAGCCCGGGCACGGCGGCGCGCTTGAAGAGGACTACCTGAGGCTCACCCGCCGGACACGCGGCATCTTCGAACGGTACTTCTACGGCTTCGGCACGGAGTAGCCTCCTAGGTGAGGCGGCCAGCAGCAGCGCGTGGCCATCGCACGGTCGCTGGCGATGAGCCCGGCGGCTTGCCAACGCGGCCACCGCCGTCGTCCGTCCCCGCACCGGTCGGCCGGTGTTGCCGGCTTCGCGCTCCTGACGGCTAGGCTGGGGCCAGGACCTGATGACGAAGGAGCGCAACATGACCGACATTGAGCTGGTAGCCCGGGAACATCTGGCCGTCGCGGTGGAGGCCCCGCACGGGCGCAGCGCGGCGATGGTGGCGCAGGAGGGGCCCCTGCGGCAGACGGTGCTGGCGCTGAAAGCCGGCGCCGTGCTGGGCGAGCACAACGCGCCGGTGGCCGGCAGCGTGTATGTGCTTGAAGGGTCCATCACCCTGGTCTCCGCCAGCGGGAGGGTCGTCGTCAACGAGAACCAATTGGCGCTGGTGCCGCAGGAACGGCATTCCGTCGAGGCGAGCGAGGACTCGGTCTTCCTGCTGACCGCTGTGACCGAGACGCATCTGCCCGGCTGACCTGCGCCGAGGCATAACAACTAAGGCCAACCAGAGCCAACTACAGAGGGCCCGTCCGGACTGCCAAGCGGCAGTTCGGACGGGCCCTCTGTAGTCGCGGCGCCTGCTTCGCGCCGGCTCCGGCTAGATGTGGTAGTAGAGCTCGAACTCGTAGGGGTTCGGGCGCAGCAGCAGCGGGGCGATTTCGTTCTCGCGCTTGTAGGCGATCCAGGTGTCGATCAGGTCCTGGGTGAAGACGCCGCCGGCCTGCAGGAACTCGTTGTCGGCCTCGAGCGCGTCCAGGGCTTCCTCGAGCGTGCCCGGAGCCTTCTGGATGTCCTTGGCTTCCTCGGCGGGCAGCTCGTACAGGTCCTTGTCGATCGGGTCAGCCGGCTCGATGCGGTTCTTGATGCCGTCGAGGCCCGCCATCAGCTGGGCGGCGAATGCCAGGTACGGGTTCGAGGAGGCGTCCGGGGCGCGGAACTCGATGCGCTTGGCCTTCGGGTTGGAGCCGGTGATCGGGATGCGGATACCGGCGGAGCGGTTGCCCTGCGAGTAGACCATGTTGACCGGAGCCTCGAAGCCCTTGACCAGGCGGCGGTAGGAGTTGACCGTCGGGTTGGTGAAGGCGAGCACGGCGGAGGCGTGCTTGAGCAGGCCGCCGATGTACCAGCGGGCTGTGTCGGAGAGGCCGGCGTAGCCCTTCTCGTCGTAGAACAGCGGCTCGCCGTTCATCCACAGCGACTGGTGGCAGTGCATGCCCGAGCCGTTGTCGCCGAAGACCGGCTTCGGCATGAAGGTCGCGGACTTGCCCCAGGCGTCGGCCACGTTCTTGACGATGTACTTGAACTTCAGCAGGTCGTCCGCGGCGTGGACCATGGTGTCGAACTTGTAGTTGATCTCGGCCTGGCCGGGGGCGCCGACCTCGTGGTGGGAGCGCTCGACCTCGAGGCCGACGGCGTCCAGTTCCACGCAGATGGCGTCGCGGAGGTCGGCCTGCTTGTCGATCGGCGCGACGGGGAAGTAGCCGCCCTTGACCGGGGTCTTGTAGCCCTGGTTGCCGCCCTCGTCCTTGCGGCCGGAGTTCCAGTGCGCCTCGATGGAGTCGACGGCGTAGAAGGAGTGCTCCGGGCTGGACTGGAAGCGGACGTCGTCGAAGATGAAGAACTCGGCCTCGGGGGCGAAGAACGCGGTATCGGCGATGCCGGTGGAGGCCAGGTAGGCCTCGGCGCGCTCGGCCACGCCGCGGGGATCGCGGTGGTAGGGATCGCCGGTGCGCGGGTTCACGATCGAGAAGTTCAGCGCCAGGGTCTTCTCGACGCGGAACGGGTCGATGAACGCGGTGGTGACATCCGGGATGAGCTGCATGTCGGATTCGGCGATGCCCTGGAACCCGCGGATGGAGGAGCCGTCGAACAGCTGTCCGTTGACAAAGAAGTCCGCGTCAACGGTCTTGGCCGGCACGTTGAAGTGCTGCTGGACGCCGGGCAGATCGGTGAAACGGATGTCGATGAACTTAACATCTTCGTCCGCGATGTACTTGAGGACTTCGTCCGCATTGTTGAACATCGGGCATGCTCCTTACGCATTCAGGGGGTAACCGCCGGCAGCGACACAGGCGCCGGCAACAGTGACCAATGTAGAACCACGGAATTTCCCGTTGGTGTCGCAAATGTTTCCGGCAGGTTACTTATGGGGTCCGACCCGTCAAGACTAGCGTGCCGCGGGCCGCCGCGCCGACCGCGTTACGCCGGGACGGCAGCAGCCCTGAGCAGGCGTCCACGCTGCCAAGTGTCGGTACCCTTAAGGGGTGGTAAGCAGAAGAGACCTTGGCTCCTGGCTCGAAGGGCCGCCCCAATCCAACGAGCAGAACTGGCCCGGCCAGCGACTGGGCCTGCCCCGGACCGGACCCGGCTCGATCGCCCGGCCGGGCCGCCGTATAGTCGCGCTGATGATCGACTGGGGCCTGAGCTACCTGATCGCGGGGTGGCTGTTCGGCGGGGCCGAGCTGAGCATCCTGGCAATCTTCGCGGTGGAGCAGCTGCTGCTGGTCGGCACGTTGGGCTACAGCATCGGCCACCGGATTATGGGGATCGCGGTGCGGAAACCGGACGGATCGGCGCCCGGCCTCTTGGCCGCCGTCGTCCGCACCGTATTGCTGTGCCTGGTGATTCCCGCGGTGATCTTCGACCAGGACCAGCGCGGGCTGCATGACCGGGCGATGTCCACCCTCCTGGTCCGGATGTAGGCGCCGCCTCGAACTCTCGTAAAAAGTCCCATAACGACGGCGAAGGCCACCTGGAATTCCCAGGTGGCCTTCGCCGTCGTTATGGTTAGCGTCCCCGCATGGCGCGCCGGTCCGGGCGGGCCTTGAAGGGATCGACACCCTTCGGGATCGGAAGCTTGTTGGTGCCGAGGGCGCTGAGGCGCTTGTCGACGGCCTGCACCTCCTGCTTGGTCAGCTCCTTCTTGAGCTTCTGGACGTGCTTGGCCACCTTGGACAGCTCCACCTGTCCCTCGCCCCGGCCCGTCTCGATCACGTGGATCTTGACGTTGGGCAGGATGCGGGCGAGCCGGCGCCGCTCGTTGTCCACCAGCGGCTTGACGCGGTGCGACGGGCCCTCGGTCACCAGGACAATGCCGGGACGGCCGACGGCGCGGAACACGGCGTCCTGGGTGCGAGGGTTGACCGCGACGGGCTGCTCCTGCAGGATCCACCCGCGGCGTAGCACGCTGAGGGCGGCTCCGGACGCGCCCGGCTGGCCTTCGATCTGCGCGAAGGCGGCACGCTCGGCGCGCCGGGACAGGATGAACATGGCGGCGAGCAGGCCCAGCGGGATCGCAATGATGAGCAGCGTCACCCAGTTGTTGATCAACAGGCCAATCAGCAGGCCGACGGCGACGATGCCCAGGAAGGCCAGCAGCATGATCCACACGACGTTGGGGTCGTTGCGCCGGGTCATCTGGAAGACCTGGCCGATCTGCTTCAGGCGGCCCGGGCCCTTCTTGGCCTTGGCGGGCTTATCGGGCTTGGGCTTGCGCGAGAACAAGGCGCGCTTCGGGGTGGCGTCGGAACCAGTGCTATTGGACATAATGAGGCAATTCTACAGTGGCCGGGGACGGTGGATTTCAGTGCGCGACAAGGCTGGCGGCTTCCTGCCGCGTGGAGCCGGAATCGCCGATGTGCGCCAGCTCGGGCGGAAGCTCCCGGCCCTTCTTGCGCATCGCCGTCGCCCAGAGCCGGCCCGCCCGGTAGGAGGACCTCACGAGCGGTCCGCTCATGACGCCGAGGAAGCCGATTTCCTCGGCCTCATCGCGCAGCTCGACGAATTCCTCCGGCTTGACCCAGCGGTCCACCGGATGGTGCCGCTCCGTCGGACGCAGGTACTGCGTGATCGTGATCAGGTCGCAGCCGGCTTCGTGCAGGTCGCGGAGCGCCTCCGAGACCTCTTCCCGGGTTTCGCCCATGCCGAGGATGAGGTTGGACTTGGTGACCATGCCGTGCCGCTGGCCCTGGGTGATCACGTCGAGCGACCGTTCGTAGCGGAAGGCCGGCCGGATGCTCTTGAAGATGCGCGGTACGGTTTCCACGTTGTGCGCGAAGACCTCCGGCGCCGATTCGCAGATGGCGGCGATGTGGTCCGGCTTGCCGGAGAAATCCGGAATCAGGAGTTCGACGCCGGTGCCCGGGTTCAGTTCGTGGATCTTGCGGACTGTTTCGGCATAGAGCCAGACGCCTTCGTCCTCGAGGTCGTCGCGTGCGACACCCGTGACCGTGGCGTACCGCAGGTTCATGCTGGCGACCGACCGGGCGACCTTGGTCGGTTCCATGATGTCGATCGGCGAGGGCTTGCCGGTGTCTATCTGGCAGAAGTCGCAGCGCCGGGTGCATTCGGAGCCGCCGATCAGGAAGGTGGCTTCCCGGTCCTCCCAGCATTCGAAGATGTTCGGGCATCCGGCCTCTTCGCAGACCGTGTGGAGGCCTTCTTCCTTGACCAGGTTCTTGAGCTGGACATACTCGGGCCCGATGTTGACCTTGGCCTTGATCCACTCCGGCTTGCGCTCGACCGGGGTCGCGGCGTTCCGGGCTTCGATGCGCAGCAGACGGCGGCCTTCGGGGGCAGCACTCACAGCAATGCTCCTTCCTGCCGGACGGAGCCGGCTCCGGTGGCGTCACCGGTTTTGACGAGCGCGGTTTCGAACCGTCGCAGTTCTTCCTCGACCCGGTCGGCGACGTCCGCCGGGGTCACGGGGCGCCCGGTTTCGGTGCTGATGGTGGTGGTTCCGGCGTCGCTGATCCCGCAGGCGATGATCTGCTCGTAGGGTGCCAGTTCGTTGCTGCAGTTCAGGGCAAAGCCGTGCATCGTCACGCGGTGCTTGACCCGGATGCCGATCGCCGCGATCTTCCGGTCCTGGCGGCCTCCCTCACCCTCGATCCAGACTCCGGACCGGCCGTCGATGCGCGTGCCGTTGATGCCGAAGTCCGCCAGGACGTTGATCAGGGCCTGTTCCAGGACATGGACGTAGTCCGCGACCTTGGTTGGTTCGGGCAGCGCGACGATGGGGTAGCCGACGAGCTGGCCGGGTCCGTGCCACGTCAGCTTGCCGCCCCGGTCAACGTTGACAACGGGGGTGCCGTCCAGGGGACGCTCTTGTTCCTCGGTGCGTTTGCCGGCCGTATATACAGAGCTGTGCTCGAGGAGCAGGACGGTGCTGGGCGCCTCTCCTGCCAGGACTGCATCGTGGATGCGGCGCTGGAGGTCCCAGCCCTCCTGGTAGTCGACATAGTCGGGGGCAAACCCGATTCGGGAAAACTCTAGGCTCATGCGGACCAGCCTACGCCGCAGCCCCTCCAACACGTAGTTGTGTGTCGGCGGCCGGGGAGCCACTGCAGCCTGTGGATAACTCCAGCGCGTGCCGCCCGCCTGTAGTAGATCTGGACACATGACACAGCCACTGTTACCGGATTCCGGGGGCCTGGCCGTCGGCGCCGAGGAGCCACCGCGACCCGTAGCGGAAGGTTTCCGCGTCATCCGCTGGCTCGGCAGCGGAGCAGCCGCCCATGTCTGGCTGGTCGCCGAGGAACGGGGCGGCGCGGAGTATGCGCTGAAGGTCTTCCGGCCGCAAAACGGTCCTGATCACGCCGATGCTGCCGCCGCGGCGGAGGCGGACCGGGAGCGGCAGCTACTGGGGGCAGCGGCCCACGACCATCTGGTGACGGCCCTGCGGATGGTTCCGACGGACGCCGGCCCCGGGCTCCTGCTCCAGCATGCTGCCGGCGGGTCGCTCGGGGCCCTGGTCGCCGCACGGGGGCCGCTCAGCGTCGCCGAGACCGTCACGGTGCTGACGCCGATCGCGCAGGCCCTGGCGTTCCTGCACGCGCGCGGGATGACCCACGGGGACGTGGCGCCGGGGAACGTGCTCTTCACCGAGCACGGCAAGCCGCTGCTCAGCGACTTCGGCGTCGCACGTCCCGTCGGCTCGGTCCGCTCCGTTCCGGGAGGCACACCGGGGTTCTTCGCGCCGGAGGCGGCCGCTTCCTCCCGCCCGGACCAAGGACTCGAACCGGACGCGGATGTGTATGCGCTGGCCGCGCTTGGCTGGTACATGCTGACCGGGCGGGTTCCGGCCCGCACGGCCAAGCGGCCGCCGCTCCGGGTCATGGTGCCCGACGTGCCGGTGACGCTCGTCGAACTGCTTGAAGCAGGATTGTCGGAGGCGGCCGCCGAGCGCCCCGGTTCTGAAGAGTTCGCCCGCCGTGCCTTCCGGGCGGCACGGCCCGAGCCGGTGGATCTGGCCGCGGCCGTGCATCCGTCGGTGGCGCCCAAGCTGCTGACCCGGCGGATCGCCACGGGCAAGGACCGCCGTCCGGTGCTGTCCCAACTACTTGGCCATATCGGCCGTGGCCGGGTGCGCGGGACGACACGCCGGCGCCCCAGCAGGACGCTGAGTCGCTCCCGCTCACTGCCGAGCAGCCCCCGTGCGGAGCGGAAGCCGCGGCACGAAGCGGCGGCGGCCACCGGAAGGGCCGGGAGGGCCGCCGGCGGGAGAAGGCACGGCGCCGTGCTCGCCGCCGGCCTGCTGGCAGTGGGACTCGCGGCGGCCGTTCTCGTCGGGGCCGCCATCGCGGGGGCAGGCCGGGGGACGCCCCCGGCGACCGTGCACGCCGGGCTGGAGGCTTCCCCGGCGGCTCCGGCTTCCCCGGGGCCGGGTGCTCCGGCGCGGGCGACGCCCGGGAAGCATGCCGCCGCCGTCACGGGTGATGATCCGGCAGCCGCGGTCGAGGGCCTGACCTGGCTCCGCACGGAAGCGCTGCTGACCAGGGATGCACGACTGCTCGCCCAGGTGAATGCCGAAGGGTCGCCGGCCATGGCCGCGGACCGGGAGGTCATTGCTGCGCTGGAGGAACGGGAGCATCGGTTCAGCGGCCTGTCCGTGGAAGTGTCGCACGCCGCCGTCGTCAGCCGTGCCGGCGGGGTCGTTGAGGTTGCCGCGACGGTGACGACATCTGGCTTCGAACAACGCGACGCCGGAGGCCGCGTCGTTGCCGCCGCCGGCGAGCCGAAGGTACAGCGCCTCGTGCTCGCCCTCGTGCGGGAACGGGGCCGGTGGCTCATCTCTTCACTTCATGATCCGCCGCGGTGACGGCGGTCCGCGGGCTCGCACCGCGGCGTGGCTAAGATCGATGCATGACTTCCTCGAGCTACTTCCGTTACCCGCACCTGCATGCCGGCCTTGTCACGTTCATCGCCGAAGATGATGTCTGGGTCGCGCCGGTCGACGGAGGACGGGCCTGGCGGGTCTCGTCTTTGCAGCTGCCGGCGAGGAATCCCCGGTTCTCCCCGGACGGCTCGCAGATCGCCTGGAGCGTGGTGCAGGGGAGCGCCCCGGAAGCAGTCGCGGCATCGACCGACGGCGGCGACTTCCGCCAGCTGACGTACTGGGGCCACCCCACGACCCGGATGAAGGGCTTCACCGCAGCCGGCGAGGCGATCGTGACCAGCGCCTTCCAGCGCGAAGAGTCGCGCCACACCTGGGCTCACGCCGTGCCGCTCGACGGCGCCGTTCCCCGCTTGCTGAACTTCGGGCCGCTCGACACGATTGCGTTCGGCCCGTCGGTCGGCGACGAGCGGCCGGTGGTGGTCGGCAGCGTCCTGTCACGGGAACCGGCGTGGTGGAAGCGGTACCGCGGCGGAACGGCCGGCAAGCTCTGGATCGACCGGGACGGCTCGGGGCAGTTCGCCCGGCTGGTTCCGCAGCTGAACGGCAACCTGACGGATCCGATGTGGATCGGCGGCCGGGTGGCTTTCCTCAGCGACCATGAAGGATACGGCAACCTGTACTCGGTGCTGCCCGACGGCAGCGGCCTCCGCCGCCACACGGACCACGAGGACTTCTACGTCCGGCACGCTGCCACCGACGGACAGCGTGTGGTGTTCGAATCCGCGGGCGAACTGTGGCTGGCCGAGGATCTGGACGCGGAGCCCCGCAAGCTCGAACTGACACTGGGGTCCGCTTCCACGGGCCGCCGCCGCCGTCCGCTCAACGTCGAACGCCACCTCGCCGCGGCCGTCCCCAACCGGGACGGTTCTGCCTCCGTGGTGGAGACCCACGGCACCGTCCATTGGCTGACCCACCGGGACGGGCCATCACGGGTCGTCGAGGCGGCTCCCGGGGTGCGTGCCCGCTTGGCCCGCCCGCTCGGCGACGACGCCGTCATCTACGTGGCGGACCACGGGGGAGCGGAGGCACTCTACGTGCGCCGCGTCTTCGACGACCTGCCGCTGCAGGACGCCGAGCCACAGGTCGGCGGTGCAGTCCCCGCGTCCGAGGAGGCCAACCCCCTGCCCCAGCCGGTATCGGCTTCGGCGGTGCTGGGCGGCACCTCGGTCGCCCTGGCTCCGGCGCCGGCCGTAGCAGCCGGATCCGCCGGTCCCCAGTCAGGCCGGTCCTGGTTGGCGGGTGAAGGAGCCGCCGCCTCCATTCCGGCCCGCAGCGGCGGCGACGGGCCGGTGGCGCCGTCCGGCACCCGGATCGATTTCCCCGAGCGCACGCGTGTCAGCCAGCTGTGTGCCAGCCCGGACGGCAAGCTTGCGGCCGTGGCAACCGAGTACGGCCAGCTGCTGCTGCTGGACGCGGAGTCCAAGGAGCTGCGGGAACTCGCCTCCACGGCGCACGGTGCGATCAACGACGTCGTCTTTTCCCCGGACTCGAACTGGGTCCTCTGGAGCGAACCGGTCACCGCCGAGGGGACCCGCACCAGGCTGCGGATCGGCGCGGCGCGCGGCGGCGACGCCGTCCACGACATCACCGACGGCCGGTTCCGGGACCACTCGCCCGCGTTTACCCCGGACGGGAAGTTCGCCGCGTTCCTCTCGGAGCGCAGCTTCGACCCGGTCTACGACACCCACAGCTTCGACCTGAGCTTTCCGCAGTCGACCAAACCGTTCCTCGTGGCCCTGGACTCGACCACGCCCTCGCCCTTTGGCCCGGCGGTCCACGGCACGGTGCCCGAGGCCGAGCCGCGCAACGATGCCGAGGGTGAGGCCGAGGCACAGCCCGCCCGCACCGCCGTCGACCCCGTCCAGCTGGCCGGGCGGATCATTCCCATCCCCGTCGCCCAGGGCCGGTACAGCGACTTGAGCGCCGTGGACGGCGCGCTGCTCTGGCTGGCCAGCGACCTGTCCGGAGTAACCGGCGAGGGCCGCGCCTCCGCGGAGGCACCGGCGGAACCGCACCGGCTCGAACGCTTCGACATCTCCCGGCGCGAGGTGACCGTGCTGGTGCCTGCGCTCGATTCCTACTTGGTCTCCGGCGACCGCAAGCGCCTGGTCTATGTGAACCAGAAGAAGGTCCGGAGCGTTCCGGTGGCTGCCAAGGTGGAGGAAGACTCGCCGGAGAACGTCCGGGTGGACCTGAGCCGGATCCGTGTCCAGCTGGAACCGCTGAAGGTCTGGGGGCAGGCCTTCGACGAGGCCTGGCGGCTGCAGCGCGACTTCTTCTGGGCCGAGGACATGGCCGGCCTGGACTGGGAGCAGGTCTACCGCCGGTACCGGCCGCTCGTCGACAGGCTGGGATCGCACGACGACCTCGTGGATCTGCTGTGGGAACTGCACGGCGAACTCGGCACCTCCCACGCCTACGTCACGCCGGCGCCGGCTGCCGAGGCTGGCGCCGGAAAGCAGGGCCTGCTGGGAGCCGACCTGGCCAGCACACCGGCCGGCTGGGCGGTGCAGCGCATCCTGGCGGGGGAGTCCTCTGATCCGCTGGCCCGGTCCCCGCTGGCCGCCCCCGGGGCGGGCGTGAAGCCGGGGGATATCGTCGCTGCCGTCGACGGCGTCCCGGTGGACCGCCGCACGGGGCCGGCCCCGCTGCTGTCCGGGGCGGCCGGCAAGACCGTCGAGCTGACCATCGTCCATGGCCCCGACAGTGCGGAGCCGGGCAGGCAGCGCCGCATCGCCGTCGTGCCGATCAGTGACGAGGAAAGGCTGCGGTACCAGAACTGGGTCGCCGGCAACCGGCGGATCGTCCAGGAGGCGTCCGAGGGCCGCTTCGGGTACCTGCACATTCCGGACATGGTCGCCCGCGGCTGGTCACAGCTGCACCGTGACCTGGATGTGGAGACGGCCCGGGACGCGCTGATCATCGATGTCCGCAGCAACCGCGGCGGCCATACCTCGCAGCTGGTGGCGGAGCTGATCGGGCGCAAGGTTACCGCCTGGAACCTCGCGCGCGGGGAACAGCCCGGTACGTATCCGGCCCACGCGCCACGCGGTCCCGTCGTCATGCTGACCGATGAGTACGCCGGTTCGGACGGCGACATCATCACGCAGGTGGCCAAACTCCGCGGCATCGGGCCGGTCGTCGGCACACGGACCTGGGGAGGCGTCGTCGGCATCGACGGCCGCTTCTCGCTGGTGGACGGCACCGGGGTCACCCAGCCCCGCTACGCCTTCTGGTTCACCCAGGGCGTCGGCTGGAGCGTGGAGAATTACGGAGTCGAACCAGACATCGAGGTGCCCTTCCCTCCGCATGCCTATGCCGCCGGCGAGGACCCGCAGCTGGAGCACGGCGTAGGCATCCTCAAGGAGATGCTCCAGGAACTGCCGACCGACCGGCCCCCGGCGCTGGCGGGCTACCCCGCCCTGCGGACCGCGCCGCTGCCGCCCCGTCCCCAGGGCAACTGAGCGTAGCCGCCGCGCCGCAAGCACGCGGCAACACGAGAGGGCCCGGCGCAATCCATGAAGTGCTCCCCGGAAGTTGGACTGAGAAATTCAGTTCCGACATCCGGGGAGCACTTTTATGTATGCACGTAGTTCGTTGTCGGTTGTGCAGCGGGAGGCCGCTGTAGCGTGGTTCGAGAAGGGCATCGCAGATACGGCGACCGCAACCATACTGGGCGTGGCCCGCTGGCCGGTTAGGCACCTTTATCGGCGGTGGAGGATCCATGGTCGAGGAGCGCTCGTGGGCAAACCGACAAAAAAGGCGTACTCGTTCGAGTTTAAGCTCGCCTTGGTAGAGAAGTTCCTGGCCGGTGAGAGCGCTTCGGACCTCGCGGCTGAGGCGGACCTGTCCTCACCTCGTCTGCTCGAGACATGGGTACGGGTATATCACCGCCAGGGCGCGGACGCCCTGCGTCCGAAGCCTAAAGGCAGACCGAGGAAGCCCGGCGCTCCACCGCCGGCGGAGCCATCTGAACTGGAGCGGCTGCGCCGGGAGAATGAACGGCTGCGGGCGGAAGTGGCCTACCTGGGAAAATTGCGGGCCTTGAGGGCACCAAAACAACGGTGAAGGTTCAGGCCATCATCGCCCTCAAGGCCGACTTTTCGCTGCCGGTTCTGCTGCAGGTCGCCGGCTTGGCCCGTTCGACGTTCTTCTACCACCAGGCCCGACTCAGGGCTCCCGACCCGAAGGAAGCAGTCAAGAGCGCTGCCACGACCATCTTCACAAAGAACCATGGCAGATACGGGCACCGCCGCATCCACACTGAACTGACCCGGCAAGGGTGGACGATCGCGAAGAAGACCGTGCTGAAGCTCATGCGTTCCCTGCAGCTCGTCTGCAAGGTCCGGCAAAGGAAACGCTACAACTCCTACCAAGGCGAACAGGGCAAAACTGCCCCCAATCTGCTGAACCGGGACTTCGATGCCGATGCCCCGAACCAGAAGTGGGTAACGGATGTGACCGAGTTCAGAGTCGACGGTCGAAAACTCTACCTCTCACCCGTCATGGACCTTTTCGACCGGCAGATCCTCTCCTACACCGTCGGCCTGTCCCCGAACCTGGCGCTCACCAACACCTCACTGCGTATGGCGCTGGCAACGCTCGAGTATGGGCAGAAACCGATCGTGCACTCAGACCAGGGATTCCAATACCAGCACGCCTCATGGCGGAGACTCCTGCAGGGCGCCAACGCCATCCAATCGATGTCCCGCAAGGGCAACTGCTACGACAACGCAGTGATGGAAAACTTCTTCGGACACCTCAAGGAAGAGCTCTTCCACCATGTCCGATTCCTCAGCACCGGCGCACTCACATCAGCCATCCACGAATACATCCGCTGGTACAACACCGAAAGGATCTCCACAAAGCTTGAGGGCCTGAGCCCGGTGCAATACCGTGCTCAGGCCCTCAAGGTTTAGGCTCTTAATTACCCAGTCCAGCTTCAGGGGACCAGTTCATCCAATGCGCCGGGCCCTCGGTCCGTCTAACGGCGGAACCGTCAGGAATTCAGCGTCGCGTCGAGCGTGATGCTCGGGACCGAGGCCAGGGCCTTGGAGACGGGGCAGCCTTCCTTGGCGGCCTGGGCGCTCTTCTGGAAGTCGGCGTCGCTGATGCCGGGGACGGTCGCCTTGACGATCAGGCGGATCTCGCTGATCTGCGGCCCGTTCGAGGTGTCGAAATCCACCTCGGCGGCGGTCTCGATGCTCTCCGGTGCGTGGCCGGCCTCCTTGAGGATGTTGCTGAAGGCCATGGAGAAGCAGGCCGAGTGGGCAGCGGCGATCATCTCCTCCGGGCTGGTCTTGTCCTTGGCGTCCTCGGCGCGGGCCTTCCAGGTGACGTCGTAGGTGCCCAGGCCGGAAGTATCGAGGGAAGTCTGGCCGGAGCCGGAGAAGAGGTCGCCCTTCCAGACGGTGTGGGCCGAACGTGTTGTAGCCATGTGCACTCCTTGCGTAGGAATCGTCCTGTTGTGCTTCTTCCTTCAGGCGCCGCCGCGGCGGCGCCTTCTTCCTCATCCTAGGGGCGCGGCTGGGGCAAGGCCACCGGGGCCCGAACATGAAGACGGCCGGCCTCCCGGAGGGGAAGCCGGCCGTCTTGGGACCAGGGGCTACTGCCAGAGCGTGGCTACGGCGATGTTGATCAGGGCCATGCCGCCGACGGCGTGGGCCAGCCCGGTGGAGACCGGCTCGCCCTTCTTCTGCTTGCGGTAGCCGATCAGGGCCGCCACGAAGACGACCAGGGCGATGATCAGCTTGACCGCGACCTTGATGTTGTTGACCTCGGCGAGGTCGCCCATTTCGATCACGCCGACGAGCAGCAGGCCGGTCAGCAGCTGGACCCAGGCGCCGTGGAACTGCCAGGGGCTGACTCCGGGCCTGCGGAAGTTGGCGAACCAGACGCCGACGATGGCCGCGGCCCCGACGACGTGGACGAAAAGCAAGAGATACCGAAGGAATTCCATACTGTCGATCCTATCGACAGGGGAACCGCTGTCCCGCTCCCGAACCCGGCGGAGCGGGTAACTTTTCTACAACGCGTAGTACCGTCGGGGGAGAGGCGCGGAAACAAAGCAAAGAGCGACGTCGGGTGCACCCTTGCGAAAAGGAGTGCACCCGACGTCGCTAATGGCCTGCGGCCGGCGGTCTAGAGCCCGAGGTCCGCCTCGAACGCGCCGCCTTCGAGGCGTGCCTTCATGGTCTGCAGGAACCGTCCCGCGTCCGCGCCGTCGACCAGGCGGTGGTCGTAGGTCAGGGCGAGGTAGACCATGGAGCGGATGGCAACCGCGTCTTCGCCATCAGGTCCCGTGACGACCACGGGGCGCTTGACGATGGCGCCGACGCCGAGGATGCCCACCTGCGGCTGGTTGATGATCGGGGTGTCGAAGAGGGCTCCGACGCTGCCCAGGTTGGTGATGCTGAACGTGCCGCCGGACAGCTCGTCCGGACCGATCTTGTTGGTCCGGGTGCGGTCTGCCACGTCCGCGATCTTGCCCGCCAGTCCGGCCATGTTCAGGCTGCCCGCGTCACTGATGACGGGGACGAGCAGGCCCTTCTCCGTATCGACGGCGATCGCCAGGTGCTCGGCGTTGTGGTAGGTGATTTCCTGCTTCTCTTCGTCGTAGGACGCGTTGAGCTTCGGGTGCTGCTTCAGCGCCTCGGCCACGGCCTTGGCGAAGAAGGGCAGGAAGGTCAGCTTCACACCGTTCTGCTGCTGGAAGGAATTCTTCGCAGCGGCACGGAGTTTGGCGATCTTGGTGACATCGACCTCGATGACCTGGGTCAGCTGGGTGGAGGTGTCCAGCGACTCGCGCATGCGGCGGGCGATGACCTGGCGGATGCGCGGAGCCTTCTCCACGGTGCCGCGCTTGGCGGAATCCGCAGGCGCGGCCGGGGCGGCTGCCGCTGCGGGGGCGCTGGCTGCCGGGGCCGAGGAGGCCTTGGCGGCTTCGGCGGCGGAGAGCACGTCCTGCTTGCGGATGCGGCCACCCACGCCGGTGCCGGTCACGATGGACAGGTCGACGCTGTGCTGGTTGGCGAGCTTGCGCACCAGCGGGGTCACGTAGCCGGCCTCGGTGGCCGGGGCCGCTTCGGCTGCCGGAGCGGGCTGGGCCGGTGCGGCGGGGGCTGGAGCCTCCTGCTTCGGCGCCTCTTCCTTGACCGGTGCCGGTGCCTGGGCGGCCGGCTCCTCTACAGGTGCCGGGCGGTCGCCGGACGGGGCGGCGGCAGTCGGCTCGGCCTTGGCCGGTGCGGCTTCAGCCGGCGCTGCGGCTCCGGAGCCGATGATGGCGAGCACGGAGCCGACCTCGGCCGTCTCATCTTCGCCGACGCGGATCTCCTGCAGGGTTCCGGCCACCGGGGAGGGAATCTCGGTGTCGACCTTGTCAGTGGAAACCTCGAGCAGCGGCTCGTCGACCTCGACCGAGTCGCCGACCTGCTTCAGCCAGCGGGTGACAGTGCCCTCGGTGACGCTCTCGCCCAGCGCGGGCAGTTTGACCTCGGTGCCTTCGCCGGTGCCGGCGGCGGCGGGCTTGGACTCGGGAGCCGGCGCCGCTGCTTCTTCCTGGGCGGGCTGTTCGGCCGGAGCCTCCTGCGGGGCTTCTTCCTTGGCGGGCGCCTCGGGGGCGGCCTCGGCCGAGCCGGAACCCGAACCGTCGCCGATGCGCACCAGCGCAGCTCCGACGTCGGCCGTCTCGTCTTCGGCGACCAGGATCTCCTCGACCACGCCGGCAACCGGGGAAGGAATTTCGGTGTCGACCTTGTCGGTGGAAACTTCGAGCA
This sequence comes from Arthrobacter sp. Marseille-P9274, assembly GCF_946892675.1. Taxonomy (NCBI): domain Bacteria; kingdom Bacillati; phylum Actinomycetota; class Actinomycetes; order Micrococcales; family Micrococcaceae; genus Arthrobacter; species Arthrobacter sp. Marseille-P9274. Next base: position 1,207,864 of record NZ_CAMPOV010000001.1, read on the forward strand.
GGGGTTCGTCTACTTCGACCCGGTCGCCGACCTGCTTCAGCCAGCGAGTGACGGTGCCTTCGGTGACGCTTTCACCGAGTGCGGGCAAGTTAACGGTTTCAGACATGTCGTCCCCGTTCTCCTAATTCTTTGTGTCTAAGGCCCAGGCCGCGCAAAGGGGCCGGGAAGTCCTGTGATTGAGCTTAGTCCACCCGGCCCGTGCGGGCGGGTGGACTAAGCAAAGGCGTGTTCTTAGCCGTGCAGCGGACGGCCGGCCAGGGCCATGGCCGCTTCGCCGAGCGATTCGTTCTGCGTCGGGTGGGCGTGGATCAGGGCCGCCACGTCCTCCGGGTAGGCCTCCCAGCTGACGATCAGCTGCGCCTCGCCGATCTGCTCGCCGATGCGGCCGCCGATCATGTGCATGCCGACGATGGGGCCGTCTTTCTGGCGGACCATCTTGATGATGCCGCTGGTGCCCAGGATGGAGCTCTTGCCGTTGCCGGCGAGGTTGTACTCGGCGGTCTCGACGTTCTCCTTGCCGAACTTCTCCTCGGCCTGCGGCTGATTGAGGCCGACGGAGGCGATTTCCGGCTCGCAGAAGGTCACCTTCGGGATCTTGATGTCCTCGACGACGGCCGGGTTGTTGCCCGCGATTTCCTCGGCAACGAAGATGCCCTGCTGGAAGCCGCGGTGGGCCAGCTGCACGCCGGGAACGATGTCGCCGACGGCGTAGATGTTGCCGACGCCGGTGTGGCAGCGCTCGTCGGTGATGACAAAGCCCCGGTCAACGGTGATGCCGTTGTCCTCGAAGCCGAGGCCGGAGGTGGCGGCCCCGCGTCCCACGGCGACCAGCAGCAGGTCCGCGTCGAACGTCTTGCCGTCCGCCAGCGTGACGACGACGCCGTTCTCGGTCTGCTCGGCCTTCTCGAAGAAGACACCGGTGTTGAACTTGATGCCGCGCTTCTTGAACGCCCGCTCGAGGTTCTTGATGATCGCCGGATCCTCGTTCGGGACCAGCGAGGGCAGGCCCTCGACGATGGTCACGTCGACGCCGAAGGACTTCCAGACGGAGGCGAACTCCACGCCGATCACGCCGCCGCCGAGGATGACAGCCTTCTCGGGCAGCTCGGTCAGGTCGAGGGCCTCCTCGGAGGTGATGACCTTCCCGCCGATTTCCAGGCCCGGCAGGGTCTTGGAGTACGAGCCGGTAGCCAGGATGATGTTCTTGCCGGTGTAGGTCGTTCCGTTGACCTCGATGGTGTCCTTGCCGGTCAGCTTGCCTTCACCCTCGATGACCGTGATGCCGCGCATCTTGATGAGTCCGCTCAGGCCCTTGAACTTGCCGGCGACGATGCCGTCCTTGTAGGCCTTGACCGCGCTCATGTCGATCGAATCCAGCGTGACGTTGACGCCGTACTTGGAAGACGTCCGGGCGTGGTCGGCCAGCTCGGCCGAGTGCAGCATGGCCTTGGTGGGGATGCAGCCCCAGTGCAGGCAGGTGCCTCCCAGCTTGCCCTTTTCGACCAGGCCGACGGTGAATCCCAGCTGCACGGCACGCAGCGCCGCGGCGTATCCGCCGCTACCGCCGCCGAGGATCAGGATGTCGAACTCTTGCGCAGTTGCCGAATCGGCCACGTGTACGCTCCCTCGATATTTTTGGACGTGCCGCTGCACGCCTGCTGTTTGATTGGGTGAAGTGATCTTCGATGTTTTGACTCTCACCTTAGCCCCACCCATATTCCATCATCTACTTGATGAAGGTCCGGCGGGGCCCGTTTGTGCCGGGATTCACCCGGTGCTGTGACAGCCGAAACGAGCTTGTGCTGCCCGGCGCTCAGCCGGCCCGGGCGACGACGTCCTCGGCGTAGGCGACGAGCGTGCGGACGGCCACGCCGGTGCCCTCCTTGGGCGTGTAGCCGTAGGGTGCCCCTTCGTTGAAAGCCGGTCCGGCGATGTCCAGGTGCGCCCACGGGATTTTCCGCCCGTTGCTTTCGCCGACGAACTCGCGCAGGAAGATGGCCGCCGTGAGCATGCCGCCGAACTTCTCGCCCATGTTCGCCAGGTCCGCCACCTGCGAATCCAGGCTCGGGCGCAGTTCCTCGGGCAGCGGCATGGGCCAGAACAGTTCGCCCGCCCGGTCGGCCGCCGCCTTGACCGCGTCGCGCACGCCGTCGTCGCCCATCACCGCGGACACCCGGCTGCCCAGCGCCACCATCTGCGCGCCGGTGAGCGTGGCGACGTCGATCAGGGCATCCGGTTCCTCGGCACTGGCCGCGGCCAGTCCGTCCGCCATGACGAGCCGCCCCTCGGCGTCGGTGTTGAGCACCTCGACGGTCTTGCCGCCGAAGATGGTCATAACGTCCGAGGGCCGCTGTGCGTGGCCGGACGGCATGTTCTCGGCGAGGCACAGCCAGGCGGTCACCTTGAGCGGCAGGCCCAGTTCGGCGATCGCCAGGAGGGCATTAAGGACGACGGCGGCGCCCGCCATATCGCACTTCATCGTCGTCATGCCGGTGGCTGGCTTGAGCGAGAGTCCGCCGGAGTCGAAGGTGATGCCCTTGCCTACGAGGGCCAGCTTCACCTTGGCCCGCGCCGGAGCGTACTCGACCTTGACCAGCCGCGGCGGCCGGGACGAGCCCTTGCCAACGCCGACCAGCCCGCCGTAGCCGTCGTTGGCAAGCTTCTCCTCGTCGAGCACCGTGAGCTTGACCGGCAGGTTTTTCGACAGGTCCTGGGCGGCCGCGGCGAACGTCTCGGGGTACAGGTGGCTCGGCGGCCGGTTCACCAGGGTCCGGGTGGCGTTGACCGCCCGGCCGAGAATGGCGGCGCGCTCGAGGGCTGCCGGCAGCGACTTCTCCCCGGCGGCCGGCGTCACCACGGTGACGGCGGCGACGACGTCCCCGGCATCCTTCGCGGAGCGGTGTTCGGTGTAGGCGTAGGCCCCGAGGGCCGCGCCTTCGGCCACGGCGGCCGCCGCGCGAACGGACGCCGCGGGCAGGGCGAGGGCGACGTGGCCCACTCCGCGCAGCTGGCGGACGGCGGAACCGGCGGCCCGGCGAAGCTTCTCCTCTGTCGGGTCGGCGGCGGCGGAAATTTGGCCGATGCCGACCAGGACGATGACTTCCGCGTGGAACTCGTCGATCCCCGGCAGGCGGCGCACCTCGTCGGCGGCGCCGGTGATGCCGAGGACGCCCAGCGACCGGGACAGTGCCTGCAAGGCCTTCCCGCCGAGCGAGCCGTCCACCAGCTCAGGGCCGTCCGGCCCCTGGCCGACCGCGACTACCAGGGCGTCGCACCGGACCTTGCGGGGATCCTTCGCGGCATTGATCTTGAGCTCGGTGGTCTTGATCACTAAGGGCTGTCCTCACTGTTCGTCTCGGAAGATCCAACGGGGCACCGGGACGGTGCGGTCGCCGTCGTCGTTGCCGCTAAATTGCGCCGGGTACGCCGGGCAAGGCCCCGCGCGCAGGCCACCGGCTACAAATCAGATCGTAGCTGCTTGGCTGCGGGGCACGGGACAGGCGTGCGGAATTATTTGCCGCGATGCTGCGCTGGTACAAAGGGTAGTTGGCTTGTCCCGTCCTTGAGGGGAGGGGCCGGCAGGCAGCAGGCGGCATGGATCCGCGCTGACAAGGAGGAAAAGTTGCTGGACGCACAGTCGTTGTTCTCGGTGAACGCGGAGCTGATCGAATCCGACGAAATGCGGGGGCTCGATCTGCTGATGGGCTTCACCGGCTCGGCCGAGGCAGGACATGTGGTCGCGCAGCTGGGGACGGAGCTGCTCGAGCAGCTGGACGGCGAGCTCATCGCCTCCTTCGATACCGACCAGCTGATCGACTACCGGGGCCAGCGACCCGTCGTCTCCTTTGTCGGGGACCATTTCACCGATTACGAGCGGCCCAAGATTGAGCTGTACCGGCTGCTCGACGGCATGGGAAAGCCGTTCCTGTTCCTCACCGGCGCGGAACCCGACCTGCAGTGGGAGCGGTTCTGCCGTGCCGTCATTCTCCTGGCCCGGCAGCTGGAGGTCGGGCTGGTGACCTGGGTCCAGGCCCTGCCCATGCCCGTCCCGCACACGCGGCCGATCGGCGTCACCGTCCACGGCAATCAGCCGGAGCTGATCGACGGCATCACCGCGTGGAAACCGACGGCCCACGTGCAGGCCAGCATCGGAGCGCTGCTCGAGATCCGCCTGATCGAAGCCGGCCTCCGGGTGGCAGGCTATTCCGTGCACGTGCCCCACTATCTTGCCGAAGCCGAATATCCGCAGGCCGCCGTGGCGGCCATGGAGTACCTCGGTGCGGCGTCATCCCTGGTGCTGCCGACCGACCGGTTGCGGGCCGCCGGCCTGGACGTCGGCGCCCAGATCGCCAAGCAGGTCAGCGATTCGGCGGAGGTCCAGCAGGTCGTGACCAAGCTGGAGAAGCGCTATGACGAGTACGCCGGACGGGAGACCAGGCGCTCCCTGCTCACCAAGGACAATGACGAGCTGCCGGATGCCGACGAGCTCGGCTCAGAGGTGGAGGCCTTCCTCGCGACGCTCCCGGCCAATCCGGAGGCGCCCGGGGCAGGCAGTTCGCCGGGCGGGGGCGGCGCGGCTGATTAGAGTTCCGGGCCCAGGCGTGACGATAATGCTGATGTGGATACGCGGCGGGCATGGTGGGTGTGGGGGATCGGGGTCTTCGCCTACCTGGCCGCGATCACCCAACGGACGTCCTTCGGCGTAGCCGGGCTCCATGCCACCGAGCGCTTCGACGCGACGGCGGCCGCACTCTCGGCATTCACCGTCGTCCAGCTGCTGGTCTACGCCGGGCTCCAGATTCCCGTCGGGCTGATGGTCGACAAGTTCGGTTCGCGCTTCATGATCACCGGCGGGGCCGCCCTGATGTGTGCCGGACAGGTGCAGCTGGCGTTCGCATCCTCGATTCCCGAGGGCCTGCTGGGCCGCCTGCTGGTGGGGGCCGGCGATGCGATGACGTTCGTCTCGGTGCTTCGGCTGCTGCCGGCCTGGTTCAGCGGCAAGCGCATCCCGCTGCTGACGCAGCTGACCGGCCAGTTCGGCCAACTGGGCCAGCTGATCAGCACGATTCCGTTCATCGCCCTGCTCAACCTTCAGGGCTGGACCACGTCTTTCCTCTCTGTGGCCGCCCTGGCGGTGCTGGCCTGCGTGCTCGCGGTCACCGTGATCCGCGACTTCCCGGGCGGCACCGAGCGGGAGCTGCCGCCGACACTGCGGCAGACGCGGCTTTCGCTGGCGGAGGCCTGGCAAGAGCCGGGTACGCGGCTGGGCCTGTGGTCGCACTTCACCGTCCAGTTCGCCGGCAACGTCTTCGTCCTGACCTGGGGCTATCCGTTCCTGGTCTCCGCCCAAGGGCAGCCGCCGGCCGTGGCCTCGGCGTTGATGTCCCTCTTTGTCGTCGTGGCCCTCGTCTCCGGCCCGATGATCGGGCGCCTGGTGGCGCGCCATCCGCTGCGCCGTTCAACGATGGTGCTGCTGATCGTCGGCGCAACCGCCGTAGCCTGGCTGGCCGTGCTGGCCTATCCCGTACCTGCACCCTTGTGGCTGCTCGTGGCGCTTGTCCTGGTGCTGGCCGTCGGAGGCCCCGGATCCATGATCGCCTTCGACTTTGCGCGCACCTTCAACCCGATCCGCCGGGCCGGTACCGCGACCGGCATCGTCAACGTCGGGGGCTTCGTCTCCGCCCTGCTCGTGATGTTCGGCATCGGCCTGACGCTCGATGCGCTGTATTCGAGCGGATTCTCCGGCGCCAATCTCTACGCCCTCGACTCCTTCCGCATCGCGCTCAGCCTCCAGTTCCTGTTCCTAGCCGGCGGCAGCCTGGCGATGCTCGCCGTGCGCCGGCGGGTCCGCGACCGGCTGGCCGAGCAGGGTACGGTGGTGCTGCCGCTGCGGACAGCCCTGGCTCGCGAACGTGAGCTGGGCCGGCAGCGCCGCCGGAACCGGGACGTGGGACCCGGCGCCGGCAAGCAGTCCTGAGTACTGCTCCTCCACAGCCGTCGCGCGGACGCCCCGCTTCCACAATGGCTTGGCCGGTGCTGTCGGCCGCGCCGCCCCGCGGCCAGAGTGGTCCGCATGAAGAACAGAATCAACATCAGGGCCTCCCGTGCCGAAGACGTTCTGGGATATGTGCCGCACCAGCTCACGTTCCACCCGCGCGAGAGCCTGGTGCTGCTGTCGATGAGGGGCTCCAGCCTCGGGGCCACCCTCCGGCTGGATCTGCCGGAGGCGGGCGACGACGTCCGGCTCGCCGCCTTCGCCGAAACCGCGGTGTCCTATCTGCGTGCGGATGGGGACGCGGACGGTTCACTGGTGGTGCTCTACACGGATTCTCCGGAGGGGGCAGACCCGACGAATCCGACATCGTTCGCGTACTGGCCGCTCGCGGTGTTCCTGGAGGACCTGCTCGGAGCCGCCGGCACGCCGGTGCGCGGCGCCTGGGTGGTCGGTCCGGACTCGTTCCGCTGCGTCCAATGCCGGACGTCGCCATGCTGTCCGCCGCAGGGACATCCCAAGGAGCGGATCACAGAGAGCCATGTGAACCTTGAGCTGATGCTGCTCGGCAGCAGCGTCGCCGCGACTGCCGGAGAGGCGGCCGTCCTGGTCCGCTCGGGTAGCCTTCCGGACGCCGCGCCCGCGATCCGTTCCCGGGCGCGGGACCTCGCAGCAGGCTTCGACGGCCAGTGGGAAGCCGGCGGCGTATTCATGCGGCTGCTGGGAAGCTGGGACGAGGCGATCAGTAGCGGCGACGCCGAACCCGGGGTACTGGCCGTGCTCCTCGCCAGCCTCGAGTCGCACCACGTGCGGGACGCCGTCCTGGTCCTGGCCTGCCTCGATCCGGCGGCCGCCTATTACGGTGCGGCCGCCCACGGACGGGTGGATCCTCTGCGGCCGGTTCCCCCCGAGCTGGCGGCAGCGCTGCCGTTCGAAGGGTACCTTCCCGGCCGCAGCGGTCCGGAACCCGGGGCCGACCTCTTCACGGACATCCTCCTGGGCAGCTACGAGCCGCCGGTCGACCGGGAGCGAATTGCACGGGCATCGGAACTGCTGGCCCTGCTGCACCGGATGGCGGAAGGAGCCGCCAAACCGGCCGCCGGAACGATGCTCGCGTGGCTGGAATGGGCCCAGGGCCGCAGCTCGCTGGCCCACGAACACCTGCGCACCGTGCTTGCGGAGTCGCCCGACTACCGGTTGGCAGGACTCCTGGAAAGCTATTTCGGGCTGGGCACCCTGCCGGCCTGGTTGCGCAGGCCTCCCGGGGCGGCAGGACAGAGCCCGTCGGCGGCGGCCTGACCTCCATGCGCCGGCCCCGGCAGCCGAAGGGACGACCGGCGCAGCGTTCACTTCCCTGGCCAAGTCGTGAGACAATGGGAGCCAAGACCCGGTCGGGTCCGTGTTTCAAATGTATTCGCCGTAACGGGGAATAGGGCTGAGATGGTGAGTGTTTCCGAAGGGAGACCCTGCACCGTGGCCTGCGTTTGGAAATCACCACGGACTTGACAGGGTCATAGTGGTGTTACCCGCAGGTAGCACTGCAGACCGGATATGAAAGGTTCTCTGTGTCACCTGACAAGAAGACTGCTGCAGCGCCCGAAGAGGCAACTGCACCCTCCACGACGCCGTCGGTTGCCAGGGGCGCCAAGGCGAAGACGGCCGCAGACGGTCCGGCCGCACCGAAGCGCCGCGGCCGCAAGCCCGGCACCGCCACCGCCAAGAAGGCAACCGGCACCAAGAAGACCACCAAAGCCGACGAAGACCAGGTGGACTCCGAGGTCGAGGACGAGGACATCGAGGCGGAACCCGACCTGACGGACGAGGCCGAACTCGTCGAGGAGGGCGAAGCCCCGGCGGCCAAGCCCGCCAGCGGATCCGGTTTCGTCTATTCGGACGCCGATGATGACGATGCGCCGGCCCAGCAGGTTGTCAGCGCGGGAGCGACGGCCGACCCGGTCAAGGACTACCTGAAGCAGATCGGCAAGGTCGCCCTGCTGAACGCCGAGCAGGAAGTCGACCTGGCCCTGCGGATCGAGGCCGGCCTGTTCGCCGAGGAGAAGCTGGCCAAGGACGACGGCTCGATGGACACCCGCCTGCGGCGCGACCTGGAGCAGATCGTGCACGACGGCAAGCGCGCCAAGAACCACCTGCTGGAGGCCAACCTCCGCCTGGTGGTCTCGCTGGCCAAGCGCTACACCGGCCGCGGCATGCTCTTCCTGGACCTGATCCAGGAAGGCAACCTGGGCCTGATCCGCGCCGTCGAGAAGTTCGACTACACCAAGGGCTTCAAGTTCTCCACCTACGCCACCTGGTGGATCCGCCAGGCGATCACCCGCGCCATGGCGGACCAGGCCCGCACCATCCGCATCCCCGTGCACATGGTCGAGGTCATCAACAAGCTGGCCCGTGTCCAGCGCCAGATGCTGCAGGACCTGGGCCGCGAACCGGCGCCGGAGGAACTGGCTGTCGAGCTGGACATGACCCCCGAAAAGGTCATCGAGGTGCAGAAGTACGGCCGCGAGCCGATTTCGCTGCACACCCCGCTGGGCGAGGACGGCGACTCGGAATTCGGCGACCTGATCGAGGACTCCGAGGCTGTTGTCCCGGCCGACGCCGTGAGCTTCACGCTGCTGCAGGAGCAGCTGCACTCGGTGCTGGACACCCTGTCCGAGCGCGAAGCCGGCGTGGTCGCCATGCGCTTCGGCCTGACCGACGGCCAGCCGAAGACTTTAGACGAAATCGGCAAGGTCTACGGCGTGACCCGCGAGCGGATCCGCCAGATCGAATCCAAGACCATGTCCAAGCTGCGCCACCCGTCGCGGTCGCAGGTCCTCCGGGACTACCTGGACTAGGGCCGGACAGGCATTAAACGACGGCGCCGGCCTCCTTCGCGAAAGGAGGCCGGCGCCGTCGTTTTTGGTCCGTTGTTATTGACCAGAGGCAACCGCGGCTGAGCCGGGCTGCTCACACCGTGCTTACTGGGTTTCCTCCGCCATCTCGGCGTTGGTGTTCAGCCGGCCGGTCTCATCCTGCCATTCGGCCGCGATGGGGCGAAGCTGCGGTTCATGCTGACGGGCGTGGTGTCCGCAGAAAAGCAATTCCCCTCCGGAGGACTCCAACACAACACGGACGTAGGCCTGGGCGCCGCAGCGGTCACAGCGGTCCATTGCGGTCAGTTCTCGGGTGGCTACTGCTGTTGTCATGATGACCTCCTTACAAGTGCGTACCTACATACAACCACTTGGCGGCCCGTTTTCTTCGTCTCTACCATCAACTTTCGCTGACCGCGTATCACCGGGGCGTTACCCGGCAGCCGCTGTGACCATCGCCGCCACGCGCCCGGCGGTGCGTTGTGCGGGTCCGGGCCCCGAGGGGGACTAGCCTAGAGGGGGTGCCCGACGGCCGGGCGCCGAGACTGCGGGGCGGCGTGCCTGTCCCGGTTCCACCTGCATGGCCTAGGAGTATTGGTTAAGTGACCCCACCGAGCACCGACTACACCGCGCGGCATCTGTCCGTCCTGGAAGGATTGGAGGCGGTCCGCAAGCGTCCGGGCATGTACATCGGTTCCACGGACTCCCGCGGGCTGATGCACTGCCTCTGGGAGATCATCGATAACTCCGTCGATGAGGCGCTGGCCGGGTTCGGGCAGAACATCACCGTGATCCTGCATGCCGACGGTTCGGTGGAGGTCCATGACGACGGCCGCGGCGTCCCGGTGGACGTGGAGCCGCGGACCGGCCTGACCGGCGTCGAGGTGGTCTTCACCAAACTCCACGCCGGCGGCAAGTTCGGCGGCGGTTCCTACACCGCCTCAGGCGGGCTGCACGGCGTCGGCGCCAGCGTGGTCAACGCGCTGTCCTCGCGGCTGGACGTCCAGGTGGACCGCGGCGGCAAGACCTACCAGATGTCGTTCCGGCGGGGAGAGCCGGGGCACTTCATCGATACCGGGCGGACGCCGAGTCCCGAGGCGAAATTCGAGCCGTTCCTGGAGAGCTCCTCGCTGGACATCGTGGGTAAGGCCAAGCGAGGCGTGACGGGTACGCGCATCCGGTACTGGGCGGACCACCAGATCTTCACCCCGGACGCCAAGTTCTCCTACGAGGAACTGCAGTCCCGGGTGCGGCAGACGTCGTTCCTGGTCCCCGGCCTGCGGGTGACGCTTCGGGACGAGCGCCGGCAGCCGGGAACGCCGGGGGAGAACGGTCCGGTGGAGGAGGTTTTCCAGCACGACGGCGGCATCGCGGAGTTCGTGGAGTACCTCGCCAACGACAGCGGGGTCACCGACGTATGGCGGATCCACGGCGCCGGCTCCTTCAAGGAGACGGTTCCGGTGCTCGACGAGCGTGGCCACAGCAAGATCGCCGAGGTGGAGCGCAAGTGCGAGGTGGACGTGGCCCTGCGCTGGGGCGTCGGCTACGACACGTCGGTGCGAAGCTTCGTGAACATCATCGCTACACCCAAGGGCGGTACGCACCAGGCCGGGTTCGAACAGGCCCTGCTGAAGACCTTCCGCAAGGTGATCGAGGCCAACGCACGCAAGCTGAAGGCCGGCAACGACAAGGTCGAAAAGGACGATGTCTTCGCGGGCCTGACCGCCGTGCTCACCGTCCGGTTGGCCGAGCCGCAGTTCGAGGGCCAGACCAAGGAGGTCCTGGGCACCTCGGCTGTCCGCGCAATCGTCTCCCGCGTGGTGGAGAAGGAGATCACCGCGAAGCTGAACTCCTCGGCGCGGGCCGACAAGGCGCAGTCCGCCCTCCTGCTGGAGAAGGTCGTCAGCGAGATGAAGTCCCGCGTCTCGGCCCGCATGCACAAGGAAACCCAGCGGCGCAAGAACGCGCTGGAGACCTCCACGATGCCGGCCAAGCTCCTGGACTGCCGCACTACCGCGGTGGACCGCTCCGAACTGTTCATCGTCGAGGGCGACAGCGCCCTGGGCACCGCCCGGCTGGCCCGTTCCTCAGACCATCAGGCCCTGCTGCCCATCCGAGGCAAGATTTTGAACGTCCAGAAGGCCTCGATCGGGGACATGCTCAACAATGCCGAATGCGCGGCGCTGATCCAGGTGGTCGGCGCCGGCTCCGGCCGGAGCTTCCAGCTGGAGGCGGCACGCTACGGCAAGGTCATCCTGATGACCGACGCGGACGTCGACGGGGCGCACATCCGCACGCTGCTCCTGACGCTGTTCTTCCGCTACATGCGGCCCCTGGTGGAAGCCGGGCGGGTCTACGCGGCCGTACCGCCGCTGCACCGGGTGGAGATCATCAATCCCGGGGCGAAGTCCAACGAAATCGTCTACACCTACTCGGAGCAGGAGCTGCACCAGCTGCTGGGCGGTCTCGAGGCCTCCGGCCGCAAGTACAAGGAGCCGATCCAGCGCTACAAGGGCCTGGGCGAGATGGACGCCGACCAGCTGGCGGAAACCACCATGGATCCGAGGCACCGGACGCTGCGGCGCGTGGGCATCGAGGACGCCGAGGCGGCCGAGCGGGCCTTCGACCTGCTCATGGGCTCGGACGTGGCTCCGCGCAAGGAGTTCATCATCGCCGGCGCGGCCGTGCTGGACCGGGAACAGATCGACGCCTGACGGCGGTGCCGGACCGGGAACAGGCCGACGACTGCCTGCCGCCGCGGAACGCGTTGGGCGGTGCCTGAGTCGGCGCCCTAGCCGGCGAGCCCGGGGACGATCAGCAGCACTGTCGGCACCGCCAGCAGCAGGGCTGCGCCGGCCACGACGAGCGTCTGGGCCGCGCTGCCCAGAGGCGCCATCGGCGTGAGCAGCCGGCGGATCCGGTGGGCCGAGGTGAGGGCCTGGGCCTCTTCGGGGCTCAGCAGTTCACGCGCCGGAGCCCCGACGGCGCCGCCGCCGGGGCGTTCGCCGCCGGCGACCAGTGCGACCGCGCGGATGAGGGTCTGCCGGTCCGTGGTTTCCAGGGCCGCGTCATCGGCCAGCATCTCGATGAGTTCGTTGACGGCCCGCTGCGCGAGCTGCGAGGTGGGAAGCCAGGGCAGGGCGGCCCGCCAGGCCGCGAAGGCCCACAGCAGGAGATGGTGCCGCTGGTTCAGGTGTGCCCGCTCGTGCTGCAGCACGGATTGCAGTTCCGCCGGAGTCAGCAGTTCCATCAGGCCTTCCGAAAGCACGGTGACGGATCCACTGCCGCCGGGCAGGCAGTAGGCGACCGGGGCGGGATGGTTGATGACCAGCGTCTTGGGGGAGTCCTTGGCCGGCGAGCTCAACAGGTTCAGCAGCATTCGGTGCCGGTGGCGCTGCTTGGCGATCCGGTAGTAGGTCAGCAGCAGCGTGAAGACGAGGTGGACGCCTAGCAGGAGGGCAGCGCTCAGGGCGAAGACGTGGATCAGGTCGAGTCCTGGGGCGGGTTCATAGCTGGCCAGTAGGGCGGTGAGTCCGCGCAGGCCAGCCAGCAGGTTGTCGCCGAGCGGTTCCAGCCCCCAGGTCAGCATCGCGCCGATCATGGAGAGGCCGCCGGCGAGCGCGATCGCCTGCCAGAGGATCAGCGCCGTCTTGGGCGCCCTCGCCGGCCAGCGGGCGCGCGAGAGCATGACCGGCACCGGCCAAGCCAGCATTACGGCCAGGGCGGCCAGCAGGTAGGAGGCCCAGAACACCTCGGTTTATGCGATCCGCACGGAGGCTTAGGCCGTCAGCATCTTCCGCAGGGCCTCGGCTTCCTGGGCCGAGACCGAACCGATGAAGGCGGCGAGCACGGCCTCGCGGTCCCGGGCGGAGCCGAGAACCTCGTGCATGAGCTCCACGGTGTGTGCCTCGCGGCTCGTCACTGCGCGGTAGCGGTGCGGCCGAATGTCCCGCTCACGCTGGACCAGGCTCTTCTTCTCCAGCCGGGACAGCACCGTGAGCACCGTCGTCACGGCGAGCTCCTTGCCGTCCCTCGTCGCGCTGCCGCTGTGGGCGAGCCGGTCGCGCAGCTCGTTCGCGGTCAGTGCATTCTCCCCCTGGGGCTGTCCGTTCTGCTCCCACAGCAGATCCATGACTGCCCGTTCCAGCTCTCCAAGAGTGGCCATTTACATCCTTCATCCGCGCCCAAAAACAACCCCACACCGGCAGCCTGAGCGCTGCCCGTGTGGCTTCCCTATCCAATTTACAGGCTTTGCCGGATTTGTTCTACACTGCGTAGAAGCAAGTTGTTCTACGTTCTGTAGAAATCACGTCGAAGGGGAGAATGTGGAAGCCCTCGAAGTCGCCCGGTGGCAGTTCGGCATCACCACGGTTTATCACTTCCTGATGGTGCCGCTGACCATAGGCCTGGGCCTGACCGTGGCCGTCCTGCAGACGGCCTGGTACCGCACGGGCAAGGACCAGTACCTGCGGATGACCAAGTTCTGGGGCAAGCTGTTCCTGATTAACTTCATCATGGGCGTGGCCACGGGCCTGGTGCAGGAATTCCAGTTCGGCATGGCCTGGAGCGAGTACAGCCGCTTCGTTGGTGACGTTTTCGGCGCTCCGCTGGCACTGGAGTCGCTGCTCGCATTCTTCGTCGAGTCGATCTTCCTGGGTCTGTGGATCTTCGGCTGGAAGCGCCTGCCCAAGGGGATGCACCTGCTGAGCATCTGGGCAGCCTCGCTGGCCACCATGGGTTCGGCCTACTTCATCCTGGCCGCGAACTCCTGGATGCAGCATCCGGTGGGCGTCGAGATGATCGACGGCCGGCCGGTCATGGTGGACATCTGGGCGGTGCTGACCAACAACACGCTCCTGGTCGCCTACCCGCACACCCTCTTCGGCGCCTTCTCCGTGGCCGGCGGCTTCCTGCTCGGCATCGCCTGGTACCACCTGTGGAAGCGCCGCCGGGACGGCACCGACACCGTCGGCGCCGACGGCAAGGTGATGGTGGGCAGCAACCCGGCCACCGGCCGCGACGCCACCGATCACAAGGTCTGGCTGACGTCGCTGCGGGTCGGCGCCGTCGTCGCCATGGTGTCCTTCGCAGGTGTCTCCCTGACCGGCGACCTGCAGGCCAAATTGATGTTCGACCAGCAGCCGATGAAGATGGCCGCCGCCGAGGCTGCCTGCCACGACGGCACCGGCTTCTCCGTCCTCTCCGTGGGCGACCTCGGCTCCAACGACTGCGACGACATGGTTGCGGTGGTAGAACTGCCCGGGCTGCTCTCCTTCCTGGCCAACGGCGACTTCACCACCGAAGTCCAAGGCATCAACACGCTGATCCCGGAGTACCAGGAACGCTTCGGCACGCACCTGCCCGACAACCCCGTCTACGGCGAGCGCGCCGGCACGGAGATCGACTACGTCCCGGTCATGGAGGTCACCTACTGGGGCTTCCGGATCATGATCACCTTCGGCATGCTCGCGGCCGGCGCCGCGCTGGTGGCCCTCTGGATCGCCCGCAAGGGCACGGTTCCGGAGTCGAAATGGCTGATGCGACTGGCCGTGTTCGGCATCCTGGCGCCGTTCGGGGCGAACTCTGCCGGCTGGATCTTCACCGAGATGGGCCGCCAGCCCTTCGTGGTGGCGCCTAACCCGGATCCCGACGGCATCGACAACGTCTTCATGTTCACCGCTGCCGCGGTCTCGCCGGGGGTGTCCCTCGCCGAACTGGTCTTCTCGCTCTGCGCCTTCGCGCTGGTCTACGGCGTGCTCCTGGTGGTGGAGGTCAAGCTGCTCTTCGCCTACTGCAAGGGCGGCGTGCCTTCGGCCATGCCCGAAGTGCTGGAGCACCCGGACGGCGGCGCCGGCAGCGGCGGCCAGGGAAAGGACGACGACGATGTCCTCGCCTTCGCGTACTGATTCCGCCGGCCGCAACATGCGCAACCTGACCATCTTGGAGAGCTGACATGGATTTCCTGCCCACTCTGTGGTTCATCATCATCGCCTTCTTCTGGACCGGCTACCTGTTCCTGGAAGGCTTCGACCTGGGCGTCGGCATGCTGATGCGCGGCTTCGCCCGGAACAACACGGACCGCCGGGTGCTGCTCAACACCGTCGGCCCGGTCTGGGACGGCAACGAGGTGTGGCTGATCACCGCCGGCGCCGCCACCTTCGCCGCGTTCCCGCACTGGTATGCCTCGCTCTTCGCCGGCCTCTACCTTCCGCTGGTGCTGGTACTGCTTGCCCTGATCTTCCGGGCCGTGGCGATCGAATACCGCGGCAAGCACGACTCCCCGCGCTGGCGGGCCACCTGGGACTGGGCCATCGCGCTCGGCTCCTTCGTGGCGGCCTTCGGCGTGGGCGCCATGCTGGCGCTGACCACCACCGGCCTGCCACTGGACGCCAACGGCGACCGCGTGGGCGGCCCGTTCGCCTGGTTCAACGGCTACGCGGTGCTCGGCGGGCTGGCGGTCGTGCTGTTCTGCCTGGTCCACGCCGCCGCGTTCCTGGTCCTGAAGACCGACGGCGACATCCGGGTGCGGGCGCGCAGGCTGCTGCTGCGCTGGCTACCGGTGGCTCTGCTGCCGATGGCGCTGTGGGCGATCCTCGTGGTGCTGGCCGGCGGGAAGCCCGTGACCTGGGTGACCTTGGCCATGGCCGTGTTCGGCGCCGTCGCGGCGTGGCTGCTGGCCCGGCGGGAGCGGGACGGCCTGAGCTTCGCCGGACTCGGGATCTTCCTGGTGGCCGGGACCACCACGATCTTCACCGCCGTGTTCCCCAACGTGCTGCCCTCGAGCCTCGATCCGGCGTTCTCGCTGACGGTGGAGAACGCGTCCTCGTCCGACTACACGCTGGGCGTGATGAGCGTGATCGGCGCGTTCGGCATTCCCGCCGTGCTGGTCTACCAGGGCTACACGTACTGGGTGTTCCGCAAGCGCGTCAGCGCGGAGTCCATCCCCGCCGCCCACGCCGTCGTCCCGCAGTGAAGCCGCTGCTGCCGGTCGGCGCCGCCGGCAAGCGTGCGCTCTACCTGCTGGGCGTCCTGGCCGCAGCAAAGGCCGCCGGGCTCGTCCTGCTCGCGCAGGCCGTGGCGGCCGGCGTGGCCGGGCTGGCCGGCGGCGGCCCGGACTGGAACGCCGTGGCGGTCGAGGCGGTGGCCGGGGCCGTGCTCCGGGCCCTCGCGGCCTGGGGGCAGGAGGTTCTGTCCCAGCGCGCCGCGGCCGGCGTCAAGGCGCAGCTGCGGGCCGGTCTCGCCGAGCGGGTCATTAACGACGGCGGCGCGACGGGAGCCGGCGGCGGTCCGGGCAGCGGGGCGCTGAGCGTGCTGGCCACCCGCGGTCTGGACGCGCTGGATGACTACTATGCAAAGTTCCTGCCGGCGCTGGTGGGCTGCGCCGTCATTCCCCTGCTGGTAGGCCTGCGGATCCTGGGAGCGGATTTCACCAGCGCCCTGGTGGTGCTGCTGACCGTGCCGCTGGTGCCGGTGTTCATGGTCCTGATCGGCCTGCACACCGAGGACCGGACCAGCCAGGCCGCGCAGGCGCTGCAGCGGCTCTCGGACCAGCTGCTGGAGCTGGCCCGCGGCCTGCCGGTGCTGGTGGGCCTGGGGCGGGCGTCCGCCCAGACGCGGGCGCTGGCGGACATGGCGGCGGCGTACCGCAGCCGCACCATGGACACGCTCCGCGTCGCCTTCATGTCCTCGCTGGCGCTCGAGCTGATCTCCACCATCTCCGTAGCGGTGGTGGCGGTGTTCATCGGCGTCCGGCTGGTCCACGGCGAGATGGGCCTCGAGGCCGGACTGCTCGCGCTGATCCTCGCCCCGGAGTGCTTCCAGCCGCTGCGGGACCTCGGCACGGCGCACCACGCGAGCGAGGACGGGCTGGAGTCGCTCAAGCGCAGCAACGCCGTCCTGCAGGCACCGGCCGGCCGCCCGCTGGTGGCCGCTGCGCCGCAGGCCGGCGCCGACGGGGCCGCCGCACGGACCTGCGACCCCGGGCTGGCCCAACCGGCAGGTCGGCCCGATCTGGAGGTGCGCGGGCTGTCCGTCCGT
Organism: Arthrobacter sp. Marseille-P9274; assembly: GCF_946892675.1. Lineage (NCBI taxonomy): Bacteria > Bacillati > Actinomycetota > Actinomycetes > Micrococcales > Micrococcaceae > Arthrobacter > Arthrobacter sp. Marseille-P9274. The sequence goes on from NZ_CAMPOV010000001.1 coordinate 1,224,763, forward strand.
TACCCGGACCGGGACCTGCCCGCCGTCGAGGGGCTGGACTTCACCGTGCCGGCCGGCAACATCGCGCTCCTGGCGGGGCCGAGCGGAAGCGGCAAGACCACGGTGCTGGAGGTGCTCGCCGGGCTGCGGCAGGACGGACCGCAGGCCGCCGTGTTCGGTGTCGTCAGCGGCGTCTACCGGGACGGGATCGCATGGGTCCCGCAGCACCCCGTGCCGGCGGAAGAGACCGTCGCGGCGGAAATCGCCCTGTACGCGGGACTGGCCGGACCGGCCGCCCGCGAGGCCGCTCTGGAGGTGCTGGCCGAGGTCAACGCCGCCCATCTCATCGACGCGCAGACCGGCGAACTCAGCCCGGGCGAACTGCGGCGGCTCGCCGTCGCCCGCGCCCTCGCCCGGATCGGCCACGTTCCCGGCGTCCGCGTGCTGCTGGCCGACGAGCCCACCGCGCACGTGGACGACGCGAGCGCGCGCGCCATCGAGCGGGCGCTCTCGCGCCTGCGGGGCCGTGTGACGACCGTGCTGGTGGCGCATGATCCGCAGACCGCGCGGCTGGCCGACCTAGTCGTGCCCGTGGACGCCGCCCGTAACGGCGCCGATGGTGCCGGTCGGCCGGCGCGGCCCAAGGACGATCCGACGCCCGCCGTCCGGAAGGGTGCCGTCCGGTACGAGGGCGCCGTGCGGGAGGACATCCCGCAGGAGTGTGCCGCGCCGGCGACGGCGCAGCAACAGGACGCGCGGGGACGGACCGCTTCCCCGGGCGAGTTCGGCGGACGGTCGTCGGGGCGCTCCCGCGTTCCGCTCTGGCGGAACCTGGGGATGCTCCAGCCATGGAGCCGGCAGTTCATCGCAGCGCTCTTCCTCGGGCTGGGCGCCACGCTTTTCGGCGTCGCCCTGACCGCGCTGTCCGGCTGGCTGATTGTCCGGGCGAGCGAGCAGCCGCCCATCCTGCACCTGATGACGGCCATTGTGGGGGTCCGGTTCTTCGGCATCGGCCGGGCGGTGCTGCGCTACCACGAGCGGCTGCGGCTGCACGACGCCGTCTTCGCGGCCACCGACCGGCTGCGGATCCGGCTCTGGAACGGGCTGCAGCAGCGCCCGGCCGGGTGGCGCAAGCTCGCCCGCGGCGGCGAGGCGCTGGAGAAGCTGGTGGGCGACGTCGATGAGCTGCGCGACGTGGCGCCGCGCGCGGTGTTCGCGCCGCTGGTCGGCGTGCTCACGGCAGCCGCGTCGTGCATCGCAACCGGACTGCTGATGCCGGCGGGACTGGGCTGGCAGCTGCTGCTCGCCGCTGCCGGGCTCGGCCTCGCCCCGGCGGTAACCCGGTGGGCCGACCGCTCCGGCCAGGCCGCCAGCGTCGGGCTGAAGGGCCGGACCCTGCATGCCTTCACCCGGCTCCTGCAGGCAGCGGCGGACCTGGCGCCCAACCGCGCCGCGGGACCGTTGCTGGCGCGGGCACGTGAGCTGGAGGAAAGGACGACGGCGGTGCTCCGGAGGGGTGCCTGGGCGCAGGGCCTGGGACAGGCCGTCATCGTCCTGGCCTGCTCGCTCTCTGCCCTGGCCATGATCGGTTCGGCCGGCGGAACGGATCCGGGGGCCGCTGCCGTGGTCATCCTCATGCAGCTGGCCCTGGTGGAGCCGTTCGTGGCGGTCAACGCCGCGGCCCACCAGTGGGGCGCCTGGCGCGAGCTGGGCGAGCGGGTGCTGCCGCAGCTGGGCAGCGCCGACCAGCAGCCGGAAACCCGGCGCCCGGCAGCCGGGGCAGGCCAGGCGGGTGCACCTGCGGGCGCCCGGCCCGAAGCGGAGGGCGCGCCCGTGGCGTCGCTGCAGCTGCGCGATGCCGGCTACGCCTATCCGGGGCAGGCGGAGCCGGTCTTCACCGGACTGGAACTCGACCTGGCGCCGGGGGACTGGCTGGCCGTCACCGGCCCTTCGGGCAGCGGCAAGTCGACCTTGCTCGGCGTGCTGCTGGGCTTCCTGCCGCTGCGGCAGGGCCACTACCTGGTCAATGGAGTCCCGGTCGAGGCGGGAGGCGGGCTGGCCGGGCGGATTGCGTGGACGCCCCAGGAAGCCCACCTGTTCAACTCCAGCCTGCGGGCCAACCTGCTGCTGGCCCGGGAACGCGGCAACCCGCCGTCGGACGCCGAAATGCACGCGGCACTTGCCGCCGTCGGGCTCGGATCCTTCACTGCGGCCCTGCCGCAGGGAATGGACACCCGGCTGGGACCGGACGGGCACTTCCTCTCCGGCGGCCAGCGCCAGCGCGTCGCCGTCGCCAGGGCGCTGCTGACGGAAGCGGATGTGGTGCTGCTGGACGAGCCGACCGCGCATCTGGACCCGGAGTCGGCCTCGAGCCTGCTGGCCGACCTGCGGACGGCGCTGGCGGGAAAGGCTGTGGTCATGGTGACGCATGATCCGGCCGAGGCGGCGGCGTGTCCGCGCATCCTGGAGCTGGGTTCCGCCGCGAAGGCAGCTGTCCTACGCTGAAGGACATGACGATCGCCGCGCCGCCGCCCTTTCCAGACCACGGCCTCTCCTGGCGGGCCCTCACCGAGGCCGACATCGACGCGTGGCATGCGCTGATCGGGCGCATGTCCGAGGCGGACAAGCCTGTGTGGACCGAGACCCGGGCGGACCTGGAGGAAGTCTTCGGGACCGCGCACAACGACCCGGCCGCGACCACGGCGGCCGGTTTCGACGAGGGCGGCGTGCTGCGTGCCGTCGGACGGGTGCATGGGAACGCCGGCTCGGCCGTCGCCCACACCTGGGGCGGAGTGGACCCGGGGTGGCGCCGCCGGGGGATCGGCCGGGCACTCTACGCCTGGCAGGCGGACTGCCAGCGGGCCCGCTTTGAGGCCGCCGGGACCTCCGGCGGGGTCCTGCGGACCTACACGGAGGAACAGAACACCGGCCACAACGCGCTGATGCAGGCCGTGGGCACCCGCATCGTCCGGTACTTCACCGAGATGACGCGTTCTCTGGACGTCCCCATACCGGACCTGCCGCTGCCGGCCGGTTATGTCTTCCGAACCCTCGATTCTGCGGACAGCGAGGCCGTGCGGCTCGCCCATAATGAGGCATTCGCCGACCATTGGGGCAGCGAGCCGCGCGACCGGCAGCGCTGGAAGTTCACCGTGGAGCATCCTCAGCTCAAGCCGGAGTGGAGCATGTCGGTCGTGGAGACGGCCACCGGCGAGACCGTGGCCTACCAGCTCGCGAGCTTCGACCCGGACTACCGCAAGCACGCCGGCTACGACGAGGGCTTCACCGACCTGCTCGGCGTGCGCCGGGCCTGGCGCGGGCGCGGGTTCGCCCCGGCACTGCTGGCCGAGGCCATGCGCCGGTTCAAGGCCGCCGGCATCGCGCATGCCGGGCTGGGCGTCGACACCGAGAATCCCAGCGGTGCCCTCGGCCTCTACACCCGGATGGGGTACGAGCCGACCAAACGCGACTTCGCCTGGCAGCTGCCGCTGACCTGACCCGCTGACTCAGGCGCGGACTCAGGCGCGGACTCAGGCTCGGACTCAGGCCCCGACGTCGTGCAGGTGATGGACGACGTCGTGCGCGAAATAGGCGCCCAGGGTGCGCACGGTGAAGGCCGAACCGTTGCTCCGGAGGCCGCGCCGGTCCCACTGTTCCCGTGGGACCGCCGCGAAGGCGACCGCCACGGCGGCGGCGCCGGCCTCCAGCTCCTGCGCTACGCGGTGCGGATCCGCTTCCGAGTACGCGCCCTCCAGTGCTTCCCGGTCCTGGTCCCAGTCCGGGAAGCCGGGTGACCCAGGTCCAGTCCTTGGTGTCGGGAACGATCGGCATGGCAGAAGTGTAGGCGCGGGTCAGCCGAGCGCGGGCCCGACAGCGTCGATTGTCTGCGAGAGCGGGACGCCGGAGCCGTCCCGGCGCCCGTGTTCCACCGGCAGCGTCCGGACCACCCCGGCGGACGTCGAGGCCTTGGCCGGACCGTGGCCCGCCCAGCCGAGGCTGAGCTGGTCTTCGCCCTTGAGGAAACGGTGCGCCCGCAGGCCGGCGGTGGCCCTGCCCTTGGCCGGGAACTCGGCCAGCGCCGTGACCTTGACCGAGCCGGGGGAGGTGCCGGGGAGGGCCGCGGAGGCGGAGGCGATGGTGACGACGACGGCCGCGTCGTCCGTCGGGTCGGCCGCGCCGAAGAAGACTACCGAGTCCTCGGCGGCCAGCTTGATCCCGTTCACGCCGCCCGCCGTGCGGCCCTGGGGCCGGACCGTCGACGAGGGGAAGCGCAGCAGCTGGGCGTGCCGGGTCAGGAACACCAGGTCCTCGTCCTCACGCGCGACGCAGACTCCGATGATGTGGTCCTGCGGCTTGAGCGTGATGATCTCCCAGTCTTCGCGGTTCAGCGGGTAATCGGGGCTGACCCGCTTGACCATGCCGCCGGCAGTGCCGATGGCCAGCACGGCGTTGAGCGGCGCGAGGGCGACGAGCGTTTCGCCCTTGGCCAGCGTGATGAACTCCCGGGCGGGCACGCCGCCGGCGAGGTTGGGCGTGCCGGAGCCGGGGGAGAGCGTGGGCATGTCCACGACCTGCAGGCGCAGCATCCGGCCCAGCGAGGTGACGGCGCCGATTTCCGCGCGGGCCGAGGTGCGGACAACGGAGGTGAACACGTCATGCTTGATGCGCTGACCGCCGTCCGCCAGCTCCTGCTGGTCGGCGGTGCGGGCGAGCTGGCCCGAGGCCGAGAGGATGGCCCAGCACGGGTCGTCCGCGATCTCCAGCTGCACGGGAGCCTTCTTGCCCGCCGGTGCCGGGGCGGCGCCGGCGAGCGCGGCGGTGGCCTCGGTTTCCAGCAGCAGCGTGCGGCGCGGGGTTGCGTAGCTGGCGGCGACCTCGCCCAGTTCGTCGGAGACCAGCTTGCGCAGCTTCGGCTCGGAGGCGAGGATTTCCTCCAGCTCGGCGATCGCCTGGCGCAGTTCCTCCTGCTCCTTCTCCAGTTCGATGCGGGAGTACTTGGTCAGCTGGCGCAGGCGCAGTTCCAGGATGTGGTTGGCCTGGATCTCGGTCAGGTCGAAGACCCCCATCAGCCGCTCACGGGCCTGGGCGGTCTCGTCCGAGGACCGGATGATCTGGATGACCTCGTCGATGTCCACGATCGCGATCAGCAGGCCCTCGACCAGGTGGAGGCGGTCCTTCTTCTTGCCGAGGCGGAAGGTGGTGCGGCGGCGGACCACGCCGATGCGGTGGTCCACGTAGACCTGGAGCAGTTCCAGCAGGCCGAGCGTGCGCGGCTGGCCGTCGACGAGCGTGACGTTGTTGATGCCGAAGGAATCCTCCATCGGCGTGTAGCGGTACAGCTGCTGGAGCACGGCGTTCGGGTTGAAACCGTTCTTCAGCTCGATGATCAGGCGCAGCCCGTGGTGGCGGTCCGTCAGGTCCACCACATCGCTGATGCCCTGCAGCTTCTTGGACGTGACCGCGTCCTTGATCTTCTCGATCACTTTTTCCGGACCCACCAGGTACGGCAGTTCGGTGACGACCAGGCCCGTGCGGCGGGCCGAGATCTGCTCGACCTGCACGGTGGCCCGGGTCTTGAAGGAACCGCGGCCGGTGGCGTAGGCGTCGCGGATGCCGGCCAGGCCGACGATCTTGCCGCCGGTGGGCAGGTCCGGCCCCGGGACGAAGGCCATGATGTCGTCCAGCTGGGCGTCCGGGTTGGCGATCAGGTGCTGGGCGGCGGCGATGACCTCGCCGAGGTTGTGCGGGGCCATGTTGGTGGCCATGCCGACGGCGATGCCGGAGGATCCGTTGACCAGGAGGTTCGGGAACGCGGCCGGGAGGACCTCCGGCTGCATGAACTGGTTGTCGTAGTTCGGGATGAAATCGACGACTTCTTCGTCCAGATGGTTCGTCATGGCCAACGCCGGAGCCGCCAGCCTCGCCTCGGTGTACCGCGGGGCCGCGGGGCCGTCATCGAGGGAGCCGAAGTTGCCGTGCCCGTCGATCAGCGGCATGCGCAGTGCGAAGTCCTGGGCCATGCGGACCATCGCGTCGTAGATGGCGGTGTCCCCGTGCGGGTGCAGCTTGCCCATGACCTCGCCGACGACGCGGGCGGACTTCACGTGTCCGCGGTCCGGGCGCAGCCCCATCTCCGACATCATGAACAGGATGCGCCGCTGGACCGGCTTCAGCCCGTCGCGCGCGTCCGGCAGTGCCCGGGAGTAGATCACCGAGTACGCGTATTCGAGGAAGGAGACCTCCATCTCGGAGGTGACGTCGATATCGACGATGTTCTCGACGAGGTCTTCGGGCAGTGCCTGGCTGGCAGAGGGCTTGGGTCGGCGGGCCATATGGAGAGATCGGGTCCTTACATCTGTTGAAGCAGTTAAAGTGAGTTTATGGCTCAAGAGGCGCAAACCCGGGATTATCCGGACTACTGGGAGGCCGATGTCGTGCTGCGCGACGGGGGGACCGCGCACCTGCGGCCCATCGTCCCGGAGGACGGACCGGCGCTGCAGGCTTTCCACATGGGACAGTCGGAGAGCTCGATCTACCTGCGCTTCTTCACCTTCAAGGCGAAGCTTAGCGCCCGCGAACTGGAGCGGTTCACCAACGTCGACTACCACAGCCGGGTCGCCTTCGTCATCACCATCGCCGGCGACATCATCGGCATCGGTCGCTACGACCGGCTGGACGACCCGGACGAGGCGGAAGTCGCCTTCAACATCGCGGACAGCCATCAGGGCCGCGGGCTCGGGTCCATCCTGCTGGAGCATCTGGCGGCGGCGGCGCGCGAAAACGGCATCCGCCGGTTCTCCGCGGAGGTGCTGCCGGAGAACCGCAAGATGGTCACGGTGTTCAACGACGCCGGCTACGAGGTGCGGAGGCATTTCGACGACGGGGTCGTGATGCTCGAATTCAATATCGACCCGACGGAACGTTCGCGCGCCGTGATGGAATCACGCGAGCACCGCGCGGAGGCGCGCAGCGTCGCCAGCCTGCTGGCGCCGTCGTCCGTTGCCGTCATAGGGGCCAGCCGGGAATACGGCAGCATCGGTTACGCCCTGCTCGAGCACATCGTCGAGGGCGGCTTTACCGGCCCGGTATACGCCATCAACCCGCAGGCGCTGGAGCTGGGCGGGATGATTTCCTACGGCACGATCGGCGAGGTGCCCGAGCCCGTCCAGCTGGCCATCATCGCGGTGCCCTACGACCAGGTGCTCAAGGTCGCGCAGGAGTGCGCCGACGCCGGCGTGAAGGGCCTGATCGTCGCCACGGCCGGTTTCGCGGACACCGGGCAGGAGGGACTGGCCCGGCAGCGCGAGCTGGTCCGCAACGCCCGGGCGAACGGCATGCGGGTGGTCGGACCGGCCTCCCTGGGCATCATCAACACGGATCCGGCGGTCACGCTGAACGCGTCGATGGCACCGCACCTGCCGCGGCGGGGGCGGCTGGGCCTGTTCAGCCAGTCGGCCGCGATCGGCGTGATGCTCTACGCCGCCGCCACGCGCCGCGGACTGGGCCTGTCCTCGACGTTGTCGGCGGGCAACCGGGCCGACGTCTCCGGCAACGACGTGATGCAGTACTGGGAGGACGATCCGGCGACGGGGGCCGTGGGCCTCTACCTGGAGTCCTTCGGCAACCCGCGCAAGTTTTCCCGGATCGCCCGGCGGCTCTCCCGCAGCAAACCGGTCATCGTGGCGAAGTCGGATCTGATGGGCCTGCAGCTGCCGCCCGGCCACCATGTGCGGACAACGCAGGCGCCCGGCGGCGCCCTCGACGCCATGATGCGGCAGTCCGGCGTGGTCCGGGTCGACACCTACGAACAGCTGATGGACGTGGCCCAGATCGTGGTCAGCCAGCCGCTGCCGGCCGGGCCCGGGGTCGCGGTGCTGAGCAATTCCCTGGCGCTGGGGAAGGTCATCGCGGACGCGGCGGCCACGCACCAGCTGCAGGCGGTGCATCTCGCGACGTCGCTCGGACTCGACGCCGCGCGGTCGGAGGCGCTGGACCTGCTCCGCGGCAAGCTGCGCGAGGCGCTGGCGCTTCAGGAGGTGCATTCGGCCTTCGTCACCCTGCTGCCCGTGAACGGCCTGGACAACGAAGAGATCGCGCAGGTGCTCCGTGCCTGCGGCGAGGAAGCCGGCAAGCCCGTCATCGCCGCATTCACCGGCGTCCTGGATCCCCAGGCGGTTGCGGAGGGACTGCTCGCGGTCGGGGCGGCGGACGAAGGCGCGGCGCGGCAGCCCGCGGTGCCCACGTTCTCCAGCCCGGGCAGCGGCATCGAGGCACTGGCCGCCGTGGTGCGCTACACCGAATGGCTCGGGCGCGACCAGGGCGAGGTCGTGGAACCCAGCGGCCTGGAGCGGGACCGCGCCGCGGACATGATCGATGCACTGCTCGAGGGCGTTGCGGGGGACCAATTGGTGCAGACCACCACCGAGCAGGCCGGCGAGCTGCTCGGCTGCTACGGGATCAGCGTGCTGCCCTCTGCTGCTTTTTCGACGGCGGACGAAGCGGTCGCGGCGGCCGATCGCCTGGGCTGGCCGGTGGCGTTGAAGGCAATGGACGACAGGCTGCGCCAGCGGCTCGACCTCGGCGGCGTGCGGCTGAACATCGTCGACGCCGATTCGCTGCGGCGGAACATCGAGCACATGCGCCAGGTGCTACGCCCGTTCGGGGACATCGGGCTGGAGCTCCAGTCCATGGCGGCGTCCGGCCAGTCCTGCACCATCCGGGCGATCGAGGACCCGCTCCTGGGGCCGGTCGTCTCCTTCGGCTTGTCCGGGGACGCAGTCAATCTGCTGGGGGACTGGTCGCACCGGATTCCGCCGCTGACCTCCGTCGACGTCGCGGACCTGATCCGCAGCCCGCGGGCCGCCCCCAAGCTGTTCGGCTACCAGGGCCTGCCGGCCGTGGACGTGGCCGCGCTGGAAGACCTGGTCAACCGGGTGGCGCTGATGAAGGACGACCATCCTGAGATCGCGCTGCTGGAATTCAACCCCGTCCTGGTGTCGCCGCAGGGACTCACCGTTCTGAGCGCGGACCTGCGCCTGGGCAATTACGCGCAGCGCACGGACAGCGCGCGTAGGGCCATGCGGGACTGATCGTACCGGCGCGGACCCCGGCCGGTGGCCGCGGTGCCGGGTTCGCAATCGGCCAGCGGCTGGGCCAGAATGGAATTCATGAGCCATTCGCCAACCACTGAAGAACGCAGCCTCGACGAGGACCTTAACCGTGCCGGCTTTTACCCGGTCATGGTGGCCGACGTGGTTCACGATGCGCTCGACGGACGCGAGCCGCTGTCCCACCTGGTCCATCTGGAGACCCACTTCGACCGCAACGAGGTCCACCGGCACATCACGGTGCTGGTCCTGACCGACGACATGCTCGTCATCACCCACGTTGATGACCAGCAGCTGGACGAGGAAGGCGAGCAGGTTGTCGCGCAGATCTCTACGGAATCCGTGCCGGTCAGCCAGATCCGCTCGGTGGTGCTCAGCTACATCTACGCGCAGCCGCAGGACTACAAGCCCTCCGACCAGGCCCGCGAGCTGACCTTGGCGATCGCCTGGTCCGGCGGCCAGCGCCTCGACATGGGGCCTGCGGGCTGCGCCGATCCGCAGTGCGACGCGGACCACGGCTACACCGGCAACATCGTCCAGGAAGACATCGTCCTCAGGGTGAGCTCGGAAGCGGACGGGGCGCAGGCCGTGCAGAACGCCAAGGCCTTCGCCCGCGCCCTGCGGAAGGTCAACACGGCTCCGCCGGCACTGCCCAGGATGGTGGATCCGGTCCAGCCGCGACGGCTCGGAACCCGGCTGTCCCGCGGCCACCACCAGCGCTAGGGATGGTCCGGCACCTGGATGTACTGCCGCCCGCCCCCGGTTACGGGCGGGACAGCGTCGCGGAGGTCTTCACGAGTGCCGCCGCCTCGCTCGGGGTAGCCGGCTTCGCCAACACGCTCGCGCTGCCGGCCGCCCGGCGGGTCTGCGTGGTGCTGGTGGACGGGCTCGGCAAGGCGCTCCTCAAGCAGCGCGGCGGCCACGCGCCGTTCCTGCGCCGGTCGATGGAGAACTCCCGGACGTTGAGCAGCGCCTTTCCGTCCACGACGGCGTCGGCCCTGGCCACTTTCGGCACGGGCCTGGCTCCTGGTGCCCACGGGCTGGCGGGCTACGACGTGCTCGACCCGGACCAGGACAAGGTCGTCAACCAGCTCGGCGGCTGGGACGCCGGGGTGGATCCGCTGCGCTGGCAGCCCCATCCAACGGTCTTCGAACGTGTCGCCGCAGAGCTGCCGGTGGTTACCGTCAGCCTCCCCCGGTTCGCGGAGTCCGGCCTGACCCGGGCTGCCCTGCGCGGAGGCTCGTTTGTGCCGGCTACCTCCGGACATGCCCGCACACTCGCGGCGGCGCAGGCCTTGTCTGAGCACGAGCGGGTGCTCGTATACCTCTACTTCAACGAGCTGGATAAGGCCGGCCACCGCCACGGCTGTGCGTCAGCCGAGTGGGGCAACGCGCTGGAAGAAGTGGACTCGCACCTGCGCCGGCTGGCGGGCCAGCTTCCCGCAGACACGCTCCTGCTGCTGACGGCGGACCACGGAATGCTCGACGTGCCTGCCAGCCAGCGGCACGACTACTCGCAGGATCCGGCGCTGGTGGCCGGGGTGCGGCATACCGGCGGGGAACCGCGCATGGTCCACCTGTATCTGGAGCCCGACGCCGGCGACCGGCACCGGGAGCAGCTGGCGGAAGCCTGGCAGGCGGCGTTCGGCAAGTACGCATGGGTGCTGGAACGGGACGAGGCGATTGCGCACGGTCTGTTCGGCGAGGTCCAGCCGTCGGTGCTGCCGAGGATCGGGGACCTAATGATTGCCGCGCGGGAACCGGTCGCCCTCTACGACACCCGGCGGGTTCCGCCGCATGCCCTCGAGGTCGTGGGCCAGCACGGATCGCTCACCCGTCCCGAGCGGGACGTCCCCTTGCTGGTGCTGGGCTCCACGGTGGGCAAACCGGGCAAGGCCGGCGGGAATCAGGGGCGGCGAAAACGCTCCTGAGCCCGGCAGCTCACTCGTGCCGGGTGCCGAAGACGATTTCGTCCCAGCTCGGCACGCTCGACCGCTTGGGCCGCAGCGACCGCTTCGGCTGCGCCTCGGCTTCTTCCGCAGCGTCTGCCTTGCCGTCAGCGTCCTCTGCAGGCCCGCCCCCGGCCTCCTCCGCGGCGGCCGGACCGGCGGCAGGTTGCTCCTTGCCGCGGACGGGCGCGCCGGAGACGGTGATCTCGCGGGTTTCCGTGCTCACGCCCTCCGGGAGATCGAGCGGACCGTCGCCCCCGTCGTCGTACGCCGGAGCGAGGCTCAGCCCGAAGGGAAGGCCCTTGGACGGGTGGTCTCCGCCCTCCTCTGCGCCGGTGTGGCTCTCGCCCGAATTACTGTCGCGGGGGTGCGCCGCCGGAACGGCGCCGCGGTTCAGCATCAGGGCCAGGGCATCGTCCGCGTCCTCATCGACGCCGAGCCGCTGGCCGCGGCGCGAGCGCAGGACCTCGAGCAGGTTGTCCGGATCCGCGTCTTCCTGCGCCTCCGCCGACGTATCCTGGCCGTCCGCTTCCGGCTCCGCATCCGTTTCGAAGTCGAAGACCCGGTCTGCAACGGCGGTCAGGCGGCGGCCCGGGACGGGGCCGTCCAGAGGCTCGATTTCGCTCAGCTGCTGTGCCCAGCGGCTGGTGTTCCGGATGGTGCGGCGGCTGTGGTCGTAGATCCAGCGCGCCGGCGGCTCTTCGCCGACCGTGCCAGTGGCTTCGGCCGGCAGGCTGAACTGCGCGAGCACCTCCCAGGTGCCGTCCGCGCGCCGCCAGGAGTCCCAGACGAGGGTGTCCGGGTCGATGCCAAAGGCCGGGAGGCGGTGGAGCACCATGGCGCCGAGCGTGGCTGGCTGATCGCCCTGGCCGGACCGGTAGCCCTCATGCGCGGGGAGGGCGGCGGCGACCTCGACCAGCTGAGCCTGCTCGGCCATGTAGTCGCGTTCCGCGCGGACCGGGCCCTCATAGCGCAGGACGCGTTCCATGGAAACACCGGACTCGGCCGCCACTTCCTCGGCGGAAGCACCGGCACGGATCCGCGCCTGGATCTCCCGCGGCGACATCACGGGGCCGGATGCCGAGGAGTCCGCCGCAGGCACACGCATGGACGGGCGGGCCGCCGCAGAGCGGAGCGCCTCGTCGATGGCCAGGCGGTAGCTTTCTCCGCCTTCGCCGCCCAACAGCAGATGTTCGCCATCCTCATGGACACCCACCAGCCGCAGATCCTGCATGAAAACCCTCCACCCGACGACAATTCCTGCTGAAACTCTGCCATCGAAAGGGCCTATTTCCTACTGTTTGCGCGGGTGTGGCGCGGACTAGCTGGGCGGGCGGCAGCCCGTCGGCCCGCGTCCACGGCCCAACGCAGTCGCTCGTGCGCGCGGGCCTTGCGGTTTCGTCCCGGCGGCCGGTTGGCGTTTGCGCGGCAAGTAGGCAACAATCTTCGCGTTGCGGGCACAAACCCGGCATCCCGGGCGTTGTGCTCTGACACACCCGCCAGAAGCCTGCCTCGGGCTTCCGTCCGCGGAGGACCCAACCCACAGAACCGGAGCGTGAAGAAGACGATCATGGCCACTGACTACGATGCGCCGCGCAAACCCGACGAGGAGCTGAGCGAGGACTCGATCGAAGAGCTGAAGTCGCACCGGACCGACAAACAGTCAGCCGTGGTGGACGAAGACGAAGCGGAGGCCGCCGAGGGATTCGAGCTGCCCGGCGCGGACCTGTCGGGCGAAGAGTTGCTGGTCCGTGTCATGCCGGCGCAGTCGGACGAATTCACCTGCGCTTCATGCTTCCTGGTCCGCCACCGCTCGCAGGTAGCGAAGGAGAAGGACGGGCTGCTCTACTGCAAGGACTGCGAAGGCTGACCCAGGGCGGCGACCAGCTGTTCCGGGCGGCGCGTGGACGTCAGCCAGTAGGGTGTGCGGTCTGCTTCGTCCGTGATTTCGATTTTCACGACCGGCGAGATCCAGCCGCGGATGCATTGGTACGCGGTGGCGTTGAGCTTGGGTCCGCGCTGTTCGACGGCGGCGTCTCCGCGGAAGCCTTCGACCGCACCGATGAATTCGCGTTCGATCTGCGCGCGGCCCACCTGCAGGGTCCGGCCGGTCACGGTGATCCGCGGCGTGGAGATGAAGAGCAGGAAGCCCAGGATGAGGGCGGTGACGACGGCGGCGATGTAGCCGGTGGTCAGGCTGATCGGAGCCAGCACGAAGATGACCGCCCCGGAAACGCCCGCCGCGATGAGCCAGACCCAGAAGTTCGGCCAGAGCCGCTCCTGGTAGATCGGTTCCGTAGCTGATCCGGTGGGCTGGCCGGCGGCGGGGGAAGGTGTTGCGCTCATGCGTTTCAGCTTATCCCGGCGGGCGGCGCTGCCGGGACGCCGGCGCACGGGCGCCGTAGCTGGGCCCGGGCCAAAGGGGATAGAGTGATGTGCGGAAACGCCCGCGGCGGCTTCGCCGCGCCGAACGAGGAACGGTCACGAGTGCAGGAAATTCAACCAACGCTGAACGTTCAGCTGAAAATGCTCGACGCCGCGCTGGAGGCACCTTCGTATGCCCACCCCGGCGACGCCGGCGCCGACCTGCGCACCAGGATCGATTTCCGGATCGGGCCTGGGGAGCGCGTCCTGGTGCCGACGGGCGTGGCGATTGCCCTTCCCGTGGGCTACGTTGCGCTGATCCATCCGCGCTCCGGACTGGCCACTAAGCACGGGCTGACCATCGTGAACGCCCCCGGCACCGTGGACGCCGGCTACCGGGGCGAGATCGCCGTGACGCTGCTGAATACGGACGCCTCGGCGGCACTCGAGATCAAGCGCGGGGACCGCATCGCCCAGATGGTGATCCAGCGCGTCGAAACGGCGTCCTTCGAACTGGTTGCCGAGCTGCCTGGCTCCGTCCGCGGCACCGGCGGCTTCGGATCCACCGGCGGGTTCACAGCCGCGCAGTAAAGGAACGTCCCGGCGCGCCCTCCGGCCGCCGGCCACCGCATCAAGTCCGAGAGGAAAGCCACGATGGTATTTGGGCGCCGCAAGAAGCGCAGTGACGCTGCCGAACCTGTCGAGCCTGCCGATGGCACCGAGGCCGCGGGCACGGAAGAAGTTGCCGCCTCCGGACAGGAGCCCGGCAGCGAAACCGGCTCCGCGGGCCTGCCGGACAAGGACGCCTTCCGTTCCGACGGGCCCTTCGACAGCGCCGAAAAGGACACCGGGGAAGACTACCTGGACCTCGGTGCCCTGAAGATCCGGCCGCGCGAAGGCCTCCAGCTGCGGCTGGAGGTCGAGGAACGCACCCAGCGCGTCATCGCCGTAACGCTGGACCTGGCCGGGTCGAGCCTTCAGCTGCAGGCATTTGCCGCGCCGAAGACCGAGTCGCTCTGGCCGGAGATCCGGGAGCAGATCGCTGCCTCGGTCGGATCGCAGGGCGGGCAGATCGAGGAGCTTGAGGGACCGCTCGGTACCGAAGTAGTGGCCAAGCTTCCGGCACAGACCCCGGACGGCAAGACCGGCTACCGGGTCGCACGCTTCGTCGGCGTGGACGGGCCGCGCTGGTTCCTGCGCGGAGTGATCGGCGGCGCCGCGGCTCTCGACCGGGAGAAGTCGGCAGACCTGGAAGAACTGTTCCGCTCCACCGTCGTGGTCCGCGGAAGCCAGCCGCTGCCTCCCCGGGACCTGCTGCAGCTGCGCCTTCCGAAGGACGCGGCTCCGCAGCCCGAGGCCGAGGCCGCACCGGGGCTCAGCGCCCCGGAACGCGGGCCGGAAATCACGCACATTGGTTGATTCCGGTGCACGGCTGCGGCCGGCGGCGGCAACGGTGCCGCTGGACCGGATGCCCGGGCGCGGGCGGATCCGTTCGTCCGGTTTCGTTGAGTCGGTGACCATCCTGCCCGCGGGCGAGGCCCCGAGCTTCTCGGCCGTGGTCGCCTCCGAACTGCCCGCCGCCGAGCCCGGGGCCAAGACGGCGTCCCGGCGGGGCCGGATCCGCCTGGTCTGGCTCGGCCAGCGCAGGGTGCCGGGGATCGACGCCGGAATTCGGTTGGGGTTCGACGGTATGGTGTCCGAGGTCGACGGCCTGCCGACCATGTACAACCCGGGGTACGAGATCCTGAGCCTGTTGGAGAACGAGTCATGACTGAAAAGCCCGCACCGCGGGACGAACCCGAGAAGTCGCTGTCCGACCTGGCCGGCAGCTATGCCGCCAAGGCGGGCATGGAGCGGCGCGACGACGGGCAAATCGACGTCCTCAAATCCATCGGCGGAGTCCGCGGCCTTGTCGAGAGCGTCCTGCCCGGCATCATCTTCCTGGTTGTCTTTACCGTCAGCCGGGACCTCGGTCCCGCCCTGATCGGCGCCCTCGGCACGGCGGCCGTATTCACTGTGCTGCGGCTCATCCAGCGCGGAACCGTGACTCAGGCCTTCTCGGGCCTGGTCGGCGTAGGTATCTGCGCGTTCGTGGCCAACAGCACGGGGCGTGCCGAGGATTTCTACGTCTGGGGCTTCATCACCAACGCCGCGTACATCGTCGGCATGGTGGTATCCGTCCTGGTGAAATGGCCGCTCGCCGGGCTGCTCTTCGGCTTCATCCGCGGCGAAGGCATCGACTGGCGGAAGCACCCGCGCCGGCTCAAGGCGTACGTGCTGGCCACCTGGATCGTCACCTCGGTCCTGGTGCTGCGGCTGCTGGTGCAGGTGCCGCTGTACTTCATGGGCGAAGACGGCCTGGTCGCACTCGGCACCGCGCGGCTGGTCATGGGCCTGCCGCTATATGCCCTCGGGCTGTGGCTGGCCTGGCTGGTTTCACGCCCGGCCGGCAGCGCCCTCCCCGGCGGCAGCGCCGGCCGGGCGGGCGAGCAGGACTGACCGCAGTTCCTGTTCGGCGGCGATCGTGGTGACGAAGAACAGTTCGTCGCTTGCCTCGATCACGTCATCGGCGCTGGGGGTAATGGGTGCGTCGTCGCGGAGGATGGCGACCACCGTCGCGTCCTGGGGCCAGTCCACCGAGCCGAGCGTGCTGCCGATCAGTGCAGAGTCCCCGGGTACGGTGAATTCCACGATCGAGGCCACGCCTGTCTGCAGCGTCAGCAGGCGGACCAGGTCGCCGATCTCGACGGCCTCTTCCACCAGGGCCGTCATGAGCCGCGGGGTGTTGACGGCGACGTCGACTCCCCAGGAATCGTCGAACATCCAGTCATTCTTCGGGTTATTGACCCGGCCCACGGTCCGGCCGACGCCGAACTCGCTCTTGGCCAGCAGGGACACCACGAGGTTCACCTTGTCATCGCCGGTCGCGGACACAACGACGTCGGCTTCTTCCAGCTTCGCGTCGCGCAGGGTAGTGATCTCGCACGCGTCACCGATCAGCCAGCGTGCTCCCTTGAGCCCGCTGCGGCCGATCACCTCGGGCTTCTGGTCGATGAGCAGGATGTCGTGGTTGTTGGACAGCAGTTCGCGGGCGATCGAGGAGCCGACGCTGCCGGCGCCGGCAATGACGACCTTCATTCGGACTCCTTCACCGGAGGCTTGGACAGGACTGCGGAAATTTCATGCGTGGCATCGACGCGCATCATGGCATGCACGATGTCCCCGTGCTGGAAGCGGGTCTCCGGGCCCGGCAGCATGCCCTCGCCGAAGCGGGTGAGGTAGGCCACCCGAGCCCCCGACAGGGCCTCGATCTCGGTGAGGAAGTGGCCGGCCCACGCCTCGTGCAGCGACACCTCGCCCAGGATCAGCCGGCCGGAGGCTTCGCGGTAGTCGCCCTTGATGCTCTGCTCGGGCAGGATCCTGCGCAGCACCTGGTCCGCGCTCCAGCGCACCGCCGCCACCGTGGGAATGCCCAGCCGCTGGTAGATTTCCGCGCGCCCCGGGTCGTAGATGCGGGCGACGACGTGCTGTACGTGGAAGGTCTCCCGCGCCACCCGGGTCGCGAGGATGTTCGAATTGTCGCCGCTCGAAACCGCCGCGAAGGCGTAGGCCTTCTCGATGCCGGCGTGGCGGAGCGTGTCCCGGTCGAAGCCCACGCCGGTGACCTTGCGGCCGGAAAAATCGCTGCGCAGGCGACGGAAGGCGCGGTCGTCCTGGTCGATGACCGCGACGCTGTGGCCGGAGTCGTCGAGCGTGTGGGCCAGGGTGACGCCTACGCGTCCGCAGCCCATGATGACGAAATGCGCCACTGTCGATGCCTCTTCCGCTGATCCAAGCTGTCCTGCTGCCAGCTTAACCCTTTGTTGCCCGCCCGGCGGCTTAGAGTGATTCCATGACAACCCTGCAGGCAAGCGGTTACGGTTGTGGGCTGTGCTGACATATCTCGACGCCCTCAAGCGGATCTTGGTGGGCCGGCCCTTCCGGACGGAGCGGGCCAAGGTGCAGCCGCTGCCGCAGTGGCTGGCCCTGCCGGTGTTTTCGGCCAACGCGCTGTCCTCGGTGGCTTACTCGCCGGACGAGATCCTGCTCACGCTGGCGCTGGCCGGCGTCGCGGCCGTGGCGCTGTCGCCGCTGGTCGGACTGGCGGTCATGGTGGTCCTGCTGGTTATCATCGCCTCCTACCGGCAGAGCGTGCACGCCTACCCCTCCGGCGGCGATTACCAGATTGCCAGCGAGAACCTCGGCAAGACCGCGGGCATCACCGTCGGCTCGGCGCTGATGTTCGACTACGTGCTCACCGTCGCGGTGTCGATGTCGTCGGCGGCACACTACCTGATTGCCGCGTTCCCCGCACTCCACGGAGGACAACCGATGGCCGCTGCCCTCGGCGTCGTTGTCCTGGCGTTCCTCCACCTGCGCGGTCTGCGCCGCGGCGGTCGAGCCGTAGCCATCCCCACCTACGCGTTCGTCGGCCTCATCCTGCTGATGTGCTTGGTCGGCTTCATCCAGGACCTTAGCGGACAGCTGGAACTGGCCCCCAGCGCCGCGCTGGACATCGTGCCGGACGCCGAGTTCCAGGCCGGCCTGACCGGCCTGGCCGGCGCCTTCCTGGTGCTGCGGGCGTTCTCCACCGGCGCCGCCGCGCTGACCGGCGTGGAGACCCCGGCCAGCAACGTGAGGGCCTTCCGGCCGCCGCGGGCCAGGAACGCGGCGACGGCGCTGCTCGTGCTTGGCGTCGCCGCGACCGTGATGACCATGGCCGTGCTGTACCTCGCCCGGGCCACCCGCGTGCACGTGGTGCAGGTTCCCGCGGAGCAGTTGCGCCTGAATGGCGGGCCGCTGCCGGCCGACTACGTGCAGATGCCGGTCATCAGCCAGCTGGCAGCCGCCGTGTTCGACCGCGGCAACGTGCTCTTCTACCTCGTGGTCGCCGTGACCGGCCTGATCCTCGTGCTGGCCAGCCACTCGGCCTTCACCGCTTTCCCTGCGCTGGCGTCCATCCTGGCCACGGACGGGTTCCTGCCGCGCCAGCTGCGGACCCGCGGCGACCGGCTCAGCTTCAGCAACGGGGTCCTGGCGCTGGCCGGGGCGGCGCTGCTGTTGATCCTGCTCTTCCGGGCCGACGTGACCCAGCTGATCCAGCTGTATGTGGTTGGTGTCTTCGTTTCCTTCACCTTCAGCCAGCTGGGCATGATCAAGCACTTCTCGCGGCTGATCCGCTCCACGCCGAACCGGCGCCTGCGGCGGAAGATGATGCGGTCCCGGCTGATCAACCTCATCGGCTTCATCCTCACCGCCACGGTGCTGGTGGTCGTGCTGGTCAGCAAGTTCGTCTTCGGCGCCTGGATTGCGGTCGCCGGCATCTTCCTGCTGGGGCTGGCGATGTACAGCATCAACCGGCATTACCAGCAGGTCGCCCGCGAGCTGGCGGTGGACGAGACGGGCCAGGCCACGGCCCTGCCGTCGCGGGTGCACGCGGTGATTCTTGTCTCGCATGTCCGCAAGCCGGTGCTGCGCGCGCTGGCGTTCGCCCGGGCCTCGCGGCCGTCCAAGCTGGACGCCGTGATCGTGGACATCGACGAGGAGGAGACCGCGCAGACCCTGGCGGACTGGGACCGGCTGAAGATCCCGGTGCCGATCACCGTGCTCGCATCGCCCTACCGGGACACCACCACGCCGATCATCAACTACATCCAGAGCATCCGGCGCAATTCCCCGCGGGACCTGGTGGTCGTGTACATTCCCGAGTACGTCGTGGGGCGCTGGTGGGAGCAACTCGTGCACAACCAGACCGCCCTGCGGATCAAGACCCGACTGCACTTCGAACCGGGCGTCATGGTGGCCAGCGTGCCATGGCAGCTCGCGTCCTCCGATGCGGTCCGCAAATTCCAGGAGCTTTCCTAAAATGCCGCAGGCCACGGAGCGTTACTCCGACCTTGAACTAGAACTGACCGTTTCCGCGCCGGCCCATGGCGGCCACTTCGTGGCGCGGCATGAGGGCCGCGTCGTCTTCGTGCGGCACGCCCTGCCGGGGGAGCGGGTGCGGGTCCGCGTCACGGACGGGGGCCCGGACGCCGGGTTCTGGCGCGCCGACACCGTCGAGGTGCTGGAGGCCTCGCCGCACCGCGTGGCGCACCCCTGGGCCCCCGCCGACGCGCTCCTGGCCGCCAGGGCGGGCAAGCCTCCGGTGGGCGGTGCGGAGTTCGGCCATATCGCCCTCGCCGAACAGCGTGCGCTGAAGGCCGCGATCTTCGAGGAACAGCTGCACCGCCTGGCGGGGGTGGAGCGCAGCGTCAGCGTGGAACCTGCGGACGCCAACGACGACGGCGGGCTGGGCTGGCGTACAAGGGCGGCTTTTGCCGTGGACCCGTCCGGGCGGCTGGCCATGAATGCCCACCGCTCGGACCAGCTGATCCCGGTGACCGACATGCCGCTGGCCGTGCCCGCCATCAATGAGCTGCGGCTTTGGGAACAGGACCTGAGCCAGCTGGTGCGGGTGGAGGTGGCGGCGCCTGCCAACGGTTCTGCGCCGCTGGTGCTGCTTGTGCCGGCCGAGGGAGCGAGCCCCCGCCGGCTGGCCGCCATCGCGGGCCGGATTCCGGCGCCGGCGTCGGTCGCCGTATGGCAACCCGAGGAACAGCGGCTGACGCGGCTGCGCGGCCGGACCTGGGTGGCCGAAAGCTGCCGTGGCCACGAATACCGCGTGACCGGGGAGGGGTTCTGGCAGATCCACCGCTTGGCTCCGCAGGTGCTGACCGGCGCCGTGCTGGCGGGGGTGGACCCCCAGCCGGGGCAGCGGGTCGCGGACCTCTACGCCGGTGCCGGACTGTTCACCGCGCCACTGGGCGCCGCCGTCGGGCCTTCCGGGGCGGTACTCTCCGTGGAAGGTTCCCCGGGCACCAGCCGCGACGCCCGCAAGAACCTGCACGGGATGGAACAGGTGCAGATCGTGCAGGGCAAGGTCGAGAACGTCCTGAGCCGCCACCACGACCGGCTGGATGCCGTGGTGCTCGATCCGCCTCGCGCCGGCGCCGGCCGGAAGGTGGTGGAGCAGCTGCACGGCAAACGCCCCTCGGTGGTCGGCTACGTGGCGTGCGACCCTGCGTCCTTCGCGCGTGACCTTGGCTACTTCCTCAAGCTTGGATGGGAGCTGCAGGATCTGCGGGTGTTCGACCTCTATCCGAACACGCACCACATGGAGTCCTTCGCCCGGCTGGTGCGCGCCTGACGCGCAAGGGACGGTGGAAGCGGCTAGGCCTCGATCCGCGCCAGCAGCTCGCGCAGCCGGTCCACCAGCGGCTGGCGGTCGGCGTCCCGGATGGAGCCGAGGAGCTCGTGCTCGATGCGCAGGAGCTCGACGAACGCGGCATCCACGATCCGCCGCCCTTCCGGGTGGAGCTTCACCCGGACGATCCGCGCGTCGGCGACGTCCGCCGAGCGGCCCACCAGGCCCCGGGCCACCAGCCGGTCGATGCGGTTGGTCATGGTGCCTGAGGTCACCAGGTTCTCCTTGGCCAGCTGCCCGGCGGTCATCGTGCCGTCCGGGGAGCGTCGGATGGCCGAGAGCACATCGAAGTCACCCAGCTGCAGGCCGTGGGCGGCCAAGGCGTTGCGCCGCAGAGCGTCGAAGCGCTGGGCCAGCCGGCCGATGCGGCTGAAGACGCCCATCGGCTCGACGTCCTCCGACGGCAAAACACGCTGCCATCCATCGATGATTTCGTCCACCGCATCCATGTGCCGCTCCAGGTCCCGTTGATCGTTCGCGCCGGCTCTGTCCACCCCAAACTATCTTGACATCAAGATATGGGGAAAGTAGGGTCGTTGTAAATCTTGATGTCAAGAGATCCCCGGCCCCGGGGGTCTGCCCTCAGGGGTGCGGGGATAGGCTGGCCACGGCTCGGCCGCAATCCAACCGCACCCCTGCCGATAAGGCCGCCCTAACTGGCGGCTCGCCCGGACGGGCAACAAAGATGTGAATGGCGAGAGGAGTCCCCTGTGAGCAATGTGGACAGCTTCGGTTCCAAAGGCGCATTGAACGTCGGCGGTACCGAATACGAAATTTTCCGGCTGAATTCGATCGAAGGCGCCGACAGCCTTCCGTTCAGCCTCAAGGTTCTCTTGGAGAACCTGCTTCGCACCGAAGACGGTGCCAACATCACGGCGGACCACGTCCGCGCCCTGGCCGGCTGGGACCCCAACGCCCAGCCGAACACCGAAATCCAGTTCACGCCCGCCCGCGTGATCATGCAGGACTTCACCGGCGTTCCCTGCGTGGTCGACCTGGCCACCATGCGTGAGGCCGTCAAGGAGCTCGGCGGCGACCCGAAGCGCGTCAACCCGCTGGCCCCGGCCGAGATGGTCATCGACCACTCCGTCCAGATCGACGTCTTCGGCAACGCCCAGGCGGTCGAGCGCAACATGGAGATCGAATACCAGCGCAACGGCGAGCGGTACCAGTTCCTGCGCTGGGGCCAGACCGCCTTCGACGACTTCAAGGTTGTCCCGCCGGGCACCGGCATCGTGCACCAGGTCAACATCGAATACCTGGCCCGGACGGTCATGACCCGCGAGGTAGTCGAAGACGGGCAGACCAAGCTGCGTGCCTACCCGGACACCTGCGTCGGCACCGACTCCCACACCACCATGGTCAACGGTCTGGGCGTGCTGGGCTGGGGCGTCGGCGGCATCGAGGCCGAGGCCGCGATGCTGGGCCAGCCCGTCTCCATGCTGATCCCGCGCGTGGTCGGCTTCAAGCTCACCGGCGAGATCCCTGCCGGTGCCACCGCCACCGACGTGGTGCTGACCATTACCGAAATGCTGCGTAAGCATGGCGTCGTCGGCAAATTCGTGGAGTTCTACGGCGAGGGCGTTGCTGCGGTGCCGCTGGCCAACCGCGCCACCATCGGCAACATGAGCCCCGAGTTCGGCTCCACCGCCGCGATGTTCCCGATCGACGACGTGACCCTGGACTACCTGCGCCTGACCGGCCGCTCCGAGGAGAACATTGCCCTCGTCGAGGCCTACACCAAGGAACAGGGCCTCTGGCACGACCCGAGCCGCGAGTTGCGCTTCTCCGAGTACCTCGAACTGGACCTCTCCACCGTGGTTCCCTCGATTGCCGGCCCGAAGCGTCCGCAGGACCGGATCGAGCTCAGCGAGTCCAAGGACCAGTTCCGCAAGGACCTGGGCAGCTACGTCAAGGCAGCCAACGAGGACGCCCTCGACGAGGCGCTGGAAGAGTCTTTCCCGGCTTCGGACGCGCCGGCGATGACCTCGACCGTGCGCCACTCGGCAGCCTCGAACTCCAACGGCCGCCCGAGCAAGGCCGTCGACGTCAAGATGGAGGACGGCCGCGAGTTCGTGCTGGACCACGGCGCCGTCACCATCGCGTCCATCACCTCCTGCACCAACACCTCCAACCCGTCGGTCATGCTGGCCGCCGCGGTGCTGGCGCGTAACGCCGTCGAGAAGGGCCTGACCTCCAAGCCGTGGGTCAAGACCTCTGTTGCCCCCGGCTCCAAGGTCGTCACCGAGTACTACGAGAAGTCCGGCCTGGGTCCCTACCTGGAGAAGCTCGGCTTCTTCACCGTGGGCTACGGCTGCGCGACCTGCATCGGCAACTCGGGTCCGCTGGAAGGCGAGATCTCCGAGGCCATCCAGGCCAACGATCTCTCCGTGACCGCGGTGCTCTCGGGCAACCGTAACTTCGAGGGCCGGATCAACCCGGACGTCAAGATGAACTACCTGGCCTCGCCGCCGCTGGTCATCGCGTACGCCCTGGCCGGTTCCATGGACTTCGACTTCGAGAAGGACGCGCTCGGCACGGACTCCGAGGGCAACGAGGTCTTCCTGAAGGACATCTGGCCGAGCCCGACCGAGGTCCAGAGCATCATCGATTCCTCCATCGACGAAGAGATGTTCGCCAAGGGCTATGACGGCGTGTTCGACGGCGACGACCGCTGGCGCGCCCTCGAGACCCCGCTGGGCGACACCTTTGCCTGGGCCGAGGACTCGACCTACGTGCGCAAGCCTCCGTACTTCGAGGGCATGAAGGCGCAGCCGGAGCCCGTCCAGGACATCAGCGGGGCCCGGGTGCTGGCCAAGCTGGGCGATTCCGTGACCACGGACCACATCAGCCCGGCCGGCTCCTTCAAGTCCGACAGCCCGGCAGGCCGCTACCTGCTGGAACACGGCGTGGAGCGCAAGGACTTCAACTCCTACGGTTCCCGCCGCGGCAACCACGAAGTGATGATCCGCGGCACCTTCGCGAACATCCGGCTGAAGAACCTGCTGCTGGACGGCGTGGAGGGCGGCTTCACCCGCGACTTCACCGAGACCGGCGGGCCCCAGGCCTACATCTACGACGCGGCGATGAACTACCAGGCCGCCGGAACTCCGCTGGTCGTCCTGGCCGGCAAGGAGTACGGTTCCGGCTCGTCCCGCGACTGGGCTGCCAAGGGCACGGCGCTGTTGGGCGTCAAGGCCGTCATCGCGGAGAGCTTCGAGCGCATCCACCGCTCCAACCTCATCGGCATGGGCGTGCTGCCGCTGCAGTTCCCGGCCGGGGAGAGCGCCGCCTCGCTGCGCCTGACCGGCACCGAGACCTTCGCGATCGAGGGAGTGACCGAACTGAACAACGGCACCACCCCGAAGACCTTGAAGGTCACCGCCACCGACGAAGACGGAAAGGTCACCACGTTCGACGCGGTCGTGAGAATCGACACGCCGGGCGAAGCCGACTACTACCGCAACGGCGGCATCCTGCAGTACGTTCTGCGTCAGCTGACCGCGGCCTAAGCGCGTTCGGCCCCAGCGCAGCGGGCCCCCGGCAATCCGTCCTTCGGGCGGGCCGGGGGCCCGCTGCGCGTTATGGTTAAGTGTTGGCCACCGCGAAGTCTTCAGCGCGCGGAGGCAGTCTAGACACCGGCAAGGGAGGCACTATGGGCCTACTGGAGACAATCCGTAATCCTCAGGACCTCAGCAAGCTCAGCACGGCGCAGCTGATGAGCCTGGCGGCGGAGATCCGGCAGTTCCTGATCACGAATGTCGCCCAGACCGGCGGGCACCTCGGCCCGAACCTCGGCGTGGTGGAGCTGACGCTGGGGATCCACCGTGTCTTCGATTCCCCGCGCGACAGCATTGTCTTCGACACGGGGCACCAGTCGTACGTGCACAAGCTCCTCACGGGGCGGCAGGACTTCTCCACGCTCCGCCAGCAGGGCGGCTTGTCGGGCTACCCGGACCGCGCGGAATCCATCCACGACATCGTCGAATCATCGCACGCGTCGTCCTCCCTGTCCTGGGCGGACGGCATCTCCCGCGCCCGCCAGCTGAACGGCGAGGGGGAACGCTACGTCGTCGTCATGATCGGCGATGGCGCCCTGACCGGCGGCATGGCCTGGGAGGCCATCAACAACATCGCCGCGGACAAGAGCCGCCGCGTGGTCATCGTGGTCAACGACAACGGCCGGTCCTACGCCCCGACGATCGGCGGCCTCGCTGACCAGCTGGCCGCGCTCCGCGCCACGATCGACAGGGTCCGCACGCATAAGGCCTACGAGGGCACGCTCGACTGGTGGAAGCGGCGCCTTCAGCACGGCGGCCTGCTCAGCCAGCTGGCCTACAAGAGCCTGCACGCGGCCAAGAAGGGCATCAAGGACTGGTGGGCCCCGCAGGGCCTGTTCGAGGACCTGGGCATGAAGTACATCGGCCCCATCGACGGCCATGACATGGCGTCGGTGGAAGATGCCCTGACCCAGGCCCGCAAGTACGGCGGCCCGGTGATCGTGCACGCGCTGACGGAGAAGGGGCGCGGCTACGCGCCCGCCCGTGCCCACGAGGCCGACCAGTTCCACGCCGTCGGGGTCATCGACCCGGAAACCGGCGAGCCGCTGGACGCCGGCGGCGTGCAGTCCTGGACGTCCGTGTTCTCGGACGAGATCGCGGCGATCGCGGACGAGCGCCCGGACATCGTCGGCATCACCGGCGCCATGCTCATCCCGGTCGGCCTGCACAAGCTGGCGGCCAAGCACCCGGACCGGGTATTCGACGTCGGCATCGCCGAACAGCACGCGCTGACCAGCGCCGCGGGAATGGCCTACGGCGGCCTGCATCCCGTGGTCGCGGTCTACGCCTCCTTCCTGAACCGCGCCTTCGACCAGCTGCTGATGGATGTTGCGTTGCACAAGGCCGGCGTGACCGTGGTGCTGGACCGTGCCGGCGTCACCGGGCCGGACGGGCCCAGCCACCACGGCATGTGGGACCTGTCGATGCTGCAGATCGTCCCGGGACTGCACCTTGCGGCTCCCCGCGACGCCACCCGGCTGCGCGAGGAACTGCGCGAGGCGGTGGCGATCAATGACGCGCCCACCGTGGTGCGCTTCTCCAAGGGCTCCGTGGGCGAGGAGGTCCGTGCCATCGAGCGGCTGTCCGACGGCGTGGACGTGCTTGCGCGGCGCCCCTCCGGATCCACCGAGAACGACGTCCTCATCGTCAGCGTCGGCGCCATGGGAGAGCTGGCGCTGGAAGTCTCCAACCGGCTCGGAGCCCAGGGCATCAGCTCCACCGTGGTGGATCCGCGCTGGGTGCTGCCGGTCCCGCCGTCGATCATCTCGCTGGCCGCCCGGCACCGGATCGTCATCGTCATCGAGGACGGCGTCCGGGCCGGCGGCGTCGGCTCGCGGATCCGCCAGGAGATGCGCGCGGCCGGCGTGGACACAGCGCTGAACGAGGTCGGACTTCCGGTCGAGTTCCTCGCCCACGGTACCCGCCCGCAGGTGATGGAGCGGGTGGGGCTCACCGCGCAGCAGGTGACGCACGACGTCGTTGCCCAGGTTTTGGGCACGAAGGTTCCGTTCGCGCGGCCGCTGCCGGGGCAGGAACTGCCCACCGGACAGATCCCGAAGATCCAGTGAGGGAACCGGACTCCATCGACCGCGGCCAGCTGGTGGTGCTGCGCAACCGCAAGTGGGACGGGACGCCCCATTGGGTGGTCCCGGGCGAATACCTGGGCCGGGACGGCTTCGGACACTGGATCTGGCAGCCGGAGGGCTCCTTCGTGTCCAAGCCCGGCTACGGATTCTACGCGGCCTCGGATGCGCTGGTGATGGTGCCGCACAGCGGCAACCATGTGGTGACGTTCTTCGACGAGCTGCACCCGAAAGACGTGGAAATCTATGTTGATATCGCCACGGACATCAGGTGGGGCGAGCTGCACGCCGGCCGCGGCTTCGAGGTGACCCTCGTCGATATGGACCTGGATGTGATCAGGACCTTCAACGGGCCCGGCACCTGGATCGATGACGAAGACGAGTTCGCCGCGCACCAGGCGGCCATGTCCTATCCGGAACCGGTGATCGAGGCGATGCGCGCGGAGGCGGACCGCATCTACACCGCTGTGCGGGACCATGCGGCCCCCTTCGACGGCACGGCAGCAGACTGGTTCAGGAAGGCACGCGCATGAATTTCCTCCGACTCTACAAGCGTCTCGACGACGGCACCCTGGTATTCCGGGAGGCGTGGTTCGACGAGGACTATGCCCAGTTCGTGGTCAACCACGGCACCGTCGGACACCAGAGCAGCACCAAGGAGACCCGCGACGTCACGGCCGAGGCCGCGGGCGCGCTGCTGGACGCCTTCGCGCAGCAGTGTGCCGAGGACGGCTATGCCGAGATCCCGCCGGAGGAACAGTCCACGGTGGTGGCCCAGTACGCGCTGAAGACCGCGGACGGCAGCGAGCGGGACCGCTACCTGGAGGACAAGGCCCGGCGCGCCATCACCGAGTTCTTTGCCTGGCGCGGCCTTGGCACCGTGGAGCGCACCGAGTTCGCCCCGCACAAGCTGAACATCTACTGCCTGGCCCCGGACGCTTCCAAGGCCGTGGCCGGCCTGAAGGTCTGCCTGCGCGAGGCCAAGCTGGACTTCACCAAGCTGACCATCGCCACCGCCCCGCCTGAGGACCGGGCCGCGCTGAAGCAGAAGCATCCGCTCCCGGCCAAGGCGCCGTTCAGCCTGGGCTGACCGGAAGCGCTCTTTGGGGGCTACGCCTCGCCGTCCGCGCCGTTTCCGGGCAGGCACAGGCCTGCGGCGCGCGCCGCGGCGCGATAGGCGTCCGCCAGGCTGGCCACGCTCTCATGCGCGTTCAGGCCGCTGGGGTTCGGTACGGCCCACAGCTCGGCCCCGGCGATCGTCTCGGGCTGCCGTCCGAGCCGCGCCTTCGGCCTGCCGAACCCGACGCGGTAGGCGGTGATTCCGGCCACCGCCACGACGCGCGGGCCCAGCGACCCGACCTTCGCGGCGAGGCGGTCCGCTCCGTCCCTGAGCTCCGCAGCCGCCAGTTCGTCCGCCCTCGCCGTGGCCCGGGCGACGATGTTGGTGATGCCCACACCGCGGGCCACCAGCTGGCCGCGGTCTGCATCCGCCATGCCGCTTCCTGCATCGATCAGGTGGTCCGTGATGCCCGCGGCCGCCAGAGCGGGGTAGAAGCGGTTGCCCGGCCGCGCGAAGTGGGTTCCCGTCGCCGCCGACCACAGGCCGGGATTGATGCCCACGAAGAGCAGGCGCAGCCCCGGCCCCAGCAGGTCCGGCACCGTGGCGTCGCGGTAGCTGAGCAGTTCGTCACGGGTAAAGCGCACCGTCCCACTCTGTCACGCACGAGCCGTCCAGGGCGAAGTGCCGGGCATGGCAAGGGCCCGGCGCCCCGCCTCTCAGGCGGGAGCACCGGGCCCTTGCCCGCCGTCACGTGCGACGGCGGGGAATACCCTTAGTCCGTTCCGGCGTCGAACGCTGCGCGGTCCAGGGCCTCGTCTGCCGCCCGGTCCGCCTCGTCCACCTGCTTGGTGTCGGCGATCTCGTTGGCTCCGCCGGCCTCCAGTGCGCCGACCAGTTCCGCGGTCGGTCCGCCGACGAGTCCCTGCGCGGCGTACTGCTCCAGGCGCGACCGCGAATCCGCGATGTCCAGGTTGCGCATGGTCAGCTGGCCGATCCGGTCCAGCGGCCCGAACGCGGCGTCGCCGACGCGCTCCATGGAGAGCTTGTCCGGGTGGTAGCTCAGGTGCGGTCCGGAGGTGTCCAGGATCGTGTAGTCCTCGCCGCGCCGCAGGCGCAGGGTGACCTCGCCGGTCACTGCCGAGCCGACCCACTTCTGCAGCGACTCGCGCAGCATCAGCGACTGCGGGTCCAGCCAGCGGCCCTCGTACATCAGGCGGCCGAGGCGGCGGCCCTCGGCGTAGTAGTTGGCCACGGTGTCTTCGTTGTGAATGGCGTTGAGCAGCCGCTCGTAGGCGATGTGCAGCAGGGCCATGCCCGGAGCTTCGTAAATGCCGCGGCTCTTGGCCTCGATGATGCGGTTCTCGATCTGGTCGCTCATGCCCAGGCCGTGGCGGCCGCCGATGGCATTGGCCTCGTTGACCAGGGCGACGGCGTCGGCGAACTCGGTGCCGTTGATGGCCACGGGGCGGCCCGCCTCGAAGCGGATCGTGACGTCCTCGGTGGCGATCTCGACGTCGTCGCGCCAGAAGGCCACGCCCATGATGGGCTCGACGGCCTCGAGGCTGGTGTCCAGGTGCTCCAGCGTCTTGGCCTCGTGCGTGGCGCCCCAGATGTTCGCGTCGGTGCTGTAGGCCTTCTCCGCGGAGTCGCGGTAGGGGAAGTCATGCGCGGTGAGCCACTCGGACATTTCCTTGCGGCCGCCCAGCTCGGAGACGAACTTCGGGTCGAGCCAGGGCTTGTAGATGCGCAGGCGCGGGTGCGCCAGGAGCCCGTAGCGGTAGAACCGCTCGATGTCATTGCCCTTATAGGTGGAGCCGTCGCCCCAGATGTCCACGCCGTCTTCGCGCATGGCACGCACCAGCAGGGTGCCGGTGACCGCACGGCCCAGCGGGGTGGTGTTGAAGTAGGCGCGCCCGGCGCTACGGATGTGGAAGGCGCCGCAGGCCAGCGCGGCCAGGCCTTCCTCCACCAGGGCGGGCTTGCAGTCGACCAGGCGGGAGAGCTCCGCGCCGTATTCGGCCGCACGTCCGGGAACGGCGTCGATGTCCGGCTCGTCATACTGACCGAGGTCCGCAGTGTAGGTGTAGGGCACGGCGCCGCCGTCACGCATCCACGCAACTGCCACGGAAGTATCGAGTCCGCCGGAGAAGGCGATGCCGACGCGTTCGCCGACGGGAAGAGAAGTGAGAACTTTGGCCATGTTCTCGATAATAGGTGCACCGGGCGCCAAAGGCCGAAGCGGCCGCGCGTTAGCGGCTTCGTGACGTGCGCGAAATCACCCGTGCACCCGGTTTTGCACCAGCATGGAGCGGTAGGATGCGAGGCGGGTTACATAGGCCAACGCGAAGGAACCAAGGATGGAATACCGCCGACTCGGCAACTCCGGTCTCACTGTCTCCGCTGTGGGGCTCGGCTGCAACAACCTGGGCCGTGCCGGCACGCCCACGGAAAGCCAGGACGGGACGGACGCCGTCGTACATGCGGCGCTGGAGGCCGGCGTCACGCTGTTCGACGTCGCGGACAGCTACGGGAAAGAGCCCGGGCTGAGCGAGGAGTTCCTTGGGCGGGCCCTGGGACAGCGGCGGGATGACGTCGTCGTCGCCACCAAATTCGGGATGGACATGCGCGGTGCCAACGGCGAGGACTTCGGCGCCCGCGGTTCGCGGCGCTACATCGTCAGGGCAGCCGAGGCCTCGCTGCGGCGGCTGGGCACGGAGTGGATCGACCTCTACCAGTTCCACACCCCGGACCCGCTGACGCCGATCGAGGAGACCCTCTCCGCCCTGGACGACCTGGTCCGGGCCGGAAAGGTGCGCTACATCGGGCACTCCAACCGTGCCGGCTGGCAGATCGCCGAGGCCGAGTTCACCGCCCGGATGCATGGCTTCACGCGCTTCGTCTCCAGCCAGAACCACTACAATCTGCTGGACCGCCGGGCGGAGCTTGAGGTCACCCCGGCGGCCGAGGCGTACGGGCTGGGCGTGCTGCCGTACTTCCCGCTGGCCAACGGGCTGCTGACCGGCAAGTACAAGGACGGCAAGGCGCCCGAGGGCAGCCGGCTGAGCCATTCGCGTACCAACCTGCTCCAGGACGCCGACTGGGAGCAGCTCGGTGCGTTCTCCAAGTTCGCGGCGGACCGCGGGCTGGCGGAAATCGAGGTGGCCTTCTCCTGGCTCGCGTCCCGCCCGTCGGTCGGTTCGGTGATTGCCGGAGCCACCAAGCCGGAGCAGATCCGGCAGAACGCCTCGTCCGCAGGGTGGAAGCCATCAGCCGACGACCTGGCCGCGCTGGACGGGATCTTCCCGGCAACGCCCAAGGTCGCCCTCTTCTAGGCCGGTCCGTGCGCGTCATCTTCGACAACGACACCGGGATCGACGACGCCCTGGCGCTCGTCTACCTGCTCAGCCGGCCCGACGTCGAACTGGCGGCGATCACCTGCTCCGCCGGCAACGTCTCGGCCGAGCAGGTGGCCCGGAACAACCTCGCCCTGCTGCGGCTGTGCGGCCGGCCGGACGTGGAGGTGGCGGCCGGGGCCAGCGATCCGCTGTCCATCCCGCTGGTCACCACCCCGGAGACGCACGGAGAGCAGGGCCTCGGCTACGCGGAACTCGCCGCAGGCTCCGCACAGGTCTCGCCGCGCGCCGCCGTCGACCTCTGGATCGAGGAAGTCCGCCGGGCCCCCGGCGAACTGACGGCGCTGCTAACGGCGCCGCTGACGAACTTCGCGCTTGCGCTGCGCCGCGACCCGGAGCTGCCGCGGCTGCTCAAGCGCACCGTGATCATGGGCGGCTGCTACTTCTACCAGGGCAACACCACGCCCACGGCCGAGTGGAACACCCATGTGGACCCGCACGCGGCGGCCGAGGTCTTCGCCGCGTTCGAGGGGCTGCCGGAGGAGCAGTTGCCGGTCGTCTGTGCCCTGGAGACCACCGAGCGGATCGAGCTGCAGCCGGCGCATGTGGCCCGGCTCGCCCGGGAGTCCGGCTGCGCGGCGGAGGAGCTGCTTCGCCCGGACGATGCCGCGGGGACCCGCAGCACGGCCTCCAGCCCGCTGGTCCGCTTCCTCTCGGACGCGCTGCGCTTCTACTTCGAGTTCCACCGCCAGTACGACCAGGGCTACGTCGCGCACGTGCACGACGTCTTCGCCGCGGCCGTGGCCGCCGGGACCGTCGAGTACCGCGCCCGGCCGGCCACCGTGCACGTCGAGACGGCGCCGGGCCCGCTGGTGGGCACCACCGTGGCCGACTACCGCGGGCTGTGGGGGAGGAAGCCCAACGCGCGCATCGTGAGCTGGAACGACCCGCCGGCGGTGTTCGACGAAGTCCTCGGCTCCATCTCCGCCCTGGCCCGCCGGCTGGAAGGGCAGCCCGGGCCGGTTCGGTAGAATGGGCACCGGGTCGAGGTGACATAGGCCCATCCCCGCCAGCTTTTCCGAGGAAGACCTATGTCCAATTCCCTGCTCCTGCCCGCCCGTTCCAGAGCCACGCTGCGCACACGGCTGCTGCCGCTGGTTGGCGCGGCCCTCATCGCCGCCACCTACGCCATGCTCGTGCTGCTCCAGCCCGCGGAGGCCGCAGCAGGGCTCTCCAGCTGGCCGGCCGTCGTTGCCTTCGCGGGCTACCTGGCCGGCGCCGTCCTGCTGCTGGCCGGCGTCCTGCCGCAGCTGCCGGCCTCCGTCCTGACCGTCATCCCCGTGGGCCTGGTGCTCAACATCGTGTTCGGCCAGTTCGTCGGCAGCACGCTCGTGCCGCTGTACCTGGATTCCATCGGCACCGTGCTGGTGGGCCTGCTCGCGGGCCGCTCCGCCGGTGCCGCCACCGGGGTGCTCGGTTCGCTCGTCTGGTCCCTGTTCAACCCCACCGTGCTGCCCTTCGCCGCGGGCGCAGCCGTGGTCGGCTTCCTGGCCGGTTCCGTCGGCACGCTGGTGCTGCGCCGCGCCTGGCTGGCCCCGGTCGCCGGGTTCCTCACCGGCATCGTCGCCGCCGTGGTCTCCGCGCCGGTCGCGGCCTTCGTCTACGGCGGCACGTCCGGTGCCGCTACGGGCGCCATCGTGGGCATGTTCCGCGCCATGGGCGATTCGCTGCTCGCCTCGGTGACCAAGCAGGCTCTGATCTCCGACCCGGCGGACAAGGCGGTGGCCTTCCTGGTCGCGGCCGTGCTCGTGCTGGTCCTGCCGCGGCGGACCCGGCTGCAGTTCCCGCTTCCGCGCCGCGCCGCCGCGAACCGGGACTGACCTCCGCACGATGGCACGCCTCCATCCGTTCACCGGCCTGGCCTTTGCCGGCGCCGCTGCCATGGTCAGCCTGGCCGCCGACCGCTGGTGGTTGAGCCTTGCTATTGTCGCCGCGTGCCTGGTGCTGGCCCACCGGCGCGGCATCACCCGGCGCCTGGCGGGCACGGCCGCCGCGGTGCTGGCGCCGCTCTGGCTCTCCCAGCTGCTGGTGCACGCGGTATTCGACCGGACCGGCAGCCACGTGCTCCTCGCCTGGGGACCGGTGCGCCTGACGGCGGAGGGATTGACGACGGCGGGCGGGCTGGGGCTGCGGGTGGCGGCCTTCGCCACGGTGTTCCTGCTCTACTCGCTGACCCTGGACCGCTACGCCCTCGTCAGGGCGCTGGACCGGGCCGGGGTGCCCGCCCAGCTCGGCTACGTCATCGCCGCCACCCTGGCGCTGGTGCCCGCCACGATGGAGCGCGCGAGGGCGATTTCCCAGGCACAGGCCGTCCGTGGCGCGGGCGGCCGAGGCCCCGCCAGTCGCCTCATGGCGGCCCGGATGCTGGCGGTGCCGCTGGTGCTCGCCAGCCTCCAGGACGCCACGGAGCGATCCGTGAGCCTGCAGCTGCGCGGGTTCCCTGGCGGCCCCGAACGTACCCAATACGTCACGGTGAGGGCCCGGCGGTGGGAGCTGCCTGCCGCCGCCGCCGTGCTGTTCCTCGCCGCCCTGGTGGTGTTCCTGCTGGCTGGCGGCCTCTGATGCA
Organism: Arthrobacter sp. Marseille-P9274; assembly: GCF_946892675.1. NCBI lineage: Bacteria > Bacillati > Actinomycetota > Actinomycetes > Micrococcales > Micrococcaceae > Arthrobacter > Arthrobacter sp. Marseille-P9274. The sequence goes on from NZ_CAMPOV010000001.1 coordinate 1,258,130, forward strand.
GCTGGAGCTTGAGCACTACTGGCACCAGGAGCGCAGCGCCCCCGCGCTCTCCGGGCTCCGCCTGACCGTCGAGCCGGGCACGCTGACCGTGATTGCCGGCGGCTCCGGCAGCGGCAAGAGCACCCTCGCCGGGATCCTGGCCGGCACCCTCCCCGGGCGGACCGGCGGGCGGATGGCCGGCACGGTCCGCCTCGCCGGGGAACAGGTGGCGTACGACGGCGGCGCGGAGCCGCCCGCCGTCGACCTCCGGCAGTGGTCAGGCCAGGTGTCCTGCGTGCCGCAGGATGCGCGGAACTACCTGTCCCAGGTGCGTCCCACCGTCGCGGAAGAGCTCTCCTTCGGTCTGGAGAACGCCGGCCTGCCGCTCGCAGCGATGCGGGAGCGGGTGCGCGAGGCTGCCGCGCTGTTCGGCCTCGAACACCTGCTGCCGCGCCACCCCGCCCGGCTCTCCGGCGGCCAGGAACGGCTCGTCGCCATCGCGGCCGCCGCCGTGGGGCGGGCCCCGGTGCTGGTGCTGGACGAGCCCCTGGCCGGACTCGACCGGGACGTGGCCTCGCGGGTGACCGCCGCGGTGCGGGAACTGCGCGGCGCGGGCACCGCCGTCGTGCTCCTGACCCAGACGCTCGATGATCTGGTGGAAGAAGCCGGACACCTGCTGCTGCTGAAGGACGGCGCGGTGACGGCCGAGGGCGCGGCCGGCGTGCGCCGTGAAGCTGCCGTGGCCGGGGTTGTGTTGGGTGCCGATAGCGCATTCGGGGCAGTCGCCGGGCCGGTCATGGAACCGGCGACGTCGGGCAGGCCGGCGGCCCGGCGCTGCCCAGGCACCCCTTCCGTACCCGCCGCCGTGCCGCCGCCCGGGGAGCCCGGTTCCGCCGGCAAGCCGGATCCGGCCGCCGGTTCCGGCCCGGAGGTGCTGCTGTCCTACCGGGACGTCGGCTTCAGCTTCCCCGCGGAGGACCGCACCGAGCTGGACGCCCCGGCGACCCCGCGCCGTCGTCCACGCTTCCGTCGGACTGCCCGCCGTCCCGGACCGCGTGGCCGGCAGCCGGGCCGGCGGCTGCTGGACGACGTTTGGCTCGACGTGCGGGCGGGGGAGTGCGTGGCACTGACCGGGCCCAACGGGGCCGGCAAGACCACGCTGCTCAAGATGGGGCTCGGGCTGGTGCGTCCGGACACGGGCGCCGTCATCCTGGACGGCCGCGACGCCGCGGACGCTGCCGTCACCCGGCTGGCAGCCTCGGCCGGCCTGCTCTTCCAGAACCCGGCCGACCAGCTCTTCGAGCGGACAGTCCGGCGCGAGGTTGGCTTCGGCCCGAAAGGGGTGCGGCCCGGGCAGGACGCAGTCGAGGCCGCCCTGGCGGATTGCGGCCTGACGGACCTGGCCGACGAGCACCCCTACGAACTGCCCGCTTCGCAGCGCCGGCTGGTCGCGCTCGGCACGGTGCTGGCCAGGCGTCCCCGGGTGCTCATCCTCGACGAGCCCACGGTCTCGCTGGACGGGCACGGCCGCGAGATCCTGGCCCGCATCCTCACTGCGGCCACCGGGCGCGGGGCGGGCGTCCTGCTGTCGACGCATGACCTGCCCTTTGCCCGGGAGAACTGCCACCGGACCGTGGAATTGGGCCGTAGCGTAGCAGCGCGGCGCTAGTCCGGACCGCCGCTTCCGCGCCGCCATGACTTGCAAAAGCCGGCCGGGGCGCGCCGCGGTTCACCGTCCCGACTCTGCGAGCTCCTTGATGCTCGAGAGCCGGCGGTCCCAGGCGGAGCCGATACGTTCCAGGTCGCGGCCGAGCGAACTCAGGCGGGCGCCGAGGACGCTGTACCGGACTTCGCGTCCGCGCCGGGCCGTTTCCACGAGGCCTGCCGCCTGGAGCACGTCGAGATGCTTGACGATGGCCTGCCGGCTGATCGGGAACTCGGCTGCCAAGGCCGAGGCGGAGGCCGGCCCCGTGCCCAGCCTGGTCAGGATCTGCCAACGGGTCTCGTCGCCCAGCGCCGCGAAGACCGGCGCCAGCTGCGGTGCCGGCACCGCTAGCCGGCGCTTTCCGTGGCCGCATCCATCAGGAAGGCCCGGGCGGCGGCCAACTCGATGTTCCAGCCCTCGGTGTTCTCCTCCAGGGCCTTGCGCCGCTTCTCCTCACCGCCGGGCAGCGTGGAGAAGCCGCTCTCTGCCACACGGAGGGTCACGCCTCCCTCCGGCCGTTCGTCGATCCAAAACTCCACGAGCGTCGACTCGTCCTCCCGGAACCCCTCGCGGGAGGAGCCTGCGAGCCAGCGGAAGGCGGCATAGCGTGGCGCATCAAGCTTCTCTGTTCGGATCGGAAACGTTCCGTGAACGGGATCATGCACGATGTCCACGTCCCCGGACCGTTCGATCCGGTGCTCGATGATGGTTCCGTTGTTGATGTACCAGCCAGGCTCCGACACAAGCTCCCACACGCGCTCGGCGCTGGCCTCGATGTCGATCTGCCGCTCGATCCGGTCCAGTGTTCCGTCCATGGCCGTTCCTTCCGTTGTTATGCAACTCCATGGTTGCACAACGGAAATGCTAGCTGCAACCCAAAAGTTGCAGATCGATGTGATCCTACTGCCGTAGAAATCAAGTGACGTGCGCTGGAAACCAAGTTCCGCCGTCGTCGGCTGGCTAGTCTGACTTCAATTCGTAGGATGACTGCACCTGAAGGGGAACTGCATGGCAACGGAATCAGCGGATTTACTGCTGCTCAACGGCACTATCGACACGTTGGATCGGGATCTTCCGCGCAGCAACGCGATGGCGGTCAAGGACGGACTTGTGCTGGCTTTCGGCAGCAGCGCCTTGGAGCTGCAGGGACCGGGCACGCGGGTGCTCGACCTCGCCGGCGCCTATGTGATGCCGGGCCTGCTGGACGTCCATAACCACCACATGATCGCCGGACAGATGGACTTGTTCGAACTCGACGCCCCGCCCACGTTGGATCTTGAGGGTTTCCTCGCCGCCATCGATGACTATGCGGCCACGCTTGGGCGGGATGAATGGGTAGTCGGCGGCAGCTGGGGATCGGGCCTGATGAACCAGATGAACTCGGCGGAGGCGCTGGCCCGCCTTGATGCCGCGACCGGCGGCCGGCCTGCGCTGCTCAAGGACGACTCCAAGCACAACCGCTGGGCCAACTCCCGGGCGCTTGAACTCGCGGAAATCGGCGACGGCACCCCGGACCCCGAAGGCGGCCAAATCCTGCGCGACCCCTCCGGCAGGGCGACCGGCGTCCTCATTGAGGCGGGTGGCGTCCTGGTCGAGCACACTCTTTCGAGGCTGCAGCCGGTGAGCACGGAGCAGCTGGCCCGGGCCGCCAGGCGAGGCATCGAGATTCTGCACTCCTTCGGGGTGACTGCGTTCCAGGATGCGGCCGCTTCGCTTCAGCTGATGAGGGCCCTCAAGCGGCTGGACGACGAGGGCGCCCTGGATGCCTGGGTTGTCACGTCCATGCAAGCGAACGATTTCATCCTGGGAACCACCCCGCTGGGCGAGGGCATCATCGAGCACCGGGAGGAAACCCGTTCGCGCCACCACCGGCCGGACTTCATCAAGATCTTCCTGGACGGCGTGCCGCCTGCAGGAACAGCGGCCTTCATCGAGCCCTACCTGCCGGATGCCGGCTTTCCCAAGTGCCACTGCGGCAGCACCACCATGGACCCGGCCGAGCTCGAGGATTGGCTCATGGGCACAGCGGCCCGCGGAATCTCGGCGAAGATCCATTGCACGGGGGACGCGTCGGTGCGGCTCGTTCTCGACACGGTGCAGAACGTCCGGGCGGCGGGCTTCTCTACGCCCAAGTACCACGTCGCGCACGGCCAGTTCGTGCATCCGGACGACATCGCGAGGTTCGCTGAGCTGGACGTGACGGCAGACATCTCGCCGTCGCTGTGGTTCCCGGGTGTCATTTCCGAGGCCATTGCCACCGTGCTTCCGCCTGAGCGCGCCGCCAGGATGCAGCCCAACCGGGCCCTGCTCGACGCCGGTGCCAGAGTCGCCGGCGGCTCCGACTGGCCGGTCTCGGTATCGCCGAACGCCTGGGAAGGGATCTACGGCCTCGTGACACGAGAGGACCCGACGGGTCAGTTCCCCGGTAGCTTGTGGCCGGAGCAGGCGGTCACGCTGGAGGAAGCAATCCGTATCTACACCACGGCCAGTGCCGAGGCCATGGGAGTCGATGACGTCACGGGCTCCCTGGTTCCAGGTAAATCAGCGGACTTTATCGTCCTTCCGGATGATCCGCACGACATTCCACTGGATGCCGTTCGCCACATCAGCGCCCGCCAGACCTGGTTCGCGGGGCGCAAAGTGTACGACGCCGACGAGGCCCGGGCGGGCATGCCGGTGGCTGGACAGTCCGCGTCGGCCTGACCCAAACTTCGAAAGGTGCCCCATGACTACACTGCTGACTTCCGCGCGCCCAAAAACAGGAGCGGATCGCGGAATCTATACGTATATCGCTGTCTTCAGCGCCGTGCTCTACATGGTGCTCCTGATCGCCCCCGTCATAGCCGGCAAGCTGGCGGCCCAGTTTGACCTGGCGCCGACCGAGCTCGGCATGCTGTTCTCGCTGGAACTGGGTGCCTTCAGCCTGGCCACAGTCCCCGCCTACCTCTGGCTGAACCGGACGAACCTGCGGACGGTCACCTACGTGTGCACCGCCGTCGTTATTGCCGGCAACATCGTCTCGGGCTTCCTGGACAGTTTCGCCTTGCTGGTGCTGGCGCGGGTGGTGACTTCGCTCGCAGCGGGCTCGATCACCGTGATCATCCTGACGCTGAGCGGCAAGACCGCCAACCCGAGCCGCGCCTTCGGAGTGTTCGTGGTGTTCCAGTTGCTCATGGGCGCCATCATCCTGTTTGGTTTCCCGCTGCTGTACGCGGATTCTACCGTCGCGGCCATCTACTGGACCATGGCGGCGCTGGCACTCTGCTGCCTGCCCGTCGTTCGGATGATCGACGGCGAGGTCCTCCGCCGGCCCGGCGACGACGATGCCGCCGCACTCCGGTCCGCGCGGGTTGATCGTCCCGCACCGAAGGCCCGGTTCGCCGTGGGACTAGCCGCGGTGCTGCTCTTTTATGTCTCCCTGAGCGGAGTGTGGTCTTTCATGGCCCAGCTCTCGGGGGCCGCCGGAATCGACCTCCCGACATCGAGCCTGATCCTGGCCATCGCCACCCTCCCCGGCATCGCGGCCCCGTTGATCGCCACGTTCCTTGGCGACAGCCCGAAGCGCAGGTGGTTCCTTCTGGCGGGCTACGCCGGGCTGGGGACGGGCGTGGCACTGCTCTTCGGTGCTCCCGGCGTCATCCGGTTCGCCATGGCTGCGATGATTTTCAAGTTCGCCTGGACGTTCATCCTGCCGTACCTGCTCTCCTCCTTGACGGATATCGGTGGCCGGCACGTGATGAACTCGACCAACCTGATGATCGGTTCCGGCTTCGCCGTGGGGCCGATGGCCAGCGGCATGCTGATTGAATCATCCGGCGGTGGCTTCGGCGCCATGCTGGCGTTTTCGGCAGCCGGGGTCCTGCTGTCGCTCGCCTGCGCGATGGCAATCCAGCGGCCCGTCCGGCGGTAGTCGCGGAAGTGGCGGGACCGGCTGACCGGTCCCGCCGTACCGAGGACAGTACTAAACGACGACGGTGATCCACTCGCCGTCGATGGCGGCGGCGTAGCGGGGGAGCGGCGCGGGGGCCGGGCCGCCCGTCACGGCGCCGTCCTCCAGCGCGAACGTCGAGCCGTGGCAGGGGCAGGCGATCTCGCTTTCCGTCGCCGCGACCTTGCAGCCTTGGTGGGTGCACTTGGCGCTGAAGGCCAGGACCGTCTCCTCGTCCGGGCGGTGGATCAGGATTGGCTTGCCGTCGACGTCCCGGCTGGCGGAGCCGCCGACCGGTACCTCGCTGAGCTTGCCCACCCGAACGGCTGCGCCGTTGGTTTCGACGGTGGAGGGTTTTCCGCTTGTATCCCCGACCAGGTCCTGGAACGGAGAGCAGCCGGCAAGGACGCCGGCCGTTCCTGCGGCGGCGGTGACGGTCAGGAGGGAGCGGCGTGAGGTTTCCATGCCTGCCATTCTTGCCGTGGAATCTTGGATTTTTCCAGAGGCACGGGCCAACTTGGTTATCATTTCTGGTTAAATTTCCTGCCAGTGGTCCGTTCGGCGGCTCCTACCCGGTCCAGATAGGGCGTGATGCCGCCCAGGTGCAGCGGCCACCCGGCTCCCATGATCATGCAGAGGTCGATGTCCTCGGGCGCCTGGACGACGCCTTCCTCCAGCATCAGGCCCACTTCCTCGGCGAGGGCGTCCTGGGTGCGGCGAAGCAGTTCCTCGACCGTGCTGGGTGTCCCGCCGAACTCGAGCAGCGCCAGCGTGGAGGCGGGAACCACCTGCCGTCCGCCCTCGTCCGTGGACCACAAAGACGTGACGCCGGCGTCGATGAGCCGCTGCAGGTTGGCGGAGACCCGGAACCGGTCGCCGAAGGCCGCGCGGAGCGACTCCGTGACGTGCTGCGCGACGGGCAGGCCGACCATGGCCAGCAGGTTGAACGGGGTCATGGGGAGGCCCATCGGCTTCAATGCGTTGTCGGCGACCTCGGCGGGAGTGCCTTCATCGAACGCCGCGGTGATCTCGCCGAGCAGGCGCAGCAGGACGCGGTTGACCACGAAGGCGGCGGAGTCCTGGACCAGCACCGTGGTCTTCTTCAGGGCCTGGCCCAGGGAGAAGGCCGTCGCGAGGACCTCGTCGCTGGTTTTCGGAGCACGGACGATCTCCAGCAGCGGCATCGCGGCGACCGGGTTGAAGAAGTGGAAGCCCACCACACGCTCGGGGTGCAGCAGGTCTGCGGCCATGGCGCCCACCGACAGCGACGAGGTGTTGGTGGCAAGGACGCAGTCGTCGGAGACCACGGCCTCGACTTCGGCGAAGACCTGCTTCTTGACGGCGAGGTCCTCGAACACCGCCTCGATCACAAAGTCCGCATCGGCGAAGGCCTCCTTGGAGACCGAGCCGGTGACCAGGGACCTGGTGCGGTTGGCCGCATCCGGCGCCAGGCGGTTCTTCGCGAGCAGTTTGTCCACTTCGGCCCGCACATACGCCACGCCCTTGTCCACTTTGGCCTGGTCCACATCCGTCATGACCACGGGCACTTTGAGCTGGCGGGCGAAGAGCAGTGCGAGCTGGCTCGCCATCAGCCCGGCTCCCACGATCCCGACCTTGGCCACCGGCCGTGCCAGGGCCTTGTCCGGGGCGCCGGCCGGCCGCTTGGCGCGCTTCTGCACGAGTTCCAGGAATGCGTGGACGGTGTCGCGGAACTGCGGGGTCTGCATCAGCGCGGCCAGGGCATCGATTTCCAATGCCGCGGATTCGGCCTGCGTCTTTCCGCGGCCCGCCGCCATCACCTCGAGCAGCTTGGCGGGGGCGGGCGCGGCACCGCCCGTCCGGGCACCAACGAAGGAGCGGGCCGCGGAAATGGCCTGCTCCCAGTCGTCCTCGGAGGCTGCGGCCTTCTGCGCGCGGCGCTCCGCGACTGTGGCGCGCTCGGCGTCCTCGGCCAGAATGCGGCCGGCCCAGGCGAGGGACTGCTCGAGGAAGTCCGCCGGCTCGAAGCATGCATCGGCGATGCCCAGCTCGTACGCCTCCGGGCCCCTGAGCGCCCTGTTGTTGCCCAAGGCGTTCTCGATCATGACCTTCAGCGCGTTCCGCGGACCGATGAGCCGCGGCAGCCGGTAGACGCCGCCCCAGCCGGGGATCAGGCCGAGGAAGGCCTCGGGCAGCGAGATCCCGTTGGCGGCCACCGATACGGTGCGGTAGTCGGCGGCCAGCGCGATCTCCAGTCCGCCGCCCATCGCGGCACCGTTGATGAAGGCGAACGTCGGCACACCCAGGCCGGACAATGTGCCGTAAACGTCGTGGCCGAGCCGGGCCATCTGCCGGCCGTCCTCCTCGGTGGCCAGCCTTCCCACCGCTGACAGGTCCGCGCCGGCCGCAAGGTAGTAGGGCTTGCCGGTGACGGCGACAGCCGCCAGCGAGCCCGCTGCCGTGCGGGCCTTCAGCTGCTCGAAGAGGGCGCCAAGCTCCACCAGCGAGTTCGGGCCGAGGGTTGTCGGCCTGCGGTGGTCGAGGTCATTGTCCAGGGTCACCAGGGCGAGCGTCCCGGCCCCTGGCAATTCGACGTCGCGGACGTAGGCATGGGTCACCGTCTCGTCCGGGAACTTGGCGGCCAGGTCTGCGTAGTCTGCCGGGATCATGCTTGCTCCTTCTTGGGGGCGGACGGGGTCGAGCGGGCATACTCGGTGCGGGTTCTCCCAGATCACAGTGCCGCCCATACCCAGGCCGACGCACATGGTGGTCAGCCCGTACCGGACGTCCGGGTCCTCCTCGAACTGCCGGGCTAGCTGCGTCATCAGCCGCACCCCGGATGCAGCCAGCGGATGTCCGACGGCGATCGCCCCGCCGTAGCGGTTCACGCGCGGGTCGTCGTCGGCCAGTCCGAAGTGGTCCAGGAAAGAGAGCACCTGCACGGCGAACGCCTCGTTGATCTCGAACAGGCCGATGTCCGCTATGTCCAGCCCGGCCAGCTTGAGCGCTTTCGCGGTCGCAGGGATCGGGCCGATGCCCATGACCTCTGGATCGACACCGGCGAACGCGTAGGAAACCAGGCGCATCCTGGCCGGCAGGCCCAGCTCGGCCGCTGTGTCGCCCGACGCCAGGACGGCCGCGGTGGCGCCGTCGGTGAGCCCGGCGGCATTGCCCGCGGTGACCCGCCCGTGGGGACGGAACGGCGTGCGCAGCCCGGCCAGGTCTGCCACCGTGGTGCCGGGACGCGGAGGCTCGTCGGCGCGGTGCAGCGCCCAGCCTTCGCCCGGCTTCCGGCCCGCCACCGGGACAAGATCCTGCTGTATCGCGCCCGCCTCGTAGGCCGCCGCCAGCCTGGCCTGGCTGGCCGCCGCGTAGGCGTCGGCGCGCTCCTTGGTGATGCCGGGCGAGCGGTCGTGGAGGGTCTCGGCAGTGCTGCCCATGTTCAGGGCGTCCGGGTGAACGAGCCTCTCGGCGGCGAAGCGCGGATTCGGCTCCGCACCCTGGCCCATCGGGTGGTTGCCCATGTGCTCCACGCCGCCGGCGATGACGACGTCGTAGGCACCAAAGGCGATGCCGCCCGCCGTCGTTGTTACCGCCGTCATGGCCCCGGCGCACATGCGGTCCACGGCAAAGCCGGGAACGGAGCGGGGGAGGCCGGCAAGCAGGGCGGCGCTCCGGCCGATGGTCAGGCCCTGGTCTCCGGTTTGGGTGGTGGCGGCAACGGCGACCTCATCGATGCGCTCGGGCGGGAGGGACGGATTGCGGCGCAGCAGTTCGCGGATGCACTTTACCACCAGGTCGTCGGCCCGGCTGCCGGCGTGGATGCCCTTGTCACCCGCCTTGCCGAACGGGGTGCGGACGCCGTCGACGAAGACGACGTCGCGCAGGGCGCGGGCAGGCAGGGCAGGATTCACCGGGGCTCCTCGGGACGGCAGCGTGACGCCCCTCATGTTACCCATGGGTAACTTAGGCGGCAAGCCTCATACGAGCGGCGGCCCGGCGGTCGGAGATGCTAGGCGGCGCTTCCCCGGTGGTTCCCCTTGCCCTTCGGCTCCGGCAGCGGGTCCGGATCGAGGAAGGCCTTGGTGATGACAGGAACGGCGAGCTCCAGCTGCCAGGGGCGGGCGCCCAGTCCGCGCAGGGCCGCGGCGATGGATTCCTCGGTGACGGCGGCCGGCGGACGCCACGCCACGCGGCGCAGGAAGTCCGGGGTGAGCAGGTTCTCCACCGGCATGTCCAGCTTCTCCGCTAAGGCGGCGAGCCGGGGCCGGGCGGTCTGCAGGCGCGCTGCCGCCGCCGGGTCCTTTTCCGCCCAGACCCGGGGCGGCGGGGGAGCGTTGGTCGGCAGCTGCAGTTCGGGCAGCTCCTTCAACTGGCGGGCGGCGCTGATGCAGCGGAGCCAGCGCGGGGCCTCCCGCTGGGCGGCCCGCCCGTGGAAGCCGTTGACCTCCAGCAGCTGCGGCACGGTCGTGGGCATCGCCCGGGCCGCGGCCACGATGGCGGAGTCCGGGATGAGGCGGCCGGGGGCGATGTCCCGCTTCTCGGCCAGCTGCTCGCGTTCCTGCCACAGCTCCCGGACCGCAGCCAGCTGCCGCCGGTCGCGGATCTGGTGGAGTCCCGAGGTCTTCCGCCACGGGTCCGGGCGCGGCGGGGCCGGCGGCGTCTTGCGCAGGGCCTCGAACTCCTGCTCGGCAAAGCGCAGCTTGTCCTGCTGCGTGAGCAGCTCGACCATGGCCTCGCGGAGTTCGATCAGCACCTCGACGTCCAGGGCGGCGTAGCGGAGCCAGGGTTCGGGCAGCGGGCGGGTGGACCAGTCCGCCGCGGAATGCTCCTTGGCCAGCGTGAAGCCCAGCAGGTTCTCGATGACGGCGGCCAGGCCGACGCGCGGGAGCCCGGCCAGTCGGGCGGCGAGCTCCGTGTCGAAGAGCCGGTCCGGCCACATGCCAAGCTCGGAGAGGCAGGGCAGGTCCTGGGTGGCCGCGTGCAGGATCCACTCGGCGCCGCGGATCGCATCGTTGATGACCACCAGGTCGTCGAAGGGCTCGGGGTCGATCAGCCAGGTGCCCGATCCTTCGCGGCGGAGCTGCACGAGGAAGGCGCGCTGGCCGTAGCGGAAGCCGGACGCGCGCTCGGCGTCCACGGCCACCGGTCCCCGTCCGCCGGCCAGCGCGGCCGCGGCACGCGCCAGCCCGTTGGCGGTGGTGATGACGGGGGGCACGCCCTCTCGGGGCGCGGTCAGCTCGACCAGTTCGGGGGCCTGCTCCGGGGCCGCTTCCGCGGGTGGTGCACCCATAGCGGGGCGCGACGGTCCGGCGGAAGAGTCCGAAGTCAAGAAAGTCATGGTCCTTTCAGTCTACTGCGCAGTTAATTGCGGCGGCGATTCGGCAGCGGGGCCACGCCGTCCGGCAGCGGGGGCAGGCCGGCGAAGGTGCAGACCATGTCGGACCAGGCCTCGAGGTGGGCCTGGACCTGGGCCGAGTCGGGCGTCCAGGAGGCGCGCAGCTCGATGTCGATGGCGTCCTGCTGGCCCGCGAGGGTTCCGAAGCTCTCCGAGAGGATCCGCGTCGCCGTTCCGCCGGCGTTGCGGTATCCGGCGTGGTGGACGTCCAGCGCCTCCACCAGCCAGGTCCAGGCGACCGAACCCAGCAGCGAGTCATTACCCATCTCGGCATCGAGCTGGGCACGGATGTAGGTCACGATGCGGAAGGTGCCGTCCCAGAGTTCAGATCCCTCGGCATCGTAGAGCAGGACGAACCGGCCGGTGGCCAGTTCCGTCTCGCCGGAATTGCCGACGGCGGCGAGGGCCGGGCCGTGCAGCGGCCGGCCGGCGGGAGCCGCGGGCTGGACGACTTCGGCGCCAATGGCCACGGCGAACGGGGCGAGGCGCGAGGGAGCGGGCAGCTCTTCGAGGCGGAGCTCGCTGCGGCACTGTGCCCGGCGCAACGCGGCCAGGGCGGTCATGAAGTCCGCAGGTACCGCGGACAGATCACCAATCGCACTCACACCCACAGGCTAATTCGCGGCACTGACAGCCGGGAACGGGACGCGCCGGAGCCATGAATCGTTATGCTCCTGTGCTGTCCCGGACCTCGGCGCGGATGGCCTCGGCGAACGCATCCACGTCGGCTTCCGATGTATCGAACGAGCACATCCAGCGGACCTCGCCGCGGGCGGCGTCCCAGTCGTAGAACCGGAACTTCTTGCGGATCCGGTCCGCCGCGCCCGCCGGCAGCGTGGCGAACACGGCATTGGCCTGCGTCTCCTGGGTGGGCCGGACGCCGTCGATCCCGGCCACCGCCGCGCGAAGCCGGGCCGCCATCGCGTTCGCATGCGCCGCCGAGCGTAGCCACAGGCCGTCCTCCAGCAGCGCCACGAACTGCGCCGAGATGAAGCGCATCTTCGAGGCCAGCTGCATGTTCATCTTGCGCAGGTACGGCAGGCCGGCTGCCGCCTCCGGGTTCAGCACCACGACGCATTCGCCGAAGAGCAGGCCGTTCTTGGTGCCGCCGAGGGAGACGATGTCCACCCCCGCGTCCGTCGTGAACTCGCGCAGCGGAACGTCCAGGGCCGCGGCCGCGTTGGCCAGCCGCGCCCCGTCCATGTGCAGCTTCATCCCGTGACCGTGGGCGTGGTCGGCGATCGCCCTGACCTCCTCGATGCTGTACAGCGTCCCGAGCTCCGTGCTCTGGGTGAGGGACACCGCCAGCGGCTGGGCACGGTGCTCGTCGCCCCAGCCCCAGGCCTCGCGGTCGATCAGCTCGGGCGTCAGCTTGCCGTCACTGGTGGGCACGGGCAGCAGTTTCATCCCGCCGACCCGTTCGGGGGCGCCGTTCTCGTCCACGTTAATGTGCGCGGTGGCCGCGCAGATGACGGCTCCCCAGCGCGGCAGCATCGACTGCAGGCTCAGCACGTTCGCGCCGGTGCCGTTGAACACCGGGTACGCGACCGACTGCGGGCCGAAATGCGTTTGGATGAGTTCCTGCAGCCGCGCCGTATAGTCGTCCTCGCCGTACGAAACCTGGTGGCCGCCGTTGGCGTGGGCCAGCGCCGTCAGGATTTCGGGATGCACCCCCGAATAGTTGTCCGAGGCGAAGCCCCGTGCGGCGGTGTCGTGCAGGGGAGCGGCGAGCAGGGAGGAATCGGTCACGATGGCAATGTCCTTCTCGGAAGAGGTATGGGGCGGATGCGCTCACACGAGCGGAATCCTGTGTCCGTTCAGATCGGCGGCGGGCGTGCCGAACAAATTCTTCACGGCCTCGGCCAGCTGTGCAACGTCGGTGAAGCCGTCGAACGCCTTCTCCGGTTCCGCGCGGCGCATGCCGTCATCCACCAGCGCCTTGACCACCAGTACGACGGCGGCGGCCCGGGCGGGCGCGGGGCGTCCGGTGTCCTTTTCGGCGGCTTTCCGCTCCCGCTCGAAGCCGTCCGCGAGGGACTGCATCCAGCTCTCGGCCGCCGCCTTGGCCGCCGCGTAGTTCGCCCCGCCGGCGGTGGCGGAGCCCACGGCCGTCGAGGAGACGATGGCGGCCCGGCCGCACTTCGACGAAGCCAGCTGCGGGTAGAAGGCGCGGGTCGTGTTGCGCAGGGTCGTGACCAGGTTGCGGTGGAGGAAGTCCCAGTCCTCGTCGCTCTGGCCCGTGATGCCTTTGCCGCCGCGCCAGCCGCCGACCAGATGGATGAGGCCGTCGGCGCCGCCGCGGGCCAGGACATCCGCGGCCAGCCCCTCGACGGCCACGCGGTCGGCGAGGTCGCAGACGAACGTGGCCACGCCGTCGTCGTCGCCGTACGCCTGCCGAAGGCGCTCCGCATTGCTGCCCACGGCGATGACCCCCGCCCCGGCCCGGCGCAGCGCCGCGGTGACGGCCTTGCCCGAGGCGCCCGAGGCGCCTGCGACCACCACGCGCAGGCCCGTCGGGATGTCCGCGCCTTCTGGTTCCTCCGGCTGGTTGCCGCTCACGCGGCGGCTCCGGTGATGCCGGAGGTCGATTCAATGACGGATTTCATCTTCTTCCCCAGTGCCTCGTAGAACATGGACAGTGGGAACTCATCATCCATGACCTGGTCGGTAATTTCACGCAGAGGCGACGTCAGCGGCAGCGCGGCGGGCCCCTTGGCCCAGACGGAGGCCGGATTCGGCGTCAGCGTGCCCGTCAGCATTTCGTAGGCGGCCAGCCAGTGCGCCAGCTTCGGGCGGTCGATCGATCGCCAGTACAGGTCGTCGATCAGCTGACCAAGGGCGACGACGGCGTCCGCGACGTGCGCCCAGTCGATGCTCAGCTTGGAATCGGTCCAGTGCAGCACATGGTGCTGGTGCAGCCAGGCGAACAGCAGCTGGCCGCCGAGGCCGTCGTAGTTGCGGACCCGGCTTCCGGTGATGGCGAAGCGGAAGATCCGGTCGAAGATCACCGCGTACTGGACAAGCCGGGCGTGGACACGGATGTCCGGCGACGCCTGGACGTCGTGCTCGAGCCGCACCGATTCGCGGAAGGCCGTCAGGTCGCAGCGCAGTTCCTCTAGCGAGTAGAGGAAGTAGGGCATCCGCTGCTTGATCATGAACGGGTCGAACGGCAGGTCGCCGCGCATGTGGGTGCGGTCGTGGATGAGGTCCCACATGACGAAGGTTTCCTCGGCGAGCTGCTGGTCCTGGAGGAGCGCGGCCGCCTCCTCGGGCAGCTCGAGCGAAGTGGTCCGGGCGGCGGAGCTGACAACGCGGCGGAACCGGGCGGCCTCGCGGTCGGCGAAGATGGCGCCCCACGTGAAGGCAGGGGTCTCGCGGACGGCCACGGTTTCCGGGAAGAGCACGGCGGAGTTCGTGTCGTAGCCGGCCGTGAAGTCGAGGAAGCGGATCGGGACGAAGAGCTTGTTGGAGTAGTCCCCGGCCTCGAGGTCGTCGATGAAATCCGGCCAGATGACTTCGATCAGCACGGCCTCGACCAGCCGGTCCGGGCTGCCGTTCTGCGTGTACATCGGGAAGACCACCAGATGGACCAGGCCGTCGCGGCGCTGCTGCTGCGGCTGGAACGCCATGAGGGAATCCAGGAAATCCGGAACACCGAAGCCCTCGCCGGCCCACCTCCGGAAGTCCTGCTGCAGCAGGCGGAGGTAGTCGCCGTCGTACTCCAGGAACGGCGCGAGCTCGGCGATGGCGGCGACAATCGTGTCCACTTGCCGGCCGGCCTCGGCGTGATGGGCAGGATCAGGGATGGACCCATCGCGCAGCTGGCGCGGGCGCAGCGCGGAGGCAGCCGCCTTGAGCCGGAGCCAGGCCGGATGCTCGGACAGACCGGAGTTGCTGCGCTGTTCGGCGCCGGACGGCGTGATGGCCAGAGTCATGATGGAGCCCCCTGTTCTGCGGCACGGCCGGGCCGTGCGGACGGATCTGCACTATGGCTCGAGCGTAGCAACGAAAAAGCTCAGCTAATCAGAAAGCGGGCGACTGATTAGCATTTCTCACGCTCACGATGGCCGCGCCGGGCGGCAGGCCCAGCGCGGCTCGCTCTGGCGGCGACGGGCGCGGGTTCCGGTCCGCCGCTAGCCGGCGGCGGTGTTTTCCTCCAGCGTCAGCGAGACGGAATTGATGCAGAAGCGCTGGTCGGTCGGTGTCTGGTAGCCCTCGCCCTCGAAGACGTGGCCCAGGTGCGAGTTGCAGTTGGCGCAGCGGACCTCGATCCGCTCCATTCCCAGGGTCGAATCGTGCAGGTAACGGACCTTGCCCTCCGCCAGCGGCGCCCAGAAGGACGGCCAGCCGCAGTGCGAGTCGAACTTTTCCTTGCTGGTGAACAGTTCCGCGCCGCAGGCCCGGCACTTGTAGACGCCGTTGGTATGGGTGTCCCAGTATTCGCCGGTGTAGGGCCGCTCAGTGCCGGCCTGGCGCAGCACGTGGTATTCCTCCGGCGTCAATTCGCGGCGCCACTCGTCCTCGGACTTGGTGACGGGGAAGGCCTTTTCAGTGTTGTCCACGTTGGTCATATCCTTTCAACGCCTACGAATCGCCGATGTATCCCGATCCGGAGTAGAGATGGAGCACCGGGATCCCCAGCTTGTCCTGGGCCCGGTTGGCCCAATCGGTGTGGAAGGTGTCCTCGACGGCATGCGGGGTGGTGATGACCACGGCCCGGTCCACGGCGTGCTGGCGGACATGGTCCACGAGGGCGGACACCGCGTCGTCCCCGACGATCTCCACCGTGCCGGCGAGCCTGCTGGCGGCGAGCGCTTCGATGGACAGCCGTTTGGCCTCTTCGGCCTCTGTCTTCGCCTCGTCCGCCGACGGCTGCCCGTGGAGCAGCTCCCGGAAGGCGGCGGCGACGTCGAGCAGGCTCAGGTTGTCCAGGAAGTCCAGCACCAGATTGCGCTTGGTGTCCTCCGGGATCAGCACGTTGAACGTGGTGCCCTCCGAGGCCAGCAGTTCAAGATTCCTCAGGTCCGCGCCGTTGAGCGGTTCCTCGGCGAGTACCACGATCGTTTCCGTCATGCGCCCAGCGTAGCCAGCATCGGCGACCGTCAACAATACGGCGGCACATTCCGTCCTCCTGCCGGGACGATGCCCTTCGGCGGGGGATGGCGGCACCCGATCGTGCGTGGGGTAAAAATGGAACCATGGCCCTGTTTGTTTCCCGGAAGTCACCGACGGCGTCAGCGGCGGGGGAGGCCGCGGCCAGGACCCTGCCGTGGGTCCGCTGGATCAGCCTGGGCGCCATGATCGGTGCCGGGACGGGATCGGTGCTGGCCGCGGCCAGCTCCGGGCTCGCGTCCTATTTCGCGCGGCAACTGCTGACACCCGTGCGCGAGCACGAGCACAACCTGGAAATCTTCGCCGTCGTCGGCAACGGCGAGGAGCAGGAAATCATCCTGCCGGCCACCCTGGACACCATTTCCCCGGGGATCTACAGCATCTATTTCGACGGCGGACGCGGCCACGCGAGGATCGGCGGAATCACGTCGTACTCGCCGAAGGACGGCACCGTGCAGCGCCGGGTGGAGCGGGTCTACAGCGGAGAGCTGGGCTCGGCGCGCCGGGGCTGGTGGGGCGGCGCGGTCTACCCGGATCCGGCCGCGGCGGGGCTGGCCAACGAAGAGGTCAGGATCGATGTCGACGGCGGCCACGCACCGGCCTGGCTGATCCGCGGAGACGCGACCAGCCGCACCTGGGCCATCATGGTGCACGGCCGGGGTGCTACCCGGCAGGAAGGCATCCGCGCCGTGCGGACCGCCAAGGAACTGGGCATGACCTCGCTGCTGATGTCCTACCGCAACGACGGTGAGGCACCGGCGGCGCCGGACGGCAGGTACGGGCTCGGCCTCACCGAATGGCTCGATGTGGAAGCCGCGATCGGCTATGCCCTGGACCACGGTGCCCACAACGTGGTCCTCTTCGGCTGGTCCATGGGCGGCGCGATCAGCCTCCAGGCGGCGGACCAGTCCATCCACCGGAACCGGATCCGTGCCCTGGTGCTGGACGCGCCGGTCATCAACTGGATCGATGTGCTGGCCTACCAGGCGCGGCTGAACAGGATTCCGGCAGCCATCGGCCGGTTCACGCAGTGGCTGATCTCCAACAAGGCCGGCCGGCTGCTGACGGGGCTGGCGTCGCCGCTGGACCTGCGCAAGATGAACTGGGTGGACAGGGCGGACCAGCTCAGCGTGCCCACGCTGATCCTGCACAGCCAGGATGACGACTTTGTGCCGTACGGGCCCTCGGCCGAGCTCGCGGAGCAGAATCCGCGGCTGGTGACCTTCGAGCGGTTCTCAGGGGCGGGCCACACGAGGGAATGGAACGTCGACCCGGAACGCTGGGAGTCCACGGTGGCCCAGTGGCTGGCCGAGGTTCTCGGACCGGCCCGGACCGGCCGCATCGGCGGAGAGCGGCCGGCGGAAACCTAGTCCGCTCCCAGGTCCGCCACGCTGGCACCGGTCAGCCGGAGAAGGTCCCGGGCGGCCAGCTCGACGTCGAGGCCGCGGCGGCCGGCCGATACGAGGATGGTGGGAAAGCCGAGGGCGGAACCGTCCAGGACGGTGGGGCTAGCCTGCCGCTGGCCGAGCGGCGAGATGCCGCCGAGAACGTATCCCGTCCGGCGCTGCGCCAGCGCGGGGTCGGCCATAGCGGCCCGCTTCACACCCAGGGCGGCACCGCAGGCCTTGAGGTCGAGGCTGGTGGCCACCGGAATAATCGCGACGGCGAGGGACGGGCCCGTGCTCACCATCAGCGTCTTGAAAACCCGGGCGGGAGGGAAGCCCAGCGCCTCCGCCGCCTCCTGCCCGTAGCTGGCCGTGCGCGGATCGTGCTCGTAGCCGTGCAGCGTATAGGGGACGCCCGCTTGATCCAGCAACAGCGTCGCCGGGGTCCCGGACGAGGCAGCGCGCTTGGCCACTGGGACGCGGCCCGCTCAGGCTGCGGAGCGCGCGTCGGTGATCTGCCGCTTGATCCGGGCGAGCATCGCGGCCATGCCGCGCATCCGCAGCGGCGTAATCGCGCGGGTCAGCCCGAGCTGGTCCGGCATGTCGTCCGGCACCGCGAGGATTTCGTCCGCGGGCAGGCCGTTGAGCCCCTCGTGCAGGACGGCAGCAAAGCCCCGGGTCGTCGGGGCCTCCGGGGGAGCCGAGAAGAAGATCTCCACGGGCTGCTCCGGAGCGTCCCCGAGTTCCAGGGTCAGGAACAACGGTGACTGGCACTCAACAACCTGCTCGAGCAGTTCCGGATGCCCGGCGAGGTGCTCGGGCAGTTCCGGCAGCGAGCGGGAGAATTCCAGCAGAAGCTGCAGCCGGTCGGGTTCCTCCATGGCCTGGAAGTCGTCGATGATTTCCGCCAGCGGCGCCGGGATCTGTTGTTCAGTCACAGTCATCTATCCTACGCCGGGTCAGCGTCGCGGGGCCGGAGCTTCGCCCGGCTCCGAGCCCCTGACGATGGGGACGCGTACGGCATTTCCCCATTCGGTCCAGGAGCCGTCGTAGTTGCGTACGTTCCCGAAGCCCAGCAGGTGCTTGAGGACAAACCAGGTGTGGCTCGACCTTTCCCCGATCCGGCAGTAGGCGACGACGTCGTCCCCTTCCTTGAGGCCGGCCTCGCCCTTATAGATGGCTTCCAGCTCTTCGCGGCTCCTGAAGGTCCCGTCCTCGGCCGCAGCCCTGGCCCAGGGGACGGAGGCGGCGCTCGGGATGTGGCCGCCGCGCAGGGCGCCTTCCTCCGGGTAGGCCGGCATGGTTGTGCGCAGGCCCGAGTACTCCTCGGGAGAGCGGACGTCGATCAGCGGCTTGCCGAAATGCGCCAGGACGTCGGACAGGTAGGCACGGATGGGCTCGTCGTTGCGCTCGATGACCGGGTAATCGGTGGAGACCGGCTGGGGCGCCTCGGTGGTCAGTTCCCGGCCTTCCGCAATCCACTTGTCGCGGCCACCGTCCAGCAGGCGGACGTCCTCGTGGCCGAACAGTGTGAAGACCCAGAGGGCGTAGGCGGCCCACCAGTTGCTCTTGTCGCCGTAGATCACCACGGTGCTATCGCGCGAGATGCCCTTGGTGCTCATGAGCTTGGCGAAGCCGGCGCCGTCCACGTAGTCCCTGGCCACCGGGTCGTTGAGGTCGGTGTGCCAGTCGATCTTCACTGCACCGGGGATATGGCCGGTGTCGTAGAGCAGGATGTCCTCGTCGGACTCCACGACGACCAGCGATTCGTTGTCCAGATTGGCGGCGAGCCATTCGGTGGACACGAGCCGCTCCGGATCGGCGTAGGCGGCAAACTTCTCGTTCGATTCAGCGGCAACGGGCACGGCTGTCCTTTCGGTAAACGGGGATTTGGGCTCCCGCCTAGCCTAACCACAGCCCGCGGCAAAAGCTTCCGCCGCCCTATCCGGGGGAAGCGGCAAATCCGACAGGAATCCGACAATACAGCTGGCGTAGCGTATCGTTTCTCTGGCGGCAAATCACCGCCGAGCAGATTTCAGGAAGGCATTGGTCGGCCCAACGTGCCCCAGATCGAACAGCTAACCCGCCGGACCCCGAAGGCTTCCGTCGATGAACTCCTGAAGGGGTTCCATCCGTCGCCGCGTTTCGGCGAGGTCTCCTTCGCCAGCTACCGCCCCGACCCGTCGCAGCCGTCCCAGGCCACCGCGGTCAAAGCGCTGCAGGACTTCGCCGCATCCACGGACCATCGCGCGCCGACCGGACTCAAGCGGCTCTTCGGAGCCAAGAAGGCACCCAGCCGGGCGGGCATCTACCTCGACGGCGGTTTCGGCGTCGGCAAGACGCACCTGCTGGCGTCCCTGTGGCACGCCGTCGAGGGACCGAAGGCGTTCGGCACCTTCGTCGAGTACACCAACCTCGTCGGCGCCCTGTCCTTCCGCAAGACTGTTGACGCTCTCAGCAGCTACAAGCTCGTCTGCATCGACGAATTCGAACTCGACGATCCGGGCGACACCGTCCTGATGTCGCGGCTTATGCGGGAACTCGCCGACGCCGGCGTCAGGCTGGCCGCGACCTCCAACACCCTGCCGGGTTCCTTGGGAGAGGGCCGCTTCGCCGCGGTCGACTTCCAGCGCGAGATCCAGGTCCTGGCGGACCAGTTCGATGTCATCAGGATCGACGGCGAGGACTACCGCCACCGCGGGCTGCCGGCCGCTCCCGCGCCCTTGAGCGACCAGGAACTCAAACGGCGGGTGTACAGCGACTTCGACGGGCAGGTGGTCGCCGCCGACGAGTTCAGCGACCTAGTCAGCCATCTGGAGGGCGTCCACCCGAGCCGCTACCGGCAGTTCATCGACGGTATTGACGCGGTGGCCTGGCACAACGTGGCCACAATCACGGAGCAGTCGGTCGCGCTGCGGTTCGTGGTCCTGGCGGACCGGCTTTACGACAAGGATGTTCCCATCATCGCCAGCGGCGCCCCCTTTGACGAGCTGTTCACCCCGGAGATGATGTCCGGGGGCTACATGAAGAAGTATTACCGTGCGGTCTCGCGCCTGACGGCCCTGGCGCGCGAGGGCATGACCGGGGAATCCTCCTAGGCACGCAAGAGGCGCCGGTGCTGCCTCGCGGCAGGACCGGCGCCACCCTTTGCCGTTCCCAGAGAGCTATTAGGCCGGAGGGTTCGCCCCTCCGGCGCGTCCGGGATTGTTGTTCCCCGGCGCCCTGTCGATGAGTTCGGAGGCCTTGGCTTGGAGGCCATCGACCTGTCCGGAGTACTTGCCTCCGGTCTTGGTGTCGATGAAGTCACCGACTTTGCCGATGCCGCCCTTGATGCTGTCGGCGTTGCTGCCGACCAGCTCAGCTGCCTTGTCCTTCAGCCCTCCGGCCTTGCCCTTGAGCTCGTCAAATATAGACACAGCCACCTCCTTTCTCCCGCGGGAACCGTCTGTTCCCTTCAGGTTCCATCCTAGGCGCGGCATCCACGGCGTCAACGACTGCGCTCGGGCGGAGTCCACTATGTCATCCAGTCCGATGCCGGCCGCTGCTCGGCCGCTGCCATGAGCGGGAAGGCCGTGGCGCCGTCGATGGACCCCCTGATGATGTCCTCGTGGCCGGCGTGCCGCGCGGTCTCCGCGGTCAGATGCGCCAGGATCGAGCGCAGGCTATAGCCCTCGCGCCGACCGGAGAACCGGGGGGCATCGGGCATCAGGACCGAAGCGTCGAGTGCTCGGAGGGCCGGGCAGACCCGCTCCGTACGGCTCCCTGTAGCTTTGCAGGATTCCCTGCTCGCTCGCGGCGGGCCTCAGCCGCAGTTCGTCGGCCGCAGTCCTCGACGGCGTATGGCCGGGTCCCGGAACAGGAGGGGCGGTTAAACAAAAGCCGGCTCCGCGTCGGAGC
This sequence comes from Arthrobacter sp. Marseille-P9274, assembly GCF_946892675.1. Classification (NCBI taxonomy): domain Bacteria; kingdom Bacillati; phylum Actinomycetota; class Actinomycetes; order Micrococcales; family Micrococcaceae; genus Arthrobacter; species Arthrobacter sp. Marseille-P9274. The sequence continues at coordinate 1,279,513 of NZ_CAMPOV010000001.1, forward strand.
CGTTCAAAGTGGTGGGCGATACTGGGATCGAACCAGTGACCTCTTCCGTGTCAGGGAAGCGCGCTACCGCTGCGCCAATCGCCCGGGGGCCGATACCGGGGCACCTCAGACGTGCTTGGTATCGGGGGGTATGGAGCGGACGACGGGATTCGAACCCGCGACATCCACCTTGGCAAGGTGGTGCTCTAGCCAGCTGAGCTACGTCCGCATGGAGAGGATCCGACATCGGATTCCATCCGTGGGCGATACTGGGATCGAACCAGTGACCTCTTCCGTGTCAGGGAAGCGCGCTACCGCTGCGCCAATCGCCCCGGATCCAAAACCGGAGCAGCTTTGAACGCTCCGGTATTGGGGGAGTGGAGCGGACGACGGGATTCGAACCCGCGACATCCACCTTGGCAAGGTGGTGCTCTAGCCAGCTGAGCTACGTCCGCATGGAGAGGATCCGTGAACGGGCTCCATCCGTGGGCGATACTGGGATCGAACCAGTGACCTCTTCCGTGTCAGGGAAGCGCGCTACCGCTGCGCCAATCGCCCGTAAAGGGTTGCTGCAAGTACCATCTGCAAACGAGGTGGGGACGGGATTCGAACCCGCGTATACGGCTTTGCAGGCCGCTGCCTCGCCTCTCGGCCACCCCACCGTGGCCTGCAGATTCAGGACCGGCCAGCAAAGCTGGCACCAACAGTGACTTGCGAGCGGACGACGGGATTCGAACCCGCGACATCCACCTTGGCAAGGTGGTGCTCTAGCCAGCTGAGCTACGTCCGCATGTCGTGATATCGCCCGGTCCGGCTGTCTTTCCGGAGCGCCTCGGCGATTTCCAACGAGTAAGAACTCTATAGGACGAATCGTGCTTCGTCCAATCGGGCGTGCGGCAGCCCGCCGGGGGCGTCGCCGCCGGCGCCCGACGGGCGGGACCGAGGTCCGGTTTTTGCACATGGCCATCTGTCGGCTACCATTCATAAGCGACGTTGATCCGCATAACGGATCCACCTCGGGCGATTGGCGCAGTGGTAGCGCGCTTCGTTCACACCGAAGAGGTCACTGGTTCGAACCCAGTATCGCCCACCATATGGGAGGCCCCCGCCCAGGCAATCAGCCTGGGCGGGGGCCTCTTTCGTTGCCATTGCCTAGGGTGCGTCCCCTCCGGCTTCGCGGCCCGAAACCGTCGGTGGTCTCTGAGATGATGCTTGGTATGACAGATCCGGCGCTGGCCCACAAGACCGATTTCGGACGGATGTACTCCCGCTCCACCACGGAACTTCCGAGTGTTCCCTCCATTACGACCGTGATATCCCAAGCACCCACGGACCTGGGCGGGTGGTTCTCCCACATGGCGGCCACGGCCATGGCGCAGGACCACAGGCTGGCCGAGGCCGCCGGAAATCCCGCCAAGCTGCGGGCCTTGGCAAAGGAAGCCTCATCCGCTGCGGAGCGCTACAGGGATGCGGCGGCGCTGCGCGGGGACCGGGTGCATTCCTATTGCGAGCAGGTGTCGCTGCGCGCCCTGGGGCGTCCGCACCGAATGGCAGAGGCACGCGAGGCCCTGAAGGCGAACGGTGAAGAGGCCTTCGCGGCGCGCTTCGACGAGTGGTGGGAGCTGTATGCGGTCGAGCCGATCGAGCCCGAGATCACCGTGTGGAACGCCGAGCTCGGTTATGCCGGAACGATGGACCTGGTGGCCAGGATCGGCGGACGGCTGTGCCTGATCGACTTCAAGACCAAGGGCACGGACCGCAACGGGCAGGTCAAGGCCATGGACGAGAAGGTCGTCATGCAGTTGGTGGCCGGGATGAAGGCACAGGAAAGCCTGGTCGACGCGGCGGCGGGCAGCTGGGAGCCGTGGGCGTACGGTGATGACCCGGTCCTCCTGGGGGTGGCCATCGGCGAAACGGAAGTCCGCCCGATGCGCGCTAATCCCGAGGTCCTGAAGTACCACTGGTATAAGTTCTGCGCGCTGCGCCGGGTGTGGGACCTTCAGCTGCAGGTGGCGGACGCCGGCCGCGCATTGCTGCCCGTCGGCCCTCCGGTGCCGGCAGTCCGCGCTGTCGAGCCGGCTGCCAGCTGAAGGCACTTAGACTTGAAGCGACGTTTTCCACGGCAAAAGTGAGGTAGAAGAGCAGATGACCGTCCTAGGTATTCGGATCATCGGAGATCCGGTGCTTCGCACCAAGGCCGAGCCGGTGACCGAGTTCGGCCCCGAACTGGAAAAGCTCGTTGCCGACATGGACGAGACGATGGAGAACGTCGAGGGAGCCGGCTTGGCCGCACCGCAGGTAGGGGTCAGCCTGCGGGTGTTCACATACCAGATCGACGGACGGCGCGGCCATGTGGTCAACCCGGTGCTGGAAAACAGTGATGATTTCCAGGAGGACCAGGTGGAGGGATGCCTCTCCATTCCGGGGCTCGGCTACCCGGTACGGCGTCGGCGCTGGAGCCGCGTGACCGGCGTCGACATGAAAGGCAACCCCGTGGTTGTCGAGGGCGAAGGAATGCTGGCACGTTGCTTCCAGCATGAGACGGACCACCTGGATGGGGTGCTCTACATTGACCACTTGTCCGGCGAGGAGCGCAAGAGCGCTCTGCGGGCGATCCGGAACGCCACCTACAACACCGTGGCCCGGGACACCACGGCCAAGCGGTCGGCCAGCGTCGGGTCGGGTTTCGGTGCCGGTGCCTTCGGGCAGCCCCAGGCATGACCGTCCCTGATGCCCGGCCGCGGGTCCTTTTCGCCGGCACGCCCGGCGTGGCCGTCCCGTCCCTGGACGCGCTGTCGGCAGCCGGTTTCGACATCGTGGCCGTCCTGACACGCGAGGACGCGCCGGTCGGACGCAAGAAGATCATGACCGCGTCACCGGTGGCCCGGCGGGCGGCCGAGCTTGGGCTGCACGTCATCAAGGCGAACCGCCTCGATGATCCTGCCGTTTCCGCCATCGCAGAAGCCGCCCCGGACGTGGCGGCGATCGTGGCTTACGGCGGACTGGTGCCGGAGGAGGCGTTGGCGCTGCCGGCCCACGGCTGGATCAACCTGCACTTTTCCCTGCTGCCCCAGTGGCGCGGCGCCGCCCCCGTCCAGCACGCGGTGATCAACGGTGACGACATGACCGGCGCTTCGACCTTCCTGCTCGAAAAGGGACTGGACACCGGTCCCGTCTACGGCACCCTCACCGAGTCGATTCGGCCGGAGGACACCAGCGGCGAGCTGCTCGAGCGGCTGTCGCTCAGCGGGGCGACACTGCTGGCCCAGACGCTGTCGGCCGTACTGGCAGGAAAAGCCGTCGCCGTTCCGCAGGCCGGCCGGCCTACGGCGGCCCCGAAGCTGGGACTCGAGGACGGCCACATCGACTGGAACCAGCCGGCGCTGGCCATCCGGCGCAGGATCAACGGCGTGACGCCGGAGCCCGGGGCATGGACCACGCTCCGGGACCAGCGGTTCAAGCTCGGACCGGTCACGCTCCGGCAGGACCGCAGGGACCTGGCTCCCGGCCAGGTGCTGCCGACCTCCGGCGGATCCGCCTCTGCCCTGGTGGGAACCGGCTCCTGCGCTGTCCAATTGGGCCAGGTGCAGCCGGCAGGCAAGAAGATGATGGCGGCGGCCGACTGGGCGCGCGGCCTGGGACAACGTGAGGATGTGCGGTTCGAATGAGCGGAAACGAGGACGGCCAGCGCGGCAGGCACAGGCCGGGGGCCGGACGGCGCAACGCTGCCGGACGGGAGCGAAACCGCCCCGTTAACCGCAGCCATACGAGCGCGGCTCCGTCCGAGCGCACCCGGCGGGCGGACCCGGCACGGCTGGTGGCCTTCGAAGTGCTCCGCGCGGTGAGCAGCGAAGACGCGTATGCGAACCTGGTGCTGCCGGCCCGGATCCGCCAGCACCGCCTGGACAAGCGTGACGCCGGCTTCGCCACCGAACTGGCTTACGGTGCGCTGCGCGCCCAAGGTACCTACGACGCGATCCTGGCCAGGTGCGTGGACCGCCCGCTGGACCAGCTTGATCCCGCGATCCTCGACGCGCTGCGGCTGGGCGCGCACCAACTGCTGGCCATGCGCGTGCCGGCCCACGCCGCGCTGGACCAGACCGTGGGGCTGGCTCGTGCAGTGATCGGTGCGGGCCCGGCTTCCCTGATCAATGCCGTCCTCCGCAGGGTGAGCTCGCGTGACCTTGCGGACTGGACGACGGAGCTGACGGCCGGCAGCGATCCGGTAGCGGCCGCTGCCATCGCCCAGAGCCATCCCGAGTGGATCGTGCGCGCCCTGCGCCAGGCGCTGGCGGGCCACGGCCGGAGCGTGGAAGAGATCGGGCAGCTGCTGGACGCGGACAATGCGGCACCCGTGGTCAACCTCGTCGCCTTGCCTGGACTGGGAGACCTGGAGGAGGCCTTCGAAGCCGGCGCCCAGCCGGGCGGGCTGGTGAGGGATTCCGCGCTCTACTCGGGCGGTGACGTGGGCAGGCTCGACTCGGTCCGGAAGGGCACAACGCGCGTCCAGGACGCCGGATCCCAGCTGGTGGCACGCGCACTGGCGGGCGCGGCGCTGCGGACCGAAGGCCCGGAACGGTGGCTCGATTTGTGCGCCGGCCCCGGCGGAAAGGCCGCCTTGCTCGCGGCGCTGGCGGCAGAACAGGGGGCGACGCTGCTGGCGAACGAGCCGGCGGCCCACCGTGCCGAACTGGTCCGGCAGGCCCTGCGCCCGGTGGACCACCGGGTCTGGGAAGTGCGGACCGGGGACGGGCGGGACCTCGGCCGGCTTGAGCCCGATAGCTTCGACCGGGTGCTCGTAGACGCGCCGTGCACCGGCCTTGGAGCGCTGCGGCGCCGGCCTGAATCCCGCTGGCGCCGCCGTCCCGCGGACGTCGCCCAGCTGGCCCCGCTCCAGCGGGAGCTGCTCGATTCCGCCATCGCCGCTGTGAAGCCGGGAGGCCTGGTCGCCTACGTCACCTGCTCCCCGCATATTGCGGAGACGACGGCGGTCGTCACCGATGCGCTCCGGCGCCACCCGGAGATGGAACCGGGGGATTCGGCCGCGGCGCTGGATGCCGCAAGCCTCACCGGGGACCTGCAGGCCGGCAGGCCCGAGGGCGCGGGCAGCACGGCCCAGCTGTGGCCGCACATCCACGGGACGGATGCGATGTTCCTGTCCCTGCTGCGCAAGAAGACATCCGCCGGCGCGCCGGCGGGAAAGGACTGACCACCAGCCATGCACCAGTGCTGCATCAACCCGAGCATTCTCTCCGCCGACTTCGTCAATCTTGAGTCCGAACTTGCCCGAATCGCGTCGGCCGACGCCGTCCACGTGGACGTGATGGACAACCATTTCGTGCCCAACCTGACCATCGGGCTGCCCGTGGTGGAACGGATCCAGGCGGTCAGCAGGCTCCCGCTGGATGTACACCTGATGATCGAGGATCCTGACCGCTGGGCGCCGGGCTATGCCGAGGCCGGCGTGGACTCGGTGACTTTCCACGTCGAAGCGTCGGCGGCGCCGGTCAAGCTGGCCCGCGATCTTCGGGACCGCGGCGCGAAGGCGGGCATGGCGCTCAGGCCTGCCACCGCCGTCGAACCCTATCTGGACCTACTGCCTGAGATGGACATGCTGCTGATCATGACGGTGGAACCCGGCTTCGGGGGCCAGTCCTTCCTGGACGTCACGCTGCCGAAGATCCGCCGTGCCGCTGACGCCGTCGCCGGGTCGGGCCTCCCGGTGGCAATCCAGGTGGACGGCGGTGTCACGGAGGAGACCATCCACCGGGCAGCCGCGGCCGGGGCCAATGTCTTCGTCGCCGGCTCGGCGGTGTACGGCGCCGAGGACCCGGATGCCGCCATCACGTCGCTGAGGAACGCCGCTCAAAGGGCGCTTTCACGGGGCTGATGCGTCAATGTGCCGTGTGTTACAGGCCGTGACGGGAATAGCCGTGGGGCCCGCGGCAGTTATGGCACAATAGCAATCACAAAACAACGTGCTCCGGGGTCGGTGTAAGTCCGAACCGGCGGTTATAGTCCGCGACCCGCGGTCGACGGAACAGCAATGTTCCGCAGGCAGCGGCTGAACCGGTGGAATTCCGGTACCGACAGTCAAAGTCTGGATGGGAGAAGCACGTACAGTTGGCAGCCAGCCGACGGTGCGCACGGTCCGCATGGACCCGGCGACCGTTGCCTGCAGCTACCGCACTGTCGTTACCCCGGAGCCGCCGCGGCTTTCGGAAAGGAACGGCATGGATCTCCTGCGGTGGCTCTTTGAAGCCCAGATACCCGTCGCCGGCAGCGTGTTGCTGCTGCGCGAGGTGCTGGGCAATATCTTCGGCCTGTTGAGCGCCCTCGGGGGCATGCGCCGGAAGGTCTGGGCCTGGCCGGTCGGCATTGCCGGCAACCTCATCCTCCTCACCGTCTTCCTCGGTTCCCTGTTCGGTGCCGCCAGCACGGCGACGCTGCTCGGGCAGGCCGGCCGGCAGGTCATGTTCATCGCCGTAGCGGTCTACGGCTGGCGCCGCTGGAGCCAGAGCCGCCGGGACGGCGCCGACGGAGCCGGACATGCGCTGGCTCCGCGATTCGCCTCCGGCCGGGAACGGATCGGCCTGGCCGCCGGTATGGTGCTGGGCACCGTGGCCCTCACCCCGCTGTTCGCCGCGCTCGGCTCCTACGAGCCCGTGTGGGCGGATGCCTGGACCTTCGTCGGTTCCCTGCTGGCGACCTACGGGATGGCCCGCGGCTGGGTGGAGTTCTGGCTGGTCTGGGTTGCCGTGGACATCGTGGGCGTCCCGCTGCTCTTCAGCGCCGGCTACTACGCGTCGGCCGTCATGTACCTGTTCTATGGGGCATTCACCCTGATCGGCTTCTTCGTCTGGTGGCGGGCCCATGACCGCATCAAGGCCGGGGCCGGGGCGGCTGTCGCGGAGCCGGCACTGGAACGGGCGGCCCGCTGATGGCGGCTCAGGAGTTCACGGCTGTCGAGGAGCGGGCGATGCAGCTGGCCCTCGGGGAGGCACGTCGCGGCGTGCGCGGGGCCAATCCGCTGGTCGGTGCGGCCGTCCTCGATGCCGACGGAGCGATCCTGGCGAGCGGCTACCACCGCGGCGCCGGCTTTCCGCACGCGGAGGTCGAGGCGCTGGCCTGCCTGCCGGACGGGCTCGACCGGACCGCCCTGGCCGACTGCACCATGGTGGTGACGCTGGAGCCATGCAACCATCATGGGCGGACCGGCCCCTGTGCGGTTGCCGTGGCCGAGGCCGGGATCGGCCGCCTGATTCATGCCTCGGACGACCAGACGTCGGCCGCCGGGGGAGCCGACTACCTGCGCAGCCGCGGGGTGGATGTGGGCTCCGGCCTCTGCCGCGACGAGGCACTGGACCTGAACCAGCGGTGGTTCAAGGCCAAGTCGGCCCAACGGCCGTTCACCACCATGCACATCGCGCAGACCCTTGACGGCCTGATCGCGGCCGCCGACGGCAGCAGCCAGTGGATCACCTGCGAGGCGGCCCGGCAGGACAGCCACGGCATCCGGGCTCGGGTGGACGCGATCATCGCCGGTACCGGGACCGTCTTCGCCGACAACCCCCGACTGACCGCCCGGACCGGGAACGGGGAGCCCGCCGCCAGCCAGCCGCTGCGTGTGGTCATGGGCGCCCGCGACGTTCCCGACGACGCGGCGGTGCGCGGCAGCGACGGGAAGTTCCTTCAGCTGCACACCCACGATCCCGCCGAAGTGCTGGAGTCGCTGGCCCGCCGCGGCATAGCCCACGCCATGATCGAGGGCGGCGCCACGGTGGCGGCCGCCTTCCTGAAGGCGGACCTCGTGGACGAGCTGGTCCTCTATCTTGCGCCGCTGCTGCTCGGCGCCGGCACGCGTTCGACGGCGCCGCTGGGTATCGGCACCCTGGCGGACGCGGCGCACTGGCGCTGGGATAGCTCCGGCGGCGGCCACACCACCAATCTCGGCGCTGACCTGCGCCTGCATCTTGAACCAGCACCGGCTGGCACCACGCCTGCGGTACGGAAAGGACTCTGATGTTTACCGGAATTGTCACGGAGCGAGGCGGCGTGGAGTCGCTTGTCCTCCATCCCGAGACGGACAGCGCCGTGCTGACGTTCTCGGCTGGCGCGTCCGCCGAGGACCTCGGACTCGGCGGGTCCATCGCGGTCAACGGCGTCTGCCTGACGGCCGTGAGCATTGCGGACGGCCGCATCGCCGTCGACGTCATGGGGGAGACCCTGCGCCGGACCACCACCGGCGAGCTGAAGGAAGGCAGGAGCGTCAACCTGGAACGTTGCGTTCCAGCCGGCGGGCGGCTGGACGGGCACGTGGTCCAAGGCCACGTCGATGCCGTGGGCGCGCTGCTGGAGCGGGAGAACGTCGGCGACTGGGACCGGCTGCGCTTCTCCGTTCCGGCCCGGCAGGCCCGGTACATCGCGGAGAAGGGCTCAATTGCGGTCGACGGCGTGTCCCTCACCGTGACGGCGGTCAGCGAACCCGGCGCCGAGGAGCCGTGGTTCGAGGTCGGGCTGATCCCCACCACGCTGGCCGAGACCTCCCTGGGTGACAAGGCCATCGGCGACAAGGTCAACCTCGAGGTGGACGTGCTGGCCAAGTACGCGGAGCGGCTGCTGGCCTACACCGCCGCGGGCAGCCAGCCGGCCCGCCACGCGGCAGGAGAACCGGCATGAGCGCGGCCGTCGAATCCCCGATCAGGTTGGACGCAATCGAACTGGCCATTGCCGCCATCGCGGCCGGCCAGCCGGTCGTCGTCGTCGATGACGAAGACCGCGAGAACGAAGGTGACATTATCTTCGCCGCCGACGCCTCCACGCCTGCCCTGATGGGCTGGACCGTCCGGCATACCTCCGGTGTGATCTGCGTGCCCCTGACCGGCGCGCGGGCGGACCGCCTGGACCTCCCGCCGATGGTGGAGGACAACCAGGATGCCAAGGGCACCGCGTACACCGTCTCGTGCGATGCCGCGTCGGGCGTTTCCACCGGGATCAGTTCCTCGGACCGCGCGCGCACTGCGCTGGTCCTGGCGTCGCCGCAGAGCACCGCGGCCCAGCTGAGCCGGCCGGGCCACATCTTCCCGCTGCGGGCGGTCGACGGCGGTGTCCTGGTCCGTCGGGGCCACACCGAAGCGGCGGTGGACCTGTGCAGGCTGGGTGGCCGGGAACCGGTCGGGGTCATCGCCGAACTGGTCCACGACGACGGCGAAATGATGCGGCTGCCCGCGCTCCGCGAGTTCGCCAATGAGCACGGCTGCCCGTTGGTCTCGATCGAGGACCTGGTGAACCATCTGTCCGCCATCGCACGGCCTGTGGCGGGGGAGGCCGGGCGATGAGCGGCGTCGGCGAGACGGCGGCGGCGGGAACCGCGCCGGCGGTGCCGCTGGCCAACGTCACCGGGGGACCCTCCGTCCAGCTGCCGACGGCCTTCGGCTTTTTCACGGCGCGCGCGTGGACCGACGAAGGCACCGGCGTGGAGCACCTGAGCGTCACATCGCCGGTCCGGCCGGAATCCGCCCCGCTGGTTCGGCTGCATTCGGAATGCCTCACGGGCGACGTCTTCGCCTCCTACCGCTGCGACTGCGGTGAGCAGCTGGAGCAGGCGCTGACCCTGATCGCCGAACATGGCGGCACGGTGCTGTACCTGCGGGGCCAGGAGGGACGCGGCATCGGCCTGGCCAACAAGATCCGCGCGTATGCGCTGCAGGAAGGCGGCGCCGACACGGTGGAAGCCAACGAGCAGCTCGGCCTGCCGGTCGACGGCAGGGACTACTCGGCCGCCGCCGCGATCCTGCACACCATGGGGCTGGACCACATCCGGCTGCTGAGCAACAACCCGATCAAGGGTTCCAAGCTCGCAGCCTTCGGAATCACCGTCGAGGAGATGGTCTCCTCGGAAGTGCCCTCCCGCGAACAGAACCGGCGCTACCTGCAGACCAAGCGGGACCGCATGGACCACCGCCTGGCCCTGCTGGAAGACCAGCCGATCCACCAGAGCTGACGCAGCCGCGCAGCCGGAAACACCCACTTGAACCACGTGCCGCGGCATCAGCGGCACCGGAAGGAAGAAGCACTCATGAGCGGACACGGAGCGCCCGTCATCGACCTCGGCGGCCTCAACACGGACGGCAACGGCTTCAAGCTGGCCATCGTGGCGGCCAGCTGGCACACGAAGATCATGGACGGCCTGGTCGACGGGGCACGACGCGCCGCCGCCGAGGCCGGCATCGCCGAGCCGGAACTCGTGCGGGTCCCGGGCGCGTTCGAGCTGCCGGTAGCCGCTGCCCGGCTGGCACCGCACTTCGACGCGGTTGTGGCCCTCGGCGTCGTTATCCGCGGCGGGACGCCGCACTTCGAGTACGTCTGCCAGGCTGCCACGGAAGGCCTGACGAACGTCAGCGTCAGCACGGGCACGCCGGTCGGCTTCGGCGTGCTGACCTGCGACACGGAGCAGCAGGGGCTCGACCGGGCCGGGCTGGAGGGCTCCAACGAGGACAAGGGCCACGAGGCAGTCACGGCCGCCTTGGCTACTGCGGCGACGCTGCGCAAGCTGGGAGTGTGACGCGGCGCCGGCCCGGTGCGTCGCCGGGCCGGTGGGCTTTGTCACATAGGCCGGGGCCTTTTGCGGCGCACGCGGAACCCTGACGTACTCTAAAGAGCGTGAAATCCTTCGAATCCCTCTTCGCCGAGCTCAGCGAGAAAGCCCGGAACCGCCCGGAAGGCTCCGGCACCGTCGCCGAACTGGACTCCGGCGTGCATGGCATCGGCAAGAAGGTCGTCGAGGAAGCCGCGGAGGTCTGGATGGCCGCGGAGTACGAGTCGGATGAGGCGGCCGCCGAGGAGATTTCCCAGCTGCTCTACCACCTGCAGGTGCTGATGCTCGCCAAGGGCCTGTCGCTGGAGGACGTGTACAAGCATCTGTAGCGGGACACCGCCTCAGGAGGTGTTCCGCCCGACCACCGGCAACGTTCTTCCGACCCCGCCGGCCCTGGAGCCGGCCACATCCTTGCAGAAAGTCAGTCCATGCTGCGTGTAGCTGTTCCCAATAAAGGTTCCTTGTCCGAGGCCGCTTCCGGCATGCTCACGGAGGCCGGCTACCGGCAGCGCCGTGACAACCGTGAACTCGTCATGGTCGATCCGGACAACGACATCGAATTCTTCTTCCTCCGTCCACGCGACATCGCCGTCTACGTCGGCAAGGGCACCCTGGACGTCGGCATCACCGGCCGCGACCTGTTCCTCGACGCCCAGGTCGAGGCCGAGGAACTGCTGGCCCTGGGCTTCGGCACCTCCACCTTCCGCTTCGCCGGACCCGTCGGGGAGTTCTCCCGGGCCGACCAGCTGGAAGGCAAGCGGCTGGCCACCAGCTACGACGGGCTCCTGCGCGACTACCTGGCGGAGCGCGACATCGATGCCAAGGTGGTCCGGCTTGACGGCGCGGTGGAGTCCTCGGTCCGGCTCGGTGTCGCGGACGCCATCGCCGACGTCGTCGAGACCGGCAACACGCTCAAGGCGGCCGGCATGGAGATCTTCGGCGACCCGATCCTGAAGTCCGAGGCCGTCCTCATCGGCCGCAAGGGCCACGCGGCCCCCGCGGGCCTCGACGTGCTGATCCGCCGGCTGCGGGGCGTCATCGTCGCCCGCGAATACGTGATGATGGACTACGACATCCGCAAGAACCTGGTCGAGCAGGCCGCGGCGCTGACGCCGGGGCTGGAATCGCCCACCGTCTCGCCGCTGCGCGACACCGACTGGGTGGCCGTGCGGTCCATGGTCCGCCGCAGCCAGACCAACCGGGTGATGGACGAGCTCTACGACCTGGGCGCCCGCGCCATCCTGGTCAGCACCATCCACGCCTGCCGCATCTGAACCGGGAGGACAGCATGTCAGTTGCCATCCGTGTCATTCCTTGCCTCGACGTCGACGCCGGACGCGTGGTCAAGGGGGTCAATTTCGAGGGCCTGCGGGACGCCGGCGATCCGGTCGAACTCGCCCACCGGTACGACCGTGCCGGCGCGGACGAGCTCACCTTCCTTGATGTGACCGCCTCCTCCGGCAACCGGGAAACGACGTTCGACGTCGTCGCCCGCACCGCCGAGGAGGTCTTCATCCCGCTGACGGTCGGCGGCGGCGTGCGCGGCGTGGCCGACGTCGACAAGCTGCTGCGCTACGGCGCGGACAAGGCCTCGATCAATACCGCCGCCGTGGTGCGCCCCGACGTGATCGACGAGATTGCCCACCACTTCGGTTCCCAGGTCCTGGTGCTCTCCCTCGACGCCCGCCGCACCGCGGACGCGTCCGTTCCCTCCGGCTTCGAGGTCACGACGCACGGCGGCCGCAAGGGCACCGGCATTGACGCCATCGCGTGGGCGCGGGAGTCGGCGGACCGCGGTGTCGGCGAAATCCTGCTGAACTCGATTGATGCGGACGGCACCAAGGAAGGCTTCGACCTGGAGATGATCCGCGCGGTCCGCGCCGCGGTCAAGGTGCCGCTGATTGCCTCCGGCGGTGCCGGCAAGCCCGAGCACTTCCCCCCGGCCGTGGCGGCGGGCGCGGACGCCGTGCTGGCGGCCTCGGTGTTCCACTTCGGACCGGACGACGCGATCGCGCAGGTCAAGAAGGCGATCCGCGAAGCCGGCTACCCGGTCCGCTGACCGTTCCTGCGGGCGGGCGGGCGACGGCGTGAGCCGGCGGGTCGGGGACTACAGCCCGATGTCGGCGCTTTCCAGGAGCGCGACCGCATCCTCCTGGCCTTCGAACGTCACGAGCGCGTGCTTGGTCCGTCCGTGCGCGTGCATCAGCAGTTCGCCCGGTTCCCCGGTAATGGCGACGGACACTGCCGCGCGCTTGGCCACGTGCCTCGGTCCGTCCGGCCTGACCAGGATGATGCCCAGGTCCACGCCGCGGTAGAGGATAGCTGCCCGCTTGATGAGTTCGTCCCATAGCGCGTTGGAGTACGCCTCGTCCAGCGCCCGCGGCGCCCAGCGGTGCGGGGCGCGGCGGATGTCTTCGGTGTGCACGAAGTACTCGATCAGGTTCGCGGCCTCGTCCACCGGCTTCAGCCGCAGTGGCGAGAGCCGCGGGGGACCGGAGCGGAAGGACTGAACCAGCTTGGCGTACCCGGCCGCACCGCGCGAAGTGTCCGCCAGCTTGCGGGTGGCCTCCTCCGATACCTTGGACAGCGGCTTGAAGGCCATGCCGAGCTGGGCCAGCGGGCGGTGCTCGCGAAGGTACAGGTGCGCGGCAAGGTCGGCCGTCCGCCAGCCCGCGCACAGCGTGGGGGAGTCCGGGCCGGCGGCTAGCAGTGTCTCGGCCAGGACTTCTCGGGACGGTTGAACGAAATGCATCAGTCCTGAACCTAGCACGAAGCCGCCATATTGGGCTCGGGCCGCAACTTTGAGGCACCGATGTTAACGCCGTCGAAACCCGCTCTCTGCAAACCACTAGACTTGAGGGGATGTCCTCCCTTTCACACCCCGTGCCGTCCGCTGCCGGCACCGAAGAAGACCAGCTGCCGGCCGCCGTCGCCCGCCTGCTGAAGCGCGATGCAGCCGGACTGGTGGCGGCCGTCATCCAGCAGCATGACACCAACGAGGTCCTGATGCTCGGCTGGATGGACGATGAGGCGCTGCGCCGCACGCTCAGCACCGGCCGCGTGACTTTCTATTCACGCTCCCGGCAGGAGTACTGGCGCAAGGGGGACACCTCCGGCCACGTCCAGTGGGTCAAGTCCGTGGCCCTGGATTGCGACGGCGATGCCCTCCTCGTGCGGGTGGACCAGGTGGGCGCCGCATGCCATACCGGCACCCGCACCTGCTTCGACGGGCGCGCCATCGACGCCGTCGTCGGCCCCGCAGCAGAAGAGAACCCGACCGCGAAAGAAAGCAAGTAATGCAGGACCTTGGAGTCGTCAGCCCCACCCTCGAGGAGTTCCGGGAACTGGCCCGCGACCGGCGCGTCGTTCCGGTGACGCTGAAGGTGCTGGCCGATGACCAGACGCCGATCTCCCTCTACCGCAGGCTGGGCGACGGACAGCCGGGCACGTTCCTGTTGGAATCGGCCGCGGTCGGCGGGGTATGGTCGCGCTACTCGTTCATCGGAACGCACTCGCGCGCGGTCCTGACCAGCAAGGACGGCCAGGCCCACTGGCTGGGGCAGCCGCCTGCCGGGGTGCCGCTGGACGGCAATCCGGTCGAGGCCATGCGGGCAACGGTGGAGGCTCTGCGCACCGAGCGTTTCGACGACCTGCCGCCGCTGACCTCCGGCCTGGTCGGCTTCGTCGGCTGGGAAGCCGTGCGGCACTGGGAGAAGCTGACCAGCCCGCCCGAGGAAGACCTGCCCCTGCCGGAACTGGCGATGTGCCTGGTGACCGACCTGGCGGTGCACGACAACGCCGAGGGCACCGTGACGCTGATCGCCAACGCGATCAACTTCGACGGCAGCGACGAACGGGTGGACGAGGCCTGGCAGGACGCCGTCGAGCGCCTGCGCGGGATGCTCGCGCAGTTGAACGAACCGCTGGCCCAGCAGGTCTCCGTCCTGGAGAACAGCGCACTGAGTACTGAGGACATCATGGCCGGCGTCCGGCACAGCTGGGCCGAGGAGAAGTACCTGGCCGCGGTGGAGCGCGGCAAGGAAGCCATTGTGGACGGCGAGGTGTTCCAGGTGGTGATCTCGCGGCGTTTCGAAGCCGAATGCCGCGCCACGCCGCTGGACGTCTACCGGGTGCTGCGCAATCTCAACCCGAGCCCGTACATGTACCTGTTCTGCCTCGAGGATGTTGACGGCAACGCCTACTCGATCGTCGGTTCCTCGCCCGAGGCGCTCGTGACAGTCACCGGGGACGAGGTCGTCACCCATCCGATCGCCGGCTCCCGGCCGCGCGGCAGGACCGTGGAGCAGGACCGCGAGCTGGCCGAGGAACTGCTGGCGGACCAGAAGGAACGCGCCGAGCACCTGATGCTGGTGGACCTGGCCCGCAACGACATTTCCAAGGTCTGCGATCCCGGCACCGTCGATGTCAGCCAGTTCATGGAAGTGGAGAAGTTCAGCCACATCATGCACCTGGTCTCCACCGTCGTCGGACGCCTCGCCAAGGACAAGACGGCCTACGACGTGCTGTCCGCGACCTTCCCCGCAGGCACGCTCTCCGGCGCGCCGAAGCCGCGCGCCCTGCGGTTGCTGGACGAGCTGGAACCGCACCGCCGCGGAGTCTACGGGGGAGTCGTCGGCTACCTGGACTTCGCCGGCGACATGGACATGGCCATCGCCATCCGCTCGGCGCTGCTGCGCGACGGACGGGCCTACGTACAGTCCGGCGGCGGCATTGTCGCGGACTCCGTGCTCGCCGCCGAGGCGCTGGAGACGGTGAACAAGGCGGCCGCGCCGCTGCGCGCCGTCACGCTGGCGTCGCGCCTGCATGCGGCGGACCCGGAACGGATTGTCACGGGGGAGCGCAAATGACGACGGCGGAGCGCCCCTCCCGTCCCTCAGCCTGGTGGCGTCGGAAGGCCATCGTCGTACTGGCCGCCATCGCCGCCTCCCTGGCGGCCTTCGGCACCACCACGCAGACCTGGGTGAACGTCCGCCTCCCGCAAGGCGACGTGGAGACGCCTGACCTGGCCGTGGCGGGGAGCGACGCGGCCGTCGCCGTGACCGCGCTGGCACTGGTCGGGCTCGCGGCCGCGCTGGCCGCGACGATCGCCGGACGGGTCGCCCGCATCATCACCGCGGTGCTGCTAGGCCTGGCCGGCGCCGGGATCGCCGCCGCCTGCGCGCGGGTGCTCGCCGATCCGTACGCCGCCGCATCGTCGAAGATCGGCGAGGCGACCGGACAGGTCGGCCAGGACGCCGTCGTCAGCACCACCGCTTTCCCCGCGCTGGGCCTGGCCTGCGGGCTCCTGATGGTCGTCGTGGCCGCCTGGCTCGTCGTTGCCGGCCGGCACTGGACCACCACCCGCAAGTACTCCGCGGCGACCGGCCCGCGGCAGGCGGACGGCTCCCCGTCGGACCGCGGCGCCGCGGACGAAATCGACAGCTGGGACCAGCTCAGCCGCGGAACGGATCCTACGGACTGAACCCGCCGCCCCGGCACGCGCGGGCTCGTCACAGTGGCCGGGACCCCATGCAAACAATGGCAGAATAAGAATCAGAATCGTTTTCGAGGGAGTTAGATCATGGCTCATCACGCCACCGCCACCGAGCAGGAGACTGCAGAAACCGCTCCGAGCATCCATGACGAGGTCATCGGCCACGGCAACAGCCCGGCGGCATGGACCTGCGTCCTCATCATGACCGTGGGCTGCATTATCGCCTGCGTCGGGTTCATCATGGCCTCCAACCTGGTCTTCTGGGGCGGCGGCATCGGCATCGTCGTTGTCGGCCTCATCGTCGGCTGGATCATGAAGAAGGCAGGCTACGGCGTCGACGGTTCCAAGCTCCAGAGCAGCGGTCACTAGTAGTGACGGTTCTCGACGACATCATCGCCGGTGTCAGGGAGGATCTTGAGGCCCGGCGCGCCGCGGTTTCGTTGGACGAACTGAAGGCCCGCGCCACGGCGGCCCCGGCCGCGCGGGACGCCTATGCGGCCTTGGGCGGAAACGCGGAGCCGCGGACCGAGCTTCGGGTAATTTCCGAGGTCAAGCGCAAGAGCCCCTCCAAGGGGGACCTCGCCTCGATCGAGGATCCGGCCGGGCTCGCCAGCCGCTACGAGCGCGGCGGAGCGGCCGTGATCAGCGTGCTGACCGAGCAGCGCCGCTTCAACGGGTCGCTGGCGGATTTCGACGCAGTCCGCGCCGCCGTCGAAATCCCGCTGCTGCGCAAGGACTTCACGGTGGACGAATACCAGATTTGGGAAGCCCGGGCCCACGGCGCCGACCTGGTCCTGCTCATCGTCGCAGCCTTGGACGACGCGCAGCTCCGCGGCTTCCTGGAGCTCACCCACAGCCTTGGCATGAACGCGCTGGTCGAAACCCACACGGCCGAAGAGATCCAGCGTGCGGTTGCGGTGGGCAGCCGGATCATCGGCGTCAACGTGCGCAACCTGAAGACCCTGGACGTGGACCGTTCGGTCTTCGCCGCGCTGGCCGGCGGTATCCCGCCCGAGACCGTGATCGTCGCCGAATCCGGCGTCCGCACTGCGGAGGACGTGGCCCATTACGCGGCGCACGGCGCCAACGCCGTGCTGGTGGGCGAGGCACTGGTGATCGGCAACCAGCCGGAGCAGGCGATCGCGGACTTCTCCGCCGCCGGCGCCGCTGCCATCGCCGAACGCCGGTCGGCCTAGCAGACAGCTTCAGCATGAGGACGGCCCGGACGGGCCGGCATTCCGATGCCGGCCCGGCCGGCCGCCAGAGAGAACAGATGAGGACGGCCATGACACAGAGCCCCCAGACGCCCGAGACCGGCGCAGCCAGCGACACGGCGGACGCCTTCCTTGCCGGAGCGAGCCTCCGACACGCCGCCGGTCCCTACTTCGGCAAGTTCGGCGGCCGCTGGATGCCCGAATCGCTGATCGCAGCGCTGGACGAACTCGAGGACACCTTCGAGAAGGCCAAGTCGGACCCCGAATTCATCGCGCAGGTCGCCGAGCTGAACCGCAACTACTCGGGCCGTCCTTCGCTGCTGACCGAGGCCAAGCGCTTCTCCGAGCACGCCGGCGGGGCGCGGATCTTCCTCAAGCGCGAGGACCTGAACCACACCGGTTCGCACAAGATCAACAACGTGCTCGGCCAGGCCCTGCTCGCCAAGCGGATGGGCAAGACCCGCATTATCGCCGAAACCGGCGCCGGACAGCACGGCGTGGCGAGCGCGACAGCGGCGGCCCTGCTGGGGCTTGAGTGCGTCGTCTACATGGGCGCGGAGGACACCCGCCGCCAGGCGCTCAACGTCGCGCGGATGGAGCTCCTCGGGGCTACCGTCGTTCCGGTGACGGCGGGATCGCAGACGCTGAAGGACGCCATCAACGAAGCGCTCCGCGACTGGGTAACGAACGTGCAGAACACCCACTACCTGCTGGGCACCGCCGCGGGGGCCCACCCCTTCCCGGCACTCGTGCGCTACTTCCACGAAGTCATCGGCGAGGAGGCGCGTGAACAGATCCTCAGCCAGGCCGGACGGCTTCCGGACGCGGTCTGCGCCTGCATCGGCGGCGGTTCCAACGCGATCGGGATCTTCCACGGCTTCCTCGACGATCCGTCGGTGGAACTCTACGGGTTCGAGGCCGGCGGCGAGGGTGTCGAAACCGGGCGCCACGCCGCGACCATCACGCTCGGCCGGCCCGGCGTGCTCCATGGGGCACGCTCCTACCTGATGCAGGACGAAGACGGCCAGACCATCGAATCGCACTCCATTTCGGCCGGCCTGGACTACCCGGGTGTCGGTCCCGAGCACTCCTACCTGGCGGACATCGGGCGGGCCAAGTACCAGCCGATCACCGATGCCGAGGCCATGGAGGCCTTCCGCCTGCTCTGCCGGTCCGAGGGCATCATCCCGGCCATCGAGTCCTCCCACGCGCTGGCCGGTGCGCTCAAGGTGGGCAAGTTGCTCACCGAGGGCAAGGCCGGCCCGAAGGACGTCATCATTATCGTCAACCTCTCCGGGCGCGGGGACAAGGACGTCGCCACCGCAGCCGAATGGTTCGGGCTGCTGGACGAGAAGGGGCCGGAAGCAGAGATCGGCGCCGAAGGAGAACAGCTGTGAATTCGGACATACAGAGCAAATCCGCCGCCGCCATCGACAGGGCCCGGGCGGCCGGCCGCACCGCGCTGGTGGGCTACCTGCCTGCGGGCTTCCCGGATGCGCAGGCCACCATCGACGCGGCCGTCGCGCTGGCGGAGAACGGTGCGGACGTCATTGAGATCGGCGTGCCGTATTCGGATCCCGTCATGGACGGCCAGGTCATCCAGGCTGCAACCGTCCAGTCGCTGGCGAACGGCTTCCGCGTGGCGCAGATCTTCGACATTGTCGCCGCCATCACCGCCCGCTGCGATGCGGCCGTACTGGTGATGACCTACTGGAACCCGGTCATGCGGATGGGCGTGGATGAGTTCAGCCGCCGCCTGGCGGAAGCCGGGGGAGCAGGGCTCATCACCCCGGACCTGATCCCTGACGAGGCCGCCGAATGGTTCGAAGCCTCGGACAAGTACGGGCTGGACCGGGTGTTCCTGGTCGCGCCGTCGTCGTCGCCGGAACGGATGGCCATGACGGTCAAGGCCAGCCGCGGCTTCGTCTACGCCGTCTCGATTATGGGTGTCACGGGCGCGAGGGAATCGGTCAGCGATGCGGCCCACCGTGTTGTCGAGGCCGCCCATGCGGCCGGCGCGGAACGCGTCTGCGTCGGACTGGGCGTGTCGCGGGCCGAGCACGTGCGGGAGATTGCCGCGTACGCCGAGGGCGCTATCGTTGGCACCGCCCTCGTTGCGGCGCTGGGCAAGGATGGCGTGGACGGCGTCGCCAAACTGGCAGCTGAGCTGCGCAGCGGTACTCCCCAGAACTGATCCTCGCTCCTTCCGCCGATCCTAAGGACCGCCCCGGTGCAATCCATGTCTTCCGCCCTAGTGATCCCCGCGTCCATACCGAGCCCGGGCTGGTCCGGCTTCACGATCGGCCCGGTCACGGTCCACGCCTACGCGCTGTGCATCCTGGCCGGGATCGTCGCAGCCCTGTGGCTGACGAACCGGCGGTGGCAGGCCCGCGGGGGCCCCGAGGGGACGGTGTGGGACGTTGCCATCTGGGCCATTCCGTTCGGCATCATCGGCGGCCGGCTCTACCACGTCTTCTCCTCGCCGGACGCCTACTTCGGTCCGAACGGAAACCTGGCCCTGATTCCGCAGATCTGGCTGGGCGGCCTCGGGATCTGGGGGGCCGTGGCGCTGGGGCTTGTCGGCGCCTGGATCGGGTGCCGGCGGGCCGGGGTCAAGCTGACCGCCTTCATGGATGCCGCGGCGCCGGGCGTGCTGCTGGCGCAGGCGATCGGACGCTGGGGCAACTGGTTCAACCAGGAGCTCTTCGGCGCCCCGACGGACCTGCCATGGGGCCTGGAAATCGACGCGGACAACCCGAATTTTCCGACCGGGGCGGAACCGGGCACGCTGTTCCATCCGACCTTCCTGTACGAGTCTCTCTGGAACCTGGCCGGCGTGGCCCTGCTGCTGGTTCTGGACCGGAAGTTCCGGTTCCGCCGGGGCATGCTGTTCTGGCTCTACGTCGCCTACTACACGCTCGGCCGGGTCTGGATCGAGATGCTGCGGATCGACGACGCCGAGATGATCACGCTCTTTGGCCTGACCCAGCGCCTCAACGTCTGGACCTCGGTGCTGCTGCTGGTGGCCGCACTCGTAATATTTGCAGTGCTTGCCCGCAGGCCGCGTACCGCGGAGGATGAGACTGTCTACCTGCCCGGGCACGGGCCGGAGACCGACGACGGTGCCACGTTGGGCGCTGCCGAGGCCGGGAAGGCGTCCCCTGCGGCCGAGGCGAACGGCGTCGCCGCTAAGCAGACCGAAGTTAACGAGCAGGAAACGAACGCGAAAAAAGCCGGGAAGAATGTTTCCGTGCGCTCACATCGTGGTAATCTCACTGGTACTTCGACAGAGCCGGAAGGCTCACCTGCATCCGACGCCAGCGGCACGGCTGGCCCCGCAGAGGGCGAAGGGAAATAGCGCCCGGGCTACCGCCCGGACTATCTGCACCCGTGCCACCCACGCCGACGTGGATTCCGGCGGTAATCCAGTTACCCGAGCGGCCGCCGTCGGATATGGCTGACGCCCCCGGTCCTTTCCCCGGCCGGTAAAAATCGTTATGCACCAGCACTGCTGCATGGCATGGGCCAGGCCATACAATTCCAGTACTTATGTACGGCGTGGAGCGTCGCCTCGCCGTGTTGTGGGGCCAACGGAGTCCCCTTCTCGAGATCACATACAGGAGAAGGAGAAAATCAAGATGACTCCTCCGTTCAACGGATCCAGTACGCCACGCACAGTAGGCGGTCCGATCGCCGCTGCTGATGCAGTTTCGCCGTTCAAGCGATTTGCCGCCTACCCCGAAGCCGCAGGACTTTACGATCCTGCCAACGAAAAAGACGCCTGCGGCCTCGCCGTCATCGCCACCCTCCGCGGCGAACCGGGGCACGACATCGTCGATGCGGCCCTGACCGCCCTGCGGAACCTCGAACACCGCGGTGCCGTCGGCGCAGACGAGGGCACCGGAGACGGTGCCGGCCTCCTCACCCAGATTCCCGATGAATTTTTCCGCGCCGTCACCGGCTTCACGCTGCCGGCCCCCGGGGAGTACGCGGTAGGCACCGCTTTCCTGCCCAGCGACGAAGCCGAAGCCGAGGTCACCCAGGCCGGGATCGAGTCGCTGGCCGCCGATGAAGGACTGAAGATCCTTGGCTGGCGCGAAGTCCCCGTCGTGGCCGAGCTCGTCGGCGCGATGGCGCGGGCCTGCATGCCGCATTTCGTCCAGGTCTTCCTGGGCATCGATTCCGATGCCGGAGCCGACGTAGCCACTATCGACGCGCGGGTCTTCCGGCTCCGCAAGCGCGCCCAGAACAAGTTCGGCGTCTACTTCCCGTCGCTGTCGTCCAAGACGATCGTCTACAAGGGCATGCTGACCACGGCCCAGCTCGAGCCGTTCTACCCCGACCTGTCGGACACCCGCTTCAAAACCAAGCTGGGTATCGTCCACTCCCGGTTCTCCACGAACACCTTCCCGTCCTGGCCGCTGGCCCAGCCGTTCCGCACGATCGCCCACAACGGCGAGATCAACACGGTCAAGGGCAACCGCAACTGGATGCGCGCCCGCCAGTCCCAGCTGAGCAATCCCATCCTGGGGGACACCCCGGAGGAGCTGTTCCCGATCTGCACCCCGGGTGCATCCGACTCCGCATCCTTCGACGAGGTCGCCGAGCTGCTCATGCTCTCCGGCAAGCCCATCACGCAGGCGATCATGATGATGATCCCCGAGGCATGGGAGAACCACACTTCGATGGACCCGGCCCGCCGGGCCTTCTACCAGTACCACTCCGCGCTGATGGAGCCGTGGGACGGCCCCGCGGCCGTGTCCTTCACCGACGGCCAGCTCGTCGGCGCCGTCCTGGACCGCAACGGCCTCCGCCCGGCCCGGTACTGGGTCACCGAAGATGGCCTCGTCGTGCTGGCCTCCGAGGTCGGCGTGCTCAACCTCGAGCCCTCGCGCGTGGTCAAGAAGGGCCGCGTCTCGCCAGGCAAGATGTTCCTGGTCGATACCGAAGCCGGCCGGCTGATCGAGGACCAGGAGATCAAGGCCGAGATCGCCTCCGCCAACCCCTGGGGGGAGTGGCTGAAGGAAAACATGATCCGCCTCGAGGACCTGCCCGAGCGCGAGCACGTGGTGCATACCCCGGCCTCGATCAACCGCCGGCAGCGCACCTTCGGTTACACCCAGGAGGAGCTGCGCATCCTGCTCGGGCCGATGGCCCGCACCGGTGCCGAGCCGCTGGGCGCCATGGGCACGGACACCCCGATCGCGGTGCTGTCCAAGCGTCCCCGGCTGCTGTTCGACTATTTCGTGCAGTCCTTCGCGCAGGTCACGAACCCGCCGCTGGATGCAATCCGCGAAGAGCTCGTCACCTCGCTGCGCGGGTCCATTGGACCGGACGGCAACCTGCTCGCCAACGGCCAGGTCCGTGCCAAGCAGGTGGCGCTGAAGTTCCCGGTCATCAACAACGACGAATTGGCGAAGATCGCCGCGCTGGAGTCGGAGGAAGGCGTCAAGGAGACGCTGAAGGTTCGCGGGCTCTACCGGCCCGACGGCGGGGAAGCGGAGCTGCGCGCCCGGCTGCAGGAAATCTGCGAGAAGGTTTCCGCTGCCGTGAACCGCGGCGTGAAGTTCATCATTCTCTCCGACCGCGATTCGAACGCGCAGTGGGCTCCTATTCCCTCGCTGCTGCTCACCAGCGCGGTCCACCACCACCTGCTCAAGAGCGCCAACCGGACCAAGATTTCGCTGCTGGTCGAGGCCGGCGACGTCCGCGAGGTCCACCACGTGGCCGTGCTGATCGGCTACGGCGCGTCCGCCGTGAACCCGTACCTGGCGATGGAAAGCTGCGAGGACCTGGTCCGCCGCGGCGATATCCAGGGCGTGACCGAGCAGGAGGCCGTCTACAACCTGATCAAGGGCCTCGGCAAGGGTGTCCTGAAGATCATGTCCAAGATGGGCATCTCCACCGTGGCGTCGTACTGCGGCGCCCAGACCTTCGAGGCCCTCGGCCTGTCCCAGGCCCTGGTTGACCAGTACTTTGCCGGCACCCAGTCACAACTCGGCGGCGTCGGCCTCGAGGTCATCGCGGCCGAATCCGCCGCCCGGCACGCCGCGGCCTACCCGAGCGACGGCATCGAGGAACCGCACCGCGAACTCGACACCGGCGGCGAGTACCAGTGGCGCCGCGAGGGACCGCCGCACCTGTTCAACCCGGAGACCGTCTTCCGGCTGCAGCACTCCACCCGCGAACGCCGCTACGACATTTTCAAGGCCTACACCAAGGGCGTGGACGACCAGTCCCGCGACCTGATGACGCTGCGCGGCCTGCTTCGGTTCAAGACCGGCGACCGTCCGGCAGTGCCGCTCGAGGAAGTCGAGTCGGTCGCCAGCATCGTCAAGCGCTTCTCCACCGGTGCCATGAGCTACGGCTCGATCTCCCAGGAGGCGCACGAGACCCTCGCCATCGCGATGAACCGCCTCGGCGCCAAGTCCAACACGGGCGAGGGCGGCGAGGACGTCGAACGGCTGCTCGATCCCGAGCGCCGCTCGGCCATCAAGCAGGTTGCCTCCGGCCGCTTCGGCGTGACCAGCCTGTACCTGACCAACGCGGACGACATCCAGATCAAGATGGCCCAGGGTGCCAAGCCCGGCGAGGGCGGCCAGCTGATGAGCCAGAAGGTCTACCCGTGGGTGGCCCGGACCCGGCATTCGACGCCCGGCGTGGGACTGATCTCCCCGCCGCCGCACCACGACATCTACTCGATCGAAGACCTGGCCCAGCTGATCTACGACCTCAAGCGCTCGAATCCCCAGGCGCGGGTCCATGTGAAGCTGGTCTCGGAAGTCGGGATCGGCACGGTGGCGGCCGGCGTGACCAAGGCGAAGGCCGACGTCGTACTGATTTCAGGGCACGACGGCGGCACGGGCGCGAGTCCGTTGAATTCGCTTAAGCATGCCGGGGCTCCGTGGGAGCTGGGCCTGGCCGAGGCGCAGCAGACGCTGATGCTCAACGGCCTGCGCGACCGGGTTGTGGTGCAGGTGGACGGACAGCTGAAGACCGGCCGCGACGTCGTGATCGCCGCGCTGCTGGGCGGCGAGGAATTCGGCTTCGCCACGGCTCCGCTGGTGGTCTCCGGCTGCGTCATGATGCGCGTCTGCCACCTGGATACCTGCCCGGTTGGCGTTGCCACGCAGAACCCGGAGCTGCGGAAGCGGTTCACCGGCAAGCCGGAGTTTGTGGTGAACTTCTTCGAGTTCATCGCCGAAGAGGTCCGCGAGATCCTCGCCGAGCTGGGCTTCCGCAGCCTGGATGAGGCGATCGGCCACTCCGAGCTGCTCGATTCCCGCGAGGCGATCGACCACTGGAAGGCCTCCGGGCTGGACCTGGCGCCGATCCTCAACGGCTACGGCTTCGATGCACAGTCGCCGCTGCGCAACATGACCGGCCAGAACCACGAGCTGGACAAGCACTTCGACAACCGGCTCATCGCGATGAGCGCCGAGGCGCTGAGCGGCCGGGCGCCGGTGCGCATCAGCCTGGACGTGGTCAACACGGACCGCTCCGTCGGGACGATGCTGGGCCACGAGGTGACCAAGCGGTTCGGCATTGACACGCTCGCCGACGACACGATCGACGTCACCCTCAGCGGCCAGGCGGGCCAGTCGCTTGGCGCGTTCCTGCCCGCCGGCATCACCCTGCGGCTGCTGGGCGACTCGAACGACTACGTCGGCAAGGGCCTCTCCGGCGGCCGGATCATCGTCCGCCCCGACCGGTCCAACGTCTTCCAGTCCGACCGGAACGTCATTGCGGGCAACGTGATCGGCTACGGCGCCACCAGCGGCGAGATGTTCCTGCGCGGCCAGGTGGGCGAACGCTTCCTGGTCCGGAACTCCGGAGCGACCGCGGTGGTCGAGGGTATCGGCGACCACGGCTGCGAGTACATGACCGGCGGCCTGGCCCTGATCCTGGGACGCACCGGCCGGAACTTCGGCGCGGGCATGTCCGGCGGCGTCGCGTACGTGCTCGACCTGGACGAGGCCCGCGTGAACCGGCAGAGCCTGGAGAACAAGGAGCTGCTGCTGCAGGCCCTTGATTCCGAGGACCGCGACACGGTTGCCGGGCTGCTCAAACGGCACGCGGAGGAGACCGGGTCCGACCTGGCCGAGCGCCTCTTGCAGGACCTGAACGGAACCATTGCACGCATGACCAAGGTGCTGCCGCGGAACTTCGCCGCAGTGCTGGCAACCCGGGCATCCGCCGAAGCCGAGGGCCTGGACCCCGACGGCGACGTTGTCTGGCATCGAATTCTGGAGGTAACCGGTGGCTGATCCACGCGGATTCATGAAAGTACGCGAACGCGAGACGCAGCCCCGGCGTCCGGTTCCGGTCCGCATCATGGACTGGAAGGAAGTGTACGAGGCGCAGGAAAAGGGCGTCCTTAAGAGCCAGGCCGGCCGCTGCATGGACTGTGGCATCCCGTTCTGCCACCAGGGCTGCCCGCTGGGCAACCTGATTCCGGAGTGGAACGACCTGACCTGGCGCGGCAAGCCGCAGGAAGCCAGCGAGCGGCTGCACGCCACGAACAACTTCCCGGAATTCACCGGCCGGCTCTGCCCGGCGCCCTGCGAGGCGTCCTGCGTGCTGGGGATCAACCAGCCCGCGGTGACGATCAAGCAGATCGAGGTCTCCATCGCGGACGAGGCGTTCGACAGCGGCTGGATCACCCCGCTGGCACCGGAACGGCTCACGGGACAGACGATCGCCGTCGTCGGTTCCGGCCCTGCGGGCCTCGCCGCTGCCCAGCAGCTGACCCGCGCCGGCCACACGGTGGCGGTCTACGAACGGGACGACAAGGTCGGCGGACTGCTGCGCTACGGCATCCCCGACTTCAAGATGGAGAAGGAAGTCCTGGAGCGCCGCCTGGAGCAGATGCAGGCGGAAGGCACCCGGTTCCGCACTGGTATCGAGGTCGGCAAGGACGTCAGCTGGGAGCAGCTGCGCCGCCGCTACGATGCCGTGGTGATCGCGACCGGCGCCACCGTGCCGCGCGACCTGCCGCTGCCGGGCCGGGAGCTGGACGGGGTCCACTACGCCATGGAGTACCTGGTGCAGGCGAACCGCGTGGTGGCCGGCGAAAGCGTGCCGAACCAGATCGACGCCCGCGGCAAGCACGTGGTGATCCTGGGCGGCGGCGACACCGGAGCGGACTGCCTCGGCACCGCGCACCGGCAGCAGGCCGCGTCGGTGACGACACTGGCCATCGGCAAGCAGCCGCCGTCGGAGCGGGCACCGCACCAGCCGTGGCCGACCTTCCCGACACTCTTCGAGGTGGCCAGCGCCCATGAGGAGGGCGGCGAACGCACCTACCTGGCGTCGACCGTCGAATATGTCGGCGACGAGAACGGCAAGCTGCGCGCCCTCAAGGTCGCGGAGACTGAGTTCGTCGACGGCAAGCGGCTGCCGAAGGCCGGCACCGAGCGGGAGATCCCGGCGGACCTGGTGTTCCTGTCGCTGGGCTTCACCGGTCCGGAACCGGCCGGCATCGCGGAGCAGGTCAACGCCTCCTTCGACCGCCGCGGCAATGTGGAACGCGACGCCGACTACATGACAGACACGGACGGCATCTTCGTGGCGGGCGACGCCGGCCGCGGCCAGTCGCTCATCGTGTGGGCGATCGCTGAGGGCCGGGCGTGTGCTGCGGCCGTCGACAAGTGGCTGATGGGCAAGACCCGGCTGCCGTCCCCGGTGGCCCCGACCGACCGGGCGATTGTCGCCCTTCCGCAGCCCTGACGTGTCCTGCGGCTCATGTGGCCCGCAGAGCGTCCGGAGATGGCTAGGCTAAGGACTATGAGACGAGCGAAAATCGTTGCCACCTTCGGTCCAGCCATCGCCAGCTATGAGAGCACCCTTGCCGTCCTGAAGGCCGGTGTGGATGTTGCGCGCATGAATATGAGCCATGGCGACCATGACGTGCACCAGGCCACGTACGAGAACGTTCGCCGCGCGGCGGCCGAGCTGGGCAAGCCCGTGGGGATCTTCGCGGATCTCCAGGGGCCGAAGATCCGGCTCGGCCGCTTCGCCGACGGCCCGCACGAGCTGGCCGTGGGGGACAGGTTCACCATTACCACCCGGGACATCGACGGCACGGCGGAAATCTGCTCGACCACGTTCAAGGGCCTCCCGCAGGACGTGAACGTCGGCGATCCGCTGCTGATCGACGACGGCAAGGTCGCGCTGCGGGCCGTGGAGGTCGACGACGAGAACGTGGTCACCGAGGTGACCGTGGCCGGCGCGGTCTCCAACAACAAGGGCATCAACCTGCCCGGCGTCGCCGTCAACGTGCCGGCGCTGAGTGATAAGGATGAAGACGACCTGCGCTGGGCCATCCGCGCTGGCGTGGACATGGTTGCGCTGTCCTTCGTCCGCAATGCCGCCGATGTGCGGCGGGTGCACGAAATCATGGACGAAGAGGGCCGCCGGGCTCCGGTGATCGCGAAAATCGAGAAGCCGCAGGCGGTAGATGCGCTGGAGGAGATCATCGACGCGTTCGACGCGATCATGGTCGCGCGAGGCGATCTCGGCGTCGAACTTCCCTTGGAAGACGTGCCGGTGGTGCAGAAGCACGCCATCGAGTTGGCCCGCCGCTGGGCGAAGCCGGTCATCGTGGCCACCCAGGTGCTCGAATCGATGATCGACAACCCCCGGCCCACCCGTGCCGAGGCCTCGGACTGTGCCAACGCGGTGCTGGACGGGGCGGACGCGGTAATGCTTTCCGGAGAGACGAGCGTGGGTGCCTACCCGCTGGAAACCGTCAAGACCATGGCCCGGATCATCGAATCCACCGAGCAGCACGGCCTGGACCGGGTGCCGCCGCTGGGCAGCCGCCCCCGCACGCGCGGCGGAGCGATCACCCGCGCCGCCGTCGAGATTGCCAACCAGCTGGACGCGAAGTACATCTGCACCTTCACGCAGTCCGGCGATTCCGCCCGCCGGCTCTCGCGGCTTCGCCCGGGACGGCCGATCTTCGCCTTCACGCCGGACCAGGCCACGCTGAACGTCATGTCGTTGATCTGGGGCATCCAGCCGCTGCTCGTGGACTTCGTCGAACACACGGACAAGATGACGGCGCAGGTGGACCGGGTACTGTTCGAGAAGGGCCTGGTGGACATCGATGATCTGGTGGTCATCGCCGCCGGCTCGCCCCCCGGGAAGGCCGGCTCCACCAACTCGCTCAAGGTCCACCGTGTCGGCGACCTGGCCGACGCCGGCGAGCAGTTGGACAGCCAGCAGGCGTCCCGGCGCGAACGAGTCGGGCCCTGGCCGACCAGCTGATCCGGCGCAGGCCGGTTCTGGCTGACATGCCAGCCGGCTAATACGACGAAGCGGGGCCGGTCCCTTTGGACCGGCCCCGCTTTCGCTGCTACTTAGTCAACCGGCCGCTAGTTGACCTGGTTGATGATGGTGTCGGCTACCTCGCGCATGCTCAGGCGGCGGTCCATGGAGGTCTTCTGGATCCAGCGGAAAGCCTCCGGCTCCGTCAGGCCCATCTTGGTGATCAGCAGGCTCTTCGCGCGTTCCACCAGCTTGCGGGTGGCGAACTGTTCCTGCAGGTCGCTGACCTCGGACTCCAGCGCCTTGATCTCCTGGTGGCGCGAGAGCGCAATCTCGATCGCCGGAACCAGGTCGGCCGGCGTGAACGGCTTGACCACGTAGGCCATGGCGCCGGCGTCGCGCGCCCGCTCCACCAGCTCCTTCTGGCTGAAGGCCGTCAGCAGGACGACCGGAGCGATCCGGGCCTTCACGATCTGCTCGGCGGCGGTGATGCCGTCCATGACGGGCATCTTGACGTCCATCAGCACCAGGTCCGGCTTCAGCTCGGTGGCCAGCTCGACCGCCTTCTCGCCGTTGTCCGCCTCAGCGACGACGTCGTATCCCTCGCCGCGAAGGATCTCGACAATATCCAGACGGATCAGCGTTTCGTCCTCGGCGACGACGACGCGGCGTGCGGGGGTGGTCTCAGTTTGCTCGGACACAGGTGCTCCTTGACGACGTACGGGTGACCCGCTGTGGCGGTTCACGAAAACAGCCTATCGGCATGTAGAGTAGATTCGCGCACTGCGATGCATGACAGTATTCACATGCGTGAAACATCGATCCGGAGGCTTGCTTCTGCGATCATCGGCCTCAACGGCCGGGCCCGAGTGGCGGAATTGGCAGACGCACCGCACTCAAAATGCGGCGCCGAAAGGTGTGTGGGTTCGAGTCCCACCTCGGGCACAGTGTTTTCCCCAAGTCAGGGGAATTTTCCTCCTTGTGTGCGTGTACTTTGTGCGGCGTCGTTTGGAGAGTGTCCCCGGGCCCGCACGGCGCGCTGGGTCAATGGCCGGGTCCGGTGATGATCTTGTTTCGTTCGGCTGCGTGTGCGCCGCCCTTCTTCTCCAGCGTGGAGCACGCCTCTTCGATGTCTCGGGCGAGGGTGTCGACGTGTTCGCGGCTCAGGGTTTGCTTGACCAGGGCCCGCATGATCGTGACGTCGTGGGCGTTTGGCGGCATGGTGTAGGCCGGGACCATCCAGCCGCGTTCGGCCGCCAGTTGCCAGGCAATGTCGAACTCGTCGTACCCGGTGTCCTCGGCGAGCCGGAACGCGACCAGCGGGAGCTGCTCCTCGGCGGCGCCGATGATCTCGAACCGGCCCATGGCGTCCAGTTTCTCGGCGAGGACGCGGGCGTTGGCCTGCATGTTGTGCATGATGTAGGTGTATCCGGCGCGGCCGTAGCGCACGAAGTTGTAGTACTGGGCGAGAACCATCGACGAGCCGGTGGAGAAGTTCAGGGTGAAGGTCGAGTCGGTCTTGCCGAGGTAGTTCTCCTCGAAGACGAGGTCCTTGGCCAGGTCGGCCTTCTCGCGGAAGATCAGCCAACCGATGCCGGGATAGACCAGTCCGAACTTGTGCCCGGAGACATTGATTGAGCGGACCTGTTCGAGCCGGAAGTCCCACTTGGAGTCCGGGTAGAGGAAGGGCCAAACGAATCCCCCGCTGGCCCCGTCCACGTGCAGCGGCACATCAAGGCCCCGCTCATGCTTGATCCGCAGCAGCAGGTCGTTGATGCCGACGATGTCGTCCTTGTGTCCGGTGAACGTCGTACCGAGCACGGCTGCGACGCCGATGGTGTTCTCGTCGATGTGGGGGTGAACGTCGTCCGGGCCGACCGTGTACTTCCCCGGCTGCAGCGGCACGATCCGCGGCTCGACGTCGAAGTAGCGGCAGAACTTCTCCCAGACCACATGCACGTCGCCGCCAAATACCAGATTCGGAGTCGACGTCGGCGCTCCGGCGGCCTCCCGGCGCTTGCGCCAGTTCCACTTTAGGGACAGACCGCCGAGCATGATGGCCTCGGACGATCCCTGGGTTCGGGCTCCGGTCGTCTCGCCGGGCGCGTGGAAGAGGTCGGCGAGCATCCGGATGCAGCGCTGCTCGATCTCGGCCGTGCGCGGATATTCGGCGTGATCGATGAAGTTGCGGTGCAGGTTCGCGGCGATGATCTGCTGCGCCTGCGGCTCCATCCACGTCGTCACGAAGGTCGCCAGGTTCCGGGCCGGATCACCCTCCAGCGCCAGGTCCTCCGCCACCAGCCGGAAAGCGTCCAGAGCCGGAATGCCGGTATCCGGGAACTCGCGGGTCGGTACCTCTTCGGTGACGAATCGGTTGCCGAACAGCGCCGCGTCGGCGTCTGTCGGCTGGAATTTTGCTGACATCATTTCTCCTTCATACACAGTTGAAAAGGGCGTTACGGATGAGTTCCCCGGTCCAGAGGAACCGAGGCGTCGGCGGATTCCGGACTCAGCATGAGAATGGCGCCGCTGAGGAAGCACAGCGCTCCGGCGAATGTGCCGAGATTGGCCAGCTCGGCGTTCCAGACATCGCCGCTTGACGGTATGACGAAGGCCGCGACAGCGGAGATGCCGAACGCAACTGAGCCGGCCATATTGATCACGCCGATCTTCCATGTCCTAGGCCTGGGTCGGCCCGCAATGGTGCCGCGACTGGCATCCCGCAACGCCAGACCGCTGGCAAGGAGGAAGGCGACTGAACCCAAGGCGTCAGGTCGCCACACCCGCTGGTCGGCTAGTTCAGCGCTGAGGTTGATCGCCATGGCGTTTCCCGTGCTCCAGTTGAACCAGAGCGTGCCGGCAAGCTGAATGGCGCCGGCGAGCCAAGGTAGATTCCGCGGCGCCCAGACCCAAACCGAATGGCGCCGAGTGGAACCGGCGGCCGGGAGCGAGTCAACGGCTTCGCGGTACTGCAGAAACGCTGCACTGGTAAAGCACAGCGAACCGACGAAGAATGTGACTGCACACAAGCGCAGTCCCACGGCCTCGGCGTATAACGGCACCGCCCCCAAGGCGAACAAGCTCGAGCCAATGATGAACAACCAGGCGATCCACCGGTCCCGTACGGTCGAAGGGTCCGCGCTCGAGGTTCCGGTTGCATGGTCGGCTCTCGAGGGAGCCCGATGCAGGACGCCGCCGACGTCGTCAGGAGCCACCGATGCCCTCGGGTCCGGGGCCGGGAGCACGCTGGTGATCACGAAGGCCACCGCCACAGCCACCACCACCTGGGGTGTTACGGCCACACCGTCCACTCCCATCAGCAGCGTGGCCAGCAGCGTCGACGTCAACGGCAGCCGCAGCATGGCTGCGCACATGGCTCCCATGCCCATGCCGATTCCTGCCGCGGGATCCATTCCGGGCAACCCGCTGGCAGCAATACCGAGCGCCGCGCCGATGAACATCGAAGGGAACACCGGCCCTCCGCGAAATGCGCTCAGCGAGAGCCCGTAGACCAAGGTCTTACAGGCGATCAGCAGGACCAGCACGGCAAGCGAGTAGTCCGCGGCGTGTTCGACTAGCTCCGGAAGTGCGTCCTGCCCGGAGAACAACACCTGTGTGAAGCTTCGCCCGGAGATCAATTGGTACGTCATCGCGGTAACACCGATCAGCAGGCCCAGCACAGACGTCACCAGCACCCGGTTCAGATGCACGACCGGACGAAGCGACAGCGAGACCCCGCGGATCAGCCATCCCAACAGCGCGCCTATCGCGCCCATGACCACCGCCCAGCCCAACGACGCTAGCGTCGGCGGCACCGTCGGCGGCACCACGGGCAGCGCCAGCGAGAAGCTGCCCAGCCCGGTCCAGTCGTCCATGCCGACGAACACCAGGGCCCCGACGCCGGAAGCGAGCAGTCCGGGCAGGGCCACCAGGCTCAGTGTCATTCCCCCGATTCCGGCGGCCTCCATGATCAGGAATGCGCCCAGCACGGGAGACCCGAGCAGGGTACTGACCGCTGCGAAGCTGCCGGCCGACGCCATGATCGTCGACGCCATCGGCGGAGCGTCCTTCTTCACCAGGTGCACCGTCAACGCCCCGAGACCGCCACCGACCGCGATCAGCGGCCCCTCGGGCCCGAGCACCGCACCCAGGCTGAGCGTGGTCAGCGCCGCGAGGACGATGCCCACGAGATTCCGGCCGCTGGGCGCACCGCCGCCCGCCTTGAATCCGAAAGCGGGCGAGTGGCCCCCGGTTCCCGGCAGATACCGGATGGTCAACGCCGTCAACAGCCCGCACAGCACCAGCCACGGAACCGGCCACCACGCAGGAGCAGGACCGGCGAGGACTTGATTCGGCAGCCCGATGAAGACGAACCGCTGGACCGCCGCGACCAACGCGAGAAATCCGTAGGCGATGATCGAGATGGGAACGCCCAGGACCGCTGCCAGCACGAGCGCAGCGATGTATGTCTTGGAACGAATCACGGCGACCGGATCGACACTGGGCGCCGACGCGGCAGGCTCGCTCATCCCCGGCAACCCGGCGCGCTTGTGATGACTGGCGCCCTTGTGATGACTAGGGTCACCCCGAATGTCTCTCCTCCAGGACACGCCGGCTTGCCCGGCCGGCCACACCGTGAGTCGCCGATGATCTCCCGGCAGAACATCACGTTGTCCTCCGGCTCCATGGCACCGATAGCTTCCCGATGCCACCGATAGCTTCCCGATCCCGCGAGGACTCAGCCCTCGTCCGCCCGAAAGACGGCTCAGGAAACGGAGGCGCCGGGATGGCCGGGGGAATGGGCCCGGTATGACCGTCGTAACAGCTGAGCATCCCTTCTCCTTCCGCTGGGCGGCGGGAGCTTTAGCGAGGTCTCACAAGCAATAGAGGGCGCGTCAATAACGTGTTGTCCAAGCTAACGCTTCCAGTGGGGGCAGTCTTCACCCAATGAGGGTGAAGGGGAACTTAAGAACACCGACGACCTTCGCGGGCGTTGATCGGAAACCCGGCCCTGCCGATCCAGGTCGGCGGGGCCGAGCGATATGCCATCGATAACCGAAGAGCGTGTAGCCGCCTTCGGATCAACGGCTCCGGCATGGGCGACACCGACGCGGCGGTGGTACCGGTCGTCGGGCTGCCAAGGATTTCCTGCACCTTTGCATTGTGCGCCGGCGGCACAGGAGGAAATCGTAGTCAGGCCATGTTGTGTGCGGCCGGCAGCCGGACCAGCGGCTTAGAGTGGACTCCAGGAGCAAACGAGAAGAGGAGCCGGTAGATGAACGGTAAGCCGGTAGATCCGGGAATGCTTGACGTTGTCCGCGAGCTGGCTGATTCGCTGGGGCCGACGCTGGTCGCCGCGCTGACGGGAAACCGGGTACGGCTCAGCGCCGACGACTGGGTGATGGAGGACGGCCCGGAGCCTGACGAGAACGAGGCCGAGCGTCTCCGGTGCGCCCTCGAGCAGTGGAACCTGCTGGCTCAGGCCGAAAATCCCGATACTGCCAGGGCATGGTTTGTCGGCGCGAATCCCATGCTGCAGGATGAATCTCCGGTCACCGCGATCCGTGAGGGCCGGTTCGAGGAGGTCAGGAGGGCCGCGCGCTCGTACATGGACCAGGAGTTCCCCGGCTAGCACAGGAAGCTGCGAACAGCAGATGGCTGCCGGCATATAGTGCCGGCAGCCATCTGCCTTCGGATTTTGTAGGAGGACCGCAGTCCTCGGAGCTAGGAGTTGGCGCTGTCGTTGAACTCGACCGTGCAGTCGTTCCCGCCGCCGTAGTACTTGCACCAGGCCAGTGCGTTCTTGCCTGCGGTGGTCGCGGTCGTGGCCGCCCAGGAACCCCAGGGCCCGTTCTTCGTGGAGAGTGCGAGGGCTAGGTACTGGTTCTTCGCAACACCGGCTTGGACACAGTCATATGTACTGGCAGATTGGTAGAGGTTGCAAAGGTCCAGGCTGTCGTTGTAGGCCTGATCGCCGTTGGAGCGCCAGACTGCGTACCATCCCAGGGTGGAAGGGGAGAACGCAATAGCCAAGTAGCGGTCGGCGGCTTGGGGAGCCGCGGCCTGGGCTGCGTCGGCCGGCGAAGCCAAGGCTGTGAGACCCGTTGCGGCGAAGAGGGCGGCCAGCAGGACTGAAATCATTGCCAGAGGGCGACGGCGCCCGGCGGTTGTGTTCATGGAAGTGCTCCTTACGGTTGATGGGACTCGTCTGCTTCGGGGGAGTCGGTCTGCGTCGACCGATGTTGCCGACATCACTTAGTGTCGGTTGGCTCCCGGCCCTCGGGCGTCCATCCCCAGAGTGGGCTTCAGCATCAATCGGGAGGATGACGTCCCTAGGAACACGGGCGCGGCTCAGCTCAACCTGCAGATATCCTGACCTGGTCATGTACGCGCAGCTGGGTCAGCGCAAGGCGGGTGAGGGGTACGTCGACCTGCAGGCGTTCAGCGATAGCCGAGTACTCGCCGAGCAGGTGTTCGCCTTCGTGCCGGTTTCCTGCCAGGACGTCCCGGTACAAGGACGATGTGAACACCGACCCCTGCTCGGTGAACATCTCAAGGCTCGCTGCGTGTGCCTCAGGCGGCACGGGGTAGCCGGCGGCTGCGGCCACTCTCTCGGTTTCCTCGATGACATCCAGAATGAACTCCTTCCCGGATGCGACCGCCATGACGTGGCCGATGGAACCGCGCATGAGGCACGTGATGACACCGCCGGCAGTGATGAAGGCCCACTTGTGCCACATGGACGCGAGGACGTCGGATGAGATGACACTGCCGAACCCCGGCGCCACCAGTTCCCGGCCGATCTCCTGCAACCGTCCGGTTGGTCGGCCGTCCTGCGTGCCGAAGGTCATCGAAGCGTGCGGCTTCATTTGGAAGACCGCACCGTCAGGCGTCACGGTACAAACAACGCGGACAATTCCGCCCAGGACCGTCTCCGCACCAAAGCGGGCGTTGAGTTGGTGCAGGTGGGCGAAGCCGTTGAGCAGGGGAAGGAGCGTTGTGTCCGGGCCGACAGCCGGAGCTATGTCCCGGACAGCGGCTTCCAGGGACCAGGCCTTCGTCATCAGGAGGACCAGGTCGTACGGGTGCCGGATCCCGGACGCCGTAATGGTTCGAATCGGCACCGTCTCGTCAAAGCCCGGGCCATAAACCCGCAGGCCGTTCCGCAGCTGGTTGGCCCTCTCCGGCCTAACGAGGAAAGTGACGTCCCGGCCGGCGCGGGCTAGGCAGGCCCCAAAGTAGCCTCCCGTTGCCCCGGCCCCAACGACCAAGGTCTTCATTTCTGCACGCTCTCAAACGCCCGTCCGAAGAGTTCGCCTGCGCTGTAGGAAGGCGGGAGGCCGAGCTCGTCGAAAAAGCGGGAGTTGAATTCCGCATAGCCTCGCAGCGCCAGAGCCCGGTTCCCTTCCGCCAGTTGGGCCCTGAGGACAAGCTGCTGGGCCTCCTCGTCCAAGGGATCGATGCTCAGCACCGAAGATGCGGCCTCCACCGCCCCATGGGTGTCCCCCCGTTCAAGGAGGTGGGCGGCCAGCTGCTGCAAGGCCTTCACCCTCATGCTCCGCCACTGATCCTGCGCCTCGAGGACCCAGTCGTCGTACCAGCCGGGTAACAGTTCGCCGCGGCTCAGGAGATGGATGCGGGAAGCTGCGGCTGCTCCTTCAACCACGGAGGAACCTTCCAGCTGTATCCGAATGGCGCGCAGATCGTCGTCGACATCGTGGGCCAGCCGAATCCGCCCGGATTCGAGGCCCACGAGTCCGGGTAGTTCCCGGGAGATCTGGCAGATGGTCCCGCGGAGGCAGTTGGAGGCCTGCACATCGCTGCCGTCGGGCCAGAGCAGCCGCGCCGCAGCCGAACGTTCCAGCGTCCCGCGAACCGCGAGCAGGGCGATGAGCCGCTGCTGGCGCTTGGGTACTGCGTATTCGACCGACCCCCGCCCAAGCCGCCAGCCGCCGATTACCTCCAGCGCCCACGGGGCGGCGGCCGCCGGCGGTGTTTGGGGTCTTTCCAGGGTGGTGGTTGCAGCAGGCGCTTCGTTCGTACCGAACATTCCGGGTCCCTCTTCCAACATTGCCGTCCGGGTTCGCATTCAGAATGCGCCCGCTCCGGGCATGGAATCGTCGGCCGCTGGATGCAAAAGTTGCGTACATCCACGGGTGTAGAGGGACCACTTGCCGGCTCATGCCCTATTGTTGAGGACCATGGTTACTCGACGGGAAGCAGCGATCTTCCTTGATATTCCTCTGGAGATGGCCCGCCGCCACGGCATACCGTCACGGCTGTCGGAGGATGAATTGGCGGAGCTCGAGAAAAACCCGCCGGCATGGCTGCTCCAGTCCCGGGCCAACCGCACGGGCAAGAAGCCGGTGTGGGTGCGGCTTGAGTGCAGCATCTGCGGCTA
Source organism: Arthrobacter sp. Marseille-P9274 (assembly GCF_946892675.1). Taxonomy (NCBI): domain Bacteria; kingdom Bacillati; phylum Actinomycetota; class Actinomycetes; order Micrococcales; family Micrococcaceae; genus Arthrobacter; species Arthrobacter sp. Marseille-P9274. The sequence continues at coordinate 1,316,469 of NZ_CAMPOV010000001.1, forward strand.
CCACGAGACCGCACGGCCGAAGAAGTGGTGGCCGGAGTTCAGCTTCCTCTACTGCGATGATCACAGGCCAGGCGAGGTGCCCCCGCCGGACCGGGGGGTGGTCCGCAGCGAGTACGACGGGATCGGCAGCCGGTTCATCGGCATCGTCGACGTGGGGTTCCCGCAACCCTAGCGCGCTTCGAGGCGGCGCAGCCCGGGCCAGCGAGCACCCGCTCGATGACCTCGTCCCTGTGCAACGTGAGACATACCGGACCAGCAGACGCGGCAGGGCGCGGGCACCGACCCCGGAGGCATTCAGCCATGGACTGGCTTGCCGTCAGCGACGTCAAGGATGCCGGACTCTTCGAAGTCGTAGACGAGCCTCGCGACTTTTTCGACCACAACGACGCCGTCCGCGAAAGTCTGGTGTCCGGAGGAGAGAATCGCGATGTCGTACCTGGCACTGTCGGCGTTGATGACCCCGACGGAATGGACGTTCCACAGCAGGTTGTCGTCCGGTAGCCAGCCGTTCTTCAGGGCGACCGTGGCCCCATCTGCCGCGGCTCCGGCGGAGACGCCCCAGGCCTGGCTTGGATCGACGGATTCCATCAGCCCCAGCAGGTACTGCCGCAGCCCTTCGCTCAGCCAGTCGGCGCCGTCAGCCAGCGTCGTCATTATCCTGAGTTGGTCTTCCACGTTGGTAACGGTGACGCCCCATTGGCCGGGAATTGTCCGGGATATGCCGATCAAGTCATAGGTTGCGGCCAATGCCGGGGCCCCGCCAATATGGCTGTACATCTGGCGTGTCGCCTCATTGTCGCTGTACCGGATCATCTGAGTGGCTAGATATTCCTCGTCAGCAGTCAATGCCCTGCCCTGCTCGTTGACTTCCCGGAATAGGGTCAACAACATGGGAACCTTGACCAGGCTTGCTTCGAAATACTCGGTCCCGGGCTCAAATGTCCACGATTCGCCGGTCAGCTCATCAGTGACGGCCACGGAGAATTCCACCGGCAGTGTCGCTGCATATTCCCGGACTGCGGATTCCAGACTAGTCCAGTCCGCCTTAGGTGCTGCGGCTTCGGGTACCGCCGCTACGGTCACCTCCGGGTGGAGGGCGATTTCCGCTTGGGTGGTACCGCAGGAAGAAAGTGTCAGCGTCAGTGCCAGAGCGAACGCGTAACGCGCCGCGGCATTCCATCGGATCATGGGCGGGAATCCTCAACTGCAGCAGCCCCCTATGCACTAATGATAGGCGACGGGAGCCTGTAAGGAGCGTGGCAATAGCGGCGCATCCGGCCCGCCCCGCCGGGTGATCCGAGCATGCCGATGACAAAGTCTGCACCCTCGGATAGGCTTCCGACATCGTCCACACAGGGGGGCACTCATGAAGTCCACCGCTACAGGCATTTCCAGTTTGACCTTGCACGGGGACGATCCACACGGTCCGCGCTTCCTGCCAGTGACAGCACGCAGAACCCAGTGAGCCGGTCACTTCCCTTTGAACGGATCCGCCGCCACCTCAACCGGAGCGTGGCGCCGGTCGAATCCGCGGCGGTGATTCTCTCGGCAGCCGTGTTCGTGATCTGGGCGCTGGTCGCCGCCGTGGTGTTCAGGGGCCAGTACCTGCCAATTTCCGGGCGCGGATCCATCGGCCAATTCGTCGCACTGACGGGGGCGATCACCGCCGTCGTCGTCTTCATCGTGGCGGTCATGTCGGTGCGGGCCCACGACTCTTCGACAGCCAGTGCGGGGCCATCCGGACTACCGCGCGAGCGCCTCGGTTGGTACGACATCGCGGCAGTGGCCCTGGCTTATGCCGTCATTGCGCTGCTCGGGTGGAGCGCCATCGCCAACGTGGTTAGCGACAGCTTCCAAGGTGCCGTGGTTTACAGCCTGTCCGCGGCCCTTCTGGCGGGGGTGGCTGTCGCCGTGACGAGTTACGCGGTCTTCCTATCGGCGGTACATCTCACGCCGATGTCGCTATCGCTCATCCTCGTCCTCTTCCTGGTGGTGGGAATTTTCACGAGCATGCTCACCGCCAGCGACCCGCTTTGGTGGCAGGTGAACATGAGCATGCTTGGAGTCACCGGTGACGTCTCTGCCCGCGCGTTCAATCTCACGCTGATTATCGGGGGCGTCGTCGTGACGACCATCGCCCACTACGCTACGTCGGCAATCCCTGCCGGGACATACCAGGAACAGCGAGGAAGACGCCGGGTCAGGTCAGGCCTCGCCCTGATCGGCATCCTCCTTGCCTGCGTCGGCATCCTCCCGGTGGACGAGTACCTCATCCTGCATACCCTCGCCGCGAGCGGCATGGCAGTGATCTACATTGCCTTGGTCGCAGGACTTCGGTGGCTCATTCCCGCCCTGCCGCGGACCTTCCTGATTCTTGGCTACCTCTTTGTTGCGGTGGTACTCGTCCTGGCAGTGTTCTTCTTCACCGGTTATTACACTTTGACCGCGGTTGAACTCGTCGCCTTCGTGCTCATCTTCAGCTGGCTCTTGGTCCTGATCCGCAACACGGACGCGATGCGCGCGTCAGCCCAAGCCAAGGAGCAGGTGCAGGAACAAGCCAGCTGAACCGGACGCGCCGGCCGCATGTCCGTTGAGTAGAAGAAGCGCTCAGTCGTTTCGCGCGTTGGTGACGACCTCGTATTCTTCGACCTCGAGGACCTCCAGGGTCAGGGCACTGCTGGCCTCGTTGCGGAGTTTACTGGCGGCCTCCTTGGCCGCGGCGAGGTGCTCCTCGTTGTCGTAGATGGCGACGGACAGGGACTTGCCGTTCCCCCTCCCGTTCAGGAAATAGAATGCCTGGCAGCCCGGGAGCTCCAGCACGCGCCTGACCAGGTCCTCTGAGGGGCCACCGGACGTTGCCTGGCGGCCTTTATATGTGCTGACTCGAGCGAACATCGGTCTTCCTCCACTTCTTGATGGCGGGAACCCCTGGGCCGCTGACGGCTGGTTCGGGCTCCTCCCACTAGTAGGAACCCGGCCGCGAATGGCCGCAAGACCGGAAACCGACAACTTTCCGGCACCGGGTAAGGATGTCTGCGACGAAGTAGGTGGGCGCGGCGCGTTGCGTCGGGCCGAGCCGGCAACCCCGGCCCGTTTCCCCGATCCGCACGTGCTGTTCACCTGAGCGAACCCTGGGTTGCCTATGATTCTGAGGGATCATCCGGGGCCGGTGGAGGGAATGTAATGGGGGCTGTTGTTCAGGGCACGGAACCGGGGGAGCGGTGGAGCAACCGCGTCAGTTGGGGCACGACGCCTGACTGCATGGACTGCGAGCGCGGCCGCGGGGCTGGTCTACCTCGCCGCGTGGGCGATCGGACTGGCCCTGCCCGAGACGTCGGTTCCGGCCGGGGACGCTCCGGCCTCGGCGCTGGCTGGCTCGGCGGACGAGTTCTGGCGGTCGCTGCTGGTGCACGGGATTGCGGGGCTGGCCCTGCTGCCTGTCGCGTGCGAACAGCATCACCGGGCTGGGCTGCTATCCCTGCCGTACGCACGCGTTCTTTTGGCGGCGGCCGCGGCGGCCGCCGTTTTGTCGCTGGCACAGTTCCTGGTGGGGATGGCGCTCGCCGGTGTCCTCGGCAGTCCCGGATCCGGCATGGCGGCGGCGCTGTGGCAGGGCCTGAACATGGCTGACGGTGTCAAAATGCTGTGCCTTGCCCTGTGGATCAGCTTGGCAGCGCTGAGCGTCCGCGGCCGGGCTGGTCTGTTGCCGCGCTGGCTGCTTCCGGTGTCGCTGCTGGCCGTGCTGAGCCTGGTGCTGTCAGGCTGCGGCTACCTGCTGTCGGCCGCCCCGCTGATGCAGGCGGCCTTCCTGGCGCTGCCGCTGCTGCTCTTCTGGGTGGTTACTGCCGCGCTTTCTGCGGGAAGGGGACGCGCCGCTCTGCGGCAGTAACGCGCCCACGACGCTTACACGAGCGGCCAGGGGAAGCGCATGCCGGTGCGGTCCACCGGCAGGACCCCCTCGCGCAGCAACCGCTGCACCCGGCGCTTCAACGCGCCGGCTTCCTCGTCGTCGAGAAGGTCGGCGACCTCGTCAGGCACGGCCTCCGCCAGCGGCGCGATGTCCTCGAGCAAGGCCTCGGGGATCGGTTCGCCCGCAAAGTCCCAGATCACCGTGCGCAGCTTGAAGTCCGCCGAGAAGCATAGCCCGTGGTCAATGCCCCAGACGTGCCCGTCCTGCCCGCGCAGGACGTGCCCGCTCTTCCGGTCGGTGTTGTTCGCGACGCAGTCGAACAGGGCGATCTGCAACAGGACCTGATGCGTCTCAGGCGACTCCGCGTAGAGGGTGAAATAGTGCTCGTGCAGGTCGTTCTCGATGAACCACTGCAGCGACCCGACGCCGAGCGGGGAGTCCTCGCGGATCACCGTCGTTGGCACGATTCCCCAGTGCAGGTACTCGCTGAGCAGGTAGGCCGCGCGTTCCCGGCGGTACAGCCCGGGCTCGAAATCGGAGAGCGGCCGTTCCCCGGCCTCCGGCTTGTAGACAGCCCAGGCCGTGTCTTCCCCGCAGGAGATTTCGGCGAGGAAGGTGGCGTTGCTGCTGTGCAGGATGCGCCCAAGCAGTTCGATGCGGCCCTCGACGAGCAGCGTCAGTTCACGGCTGCACATCTTCCGCACCCTGTCGCGGTTGCCTCAGCCCTGCCAGCGGTCCGGCCGTCGAGTTCACCGTGAGGACGGCGGGCGGCTGGCCTTCCGTATACGAAATCACCGATACCGAGCCCGGGCTGATCGCGATCCGCTGGAAGAGATCCAGATGCGCGCCGAGGGCGTGGGCGACGGCGGCCTTGATCGGGTCAGCGTGGGAGAAGCACACGACGACGCCGCCCGCGTGGGTGGTGCGCAGTGCCTCAAGCGTTTCGACCATCCGTGCCTGCATCCGTGCGAAGCTCTCCCCGTCGGGGAAGCGGAAGACCGAAGGCGCATGCTGCACGGTCTGCCATTCCGGCAGGCCCGTCAGGTCGGCGAGCGCGGCGCCCGTCCAATCTCCGAAGTCGCACTCGATCAGGCCAGGCTCATGGTTTACCTTTAGCCCCGTGCCGGCTGCCGCGGGTGCCGCCGTCTCGACTGTGCGTTCCAGCGGCGAGGAGTAGACGCCGTCGACCTTGAGTCCCGCCAACCGTTCCGCGATCCGTTGAGCCTGGGCACGGCCGCGTTCGGACAGATGCAGGCCAGGAGCCCGCCCGGGCAGCACCGAGCCCGTCGTCGGCGTCTCCCCATGGCGCACCAGAAGGACCAGGGTGCTCGGCGCTGCCGCCGGTGGTGGTGGAGGTGCTGCGTCAGTCATCAAATCCAGAGTAGCGTTCGCCGCCTTCCCCATGCCTCGCAAGCTCGGCCCGGGGACCCCTGGCGGCTCTCTTGCAGGGCCCGCGCCGGATCGGGGCCTTCAATACTCGATTCACCGCCGGTTCGGGGACTACCGTGGAGGTGTGACTGATCGTCCCGATATCTTCACCGTTGGCGAGCTGCGCGCCGCCGGCCATGTCCAGAAGGACCTGCGCCACGAAATCCGCGACAACCTGCTCGCCGCGCTCGCCGAGGGCCGCGATCCGTGGCCGGGAATGTTCGGTTTCAGCCGGACCGTCCTTCCCCAACTCGAGCGTGCCTTGATTGCAGGCCACGACGTCGTACTGCTCGGCGAGCGCGGACAGGGCAAGACGCGTCTGCTCCGGACATTGGTCGGGCTGCTCGACGAGTGGTCGCCGGTGATCGAAGGGTCGGAGCTGAACGAACACCCGTACGAGCCGATCACCGAGCAGTCCCGGGCCCGGGCGCTCGCCGAGGGGGACCGGCTGCGCGTGGCATGGCGCCACCGGTCCGAGCGGTACGTCGAGAAGCTGGCCACCCCCGACACCTCCGTCGCCGACCTCATCGGCGACGTGGACCCGATGCGGGTGGCCGAGGGCCGCCGGCTCGGGGACCCGGAGACCATCCACTACGGCCTCGTTCCGCGCTCCAACCGCGGCATCATCGGCATCAACGAACTGCCCGACCTCGCCGAGCGCATCCAGGTGGCGATGCTCAACGTGATGGAGGAGCGCGACATCCAGATCCGCGGCTATGTCCTGCGCCTGCCGCTCGACGTGCTCGTCGTCGCGTCCGCCAATCCGGAGGACTACACCAACCGCGGCCGGATCATCACGCCGCTGAAGGATCGGTTCGGCGCCGAGATCCGCACGCATTACCCGGTCGAGCTGGACGACGAGGTTGCCGTCATCGAGCAGGAGGGGCGCCTGGTCGCGGATGTCCCGCCGGTCATCCTCGAGATCCTGGCGCGCTACACCCGTGCGCTGCGCCAGTCGCCGGCCATCAACCAGGGATCCGGTGTCTCGGCGCGGTTCGCCATCGCCGGTGCCGAGACTGTGGCCGCGGCGGCACTGCGCCGGGCCACCGTGCGCGGGGAGGACGAGGCGGTCGCCCGGATCGTCGACCTCGACAGCGCCGTCGACGTCCTCACCGGCAAGATCGAGTTCGAACCGGGCGAGGAGGGACGCGAGGAGGCCATCCTCGAGCACCTCCTGCGCACGGCCACGGCCGAAGCCGTCCGCGAGCACTACCGCGGCATCGACTTCGCTCCGCTTGTGGCAGCACTGGACGGCCACACCACGGTGACCACGGGGGAACAGGTGACCGCGCGGGAGTTCCTCGACAACCTCCCCGCGCTCGATGCCTCCAGTCTTTATGACAAAGTCAGCGCCCGCGTAGGCGCGCAGACGGACGGACAGCGCGCCGCCGCCGTCGAACTTGCCCTGGAAGGTCTCTTCCTCGCCCGGCGGATCTCCAAGGAGTCCGACGACGAGGAGACCATCTACGGCTAGGAACAGGCAGTAGGGAGGCAGCATCATGAGCGTCCACAAACGGTCGTCCCGGTACGGCCGGTACGCGGGAGGGCCCGATCCGCTCGCCCCGCCGGTCGATCTCGGAGAAGCCCTCGACGCCATCGCCGAGGACGTCATGGCCGGCTACACGCCGCGGCACGCGCTTCAGGAGTTCCTGCGGCGCGGCGGCCGGGACCGCACGGGGCTCGACGACCTCGCGGGCCGCGTGCAGCAGCGGCGGAACGAGCTGCTGAGCCGGCACCGGCTGGACGGCACCCTCAACGAGGTCCGGAAGCTGCTCGACACCGCGGTGCTGGAGGAGCGCAAGCAGCTGGCGCGGGACGCCATGATGGACGACACCGATCGCGCGTTCCGGGAGATGCAGCTGCAGAATTTGCCGCAGTCCACGGCGGCGGTCAACGAGCTCGCGTCCTATGACTGGCAGTCGAGCAGCGCCCGGGAGGCGTACGACCGGATCAAGGACCTGCTGGGCCGGGAGATCCTCGACCAGCGGTTCGCCGGCATGAAGCAGGCGCTCGAGAACGCCACCGAGGCGGACCGCGCGGCCGTGGGCGAGATGCTGCGCGACCTCAACGAACTGCTCGACAAACACCGGCGCGGCGAGGACACCGACCGGGATTTCCAGGAGTTCATGGCGCGGCACGGCGACTACTTTCCGGAGAATCCGCAGTCGGTCGAGGAGTTGATTGATGCCCTCGCCCAGCGCGCCGCCGCTGCCCAGCGGCTGCTGCAGTCCATGTCCCCGGAGCAGCGCGAGGAGCTGATGCGGCTGTCGGCCCAGGCCTTCGGCTCACCGGAGCTCATGGCCCAGCTCGACCAGCTTGACTCGAGCCTGCGCGCACTGCGTCCCGGAGAGGACTGGACCGGCTCCGAGCGCTTCGAAGGACAGGAAGGACTCGGGCTGGGGGACGGCACGGGAGTGCTCCAGGACATCGCCGAACTCGACGCGTTGTCCGAACAGCTGTCCCAGTCCTACAGCGGCTCAAACCTCGACGACCTGGACCTCGACGCCCTCGCCCGCCAGCTCGGGCAGGATGCGGCCGTGTCGGCCCGGACCCTCGCCGACATCGAACGGGCCATGCAGGACGGCGGCTATCTGCGCCGCGGGGCCGACGGCGACCTCCGCCTGTCACCGCAGGCCATGCGGCGGCTCGGGAAGGCACTCCTGCGGGACACCGCCAGGCAGCTCTCCGGCCGCCAGGGCGGTCGGGACACTCGGGTGGCCGGCGCCGCGGGGGAGCAGACCGGATCCAGCCGCGAGTGGCAGTTCGGGGACGCCGAGCCGTGGGACGTCACCCGCACCCTGACGAACGCCATCCGCAGGACGGCGGCCGACGGCGGCGACCCGGGCCGCGGACTGCGCTTAGCTGCGGGCGACATCGAGGTGACGGAGACCGAGGCGCGCACCCAGGCCGCCGTCGTCCTGCTTGCCGACGTCTCCTTCTCGATGGCCGCCGAGGGGCGGTGGGTGCCGATGAAGCGCACCGCGCTCGCCTTGCACCACCTCGTCTCGACCCGGTTCCGCGGGGACCGGCTGCAGCTGATCACGTTCGGCCGCTATGCGCAGTCCATGGATATCGGAGAGCTTACGGCGCTGCCCGCCCTGCGGGAGCAGGGGACCAACCTGCATCACGGCCTGCTCCTGGCCGGCCGGTTCTTCCGTCAGCACCCATCGATGCAGTCTGTCCTGCTCGTGGTGACCGACGGCGAACCGACCGCCCATCTGCTCCCCGACGGCGAGTCCTGGTTCTCGTGGCCGCCCGACCCGGAGACCATCAGGCTCACGGTCGCCGAGCTGGATCGCCTGGGGCGCGCCGGCACGCAGGCCACGTTTTTCCGGCTCGGCGACGATCCCGGGCTTGAGCGGTTCGTCCAGCGCATGGCCCGACGGATCGATGGCCGGGTCGTCGCGCCCGATTCGGGGGACCTCGGCGCCGCAGTGGTCGGGGAGTACCTCCGCGCGCATCTCCGCGACCCGTACGACGACGCCGACTGGTCCTCCTAGCGTTAGTCCTCCCTGTGCGAGGCGAGCACGCCGTCGATCTGGCCCATGGCCTCCTTCATGCCCTCCTCCATGCCCATGTCGAGCATCTTCTGGAGCTGATCCGCGGATTCGAAGCTGGAGACGGTGGTCATCCGCGTGCGCCCGCCAATGTCCTCCAGCGTCACGACGGCGTGGGTCGTTCCCATCTCCGCGACCGGCTCCCCGTTTTCGTCAGCGAAGCCGTCGTCGAATTCCAGGCGGTGCGGCGGCTCGACCGTGGTGAACCGCCACCAGCCGCGGGCCTTCTCGCCCTCCGGGCCCGTCATGTAGTAGCTGGCCCTGCCGCCCGGCTGGAACTCATGGTCCTCGAACGTCGCCGGCCAGGTCGGCGGTCCCCACCAGCGTTCGAGCTGCCGCGGATCCGCCCAGACCTGCCAGACCCGTTCAACACCGGCCTCGAATTCGGCAACGATGGTGAAGTTCAGCGCCCCGGTGTCCTTGCGTGATTCGATAACGGTCATGGCCGTCGCCTTCCTATCCCTCGGTGAGAATCTCCTCGATCCGGCCGACGCGCTGCCGCCAGATCCCTTCGTACTCATCGAGCAGCCGGCGGGCCTTGCCGAGTCCTTCCGGGTGGGCCCGTACGATCTGCTCCCGTCCACGCTTCTCCTTGGTGATGAGCAGCGCGCGTTCCAGGACCGCCACGTGCTTTTGCACCGCGGCGAAACTCATGGCGTAGTGGGCGGCCAGCCCCGACACGGAGTACTCGCCGTCGCCACCCAGCACCCGGGCGATGATGTCGCGTCGGGTCCCGTCTGACAGCGCCTGGAACAGGCCGTCGAGTTCGGCATCGCTCAATTGATCTACAACCATTTGGTTGTATGTTAGCCCCGTTCGCATGGGCCGGCAAGGGCCGGATTGTGAAGCGGTGCGGACGACCTCGAAACGGCCGAAGACGCCGTCGTTCTCTGCCCCCGCTGTTGCTGACGCTGCTCCACCGATCCGGGGCGGCGTTCCAGGCCCGCGCTGAGGGGGCCTTGCCGCTGAACCCCTTCATGGTGTCGAATCTCTTAACAGCACGGGCGAGTGCAGGGACGACGATGTCTACGACGCCAGGAGGCGCTCATGTCGGGGAAATCCACCAACGGCACGGCTAAGGGTTCCGGACGGGGCACCGATCCGCGGCGGGCGGAAGCCTCTGCCGCGCCGCCGGAGAGTCCGGACCGGATCCGCAACGTCGTGCTGGTCGGGCACTCCGGCGCGGGGAAGACGATGCTCGCGGAGGCCATGCTCGCTGCCGCGGGAGCCACGAACCGGATGGGCTCGATTGCGGACGGCACGACCCTCAGCGACTCGGACCCCTCGGAGATCCGCCAGCAGCGTTCGGTGGTGCTGTCCGTCCTTCCTTTTATGTACGACGACGTCAAGGTCAACCTCCTCGATACGCCGGGCTATTCCGACTTCACGGGCGAACTCCGTGCCGGGCTCAGGGCCGCCGATGCCGCACTGTTCGTGGTGTCCGCCGTCGACGACGTCGATGCGGCGACCACTGCGCTCTGGGGCGAATGCGAAAGCGTGGGGATGCCGCGGGCGGTCGCGATCAGCCGGCTGGACCACCCCCGGGCCAGCTTCGAGGCGGCGCTGGCCCGGTGCCGGCAGGCCTTCGGCGAGACGGTGCAGCCGCTCTATTTGCCGCTGCGGAGCGGCACGGACGTCACCGGGCTGCACGGGCTGCTCTCCGGGACGGTGTCGGACTACAGTGCGGGGGAACGCCAGCCCGTGGTCAGGCCGGCGGAGGCCGCGGAACTGGAGGCCGCCGAGGAAGCCCGCGGGGCGCTGATCGAGGGCATCATCGCGGAGAGCGAGGATGAGTCCCTGATGGACCGTTACCTCGGCGGCGAGGAGATTGGCCTGGATGTCCTCATCTCGGACTTGGAGACCGCCGTGGCGCGCGGCTCCTTCTACCCGGTCCTCGCGACGTCGTCGGAGACCGGCCTGGGCATTCCTGAACTGCTGGACATGCTGAAACGCGCCTTTCCGTCCCCGCTGGAGCGTCCGCTGCCGACTGTGGCGGGACTCTACGGGTCACGGGCCAACCAGCTGCGCTGCGACCCCGAGGGCCCGCTGGCCGGCGAGGTGGTGCGGACCAGCACCGACCCGTTCCTGGGGCGCGTCTGCCTGGTGCGTGTGTTCTCGGGAACGCTGCGTGACGACTCGGCGGTCCACATCTCCGGACACGGCCTCGCGGACCGGGGGCACCCCGACCACGACAGCGACGAACGGGTCACGCACCTGCACGCGCCGCTCGGCTCGGCTCTCCGGGCGGCGTCCTACTGCATCGCCGGGGACATCTGCGCGCTGACCAAGATCGGCAGCGCGGAGACCGGGGACACGGTCTCGGCGAAGGACGAGCCGCTGCTGATCCAGCCCTGGGAAATGCCCGAACCGCTCATGCCGGTGGCTGTCGAGGCCGCCACGCGGAACGACGAGGCGGCGCTGGCCAAGAGCCTGGCCAAAGTCGCGGCGGGGGATCCGACGCTGCGGGTGGAGCGCAATGCGGAGACGCACCAGCTGATCCTGTGGTGTATGGGGGAGTCGCATGCCGAGGTGGTGCTCGACCGGCTGCGGGGCCAGGGGGTGAACGTGCGGACGGTCGACGTCGTCACCCCCTTGCGGGAGACCTTCGGGGGGGCGGCCAGCGGCCACGGCCGGTACGTGAAACAGTCCGGCGGGCACGGCCAGTTCGCGATCTGCGACATCGAGGTCGAGCCGCTCAAGCGCGGCGCCGGTTTCGAATTCGTGGACAAGATCGTCGGGGGAGTGATCCCGGGTCCCTTCATCACGTCCGTGGAGAAGGGAGTCCGGGCCCAGATGGAGAAGGGTGTCGCCGCCGGGTTCCCTGTCGTCGACATCCGGGTGACCCTGGTGGGCGGCAAGACCCACAGCGTCGACTCCTCGGACGCCGCATTCCAGTCGGCCGGAGCACTTGCCCTGCGCGAAGCCGCGGCCGCGGCGCGCATCCAGTTGCTGGAGCCGGTCTCGGCGGTGACCATCACCGTGCCGGACGAATACGTGGGCGCAGTGATGAGCGACCTGTCCGCCCGCCGCGGCAGGCTGACCGGGACTGACTCGGCCGAAGGGGAGGGCGCCGAGATCAGCGCCGAAGTCCCCGAACAGGAGCTGCTGCGGTACGCCATCGATCTCCGGTCCCTCACCGGGGGCACGGGACGGTTCCGCCGGGCCTACCTGCGGCACGAGCCGGTGCCCTCGGGTGCGTCGAGCGAGATGGCGCGCAGGTGACTAGCAGCCCGCAGCAGGGGCCGAGGCTTCGGCGGGGACCTAAGCCCCGGCCCGGAGCACTGCGGCCAGCTTCCGGAAGGAGTCTGTCCAGCCGCTTCTGTGCAGCTCCAGCCGTTCCCCGGTCGCGAAGCCGCGCTGGGTGAGGGCAACCCGGGTGCTTCCGTCCGCGGGGTGGAGGGACAGGACGACGACGGTCTCGCGGTCGTCAGGTACCGGTTCCTCCCATCGGAAGGTGTACTCGAGCCGCCGCGGAGGGTCGACGTCACTGAATTCCCCGGCGAGGTGGAAGGCATCCCCGTCCGGCGGCTGCATGGTCAGCCGGTAGCTGCCACCCGGCCGGGGGTCGAGCTCGGCCTCCGGCGTGGTGAATCCCTCGGGCCCCCACCACTTCGCCAGCTCGTCCGGGTCCGTCAGCAGGCGGAAGACCTGCTCGCGAGGGGCTGCCAGGGTGAACCCCAGCTCCAGCACCAGATCGCCCTGCTGCTCACCCATGTTCCTGCTCCAACCGCCGGGAAGCGGGACTACTGCGCCCGCCAGCCCATCGTAAACCCGGCACGGACGCGCCGGCAGGGCCGAAATCAGTGCTGCGCTCGCAGGAACGCGGCGACGGGAGCGGCAACGGAAGCCCCGATGTCGTAGGAGCCCCGCTTCCGGCCGGCGACGTCAAAGGAATGCCCGCCGCCTTCCACCCATTGGATCGTTGCCGTCGGCCCGATCTTGGCCACGACGGCTTCCAGCAGTTCCGGGGTCGCGAAGGTGTCCTTGGTGCCCTGCAGGAAGAGCATCGGCAGGGTGAGGCCGTAGAGATGCTCGTCCCGGAGCTTCTCCGGCCTGCCGGGCGGATGCAGCGGATAGCCGAGGTACACCAGCCCCGCGGCCGGCATCCCCTCGGCGACGGCCATGGAGGCCATCCGTCCGCCGAAGGATTTCCCGCATGCCCACAGCGGTTCGCCGGCTGACCGCTCGGCGGCCGCGGCCATGGCTGCGCGCCACGTGCTGATGGCTGCGGGCGGTCGGTCCGGGAACTTCCGGCCCGCCTCCCGGTAGGGAAAGTTGAACCGCAGGGTGGCCACGCCGTCGTCGTTCATGGCGTCGGTGAACCCGCGCAGGAACGGATGCTCCATCCCGGCGCCGGCCCCGTGGGCGACAACTAAGGTGGCAGACGCGTTGTCGGGCCGCGCGTAGGCGGCGGAAACCGTGGCGTCGCGAACGGCAAGCTGCAGTGGCTGTTCGTCTGGCATGTACCCATGATGCCGCGTTGGCCCTCGTCAGGGACGCCGACATGCCTTTATGGTGGTCCCATGGCCAGCGAGCAGACGATCCTGAAGGTGGATGGACCCCACGGCGAGCGGGAAATGCGGATCTCCAGCCCGTCGCGTGTGATGTGGCCCGACCTGGGCCTGACCAAGCTGGACCTGGCACGCTACATCGCCGAGGTGGGGGAGGCCTTCATCGCCGCCAACGGGGACCGGCCCGTTGCGCTCCAGCGGTTCAAGGAGAATATCGACGGCGAGCAGTTCTTTTCGAAGAATCCGCCCAAGGGCGCGCCCGAGTTCGTGCGGTCCGTCCCGGTCATCTATCCGAGCGCGCGCTCGCATCCGCAGCTGGTCCTGGACGAGCCGGCCGCTGCCGTCTGGGCCGTCCAGATGAACACCATTGTGTTCCACCCTTGGCCCTCGCGGACCGCCAACACGGACAACCCGGACCAGCTGCGCATCGACCTGGACCCGCAGCCCGGCACCGACTTCGACGACGCGGTGCCGGCGGCGCTGGAACTGCGGAAGGTGCTGGCGGAAGCCGGGCTGGAGGCGTTCATCAAGACGTCGGGCAACCGCGGCCTGCATGTGTACGCGCCGATCAAGCCGACCCACGAGTTCCTGGATGTGCGGCACGCTGTCATTGCCGCAGCGCGGGAACTGGAGCGCCGGATGCCGGACCAGGTCACCACCGCGTGGTGGAAAGAGGAGCGGGGCCGCAAGGTCTTCGTGGACTTCAACCAGGCCAACCGGGACCGCACCATCGCCGGCGCCTACAGCCCGCGGGCACTCCCCAACGCCTCGGTCTCCTGTCCCGTCACGTGGGAGGAGCTGGAGCACGTCAAGCCCTCGGACTTCACCATCGCCACCGTGCCGGGCCGGCTGAAGGAGGCCGGCAATCCCTGGGCCAAGATGCACAGCAACCCCGGCACCGTTGACGAACTGCTGGGCTGGTGGGAGCTCGACTGTGCCGCCGGCCTGGGCGAGCTGCCCTTCCCGCCGGACTATCCAAAGATGCCGGGCGAACCGCCGCGCGTGCAGCCGAGCCGCGCCAAGAAGAAGGAGTGACATGGCCAGGACTGTCTACTACGTTGCCAGCTCGCTCGACGGATTCATTGCCGACGAGGATGACAAGCTGGAGTGGCTCTTCCAGTTCAACGACGCCGACGGCGTGAAGGAATCCTACGAAGAGTTCATTGCCGGCATCGGCGCCCTGGTCATGGGCTCGGAAACCTACAAATTCCTCCTGGACAACGGGGGAGAGGGCGCCTGGGAATACGGCAGCACGCCCACCTGGGTCTTTACGCATCATGAACTACCGGGCATCCCAGGCGCGGACATCACCTTCGTCCGCGGCGACATCACGGTCTTCCATCCAAACGTCGTGGCCGACGCCGGCGACCGCGACGTCTGGGTGATCGGCGGCGGCGAACTGGCCGCGCAGTACCTCGACGCCAGCCTGCTCGACGAACTCATCGTCACCTACGTGCCGGTGGTCCTCGGTCGCGGCAAGCGCCTTCTGCCCGTCACAACGACGACGGCGCCCGCCGCCTTGACCGGTTCCCGCACCTTGGGTTCCGGCATGGTGGAACACCGCTATAAATTCGCCCAGTGACCCGCTTCGCCCGGCAACCCGCCTCGCCCGGTAGCCCGCCGCCTGGTGCTTGCCGTCCTCTACATCTGGCCCGTCTCCGAGGGTTTAGGTTATCCACACCCCTAGTGATAGAACGTTTATTCTATTAGAATGGTGTGATGGCGAACACACCAGCGGAATCACCGCAGGAGGCAGAAGGCCCGGAGGCCTCGGGCCGTACCGGTGGCGCTCATGCCAGCCCCTCAGGATCTGCCGGCCCTGAGCCTTCAGCCGTTCTTGCGGCTGTTCCCGTGTTTGGTCTGCGGCCGGCGGATCCGTTCTCGTGCCGTCCGCCGTGGGACGAGAACTCGTGGGAGGAGGGCGAGGCCGTGGATGCCGAGGGCATTCCCCTCGACGCGCCGGATGCCCCGATCCCGCTCTACGTGCTGACCGGACATGACGCCCCGTTGGAGGAGGACCCGTGGGCCGGAAGCCGCGGCGCGTTTACACCGCCGGCGTGGGAGCCTGTGCTGCCGGCCCGGTCCGGGCAGGTGAAGGACCTGCTGCCCTTGCTGGGGTCCCGGGAGCCGTCCCGCATGCTGTACCAGGAAGCCGCGCACGAACTCATCGCCGCACGCCGCGCCTCCGCCTGGCTGGAGGCCCGCATCCTGCGCCTGCTCAACGCCCTGGTCCGCGAGGCCGTGAACGAACAGCCCCACGGCTGGCCCGCACCCCTCGGGCCGGGCACGCCGGACGAACATCTGGCCGAAGCCGCGGCCATCGCCGAAGCCGCCGCCGCACTGCAGATCCCGGAAAGGACCGCCGCGATCCGCATCAACTATGCCCGAACCATCGCCGGTGAATGCCCCAACACCCTTGAAACCCTCGAACAAGGCAACCTGACCGGCGTGCAGGCAGCCATCATTACCGACGAAACCACATCGCTGCCGCCCCAGGCCCGGCCCGGATTCGAACACGAACTCCTCGAGCTCGCCCCCGCATGCTCCACCAGCAGCCTGCGCCGCCGCGCGAAAACACTCCGCGAAAAACGCCACCCCGAAACCATCACCGCCCGCCGCGCCAAGAAAGCAGCCGACCGCCACCTCGAACTCAAACCCGACTACGACGGCATGGCCTGGCTCTCCGCCTACCTGCCCGCGGAAACCGCCGTCGCCGCGTTCAACCGCGTCCAGGCCATCGCGCTCTCCGTGCAGGGCCCCGAAGAACCCCGCACCCTGACCCAGCTCCGCGCCGACGCCCTCACCCACCTCCTGCTCACCGGGACCCCCAAACCCGCTGGCGGCCTTGCTGCCGGCGGGTTTGGGGGTCCCGGGCCCGTGGACCCGCGGGAACACCCCGCCCTGGACGGCGGCCTTCCCCCGGGCACCGGGTACGGGATCGTGCCCACCGTCGCGCTGACCATCCCCGCCCTCACACTGCTCGGCCTCGGCCAGGAACCTGCCCACCTCGACGGATACGGGCCGATCCCCATCGACGCAGCCGCCCGCCTGGCCGCGAACGCCCCCTCGTTCACCCGCGTCCTGACCGACCCGGTCACCGGCGCGGTCCTCACCATGGACCGCAAACAGTACCGGCCCACCGCCGCGCAACGCCGCTACCTGCGCCTGCTCTACGAAAAATGCACGTTCTACGGCTGCTCCCGCTCCAGCGACCACTGCGAACTCGACCACACCATCGGCTGGGCCGACGGCGGATCCACCAACGTGGCCAACCTCGGGCCGGAATGCAAGCGCCACCACCGCCTCAAAACCGAAACCGACTGGAACCTGCAACAACCCAATCAAGGCGAATTCGACTGGACCTCTCCCGCAGGAATCGGCTACCCGACCAGGGCCGAGCCCCTGGTGCACACCCCGCCCGAAGAACTCGCCAGCATCCTCGAACACCACGAAATCCACACCATCAACACGAAACTCCGCGCCTACTACAACCGCAAACACCAACAAACCGGACAATCCGAACCAGCCGGACCAGCAAAGCCAGCACAGGCCCGCTCCGCGGCCCTCCCACCCCCAACCGGCCCGCTCACGGCACCCCGCCACAACGCCCCGACGGGCGCAGCGCATGACGACGATGGGCACCACCACGGCAGCCCGGACGAACCACCACCCTTCTAGCGAACGCCCCTGGTGCCGTTCATCGGACAGCCCGGTGCTCCACGGACGGCGCGATGCGACCAAGGACGAACAGATGCGCCCTACGGACGGCAAGGTTCGCCCAGGGGCGAAAAGATGCGCCTACGGTGGCCTGATGCGATAACAAGGCCTGCAGGGACCAACTCCCGCTTATCCCATTTGCAGCCCGCAACCTGGTTATGCGTTGTCCCGAATCAGATTGGTGATCCGGGCGGTGGAGAGCCGGCGTCCTTGCTCGTCCGTCATGACCACTTCATGGACGGCCAACGTGCGGCCCAGTTGGAGTGCGGTGGCGGTTCCGGTCACCAACCCCGCGGCGACGGACCGGTGGTGCGTGGCTCCGACCTCGATGCCAACGGCATGGCGGTTCGCGCCGGCGTGGATCGACGCGGCGAAGGAACCGAGTGTTTCCGCCAGGACCACGTGGGCTCCGCCATGCAGGATGCCCGCGACCTGTGTGTTTCCGAGCACGGGCATGGTGGCAACGATTCGCTCGGCGGACATCTCGACGAATTTGATGCCCATCTTCACGACCAGCGCGCCGACACCCATTTGCCGTAGCCAAGGGCGCAAATGCTCCGGAACGCCGGCGTCGATGAGCTCCTGCAGGCGGTTCTCCGGGGTGGCGGCCGGCTCCGCAGCCGGAGTGAGATTCTCGGTCATGCGACTAGGCTGGCACCTGTGAGTGAAACAAACAAACCGGAATCCGTTGCCACCGTCGAGCCTCTTGCTGCCCCATCCGACACTCAGACTATGGCTGAGCCGGAGGGACCGCGCCGCCTCCTGGTTGTGGATGGACATTCGATGGCATTCCGGGCGTTCTACGCGCTGCCGGCGGACAAGTTCTCTACGAGCACCGGGCAGCATACCAATGCCGTGTACGGTTTCACGTCCATGCTCCTTGCGATGATCCGCGAGCAGTCACCGACGCACGTCGCGGTGGCCTTCGATTTGGACACGCCGACCTTCCGCGAAACCGAGTACAGCGAGTACAAGGCCGGCCGGAACAAGACGCCGGAAGAGTTCCACGGCCAGGTCGATCTGATTATCAAGGTCATGGAGGCCATGCGCATCCCCACGATCTCGATGGACGGCTACGAGGCCGACGACATCATTGCCACCCTCAGCGAGCAGGCGGAGGCTGCCGGCTGGGACGTGCTGGTGGTCTCGGGGGACCGGGACGCCTTCCAGCTCATCACGGACAAGGTCACCGTGCTCTATCCCAAGAAGGGCGTCAGCGAGATCCCGCCGATGGACGCCGCTGCCGTGGAAGCGAAGTACTTCGTTCCGCCGAACCGCTACTCGGATCTGGCCGCACTGGTGGGCGAGACCGCGGACAACCTGCCCGGTGTCCCCGGCGTCGGCCCCAAAACGGCCGCCAAGTGGATCAACCAGTACGGGGGCCTGGAAGGGATCCTCGAGAACGTCGACTCGATCGGCGGCAAGGTCGGCAATGCCTTGCGCGAGAATGTCGAGCAGGTCAAGCGCAACCGGCGGCTGAACCACCTGCTCCGCGACCTGGATCTGCCGGTGAACCTGTCCGCGATGACACTGGAGCACCCGGACCGGGATGCAGTCGAAGAGCTCTTCGACGCCCTGGAATTCACCACGCTGCGCAAGCGGCTGTTCGAACTGTTCGCGGTCGATGAGCAGGTGGAGGACACTGAGGTCCATGCCCCGCGGCACGACGTGCTGGCATCGGCCGAGCAGCTCGACGCGTGGCTTGACGGCACGAACCAGCTGCCGGTCGCGGTCCAGGTGGTGGCCGAAGGAACCACCGGCGGGGAAGACGCCGTCGCACTGGCACTGGTTTCGCCCTCGGCGGCCGCCTACGTCGCTTTCGAAGGCCTCGACGCAGACGCGGAGAAGCGGCTGGCCGAGTGGCTGCAGGACCTGGATGCGCCCAAGGTGGTCCATGACTTCAAGTACGCGTACAAGCTCCTGTTCCACCGCGGGTTCGAGCTGTTGGGCGTGGTGGATGACACCGCGATCTCCGCCTACCTGATCCAGCCGGACCGCCGTAATTACGAGCTGGCGGACCTGGCCCAGTACCACCTGAAGCTCTCGGTCGCGGCGACGGGCAGCTCCGGAGGCGGGCAGCAGCAGCTGGACCTCGGCGAGGACCCCGCGGCCCCGGCCGTTGCCAAGGCCTTTGCTGCGCTCCAGCTCAGCGAGCACTTCGCCGGGCAGCTCGTGGAGCGCGGTGCCAACCAGCTGCTCGGCGGCCTGGACCTTCCGCTGTCCCTGGTGCTGGCCAAGATGGAGCTCCACGGCATTGCGGTGGCGACCGACCAGCTCGACCGGCTGCTAGACGACTTCACGGTCACGATCGATGCGGCCAGCTCGGAGGCCTTCCGGATCATCGGCAAGGAGATCAACCTCGGTTCCCCGAAGCAGCTGCAGGCCGTCCTGTTCGATGAGCTGGAACTGCCGAAGACCAAGAAGATCAAGACCGGCTACTCGACGGACGCGGACGCCCTCAACGACCTGATCGCCAAGACCCAGCATCCGTTCCTGGTCCAGCTGCTGGCCTACCGGGACGCCTCAAAGCTGCGGCAGACGGTCGAGGGGCTCCGCAAGACCGTGGGCGACGACGGCCGGATCCACACGACCTACGCCCAGACGGTGGCGGCCACCGGACGGCTTTCGTCGAATAACCCGAACCTGCAGAACATCCCGGTCCGTTCCGAGGCAGGCCGGCGGATCCGCGAGGTCTTCATCGTCGGCGAGGGCTACGAGTCGCTGCTCACGGCCGACTACTCGCAGATCGAGATGCGCATCATGGCCCACCTGTCCGGCGACGAGGGACTCATCAGCGCATTCCGCGAGGGGGAGGACCTGCACCGGTTCGTCGGCGCGCACATCTTCGGCGTGGCGCCCGAGGACGTCACCAGCGAGATGCGTGCAAAGGTCAAGGCCATGTCGTACGGACTCGTCTACGGCCTGAGTTCCTTCGGCCTGTCCAAGCAGCTGAACATTCCTGTGGACGAAGCCCGGACGCTGATGAAGGACTACTTCGCCCGGTTCGGCGCCGTGCGCGACTACCTGCGCGGAGTGGTCGAGCAGGCCCGCAAGGACGGCTACACGTCCACCATCGAGGGCCGCCGCCGGTACCTGCCGGACCTGACCAGCACCAACCGGCAGCTGCGCGAGATGTCCGAGCGGGCCGCGCTGAACGCCCCGATCCAGGGGTCGGCCGCGGACATCATCAAGAAGGCAATGCTGGGTGTCGACGACGAGCTCAAGGCGCAGGACCTGAAGTCGCGCATGCTGCTCCAGGTCCACGACGAACTCGTGTTCGAGGTCGCCCCCGGCGAACACGAAGCCTTGGAACGGCTGGTGCGCGAGCAGATGGGCGCGGCGGCGGAACTCTCGGTGCCGCTGGATGTCTCCGTCGGCGTCGGCCGGACCTGGCACGAAGCCGGCCACTGACAATGGCGGCGGCGGCGGCAAGGCGCGGCTGAGCCCCTCTCATCTTCGCCTCATCTTCCTCACATATCCTCAGGCGGTTGCCCCACCCCCTGAGGCCCCTGAGGAGGATTCCACGTGATTCTCGGCCGCCGCCCCGCCGCCCGTCTCGTTGCCAGGTTCCTGCTGGCTGTCACCGCCGCCGTCATGACGGCTTTCGTCGCGGTCTTCGCGCTGCACTATGCGGTGCCGCTCGAGGAAGCCAAGGCTTTCGTGGACATCGGCGCGGAATCCAACCTGCCGACCTGGTGGAATGCCTCGTTGCTGTTCCTGACCGCCGTGCTCGCCGCTGCTGCGGCCGTTGCCGCGGACCCGGGCAGGCCCCGCCTGGCCTTTGGTGTGGTTGCAGCGGCAGCGGCTTACCTCAGCGTGGACGAAACCGCGGGCCTGCACGAACGCCTCGCCCGGCCCATGCTAGCCGCGGGCGTGGAGACGCCGACCTACCCGTGGCTTATCCTGGGCACGGCCATGGGTCTCTTGGGTGCCGCCGTCCTATGCCTGGCTGGCCGCGCGCTGCCTCGCGAGATCGCCCCGCGGCTGGCCCTGGCCTTGGCGTGCTACGCGGGAGGCGCCCTGGGCGTCGAAGCAATCAATGGCTCGCTCCGGGAGGGAGGCCCCGGAATCCTGTTTTCCGCCGGCCTCATGCTCGAAGAGGGACTCGAAATGACGGCCTGCATCATCGCGGTCGCCGCCATGGGCGATCACCTCTCCGGCATGGACACCAGGCGCTCTCTGGTGGAACAGGTCGCCGGGCACTAGGCTCGGCTGACGTGGACACCAGCGCAGCAGAGGCCCAGGCCGGCACCATCAGGATCGAGCAGTTCCCGGCCGGCCTCGAGGACGGCCGGCCTGATGCCCGGACCATGGGCTGGTTCGAGGCGGTCCGGGCCGGGTTCCATGACGGGGCGCCGGAGCCCGGGCACGTGGAGGCCTACGTCGCTGCCTACGCGGCGGACCGGCGCGTGTTGTGGGGAGCGTACGACGACGGCGCCCGGCCGGGTGCCTGGGGCCCGGACATTCCGGTGGCCACCTACGGGTCGTTGGCCAACACGATGAACGTCGGAGGCGGACGGCTTGTCCCGACCCACCAGATCACGGCGGTGACGGTCCGGCCGACACACCGCCGCCGCGGCCTGCTGCGGACCATGATCACCAGTGACCTCGAGCAGGCGGCTGCCAGGGGCCTCGCGGTCGCGGCGCTGACGGCGTCGGAGGCAACAATCTACGGTCGCTTCGGCTTCGGGGCCGCCGCGTTCACCCGGCGCGTCGAGGTCGACGTCCGCGAACGCTTCGCACTGCGGGCGGCGCCCTACGGCAACATGGAGCTGGTCGATCCCGCGTCGATGCTCGAGCTGGCCCCGCAAATCTTCGCTGGCTTCCACGGGCGGACCACCGGTTCGCTGGACCGCCAGTTTTCGTATGCCCGCGTCGCGTCGGGCCGCTGGCAGTCGGAGAAGCCCGAACCGAATCCGGACCTTCGGGTGGCGGTGCACTTTCGTCCGGACGGCGAGCCCGGCGGCTACGTGGCCTACAAGTTCGCCGGCTGGCATTCCGAGCCGTACACCATGAAGGTCGTCGACCTGGTGGCAGCTTCGGAGGCAAGCTACCGCGAGCTCTGGCGGTACCTCGGTTCCATCGACCTGGTCCAGCGGATTGTGTGGTCCGCGGCTCCGGCCCACGATCCGCTGCCTTGGGCGTTGTCCGACCCGCGCGTCTACAGCGTCACCGCGGAGGAGGACGCCCTCTGGCTGCGCATACTCGACCCGGTGGGGGCGCTGGAAGCCCGCCGCTTCGAGCAGGACGGTTCGCTGGCCTTCGCCGTCCGGGATCCGCTCGGCCTGGCCGAGGGACGGTTCCGGCTGGACGCCGCCGGCGGGCAGGCGCGGGTGGAGCGGCTGGGCTCCTCGGCTGCGGTGGACGTCACCCTGGACGTCGACGTCCTGGGCTCGCTCTATCTCGGGGGAGTGCGGGGACGGACCCTCGCCGGCGCGGGACGGCTGGAAGGCGACGACGCCGCCGTCGGACGTGTGGACAGGCTGTTCGCGCTGGGCTCGGCGCCCTACTGCATCACGCACTTCTAGCCGCAGATCCAGCAAGGACGCGGCGGGCGGGAAACGGGCCCGGAGGGGCGGACGGCGGGGGTTGGAAAGAGGCTCGGACGCGCCGCGCCCGCTTTGACCCGACTTGGCCGTTGCGGCTAGACTGGTTGGGCGCGTAATGCGTACGCAGAAGCTTCATCCTGCGTCATACCACAATGTCCGCTTCCGGACAGTCAGCAATGTTGGAAGACTGCAGCCATTTTGTGCTGGGTCCAGAGCAGAGTCAAGCTGTGCGGAACCAAGAAAACTATCCACATCGGAGCCCCTACTACATGACCATCACCTCCACCGAGAAGCCCGGTACCCCTCAGGTCGCAGTCAACGACATTGGTACCGCTGAAGACTTTCTCGCTGCTGTCGACGCGACCATTAAGTACTTCAACGACGGCGATCTCGTCGAAGGTACTGTCGTCAAGGTTGACCGCGACGAAGTCCTGCTCGACATCGGTTACAAGACCGAAGGTGTCATCCCCTCCCGCGAGCTTTCCATCAAGCACGACGTTGATCCCGGCGACGTCGTCTCCGTGGGCGACGAGGTCGAAGCCCTTGTCCTGACCAAGGAGGACAAGGAAGGCCGCCTCATCCTGTCCAAGAAGCGCGCACAGTACGAGCGCGCCTGGGGCGACATCGAGAAGGTCAAGGAAGAGGACGGCGTCGTCACCGGTACCGTCATCGAGGTCGTCAAGGGTGGTCTTATCCTCGACATCGGCCTGCGCGGCTTCCTGCCCGCCTCCCTGGTCGAGATGCGCCGCGTGCGCGACCTGGCTCCGTACATCGGCCAGCAGATCGAAGCCAAGATCATCGAGCTGGACAAGAACCGCAACAACGTTGTGCTGTCCCGCCGCGCCTGGCTCGAGCAGACCCAGTCCGAGGTCCGCTCGACCTTCCTCAACAAGCTGGAGAAGGGACAGGTCCGTCCGGGCGTTGTCTCCTCGATCGTCAACTTCGGTGCCTTCGTGGACCTGGGCGGCGTCGACGGCCTGGTGCACGTCTCCGAGCTGTCCTGGAAGCACATCGACCACCCGTCCGAGGTTGTCGAGGTTGGCCAGGAAGTCACCGTCGAGGTCCTCGAGGTGGACCTGGACCGCGAGCGTGTCTCCCTGTCGCTGAAGGCCACCCAGGAAGATCCGTGGCAGACCTTCGCCCGCACGCACGCGCTGGGCCAGGTTGTCCCGGGCAAGGTCACCAAGCTGGTTCCGTTCGGTGCGTTCGTTCGCGTCGAAGACGGCATCGAAGGCCTGGTCCACATCTCCGAGCTGGCTGTCCGCCACGTCGAGCTGGCCGAGCAGGTCGTCTCCGTGGGCGACGAGCTGTTCGTCAAGGTCATCGACATCGACCTGGAGCGCCGCCGCATCTCGCTGTCCCTCAAGCAGGCCAACGAGGGCGTCGATCCGGAAGGCACCGAGTTCGACCCGGCGCTGTACGGCATGGCTGCCGAGTACGACGAAGAGGGCAACTACAAGTACCCCGAGGGCTTCGACCCCGAGTCCAACGAATGGCTCGAGGGCTACGAGAACCAGCGCGCCGCTTGGGAGCAGCAGTACGCTGACGCCCAGGCCCGTTGGGAAGCCCACAAGAAGCAGGTTGCCCGCCACCTGCAGGAAGATGCCCAGGCATCCTCCGAGGGCGGCGAAGCGGCTCCGACCAGCTACTCCTCCTCGGACGCTGCGTCGACCGAGCCCAGCAGCGGCGGCACCCTGGCTTCGGACGAGGCTCTCGCCGCTCTGCGCGAGAAGCTGACCGGCAACTAATCCCAGGCGCCCCTAGGCGCTGAGGATGCATGCGGGACCCCTGCCTCGGGCGGGGGTCCCGCTTGGTTAAGGGCGGCTTGTTAGGTCCGCGGGCTCAGCCCTCGCGGACGCTGACGGTGACGGTGAACTTCGAGTTCCGTGCGACCTGCCGCGTCGGTCCGACAAGGCGCTGCAGCGCGGGCCGGTAGCCGAGGTGGCTGTTCCACACCGTCCACAGCTCGCCGCCGGGGGCCAGGACGCGGCCGGCGTCGGCAAACAATTTCAGGGCGATTCCGGCGTGCACGGCGTTGCCGATGTGGAACGGCGGATTGAGCACGATCAGTTCGGCGGAGGCATCGGCGAGGCCGGACAGCCCGTCGTCCCGGCGGACGGTGATGCGCCCGGCGACGCCGTTGGCCTCGGCCGTCGCCTTGGTCGACGCGACCGCGGAGGCCGACTGGTCCGTCGCGATGACCTGCAGCTGCGGCCGCCGCAAAGCGAGGAAGGCCGCGATCGTTCCGTTGCCGCAGCCCAGGTCCACCGCCGTGCGGCAGTCGCGCGCGCCGTCGAGCAGGGGGAGCAGGAAGCGGGTACCGACATCCAGTTTGGCTCCGCCGAAGGTCCCGCCGAACGCGACGAGCCGCAAGGGGGCCGGCAGCCCGACGTCGTGGCTTTCCTCCAGCGGGAACCGGCTGGACGCCGCCGGCACCGGACGGGTCGCCGTCAGGACGCGGGCCTTCTGCCTGGCCAGGCCGGCCGTCACCTGTCCGAAGGCGGTGCCCAGCACCTCGTTCATCGCCTTCGTCATGTGCTTGACCCGGCCCGCGGCGAGGACGACCACGTCGGGCGCGGCCGAGCGCGCAATCCACCCGGCGATTTCCTCGAGCGCATCCAGCGAACGGGGCAGCTGCAGCAGGACCAAGCGGACGCCGTCGAACATCTCCGGCCCCAGCGGGTGCTGGCGGTAGCCGCCAAGCCCCAGCGCCTCGGCATTGTTTGCCAGGGCGAGTTCGCCCGACAACGGGTCCTGGTGCACCCGGACTCCCGTCAGCCCGCGGGCGGCCAGGGACAGGGTCAGCGCACCGTAGTGGTCATTGACGACGGCGAGGGCCGCGCCGTCCGGCCCATCCAGCCCTGCCAGCAGCGGCTCCGCCGTCGCCAGGAGGAGCCGGTCCGCCGCGTCGTAGGCGAAGAGATTCTCCGCCTCGACGTCGGGCCAGCGCCGCAGTGCGGCCAGATCGAGGTCAGCCACGGTCGACCCACCGGCTACCGTTGGGTACCGGCTCGGGGCCGCCGCCGGTCAACGCCGCCAGCCGTTCGCGGAATCCGGCGAGGGTTTCCGGCGAGTCCGGCAGGGCGACCTGTATGAGCACGCCGTCGGGATGATAGTCCGTGCCCAGCACCTGGACCCCGGCGCCGCGAAGATCGTTCTCGAGCCGTCCCGCGGCGGCGTGCCCGGCCGGAACCGAGAAGAGCTGCAGGTGCTCGCGCCGGATAAGCCGCGTCCCCGAGAGCGCCTGGGAGACGGAATCCGAGTAGGCCCGCACCAGCCCGCCGGCCCCCAGCAGGATGCCGCCGAAGTAGCGGACGACGACGGCCGCAATGTCGCTGAGGTCCGTCACCCCGGGCGCGGTCTCGCGTTTGATCAGTGCCTCCAGCATGGGAATTCCGGCCGTCCCGGAGGGTTCGCCGTCGTCATTGGATCGCTGCACCCCGCGATCCGCGCCCAGGACAAAAGCGCTGCAGTGGTGCCGCGCGTCGTGGAATTCCTTGCGCAGGCCGGCGACCAGTTCGCGGGCGTCGTCTTCCGTCTCAACGCGCCGCAGGACGGTGATGAACCGGGAACGCTTGATCTCCACCTCATGCCGGTGTTCGCCGTCGATGGTGGTGTAGCTGAGGGACGACGGAGAGGCTGGTTGCACCAGACCAGCCTAGTACGGCGAGCCGGCCGCGACACGCGGTCAAGCCGTTGCCGGCCTCTGCCGCCGGTGGAAAGATTGCTGTGGGGAGACGGAGCAAACGCCGTGCCGCGCCACGCGCAGCGAACATTTCATCGGCATTGCGGACCGTCCTGGTATACGGCGGGGGCGGCCGGATGCTCCTGTGTTTGGCGAGGCCGGACTCAGGAGGAACCATTATGTCTACGACCCCAGCCGACGCTACTGTTACCGGCCTGGTAAACCCGTACGAGGAGCTCGAGGCCCAACTGCGCGGCTACACGATCAAGCCCGCGGACCTTGCGTATGACGAAGCCCGGGCGGTCTACAACGCCATGATTGATCGGCGCCCCGCGGTCATCGTCCGCTGCGCCGACGCGGCGGACGTCGTCGCCTGCGTGCGCTTTGCGCGCCAGCACTCCATGGAAGTCGCCGTCCGCGGCGGTGGGCACAACGCCGGCGGGCTCGGCGTGTGGGACGACGCCCTGGTTATCGACCTGTCGCTGATGCGCAGCACCACGGTCGACCCGGCCAACCACGAGGTCAGGGTGGACGGCGGCTGCCTGTGGAGGGACGTCGACCATGCGACCGTGCCGTTCGGCATGGCCACGCCATCGGGCTTCGTGTCGTCCACGGGCGTCGGCGGGCTCACCCTCGGCGGCGGAGTCGGGTACCTCACCCGGCTTGCGGGTTTGACCGTCGACAACCTCCTCAGCGCCGACGTGGTGCTGGCGGATGGCTCGCTGGTGACCGCCGATGCCGAGCACCATCCCGAACTGTTCTGGGCGCTGCGGGGCGGCGGCGGAAACTTCGGGGTGGTGACCTCGTTCCGCTTCCGCTGCCACGACGTCGGTGAGAACGGAGTCATCATCGGAGGACCGGTCTTCTACGACTTGGCCGACGTCGGCGAGGTCATGCGTTGGTACCGCGACTTCCTGCCGGAGCAGCCGGGCGACCTCAACGGCTGGATCGGCGTGACCCGGATCCCGCCCGTTCCGGTTTTCCCTGAGGAACTGCATGACCGCAGGGCCTGCGTGATCGTCTGGTGCTACACGGGCCCGCATGCCGACGCGGAGCGGGTCCTGGCTCCAATCCGGGAGTTTGGGAATCCCCTGCTCGTCGGCCTGCAGAATATGCCGTTCTCCGCGCTCCAGTCGATGTTCGATCCACTGCTTCCTTCGGGTCTGCAGTGGTACTGGAAGGCGGACTTCATCACCGAGCTCTCGGACGAAGCCATCGAGGTCCACCGGAAGTACGGGGAGGCCATCCCGACCGAGTTGTCCACCATGCACATGTATCCGATCAGCGGCGCGGCGCAACAGGTGGCTCCGGGCGACACCGCCTTCGCCTACCGCGGCGGCGGATGGGCCGGAGTCATCGCGGGCATCGACCCTGACCCCGCCAAGGCCCAATTGATCTCCGACTGGGCGAAAGCCTACTGGGAGGAGCTGCATCCGACCTCGGCGGGCGGCGCTTACATCAACTTCATCATGGACGAGGGTCCCGACCGGGTGCGGGCCTCCTACTTGGAAAACTTCGACAGGCTGGCCCAGGTAAAGGCCCAGTACGATCCGGACAACGTCTTCCACATCAACCAGAACATCCCGCCCGCCGCAGAGTGATGCGCAGGGGCCCTTCGGCATGCCGCTAAGCTGGCGGCATGCTGAAGGTTGGACTGACGGGCGGGATCGCGGCCGGGAAATCGCTGGTGGCGCGGCGGCTGAGTGAGCGCGGCGCGGTCCTGGTGGATGCTGACGTCCTGGCCCGCGAAGTGGTGGAGCCGGGGACCGAGGGCTTGGCCGCGGTCGCCGCGGCTTTCGGCCGCGAGGTGATTAACGACGACGGCGGGCTGGACCGTGCGGCGCTGGGCGCCATTGTCTTCGGGGATCCGGCCAAGCGGGAGCAGCTCAATGCGATTGTGCATCCGCTAGTGCGGGCACGCTCGGCGCAGCTCGTGGCGGAGGCCGGCCCGGGGTCCATCGTCGTGCAGGACATTCCGCTCCTGGTGGAGACCGGGCAGGGGGCCGCCTTCCACCTCGTGCTCGTCGTGGACGCGCCGGAGGAGATCCGGGTCCGCCGCATGGTGGACCTGCGCGGCATGGCACCCGAGGACGCGCGGTCGCGGATAGCGGCCCAGGCGACCGCGGAGCAGCGGCGGGCGGCCGCGGACGTCGTGCTGGAGAACGTGTCGAGCGCGGAAGACCTGCTGGCCGCCGTGGACCGGCTGTGGGACGAGCGGCTCGTGCCCTTTGCGGAGAACCTGCGGACGGAACGGGCGGCACCCCGCAGCGAGGGTCCGCGGCTGGTGGACCCGGACCCGCAGTGGAGCGACCAGGCCCGCCGGCTGGGGGCGAGGATCGTGGCCGCGGACGGCCGCGTCCTGGGTGTGGCCCACGTCGGCTCGACCTCCGTCCCGGGCCTGCCGGCCAAGGACGTTATTGACCTGCAGGTCTCCGTTGCGAGCCTGGCCGACGCGGATGCGATCGCCGCAAACCTCGCCGCGGCGGGGTTCCCGCGCTGGCCGGGGCAGTGGCGGGACTCCCCGAAGCCCTCCTGCCCGGACCCGGCCGCCTGGGAGAAGCGGATGCACTGCAACGCTGACCCGGGCCGGGCGGCCAACGTCCATGTCCGGGTGCAGGGGTCGCCCGGGTGGTGCTACGCCCTGGGCTTCCGCGACTGGCTGCGCGCCGAGGCTCCGGTGGCGGCCGAGTACCTGGCGGAAAAGCGGCGGCTGGCGGAACTGCATGCTGGGGACCGGTCGTCCGGCCGCTATGCCAAGGATAAGGACGAGTGGTTCACGGACACGGCGGAGCCGCGGCTCCGGGATTGGATCCGCGGCTCCGGTTGGCGGCCCGAGGAGGCCGCCGCCTTCTAGGCGGGACCTTCCCCAGGTCCGAGGGTGTCCGGCGTCAGCGCCCCGCTTCGGCGCGGTCCCGCTCGATGCTCGGGATCTTCGTACCGCGGATCGAACAGCCGGCGGTCTCCGGGACGAACTTGAGCGCCACCGCGCCGACGACGCAGGCGACCATCATGTAGTAGGCGGGAACCAGCGTGTCGCCCGTGGACTGGATCAGCAGCTCGTTGACCAGCGGGGCGGTGCCGCCGAAGATCGCCGTCGCCACGTTGTAGGTGATCGCGAAACCGGCGTAGCGGACCTGGGTGGGGAACATGGCCGGGAACGTCGCGGAGATCGTGGCCAGCTGCAGCACGTACAGCAGCCCGAGGACCGCGAAGCCGATCAGCGCGGAACCGAAGTTGATCCGCATCAGCAGGTACATCGGGATGGCGGCCACGAACAGGCCGCCCAGGGACGCCCACCACATCGGCTTCCGGCCGACCTTGTCCGAGAACCGGCCGGCGAAGGGGATCACGACCATCATGGCCAGCTGTCCCAGCAGCGTCAGGGTCAGCGCGCTGTTGGCCGAGAGGTTGATTTCGGTCTGCAGGTAGGTCGGCATGTAGCTGAGCAGCGTGTAGTTGGTGACGTTCAGGGCGATCACCAGGCCGGCCATCGTCAGCAGCGGCTTCCAGTACTTGACGACCAGGTCCTTCAACTCGGTTTTGGCGCTGGACTCCTCCTGGTGGTGCTCTTCCAGGTCCCGGAACACGGGCGTGTCCTCGAGCCTGCTCCGCAGGTACAGGCCGATCAGGCCCATCGGGCCGGCCACCAGGAACGGCAGCCGCCAGCCCCACTCTGTCATCGCTTCCTGGCCAAGGATGATCTGGAAGAAGAGCACCAGCGCGGTGCCGAGGACAAAGCCGAACAGCGTGCCGAACTCCAGGAAGCTGCCGAAGAAGCCGCGCTTCTTGTCCGGCGAATACTCGGCCATGAACGTGGCGGCTCCGCCGTACTCGCCGCCGGTGGAGAAGCCCTGGACCATGCGCAGGACGATGAGCAGGATGGGCGCCCAGATGCCGATCATGTCGTAGGTGGGCAGCAGGCCGATGGCGAAGGTCGCGCCGGCCATCAGGATGATGGTCAGCGCCAGGATGGACTTCCGCCCGATGCGGTCGCCCAGCGGGCCCCAGACGAGTCCGCCCAGCGGGCGGACCAGGAAGGATATGGCGAACGTTGCCAGCGCGAAGGCGACGCCTCCCTCGGTGGGGAAGAAGTTCGCCGTGATGTAGGTGACGGCCACGGCGTAGATGCCGTAGTCGAACCACTCGGTCGCGTTTCCCATCGCCGAGGCGCCGATCGCCTTGCGGATGGTCCGCCGGCCCTCGAGCGTGTCAGTAGTGGGGGCGGCGTACTGCGGCTCGGGCTCCCTGCCGCCGCCCCCTGCCGAGCCGTCCGGAATGCGCCCGGCGGGATTGTCCTCCGGTGGGTTGTGGTCGCTTGGCATTTTCTCTCCATCCAGATGGACGGCCCGCGGGCGGGCCGTCGTCGTCTTCTCGGTTCGATGCGGCGTTTAGGTCACAGTATCCGCTTGTCAGAGCCATGAACCAAGCAAATCGCCGCGATTTGTGCCGATTGCTAAGTTTGCTTAGGCTCCGCGCGGGCGAGGGAAAGTACGACGGCGGCACGGGCCTTAAGGCGATCCTTCGCCTGGCCTTTCTCCGTCCGGCGGCAGTTCAGCCCCTAGCAATCACGGACCCGCGCTGGCCGCATTCGGGGCTACCGTTAAGTCCATGAGCCTTGCCCAGGACATCAAACGCGTCGTTGCCCCGTTCGAAGTGATCAGCGAGTACCAGCCGGCCGGCGACCAGCCGACCGCCATCAAGGAGCTCGCGGAACGGATCCAGGCGGGGGAGAAGGACGTCGTCCTGCTGGGTGCCACCGGTACCGGCAAGAGCGCGACGGCGGCGTGGCTGATCGAAAAGGTGCAGCGTCCCACGCTGGTGATGGTGCAGAACAAGACGCTGGCGGCCCAGCTGGCGAACGAGTTCCGCGAACTCCTGCCCAACAACGCCGTGGAGTACTTCGTCTCGTACTACGACTATTACCAGCCGGAGGCTTATGTGCCGCAGACGGACACCTTCATCGAGAAGGACTCGTCCGTCAACGAGGAAGTCGAACGCTTGCGGCACTCGGCGACGAATGCGCTGCTGACCCGGCGCGACGTCGTCGTTGTTGCCACGGTCTCCTGCATCTACGGCCTGGGAACCCCGGAAGAGTACGTCGCCGGGATGGTGACGCTGCGCCGCGGCGAGGAAGTCAACCGGGACGAGCTGCTCCGCCGGTTCGTGGCGATGCAGTACGTCCGCAACGACATGGACTTCCACCGCGGGACGTTCCGGGTCCGCGGCGACACGGTGGAGATCATCCCGATGTACGAGGAGCTGGCGCTGCGGATCGAGTTCTTCGGGGACGAGATCGAAGCGATCCACACGCTGCACCCGGTGACCGGCGAGGTGCTGCGCGAAGAGAACGAGATGTACATCTTCCCGGCCTCGCACTACGTGGCCGGGCCGGAGCGGATGGGCCGGGCCGTCAAGGCCATCGAGGACGAGCTCCAGCAGCGGCTGGAGACCCTGGAATCGCAGAACAAGCTTGTCGAGGCCCAGCGGCTGCGGATGCGCACCACCTACGACCTGGAAATGATGCAGCAGATGGGCTTCTGCAACGGCATCGAGAACTACTCGCGGCACATCGACGGGCGCGGGCCGGGCACCGCCCCGCACTGCCTGCTGGACTATTTCCCGGACGACTTCCTGCTGGTCATCGACGAGTCGCACGTGACGGTGCCGCAGATCGGCGCCATGTACGAGGGGGACATGTCGCGCAAGCGGACGCTGGTGGAGCACGGTTTCCGGCTGCCGTCAGCGATGGACAACCGGCCGCTGAAGTGGGACGAGTTCCTGGAGCGGATCGGGCAGACCATCTACCTGTCCGCAACCCCGGGCAAGTATGAGCTGGGCAAGTCGGACGGCTATGTGCAGCAGATCATCCGGCCCACCGGCCTGGTCGATCCGGAGGTGATCGTCAAACCGACGAAGGGCCAAATCGACGACCTGCTCGGCGAGATCAATCTTCGCGTGGAGCGGAACGAGCGCGTCCTGGTGACGACGCTGACCAAGCGGATGGCCGAGGACCTTACCGATTACCTGCTGGAGCACGGGGTCAAGGTGCAGTACCTGCACTCCGACGTCGACACCCTCCGCCGCGTGGAACTGCTGCGGGAACTGCGGCTGGGAACCTTCGATGTGCTGGTGGGCATCAACCTGCTGCGCGAGGGGCTTGACCTGCCCGAGGTCTCGCTGGTCAGCATCCTCGACGCTGATAAGGAAGGCTTCCTGCGCAGCAGCACCTCGCTCATCCAGACCATCGGCCGCGCGGCCCGTAACGTGTCGGGCCAGGTGCACATGTACGCAGACCGGATCACTGACTCGATGGAGCATGCCATCGAAGAGACCAACCGGCGCCGCGCCATCCAGCTCGCGTACAACAAGGAGCACGGCGTCGACCCGACGCCGCTGCGCAAGCGCATCGCCGACATCACCGACCAGCTGGCCCGCGAGGACGCAGACACGAACGCGCTGCTGGGCGACTTCGACTACGGCAAGGGAAAGCGTGGCTACTCCGCCGCCAAGCCGAAAGGCAAGGCAGGCACGGCCGGCGCGGCCAGCGCGAAGGTGCGGCAGGACGGACTGGCGGCAGCGCCGGCGGAGGACCTGGCCGGCATGATCGAGCAGATGACGGAGCAAATGCACGCCGCGGCCGCCGAACTGCAATTCGAACTCGCGGCGCGGATCCGGGACGAAGTGGGGGAGCTGAAGAAGGAACTGCGGCAGATGCGCTCTGCCGGCCATGCCTGAGGCCGGCGGGTGTGCTGTACACTTGTCCGAGCGTAGGGGAGTATCCCGAACACTGTGAACGTCAACACGCGGGGCATCGAGGCCCTGCCGGGCGCAGTGGCCTGACCGGACACCGGGGGCGGAGAGACTTGCGGCGACCACCCGTACCCCCGCGCGGCGCACCCGTGCGGGATCAGCTTCGAAAGGCAAGGTTCCGTGACGGACCAATTAACGATGCCGTTCCAGATCGCAACCTTTGTGATCCTGGGCGCCGTCCTGCTGTTTGACCTGCTCTATGTTGTCAAGCGCCCGCATGAGCCCTCCATGAAGGAAGCGGGTCTGTGGGTCAGCTTCTATGTGGCTCTGGCGCTGATCTTCGCCGGCCTGATGTTCTGGCAGGCCGGGCCTGACTACGGCCAGGAATTCGTTGCAGGCTGGATCACTGAATATAGCCTCAGCGTCGACAACCTGTTCGTCTTCATCATCATCATGGCCCGGTTCTCGGTACCGAGGAAGTACCAGCAGGAAGTGCTGATGTTCGGCATTATCATCGCGCTGGTCCTTCGCGGCATCTTCATCCTGCTGGGCGCCACCGTAATCGCCCACTTCAGCTGGGTCTTCTACATCTTCGGCGCGTTCCTGCTCTGGACCGCGTGGAAGCAGGCCACCGACTCCGGTGAGGACGAGGAACAGGAGAGCGGCTTCGTCGCACGCCTGACCAAGAAGCTGCCGGTCAGCGAGAACTTCGACGGCAACAAGCTGCGCACCACGGTGGACGGGAAGCGCATGTTCACCCCGATGGTCATGGTCTTCATCACGATCGGCATGACCGACCTGCTCTTCGCGGTGGACTCGATCCCGGCGATCTTCGGCTTGACCCAGAGCGCGTTCATCGTCTTCACCGCGAACATCTTCGCCCTGATGGGCCTGCGCCAGCTGTACTTCCTGCTCGGCGGCCTGATGGACCGCCTAGTCTACCTCAAGCACGGCCTGTCCGTCATCCTCGCCTTCATCGGTGTGAAGCTGATCTTCCACGCCCTGCACGAGAACGAACTGCCGTTCATCAACGGCGGCCAGCACATCGAGTGGATCCCGGAGATCACCACCCAGCTGTCGCTGGGCGTCATTATCGGCACCCTCGTGATCGCCACCGTGGCCAGCCTGCTCAGCCCGGCAGCCAAGCAGGCCAAGATCGACGCCGAACTGGCCGCCGACATCGAGGCCAGCCGCCACCCGGAGGAGAAGGCGCGGCTCGACGAGCGGTAACGACACGGCCTTCCTTCGACGGGAGCCCGCGCGAGGCTAAGCTCGCACTGTGGATTCCCCGGAAAGCGACGCGGCGCTGAATGCCGGGCAGGACGACCTGCCCCGCATTCAGCGCCGCACGGTTTTAACCCTGGCCCTGGCCCAGCTGTTCAGCGGCGTCGGAAACGGGGCGGCGCTGGCCGTGGGCTCGCTGATGGCCGTACAGCTGTCCGGGCGGCAGGAGCTCGCGGGAACATCGACGATGGCGATCTCGCTCGCGGGCGCGCTGATGGCGCTGGCGCTGGCCTCGGTCGCCGCATCCCGGGGCAGGCGCTTCGCCTTGGCCACGGGACTGGTCCTCGCGCTGGCAGGCACCGGGCTGATGGTGCTCGCCCCGGTCGCGGAGTCCTTCCCGCTCGTGCTGGCCGGTTCGGCCCTCATCGGGGCGGGAACCGCGGCCAACCTCCAGGCTCGCTTTGCCGCGGTCGACCTGGCCCGGCCCGAGCACCGGGGCCGCGACCTGTCCTTCGTGGTCTGGTCGATCACGATCGGGGCGGTGGCGGGCCCGAACCTGATCCGGCCCGGCGCGCAGCTCGGCATGGCCCTGGGGCTGCCGGAGATCTCGGGGCCGTTCCTGATTTCCATGGCCGGCCTGGTCATTGCGATCGTCCTGCTCGTTGCGGGGCTGCGGCCGGATCCGCTCCTGCACGCCCGGCGGCTCCAGGGAGAGGCGGCCGGGGAGAGGACGACGTTGCCCGCCCGGCGGCGCGGGTCGCTGCGGGCCGGATTGGCGGCGGTGCGCCAGTCCCCGGCCGCCCTCGTTGGGCTGGTCACCGTGGCCGGCGCCCACCTGGTGATGGTCGCGGTCATGTCCATGACGCCGGTTCACCTCCAGCTGATGGACCAGGCCTCCGGCCAAGACCATTCGAGCGCGGACACGCTGGCCATCATCGGCTTCACGATCTCGCTGCACATCGCCGGCATGTACGCGCTCTCGCCGGTGTTCGGGATGCTCACCGACCGGATCGGGCGCCCGGCCATGATTGTCGCCGGCCAGGTGCTGCTGCTTACCGCAGCGGCCCTGGCCGGGCTGGGGCACGGCAACCAGGCCCTCGTCGCGGCTGGGCTCGTCACCCTGGGGCTGGGCTGGTCGGCGTCCACGATCGCGGGCTCCACCCTGCTCAGCGAGTCCGTGTCCGAGGTGGACCGGGTCCTGGTCCAGGGCGTCTCGGATGCCTGCATGGGAGCCGCCGGGGCTGCCGGTGCCGCGCTCTCCGGGGTGCTGCTGGCGATCGCCGGATTCGCGGGGCTGAACGCGGCGGCGGCCGTGGTCGCCGCCGCCGTGCTGGGCATCGCGTTGGCCGGCCGCCGCGAGACCGCGCCGTCGCGGGGACGCTAGGCCGTCTGCCGGGACGTCCCCGAGCCGTTGCGCACCATGGCGAGGAGCCTGCGGAAGATGCCCTCGCCGTCGTCGGAAATCCCGTCATGGTGGAAGTCCGCGGTCTCCCAGACCCGCAGGTTGGCGACCCGGGCCGCCGTCTCGAGCGACAGGTCCCGGTCCACATAGATGTCGTCGCGGTAGACGGCGGCGGCCGCCGGAACGCGGTTCGCCGCGAGCCGGTCCAGGTCGTAGAGCGCGGGCCAATCCGGCTTGGCGGCCAGCAACTCGGCGGTGGCGCGGAGCGGCACCAGGGCCGGGTCCTCCTCGAAGTACCAGGGATAGACCATCTCACCGGTCAGCAGCAGGTCCTCCGCCTCCGGCAGAAACTGCGGGTAGCTCTCCAGCACCCGCCAGGCGGACCAGTCGGTGGCCTCGTGCTGGGCGTAGATGGATTCGTGCAGCAGCGCGTAGAGCGGATTGGCGGCCCGGCCGACCAGCTGGCCCAGTTGCTCCAGGAAGGCGTCGGACAGCCGCGCACCCTCCGGCGTGGCGACGAAGGCGTCCTCGAGGAGGTAGTGCAGTGCGTCGAAGCGGGAGTTGCCGCCGAGGAACGAGCCGACCATCTGGAAGCGCCGGACGCTGAGGCGTTCGCCGGTCGGCAGTCGTTCCGGCACTTCAGCCAGATGCCGGGCAACGCGGTTTACGATGGCGCGGTCCTGCGGATAACGGTCGAAGTACTCCGCGTTGCGCGCCTCGACCCGCTGGAACGTGGCCTTGTAGACGCGGTCCGGGTGGCCGGCCAGCGGGGCGAGTCCGCCAGTGATCAGCGCCTCGCGGATTCCCTCGGGCGCGAAGGACAGGTAGCTGAGCGTGCAGAAGCCGCCGTAGCTCTGGCCGAACACCGTCCACGGTCCGCTGCCCAGCGCCTGCCGGATCAGCTCGGCGTCCGCCACGATGGAGTCGGCCCGGAAGTGCGTGAGGTACTCCGCCTGCGCGGCGGCGTCGCCGCGGGCCGGCAGGGTCTGGCGGCTTAGCGGGGAGGAGAGCCCGGTGCCGCGCTGGTCCAGCATCAGGATCCGGAAGTGGCGGGCCGCCTCCTTCATCCAGCCGCTCAGCGAGGTCACGCGGTTGCCGCGGCCCCCGGGACCGCCCTGCAGGAACAGCAGCCACGGCAGTTCCCGGACGGAGTCGTGCTCCGGCGAGGTGTATTCGCGCGCGAACACCTCGATGCTGCCGCGGGACGGCTCGGCGTGGACGAGCGGCACGGTGAAGAAGTGCTCCACGGTCCGCACCCCGCGCATCCGGTGCTCCGCCGCGATGCGGTGCCCGGCGCCGTCGTGCATTAGGCCCGCACCCGGGCCGGGCTGGCCGCGCCGAAGTCCTGCAGCGCCTGCCCCGTGAGGCGGAAGGTCGACCATTCGTCCTGCGGCCTGGCACCCAGGCTGCGGTAGAACCCGATGGAGGGTTCGTTCCAGTTCAGCACGGCCCATTCCACCCGGGCGTAGCCGCTGTCGACGGCGTGGCGCGCCAGAGTCTGCAGCAGCGCCTTGCCATAACCCGTCCCGCGCGCCTCCGGCCGCACATAGAGATCCTCCAGGTAGAGGCCGTGCACACCTTCCCAGGTGGAAAAGTTGCGGAACCAGAGGGCGAAACCCTGGATGCCGCCGTCGTCCTCGGCCACGTGGGCGAAGACGGCGGGGCTGGCGCCGAACAAGGCGTCGTGGAGCTGCGCTGCGGTGGTCTTGACGGCGTCCGGCTCCTTCTCATACACGGCAAGCTCGTGGATCAGCTCCAGGATGACGGGGACATCTGCTTCTACTGCGGGACGGATCTGGCTCATGATTGGCATCCTATTCACAGCTGGCCGACGGCGGTAATCCGCACCACGGCGGACCCAAGTTCGTCCGAGGCGGCGAGGTCGACGACGGCGCTGATGCCCCAGTCATGGTCTCCGGCCGGGTCATCGAAGGTCTGCCGGACCTTCCACTCGGTCGGTCCCGTTTCGATGGCCAGGTACTGCGGGCCGCGCGCGTCCGGCCCGACGCCCAGGTCGTCGTGGGCGTCGAAATACGCGTCCATGGCATCCGCCCAGCGGTCCGCATCCCAGCCGGCGTCCGCGTCCAGCTCGCCGAGGGCCGCTTCGTTTTCGGCCTCGAACAGCTCGACGCGGCGGAACAGCTCGTTGCGGACCATGACGCGGAAGGCCCGTACGTTGTCGGTGAGTTTGGGCGGGGCCTCCGTGAGGACGGATTCGTGCGCGTGCTCCGCCGCGAGGTCGGCGGCGGAAATGCCGGCGGCGAGTTCCTCCCACTCGTCCAGCAGGCTGGAGTCCACCTGCCGGACCAGCTCGCCGAGCCAGGCGATGATGTCCTCGAGGTCTTCGCGCAGCGCTTCCGTCGGGACGGTCTGCCGGAGGGCCTTGTAGCCGTCGGTGAGGTAGCGCAGCAGGATGCCCTCGGAGCGCGCGAGGCCGTAGAACTGGACGTACTCGCTGAAGTTCATCGCGCGCTCGTACATGTCCCGGATCACGGACTTGGGCGCCAGCTCGAAGTCGCCCAGCCAGGGCGCGCCCTTGCGGTAGACGTCGAAGGACTGCTGGAGCAGCTCGCCCAGCGGCTGGGGATAGGTGACCTCGTCCAGCAGTGCCATCCGCTGCTCGTACTCGATGCCGTCGGCCTTCATCGCCGCCACGGCCTCTCCCCGGGCCTTCTTCTCCTGTGCGGAGAGGACCTGCCGCGGCTGCTCGAGGATGGCCTCGATGGCGGACACGACGTCCAGGGCGTAGGCGCCGCTTTCGGGGTCCAGCAGCTCCAGGCTCGCCACCGCGAAGGGGGACAGCGGCTGGTTGAGGGCGAAGTTCGGCTGCAGGTGGACCTTGAGGCGGACCCGGCGGCCGGAGGCATCGGACTCGTCCAGGCGTTCCACCAGGCCGGAGGCGACGAGTTCCCGGTAGATGCCGAGGGCCCGCTTGATCAGTTTGAGCTGGGTGGCGCGGCTCTCGTGGTTCTCGGTCAGCAGCCGCTTCGCGGCGGCGAACGGGTCCCCGGGCCGCTCGAGCAGGTTCAGCAGCATGGCATGCGTGACCGTGAAACTCGAGGACAGCGGTTCAGGATCGCTCTCCACCAGCTTGTTGTAGGTGGCCTCGCCCCAGGTGACGAACCCGGTCGGCGGCTTCTTTTTCACCACCTGGCGCAGCTTCTTCTGGTCGTCGCCGAACTTGGCCACCGCCTTCGCCATCGCCTTGGCGTTCTCCACGACGTGTTCCGGGGCCTGGACGACGACGGTGCCCGCCGTGTCGTAGCCGGCGCGGCCCGCGCGGCCGGCGATCTGGTGGAATTCCCGCGCGTTGAGCAGCCTGGTGCGGACGCCGTCGTACTTGCTCAGGGCCGTCATGAGGACCGTGCGGATCGGGACATTGATGCCCACGCCCAGGGTGTCGGTGCCGCAGATGACCTTCAGCAGGCCGGCCTGCGCCAGCTGCTCCACGAGGCGCCGGTACTTGGGCAGCATGCCCGCGTGGTGCACCCCGATGCCGTGCCGGATCAGCCGGTTGAGCGTCTTGCCGAAGCCGGGCGCGAAGCGGAAGGCGCCGATCAGCTCCGCGATCCGGTCCTTCTCTTCGCGCGTGCAGACGTTGATGCTCATCAGGTTCTGCGCCCGCTCGATGGCCTCGAGCTGGCTGAAGTGGACCACGTAGACCGGCACTTGGCGGGTGCTGAGCAGCTCCTCGAGGGACTCCTGCACCGGCGTCTGCACGTAGTAGTAGTGCAGCGGGATCGGCCGTTCCGCCGAGCTGACCGTGGTGGTGGGCCGGCCGGTGAGCTCCGTCAGCCCGAGTTCGAAGCGCGCCACGTCGCCCAGGGTCGCTGACATCAGCAGGAACTGGGCCTGCGGCAGCTCGAGCAGCGGCACCTGCCAGGCCCAGCCGCGCTGCGGGTCCGAGTAGAAGTGGAACTCGTCCATGATCACGGTGCCCAGGTCTGCCGCGGCGCCTTCGCGCAGGGCGA
Source organism: Arthrobacter sp. Marseille-P9274 (assembly GCF_946892675.1). Taxonomy (NCBI): domain Bacteria; kingdom Bacillati; phylum Actinomycetota; class Actinomycetes; order Micrococcales; family Micrococcaceae; genus Arthrobacter; species Arthrobacter sp. Marseille-P9274. Next base: position 1,356,173 of record NZ_CAMPOV010000001.1, read on the forward strand.
TGTTGGCCAGGATCTCGGCCGTGCAGCAGATGACCGGGGCGTCCGGGTTGACCGAGGAGTCGCCCGTGACCATGCCGACGTTGTCCGGCCCGAAGACGTCGCACAGCGCGAAGAACTTCTCCGAGACCAGCGCCTTGATCGGGGCCGTGTAGTAGCTGCGCGCCCCGCCGGCCATGGCATGGAAATGCGCCGCCACGGCCACCATCGACTTGCCCGAGCCCGTAGGCGTGGCCAGGATGACGTTGTTGCCCGTCACCAGCTCCATGACGGCCTCGTCCTGCGCCGGATAGAGCGACATCCCGCGGCGCTCCGTCCACTCCACGAAGGCGGTATAGATGTCGTCCGGGGTGGAAGTATCGGCTGCGCTCAGCTGGTCAAGTAGGTTCATCGCCTTACCAGCCTATCGGCCTTCGGCCATACTACGCTGGCCTTGCACACCCCAGCAGGCCCCAACAGACCGAGGAGCTCGTCGTGTTCACCTGGGATCCGGCCAAGTATGCGGAGTATACGGATGAGCGGAGCCGCCCGTTCTTCGACCTGACGGCCAGGATCCTCCATCCGGACCCGCGGCTGGTCGTGGACCTTGGCTGCGGCAGCGGCGAGCTGACCGCCTCGCTGGCCCGGCGCTGGCCCGCCGCCGAGGTGGGCGGCGTGGATACCTCCGCGGAGATGGTCCGGACCGCCCAGGCCCGCAGCGTCCTGCCCAACCTCGGCTTCCGCGTCGGAGACATCGGCGATTGGGCGCCGCCGGCCGGCCTGGATGTGCTGGTGTCCAACGCCTCCTTCCAATGGGTGCCGCAGCACCGGACTCTGCTGCGGCAATGGGCGCAGCGGATGGAACCGGGCGCCTGGATCGGCTTCCAGGTCCCGGGGAACTTCGGCGCGCCGTCGCATGTGCTCATGCGGGAACTCGCGGCGTCCGAACGCTGGAAGAAGCGGCTGGACGGCGTGCTGCGCCACGAGGATGCGGTGGGGGAGCCGGCGGACTATCTGGGGCTTCTGCAGGATGCCGGGTACGACGGCGATGCCTGGGAAACCACGTACCTGCACCTATTGCAGGGGGAGGACCCGGTGCTGGACTGGGTCCGCGGCACGGGCCTGCGCCCTGTCCTCGCGGCTCTGGCACCGCGGGAGGCGGCCGAGTTCGAGGCCGAGTACGCGGCTGCACTGCGGGCCGCCTATCCGCCGGGAGCCCACGGGACGGTCTATCCCTTCCGGCGGATCTTCTGCGTGGCGCGCAGGCGCTGAGCGGACCGCTTCCCGCGGCTACTGGGGCCGGGCTACCAGCCGCGCTCGCGCCACTCGGGCAGGTGCGGGCGCTCCGCGCCGAGCGTGGTGCCCTTGCCGTGCCCCGGATGCACCACCGTGTCGTCCGGGAGATACCCGAAAACGCGCCCCTCGACGTCGTTCATCAGCGACGCGAACCGGGCGGGATCCTTCTGCGTGTTCCCGATACCGCCGGGGAACAGGGAATCGCCGCTGAAGAGGTGCGCGGGGCCGTCCGGGTCGCGGTACAGCAGGGCGACCGAGCCGGGCGTGTGGCCGCGCAGCTTGATGGCCTCGAGCGTGATGCCGTCGACCTCGACGGGGTCGCCGTGGTTGAGGGCCAGATCGGTGGGCACTTCGATGTCAGGGACGTCCTCGGCGCCGGCGGCGCTGCGGGCGCCCGTGGCCTCGACGGTTTCCGCGAGGGCGCGGACATGGTCCCAGTGGCTGTGCGTCGTCACGACGAGCCCGACCTTTGCCTCCGCGGCGGTGTCCGCCGCGCCGTCAGCGAGCAGCCGGCGGATGGCGGGCAGGTCGTCGGCGGCGTCGATGAGCACCTGGGCGCCGGTCCGCTTGGACGTGAGCAGGTAGACGTTGTTGTCCATCTCGCTGACGGACGCTGAACGGATGGTGATGTCCCTAAGATCCCACATGGGCCCAGTCTAGGCACGTGCGCCGGCCGCCGCCTCCCGGTGCCTTGGAAGTAGCGGGTGCGTGCGGAATCACAGCGTGCGCCGAGAGTGAAACGCCTTGCCCGGCGGCGCGGCCCCGGCGTAGATTCGATGGGTTCTGTATCGGGCGCGCGGAAGGGTGGACAGCGGATGGATGCCGACCAATTCGACTGGCGGCTCGACAAGGAAAGCTCCGTTGCGCTCTACGAACAACTGCGCCTGCGCATCATCGAGGCGGCGGACGACGGCGAACTCGCGGTGGGCACCAAGCTGCCGCCGGTGCGACGGCTGGCGGACCATCTGGGCATCGTGCCGCACACGGTGGCGCGCGCCTACCGGGAACTCGAGACCGCCGGCCGGGTCAAGACCGCCGGGCGGGCGGGGACCGTAGTCAGCGCCGCGGGCGACCAGACCGCCCGGCTGCTGGCCGAGGCCGCGGCCCGCTTCGCCGCCGTCGCCAAGTCCCAGGGCGTGGAAACCAGAACCGCCCTGGCCGCGGTGAAGGCCGCCCTGGACGGCTGAACCGGACGGATCAAAGCGGACCGGTCCTGTCCGCAGCTCCGGGCCGCCGGAGCCTCTGGTTACGTTTTCGAACGCATTTTCGATTAGAGTGGAAGCTGTGCTAAAAGCGACTGAATCAACTGAATCCGGCCTCGCGCGACCCACGGGCGGGGACCTTTCCAGACTGATCGTCAAGGGGGCGCGCGAGCACAACCTGCGCAATGTGGACCTTGACCTGCCCCGCGACGCGATGATCGTCTTCACCGGCCTTTCGGGCTCCGGGAAGTCCTCGCTGGCGTTCGATACCATCTTCGCCGAAGGCCAGCGCCGCTATGTCGAGTCGCTCTCCTCATACGCACGCATGTTCCTGGGCCAGGTGGACAAGCCTGACGTGGACTTCATCGAGGGCCTCTCGCCCGCGGTGTCCATCGACCAGAAATCCACCAGCCGCAACCCCCGCTCCACCGTCGGAACCATCACCGAGATCTACGACTACCTCCGCCTGCTCTGGGCCCGCGTGGGCCGGCCGTACTGCCCGGTGTGCCACGAGCCGGTCGCCCGGCAGACGCCGCAGCAGATCGTGGACCAGTTGCAGGAGCTCGAGGACGGTACCCGGTTCCAGGTCCTCGCCCCGGTGGTCCGGGGACGCAAGGGGGAGTTCGTCGACCTGTTCAAGGAGCTCTCCGCCAAGGGCTACTCGCGGGCCAGGGTCGACGGCGACCTCATCCAGTTGTCGGACCCGCCCAAGCTGGGCAAGCAGTTCAAGCACACCATTGAGGTGGTGGTGGACCGCCTGGTCGTGAAGGAAGGGATCCACCAGCGCCTGACCGACTCCATCGAAACCGCCCTCGGCCTGGCGGAAGGCCGCGTGCTGGTGGATTTCGTCGACCTGGACGCCGAGGATCCCCAGCGGACCCGGTCGTTTTCCGAGAAACTGGCCTGCCCCAACGAACACCCCCTGGCCATCGACGAAATCGAACCGCGTTCGTTCTCGTTCAACAACCCGTTCGGCGCCTGCCCGGTCTGCACCGGCATCGGCAGCCGGCTCGAGGTGGACGAGGAACTGGTGGTGCCGGATCCGGACCTGAGCCTGGCCGAAGGCGCCATCGCGCCGTGGTCGCTGGGCAAGGCGACCAGCGAGTACTGGAACCGCCTCCTCGAGGGGCTCTCGCACGAGCTCGGCTTCAGCATGGACGACCCGTTCCGCAAGCTGTCCAAGGATGTCCGCAAGGCAGTGCTGCACGGCAAGGACTACAAGGTCGTGGTCCAGTACCGGAACCGCTTCGGCCGGGAACGCAAGTACAGCACCGGCTTCGAAGGCGCCGTGCAGTACATCCACCGCAAGCACCTGGAAACCGAGTCGGACAACGCGCGGGACCGCTACGAGCAGTACATGCGGGACATCCCCTGCCCGGAATGCAAGGGTGCGCGGCTTAATCCGGCCTCGCTGTCCGTGCTGATCGGCGGCAGGTCGATCGCCGAGGTGTCGGCGCTCCCGCTGCGCGAGTGCCTGTCCTTCCTGGATTCGCTGGAGCTGACGGACCGGGAGGCGCAGATCGGCCACCAGGTGCTGATCGAGATCCGGGCCCGGCTGCAGTTCCTGCTGGACGTCGGCCTCGAGTACCTGAACCTGGAGCGCCCGGCCGCCACCCTGTCCGGCGGCGAGGCGCAGCGCATCCGGCTGGCAACGCAGATCGGCTCGGGCCTGGTCGGCGTGCTCTACGTCCTGGACGAGCCGTCCATTGGCCTCCACCAGCGCGACAACCGCCGGCTGATTGAGACCCTGACCCGGCTGCGGGACCTCGGCAATACGCTGATCGTCGTCGAGCACGACGAGGACACTATCCACGAGGCGGACTGGATCGTCGACGTCGGTCCCGGCGCCGGCGAGCACGGCGGCGAAGTGGTGCACTCGGGTTCGCTCAAGGAGCTGCTGGACAACGAGCAGTCCATCACGGGCGACTACCTGGCCGGCCGTAGGCGCATCGAGGTTCCGGGCAAGCGCCGCAAAATCGACCGGAAGCGCCAGCTCAAGGTCGTCGGCGCCCGGGAGAACAACCTGCGCGGCATTGACGCGCAGTTCCCGCTGGGAGTGCTGACGGCGGTCACCGGCGTCAGCGGTTCCGGAAAATCGACCCTGGTCAACGACATCCTGTACAAGGTGCTGGCGAACAAGCTGAACAACGCCAAGCAGGTAGCCGGGCGCCACACCAGGGTCGAAGGCCTGGAGCACCTGGACAAGGTCATCCACGTGGACCAGAGCCCGATCGGCCGCACCCCGCGGTCCAACCCGGCGACCTACACCGGCGTCTTCGACCACATCCGCAAGCTCTTCGCCGAGACCAACGAATCCAAGGTCCGCGGCTACCAGCCCGGCCGGTTCTCGTTCAACACGAAGGGCGGCCGCTGCGAGGCGTGTGCGGGCGACGGAACGCTGAAGATCGAAATGAACTTCCTGCCGGACGTCTATGTGCCCTGCGAGGTCTGCCACGGTGCCCGCTACAACCGGGAGACCCTCGAGGTCCATTACAAGGGCAAGTCCATCGCGGACGTGCTGGACATGCCGATCGAGGAGGCCGCCGGGTTCTTTGCCGCCTTCACCCCGATCGCCCGGCACCTGAACACCCTGGTGGACGTCGGCCTCGGCTACGTGCGCCTCGGCCAGCCGGCGACGACGCTCTCCGGCGGCGAGGCGCAGCGCGTGAAGCTTGCCAGCGAACTACAGAAGCGCAGCAACGGGCGCAGCATCTACGTGCTGGACGAACCGACGACCGGTCTGCACTTCGAGGACATCCGCAAGCTGCTGGGCGTCCTGCAGTCCCTGGTGGAGAAGGGCAATACCGTGATCACAATCGAGCACAACCTGGACGTGATCAAGAGCGCCGACTGGGTCCTGGACCTCGGGCCGGACGGCGGCTCCGGCGGCGGCCAGATCATCGCCACCGGCACGCCCGAGCAGATCGCCGGGGCGGAGGGCAGCCACACGGGCCGGTTCCTGGCCGAGATCCTGCAGTAACGAAGCCCCTCCGGGGTATGGAAAAATGCCTAGGTGACTTCTTTGCCGGACTTGGTTCTGTTTGATCTGGACGGGACCCTCGTGGACCCGGCCGGAGCCATCACCGGCGGCATCAGCCGGGCGCTGCAGGCCCGGGGGCTGCCCGTTCCGGACCAGCACGTCCTGGACGCCATGGTCGGGCCGCCGCTGGGGGAGTCGCTGCGGTTCCTGGCCAAGGTGCCCGAGGCCGAGGTCGCCGAAGTCATCAGGCTTTACCGCGCGGACTACCGGGCGGCGGGGATGTCGGCCAGCCACGTGTATCCGGGAGTCGTGCCGCTGCTCGAAGACCTCAAGGCCCGGGGGACCCTGTTGGCGGTGGTGACGCAGAAGCCCACCCCGATCGCCGTCGAACTCCTCAAGGTGCAGGGACTGGCCGGGTACTTCGGCAGCATCCACGGCGCCGCGCTCGACGACGTGGAAGGCGCCGGCGGGCAGGACTCCGGGAAGATCCCGATCCTGGCGGAGGCACTGCAGCAGTATGCCGGACGCTTCGGCCGCGCGGTGATGATCGGGGACCGGCACTACGATATCGAGGCGGCGGTCCACCACGGAATCGAGGCGGTCGGGGTGGGCTGGGGATTCGCCGCCAACGGCGAACTCGCCGCCGCCGGGGCAACGACGGTGGCAGCGTCGGTCGCCGAGCTGCGGGCACGTCTGCAGGCGCCGGGCGGCCAAGACGGCAAGGACAACGGCAGCATGGACACAGCGGAGGAAAACGCCGGACATGGAACTCTTTGAAGGCACGCGCTTTGTCTTCCGGACAGGCATCCGCGCCTCCTGCCGGCCGACCGTCGAAGGCCTCGAACACTTTCCGCGCAGCGGGCCCGTCATCGTCGCGCCGAACCACCTGTCCTTCCTGGACAGCGTCATCGTGCAGGCGCTGATGCCGCGCAAGGTGGCGTTCTTCGCGAAGTCCGAGTACTTCACCTCCCGCGGTCCGAAGGGGGCGGTCATGCGGTGGTTCTTCAACAGCGTGGGCTCCATCCCGGTGGAGCGGGGCGAACAGGCCGCGGGTGTGGCCGCGCTGCAGACGGCGCTCGAAATCCTCGAACGGGGGGAGGCCTTCGGGATCTACCCGGAGGGCACGCGTTCCCGCGACGGATTGTTGTACCGTGGAAGGACGGGAGTGGGCTGGCTCGCACTGACCACCGGTGCGCCTGTCGTGCCTGTCGGACTGATCGGCACGGAGCGGCTCCAGCCGGCAGACAGGAACATGATCAAGCCCCAGCATTTCACCTTGAAGGTCGGAGCACCGCTGTACTTCGACAAGACCGGGCCGGACCATTCGCTGCCAGCCCGCCGGGCGGCCACTGACAAAATCATGGATGCGATCGCGGACCTGACCGGACAGCAGCGGGCGGGCACCTACAACCAGTCGAGGCAGGCCGACTAGATGGCGCTGCCCTCCTCCTACCGGCCGCGGCCGGGGGAAATCCCTACCAATCCCGGGGTCTACCGGTTCCGGGATGAGCACAAGCGCGTCATCTACGTGGGCAAGGCCAAGAACCTGCGCTCCCGGCTCAATAGCTATTTCGCCAACCCCGATTCGCTGATGCCGCGCACCAGGGCGATGGTCCACACGGCGGCCTCCGTCGAGTGGACGGTGGTCGGCAGCGAGCTCGAGGCCATCCAGCTGGAGTACACCTGGATCAAGGAGTATGCGCCGCGCTTCAACATCATGTTCCGGGACGACAAGTCCTACCCCTACCTGGCCGTCACGATGTCCGAGAAGTTCCCGCGGGTCCAAGTGATGCGCGGCGACAAGCGCAAGGGCACGAAGTACTTCGGCCCGTTCTATCCGGCGAAGGCCATCCGCGAAACGGTGGACACGCTGCTCCGCGTCTTTCCGGTCCGGACCTGCAGCGTCGGCGTCTTCAACCGCGCCCAGCGGACGGGGCGGCCGTGCCTGCTCGGCTACATCGACAAGTGCTCGGCACCGTGCGTCGGCCGGATTTCGCCGGAGGACCACAAGGCGCTGGCGGGCGAGTTCTGCGCGTTCATGGGCGGGGAGGCCGACCGCTTCATCAGGGCACTGGACAAGAAGATGGCGGCGGCCGTCGCGGAGCTGGATTATGAGGCAGCCGCCCGGTACCGGGACGACATCGCCGCCCTGAAGCGGGTCTTCGAGCGCAACGCCGTGGTGCTGAGCGAGGACACCGACGCGGACATCTTCGCGCTGGTCGAAGACGAGCTCGAGGCGGCGGTCCAGGTCTTCCACGTCCGCGGCGGCCGCATCCGCGGCCAGCGCGGCTGGGTCGTGGAGAAGGTCGAGGATGCCACACGCGCGGACCTGGCCGAGCACCTCCTCCAGCAGGTCTATGGCGACGGCGAGGACCCGGACCGCATTCCGCCGCAGGTCCTGGTCCCGGTGGAACCCGAAAACCGGGAGGAACTGGAGCAGTGGCTGCGCGGCCTCCGCGGGCGCAAGGTTGAACTGCGCGTCCCGAGGCGCGGCGACAAGGCGGCCCTCCTCGACACCGTGCGGCAGAACGCCGAGCAGGCCCTCGCGCTGCACAAGAGCCGCCGGGCCGGCGACATCACCACCCGCTCCGCCGCCCTGCAGGAGCTGCAGGAGGCGCTCGACCTCCCCGTCGCGCTGCTGCGGATCGAGTGCTACGACATCTCGCACGTCCAGGGCACCAACGTGGTCGCGTCCATGGTGGTGGTCGAGGACGGCCTGCCCAAGAAGGCGGACTACCGCCGCTTCTCCATTACCGGCGAGGCGGCACGCGACGACACGTCCGCCATGTACGACGTGATCAGCCGCCGCTTCCGGCACTACCTCGCCGACAAGACCGCGCAGCCGGCTGGCGGGCCCGAGCCCGATACGGCAGAGCCTGCGGCGCCTGCCGAGACGGCGCAATCGGCCGGCGCCGAAAATCCGGACACCGCAGGGCCCGCCGAGCCGCTCGCCGACACGACCACGGAGGCGCCCCGGACCAAGTTCGCCTACCCGCCCAACCTGGTCGTGGTCGACGGCGGCCCGCCCCAGGTCGCCGCGGCGTCCCGCGCCCTGGCCGACCTGGGCATCACCGATGTCTTCGTCGTCGGCCTCGCCAAGCGGCTCGAGGAGGTGTGGCTGCCCGACGACGACTTCCCGGTGATCCTGCCCCGCGCCTCCCACGGCCTCTACCTGCTCCAGCGCATCCGCGACGAAGCCCACCGTTTCGCCATCAGCTACCACCGCCAGAAGCGCGGCAAGTCGATGACCGAATCCATCCTGGACGGTGTGCCCGGCCTCGGCCCGGCCAAGCGCAAGGCACTGCTGAAGCACTTCGGCTCCGCCCGCAAGCTCAAGGCGGCCGGGGTGGAAGACCTGCTGCAGGTTCCCGGCGTCGGACCCGCGCTGGCGGCCTCCATCAAGCGCCATCTGGCCCCGGACGGTGCCGCGGAGCCGCCGGCTCCGGTCCTCAACATGGCGACCGGCGAGATCGTTGATTCTTAGTTAGGCTTAGAAACGTCCGCCGCGATGACGGGCCGCCTTCTTGGCGGCTTACCGCGCGACGGGAAACAAGGAACAGGACGGGCTTAATGTCGGAGGAAGAGGATCTCACGCCGGTGAAACCGGAAGAATCCGAACTGCTGGTGGTCACGGGCATGTCCGGGGCCGGCCGCACCACGGCGGCGCATGCGCTGGAAGACCACGGCTGGTACGTGGTGGACAACCTGCCGCCGCAGATGCTCGGTACGCTCGCCGAGCTGGTCTCGCGGATGCCGGACTCGCTGACCCGGCTCGCCGTCGTCGTCGACGTGCGGAGCAAGAACCTGCACCGCGACATCAAAGAGGCCCTCAACGGCCTGCGGGCCAGCGCGATCAACTTCCGGGTCCTCTTCCTCGACGCCGCGGACAACGTCCTGGTGCGGCGCTTCGAACAGGGCCGGCGGCCCCACCCGCTGCAGGGCGACGGCCGGATCTCGGACGGCATCACGGCGGAGCGGGAACTACTGGCCGGGTTGAAGGATGCCGCGGACCTGGTCGTCGACACGACGGACATGAACGTCCACACGCTCGCCACCAACATTACCGAGCTGTTCTCGGACTCCGGCCCGATCGTGCTGCGCCTTAACGTGATGAGCTTCGGGTTCAAGTACGGCCTGCCGGTGGACGCCAATTTCGTGGCGGACGCGCGCTTCATTCCCAACCCGCACTGGGTCCCGGCGTTGCGGCCGCACACCGGCCTGGAGAAGCAGGTCAGCGACTACGTGCTGGTCGAGTCCGGCGCGGAGGAGTTCATCAAGCGGTTCGTCTACGCCCTGGAACCGGTGCTCGAAGGCTACCGGCAGGAGAACAAGCACTACGCCACCATCGCCGTCGGCTGCACCGGCGGCAAGCACCGCTCGGTGGCCGTGGCCGAAGAGCTCGCCAAGCGGCTCGCACAGCTTCCACGCGTCAAGGTTGCGGTCCAGCACCGGGACCTGGGGCGCGAATAGTGGCATTGCTGACAGGGCCGCTGCCGCGCATCCCGGTGGCCCAGCCGGACCGATCCGGTGGTTCGCGGGGCCCGAATCCGCCGTCGGTCGTTGCCCTGGGCGGCGGCCACGGCCTCTCAGCCTCGCTCGCCGCGCTGCGCCTGCTCACCACGGAGCTCACCGCCATTGTGACGGTGGCGGACGACGGCGGATCCTCCGGCCGCCTGCGCCGCGAGTTGGGCGTCCTCCCGCCGGGGGACCTGCGGATGGCACTGGCCTCGCTGTGCGACGACACGGAGTGGGGCCAGACCTGGCGCGACGTGATGCAGCACCGCTTCAAGTCGCTCGACGATGTGGAAGGCAGCCTGGACAACCATGCCCTCGGCAACCTGCTCATCGTCACTCTCTGGGAGCTCCTCGGCGACCCGGTGGCCGGGCTGCAGTGGGCAGGAGCGCTGCTCGGCGCCCGCGGCCAGGTCCTGCCGATGGCGACGGTGCCGCTGACCATCGAGGGCGACGTGCTGACCGAAGACCCGGAGGGCCGGCTGCGCAGCGTCACGATCTCCGGCCAGTCCAAGCTGGCGGCGGCCGGACGGAATGCCCGGGTCAACGACGTGCGGCTGATTCCCGGGGACGCGCCGGCCTGTGCGGAGGCCTTGAACGCCATCGAGCTGGCGGACTGGATCATCCTGGGCCCCGGGTCTTGGTACACCTCCGTACTGCCGCATCTGATGCTGCCGCAGCTGCGCGATGCCCTCTGCGCGTCGCCGGCGCGCCGGATCCTGACCATGAACCTGGCCACCGACACCAAGGAGACTTCCGGCATGACTGCCGCGGACCATCTGGCCGCGCTGCACCGCTATGCCCCCGGGATGAAGTTCGATGCGGTCCTTGCCGATCCGTTCGCGGTCGGCCACCGCGCGGAGTTCGAATCCGCCGCTGGCCGTCTCGGCGCCTCCGTGGTGTTCGGTAGAGTGGGAACTCCCGGCAGGCGCGCGGTCCATGATCCGCTGAGGCTTGCGACGGCCTATCACGACATTTTTGCCGGGGAGCATGAATGAGTAAGGACAAGATGCATGGCGCTGACTGCAGCGGTCAAAGATGAACTTTCCCGCCTGGACATCAAGAAGTCCCAAGTACGCAAGGCAGAGGTCTCGGCGACCCTTCGCTTCGCCGGAGGCCTGCACATAATTTCCGGGCGGATCGTGATCGAGGCCGAGGTGGACCTGGCCGCGACAGCACGTCGCCTGCGTACGGCGATCGCCGAGGTCTACGGGCACAGCAGCGACATCATCGTGGTCTCCGGCGGGGGTCTGCGCCGCGGCAACCGCTACGTGGTTCGGGTGGTCAAGGACGGCGAGTCCCTCGCGCGCCAGACCGGCCTGCTCGATGCCCGCGGCCGGCCCGTCCGCGGCCTTCCGTCGGTCGTAGTTAATGGTTCCACCGCCGACGCCGAAGCCGTCTGGCGCGGTGCCTTCCTCGCGCACGGTTCGCTGACCGAGCCGGGCCGGTCCTCCGCGCTGGAAGTCACCTGCCCGGGCCCGGAGGCCGCGCTGGCACTGGTCGGGGCGGCCCGTCGGTTGGGGATCTCGGCCAAGGCGCGGGAAGTGCGCGGCGTAGACCGCGTGGTGATCCGCGACGGCGATACGATCGCCGCCCTGCTGACCCGGATGGGCGCCCACGACGCGCTGATGGTGTGGGAGGAACGCCGGATGCGCAAGGAGGTGCGGGCTACCGCCAACCGCCTGGCCAACTTCGACGACGCGAACCTGCGCCGCTCCGCCCAGGCTGCCGTGGCCGCGGGGGCGCGCGTCGAGCGCGCGCTGGAGATCCTCGGCGAGGACGTGCCGGAGCACCTCCGCTACGCCGGCGGCCTGCGGGTGGCACACAAGCAGGCGAGCCTGGATGAACTCGGCCGCCTGGCGGATCCGCCGATGACCAAGGACGCCATCGCCGGCCGCATCCGGCGCCTGCTGGCCATGGCGGACAAGCGCGCCGTCGAACTGGGCATTCCCGGCACGGAGGCGAATGTGACCGCGGAGATGTTGGACGAGTAGGGGCTATGCATAGGATGGGGATGTCCGGGCCGTTGCCCGGACTGTGCCCCGTGGGCCAAGGATAAGTTTCCGGCCGGTGCTCCCGGCCGGATGATCAATCCGATCAGGGCCGCCTGACGGCGGCCGCCAAAGTTACGGAGGATATTCGTGAGCAAGTACGAACTGCCTGAACTGCCATACGATTACGCCGCGCTGGAGCCGCACATCTCCGCCCGCATCATGGAGCTGCACCACAGCAAGCACCATGCCGCGTACGTGGCCGGCGCCAACACCGCGCTCGAGAAGATGGCGGAGGCCCGGGACAAGGGGGATGCCGCCTCGGCCGCGAAACTGTCCAAGGACCTGCAGTTCAACCTGGGCGGCCACATCAACCACTCCATCTTCTGGAACAACCTCTCTCCGGAAGGCGGTGACAAGCCCGAGGGCGAGCTGGCTGCGGCACTCGATGAGTTCTTCGGCTCGTTCGACAACTTCCGCGGCCACTTCACCGGTGCCGCCACCACCATCCAGGGCTCCGGCTGGGCCATCCTGGCCTACGAGCCGATCGGCGGAAACCTGGTCATCGAGCAGATGTACGACCAGCAGAACGGCGTCCCGGTCGCAACCACCCCGCTGCTGCAGCTGGATATGTGGGAGCACGCGTTCTACCTCGACTACCAGAACGTCAAGGCCGACTACGTCAAGGCCTTCTGGAACATCGTGAACTGGGCCGACGTTGCCAAGCGCTTCGACGCCGCGCGTTCCGGCGCCGCCGCACTGGTCATTCCCGGCAAGTAGCAGGCTGCGGTAATCCGGAAGGGATGCCGCGTGCCGGGCACGCGGCATCCCTTCCGGATCCCGGACAACACAGCCACAATGAGGTGGAAGAGCAGCAGCACCGTACAACGCCGGACCCGGCCACAGTCCGGCGATGATTGACCAGCAGTAACAGGAACCGGCGCCCAAATTGAAGGGGATGGAACTGTGACAACTCGTGTAGCAATCAACGGATTCGGACGCATCGGACGCAACTTCTTCCGCGCGGCCCTGGCCCAGGGGGCCGACCTCGAAATCGTCGCGATCAACGACCTGACGGACGCCAAAACGCTCGCCCACCTGCTGAAGTACGACAGCGTCATGGGCCGCATTTCGGAGAGCGTGGAGGTCAAGGACGACGGGCTCCTGGTCGGGGGCAGGACCGTCAGGGTCCTGGCCGAGCGGGACCCGGCGCAGCTTCCCTGGAAGGACCTCGACGTCGACATCGTCATCGAGAGCACCGGGTTCTTCACGAAGGCGCGGGACGCCCGCAAGCACATCGATGCCGGCGCCGCCAAAGTCCTGATTTCCGCCCCTGGTTCCGACGTCGACCTGACCGTCGTATTGGGCGTCAACGACGGGGACTATGATCCCCAGGCGCACCACATCATCTCCAACGCCTCCTGCACCACGAACTGCCTGGCCCCGCTGGCGATGGTGCTGCATGAGAACTTCGGCATCGAGCGCGCCCTCATGACAACCATCCACGCCTACACGGCGGACCAGAACCTGCAGGACGGCCCGCACCGGGACCTCCGCCGCGCCCGGGCCGCCGCGATCAACGTGGTGCCGACCTCCACCGGCGCGGCCAAGGCGATCGGCTTGGTGCTGCCGGAGCTGAAGGGCAAGCTGGACGGCTACGCCATCCGCGTCCCGGTGCCGACGGGCTCGGCCACCGACCTGACGGCGCAGCTGTCGCGGGAGGTGACGGTCGAGGAAGTCAACGCCGCCTACAAAATGGCGGCCGCCGACGAACGGCTGGCGGGCATCCTGACCTACTCGGAGGATCCGCTTGTGTCGTCGGATATCGTCACAGATCCGGCATCTTCGATCTTCGACTCCGGACTGACTAAGGTTATTGGTGACCAGGTGAAAGTCGTTGCGTGGTACGACAACGAGTGGGGTTATTCCAACCGCCTGGTGGATCTGGCCGAACTGGTCGCCTCCAAAATGAGCTGACCGACGCACTGCTAAGGGTAGGTATGACTGCACGCGCTCTTGATGAACTGCTGGCCGAAGGCGTCCGCGGACGCACCGTTCTGGTCCGTTCGGACCTGAACGTCCCGTTGGAAGGGGAGGAATCCTCGCTGACGGTCGCCGATGACGGACGGATCCGGGCCTCGCTGCCGGTCCTGGAGAAGCTGGCCTCCGCCGGCGCTCGGGTCATCGTGATGGCGCACCTGGGCCGGCCCAAGGGCGAACCGCAGGAGAAGTACTCGCTGCGCCCCGCCGTCGAACGTTTGAAGGAACTGGCACCGTTCACCGTCCGGTTCGCAGAGGACACCGTGGGCGAGAGCGCGCGCCTGCGTGCCGCGGAACTACAGGACGGCGAAGCGCTGGTCCTGCAAAACCTGCGTTTCGACGCGCGGGAGACCAGCAAGGTCGACGCCGAGCGGCAGGAGTTCGCCTCGGAACTGGCCGCGCTGACGGGCGGCCAGGGCGCCTACGTGGATGATGCCTTCGGCGCGGTGCATCGCAAGCATGCCAGTGTCTTCGACATCGCTAGCCTGCTGCCGTCGTACCAGGGCGACCTGGTCCGCACCGAGGTCGAGGTGCTGGACCGGCTGACCGAGGCGCCGCAGCGGCCCTACGTCGTGGTGCTCGGCGGGTCCAAGGTGTCGGACAAGCTTGCGGTGATCGAGAACCTGCTGCGCCGCGCGGATGCCATCCTCGTCGGCGGTGGCATGGTCTTCACCTTCCTCGCTGCGCAGGGCCACAAGGTGGCCTCCAGCCTGCTCGAGGAGGATCAGCTGGACACCGTCCGCGGCTATCTGGCCAAGGCCAAGGAGAACGGCTGCGACTTCGTGCTGCCCACGGACATCGTCGTGGCCGAGAAGTTCTCCGCCGAAGCCGCCCATGAGACCGTGCCGGCCCAGGACATCGAGTCCTCCAGCTTCGGCCAGTCCGGCATCGGGCTGGACATCGGCCCGGAATCGGCCGAGGCCTTTGCCCAGCGGATCCATTCCGCGAACACCGTCTTCTGGAACGGCCCAATGGGCGTGTTCGAGTTCCCGGCCTTCGCCAACGGCACCCGCACCGTGGCCAAGGCCCTGACCGGAACCGACGGCTTCACCGTGGTGGGCGGCGGGGACTCGGCCGCCGCGGTCCGCAGCCTCGGTTTCGACGACGATGCCTTCGGGCACATCTCGACCGGCGGCGGGGCGAGCCTCGAGTACCTCGAAGGCAAGTCCCTGCCCGGCCTCACTGCGCTGGGACGCTAAGCGCAAACACGCAGCACCGCACGGAAGTGAAGCAAAGTCCGCCCCGCCCGGCATCGGGCGGGGCGGACGTTAGACGACTGGAGAGTCAGTGACTACCTCGACCAACGGCAAGTTCGATCGCACGCCGCTGATTGCCGGCAACTGGAAGATGAATATGGACCATGTCCAGTCCATCACGTTGCTCCAGAAGCTCGCCTGGACGCTGAGCGACGCCCGGCACGACTTCAAGCGGGTCGAGGTGGCGGTCTTCCCGCCCTTCACCGACCTGCGGAGCGTCCAGACCCTGGTCCGCGGCGACGACCTCGAGGTGGCCTACGGCGGCCAGGATCTCTCCGAGTTCGATTCGGGTGCCTACACCGGCGACATCTCCGGGCAGTTCCTTGCCCGCCTCGGCTGCAGCTACGTGCTGGTGGGCCACTCCGAACGCCGGACCGTCCACGGGGAGTCCGACGAGACCCTCAACGCCAAGGTCAGGGCCGCCTTCCGGCATTCCCTGGTCCCGGTCCTCTGCGTCGGGGAGGGGCTGGCCGTGCGGCAGGCCGGGAACCACGTGGCACACACTCTCGAGCAGTTGCGTGCCGACCTCGCGGGACTGCCGGCCGAGGACGCGGCCCGGCTCGTGGTCGCCTACGAGCCGGTCTGGGCGATCGGCACCGGCGAGGTCGCCGGCCCCTCGGACGCCCAGGAAATGTGCGCCGCCATCCGCGCCGAAATCGCAAGCCTGTACGACGACGCGGTGGCCGCGGGCGTACGGCTGCTTTACGGGGGATCGGTCAAGGCCGCGAACGCGGCGGCCATCCTCAAGGAGCGCGAAGTCGACGGCGTACTGGTCGGCGGCGCCAGCCTCGACGTTGCCGAATTTGCTAACATTGTCAGGTTCGAGCACCATCTGGTGACGGACTAATCGGGAAAGGCCACTGTGGACGCTCTGAAGATCACGCTGCAAATCGTGCTGGGAATCACCAGTCTCCTCCTGACGCTGCTGATTCTGCTGCACAAGGGTCGCGGCGGCGGTATGTCGGACATGTTCGGCGGCGGAATGACGACGTCACTGGGTTCTTCCGGTGTGGCCGAGCGGAACCTGAACAGGTTCACCGTGGTGCTCGGCCTGGTGTGGGGCACGGTCATCGTCGCCCTCGGGCTGATTATGCGCTTCAGCGCCGAAGCATAAGGAATTCTTAGTCCCGTTCACTCCGGGCCGGTCGTAGACTTGTGCCACAGATCGCAGTACGACACCCTGCTACCCGGAGATGAACATCATGGAATCTTCCTACGGGCTCAGAGCCGTGCGCGCCGGTTCGGCTACAGGCGCCGGCCTGGCAGGTTGGCAGGCCGACACCGGTCGTATCGTCGAAATGGTCCGCAAGGTTCCGGTGACGTACTGGTGTCCGCAGGGTCATGAGACGACGCCGGTCTTCGCGGAGCTGGCCGAGATGGAGATCCCCAAGACGTGGGACTGCCCGCGCTGCGGACGAACCGCCTGCCGCGAACGCGGCGGCGCCAACGCGGAGCGGCCGGGGGATGAGCCGTTCAAGAGCCACTTGGAATACGCGAAGGAGCGGCGCACCCCGGAGGAAGCCGAGCGCGTCCTGCAGGACGCCCTTGACCGGCTGCGGCGGCGGCGGTCCTAGTGCGAGAACCCGGTGCACCTTCAGCCATTTTGCCGGTGTAGACGTCCACTGCCCTGAGCAGCGTAGGGGTCCGTTGCGTTCGTAGTCGCAGGTCATCGTTTTATCCGGTCCTTCGGAATCCTGATTCATCCGGCCCTACGCGGTGAGGCACCCTTTAATACCTCTTCGTGGACGTGCTGCCGGTCAAGCTGTTGAACTCCCGGGCGGCCATGAAAATCCCCGCCCGCAAGACCGATGTCTCCAATTAATGCCGTCCGGCCGGCGCAGCTGGGGCCCACGGTGTGTAGCGCGCCAGCTGTGTTCCTCCGAAGCCCATCCGGGAACTCCTTGTTACCCGTGCCCGCACGATCGCGGTCCAGGACCGGACCCTCGGGATCCACCGGTTGGAGAAGTTCCTCGAATTCACCGGCATCTGGCTCTCCTCCGCGGTATCCGACCTCGTCGGGACATCGTTGTCGGCCACGCTCACCCCCGTCATCGACGGCAAACACGATCGCGCGCTGCTCGCTTAGCTGGCCAAAGGCACGTGGGCCGAAAAGTCACGGCACGGGCCCGAAGCCCTGGCCGGCCCGTTCATCGAACACCACCAGCCTGCCCGGGTGCACCTGGAACGGATCGATTCCATCACTTCCTGAACCGACTGGCTCAACCCGCAGGCGGGGAGCGGTTTCCGGCCTAGCGTGCCGATAACGGCCCAATAACGGCGCGATAACGGGGCCGGGGGTGCACTGTAAAGGCATTACAAACTTGCAGCTTCATTGGGGTTCTTGGGGAGAAGAAGCGATGCTCACTGATCTGACCCGCCATTCCCTGGCGACCCTTGTGACCAAGCTCATGGCAGGAGAACGAGGGAGATCATGCCGATTATTAACGATCCGCACCTGTTCAACGAGCAGAGCCTATTCGTCGACTTGGAAGGGGTGCTGGGCCGACGGCTCTACCTGAAGATCGAGGGATTCAACTTCGCCGGCTCGATTAAGCTCAAGCCCGCCAGGGAGATGGTCGAGCAGGCCGAGCGGACAGGCCTCGTCGGTCCCGGATCTGTGCTGGTCGAGTCCTCCTCGGGGAACCTCGGCGTCGCGCTCAGCATGATCGCTGCCAGCAAGGGGTATCACTTCGTATGCGTGATCGATCCGCGCTGCAACCCCGCGACCGCGCAGCTCATGGAGGCGCTCGGGGCACAGGTGGACCTGGTCACCGAGCCGGATCCCGTCGACGGTTTCCTGGGGGCACGACTCAACCACGTCCGTGAACTGTGCGCGTCGGACGACCGGTACGTCTGGCTCAACCAGTACTCGAACCCCGGCAACTGGGGAGCGCACTACCGCTGGACCGCTCCCGAGATCGCCGCCCAGTTCCCGGACCTTGACGTGTTGTTCGTCGGAGCCGGAACAACGGGCACACTGATGGGTTGCGCACGGTACTTCCGGGAGCACCGCCCTGACGTCCGGATCGTCGCGGTCGACGCGGTAGGGTCGGTCTCGTTCGGCCGCCCGCCGGCCACCCGCCTGATCCCCGGGCTCGGGATGAGTGTGCGGCCGCCCCAACTCGACGAGTCCCTGATCGACGATGTGGTGTTCGTCGAGGAGGTGGACACGGTGCGCGCTTGCCACCGCCTCGCCGCGGGCGGGTACCTGCTCGGGGGCTCCACCGGAACCGTGGTCCACGGCGCCATGACATGGCTTGAGGCCCACCAGGCCCGGGATATCACCGCGGTGACCATCTCTCCCGATATGGGCCGCCCGTACCTGGACACCATCTACCAGCCCGACTGGGTGCTGGACCACTTCGGGGCCGACGCTGCCGCCGACGCCGCCTCGACTGCAGACCCAGGTCTACAGTCTGACCCGATGTCGAGGCCACAACTCCCGGCAGCCGCCCCGCGGACTGATTCCGTGGCACTAAGGAGCATTTCGCAGTGAACGAGTTCGTCGAAACGCTGCCAACGTCACCAGGTACCACGATTCCGACAACTCCGACGACTTCCCAGAGGGTCGATTCTCCAGCCACTCCCGCCACCGGCGTAAACAGTGCGGACACGTCGTTGGAGCGTCGGCTGGCGGATCTTCTCGCATCGGTAGTGAAGAAGGACGACGTCGCCGTGGACGCCAACTTCTTCTACGAATTGGGTGCGGATTCGCTGGTGATGGCGCAGTTCTGCGCCCGGGTGCGCAAACAGCCGGACCTGCCTGCCGTGTCGATCAAGGACATCTACCAGCACCCGACGATCTCGGCGCTGGCCGCGGCCCTGGCACCGGCGGAAGAGGCGTCGGCGACGGCACAAGTGCAGGACCGGTTGGCTGAGGTGCTGGCAGGCGTGCTGGATGGCAAGCAGGTGGCGGTGGACAGCCACTTCTTCCAGGACCTGGGCGCGGATTCGCTGGTGATGGCCAAGTTTTGCGCCAGGGTGCGCAAGCAGCCGGATCTGCCGAAGGTCTCCATCAAGGACGTCTACCAGCACCCGACGATCGCGGCCCTGGCCGCGGCCCTGGCACCGGCGGAAGAGGCGCCGGCGACGGCACAGGTGAGGGATCGCCTGGCCGAGGTGCTGGGCGGGGTGCTCGGCATCGATGACGTCCCGATGGACAGCGACTTCTTCCAGGAGCTTGGCGCGGACTCGCTGGTGATGGCCAAGTTTTGCGCCAGGGTGCGCAAGCAGCCGGATCTGCCCCAGGTGTCCATGAAGGAGATTTACCGCAACCCGAATATCTCCGCGCTGGCGGCGGCCCTGCAGGTTCCCCCGCAGCAGGACAAGGAGGCGGAGCCCTCGCCGGCGGTGGCGTCCGTGCCGGAGACGCCGCCGCCCATGGACGCGCGGACGTGGGAGTATGTCCTCTGCGGCGCCCTGCAGGTGCTTGTCTATTTCGGCTACTGCCTGCTCGCCGGGTTCATCGCGGTCGTGGGGTACCAGTGGTTGTTCCCGGCCGCCGGGCCGGGCAACCATCACTGGTTGAGCCACGGGACGGATTTCTGGGTGCTCTACCTGCGCTCGATCGGCTACGCCGCGGCAACGTTCGTGCTGCTGTGCATCCTGCCGGTGGCCGCCAAGTGGATTTTCATCGGGCGCTTCCGGCCCAAGGAGATCCGCATCTGGAGTCTGGCCTACTTCCGGTTCTGGCTGGTCAAGGCGCTGATGCGCACCTCGCCCCTGTCGCTGATGACCGGTTCGCCGCTGACGACCTTCTACCTGAGGGCGATGGGCGCGAAGGTCGGCCGAAACGTGATGATCATGACCAATCGGCTGCCGATCTGCACCGACCTCCTGACGATCGGGGAGGGAACGGTGATCCGCAAGGACGCCATGCTCAACGGGTACCGTGCCCATGGCGGCGTCATCCAGTTGGGTGGGGTCACGCTGGGCAAAGAAGTGATCATCGGCGAGGGCAGTGTCCTGGACATCGACACGTCGATGGGCGACCGCGCGCAGCTGGGCCACCGGTCCGCTCTCTACACCGGCCAAACCGTGCCCGCGGGCGAGCGGTGGCACGGCTCGCCCGGCCGGCCCGGAGGCGCGGACTACGCCACGGTTGAGCCGACTCCCTACCGGCCGTGGCGGCGCGGATGGTTCGCCGTTTCCCAGGTCCTGACCACGCTCGGGCTGGGCCGCACCATAATCGGACTGGCGATCACGCTGGTCGTCCTGGCGAACCCGAACGTCGCGGCCCTTCTGGAGTCACACGAGTGGGCGTTCGCCGAGTGGGTCTTCTACGCCGACGCCGTCGCCTACGCCGGCCTGAGCGTCTTCGGCGGAACGGTCATGGCGCTGGTCCTCATCACGACCCTGCCGCGGCTGCTCCAACTCGCGGTGAAGCCCGACACGGTGTATCCGCTGTTCGGGCTGCGGGACGCGGCGGCACGGGCGGTGGGCAAGATGACCAACAGCCCCATGCTCGGGGGGATATTTGGCGACAGCTCCTACGTGGTGAACTACGTGCGGGCCATCGGGTACCGCCAGCCGCAGGTCCAACAGACCGGTTCGAATTTCGGCACGGGGTTCAAGCACGACAACCCGTACCTGACGACCATCGGCACCGGCACGATGATCGCCGACGGGGTGTCATTCATGAACGCGGACTACTCGGCGACGTCGTTCAAGGTCAGCGGGGTGGCTCTCGGTGCCCACAACTTCCTGGGCAACGCCGTTCTGTACCCCGCCGAAGCCAGGACCGGGGACAACTGCCTGCTCGCGACCAAGGTGATGGTGCCCGTCGACGGGCCGGTGCGCCACGATGTCGGCCTGCTCGGGTCGCCGGCGTTCGAGATCCCCCGCTCCGTGCTGCGGGACGCCCTCCCCGAGGAGCACCGGAGCCCTGCCCACCGCCGCCGGGACCTGGCGGCCAAGAACCGGCACAACCTGCTCACGATGGCATTCCTGATGCTGGTGCGGTGGCTCAACGTGTCGCTGGCCATGCTGATTATGTTCGCCGCCCTCGAACTGTCCGACATGTTCGGCTTCCTTGCGCTCAGCGCGGGCTTCGTCGTGACGCTCGTGGTGGGCTCGCTGGTCCCCATCGGCATCGAGCGACTCACGACGGGCTTCCGGCGGCTCAAGCCCCAACTCTGCTCGATCTACGACCCCTACTTCTGGTGGCACGAGCGGTACTGGAAGATGTCGCTGCAGCACCGGTACGCGACAGTCTTCAACGGGACGCCGTTCAAGCCGCTGGTGTGGCGTCTGCTGGGCGTGCGGATGGGATCCCGGGTCTTCGACGACGGCTGCGGGATCATCGAGCGGACCCTGGTGACGATCGGCTCCCGCTGCACGCTGAACAACGGCACCACGATCCAGTCCCATTCCCAAGAGGACGGCATGTTCAAATCCGACTACAACGTCATCGGGGACGACGTCACGCTCGGCGTCGCCGCCTTTGTCCACTACGGCGTGACCATTGAAGACGGTGCCGTTGTCACCGCCGACTCCTTCGTGATGAAGGGGACGACCCTCACCCGGGGATCCCTGTGGGGTGGCAACCCGGCCGAAGAGGCCCGAGCCGCCGCCACGTCCCCCCTCGCACTGGAAAGGCCCGCATCATGACCACCACCTCTGCGCTGACCTGCCGCACCGTCGCCGACCCCTCGTCGGGCCCGGGCAACGACCGGGCCGCCCCCGTGGGGGCCGCCCCGACGGCGATTCCCAGGTGGACGCAGGACCGCCGGCCGGGTCAGGGACGGGTCGAAGTTGCGGTTCCGGAGGACCTGCGCCAGGCCGTATGGACACTGTCCCGCACGCTGGACGCGGCCCCTGCAGCGATCTGGCTGGCGGCCCACGCAAGGGTACTCCAGGCGCTGTCCGGCGAAACACAGGTCACGACCGGCTGCCGGGACGCATCGGGGACCTGGCCCTGCGAACTCGATTTGGGACTAGGGTCATGGCGGGCGCTGGTCTCCGCGGCCCGTATCCGGCAGGTACAGGCACACGCCGGTCGAGCCGAGGAACCACAGGCGGGGCGGACGCCGGTTTCCGCAGCGTACGAGGTGCTGCTCAGCACCGACCACGACGACGATCCCGAACTCCCGGAGGGCCTCGTCCTGGGCGTGTCCCTCCTCGACGCCGCAGGTGGCGAAGCGTTGCGCCTGCGCTACCGCCGCGACGTCCTCGACGAGGACGCAGCCGTCCGGATCGCCGGCTATCACCTGAGCGCACTCCGCCATCTGGTCGCCGACCCCGATGCGGAGCCCGCCGATGCCGACCTCGTCGATCCCGACGAGCGGCGCCTGCAATTGGAACAGCTGGCCGGACCCGAGCGGCCCCGGCCCCAGCGGCGCTTCCACGAGCTGTTCGAGGAGCGAGTGCGGCAGCATCCCGAGCGTATCGCTGCCGTCCAGGCCTCACGGCAGTGGACCTACGCGGAGCTGAACGCCCGTGCCAACCGGATCGCCCGTGCCCTGCTGGCCCACGGAGTACAGAGGGAGGACATTGTGGCGGTTGTCGCCGAGCGGGACCTCGAGTGGATGGCCGCAGTCATCGGCATCCTCAAGGCCGGAGGCGCGTACCTGCCGATCGAACCGCACTTTCCCTCCGAGCGGATCGCTAGAACGCTCACTCGGGCCGGATGCAGCACGGTACTGAGCGAGGA
This sequence comes from Arthrobacter sp. Marseille-P9274, assembly GCF_946892675.1. NCBI lineage: Bacteria > Bacillati > Actinomycetota > Actinomycetes > Micrococcales > Micrococcaceae > Arthrobacter > Arthrobacter sp. Marseille-P9274. The sequence continues at coordinate 1,379,077 of NZ_CAMPOV010000001.1, forward strand.
AGGCAGCACCACCACGCTCGACGAGGCACTCGAAGGGATGCCTGCAGTGACGAAGCTTCTGTTCGAGGACGTCGAGGCCGAGGGGCATGTCGCCGACGACCTCGGCATGGACGTGCGGCCAAACCAACTCGCCTACGTCTACTTCACCTCGGGCTCCACGGGCGAACCGAAGGGTGCGATGTGCGAGCACGAGGGGATGGTGAACCACCTGTACGCCAAGATCGAGGACCTCGGGATCGGCCCGGGTGACGTTGTCGCCCAGACCGCTCCCCAGTGTTTCGACATCTCGCTATGGCAGCTGGTCTCGGCCTTGCTCGTCGGCGGCCGCACACACATCGTCGGGCAGGACCGGATCCTCGACCTCGAGCGCTTCGTCGACACGATCGAACGGGGCGAAGTCGCGGTCTTCCAGGTCGTCCCGTCGTACCTGGATGCGGTGGTGGCTTACCTGGACGGCAAACCCCGCGCCCTGCCCAGCCTTCGGTGCGTCTCGGCGACCGGGGAGGCCCTGAAGCCGGAGCTAATCCGCCGCTGGTTCGCCGTGATGCCCGACGTCAAGCTAGTCAACGCCTATGGGCTGACGGAGACCTCGGACGACACGAACCACGAAGTGATGAGCTCCGCGCCCGCGGGTGACTACGTGCCGTTGGGGCCGCCGATCCCGAACGTCCGGATCCACATCCTCGACGAACGGCAGCGGCTCGTGCCACTCGGCGCACCGGGCGAGATCGCCTTCTCCGGGGTGTGCGTGGGCCGCGGCTACATCAACGACCCGGAGCGCACGGCACAGGCCTACTCCACCGACCCCTTCGTGGACGGCGCGCGGCTCTACCGGGCTGGCGACTATGGCCGCTGGTCACCGGACGGCAAGCTGGAGTACTTGGGCCGGCGGGACAACCAGGTCAAGATCTCAGGGTTCCGCATCGAGATCGGCGACATCGAGAACGCGCTGCTGCGGGTTCCCGGCGTCCGCGACGGCGCCGTGGTTGTCGGCGAGGGCGCCGGGCAGTCCAAGTTCCTGGTGGCGTTCTACTCCGGCAACCGGTCGCTCGACGTCGACGAAATCCGCAGCGAGATGGGCGCGCGGGTACCGGGCTACATGGTTCCGTCGACGTACAGGTGGCAGGAGAGCCTGCCCCTGACCGGCAACGGGAAGATCGACCGAAAGGCCTTGACCCGCATGGCGCGGGAGATCGTTCCAGAGACCGGCACCGCCACGGAAGCCCTCTCGGCCACCGAGCAGCGGCTCGCCGAGGCATGGGCGACGGTGCTCGGCCTACCGGCGGGCCGGATCGGCGGGCAGGACTCGTTCTTTGAACTGGGCGGGACCTCGCTGTCCGCGGTGAAGCTCGCCGTCCTGCTCAAGCGCTCGGTGTCGATCAAGGACATCATGCAAACGCCAGTCCTGGCGGACCTGGCGACCCTGCTCGAGGCCTCGTCCCTGGCGGACGCTGCCGTTCCGGCCGCCCCGCGACCGGCGGGAGCCGCCGCGGAGCCCACCGCCATGGCCCCGGTAGGACAACCCCTTGACCACTCAAACCCGCAAATCGTGAAACGAGAGGATCTCTCATGACTTCGCCTGCACCCAGGACCCAGTTAGACGTGGAACGCCAAGCCGGCCGGCCACCGATGCTCACTGTCGAGAACGGAGACGATTCCGCACGGTGGGCAGGACAGCACAGCGAGGCCCTGCGCATGGCGGTCGCCGAGCACGGCGCGGTCTTGGTCCGCGGGCTCGGCCTCCGCGATCCAGCCGAAGTAGCTGATGTCTACCGCCGGCTGGTCCCAAGCGGCCTCATGCCGGACCGGGAAGCCTTTGCCGCCAGGCAGCCCTATCTCGACGGCGTTTACTCGTCTCTGACATGGCCTGCGAACCAGCCCATGTGCATGCACCACGAAGTCAGCTACGCGCTCGAGTTCCCCGGTCTGATGCTCTTCGCTTGCCTCCAGGCGCCCAGCGCCGGCGGTGCGACCGGCGTGGCTGATGCCCGCGCAGTGCTGGACGCCCTGCCTGCGGAAATCGTCCAGCGGTTCGAAAGCGAGGGGTGGCTGCTAGCACGCAGCTACAACGAGGACATCGGGGCTACCTACGAGGAGGCGTTCGGGGTCGCCGACCGCGCCGCCGTCGAGGAATACTGCCGCGCCCACGCGATCGAGTTCGAGTGGCAGCCCGACGGAGAGCTCCGTACGCGGCAACGGCGCCCCGCCGTGGTGAGGCACCCAGTGACGGGCGAGCGCTGCTGGTTCAATCAGGTCGCGTTCTTGAACGAGTGGACGATCGCCCCCGAGGTGCGGGAGTACCTCGTGGACGTCTACGGTCCCGACGGACTGCCGTTCAACACGCGCTTCGGCAACGGCGAGCCGATCGGCGAGGACATCGTCGCCCTCTTGAACGAGGTCTACGAGGAACACACCCTCCGGACCCCTTGGGAAACCGGGGACCTCATGCTGGTCGACAATATCCGCATGGCCCACAGCCGGGAGGCCTACGAGGGGCCTCGGGAGGTACTGGTCGGCATGGCCGAGCCGCGCAATGTATTTGATCTCGTTACCCAGGACGGTGCCCGATGACTGACTACGCCAATTCCCCAGCCGCTGCCGCGTTGGAGCCGAAGACGGTTCCACCGTTCGCGGTCATTCCCGGATCCCAGGTGCAGGAGGTGCTCAGCGGCCGGGAGAAGCAGGTCGTCGAGCTGGTCGAGCAGACCTACCGGACGCACGCGGCCGGCGACTCGGTGAACCCCCCGTCCTACTTCCTGCGCTTCCCGGACCGGCCCTCATCGCGCATCATCGCGCTGCCCGCCTCGGTCGGAGGGGACGTAGGGGTCGACGGCATCAAGTGGGTCTCCAGCTTCCCGGACAACGTGGCGTCGGGGATACCCCGCGCCTCTGCCGTGCTGATACTCAACGACCGGGCGACTGGGTACCCCTTCGCCTGCATGGAGAGCTCCATCATCAGCGCCTCCAGGACGGCGGCGTCGGCCGCCGCTGCCGCGGACTGGCTCAGCCGAGGACGGGGACGGGGACGCCCACGGCGCATCGGCTTCTTCGGCGTGGGCCTCATCGCCCGGTACATCCACACCTTCCTCGCCGAGACCGGTTGGTCCTTTGACGAGATCGGCGTGCACGACCTCTCGAGCGAGAGCGCGGAGGGGTTCAAGGGCTACCTCGAGCGCAGCGGCACCGCAGCCCGCGTGACCGTACATGGTAGCCCCGAACAGCTGATTCGGAGCAGCGACCTTGTCGTGTTCGCCACCATCGCGGGCCAGCCGCACGTACACGACGTGGCGTGGTTCGAGCACAACCCGTTGGTGCTGCACGTGTCCCTGCGCGACCTCGCCCCGGAGATCCTGATGGCGTCGACCAACATTCTGGACGACGTCGACCACTGCCTGAAGGCCGGAACATCTGCCCACCTCGTGGAGCAGATGGTCGGTCACCGGGACTTCGTGGACGGCACCCTGGCCGATGTCATGGCCGGCAGGGTCTCGCTGGCGGACGACCGTCCGGTGGTGTTCTCGCCGTTCGGCCTGGGCGTGCTCGATTTGGCCGTGGGTAAGTTCGTCTACGACGAACTCGCCAGCCACGGCCAGCTCCGGGTGGTCGACGACTTCTTTTCCGAACTGCGACGGTACGGATGACCCGCACCCGACCACGTTCATCGATTCGCACCCACCGAGGAGTGACATGATGCTCTCGCTACCGCAGATGCTGGGGAATGTATCCAAGGCAAACGTCCAGTCTCCAGACGACTGGGCAGGGTCGGTCACCGACGTCCTGCGGGACGCCGCGATCTACCACCACGCCGGAAACGGCTTCTACCGCGCCCAGTGTGACGCGTTAGGAGTCGATCCCGCCGCGATCAATGACATCAACGACCTTCAAGACCTGCCACTGCTGCCGGTCGGCATGTTTAAGCGTCCCGACGCCCAGGTGCTGCTCACCTGCTCTCTGGCCGACGTCGAGACCGAGACCAGCTCCAGCGGTACCCGAGGTGTCCCGTCCGTCGCCCGCCGCAACAGCGAGACAGTGACCCGGGCGCTGGTTGGACTGATCGGGACCTACCGCGAGTTCTTCAGCCTGTCCGGGGGCGCGGGACTTTTCTTGAACCCGTCGGACTCCGAAGCCTCGGAGATGGGTCTGCTCAAGGACCTCAACATCCTCAACAGCGTCTTCGACCATCACGCATACCTCGTTGCCGACCGGGCGTTCGATGCCAGGGCGGCTCTGGAGCACCTGAGCCGGTGGAGGGGCCACATGACCCGGCACATCGTCGGTCCGCCGTTCCTCATCAACCGGCTCTTCCGGTTCCTCGAGCAGGAGAAGATCAATGTGCGCTTGGACCCGTACAGCATGATCATCACTCTCGGCGGTTGGAAGAAGCACACGGCCGAGGCCATCCCTGCTGAAGGCTTCCGGGAGCGCTGCCACGACCTGCTCGGCGTGCGCCCGGGGAACGTGCGCGACATGTACGGGATGATCGAGTCGAACATGCTCGCGGTCGAATGCCACCTGCATCGCATGCACGTCCCGCCGTGGTGCTACATCTCCATCCGAGACCCTGGACAGACCGGCAAGGAGCTCGCTCCGGGGGACACCGGCACCATTGCCATAATGGACGCGCTCAGCACCAGCTATCCCGGTTTCCTCCTCACCGACGACGTGGGCGACGTCGAGACCGGCACCTGCGGGTGCGGGAGGACCGGCCAGGTCATCAACTTCCGCCGTCGGGGGCAGGGCGGCGGGCTTGGCCACTGCCCCGTCAGCATCGAGCGCTACCTCGCCGCGGGCACCACCGCCATCGATGAGGCGCCGGCTCTCGTGAAGGCCTGAGTTCGCGGCGCCTCAGCCACCGCCCGACCCGGTTGCCATGGCCCTGGCGAGGCCGGCGGGCAGGATATCGCGGGAACGCCCGTTCGACGGCGCCCGACCCATCGGGCGCCGTCGAGCGGCCGCGGCGCAGGGGCACTAGGGCGCAGGGGCACTAGTAGGTATCGCCCGCTGCGCGCAGGGCGTCCGGCAGCCGGGACGCCGCAGCCTGGTCGACCAGCCAGAGTGTTGCCTGCCGGCCGCGGGCTCCCGTCGCGGGGACCTGCACGTCGTTGGCACCCGACAGCGCCAGCCCTGCGGCGCAGGCCTTGTCCTCGCCGCCCACCACGATCCAGACCTCCTCGGCGGAGTTGATCACGGGCAGGGTGAGGCTTACCCGCTGCGGCGGAGGCTTGGGGGAGTCCTCGACGCCAATGGCGGCACGCTCCAGCTCCCGGATCCCGGCCATGTCGGGAAAGAGCGAAGCGATGTGCCCGTCCGGACCCATTCCCAGCAACAGCACGTCAAAACGCGGCAGCGGAAGGCCGTCCCCGCCGTCGTTGGCGTCCCGGCCCGAGGCCCGGCGCAGTTCTTCGGCGTAAGCGTCCGCCGCTTCGTGCGGGCTCCCGAAGTCATCCGTGGAACCGAACGCGTGCACGCGTTCCTCGGCGATGTCCAGCGAGTCGAGGAGGGCCTGCCGGGCCTGCAGCTCGTTACGGTCCGGGCTGTCCTTAGCCACGAAACGTTCGTCGCCCCACCAGAAGTCCACCCGCCGCCAGTCCACGTCAACGCGCGAAGCATCGGCGGCGACCGCCCGCAAGGTGTTGATGCCCAGCGAGCCGCCGGTCAGGACGACCGAGGCGTCGCCATGGTGCTTCTGGGCCAGGGCAAGGCGCGCAATCAGCCGCCGCGCCGCTGCCGCGGCCAGGATCTCGGTGTCAGGGTGGATGTGCAGGACCGGTTCAGCGTTCACTGCGGCGTACGCTCCTTAGGTTGGTGCGGGGCAATCCTTCGGTCAGTACTTCGCCGAAGACTTCGTCCGGGTCGAGGCGGCGAAGCTCTTCGGCCAGGCACTCCTCGATGGAGCGCCGCGGAAGGGTGATGCGCTGGACCGGCTGGTTCGGCTGGATCAGTTCGGCCACGCTCAAGCCCGGCCGCAGGATCCGGATGTCGCCGTCGACCCGGGTGATCCGGACGCCGCGGATCCCGATGCCCGCGGCCTCTTCGACGATGGTGACCGGAGCATCGAGCGCCCGTGTGAGCCAGGCCGCCAGCAGGACGGTGCTGGGGGAGTCGGAGGCGCCCTCGACGGCGACGGAGGTCACGGGGGAGTATTCGACCTGGTCGAGCACGGCGGCCAGCTGGATGCGCCAGTTGGTCAGCCGCGTCCAGGCCAGGTCAGTGTCTCCCGCCGCGTAGGTCCGGCGCAGCTGTTCGAGCGCAAGCTTTGGCTTCGGCTCGTGGGCGGAGTCGGTGATCCGCCGGTGCGCGATGCGGCCGATCGAGGTCGCCGAGGCGTTCTCCGGCATGCCGTGCGGCCACCAGGCCACGATCGGCGCGTCCGGCAGCAGCAGGGCGGACACCAGGGAGTCGCTTTCGCCCGCGAGTTCGCCGTAGCCGTAGAGCACCACGACCTCGGAGGCGCCAGCGTCCCCGCCGACGCGGATCTGCGCGTCAAGCTTCGTCGGTTCATCCGCGCCCGCGTCCACGAGCACGATGATGCGGCAGGGATGCTCGCGGCTGGCGGTGTTGGCGGCGTGAATCGCCACTTCCTCGTTGCCGGCCGTGGTGAGGACGACGAGCGTCAGCACCCGGCCCAGGGTGACCACGCCGCCCTGCTCGCGCATCGAGACGATCTCCTTCGAGACCTTGGAGGTGGTGGTGTCCAGCAAATCGACTATCAAGGCCTTCTCCAGGAACGTCCGTCGCGGGCCAGCAGGGCATCTGCCGACGCCGGGCCCCAGCTGCCCGGGGCGTAGGGTTCGGGCTTGTCGCCGCTGCGCGTCCAGTAATCCTCGAACGGATCGAGGATCTTCCAGGACAGCTCGACTTCCTCATGGCGGGGGAACAGCGGGGGTTCGCCCAGCAGGACATCGAGGATCAGCCGCTCGTAGGCTTCGGGGCTGGATTCGGTGAAAGCGTGGCCGTAGCCGAAGTCCATCGACACGTCGCGGACCTCCATCTGCGTGCCCGGCACCTTGGAGCCGAAGCGGATGGTCGCCCCCTCGTCCGGCTGGACGCGGATGACCACTGCATTCTGGCCGAAGTCCTCGTCCTTATGGTCCCGGAAGAGCAGGTTTGGAGCGCGTTTAAGCACGACGGCGATTTCGGTCACCCGCCTGCCGAGGCGCTTGCCGGCCCGCAGGTAGAACGGGACACCGGCCCAGCGCCGCGTGTGGATGTCCAAGCGCAGCGCGGCGAAGGTCTCGGTGGTTGACTCCGGGTTGAAGCCTTCCTCCTCCAGGTAGCCTTTGACCTTCTCGCCGCCCTGCCAGCCGCCGGTGTACTGACCGCGGGCCGAGTGGGTGGAGAGGTCTTCGGGCAGCCGGATTGCGGCCAGGACCTTCTCCTTCTCGGCGCGCAGATCCTCCGCGTTGAAGGAGATCGGCTCCTCCATGGCGGTCAGCGCGAGCAGCTGGAGCAAATGGTTCTGGATGACGTCGCGGGCTGCCCCCACGCCGTCGTAATACCCCGCCCTGCCGCCGATGCCGATGTCCTCGGCCATGGTGATCTGCACATGGTCGACGTAGTTGGCGTTCCAGAGCGGCTCGAACATCTGGTTGGCGAAGCGCAGTGCCAGGATGTTCTGGACCGTCTCCTTGCCCAGATAGTGGTCGATCCGGAACACCGAGTCCGCGGGGAACACCGACTCGACGATGCTGTTGAGCTCGCGGGCGGACTGCAGGTCGTGGCCGAAGGGCTTTTCGATCACCACGCGCCGCCAGGTGCCTGGCTCGCCCTGGGCCAGGCCGTGCGCGGAGAGCTTCTCGCAGACCTGCTCGAAGTCCTTCGGCGGGATCGACAGGTAGAACGCATGGTTTCCGCGTGTGCCGCGGGTCTGGTCGAGCTCGCCCACGACCTCCTTCAGCCGCGCGAACGCCTCGTCGTCGCCGAATTCACCCTGGACGAACCGCATGCCGGCGCTCAGCTGTTCCCAGACATCGGCCTGGAACGGTGTCCGGGCGTACTGTTCGACCGCCGCCCGGACCTGGTCGGCGAAATCCTCGTCGCTCCAGGCGCGGCGGCCGAATCCGACGAGGGCGAAGCTCGGCGGGAGCAGGCCGCGGTTGGCCAGGTCGTACACAGCGGGCATGAGCTTCTTGCGGGCGAGGTCGCCGGTCACGCCGAAGAGAACCAGCGACGACGGCCCCGCGATCCGGTTCAGCCGCCGGTCGCGGGGGTCGCGCAGGGGGTTGCGCCGGTTGTTTGCGGAAGGGACCATCAGCGCTTTCCGCCGGAGAGCGCCGAAACCGCCTGCAGCAGCTGTGCCGTGCCTGCCTCCCGGTCCCGAAGGTGCAGGCGGAGCACGGGCCGGCCGTGGTCAGCCAGGACCTGTGCGTCGCCGGCCGCCTGTGCCGCGATCAGCTCGCCGAAGGTAAACGGCCGTTCGGGGATCGCCAGGTCCTCCGCCGCGGCGGCGGTGATCTGCAGGTAGGCGCCGACGGCGGGCCCGCCCTTATGGAACTGCCCGGTCGAATGCAGGAAGCGCGGTCCCCAGCCGAAGGTGACCGGCCGCCGGGCGGCGGTTGCGAGTTCGGGGCGCAGGCTCTCCAGTTCGGCCTGGCCGAACCGGTCCAGGTACGCCTGCACGCTCAGGTAGCCGTTGGCGTCCAGCGTGCCCAGCAGGGCGCGGATGGCACCCTCCACCGTCTCCGCCCCGCCCAGCCAGTCGCCGTTCGCGCGGATCTCGACCGCGTGGTCGACGGCCAGCGGCGCCGGAGTCTCCGGTTGCGCGTCGAGCAGCCCGCGGGCGGCGTTCTTGGCCGCCTCGACGTCCGGCTGGTCGAAGGGATTGATGCCGAGCAGCCGCCCGGCCACCGCGGTCGCCGCTTCCCACAGCAGCAGCTGGCTGCCGAGTGTGCCGGACACGGCCGCCTCGTTTCCGGCAAGGTCCACCTCGGCCTCTGCGGAAACCAGGCGAATGACCAGCACGTCCGGGGCGTCGAAGGAGGCCTCCGGGGCGGATTCACCGACGACGACGGGCAGGACGCCCGTGCCCAGCTTGCCTGTGGATTCGGCGATCAGCTGCTCCGCCCAGTCCGCAAACCCGACGATGCCGGACGCCTCGTCCAGCAGGACGATCTTGTCGCGCAGGGGATCCGTTCCGCCGAGGACGGCGCCGAGCGCCAAGGCGATGTTGTCCGGGTCGTCATCGGCCAGGATCTCGGCCGCTTCCTCAGCGTCGTCCAACAGCGTCTCGATGTCCACCCCGGCCAGGCCGGTGGGAACCAGGCCGAAGGCAGTCAGCGCGGAGTACCGGCCGCCGACATTCGGGTCCGCGTTGAAGACCGCCCGATACCCGGCCTCACGGGCGCTGGCGTCCATGGGGGAGCCCGGGTCCGTTACGACGATGATCCGTGACGCCGCGTCAAGCCCGGCCGCGGTGAAGGCCTGCTCGAAAATCCGCCGCTGCGAGTCGGTCTCGACCGTCGAGCCGGACTTCGAGGAGACCACCAGCGCCGTTTCGGCCAGCCGTTCATCCAGCGCAGCGCGCACCTGCTGCGGATCCGTGCTGTCCAGCACGGTCAGTTCCACGCCGGCGGTATTGCTGATGACCTCCGGGGCGAGCGACGAGCCGCCCATGCCGGCGAGCACGATCCGGGTGACGCCTTCGGCGCGGAGTTCGTCCCTCAGCTGCAGGATCTGCGCAACGAGCGGCCGTGAGACCGCCGCGGCGTCCACCCAGCCGAGCCGGACCTCGGCTTCCTGCTCAGCCTCAGGGCCCCAGAGGGTGTGGTCCTTGGCGGCCAGCCGCGAGGCAACTTTGTCTTCGACGAGGACGGGGACGTGCTGTTCAACGGCAGCGCGGGCGGCGCCGGAGGCCTGGATCGACAATGCCCCCACGGTTACTCCTGCCCCGCCTCGTCCAGCGCGGTGCGGACGGTCTGGAGGAGCTCGGACCAGCTGGCCACGAACTTCTCGAGTCCTTCTTCTTCGAGGAGGTCCACGACTTCCTTGTACGAAATGCCCTGCGCATCCACGGCGTCCAGGACGCGGTTCGCTTCCTCGTAGGTGCCTGCGACGGTGTTGCCCTTGACCTCGCCGTGGTCGACGACGGCGTCGAGCGTCTTGTCCGGCATGGTGTTCACGATTCCCTCGGCCACCAGCTCCGTCACGTACATGGTGTCCGGGTAGGCCGGGTTCTTGACTCCGGTGGAGGCCCAGAGCGGCCGCTGCGGGCGGGCGCCCGCCTCGGCCAGCAGCTGCCAGCGTTCGCTGGAGAAGAGCTCCTCGTAGATCTGGTACGCCAGCCGCGCGTTGGCGATGCCGGATTTGCCCATCAGGGCCTTGGCCTCGTCGCTGCCGTTGGCTTCGAGCCGCTTGTCGATCTCCGTGTCCACACGGGAAACGAAGAAGGAGGCGACCGAGTGGATGTGGGCCAGCTTGTGGCCGTTCTCCTTGGCCTGCTCGAGCCCGAGCATGAATGCGTTGATCACCTCGCGGTAGCGTTCGAGCGAGAAAATCAGGGTGACGTTGACGCTGATCCCCGCGGCCAGGGTCGTGGTGATGGCTTCCAGCCCCTCCACCGTCGCCGGGATCTTGATGAACACGTTGCTCCGGTTGACCTTGGCGTGCAGCTTGCGCGCCTCGTCAATGGTTCCTGCGGTGTCCCTCGCCAGCCGGGGATCGACTTCGATGGACACGCGCCCGTCGACTCCGCCGGTATGCTTGGCGAGGCCCGAGAAGATGTCGCAGGCCTCGGAGACGTCGTCGGTGGTGATCGCGAAAACCGCGGCGTCGACGTCGGCCTCTTCCTCAGCCAGCTCAGTGATCTGCGCGGCGTAGGATTCACCATTCTTGAGCGCGGCGGCGAAGATGGACGGATTCGTCGTCACGCCGACGACGTTCTTCTCGGCGATCAGGTTCCGGAGCTCGCCGGTGGTGATCAGCTCGCGGGAAAGATCGTCAAGCCAGATCGAGACGCCGGCGTCGGACAGGGCCTGGGTGTTCTTGTTGGACATACGGGGCTCCTTAGGAAGTTGCCTGGGCGATGGAATCACGCGCGGCCGCGGTGACGGCCTCGGAGGTGATTCCGAACTCACGGAACAGCGTCTTGTAGTCGGCCGAGGCACCGAAATGCTCCAGGCTGACGCAGCGGCCGGCGTCGCCGACGAGGCGGTGCCAGCTCTGGGCGACTCCGGCCTCGACCGACACACGGGCGCGGACCGCCGCGGGCAGGACGGATTCGCGGTACTGGGCATCCTGCCGGTCGAACCACTCGAGGCACGGCACCGAGACGACGCGGGCGGCGATTCCCTCGCCCTGGAGCGTTTCCCGGGCCTCCACCGCGAGCTGCACCTCGGAGCCCGTGGCGAGCAGGATGACGTCCGGCTGGACCGCCTGGCCGTCCTTCTCGGCCTCGGCCAGGACGTAGGCGCCCCGCGCCACGTTGTCGGCGGAGGCGAATCCGCCGTCGCCGCGGTCGAACACCGGCAGGTTCTGGCGCGTCAGGACGATGCCCGCGGGATTCTCGTGGTTCTCCAGCATCACCTTCCAGGCCTGGGCCACCTCGTTGGCATCTGCGGGGCGGACGACGTCCAGGCCGGGGATCGCGCGCAGGCTCGCCAGCTGCTCGACCGGCTGGTGGGTCGGGCCGTCCTCGCCGAGGCCGATCGAATCGTGCGTCCAGACATAGATCGACGGAACGCCCATCAGCGCGCCAAGGCGGATGGCCGGCCGCTGGTAGTCGCTGAAGATCAGGAACGTGCCGGAAAAGGCGCGGGTCTTCGAGCTGAGCACGATGCCGTTGACGATCGCCGCGGCGGCATGTTCGCGGATGCCGAAGTGCAGGACGCGTCCGTAAGGATTGCCGGACCAGGCATCCGTCTGCCGGGACTCCGGCACGAACGAGGGGGCGCTTTCGATCGTGGTGTTGTTGGATTCGGCCAGGTCCGCCGATCCGCCCCACAGTTCGGGAAGCACCGGTCCGATGGCGTTGAGGACCTTGCCGGACGCCGCACGGGTCGAGACATCCTTCTCCGAGCCGAACACCGGGAGCGACTCCGCCCAGTCCTGCGGCAGCTCGTACTTCTCGATCCGGTCCAGCAGGGCCGCGGCATCCTGGTTGGCCTCGCGCCACTGGGCGTAGGAGCTCTCCCATTCGGCCCGGGCTTCCTTGCCGCGCGCAGCCACCTGCCGCGCGTGTTCCAGCACGTCCGCGTCGATATGGAAGCGCTGCTCCGGATCGAAGCCGAGGACCTCCTTCACCCCGGCAACTTCCTCGGCGCCGAGCGCCGAACCGTGGATCTTGCCGGTGTTCTGCTTCTTCGGCGCGGGCCAGCCGATGATGGTCCGCAGGGAAATGATGGAGGGACGCCCCGTTTCGGCCTTGGCGGCCTTGAGAGCGTTGAAGAGTTCCTCGATGTCCTCTTTGTACTCGCCGGTGCGCGTCCAGTCCACGCGCTGCGTGTGCCAGCCGTAGGCCTCGTAGCGGTGCAGGACGTCCTCGCTGAAGGAGATGTTCGTGTCATCTTCGATCGAGATGTGGTTCTCGTCGTAGAGCACCACCAGGTTGCCCAGCTCCTGGTGTCCGGCCAGCGACGAAGCCTCGGAGGTGACACCCTCCTGCAGGTCGCCGTCCGACGCGATGACCCAGACGGTGTGGTCGAACGGACTCTTGCCCGCTTCGGCCTGCGGGTCGTAGAGACCGCGGGTGCGGCGCTGCGCGTAGGCAAAGCCGACGGCGGAAGCGAGGCCCTGCCCCAGCGGACCGGTGGTGATTTCGACGCCGGATGTGTGGCCGTACTCCGGATGCCCTGGCGTCAGCGAATCCCACGTGCGCAGCCGGCGCAGGTCCTCGATTTCCAGCCCGTAGCCGGACAGGAACAGCTGGATGTAGAGGGTCAGCGACGTATGGCCGGGGGAGAGGATGAAGCGGTCGCGGCCAACCCACTGGGGATCCGACGGATCGTGGCGCATCAGCTTCTGGAAGAGGAGATAGGCGGCGGGCGCCAGGCTCATGGCCGTGCCGGGATGTCCGTTCCCGACCTTTTCGACGGCGTCGGCGGCCAGGACACGCACCGTGTCCACCGCGCGCTGGTCCAGATCGGTCCAGGACAGTTCTTCCGAATGTGGCACTGGGGAGTCCCTCTCTCATCGTGGGTCTGACAGGCGCTAAATGGCCCCGAAACTGCCTCTCGGCAGGCACAAGTCCACCTTAGCGCCTTGCGGCCCGCTGCAAGCAGGATGCCAAGGCATGCGACCGGTAATAGTGGGACACACACTGCCGGGGAGATTTCTACAGGTCATAGAGGATATGATGGAGGGGCACCTTGGTTCCGGTGTGCCCTCACGGGCCCGGGCCGGTGCTTGGCCCGACGAGGGCCGCACTGATCCCGTCTATCCCAGCAGAACTGTGTGGTTTTTCCTTGAAGATCCTGAGCGCTCCGGAACAGGTAGCTGACGCACCCGTCAAGACCGGCTTCGGACGTAAAGCCAAGGCCTACATAGCGCTCACCAAGCCGCGCGTGATGGAACTCCTGCTGGTCACCACCCTTCCCACGATGATCTTCGCCGCCGGGGGCTTCCCGAGCCTCGGCCTCATCGCCGCCACCATGATTGGCGGCGCCCTCGCCGCCGGCTCGGCCGGGTCGTTCAACTGCTACATCGACCGGGACATGGACAAGCTCATGCACCGGACCGAAAACCGGCCGCTGGTCACGGGCGAAGTTACGCCGCGGGAAGCACTGGTCTTTTCCTGGATCCTGGGGATCCTGTCCATCCTGATCCTCTGGTTTGGGGCGAACCCGCTCGCCGGCGTGCTGGGCGTGGGCGCGATCTTCTTCTACGTAGTCATCTACACGCTGATCCTCAAGCGCCGCACCGCCCAGAACATCGTCTGGGGCGGTGCCGCCGGCTGCTTCCCCGTGCTGATCGCCTGGGCGGCCGTCACCGAAACGGTGGCTTGGCCGGCCATCATCCTGTTCATGGTGATCTTCCTCTGGACCCCGCCGCATTACTGGCCGCTGTCCATGAAGTACAGCGACGACTACAACGCCGCCAACGTCCCCATGCTCGGGGCCATCGCCAGCGCGCGCCAGGTCTCGGTCCAGGTGGTCCTCTACGCCTGGGCAACGCTGGCCTGTTCGCTCCTGCTCGCGCCGGTCGGCGGGGCCGGCTGGGTCTACACCATCGCGGCCCTGCTCAGCGGCGGCTATTTCGTATATGAATCCCACCGGCTGTACAACCTCGCCAAGCGCGGCACCGAGACGCCGGCGGAGACCAACAAGAGCGCCATGCGGGTCTTCCACGGCTCCATCAGCTACCTGACCGTGCTCTTCCTCGCGCTGGCCGTGGACCCCTTCGTGGGCGGCCCCGTCTTCGCCAGCCTCTAGGGCAAATCCTCCTGCCCGCGACCGCAGGGAGCTGGCGTCCCCGGAGTAGCATTCTGTAGACGAATCCGTTTTCAGGCCATAATGCGAAGCACCCTTATGTTTTTTGGTATGATGTGCGTCATACTAGCGAATTGTTCCTGATCTTTTTTGCTTGGGGCAATCCGCCCCTTCGGAACCGGCCCGTCTCGAAAAGGAGGCGTACGGTGGCCCACATCCAGCTGTTGGGCACCGGCGGCACTATCGCCTCGCGCAGCCACGGCACCGGGGGAGCCGTGGCTACCGACACGTCGTCGGCGCTCATCCCGAAACATCACGGCAACGTCACCGTCCATGCGCGCGATGTCCTGACCATCGGCAGCTACAGGCTGGATCTGGCTGACCTGCACCGGATTGCCGAGGCGGTCGGGCAGGCCCTCGCCGATCCTGGTACCGATGGCGTGGTGGTCACCCACGGCACCGACACCCTTGAGGAGACGGCGTTCCTGCTCGACCTAGTGCATGCTTCGCCCAAGCCCGTTGTGCTCACCGGCGCCCAACGCACGGCCGACAGCCCCGATGCGGACGGCCCGCGCAACGTCACGGAAGCGGTGCTGGCAGCGGCCGACATGCGTTTGCGCGGGACCGGGGCGCTGATCAGCTTCGATGGAACGGTCCGCTCAGCCCGCGGCGCACGGAAGGTACATACCACCGCGGGCAGCGCCTTCGGTGGAGGCACCGAAGTAGCGCACATGGCCGGCGGCGGGCTCGTGGTCACGGCCGCGCCCCGCCGCTATCCCGTTCTGCCGATGCCGCCTGCCGAGTTCGACACCGTGCGTGTAGAGGTCATCACTGCATACCCCGGTGCCACGCCGGAACTGATGGACCACGCCGTGCAGCTCGGGAGCCGCGCCGTCGTGCTGGCCGGCACCGGGGTCGGCAATGCGGGACCGGGATTCGCCGAGGCCGTAAAACGGGCTACGGGAAGCGGCTGCATCGTCCTGCTCAGCACCCGTGCCCCGTGGGGGCCCGTCGTCCCGACCTATGGCAATGGCGGCGGCATCGACCTCACGGCAGCGGGCGCCGTCCCTTCCGGAGACCTCAACCCCTTCCAGGCGCGCATCCTGGCGGCCGTCCTGCTCTCTGCCGGCACCGCGCCGGAGCGGTTCTCCGAAGCGTTCGAAACCTACCTCTAAACACCGACCGTCAGCAGAGGAGAGATCATGCCCAAGAAAATCTACGTTTCAGTCGGCATCGACGTCGACGCCGTGGGCGGCTGGCTCGGCTCCTATGGTGGGGAGGACTCCCCGGGAGATATCTCCCGCGGCCTGTTCGCCGGTGAAGTCGGGGTGCCGCGGCTGCTGCAGCTAGCCCAGCGTCGGGAAATGCCCGTGACTTGGTTCTGGCCGGGCCATTCCATCGAGACCTTTCCGGAGCAGTTCGACGCCGTTGTGGCCGCCGGGCACGAGATAGGTGTTCATGGTTACAGCCACGAGAATCCCATCGCCATGACCCGCAAGCAGGAGACTGAGATCCTCGACTACTGCACGAATCTCATCGAACAGCGTTCCGGACGCAAACCAGTGGGCTACGTGGCTCCCTGGTGGGAATTCTCGGCGGTGACCAACGAGATCCTGCTCGAGCGCGGGTTCCTCTATGACCACTCCCTGATGCACGATGACTTTACGCCGTACTACATACGGGTCGGAGACTCGTGGACCAAGATCAACTACGAGGCGGCTTCGGCACAGGAGTGGATGAAACCGCTGCTCCGTGGCGAGGAAACGGACCTGATCGAGATCCCGGCCTCGTGGTATTTGGATGACCTGCCGCCAATGATGTTCATCAAATCCAGCCCCAACAGCCACGGCTTCGTGTCTCCTCGGGACATCGAGCAGCTCTGGCGCGACCAGTTCGACTGGGTGCACCGGGAGATGGACTACGCCGTCTTCCCGATCACCATCCACCCGGATGTTTCCGGCAAGCCGCAGAACCTGCTCATGCTCGAGCGGCTCTTCGACCACATCCAACAGCATGACGGCGTCGAATTCGCCGTCATGGAAGACCTCGCCCGCGACTTCGCCCAGCGCAGACCGCGCACGGGCACGTGAGGCCGCGGTTTAAGGACGCAACCGCCATGCCATCGCTCAAATCCCCTCACGGTCGCTCCGTCGAGCCGTGGAACGTCAAGATCACCCGGAAGACCATCACGCAGGTCTCGATAGTCTGCTTTATCGCCTGGGTCGCCTCGGTCTATGACTACACCCTCTTCGGCACCCTTCTGCCGGTCATCGCCGAGGAGTTCGGCTGGACACCCGCGCAATCCACTGCCGTCAACACCTTCGCCACGATCGGCGTTTTCATCGTCTCCCTGCTCGTCGGCACCATCCTCGACCGGATGGGCCGCAAGAGAGCCCTCATCATCCTCATGCTCGGCGGGGCGGTGGCTTCCGGCCTGACCGGCCTCGCGGCCGGCGCCGTCAGCATTGTCATCATCCGCTCCTTGACCGGGTTCTCCATGTCCGAGGAGGTCGTCAACGCGGTCTACCTGAACGAGATCTACAAGGAGGCCAAAAGCCGAGGCCTGATGTACTCCCTGGTACAGGGCGGCTGGCCGGTCGGCGCCCTGATTTCGGCTGGCCTCTCGGCCCTGCTGCTGCCGATCATCGGCTGGCGCTGGACCTTCGTGGTGGCCGCCGTCCTGTCCCTGGTCGTGGTGGCCTTGGCCTTGCGGCTGCCCGAATCGCCCACCTTTGCCGCCATGCAGGAGGTCAAACGCCGCCGTGCCAGCGGCGACGTCGAAGGCGCCCACCGGCTCGCGGACGAACACGACCTCGAGGAGGCAGCCCACCATGCCACCGGCGTAAAGGATGTCTTCACCCCCGAGTTGCGCCGGCACACCATCCTGCTGTCCCTGTCGTGGTTCTTCAACTGGATCTCCATCATGATCTTCTCAGTCCTTGGCACCACGATTCTGGTCGAGGCCAAGGGGGTTTCCTTCGACAACGCCCTGGTCATCCTGGTCCTGGCCAACGCGGTCGGTTTCATTGGGTACGTCTTCCACGGCTGGCTCGGTGACAAAATCACGCGGAAGCGCACGGTCGTCCTCGGCTGGCTGGCGGGCGGCATCGTCAGCCTGATCATGCTGCTGGGTCCGGGCGTCCCGGGAATCATCATCCCGCTGTACGCGCTGACCCTCTTCTTCCTCACCGGCCCCTACGCGGCCCTGCTGTTCTACATGGGCGAGTCCTTCCCCGCCCATGTGCGTGGCATGGGCACCAACGTGGCCCACGTGATGGCGCCAGTCGGCGGCATCGCCGGCTCCGGTCTGCTTTCCATCCTGCTCGCCGCCGGAGTGGATACCGTCTGGGCGGCGATCATCACCGGCACCGGCGGACTGTTCATCTCGGCCTTGTGCATGGCGGGCACCCGCACGATCCACGACGAACATCAAAGGACGACGGTGATCGCATGATCCGCGACGACGGACTCGAGGGCAAGGTTGCCGTTATTTCGGGCGGCGGCAGCGGAATCGGCCGGGCACTGGCCGTCGCCTACGCGCGGGCCGGCGCGCACAGCGTCATCGGCTACCTGCCCTCGGATCCTCACGACGCGACCGATACGGTCCGTGCCGTGGAGGAGGCCGGCGGGCGGTGCCTAGCCGTACCCATGGACGTGCGGCGCTTCGAGGACACCGAGCAACTCGCCCAGGCCGCGCTCGACGAGTTCGACCGGCTGGATATCTCGGTTGCTGCGGCCGGTATCCTGCGCCGCGCGGCCCTGGCGGACATGACCGACCAGGCCTGGGACGACATGATGGCCGTCGACCTCTCCGGCGTCCTGCGCGTCTTCCGCTCGTGCAGCACGCGGATGGAGCGCGGCGGGGCGATGGTGGCCACGTCCTCGATCGCCGGGGGTGTCTACGGTTGGGAAGAGCACAGCCATTACGCCGCGGCGAAGTCCGGCCTGCTCGGCTTGTGCCGGTCACTGGCGGTGGAGCTGGCACCCCGAGGGATCCGTGTCAACGCCATCATCCCGGGCCTCATCGAGAGCCCGCAGTCTTTGGACCCGGTGAACTCACTGGGCAGGGAAGGCCTCGACGCCGCCGGGAAGATCATCCCGTGGGGCCGAGTGGGCAACGTCGATGAAGCCGCGCGCGCGATACGGTTCCTGACCAGCGACGACTCGGCCTACATCACCGGACAGCAGCTGACGGTTGACGGCGGGCTGACCGTCCGCTGGCCAAGCTGAATTTCGAAGAGGAGTTCCGATGGAACGACAGCTCGAAGGGAAGGTCGCCGCCATTACCGGTGGAGGCAGCGGAATCGGTGCGGCCATCGCCCTGCTCTTTGCGCAGGAGGGCGCCGACGTGGCGCTGCTGGACCGGAACGAGCAGCACGCCGCGGCCGTCGCGGACGAGGCCAGTGCCTATGGCGGCCGCACTGCGGCCCTCGCTGTGGACGTCACCGACGGCGAGGCGATGAGGCGGTTGATGGACGATGTCGCCGCTCGGTTCGGCGGTATCGATATCCTGGTCAGCGCGGCCGGCATTCTCGACGAGACGCCGCTGCTGGAAATGAGCGAAGCGACGTTCGACAAGACCCTCGCCGTGGACCTGAAAGGCGTGTTCCTGGCGGCGCGCTGGGCCGCGCCCCACATGGTGGAGCGGGGCGGCGGCCGGATTATCAACATCGCCTCGCAGCTCGGGCTGAAGGGCGGGGTCGGCTTGACGCACTACGTGGCCGCGAAGGCCGGGGTGATCGGCATGACCAAGGCCATGGCGCTGGAGTTGGCCGTGCACAACATCCTGGTCAACGCGATAGCCCCGGGGCCCATCGTCACGCCGTTGATCGAAGGACTGTCCGAAGAGTGGAAGACCGCCAAGCAGGCAGAGCTACCCATCGGCCGCTTCGGCCAGGCGCACGAGGTGGCGCCTACAGCCTTGCTGCTGGCAGCTTCGCCCGGTGGCGACCTCTACACCGGGCAGACGCTCGGCCCCAACAGCGGCGACGTGATGCCGTAAGGTTCCTGGGCTTCGACTCAGTTCCGCACGGCGGCCGGCTGCCGGGTGACGCCGACATAGACGACGTGGGTGCAGGCGGCTGCGAGCAGCGACGCCCCGAGCATGTGCAGGCCCACCAGCAGGATGGGGAGGCCGGTGAAGTGCTGCCAGTACCCGATGATGGCCTGCAGCGCGACCACGGCTACGAAGAGCAGCAGCGGGCGGCGGAGCGGGACGAAGCGGGTGTCGCGGTAGGCCATCACCAGCAGCACCACCGTGGTGGCGACCAGCAGGTAGACCGGCAGGACATGCACGCGGGTGATCAGGTCCGGATGGAGGTTGTTGCGCGGCGCCATCGCGTCGCCGGCATGGGGACCGGATCCGGTCACCATCACGCCGAGCACGATCGCCAGCCCGCTCAGGACGGCGAGGGCCCACAGCAACTGCCGCACGGTCGACGTCGTAAATCTCTGCACCACGGTGGAGGCGCGCGCGTTGTCCAGCCAGGCGCGGTGGACCAGCACGGTGGCCAAGGTGACCATGGACATCGAGACCACGAAGTGGCACCCGACGACCCACGGGTTCAGGTGCGTCCAGACGGTAATGCCGCCGATCACGGCCTGCGCGGGAATACCGGCCAGCAGCGCGACGGACAGCCGGAACAGGTCCTTGCGCTGCTTAGCCATCCGCCAGACCGAGATCAGCATGGCGAAAGCGATCGCGGCCAGCACGAAGGTCAGCAGGCGGTTGCCGAACTCGATGGCGCCGTTGATGCCCATTTCGGGAGTGGCGACCAGCGATTCGGCAGTGCACCGGGGCCAGGTCGGGCAGCCGAGGCCGGAGGAGGTCAGCCGGACGGCGCCGCCGGTGACCACGATGAGGATCTCCGAGACGAGCGAGGCGACGGCCAGGGACCGGACCGTCTTGTTGGGCTCCAGCGGCAGGCGTTGTGCCGGTCCGTCGGTCTGCCGTCGCTGGGCGTGCGGTGTTCCGGTCATAATTTCAGCTCCATTTGAACCAGCGGATGGCTGCCAGGCTGGCCACGACGGTCCAAACCAGCAGAACAATTGAGGCGGTGAGGTTGAATTCCGCGTGCATGAGGGCGCTGCGCAGGGCGTCGCCCAGCGCGGTGGAAGGCAGCAGGTGCGCCGCCGGCTCGTACACATCCGGCCAGCTGGCGATCGGGAACAGGATGCCGCCGGCGGCCGCCAGCAAGACCCACAGCAGGTTGGTGATGGCCAGAGTCGCCTCGGGCCGCACCGTTCCGGCGATCAGCAGCCCGAGGGAGGTGAAGGCGCCGGCGCCGAGCACCAGCTGCACCAGCGCGGGCACGATGCCGCCCGGCGCCGGCTGCCAGCCGAGCAGCAGCGCCACGGTGCCGATCACCACGGTCTGGATGGCCAGCACGGTGAGGACCGCGATGACCTTGCCGAGGATCAGCCCGCTTTGGCCGAGGGGAGTGGTCGACAGGAAGCGCAGCACGCCGTAGCGGCGGTCGAAGCCGGTGGCGATGCCCTGGCCCGTGAGCCCGGTGGACACGGCGCACAGGGCCAGCACGCCGGGCGCGGCCATGTCGATCCGGCTTTCCGTGAACTCGTCGAGCAGGGGAGTGATGGACAGGCCGATCAGCGCCATCAGCGGCAGGATCACCGCGATGAGCAGCTGTTCGCCGTTGCGCAGCATGGCCACCGTCTCGTAGCGGCCCTGCAGCAGGACACGGCGCAGCAGCGGGGCGGGTGCGTTCACCGCAGCTCCTTTCCGGAAATGTCGAGGAAGACGTCTTCCAGCGAACGCGGTGCCATGTGGATCGCTGCCGGCATCACGTCGTGCGCGGCCCAGAACTGCGCCAGCCGCACCAGATGTTCCGGCGCCAGCGCCCCGGTCACGGTGTAGCGTCCGGGCACGGCCTCGTGCACGTCGAGCGGCAGTGCGCGCAGCTCGGCCAGGTCCAGCCCGGCCCGGGCGTCGAACGTCAGGAGGCGTTCGACGCCGGCGCTTTCGTCGGTGGCTTTCGTCAGTTCCGCGACGGTTCCGTGGGCGACTGTCTTGCCGGCGTCGATAATGAAGACGTAGTCCGCCAGACGCTGCGCGTCATCCATGAGGTGGGTAGTGAGGATGATGCCCAGGCCCTCGGCGCGGAGCTCCTGGATCAGGTCGAACACCACGGCGCGGGACTGCGGATCGAGGCCGGCGCTGGGTTCGTCCAGGAACAGGACTTCCGGATCCCCGACCAGGGCCGCGGCCAGGGCGACCCGCTGTTTCTGCCCGCCGGAGAGGCGGCGGATGGGGGTGTTGGAGAAGTGGTGGATGCCCAGGCGCTCGACGAGGTCGTCGACGCTCCGCGGCCTGCTGTACATGCCGGCCACGTGCCGCAGGAGGGAAACGGGGCGGATCGCCTGCGGCAGGCCGCCCTCCTGCAGCATGACGCCGACGCGGCTGCGCAGGACGGCTCCGGCCTCGAAAGGATCCTGGCCAAGGAGCCGGACGCTGCCGCCGTTGGGCCGGGTCAGGCCCTGGGCGCACTCGAGCGTGGTCGTCTTGCCGGCCCCGTTGGCGCCGAGCAGCGCGGTAACCTGGCCCGGGTAGGCGCGCAGATGCACGCCGTCGATCACGCGGACCATCTTGCCGTCCAGCGCCGCTACCGGCCCAAGATCTTTAACGAGCCCCTGGATGTCGAGGCAGGGATCGGAATGAGGCACCAGAACATTCTACGCGACGTAGAGACGCCCGCTGCGGCCGGCCCGGACCACGCTAAGGGGCGCCTTACTGGAGGCCGGGAAGAGAATAAGTCATGATTGTGTTGTGTATTCCATGACGAACCCTACCTCTTCGCGCGCCCAGGCGGCCGATACAGAGGAGCGCACGCGGGACAAGGTCCTGCACGCCGTTTTGGAGCACGGCCCCGTCAGCGCGGCTGAACTGGGCGAGATCCTGGGCTTCACGCCCGCGGCGGTCCGTCGGCACCTGGACGCGCTCTCACGCGGGGGCCTGATCGAGATCAAGCTGGTCACCAACTCGGCCTCCGGGGCCGGGCGCCCCGCCCGGCGCTATGTGCTCAGCCGGCAGGGCCAGTCGAAGCTAGGCGACGACTACCTGGTGATCGCCCGCGACGCGCTCAACGCATTGTCCGAGGCGGCCGGCGAGGAAGCCGTCGCGGTCTTCGCCCGGCGGCGCTACGCTGACATGGAACAACGCTACCGTCCCGTCGTCGAGGCGGCAGGGCCGGAGATCGAGGCGAGGGCCGAGGCGCTGGCCAGGGCTTTGAGCGAAGACGGCTTCGTCGGGTCGACCACCGTGGTGGGCCAGAAGTCCCCGCACAGCACGATGCTGGCGGTGCAGCTGTGCCAGGGGCACTGCCCGATCCAGCAGCTCGCGGCGGAATTCCCCGCGTTCTGCGACAGCGAAACCGAAGTTTTTGCCCGACTGCTCGGAGTGGATGTGCGCCGCCTGTCCACGCTCTCGAGCGGGGGCCACGTCTGTACGACCCACATTCCCGTGGGCCGAACAAGGTCTGCGGTTCGGGATTCCGAACCGGCGCCAGGCACCAGAAGAGTATCCATCAATCTGCAGGAGAGGCCGTAATGACGGACCAAGTGGATCAGGGCGTGAAGGATGCCATCGGCAACACCGATGTCTCCGACACCACCATTTCCGAGATCCTTGAGAAGAACCCCGAGCTGCATGGCATCGGGAACTACGCGTTCGGTTGGGCGGATAAAAACGATGCGGGCGCCAATGCGCGCCGCGGCCTGAATGAGGAAGTCGTCCGGGATATTTCGGCTAAGAAGAACGAGCCGGAATGGATGCTGGATCTTCGACTGAAGGGCCTGAAGTACTTCGACCGCAAGCCCATGCCGACGTGGGGAGCGGACCTCTCCGGGATCGACTTCGACAACATCAAGTACTTCGTCCGCTCGACGGAGAAGCAGGCCGCCACGTGGGAGGACCTGCCCGAGGACATCCGGAACACCTACGAGAAGCTCGGCATCCCCGAAGCGGAGCGGAGCCGCCTCGTTTCCGGCGTCGCGGCCCAGTACGAGTCCGAGGTTGTCTACCACCAGATCCGCGAGGACCTGGAAGCCCAGGGCGTCATCTTCCTGGACACCGACACCGCGCTGAAGGAACACCCCGAGATCTTCGAGGAGTACTTCGGTTCCGTGATCCCGGTGGGCGACAACAAGTTCGCCTCCCTGAACACGGCCGTGTGGTCCGGCGGTTCCTTCGTGTACGTCCCGAAGGGTGTCCACGTGGAGATCCCGCTGCAGGCCTACTTCCGCATCAACACGGAGAACATGGGCCAGTTCGAGCGCACGCTCATCATTGCGGACGAGGACTCCTACGTCCACTACATCGAAGGCTGCACCGCGCCGATCTACACGTCGGACTCGCTGCACTCGGCCGTCGTCGAAATCATCGTGAAGAAGGGCGCCCGCGTCCGCTACACGACGATCCAGAACTGGTCGAACAACGTTTACAACCTGGTGACCAAGCGCGCCGTCGCCCACGAGGGCGCGACGATGGAATGGGTCGACGGCAACATCGGCTCCAAGGTCACGATGAAGTACCCGGCCGTGTACCTGACCGGCGAGCATGCGAAGGGCGAGACCCTCTCCATCGCGTTCGCCGGCGCCGGCCAGCACCAGGACACCGGTTCCAAGATGGTGCACATCGCCCCGAACACCTCCAGCTCCATCGTTTCCAAGTCGGTGGCGCGCGGCGGCGGGCGGGCTGCGTACCGCGGCCTTGTCCAGGTCCGGGAAAGCGCGAAGAACTCCAAGAACAGCGTGGTCTGCGACGCACTGCTGGTGGACACCATTTCGCGCTCCGACACCTACCCCTACATCGATGTCCGCCAGGACGACGTGACCATGGGGCACGAGGCGACCGTCTCCCGCGTCAGCGAAGAGCAGCTGTTCTACCTGATGTCCCGAGGCATGCCCGAGGACGAAGCCATGGCCATGATCGTGCGCGGGTTCGTTGAGCCCATCGCCCGCGAGCTGCCGATGGAATACGCCCTCGAGCTCAACCGCCTGATCGAACTGCAGATGGAAGGATCCGTAGGTTAATGACTGAGACCACTGAGAAAGCACGCATCGGTGCTCCGGCCATCGACGGGTTCTCCGAAGAAGGCGAGGACCTCTCGCCCGTGAACGCGGCCCAGGGACCCCTCGCCGGTGCCAGCACCAAGGGCCACAGCCACGGCGGCGGAGTCGGTGTTCCGGACAGCTCCCGCGCCGGACGCCGCACCTCCTACAAGCTGGCGGACTTCCCGCAGCTGACCGGGCGCGAAGAGGACTGGCGGTTCACCCCGCTCAAGCGGCTGCGCGGCCTGCACATCGAGCCGCTCACCGGCGCAGCGCCGTCCCTGGCCGTCACCGGCCCGGAGGGTGGCGAAGCCCCGTCCTCCGTGAAGGTGGAGACCGTGGACCGCAGCGATGCCCGCATCGGCAGCGCCGGCATTCCCGAGGACCGGGTATCCGCGGCAGCCTGGGAGGCCTTTACCGAGGCAACCGTGCTGACCATCCCGGCCGAGACGGAACTGGAGACCGGCGTGGTCGTCGCCATCGACGGCACCGGGACCGAGGCCTCGGCCCAGCACCTGGTGATCGTCGCCGAGCGGTTCTCCAAGGCCGTCGTCGTCCTCGACCACAAGGGCAGCGCCACCGTCTCGCAGAACGTCGAGATCGACGTCCGCGACGGCGCCGAGCTCACCGTGGTTTCCGTCCAGGAATGGAACGACGACGCGGTGCACGCCTCGTCGCAGCAGGCCAAGATCGGCCGCGACGCCAAGTTCAAGCACGTGTCCGTCAGCCTCGGCGGCGACCTGGTCCGCGTGACCCCGTCGGCGCGCTTCAGCCAGCCCGGCGGCGACGTCGAGCTCTTCGGCCTGTACTTCGCCGACGCCGGACAGCACCTGGAACAGCGGCTGTTCGTTGACCACGGCGTGCCGAACTGCAAGTCCCGGGTGCTGTACAAGGGTGCCCTGCAGGGCCAGGCCGCGCACACCGTCTGGGTGGGCGACGTCCTGATCCGCAAGGAGGCCGAGGGCACGGACAGCTATGAGGCCAACCGCAACCTGGTCCTGACGGACGGCGCACGCGCCGACTCCGTGCCGAACCTGGAGATCGAGACCGGCCTGATCGAAGGTGCCGGCCACGCCAGCACCACCGGACGGTTCGACGACGAGCACCTGTTCTACCTGATGGCGCGCGGCATCCCCGAGGATGAAGCCCGCCGCCTGGTGGTCCGCGGGTTCCTCAACGAGATCATCCAGCAGATCCGGGTTCCGGAACTGGAGGAGCGGCTGACCGAGGCCGTCGAGCGGGAACTGGCGGCAGGGAACCTCTGATGGCGGAAACACCGCGGGGAAAGCTGGTCTGCAAGGCCTCCGAGGTGCAGGTCAAGCAGGCGCTGCGCATCCTGATCGACGATTATCCGGTGGCGGTCGTGCGTGATTCCGACGGCGAACTCCATGCGCTGGGGGACACGTGCTCGCACGAGGACTACTCGCTGTCGGAGGGCGACGTCGAGGACTGCACGATCGAGTGCTGGGGCCACGGTTCCCAGTTCGACCTGCGCAGCGGCCAGCCCCTGAGCCTGCCGGCCTACGATCCCGTCCCGGTGTTCGCGCTGACCGTTGACGGCGACGACGTGTACGTCGACGTCGCAACCGTCGTCAACGGAGCCAGCGCTCCGGACCTGAACTAAGAACTTCAACAACTTCACGAAGCGGCCGCCTCACGACACGGGCGGCCGCACAGGAGAAAGCAGAGAATATGTCGACTCTGGACATCAAGGACCTCCACGTCAGCATCGAGACGGAGCAGGGCAAGAAGGAAATCCTCAAGGGCGTTTCCCTCACCATCAACACCGGCGAGATCCACGCGATCATGGGCCCGAACGGCTCCGGCAAGTCCACGCTGGCTTCCACCATTGCCGGCCACCCGCGCTACACCGTGGACTCCGGTTCCATCACCCTGGACGGGGAAGACGTCCTGGAGATGAGCGTTGACGAGCGCGCCCGCGCCGGCCTCTTCCTCGCCATGCAGTACCCCGTCGAGGTCCCCGGCGTCACCATGACCAACTTCCTGCGCACCGCCAAGACCGCCCTGGACGGCGAAGCTCCGAAGCTGCGCACCTGGACCAAGGACGTCAAGGAAGCGATGAGCCAGCTGCGCATCGACGCGGACTTCGCCCAGCGCAATGTCAACGAAGGTTTCTCCGGCGGCGAGAAGAAGCGCGTCGAGATCCTGCAGCTTGAACTCTTCAAGCCGAAGTTCGCCATCATGGACGAAACCGACTCCGGCCTGGACGTCGACGCCCTCAAGGTCGTCTCCGAAGGGCACAACCGGGTCCACGAGGCCGGCGGTATGGGCACCCTGCTCATCACCCACTACACCCGGATCCTGCGCTACATCAAGCCCGACTTTGTCCACGTCTTCGTCGACGGCAAGATCGCTGAAGAGGGCGGCCCCGAACTCGCGGACCGGCTGGAAGAGGAAGGCTACGACCGCTTCCTGCCGACCGCTGCAAAGGCCTGATCATGACCGAAACCAACGCTTCCCGCACCTCGCTGGAGGACGTCGAAGAGGCACTCAAGGACGTCATCGACCCGGAGCTCGGTGTCAACGTCGTTGACCTCGGGCTGCTGTACGGCCTCAAGTACGCCGAGGACGGCGCGCTGCTGATCGACATGACGCTCACCACCGCGGCGTGCCCGCTGACCGACGTCATCGAAGAGCAGACGGGCAAGGCCCTGGACGGCGTCGTCGACGAATGGCGCCTGAACTGGGTCTGGATGCCGCCGTGGGGCCCGGAGAAAATCACGGACGACGGCCGCGACCAGATGCGCGCCCTCGGTTTCAACATCTAGCTGCCCCCGCAGCTGGGCGGTTGCCGGTTCCGACCAGGGACCGGCAACCGCTGCGTTAACCGCCTTTGCCGCCCGCCGCCGTCGTAATTGGCGCTAGCATCAAGGCATGGCAGAACCACCCTTTGCCGGCCCGGCCGCCGGACGGTACAACGAGGAAACCGCTGCGCAGCTGTTCCACGGCGCGACGGCCCTGATGGCGGTCCTCGGGCTGGTCCTGCAGATCATGGCCACCGGAGAATCGCCGGCGCACGCGGTGGCCCCGGCCCACATCTGGTGGAACTTCCTCGGCTCGGCCAGCCTCCACCTCAACGCGCTCGTCTTCATCGTGTCCCTCAGCCTTCTCATGGAGCCCGCACGCGCCGGGGGACCCGTCTGGCGCGCCGTCCGCGTGGTTACGCTGGCCGGAACACTGCTGCTTCTCCTGCTCCAGTTCACGCCCTTGCGCGGCATCCCGGACTTTGCCGCCCTGAGCCCTACGGCGGTCTTCGCGGACCGGCTCCTGCACTACGCGGTCCCGATCATGGTCATCGTCGGCTGGCTGATTTTCGGGCCGCGGCCCCGGATCACGCCGCTGCGGGTCCTCTGGTCCCTGGTCTATCCGGCCGCATGGCTCCTCGGGGTGTTCATCCGCGGCGCGGCCACCGGCTGGTACCCCTACCCACTGCTCGACGTGGGCCTGGCAGGCATCGGCCCGGTCCTGGTCAACTGCGTCATGGTCCTGCTGCTCTGGCTCGGGGCAGGCTTCGTCTTCCTGACGCTCGATCTAGCCATGGGCCGTGAGCCGGACGGCTACCTGCCGGGCTTCGGCGACGATTCGCGGGCCGAGGTGGACGACCGGAACCTCTAGGGCCGGTCCAGGTCGGCGGCGTTGAAGGTGTCGCAGGCGGCCGGATCCCGGGTCTCGTAGCCCTGCGAGAACCACGCCCGGCGCTGCTCGCTTGAGCCGTGGGTCCACGTGTGCGGGTTGACCTGGCCGCTGCTGGCCTCCTGGATCCGGTCATCGCCGACGGCGGAGGCCGCGGAGATCGCGTCGCTCAGGTCCTCGTTGGTCAGCGGCTGCATGAACGGCTCGCCCGTGGCCGGATCCACCTGCTGGGTGGCGTTGCCCGCCCAGACTCCCGCATAGCAGTCGGCCTGCAGCTCCACGCGGACCGCCCCGGAGCCCGGACCCTGCGGGTCCTGCTGCGAGTAGTCCAGGACGCCGGTCAGGTTCTGGATGTGGTGCCCGAACTCATGGGCCACGACGTATTCCTCGGCCAGCGGGCCTTCAGCGGCGCCGAGCTGGTCGGTCAGCTGGTCGAAGAAGCCCACATCGAAGTACGCCGTGGAATCCCGCGGGCAGTAGAACGGCCCGACGGCGCTGGTCGCGCTGCCGCAGCCGGTGCTGACCTGACCGTCGAACAGCACGGCGTCGGGAACCGGGTACTGCAGGTTGTAGCGGGGGAGCGCCTCGCCCCAGTAGCGGTTGAGGCTGTTGACCGTGGCGACAACCCGGCAATCGCGCCGCGCGTTCGCGTCCGCCCCGGTCTCGCATTCCAACCGGAGCTCCTGGCCGTCGGCGGCCACCTGCCCCGAAGAAGGGCTGGCGCCGGTGAGGCTCTGCAGCAGCTCGGGCGGAACGCCGAGCAGGCTGGCGATCAGCAAGATCAGCCCGCCGCCGCCGATGGCAATCTTCCCGCCCATCCCGCCGCGCCGATCCGAAACCTGCGAGGTGTCCAGCCGCGAGCCCTGATTGAAACTCATGCGCTAACAATAACGCCCGGTCCCGTCCGGCGGGTCAGTCCCTGGTCTTTTCGCCAAGCCCGCGCGCGGCCAGGGCGTCCCCTGTCTGGCGCGCGTAGGCGACGGCGCCAATCAGGACCGGCTGCACGATGGCCCGCGGCGACGTCCCGAGGCCCCGGGCCCGGGCGGCGTCGCGGACATCATGCAGGGATCCGAGCAGGAACGGTATGCTGCGCAGCATCAACCCGATGGTCAGCGCGAAGCGCTCCGGGTCCGCGCCGAAACGCCGCAGCGGCGTGACCGCCGCGACCAGGCCGTCCAGCAGTCGCTGGACCTCCGTGGTGGATGTCAGCAGGTTGGCGGCGTAGATGCACGCGACCAGCCCGGCCGCGACGCCCAGCGCGGCGGGGAGCGAATCGACCCACCAGCGGTAGCCGAGCACCACCAGCAGGAACAGCCACATGCTGCGGAGCGGGGCCACCAGGCGCCCGGCGGGCAGGCGGGCCGCCAGGTGCACCAGAACGACGGCGGCAAGCACCACGGCGCGTGGCCACGGTTCGCGGAGGGCCAGCACGGCCACCCCCGTGGCCACGAGGAACGCGAACTTCAGCGCGAGCGGTGCCCGGTGCAGCCAGCTGCTGCCCGGCACGTAAGCGCTGACCAGGTGGGCGTGGCCGCGCACTCAGCCGCTCCCCGCGACGTGGGCACTCAGCTCACGGTAGAAGGAGACGGCGGCCGCTGGCTCGCCGTCGTACACTATCCGCCCTCCGTCCACCACAAGGGTGCGGACGCTGTCCTGCGCCAGCTCCAGGTCGTGGGTGGCGGTAACCAGCTGCTGCGGAAGCGCCGCGAGCCGGCCGCGCAGCAGCATGGTATTGCGCAGGTCCAGCAGGGTGGAGGGCTCGTCCAGGACGAGCACGGCGGGGTCGACCGCCAGCACGCTGGCCAGCGCCGCAAGCTGGCGCTCCCCGCCCGAGAGCTGGTAGATGCTCTGATCCGCCAGGTGCGCGAGCCCGAAATCCTGTAGCAGCGACAGTGCGGCAGCGCGCCGCTCGGTCCGCTTGCGGTACTTCCGGCGCAGGGACAGCTCGGCGTCTTCCAGCGGGGTCGGCATGACCAGCTGGGACAGGGGGTCCGTGAAAACGAAGGCCACCCGGCGGCGGACGGCGGCCGCGTCCGAGGCGGTCTCAAGGCCGTCCACGTCCACGGCACCTTCGTCCGGGACCACGAGGCCGTTGATGAGCTTCAACAGGGTCGACTTGCCGGAGCCGTTGGCCCCGATCACGCTGATGCGGTCTTCCGACAGCTCCAGTTCGGGCACGCTCAGGATGGGCGGGGCAGGCGTCGCGCCCGCCCCGTCGCCCAGCACCCGCACGTTCCGGAACCGGATCATGCTCAACGCTTCCGGCGCAGCAGGTCTGGGAAGGCCTTGTGCAGGCTGAGGGCGATCGCGGCCGCCACGGCGTTCTTGACGAGGTCGCCGGGGATGAAGGGAAGGTCGGCTACGAGTGCCGCGGGCAGCGCCAGCTGCCCGTTGAGCATCATGCCGGCCACGCCGAGGGCATGGGTCAGCAGCGTGCCTGCGGTTGCCGCCAGGAACAGCAGCACCGTGGTCAGTGTGCCCACCTTGGAGCTGCGGCGGAGGAGGATGCCGGCGAGGAAACCGATCAGGGCCGCGGTGAAGGGGAAGGACAGCAGGTAGCCGGCCGAGCCCGCGGCCAGCACGCCGAGACCGCCCTGGAAGCCGGCGAAGATGGGCAGCCCGACCAGGCCAAGCAGGACGTACAGCCCGACCGCTGCCGCGGCCCGGGAGCCGCCAAGGACCAGGCCGGCCAGCGCCACGATCATGGTCTGCAGCGTGATCGGCACGCCGAGGATGTTGCCGGCCGGGATCGGCGGGACGGCCACGGAGGCGGCCGTGAGGGCGGCGAAAACGGCGATCAGCGCGAGGTCGGTGCCGTTCCAGGAGCGGCGCCCCTTGCGGACGGCCGTCGGCGCCGGGCGGGATACCGGAACCGACGCTGCCGATCCGAACTCTGCCGATCCGAACTCTGCCGAAGGGGAATGTCGGGTGTCTTCCGAAGCGGGCATGGTGGGATTCCTTCTGTCGAAGCGGCACAAAAGGCCGGTGATTCACACAGACAATAGCCCCTACGGGCCCGCGCGGTCTTGTAGGTTTCCGACTAAGACCACGGGGCCCGTAGAATGGATGGGGCCCATTCGGGCCCCCATCCCCATCGAGAGGTCCCATCTGTGATTACCGTCAGCGAACTTGAGCTGCGAGCCGGAGCGCGTTTGCTCATGGAGGCGGTGTCCTTCCGCGTGGACAAGGGGGACAAGATCGGGCTGGTCGGCCGCAACGGTGCCGGCAAGACCACCCTGACCAGGGTGCTGGCGGGCGAGGGCATGCCGGCCGCGGGCCAGGTGATCCGCAACGGCGAGGTCGGCTACCTGCCGCAGGATCCGCGCACGCCCAACATGGACCAGCTGGCGAGGGACCGCATCCTGTCGGCCCGCGGACTCGACGTCGTCGTCGGGAAGCTGCGGAAGGCGCAGCAGGAAATGGCCAGCGAGGACCCGGCCGTGCACGCCAAGGCCATGCGCCGGTACGACCGGCTGGAGGCCGAATTCCTGGCCGGCGGCGGCTATGCCGCCGAGGCCGAAGCCGCCGCGATCTCCTCCAACCTGGAGCTGCCCGAGCGCATCCTCAACCAGCCGCTCAAGACGCTCTCCGGCGGCCAGCGCCGCCGCGTCGAACTGGCCCGGATCCTCTACTCCGGCGCGGACACCATGCTGCTGGACGAACCGACCAACCACCTGGATGCGGATTCGATCAGCTGGCTGCGCGAGTTCCTGAAGAACCACCAGGGCGGGCTGATCGTGATCAGCCACGATACCGGCCTGCTCGAGGCGACGGTCAACAAGGTCTTCCATCTGGACGCTAACCGCGCCGCCATCGACATCTACAACATGAACTGGAAGCGCTACCTTCAGCAGCGCGAAACCGACGAGCGTGCCCGCAAGCGCGAACGTGCCAACGCCGAGAAGAAGGCCCAGGTCCTGCTGGACCAGGCCAACAAGATGCGCGCCAAGGCCACCAAGGCCGTCGCGGCCCAGAACATGGCCAAGCGTGCCGAACGGCTGCTCGACGGGCTGGACGCCGTGCGGGCCCAGGACAAGGTCGCGGCCCTGCGCTTCCCCGATCCCGCCCCTTGCGGCAAAACCCCGATGACGGCCGAAGGGCTCAGCAAGTCCTACGGTTCGCTGGAGATCTTCACCGACGTGGACCTCGCGATCGACCGCGGTTCCAAGGTGGTCATCCTCGGCCTCAACGGCGCCGGCAAGACGACCCTGCTGCGGATGCTGGCCGGCGTGGACACACCGGACACCGGCGAAGTCGTCCCGGGCCACGGGCTCAAGATCGGCTACTACGCCCAGGAGCACGACACCCTGGACACCGCACGCACCGTGCTGGAGAACATGCGGACCGCGGCGCCGGACCTGCAGGACACGCAGGTCCGGAACATCCTCGGTTCCTTCCTGTTCTCGGGCGACGACGTCAGCAAGCCGGCCGGCGTGCTCTCCGGCGGCGAGAAGACGCGGCTGGCGCTGGCCACCATCGTCGCGTCGTCGGCCAACGTGCTGCTGCTCGATGAGCCCACGAACAACCTGGACCCGGCCAGCCGCGCCGAAATCCTCGGGGCGCTGCGGAACTACACCGGCGCGGTCGTCATGGTCAGCCACGACGAAGGCGCCGTCGAGGCGCTGAACCCGGAGCGCGTGGTTTTGCTGCCCGACGGCGTCGAAGACCTCTGGAACGAGGACTACCTGGACCTGGTCACGCTCGCCTGACCGGCTCCGGGGGCCGCCAGCCGGCTCCTGCTCCGGCCGCGCCCCGGCCGGCCTCCTGTCGGTGGCCCGGTCCGCGCTGCCCCGTCAGTCGTCCTTGCTGAGCAGCGAGCCGTCAGTGCGGAAGCCCTGGGCATCGAGCAGCGCGTCCTCTTCCTCCTCGGCGGTGGGCCGGTTGCTCCGCCGCTTGGGGGCAGCCGCCCGCGGCGCGGGATTGGCCTCGTGGAAGCCGAGCGCTTCGTCCTCCGCCTGCAGTTCGTCCATCCGCGCCTGTTGCCGCGCCGCGTAGCCGTAGCCGACAAAGAACAGCAGCCCGAAGGCGTACCACTGCATCGAATAGGACAGGTGCGGCCCCTCGTCGATCGCGGGCTTCGGAATCGCGACGGGCTGCGTTGCGGGCGCCGGATCCTCGGTGGCCATCATTCCGTAGGCGCCGGTGTAGACCGGGTAGTCCAGTTCCGCCGCGTAGTCCTCCAGTCTGATGGAAGCCAGCTGTCCCTCCGGCGCTCCGCGGTCGACGTCCGCTTCGCCGGGCTTCATGCGTACGACGACGGTCACGTCGTCTTCCGGGGCGGCCGGCACCTCGTCCGGGTGCCCGGCCTGGTTGTTGCCGATGGGCAGCCAGCCGCGGTCGACGATCACGGCGGCACCCGATTCGAGCCTGAGCGGTACCAGGACTTCATAGCCCGGCCGGCCATTCAGCGGCCGGTTGCGTACGATCCGCTGCCCGGCAACGTCGTACTCACCGCGTAGTGTGACCGGCGTCCACTCGTCGGCCTCGGACGCCGTCTCGAAGATCTGCGGCACTGCTGCGAAGTCGACGGGCTCGCGGTCGTAGTTGGACTCGATGGCGGAAATGACGTCGCGGGCCTGTTCCCGGCGGTCCATCTGCCAATTACCCAGCAGCACGCAGACGGCCGCGAGCAGGACCACGAGGAGGAACCAGCCGACCCACTTGCCGGTGAACAGGAAACGGTAGGAACTCACAGGCCCTCCGCCGTTCCGGCGGCGCCGCCGGTCGAGGGCGCGAAGGCCCGCGTCTCGCGCCAGAGCGCGCGCTGCTCGAGGTACTCCTGGAGCCAGTCCCGGTGCTCGTCGCAGGCAAGCCAGGTCTTCCGGCGCTCCGGCGTGTGGATCTTCGGGTTGTTCCAGAGCAACTCCCAAGCCGCCGACGCCCGGCAGCCCTTTCGTGAGCAGACCGGGGAAACCGCGATCGGCCGTCCGTTGCCGGACAGTTGGTCGAAAATGCTCACGCTGCGTCTCCGTCTTTCCTGCGTTGATCCATCAGTCCCTCATCGTCGGCGTCGGGGCGGCCCGGCCCGGCCGTATCGCTGGGGTCGCCCGCATCCTCCGCTTCGTCGTCGACCACCTCGCCGGCGAGCACATCCGTCTCCGGCGCCTGCGCAACCTTGCCGGCCTCCAATTCGGCGGCCGGAGCGTGGTCCAGGAGCGAGTCGCTGTGCTGCAGATTGCTTTGGTCGCTGCCGCTGTTCGCGATGACCACGGCGATCCATGGCAGGAACACGGCGCCGGCGATGAACGCCCAGCGCAGCCAGCCATCGACGAAAAAGAAGAGCAGGAGGCAGGCGAGGCGGATGCTCATGGCGACGGTGTACTTGACCATCCGGCGCCGCATCTCGTCGGTATGGCCCTCCTGCGCGTCCGTAATGCTCTGGACGGCCTGATCATCGTTTGACTGCTTACTCATCACGCTCCAAAGAACCTCCCTTAATTCTCCCACGGCACCCGCCGAGGCACGAACTTCGCCGAGCCTGCGGATGTTGCAGCCGGGCTAGGATGCTCTAGGACAAATCAGCGTTTTCAACGGAGGTTAGTGTGAGCAACGAAGAGCAGGCGGGGCGCAGCGTCCTGGTGACCGGCGGAAACCGCGGCATCGGGCTCGCTATCGCGCGCGCATTCCAGGCGAACGGCGACAAAGTGGCCATCACCTATCGCAGCGGCGACGTGCCCGAGGGTCTGCTCGGCCTCAAGGCGGATGTGACCGACGCCGCGTCGATCGACGCCGCCTTCACCGAAGTCGAAGCCGCCCATGGCGCCGTCGAGGTGCTGGTAGCCAATGCCGGCATCACCCGCGACACGCTCCTGCTGCGGATGAGCGAAACAGACTTCACCGACGTCATCGACACCAACCTGAGCGGCGCCTTCCGGGTGGTCAAGCGTGCGTCCAAGGGCATGATCCGGCTGCGCAAAGGCCGTGTTGTGCTGATTTCCTCCGTGGTGGGGCTCTACGGTTCACCGGGGCAGATCAACTACGCCGCTTCCAAATCCGGCCTGGTCGGGATCGCCCGCTCGCTGACCCGGGAACTCGGTTCCCGCGGGATCACAGCCAACGTCGTCGCGCCGGGTTTCATTAATACCGACATGACCGCGGCGCTCCCCGAGGATACCCAGAAGAGCTACCTCTCCAGCATCCCGGCAGGGCGCTTCGCCGAGCCCGAGGAAGTGGCCAACGTCGTGCGCTGGATCGCCAGCGACGAGGCCGCCTACATCTCCGGCGCGGTCATTCCGGTCGACGGCGGGCTGGGAATGGGCCACTGACCGTTCTTTGTCGCATTTGGACAAAGCTTATGGCTCCGCAGGCTGGCAGTATGGTCTGCGGAGCCATTTTCATTAGGTGATTTCTACAAACGTCCCGACGACTAGGAGCAAGAATGGGTGCCTTGGACGGCAAAGCAGCAATTGTGACAGGATCCTCGCGCGGGGTTGGGGCCGCCGTGGCCGAACTGCTGGCGGCTGAGGGTGCCGGCGTCGTCGTCAACTACAGGCAGAAGGCACCCCGTGCCAACAAGGTCGTGGCCGGGATCGAAGCCGCCGGCGGCCGGGCCGTCGCCGTGGGTGCCGACCTGACCTCGCCCGAAGGCGCACAGTCCCTGGTCGATGCGGCCACCGATAACTTCGGCGGGCTGGACCTGCTGGTCCTGAATGCCTCCGGCGGCATGGAATCCGGCCTCGGCGAGGACTACGCCATGCGGCTCAACCGCGATGCCCAGGTCAACATGCTCAAGGCCGCGGCGGCTGTCCTCCCCGCCGGTTCCCGCGTCGTGTTCGTCACCAGCCACCAGGCCCATTTCATCAATACGGTGCCCACCATGCCCGAGTACGAGCCCGTTGCCCGGAGCAAGCGTGCCGGCGAGGATGCACTGCGGGCGGAACTGCCGGCGCTCGAAGAGAAGGGCATCAGCCTGGTGGTTGTCTCCGGCGACATGATCGAAGGAACCGTGACGGCGACGCTGCTGGACCGTGCCGCCCCCGGCGCCATCGAAGCCCGCCGCGAGGCCGCCGGCAAGCTCTACTCGGTCGAGGAATTCGCAGCGGAGATCGCGAAGATGGCCACCGCGGATGTTCCCTCCGGCCACACCGAACTGGTGGGCGGAGCCGAATGGTTCCAGCGGGCCCAGGCCTGATTCCGCACTAGCGGACCCCTCCCGGTGGCTGCCGCCCGTGCATAAGCACAGGCGGCAGCCACCGTCGTCTGCGCCGCCCTGCCGCCCGGCCATTCCCTTGCCCTGCGGATTCCGCTATGATCACACCTTTAGCCGCACCAAGAAGGAAGTCGTGCGGAGCTATCTATGGGGGAATGATGCGGCGTACCTGCGCAGCCTTATGCGCCGTGCTGGCGCTGGCACTATCCATGCTCTGCGGAGCCCTGCCGTCGCAGGCGGCCACAGCGGCCATCACGCTCAGCGACTACTCCGGTCCGGCCGGGACCACGGTCACCATCACCGGGACAGGGTTCCCCAAGAAGACCGCGGGAACCGTGTCCGCCAGTACCGGCCAGCAGTCCTTCACGACGTCCGCTTCGGGGTACTTCAAGATGGCCCTCGTGATTCCCGAAGCCGCCGATGCTTCGCTGCGCATTGAGGCGCGGGCGGGAGCTACCGCAGCCTCGGCGATCTTCACGGTCACCTACAGCAGCCCCTCCGTGACCGAAGAAGAGCAGCAGGTGGCGGCGCCCGACACGGCAGCCGCCCTGCCGGGCATCAGCAGCGCACGATTGCGCTTCGGGGTCGGCACGCCGGGCGGCCCGCTGGCGCAGGGCGAGCTGGATGCCGTCGCGGCGATGTCGGGAGAGGCCCCGTCCGTCATCCTGTCCTACAAGGACTTCCGGCAGGCGCCGCCGGTGGCCGAGCTCGACGCGGTGCGGGCCCGCGGCGCGGTGACCCTGCTGACGTGGGAACCCTGGGCCTGGGGCGGCGGAACGGAACAGCCCGCCTACTCCCTGGACCGGATCGCCGCGGGCGATTTCGACGCCTACCTCCGGCAGTGGGGCACCGCACTCGCCCAATGGGGCCACCCCGTCTACCTGCGGTTCGGCCACGAGATGAACGGCAACTGGTACCCCTGGTCGGAGGGTGTCAACGGCAACGGAGCCGGCGACTACGCAGCCGCATGGCGCCACGTCCACGACGTCGTCAGCTCCACGGGAGCCGCCAACGTGGCATGGGTGTGGAATCCCAATGTGCCCTACTGGGGCTCGACGCCGCTGGACGGGCTCTATCCCGGACCCGGCTACGTCGATGCGGTGGCCCTGGACGGCTACAACTGGGGCACCTCGGCCGACTGGAGCAAGTGGACCCAGCCGTGGGAGCTATTCGCCGACGGCCTCGGGCAAGTGCGTTCCCTGGCTCCGGGCAAACCCATCATGATCGCGGAGACGTCCTCCGCCGAACAGGGCGGCTCGAAAGCTTCATGGAACGCGGACCTGGTCTATTACCTGGCTCAGCAGCCGGACATCACTGCCGTCGTATGGTTCCACTTCAACAAGGAGACCGACTGGCGGATCGACAGCAGCCAAAGCTCGGCGGACGCGCTCCGGGGAGCGCTGGCGGCCCGCCGCGGATGAACCGCGGTGCGGCCCGGTACCGCCGCCGGATCAGACCCCGGCGAAGTACCGGACCACGTCCAGGTAGGGGATGTTGACGGCCGCGTCCGCGGCCTTCCGGACGGCCGGCTTCGCGTTGAAAGCCACGCCGAGTCCGGCGGCGGCGAGCATGTCCAGGTCATTGGCGCCGTCCCCGACCGCGATGGTCTGTGCCATATCGATGTGCTCGGCCTTCGCCCAGGCGCGCAGCGAAGCCTCTTTCGCGGCGCGGTCCACGACGTCCCCCTCGACGACGCCGGTCAGGGCCGCCTCGGTGGTGCCCAGCTGGTTCGCGTGCCAGTAGTTGAGCCTCAGCTCCGCGGCCAGCGGATCGAGGATCTGGCTGAACCCGCCGGAGACCACCCCGACGACGTGGCCGGCGTTGAGGAACGCCTCGACCAGTTCGGCAGCGCCGTCGGTGAGCTCAACCGCGCCGTGGACCCGATCGATGACCTCCAGCGGCAGGTCGCGCAGGGTCCCGACCCGGGCATGCAGGCTTTCGGCAAAGTCCAGTTCGCCGCGCATCGCCGCATCGGTCAGGGCGGCGAC
The DNA here is from genome assembly GCF_946892675.1 of Arthrobacter sp. Marseille-P9274. Lineage (NCBI taxonomy): Bacteria > Bacillati > Actinomycetota > Actinomycetes > Micrococcales > Micrococcaceae > Arthrobacter > Arthrobacter sp. Marseille-P9274. The sequence continues at coordinate 1,417,293 of NZ_CAMPOV010000001.1, forward strand.
CTCGTCCCGCTTCCCGGCATGCTCGGCGAGCAGTTCGATGACTTCCTGCTTGATCAGCGTGGAATCGACATCCATAATCAGCAGCTTGCGCTTCGGGCCGGCAAGCTCGGCGGGAATAATCGCCGTGCCGATGGAGCCGGTAATGACCGGCCGGACCGCCGCCCGCAAGGCCAGGAGGCCGGACTCGAGATCGCCGTCGTACCCCACCGCGTGCACCGTGGCCTGGAAACGCCCGTTGTCGAAGTTCTCCAGCTCCACGATGACCCCGCCGGCGCCTGAAAGGGCCTGCTGGACCGCCACCAGGTACTCGTCGGTGAGCTTGATCCCGTAGGAGACAACACGGAAAAGCGAAAGCATGCTGGGGAAGTCCTTCTCTGTCGGGCGCACGGAGCACCGGTGGAAAATCATCGGGGGCCAATCGCCGGGCCACCGGCGTAGCGTTTGGCGAATGCCGCCTTCCTTAGCCTAGTGTCTAGAAGCATGAGTGATGTTCTTGAATTTGCCGGGGTCAGCGTTGTCCGCGGGCGGAAAACCCTGTTGGACAACGTGGACTGGCAAGTCAAGGAAGGCGAGCGTTGGGTCATCCTGGGCCCGAACGGCGCCGGAAAGACTACGCTGCTGCAGATCGCCGGCGCCCGGCTGCACCCCACCCGCGGCGTAGCCGGAATCCTCGAAGAGGTCATGGGATCCGTGGACGTGTTCGAGCTCCGCCCGCGGATCGGCTTGGCCTCCGCGGCGCTGGCCAACCAGATTCCGGAGCAGGAAACCGTGCTGAACGTCGTCGTCACCGCCTCCTACGGCGTGACGGGCCGCTGGCGCGAGGCTTACGAGAAGCAGGACGAGCGGCGGGCATTCCGGCTGCTGGGCCAGTGGGGGATGTCCACCTTCCTCAACCGCCGCTTCGCCACCCTGAGCGAGGGCGAACGCAAGCGGGTGCAGATCGCCCGCGCGCTGATGGCGGACCCGGAACTGCTGCTGCTCGATGAACCCGGCGCAGGGCTGGACCTTGCCGGCCGCGAGGACCTGGTCCACCGGCTGAGCCAGCTCGCTGCTGACGAGGACGCTCCGGCGCTGGTGCTCGTGACGCACCATCTCGAAGAGGTGCCGCCGGGGTTCACCCACGCCATGCTGCTGCGCGAAGGCGGCGTGGTGGCGCAGGGGCCCATCGACGACGTGCTCACCGAAGAGAACCTCAGCACGGCCTTCGACATGCCTCTCGAGGTCAAGAACGACGGCGGCCGGTACACGGCCGTTGCGCGCCGGGCCTGAGCCGGTACTGACTTTATGGACCTAGTCCAGGCGGTCATTATTGCCCTGGCCGGGCTCTGGGCGGGCACCATCAACAGCATCGTCGGCTCCGGCACGCTCGTCACGTTCCCCGTCCTGGTGGCACTCGGCTTCGCCCCGGTGACCGCGACTATTTCCAACGCGATCGGCCTGATCGCCGGCAACTTCGGCGGAGTGTACGGGTACCGGCGGGAGCTGCGCGGGCTGGGCAGGACGCTGAAGGTGCTGCTGCCGGCGTCGCTGCTCGGCGGAATCACGGGCGCGGCCCTGCTGCTGAACCTGCCGGAGGAAGTCTTCGGCATCGCCGCGCCCTTCCTGATCGTGCTGGCGCTGCTGTTCGTTATTTTCCAACCCAGGCTGCAGGCCTGGGTGCGGGAACGGCAGGCCGCGCAGGCACGGACCCGGAGCCAGCCGCTGGTGCTGCTGTTCCTGATCTACTTCGCCGGCGTCTACGGCGGCTACTTCGTCGCGGCCCAGGGGATCCTGCTCGTCGGCATCCTCGGCATCTTCCTGCACGGCACGCTGCAGCAGGCCAACGCGGTCAAGAATGTGCTGGTGCTCGGCGTGAACATCATCGCCGGCATCTCCTACATGATCTTCGCCTTCGAGCGCATCGACTGGATGGTCGTGCTGCTGATCGCGGTGAGCTCGCTGGCCGGCGCGCTGGTCGGCACGGCGGTGGGCCGGCGCCTGAAGCCGGTGGTCCTGCGCGGCATCATCGTCGCCCTCGGACTCGTGGCCCTCTTCGTCATGGTGTCGGAGCTGCTGATATGAACCTGCACTACCTGAAGACCGCCGATGATCCGCTGGTCGCCGACTACACGCAGCTGACGGACACCGCCCTGCGCCGCCGCCGCGAGCCAGCGGAGGGGATGTACATCGCGGAGAGTTCCAAGGTGCTGCGCCGGGCCATCGCGGCGGGGCACCGGCCGCGATCGTTCTTCCTCGCCGAGAAGTGGCTCGAGGACCTGCGCGACGTCATCGGTCTCTTCCCGGATGTGCCCGTCTTCATCGGCGCCCCGGAGGTGCTCGAAGCCATCACCGGCTTCCATCTGCACCGCGGCGCCATGGCCGCCATGCACCGCCCCGCGCCCCGCGATCCCGCGGAGGTAGTGGCCGGCGCGCGCCGCGTCGCGGTGCTGGAGGACATCGTGGACCACACCAACGTCGGCGCGATCTTCCGCTCGGCCGCCGCGATGGGCATGGACGCCGTCCTGATCAGCCCGCGCTGCGCCGACCCGCTCTACCGCCGCAGCATCCGGGTCAGCATGGGTACGGTCTTCCAGATTCCTTGGGCGCGCCTGCCGGAATGGCCGGGCGGCCTGCGCGTCCTCAAGGAGCAGGGATTCACGACGGCGGCGCTTGAGCTGACCGAAGATGCCATCACCCTGGATGAACTTGAGTCCCGCACGTTCGACCGGCTGGCCCTCATCCTCGGGACGGAGGGCGCCGGCATGCTGCCGGAGACCCTGGACCAAGTCGACCTGAAGGTGATGATCCCGATGCGCGCAGGCGTGGACTCGCTGAACGTGGCGGCCGCCAGCGCCGTGGCCTTCTGGGCATGCCGGCCCAAGGTTTCCGGCATCGGCGGCTGATGCGGTAGGATGGATTGCTGGCCTGCCATGGGCCAACCTTTTTCCATCCCTTAAAGCCGCTGGCAAAATCCAGGGGCGTGTTCAAAGGATTCCACATGAAGTCTGATATCCACCCGGCATACGCCCCGGTTGTCTTCCGCGACCTTGCCTCCGGCGTTTCCTTCCTGACCAAGTCCACTGTTGGCTCCAGCAAGACTGTTGAGTGGGAAGACGGCAACACCTACCCGCTGATCGAGGTTGAAATCTCCTCCGAGTCGCACCCGTTCTACACCGGCAAGCAGCGCATCATGGACACCGCCGGCCGGGTCGAGCGCTTCAACGCCCGCTTCAAGGGCTTCGGCAAGAAGTAGATTCTTCGCCCGCAGATTTGAGCGACGGCGGCCCGCACCAGTCCACGCTGGTGCGGGCCTCCGCTTTTAACCCCCACTGGACTTTCAACCCCGCCTGGACGTGGTGGTATGACTAAAGAGTTGGCGGCGCATTCGGCCGCGGCGTGAAACAGACTGGCAAGGAGCGCAGAATGTCCGGTCACCGGCACGGTGAATACAAAGTCCATGGCGGCAAGCTCGTCGTGGTCGACCTCGACGAGGAAGCGGGCCGGCTGGCCAACGTCTCCGTCAGCGGCGATTTTTTCCTCGAACCGGACGAGGCCCTGGACGACATCAACGCCGCGCTGAACGGCATGTCTGCGGACGGTTCACATGCCGACTATGCGGCGGCCATTGAGGCGGCGCTGTCTCCTGACGTCGTGCTTTTTGGATTTTCCGCGCCCGCGGTGGCCACGGCCGTCCGCCGAGCCCTGGCCAAGGCCACCGGCTGGCGGGACCATGACTGGCAGCTCATCGGTCCGCAGGTGCTGCCGATCCATCTCAACGTGGCGCTCGACGAGGTGCTGACCCGCCGGGTGGGGGAGGGAAAGCGCCAGCCGACCATGCGGATCTGGGACTGGGACGAGCCGTCCGTGGTGATCGGCAGCTTCCAGTCGGTCAGGAATGAAGTGGACGCGGACGGCGCCGAACGCCATGGTGTGACCGTGGTCCGCAGGATCACCGGCGGCGGAGCGATGTTCATGGAACACGGCAACGCGATCACGTATTCGCTGTACCTTCCGCAGACCCTTGTGGACGGCCTGTCATTCGAGGCGTCCTACGCCTTCCTCGACGCATGGACCATGGCCGCGCTGGAGAAGGTCGGCGTGGAGGCCTTCTACCAGCCGTTGAACGACATTGCGACACCGCAGGGCAAGATCGGCGGCGCCGCCCAGAAACGCCTGGGCAACGGCGCCATGCTGCATCACGTGACGATGTCCTACGACATCGATGCCGACAAGATGACCGAGGTCCTCAGGATCGGCAAGGAGAAGATTTCCGATAAGGGCATTGCCAGCGCGAAGAAGCGCGTGGATCCGCTGCGGCGCCAGACCGGCCTGGGCCGGGAATCCATCATCGACACCATGATGGCCACGTTCCGGGACCGGTACGGCGCCTCGGACTCTGCCATCACCGAGGAGGAACTGGCGGCCGCCAAGGATCTGGTAGAAGCCAAGTTCGCCACCGGGGAATGGCTGCACCGGGTGCCGTAGCGCGCGTTCTGGGAACCTACCGCGGGTTCGACTTCGCCAACTCCGCGTGGAGCACCGCGTCGGAGCCTGCGAACCGGGTGACGCTGTAGCCCTCGACGGCGCCATCGAGCTGCTCGAAGAGCCGCTCTCCGTCGCCCAGCAGGACCGGGGTGATCGCCAGGTGGAGTTCGTCGACCAGGCCGGCGCGCAGGTATTGGCGGACGGTGGAAGCGCCGCCGCCCAGCCGGACGTCCTGGCCGCCGGCAGCCGAATACGCCTGCTCGAGCGCCGACTCGATTCCGTCGTCGACGAAGTTGAAGACGGTGCCGCCTTCCATGCGGATGGGCGGCCGCGGATGGTGCGTCAAGACGAAGACCGGGTGGTGGAATGGCGGGTTCCCGGCCCACCACCCGTGCCAGTCGCTGCCGTCCCAGCCGCCGCGGACAGGGCCGAACATGTTGCGGCCCATAATGGTGGCGCCGATGCCGGCGATGCCTGCGTAGAAATAGTCGTTGTCGACGCCGGTGCTGCCGCCCTCTTCACCGAGCATCTCCTTGCCGCCGCGCGTCCGGAAAAGCCAGTCGTGCAGCCGCTCGCCGCCCGCGCCGAGCGGGTCTTCCTCGCTTTGCGACGGCCCGGCCGCAAAGCCGTCCAGCGACAGGCTGAAATTGTGTACTCGCAGCTTGGGCATTGCGCTCTCCGGTCCACAGTGGACCGCCCTTAACGAGGACGGCCGGCACGTCCAGAGTAGGTCCGGGCCCGACCGCTTGGCGAGGGCGGGCGGCCCGTATTTTGCCGCGGCTATCCCGCGGCCTGCTGCGCCCTCAGTGCACGCAGCAGATGGTCCCGCTGTTCGACGACGATGCGCCTGAGCGCCGCCGGGGCCTCGGGATGCCGCGCCAGCCAGTCATCGGTGCGGACGACGACGGGATGCAGTTCGGGGGCCTGGCCCTCGGGCAAATCCTGCTGCAGGGGAAATAGTCCGCGGACGACGCGGCTGGCCAGCTCGATGCTCTGCCGCTGCCACACGCCCTCAATACTCCGGAAGTACTCGTCAATGTAGGGGGCCAGCAGCTCGTGCCCGGCGGCCGTGAAGCCGTCGATCGTGGCGTCCAGCAGTTCGTTGGTCAGCTGGGAACCGGCGACGGCGTCCTCCCAGGCCTTGGACTTGACCGCCGGATCGGGCCGGGCGCACATGGCTGCAGTGAAGCCGGCCCGGCCTGACGCCGTGAGGTCCCGCTTCAGCTCCGCCTCCAGCCGGGAAGCGTCCGCGTGGCCAGTTGCCGCCAGGGCCTGCCACAGCCGCCAGCGAAGGTCCGCGTCCAGGGCCAGGCCTTCCGGTACCGAGGAGCCGTCCAGCAACGCAGCGAGGTAGTCCGCGCCGGCCGGATCCGCCCGGGCGACGGCCGCCAGGCAGCGGGCCCAGGTCAGCTGGTGGTCGCTGCCCGGCTCCGCAGCCTCCAGCTGCGCGCGCAGGAGCATGACGACGCGGCGCCGGAGTCGGTCCCGTTCCGCGGCCGGCGCATAACGTTCAAGCGCCGTCCGCGCACAGTCCAAGAGCATCTGCAGCACGCCGTTGTCCGTCTCGGCCCGCGCGAAGCGTTCCACGGCCGCCAGATAGGATTCCGCATCGAGGAGTCCGTCGCGCGCCATGTCCCACAGCGTGGACCAGCACAGCGCCCGGGCCAGCGGATCCGCCACCCGGTCCAGCGAGGCGAGCACGGTCTGCAGGGAGCGCGGATCGAACCGGACCTTGACGTAGCTGAGGTCCTCGTCGTTCACCAGCAGCAGGGCCGGCTCGCGGCGCCCCGCGAGCCCGGGCACCTCGGTCACACGTCCGGCGACGTCCAGCTCCACGGAGCTGGACCGTACAAGTGCGCCCACCGCATCGAAGTCGTAGAGCCCCACCCGCAGCCGATGCGGCCGCTCCGCCGGTAGTCCCGTGACCGGATCCGTGGCTTCCTGGACCAGGCGCACGGAAGCCAGGCTCCCGCCGTCGTACTCCAGTTCCGGGGTGATGGCGGAGATCCCGGAGGTCTGCAGCCAGGTCGCCGCCCACCCGCCCATGTCGCGGCCGGAGGCGCCGCTGATCACCGCCAGGAAGTCGGCCAGGGAGGTATTGCCGTACTCGTGCTGCCGGAAGTAGCGCCGCGCCGCCGCGGTGAAGACATCTGCACCGACGTAGGCCACCAGCTGCTTGAGCACCGAGGCGCCCTTGGCGTAGGTGATGCCGTCGAAGTTCTGCTTGGCGGCCTCCAGATCCACAATGTCGGCGACGATCGGATGCGTGGTCGGCAGCTGGTCCTGCACGTAGGCCCAGGCCTTGCGGCGGTTGGCGAAGGTGACCCAGGCGTTTTTGAATTCCGTGGCCTCGACCAGCGCCAGGGAGCCCATGTAGTCGGCAAAAGACTCCTTGAGCCACAGGTCGTCCCACCAGGACATCGTGACCAGGTCGCCGAACCACATGTGGGCCATCTCGTGCATGATCGTGTTGGCCCGGGCCTGGTACTGGGCAATGGTGGCGCGTGAGGTGAACACATGCTTCTCGGTGAACGTGACCAGGCCGGGATTCTCCATGGCGCCGAGATTGTATTCCGGCACGAACGCCTGCTCGTACTTGCCGAAGGGGTAGGGGTAGTCGAACAGGTCGTGGAAGAAGTCCAGCCCCTGCTTGGTGGTGGCGAAGATCCGGTCCGCGTCGAAGGCGTCTGCCAGCGCGGCGCGGCAGTAGGCGCCCAGCGGGACCTGCAGCAGGCTCCCGTCCGGCAGCCGCCGCTCCCAGCTGTCCTGCGCCCGGTGGTACGGTCCGGCCAGCACGGTGGTGATGTAGGTGGAGATCCGGGCGGTGGGGGCGAACCGGCGCACCGCGTAAACGGGCGAGCCGGGCGAGCCGGGCAGCTCCTCCACCGAGGAAAGCGGGGCGTTGGACGCGACCTGCCAGTCCGAGGGCGCCATGATGGTGAAGGTGAAGACGCCCTTCAGGTCCGGCTGCTCGAAGTTCGCGAACACCCGGCGGGCGTCCGCCGGCTCGTATTGGGTGTACAGGTAGGTCTTGCCGTCCGCGGGATCCGTGAAGCGGTGCAGGCCCTCGCCGCTGCGGCTGTACAGCGCTGTGCCGACCACGGTGGCCCGGTTGTGCCGCTGCAGTCCCGGCAGCCGGATCCGCGCACCGTCCACCACCGCCGCCGGATCGAGGCGTTCGCCGTTGAGGACCACGGATTCGACGCCTCCGTGGATGAAGTCAAGGAACGTTTCGGCACCGGGGGAGCTGCAGTTGAAGTTGATAACGGTCTTCGAGACGTAGCCCGGGACCTCCGGGTCCTCGGCGGACCGGAGGTCGAGGCTGACCTCGTAGCTGTCCACGTCGATCAGTTCCGACCGCGTGCATGCCTCGGCGCGGCTGAGGTTCCCTTGAGTCACCCGGCCCATTCAATCACGTCCTCAGGCCGGCGCCGTGGACGGTCAGCCGACGATGAGCCGCGCGGCGCCCAGCCCCAGGGCGGCGATCAGCAGCCAGGCCAGCAGGGCCACGGCCAACGAGGCGGCGGAACCGCGCGCCAGCTCCCGCACCCGGATGCCCGTCCCGAGGCCGAACAATGCCATCGCCAGCAGCCAGTCCTGCAGCAGTGCGGCCGCTTCCAGCGCGTCCGGCGGCAGCCAGCCGGAGCTGCGCAGCAAGACCATCGCCGCGAAGCCGGCCACGAACAGCGGCACCAGCGGCGGCCGTCCGGCATCCCGCGCGCTACTGCGGCGGTGCCAGGCCACCCCGGCCACAATCGGTGCCAGCAGCAGCACGCGTGCCAGCTTTACGACGACGGCGGCCCCCAGTGCCGCGGTCCCTGCGGTCTGCGCCGTGGCCACGACCTGGCCGACGTCGTGCACGGAGCTGCCCACCCAGACGCCGAAGAGCTCCGCGGGCATGCCCGCGGCCACCATGATGGCCGGCAGCACGGCGATGGCCAGCGAACCGCACAGCGTCACCAGGGCCACGGGCACGGCGACATCCTGGCCCCGGCTCCCTCGGGCGGCCGCGACCGCTCCGATGGCGGAGACGCCGCAGATCGAGAAGCCCGCCGCCAGCAGCAGGGGCTGGTCGCCGCCCAGCCTGAAGGCCCGGGCGAGCAGGTACGTCCCGGCGAAGGCGGCCGCGACCACGCCCGCGATCAGCAGGAGGCCGCCGACGCCCAGCTGCCCCAACGCACCTAGCGACAGCTTCAGTCCCAGCAGGACGATCCCGGCCCGAAGCAGCGTCCGGGCCGAAAATGCCAGGCCCGGCCGCGCCGTCCCGCCTGCCGCCGCGCGAAGGCCGGGCAGATTGGCCACCAGGACGCCCAGCACCACGGCAAAGCTCATGGCCGGCACGGCCGGCAGGAGCAGGTGCGCGGCATAAGCCGCAGCCGCCGCGGCTACGGCCAGCAGCAGGCCCGGGAGCAGCGGCAGCAGTCGCCCGGCGCCGCGCACGGCTGCCCGGGGCGCGGGGTCGGAAGGCGCGGAACTCGTCTCAGGCACAGAAGCTACTGTGCCGTACGGCACGCGCAACACGCTATCGGCGCGTAAAAGTGGGCACGCGAAGCGCGGACATGAAACGCTTTGGGCTATGTCGGATCTGTTTGCGGACTACGCCCATGCCGCCACGCTCAGCACTGCCTACGACGAAATGTTCGGCGCCGGCCAGGTGCCGCGCGCGGAGTATGCGCAGGTGGCCTCCACGCTGGGCGAGCTGACACTGGCGGACGTCACGGCGCGGGCCGACTCCATGGCGCGCACCTTCCTCGACCGCGGCGTCACCTTCGACTTCGCCGGCGAGGAGCGGCCGTTCCCGATCGATCTGGTGCCGCGAATTATCTCCGCCGATACCTGGCAGGTGCTCGAACGCGGCGTTTCGCAGCGCGTGCGCGCCCTGGAAGCCTTCCTGGACGATGTCTACGACCGCATGTCGGCCGTGTCCGACGGGGTGGTGCCGCGCAGCCTGATCACCTCCAGCGACCATTTCCACCGGCAGGTGTCCGGCTTCGATCCCGCCGGCGGGGTCCGGATCCACGTTTCCGGCATCGACCTGGTCCGGGACGAAGCGGGCACGTTCCGGGTGCTCGAGGACAACGTGCGGGTCCCGAGCGGCGTCAGCTACGTGATCGAAAACCGCCGGGCCATGGCCAAGGGCCTGCCCGAGGCCTTCGGCGAGCAGCCGGTGCGGCCGGTGGACGATTACCCCCGGCGGCTGCTGACGGCCCTGCGCAAGACCGCGCCCTCCGGCGCGGAGGACCCGACCGTCGTCGTACTTACCCCCGGCGTGTACAACAGCGCGTACTTCGAGCACACCCTGCTGGCCGGCCTGATGGGCGTGGAGCTGGTGGAGGGGCGGGACCTCATCTGCCGCGCCAACCGCGTCTACATGCGCACGACGGCGGGGGAGCAGCGCGTGGACGTGATCTACAAGCGGATCGACGACGAGTTCCTGGACCCGCAGCAGTTCCGCTCCGACTCGGTGCTCGGCTGCCCGGGCATCGTCAACGCCGCCCGGGCCGGCAACGTGACGATCGCCAATGCGATCGGCAACGGCGTGGCCGACGACAAGCTGGTCTACAGCTACGTGCCCGACCTCATCCGCTACTATCTGGGCGAGGAACCCATCGTGCCCAACGTGGACACCTTCCGGCTGGAGGATCCGCAGGCGCGCGAGGAAGTGATGGACCGCCTGGAGGAGCTGGTGGTGAAGCCCGTGGCCGGCTCCGGCGGCAAGGGCCTGGTCATCGGCCCGGCTGCCTCGAAGGCCGAGCTGGAGGAACTGCGTGCCAAGGTCCTGCAGGATCCGCGCGGGTGGATCGCCCAGCCCGTGCTGCAGCTCTCCACGGTCCCGACGATGTCCGGCGGCCAGTTCAGCCCGCGGCACGTGGACCTGCGACCGTTTGCCGTTAACGACGGCGACGACGTCTGGGTACTGCCCGGAGGCCTGACCCGTGTGGCGCTGAAGGAAGGCTCGCTGATCGTCAATTCAAGCCAGGGCGGGGGGTCCAAGGACACCTGGGTGCTGGCGGACGATTCCGCGCAGCTGGCCCCATCCGCGGCGGCGCAGGTGGCCGTCGCACCCGCCCAGTCCACCGCCTGGCCGGTGGACCCCGAACCGCGGCACGAGCCGGAACAGTGAGAGAATGCTCCATGCCCTTTGAAGGAGGTCCGAACCGATGCTGAGCCGCATCGCCGAATCCCTGTTCTGGATCGGCCGCTACGTGGAGCGGGCCGACGGCACCGCCCGCATCCTCGACGTCAACCTGGAGCGGCTGAACCAGCTGCCCACCGCCGAGCAGGCGCAGGTCTCCCGGCAGCTGCTGGGAGTCATGGGAGCGTCGCCGGACGGGCCGGACTTCGGGATGGGGGACCTGCTGAACAAGCTCGCCTTCGACCGCGGCACCACCACCTCGATCGCCGGCGCCCTGGGCGCGGCCCGCGAGAATGCCCGCCGGGCGCGCGAGACCGTGTCGTCCAGCCTCTGGGAGGGCCTGAACACCACCTGGTACGGATTGAACCAGCACCGGAAAGACGTGGTGGGGACGTATCGGTTCTGCCACTGGGTGCTCGAGCGCACTGCCATGATCAAGGGCCTGTCGGACACCACCATGAGCCATGACGAGAGCTGGCAGTTCCTCGCACTGGGCCGCAGCCTGGAACGGGCCGACATGACGGCCCGCATGCTGTCGACCCAGGGCGTCCTGTCCGCCGGGCTGTCGTGGGTCAACATGCTGCGCTGCGCAGGCGCCTACGAGGCCTTCCTGCGCACCCGCCGCGGGGCCGCCGGCGAGGAGCAGGCCGCCGAGTTCCTGCTGCTGGACCGGCTGTTCCCGCGCTCCATCGTCTATGCCCTCAGCGACGCCGAGCGCGCGCTGGAACGGCTGGACCCGTCCTACCGCCGCATCGGCTTCATCACCGACGCGCGGCGGATCGTCGGGCAGGCCCGCAGCTTCCTCGAGTTCCACCAGCCCGCCGACCTGCTCGCGGAGCTGCCCGCGCACATGGACCGGGTGCAGAAGTCGTGCGCCCAGGCCTCGGATGCAGTGACCCGGACGTACTTCGCCCAACCGATCGACTTGTCCTGGGTAGGAGAGGTTTCATGACCCGGCTGCGCATTGAGCACCGAACCGGCTACACCTACGACAGCAACGTCATGCTGTCCTACAACGAGGCGCGCATGACGCCGCTGACCGACCCGTACCAGGTGGTGCTCGAGTCCGCCCTGACGGTCAGTCCGGCACAGGCCTTCGTCATGCACTACCGGGACTACTGGGGGACCCGTGTCACGGCGTTCGACATGCAGATCCCGCACGAGTACCTCGAAGTCGTCTCCGTGAGCACCGTCGAAGTCCACCGGGCGGAGAAAGTCCCGGCCGCCGATGAACTCGCCGGCTGGGATGTGCTGCGTTCTGCCGCCGTCGTCAACGACTTCTCGGACTGGCTGCCGCAGACCCGGCTCAGCGATCCGGGCAGCGACGTGCGGCAGCTGGTGAAGGCGATGACGGACGGGCTGGCCCCGCATGAGGCCGCCCACGCCATCATGGGCTGGCTCAAGTCCGAGGTCCAGTACGTCCCCGGCGTGACCGGCGTGCAGTCGAACGCGGAGGAGGTCTGGTCGCACCGCAAGGGGGTCTGCCAGGACCTGGCCCATCTGGGCATTGGCGCCCTGCGGAGCATCGGGATCCCTGCCCGCTATGTTTCCGGGTATCTGCACCCCAAGCCGCAGGCCACCGTCGGTGAGAAGGTCGCCGGCGAATCGCACGCCTGGCTGCAGTGGTGGGACGGCGAATGGCGCGGCTGGGATCCGACCAACACCGGCCCGGTCACCGACTTCCATGTCTCCGTGGCCAAGGGCCGGGACTACCGGGACGTCTCGCCGCTCAGGGGCGTGCTGTCCGGCGGCGGCAAGTCCCGCTTGACGGTGCGGGTCGAAGTCACTCGCCTCGCCTAGCGGCTACTCCATTGAACAAATTCAGGGCCTTGTAGCCGAAGCTACAAGGCCCTGAATTTGTCGGAAAGGTCCCGGGCTAAGGCAGCAGGACTTCCTGCCCCTTGCTCAGCACGGTGAGCCCGGACTCCGTGACGGCAAAGCCGCGGGCGCGGTCCAGGTCGGGGTCCAGGCCGATGGTGGCACCCGCCGGAACGCGCACGTTCTTGTCCAGAATGGCCCGGCGGACCTTGGCGCCCTCGCCGATGTACACCTTGTCCATCAGCACGCTGTCGGCCACGTCGGCGCCTTCGGAGACGAAGACATTCGTCGCCAGCACCGAGCCGCTGACGCTGCCGCCGGACACCACCACGCCCTGGGAGAGGATGGAGTCATGCGCCACCCCGTCCCGGCCGCTCATGCCCCGCACCAGCTTGGCCGGCGGGGAAACCGAGTGGCGCGTGTAGATCGGCCACTCCAGGTTGTAGAGGTTGAACGCGGGCATCGGCCGGATCAGGTCCATGTGCGCGTCGTAGTAGGAGTCCAGCGTCCCGACGTCGCGCCAGTACTGCTTGTCGGCCCCGGTCGAGCCCGGGACATCGTTGGCGGTGAAGTCGTAGACGGCGGCCTCGCCGCGGTTGACGAAATAGGGGATGATGTCGCCGCCCATGTCGTGGTGCGTGTCCAGGCGTTCGGCATCGGCCTCCAGCGCCTCCAGCAGGGCGTCGGTCGTAAAGACGTAGTTGCCCATCGACGCCAGGAAGCTGTCCGGGTCGTCAGGCAGGCCGGGGGTCGTCTCAGGCTTTTCGACAAACGCCTGGATCCGCGAGGGGTTCCGGGGATCCGTCTCGATCACGCCGAACTGGTCCGCCAGCTTCAGGGGTTGGCGGACGGCGGCAACGGAGGCAGCCGCCCCGGAGGCCACATGTTCCGCCACCATCTGGGAGAAGTCCATGCGGTACACGTGGTCCGCGCCGATAACGACGACGATGTCAGGCTTTTCGTCGTGGATCAGGTTCAGCGACTGGTAGATGGCATTGGCGCTGCCCAGGAACCAGCTCTTGCCGCGGCGCTGCTGGGCGGGCACGGAAGCCACGTAATTGCCCAACGCGGCGGACAGGCGCCAGGTCTCGGAGATGTGCCGGTCCAGGCTGTGTGACTTGTACTGCGTCAGCACGACAATCTTGAGGTAGTGCGAATTGACCAGGTTCGAGAGTGCGAAGTCGATGAGGCGGTAGCTGCCGGCGAAAGGCACCGCCGGCTTCGCCCGGTCCGCCGTCAGCGGCATCAGCCGCTTGCCCTCGCCGCCTGCCAAGACTACGGCAAGAACTTTCTTCTGTGGCATTCTCTTTCCCCCATCCGGTGGTAACCCGTCTGTGAACCAACTATGAAGTCCCCCCGCTGATCAGACTAGAGGAGATGGGCGGCGTGGACTACGTTTGGTTGCGTGCGGATAGACATTGTGACGAAGGAATTTCCCCCGGAGATCTACGGCGGGGCTGGGGTGCACGTGGCTGAGCTCAGCCGCGTCCTGGCCGGCAAGGTGGATCTGAACGTCCATGCCTTCGGAAAGGAAAGGCCCGCAGACTTCCACGGCGCCTCGGTGCGCAGCTATGCCGTCCCCGAAGGGCTCGGCACTGCCAATCCCGCGGTGCAGACCCTCGGCGTCGACCTGGAGATCCTCTCCGGAATCGAAGGCGCCGACCTGGTGCACTCCCACACCTGGTACGCGAACATGGCCGGCCACCTGGCGGGCCTGCTGCACGGCATTCCCCACGTCCTGAGCGCCCACTCGCTGGAACCGCTGCGGCCGTGGAAGGCCGAGCAGCTCGGCGGCGGGTACGCCCTGTCCTCCTGGGTTGAGCGGACGGCTTACGAAGCCGCGGCCGCCATCATCGCCGTGTCGCACGGCATGCGCGCCGACATCCTCCGCTGCTACCCGCAGGTGGACCCGGACAAGGTGAAGGTTGTCCACAACGGGATCGACGTCGCCCTGTGGCAGCGCGATGACAACAACGACGCGGTCCGCGCCCTGGGCATCGACCCCGAACGCCCGTCCGTGGTGTTCGTGGGACGCAATACCCGCCAGAAGGGTGTGCCGTACCTGCTCCGCGCCGCGGACCAGCTGCCCCCGGAGGTCCAGCTCGTGCTCTGCCTGGGGGCCGCCGATACCCCGGAGCTGGCCGCGGAGACCACCCGGCTGATCGACGGCCTGAAGTCCCGGCGCGACGGCGTGGTGCTGATCGAACGGATGCTTCCGCGCAACGAGCTGATCCAGGTGCTCAGCCACGCGACCGCGTTCGCCTGCCCGTCCGTGTATGAACCGCTGGGCATCGTCAACCTCGAGGCCATGGCCTGCGGTGCGGCCGTCGTCGCCAGCGCCACCGGAGGCATTCCCGAGGTCGTGGAGGACGGGGTCACCGGAACGCTGGTACCGCTGCAACAGGTCCAGGACGGTACCGGAACTCCACTGGATCCGGAGAAATTCGTGGCGGACTTCGCCGCCGCTTTGACGGCCACCGTCACCGACCCGGCCTTGGCGAAGCGCCAGGGTGAAGCCGGCCGGCGGCGGGCCGAAGAGCACTTCTCCTGGGCGTCCATCGCCGAGAGCACGCTCGAGGTCTACCGCGGCGTGCTGAAGCAGGCCTAAGGTACCGCAGTAGCCGCCGGCAGCCCGGGCAATCCGGACTGCCGGCAGCGGCGTCAGCAGGCTGCTAGCCGCCGGCGCCGGAACGCGCCTGCTTTTCCGGCACGGGGGCAGCGCCTGAGGCCCGCAGCCTACCGGCATAGGCGGCCGCTTCCTCCTGCCGCCTGCGTTCGGCACCGCTGGCGATCGGCGCGCGCAGGTGCTCCGGACCGTAGCCGAAGGCGTCCACCAGCTCCAGCGCGAAGGGGCGCAGCCGTAGCAGCAGGCGGTGGATGTAGTCGCCCAGTGTTTTGGCCCGCTGCGCCGACAGCCGCCCGTTCATCAGGTACCAGGCCAGGTTCTTCTCCACGAGTCCCAGCCCGAAGAGGTCCCGGACCCACGTCATGATCTGGCGCGTGTCGCCGTCGTCAAATGACGGCAGGGCGCGGGTGAATGCCTCCCACTGCAGCAGCTCGGCATGGGCCCGGGCCGCCTCGATCAGTTCGTGCTGGCGCGAGTTGAACAGCGCGGCGGCCTCCGACTGCGGGAGCCGGCTGGCGCGCTTGAGGTCCGCGGCGATGTCCCTGACCATCGAGGAAACCCTGTCGGTGAGCAGCTGGCGCTGGGTGTCCTCGTCCTTCAGGTAAGTGGCGGACTTCCGCACGGAACCGCTGTCCGCGAAGGTCTGGGCCACCTGGCGCAGCCCGGTGCGGTGCAGGGTGGCATCGGCGGCCTGGGACGCGACCCAGCGGGCCAGGGCGCCGAAGTCGGCGCTGCGGAACTCCTTGGCATAATCAGCCAGCAGCCGCTTGGCCACCAACTGCAGCAGCACGTTGTTGTCGCCCTCGAAGGTCGCGTAGACATCCAGGTCCGCGCGCAGTGCGGTGAAGCGGTTCTCGGCCAGGAAGCCCGCGCCGCCGCACGCCTCGCGGCACTCCTGCAGTGTGTCGAGGGCGTGCCAGGTGCTCAGTGGCTTCAGGGCTGCGGCGAGGGTTTCAAGGTCCTGCCGGTCGCCGTCGGTATCGTGCGCCCCGGAGAACACGCCGTCGAATTTCTCCAGCAGTTCCTCGTGCGCAAAGGCTGCCGCGTAGGTGGTGGCCAGCCGGGTCAGCAGGCGCCGCTGATGGCGCTGGTAGTCCAGCAGGACTTCTTCCTCCTGTGCCGACCCGGCGTGGAACTGCCGGCGTTCGGTGGCGTACTTGACCGCGATGGCCAGGGCGACCTTGCTGGCCGCCACGGCCGCGCCGTCCAGCGAGACGCGGCCCTGCACCAAGGTGCCGAGCATGGTGAAGAAGCGCCGGCCGGGGCTGGCGATGGGGGAGGTGTAGCGGCCGTCCGGGTGTACGTGCCCGTAGCGGTCCAGGAGGTTGGTCCGCGGGATCCGCACCCCGTCGAAGTGCAGCCGGCCGTTGTCGATGCCGTTCAGGCCTCCCTTGAGCCCGTCGTCTTCGCCGCCGACGCCGGGGAGGAAGTTGCGCTCGGCGTCGCGGATGGGCACATAGAAGGCGTGGACGCCGTGGTCCACCCCGCGCGTGATGAGCTTCGCGAACACGACCGCCGCCAGCCCGTCCTTGGCCGCGTTGCCCAGGTAGTCCTTCCAGGCGGCCCGGTGCGGCGTGCTGATCACAAACTCTTCGGTGTCCGGGTCATACGTTGCGGTCGTGGCGATGCTGGCCACATCCGACCCGTGGCCCGTTTCGGTCATGGCGAAGGCCCCGGGCACCTCGAGGCTCATGATGGCGGGCAGCCACTTGTCGTGGTGTTCCTTGGTGCCCAGATGCAGTACGGCTGCGCCGAAGAGGCCCCACTGGACGCCGGCTTTGATCTGCAGGGACGGGTCTGCGACGACCAGCTCCTCGAAGCCGGCGATGTTGCCGCCGTGGTTGTCCTCGCCGCCGAGGCGCTCGGGGAAGGCGTAGTGCACGGCGCCGGTATCCACCAGGTATTTCAGCTGGGCGGAGACGCGTTCGCGGTGCTCCGCCATCGTCTGGCCATCGATCCGGGCCAGCTCCGGCTGGCCCGCGAGCCGGCGGGCCTGCCGGCGCTTGTCGGCCCACCGGCCGAGCAGCCGTTCGCCGAGTTCTTCGGTGTCGAGGCGCGACGGCGGAGTGATGCCGTCCTCGGGCCGTTCGACGTCGACGGCGGCGGGTCCGGTTACTTGGGTCATCTTTGGTCCTCCGGAAGGGTCGTTAGTGATTAGTTCGTGTGTCGGGGCCTTCATCACTCCGGATGGCGGGTCCGGCGATGCCGGCCCAGAGCCATCCGGTGATCTGCTCCGTCATTGCTTCCCGCCCCGGCTTGCCGGCGCCGGGCGGCGTCCGCAGCCAGAGCTCCCCGGCCGCGCGCACCATGCCGATGGCCGCCGGGGGCCAGAACGAGGCGGCCGCCAGGTCGATGCCGGCGCCGCCGCGCGATTCCAAATGATGGCGGAGCGGAGCTTCGATCATCGCGGTCACGGCGGCAAAGAAGTGGACCGGCATGGCGTCCTGCCCGCCGGTGTCCGCGCCCGCGCTGCGGGTTACAAAGGCGTAGACATTGGGCGAGGACTCGGCCATCTGTAGGTAGATATCCACCATCGCCCGCAAGCCGTCGTGCTCGCTGGAGGCGATTTCGGCCGCTGCCAGGAGCTTCGCCTGCATGCGTTCGGCCACCGCTTCGCCGACCGCGCGCTGCAGGCCGGATTTGTCCCCGAAGTAGCGGTAGAAGACGGGCTTGGAGGTGCCGGCGGCCGCGGCGATCTCCTCCATCGAGGCATCCGGGCCCAGCCGATGGACGGCATGCCGCGCGGCGCGGACCAGCTCCTTGCGCCGGCTGGTGCGGTGCGCGCTCCAGCGCTCGGCGCGGCCGTCGCCGGAGGCTTGGGGCTGAGCCGTGGATGCCGTATTCACGGTACTCAGAGTATCAGGTACGCTGGGTATTAGTAACCGGCCTGTGCATAATCCTGCACCTAGTAAGGAGACATCCTGATGGCTTCAACACCCGCCTCACCCGCCGCCGAGGGCATCCGCAAAGCGGTAGTGATCGGAGGAAACCGGACGCCGTTCGCACGCGCCAACGGCGCTTATGCGCAGGCCAGCAACCAGGACATGCTGACCGCCGCACTCGACGGGCTCGTCGCGCGGTTCGGGCTCGCGGACGAGCAGATCGGGGAGGTGGCAGCGGGCGCCGTGCTCAAGCACTCGCGCGACTTCAATCTGACCCGGGAAGCCGTCCTCGGTTCCGCGCTGGCCCCGACGACTCCGGCCTATGACCTCCAGCAGGCCTGCGCCACCGGGCTGGAGACCGTGATGGGACTGGCCAACAAGATCAAGCTGGGGCAGATCGAGTCCGCCATCGCCGGCGGCGTCGATTCGGCGTCGGACGCCCCGATCGCCGTCAGCGAGGGACTGCGCACGGTGCTCCTGGAGCTCAACCGGGCCAAGACGCTCAAGCAGAAGGCAGCGGCAGCGGCCAAGCTGCGCCCGAAGGATCTGGCGCCGGTTGCCCCGGGGACCGCTGAACCACGCACCGGCCTGTCGATGGGGGAGCACCAGGCCCTCACCACGGCGGCCTGGGACATCAGCCGGGCCGCGCAGGACGAGCTCGCGCTGGCCAGCCACCGCAGCCTGGCCGCTGCCTACGAACGCGGCTTCTTCGACGACCTGATCACCCCGTACCGGGGACTGACCAGGGACGGCAACCTCCGGGCGGACACCTCGCTCGAGAAGCTGGGCGCACTGCAGCCGGTCTTCGGCAGGAACCTGGGCGACAAGGCAACGATGACCGCGGGCAACTCGACGCCCCTGACCGACGGCGCCTCCGCCGTGCTGATCGGCTCCGAGGACTACGCCCGCAGCCGGGACCTGCCGATCCTGGCCAGCATCGTGGACGCGGAAGCCGCCGCCGTCGACTTCGTCCACGGCAAGGAGGGCCTGCTGATGGCGCCGGCCTACGCCGTCCCGCGGCTGCTGGCCCGGCACCAGCTGACCTTCGAGGACTTCGACTTCTTCGAGATCCACGAAGCTTTCGCTGGCACGGTGCTCTGCCATCTGTCCGCGTGGGAAAGCGAAGAGTTCTGCCGCAATAAGCTCGGCCTCAACGCGCCCCTGGGCAAAATCGACCGCAGCAAGATCAACGTCAACGGCTCGTCCCTTGCCGCCGGCCACCCCTTCGCCGCCACCGGCGGCCGCATCGTCGCGACGCTCGCCAAGCTGCTGCATGAGCAGGCCCAGTCCGAGGGACGGCGCGGCCGCGGACTGATCTCGGTCTGTGCCGCCGGCGGCATGGGCGTCGTCGCCATCCTGGAGGCCTGCTGAGCATGGCGGACGCGTACCTGAAGCTCGTCAACAGCCCGCCCGCCAGCGGCATCGCCAAGAAACTCGGGCTGCCGCGGCCCGCGGAACTGCGCCGCTACCGCCGCGGCCAGCCGCTGGTGCCGGGGCCGGTGCTGGTGCTGGCGTCCGGCCCGGCGGAAGGTCTCGCCGGGCAGCTGGCGGGATGGGGCCTGGAGGTCCGGCGTGACGCCGCCTCCGGGGAGAAGCTCGGCGCGATCATCCTGGACCTGACCACGGTGTCGGACCCGCGGGAGCTCTCGGGACCTATGCTCGCCGCCGGCGCGTCCCTGCGGGCCCTGGCCCCGGGCGGCCGGGTCGTGAGCATCTCCCGCCCGGCCGCCTCGGCGCCGACGCCGGCTGCGGCCGCAGCCCGGCAGGGCATCCAGGGAGCGGTCCGTTCGCTGGCCCGCGAGCTGCGAGCCGGGGCCACCGCCAACGGACTGCTGCTGGCCGACGGGGTCGGCCCCGTCGACCCGAACGTGCTGGGCGGCCTGCAGTTCCTGCTCTCGGGGCGCAGTGCCTACGTGGACGGCCAGTTCCTGCTGGTTGGCCCCGGCGGGGGCCGGCTTCCGGAAGATACCGACCGCCCGCTGGCGGGACGTACCGCCGTCGTCACGGGGGCCGCGCGCGGGATCGGCGCCGCCATTGCGAAGGTCCTGCACCGGGACGGCGCACGTGTCATCTGCGTCGACCTGCCCGCCGCCGGCGAGGAGCTGGCCAAGGTGTCCAACTCCGCCGGCGGCATTGCGCTCCAGCTCGACATCACCAGCGACGACGCCGGCGCCCGGATCCTGGAGCATACCCGCAGCCGCTATGGCGGACTGGACATCATGGTCCACAACGCAGGCATCACCCGGGACAAGCTGCTGGCCAACATGGACCGCGCCCGGTGGGACTCCGTCATCAACGTCAACCTGGCCGCGCAGCTGCGGATGAATGATGCCCTGCTCGCCTCTGGCGCGGACCAGGCACCACGCGTCGTGTGCCTGGCCTCGACCAGCGGCATCGCCGGCAACCGGGGGCAGACCAATTACGCCGCGTCCAAGGCCGGCGTGATCGGCATGGTCACCGCGTCCGCGGCGGCCTTTGCGGACCGCGGCGGGGCTATCAATGCCGTGGCACCGGGCTTCATCGAAACAGAGATGACGGCCCGGATTCCGTGGGGCACCCGTGAGGTGGCACGGCGCATGCTGCCGTCGCTCCAGCAGGGCGGGCTGCCGGTGGATGTCGCCGAAGCCGTCGCGTTCCTGGCCGGGGACGCGGCAGGGGGCGTGAACGGCCAGACGCTGCGGGTCTGCGGGCAGAGCCTGGTGGGCGCATGAGCACCTCCGAGGAAGTCCTGCTCGAGGAGCTGCCGTCCCTCTCGCGGCTCTACGTCAGCGCCGCCTCGACCGCGGCGCGGACCAAGCTGGGCGGCCTGGAACGGCCCCTGGTGCTGCCTCCGGCCCGGCACACGGTGGAGGACGTAAGGGTCAGCCTGGAACACGTCACCCGCTTCCAGCATCTGCTGCACGGCACGGTCCGCGACAGTCTGCCGTCCGTCTTCGTGCATTCGGCCGCGTTTCCGGTGGGGATGAGCATCCTGGCCCGCACCGACTTCCCGCTGCCGCTGCTGGGCATGGTCCACCTGGGCAACAGGGTCCGGCACCTGCGCAGCATCCATTTCAGCGAGCCCCTCGCGATCACTGCCTGGGCAGACAACCTCGCTGGGCACTTCGCGGGGACCAAGGTCGACCTGCACGTGACCGTGTGCTCGGCCGGGGAAGCGGTCTGGGACGGCGTCTCGACCTACCTGGCCAAGGGGGTCTTCCTGCCCGGCCTCGACAAGCAGACCCGTCCGCCGCGCGAGGACTTCATTCCGCCGCGGCCCACGGCGACGTGGCGGCTTGGTCCCGAAGCCGGCCGCGAATACGCCGGGGTCTCGGGAGACTTCAATCCGATCCACCTCAGTTCCCTCTCCGCGCGGGTCCTCGGCCTCAAGCGCTCCATCGCACACGGCATGTACCTGGCCTCCCGGGTGCTGACCAGCATCGAGTCCGTGTCGGCGGAAAGGTTCGAATGGGACATCGGCTTCGCGGCGCCGGTTTTCCTGCCGGCGACCGTAGCAGTGAGGATCGAGGACGAGGAAGCCGGCGGCCGCTGGGGTGCGTCCTGTTTCGTCGGCTGGGGCGAACGCAGCCACCGCAAGCACTTCCAGGGCGTTGCCCGCGCCCTGTAGCCGGGGCGGCGGTGCGTATGCTGGGGCCATGACTGACGTCCCCAGCCTGCTCAGCCGCGCCCGCCAGCTCGATGCCGAGGACCCGCTGGCCCCGTACCGTGCGCGCTTCATCGGCCACGATGATCCCGCCGTCCCGGCCTACCTGGACGGCAACTCGCTGGGCCGGCCCCTGGCCGCGTCCGTAGAGCGGGTGCAGGAGCTGATGGTGGAGCAGTGGGGCGGGCGGCTGATCCGCGGCTGGGACGAAGGCTGGCTGGAGCTGCCCCGGCAGCTGGGCGACGAGCTGGGCCGGACCGCCCTCGGCGCGGCCCCGGGCCAGTGCCTCATCGCCGACTCCACCACCGTTTTGCTCTACAAGCTCATCCACGCGGCGCTCTCGGCACGTCCGGGCCGGAAGCGGGTGGTCATCGATCGGGACAACTTTCCCACGGACCGCTACGTGCTGGAAGGCATCGCCGCGGACCGCGGCCTGGAGCTCGACTGGCTCGAGGTCCCGTACGAGGGCGGAGCGGACGTGGAATTGGTCCGTTCCGTGACGGGGGACCAGACGGCGCTCGTGGTGCTCAGCCATGTGGCCTACCGTTCCGGTCACCTGGCCGACATGCGCGCCATCACCGAGGCCGTGCATGATGCCGGCGCCCTGGTCCTTTGGGACCTCTGCCATTCTGTCGGGGTGGTCCCGGTGGAGCTGGATGCCTGGGGCGTGGACCTGGCCGTGGGCTGCAGCTACAAGTACCTCAACGGCGGTCCCGGTGCACCGGCCTGGATCTACGTGCGCCGTGAGCACCAGCATCTGGGCCAGCCGATCCAGGGGTGGCTGGGCAGCGAGGATCCCTTTGGGATGGGCCAGGGCTACCGGCCCGCCGCCGGGATCCGCCGCTTCGCCAGCGGCACGCCCCCGATCATCGGGATGACGGCCATCGCGGACATGATTGCGCTCATCGGCGAAGCCGGCATCGGCGCCATCCGGGAGAAGTCGAAGATGCTGACGCAATTCGCGCTGGAGGCGACCGATGGGCTGCTGGCACCGCACGGCGTCGTTCTTGCCTCGCCGCGGAACCCCGCGGAACGCGGCAGCCACCTGACCATCGACCATCCCGCCTTCCGGCAGGTGACGGCGCGGCTGTGGGACCGCGGCGTCATTCCGGACTACCGGAACCCGAACGGCCTGAGGCTGGGCCTGTCGCCGCTATCGACGGGGTTCGAGGAGGTTTACCGCGGCGTATCCGCGGTCGCGGAGGAGCTGGCCGGGAGCTGAGGACCGCGCGCGGTCGCAGCTGAGGAAGCGCCCCTTGGAGAGCGCGGGGGACGCCCTGCCCTCAGACGGGGCTGAAGTGGTCCAGGGCGTGCTGGTAGCTGTGCGCGGTGAGGGCCGCTGTCTGCTCCCAGCCGAAGGCCGCCGCATGGATGGCGGCGCTGCTGCCCAGCTGGGTGCGGAAGGCCGGGTACTCGAACAGCTCGCCGAGGGCCGAGGCCCAGTCGTCCGGGGAGTGGCCGTCCACCAGCAGGCCGGTCACCCCGTGGCTGACGGCGGAGGGCAGGCCGCCGACGTTGGTCGCCACCACGGGCGTGCCGCAGGCCTGGGCTTCCAGAGCGACCAGGCCGAAGGACTCGCTGTAGGAGGGCACGGCCACGACGTCGGCGCTGCGGAAATGCCGCGCCAGCTCCTTGGCGGAGACCGGCGGAAGCAGCCGCACCCGCCCGGCCAGGCCAAGCTCGGCCACGAGGGCCTCTAGGTCCAGCGGGCTGGAGCCGCTCGCTTCGCCGATGACGGTGACCTGCAGCCGCAGGTCCGGACACCGCTTCAGCAGGCGGGCCGCGGCGGCCAGCAGGACCTGCGGGCCCTTCAGCGCCTGGATCCTACCGGCGAAGCAGATATGGAAGGTGCCGTCCCCGATGCCCAGCGCGCGGCGGTCCAAGGCGCGGCCGGCCGGATGGAAGACGCCGAGGTCCACTCCGGGCGGGACCACGTCGATCCGCTCGGACGGGGTGCCGTAGAGCTCCCTGAGCTCGGTGGCCTCCGTCAGGGTGTTGGCCACCAGCCTCGCCGCGCCCTCCGCGATGTCCTGTTCGCCGAAGATGCGCACGTCCGGTTCCGGCGGTTCGCCCGGCAGCAGGTGGAGGTTCTTGACCTTGGCCATCGTGTGCATGGAGTGGACCAGCGGAACCCGCCAGTCGGCCTGCAGTCCCAGCCCGACTTTGCCGGAGAGCCAGTAGTGCGAGTGGATGACGTCGTACCTGTCCGCGGCGTCCGCGTCCGCGAACCGTCGCAGCTCGGCAGACAGCCGGTCCAGATGCTGCGGCAGCTGCTCCTTCGGCACGGTGTCGGCCGAGGCGCCGGGCAGGTGCACCACGCGCACGCCGGGGCGCGGACGCTCGACCGGTTCCTGCCCCTCGAAGGTCGAGCGGGTAAAGACGTCCACCTCGGTGCCCATCGCCACCAGCTCGCGCGATACCGCACGGACGTAGACATTCATGCCGCCCGCGTCGCCGCCACCCGGCACCGCCAGCGGCGATGTATGGAGGGACAGGACCGCGACACGGCGCAGTACACGCATGGCTTTCCTTTCCCATGGAAGCGAGGACTCAGGGAAATACTCTACCGCCGCTGAACCTTTCCGGCCCGAACGGCGTATGCACCGGTAGGCGCCGCCCGGCAATAGGCCGCCCGCACCGCCCGTGACCCAGCAGGCCGGGCAATGGCTGGCGGCGCGGCGACTAGACCCGGCTGATAGACGAGCACCATGCGTCGGCAGAGCTGATGCTGCCCTGGGCGGCCGCGCTGGCGGTGCTCGCCGCGTGCGCGGGTGCGACGGCGACGGTCATCCAGGTGGGGGAGTCCGGCACCCGCGCGGTCTGTGAGGGGTCCTTCCGGCAGGAGCCCTAAGCCTCGGCGTCAGTGCATCGTAAAGCGGCGGGCGAGCAGCTGCCCTGCGCGCGGATGGCGCAGCACAGTCAACAGCGCCCGGTTGCGCGCGGCCAGCAGCGGCGGCGGCAGCGGCCGGCCCAGCGCCATGTTCAGGTGGGCCTGCGCAGCGGCGACGACGGCGGCCCTCCGGCGGGTCCGTTCGAAGCGGCGCAGGGCGCTGGCCGCGGGCTCACCGGCCAGGGCGCCGGCGATGATCGGCGCCAGGGCCGCCGCATCCAGCCAGCCCAGGTTCATGCCTTGGCCGCCGATCGGACTGATCTCGTGGGCGGCGTCGCCGATCAGCGCGATCCGACCGGTAATCATGCGGCGTACCAACCGGGATTGGACGGCGAAAGCACTCAGCATCGAGTTGGAACCTGCATCGATCCGGATCCCCGTCCTGCGGCCGACCAGCTCGGCCAGCTCCACCGCTCCGGGCTGCTGCAGCTGCCGGGTCCGCACCACCCAGCGGCGGATTCCGGCCGGCAGCGGGAAGGACTCGACGATGCCGTCGCGCTCAAGGAAGAGCAGCGCCGTCCCGGGCTCGCCCGTCGTGTCGGCAAAGTCGCCCATCAGATAGGTGTCCGGATACGTGCGGGGCTTGGAGACGGCGCAGACCGCGGCGGCCATGGTGGACCGTGCGCCGTCCGCGCCGATGGCGAGCGCGGCGTCGAACGTCACCGAAGCGCCGGATTCCTCTCCGGGCCCCCGCTGCGCCGTCGCCGGGTCCGCACGCTGGCCGCACAGCGAAACGCGTGCACCGTCGTCGTGCGCGGAAACGATCCGCACCCCCTCCACAATCTGCCCTCCGGCTGCAAGGTAGTGCGTACGGAGGACGCGTTCCGTGACCGGCTGGGGCACCGCCAGGACGAACGGATGCTGGCCCGGCACGGTGGAGAAGGCAAGCCGGGCAACCTCTCGGCCCCCGCTCAGCGCCCTGCCGGCCGTGATCCTGGTTCCCGCGTCTATCAGTTCCTCCGCCGCCCCGGCCTCCTCGAGGACGGCCAGAGCCGGGGGATGGATGCCGATGGCGCGGGTGTGTCCGCTGCGCTGCGTGCGCTGCTCGATAAGCAGGACGTCGGTGCCGCGGCGGCGCAGCAGCAGCCCCAGCAGCAGCCCCACCGGGCCTGCCCCGACGATGGTCACCTCAGGCATCGGCCGGCGCCCGATAGGTCAGCAGGTTCCTGAACGGCGGTCGGTTCTCCACGCTCCACCCGGGCGGGGCCGCCCGCCTGAGCTCTTCGCGAGTGTAGCTGCGGCGGATCGAGGTCAATCCGTCGCGCCGGATGTACGAGCCGTGGAAGAAGGGCAGCGTCCCCGCGCCGAAAAGCCAGTAGGCCGCCGGGCTGCGCCGGATGTCGCTGTGGACCGCCGCCCGGCGGCTGAGCCGCTCGGAGTCCGTCAGAAGGGCCGCGAAGGCGTCCGGGGTGAGGTGGTGCAGCAGGTGGTTGGACGTCACGAGGTCGAAGCGCCGGCCTTCCGCGACCAGGTCGGAGCTGAAGGCGCGCCGGAACCGCACCCCGGGCGGCGCGGGAGCGGAAACCGCGAAGGCATGGGCACGCTCGTCCGGATCGACCCCGGTGATGTCGAGCCTGATCCCGTCTGAGGCCGCCCAGCGGGCCAGGAAGCGGACGACGTCCCCGCCGCCGGACCCGATGTCCAGCAGGCTATTCTCCTCCCCGGCATTGAGCAGCGGCCGCAGCCGGTGCCTGTACAGCCAGCGCCAGCCGGCAATCGCCCGGTTGACCACCGGAAACTGCTGGTACGTGCGGCGCAGCATGGCGGGATCGCAGTCCGGGCGGTCCATTTCCTCGACGGCATCGGCGGCCCGCTCCGCGAGGAAGCGCATCTGGCGTGGCACGCCTCAGAGCGCCGCGGCGGCCGAAGTGTCGGTCGGGACGGCCGCGGTGCCCGCCGTGGCCGCACCGGTCTTCGTGAACAATCCGGTCTCCACGGTCAGCCCCGGCCCGAAGGCCATGGAACAGATCCGCTCGTCCATGCCGCCGAAGGGGGACTCCAGGATGTGCTTGAGGACGAACATAACGGTGGCACTGGACATGTTGCCGTAGTCGCGGAGCACGCTGCGGGCCGGCACCAGCTGCTTCTCGGCCAGCTCGAGTTTGGCCTCCACCTTGTCCAGGATGCTGCGGCCGCCGGGATGGATCGCCCAGTGCGTGATGTCCCGGTAGGGCCGCCCGTAGAGCGACGCGTCGCGTGCCAGCAGCGGATCGAGGGCTCCGACGATGTGGTCGTCGATGATATGCGGGACGTAGGTGCCGAGCACCATTTCGAAGCCCTCGTCGCCGATGTTCCAGGCCATCGATTCCTCGCCGACCGGAGTCAGCACGGTTTCGAAGTGGTCCAGCACGAGGGCGGTCGAGGTACCGGGCAGGTCGCGGGCAGTGACGACGGCGGCCGCGGCACCATCCGCGAACAGTGAGGAGCCCATGATCGTGTCCGGGTCATTCGACGAGCGCACGTGCAGCGTGCAGAGTTCGGCGGTCACGACCAGGACCACGGCGTCCGGGTCCGCCTCGCAGAAGGACTTCGCTGCGCGCAGGGCGGGAAAGGCTGCGTAACAGCCCATGAAACCGAGATGGTAGCGCTGGACCGACGGCTTGAGTCCGAGCGCCCTGACGATCTTGTAGTCCGGTCCGGGATTGAAGAACCCCGTGCAGGAGACCGTGACCACGTGGGTGACGTCGGCCGGAGCCAGGTCCGGGCACGCGGCGAGGGCCTTCTCCGCCGCCTCGATGAACAGGGGCGTGGCTTTGGCGGCGAAGATGTCGTTGCGGACCTTGGTACTCGGGCTCAAAATTGTGCGGCTGCCAGCGTCAAAGAAGACGGGCTCCGCGCTGCGCCGGGTGAGGGTCAGTTCCTCCACGGCGGTGTAGCGGGTTTCGATGCCCGAGTAGTCGAACGAGGTGGCCACGAGACGCTGGCCCAGGCGGGTCAGCCCCGGCTGCGCGGCAAAAACGTCGCGGACCTCCGACTGGACCAGGACGGTCTCGGGAACGGCGGTTTCGAGAGCTCTGAGGGTGACCGGCATGGTCCATTCTTAGTTGAGCCGCCCGCCGAAGACAATGGCCGCCTCCGGATCAGCCCGCCTTGGCGGTCGCTTGTGTGCTGTCGGAATGAGTCATACGGTGGAGAAAAGTAAGCCAACTGAAGATTGCTCACGGCAGCCGTGCAGCCGAACCGGGACCAGACGGGAGGCACGATGCGGATCAGAGCCGAACGGGCCAAACAGTATCCGGACCGCCGCGAGGCCGGCAGGACACTGGCAACGCACCTGCAGGCCTACGTCGGCAGGGAGGACACGCTGGTCCTGGGGTTGCCGCGCGGCGGAGTCCCGGTGGCCGCGGCCGTGGCCGATGGCCTGGACTTGCCGATGGACGTGGTCCTGGTGCGCAAGATCGGCGTCCCCGGGCATGCCGAAGTGGCGATGGGCGCCATGGCGTCCGTCGCCGGCCACCAGGTGACGGTCCGGAACGAGGACGTCCTCTCCCGCTATGTTGCGGACTTCGGCCGCCGGGCGGCGTTCGAGGATGTCGCCGGGCGGGAGCGCACGGAACTGGAACGCCGGGAGCAGCTGTACCGGTCCGGGCGGGAACCACCTGCTGTCGCCGGGCGCACGGTCATAGTGGTCGACGACGGTCTGGCGACCGGGGCGACCATGCGGGCCGCGGTGGCCGTCCTGCGGGAGCTGGATCCGGAGCGCATTGTCGTCGCCGTCCCGGTGGGACTCGGCCACACCTGCGAGCTGTTGCGGCGGGAAGCCGACGAGGTCGTCTGCCCCTGGGTCCCGAAGGACTTCGTGGCCGTGGGGCAGGCCTACGAGATTTTCGACCAGACAAGCGACGAGGAGGTGATACGGCTGCTGGCCGGGCACCGCCATTAGGCCTGGCTCATCCGGTGCCCGGAGAACCCCGCGGCATCGGTCGGCACACGATGGGGGAGAACAACAAAATCCCCGGCAGCTTCTACTGCTGCCGGAGAAGGGACGGCACTATGACAACCAAGAACGTATTTGTACTGGGTCTGACCGAGGTCCAGCGAGGTGAATTGGAGACTGTCCGCGGTGCCGATCACTACACGTTCCACAACCTGCTCGACTATTCGATCCTGGTCAACACGGCCGAGATCGACTTCCGCGGCCTGCTGGAGCAGGCACGCAGGGAACTCCGGGAGTTCGACGGCTCCGTGGACGCGATCATCACGCACTGGGATTTCCCCGCAAGCATCATCGGCCCCGTCCTGTCGGCCGAGTTCGGACTGCCCGCTCCCTCGCTGGAGAGCCTGCTCAAGTGCGAACACAAGTACTGGAGCCGGCTGGAACAGCAGGCCGCGGTTCCGGAATGCGTCCCGCAGTTCGCGGCCTTCGACCCGTTCGACGACGAGGCCCTGGACAAGATCGACATCCCGTACCCGTTCTGGGTGAAGCCGGTGAAGGCGCATTCCTCGAATCTTGGCTTCGCCGTCGAGGACGAGGCGGGATTCCGTCAGGCCGTCACGAAGATCAGGGCCGAAATCGGCCAGGTCGGAGACGCCTTCAACGAGGTCCTCTCGCTCATTGACCTTCCCGCCAAGATCGGCGGTACCGGCGGCAATACCTGCCTGGCCGAACAGTTCGTCTCGGGGACCCAGGCTGCCCCCGAAGGGACCATGTTCCGGGGCACGTTCAACGCCCACGGCGTCTTCGACATGCATAAGGACGACGCCGGCACCAGCTTCGAGCGCCTGGACTACCCGGCCAACAGCGTGCCGGAGAGCGTGCAGCAGCGGATGATCGACGTCACCGAGCGGTACATCCGGCACGTAGGCTTCGACAACGGCTGCTTCAATGCCGAGTTCATGTGGGACGAGGCCGAGGACAAGCTCTGGCTGATCGAGGTCAACACCCGCATCTCGCAGTCGCACAGCGACCTCTTCGCGAAGGTCGACGGCGTCTCCAACCACGAGGTCGCCATCCGGATCGCCCTGGACCAGGAACCGCGCATGCCGCACCGCGAGGGGAACTTTGCCGTCGCCTCCCAGTGCATGATCTTCCACGACGAGGACGCGATCGTCACCAGGGTCCCCACCGACGCCGAACGCGACGCCATCCGGCAGAAGTACCCGGAGACGACGGTGACCCTGCAGGTCAAGGACGGCGAACGCCTCTCCGAACTGCCCAACCAGGACAGCTACCGCTACATCCTGGGCAAGCTTTACATCGGAGCCGACGACCGCCGCCAGCTGGTGGAGCGCTACAACAGCATCCTCGAGGAGCTTCCCTTCGAGTTCGCACCGGTGGAATCGCAGAAAGGAGCCGCGTGAAGACAGTCACCGAGTTTCCCCACGAAGTCCGCACGATTGAAAACCTGTACATCCCCATGCGCGACGGCGCCCGCTTGGCCGCCAGGCTCTGGCTTCCGGTCGACGCCGAACAGCTGCCGGTACCAGCGGTCCTGGAGTACCTGCCGTACCGAAAGCGCGACAGCACCCGCGGGCGGGATGCGCTCAACCATCCCTACCTGGCCGGGCACGGCTACGGCTGCATCCGGGTGGACATGCGCGGCAGCGGCGACTCGGACGGGGTGATTGTCGACGAGTACCGACCGCAGGAGCACGAGGACGCCGAGGACGTGATCGCCTGGCTGGCCGAACAGCCTTGGTGCGACGGGAATGTCGGCATGATGGGCATCTCGTGGGGCGGCTTCAACAGCCTCCAGGTCGCGGCGCGCCGCCCGCCGGCGCTCAAGGCCATCATTAGCGCCTCCGCCACCGAGGATCTGTACGTCGACAACATGCACTACATGGGCGGATGCCTGCTCGCGGACAACCTCTCCGAGGCCACCGTGATGTTGGCGTTCAACAGCCTTCCGCCCGATCCCGCCATCGTCGGGGAGCGCTGGCGCGAGCTCTGGCACGAGCGTCTGGAAGGCAGCGGCCTGTGGCTGGAGACCTGGCTGGAGCACCAGCGCCGGGACGATTACTGGAAGCCGGCATCCGTGTGCGAGGACTACAGTTCGATCCAGTGTCCGGTCATGGCGGTCGGCGGCTGGGCGGACGGCTACACCAACGCCATTTTCCGCCTCCTCGAACATCTTGAGGTGCCGCGGAAGGGGCTCATTGGCCCGTGGGGGCACAAGTATCCGCACCTCGGCGTCCCGGGCCCGGCGATCGGCTTCCTCCAGGAGGTCGTGCGCTGGTGGGACCACTGGCTTAAGGGCAAGGACACCGGCCTGATGGACGAGCCGATGCTGCGTGCCTGGATGCAGGACAGCATTTCGCCCGAGCCCTCCTATGCGGACCGGCCCGGGCGGTGGGTTGCCGAGGACTCCTGGCCGTCGGCCAATGTTGAGCCGCGGCGCTTCGCCTTGACCCGCCACGGCATCGAGGAGGGGGACGCCCCGGACGGGGACGGCAGTGACGTAACCCTGCAGTCGCCGCTCAGCGTCGGCATGTTCGCCGGCAAGTGGGCCTCCTACGCGGCGACCCCGGACCTGCCCTTCGACCAGCGCGAGGAAGACGGCGGGGCGCTGGTCTACGAGACGGAGCCGCTCACCCGAACGATGGAGATCTTCGGGCTGCCGTCGGCCTCGTTCGAGGTCTCCGCGGATAAACCGGTCGCCCAGCTCGCGGTGCGCCTGTCCGACGTCGCCCCGAACGGCGAGGCCACCCGCTTCACCTACGGGTTGCTGAACCTCACGCACCGGGACGGGAGCGAGGATCCGCAGCCGCTGGTTCCGGGGGAGCGGTACCGGGTCACGGTCCCGCTGAACGGCATTGCGCAGAGCATCCCGGCGGGCCACCGGCTTCGTCTCTCGGTGTCGACTTCGTACTGGCCGCTCGCCTGGCCCGCCCCGGATGCCGCCATGGTCACGTTCAGCGCCGGCGCCGGCTCACTGACCCTGCCCGTGCGCGAGCCCCGCGAATCGGACGTGCGGCTCAGGGAGTTCGATGAGCCCGCCGCGGCCCGGGAACTGGAGACCACGGTGCTGGAGCCGGGTGAACACCATTGGCGGGTGTCCCGGGACCTGGCGACCAACGTCTCGACGCTGGAAGTGGTCAACGACCAGGGCACCTTCCGCATCGACGAAACGGACACGCTGATCCGGCGCGCGACCAGCGAGTGGTACAGCTTCCGCTGGAACGAAGTGAACTCGGTCCGCGGCGAGACGCGGACGGTGCGCAGGTTCGAGCGCGACGACTGGAAGGTCGAAGTCGTCACACGCACGGTCCTGACCTCCACGCCGTCGGACTTCCACGTCAACGCCCAACTGGACGCATACGAACTCGACGCCGGGCGCGGCGATCCGCGGGTCTACTCGCAGAACTGGCAGCGTGCGGTTCCCCGGGACCTGGTCTAACCGAACAAGGAAGGAACACCATGAACAGCAAGGACGATGAACGCGGCACCGTGCCCAACGCCCAGCCTCCGCAGGAGGAGGCCCGGGCCTCGCAGGAAGGGGCGGCATCGGCCAATCCCGACCCGGCCGAAGGCAACGTGACGGGACTGGAACCGGGCGGCGGCGTTCCTCCGGGGGAGACGCCACCGGCCGAAGACCAGATGAGCGCAGACCAGGGCCACGAGGAGTAGCGGCGCCATGATGAAAAAACTCCTGTTCGGCGCCGGGCTCGCCACCGGCTTCATCCTCGGGTCCAAGGCCGGCCGCGGCTCGTACGACCGACTGGCAAGCGTGGTCGGAAGGATCTGGCGTGCCAAGACCGGCCCCGCCGCCGGCCCGAGCGGCCGCCGCTCCGCGGGGAGCATTGCCCCCGCGGACGCCGTGCGTGCGGCACCGGAGCGATCAGACGCGGCACGCGACCAGTTCGGCCTGGCCGACGCAGCCGCCCATTCCGGGCAGTCCGCGGCCGAGCGGCGGGTGGGCACGGACCCGTCCATGGACGATCGCCCCGGCTCCGAATGGCGCGGCCCGCGCGCCGCCGGGAGCGTCGAGACGGTGGGCGACCCGGAGGAGGAACTAGGCCATTCCTAGGCTGCCCGGCAGCACCGGGTCAGCCGGCCTCCCGACGGAACGGCATCGATGGAGGTACGGCGACCCGGTGCGGGGCTGCATTGAGCCTCCGGCCGCGCACGCCCTGCGCCGGGACGGCGAAAACCACCACCTGGCGGGCGCCGTCGGCCTCTTTGGACTTGATCGTCAGGCTGCGCGCTCCCAGCGGCACGGCAGGCGTGAAGACATGCAGCTGCCTCGACCCCATGGTCATGGTTCCCCCGTGCGCGTAGTCGGTGCCCAGATGGTCCTCGACGAAGATCTCGGGGTCCGCGACAGGGCCATCTCCCGGCGACGTCAGCTGGAGGTTGACCACGAGTCCGCTGCTCCAGACCTCGACCGAGAGAACAATGAACTCGGTGTGCGGCGTATGGTGGCGGCCCAGCGTCTGAGGCAGCAGTACGTGCCGAAGTTCGCCCGTGGGCAGTGGGTCTTTCATGAGGCACCTCCTGAGGTGAAGATACCCATTTTAGTAAGCGGGCGTTCACTGCGCACTGATTTCGGCCCTGATTCTTCAACCTCCCTCGACAGTGGTCGAGCGGCGATGCTAGACAGAGGGCACGGGCGGTCGCAGCTGCATAGCGCCGCCCGTGCCCGACACGAGCACGAGTCCGATCCCCGAACCGGTTGCGCGGCGGCCGGAATCCAAGGAGCAACGGTCCATGCGTATTGCCGACACATCCGATCTATGGTGGAAGAACGCGCTGATCTATTGCGTGGACATCGAGACGTTCTTCGACTCCAATGGCGACGGCACCGGTGACATCGCCGGCCTCGCTGAGCGCGTGGACTACCTGGTCGAGCTGGGTGTGACCTGCCTGTGGCTGATGCCGTTCTATCCGACGCCGGACCGGGACGACGGCTACGACATCATAGACTTCTACGGCGTCGACCACCGGCTGGGCAGTGCCGGAGACCTGGTGGAGCTGATCCGCACCGCCAAGAGCCGCGGCCTGCGCGTCATCGCCGACCTGGTGGTGAACCACACCTCGGACCAGCACCCGTGGTTCCAGGCCTCCCGGGCCAGCACCGACAATGAGTTCCGCGACTACTATGTCTGGCGCGAGGACGAGCCGCCGGACACCTCGGACCTGGTGGTCTTCACCCAGGAGGAGAAGGGTGTCTGGACCAAGGATGAGCAGACCGGGCACTGGTACCTGCACCGCTTCTACAAGCACCAGCCGGACCTGAACATCGCGAACCCGAAAGTCCGCGACGAGATAGCCAAGATCATCGGATTCTGGCTGCAGCTCGGCCTTGACGGGTTCCGGGTAGACGCCGTCCCGCAACTGGTCACCGTCGGGCTGAAAGACCAACTCGAGAGCTCCGAAGCCTTTACCGATCCGCACGGCTTCCTGCGTTCGCTGCGCCGCTTCATGAACCGCCGGAACGGCCAGTCCGTTCTGCTCGGCGAGGTCAACCTGCCCTACAAGGACCAGGTCAGCCTGTTCGGCGACGGGGACAGCGCGGAACTGACCCTGATCTTCGACTTCGTGGCGATGCAGCAAATGTACCTCTCGCTGGCCCGTTCGGACGCCGGGCCGCTGGCGACCGCCCTGAAGAACCGGCCTTCGATCCCGCCGGAAGCGCAGTGGGCTACCTTCGTCCGCAACCACGACGAGCTGACGCTTGACCAGCTTTCGGAGTCCGAGCGCGAGGAGGTCTTCGCGGCATTCGGTCCGGAGAAGCGGATGCAGGTCTACGACCGCGGCCTCAAGCGCCGCCTGCCTCCCATGCTGCAGGGCGACCCGGACCGGATCAAGATGGTGTATTCCCTGCTCTTCTCGCTTCCCGGAACCCCGGCGCTCTACTACGGCGAGGAGGTCGGCATGGGGGAGGACCTGTCGGCTGACGGCCGAATGTCCGTGCGGACCCCCATGCAGTGGACCTCGGGCCCGAACGGCGGATTCTCCTCCGCACCGCCGGAAGACCTGGCCAGCGCCGTCGTCCGCGGCGATTTCGGTCCCCGGCACGTCAATGTTGCCGATGCCAAGCACGACCCCGATTCGCTGTTGAACTTCACCACGAACCTCGCACGCCGCTACCGCGAATGCCCCGAACTGGCCTGGGGGAGCTTCTCTGTCCTGGACCAGCCCCGCAAGGAGGTCCTCGCCCACCGCTGCACCTGGGAGGGCTCCAGCGTGATCGCGGTGCACAACTTCGGCCCGGCCAAGACCAAAGTTCCGCTGCTGCTCAAGGACGCCGGACCGGACGCCCGCTTGATGGACCTGCTGGGCCAGGAGCATCTGGAACTTAACGACGACGGCGCGGTGCAGCTTGAGCTGCCGGGCTACGGTTTCCGCTGGATGCGGCTACTGTCCCGCGGCGAGGAAACCCATAAGCTTCCGCAAGTCATGACCACCGTGGCTTCGGCAGGAAAGGATTGACAGCATTGATGACCGACAGCACAGAAACGGGACGACACAGCACAGGCATGGCACGGCGCTCCGGCGACCCCAACTGGTGGCGGCAGGCGAGCGTCTACCAGATCTACCCGCGCAGCTTCGCGGACGCAGACGGAGACGGCCTCGGTGACCTGCGCGGGGTTACAGCGAAGGTTCCCTACCTTGCCGCACTGGGAATCGATGCGGTGTGGCTCAGTCCCTTCTACCCCTCGCCGCTCGCGGACGGCGGCTACGACGTGGCCGACTACAGGGACGTGGACCCGAGGCTTGGGACGCTCGACGACTTCGATCGCATGACCCAGGCCCTCCACGCTGCCGACATCAAGATCATCGTCGACATCGTGCCGAACCATTCGTCCGACGAACATCCGTGGTTCCGCGAGGCCCTCGCCGCAGGCCGCGGGTCGCCGGCCCGGGACCGCTACATCTTCCGCGACGGTCTCGGCCCGGACGGCTCGAGGCCGCCCTCCGATTGGGTCTCCCATTTCGGCGGCAGCGCCTGGACCAGGATCACCGAGCCGACCGGGGAACCGGGGCAGTGGTACCTGCACCTCTTCGCCAAGGAACAGCCGGACTGGAACTGGGAGCACCCCGAGGTCCGCAAGGACTTCGAAACGACGCTGAGGTTCTGGTCGGACAGGGGAGTGGACGGCTTCCGCGTGGACGTGGCGCATGCCCTCGCCAAGGACATGTCGGAACCGCTGCGCAGCAAACCCAGCGTCGCCGACGAGCTGACGCCCGTGGACGGCAAGGACCCGCTCTTCGACCGCGACGAGGTCCATGAGATCTACGCGCAATGGCGCAAGGTCTTCGACGAATACGACCCGCCGAGGAGCGCGGTCGCTGAGGCCTGGGTACCGGCCGAGCGGCGGCCGGCCTACGCCAGCCCCGAAGGCCTGGGCCAGGCCTTCAACTTCGACCTGCTTCGCGCCGACTTCGACCGGCGCGCCTTCCGCGAGATCATCACCAACAATCTCGGCCAGGCCGCGGCCTCGGGGGCGTCGTCCACCTGGGTCCTCTCCAACCACGACGTTGTCCGCCATGCCACACGCTACGGGCTGCCCGCAGGGCATGACCTTGGACAATGGCTGATGGGTGACGGCGCCGATCCCGAGGTGGATTACGAGGCGGGGCTTCGGAGGGCGCGCGCGGCCACCCTGCTGATCCTGGCGCTGCCGGGATCCACCTACCTGTACCAGGGCGAGGAGCTGGGCCTGTTCGAGGTCGCCGACCTGCCCGCCGCCGCCCTGCAGGATCCGATCTGGCAGCGGACCGGGCGGAAGCTCAAAGGACGGGACGGCTGCCGGGTGCCGCTGCCCTGGACGTCCGCCGGGCCGTCCTTCGGCTTCGGACCCGACGGCGCGCACCTACCGCAGCCCGCTTGGTTTGCCGATGCCGCCGTAGACGTCCAGGACGGCCAAGCAGAGTCGACCCTCGAGTTCTACCGGGCCGCCCTTCGGCTCCGCCGCGAACTCCAGGGCTTCGAGGAGCTGACCTGGACCGACGGCTCCGCGGACGACGTCCTGCACTTCGTCCGGCCGGGCGGCTGGCACTGCATCACCAACTTCGGCCGCAGTTACGCGGCGCTGCCGGCCGGCACCTGCCGGATCAGCAGCGGTCCCCTCCGGGCCGGAGAACTACCGCCTGACACGACGGCCTGGTTGACCCGGTAACCGGCAACCTGGCGCCGCTGCGGATGCCGGCTCCCTGCGGCGGCAGTCTGGATCGACCGAGGCTCTTCAACAGCGGAACGGACAGTGCTAGACAAGTAAGTACCCTTATAACTTCCATCTGAAGGAGTGGGAAAGATGCTGACAGCACGGGAAATCATGACCGGCAATGCCGAATGCATCGGCGAGAACGAGACCCTGGAGGCGGCGGCGCGCAAGATGCTTGAGCTGGATGTCGGCTCCCTGCCCATCTGCGGCGAGGACAACCGGCTCAAGGGAATGGTGACGGACCGCGACATCGTCACGAAATGCCTGGCCCGCGGCGGCGACCCTCGGACGGCGAAGGCGGGCGAACTGGCGGAAGGCAAGCCGGTCACGATCGGGGCCGACGACGGCATCGAGGAAGCCATCAAGACCATGCAAACCCACCAGGTGCGGCGGCTTCCAGTGATCGACGGTCACGAGCTGGTCGGAATCCTCAGCCAGGCCGACATAGCCCGCAACTACCCGGAGGACCGGGTAGGCGACTTGGTCGAGTTCATTTCCTACTGATCGAGAGGGACGGTCCGCATGCCCCAGCGCACCGCAGCCGACGTCATGGTCGAACGGCTCGAGGCCTGGGGCGTGCCCCGCATCTTCGGGTACAGCGGCGACGGCATCAACACGTTCATGGGCGCGCTGCGCCGCGCCGGCACGGTCGACTTCGTCCAGGCCCGGCACGAGGAGAACGCCGCCTTCATGGCCGCCGGACATGCGAAATACACCGGCACCGTCGGCGTCGTGACCTCGACCCAAGGACCGGGCGCGGTCCATCTGCTCAACGGGCTCTACGATGCCAAGCTGGATGGTGCCCCGGTGGTCGCGCTCGTGGGCCAGCAGTCCCGCAGTGTCCTCGGGTCGGGCTACATGCAGGAGATCGACCTGGCCCTGCTGATGCGCGACGTGGCCTGCTACCGGCAGCAGGTGGCTTCCGCCGAGGCCCTTCCCATGGCCATGGACCGCGCCTTCAAGGCCGCCCTGACCCACCGCGGCCCCGCCGTCGTTATTGTTCCCCACGACGTGCAGAAACTGCCCGCCCCCGATTTGGGGCACGAACACGGGATCCTGGTGACGTCGCCGGACTGGCGGCCGATGGCGGCCGTTCCCCAGGCGCCGGACCTGCAGGTCGCCGCCGAGGTGCTCAACGCCGGACGCAGGGTGGCGCTGCTCGTTGGCCAGGGCGCCCGCGGCGCCGAGCGGCAGGTCGAGGCGGTCGCGGAACGGCTCGGTGCCGGCATCGCCACGAGCCTGCTGGGCAAGCCCTTCGTCGACGAGCGGCTGCCCTATGCCACCGGCACGATGGGTCATCTGGGTACCGGTGCGAGCGGCAAGCTCCTGGGCAACTGCGACACGCTGCTCATTATCGGGTCGAAGGACCCCTGGACCGAGTTCTACCCGCCTCCCGGGGCCGCGCGGGCGGTGCAGATCGACGCCAACCCGGCGGCCATCGGCATCCGCTATCCCGTGGAGGCGGGCCTCGCAGGCGACGCCGACCCCACCTTGAGGGCGCTGCTGCCGCTGCTGTCCGGCACTCCGGACGAGGTGTGGCAGAGCGAAGTCCGGGGCTGGGTCGAGGACTGGCGCCGGCTGTCCGAAGACCGGGCCATGACGCAGGCCAGCCCGATCAATCCCGAGCGCGTCCTGCACGAGCTCGGCCGCCGCTTCCCGGAGGACGCACGACTGGCGGTCGACGTGGGCAGTTGCGTCTACTGGTATGCCCGGCAGCTCGTGCTCCCGAAGGGTGTCCAAGCCCATCTCTCCGGGACGCTGGCGAGCATGGGGTGTTCCATTCCGTACGGCATCGCCGCGAAGCTTGACCGCCCCGCGGCCCCGGTGATCGCCGTGTCCGGCGACGGGGCCCTGCAGATGGCCGGGCTGGCGGAACTGATCACCGTGGCCAGGCTCTGGCCCCAGTGGGCCGACCCCCGCTTCGTCATCTGCGTCCTCAACAACCGCGAGCTGGCTGAAGTGACGTGGGAACAGCGGGAAATGGAGGGCGAACCGCGGTTCGACGCCAGCCAGGCCATCCCGGAGTTCGACTACGCGGGTTATGCCCGCCTGCTCGGCCTGGAGGGCCTGCGCGTTGATGATCCGGAAAAGATCGGCCCCGCCTGGGAGAAGGCGCTGGCCGCGGAGTGCCCCTTCCTGCTGGAGTTCGTGACCGATCCGGAGGTGCCGCTGCTGCCGCCGTTCCCGGCGGGCAAGGACAAAGCCGAAGCCATGCAGCAAGCGCTGGGTGAGGAAGGCGGCTCCGGCCGGCACGCGAGCCGGATGCTGGAGCGGTACGTCCGCCAGGAAGAGCAGGCATAGGGTCCAGCGTCCCGCGGCACCGGCCGGGCGGCGCCGGTCAGGCGGCCTCGTCCGCGTCCTCGTCCATGCCGGTAGCGATCCTAACCGTTTCGATAATGCGCCGCACGGAGGTCGCGACACTGGCGGCGGGGCTCAGGGCCTCGGCGCCGGCATCGGTCCGGGCATCGACGGCCTGCAGCAGTGCGCCCAGCCCGTCTTCGGCGGCCTGCAGGCGCTCGGGCAGATCGTCGTCGCCCGATTCCCACGCGTGGAGAATGTCCGCCGAGCTCAGGAGCGATTCGGACAGGGGCTCGAACAGGCCGTCCGGCAGCTCGCCGGACAGCGGCTTCAGTCCTCCGGCGCCGGCCAGCACGTCCGTGATGTCCTTGACGTGGAACGCCACGGTCTCCAGCGCGCGCAGGTCCTGGTAGTCGGTGCCCACGTCCCGGCTGTGGCGGCGGGCGCGCGGGTTGCCCTTCCGGCTTTCATCGGCGTGGTAGACGGCCTGCCGCACCTCATGGCCGGTCGTGGAAATGTCAGAGTTATAGCGGGTCCAGGCCTCCGGCTCCGGCGGCCAGTCCTCCGTCAGCGCCGCGGCCAGCCCCTCCAGGTGCGAGGCCAGCATGGTGCGGAACCGGGAGAGCTGCAGCACCGCGGCACTGAAGTTCAGCGGGGGCCAGATGAGGGCATTCACCAACAGGCCGCAGCAGACGCCGACGGCCATCTGCATGGCATAGCCAATGGAGTAGTCCTCGGCATCCTGTCCGCCGATGATCAACACGAAAAGTGCGGCCATCGGCACGTAGTCCCTGCCGTACCCCAAGGCTCCGATGCCGGAAAGCAGCACCGCGATCCCCACCACCAGCGGAATCGTGACCAGGTTCGGCTCGACGAAAACCACTACGGCGCCGGCCAGGAGCACGCCGACCAGCAGCCCGGCCAAGGTCTGCAGGCCCGCCTTGACCGAGCCCATGAGGGTCGGATACATGCTGACGAGGGCGCCAAGCGGCGCGTAGTAGGGGTAGTCGTCGGCCACGCCCGGCATGTACGGGGCAACGAACCAGGCAATGGCGACGGCGATCGCCGCCTTGACCGCCAACAGGATGCGCGCCTGGCTCCAGTTGATTTCCATCCAGGACACAACTCGGCGCAGCGCCGTGGGGGCTTTGAGTGCTAGGGGCATATTTTCATCTTCACAGGCGCCCCTGCTGCTGGCTACCGAAAGCCATACTCTTGTCCGCATGCCGCCGATGCGGCGAGACTAGTGCCATGGCAGAGACGGGCGCGGCCTCGACCGCGGGCGAGCCCCCGGACGAACCGACGCGCGGATTAATCGTCGTCGGAGTGGACGGTTCGCAACTGTCGATCGCCGCCCTTCGCTACGCCGGGCGGCTGGCGGAAGGGCTCGGCTGCACCATCGAGGCGGTAGCCGCGTGGCAGTACCATATGGCGCTGGGCACCTTTACGCCGCTGGATTGGACGCCTGAGGAAGATACCCGCGAGCTCCTGGACCAGGCCGTGCGGGAGGCCTTCGGTTCAGACCCGCCTGCAGGCCTGCGCCGCACGGTGCGGCAGGGGCATGCAGCCAGCGTCCTGGCGGAGGCGGGCGCCGGCGCCGAGATGCTGATCGTTGGCAGCCGCGGGCACGGCGGCATCGCAGGGATGCTGCTCGGTTCCGTCAGTTACTCGGTTTCAGCCCGCGCCCGCTGCCCGGTATTGGTCATGCACCAGCAGCCTGCCCTGGACGAGTAGGCGGCCTCCCGCGTCAGCCGGCCGCCGCCTGCGTGCTCCGGCCCTGGCCTCAGCGCGCCGCAACGAACGTCGACATCCCGGCGTGGCTCAGCTCGGTGGCGGCCCCGATCAATACGAGCACGACGTAGGCACTGACAGGCACCAGGAGGAGCCACTCCCGCCAGGACCCGGCGTTGCCGAGCAGGGGGAGCGCGAAACTACCGTTGGGCCGCCAGATCCGCCGCAGACCGGGAACCTTGCGCAGGGCCTTCGGCGGACGGATCCGCAGGGGCCACCAGAGATTGATGCCGCCCGTGGTGACCATGTCCCCGAGGAGATGGACGACGACGCCGATTGCCATCGCGAGCGGGAACCAGTTCTGGTGCTCGGGTGCGAAGGCAGTGATGAAGGCGGCGACGACGACGCCAACCGCCCAAGGCGTCTTCCGCAACCGGTCCGGGATGAACTTGAGGGCTTTGGCGGCGAAGGCGACCAGCAGAATGCAGAGCAGCCCCGCCGCGGGGTAGACGGTTCCGAACCGCTGCGTCTCGATGCTCGGGAGCCCGGCCAGCCAGGCCAGGGCAACGAACACGGCCACCCCCAGGACGGAGTGGGTGCCGCGCCGGTGCCCTCCGGCAAGGTCGCCGACGGCCGAACACACAAGGTTGGAGACCGGGGGCAGCGAATGGGCGATGGTGGCGCGGTGGTGGTCAGCGTCGGGGACCAGGGCTGCGCCGGCCGTCACGAGGGCACCGCTGATCACACCGGCAGGGCCGACGTCCAGCAGCCCGGCACCCAGCAGGACGGGCTGCTGCGCCCAGTCCGCGCTGACGACGGACCCCAGCGAGACTTCGAACTGTGTGGTCAGGGCAATCCAGGCGGCGGCTCCGCTGGCGGCATGGTGGGCACCGAGCATCGGAACCGGCTTCCTCTCGACTGGGGGTGTGGCACTGCGCCGGTTCGAAGTCTAGCCTTCCCCAGTGTCAGTCTTTCTCTTCCCACCTCACGTCGAGATTGCGGAAGACCGGGGGCCCGTCGCAGAGTTCGGCGAACCGGGCTGCGAACTCGGTGGTCTCCGGCCGGCGCGAGTTCTCCATCGCGGACTCGTAGGAGTCGAATTCGACGATGTGCAGATACGTCCCGGGACGGTCGCGATCCTCCGTCGAAAGGATCCTGCGGAAGGTCGCCGGTGTGCTGCCGTCAGTCCGGGAAGGCCTCCCGAGCTGTTCGATCTCCTCCATCCGCGAGGTCTGGAATTCAATGATCTGGATAAAGCCGGCCATGACGGTTCCTTACCTGGACGATTCGGATGCCGCTCAGGGTAGGCCCGGGTCAGTGTGGCCACAATCACCAATTCGGGGGGCTGAGGCGCCTTCGGGGACAGACCTTGGAATGCAAAAAGACCCCGGAGAACCGTCTGGTTCTCCGGGGTCCCATCCCTGTGCGCGGAGGGGGACTTGAACCCCCACCCTCAATAAGAGGACTAGCACCTCAAGCTAGCGCGTCTGCCATTCCGCCACCCGCGCAGGTGGTTTTCTCAGGCCCGGACCGAACCGGTTCCTTCGAAAGCAGCGAGAAAAACTCTAACACGTTTTTCCGGAAGTACTTAATCGGCCCCGGCCGGGCGGGGCTGACCGGCCGGCCGGCGCCGATTTCCCTCCCGCCCGCGTGGGTCATCGGTAGGCTGGAGGCACCAGACGAGTGCTAGGAGCCCGCCATGCCCGCAATTTCGCCCGAGGATGAGGTCGCCCGGATCTGTAGCGAACTCATCCGCTTCGACACCTCCAACTACGGGGGCAATGAAGGCCCGGGGGAGCGGGCCGCCGCCGAATACACCGCCGGACTGCTGGAGGAAGCGGGCCTGCAGGCCGAGATCTTCGAGTCGGCGCCCGGACGGGCTTCGCTGGTCGCCCGGATGACCGGGGAGGACCCCTCCGCCGGCGCCCTCGTCGTCCACGGCCATCTGGACGTGGTGCCTGCGCAGAAGGAGGACTGGCAGGTCGACCCG
Source organism: Arthrobacter sp. Marseille-P9274 (assembly GCF_946892675.1). NCBI lineage: Bacteria > Bacillati > Actinomycetota > Actinomycetes > Micrococcales > Micrococcaceae > Arthrobacter > Arthrobacter sp. Marseille-P9274. Next base: position 1,459,879 of record NZ_CAMPOV010000001.1, read on the forward strand.
TTCAGCGGCGAGGAACGCGACGGCCTGATCTGGGGCCGCGGCGCGGTCGACATGAAGGACATGGACGCCATGATTCTGGCGGTCGCCCGGGACATGGCGCGGACCGGTGTCCGGCCCAAGCGCGACCTGGTGTTCGCCTTCTTCGCGGATGAAGAGGCCGGCGGCAAGTACGGGGCCCGCTGGGCAGTGGACAACCGGCCCGAACTTTTCGACGGCGCCACCGAGGCCATCTCCGAGGTAGGCGGCTTCTCCGCCACGATCGGCGGCAAACGCGCCTACATGCTGCAGACCGCGGAAAAGGGCATCGCCTGGTTGAGGCTGGCCGTCATGGGACGGGCCGGCCACGGATCGCAGCTGAACACGGACAACGCCGTGACAACGCTGGCCCAAGCCGTCGGCCGGATCGGCGCCCACCAGTGGCCGATCGAGCTGACCGATACCACGCGCCGGTTCCTCGACGGCGTAACCGAGCTGACCGGCGTCGAGTTCGACCCGGACAACCCGGACATCCTTCTCAAGGAGTTGGGCACCGTTGCCCGATTCGTCGGCGCAACGCTGCAGAACACTTCCAACCCGACCGTGCTGAAGGCCGGCTACAAGGAGAATGTGATCCCGGGCCTGGCCGAGGCACGGATCGACGCCCGGACGCTGCCGGGACAGGATGAACTCGTGCTCGCCAAGATCCGGGAGCTGGCGGGCGAGGGCGTCGACGTCAGCTACGTCCACCAGGACCGCGCGCTGGAGGTCCCCTTCTCCGGCAGCCTCGTGGACGCCATGGTGGACTCGCTGACGGCGGAAGACCCGGACGCCGTCGTCCTGCCTTACACGCTTTCCGGGGGAACCGACAACAAGTCCCTGGCCCGCCTGGGCATCACCGGCTATGGCTTCGCACCGCTGCGGCTGCCCGACGAGCTGGACTTCACCGGCATGTTCCACGGCGTGGACGAGCGGGTGCCGGTGGAGTCGCTGAAGTTCGGGACCCGGGTGCTGGGGCGCCTGCTGAGGTCGTACTAGGGGAGGAGCGCCAGTGCCCAAGACAGTGGAAGAACTGCTGCCCGACGAACTGCTCGAGCGGATCCGCGGCCGCGCCGCCGGGTATGACGAGGCCAACAGCTTCTTCGACGATGATCTGGCAGAACTCGCCGGCGCCGGCTACCTGAAGATGCTGGTGCCGGAGGCTGAGGGCGGCCTGGGCTGGAGCCTGCTCCAGGCAACCCGGGCCCAAACGCGGCTGGCCGCAGCAGCCCCGGCAACGGCGCTGGCTATCAACATGCATCTGGTCTGGACCGGCGTGGCCCGCGTACTCGCGGAGCGCGGCGACGGGAGCATGGCCTTCGTGCTGGAGGAGGCAGGACGCGGCGAGGTCTTCGGATTCGGCGTCTCGGAAGCCGGAAACGACCATGTCCTCTTCGACTCCCGGACGGTGGCCCAGCCGCTGGCCGACGGCAGCTACGCCTTCACCGGGGCGAAAGTCTTTACGAGCCTCTCGCCCGCCTGGACCCGGCTGGGCGTCTTCGGGCGCGACGACACCGGCTCGGAACCACAGCTGGTCTGGGCCTTCGTGGACCGCCAGGCTCCCGGTTACCGCATCAAGGAGGACTGGAACACGCTGGGCATGCGCGCCAGCCAGTCCAATACAACGCTCCTGGACGGCGTCGTGGCGCGGCCGGAGCGGGTGTTCCGCAAGCTGCCGGTCGGCCCCAACCCGGACCTGCTCGTCTTCGGCATCTTCGCCTGTTTCGAAATCCTGCTCTCCTCCGTCTACACCGGTATCGGGCGGCGCGCGGTGGAACTCGCCGTGGAGAACAGCCACCGGCGTCAATCGCTGAAGACCGGGCGCAGCTACGCGCAGGATCCGGACATCCGCCGCCGCGTGGCCGAGGCCGCGATGGCCATGGACGGGGCCTACCCGCAGGTTGATGCGCTGGCCTCGGACGTGGACAACCAGGTCGACCACGGGAACCAGTGGTTCGCCAAGCTGGCAGGGCTGAAGGTCCGCACGACGGAAACGGCCAAGCAGGTCGTCGAGCAGGCAGTGCGTGTCTCCGGCGGCGGTGGCTATTTCCGCGGCGGCGAACTCGAGCGGCTTTACCGGGACGTCCTGGCAGGCCTGTACCATCCCTCGGACGATGAGTCGGCGCACAGTACCGTGGCCAACGCCTGGCTCGGCCCGCTCGAAGACTGACCCGGCCCGGGGCACCCTCCGGCGAGGGACTAGACGGTGGCTTCCACGCGCAGGACCTTGCGGCGCAGCCAGTACTTGCGGCCGCCGCCCATGTACAGCCGGGTACGGACCAGGTCCCACTTGCCGTACTCGGCGTGCTCGGCCAGCGCGCGGCGCGCTTCCTTCACGGATTCGCCCTTGGCCAGGGTCAGCACGAGGTACTCGTAGTCGCGGGCATGGTCACGCTCGCGCTGGCTCGTTCCGGTTCCGAATTGTTCCCTCATTGCCCTCCGATCTCTTCACTTATTCTTCCCCCAACGGCTAACGTCTACTACATGGCCATTGATCCGCGTGTCGCGCTCCAGTCATTCACCGCTGCCCTCGAAGAACACCTTGCCGCCGCGTCCAGCCGGCGGGGAGAAAACGACCCGGCCGTGGAAGCGGCCTTTTCCTCCATCATGGAAACCTTCGAAGCCTATGAGGATGCACTTTACGACGCCTTCGGCGAAGTTACACCCCTGGTGATTTACGACGAGACCGAGGACGAGGACCGCGACGAGCAGGAAGACGATTACGACGACGTCGCGGACCCGTTCGACGACGACCTGGAGATCGAGGAGAAGTAGCCGGCGGCCGGCGCGGACTCAGGCCGGCGTCGCCGAAATGTCGTCCAGGGCGGAGGCGATTTCGGCGGGAATCCTCTTGGGCGCGGCCGCCAGGATCTGGTGCAGCTGTGCGGGCGTCCGCGGCCCGACCACCGCGGTGGCGATGCCCGGCTGGTCCAGTGCCCAGCCCAGGGCGAGTTCCAGGGCCGGAATATCCAGCCCGCGCGCGGCCGTTGCCAGCGCCTCAGTGATCCGCGCCGAGCGCCCGGACAGATAGGGCTCGACGTAGGCGGCCCCCGTCTCGGAGCTGCCTCGCGAATCCGCCGGGATCCCGCCCCGGTATTTCCCGGTGAGCACGCCGCGGCCCAGCGGCGACCAGGCCATCACGCCCGCCCCGAGGGCACGGGCCGCCGGAATGACCTCGCGCTCGGCGGTGCGCTTGAGCAGCGAGTACTCGGACTGGACGGCGACCAGCGGCACTGCGCTGATCGAGATGGCCCGCGCCAGCTGCCACCCGGAGTAATTCGACACGCCCACGTAGCGGGCCCGGCCGGATCCCACCGCGAACTCCAATGCGGACAGCGTTTCCTCCAGCGGGACATTGTCGTCCCAGCAGTCCACCAGCCACAGATCCAGGTACTCGGTGCCCAACCGCGCGAGGCTCGCGTCGAGGCTGCGCAGCATCGACCCGCGCGAGGCGTCGAGCTCGCGGGCGCCATCCCGGCGGACGATGCCCGCCTTCGAGACAATTGTCACTTCCTGCCGCGGCACCAGTTCGCCCAGGAAAGCGCCGATAATCGCTTCGCTCGCGCCATCGGCGTAGGCGGCCGCGGTATCCAGCAGCGAGCCTCCGGCCTCCAGGTAAGCCCGCAGCATGATGGCGGCGTGCTCTTCATCCGTGGTGTCGCCCCAGGTCATGGTGCCCAGCGAAAGATGCGGCACCTTCAGCCCGCTGTTGCCCAAGCGATTCTGCTCCATGGGCAAAAGCCTACGGCCTCGCGTGCCGCAGGGCGGAACGGAACGCCTGATGACCGCGGGTCCACGGGCGAAAAGGCGAGGTCACCGCACGGACGGGCGCCGCCGTCGTACGCTGCCGGAATGGCCCGCAAACGCTGTCTGCGGCATCTCATCCCGCGGGCCGATCTTTCCCGGCGCCGGGGTGCCCGGTTCTGCCGGCACCCTGCCCGTGCTTTAAGGTCTAACTTGTGACTTGGCTTGAAGCGGCCTTCTTGGGACTGATCCAGGGCCTGACCGAATTCCTTCCGATTTCCTCCAGCGCCCATCTGCGCGTGGTGGGTGAGTTCCTGCCCGGTGCGGCCGACCCTGGTGCGGCCTTCACCGCGATCACGCAGCTGGGCACCGAGACCGCCGTGCTCATCTATTTCTGGAAGGACATCCTCAACATCGTCAAGGCGTGGTTCGGCTCGCTGACCGGCAAGGTCCCGCGGAACGACCCCGATGCACGGATGGGCTGGCTGGTCATCATCGGCTCCCTCCCCATCGGGGTGCTCGGCCTGCTCTTCCAGGACCAGATCGAGGGCACCTTCCGGAGCCTCTGGATTGTCGCCACCATGCTGATCGTGTTCGGCCTGATCCTGGCCGTGGCGGACTCCATCGGCAAGCAGGTGCGGGCCCTGGACAAGCTCACCTACAAGCACGGCATCCTGTTCGGCCTGGCCCAAGCACTGGCGCTGATTCCCGGTGTCTCCCGTTCCGGCGGTACGATCACTGCGGGGCTGCTGATGGGCTACACCCGCGAGGCAGCCGCACGCTACGCCTTCCTGCTGGCCATTCCGGCGGTGTTCGCGAGTGGTCTCTACCAGCTCTTCACCGGGCTGGACGAGCCGGGCCCGTACGGACCCGGCCCGACGGCGCTGGCCACCGTGGTGGCGTTCGTGGTCGGTTTCGTCATCATCGGGTGGTTCCTGAAGTTCGTGTCGACCCACAGCTACAAGCCCTTCGTCTGGTACCGGATCGGGCTGGGCTTGCTGCTCTACATTCTCTTGGGCATCGGCGCCATCAGCGCCTAAAGTACGACGGCGGTCCCACCGGGTCCGCAACACACACCGGAAGGAACATCAATTGTTCGGTTGGAATGCGCGCCCCGTGCCGGAGATCCCCGGCGGCAACGATGGGCTGACGCTCTTCGACACGGCCGCCGGAAACCTGGTCGAGCTGGAGCGCTCCGATGTCGGATCGCTCTACGTCTGCGGCATCACCCCCTATGATGCGACCCACATGGGGCACGCGGCGACGTACGTCGCCTTCGACCTGCTGAACCGCTACTGGCGCGACGCCGGACGCAATGTGCGGTACGTGCAGAACGTGACGGACGTCGACGACCCGCTGCTGGAGCGGGCCAAGGCGACCGGCGTGGACTGGGAGGCACTGGCCAAGGACCAGACCGACCTGTTCCGCGAGGACATGGAGGCCCTCAACGTCCTGCCGCCGGACCATTACATCGGTGCCGTTGAGTCCATCTCGTGGATCATTCCCGCGGTTGAACAGCTGCTGGAGGCCGGGCTGGCGTACCGCGTTGCCGGGACGGCCGGCGAGCCCGCCGGGGACGTGTACTTCGATTCCGTGGCCGCCGCGGGGGAGGGCTGGCACCTCGGCCTGACCTCGCGGCTGAGCGAGCAGGAGATGCTGCCGCTCTTCGCCGAACGCGGCGGGGATCCCGACCGGCCCGGCAAGCGGCATCCGCTGGACGCCCTGCTGTGGCGGGTGGCCCGCGAAGGCGAACCCAAATGGCCGGGCAATTCCCTGGGCGAGGGACGCCCGGGCTGGCACATCGAGTGCTCCATTATCGCGCGCCGCTTCCTCCCGGAGACGTTCGACGTCCAGGGCGGCGGCTCCGACCTGAGCTTCCCGCACCACGAGATGAGCGCCGGGCATGCCTACGCCCTGACCCACACGCCGCTGGCGAAGCACTTCGTGCACGCCGGCATGGTGGGCCTCGACGGCGAGAAGATGAGCAAGTCCAAAGGCAATCTCGTGCTCGTCTCGAAGCTGCGCGCGGCCGGCGAAGACCCGGCAGCGATCCGCACCGTTCTCCTCGGCCAGCATTACCGCAGCGACTGGTTCTGGACCGACGAGCTCCTTGAACAGGCACAGGCCCGGCTGGAGCTGTGGCGCGAGGCCGCCGGCGTCGGCGGCGCCGACGCTTCCGGGTTGGCGGAGGAAATCCGCGCCGCCTTGTCGAATGACCTGGACGCGCCCTCCGCCCTGGACGCGGTGGACCGCTGGGCGCACTCCGTTACCGCCGCCGGCGTAGGCGGACGGGGTGCTGAAGTGCCCGGCGAAGCTGTGGCTGCTCCGGTGGCCGCGGTACTCGACGCCCTGCTCGGCATCCGCCTCTGATCTACTGGCTTGTGCGGCGCCGGAATCTTCGCGATCCCGGCGCCGTGCCGAGCTCTTGCGGGTCCCTCAGTCCTTGCGGCGCTTCTTGAGATAACGCTCGAATTCCCGGGCGATCGACTCGCCCGTGGCCTCGGGCAGCTCGGCAGTGTCCTTGGCCTCCTCCAACTGGTGCACGTAGGCGGCAACTTCCGGATCCTCGACGGCCAGCTCGTTGACGCCGCGCTCCCAGGCCTCGGCTTCCTCCGTCAGCATGCTGGTGTCCAGCGGGAGCTGGAGGATGTCCTCCAAACGGTGCAGCAGCGCGAGCTCCGCCTTGGGGGAGGGCGCCTGTCCGACGTAATGCGGTACGGCCGCCCACAGCGAAACCGTGGGAATGCCGGCCAGGGAAGCCAGCTCCGAGAGCACACCGACGATTCCCGTCGGCCCCTCGTACTGGCTGGGCTCGGTGTTCAGCGCCTCGCGGATGCCGTCGTCCTCGCTGGTGGCGGTCACCGGGATAGGCCGGCTGTGCGGCACGTCCGCCAGCAGGGCGCCCACCAGGATCAGGCAGTCCACGTCCTGTTCCGTGGCATGGGCGAGCAGCTCGGCCGTGTAGGCCCGCCACCGGTAGGAGGGCTCGACGCCATGGACGAAAACGACGTCCACGTCCGTCCCGGGAACGCTGCAGCGGGTGAGCTTGGTCGTGGGCCACTTGATCCGGCGTTCACCCGAGGCCGTGCGGCGAACCATCGGGCGGGTGAACTGGAAGTCGTAGTAGAGGTCCGGGTCGATGCTGGCGACCTTCCGCCCGTCCCAGATCCGGCTCAGGTACTTCACCGCGTCCGTGGCGGCCTCCCCGGCATCATTCCAGCCTTCGAAGGCGGCCACCATCACGGTCAGCTTCCGCTGCGGCTGGCCTTCTTCCTGCTGGCGCGGGAAGAGGGAACGCAGTCCCCGAGCCTCGTTGTTGTCCTGTGTGCTCACCTCTTCACCCTAAACCGAAGGCTCTTCGGTTGTCAGGGAAGTCGGGTTTCAATTCGCGTGCCGGCGTAACGGCGTCCCCGCAGCTCCACCACAGGGTCGCCGGTGCGTTCCCGCTGCCTCCCCAGTGCGTTCCCGGTGCGTCCCCGCCGCGGGGAGCCACCGTAGACTGGGACCATGCCTGATGCTTCCCGCCCCGCCGAGGTGCCCGCCGATGAGCCCCGCCTGCACGCCGTCCTGTGGGACATGGATGGCACCTTGGTGGACACCGAGCCGTACTGGATCGAAGCCGAAACGGAGCTCGTCAAGAGCTTCGGCGGCACCTGGTCCTACGAGCTCGGCCGCACTCTGGTCGGCAACGCGCTGCCGTCCTCCGCAGCGGTCCTCCAACAGGCCGGGGTGGAACTGCCGGTCCGCGACATCATCGACCGCCTGATCACGGCCGTGGTCGAGCGGGTGCGGCACCGGATCCCGTGGCGGCCGGGAGCGCGCGAACTGCTGGCCGAACTGCGCGAGGCCGGTATTCCCACGGCCCTGGTCACGATGTCCGAGAAGGTGCTGGCCGAGGAAGTCGTTGCCGCCCTCCCGCCGGACAGCTTCAGGCTGCTGGTCACCGGGGACATGGTGGTGCATGGCAAGCCGCATCCCGAGCCTTATCAGCGCGCCTTCGACGCGCTTTCGGCCGATCACCCGGAGCTCCGCAAGGACCGCGCCGTCGCACTGGAGGACTCCGTGCCCGGCGCCACCTCGGCACAGGCGGCGGGGCTCGTGACCGTGGCCATACCGCACGTCGTACCCGTACCGGCAGCGGCCGGGCGGATCCTGTGGTCCACCCTTGCGCACAAGGGAATCACCGACCTGGAACGGCTGCTCGACGCCACCGAAGCCGTTCCGGCGGAAGCGACCGCATGAGCGCGGCTCCGCATACCGGCGGCTCGCCGGACACCGGGAATTCGAGCCCGACGCCGAAGCCCAAGCGCAGCGAAGGCATCCCGCTGGGCCGGATCGCGGGCGTGCCCATCGTACTGGCCTACTCCTGGTTCATCATTGCGGCCTTCATCGTGATCGCCTTCGGGCCGCAGGTCCAGCAGGGCATCCCCGGGCTCGGGGCCGGCGCCTACTTCGTTGCGCTGGGCTATGCGTTGCTGCTGCTCTTCTCGGTGTTGGTGCATGAACTGGCGCACGCGGTCAGTGCCCGGATCTTCGGCTGGCCGACGGCGCGGATCGTGTTGAACCTCTGGGGCGGCCACACGCAGTTCGAGAGTTTCAAGGCCACGCCGGGCAAGTCCCTGATCGTCGCCCTGTCCGGTCCGGCAGCGAACTTTGCGCTGGCCGGAGCCGGGGTGCTGGTGCTGCCGCTTATGCGCGGCAGCGCGGTGGGCTATCTGCTCACGGACATCTTCATCTGGGCCAACTTCTTGGTGGCGCTGTTCAACATCCTGCCCGGGCTGCCGCTCGACGGCGGCCGGCTGGTGGAATCCGCCGTGTGGCGCGTAACCGGAAGCCAGGAGAAGGGCACGCTCGCGGCAGGTTGGGCCGGCCGCATCATCGTGGTGCTGACCGTGCTGGCGGTCATCGGCTGGCCGCTGCTCATGGGCCGCGAGCCAAGCCTCCAGATCGTCGTGATCATGGTGCTCGTCGGAAGCTTCCTGTGGATGGGCGCCAGTGCCTCGATAGCGAACGCCAGGCTGCGGCTTCGGCTGCCGCAGGTCTTCGCCGGAGCACTGAAGAGGCCGGCGGTCGGCGTTCCGGCGACAGCGACTGTCGCCCAGGTCAGGGACGCCCTGCAGCGGAACCCGGGCACCGCCGTCGTCCTGACGGCCGCGACCGGGCAGCCGGAGGCGATCGTGGATTCCGTCGCGCTGCAGCACGTTCCCGAGGCCAGCGCCGCGGCCACGTCGGCGACCGCCGCCGCCCGGTCGCTCGCTCCGGGGGCGTATGTCCCGGAGTGGGCGTCCGGCCAGGAACTGGTCCAGTACCTGGCCGGGCTGGGTGGCACGGAGTACGCCGTGGTGGACCAGCACGGGTACGTCACCGGGCTGCTCGACCAGGCCACCGTGGTCCGCGCCATCACCGGCAAGGACTCCTGAAACCGGCCCACGGCCGAAGAAGCGGCTGAAGAACAGGCCGCCGCCAGCATAGAATCATCACGCCCGTTCGTACGGGATTCTGCCACCAACCGGAAGTAGCCGAACCATGAGCCCTGCCACCACCCCGACCGGAGCCGAACAGCGCCGCGGCCCCTTCCGCCCCGGCGAACGCGCCCAGTTGACGGACGAAAAGGGCCGGATGAACACCGTCACGCTGACCCCGGGCGGAGCCTTCCACACTCACAAGGGGCTGCTGGCCCACGACGCCGTGATCGGCCAGCCCGAGGGCAGCATCGTCGTGAACGACACCGGCCACCGGTACCAGGTGCTGCGGCCCCTGCTCTCGGACTTCGTGCTCTCGATGCCGCGCGGCGCCGCCGTGGTTTATCCGAAGGACGCCGGCCAGATCATCACCATGGCCGACATCTTCCCCGGTGCGCGTGTGGTCGAGGCGGGCGTCGGGTCCGGCGCGCTGAGCATCTCGCTGCTGCGGGCCGTGGGGGACCACGGCTACCTGCACTCGTTCGAACGGCGCGAGGAGTTCGCCGACGTGGCCCGGGGAAACGTGGAAACCATCTTCGGCGGGGCGCACCCTGCGTGGAAGGTCAGCATCGGCGACTTCCAGGAAGAGGTCGTGAAGCAGGAGGCGGCCGGCAGCGTCGACCGTGTCGTGCTGGACATGCTTGCCCCGTGGGAGTGCCTGGACGCGGTGGCCACGGTGCTGGCGCCCGGGGGTGTCTGGATCAGCTATGTGGCGACGGTGACCCAGCTCTCCCGCACGGCGGAGGCCATCAGGGCCGACGGCCGTTTCACCGAGCCCGACGCCTGGGAGTCGATGGTCCGCGGCTGGCACCTGGAAGGACTGGCCGTGCGCCCGGACCACCGGATGGTGGCCCACACGGGCTTCCTGCTCACCGCGCGCCGGCTGGCCGAAGGGGTCACGGGCATCACGCCCAAGCGCCGGCCGTCCAAGACGGAGTTCACCGATGAGGATCTGCAGACGTGGACCCCGCGCGACGGCGACTGGAGCCCGGAGACGCTCGGCGAACGCGTCGTCTCCGACCGCAAGCTCCGCCGCGCCGCCAAGGACGCCGCCTCGACGGTCCAGCGGGGCGCCTTCAAGGGCACCGAATCGCCGGGCGACCAAAAGGACGTTTAAACCCCGGCTGGGCTGGGCATTTTAGCCTGTTTTGTGCCGGATGGAATTACCCAAAGTACTTCAGCGTTTCCTTCTCAAATAGGTGTCACGCCGGGACATCGGCGGTTAGGGTTCTAGGAAGGGTCCCGACTCGAGAGAGAAGGTTGCGGTGATGAACGAACAGCAGAACCAGGGCAACGATCCGGTACCGGCTGCGGCTCATGCCAACGAGCTGACCATCGCCCAGCGGCAGATCAACGTCCTGCGCGACAAGATCCGCAACCTGGACAAGCAGTTGGCCGCGGCGACCGCCAACAACTCACGCATGGTCTCGATGCTGGAGTCGGCCAAGGCGGAGATCATCCGGCTCAAGGCCGCCTTGGAGCGCGATGGCGAGACGCCGTTCAGCTTCGCGACCATCCTGCAGGTGAACCAGCGGCAGCAGCCGCGTGCGGGCGTAACGACGACGGCGACCACGCAGGAGAGCGTGGACATCATCCAGTCCGGGCGCAAGCTGCGCGTCGCCGCCAGCCCGTTGATCAACCTGGCCCAGCTTTCCCCGGGCCAGGAAGTGCTGCTGAACGAGTCGCTGACGATCATCGCCGCCCTCGGCTTCGAACGTGCCGGCGAACTGGTCACGATCAAGGAGCTCCTGGGTGCCGACCGGATCCTGGTGATCGGGCGGGCGGACGAGGAGCGCGTCGTCAAGCTCTCCGGCGAGCTGCTGGAGGAACGGATCCGCGTCGGCGACGCCGTGTCGATCGATTCCCGGACCGGCTACGCGCTGGAGAAGATCCCGCGCAGCGAGGTGGAGAACCTCATCCTGGAGGAAGTGCCGGACATTTCCTACCAGGACATCGGCGGCCTCGGCCCCCAGATCGACGAGATCCGGGACGCCGTCGAGCTGCCATTCCTCTACCCGGACCTCTACCGCGAGCACGGGCTGAAGGCCCCGAAAGGCATCCTGCTCTACGGGCCTCCCGGCTGCGGCAAGACGCTGATCGCGAAGGCCGTGGCGAATTCGCTGGCAGCCCGGGCGCTGGAACGCGGCGGGCCGGAGGGGACGCGCAGCTACTTCCTGAACATCAAGGGCCCCGAGCTGCTGGACAAGTATGTCGGCGAGACGGAGCGGCACATCCGCCTGATCTTCGCCCGCGCACGCGAGAAGGCCTCGGACGGCAGCCCGGTCGTCGTCTTCTTCGACGAGATGGACTCGCTCTTCCGCACCCGCGGGACCGGCGTCTCCTCCGACGTCGAGACCACCATCGTCCCGCAGCTGCTGAGCGAGATCGACGGCGTGGAGAAGCTGGAGAACGTGATTGTCATCGGCGCATCCAACCGTGAGGACATGATCGATCCGGCCATCCTGCGTCCGGGCCGGCTGGACGTCAAGATCAAGATCCACCGGCCGGACGCCGAAGCGGCCGCGGAAATCTTCGCGAAGTACGTTACGACGGACCTGCCGATCCACGTGGACGACCTGGCCGAGCACGGCAATGACCGCCAGGCGACGGTGGACGCCATGATCCAGCGGACCGTCGAGGCGATGTACGCCAAGGAGAAGTCCACGGAGTACCTGGAGGTCACGTATGCCAGCGGCGACACGGAGATGCTCTACTTCAAGGACTTCAACTCCGGCGCCGTCATCCAGAACGTGGTGGACCGGGCCAAGAAGAACGCCATCAAGGACCTGCTGACCAACCAGCAGAAGGGACTGCGGATCGAACACCTGCTGCATGGCGTCGTGGACGAGTTCCGCGAGCACGAGGACATGCCCAACACGACCAACCCGGACGACTGGGCACGCATCTCGGGCAAGAAGGGCGAGCGGATCACCTACATCCGCACGATTATCCAGGGCAAGGAAGGACAGGAGGCCGGCAAGGCCATCGAAACGACGGCAAATACGGGGCAGTACCTGTGAGCGTCATCCGGGTGATGGGAACCGAGACGGAGTATGGCATCCATGCTCCGAGCGATCCGCTGGCCAACTCCACGGTGCTCTCGTCCCAGATCATCAATGCTTACGCGTCGACAGTGCGCGGCGGCATGGGAAACCTCGCCGGAACCAAGTGGGACTACACGGACGAGGAGCCGCTGCATGACGCCCGCGGCTGGTCCGTGTCCCGCGAGAACGCCGATCCCTCCCAGCTGACGGACCTGCCGCCGGTGCTTGACGCCGAGCAGATCGCCCTGGCCGGCGGCAGGCCCCCGTCCAGCGAGTTCTACTCCGAGGACCCCGGCTCCGGCGGCGTCCTGATGAACATGGTGCTGAGCAACGGGGCGCGCCTCTACGTCGACCACGCCCATCCCGAATACTCCAGCCCGGAAGTGACCAGCCCCCGCGACGGCGTGCTGTGGGACAAGGCCGGCGACGTCGTCGTACTCCACGCACTCCGCCGCATAGCGCGCATGCCGGGCTTCGCCCCGGTCAATGTGTACAAGAACAACACGGACAACAAGTCCGTCTCCTATGGCGCGCACGAGAACTACCTGATGCCGCGCAGCGTGCCGTTCGGGAACATCGTCACGGGGCTCATCCCCTTCTTCGTCTCCCGCCAGGTCATCTGCGGTTCCGGGCGCGTGGGGCTCGGAGCCATGGGCAAGCACGGTGGCTACCAGATCAGCCAGCGCGCCGACTTCTTCGAGGCGGAGGTGGGCCTGGAGACGACCATCCGGCGCCCCATCGTCAACACCCGGGACGAGCCGCATGCCGTGGCGGAGAAATACCGCCGGCTGCACGTCATCATCGGCGACGCCAACCTGAGCGAGATATCGACCTACCTGCGGCTGGGAACGACGGCTCTCGTCCTGTCGATGATCGAGCACGGCGAGGCCCCGCGGATCGAGCTGCAGGAGCCGGTGCAGTCGCTGCAGGCCATCAGCCACGACCCGTCGCTGCAGCAGAAGGTCGCGCTGAAGGACGGCTCCATGATGACCGGCCTCGACCTGCAGGAAATGTACCTGGAGGCGGCCCGGGAGCACTGCCGCAAGCATGGCCAGGACCACGGCCAGACGGCGGACGTCCTGCGCCGCTGGCAGGCCCTGCTGGACACCCTCCGGCGGGAACCAATGGATGCGGCGGCGCAGGTGGACTGGGTGGCCAAGCTCAAGCTGCTGCAGGCCTACCGGGACCGGGACTCGCTCGAGTGGTCCGATGCCCGGCTGGGGCTGATCGACCTGCAGTACGCGGACGTCCGGCCGGAGAAGGGGCTGTACCATCGCCTCGCCGCACGCGGCAAGATGGAACGGCTCTTCACCGATGAGCAGATCGCCACCGCCGTGACGGAACCGCCGCACGATACGAGGGCGTATTTCCGCGGCAAGTGCATTGAGCGCTTCCCTGTCGAGGTGGTCGGAGCCAGTTGGGATTCGGTGATTTTCGACCTGCCGAGCCGCCGCAAGCTGCAGCGCATACCCACGCGGGAGCCGCTGCGGGGGACCCGCGAACTGACCGGTCCGCTGTTCGATCAGGCGGCCTCGGCCGAGGAATTTATTTCAGCGTTGCTGGGCCCGGAAAGCGGGCCGGACGTGGCACGATAAGCAGTAAGCAAGAGTGTCGAACCCCACGAAGAGGAGGCCGTCATGGCAACCCAGGACCGCAAGAACGTGGAAGGCCGCGTCCCGGAGGAGGAGTACGACGACGTACCCGCGTCGCCGGAACCCGCACCTGAGGCCGGGGCAACCGCCGAGACGGAGGGCACGGACGATCTGCTCGACGAGATCGACGGGGTGCTGGAGCAGAACGCAGAGGAGTTCGTCCGGGGCTTTGTCCAGAAGGGCGGTCAGTAGCCCATGAACCTGCCGGCGGGCGGACACAGCTCCATCTTTTCCCAGATTTCGCACGCGGCCACGTCTTCGTTCAGCGAGTACCTGGCCCGGAGCGCACCGGACATGCTGCCCGGTGCCCGGACGGCCGGAATGCCGGCCGGCATGGTCGCTGAGACCGTGGCACCGCACGCGACGACGATCGTCGCCATGACGTACGCCGGAGGCGTGCTCATGGCAGGGGACCGGCGGGCAACGATGGGGAACATGATCGCCAGCCGGCATATCGAGAAGGTCTTCCCCGCGGACATGTACTCCGTGCTGGGCGTCGCCGGCACGGCCGGCATCGCGCTGGACGTCACCCGACTGTTCCAGGTTGAGCTGGAGCACTACGAGAAGATTGAGGGCACTCTGCTGAGCCTCGAGGGCAAGGCCAACCGGCTCGGGGCCATGATCCGCGGCAACCTGCCGATGGCGCTCCAGGGGCTGGCCGTGATCCCGCTGTTCGCCGGCTTCGACCTGGACCGGAGGGTCGGACGGCTGTTCTCCTACGACGTCACGGGCGGCCGCTACGAGGAGCAGGAGCACCACTCCGTCGGCTCGGGCTCGGTTTTTGCCCGCGGCGCCCTGAAGAAGCTGTGGAAGCCGAACCTGGACGAGGAGCAGGCGGTGCTGGTCTCCGTCGAAGCGCTCTATGATGCCGCCGACGACGACTCCGCCACCGGCGGCCCCGACGTGGTCCGCCAGCTGTGGCCCGTCGTCTATACCGTCAATTCCGCCGGCGCCCGCCGCATCCCCGAACGGGACCTCGCAGCCGCCGCCGAAGCCGTGATCGCCTCGCGCGCTGTCGCCGGAAGGGAGGCCTAGCCATGACGCAGCAGTTCTATGTGTCTCCCGAGCAGCTGATGAAGGACCGGGCGGATTTCGCCCGGAAGGGGATCGCCCGGGGCCGGTCCGTGATGGTGCTCAGCTGCCGCGACGGCATCGCGCTCGTAGCTGAGAATCCCTCGCCCTCGCTGCACAAGATCGGCGAGATCTACGACCGGATCGCCTTCGCCGCCGTCGGCAAGTACAACGAGTTCGAGAGTCTGCGCCAGGCCGGCGTGCGCTACGCCGATGTACGCGGCTATTCGTATGACCGCGACGATGTCACCGCCCGCGGCCTGGCAAGCGTCTATGCACAGAGCCTGGGCACGGTCTTCACGGCGGACAGCAAACCCTTCGAGGTCGAGCTGGCCGTGGCCGAGGTCGGCCTCCGGCAGTCCGATGACCATCTCTACCGCCTGACCTTCGACGGCTCCATCGCGGACGAACCGGATTTTGTCGTCATGGGCGGCCAGACCGAGGCCCTGACGGAATCGCTGCGCTCGGACTGGGACGCCGGCCATGATTTCGCCGAAGTCATCCGCTCGGCCGTGTCGGCCCTCGAGGGGAGCGCGGCCAACGGAGGCGAGAACGGCTCCGCGTCCCGCCGCCTGGGGCCCGACCAGCTCGAAGTGGCGGTGCTGGAGCGTGATCCGGAGTCCAGCCGGGGCAGCCGGAGGGCCTTCCGCAGGCTTTCTGCGGCAGAAGTGACGGAGATATTGGGGAAATGACATGGACAGGCGCATCTTCGGCATAGAGACCGAATTCGGAATTTCCTACTCGGCTCCTGATTCGCGGCCGCTTTCTCCCGAGGAAGTGGCACGGTACCTCTTCCGCAAGGTGGTGACCTGGGGCCGATCCTCCAATGTGTTCCTCACCAATGGCTCCCGCCTCTACCTGGATGTCGGGTCCCATCCGGAATATGCGACAGCCGAGTGCGACGACGTCGCGCAGCTCATCGCCCAGGACCGCGCCGGGGAGCTGATCCTCGAAGACCTGATGAACGAGGCGCAGGACCGGCTGCGCCACGAGGGGTTCGACGGCAACGTCTACCTCTTCAAGAACAACACGGATTCGGCCGGCAACTCCTACGGCAGCCACGAGAACTACCTGATTCCGCGAAAGCTCGAGTTCTCCCGGCTCGCCGACATCCTGATCCCCTTCCTCGTGACCCGCCAAGTGCTGGTGGGCGCCGGCAAGGTCCTGCGGACACAGAACGGCTCCCTCTTCGCCTTCTCGCAGCGGGCGGACCACATCTGGGAGGGCGTATCTTCGGCGACCACGCGGTCCCGGCCCATCATCAACACCAGGGACGAGCCGCACGCCGACGCGGAGTTCTACCGCCGGCTGCACGTCATCAACGGGGACTCGAATATGTCGGAAACGACCACCCTGCTGAAGATCGGCACGGTCGACCTCCTGCTGCGGATGATCGAGGCCGGCGTCATCATGCGGGACCTGCGGCTGGAGAACCCGATCCGCAGCATCCGGGACATCTCCCACGACCTCAGCGGGGCCCGGCCGCTGCGGCTCGCCAACGGCAAGGATATGAACGCCCTGCAGATGCAGCGCGAGTACCTGGCCAAGGCGGAGGACTTCGTCCGCGCGAACGGGGCCCATAATCCGCATGTCGGAAGGATCCTCGACCTGTGGAACCGGACCCTGACGGCGGTCGAGACCCGGAACTACTCGGGAATCGACACGGAGATCGACTGGGCCATCAAGAAGAAGCTGATCGACAGGTTCAGCCAGCGGCACGGGCTGGACCTGGACTCGGCCCGGGTCGCGCAGCTGGACTTGGCCTACCACGACATTTCACGGCGCCGCGGGCTGTTCTTCCTGCTGCAGGCGCGCGGTGAAGCCGCCCGCGTAGTGCAGGAACCGGAGGTGAAGTCCGCCGTCGACAATCCGCCGCAGACGACGCGCGCCAAGCTCCGGGGCGACTTCGTCCGGGCCGCCCGCGAGCACGGGCGTGATTTCACAGTGGACTGGGTCCACCTGAAGCTCAACGACCGCTCCCAGCAGACCATCCTGTGCAAGGATCCGTTCAAGAACGTGGATGAACGGGTGGAGGCCCTGCTGGCGACACTATGACCGCTGTTCAGATTTCTCTGCGACAATGACCCACAGCGGAGCCGGCCGTTCCGCTGTCCTGCCGATGCACCTGACGAAAGTAGTACCGTGCGCAAAATTCTCACCATGCTTCTGCCGGCTGCCCTGCTGCTGACCGCCTGCGGCTCCGCGGGACAAGGGTCCGACAGCCTGGACGACGTCACCGTTACTCCGGAAAAAGCCGGCGCCGCGCCTGCCGTGGAGTTCGAAGCTCCGCTGGAGCTGCCGGAGACCACCGCGCAGGTGCTCGAGTCCGGCTCGGGTGAGGGCGCCGGTGCCGTCGACGGCCAGTGGCTGCGTTTCCATTACGTGGCCTACGACGCCGTCACCGGTGAAGCCCAGGGCGACACCTTTTCCACGGCCGAGCAGACGCTGCAGCTCAACGCGGAGATGAAGAAGGCCGACGCGGGTCTGTACGACGCGCTGGAGGGGGCCAAGGCGGGAGACCAGGTGGGCTACTACCTGAAGCCGCAGGCCGCCGCGGGCGCGAGCAGCCCGGCGCAGCATCCGCAGCTGCTGGTCCTGAGCATCGGGCGGGTCAAGGACGGGGCGGCCAAGGCGGATGCCAAGGAGGTCGCAGAGCTGGAGAAGGCCGGCAAGCTGCCCAAGGTCACCCTGGACGGCAAGGGCGTTCCCTCGGTCAAGATCCCGGAAGGAACCGACGCTCCGGACAACCTGATCGTCCAGGTGCTGGACGAGGGCGACGGCAAGGAAGCCACGGCCGAGAGCACCGTCAAGGCGAACTACGCCGGGTGGAACTGGTCGGAAGGCAAAGAATTCGATTCGAGCTTCAGCCGCGGCGAGCCGACCGAGTTCCCGCTCAGCGGCGTGATCCCCGGCTGGACCCAGGGCCTGACCGGGCTCAAGGAAGGCGCAAAGGTTGTGCTGACCATCCCGACGGAGCTCGCGTACGTCCAGGGGCAGGGCGATGCCTCCGGCGACCTGGTCTTCTACGTCGAGCTGACCGAAGTAAAGTAGCTAGTTCCCACACCCCTTCAGGAAGGTAACCATCCATGTCTTTCGGCAAGCGCGAATACGACCGGCAGAAGCCCGAGATCGATTTCCCGGGCACCGAGGCTCCCACCGAGCTGAACATCGAGGACATCATCGTCGGTGACGGCGCGGAGGCCAAGCCGGGCGACACCGTGTCGACGCACTATGTAGGCGTCGCCTGGTCCACGGGCGAAGAATTCGACGCTTCCTGGAACCGCGGTGCGCCGCTCGACTTCCGCGTGGGCGTCGGACAGGTCATCCAGGGCTGGGACCAGGGCCTGCTGGGCATGAAGGTCGGCGGCCGCCGCCGCCTGGAGATTCCTTCGGAGCTCGCCTACGGCCAGCGCGGCGCCGGTTCCGCCATCGCACCGGGCGAATCCCTCATCTTCGTCGTCGACCTGCTCGGCGTCCGCTGACCGCCGCTTCGCACGAAGACCGGGGCGCAGTAACGTTAGTTCATCGTTACTGCGCCCCGGGCCGGTTAACCATGCCGACCGCGCCGCACAGTAAGTTGGAAGCATGTCCGCGTCCAAGACTGAACGTCTGCTCAACCTGCTGATCGCCCTGCTGGAACGCCAGCGGGGGTACAGCAAAGAGGAACTGCGATCCCTGATCCAGCCGTACCGGGAGGCGACCAGCGAGGAAGCCTTCAACCGGCTCTTCGAACGGGACAAGGACGACCTGCGTGAAATGGGCGTCCCCGTCGAGACCTTCAGCGAGGACACGTTCTTCGACTCCGACCACGCCGTCGCCCGGTACCGGATCGACCGGAAGGCCTACCGCCTCCCGGAACTCTCGTTCACGGCCGAGGAAACCGCCGTCCTGTCCCTGGCCTCGAGAATCTGGCAGCAGGCTTCCCTCGGGTCCGCGGCAGCCCGCGCCGTGCGTCGGCTGGATGTCCACGGAGCACTGGCCGAGGGTGATTCGCTCATCGGGATCGAGCCGCGGTTACGGACCGCCGAGCCCGCCTTCGACGAGCTGCTGAAAGCAGTCCTTGGGCACTACCCCGTCTCTTTTGAGTACCGGGCGGCCACGAGCACCGAGACCAGCGTCCGGCGGGTGGAACCCTGGGGCCTCGGGAACCGGTTCGGCCACTGGTACCTCTCCGGCTTCGACGTCGACCGGCAAGGACAGCGGACCTTCAGGCTGTCCCGGATCAGCTCCGGCATCAAGAAGCTCGGCGGCGAGGTGGAGGTGCCCGCGGACTTCACGATGCGGGCGGCCTTGGACGCCTTGGACCCTGCGCGGGAGCACGGGACGGCCAGGCTCCTGCTGAAGCCGGGCCGGGCACAGTCCCTGCGGGCCGCGGCGTCGCATCCCCCGTCCCCAGCGGCTGCCGATGCAGGCGACGGCCGAGGGGACGCCCCACGTGACGGCTGGGACGAGCTGGAGTGCCCCTACACCGACGTCGAAATCCTCGCCGAAGAGATCGCCTCGCACGGCGCAAACGCCATCGCGCTGGCACCGCAGGAGCTCGTCGACGCCGTGGTGCGCCGCTTCCAAGGTGCCCTCGACGCGGCGGCCGCGCCCCCGCCGTCGTACGCGTTCACCGCCGCCGCAGGAACGGCGGGCCACAAGAAATCCTCCTCGCTGGACCGCCTGCCGCGCCTGCTGGACCTGGTCTCCTACGTCACCGGCAACCCGGGCGTGGAGCTGGAGGCCACGGCCAGGAAGTTCGGCATCAGCCGATCGCAGCTGATCAACGACCTGAACCTGCTCTTCGTGTGCGGCACGCCGGGCTACGGCCCGGACCAGCTGATCGAAGTGCATTGGGACAACGACACCATCTTCATCGAGAACGCGGACGAGATTTCCCCGACCGTGCGGCTGAGCATCGACGAGGCGCTCTCACTGGTGGTCGGGCTGCAGGCGCTGGAAACCGTCCCCGGCGTGGGGGAGCGGCCTGCTGTGCGGAGCGCCCTGAGCAAGCTGCTGGAGGCCACCGGGGGCGAGCACGGGCTGCACCGGTCGCTGGCGGCTGACTTCGACGCGGAGGCGACGACGGCCGAGGTCCAGGCGCTCCAGGACGCGGTGGCCGCCCGCGAAACGCTGCGGATCGAGTACCTGGTCTCGTCGCGGGACGAGATGACCGAACGCGAGATCGATCCACTGCAGGTCTTTGCCGTCAACGGCCACTGGTATACGGAGGCGTGGTGCCACGACAGGCAGGCCGTGCGGCAGTTCCGCGCGGACAAGATCCGCACCCTGCAGCGGACCGGGCGCAGCTTCCGGCCGCATGCACAGCCCGGCTCCGAGTTCCCGCAGTCTCTCTTTACCCCGCGCGATTCCGACCAGCGGGCCGTGCTGCAGCTCTCGCCGCGCCTGGCCGACCTGGGGGACCAGTACAACGCCGAGCGGCAAAGCGCCCTGCCCGGCGGCGGGGTGGCGGCCGAGCTGCGGCTGGGCACAACGGCCATAATTGCCCCGCTGGTAGCCCGGTACGGCGGCGAGGTGAGGGTGCTGGAACCACAGGAACTGGTGGCCGCCACCGTTGAGTGGCTGAGGGCCGCCGCGGCGGTGTATTCGGAAAACCCCAAGGCCCGGGGACTAGACTCCTAACCATGGAATGGTGGTTCTGGATAGTTCTCTGGGTCGCGCTGGCCGCACTCGCCGTGGTTTTTGTGGGCTTTCTCGCATACCGGATTTTCCGGGCGTTCATGAAGACTTTGGAAGAATTTGAGACGGCTGCGGCAAAGTTGAGTCCTGCGTTTGGTCCCGCCCCATCGGCTGAAGGCGAAAACAGCACCGTCTTCCAGCCGGCCGTTTTCCTCGATCCCGCCGTGGCCAGGGAGCACTACGCCGATGGAAAGGCAGCGCGCCGCGAAGCTCGCAGGGCACGACGGGTGGCCCGCAGGTCCGCCCGCGGGCAGCGGCAGTCGCTGCGCGACGTCAAGCTGTCTTGACGTAGGATTGGTTTGTTATGAAAGGAACCGCGTAATGGGACGACTCTTCGACAACCCGTGGACAATCATCATCCTCATCATCATTGTCCTTCTGCTCTTCGGGGCGCCGAAACTGCCTGGTCTCGCCCGCAGCGTGGGTCAGTCAATGCGTATCTTCAAGTCCGAGGTGAAGCAGATGAGGGATGAAAATCCCTCCGACTCCGAAGCCCGGGACGAACCGGTAGAAGGCCGTGTGGTCAATCCGCCTCGGAACACCGGCAACCGGGACCAGACGCCGAATGCAAATGGCGGAACCACGCCGCCCAGCCAGCAGCAGTAGAGGCAAATGGCGCGGACCAAGGGCCGCAAGGCCAATCCCGAAGGCCGGATGGCCCTCAAAGACCACGTTAGGGAGCTTCGCAACCGCCTGATCATCTCAGGCATAGCAGTCCTGCTGGGCGCCGTCGGCGGATGGTTCCTGTACGACCCGGTCATGGTGGCCGTCCAACAGCCGCTGATGGAGATTTCGGCCCAGCAGGGCCGGCGTGCGGAAATCAATTACGGCAGCGTGGGCTCCCCGTTCGACCTGAAGATCCAGGTGTCGATCTTCCTCGGCCTGCTGGTCAGTTCACCGGTCTGGATCTACCAGATCTGGGCGTTCATCACGCCCGGGCTGAAGCGGAAGGAACGGCGCTACACGCTCGGCTTCATGTTCGCCGCAGTGCCGCTGTTCCTGCTGGGGATCTACTTCGGCTGGATTGTGTTGCCCGAGATCGTCAAGGTCCTGACGATGTTCACCCCGCAGGGCGGCGTCAACCAGATCCTGGCAACCGACTACCTGACATTCGTGATGCGGATGTTCCTGTCGCTTGGCGTTGCCTTCCTGCTGCCGGTGGTGCTGGTCGGGATCAATTTTGCCGGGCTGGTCTCCGGCCGGCAGGTCATCAAGAGCTGGCGCATCGTCGTCTTCGTGGTCTGCGTCGTCGCCGCGATGGCCGCACCCGGACCCGACGCGACGTCGATGTTCCTGCTCGCCGGGCCCCTCCTGGTTCTCTTCTTCATCGCCGTCGGCGTGTGCCTGCTCAATGACAAGCGCCGCGCCCGCAAGCGCAAGGAGCAGGAAGAGGAAATCGAGGCCTCGGCGGACAAGGCAACTCCGTTGACCGACCTCGAAGGTCCGGCCGAGGCATGATGGCGCGGGACCGGCAGCCACCGGTCCCGCCAGCCACTAGGCTTTCAGTATGAGTTCCCCATCCGAGCGGTACCGCGAAGCCAAGGCCAGGGCGGAACACCGAAAGACCCGGCTCCACGCGTTCTCGCAGACGCTCAGCTTCGAGATGGACCCCTTCCAGCGGGAAGCCTGCGAGGCCCTCGAGCGAGGCCGCGGCGTCCTGGTGGCGGCGCCCACGGGGGCAGGAAAAACCGTGGTGGGGGAGTTCGCCATCTACATGGCGCTTCAACGGGGTTTGAAGGCCTTCTACACGACGCCGATCAAAGCATTGAGCAACCAGAAGTACGCCGAACTGGTCCAGGTGTACGGCCCGGACCGCGTCGGGCTGCTCACCGGCGACGTGTCGGTCAATCCGGCCGCCGAGGTTGTGGTGATGACCACCGAGGTGCTCCGGAACATGCTGTACGCCAACTCCGACACCCTCCTGGACCTGGGCTACGTCGTCATGGACGAGGTCCACTACCTGGCGGACCGGTTCCGCGGTGCGGTGTGGGAGGAAGTCATCATCCATCTGCCGGACGAGGTCCAGCTGGTCTCCCTCTCGGCCACGGTTTCCAACGCCGAGGAGTTCGGCGCCTGGCTCGATACGGTCCGCGGTGACACGGACGTCGTCGTCTCCGAGCACCGCCCCGTCCCGCTCTGGCAGCATGTCATGGTGGGCCCGGAGATTCTGGACCTGTTCGCCTCCGACGTAGCCTTCGACGAGGCGGTGCCGAGTTCGTCCTCCGGCCAGGGAGCGGCCGGACGGTTCGAGGTCAATCCCGAACTGCTGGAACTTGCCTATTCGGAGCAGAAGCTCAACAGGTCTGCCAGCTGGGGCCGACCCGGAGGCAGGCGCGGCAAACGCCAGCCGCCGCGGCCGCAGCAGCCCGTCACCCGGATCCGCCGGGCTTCGCGCCCGGAAGTGATTGCGCGGCTGGACAAAGAAGGCCTGCTCCCGGCGATTACCTTCATTTTTTCCCGCAACGGCTGCGACGCCGCCGTCCGGCAGTGCCTGGATGCGGGTCTCTGGCTGACCACGGAAAGGGAACGGGATATCATCGCCCGGCGCGTCGACGAGGCCGCGGAGGAGATTCCCGAGGAAGACCTGGCCGTCCTGGGTTTCTGGCTCTGGCGCGAGGGGCTCATCCGGGGGATCGCCGCCCACCATGCGGGCATGCTTCCCACCTTCAAGGAAGTGGTCGAGAAGCTCTTCGCCGACAACCTGGTGCGGGCGGTCTTTGCCACCGAAACGCTCGCCCTCGGCGTGAACATGCCTGCGCGCACCGTCGTGCTGGAGAAGCTGGACAAGTTTAACGGCGAAAGCCACGTGAACATCACCGCGGGGGAGTACACCCAGCTGACCGGCCGCGCCGGCCGGCGCGGGATCGACGTCGAAGGCCATGCCGTGGTCCTTTGGCAGCCGGGCACGGATCCGGCCGCTGTCGCCGGCCTGGCGTCCCGCCGGACCTACCCGCTGAACTCAAGCTTCCGGCCGACCTACAACATGTCGGTCAATCTGATCGCCCAGTTCGGCCGTGCCCGGGCACGCGAAATCCTGGAAACCTCTTTCGCCCAGTTCCAGGCGGATCGTTCCGTCGTGGGCCTGGCAAAGCAGGTCCGCAGCCGCGAAGAATCCCTCGCGGGCTATGCGAAGTCCATGACCTGCCATCTGGGGGACTTCACCGAGTACGCGCGTCTGAGGCGCGAGCTAAAGGACGCGGAGAACCAGTCGGCCAAGTCGCGCAGCCGGCAGCTGCGCTCGGCCGCCGCGGCATCACTGGAGCGCCTGCGGCGGGGAGACATCATCGATGTGCCGGGCGGGCGGAACGAAGGCTACGCGGTGATTCTCGCCGTGGATGCCTCAAGCTATGAGCCCCGGCCGACGGTGCTGACGGTCGACAAGCAGATCAGGCGGATCTCCGTCCAGGATCTCGACGGGCCGGTACAGGTTCTGTCCACCATCCGGATCCCGAAGAGCTTCAACGGCCGCAGCCCTAAGGAACGGCGCGATCTCGCGTCCTCGCTGCGCAACGCCCTCCACGAAAACCGGCCGCCGCGCCGGGGGACGGAGCGCCAGGAGTTCGAGGCGCCCGGGGCCGAGCAGCAGGAACGGCGGATCCTAGAGCTGCGGCGCAAGCTCAAGTCCCATCCGTGCCACGGCTGCAGTGATCGCGAAGACCATGCGCGCTGGTCCGAGCGCTGGTGGAAGCTGCGCAAGGAAACCGACCAGCTGATGGGCCAGATCCAAGGACGCACCAATACGATCGCCAAGACATTCGACCGGGTCTGCGACCTGCTGGACACCTACGGCTACCTCCAGACGCATGAGGACGGCCGCGTCACCATCAGCGAATCAGGCAACCGGCTCAGGCGGATTTACGGCGACCGGGATCTCCTGGTGGCCCTATGCCTCCAGGCCGGCGCCTTCGACGACCTCAGCGCGCCCGAAGTCGCGGCGTTTGTGTCCTGCCTCGTGTTCCAGGCCAAGCGGGAGGAAACGGGCATCCGCCCCAAGATGCCCAGCGTGTCGCTCGAATCGGCCGTGGACATCGCCGTGCGGGAATGGTCCGTTCTCACCGACCGGGAAGAGCAGCACAAGCTGCCGCTCAGCGGCGAACCCGAACTCGGACTGGTCTGGCCCATGTACAAGTGGGCGCAGGGACGCTCCCTGCTGGCGGCGCTCCAAGGCACCGAACTGGCGGCGGGCGACTTCGTCCGGTGGGCCAAGCAGGTGATCGATCTGCTGGACCAGCTCGTCAAGGTGCCGGACATGGATCCAAAACTGGTCACCTTGTGCCGGCAGGCAATTCCGCTGGTCCGCCGCGGCGTCGTCGCCTACTCCGTCGTCAGCGAATAGCAGACCGATTAGCAGGCGCGGACCCCGGCCGGATCCGGTCGGCCGACGAAAACCTTTGATGGACATGAATGCGATGGGAGATCTATGAGTGCGATGAGCGCAGCCGGACATCAGCGGGGCCAGGTCACGCTGTACCGCAACGGTTCGGTGTACAGCCCGGCCGATCCGTACGCGACGGCGATGCTCGTCGAGGGCGGCACCGTCGCCTGGATCGGATCGGAACAGGCGGCGACGTCGATTGCGGACAGCTCGATGGAGATCGTCGACCTGGACGGACGCCTGGTTGCGCCCGGGTTCGTTGATTCGCACATGCACACTACGGACAGCGGCCTGGCGCTGGGGAGCCTGGATCTGTCCCGTACCGCCTCGCTGGCCGAGCTCCTCGACCAGGTGGCCAGTTCGGCCGCGACCGGCGACGTGGTCCTGGGCCATGGCTGGGACGAAACCCGGTGGCCGGAAAAACGCCCGCCGACGGCGGAGGAACTCGAGCGCGCCAGCGGCGGGAAGAGCGTGTACCTGAGCCGCGTCGACGTCCATTCCGCCGCGGTGTCATCCTCCCTCGCGGCCCGGGCCGAACTGGCCGGGCTTCCAGGGTGGGACGACGCGGGCGTCATCCGGACCGAGGCCCATGCCGCCGCCCGAAGCTTCGCCCACCGGATGACGGACGGGCAGCGGCAGGCAGTCCAGCGCCGCGCGCTGGACCACGCTGCATCGCGCGGCTATGTCGCATTGGCCGAGATGGCCGCCCCGCAGATCGTGCCGGCCGAGGACCTGCTCGCGCTGTTGGAACTGGCGGATTCCGACCCGGGAGCGTTCCCGAAAATCCTTCCGTACTGGGGAGAGCTGGTGTCCTCGGCCGATGAACTCACTGCGGTCCTCGACCGGTTCGGGGGCAGGCTGCGCGGGTTGGCAGGGGACCTGAACATCGACGGCTCGATCGGTTCGCATACCGCTTGCGTCCACGGCGGTTACGCCGACCTCGCGACGCAGGCCAACGAGCCCTTCCTCAGCGTCGAGCAGGCCGCGGGGCATCTGGCGGCGTGCTCGGAAGCCGGCGTCCAAGGAGGTTTCCATGTCATCGGCGACGCCGGGCTCGACCGCGCGCTTGAATCCCTTTCCGCCGCCGCCGAGAGGGTGGGCCTGGAGACGGTACGGCGGGCGCGGCACCGGTTGGAGCATGTTGAAATGCTCTCGCCGGGCGCGGTGGACCAGCTGCTGCACTTCGGAGTGACCGCGAGCATGCAGCCGCTCTTCGACGCCTACTGGGGCGGGCCGCGGGGCATGTACGCCACGCGGGTGGGTGAGGAGAGGGCCTTGGCGATGAACGCCGTCGGCACGCTGCAAACCGCCGGCGTCCCCGTCTGCCTTGGCTCCGACGCGCCCGTCACGGAGCAGAGCCCCTGGGCCGCGGTGAAAGCCTGCCTCGAGCACAACAATCCCGACCAGAGAATCTCGGCCCGGGCAGCCTTCCTGGCCCACACCCGGGCCGGATGGAGGGCAGCCAACGAGCCTAATCCCATGCAGGGTCAGCTGGCTCCGGGGACCCCGGCGACATTCGCCGTCTGGGATGTGGACGAACTGTCCGTCCAGACCGCCGATTCCCGGGTCTCGGCATGGAGTACGGACGCACGCGCGGGTACGCCGCTGCTGCCCTCGCTGGATACCGGCCGGCTGCCCGAGTGTGTCCGGACCGTCGTGGAAGGCGCGACCATATTCGACGCCGGTTCTTAGTTCAAGGGGCACCGCTGCATTGGCTCCGGGAACGTCCGCCAAAGGTGAACGGATGGTTAAATGTCTCCATCGACATTTGAGCTTAAACGTCTTTGACCTGCGGTTTTGCTTGTAGCTCCAGATCAGCTCGACATTGACAGAAGATTCTCAGTCCGTAAACTTTTGGCTCAATGGATCCCTTCGAAATGACGAAGCGGTCCAGGTGCCGGACATCCTGCAGGTGCGTCTCCACGGACCCGCGGAAGTGCCAACCACAGTCCGGAGCTTCCAATGGGTAGGTCCGTCCGTCAGTAGAAAACAAGTCCCCTGCCGGATTCCGGTCCGGATTCTTGGCCCGAAGGCGGGCGGACCTACCGCAAGCACCCCCGTCGGCGACAGGCTCCGTCGCATATACTGGACAGCCGGCGTCGTTCCCAGGTCATCGACCGGCTTCGCTGTGGAATCTGCGCGAGCAGTAGACAGAACTGAAAGGCAGCTGATTGCGGGTCGTCACCATCATTCCGACGTTTAATGAGATCGATTCGCTGCCCAGGACCGTCGCACGGCTCCGCGCCGCCGTCCCAGCCTCCGACGTGCTGGTCGTCGACGACAACTCGCCGGACGGGACCGGGAAGCTGGCGGATTCGCTAGCCGCGGGGGACAGCGCCATCCACGTCCTCCACCGCCGCGGGAAGGAAGGCCTGGGCGCCGCCTATATCGCAGGCTTCAAATGGGGACTGGACGCGGGCTACGATGTGCTCGTCGAGATGGACGCGGACGGATCGCACCAGCCCGAGGAGCTGCAGCGCCTCCTCGACGCCCTCGACGCCGGCGCCGACATGGCCAAGGGCTCCCGCTGGATCAGGGGCGGCAAGGTCGTCAACTGGCCGCTGCACCGCAAGCTGCTCTCGCTGGGTGGCAGCCTGTACTCCCGCATCCTGCTGGGCGTGGGCATCAAAGACATCACCGGAGGCTACAACGCCTTCAAATCCACGACCCTGCGACGGATCGACCTCGAATCCGTCGAGTCCGTGGGCTATTGCTTCCAGATCGACTTGACCTGGAAGACCCTCAAGGCAGGGCTCTCCGTACGCGAAGTGCCCATCACCTTCGTGGAGCGCGAGTTCGGCGACTCCAAGATGAGCGGCAACATCGTGCTCGAATCCATCATGCTGGTCACGAAGTGGGGGCTGCGTTCACGGTGGCAGGCGCTTCGGGGCAGCAAGGCCTCCAGCCGGGTCTGACGAGCCGCCCGGAATGGCCCGAGCCGCCCCGTCGGCAGGATGGCCGGACGTAGCAGGCACGAAAAAGGAGGGCACCAACGGTGCCCTCCTTTTTCGTAGGCTACTAGGCGGAGCGGCGTTCCCCGCGGCGCTCGCGCAGCTTGTTGAGGCGGTCCTCGAGGATCTGCTCCAGCTCCTCAACGGAGCGGCGTTCAAGCAGCATGTCCCAGTGCGTGCGGACCGGCTTCTCGTTGCTGTCGTCGGGCTTGGCGCCGTTGACCAGCACGGCTTCCTTGCCCGTCTTCGATACCCACGTCGAGGGGATCTCGGCCTCGGCGGCGAAAGTCACGAAAACCTGCTCGCCGTCCTCGCAGCGGTATTCGACACGCTGGCGCGGCGCCGGTTCGACACCGGCTTCCGTCTCCATGCTCTGCGCTCCAAGGCGCATGCCCCGAAGGCTACGATCGCTCATGGTTTCTCCCTCTTGTCTTGTCTGGGACGGCGCAACGCACCATCCCGGTGTGGCCCGCACAATATTCAACGCGTGCGCCACCGGAACTGTTCCCGGTTCCGGGCAGGCGGGCACCAGCATCCCGGCAAATAACCAATAGTAGTCCATCGCGGCCCTGCCGGGCAAAGGCAACGGCCGGACGGGGCGGCGCTACTCGCGCAGACCGCCCTCTCCCTGTCCCTGGGCGAGGGGAGCGGGCGGCTCCGATGCCGCGGGCTGCCGGGAATCGGTCCGGCCCAGGACGTCGCCGATGCCCTTGAGCGCCTCGCCGACCTCGCTGGGTATGATCCAAAGCTTGTTGGAGCTGCCTTCGGCGAGCTTGGGCAGCGTCTGGAGGTACTGGTAGGCCAGCAGCCGCTGGGTCGGATTGCCCTTGTGGATTGCATCGAAGACCTTCTGGATGGCCTGGGACTCGCCGTCGGCGCGGAGGATGGCCGCTTTGGCGTCGCCCTCCGCGGCGAGGATGGCGGCCTGCCGCTGGCCCTCGGCCGTGAGGATCTGGGACTGCTTGGTGCCCTCGGCGGTGAGGATCGCGGCCCGCCTGTCCCGCTCGGCGCGCATCTGCTTCTCCATCGAGTCCTGGATGGACAGTGGGGGATCGATGGCCTTCAACTCCACCCTGGAGACCCGGATGCCCCACCGCCCGGTGGCCTCGTCCAGCACTCCGCGCAGCTGGCCGTTGATCTGGTCGCGCGAGGTCAGCGCCTCTTCAAGATTCAGGCCGCCCACGACGTTGCGCAGCGTCGTCGTCGTTAATTGCTCGACCGCCTGGATGTAGTTGGCTATTTCGTACGTGGCCGCGCGCGGATCCGTCACCTGGAAATAGACCACCGTGTCGATGGACACCACGAGGTTGTCTTCAGTGATGACCGGCTGGGGAGGGAAGGACACGACCTGTTCCCGGAGGTCAAGCAGGGGCAGGAGCCTGTCGACGAACGGGATCAGCAGCGTCAGCCCGGGATTCAGCGTCCGCTGGTACTTCCCGAGGCGTTCGACGACGCCGGCGCGGGCCTGCGGGATGATCCTTATCGCGCGGGCCAGGACGATCACCACAAAGACGATCAGTGCCGCCAGGACGATCAAGAGGCCGAGGCTGTTGTCCATGCTTCCCCTTCGCTAGAGCAGTTCCGCCTATTGGGCCGGGTACGGGCCCGGGCCGGCGGTGGGATAAACGACGGCGGTGGCACCGTCGATGCGTTCGACCGCCACGCGCGCGCCTGCGGGTATGGCCGAGCCGTCACTCGAGCGGGCCGTCCACGTATCGCCGCCGATCTTGACCATTCCCGAGTGGTCCGTGACCGTCTCCAGCGCCAACGCTTGTTCGCCGATCAGGCGTTCGACGTTGGTCGCCTGTTCCCGGGAACCGCGCCGCAGGTGGCGGAGCGCGACCGGGCGGACAAAGAGCACCATCAGGAGGGCCACGACGCAGAAGACGACGACCTGCAGCCAGAAAGGCCAGCCCAGCAGCGCAGCGAACAGGGCAACCAGCGCTCCGGAGGACATCATGATGAACAGCAGGTCGAGCGTCACAATCTCGATGATGGCCAGGAGCAGGAAGAGCGCCAGCCACAGGACCCAACTGCTGGTGATGAGCCAATCCAGCACAGCTGCCTCCCTGGTCAGTGGCCGGCCGCCGGCAGCCAGCCCCGAATGTTACCGACATCACCATGATGCAGGATAATCGGGGCCCGTGCGGGACTGCGGCCGCTGGAACGTCCCCGCAGGCGGAACTGTTGTGGATTCGTGACCCGCCGCCGGCGGCAGCGAAGGGTCAGTGCCGCTTGCCGAAGATGCTGATCGTGAAGCGGGCCTCCACGCCCGCCAGGGGCGCCCCCGCGGCCTTATCCAGGGAGACCGGATCGACGTGGTGCGCATTCGGGCCCATCATGACGAGGTTGCGCAGATCCTCCGGGCCCAGCTCCAGGGGCACCGCCAGCTCTTCGGTGCCCGCGGGCTCAAAATGGCTGCCGAGGGAGGCAGCCAGCCGTTCGGCCTTATCGGTGTCGATGGCCAGCAGCGGGACGATGCTCCGCAGCGTCTCCAGGTGGCCGGGGGCGGGCGTAACCACCAGCAGCCGGCCGCCGGGCCGCAGGATCCGCGCGTACTCCTCGGGGTTCCGCGGTGCGAAGATGTTCAGCACGAGGTCTGCCGCGCCGTCCGCCAAGGGCAGCGCGCGCCACAGGTCCCAGACCACGCAGAGCGCCTGCGGACACGTGCGGGCGGCACGGCGCAGGGCATACTTCGACAGGTCGAGTGCCACCGCGCGGGACTGCGGAACGGCCTCCAGAACCGGGGCAAGATAGTGTCCCGTGCCGGCACCGGCGTCCACCACGACCGGCTCGGCGGCGCCGGCCAGCAGCCGTGCGGCGGCAGCGCGAACGGCGTCCATCAGCGGCCGGTAGTGGCCGGCGTCGAGGAACGCCGAGCGGGCGGCCACCATGTCCGCGGTGTCCGGGATGAAGGAAGTGCCCTTCCCGGTCAGCAGATTGACGTACCCCTGCCTGGCGCCGTCGAAAGCGTGCCCGCCGGCACAGCGGATGCCGCCGGCCACGGTGTCCGATGCCGGGGCCACTGGGGCGGAGCAGACGGGGCAGCGGAGCAAAGCGACGGCGTCGAGCGGGTTGCGGAGCGGCGGCATAGACCGATCCTAGCTGCCGGCGGCGGGCGAGTTCAGAAGCCCAGTTCGGCGCGGGCGCGGGTGATGTCCGGCTGGGTCCAGCGGTGGGCGTATTCAGCGTTGCTGCAGAGTGATCGGCTCAGTGCCTTGTCGATGTAGATCGTCCCGTCCAAGTGGTCGGTCTCGTGCTGGGCGATCCGCGCCTGCCAGCCGCTGAGCTCGACGTCGGCACCGACCCCGTCCGCCCGCTGGTAGCTCAGTTCGACCCGGCGGTGCCGCTCCACCACGGCCTGGTACCCGGCGAAAGAGAGACAGCCCTCGTAAAAGGCCGCGGTTCCACCGTCCAGCGACCGGTAGGCAGGGTTGATCACCGCCAGGAAATCCAGTTGCTCCCGCTGGCGCGTGCTCGCGACCTCCGGCGACACATCGTACCGATCCTCGAGCACGGCGAGCCGGAGCGGGATGCCCAGTTGCGGAGCGGCGAGTCCCACGCCCGGCGCGGCATGCATGACCCGGCGCATCAGCTTGAGCAACGCGTCTAGGACCGTGTCGTCCAGTTGGCCGTCGTAGGGCACAGCCGGCCGCCGCAGCACCGGATGGCCGACCTGGACGATGGCCGGCAGCGGCTCGGCGAGGACGCTTTCCACCGCGGAGCGGATTGACGACGGCGAGGCTTCACTCATGCGCGCAGGTCCGGCCTTTCGGGGGTTGGAGGTGCGGGTCTCTTCCCATCTTGCCCGAGGAACGACACCCGGCGGAACGACCGGCGCCCAGGCACGCGCCGTCGTCGTACGCCTTCGACAACCTCCCGCGATGGGGCACTCCGGTGGCGGGCAGCCGGACGCTGGACAACCGCCCCGCGACGTGGCACGATCGCGCACGTGCCCGCCAAACCCGAAACGGATCACCTGCGTGACCTCGCACGGCTACGTCGCGTTCGTGACCGGATGGACAGGGAGTACGCGCAGCCGCTGGACGTCGAAGCACTCGCTCGCGGAGCAAACATGTCCGCCGGGCACCTCAGCCGCCAATTCCGGCGCGCCTACGGCGAGTCCCCGTACGCCTACCTGATGACGCGGCGCATCGAACGCGCGATGGCCCTGCTGCGCACCGGCGACCTCAGCGTCACGGACGTCTGCTTCGCCGTGGGTTGCTCGTCGCTGGGAACTTTCAGCACGCGGTTCACCGAACTGGTCGGGGTGCCGCCCAGCGTGTACCGCCGCAGGGCCGCGCGCGGGGAAGCCGGGTTGCCATCCTGCGTGGCAAAGCAGGTGGTCAGACCGGTCAGGAATCGAGAAGCGCCGGCCGTCGAAGCGCAACTAGCATGACAGCCATGGACATCACCATTCACTCAAGCTTCCTGCCCCACAACGACCCGGAGGCCTCCCTGTCGTTCTACCGCGACACGCTCGGCTTCGAGGTCCGCAACGACGTCGGCTATGGCGGCATGCGCTGGATCACCGTTGGTCCCGCCGGTCAGCCCGCTACGTCCATCGTGCTGGAGCCGCCGATGGCCGATCCGGGTGTTACCGACGACGAGCGCCGCACCGTTGCCGAGATGATGGCCAAGGGGACGTTCGCCCGCGTCCTCCTGGCGACCACCGATCTCGACGGTGCCTTTGCGCGTCTGCAGGCCGCCGGCGCCGAGGTGGTCCAGGAGCCCATCGACCAGCCGTACGGCGTCCGCGACTGCGCCTTCCGGGACCCTGCGGGCAACCTGATCCGCCTCCAGGAATTGCGCTGAGCGCTGCGGTGCCCCGCCCGGAGTCAGCGCGCCAAGGGCAGCGCCGTTTCGGCGGAGCGCGTACCGGGCCACTCGATTAAGGTGGACAACGGACCGTTGCCGCGCGCCGCGCCGAGGCAGGACAGCTGATAGAGAGATGGAGACACGATGAGCATGGACACGAGGACGACGTCAGAGTCGCCAGGACTGCCCGTTGCCGACACCCACGACCTGATCCGGGTAGAGGGCGCGCGCGTGAACAACCTCAAAGACGTCAGCGTCGAGATTCCCAAGCGACGCCTGACGGTGTTCACCGGTGTTTCGGGCTCGGGCAAGAGCTCGCTGGTCTTCGGCACGATCGCCGCGGAGTCGCAGCGGATGATCAATGAGACCTACAGCGCGTTCGTCCAAGGCTTTATGCCGACGCTCGCGCGGCCCGAGGTCGACCTGCTCGAAGGATTGACGACGGCGATCATCGTGGACCAGGAGCGGATGGGCGCCAACCCCCGTTCTACCGTCGGCACGGCCACCGACGCCAACGCGCTGCTGCGCATCCTCTTCAGCCGGCTCGGCGACCCGCACATCGGTTCGCCGAACGCCTACTCCTTCAACGTCCCCTCGGTGTCGGCCAGCGGCGCCATCACCGTCGAACGCGGCGGGAAGACCAAGGCCGAGAAGGCCACGTTCCACCGGCTCGGCGGCATGTGCCCGCGCTGCGAGGGAATGGGTTCGGTGAGCGACTTCGACCTGTCGGCGCTGTACGACGACACCAAGACCCTCGCCGAGGGCGCGCTGACGGTGCCCGGGTACAGCATGGACGGCTGGTATGGCAGGATCTTCAGCGGCGCCGGGCTGCCGATGGACAAGCCCATCGCGAACTTCAGCAAGAGGGAGTTGCACAAGCTGCTCTACAGCGAGCCGGAGAAGATCAAGGTCGAGGGCGTAAACCTGACGTACGAGGGCCTGATCCCCAAGATCCAGAAGTCCATGCTCTCCAAGGACCGCGAGGCAATGCAGCCGCACATCCGGGCCTTCGTCGACCGGGCGATCACCTTCACCACCTGCCCTGACTGCGCCGGCACCCGTCTTGCCCAGGAGGCGCTGTCCTCCAAGATCCGCGGGAAGAACATCGCCGACGTCTGCGCGATGCAGATCAGCGACCTGGCCGGATGGGTACGGGACCTCGATGAGCCCTCGGTGGCGCCGCTGCTGAAGGGGCTGCGGCACCTGCTCGATTCCTTCACGGAGATCGGCCTGGGCTACCTGTCCCTGGACCGGCCGGCAGGCACACTGTCCGGGGGAGAGGCGCAGCGGACCAAGATGATCCGCCACCTCGGTTCATCACTCACGGACGTGACCTATGTGTTCGACGAGCCGACGATCGGCCTGCATCCCCACGACATCCAGCGGATGAACAACCTGCTCCTGCAGCTGCGGGACAAGGGCAATACGGTGCTCGTGGTCGAACACAAGCCGGAAACCATCGCCATCGCCGACCACGTCGTCGACCTCGGTCCGGCCGCTGGCACCGGCGGCGGCAGCGTGTGTTTCGAGGGCAGCGTCGAGGGGCTGCGCGGAAGCGACACCATCACCGGTCGCCACCTCGGCGACACGACGAGCCCCAAGAAAACGGTCCGCCAGTCCTCCGGGGCGCTCGAGATCCGCGGCGCGGCAACGCACAACCTCAAGGGTGTCGACGTCGACGTCCCCCTCGGGGTGTTGTGCGTCGTCACCGGTGTGGCGGGCTCCGGCAAGAGCTCCCTCATCCACGGCTCGGTAGCCCGCCGGCCGGGCGTCGTCGTGATCGACCAGAGCGCGATCAAGGGCTCTCGGCGCAGCAATCCCGCCACGTACAGCGGCCTTCTCGAGCCAATCCGCAAAGCATTCGCCAAGGCCAACGGTGTTAAGCCGGCTCTCTTCAGCTCGAATTCCGAGGGCGCTTGCCCCACATGCAACGGTGCGGGCGTAATCTACACCGAGCTGGGTGTCATGGCGACGGTCGAATCTACCTGCGAAGAGTGCGAGGGCAAGCGGTTCCAGGCTGCGGTGCTGGACTACACGCTCGGGGGCCGGAACATTGCCGAGGTGCTGGCGATGCCGGTGGCCGAAGCCGAGGAATTCTTCGGTACCGGGGAGGCACGCACACCCGCAGCCCACAAGATCCTCGACCGCCTCCACGACGTGGGACTCGGTTACCTCACCCTCGGCCAGCCCCTGACCACGCTGTCCGGTGGTGAGCGCCAGCGGCTCAAGCTGGCCACCCAGATGGCCGAGAAGGGTGATGTCTATGTCCTGGACGAGCCGACGACAGGCCTGCATCTCGCCGACGTCGAGCAGCTGCTCGGCCTGCTCGACCGGCTCGTCGATTCCGGCAAGTCGGTCATAGTGATCGAGCATCACCAGGCGGTCATGGCGCATGCCGACTGGATCATCGATCTCGGACCGGGGGCCGGCCACGACGGCGGCAGGGTCGTCTTCGAGGGCACGCCCAGTGAGCTCGTCCACGACCGGTCCACACTCACGGGTGAGCACCTCGCCGCGTACGTCGGCCGCTGAGGCACGGCCGGGAGAGGGCGGACGAAACCCCTCCCGGCCTCGCCCTTCACTTCGGCGACAGCAGCAGCCGGAGTCTTCGAGGGGGAGCGGAGTGCCGATTACCGCGGCCCTCGCGGGCCTTAAGGCGTGTTGCCAAACACTCCGGCATGGTCGTGAAGATCTTGGATGGTGTTACGAATACGGTCATCGAATGACTTCCCACGCCCGTACAGCGCGAACATTCGTGGCTGGGCGGCAACGGGCGGGAACTGGAACTGGCGGACGAGCATGCAGAGTGCCTCCAGTCCGTGTTGCCGGAGCCGCTGATCAAGCGGAGGGAATTCTCGGCCCTTGGGTAAGAATTATGTCAAGTAAACCGTTTCTGTCGGCCGCACCGGCGGTGCCATGAGGCGAGGGCCCGTCCACTCGGCATCGATCATGCCCGGTTGCTACCAGAGGCTCCGCACCACATTGCCGCCAGCATGGGTGGCTGACCGCAGGCAATCGAAGCCGATAATTTCCCGGCGGGGCCACGGCCAGCGGGTTACCTCGAACCGACATATTCGAACAGCAAGCCGCACAGCGGCGTGAGTGCATGCATCCGCACAGGAACGATGGCTGGTCTTCACCAAACCGCTCCAGCGCAAGACGCTGGCCCTAGCGGTGGTCGAGCTAGCTGCGGTTCAGCTCATCCAAACACAGCTTCCTGTGACTACATCAGATGCAGGTCAGTTGATCCGAATATGGCGACCCGCGACGAGCCAACACGGTGACGTGTCAGCGCACAGAACCCTGCCTCCCAGGCCCTTCTCCAGTTCGCCGATAATCTACATTATGTCAAGTAGCGTTTTGATTGCCTCCTGATCGACAGGATCAACCCCTCCTCCGCCCACGCCTCAGGGACAGCACCAATGGCACCTGCTTGTCGGTCAACGCCTCGGTCCATTCGCACTCAATGCCGCACAGAACGATCCAGCACCCGGTTCTAGAGGGCTCGGGCGCTCGTGTCCACGGGCCGCATTGCGGCTGCCGAGCTATCCTCGGCAGATGACCGCTCCTTCCGCCCTCATTTCAGGGGCGAGCATCGCCGGACCGGCTCTCGCTTTCTGGCTTGCACGCTGCGGCTGGCGCACGACGGTCGTCGAGCGGGCATCGGCGCTGCGCACGGGCGGGCAGAACGTCGACCTCAAGGGTGCCGGACTGGAGGTCATCGGCCGCATGGGATTGGAGGAGCAGGTCCGCGCTGCGCACACTGGAGAGCTGGGCTTGGAGTTTGTCGGGGCACGCGGCCAGGTTTTGGCTCGTTTTCCGGTCGGAGACACCAGCGGCATGAGCCTGACCGCCGAGGTGGAGATTCTGCGCGGTGATCTCGCTGAACTGCTGGTATCGGCGACGGGCAACAGCACCGAGTACCGTTTCGGGGACCGGATCACCGGCGTGAAGCAGGAAGACGGGGCCGCTCTGGTCTCGTTCGACCGCGCCCCCGCAGAAAGATTCGACCTCGTCGTCGCCGCCGACGGCATCGGATCCGACACCCGCCGACTGGTCTTCGGCGACGAGCCGTCCGTCCGGTCCCTGGGAGTGGAAGCGACTTGGGCGACGATCCCGCGGACCGTTTCGGACACCAACTGGTGGCGCTGGTTCAATGCCCCCGGAGGCACGATATCCCTGCGCCCGGACCGCTACGGCACCATGCGGGTGCTCGTTACCCGCACGCTGTCCCGGGCAGAGCGTCACGACCCCGCCGACCAGCGGACCCCGGATCAACAGCGCTCCCTGCTGCGATGGACCTTTGCCGGCGCAGGTTGGGAAGCCGACCGCGTGCTCGAGGCGCTGGAGGACGTCGATGACCTGTACTTCGAGGCGATTGGGCAAGTGCGCGCTGCCCGATGGTCGTCCGGACCTGTCGTGCTGCTCGGTGACGCCGCCTCTTGCCCCTCGCCGGTGAGTGGCATGGGAACGACCCTCGCCGTCGTCGGCGCCTATGTGCTGGCCGGAGAGATCGCCTCGCACGCGGCCCTGGGCGAAGCCCTGAGCGGATACGAGCGGATCATGCGACCGTGGGCCGAGCAGGTGCAGAAACTTCCGCCGGGAACGCCCAGGATCGCCAACCCCATTTCCCGGCCAGGTGTCACCATTCTGCAGGCCGCAATTCGTGCCGCCGGCACCCCGTTGGTACGCGGCATCGCGGCGCGTCTGGGCCGGGGCCGCAACCCGACGGATGCCTTCGCACTCCCCGATTACGCCCACTTCGGAGCGCCGTGAGCCCATCGACACGGAAGCGAATGCGTTCGCGCCGGGCGCCTCCTACACTGAGGTGCATGACATCCCGCATCAGCGAACTGGTCCTCGACTGCGCCGACCCCGAACGCCTTGCGAGGTTCTGGTGCGGGGTCCTCGGCTACGTGGAACTGGACCGGGAGGACGGTGCGATCGAGATCGGGCCGGCCGAAGCCGGATTCGGCGGACTGCAGCCCACCATCATCCTGAGCCCCGGCAGCGACCCCCGGACCGGTAAGCTCCCCCTGCACATCGACGTCAACCCCGTGGACCGGGACCAGGACGCCGAACTGGAACGGCTGCTCGCGCTCGGCGCCCGTCCGGCCGACGTCGGGCAGACCGGCGACGAGCAGTGGCACGTCCTGGCCGACCCTGAGGGCAACGAGTTCTGCCTCCTGCGCAAGCGGCTAGAGCCCTAGCCTCAAGAGCGGTTTACGTCGGCTGAACCTCGATAGCACTGAATCCCACAGTGCGGTCGTGCCAGGGACGGTGATGCTGGAGCGCCCCTGCCGCCCGCGGATTCCATTCCGGGCACTCGCGGCAGCGGCTGTGCAGCAGTACCGGGATTGCATTCCCCTTTCAGACTTGAAGATCGAGGGCCATAAAAAGGCTATGCGGATCGGGCCGGTAGTCCCCGAACGGCGGGCAGTCGCGAAAGCCGTGCTTTTTGTACAGCCGATGGGCCGGCGCGAAGAAATCCTCGGTTCCCGTTTCCAGACACAGCCGGACGTATCCCCGCCTCGTGGCGGTCTCCATGAGATGGACAAGCATGCGTGCACCGACGCCGCGGCCTCGGACGGCGGTGGCGGTGCGCATGGACTTGATCTCACCCGCATCCGGACTCAGTTCCTTGAGGGCGCCGCAGCCGAGCAGGATGCCGGCGTCACGCACGGACCACAGGGTGATGCCCGGCGCGGACAGCGACTCGGTGTCGAGGGCATGGACACTCTCCGCCGGAGACTGGGCATGCATGTCCTTCAGATGCTCCCCCAGAAGTTCGTACACGTCTTCTCTGGCTGGCGCCTCGAGTTCAATCTGCACAATTGCCTTTCTGTCACAATCAGCGCCAGCACTGCGATGCCTGCGCCTCGGCCTCAACATGGGACTACCGGACCAACTGACCGCGTCCTTCCCCCGGACTCCCCCGTCCGCTTCCCCTCGGCACGGAGGTTTCGACTCAGGTAGCGGCCGTCCCGAGGCGGCCGGTCAGCGCACCAGGACGGCGATCCCGGCCGCGGCGGAAGCCCAGAGGACGCTGGAGAACGTCCCGAGAATGAATCGTTCGGCTGCGCCGGACTGGCCGAGTTCGGAGTAGCGCCCGAGCCCCTTGACCGCCAGGACAACTGCCAGACCCTCGGGCCAGCCGGCCAACAGCGTAGATGCAATGCCGGTCCGCTCCAGGACGCCGATCCAGGCGCCGCCGCGGAGCACAGGCTCTTCCTCGGATTCCGTGACGTTCTCCGGATGCGTGGCGTTGTAGGACAGCCGCAGGATCGCGACGGTTACCGGGCCGCCGCCTATGGCCGCGGCCGCGACGGCAAAGGCGTAGACACCGGCCCCTAATCCGGCATCCCCCAGCGAAGCCAGCAACCCGGCAAGCCCGAGCAGCAGGACGGTCAGCGCGCTGAGCGTGTACAGGACTGCGTTGCCGCTCCCCCGCATGCGCTGGAAATACATTGGTGCGGACACCAAGGCAGCGATGCACAGAATAATCAGCCCTGCCGAACTCAACGATCAGCTCCTTCCAAAAGTGACTCGGCTACCGACAATACCCGGCGCGACTCCTGCCAGAGACCGCTCTGCAACCGGCTGGAGACCGCCTGCTGGCTGATCCCCAGCTGCCGGGCGATCTGCTGCTGCGTCAGCCCCTGATCGCTGAGTATGCCCGCCTCCTCCGACATTTTGCTGCGCTTCCGCGCTAGCAGCACCAGCAGCTGCAGCAGGGCCTCGGCTTGGGCCGCCAAAGGGCTCTCCCCTGAGACCGCAATATTGCCCGAGGCGGCCTTGGCCGCCGTGACGGCAGTCCGAGCCCTTTCGAACGCCTCCCCCGCGCCGGCCCTGGTGTTGTCCGGCAACGGCTCCCTGACCGGCCCGATCCCGATCCCGACGCTCCACGACGAGCTTGCGGCAAGCTCCATGGCGATGCTGAGCACTACGGCCGGCTCCGCGACGACAGCCTGCATCTCGTCCCCGGCGGTCCGGTCGAACGGCAGGACCAGCGGACGCAGCGCATCGCCGTTGAGCGCGTCCATGGCTGCCTCGACAAGATCCTGACGTTGCCGGGACTTCCTCTGGTCAACCGTCAGGACAAACATCACAAATCGCCACCCTTGTTCGAATATATACAAGTATGGAACCTTGTCTGCGCGTTTACAAGCCGCGGTACTGGCTCACCAGACCCACGGTGTTCCCCTCACTGTCGCTGACGAAGGCCATCCACTCGTCCGCGCCAGCCGGCCCCAGCCTGGCGTCCGCGTGCTGGAAGATCGACGTCGGCTCGCCGACTACCTCTACACCGGCCGCGCGCAGCTCCTCGATGCGGGACCGCACGTCCTGCACGGACAAGTAAATGAGCGACGACGGCGCTTCCCGCTCCAGCAGCAGCCGCACGCCGTCGAGAACGAAGAACACCAGCCCCGGCGGGTCGAACCTGGCGGCCGGCTCCTGCTGCAGCAGGTCGGCATAGAACTTGGCGGCACGCCCAAGATCCTCCGCGTGCTGCGCCACCTGGATGATCCCCATTCGTCCTCCCCTCCAGGAGCCGGCCCCCGGAGCCGGCCGCCGTGACGCCCGCGCTAGGCTGGAAAGGTGAACCGATCCCCCGCCCCCTCCAGCACCTCCAGCATAGTCTTGGCCCTCGCGGCGGACGCCGCCGCCGTCGTTCTCTTTGCCGCCATTGGCCGGGACACCCACGAACACGGCTTGGACCCGGCAGGCATCCTGCTGACCGCCGCACCGTTCCTCGCGGGCGCACTGATCGGCTGGGCGCTGTCACGGGCCTGGCGGCGCCCCCTCGCCGTGTGGCCGGCCGGGATCGCGATCTGGCTCTGTGCCGTGATCCTGGGGCTGGCCCTGCGCGGGCTCTCCGGGGGCGGGCTCGCCGTTGCCTTCCAGATCGTCACCACGGTGACGCTGGCCGTCTTCCTGCTCGGCTGGCGGCTTGTGGCGGCCGCAGTCACACGGATACGGAATCGCCGCGCGGTGGCATAACCTCGAAAGTAGGAATTCATTAGCGAACGAAAGGCTGCCAGCGTGGTTACAGCATTTGTCTTCATCCAGACCGACTCGTCCCGGATCCCGGAGTGCGCTCAGGAAATTTCGGAGATCGAGGGCATCAGCGAGGTCTACTCGGTGACGGGTGAATGGGACCTGATCGCAGTGGCCCGCGTGTCCAAGCATGAGGATCTGGCCGACGTCATCGCGGACAAGCTGTCGAAGGTTTCCGGCGTGGAGGCCACGACGACGCACATCGCCTTCCGCACGTACTCCAAGCACGACCTGGACGCGGCCTTCTCGCTGGGCTTCGACCACTAATTCCGCAGGCGCGAAGGGGCCGGAAGATCAATCTTCCGGCCCCTTCGCGCGTCCGCTAACGGGTAGCTTCTACCCAGCGGTCCAGGGCAGCGGCGGCCGCGCCGCTGTCGATGGATTCGCCTGCGCGCACGAGCGCCTTGGCCAGCCGGTCCTGCAGCGGGCCTTCAGCGGAATCATCCAGGGCAACCAGAGCGGCGGCGGCGTTAAGGACGACGGCGTCGCGCACGGGACCGCGGTCACCGGCCAGCACGCGCCGGACTACTTCCGCATTGGCCTTGGCATCGCCACCGCGCAAATCATCCAGGGTGGCACGGGGAATGCCGAGGTCCAGGGGATCGATCACCGACTCGGTCACGCTGCCGTCCCGCACCTCCCATACGGCCGACGTTCCGGTGGTGGTGAGCTCGTCGAGTCCGTCCTCGCCCCGGAAGACCAGGGCACGGCGACCGCGGGTCGCGAGGACTCCGGCGATCAGCGGGGCCAGGCGCGGGTCGGCGACGCCGATGGCCGACGCGGTGGGATTGGCCGGGTTGGTCATGGGACCCATGAAGTTGAATGCCGTCGCCACGCCGAGTTCGGCGCGGACGGCGCCGGCGTAGCGCATCGAGGGGTGGAAAACCTGGGCAAAGCAGAAGGTGATGCCGGCTTCGACGGCGGTCCGGGCGACGCGCTCCACCGGCAGGTCGAGACGCACGCCGAGTGCCTCGATAACATCTGCCGACCCCGAGGACGAGGACGCGGCGCGGTTGCCGTGCTTGACGATCCGGGCTCCCGCTCCGGCGCACACCAGCGCAGCCATCGAAGAGATGTTGACGGTGTTCTGCCGGTCGCCACCGGTGCCGACGATGTCCAGCTTCTCCCCCGGGATATCGATCGGGCGGGCGTGCGCCACCATCGCGTCAACGAGGCCGGTCAGCTCCTCGACGGTCTCGCCCTTGGCCCGAAGCGCCACCAGGAACCCGGCGATCTGCGAGTCCGTTGCTTCCCCGCCCATGATGGCGCCCATCGCCCATTGCGTCTGCTCCCGACCGAGGTTCTCGCCGGCTATCAGGGCTGAGAGCAGAACGGGCCAAGTGGGTGCGGACTGGGGGCTGCTAATGGAAGTCACTCCCCTAGGTTATCTACGTTTTGTAGAAACCCGTCGTTTGTTAACCACTCGGCTTTCCGCGGAAACACGCGGAACCCAAACGATCACGGCTCGCCGATGGTTCCGTCGCATTGGTGAACTCGGCAGTTTTATAGACATAATGGCTAGGTGACAACTGCAACCCACGCCCCCAGTACACCGGCGCATCCTACGCTCAATCGCCCGAATATGGTTTCCGTTGGAACCGTTGTCTGGCTTGCCAGCGAGCTGATGTTCTTCGCCGGTCTTTTCGCCATGTACTTCACCCTGCGCGCGACGTCCCCCGAAATGTGGGCGGACGAGACGGCGAAGTTGAACGTGCCGTTTGCGCTGGCTAACACCATCGTCCTGGTGTCCAGCTCATTCACCTGCCAGTTCGGCGTCTTCGCCGCAGAGCGCCTCCAGGCCCGCCGCACCGGCGGCGTCTTCAATATCGCCAAG
Source organism: Arthrobacter sp. Marseille-P9274 (assembly GCF_946892675.1). Lineage (NCBI taxonomy): Bacteria > Bacillati > Actinomycetota > Actinomycetes > Micrococcales > Micrococcaceae > Arthrobacter > Arthrobacter sp. Marseille-P9274. Next base: position 1,502,585 of record NZ_CAMPOV010000001.1, read on the forward strand.
TGGGGCATGGTGGAGTGGTTCCTCCTGACCTTCCTGCTCGGTGCCATCTTCGTCTCCGTGCAGGCGTACGAGTACGCGATGCTCGTCTCCGAAGGCGTATCGCTTTCCTCCAACGCCTACGGCTCCGCCTTCTACATCACCACCGGCTTCCACGGCCTGCACGTGACCGGCGGGCTCGTGGCCTTCCTGCTGATCATCGGACGCGCCTACGTCGCCAAGAAGTTCGGCCATTTCGAAGCCACCTCGGCGATCGTGACTTCCTACTACTGGCACTTCGTGGATGTGGTGTGGATCGCGCTGTTCGTCGTCATTTACTTCCTGAAGTAAGCCTTACTTGACTGTTCTTCTACAGAGGACAGAATTCAAGAAGCTGCATCCGCCACACGCACCATAAAGTTAGGAACGACCAAGTGAAGGCACTCTCGCAAAAGCGGAGACATCCGCTGGCGGCCATTGCCCTACTGCTCATGGGATTGCTGGTCACCGGCGGCCTGTACGCCGTAGCCGGGACCGTCAACGAAGCCCAAGCCGCGACCACCACCTATTCCGCACAGGACATCCAAGAGGGCGAAAAGCTCTTCGTCGCCAACTGTGCAACTTGTCACGGAATCGGTGCTGTCGGAGCTCCTGAAGGCGCCCATGGCAACCAGGCAGGTCCTTCCCTGATCGGCGTCGGCGCTGCAGCCGTTGACTTCCAGGTCGGAACCGGCCGCATGCCCATGCAGATGACGGGGCCGCAGGCCCAGAAGAAGCCGGCTCAGTTCACCGAAGAACAGACCACTCAGCTGGCCGCCTACGTCGCATCGCTGGGCGCCGGTCCGGAAATTCCCTCCGAAGAGATCCTTGACACGAGCCAGGGCAACCCGGCCGAGGGCGGCGAGCTGTTCCGCGTCAACTGCGCCATGTGCCACAACGCTGCGGCCGCCGGCGGCGCGCTGACCCGAGGCAAGTTCGCGCCCTCCCTGGCGGGTGTCAGCGAAGAGCACATCTACGAGGCCATGGTTACCGGTCCGCAGAACATGCCGGTCTTCAACGACGCCAACATCACTCCTGAGGGCAAGCGGGACATCGTCGCGTTCCTCAAGACCATCGAGGCCCAGGGAGCCCCTGGCGGCTTCGCCCTCGGTTCATTGGGTCCGGTATCCGAAGGCCTGCTGATCTGGACCGCCGGCCTGGGCGTGGTTATCGCGTTCACGATCTGGCTGACCCAGCGGTCGTCCTAACTGCTGAAAACCCGGCGGCTGACCAGCCGCCGGGTAACTACTAAAAACACACGCACTGAGTAAACTTGAGAGCTACAGAGAAGGATGAGAGGGATCATGGGCGACCATAGTCACGGCGGTCCGAAATCCTCGGGCACCGTTGCTACGGCTGGCCAAGGCGAAGTGGAGAAGTTTCAGGATCCTGGACTTCCTCCGCATCGTCCGCGCCTTGCCGACAAGGATCCCCGGGCCGAAAAGCGTGCCGAACGCCAGGTTGCGATACTCTTCGTAATCTCCGTCATCGGTACACTGCTTTTCTTCGTGGGGTATTTTGCCATCCGTTTGGATGAGACCATATCAACGCTGCGTCTGCAGAACTTCACGCTCGGTATGGGTACCGCATTTGCCATGCTCGGGATCGGCGTCGGCATTGTGCATTGGGCCAAGACCCTGATGCCCGACCACGAGATCGCCGAAGAGCGGCATGCAGTCCGTACCGAAGAGGATCGCCAGATCGCGGAAACGATGGTCAGCGAGATCATCTCGGAGTCGGGCATCAAGCGCCGTCCGCTGATCCGCAACACGCTCCTTGGGGCAATGGTCCTGGCGCCGCTGCCGGCCATTGGCATCCTGCGCGACCTGTCCAAGGACCTCAACCCGGACGTACTGCGTCACTCCATGTGGGACGCAGGAGTCCGCCTGACCCGCGACCCGGACGGAACCCCCATCCGCGCCTCGGAGGTCACCATTGGCTCGGCCTTCCACGTCATCCCGGAAGGGCTGAACGAAGCCGAGCACAAGCTGGAAGAAAAGGCCAAGGCCGTCGTCCTGCTGATGCGCCTCAACCCCGAGGATCTGCAGGTCTCCCCCGGCCGCGAAGACTGGAACTACAACGGCATTGTTGCCTATTCCAAGATTTGCACGCACGTGGGATGCCCCGTCGCCCTTTACGAGCAGCAGACACACCATCTGCTCTGCCCCTGCCACCAGTCGACGTTCGACCTGACCCAGGAGTGCAAAGTCATCTTCGGTCCGGCCTCACACGCACTGCCGCAGTTGCCCATCAGCGTGGACAGCGAAGGTTACCTCGTGGCTACCAGCGACTTCCACGAACCTGTCGGACCTAGCTACTGGGAGCGTGGCTAACCATGAGTGCTTCGACATCACCCGATACGTACCAGCCCAAGACCAGCGTTGGCCGTATCAGCAACTTCATTGACACACGCGTCGGCGCTTCGTCCATCGTCAAGGAGTTCGGCCGCAAGGTCTTCCCTGACCACTGGTCCTTCATGTTCGGTGAAGTGGCGCTGTACACCTTCGTCATTCTGCTGCTGTCCGGAACCTTCCTGACGCTGTTCTTCGACCCTTCAATGGCCGAAACGCACTACACGGGCTCGTACGTCCCGCTCAAGGGCGTGGAAATGTCCGTCGCCTACGCGTCGACGCTGGATATCTCCTTCGATATCCGCGGCGGCCTGTTCATGCGCCAGCTGCACCACTGGTCCGCGCTGCTCTTTGTCGCGTCGGTCTCCGTGCACATGCTTCGCGTCTTCTTCACCGGTGCTTTCCGCCGTCCGCGCGAACTCAACTGGGTTGTCGGCTGCACCCTGCTGATCCTTGCACTGGCTGCCGGCTTCACCGGCTACTCGCTGCCGGACGATCTGCTGTCCGGTAACGGCCTGCGCATTATCGACGGCGTTATCAAGGCGATTCCGCTGATCGGCACCTACTTGTCGATGCTGATCTTCGGAGGGGAGTTCCCGGGCACTGCCATCGTGGGCCGCCTCTACGTCATGCACATCCTGGTGGTACCGGCCCTCATCCTCCTGATGATCGCCATCCACCTGTTCATGGTCGTCGTCCACAAGCACACGCAGTACCCCGGCCCGGGCCGCACCGAAAACAATGTTGTCGGCTTCCCGGTTGGTCCGGTCTACGCGGCCAAGGCCGGCGGCTTCTTCTTCATCGTGTTCGGTATCGTCGCGGTCATCGCTGCCAACTTCCAGATCCTCCCGATCTGGGACTACGGCCCCTACGACCCCTCCCCCGTCTCCGCGGGTACCCAGCCTGACTGGTACATCGGCTTCGTGGACGGCGCGCTTCGTCTCATGCCGGGCGTTCTCGGCGGCTTCCCCTTCGAGTACGTGATCTTCGGCGGGTACACGCTGTCGCTGAACGTCCTGATTCCGGCCCTGGTGCCGGCCGGCATCCTGTTCGGCCTCATGTTCACCTGGCCGTGGATCGAACGCTGGGTGACCAAGGACAACCGCGAACACCACATCCTGGATCGTCCGCGCAACGCTCCGTTCCGGACGGCCACCGGTGTCGCAGGCGTGGTCTGGTACTGCGTCATGTGGGCTGCTGCCAGCTCCGACCTGATCGCGACGCACTTCCATGTCTCGCTCAACGACGTGACCTACTGGCTCCGCGCGCTGTTCTTCATCGGCCCGATCGTCGGCTTCATGGTCACGCGGCGGATCTGCCTTGCGTTGCAGCGCAAGGATCGGGAGATTGTCCTGCACGGCCGCGAAACCGGTCGCATCGTCCGTCTGCCGCACGGTGAGTTCATCGAGGTTCACGAGCCGCTCAACGAGTACAAGCTGCATCGCCTGGTGGACTTCGAGTCGCCGGCCGTCCAGCCCGCTGTACCGGACGCCAACGGCCGCATCACGCGGACGGAGAAGCTGCGCGGACGCCTGTCCCGCTTCTTCTTCGAAGACCGTGTCGCGCCGGTGACGCCCGCCGAGCTCGAAGCAGCCCACGGCCACGGCCATGCCGAGGTTGAGGAAACCAAGCCCAAGGCTGAAGTCACCAGCCGCTAACTACGGCAGTAAGAGGCCGGTCGCGGGACGCAAGTCCCCCGGCCGGCCTCGTCGTTTAATTGCATTCCTCCGGATCGGGCATTCGTCCGTCGCTCGACTGAGCGGATGGATAGCGACAGCCGGATATGGATCCGCTGAGGCAGGCAGTGAGCGGGAGACGCCGGCAGGCTTCCCGGGCAATCTCGGGGCCAGCGGTACGGTGAAGGCGAAGGGCTCAGCGGCACAGGCCGCGCCCCGCGGCTCTTGCCCTCGCCGAAATCGGTATCGGCCTCAGTGCAGTACCGGTCGACGTCGAGCGGCTTGGTCCCAGGATCGGATCGACGGGGGCAGCAATGGGTGCATGTCCACCACCTCGGGTGTGCGTCCAGAGCGGTGGCTGCGACGAAAGGGCTGGCCCGCCCGCCCTAGCCTGGCAAAGAGGCACTGCAGGCCCCCAGCTCGCCCCTGGGATGCTCAGAAGCGCTTGACGTTATAGGAACGCGGTGAACGGACTCCCGGCCGCTGGAGGGGCACCCAGAGCTTGTACCGGTCGGCACGGTAGTAGGAGACCGAGAAATCCACCATCGTCTTGGATGCATAAGCGTGACGCTGGATCTTCAGCAGCGGCGCGCCAATGTCGACATTGAGCAGCCGCGCGATCGATGGCTGGGCGGCCGTCGCTTCGATGGTGTCCTCGCCCCACTCAATGACGAGTCCATAGCGCTCGCTCAGGACGTTGTACAGGGACGACGGCGGCGGGTCGTCGAGGATGCCGGGCACCCGCTGGGCGGGGATGAAGTTTTCGTCCACGCTCATGGGGTCGCCGTCGGCCAGGAGCAGCCGCCGAAAGCGAATGACGGGCTGGCCTTCTTCCAGCTGGAGTTCGCGGGCCACGAAGGGTGCAGCGCCGATCTGCTCGAACGTGAGTACCCGCGCGTCCGGCACCATGCCGCGGCGTTGCATCTCTTCGCTGTAGGAAGTGAGCTTCACCTGGAGGTCCAGCTTCTGCTGGCTGACAAACGTTCCCAGCCCTACGATGCGCTCGAGGACCTCCTCGGACACCAGGGAATCGATGGCCTGGCGGACAGTCATCCTTGCCAGGCCAAACCGCTGGGTCAGTTCGCGTTCCGAGGGAAAAGGTCCGCCCGGTTCGCACTTCTCCTTCGCATGCCGCCGCAGGATCTCCCGCAGCTGGACGTGTTTAGCCACCTGCGAGGCTTCGTCGATGGCGCCCTCAATGGCAGCTGCTCCCCTCGATGCCAACTGACACCCCTCCTCCTGGACAACCGTGGCTCCACTCAGCCTAGCCCAATCCGGTCTAGACCACCCATGTCCCGATACACAAGCCGATACACAAAAGGGAGAAGCCCGGAGCAGTGAGCTCCAGGCTTCTCCCTTTTGTGTGTGTCGAACTAGTGGGCGTGGTCGCCGCGGCTGTACTCGTAGACCCACCCGATGAGAGCTACGACGGCGAGGCCGGCTGCCAGGTAGGTAATCCAGAATCCGACAGCGATACCCAGGAAGCCGGTTGCGGCGGCCGCGCCGAGCACCAGAGGCCACCAGCTCCACGGGCTGAAGTGCCCCTGCTCGCCGGCGCCCTCATGGATCTCTGCGTCCAAGCGGTCCTCGGGGCGGGCCCCGACGCGCTTTGCCGTGGTCCTGAGGTACCAGCCGATCATCAAGGACAGGCCGATCAGCAGGAACAAGCCGACGATGCCGACCCACTCGCTCCAGTTCGTCATGAAGCCGTAGACGATGGCCACCGGGGTGAAGAAGATGACACCCCCGGTGAACAGCCAGGATTCGATTTTCATGGGTTACGCGTCCTCTCGGTCGGCCGGGCCGAAGATCTGTGCTGCCGGTACGGGTTCCTTGGGCGTGTGCTTCGGAGCCAGTTCCGGGTGGTGCAGGTCCAGGGCAGGGCGTTCCGACCGGATGCGGGGCAGCGAGGTGAAGTTGTGACGCGGCGGCGGGCAGGAGGTGGCCCATTCGAGCGAGGCACCGAAGCCCCAGGGGTCATCCACCTGTACCTTCTTGCCATGACGCCACGTGATGTACACGTTCCAGAAGAACGGGATCAGCGAGGCGCCCAGGACGAACGAAGCGATCGTCGAGAACTGGTTCATGGCAGTGAAGTTGTCTTCCGGCATGTAGTCCGCGTAGCGGCGGGGCATGCCGATGACACCCAGCCAGTGCTGGATCAGGAAGGTGCCGTGGAAGCCGAGGAACAGGAGCCAGAAGTGGATCTTGCCCAGGCGCTCGTTCAGCATCTTGCCGGTCCACTTCGGCCACCAGAAGTAGAAGCCGGCGAACATGGCGAACACGACCGTGCCGAACACGACGTAGTGGAAGTGTGCCACCACGAAGTAGGTGTCCGAGACGTGGAAGTCCAGCGGCGGGGAGGCCAGGATGATGCCGGTCAGGCCGCCGAAGAGGAAGGTGACCAGGAAGCCCAGGCTCCAGAGCATCGGAGTTTCGAAGGTGATCGACCCCCGCCACATGGTGCCGATCCAGTTGAAGAACTTCACGCCCGTCGGGACCGCGATCAGCATCGTCATGAAGGCGAAGAACGGCAGCAGGACCGAACCCGTGACGTACATGTGGTGCGCCCAGACGGTCACGGACAGGGCCGCGATCGCGATGGTGGCGTAGACCAGGCCCTTGTAGCCGAAGATCGGCTTGCGGCTGAAGACCGGGAAGATCTCGGAAACGATGCCGAAGAACGGCAGGGCGATGATGTAGACCTCGGGATGGCCGAAGAACCAGAACAGGTGCTGCCAGAGGATCGCGCCGCCGTTTTCCGGGTTGAAGATGTGAGCACCGAAGCGGCGGTCGGCTCCCAGGCCAAACAGTGCGGAGGCCAGCGGCGGGAACGCCATGAGGACCAGGATGGAGGTGATCAGCGCGTTCCAGGTGAAGATCGGCATCCGCCACATGGTCAGGCCCGGGGCGCGCATGCAGATGATGGTCGTGATGAAGTTGACCGCGCCCAGGATGGTGCCGAAGCCGGAGAGTGCCAGGCCGAAGACCCACAGGTCACCGCCCGCTCCCGGTGAGAACGTCGTGCTCGAGAGCGGCGCATAGGCGAACCAGCCGAAGGACGCGGCACCCTGCGGGGTGATGAAGCCTGCGACGGCGATGGTGCTGCCGAAGAGGAAGAACCAGAAGGCCAGCGCGTTCAGGCGCGGGAAGGCGACGTCCGGAGCACCGATCTGCAGCGGCATCATCACATTGGTGAAGCCGGCGAATAGCGGCGTCGCGAACATCAGCAGCATGACCGTGCCGTGCATGGTGAACAGCTGGTTGTACTGCTCCTTGGTCTGCAGGATCTGCATACCCGGTTCGAACAGCTCGGCGCGGATGACCAGGGCCATCACGCCGCCGAGGCAGAAGAAAATGAACGACGAGATCAGGTACATGTACCCGATGGTCTTGTGGTCGGTGGTCGTGATCCAATTGACCACGATCCGGCCCTTGGAACGCGGGACGACACGCGGCGCGACTGTCGTGCCGGTCTCCTCCGCGGTGTACTCGTAGGTAGACACTAGTTCTCCCCTGCTCCTTGCTCAGCCGCTTCCGCGTACGGGTTACGGTCGTATTCTTCGCCGATCTGGCCGTCCCTCAGGGCAGACATCCGCTGGGCGAACTCGGCCTCGGAAACAACGGCAACGTTGAACAGCATTTCGGAGTGGTACTCGCCGCATAGTTCGGCGCACTTGCCGGCGAAGACGCCCTCGCGGGTCGGGGTGACGGTGATGTAGTTCGTCTTGCCCGGAATCATGTCGATCTTCTGCAGGAATGCAGGAACCCAGAATGAGTGGATCACGTCGCGGGAGTTGATCTGCAGTTCGATGCTCTGGTTGACCGGCAGGTACAGCGTGGGCAGGCGGTCGGGCGTACCGGTCTCGCCGTCCAGGTGGGCCTGGACTCCGACGTCGTGCTTGTCCTCGGTGACGTAGTTGAAGTCCCACGACCACTGCTTGCCGCGCACGTCGATGATCTGGTCCGGGTTGTCGTCCCGGGCGTTGATCGCAGTCATGTCCCGGTCCGTGAAGTAGAACAGGGTCAGGACCATGATCAGCGGAACTGCGGTGTAGAAGATCTCCAGCGGCAGGTTGTAGCTGAGCTGGCGCGGGTAACCCGTCTCGTTCTTGCGGCGCCGGTAGGCAACGATGCACCAGATAATCAGGGCCCACGTGAGAACACCGACGGCCAACGCGGCAATCCAGGAGTTCACCCACAAATCGATGATCCGGTCCGTGTGGTTGGTCGTGCCCCGCTCAGTGGGCAGCCATCCCAATTGGACTTCTTCTGAACAACCCGTCAACAACAGCGCACCGGCTGCCCCAAGACCAGTGGCCTTGAGGATCCTGGCGCGCCGACTGCCGGTTCGGTCCTGCGAACTCACAGACGGCCCTTCCTTTTTGTTTCGTGCAAGTGATGCCCGCGTGGCACGGCTATTCCCCCGTTGCGCACGCTTGCATATTAGTTTTACTACTCACTGTAGAGCTTACCCGCCCCGATGACCTGGATGTGACAGATCGAGGCAGTGCGTCGCCGTTTGCAACCCCAGTCCGGCTGGCTCCTGCAGCGGTTTAGTGGAACGAATCACCACAAGCGCAGGAACCACCAGCGTTGGGGTTGTCGATGGTGAAGCCCTGCTTGGAGATGGTGTCCTCGAAGTCGATGGTCGCGCCGCTGAGGTAAGGCACGCTCATCTTGTCGACGATGACTTCGACGCCGTCAAAGTCACGCACGGCGTCCCCGTCCAGCATGCGTTCGTCGAAGTACAGCTGGTAGATCAGCCCGGAGCAACCACCGGGCTGGACGGCAACGCGGAGCCGGAGGTCCGTGCGTCCTTCCTGCTCCAGCAGGCTGCGGACTTTGCCCGCTGCCACGTCGGTCAGCTTGACTTCATGGGTGGGCAGTTCCGTTGCAGCTGCGTTTTCGGTGGCGGCGCTGGTGGTTTCGGTCATTGCTTTGTCCTTATCTCTGAGGCGGCCATCAGTTGACCTTCTGCTATCACTCAGTGGTGCTGTGGCTCCGCTTCCATGGTACGTCGCTTGGAACTTGGTTCCAGCACTGCCGCCGGCGGGCGTGACATGCTGGCTGCCGACGGCCACCGGTCCGTCCTCCTACAGGCCTTCGCTGTCGAGCCGGGCCAGCAGCAGGGCCTCGGCGAGTATGGCATTGCGGAAATCTCCCAAGTGCAGGGACTCGTTCGCAGAATGCGCCCGGGAGTCCGGGTCCTCCACGCCGGTGATCAGGATCTGGGCAGCCGGGTAGAGCTCGGCCAGGTCCGCGATGAACGGGATGGAGCCGCCAACGCCCGTCTCCACCGGCCCGGTCCCCCACGCCTTGCCGAGCGCCCACAGCGCGGCCTGGGCGGCCGGGGCGGTGGTGTCCGTGGCGAACGCGCTGCCCTGCTCGCCCGGAACGAACCGCACTATTGCGCCGAAAGGAGCATGGGCATCAATGTGGGCGGCCAGGGCTTCCACGGCCGCCGCCGGATCCTGGCCCGGTGCCAGCCGGAGGCTGAGCTTTGCGCGCGCCGAGGGCAACAAGGTGTTGGAGCTGAGGGCGACGCTGGGGACGTCCATCCCGATGATGGACAGAGCCGGCTTGTTCCACAGCCGGTCCGCGATCGGCCCCGTCCCGGCCAGCTGGACGGATTCGAGGACCGAACTGTCCCGGCGGAAGTCGGACTCTGGATAGTCGACCGCGGCCGACTCCGTGCTGACCAGCCCCTCGATGGCCACAGCGCCCGTCTCATCATGGAAGGTCGCGATCAACCGGGCCAGCAGCGTCGGCGCATCGAGGATCGGCCCGCCGAACATACCGGAATGGACGGCGTGGTCAAGGACCTGCAGTTCGACCACGCCATCGACCAGTCCCCGCAGGCTCGTGGTCAGCGCCGGCACCCCCACCCGCCAGTTGCCGGAGTCCGCCACGATGATGACGTCGGCCTGCAACAGCTCACGGTGGGTTTCCAGGAAGGATCGGAAGGTTGGGGAGCCTGCTTCTTCCTCGCCCTCGATAAAGAACGTCAGGCCGAGGCCGAAATCATCGCCCTGGTGCGCCAGAAGTGCTTCGACGGCGCCGACATGCGCCATGATGCCTGCCTTGTCGTCCGCGGCCCCCCTGCCGTAGAGCCTGCCGTCGATCTCGGTGGCGGCGAACGGCTCCGTCTTCCAGAGCGAGAGGTCCCCGGGCGGCTGGACGTCATGGTGCGCATACAGCAGGACGGTCGGCTTGCCCGGTGCGGCCGGGCGCCGGGCCACGACGGCCGGGCCGCCGGGCTTTTCGCCGTTGGGAACACTCAGCACTTGCACGTCCTCGATTCCCAGGCCGCGGATCAGGTCCGCCACGGTCTCGGCGCTATGCAGCAGGTCCGCCGGGTCGAAGGCCTCCCAGGCGATGCCGGGGATGGCAACGAGCTGCTCCAGCGTCGAAATCGTCTGGCCCATTCGGCCGTCGACGGCGGCAGCCAAGGCAGCAGCGTCGACGTTCCATTCGTCGGATTGCGGTGCAGGTCGGCCGGTTTCTTCACGAGTGGTCATACCGGCCACCCTACTCCCGGCGGGCGCGCGGCAGGCAAGCGCCTGCAGGGTATTCTTGATGGGTGTTTGGACGTAAAAAAGAGGCTGCGAACGCGCCGGAAACCACAGACCAGCTTGCACCGGAGGCCAACCGCGGCCCGGGCAAGGGCACGCCGACTCCTCGCCGGAAGGACCAGGAAGCCGCGCGCAAGCGGCCGCTGGTGCCGAACGACCGCAAGGCCGCCAAGGAATCCAGCCGCCATGCCGCCCAGGAAGAGCGGATCCGGATGCGCCAGGCGATGGATACCGGGGATGAACGCTACCTCCCGCTGCGGGACAAGGGCCCGCAGAAACGCTTCGTGCGCGACTTTGTCGACGCCCGCTGGGTCCTGGGCGAATTCCTCATCATCTTCGCCCTCATCTTCGTCCTGCTCAGCTTTGTCCGCGACCTGAACGTCCAGGCCTTCATCCTCGTCGGCTTCTGGGTGCTGCTGGGCCTGGTGGCGGTCGACGCCTTCATTCTTGGCCGGCAGCTCAAGTCGCGACTGGTGGCAAAGTTCGGCGAGGTCGAGCGCGGCGCCATCTGGTACGGCGTCATGCGCGGCCTGCAGCTCCGCCGGATGCGGCTGCCCAAGCCCCAGGTCAAGCGCGGCCAGTACCCCTCCTGACCGGCTCTGCAGCAGCGGACCAACATCGCGAACGGGCCGGCTCCCACTGTGGGAACCGGCCCGTTCTGGTCTTAAGCCCCTACCGCCGGCGGGCCAAGGAGCGGTTGATGCGCGCCGCCCAGAACGGTCCCTCATAGAGGAACGCCGTGTAGCCCTGGACCAGCGTCGCGCCGGCGTCCAGGCGCTCCCTTACGTCGTCCGCGGTTTCCACGCCCCCGACCGCGACCAGCACCAGCCTGTCCCCCGCGGCCACCCGCAGCCGCCGGAGCACCTCGAGTGAACGCTGCTTCAGCGGTGCCCCCGACAGGCCGCCGTCCCCGCAGGCAGCGACCTTGGCCGCGTCCGACTTCAGGCCTGCCCTGCCGATCGTGGTGTTCGTGGCGATGATGCCATCCAGCTTCAGCTCCAACGCCAGGTTGGCCACGTCGTCGATGTCCTCGTCGCTCAGGTCCGGCGCGATCTTGACCAGCAGCGGGACGTGCCTCCGCGCCACCGAATCGGCCGTCTCCCCCACCGCGGCCAGCAGCGGCCGCAGGGTCTCCACGCTCTGCAGGAGCCGGAGCCCGGGGGTGTTTGGTGAGCTCACGTTGACCACCAGGTAGTCCGCGTGCGGGGCCAGCAGGCGGGTGCTCTTGAGGTAATCGTCGACGGCGTCCGCCAGTTCCACGGTCTTGGTCTTGCCGATATTGACGCCGATCACCGGCCGGCTCGCGCCAAAGCGCCGCTCGATGGACCGCCGCGCAGCGGAAAGCCTCGGCGCGACGGCGGCTGCGCCGTCGTTATTGAATCCCATCCGGTTGATGACCGCACGGTCCTCGACCAGCCGGAACAACCGCGGCTTCGGATTGCCGGGCTGGGCCGATCCCGTGATGGTCCCGACCTCGACGGCGCCGAAGCCCAGGTCGAACAGCGCCTCGATGCCGTGGCCTTCCTTGTCGAAGCCCGCCGCGAGTCCGAACGGCGACGGGAACGTCAGCCCCAGCGCCTCGGTCCGCAGGGAGGGCGCGGGCGCCGTGACCCGCCGAAGCAGCGCGCCGGCACCGGCCGAGTGGGCCAGGCGGATCATCCGGAAACCGATAGTGTGGGCACGTTCCGGGTCCATCCAGGAGAAGGCGGCGCGGAAGAAGAGTGGGTACAGACGCATGAGCCTAGTTTTCCGCCAAAGGCATCCTTCGGCCAAACCGGGCAGGCTTAGCATGAAGGCAAGGAAGGGAAGTAGGATGCCAACGGTCTGGATCGAGGACATTCTCGGCGCCGGATTCGAATCGACGGCGCTGGAGGTTCCGGCGGCCGGGAGCAGGACGCGGCGGGCCACGCTGGTGCGGCATCTCCCCGCGAACCGCGGCCCGGCCCAGGGCGGAAACGTGGTGCTGTACCTGCACGGCTGGAGCGACTACTTCTTCAATACCGAGCTTGCCTCTTTCTGGCACCAGCTGGGGGTGGCGTTCTACGCACTCGACGTCCACAACCACGGCCGGAACCTGCGGATCGGAGAGCCGGACCCGGCCGACGCGGCCGCGGACGACTCCTCCGGAGCGGATCCCGGGGCCAGGACCGTCGGTGGCGGCGACCTGGCCGGCTACGCCTCGGACCTGAGGGATTACGACGACGAGATTGCCACTGCGATGGCAGCCGTCCGCCAGGACAGCGCGGCCCGGCTTGGGCTGGCGGAGGCAGACATCGCGCTCACCCTGATGGGCCACTCGACCGGGGGCCTCGTGGCAGCGCTGTGGGCCAACCGCAACCCGGGCGCGGTCAAGGCGCTGGTGCTGAACAGCCCGTGGCTCGAGATGCACCGCAGCTCGCTCGTGCGGCGTGCGGCGGCCAGGGTCCTCGACCCGCTCTCCCGGCTCAAGCCGGAGGCGGAGATCAAACTGCCGGCCCGCGGGTTCTACTGGCGGACCATCAGCAGCACAGCGGAAGGCGAGTGGGACCTGGACCCGGACCTCCGCCCGCCGTTCGCGTTCCCCGTCCGCGCCGGTTGGCTCAGCGCCATCTGGCACGGGCAGGCCGAAGTGGACAAGGGGCTCGCCATTGCGGTGCCGATCCTGGTCCTGACGTCGGCGCGGAGCGTCTACGGGCCACTGTGGCACGAGGACATGAAGGCGGCCGACGCCGTCCTCGACGTGGGCACGATGGCCGCCAGCGCGGTCAAACTCGGCTCCAGCGTCACCGTCGAGCGGATCGAGGCGGCGCTCCACGACATCTTCCTGTCGCCGCCCGAGGTCCGCGCCGACGCCTACGCCCGGCTGGAGCGCTGGGCCAAGGCGTACATCCTGGCCAGCTAGTGCAGCCGGTTCAGCCGGCGGATACGGAGGCGGCGTCCACCGCGCCGCCGTATCGCCGGTCCCGCCGAGCGTAGGTATCCACGGCTTCCCAGAGCGTCCGGCGGTCCACATCCGGCCACAGAATGTCCATGAAGACCATCTCCGCGTAGGCGGACTGCCAGAGCATGAAGTTGGAGAAGCGCTGTTCCCCGGAGGTGCGGAGGAAGAGGTCGACGTCGGGCAGGTCCGGCTCATCGAGGTAGCGCTGGATCGTCTTCTCGGTCACGGCGGAAGGCTTGAGCCGGCCGGCGGCGACCTCGGCCGCGATGGCCGCCGCGGCGTCGGCAATTTCCGCCCGGCCGCCGTAGTTGACGCACATGTTGAGCGTGCAGACGTCATTGCCGGCGGTCTGCCGCTCGGCCACCTCAAGCTCCTTGATGACCGACTGCCACAGGCGGGGGCGACGGCCCGACCACCGGATGCGCACACCCCACTGGTCAAGCTGGTCCCGCTGGCGGCGCAGCACATCCTTGCTGAAGCCCATCAGGAAGCGGACCTCTTCCGGCGACCGCTTCCAGTTCTCGGTGGAGAACGCGTAGACGCTGACGTGGCGCACCCCGATCTCGATCGCGCCCGCCATGACGTCGAGCAGCGCAGCTTCGCCGGCGCGGTGCCCTTCCGTCCTGGGCAAGCCGCGCTGGTTGGCCCAGCGGCCGTTGCCGTCCATCACGATGGCGACGTGCTGCGGGACCAAACCGTTCGGTAGCCGGGGGGCCCGGGCGCCGGACGGATGGGGAGCAGGTTTGCTCGGGTTCAGGGTAGTCACACTCGCTCCACGTGTTTGAGGGATCTGACGGATCGTTCCAGGTGCCACTGCAGGTAGCTGGCCACCAGGCCGGCGGCTTCCCGCCGGGAGGTCTGCGCCGATCCGTCGGCCGCCGGCCAGTCACCGCTGAGCAGCGCGGCCAGCAGCAACATGGTCTCCGGTGCCGGGGATGCGGAGCCGGGCGGGCGGCAGTCGTGGCAGACGGCGCCGCCCAGCGGTGCAGAAAAAGCCGAATGCGGTCCCGGCGCCGAGCAGCGCGCGCAGTCCGTGAAGCTCGGGGCCCAGCCTGCGGTTGCCAGGGCCCGCAGCAGGTAGGAGTCGAGCACGAGCTCCGGTGCGTGCCGGCTCCGGCTGAGGGCGGACAGTGCACCGATGACAAGGCCATAATGCACCGCCGCGGATTCGCCGTCGATGTCGGTCAGCTTCTCAGCAGTCTCGCAGATGACTGCTGCGGCGGTGTACTTGGCGTAGTCGGCGACGATTTCGCGCCCGTAGGGGCCCAGCGTCTGCGCCTGCGTGACGATGTCGAGGTTGCGTCCGGCAATGAGCTGCAGGTCCGCCACCATAAACGGTTCAAGCATCGCGCCGAACTTGCTGCTGGTGCGCCGGACTCCCTTCGCGACGGCACGGACCTGGCCGTGGCGTTTGGTCAGCAGGACGATGATGCGGTCTGCCTCGCCGAGTTTGTGGGTCCGCAGGATGACGCCTTCATCCCGGTAGGTTCGGGAGGCGAAGGATCGGTTGGACACAGGCCCATTGTCCCACTGACTGCGCCCGGCCCGCACATCGGCGGGCCGGGCGCGGCCGGACGGGCTACTGGGCCGAGGCTTCGCCCGCCGCCGCGGACTGCGCCACGTTGTCCCGGATGGCCCGGTTCACTGCGGACACGACCGCCTTGAGCGACGCCATCGTCGTGTTGGTATCGATACCAACACCCCAGAGCACTCGCTCCGCCACGGCGCATTCCACATAGGCCGCGGCGCGTGCATTGCCGCCTTCGGACAGCGCGTGCTCGCTGTAGTCCAGGACCCGGACATCCACGCCGTCCTGGCGGAAGATGTCCAGCAGTGCGGCGATCGGACCGTTGCCTTCCGCGGTCCTGCGCTGCTGCACGCCGTCCACGATCAGCGAGACGCTCAGCTGGAACGAGCCGTCTTCGGCGGAGTCCGTCTTGACCGAGCCCAGGGTGTAGCGTCCCCACGGACGCTCGGGAATCGGCAGGTACTCGTCGTTGAAGATTTCCCACAGCTGGGCGCCGCTGACTTCGCCGCCCACCGTGTCGGTGCGGCGCTGGATCACGCCGGAGAACTCGATCTGGGCGCGCCTCGGCAGGTCCAGGCTGTGCTCGTTCTTCAGCAGGTACGCCACCCCGCCCTTGCCGGACTGCGAGTTGACGCGGATGACGGCCTCGTAGCTGCGGCCCAGGTCCTTGGGATCCACCGGCAGGTAGGGAACGGCCCACGGAATTTCGTCGACGGTCTTCCCCGCGGCCGCGGCATCGCGCTCCATGGCCTCGAAGCCCTTCTTGATGGCGTCCTGGTGCGAGCCGGAGAACGCGGTGAACACCAGGTCGCCGCCGTAGGGAGAGCGTTCGGGCACCGGCAGCTGGTTGCAGTATTCGACCGTCCGGCGGACTTCGTCGATGTTGGAGAAGTCGATCATCGGGTCGATGCCCTGGCCGAACATGTTCAGCCCCAGGGTGACCAGGTCAACGTTGCCCGTCCGCTCGCCGTTGCCGAACAGGCAGCCCTCGATGCGGTCCGCGCCGGCCAGGTAGCCCAGCTCGGCCGCCGCCACGCCGGTGCCGCGGTCGTTGTGCGGGTGGAGCGAGAGGATGACGTTCTCCCGGTTGTCCAGGTGCCGCGACATCCACTCGATCGAGTCGGCGTAGACGTTGGGGGTGGCCATCTCGACCGTAGCCGGCAGGTTGAGGATGACGTTGCGGTCCGGGGAGATCTCGAAGACGTCGGTCACCGCGTTGCAGATGCGGGCGGCGAACTCCAGCTCGGTACCGGTGAAGGACTCGGGCGAGTACTCGTAGGTGACGTCGGTTCCCTTCAGCCCCTCCTCGTACTTGCGGCAGAGCCGTGCACCCTGCAGGGCGATGTCCACGATGCCGTCCATGTCCTGGTTGAATACCACCCGCCGCTGCAGCACGGACGTGGAGTTGTACAGGTGGACGATGGCCCGGTCCGCACCCTCGAGCGCGTCGTAGGTGCGTTCAATGAGATGCTCGCGCGACTGCGTCAGCACCTGGATGGTCACGTCGTCCGGGATGCGATCGCCCTCGATCAGCTGCCGCACGAAGTCGAAGTCCAGCTGCGATGCGGACGGGAAACCGACCTCGATCTCCTTGAAGCCCATCCTGACCAGCAGGTCGAACATCTTGTGCTTGCGCTCCGGGCTCATCGGGTCGATCAGGGCCTGGTTTCCGTCCCGCAGGTCCACGGCGCACCAGCGCGGCGCCTTCGTGATGACCTTGTCCGGCCAGGTGCGGTCGGGGAGGTGGACGTTGATCTGGTCCTGGAACGGAATGTACTTATGGATGGGCATTCCGGAGGGTTTCTGCGCGTTTCGCATGGTCTTGGCCTTTTCTGCTAATTCCTGTGGCGGCATCGGCCGGGCAACACGAACTCCGCGGCGAGGATTCGGCCGTCAAACAAGAGTTCTTTAGGCCTCGCCGCGGCAGCTAAGAAGAAGCATTCCAGCACGCACAATTTCACCCTAGCACGGTGCGTAGGATGAGGAAGAACATGTCAACCGCTGCTACTTCAGAAAGGTGCTGCCATGACCCGTTCCGGCATCGTCCTTGACCACGTTGATCCCTCCGTCCGCGCGCAGGACGACCTGTTCCGCCACGTCAACGGCAGGTGGCTGGCCGAAACCACTATCCGCCCCGACCGCCCGCTGGAGGGTTCGTTCACCGCGCTACGGGACGAGGCCGAGGCCGCGGTCCGGCAGATCATCGAGGCATCCGCAGCGGATCCGGACGCGCGCACCCCGGCCGGCAAGATCGGCGTCGTATATTCCAGCTTCATGGACGAAGCCGGGGCCGAGGCCCGCAAGTTCTCCCCCCTTGCGGACCATCTGGCGGAGATCGACGCGGTGGCGGACCGGGACGCGCTGCTGGACCTGCTGGCGAAGTTCACCCGCCAGGGTGCTGCCTACCCGCTGGCGTTCTACGTCAACAACGACGCCGGTGACCCCACCCGGTATCTCGTCTACCTTTACCAGGCGGGGCTGGGTCTGCCGGACGAGTCGTACTACCGCGAAGACGAGTTCAAGGACATCCGGGCGCGCTACGCCGAGTACGCTGCGGCCATCATGGAGCAGGCAGGATTCGATCCCGCCGAGGCTACGGCAGCGATCGGGCTGGAGCACAAGCTCGCGGCCGGGCATCTGGACAAGGTTTCCTGCCGGGACCCGCAGAAGACCTACAACCTTCGCGGCGTCGACGAGCTGGCCGGCAGCTTTCCCCGCATCCGGCAGTGGCTCGAAGGTCTGGGCAGCCAAGGGGCGGGCATTACGGAGGTGGTCGTGTCCCAGCCGGACTTTGTTGCCCTCCTGGCACGGCTGATCGAAGACGAGCCGCTCGCGGTTTGGAAGGCCTGGCTCCGGCTCCAGTTGCTGACCTCGGCAGCGCCGTACCTGCATGGCGAGGCGGTCCAGACGCACTTCGATTTCCACGGAAAGATCCTCAGCGGAACGCCCGAGATCAAGGAACGCTGGCGCCGCGGCGTCGCCCTCGTTGAAGGCGCCCTGGGTGAAGCCATCGGCCAGGAGTACGTCGCCCGGCACTTCCCGCCGTCCCACAAGGAGCGGATGGAGGAACTGGTAGCCAACCTGATCGGCGCCTACCGCGAAAGCATCGGTTCGCTCGAGTGGCTAAGCGCCGAGACCATCGGCCGTGCCCTGGAGAAGCTGCAGGCGTTCCGGACAAAGATCGGCTACCCGACCAAGTGGATCGACTACTCCTCGTATCTGCCGGGTGGTGATGTCTGGCAGAACGTCCTGGGCGCCAACGAATTCGAGGTCCGCCGGAACCTGGAGAAGCTGGGCGGGCCGATCGACACCGAAGAGTGGCACATGACCCCCCAGACGGTGAACGCCTACTACATGCCGACCATGAACGAAATCGTCTTTCCGGCCGCGATCCTGCAGCCGCCGTTCTTCGACGCCGAGGCAGACCCTGCCGCCAACTACGGCGCCATCGGGGCAGTCATTGGCCACGAAATCGGGCATGGCTTCGACGACATGGGCTCGCAGTACGACGGGACCGGCGCACTGCGCAACTGGTGGACCGACGAAGACCGCAAAGCCTTCGAGTCCCTGACGGCGCGGCTGGTCGACCAGTACGCGAAGCTCAGCCCCGAAGAGGCGGCCGGCAAGACGGTCAACGGCGAGCTCACGCTGGGCGAGAACATCGGCGACCTCGGGGGCCTGATCATCGCCTACAAGGCCTACCAGCTCAGCCTCGACGGACAGGAGCCGCCCGTGATAGACGGGCTCACGGGGATCCAGCGCTTCTTTTACTCCTGGGCCGAATGCTGGCGCCAGAAGATCAGGAGCGAAGAGTCCCAGCGGCGGCTGTCCATTGATCCGCATTCGCCCAACGAGTTCCGCTGCAACCAGGTGGTCAGGAACATGGACGAGTTCCATGCCGCCTTCGAGGTGCAGTCCGGCGACGGTCTGTGGCTCGATCCGGCCGAGCGCGTCCGGATCTGGTAGCTGCCGGCAGGAAGGCCGTGCCTCCCGATCGCCTTCGGGCTCGGGAGGCACGGCCTTCGTTTTTTTGCCGGGGAACCTGCTCCAGGTCAGAAACCGCCGGAACCCTGGCAGGTGACCTGGTCGGCCGTCTGGCCGCGGAGGTTGCCGCCGACTCCCCCGGTGGCCTTGAGCTTCTTGCCGGTGGTGAAGTCCGATCCGACCGCGATGCGGACGCCGTAGCTGCTTTCGGAGGAGAGGACGCTGGCCTTGGGAACGTTGAGTTCCTTGGCCAGTTGGTTGGCCACGGCTTCGAACCCGGAGGAGTAGAAGATCTGGGTCGCCGGATTGGTTTTCTCCGTCTCGGTACCCGACGCCAGCACGTACCCGAGCGCCTGGAGCTGCTCGGCGAGTTCAGCGCCGCGGTCCTTTGCGCCCGAGGAATTGACGACCTCCACCGGCTGCGTCGCGGGATCGAAGGGCAGCGCCTCCGGCTCGGGAGTGGCCGGGGTGGAGGCGTCATCGCCGGGCCCAGGTGACGGCGAAGCGGAGGGCTTCTCTTCGGCCGTGGCGGTGACATCGCCGTCGGCCCTGAGGATGCTGAACAGCTTCTCCCCCTCGACCTCATCCATCACCAGGCGGTTGGGGTTCGGTTCGTAAAGCGTCGTCGGCAGGGAGACGAAGGCGACCTTGCCCAGGTCCACGTTCTTCAGCCGGTCGGCCAGCGCCAGGAGCTTCGACACGTCGGTGAGCCCCTCGTCAACGGTCAGGTTGCGGGCAATGGCGTCGGCGATGTTGTAAAGGCGCGGCACGTTGGTCAGCGTCCCCTCGGAAGTGAGCTTGCGCGCCATGGACGCCAGGAAGCTTTGCTGGGCGCGGATCCGGCCGCGGTCGCCGCCGTCGCCGAAGGCGTGGCGGGTACGGAGGAACGCCAGCGCCTGCTCGCCCTGCACTTCGCTGATGCCGGCGGGCAGCGTCAGCTTGGAGTAGGTGTCGTTGATCGGCTCATTGACGCAGACCTGCACGCCGCCGATGACGGTCGACAGTTCCTTGACCGCGTTGAAGTCGGCCATCATGAAATGGTCGATCTCCATGCCGGTGAGCTGGTTGATCGCCGCGACGGTGCAGCCGGCACCGCCGTAGCTCAGCGCCATGTTGAGCTGGGCGGACTGCTGCTCGGGGTAGATCTCGCCGGTCTGCGGATCCTCGCAGGCGGGGATGTCGGTGAGGAGGTCCCGGGGCAGGCTCACGACGGTGACCCGCTGGCGGTCCGCGGAGAGGTTCATCAGCATCATGACGTCGGAATTGCCCTTGCCGTCCGACGACGGGTCACGGCCGTACGAACCGCCGGTCTTGGCCCGGGAATCCGTGCCCAGGATCAGGATCTGCACCGGATCTGTGCTCAGGTCGACCGGCAGGCCCTGGGCCTCCGTGCCGAGGTTCAGCGGCTCCGTCGTCAGGCTGGCGCGCAGGCCAACCACCTTGACGACGATCACCCCGAGCCCGGCAACCAGGGCGCAGGCGAGAACGGCAGAAACGATCTTCAGCCACGTGAACCGCTTCCCCGAGCGCATGTGCCGGGCACTTCCGTGCACAGCCGGATGCCTTTGAGCTGCCGGCCGCGGAGGAACACCGCCTTCGTGATGCAGCGGATCATCACTCGAACTGCCGCGACGACCCACGGATGCCTGCCTTTCGGGGGTAATACCAGCACGGACCAGATAAAAGGATAAACGTGAAGAGTGCTATTCATGCACACGGACACGTAACGACAAAAGTTCCCGGCGCCCTGGCCCGCTCAGAAACCGAGCCTGACCAGCTGTTTCGGATCCCGCTGCCAGTCCTTGGCAATTTTCACATGCAGATCGAGATACACACGGGTACCCAGCAGTGCTTCGATGCCGCGCCGGGCCTTGGTGCCAACGTCGCGCAGCCGCGCTCCGCCCTTGCCGATGATGATGGCCTTCTGGCTGGACCGCTCGACAAAGAGGTTGACCCGCACGTCGAGCAGCGGATTGTCTTCGCTGCGGCCCTCGCGGGGCACGATCTCTTCCACCACGACGGCCAGCGAATGCGGCAATTCATCGCGGACACCCTCCAATGCGGCCTCACGGATCAGCTCCGCGACCATGACAGCCTCCGGCTCGTCCGTCAGCTCACCGTCCGGATAGAGAGGAGGCGACAGCGGCATCTTGGAGACGAGCACGTCGGCGACCGTGTCCACCTGGAAGCCATCCTCCGCGGACACGGGAACGACGTCGGCAAATCCGTCAGCGCCGAAAACTTCCGTGCCCAGGGCGGCAACGGCCAGCAGCTGTTCCGCCAGCGCGCTGCGGTCCACCAGATCCGTCTTCGTGACCAGCGCTACGACCGGCTTGCGCGACAGCGCAGCCAACTGGTTCGCGATAAAGCGGTCCCCGGGGCCGATCTTCTCATTGGCCGGGAGGCAGAAGCCGATGGCGTCGACTTCCGACAGGGTGTCCGCCACCAGATCGTTCAGCCGCTGGCCCAGCAGGGTCCGGGGCCGGTGCAGCCCCGGTGTATCCACGAGCACCAGCTGGGCATCGGCGCGGTGCACAATGCCGCGGATCGTGTGCCGGGTGGTCTGCGGCTTCGCCGAGGTGATGGCCACCTTCTGGCCGACCAGGGCATTGGTCAGGGTCGATTTCCCGGCGTTGGGCCGCCCCACCAGGGAGACGAAACCGGCACGGTAGTCCTCGGGCCATCCGCTGGTGGCCATGGCCATGGCTTTGTCATCGTGTGCTGTCATTTTTCCGGCTCCGGTTCTGCTCTGGCAGGGGTGTGTCTTGGTTCATGGCCGCCGGCGGCGGCCTCGGTCGCGGCGGGTTCCCGCCATGCCAGCACGTGCGACACCCGGTTCCGCCGGCCTTCCAGCCGCTCGGCGTGGATGTGCAGCCCGTCGATCGTCACCTCGCTGCCGACGATCGGCACCCGGCCGAGGGACTTGGCCAGCAGGCCGCCGACGGTGTCCACTTCCTCGTCGTCGAGGTCCATCCCGAAGAGCTCGCCGACGTCGTCGATCGAGGTCCTCGCGCTGATCCGGTAGCGGCCCTGCCCGAGGGCCTCGATTTCCGGCCGTTCGGAGTCATACTCGTCCACGATCTCGCCGACGATCTCCTCGATGAGGTCCTCGAGCGTCACCAGGCCGGCGGTGCCGCCGTATTCGTCGATGACGATCGCCACATGGGTCGACTCGCGCTGCAGTTCCTTGAGCAGTTCGCCGACGGCCTTCGACTCGGGGACGTAGCGGACGTCGCGGCACGCTTCGTCCACGGAGGTCCGGGCCGCCGACTCCGGCCTGGTGTGGAGGCGGGCGGCCACGTCCTTCAGGTAGAGGATGCCCTTGATCTGGTCGGTGTTCTCGCCGATGACCGGGATCCGGGAGTAGCCCGAGCGCAGGAAGAGCGACATCGCCTGCTTCAGCGAAGCGCCGGAATCGATGGTGACGATGTCCGTGCGCGGGACCATCACGGCCCGCACCTTCGTGTCGCCAAGGTCGAACACGGACTGGATCAGTTCCGCCTCGGCGTCTTCGATCATGTCCGCCTCGCTGGCCCGGTCCACGAAGTCGCGGAATTCCTCCTCGGAGAAGAAGGCGGCGTCCGCCCGCGGCGCGTTAGGGGTGACGGCACTGCCCAGCCGGACCAGCCATCCCGGGATCGGGCCAAGGATCCCGCACAGCAGCCTGATCGCAGGGGCGGTCGCCAGGACTACGCCCGTGGCGTGCATCCGGCCGAACTGCCGGGGCGAAACGCCGACCAGGACAAAGCCGACCGCCGCCATGGCGGCGGTCGCCAGCAGCCCGGCCAGCCAAACATTGCGCATCAGGTCGTAGAAAAGGAGTGCTACGGCGACCGCGCCGGCGGTCTCGAACCAGATCCTCCAGAAGCGCAGTGCATGCATGTGCGCCACCGGCTCCTGCAGGATCGTGGCCAGCCGGCGGCCCCGCCCGCTGGAGAGCAGCTGCTCCGCTTCCTGCCGGGGCAGGTAGGTGAAGGCCGCTTCCGCGGCGGTGAGGACGGCGGCCAGCAGAATAAAGACCAGCGCGAGGCCGGTCAGCATCCAAATGATCAAAGGGTGGTCTCCGTGGGCGCTTCCTTGCCGAGGAAGTCGGCCAGCAGCCGCCGCTGCAGCCCGAACATTTCCTGTTCCTCTTCGGGCTCGGCGTGGTCGTAGCCGAGCAGATGCAGCATCCCGTGCGTCGTCAGCAAGAGCAGCTCCTCGCCGATGCTGTGCCCGGCCTTCCGGGCCTGCTCCTCGGCGACCTGCGGACAGAGCACGACGTCTCCGAGCACACCCGCCGGGGTCTTCTGGGAAGGCGTACCCGAGCGAAGCTCGTCCATCGGGAAGGAGAGGACGTCGGTGGGCCCGGGTTCGTCCATCCATTCAATGTGGAGGCGCTCCATGGCCTCCTTATCCACCAGGATGATGGAGAGCTCAGCCTCGGGGTGGACATACATGCTGTCGAGCACGAAGCGGCCCAGCCGCGCCAGCTCGGCCTCGTCCGCGGCCATGGCTGACTCGTTATTGACCTCGATGCTCAATGCTGTCCTTCCCTCGGGGGCCTGTTCCTGGCGGGTACGCGCTGCCGCCGGGTGTCGTCCCAGCGGCTGTAGGCATTCACGATGTCGCTGACCAGCCGGTGCCGCACCACGTCGGAGGCATCCAGGATGGAGAAGCTCACATCCTCGACACCCTGCAGGATCTCGCTGACCACCTTGAGGCCCGAGCTGGAACCGCCGGGCAGGTCGATCTGCGTCACGTCGCCGGTGACCACCATCTTGGAGCCGAACCCCAGGCGGGTCAGGAACATTTTCATCTGCTCAGGGGTCGTGTTCTGGGCCTCGTCGAGGATGATGAATGCGTCATTGAGCGTCCGGCCGCGCATGTAGGCCAGCGGCGCCACTTCAATGGTGCCCGCAGCCATCAGGCGCGGGATGGAGTCCGGGTCCATCATGTCGTGCAGGGCATCGTAGAGCGGGCGCAGGTACGGGTCGATCTTGTCGCTGAGCGTTCCCGGCAGGAAGCCGAGCCGCTCCCCCGCCTCGACAGCGGGACGCGTCAGGATGATCCGGTTGACCTCCTTGTGCTGCAGGGCCTGGACCGCCTTGGCCATGGCCAGGTAGGTCTTGCCCGTGCCGGCGGGGCCGATCCCGAAAACGATCGTGTGGTTGTCGATGGCCTCGACGTAGTCCTTCTGGTTCAGCGTCTTGGGCCGGATGGTCCGCCCGCGCGAGGACAGGATGTTCAGCGTCAGGACCTCGGAAGGCCTGGCGACCGACTGTTCGCTCAGCATGCGCAGCAGCTGCTCGACGACCTGGGGCGTCACGCGCGTGTCATTGGCGGCCAGGGTCCTGATCTCTGCCAGCAGCCGCCCGGTGCGCTCCACGGCCTGGGGCGGGCCCGTTATGGACAGCTCATTGCCGCGCACGTGCAGGTCCACGTCGGTGAACTCGGACTCGATCAGCCGCAGCACCTCGTCCTGGGCACCCAGTGCCCTGACCATATGCTCGGGCGATTCGAAGTGCACAGAGAGACTACCGGATCCTAGCGGATCAACATCCAATTGTGTTTCCGACATAGTGCGGCCTGACCCGGCCTTCCATCGCCCCTTCAGTAGTGTTCGGCTGCTGGCCTACTGCTCGGTTCCGCCCGCCCGAACGGGCGCGCGATTCATACATCAATGCTACGGCACGCAACCGCCGTCGACCCATGGTGCGCGCACCGGCCGTTCGGTATCGATCCTGTTTCGATCCTGCATCAGTCCGGTTGAGAGGACCCGAATCGTCCCCGGCACGGACCGGGTATGTGCCAAGCTAGTCTCTCGGACACCGGCACCGGCCGGTTTCCGCAGGTCCTCCTTGGACTTGGACGACGAACGCAGCCGCAAGATAAAGGAACGCAGCTATTTCCCCCGAACAGACCCGGCACCCGGCCCCGACGCGCAAGTTCCGCGCCTGGCTGGCCGTCCTGACGCTCGGCAGCGTCGTGCTGATCGGCTGTTCCCCGGCGGGTCCCGGCAGTGAGCCACGAACGTCGATGCCGCCCAGCACGGGGGGCCCCACCATCATGAGCAGCCCGCTGGTCACCAGTGCCCCCTTGGAGACACCGGAGAGCACGTCGCTTTCGCCCGTGTACTGGCTCGGCGAGAACGCGGACAGCGTCTTCCTCTACCGCGAGTTCCGTTCGGCGGAGGACCTCGGAGATCCCATCACGACGGCGGTCAACGCCGCTCTGTCGCTGCAGCCGCTCGATTCCGACTACTTCAATCCGTGGCGGCCGGCTTCCAAGGTCGGCACGTCGATCACCAAAGGCTCGGTCATCACGCTGGACATCTCCTCGGACGCCTTCAAGGCCAACGTCGACGAAGGCATCGCCGAGCGCGCCATCCAGCAGTTGGTCTACACAGCCACGGCCGCCGCCGCCAACGCCGGCCTTAGCACCCCGGGCAACCCCCTCGAAGTGGAAATCCTGGTGGACGGCCACCGCGGGTACATGGCCTTCGGCTATGTGAAACTCGGCGCCCTGATGACCCGAAATCCTGAACTGACGGCGCCGATCTGGGTCATCGACCCCCAGCAGGATGCAGCCTTGAACGACCGGCTGGAGGTCTACGGCCGCGCCGTCGCCATCGACGCGGAGCTGTCGTGGCAGGTCTCCCGGCTGAAGGATGCCGAGGACACCGGCAGCGGCAGCAAGGTCAAGTCCGGCACAGTCGGGATCAACGCCCCCGACGGCGCCTCCGGAGAGTTCCGGTTCGGTCTCGACCTCCCCGCGGGGACGTACCGGCTCAGCGTGTTCGATGCCGCCCAGGACGGGGCGGCCGCCACGGAGTTGAATCCGGACAGCAAGACCTTTAGCGTCAAGTAGCCGCTCATCCAGCAGTAGCGGGCAGGCCGGCGCGGCTACCAGCGCCGCAGCTGGACGCTCAGCAGCGTGACGGCCGCGGGTCCCGCGGTCGACGAGCGCAGCACATGCGGCCCCAGCCGGACGGCGACCGCGCCGGCGGCGAGCATCTGCTCGACCTCCTGCGGGCTCATGCCGCCTTCCGGCCCCACAATCATGAGGACACTGCCATCCCCGTCACTTGGCAGTCCGGCCTCTGCCACCGCGTCAGCCAGCGATCGCGCTGCGTCTTCATGGAGGATCAGCGCAACTCGGCTGGAGGCAATCAGCCGGCACAGGTCCTTCAGGCCCACGAGCGTGCCGACCTCCGGGATGACCGCGCGGCGCGACTGCTTCGCCGCCGCCCTGACCGTCGCCTCCCACTTCGCCTGTCCCTTGGCCGCCTTCGCATCCCGCCAGCGGACGATGCTGCGCTCCGACTGCCACGGCACCACGCGGTCGACGCCGAGCTCCGTGGCGGCTTCGATGGCCATCTCGTCCCGGTCGCCCTTCGCCAGCGCCTGGACCAGCGTCAGGCTGTAGGGAGGCGCGGGATCGACGGCTACCGACTCGGCCCGGACGGTCAGCTCCTGGGGCGCAACGGCAGTAACCGTGCCGGAGAGGCGCTTCCCGGTTCCGTCCACGATGTCCACCGCTTCACCGGCGGCCAGGCGCTTGACCGCGACGGCGTGCCGCGCCTCCGCGCCGGTGAGGACGAACAGCGCGCCGGGGGCAACGCCGTCGAACTCTGAAGGCTCAGCGAAAAAGACCGGGTTGGTCATGGGTCAGAGGTGGCCGAGCTTGTCGCGGAGCCGGGCGAAGACGCCGGTGCCACTGCCGGCGAGCTTCCCTTCGGTGTACTGCTCGCCGCGGGCCTGGGACAGCTGCCGCAGCAGGCTCTCCTGCTCTGAATCGAGCTTGGTCGGCGTCTCGACGTGGATGTGGACCTTGAGGTCGCCGCGGCCGTAGCCGCGCAAGTGCGTGACGCCCAGGCCGCGCAGGTTAATAATCTCGCCCGCCTGCGTGCCGGGCTTGATGTCCAGCTGCTGGGGGCCGTCGAAGGTGTCCAGCTCGAGCTCGGTGCCAAGGGCGGCCGCGGTCATGGGCACGGACATCGTGACGTGCAGGTCATCGCCTTCCCGCAGGAAGTTCTTGTCCTGGGCCACGCGGATCTCCACATACAGGTCGCCCTGCGGTCCGCCGCCGGGACCGGTCTCCCCCTGTCCCGCCAGCTGGATGCGGGTGCCGGTGGCCACACCGGCCGGGATCTTGATGGTCAGCGACCGGCGGCTGCGAATGCGGCCCTCGCCGTTGCACTCGTTGCACGGATCGGGAATGACCGTGCCGTAGCCCTGGCAGCTGCCGCAGGGGGCGGCGGTCATGACCTGGCCGAGGATGGAGCGGACGGCGCGATGGACCTGGCCGGACCCGCCGCAGATGTCGCAGGTGCGCGGGCTGGTGCCTGGGCGGCAGCAGCTGCCGTCGCAGGTCGGGCAGATGACGGCGGTATCCACCTCGATCTTCTTGTTGACGCCGAAAACGGCGTCCTTAAGGTCGATCTTTACGTTGATCAGGGCGTCCTGCCCGCGCTGGCGGCGCGAGGCCGGTCCCCCGCCGCCTCCGGGGCCGCCGAAGAAGGTCTCAAAGATGTCCTGGAAGGCGAAGCCTGCGCCGGAGTAGCCGCTGCCGAATCCACTGTCCGTACCGTTCTCGTTGCCGGTCGTGTCGTATACCCGGCGCTTCTGCGGGTCGGAGAGCACTTCGTAGGCGTGGCTGACACGCTTGAACTCTTCGGCCGCCTGGGGGCCATCGTTGACATCCGGATGCAGCTTCCGTGCCAGCTTGCGGTAGGCCTTCTTGATTTCCTCAGCCGTGGCATCCTGGCTGACACCGAGAACGTCGTAGTGGTTGCTCACCTGGTTAACTTCTTTCCTGGAATCGGTTGGCGGACAGTGGCTGTCCAACTGCTGCTTGCTGCCGGCACCTAGCCGGCGAGGATCCTCGAAAGGTAGCGTGCGACCGCACGTACTGCCGCCATCGTCGTCGGGTAGTCCATCCGGGTCGGACCGAGGATGCCGACCTTCGCGGAGGCATCCGGTCCATAGCCCGTGGCAATCACGGAGGTCTCGGCCAGCGAACCGTACGGGTTCTCGCTGCCGATCCGCACCGAGACGCCTCGCGCATCCTGCTGCATCTCCGACAGTAGCCGGAGCATGACCACCTGCTCTTCGAGGGCCTCGAGGATGGGCCCGATGGTCAGCGGGAAATCCATGGTGGAACGGGCGAGGTTGGCCGTGCCAGCCAGCAGGATCCGCTCCTCGTGGGTGGCTTCGGCGAGTTTCACCAGCGCCGCCCCGAGTTCCCGTGCCACGGCGGCCGATTCGGGCCGGACACTCTGCACCGTGCCGTCCACCAGACGGCGCAGGGCTTCCAGCGGGTGGCCGGACAAGTCGGACAGGAAAGCGGTCCGCAGGTCGGACAGCTGCTGGTCCGTCACCTCCGCGGGGAGGCCGATGACCTGCTGCTCAACCTTGCCGTTGTCCGCGATCACCACGACCAGGGCCCGCGCTGGCGCCAGCAGGACGAACTCGATATGCCGCAGCCTGGCGCGGCCCAGCTGCGGGTACTGGATGACCGCGACCTGGTGCGTGAGCTGCGAGAGCAGCCGCACCGTCCGCTCCATCACGTCATCGAGGTCGTCCGCGCCCTCTAGGAGGGTCTGGATCGCCCGGCGTTCGGCTTGCGAGAGCGGTTTGACGTCCGAGATGCGGTCCACGAACAGACGGTAGCCCTTGTCCGTCGGGATGCGCCCTGCACTGGTGTGCGGGGCCACGATGAGCCCCTCTTCCTCCAGCGCCGCCATATCGTTGCGGATCGTGGCCGATGAAACACCGAGGTGGTGCCTCTCCACGAGGGCCTTCGAACCGACAGGCTCGCGCGAATGAACGTAGTCTTCAACGATCGCGCGAAGCACTTCCAGCCGTCGGACTTCGCTCACGGTACACCTCCTGATTCTGCTTGGCCGGCACGCGCACAGCATTAGCACTCAACACGCCTAAGTGCTAAGTCTAATACGTTACGGCCGTTGTTAGCATTGTCGGGCGGCCCGAGGCCGTCCCGCGGTTCCGCTGGCGGCCCCGCCGCGGCGGAAGCCGCTCCCGTCTTCTCCACTCACTACGGCACGAACAAAGGAAGTCGCTATGAGCAGTTACGGTTGGGGCCCGCAGGATCTCTCCGCCCCCAAGGCCCGGCAGCTGCGCGAGGTCCCAGCCGAGCCCGGCCTTGTCCTGGAGGACGTCCAGTCCGGTTGGGTCGGCGCCGTCGTCCGCGTGGAAAAGTCGGGCGGCGTCCACCTTGTCTCGCTCGAGGACCGGCGCGGGAAGACCAAGTCCTTCCCCCTGGGTTTCGGCTTCCTGCTCGAGGGTGAGCCGGTGAAGGTCGTCGCCGCGACGCCGAAGGCGCGGCCCGCCGGTCCGCAGCGAACCGCTTCCGGTTCCGTCCGGGTGGAGGGATTGCGCGCCCAGGTCGCCAAGGCGAGCCGGATCTGGGTCGAAGGCAAGCACGATGCGGAACTGGTCGAGAAGGTCTGGGGGCACGATTTGCGGGTCGAAGGCATCGTCGTCGAACCCCTGCACGGCGTCGACGACCTGGCTGCCGCCGTCGAAAGCTTCGGCCCCGGGCCGGACCGGAAGCTTGGCATCCTCGTGGACCATCTGCTCCCCAACACCAAGGAGTGGCGAATCGCCGAAGCCGCGATGGCCGTTCCGGCCGCCCGTGGCAACGTGCTGATCGTCGGGCACCCCTACGTGGACGTGTGGCAGGCCATCAAGCCCTCGGTTATCGGGCTGGACAAGTGGCCAACCGTGCCGCGCGGCACCGATTGGAAGACCGGGATCCTGACCGGACTCGGGTGGCCGCACAGCACGCAGGCGGACATCGCGGACGGCTGGAAGCGGCTGCTGGGCAGCGTCCGAACCTATGCCGACCTCGAACCGTCATTGCTGGGGCGGGTGGAGGAAGTGATCGATTTCCTCACCGCCTGAGGGCCTTTGGGACCATGCAGCGACCAATCTGCCATTTGCAGCCACTGCGTGCTCAACTTACCCTCATAGAAGTGAAATCGAGCAACACCACTTATTACGAGGCAGGTCCTGTGTCAGACAACACCGCGCGCAACGAGCCTTCGGGGCGTCCACCGGCGCGCCGGACGCAGTACCAAAGCGCTGCTTCATCGGCCCTGCCGCTGACGCCGTCCGAGGACCGGCAGTGGGCCACGATGGCGCATTTCGGCGGCATCCTGGGCTGCCTCCCCTCGCTGGTGATCTACCTGATCTTCAAGGACCGCGGGCCATTCACCGCGCAGGAATCGAAGGAGGCGCTGAACTTCACCCTGCCGCCGACCGTCGTGGCCATCGTCGCCAACCTGCTGATCCTGATCCCGGCGGTGAGTGGATTCTTCGCCGTGGTGGCGGCCGCGATTTGGGTTTTCCTGACGGTCTTCTCCGTCAAGGCGGGCATTGAGGTCAACCGCGGTCGGCCCTACCAGTACCCGCTCAACCTGCGCTTCATCCGCTAGGCGCGGCCAGGGGCGGCTGCCCGGCCTAGTACCCGAGCAGCCGGCGTACGACGGCGTCCGCCAGCAGCCTGCCCTGCAGCGTCAGCCTGACCGTGCCGGCGATAGCGGCGGCGCCGTCCAGAAGTCCCTCCGCGATCAGCCCGGCGACGGCTTTGCGTCCCTCGGCATCTAGTTCCGCGGTGCCAAGTCCATCGATGATCCGGGTTTGCAGCATGATGTGCTCCATCCGGCGGGTCTCCTCGTCCAGGGTCTCCCGTCCAGCAGCCGGAGAAACCGCGGTCGCGAGCCGCTGCGCATAAGCCGCCGGGTGCTTGACGTTCCACCACCGCAC
Organism: Arthrobacter sp. Marseille-P9274; assembly: GCF_946892675.1. NCBI lineage: Bacteria > Bacillati > Actinomycetota > Actinomycetes > Micrococcales > Micrococcaceae > Arthrobacter > Arthrobacter sp. Marseille-P9274. Next base: position 1,533,405 of record NZ_CAMPOV010000001.1, read on the forward strand.
CCCGCCCATATGCGAATGCGCGCCGGGGCCGGCACCCCACCAGTCCGCCCCGCGCCAGTACGCCAGGTTGTGGCGGCACCGGTCTGCCTCGGAACGGGCCCAGTTGCTGACTTCGTACCAGGAGTAGCCGGCGGCGCCAAGCAGTTCCTCGGCCCGCAGGTATTTCGCGGCATGGTCGTCGTCGTCAATCCCGGGCATTTCCCCGCGCCGGATCCTGGCGGCGAGCTTCGTGCCGTCCTCGACAATGAGCGAGTAGGCGGAGATGTGGTCCGGGCCGCAGGCGATGGCCGCCAGCAAGCTGGTCTCCCAATCGGCCATGGACTCCCCCGGCGTGCCGTAGATCAGGTCGAGGCTCACCTTCAGCCCGGCCTCCCGTGCCCACTGCACGGCGAGCGGCACGCGCTCCGGGTCGTGGGTGCGGTCCAGCACCTTGAGCACATGCGGGACAGCCGACTGCATGCCGAAGGACACCCGCGTGAAGCCGGCTTCCGCCAGCAGGCCCAGCGATTCAGGCGTCACCGAATCGGGATTGGCTTCCGTGGTGATTTCAGCTCCGGCTTCGAGGCCCCACAGCCGCTCTGCCCGCCGCAGGATCGACGCCAGGTCAGCCGCCGGCAGGAGGGTCGGTGTTCCCCCGCCGAAGAAGACGGTCGAGAGCTTCCGTTCCGGCAGGCCGGAGGCGGACATGGCCCGGGCGGCGAAATCCAGCTCGGCGCTGGCTGTGCCGGCGTACTCGGCCTGCGATGCGCCGCCGCCCAGTTCCTTGGCGGTATAGGTATTGAAGTCGCAGTAGCCGCAGCGTACGGCGCAGAAGGGAATGTGGACATAGAGGCAGAAGTCGCGTCCTGCTGCTCCCTCGGCGGCCTGCGCCGGCAGCAAGCCGTCTGCCGGCGCGGGATCGCCCAGCGGAAGGGTACTAGGCACGGCGGCGGACCGCCGTCGTCGTAATGCTCATGCGGCTACTTCTTGGCCTTGTCTTTCGAATCATCCGAAGACAGCGCCGCGATGAAGGCCTCCTGGGGCACTTCAACCCGCCCGACCATCTTCATGCGCTTTTTGCCTTCCTTCTGCTTTTCCAGCAGCTTGCGCTTACGGCTGATGTCGCCGCCATAGCACTTCGCGAGCACGTCCTTGCGGATGGCGCGGATGTTTTCGCGGGCGATGATCCGGGAGCCAATCGCCGCCTGGATGGGGACCTCGAACTGCTGGCGCGGAATCAGCTCGCGCAGCTTCGACGTCATCATGACGCCGTAGCCGTAGGCCTTGTCCCGGTGCGTAATGGCGCTGAACGCGTCCACCTGTTCGCCCTGCAGCAGGATGTCCACCTTGACCAGGTCCGCGACTTGGTCCCCGTCCGCTTTCCAGTCCAGCGACGCGTAGCCGCGGGTCTTGGACTTGAGCATGTCGAAGAAGTCGAAGACGATCTCCGCCAGCGGCAGGCGGTAGCGCAGCTCCACCCGGTCCTCGGAGAGGTAGTCCATCCCCTTCATATCGCCGCGGCGCGACTGGCAGAGCTCCATGATGGCGCCGACGAATTCGTTGGGCGCGAGGATGGTCGCGGAGACCATGGGTTCGCGGACCTCGGAAACCTTGCCGTCCGGATATTCGCTCGGGTTGGTGACCGTGATGACCTTCTTGTCCTCGAGCGTGACTTCGTACACCACGTTCGGGGCGGTGGAAATCAGGTCAAGGTTGAATTCGCGCTCCAGCCGCTCCCGGACGATCTCCAGGTGCAGCAGGCCCAGGAAGCCGACGCGGAAGCCGAAGCCGAGCGCCGCCGAGGTCTCCGGCTCGTAGATTAGCGCGGCATCGTTGAGCTTGAGCTTGTCCAGGGCGTCGCGCAGCACTGGGTAGTCGCTGCCGTCGATGGGGTACAGGCCGGAGAAGACCATGGGCTTGGGGTCTGCATAGCCGCCGAGGGACTCCGCGGCGGGCTTGGCCAGGTTGGTCACCGTGTCGCCGACCTTTGACTGCCGTACGTCCTTCACGCCGGTGATCAGGTAGCCGACTTCGCCCACCCCGAGGCCCTTGGTGGGCGTCGGCTCGGGGGAACTGACGCCGATCTCCAGCAGCTCGTGGCTCGCCCTGGTCGACATCATCTGGATCCGTTCGCGCGGATTGAGCTTCCCGTCCACCACGCGCACGTAGGTCACCACGCCCCGGTAGGAGTCGTACACGGAGTCGAAGATCATCGCGCGTGCCGGAGCGTCCGCGTCGCCGACGGGGGCCGGCAGATCCCGGACGATCTTGTCGAGCAGTGCCTCGACGCCTTCGCCGGTCTTGCCGGAAACCTTCAGGACGTCCTTGGGGTCCCCGCCGATCAGGGTGGCGAGTTCCGCGGCGTACTTCTCCGGCTGCGCCGCCGGGAGGTCGATCTTGTTGAGCACCGGGATGATCGTCAGGTCGTTTTCCATGGCCAGGTACAGGTTGGCCAGCGTCTGGGCCTCGATGCCCTGGGCGGCGTCCACGAGCAGGATTGCGCCTTCGCAAGCTGCCAGTGAGCGCGACACTTCATAGGTGAAGTCCACGTGGCCCGGGGTGTCGATCATGTTCAGGGCGTAGTCGACGTCGTCCAGGGCCCACGGCATGCGGACCGCCTGGGATTTGATCGTGATCCCGCGCTCCCGCTCGATGTCCATCCGGTCGAGATACTGGGCCCGCATGTCACGCTGTTCGACGATCCCGGTCAGCTGCAGCATCCGGTCGGCCAGCGTCGACTTGCCGTGGTCGATATGCGCGATGATGCAGAAGTTCCTGATGAGCGCCGGATCTGTGGCGGCAGGCACCGGTGCGGTGCGGGCCTTGGGGGACACAGCGGGTTCCTAACTGTCAAGCGGGGTGCGGGGGTTGGCTGCAACAGATGCCAAGTTAATAGTCTCCCACGAGAATCGCCACGTTGCGCATGGCTCCGCACCGGCAACCGGGCGCTAGCGTTGCACCATGGCCTTCAATGCGAACACGATCGGACGTCTCCTGCGCGGCGCCGCCGATGTACTGCGCAAACTGCAGCGGAGCGCAGCTGCTCCTCCCCCGGCCCGCGGACGCGACGTGGCGGGGCAGGTTCCGCAGGCCCAGGCGCCGACGCTCAGCTCCCCCTACGCCGGCGACTTCCGGGGCGCCGCCAGCATCGCGTATGCCCCCAAACCGGACGGCCAGCCGGATCCGGGGGAAGTTGTCTGGACCTGGGTGCCTTACGAAGAGGACCACACCCAAGGCAAGGACCGGCCGGTACTGCTGGTCGGACACCACGGCGGCAGGCTGCTGGCCCTCATGTTGACCACCAAGGACCGCAACAATGGCCGGAGCAGCGATCCGGACTACGTCGACGTCGGAACGGGCCGCTGGGACCGGCAGCGGCGCCCGAGCGAGGTCAAGCTCGACCGGATCCTGCAGGTGCATCCCCAGGACATCCGCCGGGAAGGAGCGGTGCTGGACCGGGCCGCCTTCGAGCGAGTGGCGGCGGAACTGCGGCGCCGCTACGAGTGGACCTAGGAAACGCCGCGCCGCACCGTCCTGCAACGCGCACGCCGGCCGCTGATCTGCTAACATTGTCAGCTGTGTGTCCGCGCAGGTCGACGGGCACCTCAGCCCGGCTGCCATTACGGTATCCCCACGCCGCTCAGTCAATGGCCGGGTCTGACTGCCCTCACCGACCAGTCCGCAATACAAAGAGAGTTTATAAGTGGCCAATATTAAGTCCCAGAAGAAGCGCATCCTCACCAACGAGAAGGCCCGCCAGCGCAACGCCGCTGTCCGGTCCGAACTGAGGACTGCCATCCGCGCCGTCGGCACGGCCGTCGATTCCGCTGACAAGGATGCCGCCTCGGCTGCACTGACCGCCGCCAGCCGCAAGCTGGACAAGGCCGTCAGCAAGGGTGTCATCCACAAGAACAACGCCGCCAACCGCAAGTCGGCAATCTCCAAGAAGGTCAACGCCCTCTAGGATCCCGGTTTTTCCAAGGTCTGCCGGACCGAGGATGTAGGGGCTCCCGCTCGATTGAGCGGGAGCCCCTACTGCTTAACCGGGGTAGCTTGCCCGATGGCAGATTCGACCGGTGACCGGCATGTCGGCTCAGCAAGCGGCCAGGACGCTTAACGGGCTCTTCACAGTTGAGGGTGTAATCGCTGGCTGGATGTTGGCTGGCGCGTCGGTCCGGGCAGCGATGCGCAAACGCAGCCGGAGGCCCAACCTTGTGTCACCCTTGTGTCACCGTTCGCAGTGGACTTCTTCGCGTACCCGCTGAGATCGGTCAACGGCGCACCCGATAGCGCAGGTGAAGCACCCGGTTGCCCTGAATCACAACGTCGGGATCATCCAACAGGTGCTGTGCGTGGACCGACCCGAAGTAGCGCTTGCCGGACCCGAACACGACGGGCACGACGTCCATGCGCACCTCGTCGACCAGGCCTGCGGCGAGCACCTGGCCACCGACGTCGCCAGCGGCGACCTCGACGATGCGGTCACCCGCGAGTTCCTGCGCCTTGGCCACGGCTGCCTCGACGCCGTCGACGAAGTGAAACGGCGCCTCGGGGTCCCAGCCCACGGGCTTTGGCCGATGCGTCACGACGACCACGTGGTCGACCCCGGCCGGAGGCTTCCCGTCCCAGCCGTCCGTGATGTCGAAGACGTGGCGGCCGGCGATTGTCGTCCCGATCCGGTCCCAGTACGGCCGGGTGTAGTCGTAGGAGATCTGCGACACCTTCACCTCGCCGCTCTCGTCCAACGGCACGTCACCGCTGGTCAACCAGTCGAACAGCGGTCCGGGCTGGTCATTCTCGTCCGCAACGAAGCCGTCCACCGACACCGAGCCGTACATGACCACCTTGCCCACGGGGCTCTCCTCTGCTTTGGGTGCCCCCATATTAGCGTGTCGTGAGCTGTCGCTCTTGTAAGAAATTGATCGGCCGGCAGCGGGCCAGCCGTCCAGCGCGTGCCCGGGATGTTCGCGCAGGAAGCGCAGCCGGACTTCGACGTACCGGGTCGGCGCGAGCCCGGTGAGGGCCCGGAATTTGTGGCCGAAGTGGGCCTGGTCGAAGTAGCCTGCGCCACCGGCGAGGTCGCCCCAGTCGACCGGTCCGGTGGGGCTGATCGCGAACACGGTCGCGGCGAAGCGGTAGGTGCGGGCCGGCCGCTTCGGCGTGACGCCGATGAGCTCTTCTACCGCTGTGCCAGATGAGTGCTGCTGGCACCGGCTGCCACGCTCTCCGCCCGGCCTTCAGCGGCGGCAGCCGACGAGGCCGGCTTTCCAGCGCCGCGCTTTGTAGTGCCGCGTCAGTGCCGGGCTACGCTGGAGGCGATGATGCGGACGGCGTGCTCGACGGCGTATTCCGGGTCCCGCCCCGCACCCTTGACTTGGGCATCGGTTTCCGCCAGCAACTGGATGCACCGCGCGAGTGCCGCCGAGTCCCAAGCCCGCGCCTCCTTACGTGCCTGGTCGAACTGCCACGGCGCCATCCCCGCATCCTTCGCGCTGACCGAGGCACTCTTGACCTTGGCAATCTGGCGCAGCTTCATCGCCAGGACGGCGACGATGGGCACCGGATCCAGTCCAGTCGCCAGGGCATGGCGCAGCATCGACAGGGCCGCTGCTCCGCGGCCTGCAATCGCTGCGTCCGCGACCTTAAAGCCTGTGGCTTCGACGCGTCCCCCGTAGTACTGATCGACCGTGGCTTCGGTTACCGTGCCCTGCGCGTCCGAGATCAGCTGGGAACACGCTGCGGCCAGATCCGGAAGCGAGGCTCCGACGGCCGCAACCAATGCCTGCCCGGCGGCCGGCTCGAGTCCCTTTCGCGCGGCCTTGAACTCGGCGCGGACGAATTCCAGCTTCTCCGAGTCCTTCTTCATGGCTTGGCAGTCCACCACAGGGGATCCGCTGGCTTTGATCGCATCCAGCAGCTTCTTCCCGCGTGTCCCGCCGGAATGGTGGATAACCAGCGTGACTTCTTCGGCCGGAGTCTTCAGGTACGCCAAGGTGTCGGCCAGGAAGTCGTCATTCATCTGCGCGGCGGAGGCGACTTCGACCAGCTTGGATTCGCCGAACAGCGACGGGCTTGCGACCATCGTCAGCTGGCCGGCCGCGTAGCTGGAAGCGTCGAGCTGCGTCAGCTCCACGTCCGGATGAATTCCGCGGACGAGAGACCGGATCCGGTCCTTGGCACGATGCGCGAGGTACTCTTCGGGCCCGCTGATCAGGACAACGCCGGCGGGTTCGACATCCCGCCAGGATACGGTCCGGGCAGCGGTCTTGCGGTTCGCCGGACGTGCCGGGCTGGGGTTCACTGGTCAGGGCCTCCTCATTCCAATCCTCAACTTTTCCACGGCGACGGCGATTTCCCAAGCGCGGCATGGATCTCAAGGCAGGCCCGTGACCAGCATGCGCCCGTCACGCAGCTCCACCAGCACCGTCCCGATCACGTCGGTCCGGAAGACCGGGATCTGATGCCGGGACAGCGCCGACAGGATTTCCGGGGCGGGGTGGCCATAGTCGTTGTCCTTGCCGACCGAAATCAGCGCCGCACGGGGCTGCAGCCGCTCGAGCATATTGGTGCCGCCGTTGCGGGCCCCATGGTGGCTGACCTTGAGCAGGTCAACCACCGGGGCTTGCCCTCCGAGTCCGCGGAGCATGACCCCGGCCGCTTCAGATTCAAGGTCCCCGGTCAGCAGCAGCCGAAAGGCGGCGCCGTCCTCGGCGCGGACCTCGACGAGCAGGACGATGCTGGAATCGTTCTCGTTACCTCCGGCCCCGGCCTTCGTCGGCCACAGCACACTCCAGGAAGCGGAGCCTTCCGCGCCGTGCCGGCCCGCAGCCCCGCGCTCGGGAGTGATACCTTGGCGCCGTAGTTCGGCAGTAACCTCCCCAGGCAGATCCGGCTTCGCGCTGCCGAGCAGCACCGATCCGACCTCGCGGCCGTCGAAGACTCCTGCCATGCCGCCGTAGTGGTCCAGGTGCATGTGCGTCAGCACCAATGTCCCGACGCTCTCGATACCGAGCTGGTCGAGGCAGGTGTCCATCGGTCCCGGCTCCGGACCCGCATCAATGACCATGGCACGGGACGGCCCCGTGCGGATGACTATCCCGTCCCCCTGCCCCACGTCGCACGCGGCCACATCCCAGCGGTCCGCCGATGCACTCCCCGCCGACTGGCCATCCAGCCACCCCGCGAGCGAGCCGACGGCCAGCGCCGGTGCCAGCGTCCAGGCCGCCAACCGCGCGGAGTCCTTCCGTCTGCCGACTCGCAGAGCGGGTCCCCGTACAGTCCTCCGGCCTGGCCGTCGTGCAGCCCTTACGATCGAGCGGAGACGTAGGCAGGGCCGCATCAAGGAGCGTGCTCGGCCCGCCAACGCTTCCTGTCCTTCGCGCCGCGTATTCCATGTGGCGGCCAGACAAAGCGCCAGCAGGACGCCGCCGCCGGCAGCTGCGGCGGCCAAAGAGCCTGCACCGCCTTGGAGCCACGGCAGCGCGGCAAAGGGCAGCTCGGAAAACGTCCGTGCGATCCAGGCCACCCAGAGTGTCGGCAGACCGGCGGCATAAACCAGCCAGCCTGCAACCAGTGGCAGGAGCGGGAGGAGTGCCAGCGCGGCCATCGCCGTGATCGTAACGATCGGGACCACCGGTGCGGCGAGAATATTCGCCGGAACGGAATAGAGGGCCAGCTCGGGCCGGAGCAAGACAAGGACGGGCGTGCAGAACACTTGCGCCGCGATCGGGACGGCCATGGCATCGGCCAGCGGTTTCAGTAGCCACCGCTGCAGCCATTCCGAGCATCTGCTGCCGAACAACACCAGGCCCAGCGTCGCCAGGACAGAGAGGATAAAGCTGTATTCCCCGGCCAGCCAGGGATCGGCCACCAGCAACAGCAGGACTGCCACCGACAGGAACGTCAGCGATGCGCGCCGCCGCCCGGTCAGGAGCGCAGCAACGCCCACCGCGCCCATTACCGCCGCGCGTAGCACGCTGGGCTCGGGCCGCACCAGCATGACGAATCCCACCAGGGCTGCCACTCCGCAGACCGCGGCGCACCAACGGGATACCCGGCAGGATTGAGCCAGCAAGAACACGAAACCCAGCAGGTAGCTGCAGTTGGCACCGCTGACAGCGAGCAGGTGGGTCAGCCCGGTACGCCGCATTGCGTCCGCGAGCTCGTCCGTCTGCTGTTCCCGGTCTCCGAAGGCCATTCCGGGCAGCAGCCCGCGGGCGTCCTCCGGCAGGGGCCGCGTCATCACGATGAAGGCCGCCCGGATGCGATTGACTGTTTCTGCCGATGCCGGCGAGCCGACAGCCGCCGGTGCGGCCGACGCGTTCAGCAGCGCCTGCTCCGCCGACCCGGGTTCGCTGGCCGTGAGTGTCCCCGCGGTCCTGATGCGGTCCGCGTAGCGCACGGACTTCCATGCTTCGCTGCCGAGGACCAGTACCGGAGTTGCCGCCTCGAACTTCCTGCCGCCGCCCGCCGCGGACACAATCCGCGCAGACACCAGGTACCGTTCGCCTCCGAAACGGGACGGAGCCCTGGACCGGGCGGCGTCCGACGTGGCCACCAGTTCGACGGTGACGTAAGCCTTCGTGCCGATTGTCTCGGCGATTGGACCTGACAGGCGTTCGGCAAGCCTCACGCCGGTGACCAGCGACAGCAGCGCCAGCAGGCACACCAGCAGCAGCGCGGTGCCGGCCAACAGACCAAGCTGCTTCCCCCGCCGGCGGCGCAGCACGAGCCAGCCCGCGAGGACCAGCGCCGCTCCGCTGCAGAACCCCGCCAGGGACAGGCTCACGCCTGCGCTGGCGCGCAGCAGGCCCAAGACGAGGAGCCATCCGGTCAGGGCCGCACCCGCGAGTCGCAGGTCCAGCCGCGCCGTGCTGGCGTCCCGGTGGGACAGGATTCCCCGGTCCTGCTTGATAGCCCGGGCACGCGCGAGGATTAGGCCGACGAGGCGTTCGCCTCCCCTGAGGCCGGAAGGCTGGCTGCGGCCCAAAGGCTGGCTGAGGCCCGCAGGCTCCCCGCGGCCCAAGGTCTCCCCGGCGCCGCGTTTCCCCAAGTCAGCCGGCGTCCGGACGCGGGCGGCGGCGGCATAGTCGTGCCAGCGCGGCCTGCCCGTCATACCGTGACCAGCTCGATCAGGTTGGCCAGCATCACCTCCCCGATCCCTGGTACCGCGTCGAGGTCCTCCGGCCGGGTGAAGGCGCCGTGCTGTTCCCGGTAGTCAATAATCCTCTGTGCCAGCACCGGCCCGACACGAGGCAGCCCGGTCAGCTCCTCGATGGTCGCTGTGTTGAGATTGACCTTGCCGCCAGCCTCCCCGCCGGCGGCCCGTCCGTCCGCGTTGGCCGGGCCGCCGGACGTACCCGGAGGGTCTCCGGCAGCGGCCCCGCCCGAGGGCTGGTGCTGCGGAGACGGCACGAAAATCTGCTGCCCGTCGCTCACCACTGCCGCGAGGTTCAGCGCCGCCAGGTCAGCCTCGGGCAGCGCGCCGCCCGCTTCCTCCAAGGCCTCGAAGACGCGTGCCGCGGCGGCGAGCCTGACGATGCCAGGCTTCTTGACGGCACCTGCCACGTGCACGACCAGGCCTTTCGCTCCGGGTGCCGCTGCGGAAGGCCCCGGGACCTCCGCATTGGGTGGGGCGGCCGTGTCCCCGCCGTCCCCGGGCGGGGAGGCATCGTCCTCTACGGCATTGGGCGCTCCGGAGCCGTTCCCGCCATCGCCCGCAGGCTGGCTGGCCACGGGAACCGAGGCCAGCACATCCGACTCCGCTCGGTGCAGGTCCGCCGTGGCCACCACGACGATCCCGTAGCCGAGCACGAGGCCGGCGGCCACGAGCGCGGCACCGAGCGCGATCTTCCAGCGCGGCCGCCGGACAGGCTCTGGCGTCGCGGCGGCCGCGCTATCGGTTGACGCTGCTGCCCAGCGGTGGCGGCCCATGCAGCCACCGTAGGCAACGCAACGCACCCCAAAGGCGACCGGCCGTCCTGATGTGGATGAGCCGGCGCTGCCCCCGGCCTGTGGAGATCAGGTCCCGGACATCAAGTCCAGGACCTGCGGGATCACGACTCCTGGGCCGACATGGCCGGCCCGATCACCACGGCCAGCACGCCCAGTCCGGCGTGCGCCGCCAGCACGGACGGCAGGGGCGTCAGCAGGATCTCGTTGCCCGCGTGCGCCGCCAGTTCATCAGCCAGCTGCCGGGCCTCGGATTCGTTGCCGAAATAGTGCACCGCCAGCTGCGGCGCGTAGTCCAGCTCCTCGATCCCGCGCACCGCCAATTGCTGGAGCCGGGCCTTCGCCTTGGCCGCGGTCCGGATCTTCTCGAGCCCGACGACCGCGCCGTCCTTGATCCCCAGGATGGGCTTGATCGACAGCAGCGTTCCCAGATAGCCGCTGGCCGGGCTGATCCGGCCGCCCCTGCGCAGCTGCTCTAGGCTCGGGACGTAGAACAGCACCTGTCCGGCCCCCGCCGCCTGTCGGGCCGCGGCCGCCACCTCGGCCGCCGGCTTCCCGGCCTGCGCCGCCAGCACGGCAGAAATGACGGCAAAGCCCTCGGCCATGGCCACCGTCCTGGTATCCACGATTTCCACGGGGATGTCCACGTGGGCGGCAGCCAGCGACGCCGCCTCCACGGTGCCGGACAGCTCCGACGAAATGTGCACGGAGACAACGGCGTCGAACCCCTGCGCCGCCAGCTCTTCGTAGGCCTTTCGGAACAACCCCGGCGAGGGCCGGGACGTCTTGAGGTCCTTACCTTCCGCCAGTCCGAGGGCCAGCGCCGCGGGCACGTCGTCCACGCCCTCGCCGTAGATCTGCCCCGAGACCATCACCGGCATGGGGACGATCTTCAGGCACAGCGCGGTGACCGGCTCCTTCGCCCACGCTCCGGGCAGCGCGGCAGCCGAATCAGTCACCACCGCCACCGAGGGACGCACGGGCTTCGAGCCGGGGAACCGGACCGGCTGGTTCAGCAGCGCCCGGGACCGCCGGACCAGTTCCTCAAGCCACGCCACCTGGTTCCGGTCCTTAAGCCGGGACGATGTTGACCAGCTTGGGCGCCCGCACAATCACCGTCCGGATTCCACGGCCGTCCAAGGTCTTGATGATCTGCTCCGAGGCCAGCGCCTTCGACTTCAGCTCCTCCTCGGTGATGTCCGCGGCGACTTCCAGCCGGTCGCGGACCTTGCCCTGGACCTGGACGACGGCGGTGACCGTCGCCTGCACCAGCAGGCTCTCGTCGACCTCCGGCCAGCTGGCGCTGGCCACCGACGGCTCGTGCCCGAGCGCCGCCCAGAGGTCCTCCGCGGTGTAGGGGGCGAAGAGGCCCAGGATCACGGCGACAGCCTCGGCGGCCTCGCGCACGGCGGGATCGGCTCCCCCGGCGCCGCTGTCGATCACCTTGCGGGTGGCGTTGACCAGTTCCATCAGCCGCGCGATCACGACGTTGAACTTGTGCTGGTCCAGCAGGTCCGCTGCGTCGGCGATGGTGCGGTGGGTCACGGCGCGCAGCTTGGCGTCACCGGTGGAAGGGTCGACGTCGACCGCGGACGTGACGTCCTGGCCCAACCGCCAGGCACGGGCCAGGAACTTCGCACTGCCGGACGGGGAGACATCGGCCCAGTCGACGTCGTCCTCTGGCGGCGAGGCGAACACCATGGTCAGGCGCACCGCGTCCACGCCGAACTTGTCCAGCTGCTCGCCGAGGTCCACTCCATTGCCGAGCGATTTGCTCATCGCCTTGCCTCCGTTCAGCACCTGGCCCTGGTTCAGCAGGGCGCTGAACGGCTCGTCAAAGTCGATCAGGCCCAGGTCCTTGAGCACCTTGGTGAAGAACCGGCTGTAGAGCAGGTGCAGGATGGCGTGCTCGACGCCGCCGACATACTGGCCCACCGGCAGCCAGCGGTTGACGGCCTCGGTGTCGAAGGGGCCCTCGGTGTAGTCCGGTGAGGCGAACCGCAGATAGTACCAGGACGAATCGACAAAGGTGTCCATCGTGTCGGTATCCCGGCGGGCGGCGCGTCCGCAGCTCGGGCAGTCGACGTTGACCCAGTCCACCGCAGCGGCCAGCGGGGACGTGCCCTTGGGCGCCAGCGCCTCGCCGCGCAGGTCGTCCGGCAGCCTGACCGGCAGTTGGTTGTCCGGGACCGGCACCTCGCCGCATTCATCGCAGTGGATGATCGGGATCGGCGCGCCCCAGAAACGCTGGCGGGACAGCAGCCAGTCGCGCAGCCGGTAGTTCACCGCACGCTCGCCCGTGCCAGCGGCCTCGACGATCCCGATGGCCTTGGCAATGCCCTCGGTCTTCGAGAGTCCGTCAAGTTCGCCGGAGTTGATCAGCGTTCCCTCGCCGGCCGTCGCGACGCCGGTGGCCGCCGGGTCCTCCTCGCCGGTATCCAGGACGGCACGCACGGGCAGGTCGAAGGTGCGGGCGAAGTCCAGGTCGCGCTGGTCGTGCGCCGGCACCGCCATGATGGCGCCGGTGCCGTAGTCCGCCAGCACGTAGTCGGCGGCCCACACCGGCAGCTTCTCGCCGTTGAGCGGATTCACGGCATAACGGCCTAGGAAGACGCCCGTCTTCTCGCGCTCCGTGGACTGGCGCTCGATGTCGGAGAGCCCCTTGACCTTCTCGCGGTACTGCATCAGCGCGTCGTGCTGCTCCGCCGTGACCAGGTCCAGGGCGAGGTGGGCATCCGCGGCAACCACGAAGAAGGTGGCGCCGTGCAGCGTGTCCGGGCGGGTGGTGAAGACCGTGACGTCGCGCTCGGGGCGGCTGTCCGCGGCCTCGATCCGGAAGTTGACGTGCGCGCCCTCGGAGCGGCCGATCCAGTTGCGCTGCATCGCCAGTACGCGCTCCGGCCAGTGGCCCTTGAGCTCCTCCATGTCGTGCAGCAGCCGGTCAGCGTAGTCGGTGATCTTGAAGTACCACTGGTTCAGGCTCTTCTTGGTCACCGTGGTCCCGCAGCGTTCGCAGGCTCCGTTGACGACCTGCTCGTTGGCGAGCACGGTCAGGTCCTTGGGGCACCAGTTCACCGGCGAGTTCTTGCGGTAGGCCAGGCCCCGCTCGTAGAACCGCAGGAAGAGCCACTGGGTCCACCGGTAGTAGTCGGGGTCCGAGGTGTGCAGCCGGCGGGACCAGTCCGCGCTGATGGCGTAGCGCTTGAATGAGGCGGCCTGGGTGTCGATGTTCGCGTACGTCCATTCCGAGGGATGGGCATTGCGCTTGATGGCGGCGTTTTCCGCCGGGAGCCCGAAGGAGTCCCAGCCGATCGGGTGCAGGACGTCGTAGCCCTTGAGGCGCCAGTAGCGGGCAACGACGTCGCCCATGGCGAAGGCCTCGGCATGGCCCATGTGCAGGTCACCCGACGGGTACGGGAACATGTCCAGCACATAGCGGCGTTCCTTGGAACCGTCGTCGACGGCGTTGAAGACGCCCAGTTCCTCCCAGACCGCGGGCCACTTGGCCTCCATCGCTGAAAAGCTGTACTCGTTCTGTTCCGTACCAGCGTGCGTACTCACGTTGCCTTGCCCTCGTCCTCTTGGTTTGCGGTGCACTTGCCGGACTGCTCCGGACACACAAAAGCCCCTCGACGCGGGAGGGGCGGCCGCACTGCGGATTGGAATCCGAAATTCAGCGCGGCTGGCTAAGCTCAAGTGCAGACATAGGTCTACTTTAGCGCAGATCAGGGCGCCTCCCCGCGGGGCCCTGATCTGCGCTTGGCCGGGCTGGCACGATCAGCGCACGTCCTCGTCGACCCAGTCGAACGTCCGGGACACCGCTTTCTTCCACAGGCGCATCCGGCGGGCCCGCTCCGCTTCCTCCATGGCCGGCTCCCACCGCCGGTCTTCGGCCCAGTTGGCCGCCAGCTCATCCTGCCCGCCCCAGAAATCCACCGCGAGCCCGGCGGCGTAGGCGGCCCCGAGGGCCGTCGTCTCGGCTACCCGTGGCCGGACCACCGGGACGCCGAGGATGTCCGCCTGGAACTGCATCAACGCATCGTTGGCGACCATACCGCCGTCGACCCTCAGTTCCTTCAGTGGCACGTCGGAATCCGCGTTGACGGCCTCCAGCACCTCCCGGGTCTGGAAGGCCGTGGCCTCCAAGGCGGCGCGGGCGATGTGCGCCTTGGTCACGAACCGGGTCAGCCCCACCAAAGCCCCGCGAGCGTCCGGGCGCCAGTACGGGGCGAACAGGCCGGAGAACGCCGGGACGAAGTAGGCCCCGCCGCTGTCCGGGACGGTGCCGGCCAGTTCCTCGGCCTCGGCGGCGGAGGCCACGATGCCCAGGTTGTCGCGGAGCCAGTGGATCAGGGAACCGGCGACGGCGATCGACCCTTCCAGCGCGTAGGTCGGAGCCTGGTCGCCGAGCCGGTAAGCCACCGTCGCCAGCAGGCCGTTCGCCGACGACACAACCCGGCCGCCGGTGTTGACCAGCACGAAGCAGCCGGTGCCGTAGGTGTTCTTGGCGTCGCCGGGACCAAAGGCGGCCTGGCCGAAAGCGGCCGCCTGCTGGTCACCCAGGATGCCGGCAATCGGGACCTCGCGCAGCAGCTGGGAACCGTGGACCGTTCCGTATACCTCGGAGGACGAGCGGATCGACGGCAGCATGCCCGCCGGGATGCCGAAGGCCGCCAGGATGTCCGGCGACCAGTCAAGGGTTCGCAGGTCCATCAGCAACGTCCGGGACGCGTTGGTCACGTCGGTGGTGTGGACGCCGCCGTCAGTCCCGCCGGTGAGGTTCCAGACCACCCAGCTGTCCATGGTGCCGAACAGCAGCTCGCCCGCCTCGGCCTGTTCGCGTGCGCCGGGCACGTTGTCGAGGATCCAGCGCAGCTTGGTGCCCGCAAAGTACGGAGTCAGCGGCAGACCGGTGATGTTCTTGAAGCGGTCCGGGCCCGCCCCGGCCGCGAGCTCGTCGCAGATCGCCTGGGTCCGCACGTCCTGCCAGACAATGGCGTTGCTGACCGGCCGGCCGGTCGAGCGGTTCCAGACCACGGTGGTTTCGCGTTGGTTCGTCAAGCCGACCGCCGCGATGTCGTGGCGGGTCAGGCTCGCGCGGGAGAGCGCCGTCCCGACGACTTCGCGCACGTTGTCCCAGATTTCGACGGCGTCGTGTTCCACCCAGCCCGCCCGCGGCAGGAGCTGGCGGTGCTCCTTTTGTCCGCTGGAGACGATGCTGCCTCCGCGGTCGAAGATCATGGCGCGGGACGACGTCGTACCTTGGTCAATGGCCAGTACGTAACCGGGCATGGCCCACCTTTGCTGTTGCCTGCTGATACCGGGACCGGCATTCCGGCGGCCCGGCCCACTGGGCTCGAACCTAGCCGCCGGGCGGGTGGCGGTCAATGGCGGCGCAGGGAGCGTCGGTCTTCGGAGACGGCCGCCGGTCGGTAGAGTTTCTGCTATGGCAACAGCGCACAAGGTGGCACTCAACAACGGCGTCCTGATGGACCAGGTGGGTTTCGGCGTCTATAAGGTCCCGCCGGCGGACGCTGCCGGCCTGTGCTACCAGGCGCTCGAGGCGGGTTACCGGCACATCGACACCGCAGCGTTCTACGGGAACGAACAGGGCGTGGGCGAGGCGGTGGCCAAGTTCACGGCGGAGGAACCCGAGGTCAGCCGCGAGGACATCTTCGTCACGACGAAGCTGTGGAACGACAGCCACGGCCACCAGGCCGCCCTGGATGCCTACCGGAAGTCACTGGACGAGCTGGGCCTGGAGTACGCCGACCTGTACCTGATCCACTGGCCGCTGCCGGAACGCGGGCTCTTCGTCGAGACCTACCGCGCCCTGGAGCAGCTTTACCACGAGGGACGGGTGCGGGCGATCGGCGTCTCGAACTTCCAGCCCGGGCACTTGAGGACCCTGCTCGCCGGGACCGAGGTGGTCCCGGCGGTCAACCAGGTGGAGCTGCATCCGTGGCTGCAGCAGCGGGAACTGCGCGGACTGCACGACGAACACAACATCCGCACGGTGGCCTGGAGCCCGCTCGGCCGCGGCTCGGTCCTGGACGACGCGGTGGTTACCGGACTCGCCGCGCGGTACGGCCGCACGCCGGCACAGGTCGTCCTCCGCTGGCATCTGCAACTGGGCAACACCGTGATCCCGAAGGCCAGCTCGGCGGAACGCATCCGGGAGAACTTCCGCGTCCGGGACTTCGCCCTGGACGACGACGCCATGCGGCAACTCGGCGCGCTGGAGCGCGATGGCCGGCTCGGCTCCCACCCGGACGAGGTGAACTGGGCGTGACCGCCACGAAGGACCGTGCTACGGCCGGCACCGTCATGCTGGAAACCGGCGAGGCGAGCTACTGGGAGTACCCTGCCCGGCAGCCGGGAGCCGGCGCCGACCTGCTGTTCATCCACGGTTTCCGCGGCGACCATCACGGCCTGGACCTGCTGGCCCGCGCGCTGCCGGAGCACCGCATCATCGCCCCCGACCTGCCCGGCTTCGGCGCCTCGAAGCCATTCAGCGACCGGGAGCACAGCGTGGAGGGCTACGCCGGGTTCGTGCAGGACTTCGCGGCAGCGCTGGGCCTCGGCCCCGAGGCGGTCCTGCTGGGCCACTCCTTCGGGTCGATCATCGCGTCCCACTACCTGGCCGCCCGCCCGGGCTCCTTCGCCGCCGCCGTCCTGGTCAACCCGATCAGTGAGCCGGCCCTGAAGGGACCGCGGGCCGCCGCCTCCCGCCTGGCCGAGTTCTACTATTTCCTCGGCGCCCGCCTGCCGGAACGCGCTGGCCTGGCGCTGCTGCAGCATCCGGCGATCGTGCGGGTCATGAGCATGATGATGGCCAAGACGAAGGACCCCCAGCTACGGAGGTTCATCCACGCCCAGCACGACGCCTACTTCAGCTCCTTCGCCAACCGCGCCGTGGTGCTGGAGTCCTTCCGCGCGTCCATCTCCCACGACGTGGTCGAGGCGGCGCCCGGGCTCGCGTTGCCCGTGCTGCTCATCGCGGGCGCCAAGGACGACCTCGGCTCCGTGTCCAGCCAGCGGCGGCTTGCCGGGCGCATCCCGGGATCGCACCTGGAGATTATCGACGGCGTGGGCCACCTGATCCACTACGAGGCGCCCGAAGCCGCCGCGCGGATGATCAGCCGCTTCCTCGGGGAGCTCGCCGCGTGAGGCTGCTGATCGACGCGCGCTACACCCGCACGGACCAGCTCGACGGGATCAGCCGGTACGGCGCCAACCTGATCGCTGCCGCGGCCCGGCAGGCGGACGTGCGCATGCTGATCCATGACGAGCGGCAGCTGCAGTTCCTGCCCGACGTGCCCTGGGTGAAGATCAACAGCCCGCTCTCCCCCGCCGAGCTGTTCGTCGCCCGCCGCATCAACAAGCTGGGGGCCGATGTGGTGGTCTGCCCGATGCAGACCATGGGCAGCTTCGGCCGCCGCTACGGGCTGATCCTGACCATCCACGACCTGATCTACTACCGGCACCCCAAGCCTCCGGGCTTCCTGCCGCCGCCCGTCCGGGGGCTCTGGCGGCTTTATCACAAGGCCTACTGGCCGCAGCGGCTGCTGCTCAACCGGGCCGACATGGTGGCCACCATCAGCCGCACCACCAAGTCCCTGCTGGAGCAGACCCGGCTGACCCGCCGCGACATCAGGATCGTCTCGAATGCGCCGCACTCCCCCGGCGCGGCCCGCGATCCGCAGGCGCCGGCGGACAAGGACCTGCTGTACATGGGCTCCTACATGCCCTACAAGAACGTAGAGACGCTCATCGCGGCCATGGCGCTGCTGCCGGATTACCGCCTGCACCTGCTCAGCCCGGTGTCCGCCGCCCGAAAGGCGGAGCTGGCAGCCGGTGCGGCCGACCCGGGGCAGCTGGTCTTCCACCATGGCGTGTCCGACGGCGAGTATCGCCAGCTGCTGCACCGCGCCACCGCGCTGGTCAGCCTGTCGCGCGACGAGGGGTACGGACTGCCGCTGATCGAAGCCATGGCCGCGGGCACGCCGGTCATCGCGAGCGACATCCCCATCTTCCGCGAGGTGACGGAGGAAGCGGCGCTCCTTGTCGACCCGGACGAGCCGGCGGCGTTCGCCGCCGCCGTGCGCGCCCTGGAGGATCCGGACCGGCGCGCGCGGGCCAGCAAGGAAGGGGCCGGCCGGGCCGGGCAGTTCAGCTGGGACCACTCGGCCGCCCAGCTCCTGGCCATGGCGGAAGAGGTCCGGCGGCGGCGCCAGGTCCCGGCGGGGCGCTAGAGCAGGTCCAGCCCGTCGCAGCGGACCTGCACGGGTTCAGCCAGGCGCCGGGCGGAGACGGCAGCCTTCCTGGCCCGCAGCGCCTGGGTCACCGCGCTGCCCTGCCGGTAGGTGAAGAACAGCAGCGTCCGGTGCGTTCCCGCCGACCCGGGGAGCGGCAGTTCCGCCGGGCCTACCGTACGCACGTCATCCGGAAGGTCGAGGCCGTCGAGGAAGACCTCGAGGCTCTCCGTCGATCCGGTGAGCGCGGCGATCCGCACGGCCGGCGGCAGCTGCAGTTCGCGGCGCAGCTCCAGTTCGCGTGCGGCGGCTCCGGCCGGGTCCCACCGCACGAGGTGCCCGACCACGGCGTCGTGTTCGGCGGTAATAACGACGACGCCGCCCTCCTTCGCCGGCCGTACCAGTGAGGCGGCGGTGAACCAACGGCGCAGCGCATCCTCCGAGGCGCGCAGGGATTCCCGGGCCAGCATCGCGTTGCCGTCCAGCAGCAGCGCCGCGGCGTAGCCGCCGTCCACCGCGGGCTCGGCGCCGGGCGTGGCGACCACGAGGGTGCGGCCCGCCTGGATGCTCTGTTTGATGTGCTCTCCGGCCGAGGAAACCACCGCGGCCCCCGGAAAGGCCCGGCCCAGTTCCTCGGCGGTGCGCGACGCCCCGACCACCAGCGCACGCAGCCGGGGCGATCCGCACTCGGCGCAGCGGTGCCCGGTGGCGAGCCGCCCGCACCAGCGGCAGGCCGGCACCCTGTCGCGACCGGTCTGCGCGAGCGGTCCCTGGCACTCGCTGCAGCGCGCCGGTGTGCGGCAGTCCTGGCAGGCAAGTGCCGGGGCGAAACCGGTCCGGGCCACCTGCACCAGCACCGGGCCGCGCTCCAGCCCCTCGCGCGCCGCCTGCCAGGCCGCCTGGGGCAGCCTCGCATGCCGCAGCAGCGGATCGCGTTGCTGCTGGAAGGAATCCGCCGTGTTGACCACGCGCGGCGCCGCCGCCCGCACCGCCGGCCGCTCCGGTTGCAGCGGCTGCGCCCACCCGGCTTCCACCAGGCGCTGGCTTTCGGTGCTGCGGCTGATGCCGCCGAGCAGCACCGCGCAGCCGGTCTGTTCCGCGCGTAGCAGCAGCACGTCGCGGGCGTGCTGGTATGGGGCCCGTTGCTCCACGTGCAGGTCGTCGCCGTCGTCCCAGATGGCGGCCAGCCCCAGGTTGGCCACGGGCGCGAAGGCCGCCGAACGCGTGCCGATGGCCACCCGGGCCTGGCCGTGCACCAGCTTCAGGTAGTTCCGGTAGCGAGGCGTCGGCCCGTCCTCGGCGGTCAGCCGGACAAAGCCGTCCGCGCCGATGCTGCGTTCCAGCTCCGCCGCGAGCATCGACAGGTCCTTGGCGTCCGGCACCACCACCAGCGCCCCCCGGCCGCTCGTATGCGTCGCGTGGACGGCGGCGGACAGCTGGGCTGCCCAGGAGGCGGCACCGTAGGACTTGTGGGCCGACAGGACCGCGCGGGGCGAGCCCCCGGCGGCGAGATGGGCCAGGAACGCGCCGGCCGCCGGATAGCCGGCGAAGGCCTCGGCCGGATCGGGGACCTCCCCCGTCTCTGCGCCGGGCGTGTCCCGCACTGCTGGATCGAGTGCGTCTGCCGTGTTCGACGCGTCGGGTACGGCCGTCGTCGTCCCCGTCTGCGCCCCGGGTCCCTGCGCTGCCGGCGGAAACTCCTTGTCCACGCGCGCCACCCGCGGCGGGACGGCGGCGCGGACGACGTCGCTGACGGTCCCGGCATAGCGCCGGGCGACGGCCTGCGCCAGCTGCAGCACCTCGGGCGTCAGCACGGGTTGGGGCGAGACGACCTTGGCCAGGCGGCTCAGCTTGATGCCCTCCGCCGCCTCGGCCTTGCGCCGCGTGATATAACCGGTGACTTCCTGGGCACCGAAGCGTGCCTTGATCCTCGCTCCCGGGACCGCGCCCGCCGCGAGCTCCGCCGGCACCAGGTAGTCGAAGCCGCGGTCGAGGTGCGGCACGGCCGATTCGATCAGGACTTCCGCCACCGGGTCCTGGGCTGCCGGCTGCGTGGTGCCCCGCGGCTTGGCCGGGGCCCCGAACCCCTGCAGCAGGGACAGCTGGACGGCCCCGTCCGCTCCTGGCTCCTGCGGCATGTGGCCCCGGCTACGCGTTGAAGAAGCTGCGCAGCGCGTCCGCGCGGTCGGTGCGCTCCCACGTGAAGTTGTGGTGCTCCCGGCCGAAGTGGCCGTGGGCGGCGGTCTGCAGGTAGATCGGCCGCTTCAGCTGCAGGTCGTTGATGATGGCCAGCGGGCGCAGGTCGAAGACCTCATGGATGGCGTCCGCGATCCGCAGCGGGTCCACCGTCTCGGTGCCGAAGGTCTCCACGTAGATTCCCACCGGGCGCGCCATGCCGATGGCGTAGGCGATCTGGATTTCCGCGCGGCGGGCCAGGCCGGCAGCGACGACGTTCTTGGCGACCCAGCGCATGGCGTAGGCGGCCGAGCGGTCCACCTTCGAGGGGTCCTTGCCGCTGAAGGCGCCCCCGCCGTGGCGGGCCATGCCGCCGTAGGTGTCCACGATGATCTTCCGGCCGGTCAGGCCGGCGTCCCCGACCGGACCGCCGATGACGAATTCGCCGCCCGGGTTGAGGATGTGCCGGACGTTCGAGATGTCAAGATTGGAGGCGGCCAGCACCGGTTCGATCACCTTGGTGCTCACGTCGCGGCCTAGGTGCTCCAGGTCAACGCCGGCCTCATGCTGGGTGGACACCACGACCGTGTCGACCGATACCGGCTTGTCGCCGTCGTACCCCACGGTGACCTGGGTCTTGCCATCCGGGCGAAGGTAGGGCAGGACGCCGGACTTGCGCACCTCGGTGAGCCTCTCGGAGAGCCGGTGTGCCAGCCAGATCGGGGCCGGCATCAGGACATCGGTCTCGTCGCTGGCGTAGCCGAACATGATGCCCTGGTCCCCGGCGCCCTGCGCATCGTAGTCGTCCACCATCAGGCCCTGCTTGGCCTCGTAGGAGTTGAAGACGCCGGACGCGATGTCGGAAGACTGCTGGCCGATGGAGACCGAAACGCCGCAGCGGGCGCCGTCGAACCCCTTGTCTGAGGAGTTGTAGCCGATGTTCAGGATGGTGTCGCGGACGATCTGCGGGATCTCCACGTAGCCCTGGGTGGTGACTTCGCCGGCCACGTGCACCAGGCCCGTGGTGGTCAGGGTTTCGACCGCGACCCGCGACTCGGGATCCTCGCGCAGGAGGGCGTCGAGGATGGCATCCGAAATCTGGTCGCAGATTTTGTCCGGGTGGCCTTCCGTGACGGACTCGGACGTGAAAAGCCGCAGAGGGGTAGCTGAAGAAGTCACAGCCCTACTTTACTTGCTCCCGCCGACGGTTCCGTGCGCGGCGCCCGTCAGCCCAGTTCTTCGGCCACGCGGGCGATGATCGCCTCGGCCGCTTCGTCCTTGGTGCCGCTGAAGGTCTGCGGCTCGTCGCCGTTGCGGTGCAGGATGCTCACCGAGGTCTGGTCCTGCCCGAAGACGAGGTCCTGTCCCACCTGGTTGAGCACCAGCAGGTCGCAGCCCTTGCGCTCGAGCTTCTGGCGCGCATACTCGAGCACGTCGCCCCGGCTGTCGCCAGTCTCGGCGGCGAAGCCGACAATCAGCTCGGGGCCGGTGCCGCTGTCCCGGCGCTGCTGTACCAGCTCCTGCAGGATGTCCGGATTGCGCACGAGCGTGATCACCGGATCCGCCGCGTCGTCCCGCTTCTTGATCTTGGTCCCGGCCTGCTCGGCCGGCCGGAAGTCCGCGACCGCGGCGGCCATGATGACTACGTCAGCACGCCCGGCGGCATCGAGGGCGGCGGAGCGCAGCTGCAGGGCAGTCTCGACGCGGGCGGTCTTGACGCCCTCCGGCGGGGCGACGTCCATGTGGGCGGCGATCAACTCCACCTCGGCGCCGGCCGCGGACGCCGCGCGGGCCAGGGCGACACCCTGCTTGCCGGAGGAGCGGTTGCCCAGGAAACGGACCGGGTCAAGCGGTTCCCGGGTGCCGCCCGCCGTGATGACGACGCGCTTGCCCAGCAGGGGCGATGCGCCCGCCGCGGGAGCCTCGCGGACCTGCCGCAGGGCGAACGCGAAGATCTCGTCGGGCTCCGGCAGCCGCCCCGGGCCGGTGTCCTTTCCGGTGAGCCGGCCGCTGGCCGGCTCCATCACGACCGTCCCGCGGCTGCGCAGGAGGGCAACGTTTGCCTGCGTAGCCGGGTGCTGCCACATCTCCGTGTGCATGGCCGGGACCATAACGACGGCGGCGCGCGTCACCAAAAGCGTGTTGGTCAGCAGGTCCCCGGCCAGCCCGGCTGCCGCCTGGGCCAACAGGTCCGCGGTCGCGGGGGCGACAACCACCAGGTCCGCCTCCTGTCCCAGCCGGACGTGGTTCACCGTGTCCACGGCGTCGAACACGCTGGTGGAGACGGGCCGGCCGGACAGGGCCTCCCAGGTTGGACGGCCGACGAACTGCTCGGCGGCCGCGGTCGGGATGACCGTGACTTCGTGCCCGGCTTCCTTAAACAGCCGGAGCAGGAATGCGGACTTGTAAGCGGCGATACCGCCGCCTACGCCAAGGATGATCCGCATGCCTGCTCCGCCAGGTCCGCTCAGCGGGCCTGCTAGTCGTTCTTCTCTACCGGCTTGGAAACCAGCAGCCCCTCGTTGATTTCGCGCAGGGCGATGGAGAGCGGCTTCTCGTTCAGCTTGGTGTCCACGAGCGGGCCGACGTACTCGAAGAGCCCCTCATGCAGCTGCGAGTAGTAGGCGTTGATCTGGCGGGCGCGCTTGGCCCCGTAGATCACCAGGGCATACTTCGAGTCCGTCGTCTCCAGCAGGGAGTCGATCGGCGGATTGATGATGCCTTCGAGGTTGGTCGACACGTATTCTCCAAAAATTCTGTAGGTAATCTTGCGCTGTTGTTCCGATGCCTAACGCGGGTTCGGCACGAGTCCCATCAGCGAAACAAGCTCTTCCGCCGCCCGTCGGACGTCGTCGTTAATGACGGTGTGGTCGAATTCGGATTCGGCGGCAAGTTCCAGTTTAGCGGTTTCCAGCCGCTGCTGCTGTTCCTCGGGCGTTTCTGTGCCGCGGCCCACGAGCCGGCGCACCATTTCGTCCCAGCTGGGGGGCGCCAGGAAGACGAAGTTTGCGTCCGGCATGGTCTGCTTGACCTGCCGCGCTCCCTGGAGGTCGATCTCCAGCAGGACCGACTTGCCCTCGGCCATGGCCCGTTCGACCGTCTCTCGGACGGTGCCGTAGCGGTTGCGGCCGTGGACCACGGCCCATTCGAGCATCGATCCCTTGGCCACGAGGTCATCGAAGTCGCTGGCGGAGACGAAATAGTAGTGGATGCCGTCGATCTCTCCCGGCCGCGGAGCGCGGGTGGTCGCCGAAACGGAGAGCCAGACTTGGGGGTAGTGGTCGCGGATGTAGGTGGAGACCGTACCTTTACCGACGGCGGTGGGCCCGGCGAGGACAGTCAGGGTGGGTTTGTCAGACATGCTTTCCATCTATAGCAGTTCAGCGCGGTTCGAGCAGATCGATCAGCGCCTTACGCTGATGGACCCCCAAACCGCGCACCCGCCGGGTCGGTGCGATCCCGACGGATTCCATGATCCCGGCGGCGCGGACTTTGCCGATGCCGGGCAGTGCCTCCAGGAGCTCGGCCACGCGCAGCCGGCCAATCGACTCCTGGGTCTTAGCCGACTCGATGACTTCGGAGATGCTCGTGCGCCCGTCCTTCAGCTTGGCCTTCGCCTCGGCGCGCTCCGCCCGGGCCGCCGTGGCCTTGTTGCGGGCTGCCGTTCGTTCGCTGTCCGTCAGCGGTTTCAGACTCACAGGCTTCTCCACATCGTTGCGCTGCCGCCGGCCGCGGCATGGAGCTAATCCACTTGCACTGAACCTAGTGGCAAGCCCCCGGGAAATCAATGCCTTAGCCGGTGCCGGCCGGCGGTCTCCGGCTTCAGCCGGCGACCATCTCCAGGGTACGCGCCACAGCGTCGCGCAAGGCCGCCGCTTCCGGACCGGCTTTGAGGATATCGCGGCTCGATGTCCCCAGCACGCGGCCGAAGGCGGACCCGAAGGAGCGCCGCAGATCTGCGCCGGTGGCGCCCTGGGCTCCGAGCCCCGGAGCGAGCACCGGGCCGTTCAGGCCGGCCAGGTCGAGGCCCAGCCGGGCCGGCGCGTCCCCGACGGTCGCGCCGACCACTAGGCCGACCGAGCCCAGCTCCCCGGAGTCCCGGGCCGCGGCGTTGTCCGCCGCGGCCGCCCGCACGATCCGGCGGGCCACGGAGTCCTCCCCCCCGACGTGCTGCACGCTGGCGCCCTCGGGATTCGAGGTCAGCGCCAGGACAAACACGCCGCGGCCGGTCTGCTCCGCCAGGTCCAGGGCCGGCCGCAGCGACTCATACCCCAGATAGGGGCTCAGCGTCACCGCGTCCGCGGCCAACGAAGAGCCGTCGGCCAGCCAGGCCTCCGCGTAGGCGGCCATGGTGGAGCCGATGTCACCGCGCTTGGCGTCGGCGATCGTCAGCACCTCGGCGCCGGCCGCTGCGGCCAGCACCTTCTCCAGGGCGGCCAGGCCGCGCGAACCGTGCCGCTCGAACAGCGCGACCTGCGGCTTCACCGCGGCGGCCACCTCCCCCACCGCCTCCAGGACGGTGAGGGAGAAGCGCTCGAGGCCCCCGGCGTCGTCGTCCAGGCCCCACGCGTGCAGGAGGCCCGGATGCGGGTCGATGCCGACGCAGAGCGGGCCGCGGGCGGCCATGGCGGCCTGCAGCCGCGCGCCGAACCCTGTCCGCGGCTCAGGCACCGGCGCTGGCCTTCAGCTTGGCGGCATGCTCCTGCAGGCTGGTGACGTCCCACTCGTACTGGCGCATCGCGTCGATGGCCTGGACCGCCGCGCCGAACTCGGCAACGGTGGTGATCACGGGCGTACCGACCGACGTCGCCGCGGCGCGGATCTCGTAGCCGTCGCCCCGGGCGTCTCCCCCGGAAGGGGTGTTCAGGATCATGTCGATCGAGCCGTCCGTGATGAGGTCCACGATGTTGGACTCGCCCTCGGCGCTGCCCTCGCGGACCTTGCGCACCACGGTGGCCTGGATCCCGTTGCGGCGCAGCACATCGGCGGTGCCGCCGGTGGAGACGATCTCGAAGCCCAGGTCGGCCAGGTGCTTGACCGGTATCACGATCGAACGCTTGTCCCGGTTGGCGACGGACACAAAGACCTTGCCGGAGGTCGGCAGCGGGTTGTTGGCCGCTGCCTGGCTCTTGGCGAAGGCCGTGTCGAAGTACTTGTCGATGCCCATGACCTCGCCCGTGGAGCGCATTTCCGGGCCGAGCAAGGAGTCCACCACGGTGCCTTCCGGCGTGCGGAACCGGCTGAAGGGCAGCACGGCTTCCTTCACGGCCACGGGCGCCTCCAGCGGCAGGCTGGCGCCGTCGCCGGTCTCGGGCAGCATCTTGTAGGCGGTCCGCAGCTGGTGGATGGTCACTCCGGTGCCGATCAGCGCCGCGGCCTTGGCCAGCTGGATGCCGGTGGCCTTGGAGACGAAGGGTACGGTGCGGGAGGCGCGCGGGTTCGCCTCGATCACGTAGAGCACGTCTGCGGCCAGCGCGAACTGGATGTTGATCAGGCCGCGCACCCCGACGCCTTCCGCGATGGCGCGGGTGGCCCGGGTCACGCGGGCCTGGACGTCGGCGCCGAGCGTGATCGGGGGCAGCACGCACGCGGAGTCGCCGGAGTGGATGCCCGCTTCTTCGATGTGCTCCATGATGCCGCCGACGTAGAGGTCCTTGCCGTCGAAGAGCGCATCCACGTCGATCTCGATGGCGTCCTCAAGGAACCGGTCCACCAGCACCGGGTGCTCCGGCGTGATCTCGGTGGCGTTGCTGATGTAGCGGGCGAGGTTCGGCTCGTCGTAGACGATCTCCATGCCGCGGCCGCCCAGCACGTAGGACGGGCGAACCAGCACCGGGTAGCCGATCTCGTCCGCGATCTTCTTCGCGTCCTCGAAGCTGACGGCGGTGCCGTTCTTCGGCGCGATGAGCCCGGCCCGGTCCAGCACGCGCTGGAAGGCGCCGCGGTGCTCGGCGAGGTCGATGGCCTCCGGCGAGGTGCCCAGGATCGGGATGCCGGCGTCGGACAGGGCCTGCGCCAGCTTCAGCGGAGTCTGCCCGCCGAGCTGCACGAAGACGCCCATGACGCCGCCGGTGCGCTCCTCGGCCGCGATGACCTCGAGCACGTCCTCCAGCGTCAGCGGCTCGAAGTAGAGCCGGTTGGAGATGTCGTAGTCCGTCGAGACGGTCTCCGGGTTGCAGTTGATCATGACGGTCTCGTGGCCGGCCTGGCGCAGGGCCATGGTGGCGTGCACGCAGCTGTAGTCGAACTCGATGCCCTGCCCGATGCGGTTCGGGCCGGAGCCGAGGATGATGATCGACGGCTTGGCATGCAGCTCGACCTCGTCCTCCTCGTCGTAGGACGAGTAGTGGTACGGCGTGTAGGCGGCGAACTCGGCGGCACAGGTGTCCACCGTCTTGAACACCGGCCGGACGCCGAGGGCGTGGCGGACGCCGCGGACCACGGCCTCGGGGGTGTTGGTCAGCTTGCCGATCTGTTCGTCGGAGAAACCGTGGCGCTTGGCCAGGCGCAGGATGTCCTCCGTCAGTGCCGGAGCCTTGCGGATCTCGCCAGCCACTTCGTTGATCAGCTGGAGCTGGTCGAGGAACCACGGGTCGATCCCGGTGGCTTCGTACACCTGCTCGACGGTGGCGCCGCCCAGCAGCGCGCGCTGCACCATGGACAGCCGCTCCGTGGAGCCTACCTTGGACTTCTCCAGCAGCTCCGGAACCTCGAAGTCATTGACCGAGTCGAAGGTCAGCTGCGCGCCCTTCTGCTCGAGCGACCGCAGGGCCTTCTGCAGGGCCTCGGTGAAGTTGCGGCCCAGCGCCATGGCCTCGCCGACGGACTTCATCGTGGTGGTCAGCGTCGGATCGGCCGCCGGGAACTTCTCGAAGGCGAAGCGGGGAACCTTGACGACGACGTAGTCCAGCGTCGGCTCGAACGACGCCGGGGTCTTCTGGGTGATGTCGTTCGGGATCTCGTCCAGGGTGTAGCCGAGCGAGAGCTTCGTGGCGATCTTGGCGATGGCGAAGCCGGTGGCCTTCGACGCCAGCGCCGAGGAGCGGGAGACGCGGGGGTTCATTTCAATAACGACGACGCGTCCCGTGTCCGGTTCGATCGCGAACTGGATGTTGCAGCCGCCGGTGTCCACGCCGACCTCGCGGATCACGGCGATCGAGATGTCCCGCAGGTTCTGGTACTCGCGGTCCGTCAGCGTCAGGGCCGGCGCGACGGTGATCGAGTCGCCCGTGTGCACGCCGACCGGATCGAAGTTCTCGATGGAGCAGACCACCACGACGTTGTCGTTCTTGTCGCGCATCATCTCCAGCTCGTACTCCTTCCAGCCGAGGATGGACTCCTCGAGGAGCACCTCGCTGGTCGGGCTGTACTGGATGCCGGCGCCGGCGATGCGGCGCAGGTCCTCCTCGTTGTACGCCATGCCGGAGCCGAGGCCGCCCATGGTGAAGGACGGGCGGACCACCATGGGGTAGCCAAGCTCCTCGGCGGCCTTGAATGCCTCGTCCATCGAATGCACGATGATGGACCGGGCCGACTCGGCGCCGCAGCGCTCCACCACGCCCTTGAACTTCTCGCGGTCTTCGCCGAGCTCGATCGCCTCGATGTTGGCGCCGATCAGTTCGACGTTGTACTTCTCCAGCACGCCGTTCTTGTCCAGCGCGATGGCGGTGTTGAGCGCCGTCTGCCCGCCCAGGGTCGGCAGCACCGCGTCCGGACGTTCCTTGGCGATGATCTTCTCGACCACTTCCGGCGTGATCGGCTCCACGTAGGTCGCGTCCGCGAACTCGGGATCCGTCATGATCGTCGCCGGGTTGGAGTTCACGAGAATGACGCGCAGGCCTTCCTCCTTCAGGACGCGCAGCGCCTGGGTGCCGGAGTAGTCGAACTCGGCGGCCTGGCCGATGACGATCGGCCCGGACCCGATGACCAGGACGGACTTAAGATCTTCTCTCTTGGGCATTACTTGGCTTCCTTGGCGTCGATGGTGGCTTTGGAGACGTCCGCTGCGTCGGTGCTGACGGTACTCGTACCTGCGGTCCGCCGTGCCGCGTCCATGAGGTCGATGAACCGGTCGAACAGGTAGGCCGAGTCGTGCGGGCCGGCGGCGGCCTCGGGGTGGTACTGGACGGAGAACGCGGGGATGTCGAGGCACGCGAGGCCCTCGACGACGTCGTCGTTAAGGCTCACATGGCTGACCTCGACGCGGCCGAACCGCTCCTCCGGCGCCTTCGTGGCGCCGTCGGTGGGAGCGTCGACGGCGAAGCCGTGGTTCTGCGAGGTGATCTCCACCTTGCCCGTGCGGCGGTCCATCACCGGCTGGTTGATGCCCCGGTGCCCGTAGCGCAGCTTGTAGGTGCCGAAGCCCAGCGCGCGGCCGAGGATCTGGTTGCCGAAGCAGATGCCGAAGAAGGGCAGGCGGGCGTCGAGGACGTCGCGCAGCAGGCCGACCTGGGCGTCGGCCGTGGCCGGATCGCCGGGGCCATTGGACATGAAGACGCCGTCCGGGCCGAGGGCCTGAATGTCCGCCAGGGTGGCCGTAGCCGGCAGCACATGGACCCGGACGCCGCGTTCGGCGAAGCGCTGCGGAGTCATGGACTTGATGCCCAGGTCGAGGGCGGCGATGCTGAAGCGCGGTTCGCCCTCCCAGCCGTGGTCGGCGGGATCGATGACGTAGGCTGCATCGATGCTGACCTCCTCGGCCAGCCGCGATCCCTCCATGGGCGCCTGCGCCTTGACCTGCTCCAGCAGCTCGGCCTCCGGGCGCTGCGCGTCGGCGCCGGAGAAGATTCCGGCCTTCATCGCGCCGCGCTCGCGCAGGTGCCGGGTGATGGCGCGGGTATCCACGCCCTGCAAGCCCACGATGCCCTGTTCGATGAGTTCCTCGTCGAGGCTGCGCTCCGAGCGCCAGTTCGAGGGCCGCCGGGCGGCATCGCGGACGATGTAGCCGGCCACCCAGATCCTGCGGGATTCCGCATCCTCGCGGTTCACGCCGGTGTTGCCGATGTGCGGGGCCGTCTGGACGACGAGCTGGCGGGCGTAGGAGGGATCCGTGATGGTCTCCTGGTAGCCGGTCATGCCGGTGGCAAAGACCGCCTCGCCCAAGGCCGTTCCCTGGGCTCCGTAGCTGCGTCCGCGGAAGACGCGGCCGTCTTCGAGGACAAGCAGCGCCGCCGCAGAAGGAGTGGTTTGGTGTTCAGTCACGATAGATCCTCATCGTTGTCCGTTACAGCAGGTACAAAAGTTTCCAGGTGCTCCAGCATCGGCCGCTTGTCCGCGGCCTGCCGGTTGCGGAAGGCGGTGTCCACGTCCCGGCCGCCGAGGGACCAGGTAATGACGGCCAGCCCGTCCCTCTCGACGAACTTGCCCACCATGCCGCTCTCGGTGCGGACGCCGCTGATGCTGGACGCCGGCAGGTACAGGTCCGGGACACCGCGACGCTCGATCAGCACGCCCTGCGGATACACCCGCAGCAGCGCGTTGGACCGGATGCCCAGGGAGTGGACGGCGAGCCGGTCCAGCCAGTCCCCCGCCGTCGTCGTGACGACGTACTGCCCCTCGTAGGCCGCCACCGGCGCCGACAGCTCCTCCGGCACCGCCGGCAGCGGGGCGACGTCCTGCTGGCGCTTCAGCCGGCTGCGCCAGCCGAAGTAGACGAGCCCGATGAGCACCACCACCAGGCTCAGCGTGATCAGTCCTGGTCCCAGGTAGTCCACGGGCCTTACGCCCCCTCGGAGGTCAGCGGGGTGTTGAGCGCGCCGTCCAGGACCGTGGGGTGGCCCCGGTAGAACGTGGCGACGACGCGGCCGGGCAGCTCCCTCCCGGCGAACGGCGAGTTGCGCCCCTTGGTGGCCATCCGCTGCGGATCCACCTGCCAGCGTGCGGCGGGATCGACCAGCGTGATGTTCGCGGCCGAACCGGTTTCCAGCGGCTGTCCGTGGCCGGCGAGCTGCCCGATCCGGGCCGGGGCCGTGGACATCACGCGGGCGAAGTCATCCCAGCCGATCAGCCCGGACTCGACCATGGTGTGCTGCACGACGGACAGCGCGGTTTCCAGCCCGGTCATGCCCATCGCCGCCTGCGCCCACTCGCATTCCTTGGCTTCGCTGGGGTGCGGCGCATGGTCGGTCCCGACGATGTCGATCGTGCCGTCGGCGAGGCCGGCCCGGAGCGCCTTGACGTCCTCGTCGGTGCGCAGCGGCGGATTGACCTTGTACACCGGGTCATAGCTGCGGACCAGTTCGTCCGTCAGCCACAGGTGGTGCGGCGTGACCTCGGCGGTGACCTTGATGCCGCGCTGCTTGGCCCAGCGGATAATCTCCACCGAGCCGGCCGTGGAAACGTGGCAGACGTGCAGCCGAGAGTCCACATGCTGCGCCAGCAGGACGTCGCGGGCGATGATGCTCTCCTCGGCGACCGCCGGCCAGCCCGTCATGCCGAGGACCGCCGACACCGCGCCCTCGTTCATCTGGGCGCCGTCGGTGAGCCGCGGCTCCTGGGCGTGCTGGGCGATCACGCCGTCGAACGCTTTGACATACTCCAGCGCCCGGCGCATCAGGATCGGGTCGTGAACGCACATGCCGTCGTCGGAGAAGACCCGGACCCGGGCGCGCGAATCAGCCATGGCGCCCAATTCGGCCAGCCGTTCGCCGGCCAGTCCGACGGTCACGGCGCCCACCGGCCGGACGTCCGTCCAGCCGGCCTTCTGGCCCAGCGTGAAGACCTGCTCGACGACGCCGGCGGTATCGGCCACCGGGGAGCTGTTGGCCATGGCGTGGACGGCCGTGTAGCCGCCCAGCGCCGCGGCGCGGCTGCCGGTCTCCACGGTCTCGGCGTCCTCGCGGCCGGGTTCCCGCAGGTGCGTGTGCAGATCCACCAGGCCGGGCAGCGCGACCAGCCCGTCCGCGTCGATAACCGCCGCCCCGGCAGCGCTGAGGCCGGTGCCGGTTTCGGCGATGATCCCGTCGCGGACCAGCAGGTCGGTGCGGTCTCCGCCGCCGATGGCGGCTCCCCGGATCAGGTAGGCCGCGGATGTCTCGGGTGCTGTGCTCATCTGTTGGCCTCCTGGGTTGGTGCGGCGGGCGTGCTGTCGCCCGAGAGCAGCAGGTACAGCGCAGCCATGCGTACGGAGACGCCGTTGCGGACCTGCTGGAGAACTGTGGAACGCGGCGAGTCGGCCGCGGCGGCCGAGATTTCCAGGCCGCGGTTCATCGGCCCAGGGTGCATGATGATGGTTTCCTTCGCGCCCGCGGCATCCAGCGCGGCAAGCCTCCGGTCGTCGAAGCCCCAGCGCCGCGAGTACTCGCGGGTGGACGGGAAGAACGCCGCGTTCATCCGCTCGCCCTGCACCCGCAGCATCATCACCGCGTCCGGACCGCCGGCAAGCGTCTCGTCGAGGTCGTAGCTGACCGTGCAGGGCCAGTGCTCGACGCCGACCGGCAGCAGTGTGGGCGGCGCCACCAGCGTGACGTCGGCGCCCAGCGTACGCAGCAGCCACAGGTTGGACCGGGCCACCCGGGAATGCAGGACATCGCCGACGATGGCCACCTTCATGCCGGCCAGGTCGCTGCCCGCCGATCCGGTGCCGTTGACGCGGGCCCAGTTGCGCCGCATCGTGAACGCGTCCAGCAGGGCCTGGGTGGGGTGTTCGTGGGTTCCGTCCCCGGCATTGACGACGGCGGCATCGATCCAGTCCGAGGTCGCGAGGCGCGCGGGAGCGCCGGAGGCCCAGTGCCGGATGACCACGGCGTCCGCGCCCATCGCCTCGAGGGTCTGCGCCGTGTCCTTGAGCGATTCGCCCTTGGAGACCGAGCTGCCCTTGGCGGCGAAGTTGATGACGTCCGCCGACAGCCGCTTCGCCGCGGCTTCGAAGGAGATCCGGGTGCGGGTGGAGTCCTCGAAGAACAAGTTCACCACCGTGCGGCCGCGCAGCACGGGCAGCTTCTTCACTTCGCGTTCGGATACCGCGGCCATCTCCTCGGCGGTGTCGAGGATGCGGATGGCGTCCGACTTGTCCAGGTCCTCGGTTGAGAGCAGATGCCTCATGCGCTCCAGTCCTCAATGACTACTTCGTTGACTGCCTCGCCATCGACGGCGTCGGTTTCCGCCAGCCGGACGCGGACCTTCTCGACCGAGGAAGTCGGCAGGTTCTTCCCCACATGGTCGGCGCGGATGGGCAGTTCGCGGTGCCCGCGGTCCACCAGGACGGCCAGGCGCACGATCCGGGGCCGGCCGAGGTCCACCAGGGCGTCCAGGGCGGCGCGGATGGTACGGCCGGAGTACAGGACGTCGTCGACCAGCACGACGACTTTGTCATCGATCCCGGAGGCCGGCAGCTGGGTAGGCAGCGGAGCGCGGGTGGGCTGGCGCTTCAGGTCGTCCCGGAACATGGTGACGTCGAGCTGGCCGGTAATGTCCTCCGCCTTCACGCTGCCGTCGGCGGCCTCGATCTTGGCGGCGAGGCGGCGGGCCAGCGGATAACCGCGCCGGGGAATGCCCAGCAGGACCAGGTCTTTGGAGCCCTTGTTTGCTTCGAGGATCTCGTGGGCAATGCGAGTGAGTGCGCGGTCGATGTCCGCTTCGGCGAGAACTACACGTGATGACTGCGGCGAAACCGTGCCGGACGTGTTCATCTGATGCCGCCTCCTTCCCCGCCTCACAGGACGGACTTAAAGGTTGGTTGCCCAACCAACGTACCACAGCGGAGGGACCGTTCCGCGCCCGGAATGACCGAAGGTGGCCCCCGTCACGGGGACCACCTCCAGCAGGGACTTCCGGGCCGGAACCTGACGTTCGATCAGGCCAGCAGCGTGGGCTTGAGCTGCTGCAGCCGGCCCAGCAGACCGTTGATGAACGACGGCGATTCGTCCGTCGAGAGGGTCCGTGACAGTTCCACTGCTTCGCTGACCGCGACGGCGTCGGGGACGTCGTCGTTGTACAGCAATTCCCAAGTGCCTACGCGCAGGACGATCCGGTCCACGCTGGGCATCCGCTCCAGCGGCCATCCCTGCGAGTACGTGGACAGGAACTCGTCAATGGTCGGCTGCATGGCCATGACACCCTCGACGATGTCCACCGTGTAGGGATTGATGATCTGGTCCGTCTTGTCCCGCCGGTCGCGCAGGGCGTCCGTGGGCGGAACCGAGCGCTGCTCGGCTTCGAAGAGGATGTCGACGGCGCGGCGGCGGGCCTTGCCGCGCGCGGAAGTGGGTGCACTCACTAGTCGTTGACTCGTCCCAGGTAGTCGCCGCTGCGGGTGTCGACTTTGACCCTGGTTCCGGTTTCCAGGAACAGCGGAACCTGGATCTGGTAGCCGGTCTCCACGGTGGCGGGCTTGGTGCCGCCGGTAGAGCGGTCGCCCTGCAGGCCGGGCTCCGTGTAGGTGATTTCCATGACGACGGACGCCGGCAGTTCGATGTACAGCGGGGTACCGTCGTGCATGGCGATGTTGACCTTGATGTTTTCCAGCAGGAAGTTCTCGTCGTCGCCCACAACGGCTCCGGGCACGGTCACCTGGTCGTAGTCCTGGACGTCCATGAAGACGAAGTCGTCGCCGTCCTTGTACAGGTAGGTGTAGTCGCGGCGGTCAACCGTGGCGGTCTCGATCTTCAGGCCGGCGTTGAACGTCTTGTCCTGGATTTTGCCGCTGACAACATTCTTGATCTTGGTGCGGACGAAAGCGCCGCCCTTGCCCGGCTTGACATGCTGGAACTCGATAACGTTCCACAGCTGGCCGTCCATGACCAGCACGGTCCCGTTCTTGATGTCGTTGGTTGTCGCCACAGTTTCTCTTTCGTAGATTCAAGCGCCAGAAAAGTTCACGGGCCATTCTACCCGCTCGGGAGCCGCCTCTTCGTCGTTCCTAGCTGTCCGCGATCTCCTGATAGGCCGCGAACAGCAGCGAGGTGTCCGGAACCTCGAGGATGCCGGGCTTGCCGACGGCGTCCAGGACCACGAACCGCAGCAGGTCGCCACGGGCCTTCTTGTCCCGCTTCATGCCGTCCAGCAGCGCGGCCCAGCGATCGCGGCGGTAGCTGACCGGAAGCTCCAGCAGCTCGAGGATCCGCTTGTGCCGGTCGGCCGTGGCGTCGTCGAGCCGGCCAACCATTCGGGACAGCTCCGCGGCGAACACCAGGCCGACGGAGACCGCGGCCCCATGGCGCCACTGGTAGCGCTCGGCCAGCTCGATCGCGTGGCCCAGGGTATGGCCGTAGTTGAGGAACTCCCGCCGGCCGGATTCCTTGAGGTCGGCCGAGACGATCTGCGCCTTGACCGCGATGGAACGCTCCACGAGCTCGCGCACCTCGGGGGAAGCAGGGTCTGCGACGGCGTCGGGCTTGGCCTCGATCAGGTCCAGGATGGCCGGATCGGCGATGAAGCCGCACTTGACCACTTCGGCCATGCCGGTCAGGAGCTCGTTGCGGGGCAGCGTGGCGAGGGCGTCCAGGTCAGCCAGCACGGCCGCCGGCGGGTGGAACGCGCCGACCAGGTTTTTGCCCTCGGCCGTGTTGATGCCGGTCTTCCCGCCAACGGCCGCGTCGACCATGCCGAGGAGGCTGGTGGGAATGTGCACCACCTTCACGCCGCGCAGCCACGTCGCGGCGACAAAGCCTCCGACGTCGGTCACGGCGCCGCCGCCGACGGTCACGATCGCGTCGGAGCGGGTGAAGTCGTTCTGGCCCAGCACCTGCCAGCAGAACGAGGCGACCTGGATGTGCTTGCCCTCTTCGGCGTCCGGGATTTCCGCCGTCAGTGCCGTGAAGCCGGCGGCCGAGAGCTCCTCGCGCACGGTATCTCCGGTGGAGCGGAGGGCACGCGGGTGGATGACCAGTACGCGCTGGACCCGCTCCCCCAGCACGCCGGGAAGCCGGTCGAGCAGACCGTGTCCGACGACGACGTCGTAATTCTCGTTCGGCGCAGTGCCGGTGACCTTGATGATGGTCGGTGTCTGGGTTCCGTGGGTCACGGGGTGTGCCTTTCTTCAAGCTTCTCTTCGAGCATCGCAGTCAGCTCGTCGAGCAGTTCCTGCTGGGACTTGCCCCGGGTCACCAGGACGATGCCCGCCAGCTTCTGGTACGTCGGCCGGCGGCGCCGGGACATTTCGAGCCATCGTTCCACCGGGTCGCCCACCAGCAGCGGACGGCCGCTGTCCCGCTGGATCCGTGGCCGCACGGTCTCCAGGTCGGCGTCGAGGAAAACGACGTCGCAGCCCGCCAGCAGCTGCTGCGTGCCGGTGTCCAGGATGGCGCCGCCGCCGAGCGAGACGACGCTCGGCTGGTCGGCTGCCGAAAGCACCGCCGCCACCTCGCGCGCCTCGATCTCCCGGAAGCCGTGCTCGCCCTGGGCGGCGAAGATGGACGGAATGGAGCCGTGCTTGGCGACGATCTTCCGGTCCGTGTCGACGAAGGTCAGCCCGTGCAGGGTGGCGAAGTGCTGGCCAAGCGTTGATTTACCTGAGGCCATCGGTCCGATCAGGACAAGATGGCGCTCCAACGTGAGCGGCATCAGGACGGCACTAGCTCCCGATCGAGTCCAGCGAGGCCGGAATGGCTTCGACGTAGCTGCGGATGTTCCGCGCGGTCTCGGCGAGGGAGTCGCCGCCGAACTTCTCGGTGACGGCCTCGGCCAGGACCAAGGCCACCATGGCTTCCGCCACGACGCCGGCGGCCGGCACCGCGCAGACGTCCGAGCGCTGGTGGTGTGCCTTGGCCGCCTCGCCCGTGCTGACGTCGATGGTCTGCAGGGCGCGGGGAACCGTGGCGATCGGCTTCATCGCGGCGCGCACCCGGAGCGTGTCGCCGATGCTCATGCCGCCCTCGATGCCGCCGGCGCGGTTGGTGGAGCGGACGATGGTCCCGCGCTCGTCGCGGACGATCTCGTCGTGCGCCTCGGAGCCGCGGCGGCCGGCCGTCTGGAAGCCGTCCCCCACCTCGACGCCCTTGATCGCCTGGATGCCCATCAGGGCCGCTGCCAGCCGTGCGTCCAGCCGGCGGTCCCAGTGGACGTAGCTGCCCAGTCCCGGCGGCAGCCCGTAGGCCAGCACCTCGACCACGCCGCCGAGGGTCTCACCCTCCTTGTGGGCGGCGTCGACCTCCTGGACCATGGCCAGGGACGTTTCGGCATCGAAGCAGCGCAGCGGATCCTCATCCAGCGCGATGACGTGCCGCGGTTCGGGCACCGGACCGCCTTCCGGGACGGACACGCGGCCAAGGGACACGGTATGGCTGACGAGTTCGATGCCGAGGGCCTTCAGGAAGTTGGCGGCCACGGTGCCCAAGGCGACGCGGGCGGCGGTCTCGCGGGCGCTGGCGCGTTCGAGCACCGGACGGGCCTCATCGAAACCGTACTTCTGCATGCCCGTGAAGTCGGCATGCCCGGGGCGGGGCCGGGTCAGCGGCGCGTTGCGCGCGGACTCGGCCAGCTCGGCCGGATCGACCGGCTCGGCGGACATGACCTTCTCCCACTTGGGCCACTCGGTATTGCCGACCTGGATGGCGACGGGACCGCCCTGGGTCAGGCCGTGGCGGACGCCGCCGAGGATGGTGACCTGGTCCTGTTCGAACTTCATCCGGGCGCCGCGGCCGTAACCAAGACGGCGGCGGGCCAGGGCGTCCTGGATATCCGAGATGTGCAGTTCGACGCCGGCGGGGACGCCTTCGACAATTCCAACCAGGGCCGGACCATGGGATTCACCGGCGGTTAACCAACGCAACATGCCATCAATACTGCCATGCTTGCGGGTACCCTTCAGCGCCGGGAGGCACCGACCGCGTCACACATCACATTTGTGACTTCGGCGGCGTTCGTGAACCGTTCCCCAGCGAAGAGCCGCACCTGCTCCACGGCCTGGTAGATCAGCATCTCGAGCCCGTGTGCAACGGTGCCGCCCTGCCGCTGCCATTCGGCGGCGATCGCGCTGGGCCACGGGTCGTATGCAACATCCAGCAGCACTCCCCCGGGACGCCGCTTCGGCGCCGCGGCAAGCCGTGCCGCCAGGGTGTCCGCTCCGTGCGGCGGCAGGGTCGAGACGACGGTGTCCGCGCCGGCGAGGGCCTCCGCCGCGGCATCCCAGCCGCGGACGTCAAGCGGGATGCCGAAGTGCGCGGCGACCGCCTCGACGCCGGACGCCTTGGCGGGGTCGCGCAGGCAAAGCACCACCGAGGACGGCTTCAGCGGGGCCAAAGCCGCGGCGGCGGCCGCCGCCGTGCCCCCGCCGCCCAGGATCAGGGCCGAGGCGCCGTCTTCCACGCCCGCATGGCGCAGGGCCCCGATGATCCCGGCCACGTCCGTATTATGGCCGGTCAGCGAAACGGCGCCGCCGTCGTCGTATTCTGCCACGACGGTGTTGAGCACGCCCAGGACCTGCACCAGTTCGCTGGTCCGGTCCATCAGCGGCACCATGGCGGATTTCAACGGCATGGTGACGGAGAGGCCCGCCCAGCCCTGCTCCGAGCGCAGCGTGCGGATGAACCCGGGCAGCGCCTCCGGCGTCACATCGATGGCGCGGTAGCTGCAGTCGAATCCGATCAGTTCGTAGGCGGCGCGGTGGAGCGCCGGCGATTTCGAATGGCCGATCGGATGGCCCAGCACTGCGGCCCGGGACCCGCTGCGGGCGGAGCCGCCCGCGGGAGCGGCAGGCATGCTCAGTCGCACCGTCCCTCGTCCTGCTCGCTGCACCACTTCAGGTATTCCTTGGTATAGGCGTTGTGCTCTTCCAGCGTTTCGGAGAACTTGGTCTCGCCGGTATCGAGGTTCACCGTGACCCAGTAGTAGTACGGCACATCGTCAGGATTCGCCGCCGCATCGATCGCCGGGCCACCCGGAGAGTTGATCGGCCCGACCGGCAGGCCGGTGTGGGCATAGGTGTTGTACGGGTTGTCCTTGTCCGCCTTCTCTTCCGGCGTGATGTCGTAGCCCTTGCGGCCCAGGCCGTACGTGACCGTGGCGTCGGACTGGATGAACCCATTGGTCTCGGTGTTGTCCGGCTTGAGGCGGTTCTCGATGGCGCCCGCGACCGCCCCATAGTCGGCCTCGCCCGCTTCAGCCTCGATGATGCTGGCAACCGTCAGGACGTCGTACTGCTGGTTCGGGTCGGTGATCCCGTCCTGCTCCAGCCGCTCGAAGGTCTTGTCGACCATGGTCTTGAGGATTTCCTCGGCGGTGGCCTCCAGCGGGAAGCGGTACTCCGCCGGGAACAGGTAGCCGTCCAGGTTCCGTGCCTTCTCCGGGAGGCCGAACGCGGCCGGGTCCTTCGCCAGGGTTTCGAACTCGCTGACGGCAATCCCGGTGCCCTTGGAGAGGGCCTCGAAAACCTCCTGCTGGCGCCAGGTGCGGTTGATGGCGGCGTAGTTCACGCCTTCTTCCTGGGCCAGGAGGACACTGGCCGCGTCGGCTGCCTTCATCTGCCGCTTGAGCTTGTACTCGCCGGGCTGGATTTCGCGGCCATCGGCCTGGTTGGCGAGTTCGTCGATGAATTTGTCCGAGGAGGCCACGACGTCCTGCTCCGTCAGCGAACTCGCGATCGCGAGCGGGCCCGCGCCCTGCTCGACGGTGACGGACACCTCGCCCTCACCCGGACCCGGGTAGTCCTTCAGCTCGTTCATGCCGAGCAGGTTCTGGAGGAACAGGACCACGCCGACCAGGGCGCCGGCGAAGAGGCCGAAGACCACAAGCAGCGCGATGTTGCGGCGACGCCGCCGCTGCCGCTTGATCTTGTTGCGTCGGCTGCGCTTGCGCGCCGGAGGCTCCGGGTCGTAGTCGGGTCCCTGCTCGCCCTCGTAGTCCGAGGCGTGCTCGGCCTCGAACTCGTCGAGCGATTGCCCGGCGGGCCGGTAGTCCGGATAAGGAGGGTTCTCCGGATAGCTGTTGCTCACCGCTTGTTCTCACCATCATTGTCATCTACGCGTGGAATCTCGGTCTCCTCTTCCCCTGTGCCTGCGCCGGGTGCCTGGACACGGTACGGGGCGGCCACGGGGGTGCCCACGTCCCGTCCTTGCGCACGCTGCATATTGAGGGCATGCTGCAGGATCTCCACTGCAGCGACCTGATCAACAACTTTACGGTGCTCACGGCTGCTCATGCCAGCGCCGTGCAGCGTCCGGTGGGCGCTGACGGTCGTCAGCCGCTCGTCGACCAGGCTGACGGTCGTGTCCAGTCCGGCCGCCGAGAGCGCCCCGGCAAGCTGTTCCGCGTAGTCGCGGGCCATCTGGGTGGAGGACGACTCCCCGCCGCGCATGGTGCGCGGCAGTCCGACGAAAACCTGGACGGCGGAACGCTCCGCGGCTTCCTTCACCACGAGCCGGATGTCGCTGTTCTTCTTGGCGTCGCGCTTGAGCGTCCGGATCGGGGTGGCCAGGATGCCCGCCGGGTCCGAGCCGGCCAGGCCCACCCGGGCCAGGCCGACGTCGACACCGAGCTTGCTGCCGGCGGGAGCGATTGCGCTGGGCACGTTGCGCGCCTTAGCCCCGGTTGGCCACGGCATCGACGATCGCGGCCAGCGCGTCGTCGATCTTCGAGGCGTCCTGGCCGCCACCCTGGGCGACGTCGTCCTTGCCGCCGCCGCCGCCGCCGAGCACGCCGGCGGCGGTCTTGACGAGTGCCCCGGCCCTGACGCCAGCCTGGCGGGCGGCTTCGTTGGTGGCCACGAGGACCAGCGGGCGGCCGTTCGCGACGGCGGTGAGCGCCACCGCGGCGGCGTCGCTTCCCAGCCGGGTCCGCAGGTCCAGCGCCAGCGACCGCAGGTCATCCGCACCGCCCAGGGAACCGGCGTTGTGTGCCAGCAGCCTAACCCCGGCCACGTCCCGCGCCTGGTCCACGAGCTTCCCGGCGGAGGCGGCGAGCTGCTCCTTGCGCAGCTTGTCCAGTTCCTTCTCTGCCGCCTTGAGCTTGGCCAGGGTGGCCGCGATGCGGTCCGGCAGCTGCGGGCCGGGCACCTTCAGCATCTCGGACAGTTCGGTCACGAGCGCGCGTTCGGCGGCAAGGTGGCGGAATGCCTCCATGCCGACGAAGGCCTCGACGCGGCGGTTGCCCGAACCGACGGACTGCTCGCCGAGCAGCGTCAGGCTGCCGATCTCCGCGGTGCTGTCGACGTGCGTTCCGCCGCAGAGCTCGCGCGACCAGGCGCCGTCGATCTCCACCACGCGGACCGTGTCCCCGTAGGCCTCGCCGAACAATGCCGTGGCGCCCAGCGCCCTGGCCTCGGCCAGCGGCATGACCCTGGTGCTGACGCCGAAGTTGTTCCGGATCGCCAGGTTGGACACTTCCTCGATCTCCGACTTCGCGGCGGCGCTGATGCCCTCGCCCCAGGAGAAGTCGAACCGGAGGTAGCCGGCTTTGTTGAAGGAGCCGCGCTGGAGCGCTTCCGGACCCAGGATCTGGTGGAGGGCCGCGTGCACGATGTGCGTGCCGGTGTGTGCCTGCTCCCCTGCCTGGCGGCGCTGCTCGTCGACGGCGGCCAGCACCTTGGCGTCGGACGAAATCTCGCCCTCGCGGACCACAGCCTTGTGCACGCTGAGGCCCTTCACCGGACGCTGCACGTCCATGACCTCGACGACGAACCCGTCGCCGGTGATCAGTCCGACGTCGGCGGCCTGGCCGCCGGCTTCCGCGTAGAACGGGGTCTCGTTCAGCACGAGTTCGATTTCGTCGCCCTGGCCCGCGAAGCCCACCGTGGCCCCGCCGCTGACGATGCCGCGGACCGTGGATTCGGTGGTCAGCTCGTCATAACCGGTGAAGACGGTCTCGCCGACGGCGAGCATCTCCCTGAAGACCCGCACGTCGGCGTGGCCGGACTTCTTGTTGCGGGAGTCCGCCTGCGCACGCTGGCGCTGTTCGGCCATCAGCGTGCGGAAGCCCGCCTCGTCGACCTGCAGGCCGGCTTCCTCGGCCATTTCCAGGGTGAGGTCGATCGGGAAGCCGTAGGTGTCGTGCAGCGTGAAGGCGTCCTCGCCGGAGAGCGGCTTGCCCGCGGCCTTGGACTCCTTGACCGCTTCGTCCAGCCGGGCGGTGCCGGAGGCAATGGTGCGCAGGAACGCCTTTTCTTCCGCGTAGGCGATCCGGCTGATGCGTTCGAAGTCCGACTCGACAACCGGGTAGGTGCCCTTCATCGCGTCCCGGGAGACGGGCAGCAGTTCGGGGAGGACAGCCTGTTCGACCCCGAGCAGCCGCATGGCCCGCACGGCCCGGCGGATAAGGCGCCGCAGCACGTAGCCGCGTCCTTCGTTGGACGGCGTCACGCCGTCGGAAATCAGCATCAGGGCGGAGCGGACGTGGTCCGCGACCACCCGAAGGCGGACGTCGTCCGTATGGTGGGGATCGTCGTCGGACTCGGCGCTGGTGTATTCCTTGCCGGAAAGCTCCGCGGCCCTGTCGAGCACCGGGCGGACCTGGTCCGTCTCGTACATGTTCTCCACGCCCTGGAGAATCATGGCCAGGCGCTCCATGCCGAGCCCGGTGTCGATGTTCTTCTTCGGCAGTTCGCCGAGGATCTCGAAGTCCTCCTTGCCGATGCCCTCGCCGCGCTGGTACTGCATGAAGACCAGGTTCCAGATTTCGATGTAGCGCGTCTCGTCCGCGATGGGGCCGCCCTCGATGCCGTACTCGGGGCCGCGGTCGTAGAAGATCTCCGAGCACGGACCGGCGGGGCCGGGCTGGCCGGTGGACCAGTAGTTATCCTTCTTGCCGGACTTCTGGATGCGATCGACCGGCACGCCGACCTTGTCCCGCCAGATGGCCAGGGCCTCGTCGTCCTCCTCGTAGACCGTCACCCAGAGACGGTCAGCGGGGAGGCCGTAGCCGCCCTCTTCGACGGGCGTGGTGAGCAGCTCCCAGGCGAAGGGGATGGCCTGCTCCTTGAAGTAGTCGCCGAAGGAGAAGTTGCCGCACATTTGGAAGAACGTGCCGTGGCGGACGGTCTTGCCGACCTCTTCGATGTCGGCGGTGCGGATGCACTTCTGCACGCTCGTGGCGCGGTTGAACGGCGGCGTCTCGCGCGCCGTCAGGTAGGGAATGAACGGCACCATGCCGGCCACCGTGAAGAGCAGCGAGGGGTCGGGCGAGACCAGCGACGCCGAGGGCACCACGGCGTGTCCCTTTTTCTCGAAGAAGTCGAGCCAGCGGCGGACGATCTCATGGGACTTCATGGTGCCTAATTACCCTTCCGGTGGTACAAAAAGCGGCGAGCGGAAAGCCGCCGGAGAAAAATCTAGCGCGTCCGGACGTCATCTGCGGAATCGATGCCGAGCGCGGCGCGGAGGTCCGCTTCCCGCTCGGTCATGCCTTCACGCAGCGCGTTCGCGAAATCCGCGATGCTGTCGGCCACGCCGGCCACGGCGCGGTTGAGGCCCTCGGGGCCGATGGCCTGCTTTGCCGAATTCAGTTTGCGCATGGCCAGGACGCCGATCGCGATGCCGGCGCCCATCCAGATAAGCCGCTTCATAGTGTGGTTCCTCCCTCAGCCGTCAGCGGCTGCGCCGGCCGCGGCCGGTGGACTTGGATCGGGCAGAGAATGCGGTGCGCACGCCGTAGGAGAACGCTGCGACCTTGATCAGCGGGGAGCCGATGGTCGCCGCGACCAGCGAGGAGAGCGCCGAAACGTTGGCGGTCGCGTCCGACACGTTGGTCGAGATTCCGTCGACCTTCCTGAGCTGCTCGTTCGTGGTATTGACCGTGGTGGTCACCTCGTCGATCAGCGGGGTGGTCCCGTCGCTGATGGATCGGATGCTGATGCGGAGCTCGTCGAAGACCTTACCCAGCTTCAAGACCGGGACGGCCAGCAGGGCCACCAGCACGGCGAACACGCCCGCGGCGATCAGACCGGCAATATCTCCACCTGACATGGAACTCCTTTGCAGTTTTGCGCGCGTCCGGCCCGGCCGTTCACGGCTCTGGATTCGGCTAGCGACGTCGGCGCTTTACGTCATGGTGCATCCGCACCTCATATGTACCTTACCTACTGAACAGCCCGCGGCGCTTGCCACGGGCTGTTCAGTAGGGGTTCCGCTGCTGCGGTATCCAGTTGTCCTCCGCCGGTCTCCGTCAGCCGAAGACCGGCTCCCGGCTGGGACTAACGTGCGTAGTATTCGACGACGAGCTGCTCTTCGCAGGTCACCGGAACCTCGGCGCGCTTGGGACGGCGGACCAGGCGAGCCTGCAGCTTCTCCAGCGTGACGTCCAGGTAGGCCGGGACGTTCGGCAGGACGTCGCGGTGGGCGCCGGCTGCGGCCACCTGGAACGGCGGCATCTTCTCGGAGCGCTCGTGCACGTGCACCAGCTGGCCTTCGGAAACGCGGAAGGACGGGCGGTCCACGCGCTTGCCGTCGACCATAATGTGGCGGTGCACGACCAGCTGGCGGGCCTGGGCGATGGTGCGGGCGAAGCCGGCACGCAGGACCAGGGCGTCAAGACGCATTTCCAGCAGCTCGATCAGGTTTTCACCGGTCAGGCCGGCGGTGTTGCGGGCCTCTTCGAAGACACGGGTCATCTGTGCTTCGCGGATGCCGTACTGGGCACGCAGGCGCTGCTTCTCGCGCAGGCGGACGGCGTAGTCGCTGTCCTGCTTGCGGCGGGCACGACCATGCTGGCCGGGACCGTACGGACGGCGCTCCATGTACTTTTCGGCCTTGGGGGTCAGGGCAATTCCCAGGGACCGCGAAATGCGGACCTTGCGGCGGGCTCGTGTGTTGTTAGCCACGATGTCCTTCCAATTCATGCGGTGAAGTGATGTGCTGGCCTCCACGATCGGAGAGCGTTGGTCACCGCTGCCTTCAGCTACAACCGCCCGGAGCGCACGTCGCACCCACGGAAAATACATTCAGGGATCGACGGCGCAAAAAGCGGCTTGCCAGTCAGCCAATAATCCTAGCATCAATCGGCGGCCCGCCCGGCACACGACAGCGTTGAGCCAGTTGCAGATCGCTGGCTGAGCGCGGGCTATGGCAGCTCCCGCGGAGGTGCTGAAGGAATAATGTCCTGGCTTCGAAGCAGTGAGCTGATCAGGGCGGCCGGGTGGCCGCGATGGTAATGGCACACTGCGACCGCTACGGTGATGACCCCTAAAACGCCGCAGATCATGTCCGTCACGGTGTCTTCCAGGCCTGCGTTCTGCGAACGGGTGCCTAGGAAACGGTCGCTGGTGAATTCGGCGATTTCCCACATGGCAGCTGCGAACCCCCCTGAGGACACCACCCCCGCAACCATCAAGAACGGGGGAAGGGCAAGTTGCATCCGCCGATCGGCGATGCCGAGGGCGAAGACGGTGGCCCAACCGACCAAAGCACCGGAGAACGCGTGGACAGGCTTGTCCCACTGGGTCCAGAAAGCATAGAGCCCCAACTGGGTGCCAACGAACGGTCCCGCAAGCAGGAACCCGAAATAGCAGCCGTACAGCCATGTCGGGCACCGGGCATTGATGGCCAGTTCCAGCGCGGAGGGAACCAGCGCCGCCCCGATCAGCATGGCCGGGACGGCAGCGTCGCTCCAGGTTTGCGTTAGGGCCGCGACCGCCAGGAATCCAAGAAAAAGCACCTCCACCGGGACGAGCATCCTCGTTCCGGGGGCATCCAGGAACGACC
Source organism: Arthrobacter sp. Marseille-P9274 (assembly GCF_946892675.1). NCBI lineage: Bacteria > Bacillati > Actinomycetota > Actinomycetes > Micrococcales > Micrococcaceae > Arthrobacter > Arthrobacter sp. Marseille-P9274. The sequence continues at coordinate 1,578,331 of NZ_CAMPOV010000001.1, forward strand.
GGATGACGGAGCGGAAGGCCAGCGCCGCGCCGGAGGTACGACCTTCCCTGCCAGTGTCGTTGCCGTTCACGGGCGTACGGACTGCCGCCTGCTGCGGGTCCCCGCCGGCCTGGCTGCGGGTTCCGGCAGGTTCGGCGGGGTTTTCGTCCGGACCGGGATCGGGATGCATTGCTGTCTCATCCATCGGACGCGGCCAAAGTCGAGGAGGCTTCGCCCCTGCGAAGTCCCGAAACCCAGCTGACCTCGGCTTTCACACTTTGAGTGTAACGATGGTTACACTCCGGAGGAATGATAGCCATCGCTTTTCCCCTAATCGTCGCCTGCAAGCAGTTCCGCAATCTTGCGTTATGCCACCCCTGCCACGAGGACTTTGCATCCGTGCCGCTCATTGGCCGGTCAGGTATCGGTTACGAGTTTCGATGAGATCCCGAAGGTATCGAGCAAGGAAAAGCCGTTCGGCAATCCTGCCGGCCGGACCAAGGGGGGCGGCAAATTCGATGCGGTCAATCATGACTGTTTCTTCGCCGTCGTCTAGGAACTCGTGGATATGCCGGAAGCGCCGGAATGGTCCTCTGACCTGTTCATCGACGAAATAGTCCGGGGAGACCATCTCGGTTATCCGGCTGGTCATATGTATGGGAATCCCGAAGTGCCAGGCCCGCCATGTGACCTCCTCCCCTAATGAGATCAGCCCCGCTGTTACACCCCGGACGGCCTTCTCCCTGGACTTCGCCATCGAACCGACATGGGCATCGATGCTGAGGGAACGGTCAAAGAGATCGGCCTTGCTGATCTTCGATCGGGTGATGCATTCGAAAGACGCCACCGACAAAGTATGGCAGCGATGTCGACTGCGGATCCGATCCAGTCTGTAGGTCTCGAAGCGGACCAATCACTCAGCCCTGTTCGGCAGGGAACTGCTGATTGACTGAGGCATTCCGGCTACGAATTGCTGCCTTAATGCGGAATATAGAACAGCGGCCCTTCTAAAGCCCACCAGTACCAGCAAAGATTCCATATCCCTGAACCCCCCACTATTTCTCATCGAATGGCCGAATCGGCGAAGCTTCCATGACACTCACAGAATGGGCTGAGATTCGAGGTTGCCCTGATACACGCGTGACTGCATGGGAGCGGCATTACGCTGGAGGAATGCGAGCCATACTCCAGCGGGTCAGCCGCGCCAGCGTCAGCGTCGAAGGAAAGATCGTCGGAGCCATCGATGAACCCGGCCTGCTGGTGCTGGCCGGCGCCACCCATACCGACAGCGAGGCCGCGGCGGCATTGCTCGCGCAGAAGATCTGGAACCTGCGCATCCTGGAGGGCGAAAAATCCTGCTCCGACGTCTCGGCTCCGCTGTTGGTGGTCAGCCAATTCACGCTCTACGCTGACACCCGGCGCGGCCGGCGCCCGTCCTGGTCTGCGGCCGCTCCGGGCGAAATCAGCGAGCCGCTCATCGACAGCCTAGTCACCGGCCTCCGGGAACTCGGCGCTCATGTGGAGACCGGGGTCTTCGGCGCGATGATGGAGGTCGAGCTGGTCAACTCCGGCCCGTTCACCATCTGCCTGGACACCGAGGAGTTCGCGAAGCCGCGCCGGGCCTGAGCGCCTCCCCTGCCGTGGCCGCGGCGTGGCCTTTACGGTGGCTGTGCCGGCGAAACCCAAGCCACCGGCAGCCGTTGGCTATTCCCCGCGGATGATCTTGCGCAGGCGGTCCAGGCGCGCCGAGATCTCGCGCTCTGCCCCGTTGCCGTTCGGCTTGTAGTAGTCGCGGCCCACGAGGTCGTCCGGCGGGTACTGCTGCCGTGCGATGGCGTGCGGCTCGTCGTGCGAGTAGACGTATCCCTTGCCGTGGCCCAGCTGCTTGGCTCCGGGATAGTGGGAATCGCGCAGGTGCGTCGGGATCCCCTGGCCCCGGCCGGCCCGCACGTCCGCGACCGCCGCGTTGATGCCGTTGTAGGCGGCGTTGGATTTCGGGGCGGTGGCGATATGGACCACGGCCTCGGCCAGCACGAGGCGCCCCTCCGGCATGCCGATCAGCTGCACCGCCTGGGCCGCCGCGACGGCCGTCTGCAGCGCCGTCGGATCCGCCATGCCCACGTCCTCTGCCGCGGAGATGATGATCCTGCGCGCCACGAACCGGGGGTCCTCCCCCGCCTCCAGCATCCGCGCCAGGTAGTGCAGGGAGGCGTCGACGTCGGAACCGCGCATGGATTTGATGAAGGCGCTGGTGACGTCGTAGTGCTGGTCGCCCGCCCGGTCGTAGCGGAGCGCGGCGCGGTCGACCGCCTGCTCGGCGTGGGCCAGTTCCACCAGGACCGGGCCGGGGGTATCCGGCGACCTCGCCTCGCTCCACGCGACGCCGGCGGCGGCCTCCAACGCAGTCAGTCCGCGGCGGGCGTCCCCGGCGGCCAAGCGGACCAGATGCTCCAGCGCCTCGGGCGCCAGCTCGACGGTACCCGCGAGCCCGCGCTCGTCCTCGACCGCGCGCAGCAGCAGCTCCTCGATGTCCTTGGCGGTCAGCGGCTTCAACGTCAGCAGCAGGGAGCGCGAGAGCAACGGGGAAACGACGGAGAAGGACGGGTTCTCCGTGGTGGCGGCGATCAGGACCACCCAGCGGTTTTCCACCCCGGGCAGCAGCGCATCCTGCTGGGCCTTGTTGAAGCGGTGGATCTCGTCCAGGAACAGCACCGTGGTGGTCGAGTGGAGATCGCGGGCGGTCAGCGCGTCGTCCATGACGCGCCGGACATCCTTGACGCCGGCCGTGATCGCCGAGAGCTCCACGAACTTGCGCCCCGGGCCCCGGGCGATGACGTGGGCCAGCGTCGTCTTGCCCGTTCCGGGCGGCCCCCACAGCATGACGGACGACGGACCGGCTGGCCCGGCGTCGCTGCCGCCGGCAGCCAGCATCCGCAACGGCGAACCCGGCTGCAGGAGATGCTGCTGGCCCACCACCTCATCCAGGCTGCGCGGCCGCATCCGGACCGCCAGCGGACTGCGGGGGCGCCCGGATCCGGCACCACCGCCCGCAGTGTCGCCGGCACCGCCGTCGTACTCATCCTCATCGCCCGCGGCGGCACTGAACAAATCACTCACCCCTCAAGGCTATTACGTTGGCGTACCTCCACCGGGACGCTGCTCCCCAGGGCCGGCGCACCCGGACGCGAAAAGGGAGGCAAGCCGATTGGCTTGCCTCCCTTTCCCTATGCCCCGGAACGGCCTAGTTCGCGGCCTTACCCTCCGCCGCCGCCTTGGCTTCGGCGGCCTTGGGCTGCGGCTTGAAGTCGACGCCCGCCTCCTTGCGCTGCTGCGGCGTGATCGCCGCCGGTGCGGCGGTCAGCGGGTCGTAGCCGCCGCCCGTCTTCGGGAACGCGATCACTTCGCGGATGGACTCCTCGCCGGCGAGCAGGGCGACCACGCGGTCCCAGCCGAAGGCGATGCCGCCATGCGGCGGGGCGCCGTACTTGAAGCCCTCGAGCAGGAAGCCGAACTTCGTCTGGGCCGACTCCTTGTCCAGCCCCATGACCTTGAAGACCCGCTCCTGGATATCCCGCTGGTGGATACGGATGGAGCCGCCGCCGATCTCGTTGCCGTTGCAGACGATGTCGTAGGCGAAGGACAGCGCGGATTCGGGCTCCTTGTCGAAGCTGTCCATGAACTCGGGCTTCGGCGAGGTGAAGGCGTGGTGCACGGCCGTCCACTTACCGCCGCCCACGGCCACGTCGCCGGAGGCCACCGCGGCCTCAGCCGGCTCGAACATCGGCGCGTCGACGACCCACAGGAACGACCAGTCGCCGTCCTTGATCAGCCCGGTGCGGTGGCCGATTTCCACGCGTGCCGCGCCCAGCAGCGCACGCGACGCGGCCCGGTCGCCGGCGGCGAAGAAGACGCAGTCGCCCGGCTTCGCGCCGACGGTGCCGGCCAGGTTTTCGCGCTCGAAGTCGGTGAGGTTCTTGGCCACCGGGCCGGTCAGCTCGCCGGACTCCTGGACCAGCACGTACGCGAGCCCCTTCGCGCCGCGCTGCTTGGCCCATTCCTGCCAGGCATCCAGCGTGCGGCGCGCCTGCGAAGCGCCGCCGGGCATCACGACGGCGCCGACGTACGGAGCCTGGAACACGCGGAAGGTGGTGTCCTTGAAGAATTCCGTCAGCTCGGTCAGCTCCAGGCCGAAGCGCAGGTCCGGCTTGTCCGTGCCGTACTTGTCCATCGCCTCGGCGTAGGTCATCCGCCGGATCGGGGTGGGGATTTCGACGTCGATCAGCCGCCACAGCGCCTGCACGATCCGCTCGCCCAGGCCGATGACATCGTCCTGCTCCACGAAGCTGGCCTCGATGTCCAGCTGGGTGAATTCCGGCTGCCGGTCGGCGCGGAAATCCTCGTCCCGGTAGCAGCGGGCGATCTGGTAGTACTTCTCGAAGCCGCCGACCTGCAGCAGCTGCTTGAAGAGCTGCGGCGACTGCGGCAGCGCGTACCAGGAACCGGGCGCCAGACGGGCCGGGACCAGGAAGTCGCGGGCGCCTTCCGGGGTGGAACGGGTCAGGGTCGGGGTCTCGATCTCGACGAAGCCGTCCTCGTGCAGCAGCTGCCGCGCGACGCGGTTGGCCTCGGAGCGCAGCCGCAGGGCCGCGGAGGGGCCGGGGCGGCGAAGGTCGAGGTAGCGGTGCTTCAGGCGGGCTTCCTCGCCCACCTCCACGTGCTCGTCGATCTGGAACGGCAGCGGTTCGGAGGCGCTGAGGACGACGACGTCCTCGGCAATCACTTCGATCTCACCGGTGGCGAGGGCCGGGTTTTCGTTGCCCTCCGGGCGCTTCTCCACGGTGCCCTTGATCTGCAGCACGTATTCGTTGCGCAGTCCGTGGAAGACGTCCTCTTCCCGGACCACGACCTGGGCGACGCCGGAGGCATCACGAAGGTCGAGGAATGCCACACCGCCGTGGTCGCGCCGCCGGGCCACCCAACCGGCGAGGGTGACGGTCTGTCCGATGTGCTCGGCCCTCAACGAGCCGAGTTCATGTGTGCGCAGCACAGCATTCCTTTCAGTTGCCTCACTTCCTGGGCCGGCTGCGGGACTCCGCACCGGCGGCAAGTGATTAGAGTAGTTCTCGAGATGAGTCGTGAACGAGTTTACCGTTGATCGGCCCGCTGTCCGGACAGTAGCCGGACCAGCCTCGCGGCAGCAGCACCGGCTGGGCACGATCCGGAAGTATCGATGGGCGGAAGAATTTTGTGAGCAGTGAATCGGCATTGGAACGCAGACTCGGCGGCTTCGACGCCACCACCGTGGGCGTCGGCTCCATGGTCGGCGCCGGGGTCTTCGTTGTCTTCTCCCCCGCCGCGGGCGCGGCCGGCAGCTGGCTGCTGCTGTCGCTGGCGGCCGCCGCCGTCGTCGCCTACTGCAATGCCATGGCGTCCGCGCAGCTGGCCGCCATCCACCCCACCAGCGGCGGAACCTACATCTACGGACGCCGGCAGCTGGGTGAATGGCCAGGCTTCCTGGCCGGCTGGGGCTACATCACGGGCAAGACGTCCTCGTGCGCGGCCATGGCGCTGGCCTTCGGCCTCTACGCATTTCCGGACTATGCCACGGCGGCCGCGGTGGCCGCCGTCGTGCTCCTGACCGGCATCAACCTGATGGGCATCACGCGCACCGCCTGGATGACGCGCTGGTTCGTCTCCGTAGTGGTGGCGATCCTGGTGTTCCTCGTGGTGGTCGCCTTCGACGCCCCGCCCATAGGAGGGACGACGGCGGCCGTCGAGACGAGCCCCTACGGTGTCCTCCAGGCGGCGGGACTGTTCTTCTTCGCGTTCGCCGGCTATGCGCGGATCGCCACCATGGGAGAGGAAGTCCGGGAGCCGGCCAAGCTGATCCCCCGCGCCATCATGGGCGCACTCGCCTTCACCCTGGTGCTGTACGTGGCGCTGGGCCTGGCGCTGCTGGACTTCATGGGCGCCGGCCTGCTCGCCGCGACCCCGGCCCCGCTGCTGGCGGTCGGCGAAGCGGTCGGCGGCGGGGTAGGAACCGCCGCCGTCACCGTAGCCGCCACGCTTGGCTGCCTCGGCGCCCTGCTGGCCCTGATCGCCGGAGTCAGCCGGACGATGTTCGCGATGGCGCGCGAGGGGGACCTGCCCCGCGGGCTGGCCACGGTCTGGCCGCGGTTCAAGGTTCCGTACCTTGCGGACCTCACCGTCGCCGTCGTCGTGGTCTTCCTGCTGCTGACGCAGGACGTGCTCGCCGTGGTCGGCTTCTCCAGCTTCGGCGTGCTGATCTACTACGCCGTGACGAACGCCTCCGCCCTGACGCTTCAGGACCGGCCCTGGTACGCGCCGAAGGCACTGAACATCCTCGGCCTGGCCGGCTGCCTGCTGCTGGCCTTCACGCTGCCGCTGGCCTCGGTGCTGACGATGGCTGGCGTGCTCGCGGTGGGGCTGCTCGGGCGGGCGGTGCTCAAGCCGGGCGGCCGCGCCCGGAACCACTCCTGAGCGCCGCCCGGGCGGCGGGCGTCAGTCCTGCGTGCCCGCGGCGAGGATCTGCGGCTGCAGGTCCTCGGCTGGCGGCGTCCACAGCGCCGGGTCGGCAGGCACCTGCTCGCCGGAACGGATGTCCTTGACCTCGTGGACCGGTGCGCCGCCGTCGTCCGTGGTGAACCAGACGAACGGGATGCCGCGCCGGTCCGCGTACTTGATCTGCTTGCCGAATTTCTCCGCCTTGGCCGCAACCTCCACGCTGATGCCGCGGCTGCGCAGCTGGGCGGCGACGTCCTGGGCCTGCGACCAGCTGTCGTCGTTCGCCAGGGTGACCAGCACCGCCGTCGGCACTTGGCGGGAGGCGGTCGCGAACTCCTGGGCGAGGATCCGCATCACGAGGCGCGTGACGCCGATGGACAGACCGACGCCGGGGAATTTCCGGTTCCCCTTGGAGGCAAGGGCGTCGTAGCGGCCGCCGGAGCAGATGGAGCCAAGCTGCTCGTGGCCCACCAGGACGGTCTCGTAGACCGTGCCGGTGTAGTAGTCCAGGCCGCGGGCGATGCTCAGGTCCGCCAGCACCCGGCCGGGAGCCCGGCGCGATGCCTCGGCGATGACCTGCTCCAGCTCGTCCAGGCCGGTGTCGAGCAATTCGTTGCTGACGCCCAGCGCGCGGACCTGCTCCACGAACGAGGTGTCCTCGGTCCGGATCGAGGCCAGCTTGAGGGCCGCCTCGGCCTGCTCCAAGGTGGCGCCCAGCTCCTCCTGCAGCAGGGCGGAGACCTTTTCGGGACCAATCTTTTCCAGCTTGTCGATGCTGCGCAGGACACCGGCCGTGTCGTCGAGTCCGATCCCGCGGTAGAAGCCCTCGGCCAGCTTGCGGTTGTTGACCCGCAACCGGAACTCGGGGATCGGCAGGGCGCCCAGTGCCTCGACGATGACCAGGGCCAGTTCGACGTCGTAGCGGAAGGGCAGCTCGCCGTCGCCGACGACGTCGATATCCGCCTGGGTGAATTCGCGGGCACGGCCCTCCTGCGGCCGCTCCCCGCGCCACACCTTCTGGATCTGGTAGCGGCGGAAGGGGAACGCCAGGTGGCCGGCGTTCTCGACCACGTAGCGCGCGAACGGCACGGTCAAGTCGAAGTGCAGCGCGAGCTTGTCCTGGTCCGGGGCGCCCGGATCTTCATCGGCCTGCAGCCGGTGCAGCCCGTAGACCTCCTTGTCGATCTCGCCCTTGCGCAGCAGCTGGCCGATGGTCTCTACCGCTCGGGTTTCGATGGAGGAGAACCCGTGCAGCTCGAAGGTGCGCCGCAGGCTATCCAGCACATGCAGCTCCACAAGCCTCTCCTGCGGAAGCCATTCCGGAAAACCTGACAGGGAGGCTTTGCGTGCCATGCGTGGATATCTCCTGGTTGCTCGTGGGAAGGCCGCCGACGCGCCATGGTTGGTCGGCCGTGCCGTTCGATGAATGCCTAAACTGGCTGCCGGACCATTTTACGGCACCGGCGCGTGGCCCCGACCAGGCCGAGTGCGGGCCGGAAGGAGGAGCACGGTGGCTGCCAGACGCGAGAACCGCGACATGAGGCGCAGGGTCGCCCAGATGGAGGCCAAGCGCGCCCTGCGCCAGGACCAGCTGCGGCGGCGCAAGCGGGACAACATCATCGGCGCGTCCGCGATCGCGGTGGCCGTGGCTGCAGGCGTGCTGATCCAGCTGACCGTGTTCAACAGCAATCCGACGCCTTCCGAGGTGGAAAAGGTGCGCAGCGGCATCGAAGAGAGCATCCCGTCGGGCCAGGCCTCTCCGCAGGCGACGAACGCGGCCCACATCCCCTCCCCCGACGTCGCCGCCGGGCGGGTGCTCTCCGGCACGCTCTCCACCAACCAGGGCGACATCAAAGTGGAACTGGACGGCCGAGCGGCCCCGCAGGCGGTCTCGGTCTTCAAATCCCTGGCCGACGAGGGATTCTTCGAGGGCAAGAACTGCCACCGGCTGACCACGGCCCCGAGCATGGGCGTGCTGCAGTGCGGCTCGGTCGACGGCAAAGGCGGCGGCGATCCCGAATTCCAGTGGGGCCCGGTGGAGAATTCCCCGGCGGACGGCTCGTACCCGGCCGGCACCATCGCCGTCGCGCGCGGACAAAGCACCTACAGCAACGGGACGCAGTTCTTCATTGCCTACAAGGACAGCACTATCGCGCAGGATACCGGCGGCTACACCATTATGGGTAAGGTATCCGGAGGGCTCGACGTAGTCCGAAGGATCGCAGAAGGTGGTGTCACGGAAACCGGCAGTCAGGACGGAACGCCTAAGATGGCCGTAACGATCGACGCATTGACCTTGGATTGACCCCTGCGAAGTACCTGGTGCGGCCCGGCGAGCCCACCACCGAACCAATGAAAGAGTTTTAGCGGTGACAGACAGTCAGAAATCCGACGACACGGCCCAGACCCCAGCGACCGAAGCCGAGGGCCGCCCGACTCCGGGCAGCATCAAGCCTTCGATGATGGCCCGGCCGACCCCTTCCGCGCTGGCCACCAAGCCCGCGCCGTCCGGCTCGCCGGCGCCCGTCGCGCCGGCTCCCGCCGTCCACTCCACTCCGCTGTCGGAGGCCGCAAAGTGGGGCCGCGTTGCCGAGGACGGCCACGTCTTCCTCATCCTCGACGGCGAGGAGCACCCGGTAGGACAGTATCCGGATGCATCGGCCGAGGAAGCGCTGGCGTACTTCGTGCGCAAGTACGACGACGTCGCGGCGCAGACCGCGCTGTTGGAGCAGCGCGTGGAGGCCAAGGCCCCGTCGACGGATATGCACAAGACCCTCGAGCATCTCCGGGCCCAGGTGGCCGAGCGGCACATGGTCGGCGATGTCCCGGCGCTGGAAGTCCGCCTGAGCAGCCTGGATGAGGCCATCACCGGCCTGCAGCGCGCGGAGAAGGAGGCCCACGAGGCCCAGCGCTCTGCGGAACTGGCCGCCCGGGAGGCGATCGTGGCCGAAGCCGAGGCCATCGCGGCCAAGGATCCTTCGTCGGTGCAGTGGAAGACCAGCAGCGCCCGGATGAACGAGCTCTTCGAGAACTGGAAGGCCGCCCAGAAGAACGGAGTCCGCCTGGGCCGCTCGACCGAAGACTCGCTGTGGAAGCGGTTCCGTTCCGCCCGCACGGTCTTCGACCGGCACCGCCGCGCCTACTTCAGCCAGTTGGACAGCGACAACGCCGCAGCGAAGGCGGCGAAGGAAGACCTCATTGCGCAGGCCGAGGCGCTCTCCGACTCCACCGACTGGGGTGCAACCGCCGGCGAATACCGGCGGCTGATGGACCAGTGGAAGGCCTCGAAGCGCGCAAGCCGCAAGGACGACGACGCCCTCTGGGCCCGCTTCCGCGCGGCGCAGGACAGGTTCTTCGCCGCCCGCCAGGAAGCCAACCAGGCGATCGACAAGGAGTACGAGGGCAACCTCGCCGCGAAGGAAGCGCTGGTCGCAGAGGCGCAGGCCCTGCTGCCCATCGAGGATCTCGCCGCGGCCAGGAAGGGGCTTCAGTCCATCCGGGACCGCTGGGAGGAAATCGGCAAGGTTCCGCGCGGCGACATGCACCGTATCGAGGGCGGCCTGCGCAAGGTTGAGGACGCGCTCAAGGCGGCAGAGGACGAGCAGTGGCGGCGCAGCAATCCGGAAACCAAGGCCCGGACCAACAGCGCCCTGAACCAGCTTGAGTCGGCGATCGCGGGCCTGGAGGAAGACCTGGCCAAGGCGGAAGCTGACGGGAACCAGCGGAAGATCGCTGAAGCGCGGGAAGCGCTGGATGCGCGCAAGCAGTGGCTGGATACGCTGCAGAAGTCGGCCCAGGACTTCTCCTAACGCACCGCACCTACACACGCCCAGGGGGCGGAACCGGATGTCCACACATCGGTTCCGCCCCCTGATCCATTTCCGCTAGGTTTGGCAGGCTTACCGTATGCCTTTTTCGCGGTCATCGCCTGTAGCTTCCCCGGCCAGTGCCGCCGGTTCTCCCCCGGGTCCGCGACTCCTGCTGCCCGGACGCCCCTTCAGCGGGAACGAACTGCGCGCGATGGAGCTGGACGGCCTCCTGGTCAATGTTCTGGAGGCCGGCTACATCGGCTCGATGGAGGCCGTCACCCCGGCCCACCGCGCCCTGGCAGCGGCGGCCGTGCTGCCGGCGGGGTTCCGGCGGAAGGTCGTGCTGGGCCGGCTGACGGCGGCATGGGTCTACGGCTGCGCGCCTCCGGAGGCCAAGGTGACCGTCCTGCTGGACCACCGGTACCGCGCCACGTCGCAGGGTCGCTGCCGTTCCGTACGCATCCACGAGGTCTCGCTGGGGGCATCTGACACCGTCCGCATGGCCGGCGTGCCGGTTACGTCTCCGCTCCGGACGGCCCTGGACATAGCCGTGCATGCACCGGACGAGGATGCGGTCCCCGCCTTGCTGGCCCTGTCCTCGGTTCCCGCGCTGAAGTGCCCGCTGGGCTACATCCGCCAGACCCTGCAGCTGCGCCCGCGCGTGCCGGGAAAGGCGAAGGCGCTGGAACGGGTCGACAGCGCACTGGCACGGCGCGGCGGCGAGGGACCGCCCTAGATCCGGCGCCGGGAATCCGTGGTCCGGTAGACATCGAAGACGCCGTCGATCCGCCGCACCGCGCTGAGCACATGGCTCAGGTACTTCGGGTCGCCCATCTCGAAGGAGAACCGGGACACGGCCAACCGGTCGCTCGAGGTATGCACCGTGGCGGAGAGGATGTTCACGTGGTTCTCGGCGAGGACCCGGGTGACGTCCGAGAGCAGGCTCTTGCGGTCCAGCGCCTCGACCTGGATCTCCACCAGGAAGACGCTGGACTTGGTCGGCGCCCACTCCACCTCGACCATCCGTCCGGGCTGCGCCCGGAGGTCTTCGACGTTCCGGCAGTCGGAGCGGTGCACCGAAACTCCGGAGCCGCGGGTCACGAAGCCGATGATCGGATCCGGCGGGACCGGCGTGCAGCACCGCGCCAGCTTGACCCAGACGTCGCCGACACCGACAACGGTGACGCCGGAGTCCGACGTCTTCGGCCGCTTGGGGGCCACCGAGATGGGCGCTTCCATCTCTTCGGCTGCCTCCTGGCCGCCCAGCAGCGCGACCAGGTGCTCGATGACGTTCTGCGCCGAGCTGTGCCCGTCGCCGACTGCGGCATACAGCGCGGAAATGTCCTGATGGTGCATCTCCTGCGCAACGGCCAGCAACGCATCGTGCGTCATCATCCGCTGCAGGGGCAGGTTCTGCTTGCGCATGGCGCGTGTGAGCAGGTCCTTGCCCTTCTCGATGGCTTCTTCCCGGCGTTCCTTCGTAAACCATTGCCGGATCTTGTTTCGGGCCCGCGGGCTCTTGACGAAGCCCTGCCAGTCCTGGCTCGGACCGGCGCCCTCGGCCTTCGAGGTGAAGATCTCCACCCAGTCGCCGTGGTTGAGTTCGCTGTTGAGCGGGACCAGCTTGCCGTTAACCCGGGCGCCGATCGTTCGGTGCCCCACTTCGGTGTGGACGGCGTAGGCAAAGTCCACCGGCGTCGATCCGGCGGGCAGCGCCATCACCTCGCCCTTCGGGGTGAAGACGAAGACCTCGCGCGCGTTGATCTCGAACCGCAGCGAATCCAGGAACTCCGCTGGATCGGATGTCTCCTGCTGCCAGTCCACGAGGCTGCGGAGCCAGCCCATGTCACCGCCGTCCGCGGCAGTGCCGGACTTCGCGGCGTCCTTGTACTTCCAGTGCGCCGCGACGCCGTACTCGGCCCGCCGGTGCATCTCGTAGGTGCGGATCTGGATCTCCACCGGCTTACCGCCCGGGCCGATCACCGTCGTGTGGAGCGACTGGTACATATTGAACTTGGGCATCGCGATGTAGTCCTTGAACCGCCCGGGCAGGGGGTTCCAGCGCGAATGCAGGGCGCCGAGCGCGGCATAGCAGTCCCGGACGCTGTCCACAAGGACCCTGATCCCCATCAGGTCGTGGATGTCGTCGAAATCCTTGCCGCGGACGATCATCTTTTGGTAGATCGAGTAGTAATGCTTCGGGCGGCCCGTGATGGTGGCCTTGATCTTGACCCCGCGCAGATCGTCACCGATCTTGGTGCGCAGCATCGTCAGGTACTTCTCCCGTTCCGGCGTCCGGTCCCCCACCATGCGCACGATTTCCTCGTACACTTTGGGGTGCAGCGCGGCAAAGGAAAGGTCTTCCAGCTCCCACTTGATCGTGTTCATGCCCAGCCGGTGGGCGAGCGGGGCGAAGATTTCCAGCGTTTCGCGCGCCTTCTTCGCCGAGGACTCCGGCGACACGAAGCGCCAGGTCCGCGCATTGTGCAGCCGGTCGGCCAGTTTGATCACCAGGACACGGATGTCCTTGGCCATCGCCACGACCATCTTGCGTACGGTCTCCGACTGCGCCGCGTCGCCGAACTGCACCTTGTCCAGCTTCGTGACACCGTCCACGAGCATCGCCACTTCGGCACCGAACTCGCTGCGCAGCTGATCCAGCGTGTAGTCGGTGTCCTCTACCGTGTCGTGCAGCAGCGCCGCGGCGAGCGTTGTACCGGTCATCCCGAGCTCCGCCAAGATGGTCGCCACCGCTACAGGGTGCGTGATGTATGGGTCCCCGCTCTTGCGCTTCTGCCCGCGGTGGCTGCGCTCCGCCACAACGAAGGCCCGGTGGATCAGGTCGAAGTCTTCGCGGGGGTTGTTGGCCCGGACGGTGCGCAGCAAGGGCTCGAGGATCGGCGAGTATCCGGCCGATCCCCGCCCGGTCAGTCGCGCCAACCGCGACATGGTCCTCTCCCGCCGCCCGGGGAAGGACGGACGGGACGGTGTCTCTTGGGCCGCGGCCGCCGCGGCCGCCGCGGCCGCCGGGCCCTCGGTGGGCACGGCAACGGGCCCGGGTCCGGGCTTGGCAACAGCACCCGGTGCCCGGTTTGATGCGCCACCATCGTCTACCAAGTGCTAAACCTCTCTGCCGTGGGCCGCCTCACGCAGCATCCAAAGGACCGATCAGGCCGCCTCTCCCCGGGGCGGCCGCCAGTTCCATCGTTCTAGTGTATGCCCCGAAGGCACAGGCCGGACACGGGCGCCGCCCCGCAGGCCGGCGCCCGACCGCCTGCTCTAGGCGGTGGCAGACTCCTCAGCCGCCTCGCGTGCCTTCGATTCCTGCTCCCTGCGGAGCCGGACCTTCTTGGCCTGCTGGACCAGGGCCGGCTCATTCGTCCGCAGCCGCGCGTACAACGGTGCCGCGATGAACACCGTCGTCGCCGTTCCGATGATGATGCCGATGAAGAGGGACAGCGACAGGTCCTTGAGCGTCCCTGCGCCCAGCAGCAGCGAACCGATGAAGAGGATCGAAGCAACGGGCAGGACACCGACCACCGAGGTGTTGATGGAGCGGACCAGGGTCTGGTTCACCGCCAGGTTGACCTCCTCGTCGAAGGTGCGCCGGGTCGAGGTTCCGATGTCAGCCGTGTTTTCGCGGACTTTGTCGAAGACGACCACCGTGTCGTAAAGCGAGTAGCTCAGCACGGTCAGGAAACCGATGATGGCCGAAGGCGTGACCTCGAAGCCGATGAGCGAGTACAGCCCTGCCGTCAGGATCATGACGACGCCCATGCCGGCCAGCGCAGCGACCGACATTTTCCAGGTGCGGAAGTAGATCGCCATCAGCACTGCGGCCAGGACGACGAAGACGACGAGCCCCCAGAGGGCCTGCCGGGTCACGTCGGCGCCCCACGTCGGGCCGACGAAGTTGGAGGTCACCTGGTCCGCATTAACCCCGTAGGCCTTGATCAGGCCGTCGCGGACCGCCAGCGTCTGGTCATCGGAGAGCTGCTCCGTCTGGATGCGGACCGTGTTAGGCGCGATGTTGGTGACTTCCGGATCCAGCGCGGGCTCGACCGCGGTAACGGCGTCCTTTCCGAGATCGAGATCCGTATTCTGGGTCTGCGAGACCGTGAACTCGGATCCGCCGCGGAAGTCGATCCCGAGGTTAAAGCCACCCTTGGCCACCGGAATGATGAGGGACAGCAGCACTGCCGCTCCGGCAATGATGAACCACAGCTTGTACTTCTGGACAAAGGGATACGACCGCTTGCCAGAGTAGAGCTCGTTGCCGAACGTTGCGAAGTTAGGCATCAGTTGCTCTCCTTATCCGTGCTGCGCCCGGAGACCGCGGCGGCACGCTCTTTCTCTGCGGCGGCCCGCCGCTCGGCAATGGTCTGGCGCCGTTCCGCTTCCGCCGCCGCGCCGGCAGTCTTGCCCGTCTTGACGCGCGGTTTCGGCGCGCCCTCGCCCGGCTGGCGGAGACGTCCCGCACCGCGGTACAGCGGCACCACGCCCAGGCGCTTCGGGTCCAGCCCGGAGAATCGGTGGCCTTCGCCGAAGAACTTCGTGCGGGCCAGCAACATCATCACCGGGTGGGTGAACAGGAAGACCACCGCGAGGTCGGCGATGGCGGTCAGGCCGAGGGTAAACGCAAAGCCCCGGACGTTTCCGACCGCCACGAAGTAAAGGACGACGGCGGCCAGCAGGTTGACTGACTTGGACGCCAGCACCGTGCGCTTGGCCCTCTTCCAGCCGTTGTCGACGGCGGACACCAGGCCACGGCCGTCGCGCAGTTCGTCGCGGATCCTCTCGAAGTAGACGATGAACGAGTCCGCCGTCTGGCCGATGGCCACGATCAGGCCGGCCACACCCGCCAGCGACAGGCGGTAGTTCTCCGTCCAGCCCAGCAGCGCGATGGCCAGATAGGTCAGGATTCCGGCCACCACCAGGGACGCAATCGTCACGAAGCCGAGCATCCGGTACTGGAAGAACGAGTAGATGGCGACCAGGAGGAGGCCGATCAGGCCCGCAATGACGCCCATGCGCAGCTGTTCGGAGCCGAGGGTTGCCGAGATCTGCGTTTCGCTCTGGATGTCGAAGCTGATCGGCAGGGCACCGTACTTCAGCTGTTCGGACAGCGCTCGTGCCGAGTCTTCCGTGAAGTTGCCCGTAATCTGCGGACGGCCGTCGGGAATCACGGCGTTGGTGGTCGGTGCCGAAATGACGGTGCCGTCCAGGACGATGGCGAACTGGTTCTGTGCGCCGGTCAGGCCGAAGAGCCGTTCAGTGACGGACTTGAAGGTCTGCGTGCCCTCGCCGTTGAACTCAATGTTGACGGCCCACTGGTTCAGCGACTGGCCCTGGTTGCCCCGGACCTGTCCGAAGCTGGCGTCCTGAATGTCGGTGCCGGGCACCTCGACCGGGCCCAGGATGTACTTCTGGCCGGTGTCCGGTTCACACGCGATCATCGGCTTCTTGGGGTCCGCAGGCTCCTCGCTGGCCGCGGCGATGGTAGCCGGGTCGGTGCAATCGCGCGCCTCCAGCTCCTGGTACAGCTCCGGAGTAATCCAGTTCAGGTCGCTCGCGTTGGCCGGCTCACCGCTCGGCTTCGGCAACTCGGCGGCAGGAGTGCGGCTTTCCTTGGGCACGGCAGCTCCGGAAGTGGCGGCCAGCACCGGGCGGAACTCCATGGCGGCGGATGCCTGGATCAGGTCGCGGGTCTTCTCGTCCGGCACGCCGGGCAGGCTGACGATGACGTTGCGCCCGGACTGGGTGCTGATTTCGGCTTCGGCCACGCCGGAGCCGTCCACGCGCTGCCGGATGATTTCGACTGCCTGGTCCAGCTGCTCGCTGGTGATCTGGTTGCCTCCGCCCTGAACCTGCGGGGCGAGGATCATCTGCGTGCCGCCTTCGAGGTCCAGTGCCAGCTTGGGCGCCCAGCTGGCCTGGTTCGAAAGAACGCCGCCGCCCAGGGCAGCGGTCAGGACGGCAATGAGGACGCCGAGCCAGATCAGGGTCCTCTTGGCGGCGGTATTGCGGCCGGAACGTGCCATGAATGGTCTTTCTCTCGACGGCTCCCGGCGCAGGAATTCCCGCATGACAAATGGGCGGGGCTGCCCCCACCCACTGGTCCGGCCGGTGGAACCGCGTGCGGACTATTTGTTGTCTTTGTTCTGTTCTTCGTTCAGCCGCTTCAGGGCGTCGTCCGAGGATTCCTCCTCGCGGAACACGGACGGCTCGTCCCCGCCCGCCAGAGCGGACGCATCGTCGGGAACCGCGGCGTCCTGCGGTTCGATGATTTCGCTGACGGCCTGCAGGTGCACGGTCGCGGTGTTTCCGGGCGACAACTCGATGACAGCTTTGTTTTCGTCCCGGTCGACCGAAACCACGGTGCCGAACAGGCCGAACTGCGTCATTACCTGGGTGCCCGGACGCAGCTTCTCCTGCATCGTCTGGGCTTTCTCCTGCATCTGTGCCCGGACCTTCTTCTGCTTCCGGAACATCATGAAGATCAACAGGCCGAAAATCACGAACAGCGCGAGCGTCATGAAGTCGAACCCGCCGCCCTGGGGCTGCGCGGTGTTATTGGCAAAGACGTTTACGAACACTGAGACGTTCCGTTCCTTCTTCTGGACGCGAGCAGCGGCACGGCCGCACTCGGATGGTCTGCGCCGGACAGGGCAGCGCCTTGTAGGGCACGGAGCAAGCCTGGCTGCCACCCATTCTACGCGTGCAGTCCGGCGGTAAAGTCACGATCCGCTATCGGAGAAGCCGCGCTCCTCTTCCTCGAGGACCGACAGCAGGTCCGGAGCACCGACGGCGGAGGGCGGCATCTCCAAGCCGAGGTGTTCCCAAGCGGCCGGCGTGGCGATCCGCCCGCGCGGCGTCCGGCCAAGGAGCCCTTCGCGCACAAGGTACGGCTCGGCCACGGTCTCCACCGTTTCGGTTTCCTCCCCCACGGCGATGGCCAGGGTGGAAAGGCCCACCGGGCCCCCTCCGAACTTCGTAATCAGGGCGGTGAGGACCTCGCGGTCCAAACGGTCCAGTCCGCGTTCGTCCACTTCATACATGTCCAGCGCGGCGGCAGCAGACCTTGCGTCGATTTCTTCAATGCCGTGGACCAAGGCCCAGTCCCGTACCCGGCGGAGCAGGCGGTTAGCGATACGCGGCGTGCCCCGCGACCGGCCGGCGATTTCGGCGAAGCCGGCGGAACTGATCTTCAGGTCCAGCAGCATGGCCGAACGCCGGAGCACCAGTTCCAGTTCCTGCGTCGAATAGAACTCCAGGTGCCCGGTGAACCCGAACCGGTCCCGCAGCGGACCGGGCAACAGGCCCGCCCGTGTCGTGGCACCGACCAGGGTAAACGGCGGCAGGTCCAGGGGAATGGCGGTGGCGCCCGGCCCCTTGCCCACCACGATGTCCACCCGGAAGTCCTCCATGGCCATGTACAGCATTTCCTCGGCCGGACGGGACATCCGGTGGATCTCGTCGAGGAACAAGATCTCGCCTTCGGTGAGCGAGGAAAGGATGGCCGCCAGATCCCCCGCATGCTGGATGGCCGGGCCGGAGCTGATGCGAAGGGGGGCGTTCATTTCTGCAGCGATGATCATGGCGAGCGTCGTCTTGCCCAGGCCGGGCGGCCCGGAGAGCAGAACGTGGTCCGCCGTACGCTCCCGGATCCTGGACGCCTCGAGGACCAGCGACAACTGCCGGCGTACCCGCGCCTGGCCGACGAAGTCCGCCAGGTTCTTGGGCCGGAGCGCCGACTCGATCGCGCGTTCCTCGGCTTCGCCCGCCGCCGAGACGATGGACGTGCCTTCGGGTTCCGCGGCCATCAGCGGGCACCCGCCGCGGCCCGCCGGCCGCCGCCGGGCCGGCCGTTATCCTGTCCCATACTCCGCAGGGTCAGCCGCAGCATCTGGCCCACATCCGATCCGGCTGCAACGTCCGGATTCTCCTCGGCCGTCCGGTCCAGCGCGGCGACCGCGTCCTTTTCCGACCAGCCGAGGCCGGTCAGCGCCTGCAGCACCTGGTCCTGCCAGGCCGGCTCCGCTGGCGCCGCCGGCCCTTCCACGGGCACGAGTTTGCCGGCCAGTTCCAGGACGATCCGGCCGGCCAGCTTCGGACCGATGCCCGGAACCTTACTGATGGCCTTGCTGTCCCCGTCCGCGACGGCCTGCCGCAGCGCCTCCGGAGGATGCACGGCCAGGGCCGCCAGGCCAAGCCGGGGACCGACCCCGCTGACGGAGATCAGGGTTTCGAACACCTCACGCTGCACGGCATCCTCGAAGGCATAGAGCGTCATCGAGTCCTCGCGAACGATCATCAGGGTCGCCAGTTCGGCTTCGCGTCCGACGTGCAGGGTGGCCAGGGTCTGCGGGGTCGCCTGGACCAGCATGCCGAATCCGTTCACGTCGACGACGGCAGAGTTCAGGCCGACATGGCTGACAACGCCGCGAAGCGAGCTGATCATTTAGTGACTCCATAACCGCAGGGCTGGAAACCGGCCGCCTCCAACGGCGCCGTTTCTCCGAACATATTTACGAACAGCCTACGCGTTGCCGGGGACATTCAGCCCGATTGCCGCGCCGGGCGGACACCGGGAGCCGGTGGCCGGCTCACCACTTCTTGCGCTGGGCCCGGGACTGCGCCTCTGCCCAGGCGCGCTGGGCCGGTGTTAGGGAACGCCCCCCTGCCGCGGCAGACGCCGTCGTCGCACTCCCCCGCCAGGCGTGGGTAATGGCCAGCGCCAAGGCATCCGCCGCGTCCGCCGGGCGCGGCGGCGTGTCCAACCGGAGGATGCGCGTCACCATTTTGGTCACCGCCGCCTTGTCCGCCTGTCCATTACCCGTAACGGCGGCCTTGACCTCGGTGGGCGTGTGGTGTGCGACCGTGATGCCCCGGCGCGCCGCGGCCGTAATCACGATGCCCGATGCCTGGGCGGTACCCATCACGGTGCTGACGTTGAGCTGGCTGAAGACGCGCTCCACGGCCAAGACGTCAGGCGTGTAGCGGTCCAGCCATTCGTCGATGGCCGTCGCGATGGCCAGCAGGCGCTGCTCGAGCGGCACATCGGCGGAGGTGCCGACGACGGTGACTCCGGCCAGCGTGGCGCGCCGGTTCGGCTCGACGTCGACGACGCCGAAACCGCAGCGCGTGAGGCCGGGGTCGATACCCAGGACACGCAGGGTCATCCGGTCTTGGCCCGGCTCAGTCTTCGGAATCCAGTGCGGCCATGACCTCGTCGGACAGTTCGGCATTGGAGTACACGTTCTGGACGTCGTCCAGGTCTTCCAGCGCGTCGACGAGCTTCATGAACTTCCGCGCCGCGTCCAGTTCCAGGTCGACCTCCATGGAGGGGACGAACTCGATCTCGTCGGTCTCGTACTCGATGCCGGCTTCCTCAAGGGCGGCCACCACGGCACGCAGGTCCGTGGGCTCGCTATGGACCTCGAAGCTGCCGCCGGATTCCTTGACCTCCTCGGCCCCCGCGTCCAGGACCGCCATCAGGACATCGTCCTCGCCCAGGTCGCTCTTCGGCAGGTTCACGACGCCCTTGCGGCTGAACATGTAGCTCACCGAGCCCGGATCCGCCACGGTGCCGCCGTTGCGGGTGATCGCTAGGCGGACCTCGGAAGCAGCACGGTTCTTGTTGTCCGTCAGGCACTCAATGAGCAGGGCGGAACCCTGCGGGCCGCGGGCTTCGTAGATAATCTCCTGGTAGTCCACGGCCTCGCCGGTCAGGCCGGCGCCGCGCTTGACCGCCCGGTCGATGTTGTCGTTCGGGACCGACGTCTTCTTGGCCTTCTGGACTGCCAGTTCAAGGGCGGGATTGCCGGACATGTCGGCGCCGCCGGCACGGGCGGCGACTTCGATGTTCTTGATCAGCTTGGCGAAGGACTTGGCGCGGCGGGCATCGATGACGGCCTTCTTGTGCTTGGTCGTCGCCCATTTGGAGTGTCCCGACATGCTTACGCTTCTCCTCTAACGATTCTGATAAAAAGTTCGTGGATCCGGCGCTCCCCCGTTACTTCCGGGTGGAAGGATGTCGCCAGCAGGTGCCGCGAACGCACTGCGACAATTCTAGCTGTCCCGTGCAGGGTTCCTGTGTGCGACGCCTCTTCCGGCAGGACTTGGGCCAGCACCTCTACGCCCTCGCCGACCCGTTCGACCCACGGGGCACGGATGAAGACGGCGTGGACGGGCTCCGGTTCGGTCCCCGGCACAGCCGCGCTGAACTCGAGCCCGCAGAAGGCCAAATCCGTCTCGAACGACTCGCGCTGGCGGCCGAAAGCATTACGGCGAACGGTAATATCCAGCCCGCCGAGCGTTTGCTGCGGATTTCCCTGCCGGTCCGTGGCCGGGTCGGCGATTTCATCGGCCAGCATGATCATCCCGGCGCACGATCCGTAGACGGGCATGCCCGCGGCAATCCGCTCCTTCAGCGGTTCGGCCAGCTCGAAGATCCGGGTGAGCTTGTCGATCGTGGTCGACTCGCCGCCGGGAATGACAAGCCCGTCCACGGCGTCCAGTTCCGCAGGGCGTCGCACGGTGGCCGCCTCGACGCCGCTGTGGACCAAGGCAGCTAGATGTTCGCGGACGTCTCCTTGGAGGGCGAGCACGCCGATTTTGACCACGCAGGGTTTCCTTTTCCAGTGTCAACGGGGCAACGGCCGGGATCCGGCCAGGAAAAAAACATTATCCTCCCCGTGCACCCGCAGGCGAACCGGCGGCAGTGCACCGCGCCTGCGGCTGCCCTTAGCCGGTCCCGCCGGCGGGAGCTTGTATAGTTTCTAGTCATGCGACACCTCCTAGCGACCGTTGTCGGAAAGACCGTCCGGGTGGTGGCGAAGCTACGTGGAGGTGGTTCCGCCCTCCCCGGCCTGATCGCCGAAAAGATCGACCCGGACTTCCTGCCCCGCACCCTGGGCAGGCTGCCGCACGGGGTCGTGGTGATCAGCGGGACCAACGGCAAAACGACGACGACGAAGATGGTCGTCGAGCTGCTGCAGGGCCAGGGGCTGAAGGTCTTCACCAACCGCACCGGCAGCAATTTCACTCGCGGCGTCGTCGCCGCCGTGCTGGGCGAATCGAACCCCGCGGGCAAGCTCGGCGCGGATATCGCCGTGCTGGAACTCGACGAGGCCCACGCCGTCCACTTCGTGAAGCTTGTCCCGCCGCGCTACAGCCTGCTCCTCAACGTGATGCGCGATCAGCTGGACCGGTTCGGCGAAATCGAAACGACGGCGGGTTTCCTCCGCAAGATCGCCGAGGCGACGACCGAAGCGGTCGTACTGAACCGCGAAGACCACCGGATCGCCGGCCTCGCCGAAGCGGTGACTGCGTCTGAAATCCGGTACTTCGGACTGGCCCCCGGCCTGCGCCAGATGTTCCCCAGCGACGACGAAATGCGTTCAGGCGCCGCCGGTGAGATCGCCGCGCTGCCGGATGCCGACGTCGTTCTCTCTGCGTGTGACGGGCCCGCCGCAACCTTCACGGTGAACGGACGGGACATTGACGCGCGGCTGAAGCTCACCGGCGTGTACAACGTCTACAACTCGGCCGCAGCACTGGCCCTTGCCCGCACGGTGCTCGGAGAGGCCGCCGACGAGGCCGCGCTGCTCCGTTCGCTGGAGGCCGTCACGCCGGCGTTCGGAAGGGGCGAATCGCTGACCGTGAACGGCCAGCCGCTGGACCTGGTGCTCGTGAAGAACCCGGCAGGCTTCCGCCTGGCGCTGAAGTCCTTCCCCGCGGCAGGATTCCGCACGATGATCGCGATCAATGACAACTATGCGGACGGCCGCGACATGTCCTGGCTTTGGGACGTGGATTTCGACTCGCTTGCCGAAGCCGGCGTAGACGAAGTCAGCGGCGTCCGCGCGAACGATATGGCCCTGCGGCTGTTCTACGAAGATGTGCCTGTGGGCCGGGTCGACACCGACCTGACGGCATCGCTGCGACGGTTCATCGAGCTCGGGCCCGAGCAGCCCAAACGCATCTACTGCACCTACACCGCCATGCTCGCGCTGCGCCGGGAGCTGGGCAAACTGACCGAAGTGGAGGTGGTCTCCTGATGGACGCACCGGTGATCGACCTGCTGCAGCTGTACCCGCGGGACATGAACATCTATGGCGACTGGGGCAATGTCCTGGTCCTGCGCAAGCGCCTCCAGCTGCGCGGCTACGACGTGCGCCTGCACGAATACAACCCGGGTGACAGCTTCCCGGAGCAGGTGGACCTGATCGTCGGCGGCGGGGGCCAGGACTCCGGCCAGAACAAGATCCAGTCGGATCTGCTGGGACTGGGCGGCCGGCTCAGGGAACTGGCCGACGACGGCGTGCCCATGCTGGCCATCTGCGGCCTGTACCAGTTGTTCGGCCACCGGTTCACCACCCACACCGGCGAGGTCATCACCGGCATCGGGCTGCTGGATGCCGAAACCGTGGGCGGACCCACCCGGCTGATCGGCAACACGGTGCTGGAGAGCAGTGAGTTCGGCACCGTGATCGGTTACGAAAACCACAGCGGCCTGACCACGCTGGGCCCGGACGTGCAACCGTTCGGCACCGTCACCAAGGGCCAGGGAAACAACGGCCAGGACGGCACGGAGGGCGCGCGCTACCGGAACGTCGTCGCCAGCTACCTGCACGGTTCGCTGCTGCCCAAGAACCCTGCGGTGGCCGACTATTTGGTGCGCCATGCGGCCGAGCGTCGCTACGGCACTTTCAATGACGTTGCTCTGGAGGTCCCCTACGAGGCGGCCGCACGCTCCGACGCTGCGGCCCGCCCGCGCTGAGCCTTTCCGGTCAGTCCTCGCTGAGCAGCCACTCGCGGACGATTCCGCTTGTGCCGGCCATCGATCCCACCGTTGCCTTGGTCCGCCCGCGGCTGGCTGTATCCGCCTGTTCCGAGATGCACCACCGCCCCGTTGCGGCAGCGGCATCCAGCCTGTCGGCCGCCACCGGGCACCAGCGATGCTGCGGTCCATCAAACGTGGCCGGAAGCCAATCCAGCCGTGCCACGTCCCACGCCCCTCCTTCGACCGCCTGGCTGAACTGTGCCCGGACCATCAAGCCTTCGGTGTTGACGATGTTGTCGGTGGCGTGCGCGGCAATGGTGTTGCCCAGCCCGTAGGCAATCCAGGTGTTGTGGTGTCGCTCGATCGGCTGGACCGAGTGGCTGTGATGCCCGTAGACCAAGGAGAACTGGCCGCTGTCAGCCAGCAAGTGCGCGGTTTCCTGCTGCTGTGCGTTCGCATAGTCGGTGTATTCGTCCCCAGCGTGGATAGCGCCCAGAACGATATCCGCCCCCTCCGCTCTGGCCTGCTTGGCCTTCGCAATCATGGCCTGGGGGTCGAGCAGGTCCACCTGCCACGCCGACTCCGGCTCCAACCCGTTCAGCGAGAAGGTGCCGGTGATGACGGCGACGCGTGCTGCGGGAGTGTCCACGATCAGCACTTGCCGGGCCGCTGCGGGACTGCGGTAGGACCCGGTGTGCTCGAGGCCGCGGGCGTCCAGCGCGGCGAGGGTCCGCTCCAAGCCGGCCGTGCCGTGATCAATGCTGTGGTTGCTGGCGGTGGTGCAGGCATCGTAGCCAACAGCGGAAACGGCATCGAGGATCTGCGGCGGGGCGTTGAAGGCCGGATAGCCGGAATATGGGCCGGCTGCGTCGGCCAGCGGTGTCTCCAACTGGCAGATGGCAAGGTCCGCACTCTCCAGGTACTGCTCCTGCGCGCCCAGGACCCGCCCGAAATCCAGCTTTCCATTGCCGGTCTGCGCGGCGTCCTGCGCGGCCTGCTCCCACAGCGCCTCGTGCAGCAGCAGGTCACCGCTCATCGCCACCGTGGTACACCGGATTCCCGGACAGTCCGGACCCGCACCGGCTGTCTCCGCCGGTTCCGGGGCGGAATCCGCTGCAGAGGACGACGGCGGCGCCTCTCCGACGGGGCCACTCCCCTCCGTGCCCGGCCCGGCAAGCCCTGCTGCGGGTTCCGTTTCCGCCGCGCCGTGGTCCGTTTCCCCAACCACCGGCCCGTTGGTGCAGCCCGCCATAAGCAGGCCCGCCGCCGTCAGTGCAGCCACAGTCAGTGCAGCCGCCCTCCTGGCCGGCAGCGGCGACGCGTACGTGCGCGTGGCCCGCGGGTCGGGACCGCGCCCTTGGGCCTGCCGTCGGATCATGCCGCCAGTGTATTCCCGCAGAGATCCTGAATGCGGCGGCACGCGGGTAAACAGCACGGCGGGCAAGTGCATCAGGATCATCCAGCGAGGATGAGGAAAGTCGACCGGCACCGAGGTGGACTTATTGCGGGTGGGCCGGATCTCCAGTGACACAGCCAGGTTGCAACCGGCGCACCGCACGAGGGAAGGACCATCACCATGGCAAGCAATTCCGTGGGGAGGACCACCGATTCAGGGCGGCCTGCCGACCGGGAGTATAGCATTGCGGCCGCCGGGACGATCCTCATCGCCGGGGTCATCATGATCGTGGCCGGTGCCTTTCACATCCTCCAGGCACTTGTGGCGTTGTTCAACGACACGTTCTACGTCGCCGGTGAGGAGTACATCTACCAGTTCGACGTGACCTCGTGGGGCTGGATCCACTTGCTCGGAGGCGTGCTCCTGGTGTTCGGCGGGGCCGCCTTGTTCCGGGGCGCGGTCTGGGCCCGCATTCTGGCAGTAGTGCTGGCGTCGCTGAGCGCGGTGCTCAACTTCATGTGGCTGCCGTACTACCCGCTGTGGGGCGCCATCATCATCGTCCTCGACGTGGTCATCATCTGGGCCGTCCTGGCCCACCCCCGCGACCTGCGGGCGCGCGGGCCATTCTGATTCCGCTGTTTGCTACGGGACGCAGCCGGCCAAAATCATTCTGCCGGGGTGATGCCTCGGGCGTGAAGCGAAAACTACACTGGGCAGGTCTTTGGACGACCAATCAAATTGCAGGGGTGATGTTCGTGGCAACAACAGATGTGCACGGCCCAATCGACTTCGTGTTGATCGAGTTTCCACTGGAACGGACCGGCAGCGGCGCCACCGCTGAAGCGCTTAAGGACCTGATCCAGCGGAAGGTGGTCTGGGTCTACGACCTCATCATCATTGCGAAAGATGCGGATGGTTCGGTTACCGGCGTCGAGCTGACAGAAGAAACAACCGACGGCTTGGAAGGGTTTGCATCCCTGGCCTCGGTTCGTTCCGGCCTCATGGGCGACGATGAAATTGCCGAAGCGGCTGAAGCCATGGAAGCGGGTACCGCAGCTGCGCTCATCGTCTACGAGAATCTGTGGGCGATACCGTTCATTGCTGCAGCGCGCGAGGCCGGAGGCGAAGTCATCGCAAGTGCACGCATTCCAGCTCAGGATGTCATGGCCGCGCTCGACGCGCTGGAATCCGAGTCGACGGTGTGAGGAGGGAGCAGACATGGGACTGTTACGAGGAGTAGCACGCACGGCAGTTGTCGCCGGCACCGCATCGGCCGTGAGCGGTCGCGTACAGCGCCGCCAACAGGCGCGTTGGAATGCCCAGGAGCAGCAGCAATACGAGACCGCGCAACCGCAGTACGAGCCCGCACAACCGCAGTACGAGACCGCAGCGGCCCAGGCGGCTGCGCCGGCCGCTGATCCGCTCGAACGGCTCAAGACTTTGGGCGATCTGAAAGCGCAAGGAGTCCTGACCGAGGCGGAGTTCGAGGCGCAGAAAGCGAAAATCCTGGCTGGCTGAAACCGGCGGCTGCCCCGATCATCACTGGACCGCACATTGACGCGGGCTCATCACACCGGCTTGTTAAGACGAACGCCCGGAACCGCAGCTAGGCTGCGGCGCCGGGCGTTCGCCGTCGTCAGTACTTACCAGCCGCGCTCGGCGAGGCGGTGCGGCTGCGGGATCTCGTCCACGTTAATGCCGACCATGGCCTCGCCCAGGCCGCGGGAGACCTTGGCGATCATGTCCGGGTCGTCGTAGAAGGTGGTGGCCTTCACGACCGCCGCGGCGCGCTCTGCCGGGTTGCCGGACTTGAAGATGCCGGAGCCGACGAAGACGCCGTCGGCTCCCAGCTGCATCATCATAGCGGCGTCCGCCGGGGTGGCGATGCCGCCGGCGGTGAAGAGCACCACCGGGAGCTTGCCGGTCGCGGCGATTTCCTTGACCAGTTCGAACGGTGCCTGCAGTTCCTTGGCGGCAACGTAAAGCTCGTCCTCGGCCATGGTGGTCAGGCGGGCGATCTCGGAGCGGATCTGGCGCATGTGGGTGGTCGCGTTGGAGACGTCGCCCGTGCCGGCCTCGCCCTTGGAGCGGATCATGGCCGCGCCCTCGTTGATCCGGCGCAGGGCCTCGCCCAGGTTGGTGGCGCCGCAGACGAAGGGAACGGTGAACTTCCACTTGTCGATGTGGTTGGCGTAGTCGGCCGGGGTGAGCACCTCGGACTCGTCGATGTAATCGACGCCGAGGGCCTGCAGGACCTGAGCCTCGACGAAGTGGCCGATGCGGGCCTTGGCCATCACCGGGATAGACACGGCCTCGATGATCCCGTCGATCATGTCCGGGTCCGACATGCGGGAAACGCCGCCCTGGGCGCGGATGTCGGCGGGAACCCGCTCAAGCGCCATGACGGCCACGGCGCCGGCATCCTCGGCGATGCGTGCCTGTTCGGGAGTGACGACGTCCATGATGACGCCGCCCTTCAGCATCTCCGCCATGCCGCGCTTGACCCGGCTGCTGCCGGTTACCGGCGCGTGAGATGAAGTAGCTTCACTGCTGGACACAAAGAGCCCCTAGATATCGGTGAAAAGAGTACATCTCATCATACGCCGCATTGCGTGCGCTACCTCACCGCATGACGGCCTCTGAAGTCCGCCCTGCCGGGACCGCGTCAGTTGGCTGCGCGCACCTGGCGGTAGACCGTGCCGATGCGCTGCAGCACCGTGACGAAGGACGCCGCCGCCAGCAGCAGCAGTACGGCCAGCAGGACCACCGGCGGCAGTCCGAGCCCGGTGAAGCCGGTGAAGACCAGCACCGCCACCAGGCGTTCGGACCGTTCGGCAATACCGACGTCGGCAGTACAGCCGAGCGATTCGGCTTTCGCCCGGGCGTAGGAGACGAGCATGCCAAGGACCAGGCAGGCCAGCGAGACCACGGCGATGGCCGTGTTGGCGCCGCCGGTGAAGAACCAGATGGCCACGCCGGAGAACACCGAGGCATCCGCCAGCCTGTCCAGTGTCGAGTCCAGGAAGCTGCCCCACCGGCTGCTGCGGTCCTGCATGCGCGCCATCAGTCCATCCACCATGTCGGCGAAGACGAAGACGGTGATGACCACGGTGCCCCAGAACAGCTCGCCCATCGGGTAGAAGATCAGCGCGCCGAGGCAGACGCCGATCGTTCCGACCACGGTGACAACGTCGGGGGAAATCCCCCAGCGCAGCAGCAGCTTGGCCACAGGCGAGAACAGGCGGCCGAAGAAGCCGCGTGCGTACTTGTTGAGCATCCGCTACCGTTACCCGGCCGGCCAAGCCTGGGACACCTGCAGCCGGACCTCGTCCAGGGTCTGCGTGATGGCCTTGGTCTGGGCGATGATGGGCAGGAAGTTGCCGTCACCGCCCCAGCGCGGCACCACGTGCTGGTGCAGGTGCGCGGCGACCCCCGCTCCCCCGGCGACGCCCTGGTTCATGCCGAGGTTGAAGCCCGTCGGGTTGGCGACCTTGCGCAGCACGCGCATCGCCGTCTGCGTGAGCTCTGCGAACTCGGCCGTCTCCTCCGCGGTGATGTCCGTGTAGTCCGGAACGTGCCGGTACGGACACACCAGCAGGTGGCCGGGGTTGTACGGGAAGAGGTTGAGCACCACATAGTTGAACCGGCCGCGGTAGACGATCAGCGACTCTTCGTCGCTCCGTCCCGGAGCCACGCAGAAGGGGCAGTCGTCCTGGCCCTTGAACTGGTGCTGGCCGCCCTTGACGTAGGCCATGCGGTGCGGGGTCCAGAGCCGCTGGAACGCGTCCGGAACGCCGGGCAGTTCGAAGTCATCCGTCGCCGACCCGTTTGCCTCGGGGCGGCCCGCATCCGGACGGCCCGCGGCGAATGCCGGGTCCGGCACGGTCCCCGGTGCCTGCTGATCTGGCGTCACGGCTGGACGTCCCGGTTCCGGACGGCCGCTGCGATCCGCTCCACGGCCTCGTCCACCGGAATCCCGTTGTCCTGGCTGCCGTCGCGGAAGCGGAAGGACACGGCACCGGCTTCGGCGTCCTCGCCGCCGGCGATCAGGACGAAGGGGATCTTTTCCTTGCTGGCGGTGCGGATCTTCTTCGGGAAGCGGTCCGTACCCAGGTCCGCCTCGGCCCGGATGCCCTGCGCCCGCAGCTTCGCCACGACGTCGGAAACGTAGTCATTGAACGCGTCCGCCACCGGGACAGCGACAACCTGCACCGGCGCGAGCCAGGCCGGGAACGCGCCGGCGTAGTGCTCGATCAGCACGCCCATGAACCGCTCCACGGAGCCGAAGAGCGCGCGGTGGATCATGACCGGGCGCTGGCGGGTGCCGTCGGCGGCCTGGTATTCGAGTTCGAAGCGCTCGGGCAGGTTGAAGTCCAGCTGGATGGTGGACATCTGCCAGGTCCGGCCGATCGCGTCGCGGGCCTGGACGGAAATCTTCGGCCCGTAGAAGGCAGCTCCGCCCGGGTCCGGAACCAGCTCGAGGCCGGACGCCTCGGCAACCTCGGCGAGCGTCCGCGTGGCTTCCTCCCAGGCCTCGTCCGATCCCACGAACTTCTCCGGATCCTTGGTGGAGAGCTCCAGGTAGAAGTCCTCCAGGCCGTAGTCCTTGAGCAGGTCGAGGACGAAGTTCAGCGTGGTGGTGAGCTCGTCCTTCATCTGCTCGCGGGTGCAGTAAATGTGCGCATCGTCCTGGGTCATCCCGCGCACGCGGGTCAGTCCGTGCACGACGCCGGACTTCTCGTAGCGGTAGACGGAACCGAACTCGAACAGCCGCAGCGGGAGCTCGCGGTACGAGCGGCCGCGGGAGCGGAAGATCAGGTTGTGCATCGGGCAGTTCATCGGCTTCAGGTAATAGTCCTGGCCGGGCTTGACCACTTCCCAGGTCTCGGGGTCCCGGGTCTCGTCAATGTGCATGGCCGGGAACATCCCGTCCTTGTACCAGTCGAGGTGGCCGGAGATCTCGTAGAGGTGGCCCTTGGTGATGTGCGGGGTGTAGACGAACTCGTAGCCGGCCTGCTCGTGGCGCTTGCGCGAGTAGTCCTCCATGGTGCGTCGGATGACGCCGCCCTTGGGATGGAACACGGGCAGGCCGGAGCCGAGCTCGTCCGGGAAGGAGAACAGGTCCAGCTCCGCACCGAGCTTGCGGTGGTCGCGCCGCTCCGCCTCGGCCAGGCGCTCCTGGTAAGCCTTCAGGTCCTCCTTGGTCGGCCAGGCGGTGCCGTAGATGCGCTGCAGCTGCTTGTTCTTCTCGCTGCCGAGCCAGTAGGCGGCAGCGGTGCGGGTGAGCGCGAAGGCGTTGGAGATCAGTTTGGTGTTGGGCAGGTGCGGGCCGCGGCACAGGTCGCACCAGATCATGTCTCCGCTCTTGCGGTCGACATTGTCGTAAATGGTGATTTCGCCGGCGCCGACCTCGATGTTGGCCCCTTCGCCGGCTTCGTCCGCGTCGGACTTCAGTCCGAGCAGGATCAGCTTGTACGGTTCGCCGGCCATCGCCTGGCGGGCTTCATCTTCGGTGACGGCCTGGCGGACGAACTTCTGGTTCTGGTTGACGATCTTGAGCATCATCTTCTCAAGCGTCTTCAGGTCTTCGGGGGTGAAGGGTTCCTCCACGTCGAAGTCGAAGTAGAAGCCGTCCTTGATGTAGGGGCCGATGCCCAGCTTGGCATCCGGGCGCAGCTGCTGCACGGCCTGGGCCATGACGTGGGCCGTCGAGTGGCGCAGGACGTTGAGCCCGTCGGGCGAGCCGATGGTGACGGCTTCGACGCTGGCGCCGTCAGTCAGCTCGCGGTCAAGGTCGCGGAGTTCACCGTCTACGCGCATAACGACGACGTCGCGCCGGTCCGCGAACAATTCGGTTCCGGTAGTGCCCGTCGTCACCTTGTTCTCTTCGCCGTCGACGACGAGGGTGATGGTTTGGGGCGCTGACACGGAGGTCTCCTTTGGTTGGCGAGGGCTCTCGTTGCGCCACCGTACTTTGGGTGCCGCGAGCCTCTTCGATGTTATCCGCTGATATTGAGCCCAACCAACATTGGGCGCTCCGGCAGTTGGAGTGTTGGCTGCACGGGCTGAGGCTGTGGCCGGCTGCGTGCCGGCAGCGGCAGCGTCCCGTATTCGGTCAGGTCCCAGGCGTTGGAGGCCTGCAGGCTGATGCCGCGCGGACCGGTCCTTCGAGTGGTGCCCTGGACCAGCAGCAGCCGGGTGCCGAAGAGCAGCGGTCCGGCCTTCTCCTGGGCCTCGTGGAAGAAGGTGCAGTCCACGCAGCCGGTGCCGTCATCCAGGCTAATGAACACCACGCGGCGTCCCCCGCGCATTGGCGGCGTCTGGGTGGCAACCCGGATGCCGGCAACAAACACCTCGGTGCCGCTGCGCAGGGAGAGCAGGTCCTGCGCGGAGGTGGCCCCCAGCTCTTTCAGCAGCGGGGCATAACTGGCCATCAAGTGGGTGCTGACATCCACGGCCATGAGGTCCAGTTCGGTTTTGACCTTCTCCAGCGTGGTTGGTTCCGGTAGCCGCGTCTTCAGGTTGCGCAGTTCAAGATCGCCCAGGGGCAGGGCCAGCTGGCCTTCGATGGGCTCATACCTGCGCGTCACCGGGCGGACCGGAGGTTTGTCCAGGTGATGCACGATGTCCGCACGTGTGGCAGTGTCCCGGCGGCCCGCTGTCCGGTTGAGCTCGTCGAAGGCGCCCAACTGGCCCAGCCGCTTGAGGGTCGGCCGGCTGATCCTGGCGCGGGCCCGCAAATCGGCGAGGGAATCATAGGGCTGGCCGCGGACGATCCGTTTGAGCTCGGCCCCGGACATGCCGTAGATGTTGGCGAGGCTGAGCCTGATTCCCAGCTTCCCGCCGGAGCCGCCGTCGCCCGGAACACGTTCAACCCGGTACTTGTCGCTGCTGCGGTTGATGTCCAGCGGCAGGATGGGGATCCCCATCCTGCGCGCTTCGGCCACCAGCAGGCGGCGCGGGTACATGCCGGGATCGTGTTCCCACAGCCCGGCCAGGAAGGCTTCCGGGTGGTGGGTCTTCAGCCAGGCGGACTGGTAGGTGGGCACGGCGAAGGCCGCACCGTGCGCCTTGCAGAACCCGAAGCTGCCAAAGGCCTTCAGCGTGTTCCAGACCTTGTCGACGGTTTCCGCCGTGTAGCCGCGCTCGAGGGCCTTGCGCCTGAAGTGTTCTTCCACCGCAGGCTCGGCGGCTGCGTCGCCCAGCAGCCGGCGGAATTCGTCCGCTTTGGCCAGTCCGCAGCCGGTGAAGACGTCGAAGGTCCTCAGGACCTGCTCATGGAATACCGTCACGCCATGGGTTTCCTTCAGCACCGGTTCCAGGTCGGGATGCGGATAATTCTCCGGGGCCCAGCCGTGGCGGTGTTCCAGGAACGGGCGGACCATGTCGGACTTCATCGGCCCGGGCCTGAACAGCGAGATGTCGATGATCAGGTCGTTGAAGTTCCTGGGCGCCATCTTGCCCACCAGTTCGCGCTGGCCCGGGGATTCGATCTGGAAGCAGCCGAGGGTATAGGTGCTGCGGATCAGTTCGTAGGTCGGTTCGTCGTCGAGCGGAACGGCTTCCAGGTCGATCCGCCCGTGGTCATCGATGTAGTCCGGGCCGCCGCCGAGGGATCCGGGGTGCCGGCCCGCCGCGGCCACGGCAGCCTTGTCCGGATGGATCCTGGCAATCTCTTCCAGGGCGTAGGCCATGGAGGACTGCATCCGCACCCCCAGCACGTCCAGCTTCAGCATGCCCATGGGATCCATGTCATGTTTATCGAACTGGCTCATTGGCAGCCCCAGTCCGCTGGGCTGAACCGGGGTACGGTCCAGCAGGGTTTCGTCACCGAGGATCACGCCGCACGGATGCATCGAAATATGCCGCGGCAACCGGTCCAGCCGTTCGGTCACGTCCACCAGCAAATCCAGCTGCCGGTTCTGTTCCACCTGCGCGGAGAACCCGCGCAGCTCGGGCTTCTCTTCCATCGCCTCACGGAAATTCCGTGCCGAGAAGCGCCACAGCTGTTTGGCGATCCCGTCGATCTCCCCTTCCTCCATGCCCAGGGCAAGTCCGGCGTCCCGGACGGCGCCACGTGCCCGGTAACCGTTCTGCATGCTCATCAGCGTGACCCGTTTCGCGCCGAAGCGGTCGAAGATCTGCTGGTAGACCCTATGCCGTTCGGCGCTTTCGACGTCGATGTCGATGTCCGGCAGCGTGGACCGGTCCCGGGAGAGGAACCGTTCGAAGATCAGTCCATGGTCCAGCGGATTGACGTGGCTGATGTTGAGCAGGTAATTCACCAGGCTTGAGGCGCCGGATCCGCGGGCCGCCGCCCGCACGCCCATGCCGGTGATCATTTTCGACACCTCGGCCACCGTCAGGAAGTACGGGGCGAACCCGAGCCTGGTGATGATGCTTAGCTCGTGGCTGAGCCGGTCCCTGAGCCTGCGCTCTGCCGTGCCGCCGATCCCGGGGAAGCGCCGCCCGATGCCGTCCTCGCAACGCTGGACCAGTTCCGCCGCCGGTTCCCGGGTAATACCGATGACGGAAGCTTCCGGAACGACGGGCCGCTTGTATCCCATGTCCCCGACCGGATCCATCCGGCACCTGTCCGTTACCGCGGCGGTCGTGGCCAGCAGCCTGCGGGCACCCGCCGCCCCGGCACCGGCTTCGCGCGCTATCTCCCGGGCCAGGGCCTTCATCTGCTTCCCGCTCTTTAGCCAGCCCTGGCCGTTGGGCTGCAGGTCCGGCAGTTTGGACAACGCCGTCAGGGCGCGCACGGCATCCAGCACGTCCGCGGTCGCGGCATCGTCCTCCCGGCAGTACCGCACCGCGTTGGTGAGCACGGAAGGCAGCTTCAGCTCATCCGCGAGCTTGAACAGCCGCACCGCGTGGGCCGTGCTGAGGTTGCCTCCGGGAGTGCTTAAATGGCTGGCTGCTTCCACGACCAGCGCACCTGGCGGCATCAGGCTGCGCCACCGCTCTGCGAGCGCCCTGGCCTGTGCGTAGCTGCGGTTCCTCAGCGCCTGTCCTACGTCGGAATAGGGGCCCAGCAATACGGTCAGGACCGGGCCGGAGTCGCCCTCGGGTCCGGCGGCGCGCCGGGCCAACTGTCCGATCTCCACCGCCGGTCCGTGACCCCGCTTGCTCCCCCTCCCGGCCGCGGTCCCTTCGTGGGCGTCGGAAACCACCCGGCACAACGCGTGGTAGCCCGCGCCGCCGTTTCGTCCGTGGGCCAGGACGACCACCCGTCCTGAGCTGCCGACCTTACCGTCGCTGACGGCAAGGTCGGCCCCCACAACCGGATCCAGGCCGGCCGCGAGGCAGGCCCTGACATGCTTGACCGTGCCGTACAGGCCGTCCCGATCGGTGCAGGCCAAGGCATCGGCCCCGTCCCCTGCCGCCGCCGCGACAAGTTCATCCGGCCAGGACACCCCGTAGTGTGCGCTGAAAGCGGATGAAACATGCAGATGGGTAAAGCTCATTTTCTATCCGGGGGGGTATGGAGCCGCCGCCTGGCCGCCAATGGCTAGGCGCTCAGGCGCTGGACGGCATCGTGGACGCGGATCATGCGCCAGCGCGCGCTGTCGGCATGGTGTGACAAATCGAAGGTGCGCAACGCCGAGCGGCTGTTCAGCCTGGCTTGGACCCGCCAGATCTCGTAGTCCACCAGCCCGGCTCCCCTGCCGCGCTCGGCGCGCAGCTCCTCCGCCCACCATTTGCGGCGTTCGTACCAGCGCACCGGGTCCGCTGCGACATGCCATGTCCTGTGCTGCCACACCAGCCTGATCGGCTGGCCGGCAGGAGAACAAACAACTTCGATCGTTTCGCTGAAAACACCCATGTTCCAGTCACCTTCCTCTGGAATTACGGGCCTAAACCTTTGGCTGCGCGCTCCTGCCAACACGCCTGCCGAAAAGCTTGACCCTTTCATTCTAATCGAATATGTATTCGAATCCAAGAGTCAGCCTAGGCGCCCGCTCTGACAAAATCGCAGGGCCGTCCGTCCTCTCCAAGATTTATCCAATAACCGGGGCCCACAGTTGCAGCAGCGCATCCTGCGCAACTGGCCTACCAGCCGTTTGGTGCCCGAGGACACCGCCTCAAAGGAGCAAGACCATGCCACTCGCACACAGGGCAGCACCGCACCGCAATCCAGCCAAGAAAAAAATCGCCACCACCATCACCGCAGCCGCGCTTCTCGCCGTTGCATTCGCCCCGCTATCGATAGCGCCGGCGCACGCCGAGCTCCCCGGAGCCGGCCCCGTTGATCCGGCCAACGGCTACCCATTGTGGTATTCCGACGGCACCGTCAGGCTCCAGTTCTGCTACACCGCGGAACTCGGCTGCCTCGCTACGCCGCCCAATGCAGGGCCGGCGTCCTACCCCGACAATTTCCCGGACGAGGCCTTCTGGTACGTGGCCGAAGCCAGCGGGGGCAACCTGGGACTCTACGAGGCCGCCCTCGAAGGCGCCCACGCTAACGACGCCGTCGTGCCCGGGGAACAGATCGGTTTCTCCCGCCTGCGGTTCCGGCTCGAAAACCTGACCCCAAACGCGTCGTATGCCATCACCCACCCGTACGGGGTCCACACGTTCGCCGCGGACGCCGAAGGCGTCATCAACGAAACTATCGACGCCGGCCTCTGTGCGCCCGGTCCCGCCTGCGACTGGGACGGCGTCGGCAGGGCGTTCCTCGGCAACTACGGCGTGGGCACCACGGCAACCTTCCTGCGCCAGGTCAATCCTCCCGCCGGCACAATCGGCAACCCGACCGTTGCCACCGCCGTCACCGGGGCACCCTCCGGCAACAACTTCGTGCGGGTCGACGGACCCAACGCCGGCGGCACCGGAGTCAATACCCTGACCGTCAGCACCTTCGCGGTCCAGGGCGTCATTTCCGATACCACCGACGGCGCGCCGGCCATGCCGGACCTGGCCGTAGCCAGCGACACCGGACGCTCCTCCACGGACAACATCACCAGTGCCACGACCCCGACCTTCACCGGCTCGGCAGCCGACGGCAGCACCGTGGAAGTGCTGGTCGACGGCGTCCCTGCCGGTTCGGCCGTGGCTACCGGCGGCACCTACAGCGTCGTCACGACCACGGCGCTTGCTCCGGGAAGGCGGACCATCACCGCCCGCACCACCAATCCGGCGTTCCCGGCGGATCCTGCTGCTCCGCAGTTCCTGGCATCCGGAGGACTGGCCATCACCGTGGACACGACCGCGGCACCTATCACTATGGGCACCCGCCCATCGAACCCGACACTGGACACCACGCCGACCTTCAACTTCTCGAGTTCCGAGGCCGGCGCCACCTTCGAATGCCAGCTCCTGCCCACCAACTCCGCTTGGGGGAACTGCGCTACCGGCATGACTTACGACGCCCAGGACACTGGGATCTACACCTTCAACGTGAGGTCGACGGACACCGCCGGCAATGTCAGCACACCGGCCTCCTATGTCTGGCGAATCGGCTCAGGGGCCCCGGCCTCGGCGACGCCCGACGAGCAGAAGGACATGAACGGCGACGGCAACCCGGACCTGGTCAGCCGCAGCAGCGACGGCAAGCTCTGGCTCTACCCCGGAAACGGCTCCGGACGTCTCGGCACCCGCATCAACATCGGCAGCAGCGGCTGGAACGCGATGAGCGCCATCACGATGCCCGGCGACTTCAACGGCGACGGCGACTCCGACATCATCGCCCGGACCACCGACGGCGTCCTCTGGCTCTACCCGGGCAACGGGTCCAGCGGCCTCCTGGCCCGCCAGCAGATCGGCACCGGCTGGAATTCCATGAGTTCCCTCGTGGCACCCGGCGATTTCAACGGCGACACACGGGTCGACCTGCTCGCCCGCGACAGTGCCGGCGCCCTCTGGCTCTACCCGGGCAACGGGTCCGGCCGGTTCGGCACGCGGATCGTCGCCGGAGCCAGCGGCTGGAACGCCATGAGCCAGCTGGCAGGCGTCGGGACCTTCGACGCCGGCAGCACTACGGACTTGGTGGCCCGCGACTCGAGCGGCCGGCTGTGGCTCTACCCCGGCAACGGGGCCGGCAAGTTCGGGACCCGCAAGCTCCTGGGTTCCAGCGGCTGGAACGCGATGAGCGGCCTGAACGGACCGGGTGCCTTTGACTCCGGGGCCACCATGGATCTGGTGGCCCGCGATTCCAAGGGCACGCTGTGGCTCTACCCCGGCAACGCCAACGGTGGACTCAGTGCCCGCGTCCAGCTCGGGGCCAGCGGTTGGAGCACGATGACGATCGCCCCCTAGCCATGCGCTGCCAAGGGCCCGGCCGGTTTCCCAGCTGTTCGACGCAGCGACGGATCCGGCCGGGTTCCTTGCTGCGCCCGGCCATCAGCGCAACGATGGATCCATGGAACCTCTCGTTTCCGCCATCACCCTTGGGGTGCGCGATATTGCGCGCTCGCGCCAGTTCTACGTCGACGGCCTCGGCTGGAAGCCGCTGGCCGAACAGGAAGGCGAAATCCTCTTCATCCAAAGTGCCCACGGCCAGATCCTCGCGCTGTGGGACGTGGCGAGCATGCGCGGCGAATACGGCGATGTCGGCTACCCTGCACAGGGTCCAGCGGCGCCCGTGTCCCTTGGCCGCAACGTCGCCGGGCCGGAAGAGGTGGACCGGCTGCTGGCCGAAGGCGTCGCGGCCGGGGCGGAGCTCGTGTCGGCGGGCCGGCAACAGTCCTGGGGCGGCTACAGCGGCTGCTTCGCCGACCCGGACGGCTTCCGCTGGGACATCGTGTTCAATCCGGCCTTTTCCGTG
Organism: Arthrobacter sp. Marseille-P9274; assembly: GCF_946892675.1. Classification (NCBI taxonomy): domain Bacteria; kingdom Bacillati; phylum Actinomycetota; class Actinomycetes; order Micrococcales; family Micrococcaceae; genus Arthrobacter; species Arthrobacter sp. Marseille-P9274. The sequence continues at coordinate 1,615,596 of NZ_CAMPOV010000001.1, forward strand.
GACGACGGCGGCAACGTGAGTCTGGGGATGCCCTCGCCTTAATGCGGGATTGCCCGTGGTGTCAGGCCGCCTCGTCGATCAGTTCCGGGCCGTTGTTGCGTACGTTGTTGACCTTGTCGCTGACCGTCCGCGGCACCAGATGCGGTTCCGGCATGGAGTCCAGCAGCGCCCTGACGTCCGCTTCCGACGTCGTTCCCGGGTCCAGCCAGTCGGCGTAGAGATCCGGTGGAACAATCAGGGGTGTGCGGTCGTGGATGTGGCCCAGGCTGTCGGCGGCCTCGGTCGTGATGATCGTAAAGGTCCTCAGCCACTTGTCCGGATGGTCCTCCGGAAGCGATGGGTCCGGCCAGTTTTCGAACAGCCCGGCGAACGCCAGCAGTTCACCCTCGGCGCCGTGCAGGTAGGTCGGAATTTTCCCGCCGGCGGTCTTCTGCCACTCGAAGTATCCGTCCGCAGCTACCAGCGCGCGCTTGCGCGAGGCGGCCTTGCGGAAGGATGGCTTCTCCGTCACCGTCTCCATGCGGGCATTGATCAGCCGCGCACCGGACTTCGGGTCCTTCGACCACGGCGGGACCAGGCCCCAGCGCGCCATTACGAGTTTCCGGGAAACCTGTTCCGGTTCCGGGTGCCGGCGGTCGATGATCAGCGGGACCTCGTCTGTCGGGGCAACGTTGTAGGAGGGCAGGATCTCCTCGGCATAGGACTCGTCAACATCGAAGGAAGCCACCAGGTCGCCAGTGCTCCTGGCCATCACGTATCTGCCGCACATGCCTCCATTATGTGCCTGGCCCGGCCTGCCAGCTGCGGCGCGGGAATGTTTGCCGCGCCGGGACGGTTGATGTAGGCAAAGACCCCCCGAAGGAGCTGCCTTGGAATTCGTCCCCGCCCCCGGCACCATCACCATGTTCTCGACCACCTGGTGCGGCTATTGCCGCCGCTTGAAGTCCCAACTGGACTCGCAGGGCATCGGCTACACCGAGATCAACATCGAAGACGTGCCCGGCACCGCGGAATTGGTCGAACAGATCAACAACGGCAACCAAACGGTTCCCACCGTGCTCTTCCCGGACGGCAGCAATGCCACCAATCCCTCGCTGTCGCAGGTCAAGGAGCGCCTCGGAGTCTAGGTTTCCGGGGAACAGACCCGCCGTGCATGAAGCCCGCAACGGCCGCCATTCGGACGGTCTTTGCGGGCTTCGCCACATCTGTTCCTAAGATGAGGGCAGGGGCGCCCGGAGAGAGGCGCCCAGGCTCGTGCGGAAAGGAACTGCCCCCAGCATGGTTCATAAGGTCAAGGCCGTTGTTGCCAAAGAAAAGAACGCCCCGGTCAGCATCGAGACGATCCTCGTGCCCGACCCGGGTCCGGGAGAGGCCCTGGTCGACATCCTCACCTGCGGCGTCTGCCACACCGACCTGCACTACAAGCAGGGCGGCATCGGCGAGGACTTCCCCTACCTCCTCGGCCACGAAGCCACCGGCACCGTCGCCGCTATCGGCGAAGGCGTCACCGAAGTCGCCGTCGGTGACCGCGTCATCCTGAACTGGCGCGCCGTCTGCGGCCAGTGCCGCGCCTGCGCCAAGGGCCAGCCGCAGTACTGCTTCAACACCCACAACGCCACCCAAAAAATGACCCTCGAAGACGGCACCGAGCTCTCCCCCGCCCTGGGCATCGGCGCGTTCGCCGAGAAAACCCTCGTCGCCGCCGGCCAGTGCACCAAGGTCGACGCCGACGCCGACGCCGCCGCCGTCGGCCTGCTCGGCTGCGGCGTCATGGCCGGCATCGGCGCCGCGATTAACACCGGCGAGGTCAAACGCGGCGAATCCGTCGCCGTGATCGGCTGCGGCGGCGTCGGCATCGCCGCGATCGCCGGCGCCAAACTCGCCGGCGCGACCACGATCATCGCCGTCGACATCGACGACAACAAAATCGACATGGCCAAACACCTCGGCGCCACCCACGGCATCAACTCCAAACAGCAGGACCCCGTCGAAGCCATCCGGGAACTCACGAACGGCTTCGGCGCCGACGTCGTGATCGAGGCCGTCGGCCGCCCGGAAACCTACAAACAGGCCTTCTACGCCCGCGACCTCGCCGGCCGCGTCGTCCTCGTCGGCGTGCCCACCCCCGAGATGACCCTCGAACTGCCCCTGCTCGACGTCTTCGGCCGCGGCGGGGCCCTGAAGTCCTCCTGGTACGGCGACTGCCTGCCCAGCCGGGACTTCCCCATGCTCGTCAACCACTACAAACAAGGCAACCTCGACCTCGACGCCTTCGTCACCGAACGCATCACCCTCAACCAAATCGAAGAAGCCTTCAACAAAATGCACGAAGGCAAAGTCCTCCGCTCGGTGGTGGAACTGTAACCATGAGCATCCGCATCGAGAACCTCGTCACCTCCGGCACCTTCTCGCTGGACGGCGGGACCTGGGACGTCGACAACAATGTCTGGATCGTCGGGGACGATTCCGAGGTCATTGTGATCGACCCGGCTCACAGCCCGTCGGACGTTGCCGAGGCCGTGGGCGGCCGGAAAGTGAAGGCAATCCTGCTCACGCACGGCCACGACGACCACATCCGGGCAGTCGGCGAAACCCGGCAGCTGCTCGGGGCTGAGGTCTACCTGCACGACTCCGACCGCATGCTCTGGGACGCAGTCTTCCCCGACTCCGCCCCGGACCACGCGATCAACGACGGCGACACCTTCGAGGTTGCCGGAGCCACCCTGACCGCCCTGCACACCCCCGGCCACTCCCCCGGATCCGTGTGCTTCCACCTGCCGTCCGAGGGCGTGCTGTTCAGCGGCGACACCCTCTTCAACGGCGGCCCCGGCGCCACCGGCCGCAGCTACTCCAGCTTCGAGACGATCATCGACTCGATCAAGAGCCGCCTGCTCACGCTGCCTGCCGAGACCACGGTCAACACCGGCCACGGCGACGCCACCCGCATAGGGGCCGAGGCGCCGCACCTCGACGAATGGATCGCCCGGGGCCACTGACCCGAACGAGCGCCGTCGCCGAGACACGCCGCCCGGCCTCATTCCTGCACGGAAGTGAGGCCGGGCGGCGTGCCGTAGAGGGGCTGGGTCAGCACGTCGACCACGTCCCGCTGCCACGGCAGCTGGCCGCTGTCGTCGGCCCACACGGCCTGGACCGCCCGCAGCCGCCGGCCGTACAGCTTGTGGGCGTACAGCAGGACTTCCTTCTGCTCCTCCATTGGAGCCAGGTAGACCCGCCGGCTACTGAGCCGCACGTTGAGGGTGGCCAGCAGCCGGCTGCCGTGGCCGAGCACCATGTGCGCCATTTCGGCCAGCATCAGGTAGATCTCCCGGGGCTCCCTGCCGGTGATGAGGATCTCTGCGTGCCGCAGCTCTGTCAGTCCCACCGTGTAGCCGAAGGCGGGAAAATCCCGACCGCCTTCCACCAGCGCGGCGTGCCAGCCATGCCGCGCGATGTTCATCCGCATCTTTTCCTTGAGCTGCCGCATCGACATGCCGTTGCAGATATCGCACATGCTGCCTCCTTGAGGTGACCTGTTGTGCGATCAGTGTGGCCCCCTGCCGTCGGCCGAGGATACTGGCCTCCATCCACCTGTGGATTACTTCGTCAGGGACACCGAGGTCGACCGGCTCGCCGTCGTTAGGCTGGGCGGCGGTCTGCGTGACCTATCTCGTGTGGGTGTGGTCCGTCATCGGCGGCCTCTCGCCCCCCGCGCGCGGACCGCAGCGCTCAGGGCCCGGCGCCCGGTTTGGTGAACGGGAAGCTCAGCACTTCCCGGATGCTGACCCCCTCGAGCAGCATGATGAGCCGGTCGATCCCGATCCCGAGCCCGCCGGCCGGCGGCATCCCGGTTTCCAATGCGAACAGGAAGTCCTCGTCGCCCCCGGCCGCGCCGCCAGTTCCGGCGCCGGCGTGAAGGGCCTGCTCGGTGAGCCGGCGACGTTGTTCCAGCGGGTCCGTCAGCTCCGAATAGCCGGTGCCGATCTCCATCCCGTTGGCCACGAGGTCCCACCGTTCCACCAGGCCCGCGCCGCTGCGGTGCGAGGCCGCCAGCGGCGTGCTCTCGGCCGGGAAGTCGTAGTAGAACGTCGGCAGGACCGTGGCCGGTTCGACGAGCCGGGCGTAAAGTTCCTCCAGCATGGTTCCGGGACCCGAGCCGGGGCCGACGGGGAGCCCGTGCCGGCGGGCAAGCCGCACCAGGAGATCGGGGTCCGAGTCAACGGACACGCGCTGGCCAAGGACCCGGGAGACGGCGTCGAGGACCTTGACCCACGCCCACGGTCCGGAAACATCGGTCAGTTCCGGAGGCTCCCCGGGGGCATGTGCCCTGCGCAGGGGCACCATTGCCGCACCGTGAACCTCCCTAGCCGCGGCCTTGATCAGTCGCTCGGCCAGCTCTTTCATGTCCGCATAGTCGGCGAACGGGCTGTACGCCTCCAGGGACGTGAACTCCGGGCTGTGGATGGCGTCGGCCCCTTCATTGCGGAAGTTACGGCCGATCTCGAAGATCCGGCCGGATCCCGCGACCAACAACCGCTTGAGATAGAGCTCAGGCGCGATGCGCAGGGTCAGATCGGTCCCGGAAGCGTTGCTGTAGGTGAGGAAGGGGCGCGCCAGAGCGCCGCCGCCCGGCGCTGCGAGGATGGGCGTCTCAACCTCACGGTAGCCTTCCTCCCCGAGCAGGCGCCGGATCTCGGCGATGACCCGACCCCGGCGCACCAGCACGTCCCATCCCGCCGGGCGCACCAGTAGGTCCACGGCCCTGTGCCGCGGCCGGGCGCCCGGCAGCGCCGCCGGTCCGCGGACGTACGGCACAGGATGCAGCGCCTTCGCGGCCATCTCCAGCTGCGAGACCCGGAACGACGGCGTACCGGTGCGGGACCGCGCGGCAGTGGCCGTGACCACCACGAGGTCTCCGACGTCCAGCGCCCGGCTCAGCAGGCGAAGCCGCTCCGTGCCGAGGACTTCGCGCTCCAGCACCGCCTGGACCACGCGCCCGCCGTCCGTGAGGTCGGCGAACAGCACGCCTCCGTGGTGGCGCAGCCCGCGGATCCGCCCGAACACCCGGACCGGCGTCCCCTGTCCACCGTCGACAAATGCCACCGAGACTGCTGGCGCCATCCCAACGGGGTACGGCTCCATCCCCGCATCCCGGAGCATCTGCGCGTGGCGCAGCCGGTGCCGGGTCTGCGCGGAGAGCCGGCGGGCGGGGCCGTGCTGGCGGGGCGGAGCAGTCTCGAGGGCACCGACCAGCTCAAGCTCCGCTTCCGTCAACCGGTGCTGCGGGGCTTCCCGGTGCCACAGCCCGGGCACAAAACCCTCGACCTGCGCCGCAGCCAGGGCCACCCGCGGCAGCACTAGGAGACCGTCGAAGCACAGGTAGCGGGGGAACCACTCGGGCCGGTACTTGGCATTGGACCGGTAAAGCCGCTCCAACTGGAAGAACCGTTCGAAGAAACCCAGCACGGACGTATTGAGCCGGGTCAGCGCCCCGGCCCCGAGCCGGTCGGCCTCGGCGAACAGCCCGCGGAACATCGCGAAGTTCAAAGAAACCCGGATGATCCCGAGGTTCTTGGCCTGCTCCAGCAGGCGGGCGACCAGCAGTTCGGTCGTCCCGTTGGCGGCCTCCGGCGAGCGCCGCATGAGATCCAGCGACAGCCCGTTCTTCCCCCAGGGCACCAAGGACAGGAGGCCCGTAACGGCACCGTCGGCATGTGCGGTCACGATCAGGCAGCGGCCGTCGGCGGGATCACCCCACCGGTTGAGCGCCATGGAAAAGCCGCGGTCGCTTGCGCTCCCCCGCCACTGGTCCGCCAGCTCCCCCAAGGCAGCCAGTTCTGCCGGCGGCACGTCCGACTGCCGCCGGATCCGGACCTCAAGACCCTCCCGGCGGGCATGGCGTACGGCGCGCCGCACATCGGCCAAGGTCCGGTCCGTCAGCGAGAACCGGTCCGGATACAGGACCGCCTCATCACCGAGCGCCAGGACCCCCAGCCCGGCCGCTGCAAATACCCGGGCCGCCTCTTCCGATGCGCCCACCACGCCCAGTGACCAGCCGAATAGGCGTGCGTGGCGCTTCCATGCCTCAACGGCGGGCGGCCAGGCCGCCCGATTCCCGACCGGATCCCCCGCCGCCAGGCACACCGAGCCAACCACCCTGTAGGCCACGGCGGCGCGCCCGTCCGGAGCGAAGATCAGTTCCTTGTCGCGACGGGTCGCGAAGTAGCCGAGCGCATCGTTGCCGCCGTACTCGGCAAGCAGGGCGCGCAGGGCGATCTCCTGGCCGCTCGTCCAGGCGCCCGGCCTGCGCCCCGAATGCAGGAAGACGAAGACGGTGGCCATGATCGTCACGGCCAGAAGGATCGAAGTCAGCAGCGGGATTCCCTCGGGGATCTGCCGGTGGAAGTTCGGCGCAACCCGCAGGCCCAGGGCCCGCAGCACCGCCGAGCCGAGCACGTCCACGTCACCAACTGTCCTGGTCGCGGCGAGCAGCAGGACGTCAGGCAGCACCACGGACAGCGCCGTTCCGCCGGCCAGGGTCAGGGCCGCCGCCCGTGCAGCGCCGGCCCGCGTCCGCGCCGGGAACGCCGGACGCACCCACCACACGAGCCACAGGGTCAGCAGGGAGGCAACGATCCCGGTGAGCTCGACGGCGGTACCCACGGCGAGCGCTGCTGCGGCCGGTCGGTTACCGGCGTGGCTTTCCCACAGCCCGGCGAGGATAGCCGCCGAGACGATCAGCCCCAGCACGGCGAAGACCGCCAGCAGCATCAGCGCCACGCGGCGGCGCCGCAGAAGCGCGCCGGTGACGAGCGCCAGGACCACGATGGACACGAGGGAGGGCGTCAGCGGAATGTTGAGCGCCCCGAACACCACCACCACCGGCAGCCGCGACGGTAATCCCGCGAGCCGGGCCAGCCAGAGGACGACGGCGGTCAGCATCGCCACCGCGTAGAGCCAGGTCAGGATCCGGGCCCAGCGCTCCTGCGCCGGCGTGGGCCCCGGACGACGGTGCCTGCGCCCGCCGGACCGCTTCGGGGAGATCCACCGACCCATGTTCCACCGTCCCGCCGCTCCGGGTCCTAGTCTCCCGGCCGTCCGGTCCGATCCAGCAGCACCCGGAAGCCGGACTCCTCGGGTTCCCAATCAGCGCGGTACCGGGCCAGCACGGCGCGCTCGACCGCCTCCACCCGGATACCGGGAACCAGGTCGTCCGCGGCGCCCGCGGTCGCGGGATCCCATTCCAGCCCCAGCGCGTCGTACGCTTGGACCAGCACCTCCCGCAGGGGCCCGGAGTCCTCCACCACGATCACGGAGGAGAACAGCCAGGCCCCCGAGACGACCCGCTGGGCGGTACCCACGAGTTTGACCCGAGCACCGCCGTCGTACCCGGGGACCCCGTGCACGCTGTACTCCCCCGGACAGTACTCGCCCGGAATCTCACCCATGCCGGCGGTCACGCCGGCATCCCGCAGCGCCGCCGCCAGCAATTCGCCGAAGTAAGCGAAGCGGTGCCGGGACGCGGCGATGGCGTCGGCTTCCGGCTGGACATGGTCGATGACCAGGCACCCCCGGTGGTACGCCGCCGCGCGTCCCCCGGCCTTGCGCACCAGCGGCTCGAACCCCAGCGCACGGCAGTGCTCGGCGGCTTCGGCGAAGCCGGGCAAATGGGTATCGCGCTGGCCGAAGGCTACACTTGGCGCCGGCCGGTAGATCCGCACCGTCGCCCCCAGCCGGCCGGCCTTGGCCGCCTGCAGCATCCGCAGCCCGTAATCCAGGTCCTCCGCCGCGCCGAAGGACGTATCCTGCCGGATCCACGACAGCGAGCGGCGCAACTCTCCCGGCCACGCCGCGCCCGATCCGGAGGGCAAGGCTGTGGACGCCGCCGGGCTGGAGGTGCCTCCGAGGGACGCCTCCGGCCGCTTCGCCGCGCCGCCGGCCGCCAATTCAGTCGCCAACCGTCACTCCGCGCCAGAAGGCCACCCGGCCTCGGATCTTTTCGGCCTCCGGGGTGGTCAGCGGGTAGTACCACGCCGCATCCTGGTTGCGCTCGCCGTCAACGTCGAGCGAGTAGTAGTGGGCCGTGCCCTTCCAGCCGCACTCCGAGTGGTGGCTGCTGGGGACCAGGTATTCGTCCTTGACGCTGTCGCGCGGGAAGTAGTGGTTGCCTTCAACCACCAGGGTGTCCTCGGATTCGGCGATCACCGCGCCGCGCCATACTGCCCTGACCATGTTCTTCTCCCTCGTGCCGCCTCGGGCCGTTCCTACCAGTAAACCGGTAACGTCCCGCAGCCGCCAATCACATGGCACACTCGGTGGCATGCGCGAACTGATCGTTCTCGGTACAGCGTCGCAGGTCCCCACGAGGACGCGGAACCACAACGGCTACCTGCTGCTCTGGGACGGCGAAGGCCTGCTCTTCGACCCGGGCGAGGGGACGCAGCGGCAGATGATCCATGCCGGCGTCTCGGCCACCCGGATCACGCGGATCTGCCTCACCCACGTCCATGGCGACCACTGTTACGGCCTGCCCGGCGTGCTCTCCCGCATGGCCCTGGACGGCGTGCCGCACCCCGTCTATCTGCACTATCCGGCCTCGGGCGAGGAGGTGGTCCGTGCCCTCGTCTCCGTCGCCTCCCCGGGCATCGACCTTCGGCTCTGCCCGCACGGCTCCCCCGGTCCCATCGCGGCCGGGCTCGAGGTCCGCGAGCTGCGGCACCGGATCGAGACCTACGGCTACCGCCTCAACGAACCCGACGGCCACACCCTGCTGCCCAAGCGCCTCGCCGCGGCCGGCATCGCCGGGCCCGACATAGGCCGGCTCCAGCGCGAGGGCAGCCTCGATGGCGTGCGCCTGGCGGACGTGAGCGTGTACCGTCCCGGCCAGCGCTTCGCCTTCATCATGGACACCGCCCTGTGCCCCGGCGCCGAAGAACTGGCCGACGGCACGGACCTGCTCGTCACCGAGTCCACCTTTAACGACGACGACGAGGGGCTCGCCTCGCAGTACCGCCACCTCACCGCCGGCCAGGCAGGCTCGCTGGCGGGCTCCGGCGGCGCGGGCGTGCTCGTGCTGACACACTTCTCCTCCCGCTACGGGGACGACACATCAGCCCTGGCGGAACAGGCCCGTGCCCGAGCCGGCGGAACCGCGGTCCTCGCGGCGAAGGACCTGGACAGGATCAGGTTCCCGAAGCGGCGACACGTCCTGCCCCGGGGCTGAGCACGGTGAGGCGGCGGGAGCCCCTGAGGCACCGGGGCTCCCGCCGTCTGGAATGACCGGCATGGACTGCGAGCGCTATAGCCTTGCGACGAAGTATGCGTTGAACGGATCCGACTCGATCTCCTTGGCCTCGACCTGGCCGAAGCCAGCGTCCGACAGCATGGACAGCGCCAGCTGCCGGCCCCAGACGGTGCCCAGCCCGTCGCCGTCGAGCCCGAGCGAAACGCTCATGCAGTGGAACATCGAAATGGCATACAGGTAGCTGCCCCACGGGAGGGCGGCATTGTCCTCGACGTAGCTGGAGGCCTTGATGTCTACCAGCAGGAACACGCCGCCGGGCCGCAGCGCTTTGCGGATGTTCGTGAGCACCTGGGCCGGATGCGCCTGGTCATGGATCGCGTCGAAGGCTGTCACCGCGTCGAAGGCCTGCTCCCGGTCCAGGGCGGCCACGTCCAGCACCTCGAAGGACGCGTTCGCCAGGCCCATCCGGCCGGCTTCCGCGCGGGCGGCCTCGATGGCGTTCCCGGAAAAGTCGTAGCCGGTGAACCTGCTGGCCGGGAAGGCGCTGGCCATCAGGTTGATCGCATGGCCGCTGCCGCACCCGATGTCGCACAGGTCGATGCCGCGGGCCAGGCGTTGTGGAAGCTCCGGCGCGAGCGGCAGGATGACGTCCAGCAGGGCCGCGTCGTGGACTGCCGCACTGGTCTCCGCCATATTGCGGTGGAAGTGCGGGTAATCGCCGTAGGCCAGCCCGCCGCCGCGGTGGAAGCGGTCGATGATCTTCTGTTCCACCTCGCCCATCATGGAGATATGCTGCATCAGCAGTGCCATGTTGTTCGGCCCCGCGGCCCTGGTCAGGACGGCCGCCTGTTCCCGGGGCAGCCGATAAGTTCGGCCGGCGACGTCGTACCGGACTACCCCCGCCGCAGTCATGCCGCCCAGCCACTCCCGCACGTAACGTTCGTCCAGGCCGCGCGCGTCGGCGATTTGCCGACTAGTCGCCGGCGGCAGCTGCGCGAGCGTCTCGAACAGGCCGGTCTGGTGCCCGACACTCGTGAGCAGGGCGATCGCAGCCTTGTTGAGGATCTCCAAGTAGCTTCCCGCGGCGGCAGCCACCGCCGCGGGGTCAAGTCCGCTCCGGAGCTCCTCAAGGGTTGTTTCCTGATCGATGGTCATGGTTCTTTCCTTTACTGTAAGGACCTGCGTTACGGGACCAAGGTCCCGGAGGCAGTGGACTGCCGGAGTTCGGACAAGGCCTCGGTGCCCTGCCGCGGCAGCCCTTCTTCCTGTCCGGTGCGCGGCGGACGCAGCTGCCGCCGGGCCGCGAGCGCACCGTGGCGCAGGTACATGGCCAGCATGAAGGCGGTCGAAAGGATGTAGAAACCGTGCAGCGCCCAGATGGGACCGGCCGGGAGGCTGTATACGTAGACGGCATAGACGACGTTCCCCGTGTTGCTCAGCAACAGGTTCCCCAGGCTGTAGGACGCCAGGTCGCGGGTCCGCACCGCCTTGACGATCATGGGCATGACGCTGCCGGCAAAAATGACGGTAGAGACACCGCCGGCCAGGATCGCCAGATCGATATCCATCACTGCTGCTCCTTCACGCTGTGTGCACTTGCTGTGCACCATCAACGCTACGGAGCGGCCGAAACCGGCGCGTCGGGAGGATGCACCATTCCTCCGGCCGCGGGATGGCTCATTTCATGCAGGGCCGGCCGGCCTGCGGGCGCCCGCGGACTGCAGACCGTGCTCATGGGCCCAGGCGGCGGCCGCGGTCCGGGACGATACCCCGAGCTTGGCGAAGATGTTGGCCAGGTGCCGCCCGACGGTCTTCTGGCTGATGAACAGCGTCTGGGCCGTGTCCTTGTTGCTGGCCCCCGAAGCGATCAGTGCCAGCACAACGGCTTCCCGTTCGGTCAGGCCTCCGGGCAGCGGGGTCCGGTCGAAGCGCCGGATGTCAGGCGCCGCACCGAGTTCCCGGTAGATTGCGAGCGCCGTGGCCTCGTCGGCGTCGGCCACGGCCGGCTGCGACATGCCGCGGTGTGCCCGGGCGGACAACTCGTAGAGCCTGGCCGTCTCATACCGGGCCTGCAGTGCGCGGTATCCGGCGGCCGCGGACTGCAGCACGGGCAGGGCGTGCGCAAAGTCTGCCGCGTCGATCAGCACTTCCGCCCTGGCGTGGCCGGCCCACGCGCGGAAGCAGGCCGTGCCGAACTCGGCCGCCGTTTCCTCCAGCTGGGTGCAGAACCGCTCCGCTTCATCCCGCAGCCCCCTGGCCAGGGCGATGCAAACCGCCGACTCAAGCAAGCGCGCACAGGCCAGCCGGTCCCGGCCGCTCAGCGCCGAGCACAGCCCTGCCCAGGCCGCGTCGCTGTGCCCCGCCGCCTGCTGCAGCAGGGACTCCCCCGGCTGCGGTTCGGTGCCCAGCTCCCGGGCGCGGGCGTAGGCTGCCTGCGCTCCGCCGGTATCGCCGCGGAGCCGCCGGAGCTCGCCCAGCTGATAGAAGGCCTCGCCCGCCACCCAGTTGTTCCGGCCGACCAGCTCGGCGCCGCTGCGCTCGATGGCCTCCTCCGCCTCGCCCCAGCGGCCTTCCACACTGAGCAGCTGCAGCCGGTGGATGCGGCAGATGCCCGAGTAGACCACTTCCCCGTGGAACTGCTGGCACCACTGCTCCGTGGCACGGGTCCAGGCGCTCATGCGCGGCAGGTCGCCCAGTTCATGGCAGGCGTGGATCACCGTGCAGTAGATGTCGCCGGCCCATTCCGGCGGGATCATTCCGGCGAGCACCGGCAGCATTGCCTCATCCAGCTGCGCGAAACCGGACGCCGTCCTACCTGCGCGCAGATCGACCAGCCCGGACAGCACCAGCCCGAACGAGGTCAGCTCCGGTGCGCGGTGCCGGCGGGCCAGCTCCTGCAGCCTTGCCGCGGCCTGCGCTGCCGGTCCGTCGGGGCTGAAGTCGAAGGCAATCGAGGCGTCCAGGTACAGCAGGTAGCCCTGCGCCGGCCCCTCCGGCATGTCGGCCAAGATCCGTCGGGCCCGGCTGGCCCAGCCGGAGGCAATGACGAGGTCGCCCCGGATGAACCACAGCAGGCCCAGGTTCAAGGCCTTCATTGCCGCCTCGGCCGGCTCGCCGTCGTCCAGGAAGCGGTGGTACACCACCTCGGACAACGACAGCGATTCCCGGACCTCCCCCACCCACCAGGCGGCGCTGCCCAGCAGGCCAAGGTCCTGTGCAGACAGTCCGGAGAGCTCCTTGGCATGCGCTAAATCCCGGTGGGCGGCATACCAATCCCCGCGGGCGTACGCCGCCCGCGCTGTGTCGAGCAGTGCGTTGAAATTGTCCATGTTCGGACTCCATCTCAACGGTAGTCCCGGACGCGGGCATCGGTCGAGCGGCCGCCCTGCACCCGCATCTTAAGCAAGTACGACGACGGAACATGAGTTCCGCCGTCGTACTTCCGCCGCAGGTCCCGAGGCATGGCCCCGCCGGATCCTGGCAGCGAACCGTCATCAGGTCCGGCTAGCGGCTGCGTTCTTCATCGCGCCCGTCCAGGTGCGATCGGATCCAGCGCCAGTTCGGGTCGTCGACCGTCTCGCCGCGCACTGCCCGAAGCTTCCGCAGCGCTTCGTCGGCCGCTGCCTTGCCGGTACCGAACGACGGCGCGGGCACGGGGAGAATACTCGGGTCGGCCGTTCCGGTGGACGGAATCGGCTCCGCGGTCACGGACGTCCTCGCGCGCACGCTGCGTTCGGCCGGCTGGGTCCGTTCAGGCACGGACCGTTCAGTGGGGGTGGCGGATGCGCTGGGGCGGGGGCTCGCCAGGGCGGACGACGGCGTTCCGGCCGTGACCGTCGAGTCCGGCGTCGCGGTCGGGGCTGCCGTCGCGGTCGGGGCTGCCGTGCCTGCCTTGGCCGAGCCGGTCGCGGGGGCGGCCGTGTCCGGGGTCGAGCCGGTGGCCGGCGCGCCCGCAGCCTTCGACGTGCCCGCCGCCGCTGTACCGTCGCTGGTCGGGACGGGAGCCGCTTCCTCGGCCGGGCCAGCCTCTCCGGCGGCCGGCAGCTGCGGAGGGACGGCGCCGGTGGTCGGCTGCGCGCTGCCCTCGGCGGGGAGCGAGGCCGCCCCGGTCGAAGCCGCCCCGGTCAAAGCCGCCTTGCTGTCGACCGTGGGGCGGTCGTAGGCGGGCGTCGTGCTGCTGGTCGACGCCGCTACCGACCCCGTCGTCGTGAACGTCTTGGTTTCCGAATGGCTGCCCGCGGCGTCCGGTTCCGCCGGCTGGATCAGCGGAAGGACAACGGCGGCCGCCAAGCCGGTGGCGACGGCGGCAATGCCGGTGAACGCCACCGGTTTCCTAACGGCGGAAACCGAAGCCGCAGAGGAGGCTGCGGCGGCGCTGCGGCGGCCACGGGAGCGGCCGCCGGGCGGAACCGCGGAGCCGGCACGCCGGCGTCCGCGCGATGAGTGAATCTTCACGGGAATCCTCTCTACACGCCTGAGAAGTTAGCTGTCGGATTCGAGAGAGAGAGCATCCCGGCACGGCCGCCGCACAACAGGACGCTGCTTCGGCTGGCCGCACTTCACCCCAAGGCGCCGATGGCGCCGATGATGGTTCCTCCACCTCTGCCAGTGCAATTGAACGGACAGGTACGCTGGCAGAGTTCGGCGTGCGCACCAGGCCATGAGCCCATCCGGGGCATGGCGCCATCTAACGTATCCGCCGCGGATGAATCGTTACAAACCCGTGACATGTGTTCCTGCTCACGCACGCCCTGAGCAGGCAAAACGGTCGATCGCGTGCCGTAGGGAACGGTTCCTTCCCCCTAGCCTCAGGCCTCGGCACAGAGAAGCGCTCCGGGCAGGCTTCGTCCGGCTCCGGGCCGTTGCGCCCGCCGGATGGGATTACGCCGAGAGCACCGTCCGACAAGCCTTAGCCCTTTTCTTGCCATGCGTGGCCGGACTGCGGTGACCTTCCAGCGCCATTGCGGCCCTACCGCTGCGGTGAATCGTTTCGCAAAACGGTCTTTGGCCGTCATACTTTTCGCGGGGGAAGGCTTCGGGGGTTTCGACGCATGTCTCCTGTTAGAGATCACGCACTCGCCCAGGAGCATCATGAAGTCCACTCCCCTGCGCCGCGCCGCGGCCGCCCTCCTCGCCGCATCCCTGCTCGGCGCCTTCGTCCCCGGCACCGCCGTGGCGGCCCCCGCCCAGGTGCAGGTGGCAGCCAGCCTGGACAGGCCCGAACTGGCCTCTGCCGGCTACACCGGCTTCACCCTGGCCTGGGATGCTGTGTCCGGGGCCAACCGGTACGAGGTCCGCTATTCCATACGCTCCGACATGGCCGGCGCGCCGGTCATCGAGAAGGTCAACAGCCGCTACCTCGGCGACCTGGAGGACGCAACTACCTACTACATCCAGTACCGGGCGTTGTACCGCGAGCCCGGCAGCGACTACGGCGAATACGTCCGCTCCGCCTGGTCCCCGAGCCTGAAGGCGACCACGCAGGCCAACTACCCCGGCGCGTTCACCCCGCTGAAGGCATCGGGTGGGCAGGACAGCATCACGGTCTCCTGGAACCGGACCGCGGACACCACGCACTACACCGTGAAGATCGCCGACAACATGGCCATGACCTTGCGGCCGCGGACCTTCTCCAACATCACGGGCACCAGCCTGAAGATCACGAAGCTCACGCACGGCTCCCGGTCGTCGATGCCGAGCTTCATCCGGGTGTACGCGCACAACAAGACCTATAAGACCCGGCCCTCGGTCCGGCTGACCGCGTACCCGGCAGCGCCTGCCGTTGGCGGCAGCGAGCCGCTGAGCGTGGCCAGCCAAAACCTGATGTGCGCCAGCTGCAAGGTCACAGGCGCCCCGCACTGGAACACCCGCAAGCTCACGCACCTGAAGACCATCAAGGCCAAGAACCCGGACGTGCTCCTGCTCCAGGAGGCCATGAACGTCAACATCCCGGGCACCGCCAACACCAAGGCCATGACAGACTTCCAAGCCCGGCTGAAGACCATCGGCTACGCCCTGGACCGTACGCCGGAGAAGGCAGGCACCAAGCACTACTGGAACCGGATCGCGTACAAGGGCTCCAAATACACCCTTGTGAAGCGCGGCACCTTCGCCCTGCCGACCCCGGCAGGCCAGGACCGCCGCGGCGCCGCCTGGGTGGCGCTGAAATCGAAGAAGACCGGCAAGATCTTCTACGCGCTGTCCTTCCACGCCGACCCGAAGCTGCCGCTGACCGGCTCGGTGTCCAAGACCGCGGTCATGCAGACCATTGACCGGCAGATGAATGCAATCAACACCCGCAACCGTGCCGTGATCGTCGGCGGGGACATGAACAGCAGCTTCTACCAGCTGCCCTCCAACGCCCCGCACGAGGCCTTCATCAAGGCCGGCTGGACCGACACCGCTTCCTCGGCCGCCAAGACCGACTTCCTCTACCCGACGACCAACGGCTACCGGAAGCAGCAGACTTCGACGTTCGGGCGCATCGACTACGTCTTCACGAAGAACATCGCCGGCACCGTCTCCTACGAGAACGTTCTCGACATCGACGCCGCCGGCCGGCTGCGCTCCACGCCGGGATCGGACCACAACATGGTCCTGGCCAAACTGAAGCTGAAGTAGGCCCGGAGAGGACCTGGACCGGATCCGGTATTGCAAGCGGCGGCAGGCGCCGCCAGGCCCGCCCTGATCCGCCGGGCCGTGCTGCCTCTGCCCTCTGCCGGTATGTTCCGGAGAGGATGACTCTGGTGGACCGCTACGGCCCGGAGTATGACTGGACCATGAAAAGGTCGCAGCGCGGGGGCGGGCCCCTGGTGCCCCTGATCGGACAACTCCGTTCCTACGACCGCACCTGGCTGCGCGGCGACCTGATCGCCGGGATCACCGTCGCTGCCCTGATCGTTCCGAAGAACCTGGGGTATGCCGGCATCGCGGGAATCCCGCTGCAGAACGGACTGTATGCGGCCGCGGCCGGGGCGATTGCCTACGGCATCTTCGGCACCTGCCGGCAGATCTCGATGGGGCCCAGCTCGGGCCTGGCAGCGGTGGCTGCGAGCGCCGTGCTCGCCGCCGGCCTCACCAGCCCGCAGGATATTGCCTCGTTTGTCGCCGGAATCACCCTCGCATCCGGAATCCTGTTCCTGCTCGTTGCCGTCCTCAAAATGGGCTGGATTGCCCAGTTCCTCTCCCGGGCCGTGGTGACCGGCTTCCTCTTCGGCGCGGCGATCGACGTCGTCGTCGGTGAACTGCCGAAGCTCACCGGTACTAACGCCACCGGCTCCAATCCGATCCAGGAACTGGTCTCATGGCTGGGAACCCTGGGCGGGACGCATCCGGCGACGCTCGTCGTGGGCACGATTGCGCTGGCCGTCGTCTTCGGCCTAAGGGCAGTCGCGCCCAGCATTCCCGGCGCATTGGTCCTGGTCGTCGGTGGACTCCTCGCATCAGCGGTGTTTGATCTTGGGACCAAGGGCGTGGCACTGGTGGGACATGTGCCCAGCGGGCTGCCGTCGCCGCAGGTCCCGGACCTCCACCTGATGTGGGACAAGGTGGGCATCGTGGCAATCGCGGCCGTGGCGCTCGCCTTGATCGGCTTCTCCCAGACCGCAGGAGATGCGCGGGCCTTCTCCGCGAAGCACCACTACCGGATCGACATTAATCAGGAGTCAACGGCCCAGTCGCTGGCCAACACGGCGGCCGGCCTGTTCCAGGGTATGCCGGTCTCTACGAGCCTGTCGGCAAGCTCGCTGAACGACCACTCCGGGGCCAGGACCGGCCTGGCTTCCCTCACCTCGGGCGGCACGGTCCTGCTCACGCTGCTCTTCCTGGCCCCGCTCTTCTCGAACCTGCCGCAGCCGGTGCTGGCGGCCCTGATCATCGAAGCCGTCGTCATGGGCATGATGAACCTGCGCGAAATGCGGCGGCTGGCCCGGGTGCAGCGGTTCGACTTCTGGATTGCGGTCACCGCGATCGCCTGCACCGTCATCTTCGGCGTGCTCACGGGTGTGATCATCGGCATCGGACTTTCGCTCCTCTGGCTCATCTCCGTGGCCACCCACCCCGAGATGCCGGTCCTGGGACGCCAGCCGGGCACCCAGGTCTTCCGCGAAACCGACGGGCACCCCGGCGACGAGGTGCTTCCCGACATCGCCGTGGTGCGCTTCGATGGCGGACTCTTCTTCGCCACCGCCGACGCGCTGGAGGACCGCCTGCGCGAGGCCATTCAATCGACGCCGCGCCTTACCGGCATCGTGCTCGACTGCGAAGGGATCAACTTCATCGACTCCCAGGGCGCAGCCAAGCTGGCGGACGTTGTGCACCTGACCCGCGAGGCCGGCATCAACCTGCGACTGGCCCGGCTGAAGCCCGCCGTACGCGCGACGCTGGAGAGGGACGGTGTGGTGGAGCGCCTCGGCGCGCAGATGATCCATGGGAACATCCACCGGGCCGTGCAGGCGGAACAGGCTGCAGCCCAGCAGGGACGCGACGGCACGCCCGGCTGAATCCAGGTTGGAGGGCGGGCCGGCCGGGCAGCACTGCCGGAGCGTTCGGGTAAAGCGTAGGCTGGGCCTCAGACTGCGTTGCAGCGATGGAGAGCAGGATCCGCATGGTGACGGCGGCGACGATACTGGGAATCATCATCGTTTGGAGCGCCATCTCCAGGCCATTTGACCGCTATGGCGTCACCTCGGCCCTGTTCCTGACCGCCGCAGGATTCGCCGTCGGCGCGTCGACACTCGGCATGCTTGACATCACCCTGGAGGCCGAGGTGGTCGAGCGCGTGGCGGAGCTCGCGCTCGTGCTGCTGCTGTTCAGCGATGCCGCCCGGCTCGACCTTCGCTCGCTTCGCCAGGAACTGGGGTGGCCGAGCCGCCTGCTGCTGATTGGCCTGCCGCTCACGATGCTCGCCGGAATGTGGGTCGGAACCCTCGTTTTCCCTGGCATGGCGCTCGCGTCCGCCGCCCTGCTGGCCACGATGCTGGCCCCGACCGACGCCGCCCTGGGCCGGAAGGTCGTGGCGGATAGCGCCGTTCCGGCCCGTGTGCGGCAAGCCTTGGACGTCGAGAGCGGCCTCAACGATGGACTCGCCGTCCCCTTCTTCCTCGTCGCCCTTGAAATCGCCAACGCCGATCTCACGACCGGGATCACCGGGGCGGTCGTCAGCAACATGGCCGCCCAGATCGGCTGGGGACTCGCCGGCGGACTCGCAGCGGGAATCCTGGGCGGGCTGCTGTTCCGCACCGCAGACCGGCGGGGATGGATCAGCCCGGAGTGGCGACAGGTTGTGACGATGGCCGTGGCGCTGCTGGCCTACACCCTCGCGCTGACGCTCGGCGGCAGCGGTTTTATCGCCGCCTTCGTCGGCGGCATCGCGTTCGGGAGGGCTTCGGGCGCACGCGGATCGCAGGTTACGCTGTTCGCCGAGGAGTCAGGCGACTTCCTGGCCGCCGTAACCTGGATCGGATTCGGAGCACTGGCCCTAACCTGGGCCGTCCCGCACATCACCTGGCAGGTGATCCTCTACGCTGTGCTCAGTCTGACACTGGTGCGTATGGTCCCCGTGGCGATCGCCTTCGCCGGCCAGAGCGTGAAGGCCCCGACGACGGCGTTCATCGGCTGGTTCGGTCCGCGCGGCCTCGCCTCACTCGTGTTCGCGCTGCTCGCCTTCGAGCGCGGGGTTCCCGACGGTGAAGTCGTGTTCACGACCGCGGTCATCACCGTTGCGCTCAGCGTCATGCTCCACGGCCTCAGCTCGGTCCCGCTGGTCGCCCTCTACCACCGGTGGTACGAGGTCCACGCCGCCGTACATCCGGCAGCGGAAGAGGCGACGCCGGCGACAATGCCCCGCCGTCGGCGCCAGTTCCCCACCCTCGGTTCCGCCGGCTTCCACCGCGGTGGAAAACCGGGCTGAACCGGCATGCCTACTTCCGGGCATTACACGGTCCCCGGAAGCAGGGGCCAGCCGCCATTCGGCGTCATCGTCGCCTGCTTCTGCGCCTAGGCACTCGTCTCCGGCGGCCCGAGCATCCTCGAACCCCAGCGAGCTGTTCCCCACGAATGTGCGGCCCAGCGCAGTTGGCATCACCACGGCGGCCAGCCGTATCGGAGCAACACTGGGAACCTTCGCCCCCCATGGCCAACCTCATGTTTTCGGTCATGGGAGCCTTCGCCGAGTTCGAGCGCTCGCTTGTTAGGGAGCGACAGCGGGAAGGCATCACCCTGGCCCGCCAGCGGGGCGCCTATCGCGGCCGGAAAAAGACGCTCTCCCCGGAGAACGCAGTCGATCTGGTTACCCGCGCGGCCGCCGGTATCCCAAAGCCAGCGCTGGCCAAGGACTACGGCATCAGCCGCGGGACGGTGTACCAGTACTTACGCCAAGCCGCAGCGGCTCCAGCCAAGCAGCGTCATCGACATCTCTCCCGCCTGGAGCGTGAGCGAGAGCAGTCGAACTCATAGGATCCCGCTTCCGACTATCTCGAGTTTCGCGCTCGGCTTGTGGCTCCTGCTGAGTTCAGCAGTCCGGTAGGGAGGGCGGTGACTTCCCGACGCCTACACAAGCCACGGCCTTTGACACTGCAGTTCGGAACTCACGTCTGCGGCGGCCGGCTCTCTATTTCCGAGAGCCGGCCGCCGAAGATTCACCTATTGGACGGAAACTAGGCTGACCCCTTCCGATTCTTCACGGGCAGGTCCTTCAGACGCGCGTGCCGGAAAGCGGCGAACTCGTGATCGCGCCTGAGTTCGATGATCAGCGATGCTCCGAGCAAGGCGACGATCAGCGTGAAGGGCAGGGCGGAAAGCATCGCCGCCTGCTGCAGGGCGGTCAGGCCACCGACTACCAGCAGCAGGACAGCGCAGGCACCGGTGAGGCCTCCCCACATGACGAGCACGGGCTTGCCGGGATCCAGCGTACCTTTGGAGGAGAGCATGCTCAGCACGAACGTGTTGGCATCTGCCCCCGAGATGAAGAACAGCGCAACCAGGATCACCGTAGCAACGGCAGTGATCTGGACCAGAGGCAGATTCTCCAACATGGCGAAGAAGGCGGAGTTAATGTTCTCGGTGGTGGCCGCACCGACGCCGGCACCGTTCATGTCCATGTGGATGGCGGAGCCGCCGAAGATGGTGAACCAGGCGAAGAAGACCAGGCTGGGCACTCCGAGGACGCCGACGACGAACTGGCGAACCGTGCGGCCCTTGGAGATCTTGGCCAGGAACACGCCGACGAAGGCGCCCCAGCTCAGCCACCAGGCCATCATGAAGTAGGTCCACCACTGCATCCACTGCAGGTCATCTGGAGTGGTCGGAGTGATGAGGCTGACCTGGAAGAAGTCGTTGAAGTACTGTCCCACGGAGCGGAAGAACAAGTTCGAGATGAAGTTCGTGGGGCCCGCGACGAACACGTAGACGGCCAGCGCGACCGACAGGGTCATGGTGATCTGGCTGATGTACTTGATGCCGCGGTTCACGCCGGACAGCGCGGACAGCGTGAACAGGACAGTCACGACGGCGATGATCAGGATCTGCGTCACCAGGCCGGACGGCAGCCCGAAGACGCGCCCCAGGCCCTCGGCGATCTGGGAGGCGCCTAGCCCCAGGGACGTGGTGGTCCCGAAGAGAGTGGCGATGATCGCGAAGACGTCGATGGCCTTGCCGAACCATCCGTCCACGAGGCTGCCGAAAATCGGCCGCAGCATCGGGGATACCAGGCCCGGCCGCTTTTTGCGGTGCGTGGAGTAACCGATGGCCAGCCCGAAGACTCCGAAGACGGCCCAGGCGTGCGGTCCCCAGTCGAAGAAGCTGAACTGCATGGCCCGGACGGCCGCGTCCATCGTCTCCGGCTGGGCCAGTGCGTGCGGCGGCGCAATGAAGTGCGAGATCGGTTCGGCGACGCCGTAACTGATCAGGCCGATGCCCATGACGGCGGACAGGATCATGGCCAGCCACGCCCAGGTGCTGTGCTCGGGCCGGTCCGTGCTCGAACCCAGGCGGATGTCGCCGAACCTGCTGAAGCCGAGATATATCATCAGGCCGATGCAGAGCAGCGTCACCACCAGGTAGCTCCAGCCGACCGAGGCTGCTACCCAGTTCATGCTGGCGGTCATGACGTTACCCAGGCTCGTGGGGCTTGCTGATGCCCAGATGACAAACGCTGCGATCAGTCCTACCGAGGCCCAAAAGACAGAGCCGAGCCGCCGCGGCGATGCAGGTGCCGGCGGTTGCGGGGGCAGCGGGCTGCTGGGCATGGTTTCCGCGTTCGGTCGAGAGATTTGTTGAACCATAATGGTCTCCGAATGGTGGGAGTTCAACGCCGCTGGCGGCGTTAGAGCTGAGACAGGCCTTCGCTGTCGAAGAAGCGGCCCGCCTGGTAGACCATGGGCGCGGTTTCGCTGACCTCGGCGTGGCGGACACGGCAGATAAAGACGGTGTGGGTCTTCGCCTGGAACCGCTCGCGGATCTCCGCCTCGAGCGCGGCGGAGGAACCGTCAATCAAGGGCGAACCGTGCGGACCGGCGTGCCAGTTGATCTCGGCAAACTTATCCGCCGATTTCGACGCGAACGTGGACACGGTGGGCTTTTGTTCGTTGCTGAGGATATTGATACCGAGGTGGCTGGAAGCGAACAGTGCCGGGTAAGTGGAGGACGTCTTCTGGATGCAGACCATCACAAGCGGCGGTTCGAGGGAGACCGAGGCGTAAGCGTTGACCGCCAGGCCCTTGGGAACGCCGTTCTCCTTGGTCGTGACCACGGTGACGCCGGTGACGAACTGCCGGTTGAACCCCTTCATCAGTTCAAGATCCGGCTCGCCGGAGAGGGAATCAACGACGACGCCATCAGCTTCTCCGAGTGCGTCGCCCAGGTGCCGGATACCAAGGGAGCTCAGCAGTTCACTGCTGTCCCATGTCACTGTCTCCTGCTTGATAAGGCCGCCTTCCACGGTCACGAAATTCGAGCCGCGTGTCTGGACCTGCCGGCCGGTCGCCGGGACACCCATAAAGGGGGCGCTGTGGGTACCGGTCGAGGTCCAGAAGATGGCCGCGCTGGCGCCGTCGACGACAACGGCATCCACTGTCGTAACCAGGTCCGGGAAGGCTTCCCTGATGGCCAGGATCTCTGACTGCAGCTGCTCCAGGTTCAGGGTTTTGCCGCTGCCCTTGCTGACCCTGAGGTAATCAGCGGAAACGAGTGTTCCCAGGGCCTCCACCTCTCCCCTGTCCCATGCCGCCGCCCACACATTTGCTACTACGCTGTCGAAAGTTTGTTGCATGGTAGAAAGCGTAATCTGCATCACGCCGAGAGGTCAAGAGGCAGTATGTTTCCTTGAATAACCTAGAAAATTAGAGATACTCGCACCACTCTTGACGCCCCTCATGCATGCAACGTAGTGTTCCATGTATGCAAGAAATGCTGATGAAGACGCAGGGCAACGAGGATTCCTCCAAAGAGCATTCCCTGCTCGACAGGGTCCGTACGTTGATCCTCGGCGGGCAATTTCCTCCCGGCGCTCCGGTGTCGGAGGTATTCCTGGCCCAGGAGTTCGAGGTCAGCCGCACTCCCATCCGCGAGACTCTCAAGCAGTTGCAGCACGAAGGCCTGGTCGAAATCCGCCCCAAGGTCGGCACGTTCGTGCGGGAACCGACCCGGCGCGAGATAGTCGAGCTGTTCCAGCTGAAGGAAAGCCTCGAGGGCCTGGCTGCCGGCCTGCTGACGCGGCGCGGCAAGGTCCGTGAGATTTCGATCCTTGAGCGCAATGTCGAGGAGTCCGTCGAGGCCGCAGCGGAACAGGATGCCGAACGGTATGCCGAGCTGGTGCACGAATTCCACCGGACGATCATTACCGGCGCGGACAACAACAAGCTGGTGGAGCACTACGAGCGGCTGATGAACCAGTTGGCCTACCACCGCCTGGTCCTGCGGACCGCGGAGCATCCCGGCCGCATCAGTGCCTCGACCTCGGAACACCGCACCGTCCTGTCGATGATCAAGGACAAGGACCACTTCGGCGCCGAAGCGGCCATGCGAAACCATGTCTACGCATCCTCCCGCGAAGTCCTGACGGACTCTCGGACCCGGAACGACTGATCCCTCTCCGAGAAAGTGAAGCCCCATTTTGACTAACAGCACTACTGCCGGCCCCGCGGAACGCGCCGCCGGCATCCGGAAAATTGTCTACTACCAAGAGGAAGTCCTGCTGGAGAACGGCGCCCGTCCGCCGGTACCGGCCCTCCGGGCCACCGCCGCAGCAGTGATTCCTAACCCTTGGATCGGCACTGCGCCGGACAAGGACCTGGCAGAGGAGTCCCGGACCGTAGCCCCGCACATCGCGCAGATCCTGACCGACCGCCTGATCGAGGGCCTCGGCGGGGTCAACCGGATCGAGGCGTTCGGCAAGGCTGCGATCGTCGGATCGAGCGGCGAGATCGAGCACGCCGGTGCCCTGATCCATACCCCGTACTTCGGCAACCTGGTCAGGGAGTTCCTTGAGGGCACATCGATCATCTGCTTTGCCGACGACCGTGCCGAGGCCGGCCAACCGCTCGTCGTACCGATGTGGCACAAGACCGAGGCCGCCACCCGCAGCCACTACCAGACCATCACAGCCCGGATTTCCGACGGCCCCCGGCCGGACGAAATTGTTGTTATCGCCGCCGCTTCAACCGGCCCCCGGCCGCACGCCAGAATCGGCGACCGCACCACTGATCCCGCTGTAACCTCCCGCATCCTTGAAGGAGCCCCTGCATGAACGTCCGAAAGATCATCACCCTCGTCGATGAGACCCTGACCGAGGGCGGCCGGCCGGTCGAACCCAACGCCCGCGTCGCCGTCGTCGCCGCCGTCATTGATAACCCGTGGCGCGGCCAGGGCTTCGTCGAAGACCTCACCGCCGGCATCGACGAAGCAGCCTCCCGGGTCGGGGAACTCCTCGCACCGCGCGTGGTCAAAGCCCTCGGCGGCACCGTCGAGGCCTACGGCAAAGCCGCGATCGTAGGGCTGGACGGCGAGATCGAGCACGGCTCCGCGCTGATCCACACGCTCAAGTTCGGCGACCATTTCCGCAATGCAGCGAATGCCACCACGCTGCTGCCCGCCGTCGAGAAGCGCGGTCCGGCCGGCGTCACCTTCGACATCCCGCTGAAGCACGTCACGGACGCGACCATCCGCTCGCACCACCAGAGCATCGAGGTCCGGCTGGCGGATGCCCCGCACCCCGGCGAGATCGTGATCGCGCTGGCGGCAGCTTCGCAGGGCCGTCCGCAGCAGCGCCTGGCACCGCTGTCGACCGAACAGTAGCCATGGAGGCAAGACTGCCGATCGTCCTGCTGCACGGTGTCGGGCTGGACAGCAGCATGTGGGATCTGTTCCGCGCAGAACTAAGCCGGCTCACCGACCGGGAAATCGTGGCCCTGGACCTGCCTGGCCACGGCGCCCGACCCCCGCTGACGGAAGCGGTGTCCCTTGCGGATTTGGCGAATGACGTCGCCGTCCGGCTTCCGGGGCGGGCGCACCTTGTCGGGTTCTCGCTTGGCGCCTTGATTGCCCAGCATCTGGCCCGGCATCGCCCGGAGCTGGTCGCCAGCCTGGCTAGCGTGAGCTCGGTCTGCCTGAGGACGCCTGAGGAGGCAGCCTCGGTGGCAGCCAGGCTGGAGAACGCGGATACGGACTTCGCCGACAGCGTCGAGGCCTCGGTCCGGCGCTGGTTCCCGGCGGAGGCGGGAACGGACACGGCGACCATGGCCCGTGTGCGCAGCACCCTTCTGGCGAACGACAGGCAGTCCTACCTGCACGCGTACCGGGTTTTCGCGACGTCCGACGCGGAGATCGGCGCCGAGCTCGGCGGGATCTCCGTCCCGTCGCTGGCCGTGACCGGGGACCTGGATCCCGGCTCGACACCCGAGATGACCCGCCGCCTGGGCGAGGCAATCCCGGGCGCGCGCACCGCCATCGTACCTGACACCAGGCACATGCTGCCGGTAGAGCGCCCGGCGGAGCTGGCCCACATCATCACCGAATTCATCGAAGAACCGAGGCGAGACTCGTGACTAAGCAATACGACCACTTCATCCATGGCAAATGGATCACCCCGGCTGAAGGCGGCTACTTCGAGAGCACGAACCCGGCCACCCTCGAGGTCCTGTACACCGCGGCCCGCGGCACCAAGGCCGACATCGACACGGCCGTTCGTGCTGCCCGCACCGCTTTCGAGAACCCGCTGTGGCGGGACCTCAGCCAGACCAAGCGCGGGCACCTGCTGCGCAAACTCGGCGACCTGGTCGGCGAGCATGCCGACGAACTCGCGCGGATGGAAACCGAGGACAACGGCAAGCTGCTGCGCGAAATGCGGGGCCAGCTGGCCACCCTGCCCGAGTACCTCTACTACTACGCCGGTCTGGCAGACAAGGTGCAGGGCAGCCAGGTCCCCACGATGAACCCGGCAATCCTGAACTACACCCAGCGCGAGCCGCTCGGCGTCGTCGGCGCCATCACACCGTGGAACTCGCCGCTGACGCTGACCACGTCCAAGCTGGCACCGGCGTTGGCCGCCGGCAACACCATCGTGATCAAGCCCTCCGAGTACACGTCGCGCACCGTCCTGCGGCTGGCCGAACTGACGGTGAAGGCAGGCTTCCCCGACGGCGTCGTCAACGTCGTGACCGGCTTGGGAGCCGAAGCCGGTGCCGCGCTGGTGGACCATCCGGAGATCGCCAAGATTTCCTTTACCGGTTCCACCGCCACCGGCTCGGCCATCGCCGCATCCGCCGCGTCCCGCTTCATCGGCTGCACCCTGGAGCTGGGCGGCAAGAGCCCCAACATCGTGTTCGAGGACGCCAACATCCCAAATGCAGCGATGGGAGTAGTGGCAGGCATCTTCGCCGCCGCAGGCCAGACCTGCATTGCCGGCAGCCGCGTCTTCGCGCACCGCTCCGTCTACGACGAGCTGCTGGAAAGGGTCGCCGAACGGGCCAAGAGCATCGTTATCGGCAACCCGATCGAGGACACTACCGAGCTTGGCCCGCTGGCGTTCGCGGCCCAGCAGGAAAAGGTCGGCTCCTACGTGGATCTCGGCGTATCCGAGGGCGCCAAGGTCCTCACCGGCGGCGGCCGTCCCGACGTGGAACTGCCCGGCTACTTCTACGCCCCGACGGTCCTGACGGACGTGGACAACTCCATGCGCGTGGTACGCGAGGAAATCTTCGGTCCGGTAGCGGCCATCATGCCTTTCGACACCGAGGAAGAGGTCCTCCGCCTCGCCAACGACACCCAGTACGGGCTGGCCGCGGGCGTATGGACGCAGAACCTCGCGCGGGCCCACCGCATGAGCCGGAAGCTCGAGGCCGGCACCGTCTGGGTCAACACCTACCGGGCCATGTCCCCGATGTCCCCGCGCCAAGGCTTCAAGAACAGCGGCGTGGGCATCGAACACGGCCTGGAATCCATGCACGAATACACCCGCCTGAAGAGCATCTGGATCAACACCGACGAAGGCCCCGTCGCGGACCCGTTCATCATGCGCTGACAAGGAGCACGACATGCCATTAATCGACGTATCCATCGCCGAAGGCCGGTCCCCCGAACAACTGCGGGACCTGGTTTCCGCGCTGCACCGCGCCGCGGAGGAATCCGTCGGCGCCCTGCCGGAGAACATGACCGTGATCATCCGGGAAGTCCCCCAGACCCATTGGTCCAAAGCCAACCAAACCATTGCCGAACGCCAGCAAGCCGCCTTGACGCAGGCAGCTCCACTTACGCGCGAAGCGCGGATAAAAACCCCCGCAGAATAAGGAGCCACTAATGCGCTTTTCCCTCTTCGTCCACATGGAGCGCTGGGACGAGAGCGTCTCCCACCGCGAATGCTTCGAGAACCTGACGGAACTCGCGCTCATCGCGGAGGCAGGAGGCTTCAGCACCGTGTGGATCGGTGAGCACCACTCGATGGAGTACACCATCTCCCCCAGCCCCATGCCGCAGCTCGCCTACCTGGCAGCACGCACGTCCCGCATCCGACTGGGTGCCGGAACGATCATTGCCCCCTTCTGGAACCCGCTCCGTGTCGCCGGCGAAACAGCCCTCCTAGATGTCATCAGCAACGGCCGGATGGAAGTGGGACTGGCACGAGGTGCCTACCAGTTCGAATTCGACCGTCTGATGGGCGGTATGCCAGCGGTCGACGGCGGCAAGCACCTGCGGGAACTGGTGCCGGCCGTGCGCGCCCTATGGCAAGGCGACTACGCACACGACGGCGAAGTCTGGCAATTCCCCACCTCAACCAGCGTTCCCAAGCCCGTGCAAAGGCCGACACCGCCCATGTGGGTCGCCGCCCGCGACATCTCCTCGCACGAGTTCGCAGTCGCCAACGGCTGCAACGTGATGGTGACGCCGCTGATGAAGGGCGATGATGAGGTCGCAGACCTCGCCGGGAAATTCGACACGGCCGTCGCGAACAACCCCGGAGTCCCCCGCCCGGACCTCATGGTCCTCCGCCACACGCACGTCCACCCCGCCGATGAACCCGAGGGCTGGCGACGCCCGGCCGAGGGCATCCAAAAGTTCTACCGGACGTTCGATGCCTGGTTCGGAAACAAGACGGCTCCGAAGAACGGCTTCCTCGAACCCAGCCCGGTCGACAAGTTTGCCGGGCGGCCCGAGTTCACGCCGGAGTCCCTCCATAAGACAGCGATGATCGGAACGCCGGATGAAATTATCGAGCGCTTGCGCCGCTACGAAGCACTCGGCGTAAACGAGTTCAGCCTCTGGTCCGACAACAGTCTGACCCACGACGAGAAGAAACGCTCCCTCGAGCTCTTCATCGAGCACGTTGTGCCAGCCTTCCAAGAACAGTCCGCATCCGCAGCACGTTGAGACTAATCAACGGCTAGCAGAGACAATGCTTCCGTGCACTGGAGACCAGCGGTTCGGGCCTGAAGACCCGACCGGCGGTATCGACCACAGAAGCAACAAGCGAACCTGCCTGAACCCTCCGCCTGGCAGGCGACTGGAGTGCAGAAATGGTGTGCCGCAGGTTGCGGCACACCATTTCCGGTTCCAAACTTGAGCCGGTATCGCTGTCGTGAACAGACAAACTATTTCGACGTACTCCTTCAGAAAGTATGAACCCTAGTGGCCCTCGACGAACGCCGATAACGGCGCATATGACGGTACTAATGGGTCCTCCCAAGCCGATGGTAGACCTCGTTTGCACCATTGCTCCCGAACTTCGACGGCTCCGAATTAGGTAAAGGTGCTCTCGATTATTCGCAAGAAGGCGACCTGCTTGTCATCAACGCCAGCAGCGACACCAGCCGCGCGTGCTTCAGTGACATCCTCGGCGAACTTTGTCTTAGCCGAGGCATTGCCGGCGTGATCATCGAGGGCGGCACGCGTGACGTTCAAGCACGGCCCCGGAATGAATGGTTCTGCCGTGGCATGCGGCAACGTCGTCTGCAACCCTGGCGACGCCGTATTCGGCGAGAGCGACGCCAGGGTCCCTGTCGACATAACGGCCCTCCAGCTGCAGTTTGCGCCTAGCCGGCGGATTACTCGTCTGTCTTTACAATCAACACGTCGCAGGGTGCATTGTGCGCCACACTACTCGCGACGCTGCCCAACACACGGCCGAGGCCCTTCATGCCGACGTTTCCCACAACCAACAGCTGGGCTCCGACACGCGCCGCTTCCTCGACCAAGGCCTCCTGCGGCTTGCCGCGAACAGCGGCGGGGCGGATGCTCAGATCGGGATGTTCCTCGCGCAATTTAGCTGCAACCCGTTCCGCCATTTTTTGCGCTTTTTTTGCGTCGTCAAGTATCCAAGTGTCGTTCCCGATCTTGATAACCTCGGTACTTTCCTTAACATGTGCGCTGAGTACGGCGAGTTCTGCGTTGAGGGCCTCTGCGATGAGTGCCGCCCGGGAAGCCGCTTTGAAGGCACTGTTGCTGCCGTCCACTCCGACCATCACGATATCTGACATGTTATTCCCTCCCGGGACGCGCCAATTTGTGGCCTTGACACTGCCGACCGGCCAGTATGAACTGGGTCAACTGGGATTAAAGCTACATCAACTAGTTCCCGTATAGAGCCGGTGTGCATCTTGCGGAAACGCGCAGTGTCCGTACTGATACTCAGTGCCGGAGTGGGGGGGTCGATGTGGCTACGGCGCCGAAGGACCCCGCCATTCCGCGTAACGGCAGGAGCAGGCCATGATCGCCCTTCACACCGCGATAGCCATCGTCATCATCATCCTGCTCATCATCAAGGTCAAAGTGGACCCGGTGATCTCGCTGATCATCGGGTCGCTCTACCTCGGCCTCGCCACCGGCGTCGGTTTCACGGCAACGATCGTGGCGATCGCCACCGGTTTCGGCGAGATCATGGGCGAGGTTGGCCTGCTTATCGGTTTCGGGGTGCTCATCGGGGCGATGCTCCATGCGATTGGTGCCTTCGGCAAGATGGTGACGATGCTCGTCAATGGTGTCGGTGCGCGCCGGCTCCCTTATGCGTTGACGGCGGCGATGTCGACGATCTTCCCCTCGATTTATGTGGATGTGCAGGTTGTGCTGGCCTCTCCGGTGGCGCGCTCGAGCGGGCCCCTTATCGGCCGGACCGGTTTGCCACACATGGCCGGTGCACTCGGGACCGGGATCTTCGCCGGCTACGTTTTCGTGATTCCGGGACTGGCCGCCGTCTCCATCGCGGGCCTGATGGACATCCCCTTAGGCCTCTGGCTGATCTACGGCCTCGTGCTCGGGCCGTTAACCGCGATCGTGACGACCTTGATCTTCCGCTGGCTCCTGCGCGGCCGCTACTGGAAAGCGGACAGGGATGAAGAAGTCGACGAGGCGATGGTCGAACTGGAGACCACCGAACTGGTCGAGAAGGACACCAGGACTCCCCCGCTGTTCGTCTGCATGCTGCCCATTCTCGTGCCGCTGGTGATGATCGCCTTTGGCGCCTTCGCGGAACTGTTCGGGTTCTCCAACGACTTCATCACCTTCATCGGCGACGCCAACTTCGCGCTCTTCGTCGGGCTGCTCGGTGCCTACGTGCTTTGCCGGCGCACCCTGGGCTCGAAGGGCACAGACACGGCAATGAGCGAGGGCTTCCATACCACCGGTGAGATCCTGCTCATCACCGGCATCGGCGGGTCGCTGGGCGCCGTCATAGGGGAGACCGGGCTCGATACGATCCTGGCCGATCTCTTCACCGCCGACGCAGCAGCGCCGGTCATCCTCAGCATCTTGCTCGCCTGGGTTATCGCCGCAGTGCTGCACTTAGCTATCGGGTCCGTGTCGGTAGCGGCGATCGCGGCCGCCGGGATCATCGGCCCGGTGCTTGGGTCGATCAGCGTCCCGCCGATCGTCATCGGCCTCGCCATCGCCTCCGGCGCCATGTTCGCTCTCCAGGTCAACAGCAACTTCTTCTGGATGTTCAAGTCGCTGCTCGGACTGTCCACTCAAGGAACGTTCAAGACGCTGACGATGGTCACCTCCATCGCCTCGGTGGTCTCGCTGCCGATGGTCATGGTGGTGGCGCTCATCGCCTAGCGCAGGGTCGCACGTAGTTCCCAGGCGCCTGTCCCGTAAGCCGGTCCTCCAACTCACCACTCCCCCGCAAGGATCCAGTCGTTGGGAACCTCATATTCTGAAGGTCCTCGAATTGTCGTATACCCCGCCCTCCAAAAAGCCCGGCCCTATCGCTGTGACTTTAGCGTACGTCGGTCCTATTTCAGCGAATCATTTCACTGGTCACCGCTGCTTCGGGTTGCCGGCCCCACGTCCCGCAAACTGGGGTATTGCTTTTGCTCAACCTGCGGTCTTGATCAGTGGTTGCCTCCTCGAAAAAGGCTCGGGCCCGGCTTCCCGCACCTGACGACCCTGGTCCGGAGCACTGCTTGCTCCCCGTAGCCAGACGACCGGCCGCGCTGCCCTAGCAGGCAGAGGTTGGAAACCTGACGGTCGAATAAAGATTTGCTGGAAGTCATGAAAGGTTCTGACTAAGACCGATAACCGACGCAGATGGGCCGATAACGCCGCCGTGACGAAGGTGAAACAGCCGCGCTAAAGAATGGCTCCAAGGGGGAGATCACAACTGCAACTAGAGCATTATTGAGGTCCCTTATGAGCGCTGGCGTGCAGAGGCCACTCCACACCTCCCAACCAGCCCCAGTCCAGCCGGCAGCGCCGGCTCCGGCTGAGCACACGAAAACGAAGCGGGCGCTTGGAGTGGACCTTGCGTTCGTTGAGAGACGTTCCCTTGGACAAGTGACCGGGCGGCTGCTGACGGCCATCCGGTTCTACGGTCGGTCCTGCCGATTCCCGCTCGTTGCTGCGGCCTGCTGTCGAAGGTCCTGCTCGGCCCCCGACGGTGGCCTGCAGCACCTGGTCGACGCGCCGCCGGCGTTGTCCAGGGCGGACATCGAACTCATCATCAGGGAATCAAGTGACTGGTTGCCCACGAGGGTGCGCGGGCCGGGGCAAAGGCCCCTAGGCACTGTTCGCCAGTCCAGCCTTACGCGAAGTCAATGAGGAATGCCATGACTGCTTTGATACCGAAGCCAATGTCCATCTACCCGCCACCAGCATTGGCCCGACCGCCGCTGGCAAAGCCTCCGGAAGCGCCGCCGGAGCCGGGCCCCAACGAACCGACGCGGACCAAAAGAGCCATCGGCATCGACGTTGCCCGGTCCATCGCCCTGATCGGCATGGTGGCCGTCCACATCTTTCCGGAAGCTGACGTCAACAATGTCATGACCTGGGCGTATGCAGTGTTCGCCGGTCGCGCGGCGGCCCTTTTCGCGCTGTTGTCCGGGGTCTCCATCGCGTTTGTGGAGAGGCGGTCGCGGGGGAAGCTGTACGGACGGAACCTGTGGGCCGACCGGGGCGCACTCGTTTCCCGCGGCCTGCTGATTATGCTGGCGGGCCTCCTGCTGGCCTATTTGGACACTGATGTGGATATCATCCTTCCCTACTTCGGCTTCCTGTTCCTGCTGGTCATCCCGTTCTATGGCCGCTCGAACCGTCAGCTGCTGATCTCCGCAGTGCTGTTCGCGACCCTTGGGCCCGTCCTGCTGTTCCTGTTCGGCCATAATTTCCCGGCACAGCCTGATCCAACCGCGAACTACACCTTGAAGACGGTTTTTCAATACCCGGTGCCGTTCCTGGCCGACGTGCTTCTGACCGGCTACTATCCGACACTGCTCTGGATGGCCTACGTTTGCGTCGGCATCGTCATTGGCCGCCAGGTCCTGACGTCAAAGAAGGTCGCGCTCAGCATCGCAGCCTGGGGAGCCGGACTGGCCCTCAGCACCTGGTTCCTGTCTTACTTCCTGCTGGTCCAGGCCGGCGGCTTCCAGCGCCTGGTGGAGGCGACGCCGACGATGACCAGCGCGCAAATCAACCAAGTGCTGGCCTACGGTCCTCCGGAAGCACCGCCGATGCCAGACACCACGTGGTGGTGGCTGGCCGCCGTCGGTCCCTATACGAATACCCCGCTGAACGTGGTGCACAATTTGGGGGCAGCAATGGCCCTGACCGGAGTGGCGCTGCTATTGACGCGTTCCGGCGGCAGGATTTTCTCACCGCTGGCAGCGATGGGCGCTATGACGCTGACGCTCTATTCGGCGCACCTCATCGTCCTATGGCTCGACGTCCTGGACAGCGACCAGCCGCTGGTCTCCCTGTGCATCATGATCATTTCCTTCATGCTGTTCGCCCTCGCTTGGCGCAGCTCGATGGGCAAGGGCCCTCTGGAGCAGATCATCGCGGACTCCAGCGACTGGGTCCGCAACCTGATCCGGCATCCGGAGGAAAAGCGCTGGATGCGGCCACGGAAACAGCTGGAGGACCGCCAGCGTACTACTCCGGCTGGTGCCGGTCGCGGATGATGTGGTCGATTACGTTGGCTCATCACCCGTCGGACAAAAGTGGAGGCGTCTAGAAGCGCCGAGCCGTGCAATAAGACTCTGATCGATCGGGTGACCAGATAAATCTGGGCTGCAAATCCGCCAACCACCGATAACGGCGCCTACGTCGTGTGATGGGAGCTCGACAGCCGGCTACTGCCGTTGGCATCCGGTCTCTCCGGGTCGACCGGCATAACATGCCGTCAGATCCCCCAAAAAGGGGATTGCTGTTTGCTCAGTTTACGGGGCTGACGTTTTTACAAGTGGTCTCGTCCATCCTGAGAGTGGTCTTGATCTGCGGGAGTTTTAACTACTACCCACGGAGCAGAATCAAGACCCTTCTGGCCGGGTCCGGTTGCCTCCCCCAAAAAAGGTCCGGACCCGGCCTCCCCCAGCTGACGCTTCAGTCCCGCAACCCCGCATATTCCCGATTAATGTCGGCTGACGTAAGATTCCACGCCAGGGAACCAGGAGGGTCCGATGGCACTGTCGGAAGAAGAGCGCAAGCGGCTTGAAGAGCTGGAGCGTGACCTGACAAAGGATGATCCCGCTCTGGCGCAGGAACTTGCCCCGGGGCCGTCCGACGACAGTGCGGGCCGCCTCGCCGTTCTCTGCATCCTCGCAGCCGTGGCAGGACTCGTACTCCTCATTATCGGCATCGCCACCCAAATCATCGTCGTCGGAGTCCTGGGATTCCTGCTCATGAGCGGAAGCGTCTACCGTCTGATGACCGCTCCCCCGCCCCAGGACGGACAGTAACGACCAAGACCCCCGATTATGCCCCAGGCGCACCCAACAACCGACGACAAGGGACCGGCACCGGCAAACCCCTCAGGCGGACTTCAGTTGTTCGATGTCTGCTCTTCCAGCTCGCCCGCCTGGTCCCTCTCCATAGACTGAGACTAAACGCCCGTTTTGGCTGCCCTGACAGGGCCCGCACCCAATGACCTTCCGGTTACCAAAACGTAATGCGCGTCTTCCGTTCCTCCGACGATGTCTGCACCTAGTGTGGGTGGCCAGTGGCCGGCAACGGAGCCGTCCGCTGGTTCGGTTACTGTCCGGTGAGGAATGGGGATTCCATATGGCAGAGAACGACGACGGCAACGAGGTGTTCCTGTCCGTTGCACAGGTTGCAGCCCGACTGAACGTCTCGAAAATGACGATCTACCGTATGGTCCATACCGGCGAAATGCCCGCTGTGCTCATCGGGCACACCTACCGGGTCCGGGAAACGGCCCTGGCGCAGTATCTCGAACACGGCCTGATCGCGGCCAAGGCCGCC
Organism: Arthrobacter sp. Marseille-P9274; assembly: GCF_946892675.1. NCBI lineage: Bacteria > Bacillati > Actinomycetota > Actinomycetes > Micrococcales > Micrococcaceae > Arthrobacter > Arthrobacter sp. Marseille-P9274. The sequence continues at coordinate 1,650,013 of NZ_CAMPOV010000001.1, forward strand.
TGCCCCGTGATCAGCGAATCCAGTCCATTCCGAGGGGGACAGCGTGGCAAAGATACCGTTTAAGCCCGGCGACTACGTGGTCGCGGACGAACCGTTCAACGGCCGCAGGGAAGGCATCGTCAAAGTGATCAACGGACCCAGCATCGGCCTGCAGATCATCGGCGAATCCGGCACCGGCTACATCTACTACGACTACCGCGACGTAGCAAAACCGGACTGACCTGACCAGGCTGACCAGGCATTTGAAGCACCCCGGCCGCCATACACGGCAACCTTTCCTGTTCCTCCGCAATTAGGTTCAGGACTATGGTCAATCGCTTCATGAGAAGGCATGATTCATGTGTCGGAAGCGGACGGGCAGACAGGACGGCGACGAGCCATGACAACGGTACAGGAGCAGCCCGAACAGGGGACGCTGAATGATCCGGTCGAGCTCCGGTTCACCCCGCAGGGCGCGCCGCTGGCGGTGCGCTGGGACGGCCGGTTGTGGCCGGTAGCGGCGGAACCCCTGTACTGGAACAACCGCCGGAACCGATGGGAACCGGCCGTTCCGGCCGGCCCAAAGCGTGGCCAGTCGGACGACATCGAATACTGGAGGCTGCAGGTCCGCGCAATGTCTTCCGCTCCCCTGCGGACCCTCGAGGTGCGCAGGCATCCGTGCCGGGAAGGCTGGCACCTGACCCGTGTCTGCGATGAGCGACCGTGAAAAGCCGAGGTTCTGGCCTGTTACTGGACTAGTGGCCGCCTCTATTGGTTTTGTGTCCACCGCTGTTCTGTTGAGCAGCCTTGGCGGTCATGTACGGAAAACGATGCAGCAGCCGGTTGCCCCGCGACGATGCTTGATGCGGGCCTCATGTTGTGCGCCTCGTTGCTCGCACTGGCTGGCATCTCCTCGCATTGCTAAGCCGGCACCTATCGTCAAGTCGCAGATAACTGCGCATATGACAGGTCACCATCAGGCCTGCCTCGGGCACGCCATCCCGAACCCATGCCCTGCACCCACCCGGGCATACACAAGGACAGCCTCCCAGCAGGTGTGATCCGTGCGCTGGCAGAGCCCTGAACTGTAAGGATCAGCGAATCAGCCGAAGGTCGACAACCACCACCACGATATAAGGATCACTCCCAACACGGAAAGGACAGCCACGATAGCGACGAAACCCCAACGTCCTGTGCTCATGATTTCCCCCAATGCTCAGGAGAGCCTCCCAGCCCTCAGCCGTGCACTTCTATACAGTTTGGCGCGGGCGGGGTAATCCGGCAACAGCCGGATTACCCCGCCCGCCGGCTGGATAGCCGCCGGGACCAGGTACGGGTAAGGGCTGGCCCTTGCAGCGGGCCGCCATCAACCAAGCGACCGAGCTTTCCCCGACGACCCTTGGGCATCACCTGAACGTATGGGAAGACCTCGGGGTGATCAGCGGCAACATCGCGACAGGTGAACGGCGCGGCCGATCTGTCGTCTACTCCGCCAACCACGAGTTCGTCCGGCAGCTCTGCCGGACCAAGACGGACTTCCTGCTGGGCAAGAAACCGGGACTCATCGACGCGGGCAGCTGCCAGGACATGCGGCCGCCCCGGCCGGTATCGGGCCGGGGGTGTCCCTATGGTTTTCGTCAAGCTGCTGAGGGCAGGTCATTCGGCGTTGGGTCTTGATAGAGGGTGCCGTCGCGGGGCATGGCGAAGAGGACGTCGGAGCGACGTCGGGCGAGGGCAATGATGGCCTGGTTGTGGCGTTTGCCTTCGGCGCGTTGGCGTTCGTAGTAGGCCCTCGAGGGCGGGTGGTACAGGGCGGCGAAGGCGGAGAGGAAGAGAGCGCGTTTGAGTTTCTTGTTTCCTCGCCGGCCTGCTGGAGGGGAAGTCATCTGTCACAAGAAACCCGACCTGTGTGCGTGCTCGCCTTGTCTGAACCTGAGTTCCAGGTCTACCAGTGCCAGCCGCATTAGCGTCTGATCCCGGGCCCAGCCGGCCCGGCCGTTGCACTCTCGGAACATCTCTTCCTGTAATCGGGCCGCCAGAGTGTAAAGGTCTTCCAGCGACAGAGCAGCCAGGTCGGAAGGGAAAAACGTCTTCGGCCGGATGGAGAACATGGGCGGATTTCCTTCCTCCCCAACCGCCTTGAGTCTAAGCCCGTCACCGCAGCTCCGCACACCCCTGAATCGAAGCGTCTCCGGCTGCCTGGCTGGCCCCTTTGACCAGGATTCCCGTCGGGCGGAAAGGTGCCGGCATCCGGCGGGCAGGACGTCAGGGCCCGGGACGGCTAGGTCGGTTCGGAGCCGGCGGGTGGAAGGTCGGGGTTCAGGTCCTCGATCCGCAGGTCCTCGGCGGCCAGCGGCACTGCGAGCTCCGCTCCTACGATGCCGGCCAGAATGGTGCCGGCGGCGAGGGAAAGCAGGGCGGCCGCTGCCCGATTTCAGGCTCTGAGGTTATTGCCTTGCAGCGGGGCGTAGGCTGATGCCAGCAGCCTACTGAGGGAGCTGTCATGAGCGATTCCGGTGCAGAGGCGGATGGGGAGATCGCAGGACTTCCGGCGCGCAGGCACGGCCTGGACCGGCGCATGATTCTTGAGGCCGGTGCCGATTTTATCGAGACGCACGGGCTGCGCCAGTTGTCGATGCGCCGGCTGGGCGCCCGGCTCGGAGTGGAGGGCATGTCCCTCTACCGCCACGTGCCGTCGCGGGACGACTTGCTGGACGGCATCGTGGAAGTCGTACTGGATGATCTTTATGGCGATCCCGAGGTCTATCTTGAGCCGAAGAACGGCTGGCAGGATTACCTGCTCCGTCTGGCCCGCGGGCTGCGGCGGGTGGCGCTGGCCCGCCCGCAGATCTTCCCGTTGATTGCCACCCGACCGCCCCAGGCCCCGTGGATCCGCCCTCCGCTCAGGAGCCTGCGCTGGATTGATTCCTTTTTCGGGGCCTTGGGTGCGGCCGGCTTCCGTGACGACGCCGCAGTGGCGGCGTACCGCGCTTTCAGCAGTTTCCTGCTCGGGCACCTGCTGCTGGAAGTGGCTGCGAAGGGTGCGGATATCGCACCGGTGGAAATGCCGGAACCGCAGGGGCAGATCCCCGGGGGCCTGGAAGCGTATCCGCATGTGCGGCGGCTGGAGCAGCGCCTCTCCGAGGACCGCAGCGCCGAGGAATTCGAAGAATCCCTGGCCAACCTCCTGAACCGGATCGCAGCTCTCCGAGACTAGCCTTCCTCGCCCGGCCCCCTAAGGAAGTTGAGGGAAAGTTCCGGGATCTATTGCCACCGATTAGTAAGCATGCTTTGCTTACACCGTAAACATTATCCGGTTGCGCGGGTCACCGAAGCTGCGCTCCTGAGAACGGAAAGCAGGCGCCTTACTGACCCGTCCCGGCTGATCCGCCGCGTGACGACAGGCTGCAGGGTTGACGGATCTAACTGTCCCGGATCGGGAGGGGCGCCTCCCGGCAGGTCAAAACACATGAATGCAGAGTGTCACCGGAGGTTTCCATGACAGGCAGGGCCGATTTTTCACAGACAGCAGATAAGGGCCGCAAGGCTCCGGACCCCGAGGACGGCCGGAAGCCGGACAGTCCGGGAGAGGTCAGCAAGCCGAACTGGAAGTACATTCTCAAGCGGACGCTCAGGGAGTTCTCGAAGGACAACTGCACTGATCTCGCGGCGGGGTTGACGTACTTCGGTGTTCTTTCGCTTTTCCCCGCACTGCTGGCGATGGTGTCGCTGCTGGGCGTCATCGGGCAGGCCGAACAAACCACTCAGGCCCTGCTGCAGATCGTTGAAGGCGTGGCGAGTCCGGAAGTCGTGGAGACCCTGCGGCAGCCGATCCAGCAGCTGGCCAGCGCGCCGGCGGCAGGTTTTGCCCTCGTCGTCGGTCTGGCCGGCGCCATCTGGTCCGCGTCGGGCTATGTCGGCGCTTTCGGGCGGGCGATGAACCGGATTTACGAGGTCGACGAGGGACGGCCGTTCTACAAGCTGCGCCCGGTGATGCTGGTCATCACCGTGGTCATGCTGCTGCTGGCCGTGGTGATGGCCCTCATGCTGATCGTTTCCGGCCCCGTGGCCCAGGCCGTCGGTGACGCCGTCGGACTGGGCGGGACAGCCGTGACCGTGTGGAACATCGCCAAGTGGCCGCTGCTGGTGCTCTTCGCGATCCTGATGATCGCCGTGCTGTACTACGCGACGCCGAATGTGAAGCAGCCCAAGTTCCGGTGGATGAGCATGGGGTCCTTCATCGCACTGGTGGTACTGGCGTTGGCTTCCCTGGGTTTCTTCTTCTACGTCTCGAACTTCGGCAATTACAACAAGACCTACGGTGCCATCGGCGGCATGATCGTGCTGCTGCTGTGGATCTGGATCGCCAACCTTTCGCTGCTGTTCGGTGCTGAGTTCGACGCCGAAATGGAGCGCGGACGCCAGCTTCAGGGCGGGATCGAGGCCGAAGAGACGATCCAGCTGCCGCCCCGGGACACCAAGGCCAGCGAGAAGAAACTCGACAAGGAAAGGAAGGACGTCAAAGACGGACGCGTGCTGAGGGAACAGCACGGCAAAAACCCTGATCAGGACTGACCGCACTACAGATCGAGCATTGGAGCAACCAGTATGACGACGCAGAACCGGCAGGAACCCTCGGTACAGGCTACGGAAGGCCTTGACCAGGGCAGCCACGCAACCACGCAAGAACCGTCAACAGCGTCCGCGGCCAAGGACGGGGCTAAGGACGTCGCCCGGCAAGGTACCCAGGCCGCGAAGGACGTGGCAGGCACCGCCGCCTCGGAGGCGAAGAACCTCACCCGGGAGGCAGGAACACAGGCAAAAAACCTGGTGAGCGCGCTGGGCTCGAACCTGAAGGACCAGGCCGGCACACAGCAGCAGAAGGTCGCCCGGGGGCTGTGGTCCCTCAGCGATGAACTGCAGTCGATGGCCCAGGGCGCGGAGAATTCGGGCCCTGCCTCGAACCTTGTCGGGCAGGCTGCCCAGCGCGCCGGGAACATGGCTGTCTGGTTCGAAGCACGTGACCCGGGGTCCCTGCTCGAAGAAGCCAAGGGCTTCGCCCGCAAGCGTCCCGGTGCTTTCCTGGCCATCGCAGCCGGAGCCGGCCTGCTGGCCGGACGCCTGACCCGCGGCCTGACCGGAAGCCAGGCAGGCACCCAATCCCCGGCCGGGACACATGTTCCACCGGCTACCCCGCCCAGTCCCGCTGCAGCGCCCAGCGCCGGCAGAACGGGCACCGCCGCGTCCGCGGATGCGGTTGATGCTTTGCCCGATCCCTGGGATGCAGAGCCGACTATTGCCCCGGGCACTCCCCCGGTGAGCACGAATCCCGGCGGGAGGCTACCGCTCTCATGACGCACCCGAATTCCAGCGGCGCCCACTCCTATGAGGTCCCGCCAACACAAGCCGAAGAGCGGGCCGCGAATGCCTCACTCGGGGATATCCTCGGCGACGTCAGCCGCGATATGTCCACCCTGATGCGCCAGGAACTCGAACTGGCCAAGGCCGAACTGAAGGAATCCGGCACCAAGGCCGGCAAGGGCGCCGGCCTGCTCGGCGGCGCGGGAGTTGCCGGCCACTTCGTCCTGGTGTTCCTCTCGCTGGCCCTGACGTTCGCGCTCGGCACGCTGATCGGCCTTGGCTGGTCCGCGGTGATCGTCGCCGTGATCTGGGCAATCGTCGCCGCCGTCCTCGCGGCCAAGGGCAAGAAGGCCCTGAAAGAGGTCCGCGGGATGCCGCAAACCGCCGAAACCGTCAAGGAAATCCCCCCGACACTGAAACCAGGTGAGGAAACCCCATGAGCCAGTCACCAGAAGAAATCCGTGCCGAAATTGAGCGTACCCGTGCCGAACTGGGCACCAATGTCGATGCCGTCGCCGAGAAGATAAGCCCCGCCGGCATCGCCGGGCGCCAGAAGCGCAAGGTCCGGGACAAGCTCGGCCAGGTCAAAACCAGCATCATGGGCTCCGCCGACAAGGTCAAAACCAATGTGCTGGGCACCGGTGACGATGCCAAGTCCAGCGTTCTCGGCTCCGCAGAGGAGGCCAAGGGCACCGTAGCCGACACGGCACATCACGCAGGTGAGGTCGTGCAGAACCTGCCGCACCAGGTAACCGGGAAAACCCGGGGCAACCCGCTCGCGGCGGGACTGATCGCCTTCGGAGCAGGCCTGCTGGTTTCCTCCCTGATACCGGCCAGCGAGAAGGAAAAGGAAGCCGCTACAGCGCTGAAGTCCAAGGCCGAGCCCTTGACGACGCAGCTGCAGGACGCAGCCAAGGACATCGGCCAGGACCTCAAGGGCCCGGCCCAGGACGCCGTGCAGTCCCTGAAGGACGCCGCCCAGCGGGTCAAGGACGAAGGTGCCTCCGCGGCCTCCGACGTCCAGGACCGCGCCCGGGATGGCAAAACCAACGTCCAACACACCGAAACAGGCACGACAGACACCCCCACCCGGCCCGGAACCGTACCCGGAACCACGCCGCTCTGATTGTGCAGTCCACGCGATTCAACCATCAACAAGGACCGGGGCTCCCCCGTGCCCGGCACCAACAAAGGAAATGAAATGATCAACAGAGAACACATCAATCGCCTCGCCGGCGGCAACGCCAAAGTCCTTGATTCCGAGGGCAACAAGATCGGCAGCGTCGGACAGCTGTACCTCGATGACCGGACCGAAGACCCGAACTGGGTCACCGTGAAGACCGGACTGTTCGGCACCTCGGAAACATTCGTGCCGCTCTCCGAGGCCACCAGCGACGGCGATGACATCCGCGTCCCCTACACCAAGGACCAGATCAAGGACGCCCCGCGGGTCGACCCGGACGGACACCTCAGCCCGGCCGATGAGGAACGGCTGTACTCGCACTATTCACTCGGCGGCGGCACCAACTCGGCCGGAACAACCAGCACCTACTCCGACACCCGGACCGGCACCACCGGGAGGGATCGCACGGACCAACGCGGCACGGTCGGCCACGACACCTCCGGCCCCACCACCGACGATGCCATGACCCGCTCCGAAGAGCAGCTCCGCGTCGGCACCGAACGCCGGGAAGCAGGCCGCGCCCGGCTGCGCAAGTACGTCGTCACCGAGAACGTCACCCAGACCGTGCCGGTCAGCCGCGAAGAGGTCCGCATCGAGCGTGAACCGATCACCGATGCCAACCGCGGCGACGCCCTCTCCGGTCCGGACATCAGCGAAGAAGAGCACGAAGTCACCCTCCACGAGGAACGGCCCGTCATCGAGAAGGAAACCGTCCCCGTGGAGCGGGTCCGCCTCGACAAGGAAACCGTGACCGACGAGGAAACGGTCACTGAGGAAGTCCGCAAGGAAGAGATCGAGACCGACGGAACCGGCACCCCAAACCGCTAAGCCGGCCGTTCCGAACGCTAGCCGCAGTAGGCCTCCCCTCCAGGGAGGCCTACTGCACCTGAATCCCTGCCCGCTCCGCCCCCGCGAAGAGGTGAAGTTCAAACGCAGAGCCGGGGCCGGGCCCTCAGGAATGAAGATGCACGTCCACCTCTACGGGAGGGGGCTTCATCCTGGCAGCTCGGCAGCTAACCCGGGCCGCACCAGCACTCCCGCCCGACGCAGGACCGGGAACCAGCACTGACCCCATGAAGGGAACGCAGGGCCATGTCGGATCTGGAGCAATGGCCAACGGCCCGCCTGCTCATCACTGCCAGCAGGCTGGTCGAGAATACCTATAACGAAGAACTGGCCGGCCTCGGTATCACCTATGCAGGCCTGACCGTCCTCGCTGTCCTCGCCGAGCAAGGGCCACTGAAGCAGGCTGACCTGGCAGAGGAACTGAAAGTACAGAACCCGAGTGTGGGGAAAATGATCGAACGGCTGACACGGAAAGGCTTCGTAACCGGCACCCGCTGCCGGCCTGGCCGGCGCACTCAATTGATCGCCATCAGCCCGGAGGGACAGGATGTCCTGTCCAAGGCCCGCCACCTCGAAGACGGGCTCCAGCTTCCCGAAGCATCCGGCAAGGCCAGCCTGCGCAACCATGCGCGAAGGTTGATTGCGACCTATTGGTGAGGCAATGGAACCTGCACACCGGAGACAACTGAATCCCGGAAGCCCTTCCGTATCAACCGCTGCTCTGGATAACCTGGCGCAGGTGTCAGAGGCTGTGGCGGTCTGAATATCCATGTCTTCGCACCCCCATTTCTAGTTGACAGCTACTAATCCACCCTTGAGGACACGGATCCGCAGCATCCCTCTGCAAACAAGTCCTAGGACGACGGATAACAGTGCATATGTTCGGCTTAGGGCCACAGGTACGACGACCCTCCTCGCCGAGGAACCAGAGCGTGGTACATGCCATGAAGAAAAATCACCAGCGAGCTTCCACTTGGCGTGGACATTTCGGCGGCTGATGCTGTGTCCACCTGGTGTTCCGCTGGCTTACGTTGCCGCAATAGTCGGTTTCTTCACCAAGCCAGGACAGCGGGCGAGACGATGGAAGCGGCGCTGGAGTCAAGCAGTCGGCTTCAGCGCTTCACCGTGCTGCCCTAGCGAATGTGGCTTGCCCGGCAATTCGAGACAGCGGATCTTCGCGGCAGGTGACGGCCGGCCTTTGTCATCAGGACCCGGGGCGAGAGTCCCACGAACATCTGGCCGGCGGAAAGGTTCCGCGACGGGGTTCAGGTTCAATGTCGTTGCCTCTTTGGGCGCCCGGTGTCAGGGTCTCTCCTTTGCCAGAGTCAGGGGACCGGTTGGGCCCGATGGCACGTTAAGTCCTGGTTTGGTCTGCCTGTGCTGCGCCTTCATCCGAGAATCGGCAGGGCCGACGGTGCGCTCTCGACCTTGACGAAGGTGCCGGAGTCTACGGACTTCACTTCGCCGTCGATTTGATAGGGCAGGGGTTTGAGCGTGGTGAACTCGTAACTGCTCACGCTTGGCTGGTCCCCCAGCCCCTGGGTAGTGGCGCGCAGGGCCTTCAGCAGGACCCGCCACTTGGGCATGTGCGGGAAGATGACCACTTCGAATTTTCCGTCCGAAAGCTTGTCATCGGCCTCGCTGAGCGTGGCGTACTTCGCCATCTCGGCGATGTTGGCGAAGACGATGCTGTCGAACTTCCGGCGCTTGCCGTCGGACTGACGTATCGCGAAGGGCTGGAACTTCGAAAACGTCCGCACCACGGAAATCATTTCCTTGAAGGCGCCTTTGCTCCCCTTTTCCAGATCGATGGCCATCACCGGCGTCAGACCGAACCCGATATAGGAGTGTGCGTATTCGCCCGGAGCGTCCGGCCCCTGGCCGGTGTGGATGCGCAGCAGGTCAATATGCCGCACCCGGCCCTGCGCGACCGCTTCTGCCAGCGGCATCGTGCCCGTGGTCCGCCGGTGATCGTTCGCGTTTCCAGCCGCCATCACAGCACACACCGCGTTCGGGTTGCCCGCCTGCATGACACCGTTGACCACTTCGTTGTACCCGCCGTCACCGCTGACGGACACGATAAGCACGTCGCGGCCTCCGGCAGCGGCTTCATGCGCCAGCGTGACGGCATGGCCGGCATGCCCGGTTGGCTGCAGCCTGATATCCGGGGCGTAGGACAACAGTTCCCTCAGCCCGTCGCGCAAATGCTCCGCCAGCTTCGGTGCATCACCGGTGCTGTTGGGATTGAAGATGATGACAATCGATTCAAAGCTTCGTGCAGACTCCATCACGCACTCCAGTAAAAACTAGTGAATGCCCACCGTGCACCGACGCCTTCGAAAATACAATGCCAGCCCCGGAATCCGCGCGCCACCCGGACAGCTGGCATGGTCCCACTTCATCATGAACAGGCCTCGCAGGCCTACCGGCAGCAGCTGGCGGCAGGCCCACCAGAGAACATCATTCGAGCCGGGATGTGAATGAAGTCGAACGACGTTACTACCTGTCCCGGTACCCGGACAGGTACCACAAAGACCGCGGCCTTCACCACCGTTCAGGCGTTGATCGGCTCCCCGGTGCTGCTGAGGCCGCAGGGCAGAACCGCAGATCTCGGCAAGACGCGCTTTTACACTTTTAGCAGACCCACGCCTTCCGCCTGCAGGCCATTAAACTGGTGGTCAAGTTCAGTTGGGGACTCAGGAGAGACAGATGACGGAGAACTGGCTGGAGGAACATCCCGCCGCGCAGTGGCATGATCTGCTGTTGGACAGTAAGGACATCACGGACTTCCTCAATGACTTCACCATGATGATCGCGGACCATCTCGCCGGAGACGGCGATGAAGTATGGTGCGCCGTTACCCTGCTGCGTGAACGGAAATCCACGTGCGTGGCCAGCAGCAGCGACCGCGCCGCGGCCCTGGACGAGATCCAGTACGATTTCGGGGACGGGCCATGTCTCACGGCGGCCCGGGAACACAGGATCATCCACGTTTCCGACATGCGGCTGGAGAACAGGTGGCCTGACTACAAGGACGCAGCTGCCGCCAACGGCATCATTTCCGTCCTCGGCTTGCCGTTCGAGCTCGAAGAAGGTGCCCGCGCGGGTCTGAACGTTTATTCCGATCAACCCGACAAGTACGACGACGCTGCGATTAAGCACGTCCACCGGGAAGTCCTGATCGCGTCCAAAGCCCTCCAGCTCGCGGTCCACATGGCACGTGACCGGGAGAAGGCAGCAGACATGGAATCGGCTATGCGTTCCAGGACGACCATCGATCTGGCTGTGGGAATCATCATGGGACAAAACAAGTGCAGCCAGGACGAGGCCTTCAACGTCCTCAAAACCGCTTCCAGCAGCCGGAACGTCAAAATCCGGGACCTCGCCGCCGACATCGTCGCAGGCATCGGCCAAGGCCCAGCCAAAACCCATTTCGACGGATAACGGAGCAAGCCTGCAGGCCCGGAGGCGCTCCCCGCAGCGCCAGGATGCCGGCTGTGCCGATGAGCCCTTGTTTCATTTCATGCTTGCTTCGGGCTGGCGGTGCTCCTCGCCCTTCGGGACTTACGGCCATCTTCCCCCTCCCCGGCAGCTGCAGCCGGGAGTCCCCCACCGTCGAAGCGGTCGCGCTTCAGTTGCGCAGTGAAAACATCGCGCGGGGCAGGCCCGCCGGAGAACAGTCCGCGCTCCATGCCCTGGCCGAAATCCTGATCAGCAAAAAAGAGGAGAAAGCACCTTCGCTGCACCCGGAACAGTCGCAGGCCGGGGCCTACTAGCTGGAAATCTACCTCGCTGCCGGCTCCGCCACCCGCACGCCCGTGCCCCCGATGCACCTCGAAGACGCCAAGGCCTGGGCGCAGAAACAGATCGAGGCCGCCGAAGCAGGGTTCGGCGCCATCTATTTTCCCAGCGGCGGCAGCGACGGGCCCGGCACAGGGGCCCTGGTCTCCAAATACGACCGGAACGTCGGCTGGTACGAATAGCCCGCACTGCCAGGACGCCGGACCCTTCCGGGGGCGCATGACCTGAGCGTATCCTCAAGGCAGGGCCGGCGGTTCGAGCAAAGGACCGCGGGGGCCCCCTTGCAGTTCCGAGGTACCCATGGACGCTCGACGTTTCGATCCCAGTCCGGAGGTCCCCTGCGTCAGGCCTGTCCCGGCGCCCAAAGAGCCGAATGCGATAGCGGCCGGGTACCTGGCCTTGGCCGCCCAGGTCCACGAAGCGGGCCTGCTGCGGCGCCGGCGCGGTTACTACATCACGCTCTTCACCCTGCTCATGCTCGCCCTGGCCGGAGCCTGGACCGGCTTCGCGCTGCTGGGCGCTTCCTGGTTCCAGCTTCTTATCGCGGCGGTGCTGGGCATCCTGTTCACCCAGTTCAGTTTCCTGGCCCATGAAGCCGCCCACCGGCAGGTCTTCGCCTCCAAACGCGTCAACGAATGGGCCGCACGGCTGATCGGCACCGGCCTGGTCGGCATCAGCTACGCGATGTGGGTGCGCAAGCACACCCGGCACCACGGCTTCCCCAACCAGGTGGACAGGGACCCCGACATCCACACCGGCGCCGTCGCCTTCCATCCCGACGCCGCCGCCGCCAGGCGCGGCCTCATGATGCCCGTGACCCGGTGCCAGGGCTACCTGCTCTTCCCGCTGCTGCTGTTCCTCGGATTCAGCCTGCATGTCGACTCGGTCAAATACCTGCTCCGGCCTGCCGCAGTCGATCACCGGTGGTTCGAGATCCCGCTCCTGGCCGCCCGCTTCACGCTCCTGGTAGGCGCCGTCTTCTTCTTCCTGCCCGCCGGCTTGGCCCTCGCCTTCATCGGTGTCCAGGTCGCAGTGTTCGGGTTTTACATGGGCGCCTCGTTCTCCCCGAACCACAAGGGCATGCCCATCTACCCCAAGTCCGCCCGGCCGGACTTCGTCACCCGACAGGTCACCGCGTCCCGCAACATCCGCGGCGGCATCATCATGGACCTGCTCATGGGCGGGCTGAACCGCCAGACCGAACACCACCTCTTCCCCGACATGCCCCGCCCCAGCCTGCACAAAGCCGCCGCCATGGTCCGCCGGTACTGCCGGACCCACAACATCCCCTACACCGAAACCGGGCTGATCTCCTCCTACGCCACCATCGTGCGCTACCTCAACGGGGTCGGCATCGCCGCCACCGACCCCTTCCACTGCCCCGTCGCCGACATCTACCGCCCCGACTAGACCACCCCGCAAGGCAAAGCACCGGCGCCCCGTCCAAAGGATTGCTCCCCGGCCCGGACGCCCCGGTTCCTGACGGCCTCGCTGACGCAAGTACCCCGGATAGCAGGCTCGCGCTGCACGTCCCCCGGTTTCCGGCCTGCCGCAAGTTCCGCAGGCTTGCTACGTTTCGGGGCACACCCGCGAACGGGGCCTGGTAATGGTGCCCGAGGACTGGCAGTCAGAATGGCTGGACACCCAGACCATTTAGAAGACCGAGGTTTGGGCAGCTGCTGGATGCCTTGCCCGAACCGGCCCTGGTTCCCTACGAGGCGTTCGTCCGGGTGAACCCGGTGCGCAACAACGGCCCGGAACTGGTCGAACCGGTCGCCGGCGGGTCCATGAGGCCTTGAAGCGGACTAAGCGGCCTTTCTGCGCTGCCAGCGCCTTCCTTCCGGACGCCGGTGCAGTTTGGGCCGCGCGGAGCTTCGTAGCCGCCGCAGCCGGGCCGGCGCCCTGGTGACGCCCCCGGCATCCATTGGAGACGGAATGGGCGCGGCACCGTCCTGAGTTCCGGCCACCCGCTCCCGGGTTCGACGGTGCGCCATCCGGGATGCGCTCCTGCGCGCCGTGGCAGACTTTTCCATGCGCTTTTCCAGGCGCGCGTCAGGGGATTTGGCGACCAGCAGCACCACGAACGGGGTGAAGGCCAGTGCGAGGACGACGAGCGTAAATATGAATTCCATGGCCGGCTCCTGCTTCTATGACATCAGGGTAGGAGCCGCATAATCTACCCGCAAGGGGGGGTATTTCACCTGGGATCGGACAATGACAACGACCCGGTCGGGCTGTTGGGGGGAACCGCCGGAAACGCACCCTCGCATGCCGGCCTATCTGAAAGGCTGGCACCTCGGCCAGACGCGCGCTCACACTCATCGCACCCTACGATGCGCGATCCAGCGACCGCCGCTGGTTCCTCATGGGCAGAGGAGCAGTCCTCGACATAGCGATCGGCGCGGCCGCAGGCAGCCTGCTCGCCGGCTATCCGAACTCTTCTTCGACGCAGGGGTCCCGGCGCTCCCCTACTTCATCGGCGGAGCCATAACCGGCAGCCTCCTGGCCCTCGCTAGCAGTTTCCTCCCCGCCGCCCACGCCCTGACCGCCGAGGCATTCCCCTGCCGCTGGCCGCCCGCCGATAACGGCGCATATGTATTGGTAGGGACCATCAGCGTTTGTGAACGCTGCATCCGCCCCGCCGGGACGTCGTCTGAAGCCCTGATAGCGCGGCCGCGAGAAGATGAGACGATGACGGCACGGCTGGCAGCGGTGCCGCCGGACAGCTTGGGGGAAATGGATGGACACGGACTGGCGCTTTCCGGTCATGATTGCGGCATCTCTGCTGGAGTACGTCCTGCTCCTTCGACTGGTTCTCGGGCGGGTGGACTTCCGCCGGCGAACCGCCGCAGTGGCCACCGCGTCGCTCATCGTCGTGGTGGCCGGCATGCTGTTTGGAAAATACGGACTGCTCCTGGGCCTTCCATGGTGGATTTACTACCCGCTTCCCGCGCTCACCACGGTCGTGATGCCGCCGCTGGTCTTCCGGATGACGCGCAAGCGCACGGCGGCCTATCTCGTTCTTGCCGCGTTGTCCGCACCGCTCATCCACGCGGTGTTTTCATTCTTCCTGGGATGGCACGAATACATGCCCTTCCTGCCGGTGCCGAGCTTGGCCAGCCTCCTGGGAGCCTGAGTGAAAGTCCCGCGGTCTTGCCGCGCGATCATTCACTTCCCCCACCGCCTCCGTCGCAGCCGCCGCCGCTGTCGCCACCTGACCAGCCCGGGTAGCCTCCGGAACCGGAATCGGACCTGAAGGCGCCGAGCAGCAGGATCCCGCCGCCGGAGAAGTCCCTGGCCGAAGCCCCGAGCTCTTTTTTGTTCCTGATGCCCGCGCGGTAGGTCAGCCACAGGAGCAAAGCCAGGCCGGCCGCCACCACGACGCCGAGCACAACGTTTTCCACCACGGGGTCCGTGACCCCGAGGCGGCTGACAATGAACGCCGTCGCCACGAACCCGCCGAGGACGGTCATAACTGCACGGAAAATCAGCCGCCGAACCAGCGGCGCCTTCCTGATCCCTGTTCGGTTCATGGCCTTCATGCTCGGAGCATACCGGTCCAGGGAATGCACCCGGACGGCGGGCCCTGCCGTCACCGCTACTGGTCTGCCGCCCGGGTGGGATCGGGCGGGCGGTTCTCATTGTCGGCGTCCCAGCTGAGGTCCGAGCCTTCCCTGATGATGAGCGCTTCGATGGCCGGGTCGCGGACCAAGTCAGTGATCAGCTGCAGGCTGCCGGCGATGATTGTGGAATCGTAGTCGACCTCCGTGACGAGGACCCAGGCCTTGTCGTCGGGCCATAGGAGGCTGGGCGATTCGGCGTGGTCGTCCCGTCCCCAGGGCGCGTCGGTGGCCCAGCCCGGATCCGTGAATGTCCGGGCGCCGGCCTGGCAGAGCGCATGGTTGCGGTCGGGCAGCTCCAGCATGGGAACGGGGGCCGGCCGGGGCCGGATCAGGGGCAGGTCAGGCAGTTCGTTGGCCGGCCCGCCCGGATACTCGGACAGTCGGGCGTACCCGACGGAGGCGTTCCACCGGCCGTTGCCTTCCCAGATCCCGGCGATTCCCGAGTCCGGAGTCGCCGTGTGTTCGACAAGGTGGCCGGCCACCGCGGCCAGCACCGCGTGGTCGAGGGTTCCCTGGTCCGGGTCGAGGTAGCGCCAGCCCAGCACATCGATCAGCTCGCCGTATTCGTTCCGTTCCTTCGCGGCCAGGCGGTGGTACTGCGCGAGCGGGTGCATGACGGTGTGGAAGACCTTGGCGACCTCCGTCCAGGTGATCTGTTCCTCTTCGAGGCCCAGCTCACCGGCCCGGAGGTGCCCGTGCCAGGTGCCGGTGTCGGCGGGCCGGTCCCGGGTCACCGGGTGGAAGATCCGCGCGTACGCCTCGAACCCGTGCGGGACGACGACGTGCATGTCCCGCCAGGACGGATCCAACCGTTCCCGCAACCAGTCGCCTCCGCTGACGTCCCTGACCCAGTCCGTGGCTACAGCCTAAGGGTCAGGGCTGAGGGGCTTCCGCCAGCGCGATGGCAACGGCCCACATTCCGCTCCCCGTCCCCTCGGCTGCGATGCTCACTTTGCTGGCGGGAAGCTCCATGGTGGTGGTCACCGCGGAACCGCAATCCGTGCTTCCTGTTCCGAGTTCATCGTCGGCCGCTGCGACCGTGACGGTGATGGAGCTGGCGCCCTCGCAGACCATGCCGATGTCGTACCAACCTGCCTTCTCGGGCGTGAACTCGAGGCCGCCGTCGCTGCCCGGTCCAATTTCGCCGGCGGCGCGGTGAACGTCGGGCCCTCCCCATCGCTCTCCGCTGAACTGCTGGTTGACCCACTCGTCGGGATCACGCTGTGTCTGGGTGCCCTCTGTTTCCAGGGAAACACTCACCGGCCCGCAGGCGGTCACAGACAGCAGCAGGGCCGCGGCCATGGCCCAGAGGGCCGTACGGAGAGTCATGGCCGCAGCCTACCCGAAAGAACGCAACCCTGAACCCTTTAGAGCTGCAGAGAGTTTGCTGGCTGCGGATAGGCTCCCCTCATTTAGGGATGGCAGGCCGGGGCCGTGCGCTGGCACAATAAGCCAAACATCCTAGGCATTGCTGCCTGTCTGGAAAACGCCGGAGAGGCGAGACACCTGCACTGCAGGCACGAGCGTCCAACGCTAGAAGCCACCAGGAGCGGGAGGGGCGCCCCCTCATGGATTCCGGAGGTTCCCTGCCCATGCAGTCCGATGAAGGACTGCGGACCACGGTGGTGCCGCCCGGACCGGAGCGCGGGCCCAGCTAGTCCCCGCTCGTACCATCCGGTGAGGCAGCAATATCAGTCGACGGGCAGGGCTCCGACGGGGGCTCGGGCCTCGCCCGGCACATTCATGCAAGGAGCCCTGTGATGATACGCAGGATAACGGCTGCCGTGACGTGCGCACTAGCAGCCGCAGGGTCTTTCGGATACTTGGTAGCCACAGCCATCCCGGCCGAGGCAGCAGCGAGCGTTGACTTCTGCTTCCGGACGGCCGGGCCCAAGTCGATCGCTTGGGGAAACAAAGTCGTTGACATGCAGTGGACAATCACCGGCAATGCTAGTGATTGGCAGTCCTTTGGAACCATCACTACGGATGACAATGGTTGCGCTAACGTCGATGTCCCCTACTTTCAGGAGGCATTCCGCGTTCGGGGAGTGACCGCATACGAGGAGAAAAATCAGGACGGCACCATCACCCGTCATTGGATCGGCGTGACGAGCGTCGCCAGTCCGGGCGTCCACCATGAGTCCCTCGGACTCTTCGACGTTTACTGCCATCCCATGAACAATTTCAAGTGCCCTCCCGGTACACAAATTCCGCTTGAGAGAACAGGTGTGCTGTGAATAGAAGATGGGTAGGCGGCGCTGCCGCTCTGGGGCTTGCCGCACTCAGCATGTTAGCCGGGGCAGCACCGGCGCAGGCAGTAACGACCGGAGAATACTGCTTCGTCATGAAGGGACCGAGACTCCCGTACCACCCCTATGACAACCTGCCCACCACCGTGCAGCTGAATACGGAGAACACGAACAGCGGCTGGGTCAATGTCGCCGAAACCAACACCAACGACAAGGGATGTGCTGTGTTCCGGCTCGATGGCGAGGAACAGCAACTGTACGTCAGAGCTACCGCCCTGTACCTGGATAGGGGAGGGGACAAGATTTACACCATCTGGTTCGGAATCACGCCCCTTGTCGGAACCCCCGGGACCGGACACATCGATCTCGGCACTGGCATTGTGTACTGTCAGCATGCCTTGGAGCGGTGCATACCCGGCACTACTTAAGACACCCTGTCCCGTGGGTACGGGCAGCTCGGCTGACGAGCCCGGCGCCCGGCGGCGGCCGCATGCGCCGCCCGCCATCGCCCGAGGTGGGGCGCGGCCGGCGAAGGCGTTTGCCGGCCGCGCCGGCCTGCCTATTCCTTATGGAGCTTGTCCTGAATGGCTCCTGCGGCCTTTTCGACGACGTTAGGGAGTTCCGTCGTTCCGTAAAAGCGCGAGTCCACGTGCGTCGGTTTAGGCATCGGCGCGGTCGTGGTCGGTCCGTCATGGGGTGAATTCGCCCTTGCCGTCTGGCGTCGGGCCGCTGGCCCACGATCCCTCGGCGGCCGCGGGACCGTCGGAGAAGTTCAGGTACTGGTAGGCCACGTCACGGTTTTCCTTGTTCAACGGGAAGTTGCTGGGAACGGGAAGGTTCTCGCTGCCTTCCTCCTGCAGTTCCCTGACCGCGGCCAGCCACTGGTTCTGATGCATGGTGTCGCGCGCGAGCAGGAAGGAGAGCAAGTCCCGCACACCGTGGTCATCGGTCATGTGGTAGAGCCGGGCCACCTGGATGCGGCCCTGCATCTCAGCGTTAGCGTTGGCCATGAAGTCCGCGAGCAGGTTGCCGCTCGCCGTGATGTAGCTGCCCTGCCAGGGGTTGCCGTTACTGTCCACCGGACGCGCCCCCGCGCCGGCCACGATCGCATGCTGGACGTCGGTGCCGCCGACCACGGCCGCGACGGTGGGGTCCGACTGCACCGCATCCTCGGTGATGCCCAGCGGGGACTTCTCCAGCAGCTGCACAATCATCTTGGCCAGCATCTCGACGTGACCGAATTCCTCGGCGCCGATGCCGAAGAGCAGGTCCTTGTACTTGCCCGGAATGTGGATGTTCCAGGCCTGGAAGCTGTACTGCATCGCGACCGTGATTTCGCCGTACTGTCCGCCCCACACTTCCTGCAGCTTCCGCGCGTAAACGGCGTCGGGCTTGTCCGGCGTTGCCTTGTACTGGAGCTCCTGCTTGTGAAAAAACACTATTGCTCTCCTTGCGGTGGTTGAGCGGAAGACCCGCTGCCGGACGGGGCCCGGCCGCCGTCTTGTTGCCTGTGCGCGTATCGATGTGGAGATCAATCTCGTGCCGTGAACAGACACAAGACAACCATATACTAAGCATGCTTCCCAATTAATGCGAGGGAAAACCGTAAATGCGGGTCTGACAAGTCCTCCCCCAGCTGGCGAGCAAACAAGGTGCTGGACGTCATCGGCTGCGACCGTCCGGGCGTGAGACTCAGGCCGGCGTCATTCGCTTTCTAAGCTGGCTCCCACACTTCATAAGTTGGGTGGACGGGCTGACACCCGCCCGCCCAACGATTGCGGGACATTCGGTTTTCAGTAGTCGCTGCTGTGTCCCAGGAAGAGGATGTAGCACTCGCCCCCGCCGCCATAGGTGTTATTGCAGAGGTTTAGGGCTTCCTTGCTGGCCACGCTCTTGGTCGGGTTGGTTCTCCAGGCCCGGGGCCCGTTGCTCCAGGAAACTGCCACTGCCAGGTACTCGTTCTTTCCCAGACCGAAGTATTCGCAGTCATAGGCGCCCTGCGACTTGTTTTTGTTGCAGTGGTCGATGGTTGTGCGGATCAGACGGGCAGTATCCGTCCCGGAATAATAGCCGTGGGACCCATTCAGGGCCGACGGAGAGAGAGCATACGCAATCCAACGGTCAGCCTGAACGGCGCCGCTCTCAGTTTGCAGGGCATCCGGGGCAGCGGACGCGGTCAGAGCGCCCGTGGTGAACAGGGCTGTCAGCATCACGACCAGCAGAACCAAGACGCGGGGGCGCTTTCCATGTGCCGATTTCATTTTCAAACTCCTTTTTCCGGGGTCCGCCGGGGCGGCGGAACCTCGCCTCATCAAAGGAACGTGATTCAGCCGCGGACCCGGACGACGAGCAGCCAGGCCGCATCCAGGCATGCCGCTCTGCTCAGGTTTGCCATTGACGGACTCCGGCTTGGGGCACACCCGATGTTGCTGAGTGCTTGCGCGCGAAGGCCGCGGCCAGGAGGTCGTTCCGGGGCGGCTGGCTCCTCATCCGCTCCTGGTATCAGAGCAGACTTGTTATTGGCTGGAGTGCATGTTGAAGACGACGCGGCAGGAGTCGCCACCGCCGTAGTACTTGCACCAGGCCAGCGCGTTCTTGCCGGCATAGGTCGCCGTTGTGCCGGCGCTATAACCTGACGGCCCGTTCTCCCAGGAAAGGGCGAGGGCCAGATACGCGTTCACCGCGTAACCTGCGGAAAGGCAGTCGTAGGCGTTATCCGACTTGTGCAGATTGCACAGGTCCAAACTGCGGTCTACAGCCCTCTGGCGATCGGATGACCGGACCGAATACCAGCCGAGCGTGGACGGTGACCACGCCACGGAAACGTAGCGGTCGGCGGCCTGTGTTTCTAGCGACTGACTCGAGACTGCATGAGCAGATTCGGCGATGGGAGCCGCGGCGGCCGTCAGACCCGTCATGGTCAACAGCGACGCCAGCAGCAAAGCAGCCAAAGTTAAGGGCCGGCGAGGCCCGGTTCTTGTTTTCATGATCATGCTCCGTAACACCGCTGTCCTTGGCCAACAACAGCGGCAAGCGCACCCCATGAACGGCACGAGTCAAGGACGGGACGCCGGTATAAAGCCAAGTTCAGCCATCCGCCCGTCCGGATGATCGGGAAACCCGACCAACTTCAATGGCTCATCGAGCCCGCAAGGAAGGGTCCTGCCTGGCAAGACGCCGTTCCTGCGCTGAAACTACACCCGCATGGAGACTGGTGGTCAGCGGCCTGTGGAACAAAGAACAATTTCACTTTTTGTCTCCTCCCCCGATACCGAAGCCATGGACGACGCCCTGGCTCGTCCCGGAATGTAACGAAGCACTCCAGCTGCACAAAGCCCGCCGGATAGAAGCGGTTGCAAAAGCGCGGAACCCGGCTGCCGCAACGGCGGCTACGGCCTGCGAAACTACCGATGACAGCGCATATGACACAGACCTGGGGAAGGTGGCCCAGAAATAGGGAAACGGCCCGAAGTCAGGCCTCCCCAAGCCAACTCACTTCGAGCCATTTCCCTCTGCCGCGAATCTCAGGTGTCGCCACCTCGGCCAGTCCTAGCCGCCCCCAAGGAAGACGCCGGCGTCAAACCGGAATCGGTCTCCCGATCCGTTCCGACGTTCACAACGATGGTCAATAGCAGAGCGTTTGACCACCCCCGGGATACCCCAGTTCGCACTACCGGGGCAGAGGCCTGCCAGCGAGACTGGTTCCGACAGTTGTGCGATTACCCTTCACGGGCGCTGAGGCACCCTCTACGTCCGGTCCCCGACTGGGCAGACACCGCATGGCGGGCAGGGCTGACCAACTCGGAGCGCGGGTACATTACAGTCACATGTGCCCTGGATTTCCCGTGTCCGTCACGGCGGCCGCTCGTGCCTCGGAGGACGCGAGGGCTTCCGCTCTCGTCTAGGGGAAACCGTTGATTCTTCGCTTGGACCGTGCGCGCAGCACCGCCATGCCAAGGGTTTCCCAAGTTCTGGATGACGTACTGGGATGGTCTCTCGTTGGCTCCGGCCGCGAACTTACATGCATGGAAAGGCTTAGTGATGGGGAACAAAGCCTCCGGTTTTGCCAGCCTGCACCAGGGGGCAGCAACGCTCACCAGCCCGCGCGCTGGCATGACCGGTTCCGCGGGCGTGCTGAACTTGTATATCAACGAGGGATTCGTGCCGATGGTGGACGGAGCGCTGGTCTACCATCGCGGGTTCGGCGACCGCCCGAGCGCACTCGTTGATGCGAAGCCGAACCTGCGGATTTCGCCGCGGATCTTCACCGAATCCGGTGAAGTGGTGGCCAGCCGCACTTATCCTCCCGGGCAGCCGCTGCCGCATGCCGGCCGGCCCCTGCCCGACGGCTCCGATCCCGAGGACCGGTTCTTCTACCTGCCCCGGCGGCAGTACTGGGCCAGCTACTTCCCGGACCGCACCATCGTCGCGGAAACGGGCAGCACTATCAGGCTGCGCATCCACAACCGGCTGACCCAAACCCATGAACTGGCCATCCACGGAGCGGGCCCCAATCGGGGCGACGTCACCACCGGCGCAATCGCACCCGGAGCCACCGGCACGCTGGTCCTGGAGGCGCCGGCTCCCGGCACCTACCTCTATTCCGATCCGACCAATGCCCCGATTGAACGTACCCTCGGGCTTTTCGGCGGGCTGGTGGTCATCGATCCGGACCGGGCGTGGCATCTGGGGCCGAACGGCCCGGAGTTCGAGCGCCAGTGGCTGTGGATCTGCCACGATGTGGTTCCGGAGTGGGCGAAGGCTGCATCCCAGGGCGGCACGGTCAACGGGACAGCGACGGACATTGCGCCGCGCTATTTCACGCTGAACGATCTTGCGGGTTTCCAGTCGATTGCTGTAACCGACGACGAGGAACTGAACGAGCGCAGGGAGGAAGACACGCTGCCCTCCGGTTTCCCCCGCCGGACCGACGTGCGGAACTTCAGCCGGTCGACGGAGCCCGGCACCGTCCTGACCGGCCAGCTGATCCGGATGATGAATGCCGGGATAGTGGGCCACCAGCTGCACTACCACGGCAACCACGTGTGGACCGTCCGCGTCAACGGCAGGGATCTTCCCCGCGAAAAGGGCTCGATCATGGCCGACGGGCACGTCGCCCTGCAGCAGTGGGAGGACACGGTTTCGCTCATGCCGCTCGAGCGCAAAGAGGCCATACTGCCGATGTTCCGTCCGCCGGACGTCGTGGACGCGGTGTGGGAGGCACGCCGCGAGGACTGGAAGTACCCGATGCACTGCCACGCCGAGCCCTCACAGACGGCTGCCGGCGGGCTGTACCCAGGCGGGCTGCTGGCGGACTGGGTGCTGGCGGCGAACGAGGAGCCGGATCAGCACCACCTCTTCGACAGCCAGGTTGACTTCGCCTCGGACCAGCCGCACGAAGGCAGCCCCGAAACCCTGTTCCGGCAGCGGCCGAATGTGTCCATGGTGCTTGATTTCTTCAGCCGCAAACTCGATTTCCCTGACAAGTCCAAGCACGAGGTCTGGAGCTTCGAGAACGAGACCTCGGACGAGGGGCTGCCCGGACCGCTGGTCCGCGTCCGCGAGGGGCAGGTCTTCCACGGCACCATCGAACCCAGCAAACGTGTGCACACGATCCACTGGCACGGCCTCGAGCCGGACCCGCGCAACGACGGCGTGGGCCACACATCCTTCGAAGTCACCGGCGACTACACCTACCAGTGGAGGCCGGATCCCGGCGAACCGGGCAACCCGATCCGGGGCGGGGCCGGCACATACTTCTACCACTGCCATGTGAACACCCCGCTGCACGTCCAGATGGGCATGTTCGGCCCGATCATCATCGACCCCGCCATTGACCTTGTGAACCCGCCCGCGAAGGGCACCCGGCGCGCGTTCGTCGACGGCCCGGAATACGACATCGCCACCGAAACCTTCGTGGGACCCTACTCGCTCGACCCGCGCTGGCACGAGCTGAACCATGCAGCCGGACTCTCCGGCGAGGACGCCGGCCTGAACCGGTTCAGGGCGAGGCACTATTACCTGCTGGGCGGCAATATTCCGACCAGGCCGCGCGGACGCAGGGTGTGGTCCATCTCGAGCATGAAGGCCAACACGCCGCAGAGCGGCCGGGCACCCACACTCGTGCGGACGGTCAATATCGATTATTTCCCCACTCTGACGGAGTTCACGGACATGCAGGGCAGACCCGTGCCCATGGCCGACGTCATCGCGCACGACGGACGCCCCTTCAGGGAAACCTCCGACCCTGACGGTCCGGCCCGTCCGGTCTGGTCCAGCGGCTCCCCGCTGAGGACCAGCCGCATCGCCTCGGGAGCAGCGGAGAAGTACGACTTCCTGCTCCGGCCGCCCGGCCCCGGCCAGTACCGGATGACCGTCAAATTCCTCTCCTGGGTACCGGGGGAAGTGCGCGCCACCAGGACCATCACGATCACCGCAGTGTGAAGCAACCACGGCGGACGCGGCACAACGACGTCCTAGAGAAGCACAGGCATCCGCTCGGTGGAGCCGACGACGCGGGTTTGTCGTCTGGGCGTCGTCCGGCTGCGATTCAGGGTCGATCCTGTCAGGGAAGCGGATCCGGTCGGCCGGGACCCCCAGGCAAGGGCAAGGGCAATGACAGCGGTACAGGAACAGCCGGCGGCGCGGACGCTGAATGGTCCGCTGGAAGTTCCGCTTCACTCCGCAGGAGATGCCGCTGGCGGTGCAGCGGGACGGGTGGCTGTAGCCTGCCGGTTACCGACCGCTGCAGGTGGCCAGCGGTCGGATCCGGCAGGAATGTCCCAGCCGGAGCCGGCCCGGGTATGGGAGCCTGGACCGAAATCGAGTCCTAGCGTCTCAAGTTGCAGGCCGCTTCCGTGTCTCCCCCGCGCCCCCTAGACGCAGCCCGCGATGAACCACCTCCAAGGCAAGCCCCCGGCTTCGTCTTGAATCGCCTGCCGTTCAGGCCCGTTCCAGTACCGTCCTGAGCCGGGGGACCCGCAGAACCGCCGGCTCGTGCTGCAGCGGATCGGTGTATTCGACCGAGAACGCCGTTGCTCCGGCCGGCGCCAGATAGCTGATCCAGAATTTTTCCGACGTCAGTGCGGCGACGGTATCCGGCCGCCGGCCGGAGCCCTGCATCGTGATGGTGGCCCCGCTGGCTTGCTCCTTCAGCCGCAGCTGCCCGGGTGAGAACAGCCTCGGCTGGTCGGACGTGTTGCTGACTTCCACATCGAGCAGGACTACATCGCCCCAAGTCAGGTTCAAGGGCATCGGCCACTCGCTGCCCGGCAGGAAACCTCCCGAGTGGCCGTGGCCGTCAACGGCCGAGGCCAGCTGGATGCCGTCCCGCGGGGCTGGCGCAGCCGCCAGCGTCTTTCCCGTGCCCTCGAGTCTGCCCAGCGCCAGCTTGCCCGCTAGGGGCGAAGGCCGGCCGTCGGCCGACAGCCGGCCCAGTCTCGCCGCACGCAGCAAACGCACGGAGCCGAAGGACACTGCAGCGGTGGTCCTTGACCGTTCCGCCGACTTGGCAACGACACCGAAACTCGCGCCGCCGATAATGACGGCCACGCCGCCGCCGAACAGCAGGCCCAGCTGTCGCCGGCTCAGAACTGCCCCTCCCACGGGTGCGGGCGACGCAGGCTCGTCCTGCGGCTCCGTCAAGATATGGTCTTCCTGGTCTCCAAGGACTCGCGTCATGGCCCGGACCGCCTTTCCCCCGATCGGCTGCGTCCCCCGATGCTCCCCGCTGCATCTTGAAAAAGCCTTGTACACCGGTTCTTCACCCTGGCCTGTGGCAATAGAGGGCTCGAAGCACGATGAGAGGAAACGCGCAGCTAAGAGCTAAATCAGTTCGGCGGGGGAATCGCCAGTCGTAGCCGACCGTCTGGCCACCTGCCACTTCCTTGAAGTCCTTCGCCTGCCACGCTCCTCGTGGAGATATGAAGCCGGTGTACTTAGCCTTCACCTAGAACAGCGCCAGCAGGGCGTGGTCGGCTTCTCTTTCTGTTCGGCTGGGAGCATCATGGACCTAAACCCTCGGATGACCCCTGCATGAGCAGAACAAAAAAGGCCGCACACCGGTCGGAAACCCCGCGTGTTGCCCTTCCCCGGGCCGCTGCTGCCGGCGCGCTCATACTGGGCCTCGCCCTCGCCGCCCACACTGCCTCCGGCGGAAACCTGCCGCCCCTGCCGGTCCTGGCCGCGCTCACGGCGCTGACGGTACTTGGCGCAACCCTTGCCTCACAGCTCCGCCTGACCTTCGGCACCGTCCTCCTGCTCTCCGGTCTCTGCCAGCAGCTCCTGCACCTGGCCTTCACGCTGCTGGCTGCCCCGCTCCCCGGCACCTTCACAACACCGGCCAACGGCGGACACCACGCCGTGCCGCCCCCGCAGCTTCCCCCTCCCGGGGAAGACAGCCCGGGACCAGACGGGGAGGACCTGCATGCTGACTCTGCCATGCTGATGCTTCACGCTCACGCCGCCGCCGCCCTTCTGGCCACGGCAGTCATCAGCTCATGGACCACGACCGAAAAACGGCTATCGGCACTGATAGGCCACCGCGCGGCACACCGGCCACCGCCTCCAGCCGGGTACTCAGAGCAATAGGTTCTCCAGCGGGCAACGCCCCGACGGCAACGGAACTGTCCGCACGCCGATAACGGCGCTTCTGTTGCTTTCAGCTCGGTGGGATCATGTTCTCTTGCGCTTCGAATCGTCACGGACGGATATGATCCTGAAGCTGTGTGGTAGACGTGGTTCATGGCCCGCGACGTGACCTCGCCGAGTGGCGGTCTACTGGACTATGAGGACTTCTTCAACCACGCCCCCGTCGGGCATATGGTAGCCGCCCCGGACGGAACCATTCTCGCGCTCAACGACACGATCGAGAGCTGGACAGGAATTCCCCTTGAAAAGCTGGTGGGAACACCTTGTTGCAGGTGTTTCCCTAAAGAGGATTATGACCGGTTCATGGCCAGTCTTACGACGACCGGGCAGGCCCGCGGAATCGTGGAGCTACTCGGTCAGCCATGGGGCCCGCGACCCGTCGTGCTCTCGGCAGTGCGCAGAGAGGGCAAGGACGGGCTCCCGGAGCTGGACCACATCGTCCTCTCTGAAGCGATATCCGGTCTCGGTACCGACAGGCAGGGGAAACCCCTGCAGACTGGAGTGCCGGCAATCGAAGTAGGCAGTGCGGAGCAGGAACTCCGCCGGAACGAAGCACTGCTCCAGGCGGTGCTCGATACTGTCGGTGTAGGTGTGGCCGTCATCGACGCCGAAGGTCAGCCGTTGCTTCAAAACAGAGCGTTCTCCGCCATCGTCCGGCACGCTTCCCCCGGGAATACAGCCGAAGCCGAAGAAGCCGACCTACTGGTTTTCGGACCTGATGGCATAACGCCTATCCCGCCGGAGAGACGGTTCCTGCCGCGCCTGTCCGAGGGAGAGTCCTTCTCAGAAGAACTGATCTGGATCGGCGGTGAAAAGGACCGGCGTGCGCTCAGTGTCACCGGTCGCTCAACCCGCAACGACGCCTTCGAAGGATCTGTAATCGCCTTCGATGACATTACCCAACTGGCCACGGCCCTGGCAGCCAAAAACCAGTTCGTCGATACTATCTCCCACGAATTACGGACCCCGCTGACGTCCATCATGGGTTACCTGCACCTTGCCCTCGACGAAAACCTTCCCCCGCATTTGCGCCGGTCCCTCGAGACCGCCATGAGAAACAGCGAACGGCTCCTGCAGCTGGTCACCGACCTTCTCTCCGTGGCAAGCGGAACAGGAGAGCCGGAAAAGCAGGATGCAGACGTCAGCGAGATGATCACTTCAAGGATTCGTGCGGTCGCCCCGCGGGCGGAGGCCCGGCATATTCGAATCGTCCACGACTGCCCGGAGCGTCTGCCCGCGTTCATTGACCCGCAGGGCATGGCCCGCGTGCTGGATAATCTCCTGTCCAACGCGGTCAAGTTCTCCCACCCCGGGGCGCAAGTGACAGTCCAGGCCTTCCGCACAGGGCAGAACATCATCGTCCGCGTCATCGACACCGGCATCGGTATGTCCGAAGACGAACAGCGCGAAATCTTCGATACGTTCTTTCGCTCATCCCGGGCCATCAAAGCCGCCATTCCCGGCGCCGGATTGGGACTTAGCATCTCAAAGGCCATCATTGAAGCTCAGCACGGAATGATGACTGTCACCAGCTCCCCCGGACAGGGCAGCACAGTCACCGTGATACTGCCGGACAACAACACAGCCGAACGCCGATAACAGCCCGTATGACGGTCAGGGCGAGGCGAGACCAAGCCTTCGAATCCTTGTGGCGTCCATTCGTTCCCGTTGGGTGAGGGGGGACGGCCCGGGAGGGCACCGCGGAACCCTCGAACCCAACCAGTATTGTCTTCCCGCTTCTTGGCTACAACCGGGCCGACTGCGGCAGTTCAATGGCCTCGGGACACTCCTCATTCCCCGGAAGCGCCCGCCCGTTCCCGTGCTTCGGGATTCTCCGCACCGCCTGTGCGATATCAGGCGCAAAACCTTTCGTGCGGCCCTGTACCGCTCTAAACTAAGGCGGTGTTGCCGGCAAGGGAGCCGGCCGACGGTAAGGGGTTGTCAATGCGCAGTAAGACCAGACTGTCCATGTTCAGACCTGCGAAGTTCCCGGCATGACCGCGGTCGCCGTACCGCCGCCGGCGCGGATCCCGCGGTGGAAAAGCAAGGCAGCACCCGATCCCTACCCGGTCTGCGAGCCGATCGATGCCGCCTTGGCCCGGACAGTGACCGAACACATCCACTGCGGGGAACCCATGGCCCTGATCTCCGAGGCCGACCTGCCGATTACCGGGCCGCTGATGATCCTGACCCCGGACACCGTTGTGCCGGAATATCCTGACCGGCCATTCCCCGTCTACCGGTGCCAGTGCGGATTCACCCTGGACGCCCTGTAGACACCTACGGCGCCCATGCCTCGCTGCATTCGTCGTTGGGCCGGGATGCGCCGCCCCTCCGCCGCCACGTGTTTTCCGCGATGGGTGTGCCCCTTGCGGCTACACCCCAGCTTTAGGGCATTGTCAGATCCCCGGACCTGGCTGTGGATTCCGCGGTGAATTGCGGCAAGACTGGACTGGTCCCGGGACCGTTCATCCCAATCACTGAGCGGACGGGAGGCCGGAGCTGGATTCCTCAAACTACGGCTCCGTCTGTCCCACTAGGGGCTGCGCATTGCCTCGGAACCTCCCCCAACGGTCCGGGGCAATGTCATCGGCACCCCGGTTCTCAAGGCCGGTGTCCCGTCCGGGGCCGATCTTCAACTTGGCTGGACGATGACTTCGAGCGCGGTAGGCGTGAAGGCGCTGTTGGCAGTCCCGGCGTCTCGGGAAGAGTTCTACGACGCGAAATGGTGCGGGATGGTCACTTCCTGTGACCATCCCGCCCCAGTACCGCTTCTGCGGCCGGGTTTTAGTGGATGGACGAGGGGTGCTTGGCCAGCGGGATGACCTCGATGTCCATGTAGGGGAACAGGGGGAGCTGCGAGATCATCTCGTGGAGTTCGTCGTTGCTCTCGGCCTCGAAGACTGAGTAGTTGGCGTACTCGCCGACCACCCGCCAGATGCTGACCCATTTGCCTGCACGTTGAAGGCTCTGCGAGTAGTCCTTCTCGACGGCCTTGATTTCGGCTGCCTTGTGTTCGGGCATGTCGGTGGGCAGGTTGACGTCCATGCGGACCAGAAACTGCATCATTTTCTCTTTCTCTTCGGATCCGGGGGTCAGCCCAGGAAGCCCCAGGCGAGGATGGCGGTGATGTAGACGATGCCGACCCAGAACATCATGATCACGGTGTAGCCCATGATGTCCTTGAGCTTGAGTTTGGACAGTGCCAGTGCGGGCAGGATCCAGAACGGCTGGACCAGGTCGTTCCAGGCGTTGCCGAGCATGACCGACATGGCTGTCTGCGGGAGTGAGGCACCGATAGCGTTGGCGGCGTCGATCATGAACGGGCCCTGGACCATCCAGTGACCTCCGCCGGAGGGGGCGAAGAAGTTGATCAGCCAGGAGCTGACCAGGCCCCAGAAGGGCAGGGTTTCCGGAGTGGAGATGTTCGTGAACACCGCGGAGATGGTCACGACGAGGCCGGAGGCCGCCATGATCGCCATGATTCCGGCGTAGAAGGGGAACTGGAGGATGATGCCGGAGATCGTCTTGATGCCCTCGTTGAGTTGGCGCAGGTAGGCGTTGGGAGTGCCCAGCAGCAGGATGCCGAGGAAGAGGATGAAGAAGTTGATCAGGTTCAGGTCCACGGCGCCGCCGCGCACGAAGTGGATCACGACGTAGGCCATTCCGAAGGCGCCGATGGCCATGGCGAGGACACGGCTGTTGTTTAGCTTGGATGCGATGGTGCTGGCGTCGTCATCCACGATGACCGGCTTGGACGCGGCTCCGGCATGCTGTGAACGATCAATTTCTTTCACCGGCTGGCCGGGCTTGGGGTGCAGCATGGCGTTAAGCACCGGCAGGGTGACCAGGACGACGGCCGCGGTGACGAGCATGAACGGGGAGAAGATCGTCTCGGCCAGGCTGATGATGCCCATCTGCTCTTCCATGGGGTGCCCCGGTGTGGAGATGACCATGGGGATCGTCGCCGAGAGGCCTAGCCCGTACATGGTGAAGCCGCTGTAGGCGGCGGCGATGATCAGCGGGTAATGCACGTTCTTCACGTGGAGGGCCAGCTTTTTGGCGACGATGCCGCCGATCACCAGGCCGAAGCCCCAGTTCAGATAGGAGCCGATGGCCCCGACCAGGGTGGCCACGACGACGGCGGTGCGCGGCTTTTCGACGCGGCTAACGATCGTGTCCAGCAAACGGTCGACCACCGGTGCGTTGGCCAGGACGTAGCCCATCGCCAGGATCACTGCCATCTGGGTGGTGAAGGCCAGCAGGGACCAGAAGCCCTCTCCCCATGCTGCGGTTATATCGGGGAAGCTTTGGCCCTCGATAGTGATGGCCAGGACGACCGTCAGAATCGTCAGGATGATGGCGAAGACGAAAGGGTCGGGCAGGTAACGGCGCATCAGCTCCGTGAAGAATCCCGCGATCTTTTGCATCGCGCCGGCGCGTTTTACCTCTGCGGGCCGGACGTCGGGCAGGGTTTGGTTCATGGTTTTGTCCTCTGTGAAACGGGAAAAGCCCGGTTCGTCAGCGTGCCGGACCGTGTCTTCCCCGCGCTTTGCCGGGCCGGCGTCGCTACCGTCCAGCAAAAATTCGGGTACATCGGTCACGGGTGCCGGTCCCCAACCGCCGCACCGCTTTCCCTCTCCGAGCCGGCACATCCGAGGGGTGCCTGCGGGATGTACCAGCGCACATACCTTCGTTGCGTGCGCCACAGCAAAGATGCCACCAGCGCCGAAATTATGTCCAATGGAGAATCGCGAGGACTTCGATAAGGCAATCGATATAGATTGAGTCCGTGGACCTGAAATACCTGCAGGCCTTCTCCGTGCTTGCAGAGGAACTCCACTTCGGCCGGGCCGCCGACCGGCTGGGCGTTGCCCAGCCCCAGCTCAGTGTCTGGATCCGCCGGCTGGAACGGGAACTCGGCGTTGAGCTCTTCGACCGCAGCAACCGTGCTGTTCGGCTCACCGCGGCGGGGGAAGCGGTCCGCGAACCCGTCCGGCGCACGCTGCTGGCGATGCAGATGGTCAAACGCGTCGCGCTGCTGGGCGAATCCGGCATTGTCGGCCAGGTGAGGATCGGGTATCCCGGCGCCAGCAGCCGGAGCGTCCTACCGCAGCTGACCCGGGCCGTACGCTCGAGGCACCCTGGCATCGACCTGAAACTCCAGTCCCAGGTCTACGGCGGATCCGCTCCGGCCCAGGTCGCGGCGGGCGCTATCGACATCGGCTTCTCCCGCCTGCCCGTCCACAACAAAGACGTGAACGTCCGCATCTTTACCTACGAACGCATCGTCGCGGCCCTGCCCGCGGACCACAGGCTGGCGTCGGCGCCGACAGTCCGCCTCCAGGACCTGGCAGTCCAGCCGTTCGTCAGCTTTCCCGCAACTCAAGGCTCTACCGTTCGGGATGCCGTCACGCGGCTGACCGGGGAGGCAGGCTTTGAACCCCGGATCCTCCAGGAAGCTCCTGATTCCCACGCCATCCTCGGCTTGGTCGCCGCCGGCGTCGGCGTCACCCTCACGGTCTCCTCGGTCCAGCACATCCAGTTCCCCGGTCTGGTCTACCGCGACCTCGCGGGCGAGGCCACCTATCTGGCCTCCGTCGTTGTTTGGCCCAGGCACAACGTAAGCCGGCCCGCACAAGCCGTGCTGGACGTCATGGAGCAAATCATGCCCACCCCCGAGAAGCCACGGGGCCGGGTCTTACCCTAAGCGCCGCCAGCCCTCTTCGGGATTGCCGGCTACGTCCCAGGGCTCTTCAACCGTCAGCGTCCCACATCCCGGGAAGCGAGGTTACCGGCAGAAAACACCTTGTCCAGGACAGGCACAGGGATGTCCACACGGCACAGATTCCTGCGTGCCGGCGCACGGCGACGCCTGTCCCGGGCCTTCACTTCGATGCCTGGCATGATGCAGTACTTCTGTTGTCTCCGCTCTTCAGGGCGCAGTGGCTGGAGGACCTGATAAAACGGTTCGTCCCGGCGTCCTGCGCAATAGACCTTAACGTACGCAGTTAGGTCAGGCTTACCTACTTATGCTTCTGCGGTGACTATTGAGCTGGATGTTGCCCGCGTCTGTTTCGCCGCCGATCTGGCGGGCCACGGCGACCGCCCCGCCGTTCTCACGGCGGGCGGGACGCTGACCTACCGCGAGCTGGCGGACCGGGTGGACGACCTCGCGGCCCGGCTGGGTCCGGTGCGGCGGCTCGCCGTGCTGGAGGCGGGCAACGACATCGATTCCCTCGTCGCGTACCTGGCGGCGCTGTCGGCGGGGCATCCGCTCATCCTCGTGCCGGCGGACAAGCCGGCGGCGCTCGAGTCGGTGCTGGCAGCCTACGATCCGGACGTGGTCCTGCGCCCCGGCGGCGGAGAGCCGGTGTTGCAGGAACGGCGGGAGGGCACGCGACACGAGCTTCATCCGGAACTGGCGCTGATGCTCAGCACCTCCGGCTCCACCGGCTCGCCCAAGCTGGTGCGCCTCTCGCAGGAGAACCTGCAGTCCAACGCCGAGGCGATCGCGGCGTACCTGGACATCCGGCCCGGTGACCGGGCAGCGACCACGCTGCCCATGTCCTACTGCTACGGCCTTTCGGTCATCAACAGCCACCTGCTGCGCGGCGCCGCACTGGTGCTCACCGATCTCTCCGTGGTGGACCCGTGCTTCTGGGAACTGTTCAGGCACCAGCGTGCGACGACGTTCGCCGCGGTTCCGTACACGTTCGAACTGCTGGAGCGGGTCGGGTTCGCGGACATGGACCTGCCCGGTCTGCGGTACCTCACCCAGGCCGGCGGCCGGCTTGATCCGGACACGGCGCGCCGCTACCGGGAGCTGGGCGAACGCCGCGGCTGGGACCTGTTCGTGATGTACGGGCAGACCGAGGCGACCGCGCGGATGGCGTACCTGCCGCCGCGGCTGGCGGCCAAGAACCCGGGAACGATCGGGATTCCGGTGCCGGGCGGGGCGTTCCGGATCGATCCGGTGCCCGGCCTGGAGGACGGGGAACTGGTGTACACCGGGCCGAACGTCATGCTCGGCTATGCGCAGCGGCCGGAGGATCTGGCCCTGGGGCGCATTGTCGACGAACTGCGCACCGGCGACCTGGCCCGGCTGCGCCCCTCCGGCATGTACGAGGTGGTCGGGCGGCGCAGTCGGTTCGTGAAGATCGTGGGGCTGCGGATCGATCTGGGCCAGGTGGAGAAAATCCTGGCCGGGCTCGGCGTGACGGCGGCCGCTGCCGGGTCGGACCGGACCCTGATCGTCGCCGTCGAGGGGGACCACGACCCGGGTCTGCTGGGCAAGGTCCTGGCCCAAAGGCAAGGGCTGCCGCGCGCCGCAGTGGAGGTGCACGCCGTCGCCGACATCCCCCGGCTGGCCAACGGGAAGGTGGACTATCCCGCGGTGCTGACGCTCGCGACGCCGGAACCGGACCCCTTCGAACCAGCACCGGAGCAGGTGCCCGCCGGGCCGCCGGAAGACGTCCGGACCATCTTCGCCGAGGCCCTGGACTGCGACGACGTGCGGGAGGCGGACACGTTCGTCTCGCTGGGCGGGGACTCGCTGTCATACGTGGCAGCGTCGGTCCGGCTCGAGCGGGCGCTCGGCTATCTGCCGGCGGACTGGCATGTCACGCCGGTGGGCGAACTCGCGCCCCGGGCTCGCCCGGCGGCGACAGGCCGGCGGCGATGGTTCGCGCCCCTGGAGACCGGCGTTGTCCTGCGCGCGCTCGGGATTGTCGCCATCATCGGCACGCACGCGCAGCTCTTCCACTGGCCGGGGATGGCGCACGTGCTCTTTGCCGTGGCCGGGTTTAACTTCGCCCGCTTTCAGCTCGGCGGCGACCGGCTCCCGAGGCTGAAGCGGCAGGCGCGCAGCCTCGGACGGATCATCGTGTCGAGCGTGGCCTTTATCGCCGGGGCGTATGTGCTCACCGACAGGTACGGTCCGGAGAATATCCTGCTGCTGAACTCCTTTGTGGGCCCGGAGACCTGGTCGACGCGCTGGGACTTCTGGTTCGTCGAGATGCTCGTGTACGTGCTGGTGTCCGTGGCGGCGCTGCTCGCTGTTCCCCGGGTGGCGCGGGCCGAGCGGCGCTTCCCGTTCGCCTTCCCGCTGGTGCTGGCCGGCGTCGGGCTGCTGACCCGGTTCGAGATCCTCGTCCTGCCCGCGCCGAACCCCGCCCCCGTCCTGTGGCTGTTCGCCCTCGGGTGGGCCGCTGCCCGCGCGCCTGCGCTCCCCCGGCCGGCACCCGCCGGCGGGGTACGGCGCTCCACCCGGTCCGCTTTTGTCCCCCGGTTGCGCAGCTTGGCCCCGCGGCTGACTGTCTCGGCCTTTGCCGCGCTGACCGTGCCCGGCTTCTTCGGCGAGCCCTCCCGCGACGCCACCATCCTCGCCGGCATCCTCCTGCTCACCTGGCTGCCGGCCCTCCCTGTTCCCGCCGGCTTCCACCGCCTGCTCGGCGTTCTCGCTGCCTCGTCCCTGTATGCGTACCTCACCCACTGGCTGGTCTACCCCGGCCTCGCCCCGCTAAGTCCCGCGCTGGCCGTCGCCGCCTCCCTGGCCGCAGGAGTCGCCTACTGGGCCCTGTCCATGCGCCTCATGGCCATGGCGTCCCGCCGGATGACACGGATCCGCACCCGCCGATCGATGCCAACCGCGTAACCACAAAACGCAGCTCAGCACCTCTGCCCGGGCGCACGCCGGTTGCAGGCCACTCAGATGTCCAGGTTCAGGCCGCCCAGGCCATGTACCGCGGTGTGGAGCAAAAGGAAGGTCCCCGCCAGTCTCGGAGCGGGGACCTTCGGTAGCGCGGCGGGCCATGCGATGGGGCGATCACGGGAAGAACGCCCGCTTTGCGGCCAGGTTTCTTGGGGGAATGAGTGGCCGCTGCGCTGAAGACGATATTACATGCGTATACACGCAACCATGACTTGTCACACCTGCAAGCCAAGGCCTTCTTACGCAATCGGTGTGCAGTGACGTTGACACCGCATACGTTCGGCAGCATCCGCGAATTGCAGTGAGTGCGAATCTGCCGGCCTGTGGACCAACGCCGGTGCTGCTTCCATCCGAAGCCGGGTTCATGGAGCCCCGATGCCCCACAGGTCCAGGATCGCCCGGGCCAGTGCGAGGGCAAGGCCCGCTGCTGCGATCCACACCCCGGCCAGCTGCAGCCGGTACGACTTCTTCTGCTGGTCCTGGCCGGTCCGTGACATCCTTCGCTTTCCTCCTTTAGGCGGAGAAACATCCTAGGCCTTCCGGCCTGCTGCCCGGACGGCTTCATGCCCGCGGCGCACGGGCTGCGCACAGGACATCCACAAAAGCCCGCGCCGGACTCCGGCGCCCTGCCCGGAAAAGTGGATAACCCGTCCACAGAAGCCGGCCGGCGCGCCCCGAACACCGGGTGTGTCGCCGGCAGGAATAAGGCCAGGGGCGCGATATGTTGTTCGCTTCAAACCACCCGCATGCACCACAGGAGAGAGAACATTGGCTACCGACTACGACGCGCCGCGGACGAAAGACGACGACCAGGGCGCCCAGTCGCTGGAGGCTTTGCAGGCAAGCCGGGCAGGTGCCCAGACCGCGGTCATCGACCTCGACGAGGCCGACACCGCCGAAGGCGTTGACCTTCCCGGGGCGGATCTGTCCGGCGAAGAGCTGGTCGTCACGATCGTTCCGCCGCAGCAGGACGAGTTCACCTGCATGTCCTGCTTCCTGGTCCGCCACCGCTCCCAGGTCGCCCGGGAGAAGGACGGCATGAAGTTCTGCCGCGACTGCGAAGCCTGATCCCACTTCCGAGGGGAGCGGCCTTCCTGCAGGTAGCGGGCCGGTCCGGGTGCTCGCATGGAAACAGGAACTTCCCGAATTCCTTCCCCCGGTCTCGGCGTTTTTCCAATGTTGAACCCCTATTGTTCGGGGCGGCGGCACCGCTAGGGTAACTGGCGGCGCCGTCGGTCCCTCCCCCGTAGGGGGACGACATCGCCCCGAGACTGCGCCTCAGACCGGGGAGATGTCTTAAGGGCCAGGTCTTAGGGCGGAGGCCCGACCGTCAGGCCGAAGTCCAAGGGGGTCGGGGTCCGGCCAGCAGGGCGGTATAGAGGTTCAGGTGATCGGTTGTCATTCGGTGGGCGCTGAAGCGTTTTTCGACGGCGGCGCGGCAAGCGCGGCGGTCCAGGAGGGCTGCTTGAGGCAACGGCCGGGCCAGGTCCCGGGGGTCTTGGGCGAGGTAGCCGGTGCGGCCGTGGTCGATGATTTCCGGCGCGGCTCCGAACGGTGTGGCGACCACCGGTGTTCCGGCGGCCAGTGCTTCGATCATGACCAGGCCGAAGGGTTCGACCCATTGGACGGCGTTCAGCAGTGCCATGGCCCCGCCGAGCAGGCGGTACTTATCCGAGCCGCCAACCTCGCCCAGGAACTCCTCGTCGGGCCCGAGCATGGGTTCGGCGACGGCGTGGAAATACCGCAGTTCCTCCGGTTCACGCATTTTGGCGGCGATCTTCAGCGGCACCTCCGCTGCCTGGGCAATGGTGATGGCCTGCGCTATGCCCTTCTCCGGACACATCCTGCCCAGAAAACAGGCATATCCGCCCCGGCCTTCTCCAAAAGCACGGTTGCGGTGTCGATGCCGTGATGGATCACGGCCGCGGCCCGCAGACCGGTGCCGGCGATCTGGCGCGGTGCGAGATGGCAACCACCGAGACTTCGCGCGCGGCGGCGCGGTAGATCACGGCCAGCTGCGGGGTGAGCACCCCGTGAACAGTCGTCACCAATCGAATCGGTGCGCGTCCCGCCCGTACAGCGGCCCCGCCACGGAGTGGTCATGGATGATGTCTACACCCTCCAACCCTTAGCGCCGGGAAAGCCCCCGGCCGGTGCACCGCGGCGGTCACTGTCTCCAAATGAACCAAAGGGAAGGGCTCTCTCCTCGTCAATGCGATTGCATCCCCACCATAAGCAAAAACCAAATTAGTAAGCAAACTTGGTATCGGCACATCTGGAGGTCAATACCCCGCCGCGGACCCTGCCCAGCACAACGAAGAGATCGTCCTTCTGCTGCAGCGTGTATTTTCTGGCGGATCGTGGTTTTCCCGTTAAAAGCGGCACGGTCGTTGCAGCTCCCAAAAATTCTGGGTGTTGCAACGACCGTTATAACCCGCCATGTCCAACCGGGCCCTGTATCTGAGGGAAGGAGGCTAGAAGTCCCAGTCCTCGTCTTCGGTGTTGACGGCCTTGCCGATCACATACGAGGAGCCGGAGCCGGAGAAGAAGTCGTGGTTCTCGTCCGCGTTCGGGCTCAGCGCCGACAGAATGGCCGGGTTCACGTCCGTCACGGTGGACGGGAACATGGCCTCGTAGCCCAGGTTCATCAGGGCCTTGTTGGCGTTGTAGTGCAGGAACTTCTTGACGTCCTCGGCCAGCCCCACGCCGTCGTACAGGTCGTGGGTGTACTGGACCTCGTTGTCGTACAGCTCGTAGAGCAGCTCGAAGGTGTAGTCCTTCAGCTCCTGCCGCTTGGCCTCGTCCACCAACTCCAGGCCCTTCTGGAACTTGTAGCCGATGTAGTAGCCGTGCACGGCCTCGTCCCGGATGATCAGTCGGATCAGGTCGGCGGTGTTGGTCAGCTTGGCGCGCGAGGACCAGTACATCGGCAGGTAGAAGCCGGAGTAGAACAGGAAGGACTCGAGCAGGGTCGAGGCGATCTTGCGCTTGAGCGGGTCGTCACCGTAGTAGTAGTCGGTGATGATCTGCGCCTTCTTCTGCAGGTTCTGGTTCTCCACGGACCAGCGGAAGGCCTCGTCGATCTCCTTGGTGGAGCACAGGGTGGAGAAGATCGAGGAGTAGCTCTTGGCGTGCACGGACTCCATGAAGGCGATGTTGGTGTACACCGCCTCCTCGTGCGGGGTCAGCGCATCCGGGATCAGGCTGACGGCGCCGACGGTGCCCTGGATGGTGTCCAGCAGGGTCAGGCCGGTGAACACCCGCATGGTGAGGGTCTGCTCGGCGGGCGTGAGCGTGTGCCAGGACTGCACGTCATTGGACAGCGGCACCTTCTCCGGCAGCCAGAAGTTGTTGACCAGCCGGTTCCAGACCTCCACGTCCTTCTCATCCTGGATGCGGTTCCAGTTGATGGCCTCAACGTGGTGGAGGAGCTTGACCTTCTCCGTCATTTTTACCCTCGGATTCCTTTGGTGTTTCTTCAAGTCTAGTTCGCGGTGGCGACCCTCAGGCCCCGCCGGACGCGGCCTCCGCTGCCGGAGTACCGCAAGGTGGCGTACGACGGCGGGCGGTCACCCGCCGTCGTACTTTTCAGTTGCGTGAAGCTACTACAGCATGCAGCTGACGCAGCCCTCCACCTCGGTCCCTTCCAGGGCGAGCTGGCGCAGGCGGATGTAGTAGATCGTCTTGATGCCCTTGCGCCAGGCGTAGATCTGGGCCTTGTTGATGTCCCGGGTGGTGGCGGTGTCCTTGAAGAACAGCGTCAGCGACAGGCCCTGGTCCACGTGCTGCGTGGCGGCGGCGTAAGTGTCGATGATCTTCTCGTAGCCGATTTCGTACGCATCCTGGTAGTACTCCAGGTTGTCATTCGTGAGGTACGGCGCCGGGTAGTAGACGCGGCCGATCTTGCCTTCCTTGCGGATCTCGATCTTCGAGGCCACCGGGTGGATGGAGGAGGTCGAGTTGTTGATGTAGGAGATCGAGCCGGTCGGCGGCACGGCCTGCAGGTTCTGGTTGTAGATGCCGAACTCCATGACGGAGGCCTTCAGCGCTTCCCAGTCCTGCCGGGTCGGGATGTGGATGTTCTGGAACAGCTCCCTGACCTTCTCGGTCTGCGGCAGCCAGTCCTGCTCGGTGTACTTATCGAAGAACTCTCCGGTGGCGTACTTCGAGTTCTCGAAGCCGCCGAAGGTCTCCCCGGTTTCCTTGGCGATGGCGTTGGACGCGCGGAGGCAGTGGAAGAGCACGGTCGCGAAGTAGATGTTGGTGAAATCCAGGCCCTCTTCGGAGCCGTAGTGGACCCGCTCGCGGGCCAGGTAGCCGTGCAGGTTCATCTGGCCGAGGCCGATGGCGTGCGACTGGGCGTTGCCGGCAGCGATGGAGGGCACGGAGTTGATGTACGACATGTCCGAGACCGCGGTCAGGGCGCGGATGGACGTCTCGATGGTGGCGCCGAAGTCCGGGGAATCCATGGTCTTGGCGATGTTCATCGACCCGAGGTTGCAGGAAATGTCCTTGCCGACCTCGGCATACGTCAGGTCCTCGTTGTACTCGGACGAGGTGGAGACCTGCAGGATCTCCGAGCACAGATTGCTCATGGTGATCTTGCCGGCGATCGGGTTGGCCCGGTTCACCGTGTCCTCGAACATGATGTACGGGTAGCCCGATTCGAACTGGATCTCGGCGAGGGTCTGGAAGAACTCGCGGGCGTTGATCTTGGTCTTCTTGATCCGGGCGTCGTCCACCATCTCGTAGTACTTCTCGGTGACCGAGACGTCGGAGAAGGGCATACCGTAGACGCGCTCGACGTCGTACGGGGAGAACAGGTACATGTCCTCGTTGCGCTTGGCGAGCTCGAAGGTGATGTCCGGAATCACCACGCCGAGGGAGAGGGTCTTGATGCGGATCTTCTCGTCCGCGTTCTCGCGCTTGGTGTCCAGGAACCGGTAGATGTCCGGGTGGTGGGCGTGCAGGTACACGGCGCCCGCGCCCTGGCGCGCGCCGAGCTGGTTAGCGTAGGAGAAGGAGTCTTCCAGGAGCTTCATGACCGGGATGACGCCGGAGGACTGGTTCTCGATCTGCTTGATCGGGGCGCCGTGCTCGCGGATGTTGGTCAGGGACAGCGCGACGCCGCCGCCGCGCTTGGACAGCTGGAGGGCCGAGTTGATGCCGCGGGCGATGGACTCCATGTTGTCTTCGATCCGCAGCAGGAAGCAGGAGACCAGTTCGCCGCGCTGCTTCTTGCCCGCGTTCAGGAAGGTCGGCGTGGCCGGCTGGAACCGTCCCTCGATGATTTCGTCGACCAGCCGGGTGGCCAGTTCCTCATCGCCGCGGGCCAGGTGCAGGGCCACCATGCAGACGCGGTCCTCATAGCGCTCCAGGTAGCGCTTGCCGTCGAAGGTCTTGAGTGTGTAGGACGTGTAGAACTTGAAGGCGCCCAGGAACGTCTCGAACCGGAACTTCTTCTTGTAGGCGTGGCTGAACAGGTCGCGGATGAAGTTCATCGTGTACTGGTCAAGCGTTTCGCGCTCGTAGTAGTCGTGCTTGACCAGGTAATCGAGCTTCTCGTCCACGTCGTGGAAGAAGACGGTGTTGGTGTTGACGTGCTCCAGGAAGTACTGGCGCGCCGCCCATCGGTCGGCTTCGAACTGGATCTTGCCGTCCGGTCCGTAGAGGTTCAGCATCGCATTGAGCTCGTGGTAACCGAGCCCCTTGTACGCTGCGGGCAGTTCCTTAGCGGCTACGGCCGCGTCTGCGACTGTCGTTTCCAAAAGTCTTCCAATCCTTGTTTGACCCGGTCCACGTCTTCGGACGTCCCCATAAGTTCAAAGCTGTATAAGTGCGGCACCTGGCACTTTGCGGCGATCTTCTTTGCCGCCAGGCAGTACGTGGTGCCGAAGTTGGTGTTGCCGGAACCGATGACTCCGCGGAGCAGGTTTCGGTTGCCCTCGTGCTTGAGGAATTTGAGGACCTGCGGCGGAATCGAGTTCCGGCCGCCCTCGCCGCCGTACGTCGGGATGACCAGGACATACGGCCGGCGGGCGTAGATGGTTTGGTCCCGGGAAAAAACCGGAATCCTCGCCGCTTCCACACCGAGCTTCCCGATGAAGCGGTGGGTGTTTTCGGAGGTCGACGAGAAGTAGATCAGGGATGCAGCCGTTGTGGAGCCGGGCCCGCCTCCGAACCCGTGCTCGATGGCCCCTCCGGCCGTCAGCAGAGCCGTCATGGAGACCGCCTTTTCGAATCCGTTCCGGCTAGGCCACAGTAGCGGCCGCAGACTGGGCGAGGCCCTCGATCTTGTCCGGGCGGAAGCCGGACCAGTGGTCCTGTTCGGTAACGACCACCGGAGCCTGCATGTAGCCCAGGGCCCGGACGCGGTCCAGGGCTGCGGGGTCCTGCGAGAGGTCAACGGTCTCGTAGGCGATGCCCTTCTTGTCCAGCGCCCGGTAAGTCGCGTTGCACTGCACGCATGCCGGCTTGGTGTAAACCGTTACAGTCATGGTCCCTCTCCCCTAAAGTCTGTGGCTATTCTTCGCTGTCGCCCGGTGCCGTCCCGCGGTCACACCGGCTGGTCTTGTCCTTCACCCGCCAGCGGCTTTCAATCTACTACATCTAGTGCACGCATCTCGCCGCGACCCCTAGATGATGTATTACAAGTATGTCATTCATCCCCCGCGTCGTCCACAGGAACCCGGGATTCGATTAATGATGAAACCGTTGATTTTCCGCGGTTCCGAAGCCTCCGCCGGAACGCCATCCACAGCCTGTGGACGGACTTGCCAACAGGCCGGAAATCCTTCGTGTCGCGTGTTCTTCGGCGTGTCGTTCCGCCCACGTCGTGTCTTCGGAGCCGGGCACGCCACTTCAGCGGGCAACCTTAAGTACAACACCCGGGACTGAGGATCCATTCCTGCGCCGCGGTGGCCGGCCGCACGCGGCGGGGCCTCCCCCGTACCGGCGCTTCATCCCCTCCCGACGCCGGAAACGGCGCGATCGTGCCTAAGATGCTGTGATGGAGCATCCTTCCAAGCGTCAGGAGAACTGATGGTCAATACGGTGCACCTGCGCACACTGCTGGAAGTGACCAGGCGCGGCTCCTTCGCGGCCGCCGCCGGCCAGCTGGGCTACACGGCATCAGCGGTGTCCCAGCAGATGTCGGCGCTGGAACGCGAGACAGGCGTCAAGCTCTTCGAGCGGTCGGCCCGCAGCGTCCAGCCCACCGAAGCCGCGCAGATCATGTCGCGCCACGCTGCCAAGGTGCTGACCGACATCGAGGCGCTGCTCGCCGCGACGGCCGGCAGCCACGATGCCAGTGCACAGGAGATCAAGCTGGGCATCTTCCCCAGCCTGGCCACCTATGTGCTGCCCCGCCTGCTGAGCGCCTCCGACTGGTCCGGCCTCGGCATCAAACTCAAGGTCTATGTGGCCGAACCCGGCCAGACGATCCAGGGGCTGCGGAGCGGCGGCGGACTCGACGTCGCGCTGGTCTTCCAGGTCGGACAGGGCGGGCTGGCCTGGCCGCACAACATCAGCCGGCAGTGGCTCGGGGACGACAACTACCGGGTGGTGCTGCCGCAGTCCTGGGGCATCCGCCACGGCGCCACTGTCACGGCCTCCCAGCTGGCCGAAATGCCGTGGATCATGCACCACCCCGGGACGAGCGACGCGACGGTGATCGAGCGGCTTTTCGCCAGCTGCGACCTGCATCCGCGCGTGGCCGCCTACTGCGATGACTTCAACGCCAGCCTGGCCATGGCCGCCTCCGGTCTGGGCGCAGCACTAGTGCCGGAACTGGCGCTGCAGGACGGACCGGACGGCATCGTCGTCATCGACGTCCCCGAGGTAAGACTGGCCCGGAACATCTTCGCACTGCTTATGAACGACCGGCAGAACCCGAGGCTGGATGTCTTCATGGACCGGCTCTCCGGCATCCTGCACGAGTCGAGCATCGCCCGCAAGCGCCGCTAAGCCGGTGCCGCGGTGATAGGCGTGGTCCCCGCGCCCAGCGGCAGCAACCCGGCAGGGCAACCGTGGCTGGCCCCGCCGGGTGCGGTGGATAATGGGCTCAGCCCCGGGCGCGCAGCCGGAGCGTTCACGTCGACCGACCTTGGGGCGGAGCTCGAGTGGGACAGCGTAAGTGGATCGACAGGTTCTTCCCCGGGATCGGCGTGGCCCTGCGCTATGACCGCTCGTGGCTGCGCTCCGATCTCGTGGCCGGGGCGGCGCTCTTCACCCTGCTGATCCCGGCGGGGATGGCCTACGCCGCCGCGGCCGGGCTACCGCCGGTCACCGGCCTCTATGCGACCATCGTTCCGCTGCTGGCCTACGCGGTTTTCGGCCCCTCACGGCTGCTGGTGATCGGGCCGGACTCGTCGCTGGCGCCGATGATCGCCGCCGCCGTGCTCCCCTTGGCGCTGGAGGACCAGGACCGCGCCGTGGCCCTCGCCGGACTGCTGGCCGTGCTGACCGGGCTCATCCTCGTCGCCGGCCGGGCGCTGAAGCTGGGCTTCGTCACCGGGCTGCTCTCCAAGCCCATCCGTTCCGGCTACCTCAACGGCATTGCGCTGGTGGTCTTCGCCAGCCAGCTTCCCAAGCTGATGGGCGTCCCGGGCTCCGGGTCCTCGACTTGGGAGAATTTCGGCCTTGCCGCGGGTGGGCTCACCGACGGCGGCGTCAACGGCACGGCCTTGGTGATCGGCCTGGCATCACTGGTGGCGATCGCCGTTCCCAAGCTGCTGGGGTGGAAGCTCCCGGGCATCCTTATCGCGGTTGCGGGGTCCATGATTGCGACGGCGGTGCTGGGGCTTGCATCCGAGGTCCCCGTGGTCGGCGCCCTGCCTCAGGGGCTGCCCGCGCCGGCCCTCGGCGGGGTGCGGCCCTCCGATGTCCTGGCCCTGGTCGGCCCGGCCGCCGGGATCGCCCTGATTGCCTTCGCCGATACCGGCGTCCTATCCCGGACACTGGCGGACCGCTACGGGTACCGCGTGGACGGCAGCCAGGAGATGGGCGCCCTGGGCATGGCCAACGTGTCGGCGGGCCTGCTCGGCGGGTTCCCGATCTCCGGCAGCACGTCGCGCACCCCGGTTTCCATCGACGCCGGGGCCCGTACCCAGCTGGCCAGCTTCGTGGCGGCGCTGCTCGTCGCGGGCTTCATGCTGCTGGCACCGGGTCTCACGGCGTACCTGCCGCAAAGCACCCTCGCCGCCGTCGTGATCGCCGCCGTCGCCTCCCTGGTGGACGTCAGGACCCTGATGCGACTGGCGCGCATGAGCCGTACCGAAACCGTCCTGCTTATCGCCGCCTTTCTGGGCGTCGTCTTCGTGGGCGTGCTCCAAGGCATCGCCATTGCCGTCGGCCTGGCTTTGCTGGCCTTCGTGCGGCAGGCCTGGAGCCCCTACCGCACGGAACTCGTCAAAGTGCCCGACGTGCCGGGCTTCCACGACGTCGACAGGCATCCGGAGGGAGAACGGATTCCCGGGCTGGTCATCGCCCGTTTCGATGCCCCGCTGTTCTTTGCCAACAGCGCCCTGTTCAGCGACCACATCAGGACCCTGGTCGAGGAAGCTCCCCCGCCTGTACGGATGGTCATTGTTGCTGCCGAGCCGATCACCGGCCTGGATACCTCGGCCACGGACACCCTGGTGGAGCTCGACAAACATCTGGAGCGCGAGGGCATCGAGCTGGTGTTCGCCGAGATGAAGGGCCCGGTCAAGGACCGGCTCGTCAAGTTCGGCGTGGGCAGCCGGTTCGGTCCGGACCACTTCTTCCCGACCACCAATAATGCGGTCAAGTCGTACCGGGGAATCGTGGACGATTGAGCCGGCCCCACGCTGGACCGCCACGTAGGTCTTTGGCGAAATCGGGAGAGGCTTGTCCGGGAAACAAAAAGAGGCTTACCGCCTGCCGGTCTCTCTCCGGCGGGCGATAAGCCTCGTTGGTGGAGCTGAGGGGACTCGAACCCCTGACCCCCTGCATGCCATGCAGGTGCGCTACCAGCTGCGCCACAGCCCCGTTAGGAAATACCTGCCGGCCAAAAGTGCCGGACTGTTGTGTTCCACGGCGTGGTTCCATCTGTTCCAGATGCTTCCACGAGTGGAGCTGAGGGGACTCGAACCCCTGACCCCCTGCATGCCATGCAGGTGCGCTACCAGCTGCGCCACA
This sequence comes from Arthrobacter sp. Marseille-P9274, assembly GCF_946892675.1. Classification (NCBI taxonomy): domain Bacteria; kingdom Bacillati; phylum Actinomycetota; class Actinomycetes; order Micrococcales; family Micrococcaceae; genus Arthrobacter; species Arthrobacter sp. Marseille-P9274. The sequence goes on from NZ_CAMPOV010000001.1 coordinate 1,694,575, forward strand.
GCCCCGTATTCGGTGGTATTTCCTTATCGCCCCGTCCGGGGCAACTTGAATATTCTACGCAGAAGCTGCCGGGGATGCCAAATCGGGCGCGCGGTGCGTCCGTCCCCGGCTCGCGGGCTACTCCGAGTCCGCCGGCGCCGGCTGCGCTTCCAGCTGAAGGTCGATGCTCGGGCAGTCCTTCCACAGGCGCTCGAGGGCATAGAAGACGCGGTCTTCCTCATGCTGGACGTGGATAACGACCTCGGCGTAGTCGAGCAGGACCCAGCGGCCCTCGGAACGCCCCTCGCGGCGAACGGGGCGCAGGTCCATCTTGTGCAGGGCCTCCTCGACACCGTCGACAATGGCGTTGACCTGCCGCTCGCTCGGCGCCGACGCGATTAGGAAGACGTCGGTGATGGCCAGCCGGTCGCTGACGTCGATCGCCACGATGTCCTTGGCGATCTTGTCCGCGGCCGCACGGGCTGCTGCGCGGGCGATGGAGATGGAATTTTCGGAAGCGGTCACTGAGGTCCCCTTGGTTGGTGCGGTCTAGCCGCTGAAGCTGATGATCATCATGGTGATGCCGGCGATGAACGCCAAAGCACCCAGGGCGAGGGCGGCTATGACGGCAATCCGCATGCGGTTGGCCTGGCCGAGTCCTGCCGTTCGTGCGTCGAGCGGGTCCAGCCCGTGCGCGTTGGTTGCGCGCAGCGGCTGGATCTTGTTGTCCGCAACGTTTTCGGCGTGGGCCAGCAGCCGGGAACGCGGCGCGGGCCCGGCGGGCTCCTGGGCCGCGGGTTTGCGCGGCGCGGGCTTGGCCGCCGGCCTGTTCCGCGCCGCCGCGGACATGGTGTCCTTCCGCGGCGGTACGGGCGTTGCGGCCTTGGCGGCGTCAGCGGGACGGGCGGGCGCCGGCGCCGCTCCCGCCGCTGCCTTGGTCCGGGCGTCGGGCAGCGGCGTGGCCGGACCCGTGACCTTCTCCGGACGGCCGGCGGGGCGCGCCTTCTGTGGCCGGTCCGCCACAATCGGCACGTGCGAGGTGGCCGATGGACGCAGGACGTGCTTCTCGCTCCCGGGCATGCGCACGAACTCCATCGGGGCGGAAGCCAGGTCCTGGACCGGGGGCTGTCCTGTTGCAGTGGTGCGTTGCTGGCGGGCCTCGGCGCTCAGGCGCTGCTTGTCCGCGGCGCGGCGGTTGAGCACGGCGGCGCGTTCTGCCAGGGCCTTCTGCTGCGCCAGCACTTCCAGGTCCACCTTGCGTGGGTCCTGTTCCTGTGCCGCGAGCACGTTGGCCATGTTCTTGGCCTGTCCGATCAGCAGCTCCCGGGCGGCGAGTGCCTGTTCCACCGACATCTCCCCCGCCTCTACTGCCTTGGCGGCGGCCGGCGGGAGCTCGGGAACGGCAGCCGTCGCCGCGGCATTGTCCGGCTGCGCCGGCTGCTCACGCTTGCGGCGGTCGCGGCGGCCGCCTTCCACCGGCGGATGCTGAGGCTGGTAGCCGGCGTCGACCGTCATCCCGCCGTCCGCCTTGCCCGAGGTGCCATCGTCCTTGTTACCGGCCGTGGCGCCGTCGTTAGTGCCCGAAACGGCAACGCCCTCTGCCGGCTTGGCCCGCAGCTGGCCGGCAGCCTGGGCGCCGCGCTCGCGTTCCAACTGCTGGAGCCGGAGCTGCCTGCGGGTCGGCGGGTTCTGCTGTTCCCGGGGCGCAGGAACCTTCGGCAGCGCTTCGGTCAACGCCTTGTAGGCCTGGTGTGCTTCGCGGTCGCGGGCCCGTGCCTGCGAGGAGCGTTCGGCGGGGCGCTGCTGTCCCGCCTTGGGATCCCGGGAGGGTGCATCGGGCGCACCGGCAGGAATCTCCGATGCGCCGGCTTCGCTCCCGGCGACGTCCCGGTCCTGGGGATGGTCGGCGGCTTCGCTGCGCTGCAGCCGAAGTTCCCTCCGGCTGCGAGGCTGCTGCGATTCCTTGCTCATGCTCTGCTAATCACCCATGTGGTCTCGTCTGCGGCTAGTTCTGTGATTCTGGCGCTCCCGGAAGTGCGGAGCGGTACAGGCCGTACTTGGCTATGTACTGTACTACGCCGTCCGGCACCAGGTACCAGACGGGCTGGTCTTCGGCGACCCGGTCACGGCAATCCGTGGAGGAGATGGCCATTGCCGGCACCTCCAGCAGGCTCACGTCCTTGCGTCCGAGGTCGTGGAGGACATGGCCCGGCCGGGTGACCCCGACGAAGTGCGCCAGCGACCACAGCTCATCGATGTCCTTCCAGGACAGGATCTGCGCCATGGCGTCCGCGCCGGTGATGAAGAACAGTTCGGCGTCCGGCCGGGCGGCGCGCAGGTCGCGCAGGGTGTCGATGGTGTAGGTCAGGCCGGGACGGTCGATGTCCACGCGGCTGACCGTGAAGCGCGGGTTCGATGCTGTGGCGATCACCGTCATGAGGTAGCGGTGCTCGGCCGGCGAGACGTCCCGGGACGATTTCTGCCACGGCTGGCCGGTCGGCACGAAGACGACCTCGTCCAGATCGAAGACGGCGGCGACTTCGCTCGCGGCCACGAGGTGGCCATGGTGGATCGGGTCGAAGGTCCCGCCCATCACTCCGAGCCGGACGCGCCGGCCGGCGCCCCCCGCGGAGCGGGAGGCCGCATCCGCAGGTGACGCGAAGGGCATCCTAGTGGCGGGCCTGGCCGTGGTCGTGCTTGTTCGGATGCTGGCGGTGCGGGTCGACGTGTTCGTCGACCGCAGGGTGCCGGTGGCCGACGCTGGTGAAAGCCATCGTGGCGAACATCAGGATGACGAAGACCACGAAGATGCCTCCGCCGATTGCCTCGGCCGGAACCGGCAGTTCAACATGAGGTTCGGCTGCCGCCAGTGCGGCGCTGTATACCTGAGTCAGCATTGTTCTCCCTCTGAGAATGCGTCGAGCGCCATTACGCGGCGCGGGTCTGCTTCTGTCTAATCGTACGCGTTGAGCGGCGGCAAGCCCGCATTGGCAAGCCGCCGGGGCCGGTCATGCGGTCAGCCGCGGACCTGGCCTTCGCCTTGGACGATCCACTTGGTGGTGGTCAGTTCACGCAGCCCCATCGGGCCGCGCGCGTGCATCTTCTGCGTGGAAATGCCCACCTCGGCTCCCAGCCCCAGCTCGCCGCCGTCGGTGAAGCGTGTTGAAGCGTTGACGATCACGGCAGCGGAATCGATCTCGGCGATGAAGCGCTCGGCGTTGGCCAGGTCGTTGGTGATAATCGCCTCGGTGTGGCCGGTCGTCCAGTGCCGGATGTGCTCCAGGGCCTCGTCCATCGAATCCACCACGCCGACTGCCAGGTCCAGGTCCATGTACTCCTGCGCCCAGTCCTCATCGGTGGCGGGCGTGGCGTTGGCGCCTTCGGGCAGCAGCTCCGCGGCGCGCCGGTCAGTATGCAGCCGGACGCCCGCCTCCGACAGCGCGCGCAGGACCTCGGCGGCCGCATGGGCATTGGAGTGCAGTAGCAGGGTCTCCACCGTGTTGCACACTGAGGGCCGCTGGGTCTTGGCGTTGAGCAGGATGTCGACGGCCATCTCGGTGTTGGCCGATTCGTCGAGGAAGATGTGCACGTTGCCCTCGCCCGTCTCGATGACGGGGACCTTGGCGTTGTTGACCACGGTCTGGATCAGGTCGCGGCCGCCGCGGGGAATCAGGACATCGATCCGGCCGCGCGCCTGCATCAGCGCGTTGGCACCCTCGCGGCCATACTCGTCGACGCTCTGCACGGCGTCGGCCGGCAGGCCGACCCTGTCCAGGGCGTCGCGGATGACCCCGATCAGCGCAACGTTCGTCTGCGCCGCCGCGCTGCCGCCGCGCAGGACCACGGCGTTGCCGCTCTTGAGCGCCAGGCCGGCGATGTCCACGGTGACGTTGGGCCGGGCCTCGTAGATCGCGGCCACCACACCCATCGGCACGTGGACCTGGCGCAGGCGCAGGCCGTTCGGCAGCGTCTGGCCGCGCATGACCGTGCCGACCGGATCCGGCTGGCCCGCGAGGTTCTTCAGCGCATCGGCGAGCGACGCGATGCGTTCGGCCGACAGGCTGAGCCGGTCCAGCAAGGCGGTGCTTGTGCCGTTTTCGCGCCCGGCTTCGACGTCCAGGCGGTTGGCGTGCAGGATCAGGTCCCGCTTAGCCAGCAGCGAGTCGGCGATCTCCAGCAGGGCCTTGTCCTTCCAGGACCGGTTGGCCCTGGCCATGCGGCGCGAGGCGGTCCTGGCCCGGTCTGCGATGGCCCGGACGGCCGTCACTGCATCCGGCCGCTCGGCAGCGGCCTGCTCGTCACCGGAAGTTGCCTGGGAAGGAGCTGTCTGGGTCATACTGCGATTTTAGCCGGTGTGGAGCGGCGCGCCGTCCAGCGTTACGGACGCGTCACAGGACCACCAGGTCGTCAACATGCACGACCTCGCGCTCGTACTGCCGGCCGAGGCTCGCGCCGAGTTCCTTCGTGGAGCGTCCCAGCATGCGGGGCAGTTCGTAGGAGGAGAAGTTGACGAGCCCGCGCGCGACGATGTGGCCCTCCAGATCCGCCAGTTCCACCGGGTCGCCGGGCTCGAATGTGCCCTTGACCGTGGTGATCCCGGCGGGCAGCAGCGACCGGTGACGCTCACGCACCGCCTGCACGGCGCCGTCGTCAAGGGTCAGGCGCCCCTGCACGGTGGCCAAATGTGCCAGCCACAAGAGCCGAACCGGGCGGCGGGAACCGTTGACGCTGAACCAGGTGCCGACGTCGTTCCCCTCCAGCGCTTCCGCGGCGTTCGGGGTCGAGGTGACCAGCGCCGGGATCCCGGATTCGGCGGCGATGGTGGCGGCCTCGACCTTGGTCACCATGCCGCCGGTTCCGACCCCGGCCTTGCCCGTGCTCCCGATGCTGACGCCCTCGAGGTCCTGCGGGCCGTTGACCTGCGGAATCCGCTTGGCACCGGCCTTGGGCGGTCCGTCGTAGAGCGCGTCGACATCGGAGAGCAGCACGAGCGCCTCCGCCTTGACGAGGTGCGCGACGAGGGCGGCGAGGCGGTCGTTGTCCCCGAAGCGGATTTCGTGGGTCGCCACCGTGTCGTTTTCGTTGACAATGGGAACGACGCCGAGGTGCAGCAAGCGGTTCAGCGCGCGGTATGCGTTGGCGTACTGCTGGCGGCGCATCAGGTCCTCGGCCGTCAGCAGCACCTGGCTGACGGCGACGCCATGGGCGCCGAAGGCCTGCGTGTAGCGGGCCATCAGCAGGCCCTGGCCGACGCTGGCCGCGGCCTGCTGGGTGGCCAGGTCCCGCGGGCGGCGGGCGAGACCCAGCGGGGCCAGCCCCGCCGCGATCGCCCCCGAGGAGACCAGGATCAGCTCGGTGCCCCGGTTGCGCCGGGCGGCCAGCACCTCCACCAGGTCCAGCAGCGCGTCTTCCGCGATGCCGCCGGCAACGGAGGTCAGCGAGGACGATCCGACTTTGACGACCAGGCGGCGCGCGGTCCGCAACATGGACCGGTCCACCGCGGGGACCTTACTGGTCATCGCCGTCTTCCGCAGCGGCCCCCTTGTAGTTGGCCGATTCGGTCCAGATGCCTGCCTTGCGCTCCGCTTCGAGTTCGGCGCGGGCGGCGGCCTTGGCGTCCTTGCGGTCCTGCTGTTCCTGGCGCTTCTGGCTGCGGGTGGGCCGGCTGCTGAAGTCTGCGAGGCGCAGATCCGTGCCGCGCGGGGTGCCGGCGAGCAGCTCGGCGCCGCCCATCATGGTCGGCTCCCAGTCGAAGACCACGGCGTCGTCCTCGCCGATCACCACTGTTGAACCGGGCACCGCACCGGCCTTGAACAGCTGGTCCTCGACCCCAAGCTTCGCCAGCCGGTCGGAGAGGTAGCCGACGGCCTCGTCGTTGTTGAAGTCCGTCTGCTTTACCCACCGCTCGGGCTTCTCCCCCAGCACGCGGTAAAGCGGCTCCAGGTTCTTCTCTTCCTTGCGGATGGTGAAGCCGGCCTCGTTGACCGCCTTGGGCCGCAGCACGATCCTCGCCGGGGCGGGAGCGGAGGCCGCGTTGGTGCGGGCGGCGGAAACGATCTCGGCCATGGCGAAGCTCAGCTGGCGCAGGCCTTCGTGGCTGACAGCGGAGATCTCGAAGACGCGGTAGCCGCGGCGCTCCAGTTCCGGCCGCACGTATTCCGCCATGTCCCGTCCGTCCGGGACGTCCACCTTGTTGAGGGCGACCAGCCGGGGCCGTTCGTTCAGCGGCACGACGCCCTCGCTGCCCGCGTAGCTCATGTCGACGGCGTAGGCGCCCAGCTCCTCCTCGATCACCTCGAGGTCCGTGATCGGGTCGCGGTCCGACTCGAGGCTGGCGCAGTCCAGCACGTGCACCAGTGCCGCGCAGCGCTCGACATGGCGGAGGAACTCGTGGCCCAGGCCCCGGCCTTCGCTGGCGCCGGGGATGAGTCCGGGGACGTCCGCGATCGTGAAGCGGACATCGCCCGCCTGCACGACGCCGAGGTTGGGCACCAGGGTGGTGAACGGGTAGTCGGCGATCTTGGGCCGGGCCGCGCTCAGCGCCGCGATCAGGCTTGACTTGCCCGCCGAGGGATAGCCGACCAGCGCGACGTCGGCGATGGTCTTCAGCTCCAGCAGCACGTCCCGCTCGTCCCCGGGAACTCCGAGGAGCGCGAAGCCCGGCGCCTTGCGCTTCTGGGACGAAAGCGCCGCGTTGCCCAGGCCGCCCTGGCCGCCCGCGGCCACGACGTACTCGGCGCCCTCGCCGACCAGGTCGGCCAGGACCTTGCCGTCCTTGGTCTTGACGACCGTTCCGTCCGGGACCGGCAGGACGAGGGTTTCCCCGTTGCTGCCGTGACGCATGTCGCCCTTGCCGAAGTCGCCGTTGCTGGCATGGCGATGCGGCGCGTGGTGGTAGGACAGCAGCGTGGTGGTCTGCGGGTCGACCCGGAGGATGACGTCGCCGCCGTTACCGCCGTTGCCGCCGTCGGGACCGCCCAGTGGCTTGAACTTTTCGCGTCTCACGGAAACGCAGCCGTGGCCGCCGTCTCCACCGGATACGTGCAGTACAACCCGGTCAACGAAAGTTGCCACGTTCAACTCCTCTTGCGTGCGGCGGACCTGTCGCGCACGGACGGTCCATGGGTGATTCTAGTCGGGTTAAATACCAGTGAGGCGGACCAGCCGGCCCGCCTCACTGGAAAGCTGTCTACAGCCGAAAACTACTCGGCGGCTGCAGCAGCAACGATGTTGACCACACGACGTCCGCGGCGGGTGCCGAATTCAACGGCTCCGGCCTCGAGGGCGAACAGAGTGTCGTCGCCGCCGCGTCCAACGTTGGCGCCCGGGTGGAAGTGGGTGCCGCGCTGGCGGACGATGATCTCACCAGCGGAGACCACCTGGCCACCGAAGCGCTTCACGCCCAGACGCTGAGCGTTGGAATCGCGACCGTTGCGAGTGGAGCTCGCACCTTTCTTATGTGCCATTTGCTATGCCTACCTTTGTGTCTTTGGAAACTGCTGGAAGCCTGCCGACCGCAATTAAGCGATGGAGGTGACCTTGACCTTGGTCAGTTCGGAACGGTAGCCCTGGCGCTTCTTGTAGCCGGTCTTGTTCTTGAACTTCTGGATGACAATCTTCGGGCCGCGAAGATTCTCAACGATCTCGGCAGTGACCTTGACCTTGGCCAGTTCGTCAGCTGCGGAGGTGACCTTGTCGCCATCGACCAGGAGCAGTGCAGGCAGCTCGAAGGTGCTGCCGGCTCCACCGGGGACGCGGTCAAGGGTCACGAGGTCTCCTACGGAAACCTTTTCTTGGCGGCCGCCTGCGCGGACAATCGCGTACACCACTTGGGAACTCACTTCTCTCGACGTTTGATACCTTTACGCGCTCTTCTGCGGGCTTGCTTAGCTCCGCGCCAGCGCTGTGCAGTCACGCCAACGGGATGATCCCTTCGAAGGCGTTTGCACCGAAGATCTAGGTTACGCTATATCCGCTCCAACCCGCAAATACCGGCTGGTCGGGCGTGGCGTGTCCCGCCGATCCGGCCCCTGCCCAGGCCGACGAACCTCCGGCGTACAGCCGCGGTGCGTCGAAGAACCGGAGCTCGTAGCGCGAGGACTCACGGAATGCCTCAAGCATCCGCCGCCGCACGTCCTCGGTCGAACGGGCGGCAACATCGTCCATGATACCGACCGCCTGCCGCGTCGCCTCCGCGAACCCCTGGTCTGCGTAGGTTTCCAGCCAGCCCCCGTACGGGTGCCCGGCCGCTCCCGACGCGCGGTATGCGCCGTGGAGCACCTCACCAACATGCGCATACAGCCAGTAGCACGGAATGACGGCCGCAACGAGCTCGGCGTAGCCACCGGAGGCGGCCGTCGCCAGCAGATGGTCGACGTACTGCTTGGTCACCGGCCCGAGCCTGCCGGAAACCTCCCGGTTGCTAAGCCACTCCCGGTGCAACTGCGCCTCCACCTCGATGCAGTCGCGGGCGCCCTTCGCCCAGAACAGCTGCTCCCCCGCCGTCGGCGCCAAGCTGCTGGCCAGCGCCAGCGCGCGCGAATAGCCGGACAGATAGAGCGCGTCCTGCGCGAGGTAGTAGCCGAAGTCCGCCTCCGGCAGCGACCCGTCACCCAGCTGGCGGATGAAGTCGAGGGCGAAAATTCCCTTGCGCAGGCCAGTGATGTCTTCCCAGCACTCGGCGCTGAAGGCGGTTGGTGGCAGCGGGGTGTGGTGGTGGAAGTGGTGGATCGGCCCGTTGCCGCGGCCGACTTCCAACTCGTCGGCGCGGACCAGCGCGCCGAAGAGCCACTCCTTCACCTGCTTCAGCGACTCGGTCCAGTCCCCCGTCCGGGCCTGAACCGTCGCCATCGCCGAGGAGAGGGAGCAGCCGGTGCCATGCGTGTTGGCCGTGGCCACGCGCGCCGAACGGAATTCGACGACGTCGTCAGCGAGCCGGCCGTTCACGTCCACCAGTGCGTCGGGGCAGTCGCCGCCGGGCAGATGTCCGCCCTTCACCAGCACGATGGTCCCGTAGCGGCGCGAGAGCGTACGGCCCTGCGCCAGCGCCGCATCCCAGTCTTCCGCCACCGGCTCGTTGAGCAGTACCCCGAGTTCCGGAAGGTTGGGAGTGACCAGGTGGGCGTGCCGCAGCAGCAGACGCAGGGATTCCTCCGCCGCCGGTTCCAGCAGCCGGTCGCCGCTGGTCGCCACCATCACCGGATCAATAACGACGACGGCGGGCGCGGTTTCCGCGAGCCACTCACCGACCGCCTCAATAATGTCCGCCGAGCCGAGCATGCCGATCTTCACGGCGTCGATCTCGACGTCGTCGCTGACCGATGCCAGCTGTTCCGCCAGGAACGAGGGCGGCGGCGTGTGCACGCTCCGCACACCCCGCGTGTTCTGGGCGACCAGCGCCGTGACGGCGGCCATGCCGTACCCGCCGTTGGCCGCGATGCTCTTCAGGTCTGCCTGGATGCCGGCGCCGCCGGTCGGGTCGGTTCCGGCGATGCTCAATACCCTGGGGATGCTGCGGGTTTCCACTGCTGGCTCCATCGATCAGAGGCGGAGCGAACGTTGCACGGCAGCGCGGCGGAACAAGCGGAACGAAGAGGCAACGCCGATGGAGCCGTGTGACAATCCCTCCGCCAGTCCTAACTGGTTCAGGTTCAACGGGTATCCATCTCAGCCGGCGTTGCCGGCACCCCGTGTCACTGACGCCAGCATAGCAAAACGCCGCCGGGTGCTCAGCAGGAGGCACCCGGCGGCGTCGTTGCTGCCGCGATCAGAGTTCGGAAGCGGGAACTCCGACGCCCAGGATCACCGGTTCGGCGGCCTTCTTCTCCGGCTGGGCCGGCTTGGCCTCCGGCGCGGAGACAGACACCCTGCGGGCTGCGCCGGCAACACCGGCGGCAACCGCGGGCTCATCGGGGCGCTGCTGGACGGGTTCGGCGTTAGCCGCTCCCTGCGGCCGTACGGCGGCCCGGTGGCGCCGGCGCCGACCCGTCGGTGCGGTCGGTGCCGTCGCCGGTTCCGCCTGCACAGGTGCAGACTGCAGGGGTTCAGCGGCGGGTGCGGCGGCGTCTGCGGACGGCTCCGGCGCCGCGCTCGGCCGGGCCTCGGCCGCGGCGGCCTTCTCCGCCTTGACCTCGGGGCTGACCCGGTCGAAGGCCTCGGTCAGGTTCTCGAGCGTCAGGGCCGGCTTTTCGCTGGCGGCGGCCGGGCTGTGCTCGGCCCGCGGCAGCGCCACTTCCTCGCCGTTGATCTTCAGGACCGGCCCGGACGGGGCGGTGCCCGCCTCGGCCAGCTCATGGGCGTGGTCCTCGGCCTCATGCGCGGCCTGGGCTGCGGCGGCAATGTTCGCCAGCGCGGCCCGGGTGGCCTGGGCCTTGGCCTGGCGCTCCGCGTCGTCCGGCTGCGGCGCCTCGTGGACAGCCTCCGCCGGCTGGCCCGCGCCCTGGCTGCCTTGGCCGCGGTTCCGGCGCTTCTCGCTGCGCGACGGCCGCTCCGGACGCGGGGGCTTCTCCGCGCGGACGTGGTGCTGATGGTGCTCCGCGGCGACTGCCGCCCGGCGGTGCTCGATCGGTTCGTCGTGGGTCACAACGCCCCTGCCGCCGCAGTGCTCGCAGTTTTCGCCGAACACCTCCAGCAGGCCGGTGCCCATGCGCTTGCGCGTCATCTGGACCAGGCCCAGGGACGTCACCTCGGCCACCTGATGCTTGGTCCGGTCACGGCCGAGGCATTCAACGAGCCGCCGCAGGACCAGGTCGCGGTTGGCCTCGAGCACCATGTCGATGAAGTCGATGACGATGATGCCGCCGATATCGCGCAGGCGCAGCTGCCGGACGACTTCCTCCGCCGCCTCGAGGTTGTTCTTGGTAACGGTCTCTTCGAGGTTGCCGCCCGATCCGGTGAACTTGCCGGTGTTGACGTCCACCACGGTCATGGCCTCGGTCCGGTCGATCACGAGGGAGCCGCCGGAGGGCAGGAAGACCTTGCGCTCGAGCGCCTTGTGGATCAGTTCGTCGATCCGGTTGGCCGAGAAGATGTCCTCGTCCGCGCTCCACTTCTCCAGGCGGTCCACCAGATCCGGGGCCACGTAGGTCACGTAGGCCTCGATGGTGTCCCAGGCTTCCTCGCCGGAGACGATGAGCTTGGAGAAGTCCTCGTTGAACACGTCGCGTACGACCTTGATGGTCAGGTCAGGCTCGGCGTAGAGCATCTCGGGCGGCAGCGTCTTGTTCGACTTGGCCCTGCTGTCGATGCCTTCCCACTGGGCGCGCAGCCGATTGATGTCATTCATCAACTCTTCCTCGCTGGCGCCTTCTGCAGCCGTGCGCACGATGACGCCGGCGCCCTCGGGCACGTGCTCCTTGAGGATCTTCTTGAGCCGGTTGCGCTCGACATCCGGCAGCTTGCGCGAGATGCCTGTCATCGACCCGCCGGGCACGTAGACCAGGAACCTGCCGGGCAGGGAGACCTGGCTGGTCAGCCGGGCTCCCTTGTGGCCGACGGGGTCCTTGGTGACCTGCACCAGCACTGAGTCGCCGGACTTGAGGGCGTTCTCGATACGGCGGGGCTGGCCGTCCAACTGCGCTGCGTCCCAGTTGACCTCGCCGGCGTAAAGCACGGCGTTGCGGCCGCGTCCGATGTCAACGAACGCCGCCTCCATGCTCGGCAGGACGTTCTGGACCTTGCCCAGGTAAACGTTGCCGATCAGCGAGTCCTGCTGGGTCTTCGAGACGAAGTGCTCGGCCAGCACGCCGTCCTCGAGGACGGCAATCTGGATGCGGTCATCGCGCTGGCGTACGACCATCTGCCGGTCCACGGACTCCCGGCGTGCGAGGAACTCGGCCTCGGTGATGACCTGGCGGCGGCGGCCCGACTCCCGGGACTCCCGGCGCCGCTGCTTCTTGGCCTCGAGCCGGGTCGAGCCCTTGACGGAAGAGACGCGGTTGCTCGGCGCGGTTTCGCTGACCGGCCGGGGTGCGCGGACCCGCGTGATCGTGTTGGGCGGATCATCGTCGTGGCCGCCCGTCAGCTCCAGGTCCTGGTCGCCGCGGCGGCGACGGCGACGGCGGCGTGCCGTCACCCCGTCAGCCGCTTCGGGGGCGGCTTCCTCTTCCGTGGCGGCAGGGGTTTCTTCCGCGGTGGCCTCTTCGACGACGTCGGTACGGTTCTTGCTCTTCGAGCGCCGGTTCCGTCGGCTTCGGCGCCGGCCGCCCTCCTCCTCCTCCTCGGCCGCTTCGGCCGGCTCGGGCTCCTCCGCGGGCCGGGCGGGGCGGACCGTGGTCAGGTCCGGCGCATGGAACAGCAGCGACACCGGCGACTCGGGCACAGCGAACGGATCCAGCGGCGCTTCCTCCCCGGCCGGGGTTTCACCGGCGGGCTGGTCGGCGGCGGGCTGGTCCTTGGGGGTTTCCGTCGCTTCGGCACGGGTCCCCGCTGCGGGGGCGGCTTCACCAGCGGGAGCCGCTGCCGGGGCGGCCTCGACGGCTGAGCCAGCCGCAGGCGCGGCCGCGGCGGAATCAGCGGAGGCTTCGTCAGGTTTCGCGGCCGGCTTCGTCCGCGACGAAGTGCGGGTCCGGCGGGCCCGTGCCGGCGCCGGGGCCGACTCCACGGAGTCCGCTTCGGTGCCGGCGGTTTCGGCTTCGGTGCCAGCCGTCTCAACTGCCGCGGGCTGCTCCGGGGTGCCGGCTGCCTCCGGCGCGGGTGCCGCCGGGGCGGCGGCCACCTCGGCGGGGGCCTCGCTGGTGGCGGCGTCGGCTGCTGCCTGGCCGACCGAGGTCCCGGCGGGCTGCTCGGCCGGAGCCTCGGCCTTGGGCGCAGCCTTCCTGCGGCGGGTCGTCTTGGGCTTGGCCGGAGCCTCCGTCCCGGCGGGCTGGGCGTCGCTGTCCTGCGCCGGTGCCGCATCGGCGGGCCCTTCCGGGGCGCCGACGGCCGGCGGCTCGGCCGGCATCGGCGGGATGTCGACGGAGTCCTTGGCGGCGGAAGACACCTCCGCGGTTTTTCGGGTGCGGCGCACGCGGGTCCGGGCCGGCACCGGCGTCTCCAGGGGCAGTTCGTCCGACGACGCCGCCAAGTCCAGTTCGACGGCGGCCTTCCGGCGGGTCCGCACGGCCCGCTTCGCCGGGGGCGTGGAAGGCCCTGTCCCCGTCTCTACGGCTGCGTCGCCTTGTGCTTCCGGGTTCTGCTGTTCAATATCCATCTTTAAATCTGCACTCCAGCCCCCTCTGGCGCCGGCCACATTCCGGCGCCCCCAAGGGCGGTTTGCCGGTTATTCTTCGGGCCTTTCGGCCGCCCGTCACCGGAAGTCATTGTTATATCGCCCGGGTTCGCGCCATCTAGGGAGCGCAGCACACCCGGGGACCAGCGGCGCTTTTCCTACTACCGCGTCTATTCTCTTCATCGGTAGGGTTGTCTGGCGGATTCCGCGCGTCCCATCCGGATGATGGGACTTGCTAACCGGAAGCATCGCCGACAAACCTGGAAGCCTGTCGCTGGACCGGTAGTGGCATGTGGTTCCATTACCAGCCAAGAGCCATTCTCTCATACGGGTGCCCGTTTGGCTGTTATTTGCCACTTCTACTGTGGATAGAATCAAGCATCATCCCTGATGGAAAAGGACTTCTTCCGGTGAACACTACTCCTGACCGGTCCGGGACTGGAACCGCCGCAATACCGGCCGCCCACGCCGCGGACGCCAGCGTGGCGGCGCCTGCGCGGCATAAACCCTTCGCCTGGCTGCTGCTCGTGACCGGCGTTGTCGGCTGGATCGCCTCCTCGATCCTCGTGCTCGAGCGCATCGCAACGTACGTCAATCCGGATTACGTCACCAGCTGCGACGTCAGCCCCTGGGTCTCCTGCGGTGCCGTCTTCCAGACGTGGCAGGCCTCGCTGTTCGGATTCCCCAATCCGCTGATCGGCATCGTGGCCTTCGTGGTGCCCATTACGACGGCGATGGCCATGCTGGCGGGGGCCAGGTTCCGGCGGTGGTACTGGATCGGCCTCCAGGCCGGCGTCACCCTGGGCTTCGTCTTCGTCGTCTGGCTCTGGAGCCAGGCGCTCTTCGACATCTTCATCCTGTGCATCTACTGCATGGTCGTCTGGGCCATGATGATTCCGATGTTCGTCATGGTGACGGTGCGCAACCTGGCGCACGGCGTCATCAAGGCACCGGAGTCCGTGGTCCGTTTTGCCGGCGACTGGGCCTGGACGATCACCGCGGTGCTCTGGATTGCCACGGCGGCCAGCGTGTTCATCCGGTTCATGAACGCGTTCCTCGGCGGCTGACTCCCGGCCTGCCGTAACCACAGAAGGCCGTCCGCATCGTCACGATGCGGGCGGCCTTCTGTTCTGCGGCGGGCTTGCCGGACGGCTTTAGCCGAACCAGATGCCGATTTCCCGCTCGGCCGACTCCGGGGAGTCCGAGCCGTGCACCAGGTTCTGCTGGACCTTCAGGCCCCAGTCGCGTCCGAAATCGCCGCGGATGGTTCCTGGCGCTGCCATGGTCGGCTCGGTCGTCCCGGCCAGTGACCGGAAGCCTTCGATGACGCGATTGCCCTCGAACACGGCTGCCGCCGTCGGCCCGCTCAGCATGAATTCCACCAGCGGCTCGTAGAAGGGCTTGCCGACGTGCTCTTCGTAGTGGCGCTCCAGCAGTTCGCGGGTAGCATCCACCAGCTTCAGCTGGACGAGCTTGTAGCCCTTCGCCTCCACCCTCGCCAGGATGGTGCCGGTCAGACCCCGGGCAACGCCGTCGGGCTTTACCAGTACCAAAGTGCGCTCATCGCTCACGTAACTCTCCTCAATTCGCTTGGCCTGCGGCTGCAGAGTTTCCCGATCCATCCTATGCGAACCGCCCGGGGCCCCGGTCAGGCGCCTGGCCCGGGGGCCGGCGGGTTGTTCCGCTCCCACTCGGCCTGCTCCGCGTCGCGCGCGGCGTTCTCGCGGTCGAGCCGGATGCCCGTCCGGACGCCATACCACCACGAGAGCGCGAACATGAGTCCGACGACGAACATCATCGGCTCCACGAAGCCCGTGGCGATAATGACCAGCTGGAGGATCCACCCGATGGCGTAGCCCGCCGGCCGGCGCAACAGGGCGCAGTTGAGGACCAGCAGCAGGCTGAGCGCGAGTCCAACGCCCAGCACTACGGGCTGCGGGAAGCGGTCCTTGTGGAGTCCGAAGGCCACCAGGGTGGCGAAGAACACCACGAAGGCTTCGAGGGTGAGCACCATCGAGCAGAAGGTCACCTTGATGGACCGGCGCTTCTTGGGCATGTCCGGGCGCCATTCCCGCTGGGCTTTGGTCAGTCGTGCCATGTTCTGATGTGTTTCACTTTCCGAGCAGGATTCGGGCGTCAGCCACGAGCGTGATGGAGCCGGTGATGAGGACGGCACCGGAGAGATCGTTGAGTTCTTCCGCGCGTTCGACCGCCCATTCGATCGCGTCGTCGAGCCTGGGCGCGACGTGGATGGACTCCTCCGCGAAACCTGCGGCCATCGCGTCCTCGGCAAGGTCCTCGGCGGAGATGGCGCGCGGCGAGTCGGACGCGGTGACGCAGATCTGGTCCACCCAGTCCCCAAGCTGTTCACGCAGCTGCTCCAGCACGCCCACGGAGTCCTTCTCGTGCAGCACCCCGACGATGGGCACGAGCCGGGTGAAGTTGAACGCCTCCTTCAGCGCGATGGCGGACGCCTTCATGCCGTCCGGATTGTGCGCGGCGTCCACGATGATGGTCGGCGCGGTGCGGACCACCTCCAGCCGGCCGGGCGACGTCACCTGGCGGAAGCCCTCGCGGAGCACGTCCGCGTTGAGCTCCTTGCTCCCGCCGCCCAGGAACGCCTCCAGGGCGGCAACGGCGACGGCGGCGTTCTGCGCCTGGTGGGCGCCGTGCAACGGCAGCAGGATGTCCTCGTAGCGGCCGGCCAGGCCTGAGATGACCAGCTGCTGTCCGCCGACCGCCAGCACGCGCGACTCCACCCCGAACTCGACGCCTTCGAAGCGGTACGGCACCCCGGCCTCCTGGGCCTTCTCCAGCAGGATCTGCGCCGCCTCTGCCGGCTGCGCGGCGCTGACCAGGAAACCGCCGTGCTTGATGATCCCGGCCTTCTCCGCCGCGATCTCCTCGACGCTGTCGCCCAGCAGGTCGGTGTGGTCCAGGGAAATGGGGGTGACGACGGCAACCTGGCCGTCCACGACGTTGGTCGCATCGGTGATGCCGCCCAGTCCGACCTCGATCACGGCAACTTCCACCGGCTCATCGGCGAAAACCGCGATGGCCAGGATGGTGACGCATTCGAAGTACGTCAGCCGGGGCTCGCCGGCTCCGGCCAGCTCGGCATCCACGATCTCCAGATAGGGCCGGATTTCGTCCCAGATCCGCACGAAGGTCTCATCGGCGACGGGCTCGCCGTCGATGCTGATCCGTTCCGTCACCTTGCTCAGGTGCGGGCTGGTGTAGCGGCCGGTGCGCAGGCCGTGGGCGCGCAGGCCGGCCTCGATCATCCGCGCGGTGGATGTCTTGCCGTTCGTGCCGGTGAGGTGGATGCTGGCGAACGATCTCTGCGGCTCGCCGAGGATCTCCATGGCGCGGAACAGCGGGTCCATCCGCGGCTCCATCTTGTTCTCGGGCGCCCTGCTCAGCAGTTCCGCGTAGACGCTTTCGACGCCGAATTCGTCGCTCATGCCTGTGCCTCCACCTTCTCAACGGTGACCTGCTGGCCGTCGCCGGGCAGCAGGACCAGCTCCACGGTCAGGGTTTCCTCCGACACCAGGTCCTGGTGCCGGCCAAGCGCCGCGAGCACGTCCGGCCCGGCGGCCACGGTGGTGCGGATCCGGTCGCTGACCACGAGTTCGGCGTCCTTGCGGGCCTGCTGGATGGTGCGGACAAAGTCGCGGGCCAGTCCCTCGGCTTCGAGCTCCGGAGTGACCTCGGTGTTCAGGACCACGAAGCCTCCGCCGGGCAACATGGCCACGGATGCGGACGCCCCGCCAGCCTGCTCCGAGACGACGGTCTCCAGGGTGTACTCCTGCGGCTCGAGCGCGAGCCCGCCGGCCGTGACCTTGCCGTCGGCGTCCACCGACCAGTCCCCCGACTTGGAGGCCTTGATGGCCGCCTGGACGTTCTTGCCCAGCCGCGGACCGGCCGCGCGGGCATTGACCACCAGCTTCTGCTCGACCCCGAACTCCTCCGGCGAGGCGCTGCCGGCGTCGACCAGGCGGACCGACTTGATGTTCAGTTCGTCCTTGATGATCTCCTCGTAGCCGCCGGCCAGCTCCGCCGCTCCGGCAGTGACCACGGTCAGCTCGGACAGCGGCAGGCGCACGCGCAGGTTCGCGGCCTTGCGCAGGCTGGAGCCGGCCGAACAGATGCCCCGCGTGCTCTCCATCCGGGCGACCAGGCCGGCCTGCTCCGGGAACAGCCCGGCGTCCGGCCAATCGGTCAGGTGCACCGAACGGCCGCCGGTCAGTCCGCGCCAGATCTCCTCGGTCACCAGCGGCAGCAGCGAGGCGGCGCTGCGGCAGACGGTCTCCAGGCAGGTGTAGAGCACGTCGAATGCGTCGGCGTCCTCGTCGAAGAAGCGCTGGCGGCTGCGGCGGACATACCAGTTGGTGAGGGTGTCCAGGTACTCGCGCAGCGCGTCGCAGGCGCCGCTGACGTCGTACTCGTCGAGGCTGGTGGTGATGTCCCGGACCAGCTGCCCGGTGTGCGCCAGGATGTACTGGTCCAGCGAATTTAGGCCAGCCATGCGGGCAGTGTCCCCGGCCACCGGGACCGCCTCATAGCCGGCGCCGTTGTTCGCCGTGTTCGTGTACAGCTTGAAGAAGTGCCAGACGTTCCACAGCGGCAGGATGACCTGGCGGACGCCGTCGCGGATGCCCTGTTCGGTGACGATCAGGTTGCCGCCGCGCAGGATCGGCGAGGACATCAGGAACCAGCGCATGGCGTCGGAGCCGTCGCGGTCCAGCACCTCGGAAACGTCCGGGTAGTTGCGCAGGCTCTTGGACATCTTCTGCCCGTCGGAGCCGAGCACGATGCCGTGGCTGATCACGTTCCGGAACGCCGGGCGGTCGAACAGCGCGGTGGCCAGGATGTGCAGCGTATAGAACCAGCCGCGGGTCTGCCCGATGTACTCCACGATGAAGTCGCCGGGATTGTGGTGCTCGAACCAGTCCTGGTTCTCGTGCGGGTAGTGCACCTGGGCGTAGGGCATCGATCCGGAATCGAACCAGACATCCAGCACGTCCGGCACGCGGCGCATGGTGGACTGGCCCGTGGGGTCGTCCGGGTTGGGCCGGGTCAGCTCGTCGATGTAGGGCCGGTGCAGGTCCGGCTGGCCCTCCGCGTTGAGCGGCAGCCGGCCGAAGTCAGCCTCCAGTTCGGCCAGCGAGCCGTAGACGTCCTGGCGCGGATAGTCCGGGTTGTCGGATTCCCAGACCGGGATCGGGCTGCCCCAGTAGCGGTTGCGGCTGATCGACCAGTCGCGGGCGTTCTCCAGCCACCTGCCGAACTGGCCGTCCTTGACGTTCTCCGGGATCCAGTTGATCTGCTGGTTCAGCTCGACCATCCGGTCCTTGATCTTCGTGACCTCCACGTACCAGGACGAGATGGCGCGGTAGATCAGCGGGTTGCGGCAGCGCCAGCAGTGCGGGTAGGAGTGCTCGTAGCTGGCCTGGCGGAGCAGCCGCCCGTCCGCCTTGAGCACCTTCGTGATCGGTTTGTTCGCCTCGAAGACCTGCAGTCCGGCAATCTCGGCAAGCGGGCCCTCGCCGAAGTAGGACAGGAACTTCGCGCCCTCGTCGACCGAGACGATCACGGGGATGCCGTTGGCCTCGCAGACCCTCTGGTCGTCCTCGCCGTAGGCGGGCGCCTGGTGGACCAGGCCGGTGCCGTCGGTGGTGGTGACGTAGTCCGCGACGACGATCTGCCAGGCGTTGCCGGTGCCCCACTTCTCCGCGTCCGTGTAGTAGTCCCAGAGCGGCTCGTAGCGCAGGCCCTCCAGCTCGGCGCCCGCGAAGGTGGCCGTGACCGCGTCCGCCGCGGCAGCGCCGTCGTCGTACCCCAGGTCCTTGGCGTAGGTGTGCAGCAGGTCCTGCGCCAGCAGGAACCGCTCCCCCGCGGCCGTGGTGCCGTTGGGGCCCGCCGGCAGCACCGCGTAGGCGATTGAGGGTCCGACGGCGAGGGCCGCGTTGGTGGGCAGGGTCCAGGGTGTGGTGGTCCAGGCCACGGCGTTCACGCCGGCGAGCTCGCGGCTGATGGCCGAGTCTCCGGCCAGCAGCGGGAACGTCACCGTCACCGTCTGGTCCTGGCGGTTCTTGTAGACGTCGTCGTCCATCCGCAGCTCGTGGTTGGACAGCGGCGTCTCGTCCTTCCAGCAGTATGGCAGGACGCGGTAGCCGTTGTAGGTCAGCCCCTTGCTGTGCAGCTGCTTGAACGCCCAGATGACCGACTCCATGTACTCGACGTTGAGCGTCTTGTAGTCGTTGTCGAAGTCCACCCAGCGCGCCTGCCGGGTGACGTACTCCTGCCACTCCCGGGTGTACTGGAGCACCGAGGACCGGCAGGCGTCGTTGAACTTGTCGATGCCCATGGCCTCGATCTGGGCTTTGTCCGTCATGCCCAGCTGCTTCATGGCCTCCAGCTCGGCGGGCAGCCCGTGGGTGTCCCAGCCGAAGCGGCGCTCTACGCGCTTGCCGCGCTGCGTCTGGTAGCGGCCGACGATGTCCTTGACGTAGCCGGTCAGGAGGTGCCCGTAGTGCGGCAGGCCGTTGGCGAAGGGCGGGCCGTCGTAGAAGACAAACTCGTTGGAGCCGTTGCTGCCGGCATCGCGCGCGTCGATCGAGGCCTGGAAGGTACCGTCCTGCTGCCAGTACTTCAGTACCAGCTCTTCGACTTCGGGAAACTTCGGGGAGCTCTGGGCTGCGGCTGCACCGGCGGCAGCGGCCTTGGGATAGGTCTGTGGCATTTCATCATCCTGGGCGGCTGGGAGCGTGGACACTTTATGCGAGGACGTGCCCTCCCCTGGCCGCCGGGCCGGGGTTCCGGCCTGGCCGCCCGGACGAGAAGCCCGCGGTACCACCTCACTTGCCGCCGCCGCCGCACCAGTTTCCGTGCGCCTTCGGCTGCCACTCATTCGCTGCTGTGACGGGCTTACCCGTCCGGTTCTACTGGGCTTGCGCCGTTCTTCCGGAAGCTCGCCGGTGATGGCCGGGTCAACGCTGGTACTCCCCAGTTTAGGCCAGCCTGAGGCAATGGCGAAAACCCCGGCAATCCCCCGGCCACCACGCAGTGCTACCCCACGCCGTCGGCGGCGAGCGCGCCGGTCCGGGCAGGGCGCGACGCGGCGACCATCTGCTCCCGCGGGACCACCTTGATCCGCTCCCGCGGCACCGGACCGCGGGACGTCTCCACCAGGCCGGCCGCGGCGCCGAGTTCCTGCTCGCGGGCATCCAGCCTCAGCCAGCCCTCCCAGGTTGTGTATTCGATGCCGCGGGCCTCCAGCAGCCGGACTACTTCTTCCTCCTCCGGCCGCGGCGCCGACTGCAGCCCGTCCCGGTCCGCGAGGAGATGGGTGATCGTCTCCAGCGCGTCGCCCTTCGTGTGCCCGATCAGCCCCACGGGACCGCGCTTGATCCAGCCGGTGGCATAGACCCCGGGCACGGGCCGGCCGCCGGCATCGAGCACCCGGCCCTCCTCGTTAGGGATGACGCCGCGCCGGCCGTCGTATTCGACCCCCGGCAGCGCCGAACCGAAGTAGCCGATGGCACGGTAGACGGCCTGCACCGGGTAGTCGACGGTCCCGCCCGTGCCGCGGACGTTTCCGGTGCCGTCCAGCTCGTTGCGTTCGAACCTGATGGCCGCCACGGTGCCGGGGGCGGCGTCGCTGCCGAGGATCTCCACCGGAGTGTGCAGGAAGTGCAGGTGGAGCCGGCGGGACGCGCCCCGGGTCCCCTGCTGTTCCTGCCGTTCTTCGCGGTCCTCCTGCTCCACGAGCCAGTTGGTCAGCGTGGCCACCATGGTCTTGGTCTGGTTATTGCCGCGGATGGCCTCGTCGGAGGCCTCGTCGAACTCGAAGTCCTCGGGGTACAGCACGATGTCGACATCGTGGCTGTGCGAGAGTTCGCGCAACTCCAGCGGCGTGAACTTCACCTGGGCCGGTCCGCGCCGGCCGAACACGTGCACGTCGGTGACGGGCGATGCCTTGAGCCCCTCGTAGACGTTGTCCGGAATCTCAGTGGGGAGCAGTTCACCGGCGTGCTTCGAGAGGATGCGGGCGACGTCGAGCGCCACGTTGCCGTTGCCGATCACGGCAACCTCCTTCGCGGACAGCGGCCATTCCCGCGGCACGTCGGGATGCCCGTCGTACCAGGAGACGAAGTCCGCGGCGCCGAACGATCCCTCCAGCTCCACGCCGGGGATGTTCAGGTCGGCGTCCTTGACCGCGCCGGTAGCGAAAACCACGGCATCGTAGTGCCGGCGAAGATCGTCCAGGTCGAGGTCGGTGCCGTAGTCCACGTTCCCAAAGAAGCGGATGTCCCCGCGGTCCAGCACCTTGTGCAGCGCGGTGACGATGCCCTTGATCCGCGGGTGGTCCGGCGCCACCCCGTAGCGGATGAGTCCGTAGGGCGCCGGGTACCGATCGAACAGGTCGATGCTCAGGCCGAGCCCGCCGGACGCGGCGGGCTCGCTCTTGGTCAGCAGGTCGGCGGCGTAGACGCCGGCCGGGCCGGCGCCGACGATGGCGACGCGCAGGCCGCGTCCGGGGACGTTGTTGTTGCCGGTGGTGCCTTCACTCATGCGGGTACTCCTTGTGCCTTCTGTGGCTGATGGTGGAAAAGTGCGGTCCGGGGGACGCCGGCAGGATCAGGGCGCAGCCGCCCCCACCGGGGGCTTGGCCGGTTGTCCGGACAGCTGTCCGGCCAGCTCCGCGGGCGCGTACGGACTCAGCCGGACGACGTCCCCGACGACGATTACGGCGGGATTTTCCACGCCGATGCGCGCCGCCTGTGCGGCGATGGTATCCAGAGTGCCGATGGTCACGCGCTGGTCCGGCAGCCAGCCGCGCTCGACGATGGCGACCGGGGTCCCGCCGCCCAGCCCCCGCGAGCGCAGCAGGGCCGCGGTTTCGGGCAGGCGGCGCACTCCCATCAGCAGGACGAGGGTATGGTCCGCCCGTGCCGGCAGCTCGGCCAGCTCCTCGTGGCCGGTGGCGACGCTGAACCCGGCCGCCATACCCCGGTGCGTGACCGGGATCCCGGCGGCCGCGGGGACGGAGATGGCGCTGGTGACCCCGGGCACCACTTCGACGTCGACGCCGTGCTCCCGGCAGAAGCGGGCCTCCTCGCCGCCCCTACCGAGGACGTACGGATCGCCGCCCTTGAGCCGGACGACCAGCCGGCCCGCCCGGGCCTCGCGGACCAGGATCGTGTTGATCTCGTCCTGGCCGGCCAGATGGTTGCCCGGAGCCTTTCCGACTTCGATGACGCGGACGCCCTCTTCCAGTTCGGCGAGCAGGTCCCGGGGACCCAGCCGGTCCGCGACGACCACATCCGCCTCGGCGAGCAGCTGGCGGCCGCGCAGCGTGATCAGGCCCGCGTCCCCGGGGCCGCCGCCGACCAGCGCCACGCGGCCCGGGCGGGCGTCCGCCTGCCGGCGCCGCCGCAGCGGCAGCCGACCGGTCCGGAGCGCAAGCATGATCGCGTCCTTGAGCGCCTTGGCCCGCCGCGGATCGCCCCCGGCGTTCACTGCTACGGTGATGCCATCCGCGCGGCCCACCGCGGGCGTCCACGCGGCGGAGGCCTCGGCATCGGCGGCGTTGACGCACCAGATCCGGCGTTCCTCCGCATCGGCAGCCACCTGCCGGTCCAGCCCGGGATTCCCGGTGGCGGTCTGGGCGAGCCACACGCCGTCGAGGTCTCCCGGCGCATAGCCGCGGCGCACCCAGGTGAGCAGTCCCGCCTCCGCCAGGCGTCCGACGTCGTTCCCCGCTTCCGGGGCGACGACGGTGACCGCGGCGCCGGCGTCCAGCAGCGCCCGGGCCCGCCGTCCCGCGACCCGGCCGCCGCCCACCAGCAGCACCGGCTTGCCGAGCAGCCGCAGCGATGCCGGGTACAGGTCCTGCGCGTTCATCGTGTGCTCCCCGCCAGCAGGCCCCGGCGCCGCAGGAGCCGCCGCTCGACGGGTCCGAAGACCAGCAGCTCGACCAGAATGCCGACGGCCAGGATGATCAGGACCGCGCTCATCACGATCCCCATGTCAGAGAGGGTCCGTCCCTGGTCGAGCAGGGAGCCCAGGCCGTAGCCCATGGTCCCGCCGACGGCGATGATCTCCGCCGCCATCAGCGAGCGCCAGGAGAAGGCCCAGCCCTGCTTCAGGCCGGCGACATAGCCTGGCAGCGCGGCCGGCAGGACCACCTGCAGCGCCGTTTCCAGCCGCGAGGCCCCCAGCACCCGCGCCACGCTGCGGTACTGGGGCGGGACCTGGTCCATCCCCGCCACCAAACCGTTCACGATCGAGGGGATCGCGCCCATCAGCACCACGAAATAGGCCGTGGCGTCGGTCAGGCCGAACCAGACGATGGCCGCCGGCACCCACGCCACCGAGGGAAGGACCTGCAGGCCGGAGACCAGCGGTCCGAAGGCGCGGCGCAGCACGGCGACCTGGCCGAGCAGCAGGCCCAGCGGCGTGCCGACGGCGACCGAGACCAGGAAACCGGCCAATCCGCGCTGCAGCGACGTGCCCACGGACTCCTGCACCAGTCCCTCGGTCCACAGCCGGCTGAGGGACGCGAAGACGTCCAGCGGGCCGGGCACCAGGTCGCGGCGCTTGAGGTCCATCGAGACCAGGAACTGCCACACCAGGAGCACCACAACGACGGCGGCGAGCGGCAGCAGGATCCGGCTCCAGTCCCTGCGCGGGGACATTCCCGCGGACTGCAGCGTGTCCAGCCCGGCCTCGACGGCGCGGAGCTCGTCTCCTGCCGGTACCGACGGCAGCCCCAGGCCCGCGCCGGTGACCCCCGGTGCTGCCGGCGGGGCGAGCCCGGCAGCCGCCGAGGGCAGCGGGCGCGGTTCGAGGTTGGTTGCGTTATGCGGCATGGCGGCGGATCTCTTCCCTCAGGCGTGCGGTGATCTCTGCGGCGAGGGCCGCCGCAGAGGCGGATTGGCTCCGCGCCTCCGCCGGCACTGCCCATTCCCGGACCACTCGGCCGGGACGGGAGGACAGCAGCAGGACGCGCTGGCCCAGCCGGACGGCCTCCCGTACGTTGTGCGTGACGAAGACGATGGTCCGGCCGGTCTCCCGCCAGATCCGTTCCAGCTCCTCGTGGAGCAGGTCCCGGGTGATGGCGTCGAGGGCGGCGAACGGCTCGTCCATGAGCAGCAGTTGCCGGTCCTGGCTCAGTGCCCGGGCGAGGGCAACGCGCTGGCGCATCCCGCCGGACAGCTCGTGCGGCCGCTTTCCGACGGCCTCGCCCAGGTGGACCAGTTCCAGCAGTTCCGTTGCGCGCCGGCGCCGGGCCGCCTTGCCCACGCCGCGCAGCTTGAGCGCCAGCTCCACGTTGCCGCGGGCGGTGAGCCAGGGAAACAGTGCGGGATCCTGGAACATAAAGGCCGCGCCCTCCGCGGGAACCTCCAGGGCACCTGAACTGGGAGGCTCCAGGCCCGCGATGATGTTGAGCAGCGTCGACTTGCCGCAGCCCGAGGCACCAAGCAGGGCGACGAATTCCCCCTGCCCTAGCCGCGCGTCCACGCCGTCGAGCACGGCCGGCCCGCCGCCGAAGCTCTTGCCGAGGTTTTCCAGCACTACCGTCATTGCGCCGCCCGCCTCACTCCGCGCCCAGCTTCGCGGCGCTGACCGGCGAATGCCAGGGCTCCTCCGCGAGCACCTGGTTCAGCCCTCGCAGGTCGAACAGGTCGGCCAGCTCCGCCGGCCTGGTGAGGCCGGACTCCACTCCGTCCTCGAGCAGCCGGGGGAATGTCCCGGCCAGCGGGTCGGGCGTGAACTCGATGTTCCGCAGCGCGCGGTCGATGACGTCGCCTTGCAGCTCCGCGCCCGCGGCCTCCTTGAGGCCGGCGTTGACGGCCTCTGCCCTTTCCGCCGGGGCGGCCGCGTTGAGCCAGTCGATGGCTGCGACGTGGCCCCGCAGCAGCGCCTCAACCGTCCCGGGATGGTCCGCGGCGTACTTCCTGCTGACGATCAGCACGGTGGTGGTGAACTGGCCGGGCTTCCCCGCCAGCGATCCGTCCCACAGGTCCGCCTCGTCGACGAGGACCTGGGCCCCGGCCTGGAGCACCAGGCGGGAGGCCCATGGTTCGGGCAGCCAGGCGCCGTCCAGCTTCCCGTCCTGGAACAGCTTCAGGGTCTGGGCGTTCTCGGTCGGATTGATGGTCACGTCCCCGCCGCCGTCCGGGCCGGCGGCCAGGCCCTGGGATGCCAGGTAGGACCGCAGGGCCACGTCCTGCGTTCCGCCGAGCTGCGGGGTGGCCAGCACCTTTCCTTTGAGCTGCGCCGCGTTCCTGATCCCGGGCCGGACCACGAGCTGGGCGCCGCCGGAGGTGGCGCCCGCGATGACGGCCACGGACTCGCCGCGGCTCTGGACGAAGGAGTTGATGGCCGGGTTCGGGCCAAGGTAGGCGGCGTCGATGGCCCCGGCATTGAGGGCCTCGATCGCGGCGGGACCGGCGTTGAACACCTGCGTGCTCAGGGTGGTGCCGGTCCCCGTCTCCAGGGCGTCGGCGAGGAAGCCCTGCCGGACGCCGACCAGTGCAGGGGCGTGCGTGACGTTGCCGAAATAGCCCAGCCGCAGTTCTGCCGCGGAGGAGGCCGCGCCTTCCCCGCGCTCGCGGGCGCCGTTGCCCGCCGCCGAGAGGGCCGCGGCCCCGGAGCCGGCGATGGCCGCGCAGAACAGCAGGGCCACCGCGATGTCCCAGCCGCGCCGCCGCCGGGGTTTCGAGCCGGCGGCCGTGATCCGGACGGTCATCGGGGTCTGCCGCTCCGGGCTCACCAGGCACCCCCACTGGTGACCATTCCGGCGGCCAGGGTAGTTCCGTCCTGCGGTTCGATCAGCAGGAAGGCCCCGGTCCGCCGGTGGACGGCGTACGGCTCGATCGGCAGCGGGGCGGACAGCCGCAGCGCCACACGTCCGATGTCGTTCAGTTCCAGCTCCTCCGCCGGGACGGCCCGCAGCGTGTCCAGATCGAGCCGGCCGCCGATGGCCTCGACCCGCGCGCGCACCGTGGCGGTGCCGTGCTTGACCAGGACCTTGGCGCCCTCCCGAAGCGGCTGCGGCGCCAGCCAGCTCACGGAAGCCGACAGGTCAGCGGAAGCCGCCGGGGCGCCGCCGGCGGCAGCGATCAGGTCCCCGCGGGCGACGTCGAATTCGTCGGCCAGGCGCAGCGCCACCGACTGCGGGGACGACGCCTCCTGCAGTTCGCTTCCCGCGGCGTCGATTCCGGCGACCGTCGTGGTTCTCGGCGGGTGCCCCGGGGCCAGGACCGAGACGGTGTCCCCGACCCGCACGGTTCCCGCCACGACCTGGCCGGCGTAGGCGCGGTAATCCCGGAAGGCCTCCGAATCGAGCCCGGGTGCCAGCGCCCCCTGCGGCCGCAGCACCAGCTGGACCGGAAAACGGAAGGAGGCAACGGCGTCGTCCTCTTCATCGCTGCCCGGAAGGGACTCCAGCAGCTCGAGCAGCGTGGGCCCGGCGTACCAGGGGGTGCGCTCCGAACGCTCGACCACGTTGTCTCCGGCCAAGGCGGAGACCGGGATACTGACCGCATCCTGCAGGCCGAGGTCCGCCGCCACCCTGAGGACGTCGGCCTCGATGCGCGCGAAGGCCTGCTCGGAATAGCCGACGAGATCGATCTTGTTCACCGCCACGACGACGTGCGGCACGCGCAGCAGGGCGATCACGCCCAGGTGCCGGCGGGTCTGCTCGAGGACCCCCTTGCGGGCGTCCACGAGGACCACCACGGCATCGGCGGTCGACGCACCGGTGACGGTGTTCCGCGTGTACTGCACATGGCCCGGGCAGTCCGCCAGGATGAAGGTGCGCCTGTCGGTGGCAAAGTAGCGGTAGGCGACGTCGATGGTGATGCCCTGTTCGCGTTCGGCCCTCAGGCCGTCCGTCAGCAGCGCCAGGTCGAGTCCTCCTTCGTCTCCGCCGAAACCCCGGTCGGCCGACGTGCGGGCGACCGATTCCAGCTGGTCGGCCAGGATCGCCTTCGAGTCGTGCAGCAGCCGTCCCACCAGGGTGGACTTGCCGTCGTCGACGGAGCCTGCGGTGGCGAAGCGGAAGAGCGTCCCGGACGCCAGCTCCGGCCGTTCCAAAAGTCCCTCGGTCATCAGAAGTACCCGTCCTTCTTGCGGTCTTCCATGGCCGCCTCGGAGATTCGGTCGTCGGCGCGGGTGGCCCCGCGCTCGGTCAGGGTGGACGCGGCGACTTCGAGCACCACGTCCTCGGCGGTTGCCGCCTCGGAGAGGACGGCGCCGGTGCAGGACATGTCTCCGACGGTGCGGTAGCGGACCGTCCGGACGGACACTTCTTCCTCCGGGCCCGGCCGGGAGGATTCCCCGACGGCCCGCCACATCCCGTCGCGGCGGAAAACCTCACGCGGGTGGGCGTAGTAGATCGGCGGCAGGTCGATGCGCTCGCGGGCGATGTAGCGCCAGATATCCAGTTCGGTCCAGTTGCTGATCGGGAAGGCCCGGACGTGCTGGCCCGCGGCGTGGCGGCCGTTGTACAGGTTCCACAGCTCAGGACGCTGGTTGCGCGGATCCCACTGGCCGAATTCGTCGCGCAGGCTCAGGATGCGTTCCTTGGCCCGGGCCTTGTCCTCGTCGCGTCGGCCGCCGCCGAAGACGGCGTCGAAACGGTGTCCGGCGATGCTATCGAGCAGCGGCGCGGTCTGCAGCGGGTTCCGGGTACCGTCGGCCCGTTCCTTCAACTCCCCCCGGTCGATGTATTCCTGCACGGAAGCGACGACGAGCTTCAGGCCGAGCCGCTCTACCGTCCGGTCCCGGAAGGCCAGCACCTCGGGGAAGTTGTGCCCGGTGTCCACGTGCAGGACCGGAAACGGCACACGCCCAGGCCAGAACGCCTTCGCGGCCAGGTGAAGCATGACCACCGAGTCCTTGCCGCCGGAGAACAACATCGCGGGGCGTTCGAATTCCGCCACGACTTCGCGGATGATGTGGATTGATTCCGCCTCGAGTGTGTCCAGGACGCCGAGCCGTTCCGGGGCCGGCGCCGGAGCGTCGTATGGATGGGTCAGGGTCATCGTCGGTCCTTGCTTGTCGGGGAAGGGAAGGCGCAGATGGTTTGATGCGGTTCAGGCGTGGATGCCGCACTCGGTTTTGGCCAGGCCCGCCCAGCGCCCGGCCCGCGGATCCTCACCGGGGGCAACGGGCCGCGTGCACGGGCGGCAGCCAATCGACGGGTAACCGTGCTGCAGCAGCAGGTTCAGCGGCACGGCGTGGCGTGACGCGTAGCCGGCCAGCTCCTCGAAGCTCCATGCCGCGACCGGGTTGACCTTGACCAGGCCGTGGGCCTCGTCCCAGTCCACCAGCGGCGTGTTGGTGCGGGTCGGCGCCTCGTCGCGGCGCACGCCGGTGAACCATACCCGGTAGCCTGCGAGCGCCGAAGCGAGGGGATCCATCTTCCGCAGCCGACAGCACAGGCCCGGGTCGCGGGCGAACAGGTCCGTACCGTGCGTTGCATCCTGCTGGGCGACGGTCTGCTCCGGCAGCACGTCCACCACGTTTACTTCGAGCCTGTGGGCCACCTCTGCCCTCGTGGCCAGGGTCTCGGCAAAGTGGTAGCCCGTTTCCAGGAACAGGACGTCGACACCGGGAAGCTGCGCCGCCACCAGGTGCGGCAGCACGGCGTCGGCCATGGAACACGCGACGGCGGCCTCCCTGGTCGCGAAGTTCCGCCGCACCCAGGCCACGACCTCTTCTGCCGGGGCATCGCCGCCGAGTTCCGCGGCACCCGAGGCCGCCAAGTGGCCCAGTGCCTCGGTTTCCGCGGGTGTGCGTACCGTTCCGTTGCCGCCGCCGTTCACTTGAGCAACTCCTCGTCCGCGCGATGTGCCCACTCGGCGAAGGTTTCGCCCTCGGCATGCTGTTCGTCGTAGCGGCGCACCACGCGGTCCACGTAGCCCACCAGCCCGTCAGCGGTCACCTTCAGCCCACGCACGGTGCGGCCCAAGCCGGCCTGTTCCCTGTCGCTGGAAGCGAGCCCCCCGCCGAGGTGCACCTGGAAACCCGGCGTCTGCCCACCGTCCGCGTCCGGCAGCAGCTGCCCCTTGAGGCCGATGTCCGCCGTCTGGATCCGGGCGCAGGAATTCGGGCAGCCATTGATGTGCAGGCTCAGCTGCCCCGGCAGCCGCTCCGCAACGTCTGCCAGGCTGTCCTCGAGGCCTGCGACCGTCCGCTCGGCGGTGTCCTTGGTGTCGACGATGGCGAGCTTGCAGAACTCCAGCCCCGTGCAGGCGATGGTCGAGCGGCGGAACAGCGACGGCGCGCTGCTCAGTCCCAGCGCCTCCAGCCCGTCGACGACGGCGTCCACCTCCTCGGGGGCGACGTCCAGGACGACGATCTTCTGGTGCGGCGTCGTGCGCAGCCGCCGGGACCCGTGGCGCTCCAGCAGGTCCGCCAGCGCGGTCAGCACTGTCCCGTTGACGCGCCCGACGAGGGGCGCGGCGCCGATATAGAAGTTGCCGTCGTTCTGCTCGTGGACCCCGACGTGGTCCCCGGGCGTTGTGGCCCGGGACGGCGCCGGCCCGTCAGGCAGCTCATATCCCAGGTACTCGTCCTGCAGCACGGCACGGAATTTTGCCGGCCCCCAGTCGTTCATCAGGTACTTCAGCCGCGCCTTGTTCCGCAGCCGGCGGTAGCCGTAGTCCCGGAAGATCCGCACCACGGCATGCCAGACCTCGGCCGCCTGCTCCTCGGTGACGAAGGTTCCCAGGCGTTCGGCGAGGCGCGCACTGGTCGACAATCCGCCGCCGACCCACAGGTCGTAGCCCGGGCCCAGCTCGGGATGGACCACGCCCACCAGGGAGATGTCGTTGATCTCGTGCACCACGTCCTGCGACGGGTGCCCCGTAATGGCGGACTTGAACTTGCGCGGCAGGTTGGCCAGCTCCGGATCGCCGATGAACCGGGCGGAGATCTCGCGGATGACCGGCGTCGGATCGATGATCTCGTCCTTGGCGATGCCGGCCACCGGCGATCCAAGAATCACGCGCGGGACGTCGCCGCAGGCTTCGGTAGTGGAGAGCCCGACGGACTCGAGGCGGCGCCAGATCTCCGGCACGTCGGCGACGTCGATCCAATGCAGCTGGATGTTCTGGCGGTCGGTGACATCGGCCGTGCCGCGGGCGAATTCGACGGAGATGCCGCCGATGACCCGCAACTGCTCGGTGGTCAGCGCTCCCCCGTCGATCCGCACCCGCAGCATGAAGTACCGGTCCTCGAGCTCATGCGGCTCGAGGGTGGCCGTCTTGCCGCCGTCGATGCCCGGCTTCCGCTGCGTGTACAGGCCCCACCAGCGGAACCTGCCGTGGAGGTCGTCCGACGGAATCGAGTCAAAGCCCTCGACGGCGTAGACCGTCTCGATGCGCTCGCGCACATTCAGGCCGTTGTCCCGCTGCTTGAATTCCTCGTTGTGGTTCAGCGGAGCCGTTCCGTCCACTTTCCACTGGCCGTGGGGCTTGGCGGACGGGCGCCGCCTGCTTTGCGAGGCCGTTTGCGAGGCCGCCGGTGTCTCGATTGCCTGAGTCATGGCAGCCACCGTAGGGGCGGTGTTCCGGGGCCTTCAACTGTGTCCTCATCCGGCGTCGCGCCGCTTCTTACCGCTCAATGAGAGGCAATGAATGACGACTTAGCGCGTCATGTGAAGCGCCCCGAACAGCCGGTCGACGACACATTCCGCAACGATCGGCGACGGCAGCAGCGGGGCGGTGACGGCGTCCGCGCCGGCGCGGCCCAGCACCGAGTGGAAATGACCCGGGGCCAGGAGGTAGGAGGCAATCAGCACCCTCCGGCAGCCCGGCACCGCACGGGCGGCCTCGACCGCAGCGCCGATCCGCGGTTCCGCGGCCGCGCCGAAGCCGAGCGTCACCGGCCTGCCGATCTCCTCGGACAGCCACCCCGCCACCTGCGCTACCTCCTGGATGCCGCGGTCCATGCGGGTGCCGGCCGAGGCGAGGACGACATGGTCTCCGTCGCCGATGTCCGCGCCGGTGAGGCGCTCGGCCAGCACTGCCGCAAGCCGGCGGTCCGGCCCGATGGCCGCGGCGGCCCTTGTACCGGGACGCGAGTCCACGGCCGCGCGGATATCGACCTGGGTGTGGAACCCCGTGGACAGCAGCAACGGGACAACGACGGCGGGCTCCCCGGCCGGGAGGCCCGCGACGACGCCGTCGAGGGCGGGCTGCTGGACATCGACGTAGGCCTCGTGGACACGGACCTCCAACCCGCGGCGTCCTGCCTCGGCCGCAGACGCGGCGCGGAGCCCGTCGATGAGCAGCCGGCCGGCCGGATCGTCCGTCCCGTGGGCGCAGGCCACTACGTGCAGCGGCACCTTGCGGTTCCGCCTACCGGGCCGAACGGATCAACTTGTGCGCGGCCGCCTGCGCGACGGGCCGGATCACTATCTGGTCCAGGTTCACGTGGTGCGGCAGGTTCAGCGAATAGGCCACGACGTCGGCAATGTCCTCGGCGAGCAGAGGCTTCTCCACGCCCGCGTAGATGTCCTCCGCCGCCGCCCGGTCCCCGTCAAGGCGGTTCAGCGAGAATTCCTCAGTGTGGACCAGGCCCGGGGCGATCTCGATCACGCGCACGTTGTGCTCTGCCTCCTCCAGCCGCAGCGTGTTGGCCATCGAATGTTCGGCGAACTTGGCCGCGACATAGCCCCCGCCGCCCTCGTAGGCGACGAGTCCGGCGGTCGAGGTCAGCAGCAGGACCGACCCTTCGCCGTTTTCCCGCAGGGCCGGGAGGAAGGCCCGGATCATCCGCAGCGTGCCGAGCACGTTGACGTTGTACATTTTTTCCCAGTCGGCGAATTGGGCGTCGGCGATCGTGTCCACGCCGAAGGCCCCGCCGGCCACGTTGACCAGGGCATCGACCCCGCCGCCGGCCAGCACGTCCCGGGCCAGGCGTTCCACTGCGGCGGCATCGGTGATGTCCGCGGCCATAACGACGGCGCCGGTCTCCCTGGCCAGTTCGGCCAGCTTCTCCTCGCGGCGCGCCACGGCCACAACGTCCCAGCCGCTCTTGCGCAGGGCGCGCACCGAGGCCGCACCGATTCCCGAACTTGCTCCTGTTACTACTGCGCGCTTGGTCATGCCCCTAGCGTAGCGGCCCGGCAGGCTGCCCCGACGGTGCCACCGCGGCGCACAGCGCCATGCTCATCGCAGCACCCCGTGCGGTCGCACTCGGCGCCCAACCCGCGGGGCCGCGCCTATCACCGCACCCGGCGCGGCGGGTCAGCGCTGCTTGCCGCCGAGTTCTTCCAGGATCAGCTCGCGCAGCACGACGGCCTGGTTGTGCGTCTCGTCCTTGGCTCCGTACAGCAGGCAAAGCCTCGGCTGTTCCCGGGCGAGCTCCACCAGCCGTTCCAGCGCCTCCGTCCCCTCGAGCTCCCGGCGGTAGGCCGCCGCAAAGGCCTGGAACTTCTCCGGCCGGTGGCTGAACTCCTTACGCAATCCTGCGGAGGTGCCGGCTTCCTTCAGCCAGAGGTCCAGGCGGGCGTCGTCCTTCGTGATCCCGCGCGGCCAGATCCGGTCCACCAGGACCCGGTAGCCGTCATCGTCGCCGGCCGGTTCGTAGACCCGCTTGATCTGAACGTTCGCCATAGCCGCATGCTACGCGAGGCTGCCCGGGGCAGGTAGGTGCTGCACCGCCGTCGTACGAATCAAGATTCCCCGTCCGGCATGAAACAATGGCCAGCATGGCAGAACATTCCCCGGGCACAGACACGCCCGTTTCCGTAAACGTCCCCGACAAGCCGGCCCTCGAGGGCCTCGAGGCTGTCCTGTCCCGCCGCTGGCGCGAGGAAGGGACCTACGCGTTCAACCCGGACACGGTCCGCAGCGACGTCTACTCGATTGACACTCCCCCGCCGACGGCCTCGGGCTCGCTGCACGTGGGGCACATGTTCTCCTATACGCAGACCGACGTGCTCGCCCGGTACCAGCGCATGCGCGGCAAGAACGTCTTCTACCCGATGGGCTGGGACGACAACGGCCTGCCGACCGAGCGCCGCGTCCAGAACTTCTACGGCGTGCGCTGCGATCCGGCGATCCCCTACGACGCCGGCTACCAGCCTCCGGCCAAGCC
The DNA here is from genome assembly GCF_946892675.1 of Arthrobacter sp. Marseille-P9274. NCBI lineage: Bacteria > Bacillati > Actinomycetota > Actinomycetes > Micrococcales > Micrococcaceae > Arthrobacter > Arthrobacter sp. Marseille-P9274. The sequence continues at coordinate 1,727,885 of NZ_CAMPOV010000001.1, forward strand.
GGCAAAGAACCAGCGGGATTTCGATGTGGTGTCCCGCCGCAACTTCATCGAGCTGTGCGAGCAGCTGGCCGTCGAGGACGAGAAGGTCTTCGAGAACCTGTTCAGCACGCTCGGCCTTTCGGTTGACTGGGATCTGACCTACCGGACCATCGACGACGTTTCCCGCGCCGTGTCGCAGCGGGCCTTCCTGGCCAACCTGACTGCCGGGGATGCCTACATGGCCGAAGCACCGACGCTTTGGGACGTGACCTACCGCACCGCGGTCGCGCAGGCGGAGCTCGAAGACCGCGAGATGCCCGGGGCCTACTACCGCTACGCCTTCAAGACCCACGACGGCGAGGCCGTCCACATCGAGACCACCCGCCCCGAGCTGCTGCCGGCCTGCGTGGCCCTGGTGGCGCATCCGGACGATGAGCGCTACCAGAAGCTCTTCGGCACCACTGTGACCTCCCCGCTCTTCGGCGTCGAGGTTGAAGTAAAGGCGCATCCGCTCGCCAAGCCGGACAAGGGCGCCGGCATCGCCATGGTCTGCACCTTCGGCGACCTGACGGACGTTACCTGGTGGCGCGAGCTGCAGCTGCCGACCCGGGCCATCGTGGGCCGTGACGGACGCATCGTCCCGGAGGCTCCGGAGTGGATCACGTCCGAGGAAGGCAAGGCGAACTACGCCGAGCTGGCGGGCAAGACGGTGTTCTCCGCCAAGGAAAAGGTCGTTGAACTGCTGCAGGCCGCCGGAGAACTGGACGGCGAACCGAAGAAGATGACCCACCCGGTCAACTTCTACGAAAAGGGCGACAAGCCCCTGGAGGTCGTGACCTCCCGCCAGTGGTACATCCGCAACGGCGGGCGGGATGCCGACCGCAGGGAACGGCTGATCGGACGCGGCCGGGACATCGATTTCCACCCGGCCTTCATGCGCTCCCGCTACGAGAACTGGATCGAGGGGCTCAACGGGGACTGGCTCGTTTCCCGCCAGCGGTTCTTCGGTGTGCCGATTCCGGTCTGGTACCCGCTGGATGATGCGGGCAATCCGGACTACGACAACCCGGTACTGCCCGCCGACGAAATGCTGCCCGTGGACCCGGCCGCGGAAGCGGCCCCCGGCTACCGCGAGGACCAGCGCGATGTCCCCGGAGGCTTCACGGGCGACGCCGACGTACTGGACACGTGGGCGACTTCGTCGCTGACCCCGCAGATCGTCGGCCGCTGGAGCCGCGACGAAGAGTTCTTCGGCAAGGTCTTCCCGTTCGACCTGCGGCCCCAGGGCCATGACATCATCCGGACCTGGCTCTTCTCGACCGTGGTCCGCGGCGATGCCCTGCAGTCCTGCGCCCCGTGGCGGCACGCGGCGATCTCCGGGTGGATCCTGGACCCGGACCGGAAGAAGATGTCCAAGTCCAAGGGCAACGTGGTGGTTCCCACGGATGTGCTGGAGCAGTTCGGCGCCGACGCGGTCCGCTACTGGGCGGCCTCGGCCCGGCTGGGCGCGGACACCGCCTACGAGATCGCGCAGATGAAGATCGGCCGGCGCCTCGCCATCAAGCTGCTGAATGCCTCAAAGTTCGTCCTGAACCTCGGCGCCACGGAAGCCTCGGTCATCACCGACGACGCAGGCACTGTGACCAACCCGCTGGACAAGTCGCTGCTGGGCCAGCTGGCCGACGTCATCGATCAGGCCACCGCGGCCTTCGATAACTACGACTACGCACGGGCGCTGCAAATCACCGAGTCGTTCTTCTGGTCCTTCACGGACGACTATGTGGAGCTGGTCAAGGACCGGGCCTACGGTGCCGCGGGCGAGGCGGAGCAGGGCTCGGTGCTGGCGACGCTGGCTACCACGCTCGACGCGTTGCTGCGCCTGTTCGCCCCCTTCCTCCCCTTCGCCACGGAAGAAGTGTGGAGCTGGTGGCGTGCCGGATCGGTGCACCGCGCGGAATGGCCGGCCACCGGCGCCCTGGCCTCGATTGCCGCCGCGGCGGACAAGGGCCTGCTCGGCACGGTAGGCCAGGCGCTCGGCGGGATCCGAAAGGCGAAGTCGGAGGCCAAGGTCAAGCAGCGGACTGAGGTCCTGAGCGCGGTCATCAGCGGGTCTGCCCTGCAGGTCGGCCAGCTCGAGGCGGGTCTGGGAGATCTCAAGGCGGCAGGCAATGCCCGCGAGCTCAAGATCGTCGAGGCCGACGGCGAGCTCGCGGTGACCGGTGTCGACCTGGCCCCGGCCGAGGCACCCGCCTAGGGACCGGGTTAAATAGGGGAAGCCCCATCAGCGTTTAGCCGTTGGTGGGGCTTCGACTCTATGACTCCTAGTGACGTTTGGAATCTCCCGAACTCCTTGGATTTTCAGGTCTTCCGAGTCCCGTCACGGACTGGCTGTTAACGGAACTTGGTCCGTATAACTAGTCTCTGAATCTTTGGTGTTCGTTCCCGCATCTTTTGGGGGATGCGTATAGATATTTATACTCGCATGCAAGCCGACACGCCAGAGGTTTGCCAACTTTTTCGAGATGTTTTTTTCCGACGTGCCGTCGAGCCTAGTTGAATTCGGGGCTGGTGGTCCGCGACCGCTTGATCTCGTAGAAGTACGGGAACTCTGCGAGGGCAACGGCGCCGTCGAAGATCCGGCCGGCGTCTTCGCCGCGGGGGATCCTGGTCAGCACCGGGCCGAAGAAGGCGGTGCCGTTGAATGAAACGACCGGCGTCCCAACCTCGTCGCCCACCAGCGAGATGCCCTCTTCGTGGCTGGCCCGCAGCTGCTCGTCGTACTCCGTCGACGTGGCGTAGTCGGCAAGATCGGCCGGCAGGCCCGCTTCTTCCAGAGCCGCCGCGATGACCGCCGACGTGTCCTTATTGCCTTCATTGTGGGTGCGGGTGCCCATCGCGTCGTAGAGCTTCTTGACGTACTCGTTGCCGTGCAGCTCGCGCGCCGCGATAATCACGCGGACGGGGCCCCAGGCCGACTTAAGGAACTCCTTGTAGTTGTCGGGAAGCTCGTCCCGTCCGTCATTCAGCACGGCCAGGCTCATCACGTGCCACTCGACCTTGATATCGCGTACCTGCTCGACCTCCAGGATCCAGCGGGACGTAATCCACGCAAACGGGCAGGCCGGGTCAAACCAGAAGTCAACGGTTGATACGTCAGTGCTTGCGGACATGGTGGAACTCCTCGGGTGCGGTGAGTGATTTTTGCTGCCTGTTGCCAGGCTAGGCGGACTTGTTCCTGCGTTTGGCAACCACGTCATGCGAAATCAAGGTGGGCGCTCCCTTGCTGGTCACCACGTCCGCGGTGATCACCACGGACGCAATGTCGTCGCGGCTGGGGAGGTCGAACATGACGGGAAGCAAGGCTTCTTCGATGATGGCGCGCAAGCCGCGGGCACCCGTTCCCCGTTCCAGGGCCAGGTCCGCCACGGCATCGAGGGCATCTGTTTCGAAGGAGAGCTCGACGCCGTCCAGATGGAACATCTTCTGGTACTGCTTAATCAGCGCGTTCTTCGGTTCCGTCAGGATCTGGATCAGTGCCTGGCGGTCCAGGTTGGAGACCGTCGTGATGACGGGAAGCCGGCCGATGAACTCGGGGATCAGCCCGAACTTCAGCAGGTCCTCCGGCATGACCTCGCCGTAGGAGTCTTTGTCCTTGCTGGCGTCGCTCAGCGGGGCACCGAACCCGATTCCCTTGCGGCCGGCCCGGGACCCGATGATCTCCTCCAGCCCCGCAAAAGCTCCGGCCACGATGAACAGGACATTCGTCGTGTCGATCTGGATGAACTCCTGGTGCGGATGTTTGCGCCCGCCCTGCGGCGGAACCGATGCAACGGTGCCTTCGAGGATCTTCAGCAGCGCCTGCTGGACACCCTCACCGGACACATCGCGGGTGATCGACGGGTTTTCGCTCTTGCGCGAGATCTTGTCGATCTCGTCGATGTAGATGATGCCCTGTTCGGCCTTCTTGACGTCGTAGTCGGCCGCCTGGATCAGCTTGAGCAGGATGTTCTCCACATCCTCGCCGACATAGCCGGCTTCCGTCAGTGCCGTCGCATCCGCGACGGCGAACGGAACGTTCAGGCGGCGGGCCAGGGTCTGGGCCAGGTAGGTCTTGCCGCAGCCCGTGGGTCCGATCAGCAGGATGTTGGACTTGGCTACCTCGACGTCTTCCAACGGGCTGGCGTCGGAGAGGTTCGCGGAGCCCTTCGGGGCGTGGCCGGACTGGATGCGCTTGTAGTGGTTGTAGACCGCGACAGCCAGGGCGCGCTTGGCCGGTTCCTGTCCGATGACGTATTCCTGCAGGAAATCGAAGATCTCCCGAGGCTTCGGAAGCTCGAACGAGCCGAGGTCCGCGACCTCCGACAGTTCTTCCTCAATGATCTCGTTGCAGAGCTCGATGCATTCGTCGCAGATGTAGACGCCGGGGCCGGCAATCAGTTTCCGGACTTGCTTCTGGCTTTTGCCGCAGAAAGAGCACTTGAGCAGATCAGCGCTCTCGCCAATGCGAGCCATATTCGGTCCCCTTTACCTGGTCCTACTGGAGATGGTCAACCCCCGGGACATCCTCGACGGATACCCGATTCGAGCGGTGGAGGCTGCTGACTAGCTTCCACTCTAAATCACTTCACTGACAGTTTCAGTAACCCGATGGCCCGCGGGGCGATGTTACGCACCGCGGGCCATCCGGCTGCCTGCACACAAGAGCTAAGCTTTGTTGATCGCCGGCTTGTTGATCTTGCGGGAATCGAGCACCTGGTCGATCAGGCCGTAGGACAGAGCGTCTTCGGCCGTCAGGATCTTGTCCCGCTCAATGTCCTGGTTGATCTCGGCGGAGGTCTTTCCGCTGTGCAGTGCCAGCGTGTCCTCCAGCCAGGTGCGCATACGCATGACCTCGGCAGCCTGGATTTCCAGGTCGGAAGCCTGGCCCCGTTCGCCGCCGCCCAGCGCCGGCTGATGGATCAGCACGCGGGCGTTGGGCAGTGCCAGCCGCTTGCCGGGGGTGCCGGCCGCGAGCAGCACCGCTGCTGCGCTGGCCGCCTGGCCGAGGCAGACCGTCTGGATTTCCGGACGGATGTACTGCATCGTGTCGTAGATTGCGGTCATCGCCGTGAAGGAGCCGCCCGGCGAATTGATGTAGAGGGTGATGTCCCTGTCCGGGTCCGTCGACTCGAGCACCAGCAGCTGGGCCATGATGTCGTCGGCCGAGGCATCGTCCACCTGGACGCCCAGGAAGATGATGCGGTCCTCGAACAGCTTGGTGTACGGATCCTGGCGCTTGAAGCCGTAGGGCGTCCGCTCCTCGAACTGGGGCAGTACGTAGCGGCTGGTGGGAAGGTTGCCGGCGTAGCCGCCGGCTGCGGCTGCGAAGTTGGGGGTCATGTTCATGCTCCTGCTTGTGAAGGTCTGGAAGGAAGTCGGCAGCCAGCCGCCGTCACGAATCCTGGGACGTCCCGCCGCCGCCGGTCACTCCGCCGGCGTGGGCCGAGATGTGGTCGAAGAAGCCGTACTCCAGGCCTTCCTCGGCCGTGAACCACTTGTCGCGGTCATTGTCCTTGAGGATCTGGTCGACCGACTGCCCGGTCTGCTCTGCCGTCAGTTCAGCCATCACGCGCTTCATGTGGAGGATCAGCTCGGCCTGGATCTTGATGTCCGACGCCGTTCCCCCGATGCCGCCGGAAGGCTGGTGCATCAGGATGCGGGCATGCGGCGTGGCGTAGCGCTTGCCCTTCGTGCCGGACGAGAGCAGGAACTGTCCCATGGACGCGGCCAGGCCCGTGGCCACCGTGACGACGTCGTTCGGAATGAACTGCATCGTGTCGTAGATCGCCATGCCCGCCGTGACGGAACCGCCCGGAGAGTTGATGTACAGGTAGATGTCCTTCTCGGGGTTTTCCGCCGAGAGCAGGAGCAGCTGGGAGCAGATGGCGTTGGCGTTTTCGTCGCGCACCTCGGAGCCCAGCCAGATGATGCGCTCTTTGAGCAGCCGGTTATAGATGTAGTCTTCGCGGCTGGCCGGATCGACGGTAGCCATCATCGGAGTGGCGGATTCATTCGACATGCTGAAATACCTCTCGCTTCTTCCCCGGGCAGTTACCGTTGTCCGGCGGCCCTCGGGGCGTTTACTTACTTGGACAGTAACGTGTTCGGCTGCCCGATTCCTCCCTGACGCCGCACTGTTCGCTGACGGCGCATCAGGCCCGTCACAGCGCGGCAGACCGCTTTCGCTTCCAGCAGGATAACGACGCCGGAGCCCGTCTCCGGGGCGTTAAAGCGGCGGACCGCCGGTCCCTCTCGGGAGTCCGGCGGTCCGCCTGTTCGGCCGTGGGCCGCTACTTCTTTTCTTCCTCGGAGGCGGAAACTTCCTCCGCGGACTCTTCGACACCCTCGGCACCGGCGGCCTGGTCGGCCTCGGCCTCGGCTGCCTGGATCATTTCTTCGACGTTGCTCTCGTCCTCGCCGCCGGCGGGGCGGACGAAGTCCGACAGGTCGACCTCTGCACCGTTGGTGTCGGTGACCTTCGCCAGTTCCAGCACCTTGGCCAGCGCCTTGCGGCGGCGGACCTCGGAGACCATCATCGGAACCTGGCCGCTCTGGTCGATCAACTGGGCGAACTGGTTCGGGTCCATGCCGTACTGGCTGGCGGAGGACACGATGTAGTCGATCAGCTCGGCCTGGCTGACGCCGACCTCTTCCTTGTCGGCCACGGCATCGAGGATGATTTCGTTGCGGAAGGCGCGCTCGGTGTTCTCGCGGACCTCGGCACGGTGCTCTTCGGTGTCATGGTCTTCACCGTGGCTGTTCTCCGGGCGGAAGTGCTGTTCCATCTGCTCGTCGATCACGGAATCCGGAACCGGAACCTCGATGAGCTCGACCAGCTTGTCCAGGACCTTGTCGCGGGCCTCGACGCCCTGCTCCATGACCTTGCTGTCGGCGGCCTGCTTGGCGAGGTCTTCCTTCAGCTCGGCGATGGTGTCGAATTCGCTGGCAAGCTGCGCAAAGTCGTCGTTGGCCTCGGGAAGCTCGCGCTCCTTGACGGCCTTCAGGACAACCTTGACCTCGGCCTCTGCACCGGCGTGCTCGCCGCCGGCCAGCTTGGTCATGAACGTGGCGTCCTCGCCCGTGCTCAGGCCGGTGACGGCCTCGTCCAGCCCGTCCAGCATGGTGCCGGCTCCGACCTGGTAGGAGAGATCCGCAGCCGAGTCGACCTCTTCGCCGTCGACCTTGGCGCTGAGGTCCATCGTGATGAAGTCATCGGCAGCCGCAGGGCGCTCAACGGTCTTCAGGGTGCCGAACCGGCCGCGCAGGTCATCCATCGCCTTCTCGACGTCCGCGTCCGACGCTTCGGCGGCTTCGACGGTGACCTCGAGGCCGGAGTACTCCGGCAGCTCGATTTCGGGGCGGATGTCGACCTCGACGTGGAAGGCCAGCTGGCCCTCGGAGGCGGCGGGATCCGGAACCTCGGTGATTTCCACCTCGGGGCGGCTCAGCGGGCGGAGTCCGCTTTCCTGCACGGCATCCTGGTAGAAGCCGTTCAGGCCGTCGTTGATGGCCGTTTCGATGACGTAGCCGCGGCCGACGCGCTGGTCGATCAGGCGGGCAGGGACCTTCCCCTTGCGGAAGCCAGGAACCTGGATCTGGGAGGCAATTGTCTTGTAGGCCTCATCGATGCTGGGCTTGAGTTCCTCAAAGGGAACCTCAACATTGAGTTTGACCCGGGTCGGGGTGAGGTTTTCGACAGCGCTCTTCACAGCGTTAGAACTCCTGTTGCTATTGGATGGGATCTGCACCACACATACAGAGTCGGGGCGACAGGACTCGAACCTGCGATCTCCTGCTCCCAAAGCAGGCGCGCTAGCCACTACGCTACGCCCCGTAGTGCACAGGCAAGTCTACGGCCAAAGCCGTGCCCGTGCACAATTCCATGCGGCCAAAAGCCGCGTACACAAAAACGGCGGGCCCTTGCGGACCCGCCTTTTCGCGCAGAGGGGATGACGGGAATCGAACCCGCGTAATCAGTTTGGAAGACTGAGGCTCTACCATTGAGCTACATCCCCAGGACGTTGAAAACTCTAGCACGACGTCCCGCCTGGTTCACAAATCAGCTGCGGCTGTCAGCCCTGGCAGCTGGCAGCCCGGACACCAGTAGAGCTTCCGTCCGCCCATGTCCTCGAGCCGCACCGCGGCGCCGCAGACCCGGCAGGCAAGCCCCTGCCGCTGGTAGACGTAGTGGGCGTCCTCCGGCGATGCGGGGCCCACGGGGTCGGCCCGGTGGGCCGGCCTGGTCGTCACGATGCGGCCGTCCCGCACGCCGTCCCCCAGGAGCACCACGAGGTCCCGCCACAGGTCGAGCGCCTGCCCTTCGGAGAGGGACTTCCCCGCCGCCCAAGGGCTGATGCCCTGCCGGAACAGGCTCTCGGCCCGGTAGATATTGCCGACACCGGCGACCACCGTCTGGTCCATCAGCAGGATGCCGGCCGCGCTCCCCTTCGCCGTGAGCCGCCGGACGAACTGCTGCGGGTCGGAGTCCGGGTGCAGCGGGTCCGGTCCCAGCTTCTTAACGACGGCGTCCCGCTCGGCTTCGGTGATGACCTCGCACGCGGTGGGGCCCCGCAGGTCGGCCCAGCCGTGGTCCGACACCAGCCTCGCCCTGACCTGGCCCACAGGCGCGGGCGGACCCTCGTACACGGCCGGAGCGCCGCCGTCGTACGTTTCCCGCTCTCCCACGCGGCGCGGCGCACCGATACTCGAGGCACCGCGGAAAGTGCTGTCCCCGCCGAAATCCCAGGCCCCGTAGAGGCCGAGATGCACTCGCAGGATGAGGGCGTTGGAGAACTGCAGGAACAGCTGCTTGCCGTGCGCCCGTGCCGCCTCCAGCTTATGCCCGTCGATCAGCGCCGCACCGGCGGCGAAGCGGCCCTGAGGACTGCTCACGGCGAGGGTCCGGCCCGCGAAGACGGAATCGAACTGCGCGGCGAGCCGGTGGATGGAGTGGCCTTCAGGCATGTCGGGCTGCGCCTCTAGTCGAGGACCTCGCCGGTCTCTTCGTAATGTGCGATCTTGCCGATGCGGCGCACATGGCGGTCCGCATTGCTGAACGGCTCCGCGAGGAAAGCCTCGATGATGGCCGTGGCCTCTTCTACGCTGTGCTGCCGGCCGCCGACGGCCACGACGTTCGCGTCATTGTGTTCGCGCGCCAGCTTGGCCGTTTCCAGGTTCCAGGCCAGGGCGGCGCGGATGCCCTTGACCTTGTTCGCCGCGATCTGCTCGCCGTTGCCCGAGCCGCCCAGCACGATGCCGAGGGCCTCGGCCCCCGCGGACTGGTCCGCCACGACGGCGAGCGCGGCGTTGATGCAGAACGAGGGGTAGTCGTCCTCGGCGTCGTATTCCTTGGGACCGTGGTCGATGACCTCATAGCCCTTCCCGCCCAGGTGCTCGATCAGGTGGTGGCTCAGTTCCAGGCCGGCATGGTCGGTGGCTATGTGGACGCGCATGGAGATCCTTCGTCGGTCAGGGGGAGAATTCGGCTTCAAGCCTACTAGGTCACCCCTCCGTCGGGCCGACCCCGGGCCCGCCCGCGGCGGGGACACATTCCATCATCTGGTGGCCTCCGGAGCGGAAAGTGAGAGAATGGCCCTATTATTCAAGGGTTCTTTCACGTATCGGCGTGAACAACCCTGTCCCGTCCCAGTCCGACTTTGGAGGCCCCACCGTGCCAGGTTTGAATCTCACCCGTGACGAGGCCCGCGAGCGTGCGGGCCTGCTGGACGTCGAATCCTACGACGTCACCTTGGACCTCACCCGGGGCGCCAAGGTGTTCGGATCGACTACGGTCGTGCGGTTCTCCGCCTCAGCCGGCGCTTCCAGCTTCATCGATGCCGTGACCGACACGGTGCACAAGGTGAGGCTCAACGGCGTCGACCTTGATCCTGCCGAGGTCTCCGACGGCGTGCGCATCCAGCTGCCCCGGCTCGCCGAGTCCAACGAACTGGTGATCGAGGCCGATGCGCTGTATATGAACACCGGCGAGGGGCTGCACCGCTTCGTGGACCCGGTGGACAACGAGGTCTACCTGTACTCCCAGTTCGAGGTGCCGGACTCGCGGCGCATGTTCGCCGTGTTCGAGCAGCCGGACCTGAAGGCGGCCTTCCGGTTCACCGTGACCGCCCCGTCGCACTGGGATGTCGTCTCGAACTCCCCCACGCCGGCCTCCGTGCCCGCCGGCACTGCCCCGGACGGGATCGAGCGGTCAACCTGGTCGTTCGAACCGACCCCGCCCATCTCTTCCTACGTCACCGCGCTCATCGCCGGCCCGTACCAGTCCGTGCGCAGCGAACTCACGAGCTCGGACGGCCGGACGATCCCGCTCGGCGTCTTCGCGCGCAAGTCCCTCATGCAGTACATGGACGCGGAGAACATCTTCGAGCTCACCCGGCAGGGCTTCGAGTTCTTCGAGAAGCAGTTCGGCAGGCCCTACCCGTTCACCAAATACGACCAGCTGTTCGTGCCGGAGTTCAACGCGGGCGCCATGGAGAACGCCGGGGCGGTCACCTTCCTGGAGAACTATGTCTTCCGCTCCCGGCCGACGGACGCCATGGTGGAGCGCCGGGCCATCACGATCCTGCACGAGCTTGCGCACATGTGGTTCGGCGACCTCGTCACCATGCGCTGGTGGAACGACCTGTGGCTGAACGAGTCCTTCGCCGAGTTCATGTCCACGCTCTGCGCCGCCGAGGCCACCGAGTGGAAGCAGGCCTGGACCACCTTCGCCTCGATGGAGAAGTCGTGGGCCTACCGCCAGGACCAGCTGCCCTCCACCCATCCGATCGTCGCCGAAATCAAGGACCTGGAGGACGTCCAGGTCAACTTCGACGGCATCACCTACGCCAAGGGCGCCTCCGTGCTGCGCCAGCTGGTGGCGTGGGTGGGCCAGGAGGAGTTTATGGCCGGCGTGCGCGAATACTTCCACAAGCATGCCTGGACCAACACGGAGCTGGCGGACCTGCTCACCGAGCTCGAGGCCTCCAGCGGGCGCGATCTGAAGGAATGGTCGGCCAAGTGGCTGGAGACGGCCGGGGTCAACACGCTCCGCCCGGAGATTGAAACGGACGACGGCGGCACCATCACCTCGTTCGCGATCCTCCAGTCCGCGGTCCCGGACTTCCCCACCATCCGCCCGCACCGCCTTGCCGTCGGTTTCTACACCTCCGACACGGAGGGCAAGCTGGTGCGCACCCACCGCGAGGAGCTCGACGTCGACGGCGAGCGGACCAAGGTCCCGGCGCTGGAGGGGCTGCCCCGGCCCGACCTGGTGCTGCTCAACGACGACGACCTCGCCTACGCCAAAATCAGGCTGGACGAGAAGTCGCTGGCCACATCCACCGCGAGGTTGAAGGACATCAGCCAGTCCCTGCCCCGGACCCTGGTGATGGCCTCGGCGTGGGATGCGACCCGCGACGGCGAGAGCCCGGCCCGGGAGTACGTCGAGCTGGTGCTGAACAACATCGCGCACGAGACGGACTCCTCCGTGGTGATGGTGCTGCTGCGCCAGCTCGCCACCACTCTGGCCTTCTACGTCAACCCGGACCACCGCGACGAGCTGACCGGCCGCACGGCGCAGCGGCTCTGGGAACTGAGCGACGGCGCCGAGGCCGGTTCCGACAACCAGCTCCAGTTCGTCAAGGCCTTCGCCGCCCACGCCCGCTCGTCCGCCCACCTGGAGACCGTCGCCGCCCTGCTTTCGGGCGAGCGCACGCTTCCGGGGCTGACCGTGGATGCGGACCTGCGCTGGGAACTGCTCACGTCGCTCGTCGCCGGCGGCGAATTCGGCCAGGCCGAGATCGACGCCGAACTGGCCCGCGACTCCACGGCAACCGGAGCCCGCGCCGCTGCCCTCGCGAAGGCCGCCATTCCCACGGCGAGCGCCAAGGCGGAGGCCTGGAATGCCGTCGTCGTGAAAACGGACCTGCCCAACGCGACGCAGCAGTCCATCATCGCCGGCTTCAACCGCGTCCATGACCGGACGCTGCTCGAGCCGTACGCGGCCGCTTACTTCGCCGCGGTCAAGGACGTGTGGAACACCCGGACGCACGAGATCGCCCAGCAGATCGCCGTCGGCCTTTACCCCTCCCTCCTGACGAGTGAGGAGACTATCGGGCTGACCGATGAGTTCCTCGGCCAGCTTGGCTCCGAATCGCCGTCGTTGCGCCGCCTGGTCCTGGAGAACAGGGACGGCATCGTCCGCGCCCTGCGCGCGCAGGCCGCGGACCGCTAGCCCCCCGGGGGCCGGCAACATGCCTGCCGCGGATGAGCCGCGGCAGGCATGTTCTGTCTAGACTGGCCCATTGTGAAACCCCTTCAATTTCGGCACGATTTGCCGTGTGTGCGGTCATGTCCGGATGAACCGAAGGGACTTAATCAGTGACCTGGCTTGATGCGCTGCTTCCCGCACTGGCCCTCCTGGCGGCCTTCTATCTGCCTGGATTCCTGGTCCTCCGGGGGCTGCGGCTTGCAACGTACCAATCCCTCGCCCTCGCGCCTGCCGCGTCGGCTGCCGTCGCGGCGCTGGGGACCATGGCCTGCCTCTTCACCGGCATCCGCTGGACGCCGGCCAGCGCGGCGGCGGCCGCCCTCGTCTCGGTCGCCGCGGCCTTCCTCGTGGGCCGGTTGGTCCGACCTCCTGCTCCGGAGCAGGAGAATCCCCTGCCGCGACCGGTCAAGGTGCTGGCCGGCTGCACCCTGGCTGCCGCCGCCGTCATCATCGCCTCCACCATGATGGCCGGGATGGGTGCGCCCGGCTTGGTGTCGCAGGGTTGGGATCCCACCTACCATGTCAACGTCCTCGAATGGATCAAGGAGAACGGGCAGGCCAGTCCCTGGAGCGTGCTCCCGATCTTCGGCGGCGGAACGCCGTCGTTCTACCCGACGGGATGGCATGCCCTGGTGTCGCTGGCTCCGGGGGATGTCGTCGTCGCGGGCAACGTCGCCTGCATCATCATCGCCGCCGTCATTTGGCCGGTCTCGCTGGCATACCTCGGCAAGGCGCTGTTCCCGATGCTTCCGGCCGTCATGGTGCTCTCCCCGCTGGTCGGCTCGGCACTGCTCGCCTTCCCGTACCTGCAGATCGGAACGAAGGGCCAATGGCCGGCCGCCTTCGCGACAGCGCTCGTGCCCGCGGTCCTGGCCCTCGGCATCCAGATGCAGTTCCGCGCTCCCCAGGCCGGGAGGCGGCGCCGAATCGTGATCGAGTTGCTGGCGCTGCTGCTGGTGACAGCCGGGACCATTTGGATCCATCCCTCGGCCCTGTTTGCGCTGCTCGTGCTGGCCGGCGTTTATATGCTCCGATTCGTCGTCCTGGCCATCTGGCGCGAATGGCAGCGCGACCGGCGCAGCGGCCTGGGCTGGGCCGCTGTTACGGTCCTCCTTCTCGTCGGGATGTCCCTGTTCCTGGCGCGTTCGAACGTGCTCGAGGGCGTCATCAACTACCCGCGCAATCCGTATGCGCCATGGCAGGAGGCAGTCCTTTGGGCCGTCTTCGACCTGCCGAACCAGCCGGACCATCGGTTCTCTGTACCGGGCTCCTATAACTACCCGATCGCGGTCCTCATGGTGGCCGGCACCATCATCGCCCTGTGGAGCAAACGGGCCAGGCCTGCGGTCGCCGGCATGGCCTTCGCCGGCATCATCTTCGTGCTGGCCGCCGGGGACGAGAAGCCGTTCCGCTGGCTGGCGGGATTCTGGTACAAGGAACCGGCCAGGATCCTGCCGCTCGTGCTGATGCTGGGAGCGGTGTTTGCCGCCCTCGCCCTGGCGGTGGCCGGAAGGTTCCTGGTCAAGCCTGTTGCGGCCCTTAACAGCACGCCGGGCCGCCAGCACCTGGCGGCCGGGCTCGTGGGAGTCGCCGTCCTCGCCGTGATTTATCCAGCCACCGGAGACTTCCGCTACCTGCAGCGCTACAACGCCAGCGAAGCCCCCTACTCCGTGGAACCTCGTCCGCAGGGCCGATCCCTGTCCGCCGGCGAAGAGGACTTCATGCGGTCGCTCAGGGACGATCTGCCGGCCGATGCCGTCGTCATCGGCGACCCGTTCAACGGCCTCCCCTACCTGTACGCGCTGACCGGACGGCACGTCGTCTTCCCGCAGATGGTGGCCAACAAGGGAACCAAGGACGAGGAATACCTGCGGCACCACTTCCAGGACATCCTGACCGATCCCCAGGTCTGCGACGCACTGGAGCGGATCGGGGCGGAGTACGTGTACGCGGACAGCGCCGCCCCCGCACATCGGAAGATCGAGGGCCGCCAGTGGACCGGATTCCGCCAGGTCGACTACACGCAGGGGTTCCAGCTTCTCGATGCCAGCGGAACCGCAGCACTGTACCGCATCACGGCCTGCCGCTGATCGCCGCGGGCTGGTTGAATGGAGGCATGGACCTCAGCAATCATCGCTACCACGTGTCCCTTCAATGGACCGGCAACCGGGGCACCGGCACGTCGAGCTACCGCGGCTACGGCAGGGACCACATCGTCCGGGCGGCCGGCCTGCCGGACCTTCCCGGGACGGCCGACCCGGTATTCCACGGCGACAAGGACCGCTGGAACCCTGAACAGCTGCTGCTGACCGCGCTGATGCAATGCCACATGCTGTCCTACCTCCACGTTGCCGTGAACCACGGGCTCCTGGTTACCGAATACACGGACGACGCCGAGGCGATCCTGCATGTGAACCGCGACGGCAGCGGGGAAATGACGTCCGCCACGCTCCGCCCGACCGTGACTATCAGCGATCCGGACCAAAGCGAGTTGGCGCGGCGGTTGCATGCGGACGCCAACAAGCTCTGCTTCATAGCCCGCTCGGTCAACTTCCCCGTCCACCATCAGCCCAGCGTCCGTACAGCACAGGGAACCCGCTGACCGGGAGGCCTACCGGTTGCGGGGTCCGGGAATTCGCGGACCCCGCAACCGGTTGGAAGAATGGAAGCACGCACCCCGACCGCGCTAGGAGCACGATGACCGAACAGCAGCACGGCGTTGAACCCACCCCTGTTCCCTCCGGGACGACCTCCCCTGCCGCACCGGGGCAGATCGGGCTCGGCCGGCCGCTCGCCACGCTCACTCCGACACCGGCCGCTGCCAAGGCCTTCACGCAGCCTGAATACACGGACAACTTTTATGACGCCGTCGGCGGCCACGAAACGTTCGTGAAGCTCGTGGACGTCTTCTACGAAGGCATCGCCGAGGACGAGGTCCTGCGGCCGATGTATCCGGAGGAAGACCTCGGTCCCGCCGCAGAGCGGATGCGAATGTTCCTCGAGCAGTACTGGGGCGGCCCGGGTACCTACAGCCAGCTGCGCGGCCACCCCCGGCTGCGCATGCGGCACAACCCGTTCAAGGTGGATTTCGAGGCGCGCGACCGCTGGCTGCACCACATGCGCAAAGCCGTGGATTCGCTCGAGCTGCCGCCGCTGTACGAGCAGACGCTCTGGGACTACTTCGAACGCGCCGCCCACTCCATGGTCAACAGCGCCTAGCCAGGCCGAACCCGACCCGCCCGTCCTGGCCAACCCCTGCGGGACGGAGCCGTCAGTCCGGGATCAGCCTCCTGCGCCGGCTCAGTCCTGCAGCGACACCGCCCGGCGCGCCAGAACGTGCCCCCGTGATGTGCTGAGCCGCAGCCAGCGTCCGTTACCGAACAGCATGGCGGGTTCCGGGCCCAGGAAGCCGAGCGAGAACGCAGCGAATGCAGCCCCGGCGGGAATGCCGCCCGCGATCCCTGTCCCCGTCGGCAGTTCGAGATCCCGGCCCCAGACCGCGTTCCGGGCCGTGTTGACCATCAGTTGTCCAGGGTTCGCCGGCACCGTCCGGGACACCTCGGCAATCCCCGCCGTCGCCGCGTCGCCGAGGATATCCGCCGCGACCGATCCAGCCGGTTCCCAGCCCGAACGCGGCGGCAGCACGCCGGTCCACGACTCGCGGACCTCCATCGGCGGCACGGGCAGCACCACTTCACTGCCGTCCATCCGCGCCAGCCGGTCCGCCACCGCCGCGAGCGACACCGTAGCCTCGGCATCCGCCGGCACCCCGAGGCCCATGGTGCGCAGGCCCAGGATGGTGGGTGTCGCCTCCCCCAGCGTCGACGGCTTCATGATGCACACGTAGGCCGCCAGCACCTGGCCCCACGCTTGCAGATGGACCGCGCCATCATTGATGCGACGTGCCCGGCTGGTGAACGTGCGGAAATCGGCGGCAACCTGCGGGTCCGCCATGGTAAGGCTTGCGGTCCGGACCACGCCGTCACGCACCTGCGGACTGCCGCAAACGACGCCGGAAGGCTACTTCGGCGCCCCTGTACTGTTCCAGCGACTGCCGGTACGCCTCCGGCAGGGCCACCGGGCGGCCGGTCTCGCGGCTGGCGAGGATCATGGTCGTGGCCGCGACCGCGTAGACCGTCGACTCGTCTTGCTCGGCCACCGTGTAGCCCAGCTCGAAGCTGGAACGTCCGATATCGGTCACCCGGACGCCGACGTGTATGGGCTCCGGACGGTACAGCAGCGGCGCCAGGTACTCGATCTCCTGCCGGCCCACCAGCGTGTAGTTGCCGGCCCCGGCCAGATCCCGCAATGATGCGCTTCCGGCCGCATTGCCCTCAGCGCCCGACGGGAGGCTGCCGCCTGTCCCGGAGTCCTCGCCGTCGTACCCGGCCGCGCCCGCCGGAGGCAGATTGTGCAACTGCACCCGCGCGGTCTCCAGCAGGCTCAGGAACGTCACGTTGTTCACGTGCCCGTAGGAATCGATGTCACTGAAGCGAAGCTGGATGGGGAACCGTGTTTCGTGGGCCATGGTCCCATCTTCTCAGGTTCGCTTTCCGCGGCGCGAACCGCGGCGGTCGGTTGAGCAGTGCCCGGGGAGTAACTAGGCTCGAAGCCAGCCCGTTACTACCGCGGGGTAACACCGCAAGGAGACTTGATGACTGCTTCTGAGCAACGCACCAATCCAGTAGCAGGACTGCTGAAGCTGTTGGACCTGTCCGAGGCGGAAGGCGCCCGCACCGACGAGGAGATCTTCGTCGGCATCTCCGAACCGCAGCCCCATGGGCGCGTCTTTGGCGGCCAAGTCCTGGCGCAGTCGATTCTTGCCGCCGTCCGCACCGTCAGCGCTGACCGGGAAATCCACTCCATGCACGGTTACTTCCTCCGGCCGGGCGACGCGAACGAGCCGATCACGTTCGGCGTGCAGCGGCTGCGGGACGGACGCTCCTTCTCCGCGCGGAGGACGCATGCCTACCAGAACGGCGTGCCGATCCTGTCCATGATCGCCTCCTTCCAGACACCCGCGCCCGGGCTCGACCACCAGGAGCCGTTCCCCGAAGGCGTTCCCGATCCGGAGTCGCTCCCGAGCACCGCGGACCTGCTGGGCGAGTTCGACCACCCCATCGCGCAGCAATGGGCCTTCCAGCGGCCATTCGACATCCGTCATGTCCAAAGCCCGCTGTACATCAGCGCCAAAGGGGAACACACACCCACGAATTCGGTCTGGATGAAGGCCAAGGGGCCGCTGCCGGACAATCCTGACCTGCACCGGGCTGCCCTCGCCTACGCGAGCGACTACACGTTGCTCGAGCCGATCCTCCGGGCGCACGGCATCGCGTGGATCAGCCCCGGGATGAAGTTCGCCAGCCTGGACCATGCGATGTGGTGGCACCGGCCGTTCCGGACCGACGAATGGCTGCTGTACGTGCAGAACTCGCCCAGTGCCTCCGGCGCCCGCGGGCTCGGGGTGGGCCGCGTCTTCAGCCGATCGGGAGAACTGGTCGCGACGGTAGCGCAGGAGGGCATGATGCGCGTCCCCACGGACGCGCTGGATGCCTGACTCCCCCGCCGAAGCCAACGCCTGGCTCACTGCCGGGAGGAATTAACGGGTGAGGGGCCGGCTTAACGAAGGAGGGGACAGCCGGCGCTGTCCAGCGCCGGCTGTCCCCTCCTTCTTCAGCGAACCTGGCGGTCCGTCAGTCGCGGGTCAGTTTCCGGTGGGTCACCCGGTGCGGCTTGGCGGCGTCGGCTCCAAGCCGGTCGATCTTGTTCTGTTCGTAGGACTCGAAGTTGCCCTCGAACCAGTACCAGCTGGCCGGCTCCTCTTCGGTGCCTTCGTAGGCGAGGATGTGGGTGGCCACCCGGTCAAGGAACCAGCGGTCGTGGGAGATCACCACGGCGCAGCCGGCGAATTCCAGCAGCGCGTTTTCGAGGCTGGAGAGCGTTTCGACGTCGAGGTCGTTGGTAGGCTCATCGAGCAGCAGCAGATTGCCGCCCTGCTTCAGGGTCAGCGCCAGGTTCAAGCGGTTCCGCTCACCGCCGGAGAGCACGCCCGCCTTCTTCTGCTGGTCCGGGCCCTTGAACCCGAAGGCCGAGACGTAGGCGCGCGAGGGCATTTCAACCTGGCCGACCTGGATGTGGTCGAGGCCGTCGGAAACGACCTCCCACAGGGTCTTGTTCGGGTCGATGCCGCCGCGGCTCTGGTCCACGTACGAGATCTTGACCGAGTCGCCGATCCGCAGCTCGCCGCCGTCGAGTTCCTCGAGGCCGACGATCGTCTTGAACAGCGTCGTCTTACCCACACCGTTGGGCCCGATAACACCGACGATGCCGTTGCGCGGCAGGGAGAAAGACAGCCCGTCGATCAGCTGGCGGTCGTCGAAGCCCTTCTGCAGGTTCTTTCCCTCGACAACCAGCGAGCCCAGGCGCGGTCCCGGTGGAATCTGGATCTCTTCGAAATCCAGCTTCCGGGTCCGGTCCGCCTCGGCGGCCATTTCCTCATACCGGGCCAGGCGGGCCTTCGACTTGGTCTGGCGGCCCTTGGCGTTGGAACGGACCCACTCCAGTTCCTCGGAGAGACGCTTGGCCATCTTGGCGTCCTTCTTGCCCTGGACTTCCAGTCGGGCGCGCTTCTTCTCCAGGTACGTGGAGTAGTTGCCTTCATAGGGGTACAGATGGCCGCGGTCCACTTCAGCGATCCATTCCGCAACGTGGTCCAGGAAGTACCGGTCGTGGGTGACCGCGAGGACTGCACCGGCGTAGGACTTCAGGTGCTGCTCCAGCCAGAGGACGCTTTCGGCGTCAAGGTGGTTGGTGGGCTCGTCGAGCAGGAGCAGGTCCGGCTTCTGGAGCAGGAGCTTGCACAGCGCCACGCGGCGCCGCTCACCACCGGAGAGCACGGTGACGTCAGCATCCGGCGGCGGGCAGCGCAAGGCGTCCATGGCCTGCTCCAGCTGGGAATCAAGGTCCCAGGCGTCGGCAGCGTCGATGGCTTCCTGCAGCTTGCCCATCTCTTCCAGCAGGGCATCGTAATCCGCATCCGGCGCGGCCATCTCTTCCGAGATCTGGTTGAACCGCTGGATCTTGGCGTAGATTTCGCCGACGCCTTCCTGGACGTTGCCCAGTACGGTCTTCTCTTCGTTCAGCGGCGGTTCCTGGAGCAGGATCCCGACGCTGTAGCCCGGGCTCAGCCGCGCTTCGCCGTTGGACGGCGTGTCGAGTCCGGCCATGATTTTCAGGATCGTGGACTTGCCCGCGCCGTTCGGGCCCACGACGCCGATCTTGGCGCCCGGGAAAAAGGACATACTCACGTCATCGAGGATGACCTTGTCACCAACGGCCTTGCGGGCCTTGGTCATTGTGTAAATGAATTCCGCCATGCCCACAAGGCTAGTGGGTGCGCCGCCAGAACACATATTCGCGGCCGTCGGCATGATGGCGGGCGCTGCTGCTAGGCGGCGCCTCCGACGAAGCACTTGCCGCTGTCGAGGACCGGCAGAACCGAGATTGCCACCTTGCCGTCCCGTACCTGGCCCACGATGCAGTCGCCGTCGACCGGGGCGGCAGCTTCGATGGCGTCGACCGCCAGGCCGGTAGGGGTGATATCGGCGGACACCTCCACCGCGGACTTCTTGAACCCGGCCTTGGTAAGGGCGGCAACCATCTGCTCCCTGGTGGGCTTGGGTGTTGCGCCCGCCAGGTCTTCGAGCTCGGCACGGACTTTGCGTTCGGACACCTTCACAGCGGACTCCGCTTCGGCTGTATCCGTGCCCGCGTCCTGCCCCGATTCCGACGTTGGGGCAGGACCCGGCCCGGGGTCGCCGGACGCCGCCGGTCCAGGCAACTCCGAGCCGGTCGAACAGGCAGCAAGAGCGAGGCAGACTGCCGCCGCACCCGCTAGACGGCCAAGACGAACGGATGCTGGGAGAGATCGCTGATGGGTCACGCCGCCATTGTTTCATGCCAAGTAGATGCGTTAACCGGCGGCCCGCATGGGGCTCTCAGCCTCCTCCGTGATGTACTCGTCGTCCTGCGGCTCCTCCTCCGGCGGCTCCCCCGCACCCAGGTCCCAGGAGTGGGCAGCGGAGGCGTGCGCCTCTTGGGGCGACTGCCCGTCCCCGGCGAAGACCGGCCGGGCAGCAGTATCGCCGTCGCCCTGGGCACCGGAACCGCGGGCAACGTTGCGCGCATATTTTGCCGTTCCCCACTTGAGGTCGTGGCCGATCGACTCCGCATCGATTTCCGGTGACGTGACCTGATGGCCATCCTCCCTGACCCACTGGCGTAGCCTCAGTTTGCCGGTGACGATCACCCGGTCGCCTTTCTTCAGGCTGTGGGCAATGTTCTGCGCCAGGTAGCGGTAAGCCTCCACGCGGTACCAGTTGGTCGATTTGTCCACCCATTGGTCCTTCTCCAAACGGCGCTCCGAGGACGCCAGCCTGAAGTTGGCGGTCTGTGTCCCGCCGTTGGTCAGTCCTGCTTCCACTTCTGTTCCGACAACACCGCGGACCGTAATGTACTCGGTCATCGTCCAGCCCTCTTCCGTTCCTGCCGGCCCTGTTGCCGGCAAGATCAGTCTGTTCGCGGCGACGCCGGCAGACCATGCTGCCCCCAGCGTCTGTGGACTATTCGCACATCGCCCGCCCTGTGGAGGAAGAGCCGTGCCGCTTTCGGGATCGCGGCAGGATCGGGATAAACTTGCTGACTGGCGGAGCTTCGCCAAGCCTCGGTAGCTCAGCGGATAGAGCAGGAGCCTTCTAATCTCTTGGTCGCAGGTTCGATTCCTGTCCGGGGCGCTTGTGATCATGATCCGCGCAGTTGACGGTTCCACCCACGTCGGCGGGATAATCGTCGCGTGGGCGTCTACTTCGAGTGCGTGACCCGGACGACGGTCGAAAGGTCCGTACTCTTCGACTTGTCGCGCAGCATTGACGCGCACGCCGCCTCCCTTGCCCGGTCCAGGGAACGGGCTGTGGCCGGAGTGACGACCGGACTTATCTCGCTGGACCAGCAGGTCACCTGGCGGGCGTGGCATCTTGGGCTGCCGATCAGGATGACGAGCCGGATTACGCACATGTCGGCGCCGGACCTGTTTGTTGTCTAGCAGGTCCGCGGACCTTTCCGCAGCTTCCGTCACGCGTATGAATTCGAGGAGGACGGCGGGCAGACTGTGATGACCGAAAGGGTCGAGTTCGCAGCGCCGTTCGGCGTGCTGGGCCGCGCGGTGGAGCGGCTGGTGCTAGCCAGGTATATGTCCGGGCTGGTACGCATCCGGAACGAGTACCTTCTCGGCGACGCGCTCGTCTCCTTCGATGGGTAGCAAAACCATCCGTGCCATGACGGCAGTTCCAGCGCGCGGAAAACCGCAGCGCCGGTGCCGAGTGTGGCATCCACGATTCGGCCTATGATCCCGAACAGAAATTTTCCGCACGCTGCCGCCATGTCCATCGCGAGGTAGCCGCCGGTGATGCGCCTGACCGGCAGGAACACAGCACCGGGGATCCCGGGAAGCGAGAGGCTCCCGGGATCCGCGAGCCGCTCGTGCTAGAACAGCTCGTCGACTACGCGTTCCGTCGCGTGGCCGTCGTCGTGCGGCGCGAATTTCGCCACGAACGCCGCCAGCTGCTGATCGCGGTCCGCATCTGCATGGAAAGCCTTCTCCAGCTCGGCGTAAAGGCCGGCCTCGGAATCAACGACGGGTCCCGGCAATTCGGTGCTGTAGTCCAGATAGAACCCGCGCAGCGTGTCCCGGTAGAGCTCCAGGTCGTAGGCGTAGAAGACGACGGGGCGACGGAGGATGGCAAAATCGAAGAAGACCGACGAATAATCGGTAATCAGGACGTCGCTGGCCAGGTACAGCTCCTGGATCTCCGGGTACCCGGAAACGTCCTGGACCGATTCCCGTGCGCTATCCGGAATCTCGATGTTGCCGCTGACCAGGACGTGCATGCGCAGCAGCAGCACCGCGTCCGAGCCAAGCCGTTTGTGGAAGGTCTCCATATCGAAGGGCATCTCGAAATGGAACCGGCCCTTGCCGTTGCTTTGCGAGTCGCGGAAGGTCGGCGCATAGAGGACCACGCGTTTGCCTTCCGGAATGCCCAGCTTCCGCTTGATTTCGGCACCCTGCTTCGTTGCGGACTCGTCGGCGAGGATATCATTGCGCGGATAGCCGGTTTCCAGCACCCGGCCGCCGAATTTGAAGGCGCTGCGGAAAGCCGAGGTGGCGTATGGGCTGGGCGAAAGCAGGACGCTCCATTGCCGGACGGCCTGGCTGACGCGGTCCAGGTACCCCTCGTCCCGGCCGTGGACTTCGTCCAGATCGTGCAGCATCCGCTTCAATGGTGTGCCGTGCCAGGTCTGGATCATGACGCCGTCCTTGCGGCGGCGGATGTAATACGGGAAATTCTGGTTGTTGACCCAGTACTTGGCCCGGGCGAGGTACCAGTAATACTGGGGCGACAGCCGTTTGATGACCTTGGTGTGTTCGTCCTTTACGGGCAGCTTGCCGCGGTAGACCCACACCTTGGTCCGCGGGTCATTCCTCCGGACCAGTTCCTCGTAGATGTACCGCGGGCTGTCCGCATACTGCTTGCCGATCCCGCTCTCGAAGACGATCAGGTCCTCGTCCATCGGCAGGCGCAGCGCGGCTGCGTAGAACCGCCGCATCGTGGGGAAATAGAAGCGGCTGCGGCGGAACCGGCCGAAGGCCCGTTCGCCGAACTCGGGGTCGACCAGCTTACGGATCCGCGATTCGGCCGGCTTGGCATGGAGAACGGCTTCGAAGATGCGCGCTGAGTTGTCGCGGTCCTTGAATTTCAGGAACCTGCGGGAGCGGCGGACGTACTCCTCGGTCATGACGCAGCCCGATGCCAGCGACCGTTCGAGGTCTCCGAGCAAGGTATCCGCGTCGAAGGCGATCTTGCCGGGAAGTTCCGCGTCCAGGTCCAGGTGCGATCCCTTGCGTCCGAGGAACCGCTCCCGGTCGAACTGGAAGTAGTGGACGGGCTTTTCGAGGAAGCTGAAATCGAATCCGACGCTGGAGTAGTCGGTCACCATGACGGCGCTTTCCTTCAGCAGGTGCTGCACGTCGACCTCGCCTTGCGAGATCACGCGGGCGGGAGCATCGGCAAAGTAGCCGCGGTACTGCTGCATGTTCGGGTGCAGGCAGAAAATGATCTCGGCGTCGTGCTTGGCCGCCATGCCGCGCAGCCGCTGGTCATGCAGCAGATCGTTCCACTGCTGGAAGTACTCGGACTCGGTGAACAGTTCCGGGCGCGTCAACCAGTCCCGCCAGGTAGGAATGATGAGGACCTGGTTCTTCTTCACGGCGACGTCGCCGGCGAACAGGGCGTCAAACCGCGACAGGCCCGTAACGGCGACGTCTTTGGCCGGGTACTCGAAGTCATCGACGATGTACTCCTTTTCCCGGTCCGAACTGACGATGAACACGTCGGTATCGAACCCCGCGGACTTCTTGCCGTAATTCGGCACCATCCATTTGGTGCCCATGACCCCGTGCTGCAGGAATACCTTGACACCGCCGACCGTCCGCCGGAACTGCGGCATTCGTGTCGGATACAGGAAATCCGGGTGATGGGAACCGATGAACCGCTCGGCCCGCAGGGCGAGGTCGAAATGCTGCTTGGAGCGGAAGGGCACCACGTTCCCCAAGCCATCCAGATTGCGCCGCTCCGGCGACTCCGGATCGATCACATAGTAGGCGTCGATCTCCGGATGCTCCGCCCGCATGTAGCGGAAGAAGTGCAGGCCCGTGTCCTGGGCCTTGTAGGGCCGCTCCCCGATCAGCCAGACGGGTTTGCTCCCCGGACGCCGCTGCGGCTGGAGGGGAATCCGCGTACGGCGACGCAGATGTTCGAAGGCCCCGGAATCCAGCAGCTCCACATGGAACGAGGTCTTCTTGGCCTTGAACGTGTAGTAGGGCGTCAGCAGCAGGGTCTTCTTGCCGCGCCGCTGCCACCCGGCGCGCGACATCTTGCGGGTCAGGTACTTTGTCTTGCCGATCCGGGTCCGGACCGGCTCGGTGCCAGGGTCTTCTTGGACCTCGAGCCAGGCGTCGAGGATGGTCTCCCCCGCCAGCTGCTCGTCCTGGTACGGCCCGAGGTCCAGCTTCGCTTCGAACCCGTACTCGCGCAGCCCGAACCGCCTCGCGGTGGCCTTCTCGTCCAGCCGGAGGGTAGCCGCCGTCGAATAGCGCGATCCGCTGTCCCGCCCGACCAGCACCAGGTCGGCGCCGGACGCCGTCCCGTGCCGGGTCACCAGCCGTCCGGTGAAGCTCACGACTCCGCGGTCAACGGACAATTTGTGGACATACACCGCGTTGTAGGGTTTCAACACCCGGTTCAGGGCCAACGCCAGATAGCCGTTGCGGTTGATGTAGAGCTGGGCCCGATTGCTCCCGGTGTCCACCGCCTCGAGCCGGCCGGCATGTGTCGCCATAAAGCGGCCGAGCCCGATCATGGCACGCCATTCGGCGGGGAACTCCGGCCCGTCCTCGTCGCGAAGCTGCCGGAATTCCGCGAACTTCAGCGGCTCCCCTGCCTCGTCGGAGCGGATATCGCGGCCATAGCGCGGGATGTCGGCGGCGGCCGCGGCAACCTCGATGTACAGCGCGACGGCGGTGCCTTCCGGTTCGGCGGCAGTGCCGGATTCCGCGGGAGCGGGCGCGTCAGCCCAATCGGGACCGAGTTTGTCCGGCAGCTCCTGCGCCAGACGCTCCAGGTCAAGTTCGGCCTGGTAAGTCATGCCGTCCGTGGACGCGCGGCTTCCCGGCGCCTGGGCGGCGCGGGCAACGTCGGCCAGGCGGACCCAGCCCGCGTCCCTGTGGAGGGCCCAGATGGCCAACGGTGCCACGCCGGGCGCCAGAGTGAACACCACTGTAGCCGCGGTCCCGGACTGGACGACCCTGAGCTCATGAAGTTCGCGCCGTGCGGAATTGGACCTCGGATCGAGCGCCTGCTCGGCCCTCGCCTTGACCTTCGATATCAGTGAGGGGGTGTTCATTCTTCTCCTAGTTCAAACGAACCGGGCACCGGAAAATAGGCGTCCAGGAAGTCGTTCAGCATCGCGTCCTGCCGTTCGGGAGCGACGCGGGCCGGACCGGTCTCGTTGAGGCAAAATACATCGGCATCCCGGTTGCGCAGCAGACGCAGCAGCTTCGCCGGGGCCGAGGCCTCCGAGATGTCGCAGAATCGGTAGTCGATGGTCCCGGGAACTGCGGCGCCGATCCCGTAACCGTAGTAGTGGGCCAGCGACGACGGAATGGAAATGTCCTCCGGACTCCGGAACGGGGAACGGGTCGTCCGGGCATGGTCGGCGGGGAAGTCCTGCTCGATCCGCTGCAGCGTGCTCACGCGCTGCGCGTGGGCCGCGTGCTTGAACTTGTAGGACACTGTCCTGCCGAACCGTTCCTCCAGCAGTGCGCGGTTCCGCTTGGCCGCGCTGTCCACCGGCAAGTCGGCCGCCGAAATTCCGCCGGCGGGGATCGTCTGTTCGGAGAGGAAGAACTTGGCCAGGCCGTTGCCATGGAAGAACCGTTCCGGGCCCACCCGGCGCCCGAAGAATACGTCGTCGTTCAGGTAGAGGAAATGCTCGCTCAGTCCCGGAACCCGATGCAACCTGGCCTCGATCGCGTGCGAGTTGAAGGTCGGCAGCGCCTCTGCCGGGAAGATTTCCCGGTGGTCGACGACGGTGATCCGCGGGTTGCCGGTGTCCAGCCAGTGCGGCACTTGGCCTGCCGTCACCAGGAAGATCCGGTTGGCCCAGGGGGCGTAGTAGTCGACCGAGCGCAGGGAGTACCGCAGTTCGTCATGGGAGCGGTAGCGCTCAGGGTTGGCCGCGTGCGGGTTCACGGTTCCCGGATGGATCCGCGCCCAGGAGGCCTCCCGCTCCCGCGCCCAGCGGGGGTCCTCCCCGTCGACCCAGGTGTAGACGATGTCGACCGGATCGGTGACCTCGTCCATCCCTGCCGGAGGAAGCGTGTCGCCGGTGGGGCCGATGTGGCAGGCCAGCTCGCTGCCGGACAGGACCAGGCCGTCCGCGCAGCGGTACTCGAAGACTTCCAGCGGCCACGAATCAGTGCCCACGCTGCCGATGAGCCCGGCTGGTGACCCGCCCCTCCCGCCGGCATAGACGGCCCGCGTTTCTGCCAGATGCCGCAGTTCACGAGCAATCAAAGGAAGTTCCTCGGCGGCAGCGACCAGCCGGAGTCCGCGGCCCGGCGCTCCGGGCTCCAGCCGATACGCGACTCCGGCGGACTCGGCCGCGGCGGCCGCTAGCGCCGCATTCTCCTGGGCCGCGCCGACCGCCGAAAACTGCCGGACCGTCCTGGCCAGGACGGTTCCGCCTGCTGTCCTTAGGGGGACGTAGCCCGGCTCCAGGCCGGCCCGGACGCTGTGCGTGCGCGCCTTGTCGATGCGTCCGGCCACAGCGCGTTGGGCCGCGGTGCGCCCCTCGATCACATCGAAAGCCGTCTGCAGGACTGGCTGAGGCAGAAGGCGCGCGACCTTCCCCTTCATTCCTGCGATCATAGAATCCTTTCAGCACCGCGGGAGCCCCTCCTGCCCGGAAGAGCCGTTACAGTCTAGCAATGCCCCTGACCGCCGGCGCGGAAGCCAAAGGCCACGGCGGCGCCGTCACGGTTCGTTAGGCTGTAAGGCACCGCTAGCCCTGCCGACAGGAGTTCCCGTGCCGCGCATCGAGCAGTTCCGACGTGCTCTGAAAGTCCTTTCCGACCATGCCTCCAATCTCCTGCTAGAACGCAGGGTGCGCCAGCAGCTGGCATCGGCCGCGCCTGCTACCGCTCAGGGGTACGACGCCGTGATCTACTTCGCGGACGACGTTGCCAGCGCGTATCAAGTGCGGCAGTGGTTCGGTCCGATGTCCAGGCTCGCGAGGACGCACCCCGTGGCCGTGCTCTGCCACCGACCGTCCACGGCCGCCGCGCTCCTCAAGGACGCCCCGCTGCCCGTCTACCTGGCCACCGGTATCACGCAGGTCGAGGATTTCGTCCGGACCCGCGGTACCAGGGTTGTCTTCTACGTCAACAACAACCAGGCGAATTTCACCGTCCTGCGGCTCACCTCGCCGATCCATATCCATCTGAGCCACGGTGAGAGCGACAAGATCTCCATGGCCTCCAACCAGCTGAAGGCCTACGACCACTGCTTCATCGCCGGCGAAGCTTCGCGGCGCAGGATCGAGGCCGCGGTCAGGCATCTGCGGCCCGGGAGCCTGGTCGAAATCGGCCGGCCGCAGCTGGACGATTTCGTCGAGGGCACCGATGGCGACGTCCTGAAGGGAAGGACTGGCACGACGCGGCGCGCTACCGTCCTGTACGCCCCCACGTGGGAAGGCGACCGCCCGGCCATGGCCTACGGCTCCCTCGTGTCGCACGGACCGGCGCTGGTCGAAGCCATTCTGGCGAGCAGCGAATACCGCCTGGTCTTCCGCCCCCATCCCCGGAGCGGAACCCGGCTCGCGGCGCACGGCCAGGCCGTCGACCGGATCGCAGCGATGATCAGGGCGGCCGCCAAGGCGCAGCCCGATGCGGGGCACTACGTCGACGACCGCCCGGATTTTGCCGAGTCCTTCACGGAAGCCGACGTCTGCATCTGCGATATCTCCGCGATGGCGATGGACTGGCTGCCGCGGGGCAAGCCGCTGCTGGTCACCCTGCCGGCCGATGCCGGGGCCGCGGTCGACCGGAACGGAATCGCCGGCGTCGTACCCCTGCTCGACGCCGGCGACAGCGGCAACATTGTGCAGGTCCTGCACGATCTCGAGGCCGCTCCGGTCAGCCAGGAACAGCTGGACCTGGTCCACCGGATCTTCGGCGACACCGCCCCCTACGCCAGCACGCGGCGCTTTATCAGCGCCTTCGAAAGGGCCTTGGCGGAGGCCGGCCTGTAGAATAGCGGGCACTGCGAAGTTGGGGTCCCAAAAAACGCCGACAGGAGGCTTCTGATTTCAGCCGAACAGTCAAAAGCGGACGGCCGGAAAACCGGTTTCCGCGCCGATATCCAGGGCCTCCGCGCCATCGCGGTGGGTCTGGTCGTTGTCTATCATTTGTGGCCCGAACGGCTCACCGGTGGCTACGTGGGCGTGGACGTCTTCTTCGTGATTTCGGGCTTCCTGATCACGTCCCACCTCATCAAGAAACCGCCGCGGACGCCCAAGGACCTGGCGCAGTTCTACGGCCGGCGGATCCGGCGCCTGCTGCCGGCGGCCTTCGTGGTGCTGGCGGCGACCGCTGCAGCCGCCCGCCTGGTCGCACCGCCGACCCTGTGGGAAGGCATCGCCAAAGAAGTCATCGCTTCCGCCCTCTATGTGCAGAACTGGGTCCTGGCCGGCAGTTCGGTTGACTATCTGGCCGTGGAAAACGAACCGACCCCCACCCAGCACTTCTGGTCCCTGTCGGTGGAAGAACAGTTCTACTTCTTGTGGCCCGTCCTCATCCTGGCGGTATTTTGGGCCGCCGGCAGGGCGCGCCTGAAA
Source organism: Arthrobacter sp. Marseille-P9274 (assembly GCF_946892675.1). Classification (NCBI taxonomy): domain Bacteria; kingdom Bacillati; phylum Actinomycetota; class Actinomycetes; order Micrococcales; family Micrococcaceae; genus Arthrobacter; species Arthrobacter sp. Marseille-P9274. The sequence continues at coordinate 1,756,680 of NZ_CAMPOV010000001.1, forward strand.
CCCATGGCGCTGGTGCGCCCAGCGGTCGCGATGGTGTTCGCCGCCTCGCTGGCCTTCTCCGTCTATGCCACGGCCACCGAGCCGGGCAGCGCCTACTTCATTACCCCAACGCGCATGTGGGAACTGGCGGCCGGCGGGATGATCGCCACCTTGACTCCGCTCGCCGCAACCAGGCTCAACCCGGCCGCCAACGCGATCCTCGCCTGGATCGGTGTAGCCGCGATCGTCATTGCCGGACTGACCTTTACGGATGCGACGCCGTTCCCGGGCTATGCGGCCGCGCTGCCGGTACTTGGTACGGCCCTAGTGATCCTCGCCGCGTCCGGGCACAGGCTGTCACCGGCGACCATGTTCGCGGCCCGTCCAATTCAATGGCTAGGCGGTGTATCGTACTCCGTCTATCTCTGGCATTGGCCCCTGATCGTGCTGCTCCCCTACATCAGCGGCGGGAACCTGGGCTGGCTGGACAAGCTGGTCATCCTCGCCGCGACCTTGGTACTGGCCGCGCTCAGCAAGACGTTTATCGAGGACCGCTTCAGCTTCACGCGGGCGGCCCAGAGCCTGGTCCCAACCTACAGATTCGCCGCCGCCGGAATGGCAGTCCTGGTCGCCGCCGGCGGCCTGCAACTGGCTGAAGTCGGTTTCCGCACTCAACAGGCGCAGCAGCAGTTGGCCGCTGCGGAAAACAGCAATGATCCGTGCCTGGGGGCCGCGGCAGTCGCCAATGGGGCCGAGGAATGCCAGCCGGACCCCGATGTCCCGCTGGTCCCTGATCCGGCCTTGGCCAAGGAGGATCGTCCAGCCGCCTACGCGGACCAGTGCTGGTCCAACTCTCCGTTTACTGATCGTCCCGTCTGCGAATACGGCGACGGCGAGACACAGGTTGCACTGGTGGGCAATTCGCACGCTGGCCACTGGCTGCCCGCGCTGCAGGTCCTGGCGGAGAAGAACGACTGGACCATCTCGACTTACCTGGTGTCACGCTGCAACCCGACGGACGTTCCCCTGCAGTTCGACACCCAGGAGAAGACCGACAATTGCCGGGAGTACGGCGACTGGGTCCTCGATCAAACAACGGGCGGCCAGTACGACCTGGTGGTCACCTCCGAACGGCAGTCGGTTCCGGTGCAGGGCGAGTCCTGGAAGACGACGGAAGAGCCCGCCGTCGAAGGCTACCTGTCCTATCTGGCCGAATGGGACAAGGCCGGCACCAACGTCCTCGTCATTAAGGATCCGCCCTATCCGGGCAACGAGATCAGCTCGATTCCCGACTGCCTGGCCGAGAACGACGGCGATGCTGCCGCCTGCAGCGGTACCCCGAGTGAGTGGCACTGGATAGATCCCCTGTATACCGCGGCCCGCGAGCTCGGTTCCCGGCACATCGGAACGGTGAACCTGGACGGCTATTTCTGCCCCAAGGGATCCTGCGAGGGCGCTATCGGGTCCGTCGTCACATACTCCGACGGCTCGCACATCACGGCAACCTACGCCAAGACGCTCGCGCCCTACCTCGAGCAACCCATCAGGGACGCGCTGAGGGGCTAGGGTTTGGGCGCCCGGAGCCGATTCCCCGGCTCCGGGCGGGCCGCTGCCCTATACGAGTTTCAGGCTCAGGGAGGCGTGGGCCGTGGCGTACGGCCTCCAGGACGGTCCGGGCCCGGGAAACCCGACGCGGAATGACTTCAGTACGTTGTTCCCCTGCACTTGCAGGAAAATATCCAGCTCGTTGTTGTCCTGGGGCACATCGCGCGCGATTTCGTCCGGAGCCACCTCCGCCCTGATGCCGAGGCGGCCCGGTCCCCGTGCCTCGACCTCGGCGGGAAAGAATGCCGGCGCCCCGCCGGACCGTCGCCCGATCACCAGGTTCGCCCGGAGAATCTCCTCCGCGGCCGGCCCGGACTGCTGCGCCCAGAGAATGTCGCCGGCGATGCCAAAGCCGCCCGCGGCGGTGTAAAAGAGTTCCTCGAGCCGGAAGTCCAGATGGGTCAGGATCAGCCGCTCCAGGCGCTGGCGCCACGCCGTGCGGATCGTCCGGGCCCAGTGCTCCAGGACTGCTTCGTTGGAGAATCTCTCACTCCGCTCCCAGGCGGCGGCGCCCAGCCGGCGGGCAAGATCGTCGTCGTCGCAGAGCCGGATGACGCGTTCAGCTGCGGCTGCCACGTCCCGTGCAGGAACGAGGAACCCGTTGACGCCGTCCTCGATAACGTCGCTGGGGCCGTAGCGGATGTCGTAGGAAACCGGTGGGCAGCCGCGGCCCAGGCTTTCCATCAGGGAGAGCGGCTGGCCTTCGTTGCGGCTGGTCAGCAGCGAAAACCGCGCGGTCTCGAACTGGGCCGCCGCGTTGGGTGTGTGGCCGTGCAGGCGCACGGAGTCCTGCAGCCCGAGCGCGTCAATCTTTGCCTGCAGCTCGTCACGGAGCGAACCCGTCCCGTAAATGTCCAGGCGGACCAGCGGCCGCTGCTGATGCACTCGGGCCATGACCTCGACGGCGTGCGGAACGTTTTTCTGTGCCTCCAGCCGGCACACCATGACTCCCCGGTTCGGAACCCGCGCGGCGAAATCCGGGAGCACCTCGCTCCGCGGTTTGGGGTTGGACACCGTGAAGAGGTTCGTAGACTTTCCGAAGCGGGCCTCGTAGTCCTGGCGCTGCTTCCGAGTCAAAAAGACCAGTCCGTCCCAGGCCAGGCTGTTCTCATGGATCGGCTTCTGGCCCGTGGCCAGCTTGCCGAGGAAAGGATCTCCGCCACCACCGATGTGGCTGTTGTGGAGCACCATGAGCTTGATGATGTTGGGCTCGTCGAGAGGTGCCACGACCGGGCCGGCGAAGGAGCTGTCGACGATGAAGGCGGCCGGTTGTCCCCCGGCCAGTTGCCTCATCCAGAATCGATAGAAGTCCCCCGCCCGTCGCCACTGGGCCCTTGCAGTACCTGTTTCGTCGGTCAGTGTCAGGAAGCGCCCCTTGCTCGCGCCGTCCCGTGTCTGAGGTGTCTCATCGCGCAGGAACTCGGTTCCATCGGGGCGATAGAAGTGCCGTGCGGCCACTGTGGTGCCGTCGGGCCGGAGGAATGCCCGGGAGTAAATGTTCCCCTCCGGATCGAGCACTACTTCCGGAAGGCCCCGCTCGCCGTCATCGACGGGGACGGCGACAGGCTTGGGGCCGTCGACCTCACTGGCAGCTGCTGCACGGTAATACTGGAAGACGTTGAGGACCTCGGTGTCGTGGGCAAGTTTGCCCTGGGCGCGCAGCCGCTCGACCGTGGAGGCGTAACTGGATTTCACGTCAAACGTCAGGATCGTGGCCCGGTGCCCCGCCTGGCCAAAAGCACCGGCCCGGTGCAGGCTCATGGTGGTCATGCCCCCGAAGTTGTCGGCAATGCCCCACAGCACCATGAAATACTTCATGTCCGGAAGGCGCGCCTCCCCGGTTTCCTGCACGCCGCTCACGAGTCCTTCCTCTTCAGGCTCAAGTTGCCCAGCTTGGTCGGGTAAGGAAGCCAGTGCGCCACGCTCCGGTCCCATGCGACGCGGGTCCGCGTCTCCTGGCCGGAACCACGGCCGATGAAATACACGTCGGCCAGATTGTCGCCGGCGATGTCGAGCGCAGTGAGCGGAATCCGGCCGGAAACCTCCAGCTGCTGGCCCTTCCCTGTCCATTGAGCCGGGTATTCAGTCTCCGACTTCGTCTTCCTGCCGACAACGACGAACGCCGCCGCTTCCAAATCGACGTTGGCCAGCCAAGCCATACCTCGCAAGGTCAGCTCACCCGCGGCACTGATGCCGGTCTTCGTCAATTCGAACCCTCCAGACGATGCAGTAGGCAAAGGTACTCCCCAAAGGTCAATCAGATGATGTTACGCACGCGCAGTTCGGCACCAACCCTATCGTCACCATCGAATCCTCGCGCCGTTCGAACCGCAGCCATCGCGAATTCAGTAAGATGTCACCTGATGTTTCCCCCAAACCGTCGCAAGGACCACGACTTGACTGATCTTTTTGCACTGCCCGGCCGTACGTTGCGAGAGGGGAAGCGCAACCTACGGAAATCCCTCAAGCCGGTGGCGAAGGCCCTCCTGCCCACCGTGGCCAGCATCGCCGGCGAAACCATAGCGCGGCGCAAGCCAGCGCGCGTAGCTGCGGCCCGCGTCCCTGCAGTGGCCACCGAACCGGCCCCGGTGGCACCGTCAATCATCGATACCGTCGCAGGCGGCGGCTCACTGGCCCCGACGATCATCCGGGAAGCACGCTCCAGCATTGCAGCAGGGGAGGCACAAACCGTGCTCTCCGCGGGCCACAGCCTGCGTGCATCCGGCTCTCCGGCCAATGTCGTACGGAGCCTGCGGGGCATGGCCCTGCTGGTGATCTCCGGCACCGACCTGGCCTGGCGCGAGTTCCGCGGCATCGACGATGACCGCATCGTCAATCTGTGCCCGGCGGAATACTTCGCCGCAGCGTTCGGCCAGGCGCCTGACGAGGCCGCCAAAATCCTCGAGCGGCTCCTGGCCAATCAGGGGCACGAAGACTGGTCGCCGGCCGACCTGCTATCCGTCGCACGGATGGCGTTCGCCAGGAACCAGTTGGACGCGGCGCGGCTCCTGGCCGTCCACGGCCTGCACAGGCCGCCGCATGCCCTGACGCGTCTCCAACACCGTGAACTGGAACGCCTGCAGACCTGGTTTCCGGAAGGCTCGCGACGGAGACCCTTGGAGAAGCCGCAGGCTGCGGTGAACTTTGGCCTGCTCAGTTACCAGCAGCCGGATGCATGGTCACGGAATGTCGGTGACTACATCCAGACCCTGTCTTCTATCGGACACCTGGTCCGGCACAGCAACCTCGAATTCGTCGGCGATCCGGACCTCGTGCAGTTCCTGGAGAACGCACGTTCCCGCGTCAAGGATGAGCGTCGGCTCGATACTGCGGGGGCAACTGTGGGCGTCGTCGAGACATTCCGGGACGCCAGCACGCTGCAGGACATACCCGAAATCACTTGGGCCTTCGCCTTCGGGTGGTACATGCACCACACCTTCGGCCAGACGTTCAACTTCCCGTTCCACCCCAACATCCGCCCGATCTTTGTCTCGTTCCACGTCAACAAGCCGGACATGCTGACGCCGGAAGCGATCAAGTACCTGAAAAAATACGGCCCGGTCGGTTGCCGGGACTGGCAAACCGTGGCGCTGCTGCGGGCAGCACGTGTTCCTGCCTTCTTCTCGGGCTGCATGACGACCACGGTAGACACCGTCTTCCGCCGCGACGGCAGCGACGACCGCACGGCAACGGCGTTCGTGGATGCGCCCAAGACGGGTGAGGGGGACGTCCTGCTGCAGACGCAGCGAAGCATGCGCGAGATGCCGTTCGCGGCCAAGCTTGGCACCGCCGTCGAGTGGGTCGGCAATTACCACGAGCGCTACCGCTACATTTCGACCTCCCGGCTGCATTGCTTCCTTCCTGCCCGGTCTGTCGGCTGCGAAGTCGAGTTCCATCCAAAAAACCCGTCCGATGTCCGCTTCGGCGGGCTCATCGGTACTACCCCGCAGGACTTCGACAAGATCCGGCAGGGCATCCTGGACAAGCTCGCCGCGGTCGTTCCCCTGATCGCGGGCGGCGCCTCCGAGGACGTTGTGTATGCAAAGTGGGCGGAGGTTTGCGCGCCCGCGATGGCTGAAGCCGACCGCTTCCTGGCCATGAAGCCTGCGGCCGAGCCGACCACTGAAGACATCAGCCTCATGGCCCGGAGCGCCGCTTCCTCGGTCGCCTCGGACGGCGGGGCCGTCGACGTCGTCATTGATTTGCGGCCCGGAAGGGCCGAATACCTGCAGCGGCTGGTTAACTCCATCGCAGCCTCGACCACGGCCGAAGTCAGGCTCTGGGTTCCGGATCATGACATCCCGGAGGAAGTGAAAAGCGGCTTAAGGCTGCCCTCCCCCTCGTTCAGCGTGCATTGGCTATCCGGGGCGGCGCTCAGCGGCGGGTTCGGCTCGGTGTCCGCGCAGCAGCGCCGGAACGTGCTGCTGGCCCTGGTCCCGGAGATCCTCACCGGAAGCAGGCGCGCCGTCTATATTAACGACGCCGTGATGCTGCGGGCCGACATCGCCGACCTACTGCGGGCGGAGCTCAACGGACAGGTCGTCGCCGCACGCGATGAGCACCGCAAGGGCTATCAGAGCGGCTTCCGGCTGCTCCGGTCCATTTCCATCCGGCACCGCAACGACCACGCGAAGGCGATGGAAATGGTGGCGGTGAGCCACGCCCTCCACCCGTTCGATTTCCGCGTCTTCGACGCCTCGGTCCTGGTCATGGATCTGGAAGCCGCACGTTCGTCCGGCGTCGCCCGGAGCGTCGTCAGCCTCCTGGTGAACTACAAGATGGACTTCGGCGAGGCGTTGAACGCCGTCCTCGGAGCAGCACGGACCCCACTGGATCCGAAGTGGAATTATTCGCCGCTGCTCGGTGACGGGCACGACGCCAGGCTCGTCAACTGGCGGGACGGACGGAAACCGTGGAGCTCCGGCTACGCCCCGTTCGCCGAAGAGTGGCGCCGCCTATGACGGCCAAGGTGCAGCCCGACAGCGGAGCGCCGGCCCAGGCCCGCGTCCGCCAGACCTGGATCGACCAGGCCCGCTGGGCCGCGATCGTCCTGGTCGTGGCCGGGCACGCGGTCGGCTTGCTGCGCGGCAGCAGCGGCCTTGCCCTGGTGATGTCCAATTACGTCTACATCTTCCACATTCCGGTCTTCGTGCTGCTCGCCGGCTGGGGCGCCCGCCGCGCCCAGGCCGATGGCGCCGGGCTGGCCAAGATCTTCTGGCAGCTGCTCGTGCCGTACGTCCTTTTCCAGCTGATCGCCTTCGGCTTCAACTACCGCTTCGAGGATGACAACCCGAGCTGGTCCTTCACCTCCCAGACCTTCGGGTTGTGGTTCCTGGTGGCACTGGCCGGCTGGCGCCTGATGGCGCCGTGGTTCCGGGGACTGCGCTTTGCCGTTCCGATCGCGGTCCTGCTGGCCCTGGCGGCGGGCCTCAGCTCCGACTTCGACGGGTTCCTGTCGCTGTCCCGCGTCCTGTATTTCCTGCCGATGTTCCTGCTCGGGCCCTGGCTGGTGGACAGGATTTCGGAGTGGCGCGGGGATGTCCGGTTCCGCATTGGCGGCGTCGCCGTGCTCGCGGCAGGCGCCTTGCTGACGTTGCTGCTGGGTGGAAACTTTAACCGCGAGCCGTTCCTGGGGAACGTCGGCTATGAAGCGATGAACATGTCCGCCCTCGAGGGGACCGGCTGGCGCCTGCTGGCGCTCGCCGCCGGCACCGTCATGGCGGCGGCGTTCATGCTGGCCCTACCGGGCCGGCCCAACGCCCCGTCCCGGCTGGGATCGTGGATTGCCGAAGCGGGCCGGCACACGATGTACCCGTACCTGCTGCATCTCCCGCTGCTGACCGTGGTGGGTTCCACCGGCCTGGTCGACGCCGGTCAGCCGACGCTGCGCACGGTGGCCTTTATGGCAGCCTCGCTCGCATTCTGCATAGTGGCCAGCTCGAAGCCGGTCAGGATGGTGACGGCGGTCGTCGTCGAGCCGCGGACATTGTTCCCGCCGGCACCCAGGACGGTCAGCTCAGCTCCTTGACGATCTGGCTGATGCTGTCCAGAGTCCGCTTGAGTTCCTCCACGTGCCGCTCGTCGAACGCGCTGAGCACGCGCTTCATTTCCGTCGTGGAGATGCCGGAGGTACGGGGCAGGTAGACCACCTCGACACTGTCGCCCAGATCGTCGAACTTCCCCTTCCAGTCCTCGCCGATCCCGAAGACATCCACGCCGTACTTGGCGATGTCTTCGCGCTTTTGTTCCCACCGGTCTTCGGGAATGGCTTCGTCGACGTAGCGGATGGACCGCACGATCTCGATCCGCTGGTCGAAGGGCACAACGGGCTTCTTGCCCTTGAGCGCGTTGAACTCGTCCGTGGATACTCCGACAATCAGCCGGTCCCCCAGGGCGCCAAGCCGCTTCAGGATGTTCAGGTGTCCGATGTGGAACAGGTCGAATGTTCCATAAGTGAGGACCGTCTTGCCCACGTGCTACCACAGACCTTTTCTTCAGCTGGAATTTACCTTTTGTTCAGTCTAGGGCAGTTCGGCTGGAGGCCTGTGCAGGACGGGCGGGCGCGCTCAGATCACCGGCCAGCGGCCGGCAGCGCCCATCCTGAAGATGGTCGACCATTTGAGTTTGCGCCTGGCTTCCCCGGGGGCCCAGGGGTCCTGGGTCCAGCCCGAGCGCCAGCCGGCGAACCAGGGCTTGAGCTGCTGCGGCTGGCGGCGCGAACGCGCGAGCTGGACGAGCGTCCAGGAGCCGACGTAGGCCCAGCTGAACGGCCAGTGCAGGTTGCGGCGGGCCAGCCAGACACGGTTGCGGGCGTTGAGCCGGAAGAACTCCTCGTGCCGGCGCGGGTCGATCACCGGATGCCCGGCCCGCAGCCCGCCGTCGTACCAGGTCCGGAAGCCCGTGTCCCAGACACGCCAGGCGAATTCGATGCCCTCGTGCGCGTACCAGAAGCTCGACGGCCAGCCGCCCGTCTTCTCGAAGACATCGCGGCGCATGGCGATGGCCATTTCGACCACCGAGAAGACGTTGCTCGAGTCGTGGTTGCCGCCCTTGCGCAGCCGGGGAATCCAGCGCTGCGGCGCGGCCGGGTCCGCCGGGTCCTCGATCCGGGGCTGGATCATGCCGATGTCAGGGTGCTCGCGGAACAGTCGTGCACACGAGGCGAGGAAGTCGTCCTCCGGCAGCCACGCGTCGTCGTCCAGGAAGAACAGGAACTCTCCGGAGACCACGGGTACGCCGGCGTTGCGGCCGGCGGGGATGCCGAGATTCTCCTCGAGATGCAGTGCCTTGAAGCCGTCCGGCAGGCCCTCCGGCCGCCAGCCGTTGCCGACAACGACGACGTCGAGGTCAACGTCCCGCTGGGCCTGCAGCGACCGGAACCCCCGCTTTAGGTCCTCCGGGCGCGTTCCCTGCGTGAGGATCACGACGCCGAACGTCGCCTTCGTCCGCGACGTGCCCTCCGCCGTCGTGCTTTCCGCTGTGTCAGCCATGATGCAGCCGCCTCACTTCCGCAGCCTGGGCGAGGCCATAATGGCCACGAAGTGGCCGAGGTTTACGAACAGGACACCGGGCACGAGGACGTACAGCAGCCACTGCTCGCCGAGTTCCGCCCGGCCCGCCACCAGCGACACGATGGCCGCGGCGAGGATCAGCAGGCTCATTTCGACGGAGTGCAGGACGCGGTGGAACGGCAGGAAGCGGGCCAGGCGGCGCAGCCTGCCCACCACGGAGGCGGACGGAACCGCCTTGGCCTCGGCCGTGTCCGGCAGTTTGTCCATCCCCGCCAGGGCGCGCGACGCGTGGACCATCTCGTTCTGTGCCTTGTTGAGCACGATCAGCAGCGCCAGCACGGCGCCGAGGAACAGGTGCAGGTACGCGGACGCCGAGTCCGCGTCGAGCAGGCCGAGGTCCAGGACGATCCGCAGGGCCAGTGCCAGCGGAATCAGTCCCTCCGTGGTGTAGTGGCCGATCTTGTCGAGGAAGATCCCTTTCGGGCTCTGGGTCCCGCGCCACCGCGCCACCTCGCCGTCGCTGCAGTCGAAGTAGAGCTGCAGCTGGGAGAAGAACACCGCCAGCAGCGGGCCCCAGATGCCGGGGATCAGCAGGGCGGCCGAGATAGCCCAGCCGGAAAGGATCATCAGGCCGGTGACGCCGTTGGCCGAAATGCCGGTGCGGACCAGGACGCTGGTCAGGTAGATCGAGATGTGCCGCAGGTACAGCTCCGCGGTCCAGTGCTCGGCGTTCTTGCGGCTGCGCACTTCCGGCGGCTGCGCCACTTCGCGCAGCTGCTCCAGCGTGGGGCGGGCCGGACGGATCGGGCCGGTCATGATTTCCTCCTGCTCGTGTCCACCGTGCCGTGCGCGCCGAAGATCCGTCCCCGCAGGTAGCCCAGCCCCCAGCTGACGTGGATCCCGGGCAGGACGGCCAGCAACCGGAGCCGCTCGGAAAGGGTCAGGTCCGCCTTGATCGTCACGGCGGCATAGACGATCCCGAGCACATACAGCACGGGAACCAGGCCCGCCAGCAGGACCAGCACGGCGAGCCAGGCAGGCCAGGCAGCGGTGGCACCGGCGGCCAGCAGGACGTCCGCCGCCAGTCCTACGGCCAGCGCGATGACGAGCACCGGTGGCAGGAAGTGGCGGACGGACTTGCCTTCCTTGTGGCGCCGTGCCAGCTCGGCGCGCCAGATCCCGGCGGCGTAGAACTGCCGGACCATCTTGGTCCAGGTGGCGCGCGGCCAGTACGTGACCTTCAGCTCCGGATCGAACCACACTGCGTAGCCCGCCTGCCGGAGCCTGAGGCACATGTCCCAGTCCTGGCCGCGCCAGAGGGTCTCCTCGAAGTGGCCGACCGCGTCGAGGGCCTCGCGCCGGAAAATGCCAAGGTAGGCCGATTCCGCCGGGCCCTCCGGCGCGCCGCTGTGGTAGGCGGCGCCGCCCAGGCCCAGCGGCGAGACGTACGCCGTGGCGACGGCCCGCTGGAACGGCGTCTTGCCCTGGGCGTCCATCAGCCCGCCCACATCCGCCGCCCCGGTGCGCAGCAGGGTGGCGACTCCCCGCTCCGTGTAGCCGGGCTCCAGTTCGGTGTGCGCATCGACGCGGACCACCACGGGATACTGCGAGGCGCGGATGGCCAGGTTCAGCCCGGCCGGTGTGCGGCCCGTGGGGTTCTCAACCGTGTGCAGCCGTGGTTCTTCCGCCGCCATCCTGGCGACTACCTCATTCGTGGCGTCGGTGGACGGCCCGAGGGCGAGCACGATTTCCTTCTGCCCGGCGTAGTCCTGGTCGAGGATGCTGCGCACGGCGGCTTCAATGTGCTCGGCCTCATTGAGGATCGGCATGACATAGGAGACACCGGGGTGCTGGATGATGCGCGACAGGGTGGGTGAGTCGGGCACTACTTCTTGGTTTCCTTGTACGCCGAGACGACTTCCTTCGGATCGCCGTCCATCATGAGTTCGCCCTTGTTGATCCAGATCACCCGGCTGCAGGTGTCGAGGACGGACTTCATGGAGTGCGAGACGAGGAAGACGGTGCCCGCATTCTCGCGGATCTCGCGGATCCTGGCCTCGCTGCGCTGGCGGAACCGCTGGTCACCTACTGCCAAGGCTTCGTCCACGATGAGGATCTCGTGCTGCTTGGCGGCAGCGATGGCGAACTTCAGCCGCGCCTGCATGCCGGAAGAATAGGTCCGCATCGGAAGGTCGATGAAGTCCTCGAGCTCGGCGAACCCGACTATATCGTCCCGCAGATGGCCGATCTCCTGCTTGGAAAACCCCAGGGCAAGCCCGCCCAGCTGGATGTTCTTCTCCCCCGACAGGTCGGGGATCAGGGCCGCGCCCACGCCCAGCAGGTTGGGCCGGGACGAAGCGTAGACGGCCCCGTCGCTCGGCGGAGTCAGCCCCACCAAGGCGCGCATCAGCGTGGACTTGCCGGAGCCGTTGGAGCCGATGACGCCGATCGATTCGTTTTCGTAGGCCGTGAAGGACACGCCCTTCAGCGCGTGCACCGTCTTGATGCCGCGGCCCGAACGCTTGAGCAGCGAGCGGCCGGCGCCCTTGACCGGGCGTCCGCCCGCGTGCACCTGGTATTTCACATGCAGGTTGTCGACGACGACAACCGGCTTCCGCCCGTCCGCTGCGGTTTCGTTGAGCACTTCTTCTCCGGTTTTAGTCGACTCGGCCATAGCGCTCCTCGGCTGCCCAGAAGAACAGGACCCCGGCGACGAAGACCACGAGGGCCCACACCGAGAAATACAGCCAGTAGATCGGATTGAATTCGACACCCGGCATCAGCAGCCCCCGCGCGATCGACAGCACTTCGTGCAGCGGGTGGAAATCGAAGAGGGCCACCGCCCAAGGGTAGGGCGCCAGGATACGGTCAATGGCGAAGAGCACCCCCGAGGTGTAGAAGAGGATCCTCGTGACGAGCGGCAGCAGCTGCGTCAGGTCGCGGATATGCACGGTGAGCCGCGCCCCGACCAGGGCCACGCCGAGGTTGAACACGGTGAAGATCGCCACCAGCGGGATCATCAGCAGCCATTCCGCCCGGATCGGAGCGCCCAGGACAAGGATGTAGACCACCATGACGCCGAGCATCGGCACCAGGGTCATCAGCTGCTGGATCACGGTGGACAGCGGCAGGGTGATCCTCGGGAAGGCCAGGGACTGCACGAGCGCCCCGTTGCCGGTGATCGACTTGGCACCGTTGTTCATCGAGGTCGAAAAGTACTCGAACAGGAATACCCCGATCACCACGTACATCGGGAAGTTCTCCGGACGGTTCGATCCCTGCAGGACGCCGAAGATCAAGCCGTACATCACGGCATTGAGTGTGGGCTTGATGAAGATCCACAGCATGCCCAGCCGATTGCGCTGGTTCGCTGCTTCGATCTTGTACTTGGCCATGGCGATGGCGAAGTCGCGGCGGCTCCAGGCATCGGCTAGATAGCGGTGCAGCGACGGCCGGGCACCGACTCGGTGGAGTCGGTTCCGGTTCGCATAGTCGGCAAGGCTCATGCCAGGTGTGTTTCCTTACAGCAATCGGTTCGTAACGTACTGAGTTTAGAGGATCAGCCGGGTAGCTCGGTCGGCGTCTCGGTCCGGAAGTAGATGCGCAGCTGGAGGCTGTGCTGCCCGGCCGCGTCCTGCGAGTACGTCGCCTTGCCAACAATTCCCTTCAGCTCGCCGGTGCCGGACCCGGGGATGATGTGTCCGTCGCTGACCGCCACTTCTCCCTCGGCAAGGCCCCAGTGCTGGATGATCATCGAACCTGACCTGCCGTCGACGGTACCGGTGAAAACCTCCGAGCCCACGTAGCCGGCTCCCCGGCTATTGCCTGCCATCAGCAGTTCGGCGCGGCTGGTGCCTGTGATCAAACCGTCAAAAAGCTTGGTCACCCGGACCCTGCTTAGTTCCGAATTCGAGCCCTCCATCTCGTAGGGCTCGGGGTCCCACTCGGTGACGTCGAAATCGGCGGCGATTACTTCTTCGGGTTCGGTCGTCATTGCTCCAGTATCTCCACTCTCTGCTGCCGTTGCCTTCGGGCGGCCGCCTCGCGGCCCGCCCTATCGTGGCTCAGAACAGCCTGTCGTCGGCCGCGTCCCTGTATTCCTTCCGGAACAGCTTGCGCGTCCTGGGGTCGAAAAAGATCAGGTAGACCGCGAAAGCTACGGCCACGAACGCGGCCAGCAGCCGCGCCGCGTTCAGGTCGATCGCGATGTACGGGAAGATGTCCAGCTGGTCTGCGATGGCATAGACCATCAGGAACGATGTGACGGAGTACACGGTCCGCACCTGCCAGTCGTTGCGGATGCCTGTCGCCGCGAACAGCGGCAGCAACCAGACCACGTACCAGGCCTGGATGATCGGCGCCAGCAGCACCACAGCTGCCATGGCCAGTGCCAGGCGGCGCACGATCAGTTCGTGCCGGCCGCGGAACATCATCCACAGTACGACGGCGATGGACAGTGCCGTACCCATCTTGTGTACCAGCCAGGTCACCGTCTCCCCGTCCAGGGAGAAGGCATCGAACATTCCGCCCAGGGCCGCGCCGAGAAGGCCGATCGGGGCGTACCAGATCCAGATGCTCCCGGGGGTGCTCAGGGCCGAGACCCAGCCGAACCCGAACCCGTTGATCAGGCCGAGGATGCCAAGGAGCCCCAGCGACAGGGCCGCGGTCACGGCCCAGTAGAAGAACTTGCGCGGCCAGCTGGCGCCCTTGCCGGCCCAGAGGAGCCCAAGGAACGGCAGGAAGATCAGCGTGATCGGCTTGATGCCGACGGACAGCGTGACGAGCAGGATGCCCGGCAGCGGCTTCCCGACTGCGGCCAGGTACAGGCCTCCGAGGGCCAGCCCCAGCATCAGGGCGTCATTGTGCACGCTGGCGATGAAGGTGGTCAGGAAGAGCGGATTGGCACAGGCCAGCCAGAGCGCGCGGTTCGGATTGATGCCGTGCAGTTCTGCCAGCTTCGGCCCGTAGTAGACGCACATGGCGGCCCCGGCCAGGGCGATGATGCGGAACAGGATGATGGAGAACTCGGGGTGGCCGCCGGTCAGCCAGACGACGAACTCTTCCATCCACAGGAAGACCGGACCGTAGGGCGTGGGGCTCTGGGCCCAGAGGTCGTCGGCCCCGGTCTGCAGGTAATTGGAGAGCTGGTCGTACCCGTCGACGTAGGGATTCAGGTTATTGACCATCACCTTGCCCTGGGCGATGTAGGCATACACGTCCCGGCTGAACAGCGGGATGCTGAACGCCAGCGGAGTGCCCCAGGCGATGATCGCGGTGTAGGTCGCCCTGCGGGACTCCTTCCCCCAGACCGTGAAGCGCTGGCCGAGGCGCAGCCACGAACGGACCAGGAGCATGCCGCCGAGCGCCAGCAGGACCACGGAGAGAACGACGCCCGCCGGCTCCACCCGAAGCCAGATCAGCAGCGGCCAGCGGCGCAGTTCCGAAATCGAGGCCAGCCAGCCGACCCCGAGGGAGCCGAAGAACATTAGGAAGGAGCCGATGGTGCCTTCGATAATGCTTCGCGCTGACTGCCCGCCTCCTTCGCGCTCCTTGGCGGAGCCGGTCGCTTCAGCAGCGGGCATGCTGGCTGTCATGGTCTCGGCATATCCAATCCATCCGGGCGGTCAGGTCAGTCGCGGCACACTGCTGGGCCGGTTGCCACGCCGCTCGGCGGCTTTCCCGGGAACGGCGGGCAAGGAGGCTGCCGCGGGCTCATGCCGCGGGGGGTGCCTAACAGCGAATTCTAGCATTCGGACCCGTCGCCGCCCGGGCAGCACGCACCGGGCGGCCGGTCCAAGCCGTCTGGCCCGGGGGCCGACGCGGTACATTGGAGCGGTGCCTATCTCTAATGAACATATTGTCTGGATAGATTGCGAAATGACCGGGCTCGACCTGGAAAAGGACGCCCTGATCGAGGTAGCCGTCCTGGTCACCGACTCGGAGCTCAATGTCCTCGGCGAAGGCGTCGACGTCATCGTCAAGCCGACCGAAGAGGCCTTGGAGCAAATGGGCGATTTCGTCCGCCAGATGCACACCACCTCGAAACTGCTGGACGAGCTCCCGTCGGGCGTTTCGATGAGCGAGGCGGAGGACCGCGTGATGGAATACATCACCCAATGGGTCCCCGAACCGCGCAAGGCCCAGCTCGCCGGCAACTCCGTAGGCACCGACCGCAACTTCCTGGCCCGCGACATGCCCCGGGTCATCGAGCACCTGCACTACCGCATCATCGATGTCTCCACGATCAAGGAACTCTCCCGCCGCTGGTTCACGCGGGCCTACTTCCAGGCCCCGGCCAAGAGCGGCGGCCACCGGGCCTTGGGCGACATCAAGGATTCGATCAACGAACTGCGCTACTACCGGCAGGCCGTCTTCGTCCCCTCCCCCGGTCCCGACTCGGCGGCGGCCAAGCAGATCGCCTCGACCGTCTCCGCCGTGGAGTAGCGCCGAATGTTAGGTGGGACACATTTGGCGGAATTCGGGCCGAAAGCGCCCGAATTGGCCAAAACCACCCCGCCGGGCATGTAGACTATTCTGCGTTGCCTTTTGTGGTTGAAGACCGGCAGGAACCGCTAGAGTGGAGTCTGCCGGGAGGAACAAAGAGGCATATGGTGGGTATAGCTCAGCTGGCAGAGCGCCTGGTTGTGGTCCAGGAGGTCGCGGGTTCAATCCCCGTTACTCACCCCATTTAGTGTTGGCGTCCACGCCTACCCAGCAAGAGCCGCATGGAACATCTCCAGGCGGCTCTTCGCTTTTTCCGGCCGTGCCACATGAGGAGAAGCATGACGATCCGTCCCGTCACCATCACCGGGGAGCCGGTCCTGCACCGCCGCGCAGCCGTCGTGGAAGATTTCAACGACGAACTGCGCGAACTCGTCCGGGACATGTACGAGACGATGGACGAGGCCCACGGCGTCGGCCTCGCCGCGCCGCAGATCGGCGTCGGTCTCCGCCTCTACACCTACCACTACGCCAACGACGACGGCGTTCCCGAACGCGGCGTCGTCGTCAACCCTTCGCTCACGCTGGGCAAGGTGTCCGGCGCCGAGCCGGATCCGGACGACGAGGTCGAAGGCTGCCTGTCGGTGCCCGGGCTGTCCTATCCGCTCAAGCGGGCGGAATGGATACGCGTCCGCGGCTTCGACGAGCACGGGAACCCGCTGGACTTCGAGGCCACCGGCTGGTTCGCGCGGGTCATGCAGCACGAATACGACCATCTGGACGGCAAGCTCTATATCGACCGCCTCGACGGGCGCTGGGGCAAGCGGGCCCGCAAGCACATCAAGAATGCCGGCTGGGGCATCCCCGGGCAGACCTGGATGCCCGGCGTGGACCCGGACCCGTTCGGGCACTGAGCATCATGCGGCGCTAGGCACCAGGCCAGGCCGCCGTCAGTAGTCGGTGAAGCCGGAGCGGTGTTCCTTTTCGCACCGGAGATAGTCCTCCGTGGCGATCTCCTTGAGCCTGGTGAGCTCGTCCACGCGCTTCTGCGGGACTTCCCCCCGGGCAAACGCCGCCTTGGCATCCTCCAGCAGGCGGACGGCTTCCTTGTGGTTGGCCTGCGCCTTTTCCCAACGCGTGAGCTGTGTCTCAGTCATGGGGACATTCTAGGAACACGGCTGCGGCAAAGCCATAGCCACATACGAAAGTGCCGGCCGCGCCACAGGGGCGCGGCCGGCACTTTCAGCCTGACCTGCGAGGGTCAGGTCAGCCGATAGCCTCGGCGAGCGGCTCGTTGGCGACCACGGGGAACTGCTGCGGGTGGACGCCCGCAATTTCCTCGAGGACGCGGATGACCTGGCAGCTGTAGCCGAACTCGTTGTCGTACCAGACGTAGAGCACGGCGTTCTTGCCGTTGGCGATTGTCGCCAGGCCGTCCACGATGCCGGCGCGGCGCGATCCGACGAAGTCCGTGGAGACGACCTCCGGAGAAGCGATGTAGTCGATCTGCTTGTGCAGGTCGGAATCGAGCGACACCGCGCGGAGGTAGCTGTTGAGCTCGTCCTTGGTTGCTTCCTGCTCCAGGTTGAGGTTCAGGATGGCCATGGAGACGTCCGGGGTGGGAACACGGATGGCGTTGCCGGTCAGCTTGCCCTCCAGCTCGGGCAGCGCCTTGGCCACGGCCTTGGCGGCGCCGGTCTCGGTCAGCACCATGTTCAGCGCTGCCGAACGGCCGCGGCGGGAACCCTTGTGGAAGTTGTCGATCAGGTTCTGGTCATTGGTGTACGAGTGCACGGTTTCGACGTGGCCGTGGATAATGCCGTACTTGTCGTTGAGCGCCTTGAGCACCGGGGTGATCGCGTTGGTCGTGCAGGATGCGGCCGAGACGATCTTGTCCTCGGCGGTGATGTCCTTGTGGTTCACGCCGTGGACGATGTTCTTCAGGTTGCCCTTACCCGGGGCCGTGAGAACAACGCGGGATACGCCCGGGCACTGCAGGTGCTGGGACAGCCCGGCCTCATCGCGCCACTTGCCGGTGTTGTCGACGACAATCGCGTCCTC
Source organism: Arthrobacter sp. Marseille-P9274 (assembly GCF_946892675.1). Classification (NCBI taxonomy): domain Bacteria; kingdom Bacillati; phylum Actinomycetota; class Actinomycetes; order Micrococcales; family Micrococcaceae; genus Arthrobacter; species Arthrobacter sp. Marseille-P9274. The sequence goes on from NZ_CAMPOV010000001.1 coordinate 1,774,277, forward strand.
GATGCCGTACTGGGTGTAGTCCACCGTGGACGGATCGTTGGAGTAGATGAACTGGATCAGGGTGCCGTTGGCGAGGATGGTATTGGCTTCCTCGTCCACCGAGATGGTGCCCTCGAAGGGTCCGTGGACCGAGTCGCGGCGCAGCAGGCTGGCACGCTTGACCAGGTCGTTCTCGCTGCCCTTGCGGACCACCACGGCGCGCAGCCGCAGGCCATGTCCGCCGCCGGAATGCCCGATCAGGATCCGGGCGAGCAGGCGGCCAATGCGGCCGAAGCCGTACAGCACGACGTCGGTACTGGTGCGGGTGTCTTCACCGCGCTTGCCCACGATCCCGGAGAGTTCCCCGCGCAGGAACTCCTTGAGGTCGCGGCCTGCACCTTCGTCCTTGAACTTGCCCAGCAGGCGGGCCAGGTCGACCGAGCCTGCGCCAAGCTCGAGTTCGGTCAGAGCCTGCAGCACGGGGAAGGTTTCTTCCAGCGGCAGCTCCACCTCGTCGATCTGCCGGGCGAAGCGGTGGGCCTTGAGAATGCCCACGACGGACTGGTTGATCAGGCTGCGGCCGTGGATGGACGTGACCACATTGTTTTCGCGGTACAAACGGCCAATCAGCGGAATCATCGTTTCAGCGAGCGCTTCGCGGTTGATCCACGTATCCAAGGCCGCTTCAGACTTCTGGTTCACAGAGTTACCTTCCTACATCAGCCGGGGTCTTCCTCGATCCCGGTTGTACCCGCCGCGAATTCCGCGGCGAAACCCCGCAGCGAAGTCGAATCCACTCCGCGCAGAATACACAGTCGCCTCGGCTGGCTCAGTGCTGTTGGGCGTTGCCCAGTTCCATTTTAGGGAATCCGGTCACACCCACGAGTCGGTTACGTGTGAAGTCACTCACAGCGGCCGCACAAAGTGGGACAGGTTGGCCTGTGAGCCGGGTTCTGTCACCTGCACCGGTTCCCCGTTGCAGGGTAGCGATCATCCATCTAGGAGCACCGTTGCCGATGCCCTCAAGCGGCCTACCCGGGCACTCGGGCGGGCGGCCCTCAAACGTGCCCTGTCTGGCCTTGCTCCGGGTGGGGTTTACCTAGCTGTCCCGGTCACCCGGGACACTGGTGGTCTCTTACACCGCCGTTTCACCCTTACCAGGCGCCGCGCAAGCGGCCCTGGCGGTCTGTTTTCTGTGGCACTTGCCTGCGGGTTTCCCCGAGTGGGCGTTACCCACCACCCTGCCCTGTGGAGCCCGGACTTTCCTCGGCAGCTGCCCGCGGGCAGCCAACGCGATCGCCCAGCCAACCTGTCCTTGTCCCACAATACAGCCGCCCGCGTCCCGGCCCGTCATCCGCGGGGGCCGGACCCGGGGGTCGCGGCTGCGGGTCTGTAAGCTCTTATGGTGCTGATTCTGCTCCCACCCTCCGAAGGAAAGACGGCCGCTGAGACGGGCCAACCGTTCGAACTCTCCGAGTTGAGCTTTGCCGAACTGAACGGTCCGCGCCATGACGTCCTTGGCGCGCTGGCCAGCGCGAGTTCCCATCCGGAAGCCCTGGCGCTGCTGGGAGTAGGGGCGTCGCTGGCCGAAGAGGTCGAGCGGAACAGGCGCCTGGAGGCCGAGCCATCGGCGCCGGCGCACACGGTCTACTCAGGGGTCCTGTACGACGCGCTCGGCTACGCCAGCATGACCTCCGCGCAGAAGCGCAAGGCGGATGCCGCCGTCGTCGTTATCTCCGCGCTCTGGGGCGCAATCGGCTTCGCCGACCGCATTCCCGCCTACCGGCTGTCCATGTCCGTTGGGCTCCCCGAGACGGGCAAGCTCGCCAGCTACTGGAAAAAGCACCTGCCCGCCGCGCTGGACGGCCGCGCCGACGGCCAGCTGGTCGTCGACTGCCGCTCGAGCAGCTATGCCGCCGCCTGGGCGCCGCCGGCGGATAGCACGGTAGCGGTCAACGTCTTCCAGGAGCGGGCCGGAAAGCGCACCGTCGTCTCGCACTTCGCCAAGCACACCCGCGGAGAACTCGCCCGGCACCTCCTGACCCGCCGCGGCAAGGCTCCCGCGACGCCTGCGGCGCTGCTCAAGGCCGCGACGGAGAAGTGGCGGGCCGAACTCACCCCCGGCTCCGGACGGAAGCCGCACGCCCTGAGCATCATTTTGGAGGGCTGAACGGATGACGAGGGAACAAACCGAGCACACGCTGGTCCACGAGGGCGTGACGGTCCACTGCAAGAGCCGCCCCGCCAAGCTCGACCGGCGGCATCTGGTGGTCATGTTCGCCGGAATCCGGCCGATCGACAGCTACGAGTTCGACGGCCGGGGTTCGCGGGACAGCCAGGCGAACTGGCTGTGGCTGAAGGATGATTTTGGCGGCCAGTACTCCTACTACCTCTGCAACGGCCTGGACTTCTCCGTCGAGCGGGCGGTGATCGCCGCCATCGACCGGGAACTGGAGCGGCTGGGGCTGGGACACGAAAACTGCACGCTGGTGGGCTTTTCGAAGGGCGGGTTCGCCGCGCTCTACTACGGCATCAAGTACGACTTCCCGAACATTGTCGCCAGCGCTCCCCAAATCTACGTCGGCAGCCACACGGCTAAGCACCGGCCGGTCATCCACCGGCACCTGACCCGCACCGGAAGCGACGAAGAGCTGCAGCTGCTCGACAGCCTGCTGCCCCATGCGGTCGCCAAGGACGCCCGCCGCGACCGGAATATCTATCTGTTCAGCTCGGTACAGGACCAGTTCCACGCCGAGCAGGTGGAGCCCGCGCTGCCCCTGCTGCGGCGATACTCCAACTTCAACTACATCGAGACGGATTCCGACCTCGTCAACGAGCATTCGGACATCACCCGCTACAACATGCCGCTGCTGCTGTCCGTGCTGTACGCGCTCGGCGAGAACGTCGCACCCCGGTACGGCGAAGTGCGCAACGGCTTCCGGCAGGATCCGGAGGTAGCGGCGGCCGGCCTGCGGACGCAGCGAAGCTCCTCGGCGGCTGTCGTGGACCTGCGGGCCGGCAGGATGGCCGGTCCGAAATTCTTCCCGCAGGGAGTGGCATTCCTGCGCGGCCATGCCGCGGACCGGCCCGCGGCCTTGGCGACGTCCTTGGTCCTCGCGGGCGACGCGGGGCGGTACGAATATCCGCTGGTCCAGGTCCAGGATCGCGGCATCTACCAGACGCACTACGAGGACTATTTCTGCGACTACCGCTTCGGAAAGTTCCAGGCGTCCAGCGACGGAGTGGACCTCTCCGGCTTGCCCCGCGGTGACTACGAGGCCTCGCTGGCGCTCACGGCGGAATCAGCCGAGCGGACGGCCGCCTGTGTCTCCACCAAACGGACCACCGCGGAGAGCAACGACGGCGGCGACCTCATCACTTTCGCGTCCGACAGCAGAGGCAGCGTACTCCGCAAGCGCCCGATCCTCGGGACCGCGCCGCACCAGGCCGTCTTCAACATCAGGAGCCAGTGGGCGCGCGGGGACCGGGTCCATTTCGAAGGTACCTTCGCTGTCCGGGGTACATCGATGACCGGCTGGGAATCCGGCCGCTACTACCTCGTGCTGGCCTCCGGTGCGGGCGTCCGGTCCGTGCCGCTGGCCGGTGCCCGGGTCACCGATCCCGCCGACTATTTCGGCGACGGCAGGAACAGTCACACCCACGCCCGCTTCGCCACTCCACGCTTCGCCGGGGTGTCCCTGGCAGGCGTGGAGCCCGGGCTCTACGAGGCCCACGTCTCGCTCAGCGCCGGCGGGGCCCTCCACACGATCGCCACGGGCCGGCGGATCAGGCTTCGGGAGGCGCCGGATGGGAGCCTCGAGGCTTCCCTGCTCGGTCCTCGTCCGGCCGTTTCCAAGCGGGTCCGTGCCCGGCGGCTCATCCGCGCGGTGAAGCGCAGGGCGGACCGGGTGCGAGGAAGAAGCCAAGCGGGCGGGACGCCTAACTAGCTCCAGTCGGCCGAGCGTACGAGGATGCAGCCGGAGTCCGGGCAGAACACGATCTCATCCGCGGCAGCGCCGCGGATCTCGTTCAAGTCGCCCGGGCTCAATTGCATGCCGGAACCTTCCGACTTGCCGTGGAACAGCCGCGCGGCGCCGATCCCCCGATGCGCGCGGGTCTTCTCGTAGACAGCGAGCAGCGGCGCCTCGAAAGTGGCGGCCAGCTCCGTTCGGGCGGCCTCGACATCCTGGCGTTCAGCGGCGATGCCGGCCAGCTCGTCATCGCGGGTCTTTTCCAGCGCCACCAGCTCCTGCGCGAGGGCATCGTTCGACTGCTGGTGTTCCGCCTGGCGGACCCGTACGGCTTCCAGGCGCTCCATGATCTCCAGCTCCGCGTCCTCAAGGTCCGAACGGCGCTTATTCAGCGACACCAGCTCGTTCTGCAGCGCGGACAGGTCCTTGGGCGACCCGGTCCCGCTGTCCAGGCGCTGCTGGTCCCGGTCGATGCGGGCCTGGACCACTTCGACGTCAGTCTCCGCCCGCTTGAGCTGCATCGCCGTATCGCTGGCTTCGGTGTTGATGGCCACGAGCCCGGAGTCCGCGGCGGCGAGCTTTTCCTTCAGCGCCGCGATGTCCGCGTTGGCCGAAACCGCGGCGGCACGCCGGTCCAGCTGCGTCAGCTTGCTGTCCAACGCCTGAAGGTCAAGCAGCCTCAGCTGCTCGGATGCTGGTGCCTTCGCCATGGATTTCCTTCCGAATGCGGCCGTGCCCTCGCGGCCGGCATTGTCCTAGCCTATCGCCTCGCCCCGTCGGCTCAGCCGGGTGTGAGGATGAAGTCCCAGGGGTCGGTGTTGATCCCGCTGACGCTGACCTCGACGTCGTACCCCTGGTCGCGCAGCACGTTGTCCAGCGCCTCGGCCGCCGGCGTCAGCCAGAGCCATTCGCTGCCGAAATGCGAGACGTCGATCAGATACGGCCTCCCCTCCACAGCTCCCTCGCGTGCCTCCGAGGCCGGGTGGTGGCGCAGATCCGCCGTGACGTACACGTCGGCCTGCGCGGCGCGGACGGCGTCGAACAGGGAATCTCCGGCGCCTCCGCAGACGGCGACCGTGCGGACCAGCCCGTTGCGGTCCCCTGCTACCTTCACTCCCCCGGCAACCGCCGGAAGCATGCCGAAAACGACGGCGGCGAAGTCGCCCAGCGTCGTCGCTTCCGATAGCTCGCCGACCCTACCGATGCCTTCTTCCGGCAGCCCCTTGTCGGCCGGCACCAGCGGCTTGACCCCCTGGAGTCCCATCGCGTCCGCCAGCACATCCGAAACGCCTCCGACGGCGCTGTCTCCGTTCGTGTGCACCGTCACCAGGGCGCAGCCGCCCTCGATCAGCCGGTGCACGGCCTCCCCCTTGAAGTGTGACGCCGCCACGGAATTCACCGGCTTGAGCAGCAGCGGATGGTGCGTGACCAGCAGGTCCGCCTGCCAGGCCAGCGCCTCGTCGATGACTTCGGCCGTCGGATCGACGGCGAAGAGGACCCGCTTCACCTCGGACGCCGTCCGGCCGACCACCGGTCCCACTGCGTCCCAGGGCTCGGAGAGCGACTGGGGCCACAGCTCTTCAATGGCCAGCAGCACGTCTCCCAGGACGGGTGTGCCGCCCGGCTGGGCTTCGGCGGCCGGTTCCTGGGCATCCGCGCCATTCTGCGCTCGATCGTCGTCGTTCATAGATCCTTTTCTACCCCAAACGACTGCGCCCCCGCGCGATCATTTCGGGGCGGTCCCCCGCGCCGGGAATCTTAGCGAACACTCTGACATTGTTAAAACCATGAAAACTTTTGTGCTCGGTGGAGGCTGCTTCTGGTGCCTGGACGCAATTTACCAAAAGACCAAGGGAGTCTCGGAGGTGGTTTCCGGCTATACCGGCGGCCACACCAAGGACCCGTTCTATGAAGCGGTATGTTCGGGAACGACGGGACACGCGGAAGTCGTCGCCGTCACCTTCGATGAAGAGGTGGTCCCCGAGGACGTCATCCTGGGCCTGTTCTTTGTGTCCCACGATCCGACCACGCTGAACAGGCAGGGGTACGACGTCGGCACGCAGTACCGGTCGGCCATGTTCTACCGCGATGAACAGCAGAAGGAACTCTTCGAGGCCGCCATCACCCGAGCGCAGGATGACTGGCGCGACCCGATCGTCACCGAGGTTGTGCAGCTCGGCCCGTTCCACCGCGCCGAGGAGTACCACCAGGACTTTTACGCCAAGCACCCGGAGCAGGGCTACTGCCAGGTGATCATCAACCCCAAGCTGGCCAAGGCCCGTAAATATTACGCCCAATGGCTCTCGGCTTAACGGCCGCGGGCGGCGCTGGCTAGGCTGGCTTCAACTGTGCCTTGGCGGCCTGCCGGCCTCTGCCGAGGCACGTCACTGCACTAAGCCCACTGGGCGGGAAGAGGCACCTTTCATGGCAAGAATTTACGACGACGTCACCCAGATTGTCGGAGGCACGCCACTGGTCAGGCTCAACCGGCTGGCCGAAGGCCTCCCCGGCAAGGTGGCGGTCAAGCTTGAGTTCTACAACCCCGCCAACAGCGTCAAGGACCGCATCGGCGTAGCCATCGTCGACGCCGCGGAAAAGGCCGGAGCCCTGCACCCCGGCGGCACGATTGTGGAAGGCACGTCCGGCAACACCGGCATCGCGCTGGCCATGGTTGGAGCCGCCCGCGGCTACAAGGTCATCCTGACCATGCCGGAAACCATGTCCACCGAGCGCCGGGTGATGCTTCGCGCCTTCGGTGCGGAAATCGTCCTGACCCCCGGTTCCGAGGGCATGCGCGGCGCGTTGGAAAAGGCCAAGGAGATCGTCGCGAGCACGGAAAACTCCATCTGGGCGCAGCAGTTCGCGAACCAGGCGAACGTCGCCATCCACCGCAGCACCACGGGCGAGGAGATCTGGGCCGATACCGAGGGCGCGATCGATATCTTCGTGGCGGGTATCGGCACCGGCGGCACCATCACCGGCGCCGGCGGACTGCTGAAGGAGCGCAAGCCGGGCCTTAAGGTCGTCGCCGTGGAACCGCAGGACTCCGCGATCCTGACCGGTGGAACCCCGGGCCCGCACAAGATCCAGGGCCTCGGCGCCAACTTCGTTCCCGAAATCCTGGACACCGAGGTGTACGACGAGGTGCTGGACGCCCCCACCGACGCGTCGGTCCGCACGGCCCGCGAACTCGGCATCAAGGAGGGCATCCTCGGCGGCATCTCGGCCGGCGCCGCCGTTTGGGCCGCCCTGGAGGTCGCGAAGCGCGAAGAGAACGCGGGTAAGCTGATTGTGGCCGTGGTCCCGGACTTCGGAGAGCGCTATATCTCCACGATCCTGTACGACGACATCCGCGGCTGATTATCCGTAACGGCAACGGCGGCGGTCACCGCTGAAGAGGAAGTGGCAATGGGATTCACAGCGCGCCTGCGGGAAGACCTTGAGGCTGCGAGGTCGCACGACCCGGCGGCCCGCGGCCAGATCGAGAACGTCCTGGCCTATTCCGGTCTGCACGCGATCTGGATCCACCGGCTCACCCACCGAATGTGGGCTAACCAGAACCTGCGGTTCCCCGCCCGCCTGCTGTCGCAGTTCGGCCGGTTCCTCACCGGCATTGAAATTCACCCCGGCGCCGTGATCGGGCGGCGGTTCTTCATCGACCACGGCATGGGCGTCGTGATCGGCGAAACGGCCGAAATCGGCGAGGACGTCATGATCTACCACGGCGTGACCCTCGGCGGCCGCTCCTTGGCCAAGGTGAAGCGGCACCCGACCATCGGCGACCGCGTGGTTATCGGCGCCGGCGCCAAGGTCCTCGGACCGGTGGTCATCGGGGCCGACAGCGCCATCGGCGCCAACGCCGTCGTGGTCAAGGACGCACCGGCCGAGTCGATCATCACCGGCATCCCGGCAACGTTCCGGCATCGCGACCCGCAGAAGGAAACGAAGCCGGCCGTGGACCCGGCCGAGTACATCGACCCCGCGATGTGGATCTGACCACTGCAGCATGAGGCCCCGGGCCGCTCTAAACTGAGTGAACTGCTCCCCAGAAGTTGGACTGAGAAATTCAGTTCCACTTCCGGGGAGCAGTTTTTATGGATGCACGTAGTTCGTTGTCGGAGAACCAGCGGGAGGCCGCTGTAGCGTGGTTTGAGAAGGGTGTCGCCGACAGTGCGGCGGCGAGACTACTGGGTGTGTCTCGTTGGCCAGTCAAGCTTCTCTATCGGCGATGGAAAATCCACGGTCGAGGAGCGCTCATGGCCAAACCGACACGGCAGTCGTACCCGTTCGAGTTCAAGATCGCATTGGTCAAACGATTCCTTGCTGGTGAGACCGCTCAGGACCTCGCCGCGGAGACGGGCTTGTCCTCGGCTCGCCTGCTCGATCACTGGGTACGGAAGTATCGCCGGGAGGGTGCCGACGCTTTGCGCCCGAAGCCTAAGGGCAGACCACGGAGACCCGACGCTCCACCGCCTGCGGAGCCATCTGAGCTGGAACGATTGCGCCGGGAGAACGAACGGCTGCGGGCAGAAGTAGCCTACCTGGGAAAATTACGGGCCTTGAGGGCACCAAAACAACGGTGAAGGTTCAGGCCATCATCGCCCTCAAGGCCGACTTTTCACTCCCGGTTCTGCTGCAGGTCGCCGGCCTTGCAAGATCGACGTTCTTCTACCACCAGGCCCGACTCAGGGCTCCCGACCCGAAGGAAGCCATCAAGACCGCCGCCACGAAGATCTTCACCAACAACCACGGCAGATACGGGCACCGCCGCATCCACACTGAACTGACCAAGCAAGGCTGGACGATCGCGAAGAAAACCGTACTGAAGCTCATGCGCTCCCTGCAGCTCGTCTGCAAGGTCCGGCAAAAGAAACGCTACAACTCCTACCAAGGCGAACAGGGCAAAACTGCCCCCAACCTGCTGAACCGGGACTTCGACGCTGATGCCCCGAACCAGAAGTGGGTAACGGATGTGACCGAGTTCAGAGTCGACGGCCGAAAGCTCTACCTTTCACCCGTCATGGACCTCTTCGACCGGCAGATCGTCTCCTACACCGTCGGCCTGTCCCCGAACCTGGCGCTCACCAACACCTCACTGCGTATTGCGCTGAGAACGCTCGAGCATGAGCAGAAACCGATCGTGCACTCAGACCAGGGATTCCAATACCAGCACGCCTCATGGCGGAGACTCTTACAGCACGCCAACGCCATCCAATCGATGTCCCGCAAGGGCAACTGCTACGACAACGCAGTGATGGAAAACTTCTTCGGACACCTCAAGGAAGAACTCTTCCACCACGTCCGATTCCTCAGCACCAGCGCACTGGAATCAGCACTCCACGACTACATCCGCTGGTACAACACCGAAAGGATCTCCACAAAGCTTGAGGGCCTGAGTCCGGTGCAATACCGTGCTCAGGCCCTCGCGGCTTAGGCTCTTATTTATCCGGTCCAGCTTCTGGGGACCAGTTCAGAGCGGCCCGGGGCCTCATTGTTCCGGAATCCCGTGTCCTAGTGCGTGTCGACCGCTGATACTTCGGACTTGTCCCCGCTCCAGAGCGTGTGGAAGGTGCCCCCGGTATCGATCCGGCGGTAGGTGTGCGCCCCGAACAGGTCGCGCAGGCCCTGCGTCAGCGCGGCCGGCAGCCGCTTGCGGCGCAGGCCGTCGTAGTACGCCAGCGAACTGGAGAAGACCGGCACCGGAATCCCCAGCTGTACCGCCGTGGCGACGACGCGCCGCCAGGCCGGAACGGCGTCGGCGATTGCGGCGGCGAAGGCCGGGTCGAACAGCAGGTTCGCGGGCTTGTCCTCGTCCGCGTACGCCTTCATGATGTCGTCCAGCAGCTCAGCGCGGATAATGCAGCCGGCCCGCCACAGGGAGGCGATCTCATCCAGCTTCAGGTCCCAGCCGTACTCGGTGGCGGCGGCGGTGAGCATGTCGATTCCCTGCGCATAGCTGACCAGCTTGGAGGCGAACAAGGCCTGCCGGACGTCGTCGACGAAGCCCTCCGGCACCTGGACCCGGTCCTCGTGGCCGACGAGGATGTCCTGCGCCAGTTCCCGCTGGTCGCGCTGCGAGGACAGCCCGCGGGCAAACACGGACTCGGCGATCCCGGACACCGGGGACCCCAGTTCCAGGGCGGACACTACGGTCCAGCGCCCGGTACCCTTCTGGCCCGCGGAGTCGACAACGACGTCGATAAACGGTTTCCCGGTCTTCGCATCCTGGTGGGCCAGGACCTCGGCGGTGATTTCGATCAGGAACGAGGATAGCGGTCCCTTGTTCCACTCGGTGAAGACCTCAGCCTGCTGGACCGGCTCCAGTCCGGCAGCCGAGCGCAGCAGGTCCGAGGCCTCGCCGATGACCTGCATGTCCGCATACTCAATGCCGTTGTGCACCATCTTGACGAAGTGCCCTGCACCGTCGGTACCCACCCACCGGCAGCAGGGATCGCCGTCGTACTTCGCGGCAATCTTCTCCAGCATCGGTCCGAGGGAATCGTAGGACTCGCGCGAGCCGCCCGGCATGATGGACGGCCCCAGCAGGGCGCCCTCCTCGCCCCCGGAGACGCCGATGCCGACGAAGTGCAGGCCCTTCTCCGCAAGGGCCGCCTCGCGCCGCCGGGTGTCCTCGTAATGGGAGTTGCCGGCGTCGATGACGATGTCGCCCTCGTCCAGCAGCGGGACCAACTGGTCGATCACCGAATCCACCGGCCCTCCGGCCTTGACCATGATCAGCACGCGGCGGGGCTTTTCGAGGGCCTCGACCAGTTCGGCGAGGGTCTCCGTGCGGATGAAGTCGCCCTCATCGCCGTGGTTCTCCAGCAGTGCGTCCGTCTTGGCTGCCGAGCGGTTGTGCAGCGCCACGGTGTAGCCGTTGCGGGCGAAGTTGCGGGCAAGGTTGGCGCCCATGACGGCCAGGCCGGTCACGCCGATGTGTGCACTCATTAAGTCTCCATTGCTGCTCTGCGGTCCGGCAGCGGTTGTGCCGGACAGTGGGATTCCTGCGTCCAGCCTAATGGGAGCCCCGGCACGAGGGAAAAGCGGTTGCACTATTTTGTCCGCGTTTGTCCGCGCGGACGGCGGCGGCCTTGCTAGAGGTCGTGGACGATCGCGGCTACGTCCTCCACGAGGGAGACGCCGTCGTCCATTTCGGCGCTGCCGGCCGAGAGCACGGCGATGCTGTATTCAGCGTTGCCCTCGCTGACATGGCCAATGCTGTTGACGTTCCACAGACCGTCCTCGTCCTGCAGCCATCCGTTCTTGACAGCGACGGCGGCGTCGCGTGTTCCCGCGGGAACGCCCCAGTACTGCGATCCCTCCACGGAGTTCATGAGCTCGACCAGATAGCCGCGCTGGTCTTCGTCGAGCCAGTCCGTGCCTTTGGTGACCGCCTCGACGACCTTGAGCTGGTCTTCGGCCGTGGTCAGCGAGCCGCCCCAGCCGGGGCCGGATTCGGTACTGGACATCCCGAGCAGCTGGTAGGTCTCGTCCAGTCCGACGTTTCCGCCGATCCTCGCGTACAGCTCGTTCGTTGCGTCGTTGTCGCTCTTCGTGATCATCTGCCTCGAGAGCTCGATTTCCTCGGCCGAGAGCCCCCTGCCCTCTTCGGTGGCCTGGCGGATCAGCGACAGGACGATGGAGACCTTCACCACGCTGGCCTCCATGTAGCGCCGCTCGGACTCGTAGGTCCAGGTCTGGCCGGTGGCATCATCACGGACTGCCACAGAGAACGTCTGGCCGGCCCCCGCCGCCTGCTCAGCCATGGCCGCGCGGAACTTCTCCTCCCGGGTGCCGGAGCCATCGGCAGCCTGCGGCTCGGCGGCCGGAGGCTCGGTCGCCACTTGATCCGCCACGACGTCCTGGGCAGCGTGGGCGGTCGACGCGAGGATGGAACGGCCATCGTGACCAGCCAATCCCACGGAGGACGCCGTGAGCGTGGCGGCCGTCGCGGCGGCCAGGGTTCCGGCTATGGGCGGGGCAATGCGTTTGGGCATATCAACCTAGGGTCGGAAATTTTCCTCTACCTTGGTATCAAGCCGGGGCGTGCCTTGGCCAACCGGGAGGACGGTGTGTCGCCGGGACGGGCCGCCGTGACACACTAAACGGGCGCCGCGCTTAAACGCGAACAGGACCCCGTCTCCGAGGTCCTGGCGGGTGGGTCCTACCGGGATCGAACCGATGACATCCACGGTGTAAACGTGGCGCTCTACCAGCTGAGCTAAAGACCCGTTGCGATGTCTTGTACAGTGCCGCAATGCGTTATCCGCCGCAACATCACAAGGAAATACCTTACCTGATAACCGGACCCGCTTGCCAATCGGACGCGCCCGAAGCAGGTTCAGCGGGCTCCGGAAGTTCGGCGGACAACGCCTGCAGCGATTCCGAGGTTCCGGCCTCGACCTTGACCGTGGCCAAGTCGTCTCCGCGAGTCCGGCCGCGGTTGATGATCACGACCGGCTTGTTCTGTTTGGCCGCGTGCCGCACGAAGCGCAGGCCGCTCATCACGGTCAGCGACGACCCGGCCACCAGCAGCGCCGCCGCCGCGTCCACCAGTGCGTAGGCGGCCGCTACACGGTCCTTGGGAACGTTCTCGCCGAAGTACACGAAGTCGGGTTTGAGCATCCCCCCGCAGATTTCGCAGGCGGCAACCACAAAACCCTCGGTATCGGAGACGTCCGCATCGGCGTCGGGAGCGACGTCCCCGGCATCGGACCGACCGGCCATCCAGCCCGCGTTCAGTTCCTCGAGCCGGAGCGCCAGGGCGGCGCGATCCACCGTTGTCCGGCAGTTGAGGCAGATTACCCGGTCGAAACGCCCGTGCAGGTCGATGACCTTTCGGCTGCCTGCGGCCTGGTGCAGCCGGTCAACGTTCTGGGTGATCAAGCCGGTCAGCACGCCCCGCTGCTCCAGCTCCGCGAGGGCGAAATGCCCGCTATTGGGCTCCGCCCGCCGCATGTGCCGCCAGCCGGCATGATTCCGCGCCCAGTACCTCCGGCGCAACGCCTCATCGGAGACGAACTGCTGGTAGGTCATGGGATTGCGCGGCACCGACCCCGGTCCGCGGTAGTCCGGGATGCCGGAGTCCGTGCTGAGCCCTGCCCCGGTCAGGACGGCCAGGTGCCGCCCGGAGAGCAGCTCCAGCACCTCAAGCAATTGGCCGCGGTCCATGGGCCGACCCCGCTCAGAGTTCCTTGAGGATGCGGTGGTATTCCTGAATGTCGCGCGCTTGGGTCCGCGGGTTCACGATGATGTGCCGAAGGATTCCCTCGGCGTCGATGATGAAGGTGCCCCTGGTCGCCATGCCGGATTCGTCGTCGAACACGTCGTATGTCCTGGCAACGCCGCCGTGCGGCCAGAAGTCGGCCAGCAGGTCGAAGTCGTAGTTTTCCTTCTCCGCGAAGGCGCGGAGCGCGAACTTGTGGTCGACCGAAATGCCCAGGACGCGGGCATTCTCGCTCTTGAACGACTCGAGATCATCGCGCAGTTCGCACAGTTCACCGGTGCAGATGCCCGAGAACGCGAACGGGTAGAAGACCAGGACGATCTTTTCGCCGCGCAGTGCCGACAGCCTGACGGGCTCCCCGAACTGGTTGGAAAGCTCGAAATCCGGTGCAGGCTGGCCAACTGTGAGTTCCGCCACGGCGCTACCCCTTGTTCCGCTTGCTGACCAGCCGCGCCGCTGCCCAGTCGTCGGAGACACCCGCGGAGGACGTGGCATGCAGGCCGGCGGTAGGAGCGGCCTCCTGGATTTCCGAGGGCGGTACATAACCGTCGCGCCCCGACTTAGGCGTGAGGACCCACACCTGGCCTCCGGCGTCAAGCGTGGTCTGGGCATCCATCAGCGCGTCGACGAGGTCGCCGTCCCCATCACGCCACCAAATTATGACGGAGTCGACGGCCTCCTGGTCGTCTTCCGCCAGCAACTCGGAGCCGGTGAGTTCCTCAATGTCGTCGCGGAGATCAAAATCCACGTCGTCGTCGTAGCCGAACTCCTGTATCAGGTCCCCTTTTTTGAAACCCAATCTGCCCGCCACATTGTCAACCGCGGCGGTCTCGGCCTCGCTCACTGTGCTCCTCCTCGTTGCAATTCGCTGCGCCCGGTACGGACGCTGTTATGGATATTACAAGCCAACACCCTATTTGTGGTTGCTTCAAGCCGCATGACGGGCAGCAGTCAAAACCGACGGCGGCCCCGCGCCTGCGTGAAGGCCGTCACGTACTGCATAGTGGTTAGGCAAACGGTTAGAGTTGCACCAGTTGTACCGTCGGCGGAACCGGCCGCAGGAAACAACAGCCGACGCCTCCGGCGAAGAGGCCGAACCCGCCGTACCATCGGCCGGGACGCTTAATCAGAAAAGGCGCAGACACAATCTGCACATCAGAGAGGTTGGACGTGAGCGCAGGAGAAGACACCTCGCACATCCTGAGCGGCCTGACAAGCCAGCTGCCGGACCGTGATCCCGAAGAGACCGCCGAATGGGTGGAGTCTCTGGACCAGCTGATCCAGTCCCAAGGCACTGAGCGGGCACAGTTCATCATGCGTTCGCTGCTGCAGCGAGCCGGCGCTCAGAGCGTTGGCGTACCCATGGTGACGACCACGGACTATGTGAACACCATTCCCGTGGACCAGGAGCCCGCCTTCCCCGGCGACGAGGAAATCGAGCGGCGCTACCGTGCATGGATGCGCTGGAACGCCGCCATGCTCGTGCACCGGGCCCAGCGGCCCGAAATCGGCGTAGGTGGACATATCTCCACGTATGCCGGCGCCGCGACGCTCTACGAAGTCGGCTACAACCACTTCTTCCGCGGGAAGGACCATCCCGGCGGCGGCGACCAGATCTTCTTCCAGGGCCACGCCTCCCCCGGCATGTACGCCCGCGCCTTCATGGAAGGCCGCTTGACCGAGGAAGACCTGGACGGCTTCCGCCAGGAGAAGTCCCGCGAGGGGCATGCGCTGCCGTCCTATCCGCACCCGCGGAACATGCCGCACTTCTGGGAATTCCCGACCGTCTCGATGGGCATCGGCCCGGCCAACGCCATCTACCAGGCGCAGGTCAACCGCTATCTGCACAACCGCGGCATCAAGGACACGTCCGACCAGCACGTCTGGGCCTTCCTGGGTGACGGCGAGATGGATGAGCCGGACTCGCGCGGCTTCCTGCAGCTGGCGGCGAACGAAAAGCTCGACAACCTCACCTTCGTGATCAACTGCAACCTTCAGCGGCTCGACGGACCGGTCCGCGGCAACGGCAAGATCATCCAGGAACTCGAAGCCTTCTTCCGCGGCGCCGGCTGGAACGTCATCAAGGTCGTCTGGGGCCGCGAGTGGGACAGCCTGCTGGGCAAGGACAACGACGGCGCCCTCGTGGACATCATGAACTCCACACTGGACGGGGACTACCAGACCTACAAGGCCGAATCCGGTGGATTCGTGCGCGAGCACTTCTTCGGCAAGACCCCGCAGACCAAGGACATGGTCGCGGACATGACCGACGAGCAGATCTGGAACCTTAAGCGCGGCGGCCACGACTACCACAAGGTCTACGCCGCCTATAAGGCTGCCACCGAGTTCAAGGGAAAGCCGACGGTCATCCTGGCCCAGACGGTCAAAGGCTACGGCCTCGGAACCCACTTCGAGGGCCGCAACGCAACCCACCAGATGAAGAAGCTGACCCTCGACGACCTGAAGGGGTTCCGCGACCACCTGCGCATCCCGATCAGCGACGAGGCGCTCGAGGCCGACCCGTACCGCCCGCCGTACTACCACCCGGGACAGGACGCTCCCGAGATCAAGTACATGATGGAGCGGCGTGCCGCCCTCGGCGGCGCCGTACCGGAGCGGCGGACGAAGCACACAGCGCTGCATCTGCCCGGAGACAAAGCCTACGAAGTCGCCAAGCGCGGTTCGGGCAAGCAGCAGGCGGCGACGACCATGGCATTCGTCCGGCTGCTGAAGGACCTGATGCGGGATAAGGACTTCGGCGCCCGCGTCGTCCCGATCATCCCGGACGAAGCCCGGACCTTCGGCATGGACTCATTCTTCCCCACGGCCAAGATCTACAACCCAAAGGGACAGAACTACCTCTCGGTCGACCGCGACCTGGTGCTCGCGTACAAGGAATCGCCGCAGGGCCAGATCCTGCACACTGGCATCAATGAGGCCGGCTCTACCTCCGCCCTCACCGCTGCCGGCACGTCCTATGCCACGCACGGCGAGCCGCTTGTGCCGATCTACATCTTCTACTCGATGTTCGGCTTCCAGCGCTCGGGCGACTTCTTCTGGGCCGCCGCGGACCAGATGGCCCGTGGCTTCGTCATCGGCGCGACCGCCGGCCGTACCACCCTGACCGGCGAAGGCCTGCAGCATGCGGACGGCCACTCGCCGTTGCTGGCCTCGACCAACCCAGCCGTCGTCACCTACGACCCGGCCTACGGTTACGAAATCGGGCACATCATGAAGTCCGGCCTGGAGCGGATGTACGGCGGGAACCACCCGGATCCCAACGTCATGTACTACCTGACCGTCTACAACGAGCCGATCGTGCAGCCTGCCGAGCCCGAAGAACTGGACGTCGAGGGGCTCGTCAAGGGCATCTACCTGCTGGCGCCGGCGAAGATCGATGGTCCCCGCACCCAGCTGCTGGCCTCCGGTGTCTCCGTTCCGTGGGCCCTCGAGGCGCAGCAGATCCTGGCCGAGGACTGGAACGTCTCCGCCGACGTCTGGTCCGTCACCAGCTGGAACGAACTGCGCCGCGAGGCGGTCGCCGCGGAGGAGGAAGCGTTCCTCAACCCCGGCCAGGAAGCGCGCAAGCCGTTCGTCGCCCAGCAGCTTGAGGGAGCCACCGGCCCGATCGTGGCCGTCACCGACTACATGAAGTCGGTGCCGGACCAGATCCGCCAGTTCCTGCCCAACGAATTCGCGACGCTCGGCGCCGACGGGTTCGGTTTCTCCGACACCCGCGCGGCGGCACGGCGCTTCTTCAAGATCGATAGCCATTCGATCGTGGTGCGGGCACTGCAGATGCTCGCCCGCCGCGGCGAGGTGGACCAGAACGCACCGCGTGAAGCCTTTGAGCGCTACAAGCTCACCGACGTCAACGCGGGAACCACAGGAAACGCCGGCGGCGAATCCTGACCTCGCGGCCGGCTTAGCCCGGACAGCAAGGCTGCGGCGGACACCCCTGAACGGGTGTCCGCCGCAGGCATTTTCCGGCCTCCCGCAGCTACTGCCCGCCGGTGATTTAGTAGGAAACGCACAAAGCCCTGAATGGAGCCGGGACCGGCAACTGCGTATGCTCAATGCATGCCCCGCCCTCGGACCGATTCCTCCGCTGCACCCTCCGGTGCGCGGCGGGCGGTGTCCCGCAGCACCAAAAGTGCGCCGGACAAGGCCGCCCCGGCCAACACCGCCACCCTGGACAGACTGCGCTCCCGGATCGGGGCGCTGTCCACCACCACCCTCAAGCGGCTAGAGAACGATCTGCCCTGGTACCGCAGCCTGCGTCCGGATGAGAGGGCAGCCCTCGGCCTCGTGGCGCAGAAAGGCATCGCCTCCTTCGTCACCTGGTACGAACGACCGGCCTCCCCCGCCTGGGTCATGAACGATGTCTTCGGCACCGCCCCGACCGAGCTAACCCGCTCCATCAGCCTGCAACGGGCCCTGCAGCTCATCCGGGTGGTCGTCGAGGCCGTTGAGGACCAGGTGCCGGATCTCGCGGGCGGGAACGATGAAGCGGGCCTTCGGGAGGCCGTGCTGCGGTATTCGCGCGAGGTCGCCTTCGCCGCGGCCGACGTGTACGCCAGGGCGGCGGAGACGCGCGGCGCCTGGGACACTCGACTGGAAGCGCTGGTCGTGGACGCCATCCTGCGCGGTGAGTCCTCCGATGCTCTGCGATCGCGCATCGCCGCCGTCGGCTGGAAGTCCTCCGGCCGGATCACGGTCATGGTGGGCAGCTCGCCGGGCGAGCCCAGCCCCACATTCGTTGCGGAGGTGCGCCGCGCCGGGTCCCGCTTCGCCGACGACACGCTCGTCGGGATCCAGGGTGACCGCCTGATCCTCGTCCTCGGCGGCATCTCCGACCAGGGCCCCGCCTTCCTGAGGCTGAGCGAGCTCTTTGGCCCCGGCCCCGTTGTCTACGGCCCGGAGTCCGGCTCCCTGGTGGACGCCAGCCTCTCCGCCCAGGCAGCGTTCGCCGGCCTGACCGCCGCTCGGGCCTGGCCCGCGGCGCCGCGGCCCGTGGCCGCCAACGATCTGTGGCCCGAACGGGTGATGTCCGGCGACGAGGCCGCCCGCCGCGACCTGTACAAGCACATCTACGTTCCGCTGCTTAACGCGGGCAACGGCCTCGTCGAAACCCTCTCCAGCTACCTGGCCCTCGGACATTCGCTCGAAGCCACGGCCCGGGAGCTCTTCGTCCACGCCAACACCGTCCGTTACCGGCTCCGGCGGGTCAGCGATGTCACGGGCTGGGACCCGCTGCTGCCCCGCGAAGCCTTCGTCCTGCAGACGGCCCTCGTTGTCGGCCGGCTGGTCGGTTCGCGCGCCACGCAGGACCGTCCACCTACTCGGCAGTAACTTCGCCGCCTTGTAGACTTCCTACAAAGCGGCCCGGTGAGCTTCGTCCGCCGAAACACCCTTGGAACTGCACCCTTTTTGGAAAGCTGGATAACGTGCTTGCTATCGTCTGCCCCGGCCAGGGGTCCCAATCGCCCGGTTTCCTGTCCCCGTGGCTCGAAGTTCCCGGGGTTGCAGACCATCTCGGCTTGCTGAGCGATATCGCGCAACTGGACCTCGTGGCCCACGGAACGACTTCCGACGAGGAAACCATCAAGGACACCGCTGTCGCCCAGCCGCTGATCGTCGCGGCCGGACTCGTCACAGCCAAGGCGCTCACCGCGAATGACCCGCTGGACTTGTCAACCGTCATCGCCGGGCACTCAGTCGGCGAGATCACTGCCTCCGCCATCGCGGGCGCCCTCAGCGAAAACGACGCAATGGCTTTCGTCCGTGAGCGTGCTAACTCCATGGCCCGTGCCGCCGCGCAGACCCCCACCGGAATGAGCGCTGTCCTTGGCGGGGACCAGGCGGAGGTGTTCGCCGCCATCGAGGCTGCCGGCCTCACTCCGGCGAACGCCAACGGCGGCGGCCAGGTAGTGGCAGCCGGCACCCTCGAGCAGCTGCAGGCCTTCGCGGCCAACCCGCCGGCCAAGGCCCGTGTTATCCCCCTGAAGGTGGCCGGCGCCTTCCATACCACCCACATGGAGCCCGCCGTCGGAGCGCTGGAGGCGCTGCGGCCGCAGCTGTCCCCCTCCTCCCCCGCCCTGACGCTGCTATCCAATTACGACGGCGAACCCGTGGCGGGCGGCGAGCAGAACCTTGACAGCCTCATCGCCCAGGTTTCCCGCCCGGTCCGCTGGGACCTCTGCATGGAGGAGATGCTCTCCGTGGGCATCACCGGCCTGCTTGAACTGACGCCGGCAGGGACCCTGACGGGCCTGGCGAAACGCGGCATGAAGGGCGTGGCAACGCTGGCGCTCAAGACGCCCGAGGATTTGGAAGCGGCGCGGGACTTCGTGGCCGAGCACACGCGGCAAACGCCTCAGGCCGCAACAACTGTCGAAGAAAAGTCTGGAGACATCCACCAGTGAGCACCCCCGTTCTGCGCCAGTCACAGCTGCACGATCATTCACGCATCCTCGGATACGGTGCCTACCGTCCGGACGTCGTCGTCACTAACGAAGATGTCTGCCAGTGGATCGAATCCTCCGACGAGTGGATCCGCCAGCGCACCGGCATCGTCACCCGCCACCGCGCCGGAGCGGACACGTCGCTGCTGGACATGGCAGAAGGCGCTGCGACGGAGGCCCTGGCAAAGGCCGGCATCGAGGGGTCCGAGCTGGGTGCCGTCATCGTCTCGACGGTTTCGCATCCCTACGCTACGCCCTCGGCGGCAGCGGCCCTGGCGGACCGCATCGGCGCGACGCCGGCTCCCGCCTTCGATATATCGGCTGCCTGCGCCGGCTACTGCTATGGCATCGCGCAGGCCGACGCGCTGGTTCGTTCAGGAGCGGCCGAATACGTGCTGGTAGTGGGCGCTGAAAAACTCTCGGATGTCATCGACAACACCGAGCGCACGATTTCGTTCCTGCTCGGCGACGGCGCCGGCGCCGTGGTGATCGGCCCCTCCGACACGCCGGGCATCGGCCCGTCGGTCTGGGGCTCTGATGGAAGCAAGTGGGATGTCATCAGCATGACCCACTCGCTGAACGAGGTCCGGGATCTCTCACTCGCCGCCGAAGCAGCCGGGTCGCTCAGTGCCGCCGTGGCCGAGCGCGGAGAGCCGGACCACAAGCTCTGGCCGACCCTCCGGCAGGACGGCCAATCCGTCTTCCGCTGGGCCGTCTGGGAAATGGCCAAGGTGGCCAAGCGTGCATTGGAGGCTGCCGGCGTCGAACCCGGTGACCTCGCAGCGTTCGTCCCGCACCAGGCGAACATGCGCATCATCGATGAAATGGTCAAGCAGCTGAAGCTGCCCGAAAATGTCGTGGTGGCCCGTGACATCGCCGAGGCCGGCAACACGTCGGCGGCGTCCATCCCCCTGGCTACGCACCGACTGCTCAAGGAGCACCCGGAACTCAGCGGCGGGCTTGCCCTCCAGATTGGTTTCGGCGCAGGCCTCGTCTTCGGTGCACAGGTCGTGGTTCTGCCGTAATATCGCAGCGTCGCGGCACAGCAGGAAAGTTTGCCGATCCAAACCGCAGTCTGCGGTTTGACAACCCACGCCGGACAGCGCGCCGGCTACAAGAAAAGGAGCCTTCCATGGCTAGCAACGAAGAAATCCTGGCAGGACTGGCAGAGATCGTGAACGAGGAGACCGGCCTGGCTCCCGAAGCGGTTGAACTGGATAAGTCCTTCACCGACGACCTGGACATCGACTCCATCTCCATGATGACCATCGTCGTCAACGCCGAGGAAAAGTTCGGTGTCCGGATTCCGGACGAAGAGGTCAAGAACCTCAAGACCGTTGGCGACGCCGTCGACTTCATCGCCAAGGCCCAGGCCTAGCCTCCCGCAGGGAAGCCGGCGGCCGGACACCCGCCACAGCAGTTCCGGCCGCCGCCCATTGCTTTTTCCGCCCATCCCCCTGAGAGATTGAGTACATGGCACGCAAAGTAGTCATCACCGGCCTCGGCGCCACCACGCCCATTGGCGGCGACGTCCCCACCACCTGGCAGAATTCGCTCAAGGGTGTCTCGGGAGCCCGCACGCTTGAGGACGAGTGGGTTGCCCGGTACGAACTGCCGGTGACTTTTGCCTGCCGGGCGAGCAACAAACCCGACGAGGTCCTCAGCCGGGTCGAAGCCAAGCGCATGGACCCGTCCACCCAGTTCGCCGTCGTCGCGTCACGTGAGGCGTGGAAGGACTCGGGCATCGAGGACATCGACCATGACCGGCTGGCTGTTGCCTTTGCAACCGGCATCGGTGGTGTCTGGACTCTCCTCGACGCCTGGGATACCCTGCGCGAACGCGGCCCCCGCCGGGTGCTCCCGATGACGGTGCCGATGCTCATGCCCAATGGTCCTGCGGCGGCAGTCAGCATGGATCTCGGTGCCCGCGCCGGTGCCCACACGCCCGTCTCGGCCTGTGCCTCCGGAACGGAAGCAATGTCGATGGGTATTGAACTCATCCGGGCCGGCAAGGCAGACGTGGTCATGACGGGTGGCGCCGAGGCTGCCATCCATCCGATGCCGATCGCCGCTTTCAGCGCCATGCAGGCTCTGTCCAGGCGGAATGACGATCCGGAGCACGCCTCCCGTCCCTACGACATCGACCGCGACGGATTCGTGATGGGCGAGGGCGCAGGCGCTCTCGTCCTCGAAGCCGAAGAACATGCGCTGGCCCGGGGCGCCCGTATTTACGCCGAGCTGGCCGGCTCCGGCGTGACCGCGGATGCCTACCACATCACCGCCCCCGATCCCGAAGGCCTGGGCGCTACACGGGCGCTCAAGGCCGCCCTCTTCGACGCGCGGGCCCAGGCCACCGACGTCGTGCACGTCAACGCGCACGCCACTTCGACCCCGGTGGGCGACAAGCCCGAGTACACGGCCCTCAGGGCCGCCTTGGGGAACCACGTGGACAATGTCGCCGTCTCGGCTACCAAGTCGCAGACCGGCCACCTCCTGGGGGCCTCCGGCGCCGTCGAATCAGTGCTGACGGTCATGGCCATCTACGAGCGCAAGATGCCGGTGAGCATCAACCTGGAACGCCAGGACCCCGAAATTCCCCTGGACGTCGTCACGTCGGTTCGGGACATGCCCAGCGGCGACGTCGTCGCGCTGAACAACTCCTTCGGCTTCGGCGGCCACAACGCCGTCGTCGTTTTCCGCAACGTCTGACCGTACCGCCCGCACGGGCGTACGGGCACGATGAGGCGGCCGGGCTGAAAGCCCGGCCGCCTCATCGTTATTTAAAGGAGGATGCGGAAGCTCCGCCAGTGGCTTAGCCCACCTGGTGGAGCCAACGGACCGGCGCGCCTTCGGCGGCGTGCCGGAACGGCTCGAGTTCTTCGTCCCACGCCTCGCCGAGTGCCAGCGAGAGCTCGTGGTAAACGGCGGCCGGATCCCCCGCGCCCGATTCGTAGGCGTAGCGGATGCGGTCTTCCGAGACCATGATGTTGCCGTGGACGTCCGTGACGGCATGGAAAATACCGAGTTCGGGGGTGTGCGACCAGCGTCCGCCGTCCACACCTGCGCTGGGCTCTTCCGTCACTTCGTACCGCAGATGGGCCCAGCCCCGCAATGCGGAAGCCAGCAGGGCCCCGGTACCCTGGGCACCAACCCACGACAATTCCGCGCGGTACATCCCGGGCGCGGCAGGCTGCTGCGTCCACTCAAGATCCGTGCGCTTATCAACCACCGACCCGATAGCCCACTCGATATGCGGGCATAGCGCGGTCGGCGCCGAGTGCACGAATAGCACACCACGCGTCATCACAACAGACATCCCATCCTCCATTTGCTGTAGGTACGTCTTCCCCAACGACCTTCAGCCCGCGGATAGAACTCTGGTGCGGTACCGTATACGTTCCGGTAGCAGCAGCTACGGGAATTCTATTTCGTCAAATCGTTTGATTCCCGACTCATTCTGCCGCATGTCCTCGAATTGCGCCACTGTAACTCCACTGGCGTCCCGAAACGGACGCATCTTAGGCCCGGGGATGGGCCTGCCGGTAGCTGGAGTTCAGCCGTTCCACCGATACGTGGGTGTAGAGCTGGGTGGTTGCGAGCGAGGTGTGCCCGAGGATTTCCTGGACGGCGCGCAGATCCGCACCGCCGTCGAGCAGGTGCGTGGCCGCGCTGTGCCGCAGGGCATGTGGCCCGCTGGCCGCCGTGTCGGGAACAGCCGCCAGCAGCCCGGCGGCCACGGATCGGACCTGCCGGGGATCAATGCGGCCACCCCGCCGGCCCAGGAAGAGCGCCGGGCCGCTCCCCGCTACCACCAGGCGGCCGCGTCCGCGCCGGAGCCAGTCATCCAGGGCCGTCGCCGCCGGGACTCCGAAAGGGACGGAGCGCTCCTTATTGCCCTTACCCAGGACCCGCACGAGACGACGGTCGTGGTCGACATCGTCGACGTCCAAGCCGGCCAGCTCGCTGACTCGAATGCCCGTGGCATACAGCAGTTCCACCATGGCCCGATCCCGCAGCGCTACCGGATCACCCTCCGCGGCCTGGTCCGACAGCGTTGCGAAGAGCTGGTCCATCTGGCGCCGTTGAAGCACCTCCGGCAACGCGGATTGGCGTCGCGGGGCCTTCAGCCGCTGTGAAGGATTCTCGGCAATCAGCTCTTCCCGCAACGCCCAGGCCATGAAAGTCCGCGCAGCGACGGCTCGCCTCGCCAAGGTCGCGCGGGCCATGCCGGCCGTATTCATGCTCCCCAGCCAGGACCTCAAGACGGACAGGCTGAGATCCGCCAGGTGCTGCGCCGATCCGGCGGCCGCGAAACCCAGCAGATTCGCCACGTCGCCCAGATAGGCACGGATTGTATGTTCCGACCGCGCCCGTTCCGCCTGCAGGTACCGGCCGAACGCTTCAAGGGCGGCGGCGAACTCCGCCGGCAGTTCCTCGCCTTCTATCCCGTCGGCGGCAGCCGCTGGGTCGTCCCGTTCAGTCACTCTCCAACTTTGGTGGATCCGGCGACCCGGCTCAAGCAGGCGCGCGGATCATCGACTGGAAGCACTCTCCCAGGTCCACCGGCCAGCATCCCGAAACGGCTCGAGTTCCATGTCATTGCGGCGGGGATCAGGCAGGCAACCACATGCGATCATGCCTCCGCGCCCCCGGGGCAGCCCGGGGTCTACGTTCGGCGGGACCCGCGGGCAGCCCGGGGTCTACGTTCGGCGGGACCCGCGGGCAGCCCGGGGTCTACGCTCGGCGGGACCCGCGGGCAGCCCGGGGTCTACGCTCGGCGGGACCCGCGGGCAGCCCGGGGTCTACGCTCGGCGGGACCGGCGCCAGCCCGGGGTCTACGGTCTGCGCGCACGGCGCCAGCCGAAGCCATCCTGCCGTGCCAGGCCGCGCGACTCAAGCCTGCCGAGTCCGGCCAGGACACTGCGTGCGGGCAGCCCTGCCACGGGGGCGAGCTTGTCGACGCTGACGCCCTGCCGGATCGGCAGGGCATCCAGCAGCAGCAGGTCTTCCACGCCAAGGCCGTCATGGTCGGCCAGCGCTTCCTGCTGAGGCGGCGCACCCGTGGCGTCGAAGGGGCCGGCCAGCTCGGCTACTTCCGCCGCATCCGTGACACACGTGGCGCTGCCGTCGCGCAACAGCCGGTGCGTGCCGGCCGAATTCGCGGAGTACACGGACCCCGGCACGGCGCCGACAGGACGGCCGAGGCCGGCCGCGTGATGCGCGGTGTTCAAGGCGCCCGAGCGCCATCGCGCTTCCACCACAACGGTGGCACCGGCCAGGGCCGCGATCAGCCTGTTGCGCTGGAGAAACCTCCATCTGGTCGGTGCCGAGCCCGGCGGTACCTCTGCGAGGATGATTCCGCGAGCAGCGATGGACCGCAGCAGGTCCTCGTTGCCCGCAGGGTAGTAGCGGTCCAGGCCGCACGCCATGACAGCCATGGTCGGCACACCATTGGAGTCATCTGCTGCCGCGAGCGCGGATCGGTGGGCCTGGGCATCGATGCCGTACGCTCCTCCGGAAATGACGCAGTAGCCGCGCTGGACCAGGCCGGCAGCCATGTCTCCGGTCACGGAATTGCCGTAGTTGGTGCTGTCCCGGGATCCGACCACGGCAACGTTGCGGTTCAAGGCCGGAACACCTTGGTCAACGCTTCCGCGCATCCACAGGCATACCGGCTCCCCCAGTTCCAGATCGCCCAGCGCCGGAGGCCAGAGGTCGTCGGATGGAATAACCAGCCGCCCGCCCAGCCGTTCCATGGTGGCAAGGTCCCGCTCCGGAGCCAGGTCCTTCACCCGAGGAGCCCATCGCTGGAGTGCATCCACCAGCAATGATTGTTGGGGCCCGCCCGCCTGCCGGTCGAGCACCCGCCGCAGCTCGCCTTCCAGCTCCTGGCCTGGTCCGATCGCCCCGGTGGCAACCCGGAGTGCGTCGACCGGACCGAGGGCCGCGATGAGGGCCAGGCCCACCCAGTCCGACGGTTCCATGAGTCGGGCCAGGGCCGCCCGGGCCCGTCGCTCCTCCAACGCTTCGGCCATCACGCGGCCATCCTTTCGTTCTGGCGGTAGGCCAAGGCCATGCCGACGCAGTCCCGGTCCGGGGCGGCTTGACCGGCCAAGTCGGCGATGGTCCAGGCCACCCGCAGGACTTTGTTGTAACCGCGGGCCGTGAGGACGTTGTTGTCCATGGCCCGGTCGAGGTCCACTGACGTCCGACGCGGCAGGCGCAGGGGACCTTTGAAGAGCTCGGCGGGCACCTCGGCGTTCAGAGCGTGGCCCCACCGACCCAGACGATCGCGCTGGGCCTGCCGCGCCCGGCCGACTCTGGCCGCCACCATCGCCGTACTCTCTTGGCCCTCTGCGGAAGTCATATCGCTCCGTCGCAGGCGCGTCAGTGACAGCTGAAGGTCGATCCTGTCAATCAGCGGGCCGGAAAGCTTGCCGAAGTACCGGCGGCGCTGGGTAGGGGTACAGGTGCAGTCGATACCCTTCTCGTCCGACCGGCCGCAGGGACACGGGTTGGCGGCCAGCACCAGTTGGAAACGGGCCGGATATGTGGCGGTCCCCGCGGCACGGTGAAGCACCAGCTCTCCGCTCTCCAGTGGCTGCCGCAGCGCGTCAAGCACCGCGCGGTCGTATTCGGGCGCCTCGTCGAGGAAGAGCACGCCGCGGTGGGCGCGGGAAGCCGCCCCTGGACGGGGCATTCCGCAACCTCCGCCGATAATGGACACGGCGGTCGCCGTGTGATGCGGATTCTCGAACGGCGGGCGGCGCAGCAGCGCGGTCAGCCTTGCGGCCGTGCTGCTCAGGGAATGCACCGCCGTCACTTCCATCGCATGATGGTCCGGCAGGTCCGGCAGAAGCCCTGGCAGCCGTTCGGCCAGCATCGTCTTTCCGGCGCCCGGCGGACCGACCAGCATGATGTGGTGCCCTCCGGCGGCGGCCACCTCGAGCGCGGTCCTGGCCTCATGCTGGCCGGCGATATCTGCCATGTCGGGAGCCCGTCCCGCGGCCGCGGCCGGCGCATCGGGACCCACGCCCTCCTCCGGTTCCTCCGGCGGCAGGACTATCCGGGCCGGATCGGCGCCGAAGGCCAGCAGCAGTTCGGCCACCGTGGAGAAGCTGCGGACGCAGGCACCCGGCACAAGGTCCGCCTCGGCACGGTTCCTGTCGGCCACGACCACGTCGGGGCGTCCCGCCTCGACGGCGGCCATAACCGCCGGGAGGATGCCGCGAACCGGCCGCAGCCTGCCGTCCAGCCCCAGCTCCGCGAGGAAAACGGTGCTGCCGCTGGGACCGACGTCCCCTGCGGCCTGGAGGGCGGCCATCAGCATCGCCAGGTCGAACCCCGAGCCCTTCTTCGGCAGCGATGCCGGAATCAGGTTGATAGTGAGCTTGCGGCGGCTCAGCGGTATACCGGCGTTCTTGGCGGCCGAGCGGATCCGGTCCTTGGCCTCAGTAAGGGACGCATCGGGAAGCCCAAGCAGCACAAAGGCCGGCAGCGTCTGGCCGATATCCGCCTCCACCTCGACAATGTGGCCGGCCAGCCCGACGAGCGCGACCGAGAAAGACCTGCCCAGCCCCATCAGCCGACAGCCTTGAGGTGCTCAATGACCGGCGGATTGTCGCCGTCATCCAGGACGGCAACCGCGTCAATGCGGTAGCCGTTGGAGGACATTCCGTGGGCCCGCAGCCACTGCCTCGCGAGGATCTGCAGCCGCTCGACTTTGGCCGGGGTGATGGCTTCCAGCGGATGGCCGTAGTCCACCGACCTTCGCGTCTTGACCTCGGAGACGACGACTGTGGCCCCTTCCAGGGCTACGATGTCGATTTCCCCGGCGGGTCCACGCCAGTTGCGGTCCACCACCCGCTGTCCCGCTTGTTCCAGGTAGGCCGCGGCCAGCGTTTCGCCGGACCTGCCGAGTTTGTCTTTAGCTCTCATAGGCTCCAGCGTGCGCCGCTTATCGGCGCTCCGCGGGAACCCATTCGCCTATGTGGAAAGCCCGTCAGCAAGGCGGGCTGTGGAGGAGGACTGGCCTCAGTTGCCCAAGTTGCCGTCCTTCGGCAGGGTCAGGTCGTCCGACTTGGTCAGTTCTTCGATGTTGACGTCCTTAAAGGTCAAGACGCGGACCTTCTTGACGAACCGGGCCGTCCGGTAGATGTCCCAAACCCAGGCATCCTGCATCGTTAGGTCAAAGTAGACCTCGCCGTCGGCAGAACGAGCTTGGAGATCGACGTGGTTGGCCAAATAGAACCGCCGCTCCGTCTCCACAACGTAGCTGAAGAGCCCCGCGACGTCGCGGTATTCCCGGTAGAGCTGCAGCTCCATGTCCGTTTCATAATTCTCAAGGTCTTCAGCGCTCATGAATCCATCTTCTCGCAGATCGGTAGGGGATGCCGCCGGCGGCGCGGGATACCGCTGGCGGTGCTAAGCCAGGCTGGGGGCGGGCGCCGCCTGCTCCGGGACCGTGCCGGGATACTCCGCTTCAGCCTCCGGGTCGGCGGCGGGAGAGGCTGCCGCAGACTCCGGGCCCGTGCCGGGATACACCGCTTCAGCCTCCGGGTCGGCGCCGGGAGCCACCCGCTCGGAGTGCTCGCCGCCCTGCGCCCCGGGAGCCAGTGCGGCCTCGACATTCCGCACAGCTGGAGCGACGGGTGCCTCCCCTGCCGCCCCCAGACCGGCGGCCTCGACATCCGGCTCGCCGGCGACGTCCAGCAGCTCCGCCGGAATCAGGCGCCAGCTGCGTCTGTGGACGGCCGACGCACCGTGCGCGGTCAACGCCGTCCGATGGGCGGCCGTCGCATATCCCTTGTTGATTTCCCAGCCGTACTCGGGATGAGTCCGGGCCAGCTCGGCCATGAGGTTGTCGCGCTCCACCTTGGCCAGCACGCTGGCCGCCGCGACGCTGAGGCAGTTCAGGTCCGCCTTGATTTTCGTCTGTACCGGTGCGTCGCATCCGGTCCCGGTGCCCGCATCGAAGAGGGTGGGTTGCTCGACCGGCGAGAGCCAGTTGAAGTTTCCGTCGAGGATCACGACGTCGGGGCGGGACGTTTCCAGCACCGCCTGCCACGCGCGGGTGCCGGCGAGCCTGAGCGCCGCCGTCAGGCCCATGGAGTCGATCTCGTCCGGGGAGGCGTGGCCGACTCCGTAGGCGACCGCCCAGGTGCGGATCCGGGGGACCAGCAGCTCGCGGTCCCTGGGGTTGAGCAGCTTGCTGTCCCGAACGCCTTTCAGCGGTTTGACGGCGCCGGCATCAATGAGCACCATTCCGACGGTGACGGGCCCGGCCAGCGCGCCCCGGCCGACCTCGTCGGCGCCGGCAACCATGCGGAACCCCTGTGACGTCAGGGAGCGTTCGAACCGCAGATGCGGGTTCTTGGGTGTCACTCTGCGCCCTCCTGCTCCGATCGTCCGGAAGGCGTGTTGGCCGGTGCTGAACCGCCGCCCTCGGCAGGCGGTACGGTATCGAACACCTCCGGATAGTTGCCGATCACGCCCATCCGGTCCAGTGGCCAGGCGATGACGGCGGCTTTGCCTTCCACCGCGTCGAGGTCGATGAAGCCTCCGGAGGCTTCATCGCGGTGTTCCCGGGAGTCGGCCGAATGGTTCCGGTTGTCCCCCATGACCCAGATTTTACCGTCGGGAACCACGACGTCGAATGGCTGGCTTTCGTTCGTAGACTCGGGGTGCAGGTAGGGCTCCTCCAATGCCGCCCCGTTCACCGTGATCCGGCCGTCCGCGTCGCAGCAGACCACCCGGTCTCCGCCGATGCCGATCACGCGCTTGACGAGGTGCTGCTCGGAGCTGTCCGGCAACAGCCCGACAAAGGTGAGCGCCTGCTGGAACCAGTTCCCGCCGTCGTTGCTGGCACCGTTGGCCGGCAGCCACCCCAGGTCGTCGCGGAAGACCACTACGTCGCCCCGCTCGAGGCCGATGGGCTGGGGCACCAGAAGGTTGACGAAGATGCGGTCATTGACCTCGAGGGTGTTTTCCATCGAGGTGGACGGGATATAGAAGGCCCGGAAGAGGAAAGTCTTGATCAGGAAGGACAGCAACAGTGCGACGACGACAATGATCCCGATTTCCTTCAGCCAGGCCAAAGCCGGGTTCCTGCGCTTTTCTGCCGCCTGCTCCATGTCTATTTTCCTTCATCCGACCCTGTTCCCAGGGCGATTCGTTCCAGCTCGCCGGACCTGTCCAGCGGCCAGATAATGTGTGTCGGCCTCCCGATCACCCGGTCCGTCGGAACCATGCCGCCGCCGGGTGCTCCGAGAAGGCCCCGGGAATCGGCAGACACCGACCGGTGGTCCCCCATCAACCACAACCTATCCTGTGGCACGCGGACGGAGAACTCCAGGTCGCTCGGCGCGTCTCCCGGCTGGATATAGGGCTCGGCCAAGGCCTCGCCGTTGACCTCCAGCAGGCCCTCGGCAGTGCAGCATTCCACGGAGTCGCCGGGCAGCCCGATGACCCGCTTCACGTAGGTTGTGCCGTTTCCCGCGAACCCGAACCACTGCCCCACCTGCAGCAAAGCATCGACGTAGGCCGGATTCCCGCTGCGGAGCGGGGCAAACGAGCCGCGGCCGTCGAAAACAACCAGGTCCCCCCTGCGGATCGGGCCGTAGTGGTAGTCGGTCCGCGAAACCAGGACGCGGTCGCCCTCTGTCAGTGCGGGTTCCATCGACGCCGACGGAATGTAGTAGACGTCAACAAAGGTTGCCCGGACCACCGCGCTCAGCACGATGGCGGCAACCAGGGCCGTGAAGACAAAACGCCAGCCCGGAAACCCGGGCCGGCGTTCTGAGCGCTCCCCGGCGTTTAGGCGGGGAGCTGCATGGTCTTGCACCGTGAAGTCGAGGAAGGTGCTACTTGGCGGAGCCGAAGTCGCGCTTTTCCTTGATCTTGGCGGCCTTGCCATGGCGGTCGCGCATGTAGTACAGCTTGGCGCGGCGGACGTCGCCCTTGGTCAAAACTTCGATCCGGTCGATGATCGGAGAGTGGACCGGGAACGTACGCTCGACGCCGACGCCGAAGGAAACCTTGCGGACGGTGAAGGTCTCGCGAACGCCGTCGCCCTGGCGGCCCATGACAAAGCCCTGGAATACCTGGATACGAGCGTTCTTGCCTTCAACGATGTTCACGTGGACCTTGACGGTGTCACCGGCGCGGAACTCGGGAATGTCGCTGCGCAGCGAGGCTGCGTCGACGGAGTCGAGGATGTGCATGCTTGTCACTCCTGGTGAACGCCACAGGTCATTCACGTTGGTCACGGCGCGGAAGCCGGCAACCGCCGCTTCTTCCAGCACCGAAAATCAGTGGACCGGCGGGTCCGGGATTTGGCCGCCGGCGTGTCTGGCTGTTGGCACGTACGCCCCCTGTGGCAGGCGCAAGCCCAGCAAACACAATGACCTATTCTGCCACAGAGCAGTCCTGCGCCGCCAATCCGGACTACCGTTCCTGCGAGTCCTGCAGCTCCTGCCGACCGGCGGCTTCGGCCAGGACGGACTGGTCCGACGCAGTCAGCTGCTCCGGCGCCAGGGCGCCGGCCAGGTCCGGCCGGCGGAGGGCCGTGCGGCGTAGCTGTTGATCGCGGCGGAAGCGCGCAATTTTGGCGTGGTTGCCGCTGAGCAGAACCTCGGGCACGGCCCGGCCGCGCCAGACCGAGGGCTTGGTGTAGACAGGGTACTCGAGCAGCCCGTCGGCGTGGGACTCTTCGACCAGGGACTCGGGATTCCCCACGACACCCGGAATCAGCCGGCCGATCGCCTCGACCATTGCCAGGACAGCCACTTCGCCGCCGTTGAGCACGTAGTCGCCCAGGCTCATGGGCCTGACCCGGAAGGAGCCCGCGGCCCACTCGAGGACACGCTCATCGATTCCCTCGTAGCGGCCGCAGGCGAACACAAGGTGCTGCTCGGCCGCCAGCTCGTGGGCGATCGACTGCGTGAAGACCTCGCCGGCGGGCGAGGGAACGATCAGCACGGGGCGGCGGTCGTCCGCCGCGCTGTCCGGGCCAGGTTCGGCACCGTCGGCGGGGGCCCCTGCCCCCGCCGATTCCAGCACCGCTTCGAGCGCCAGCGCCCACGGCTCGGGCTTCATCACCATGCCGGCCCCGCCGCCGTACGGGGTGTCGTCCACCGTCCGGTGCCGGTCCGTCGTGAAGTCGCGCAGGTTGCGAACGTTGAGTTCCAGCAGCCCGTCCTGCCGCGCCTTGCCGATGAGGGAGAGCTCCAGCGCGTCCAGATACTCGGGAAAAATGCTGACGACGTCGATGCGCACCTAGCGCTCCCCCTCGCCGTCGTCCGGTTCGGTCCGGTGTTCCGGGCTGTTGACTTCGAAAAGTCCGGGCGGCGGAGTCAGGCGGACGAAGCCTTGGTCGACGTCGACTTCCGGCACGATCTGTTCTACGAACGGCACCAGGATCTCTTCGCCGTTGGCTGCCTCAATGACCAGCTGGTCCTGTGCGGGCAAGGTGTTCAGGCCGGTCACACGGCCGACCTCTTCGTCGCCGACGAGTGCCTTCAGCCCCACCAGCTCGTGTTCGTACCACGCGTCCTCGTCCTCATGGTCATCGCTGTCCACGAAGAGCTTCACGCCGCGCAGTTCCTCGGCGCCGTTGCGGTCGCCCACTTCGTCGAAACCGAGCAGCAGGATCTCCTTGTTCCACCGCGCCGACCGGACGGTCAGAGGACCGAGCCGTTCCGGCTCCACCACAAGCCGGGCACCGGGAGTGAACCGTTCCTCGGGCGCATCGGTGAGGACCTGGACGGTGACTTCTCCTCTGATCCCGTGCGGTTTGCCGATCCTGGCAACCTGGACGTGCATGGACTCTCCTGTCGGATAGGTACTGAACGGTCTGGTGAAATGCGTCCGGCCCCGCCACCATATCTGGTGCCGGGGCCGGATGGCTCGACTGGTGTCGCCGGTGGATCAGCGGCGGCGGTCCGTGTCCACCACGTCCACGCGGACCGGTTCACCGTCTGCCAGGGCAGAGATGACGGTCCGCAGTGCGCGGGCGGTGCGGCCCTGCCTGCCGATCACGCGGCCCAAATCATCCTGGTTGACCCGCACCTCGATGATTTCCGAGCGGCGGTTGCTTTTGACCGTGACCTTGACGTCCTCGGGACTGTCAACGATGCCACGGACCAGGTGTTCGAGCGCTTCGGCCAGCATTACTCAGCCTTAGCGGTCTCGTCAGCTTCCTCGGCCGGAGCTTCAGCAGCAGCCTCGTCAGCGTCTTCCTTCTTGGCCTTCGGGGTGATGGCCTCGGGGATGATGACAGATTCCTTCTCGGGGGCCACGAAGGCCTCCTTCGGAGCCTTGGTCTTGAGGGTGCCTTCCTGGCCCTCAATGCCCTTGAACTTCTGCCAGTCACCGGTGATCTTGAGCAGAACCTCGGCCTGCTCGGTCGGCTGGGCACCGACACCGAGCCAGTACTGGGCGCGCTCGGAGTTGATCTCGATGAACGAGGGCTCCTGGGTCGGGTGGTACTGCCCGATCTCTTCGATGGCACGACCGTCGCGCTTGGCGCGGGAATCCATGACAACGACGCGGTAGTGGGCAGAGAACTTCTTACCGAAGCGCTTAAGGCGAATCTTTACGGCCACTTTTGTGGTCACTCCTGGTTCTGAAAATGGGCGAACCCGTATGTCTGCTCCCGTGGGGCGGGCCATGGTTGGGGTTCAAAGGACAAGATGCATGCACGGAGAGAGGGGCCGCGCAGATCGAGTACCTGTCTATTGTGCCAGACGGGAGCCAATCCGCGCGAGTCGGCGGATTGGCTCCGCGCCGGTCAGGCTTCCGCCGTGCTGCTCCAGACGTACAGCTGGAGACGGTCCCCCTCTTCGGCCTGCCGGGCCAGTTCCGCCAGGCGGCGGACGTATTCCTCGGCGACGTCCCCGCTGAAGGGCATGTCCTCCTCCGAGGCCCACAGGGAGGCGACCTCCGGGATCGCGGATTCTCCGCCGTCGTCAACGTACGTCAGCAGTTCCGCCAAGGACTCCACCATGGAATCCGGGGCCACCATCAGGTAATCGCTGGAGACGTCTGCCATGTCCAGAGTGGCATCGCCGGCGGCACCGATGGCTTTGGCCGCCAGCCCCCCGAGGATCTCGATCTCCAGGTCCGTGATCCCGTTGATCCGCGCATTCGGGGCGTCCTCGATGGCTACGCTGGAGGCATCCGTGTCCGCACGGGCATCGAAGCTGGCTTCCAGGGCGGCGGCGCGCCGCACGGCCGCATCATGGGTGGCGACGAAGACTTCAGTTGTACCGGGCATTGGGCGTCCCTTCGCGGTTAGGCAGGCTGGTGCGTCTTCAGCCTAGCCGACGGCGACGCGCAGCTGGTTGCGCCACGGGTCTTCGAAGCGGAGCTCGGCGCCGGTGTGGTGGTGGCCGATCTTGGCGCTGGAGAGCCGCTCGGCCAGCGCGCCGACTTCGTCCTCGCTCGGCACCTGGATCACGACCTCGCCGAGCCCCAGAGTATCCTTGCGCGGACCGGCGCTGCGGCTGTTCCAGACGTTCATGGCCATGTGGTGGTGGTAGCCGCCGGCGGAAACGAACAGGGCCTGGCCGTGCCAGCCCGCGGTGCGCTCGAAGCCGAGGGTCTTGACGTAGAAGTCCTCGGCAACCTCGGTGTCGCCGACCTGGAGGTGCACGTGGCCGATCTCCGCCCCCGCCTCGCGCTGCCCGGCCAGGGAGGCCTCGGTCAGGTGGTTCTGCAGGTACAGCTGCGGCGGCAGGGCCACGTTGTCCATGTGGACTTCGCGGCTGCCGTCGGCGCCGGTGTTCCACTGCCAGCTCTCGCGGGGCTTGTCGAAGTACAGCTCGATGCCGTTCCCTTCGGGATCGGTGAAGTAGAACGCCTCGCTGACCAGGTGGTCCGCACTGCCGGCGAACCGGCGCGGGTCATACTGGGCCGCGGTTGCGACCGTGGCGGCAAGGGAGGAACGGTCCTCGAAGAGGAACGCGGTATGGAACAGGCCCGCTTCGCCTCGGGAAGGCAGCTGGAGGCCCGCCGCCGGGGCCAGATGGACCAGCGGGGTGGAGCCGCGGCCCAGATAGACGCCGCCGAGGCCCTCGCTCAGCGGTTCCAGTCCGAGCGCCTGCTGGTAGTAGGAAGCCATGGTCTTCATATCGCCGACCTTGAGCATCACGGTGCCCATGCTGAGGTCGGCGGGCAGCAGGTCCTGGGCATTTACTTGAAGATTCATACAAGTAACAATACTTGAAGCTTCACGTTTGTTCCAGTCCCCGGCTCACGGGCGTTCCAGGTCAGCGGCGGCGGAATTTCAGGTAGCCGTAGAGGGCCAGTTCGCTGGCGGCCTCGGCCGCGAGAGAGAGGGCGCCGGCACGCAGCAGGCCGCCGTTCCGGCGCAGGGGACGGCCGGAGGCCCGCAGCAGAACGACTGCCGCCCCTGCCGCGACGGCGGCGCTGCCGGCGAGCAGCTCCGGATGAGCGAGGATGCGGCGGTGCCAGCGGGCCAGCGGAGAACTGCCGGTCATGGGCGTAGCCATCAGTTCCAGCACGGCCTTGCCCAGGGGAAGCGCCGGCATGTGTTCCGGGACGGCGCGGGCCGACTGGCCCGATTCCGCCAGCTCCCCTGCCAGCCGCGGCAGGCCCAGGGCTTCGGCGGTCTGCGCGAGCACGTCTTCCGACTCCTCGCCCAGCAGCAGCCCGGAGAGGCGGGCCTCGGCTTGCCGGTCCAGCCCGAAGGCCCGCGCGAGGTCTCCCGTATGCGGATCCGCCGAACGAATGAGCGTGCCGAGGAGCCGAAGCGCCTCGGCCGAAGCCCGGTCCGTGCTCGGGAAGGGCTTGGGCTGCGGCTGCCACGCATGCCAGAAATTGTTGGCCGGATCCTTCCGTGTCCCCGGCAGCCAGGCCTCGACGGCGCGCAGGCCGTCCAAGTTCATGAAGGCGGCCATCGGCTTTGCCTGCTCCGGCCAGTTGTACAGCCCGGGCGAGGCACCGCCATGAACGACGACGATCCGGCGCCCGCGTTCGCCGTCGTCCTCGAAGACGTCCAGCGGCGCCGAGTTCAGGGCACCGAACATCAGCAGGTCCTCGCGCCGGAACCGTCCGACCATAACGGTGCGCAGCACGGGTGGCTCCGCAACTTCCACGGAGTCCAGCGCCGTCCCGCCTTCGGAGGGGTCCAGCTCGAGGGCCGCGTCCGCCGCCGGCGCCTCGTATTCGAAGCCGTCGATGTCCACGGCGCCACCGGCGGCCAACGAGAGGCTTTGGGCCAGCATCCGGTAGTCAGGGCCGGCCACCGCCGCCCCCTCCGGATCCAGGACGGCGACCCGGCCCGAGGGGTCGCGGGCCAGCAGGAACTCGACGACGGTCTGGCCGGCCGCCGGGTTACCCGCTGCGAAGGCGCCGAGCAGGGAACGGTCCGCGAACTCTCGGAGCAGGGCCCGGGCGCCGGGTCCGTCCAGGGGCCACGGCCACCAAAGCTGCCCGGATACCGGCTCCCAGCCAAATGCGTTCATGACACAACGCTAGCAAGAGCGGCGGTAGCCGCGGCTACTGTTCGAAGTTCAGCAGGAATTCTGTCAGCAACCCGTGCCCCTCGGCACGATCCTGGGGCCGATGATGGCCGGGCGCATGCCGGTGCACCGCCCCAGTGGTGGCCAGGTACTCGCCGACTTCTTCGTAGAGCGGCTCCCAGCCTCCGGTGACGACCAGGGTCGGAAGGCCGGGGACGATGCTGAGCGGCGCGGCCCAGGGCGCCTCCTGCAACCGCAGGCGCCGGGCCTCCCGGCGCTCCTGCCGGGTGCGCAGCGGCCCGGGACGGGAGCCGAACATGAGCCAGCTGAACTCCCGCTGGTACTGCTCGTCCGTCAGCTCGGCCCGGGCAGCATACAGCGGTGCCAACCGCTCCCGCTGCGCCCGGGTGGCCGGCAGGTCTGCCGTCAGGGACAGGCAGGCGGGCTCGAAGAGCGTCAGCGACCGCACCAGGTCCGGCCGCTCGACGGCGGCCATCATCGCGGAGATCGCACCGTGGGAATGGGCGACGACGTGTCCGCCTTCCCCGAGATTGGCAAGCACGATGTGCATGTCGGCCTGGAAATCCGTCGGCAGCGGCGCGGCCGTGGGCGCGAAGCCGTGCCGGCGCAGGAACAGGCAGTCGTACTTCCCTGCCAGCCGATGCTGGTACGGCCAGGCGGCGGCGCCGAAGCGGCCCGGTCCGTGCACGAACACCACGCGCGTCTTCCCGGCGGACCGGGAGGCCCATCTAGCGGCCAGGGCTCAGCGTCCCATCGAAACCGGCGATGAGTTCCCGCCGCGGCACGTCCCGCTGCACGGTTTCCAGCGGCTGACCGTTCCGCAGTTCGAGGACCGTGAGCAGCTCGTGGGCGTCCAGCGCGGCCTTCAGCTGTGCCGCCTGCGTCCGGTCCAGCTCCATCAGCGCGAGCTGGAAGTCCAGGAAGCCCGCCTGTCCCCCGGCCGCCGCCGCGAGTTCACCGCCCTCGTACGTACCGCCGTCGTAAATAAAGGTGAAGGCCTCGGCGGGCGAGTCCGGCACCTGCTGGTAATCGATGGCCAGAATCCGGCCCAGCGGCAGTTGCAGTGACGTCCCGTCCAGGACTCGAGCGGCCGCCCCGCGGGGATCTTCGCCGCTCTTGACCAGGCCGGCCGGCAAGGCCAAGCCGCCCTTGGGGTCCGGGGCCAGCAGGACCGACCCGCCGACCGTGCGGACGATGACGGCCACCGAGGCAGGCCGTTTCCAGACGGAACCGTAGAATCCATCCAGGTGCTGCTTGGTCACAACTGCCCTCCCTGCTCGGCCTGCCTCGGCGCGCTGCAGCAGGATCCGGCAAAGCCGCCGGACCTTGCGTTGAAAGCTACTTACCGAGGAATTTCTCGAAACCCTTCGGCAGGTTCAGCGCCGATGGGTCGAACTCCTCCTGCTGCTGGCCGAAGGCGGCGCCCGTGGGCAGCGCGTTCCGGGCGCTCGCCCGGCGCTCCTCGGCCTCGCGCAGCTCCTGGGCGGCCTTGGCCGGGTTGCCAGAGCGGGCCTTTTTCTTGCCCTTGGCCACCTGCTTGCCCTTGCGCGCACCGCCGAAGCCGCCGGGACCCGCCATCCCGGGCATGCCTGGGATACCGCCGCCCTGGGCCATCTTCTTCATCATCTTCTGGGCCTGGCCGAAGCGCTCCAGCAGGCCGTTGACCTCGGAGACGTGGACGCCGGAACCGCGGGCGATGCGGGCACGCCGGGAGCCGTTGATGATCTTGGGCGCCAGGCGTTCGTGCGGCGTCATGGAGCGCACGATCGCCTCGACCCGGTCGATCTCCCGCTCATCGAAGTTCTCCAGCTGCTGCCGCATGCCGGCGGCGCCCGGCATCATCATGAGCATCTTCTTCATCGAGCCCATCTTGCGGATCTGCTGCATCTGCGCGAGGAAGTCCTCGAGCGTGAAGTCCTCCTGGTCGACGAATTTCTTCGCCATCCGTTCGGCTTCGCCCTTGTCCCAGGATTTCTCGGCCTGCTCGATCAGGGACAGGATGTCGCCCATGTCCAGGATGCGGTTGGCCATGCGGTCCGGGTGGAAGATCTCGAAGTCGTCCAGGCTCTCGCCGGTGGATGCGAACATCACGGGCTTGCCGGTGACGGAGGCCACCGACAGCGCCGCACCGCCCCTGGCGTCGCCGTCGAGCTTGGAGAGCACCACGCCGGTGAAGTTGACGCCCTCGTTGAAGGCCTGCGCGGTGTTGACCGCGTCCTGGCCGATCATGGCGTCGATGACGAAGAGGACTTCGTCCGGGTTGATGGCGGCGCGGATGTCGGCTGCCTGCTGCATCATTTCGGCGTCGATGCCCAGCCGGCCGGCGGTGTCCACGATCACCACGTCATGCAGCTTCGCGCGCGCCTCCGCCACGCCGTCGCGGGCTACAGCCACCGGATCGCCGGTGGGTGCCTCGAACTCGGACTGGACTCCCGGGTGCGGCGCGAAGACCGGGACGCCGGCGCGCTGGCCGTTGACCTGGAGCTGCGTGACAGCGTTGGGCCGCTGGAGGTCCGCCGCCACGAGAATGGGGCTGTGGCCCTGGCCCTTGAGCCACTTGGCCAGCTTGCCGCCGAGGGTGGTCTTGCCGGCACCCTGCAGGCCGGCCAGCATGATGACGGTCGGCGGGTTCTTTGCCAGCCGGATGCGCCGGGTCTCGCCGCCAAGGATGCGGACCAGCTCGTCATTGACGATCTTGACGACCTGCTGGCCGGGATTGAGGGCGGCGGAAACTTCCTCGCTCAGCGCCCGTTCCTTCACATGGGCGGCGAACTCACGCACCACGGAAACGGCGACGTCGGCATCGAGGAGGGCGCGGCGGATCTCGCGGACGGTGGCGTCGACGTCGGCTTCGGACAGGCGTCCCTTGCCGCGCAGGTTCTTGAAGGTTGAGGCCAACCGGTCAGAGAGTGAATTGAACACGTGCCGTGCACTTCTTTCGTCGATCTTCGGTCAGATCCGGCGGGCATGGCCGGAGTACAGCTTTTCCAGCGTACCAAGTATGGACTTGAGGTTGGTCCCGGACGCCCCGATGGCGGATCCGAAATCGGGCCAAGCGGGCGACAGTTCGCCCATCCGGTGGCATGGTGTGAATGTGACGAACCCCGCGAGCACGCCAACCACCAACCAGAATCCCGGCCCGGAGCCGGTGCGGACGCTGCTGATCCTGGGCGCGTCCGGCGACCTGACGGGGCGGCTGCTGCTGCCCGGACTGGGCAAGCTGATCGCCCAAGGGCGGACGCACGGCCTGAAACTGGTCGGCGCGGGCTCGGACGACTGGGACACGGCCAGGTGGCGGGACCGGGTTGGGGCGGCGTTCACCGACTGTGCGGGGAACGCTAACGACGCCGGCAGGCAGGACCTGCGCTCCGTCCAGGAGAGCACGGAATACCACGTGGTGGATGTCACGGCGGACGGGGCCCTCGCACGCCTGATCGACTCCGTCGAGGCACCGGTGGCGGTCTTCTTTGCGCTGCCGCCGGCCGTTAGCCAGAAGGCCTGCGAACTGCTGAAGCCGCAGGACCTGCCCGCGGGGACCCGCCTGGTGCTGGAGAAACCGTTCGGCACGAGCCAGGAATCCGCGGCTTCGCTCAACCGCACGCTGCTCTCGCTGGTTCCGGAAGACCGGATCCACCGCGTCGACCACTTTCTCGGTAAGGCCACGGTCTTCAACATCCTTGGCCTGCGGTTCGCCAATCGGCTCCTCGAACCGCTGATGAACAACCTGCACGTCGAGAAGGTCGAGATCTTCTACGACGAATCGCTGGCGCTGGAGGGGCGTGCCCGCTACTACGACAAAGCCGGCGCGCTGCGCGACATGATCCAGAGCCATCTGCTGCAGATCATGGCGCTGATGGCGATCAACGCGCCGGCCTCGCTGACCGAACGGGACCTGCGGGACCATATCGGCAGTGTCCTGCGGGCGAGTTCCGTCAATCCGGACTACGCCGGAAGCACGCGTCGCGCCCGCTACTCCGCCGGGCAGATCGACGGACGCGACGTTCCGGACTATGCGGCAGAAGACGGCGTCGACCCGGCGCGCGACACGGAAACGCTCGCGGAAATCGAAGTCTCCATCAACAACTTCCGCTGGGCCGGCGTGCCCTTCATCCTGCGCTCGGGCAAGGCCCTGGGCGAGCAGCAGAAGGAGGCCATCGTGACCTTCAAGCCGGTGCAGGTCCCGGCGGGGTTCAAGGGCGTTGATGCTCCGACCCGGCTGCGGGTCGGCTTCGGACCCGAAACGCTGCAGCTGGAAATCGACGTGAACGCCCCGGGCGACCTCTTCACCCTCGATCGGGTGGCACTGGAGGCGGCGATGCACGCCCCGGACCTGCTCCCCTACGGCGAAGTCCTCGAGGGCGTCCTGCGTGGAGACCCCCTGCTCTCCGTCCGGGGCGACATCGCAGAAGACTGCTGGCGGATCGTCGAACCTGTCCTCAAGGCCTGGGCCGCCGGCGACGTCCCGCTCGAGGAGTACCAAGCCGGAAGCCGCGGCCCGCAAGGCTGGGAAACCTCCCGTCCCGACAGCGCCCTGCCGCGGAAATGAGAAGGGCCGCCCCGGGAACGACAGCCACGATATTCGTGCTGCGCCCCGGGGCGGCCCTTCTGCTTCCGGCCTCACCGTCCTGCGTGCCTGCCGGATAGCTCAGATGGCGGCTTCGCCCCGTTCTCCGGTGCGGACCCGCACGGCTTCCTCGACGTTGATCAGCCATACCTTGCCGTCGCCGGCGCGGCCCGTGTTGGCGGTGGCGACGAGGACGTCGACGATGTCGTTGGCCCATTCGTCGGCCACCAGGACCTCGATCCGCAGCTTCTTCAGCAGGTCGACGGTGTACTCTGCGCCGCGGTAGACCTCGGTGTGTCCGCGCTGCCGACCGTATCCGCTGGCTTGGCTGACCGTCAGTCCCTGGACGCCGTAGCTCTCCAGGCTGCCGCGGACGTCTTCGAGCTTTTCCGGGCGGATGATGGCGGTGACCAGTTTCATGCCGTTACCTCTTCCTTGGAACCTTCGTGGGCGCTGCGGTCGGTGGCCGGGTGCGGGACGAACGTTCCGCCGGTGCCCAGGCCGCCGAACTCGTAGGCGCTTTCTGCATGCTGCGTCAGGTCCACGCCGGTGACTTCCTCTTCCTCGCTGACCCGGAAGCCCACGGTCTTGTGGATGGCCAGGCCGATGAGGACCGTCAGGATGGCGCAGTAGACGACGGAGACGACTGCAGCAACAACCTGGGCCCACAGCTGGGCGAAGCCGCCGCCGTAGAAGAGGCCGCCGCCGGCGCCGTCGACCGGGAGGGCGATGAAGCCCAGGGCGAGCGTACCGACGATACCGGCGACCAGGTGGACGCCGACGACGTCGAGGGAGTCGTCGTAGCCGAGCTTGTACTTCAGTCCAACACCCAGGGCGGCGAGGACACCGGCGACCAGGCCGAGGCCGATCGCGCCGACCGGCGACACGTTCGCACAGGCCGGGGTGATGGCGACCAGTCCGGCCACCACGCCGGAGGCTGCGCCGAGCGAGGTCGGGCGGCCATCGCGGATGCGTTCGGTTACCAGCCAGCCGAGCATGGCAGCGGCCGGGGCGGCCATGGTGTTGATCCAGATGAGGCCGGCTTCCTCAGCAGTGCCGGCAGCTCCGCCGTTGAAGCCGAACCAGCCGAACCACAGCAGCGCAGCGCCGAGCATAACGAACGGGATGTTGTGCGGACGCTGCGCCGGGTCCTTGCCGAAGCCCTTGCGCTTGCCGAGGATCAGGGCGAGGATCAGCCCGGCCATGCCGGCGTTGATGTGGACCACGGTGCCGCCGGCGAAGTCGATGGCCTCCCCGGCCCAGGAGCCGATGGCGCCCTCTGCGCTGAGCAGGCCGCCGCCCCAGACCATGAAGGCCAGCGGGCAGTAGACCAGCGTGACCCAGATCGGGACGAAGAGGGCCCAGGAGCTGAACTTGGCGCGATCGGCGATGGCTCCGGAGATGAGCGCTACCGTGATGATCGCGAAGGTGGCACCGTAGCCTGCACCGATCAGGTCCTCGGTGTTCAGCAGGCCTTCCATGCCGAAGGAGGCGAACG
The DNA here is from genome assembly GCF_946892675.1 of Arthrobacter sp. Marseille-P9274. Taxonomy (NCBI): domain Bacteria; kingdom Bacillati; phylum Actinomycetota; class Actinomycetes; order Micrococcales; family Micrococcaceae; genus Arthrobacter; species Arthrobacter sp. Marseille-P9274. The sequence goes on from NZ_CAMPOV010000001.1 coordinate 1,816,484, forward strand.
GGTTGCCGAACAGCTGCGCCACCCCGTCGCCGCCGCTCATGGAGTAGCCCCACAGCACCCACACCACGGCGACCAGACCGATGGAAATGAAGCTCATCATCATCATGTTCAAGGCGGCCTTGGCACGGGTCATGCCGCCGTAGAAGAATGCCAAACCTGGCGTCATGAGCAGCACAAGGGCCGCCGAGATCATTACCCAGACGTGACCTGCTGACAGATCCATTTTCACGTCCTCTCGTCCATGGGCGGGCTGTTCCCGCATCTGCATCAAGATTGCCGGGCACGTGTTTCCTGCGATGGGTGGCCACATTGCGGGAAAGTTACAAGGAATGCGCGCAGGTAAAACCCGCTTGTCGTGCGTGTTTCAGACGTGTTTCACACCCGGCTAGGGTTGATCCATGCCCCTCTTCCGCCGGTTGGTGACCGTTCCGGGCGCCCCTCGAGACGTCCGCGACAAAGTGTCCCGCGCCCCGCTACCGCGGGACATCAAGGTCCTGATCGCCGCCGCGTTCGTTATCGCCCTTGGCTATGGCATCGTCGCGCCGGTCCTGCCACAGTTCGCCGCGAGTTTCAACGTAGGCGTGGCAGCCGCCAGCGTCATCGTCAGCGTCTTCGCCTTCATGCGCCTCGTCTTCGCTCCCGTCGGCGGTGCCCTCGTCGGCAAGTGGGGCGAGCGCCGTGTCTACCTCATTGGCCTGCTGATTGTTGCGGTCTCGACCGGCGCCTGCGCCATCGCACAGGACTACTGGCAGCTGCTGCTGTTCCGCGGCCTTGGCGGCGCCGGTTCCACCATGTTCACCGTCTCCGCAACCGCCCTCATTCTCAGGCTCGCCCCGCCGAACAACCGGGGCAGGGTGTCCGGCGCCTACGCGTCAACCTTCCTCCTGGGCGGTATCCTCGGCCCGGTCGCCGGCGGCCTGCTGGCAGGGTTCGGACTGCGCATGCCCTTCATCGTCTATGCCGTCGCGCTGGTCATTGCCGCCGCGGTGGTCGCCGTGATGCTGAAGAAACCGCCGGCCGGAACCGGCGAGGACGTCCCCGTTCCCGAGCCGATGGCCGTGCGCGAGGCGTTGGCGGACCCCGCCTACAGGGCGGCGATCGTATCCTCGTTCGCGAATGGCTGGGCGACCTTCGGCGTCCGGATGGCGCTGATTCCTATTTTCGCCGCGGCCGTACTGGGAGCCGGGCCGGCGACCGCCGGCCTTGCGCTCGCGGTTTTCGCCGTGGGCAACGCACTGGCCCTGACATTTTCCGGCAGGCTCTCCGATTCCGCCGGGCGGCGGCCTTTGGTGATCGTCGGGCTGGTCATCGCGGGGCTGTCCATAGCCGCCATTGGATTCACCGAGTCCGTCCCGCTCTTCGTGGCCGCTTCCATAACGGCGGGTTTCGGTTCGGGCCTCCTCGGTCCGGCCCAGCAGGCCGCGGTCGCCGACATCATCGGCAATGACCGCACCGGCGGCAAGGTGCTGGCGGTCGTTCAGATGGCTACGGACGGCGGCGCCATCCTCGGCCCGGTGCTGGCCGGCGTCCTGGCAGACCGCCTCGGCTACGACTGGGCCTTTGCCGCCACCGGAGCCGTCGCGCTGGCCGCGGCGCTGCTGTGGGCGCTGTTCGGCCGCGAAACCCTGGCCAGGCCCTCCCCGCCGAAGTCCTGACCCATTAAGGCACCCATGCAGGACGATCAGGTAGACCGCAACCTCAAGGGAACGGACGATCTCGACGTCGACGGCTGGAACAAGGCCGACTGGAACGGCGTCTTCGCCCACCACCATACGGACGACGTCCTCGTCGATTGGAAGGGCTAGGAACCCACGCACGGCGTCATCGAGCATATTGACGCGATGAAGGCGTGCGTGCAGGCCGCAGATGGGACACCGCCCCGCATCCCCGCCCACCCATCCGCTTCGGATCAGGCGAGTGGACCTGCGTCATCGGGGAATTCGAAGACGGCAGCCGAAGGGTGACTGTGGCCAAATGGAAGGACGGCGCGATCGCCGACGAGTATATTTGGGCCTAGACCCCGCAGCGAACGAAAGCCGCCCACCCTCGCTGGGCGGCTTTCGTAGTGAGGACAGTGGCCCGGCCGAAGAGTGAACCGCGGCTGGATGGGCAGGAAACCCAGCCGGCAAGGCAGGACCGGCCGGAGCAAGAGAAGGGAAGCATGGACACCGCCACGCTCACCTTCGCGCCGCCCTGCGGTCCGGTGCACGCGCGGGATGACGGCGCCGTCGTCCGGGCCACCGGCATTCCCTACGCGACCGCAGACCGCTTCGCCGTCCCGGTCCCGTCGCGGGACCGGACAGAACCGTTCGTGGCGGCGGAACCGTCGCCGGCCTGCCCGCAGGTCCGCTCACGCTTCCTCGCCGAAGTCCTTGGCGACGCGCTGGCGGGCCTCCGCCAGGATGAGCATTGCCAGCGGCTCTCCATCACGCTGCCGCGTAATGTGCGAACCGACGAGCGTCTTCCGGTCATGGTCTGGATCCATGGAGGTTCGTATACCACCGGGGCCGGCGACGCTCCGATCATGGACCCGGCCCGGCTGGTCGCCGAACAACGCGTAATCGTGGTGGCGGTGACGTACCGGCTGGGTCTCTTCGGCTTCCTGGGATCCGGGCACACCCGGCCCGCCAACCTCGGGCTGCTGGACCAACTCCAGGCCCTGCGCTGGGTGCAGCGCAACATCCCGGCCTTCGGCGGCGATCCGGACCGGGTCACCCTGTTTGGCCAGTCCTCGGGCGGCGACGCCGTCGCCCATCTCATGGCGGCTCCCGGGGCGGAAGCGCTGTTTCGCAGGGCCATCCTCCAGAGTCCGCCGCTGGGCATCTCCCGCGGCCGGCACAGGATGCACGCCGCCATGGCCCGGGCGGCGGAGGCGGTCACCGCCGATATGCCAGCCGACGAGGTCGTCGCGCTGCAGTCCGAGGTCCAGCGGCATGCCGCTTCGTTCGGGCTTATGGGGCAGATGGCGTTCGGCACCCAGTACGGGCACCATCCCCTGCCGGCGGAACACGGGATCAATGCGGCCTGGGACCGCACAGCCCCGCAGATCGACATCCTCATCGGCCACACTGCCGAAGAGGCGCGGCTCTATCTGCCCACGGTGCCTGCACTGCAGCGGGCCATTCGGGTGCCGCTGATCGGTGCCCTGATCCGCCGCGCCATCGTCAGGACCGTGACGGCGGCGGTCTACTCCCGGGCCATCCGCCGGTTCGCCAGGCGCCATGCACGTGCCGGCGGCATCGCCCACAGGTACGTGATCTCCTGGGCCGCCCCCGGCAATCCGTACGGCTCTGCCCACACAATCGACCTGCCGCTGCTGCTCGGCACCCGGCAGTCCTGGGCCGCGTCGCGGTTGCTGGCCGGGGTCTCGTGGGAGACCGTCGACGAACAGGGCCGGCGGCTGCGGCAGTTGTGGGCCGATTTCTCCCGCGGGGTCCCGCTGCAGGAGAGGGGCCGCATCCCCGGCCTTCTGAGCTATCGCCGGATCAAGCGTCGGTGAATACTTGAAACTTCAATAAAAAACCGTACACTGGAACCATGCCTGAAACCGCCACTCTCCCCCCTGTCCTCTTCCTCAGCCACGGCGCTCCCCCGCTGGCGGACGACGCAACGTGGACGCGGCAGCTGGCCGACTGGTCCACCGGCTTCGACAAGCCGAAGGACATCCTGATGGTGTCCGCGCATTGGGAGAACGCCCCCGTCACGCTGAGCGCCACCGAGCGGAAGACCGACCTCGTCTACGACTTCTGGGGTTTCCCGCAGAAGTACTACGACGTCACCTACGACGCCCCGCTGGCCCCGGAACTGGCTTCCGAGGTGGACCGGCTGGTGTCCGTGCACGGCCATCACGTGGAGCACGACGAGTCCCGCGGCCTCGACCACGGCGCCTACGTTCCGCTGGTGGAGATGTTCCCGGACGCGGACGTTCCTGTGGTGCAGATGTCAATGCCGACACTGGATCCGCAGGGCCTGTTCGAGCTCGGTAAGTCCCTGGCCCCGCTCCGCGAGCGCGGTACGCTGATCGTGGGCTCCGGCTTCACCACCCACAACCTGCGCTGGTTCAACCCCGCGGCGGGCCCGGACACGACCCCGCCCGCGGCCTCGAGCGAGTTCGACCACTGGGCCGAGGAGGCGATGGCCCGCGGCGACGTCGATTCAATCCTCGACTTCCTGCATAAGGCGCCGGCCGCGCGGGAGGCACATCCGCGTTCCGAGCACTGGGCCCCGCTGTACGTTGCCCTCGGAGCCGCCTACGCCTCCAGCGGCATCGAAGCCAAGACGGCGATCGACGGGTTCTGGTTCGGCCTCTCCAAGCGCTCCTGGACGCTGACCTAGCAGCGGCCCGGGACCGTGCGGCAACAGGCCCTCAATACTGAAGGCGCCTCCTGCGAATTTGAAGTGCTCCCCGGAAGTTGGACTGAGAAATTCAGTTCCGACATCCGGGGAGCACTTTTATGTATGCACGTAGTTCGTTGTCGGTTGTGCAGCGGGAGGCCGCTGTAGCGTGGTTCGAGAAGGGCATCGCAGATACGGCGACCGCAACCATACTGGGCGTGGCCCGCTGGCCGGTTAGGCACCTTTATCGGCGGTGGAGGATCCATGGTCGAGGAGCGCTCGTGGGCAAACCGACAAAAAAGGCGTACTCGTTCGAGTTTAAGCTCGCCTTGGTAGAGAAGTTCCTGGCCGGTGAGAGCGCTTCGGACCTCGCGGCTGAGGCGGACCTGTCCTCACCTCGTCTGCTCGAGACATGGGTACGGGTATATCACCGCCAGGGCGCGGACGCCCTGCGTCCGAAGCCTAAAGGCAGACCGAGGAAGCCCGGCGCTCCACCGCCGGCGGAGCCATCTGAACTGGAGCGGCTGCGCCGGGAGAATGAACGGCTGCGGGCGGAAGTGGCCTACCTGGGAAAATTGCGGGCCTTGAGGGCACCAAAACAACGGTGAAGGTTCAGGCCATCATCGCCCTCAAGGCCGACTTTTCGCTGCCGGTTCTGCTGCAGGTCGCCGGCTTGGCCCGTTCGACGTTCTTCTACCACCAGGCCCGACTCAGGGCTCCCGACCCGAAGGAAGCAGTCAAGAGCGCTGCCACGACCATCTTCACAAAGAACCATGGCAGATACGGGCACCGCCGCATCCACACTGAACTGACCCGGCAAGGGTGGACGATCGCGAAGAAGACCGTGCTGAAGCTCATGCGTTCCCTGCAGCTCGTCTGCAAGGTCCGGCAAAGGAAACGCTACAACTCCTACCAAGGCGAACAGGGCAAAACTGCCCCCAATCTGCTGAACCGGGACTTCGATGCCGATGCCCCGAACCAGAAGTGGGTAACGGATGTGACCGAGTTCAGAGTCGACGGTCGAAAACTCTACCTCTCACCCGTCATGGACCTTTTCGACCGGCAGATCCTCTCCTACACCGTCGGCCTGTCCCCGAACCTGGCGCTCACCAACACCTCACTGCGTATGGCGCTGGCAACGCTCGAGTATGGGCAGAAACCGATCGTGCACTCAGACCAGGGATTCCAATACCAGCACGCCTCATGGCGGAGACTCCTGCAGGGCGCCAACGCCATCCAATCGATGTCCCGCAAGGGCAACTGCTACGACAACGCAGTGATGGAAAACTTCTTCGGACACCTCAAGGAAGAGCTCTTCCACCATGTCCGATTCCTCAGCACCGGCGCACTCACATCAGCCATCCACGAATACATCCGCTGGTACAACACCGAAAGGATCTCCACAAAGCTTGAGGGCCTGAGCCCGGTGCAATACCGTGCTCAGGCCCTCAAGGTTTAGGCTCTTAATTACCCAGTCCAGCTTCAGGGGACCAGTTCAAATTCGCAGGAGGCGCCTTCTGTGCACGGCGGGCGGCCAGCGGCGGGCGGCCAGCGGCGGGCGGCCAGCGGCGGAGGCCGCGGCGGCTAGTTCAGCAGTGCATCGACGAAGCCCTCGGCTTCGAACGGGGCCAGATCGTCCGCCCCTTCGCCGAGGCCGATGAGCTTCACCGGCACCCCGAGGCTGCGCTGGATTGCCACGACGATGCCGCCCTTGGCGGTGCCGTCCAGCTTGGTCAGCACGATGCCGGTGATGTTGACGACTTCGGAAAATACCTTGGCCTGGTTCAGCCCGTTCTGGCCGGTCGTCGCATCGAGGACCAGCAGCACCTCGTCCACCGTCGCCTGCTTCTCGATGACGCGCTTGACCTTGCCCAGCTCATCCATCAGGCCGACCTTGTTCTGCAGGCGCCCGGCGGTGTCGACCATAACGACGTCGACTTCCTGGTCGATGCCCGCCTTCACCGCTTCGAAGGCGACGGACGCGGGATCGGCCCCGTCGACGTCGGACTTCACCGTGGGCACGCCCACCCGCTGGCCCCACGTGGCCAGCTGCTCCGCCGCGGCGGCCCGGAACGTGTCCGCGGCGCCGAGCAGGACGTCCTTGTTTTCGGCCACCAGGACGCGGGCCAGCTTGCCCACGGTGGTGGTCTTGCCCACGCCGTTGACGCCCACCACCATAACGACGGCGGGGCGGTCCGAGTGTCGGTCAACGGCAAGCGAGCGGTCCATACCCGGGTCGACGAGCTTGATCAGCTCCTCCCGGAGCATCATCTTGACGTGTTCGGGATCGCGGCTGCCCTCAACCTTGACCCGCTCGCGCAGCGCGTCGACCAGTTCCATGGTCGGCTCGGTGCCGAGGTCGGCCAGCAGCAGGGTCTCCTCGATCTCGTCCCAGACGTCCTCGTCGATGTCGTCGCGCGAGAGCAGGGCGAGCAGGCCCTTGCCCAGGGCGTTGTTCGACTTGACGAGGCGGGCGCGCAGCCGGGCCAGCCGGCCCTGGACCGGGGCGGGCGTCTCGACGGCAACGGTTTCCAGCCCGGCCAGGTCGTCGGCGACTTCGACGTCCGTTGCTGGAGCCTCGTCCGAAGGCACGGGCCGCGCGGGCGGCGCAGGCGGCGCCTCGAGCACATCCGTTCCGGCGCCCTGTCCGGCGGCGGGAGCCTGGTCATTGGCGTCCCGCGTCGTGGTGTAGGTGCCGGGCGGGGTCTTGCGGCCCTTCAACAGGAGAATGGCAACGGTTCCGACGACGGCTATGGCGATGACAGCGTACAGAATGATGAGGGTTACGTCGTTCACAGACCCTAGCTTCTCACAGCGGTCCCGGCGGCGGACCTGCGGCCCCGGTTCGTGCCGTCGGCCGGCGGCGCAGGGCATGACGATCGTTCACGCAGTGTTCACGACCCCCGGCTACAATGTGACGTAACGCACGTCAGCCTGATCCATCGGGAGCGTCGCATGGCCTTCAGCGGCCGGAGAGCCTGTCCCCAGCGGGAACCGCTCCCCCATGCTCAGCCCGCGGTCCGACCGGCGCGGCGTTCTTCGGCCTTGATCCGGATGAAGGACCGGGCGGCGTCGGATACCTCGAAATGGTCCTGTTCAGGCGCGTCGCCAACCGAGGCTTTGATGGCATTGGCCACCGTGCGCGGCAGGATGACGGTGCCCGGATTGTCCATGAGCCACTCCCGGGTGCCCGGATCCAGCCGGCCCCACCACTGTTCGATCCGTGCAGCTTCCATGGCTGTCCCTCCGTTGGTTGGCGCCTTCCACCAAAGATACTGCGTCGATGTGAACCGCGTGTTAACTCTTCCGCCGCTTTCCGGTCGGATGACCCGAATTATCCAGGGAACGGAGTCCTGACGTGTCCAAAGCCGATACCGGTACCGTGCACGAGACGGTCGAGGTGGAACGAAAATACGACGTCGACGAGTCCGTGTCCCTGCCACCGCTGCAGGATCTGCCCGGCGTGCAGTCGGTGGGCCAACCGGTTGAGCACCAGCTGGAGGCCACCTACTTCGATACCGAGGACCTGACGCTGGCGGCCCACGGGGTCACCCTGCGCCGCAGGACCGGCGGCGACGACGAGGGCTGGCACCTGAAGCTGCCGGCCGGCGACGACGCGCGGCGCGAGCTGCACGAGCCGCTGGGCAAGGACCAGGAGAAGGTGCCGCTGCCGCTGCTGCGCCTGGTCCGTTCGCAGGTCCGGGACCGCCCTCTTGCCGCCGTTGCCCGCCTCCAAACGCGGCGCGTGGTGCATACGCTGCAGGGTGCGGACGGGGTCCTCGCCGAGGTCGCCGACGACCAGGTCGAGGCCACCGCCCTGCCACGGGAGGGCCGGTCGGAGGGCTCCACGATGCGGTGGCGGGAGTGGGAGATCGAGCTGGCCGACGGCCGGCGGGACCTGCTCGACGCCGCCGAGGAGGTGTTCCGTGCCACGGGCGCGGAGCCCTCCGTACACGCTTCGAAGCTGGCCAGGGCGTTGGGGCAGCAGCTTCCGCCCGCCGAGCCTGGCCTTCCGCGGCCGCAGCGGAAGGGAACGGCCGCCGACGTCGTACTGGCCTACCTGCAGGCCCAGGTCACGGCCCTGAAGGAGCAGGATCCGCTGGTGCGGCAGGATGCCCCGGACGCGGTCCACCAGATGCGCGTGGCCACCCGTCGGCTGCGCTCCTCGCTGGCCACGCACCGCAGGCTCTTCGACGTCGATAGGACCACCGCGCTGCGCGAGGAGCTCAGGCTGCTGGGCGGGCTGCTCGGCGAAGCCCGCGATGCCGAGGTCATGCATGAGCGGCTGCGCACGATGGTCGGCGAAGAACCGCCGGATCTGGTGCTCGGTCCGGTCGCCCAACGGCTCGACGTCGACCTGGGCACGACGTACAAGTCTGCCCACGGTAAGGTGCTCAGGGCGCTGGAGCAGAAGCGCTATTTCCGCCTGCTGGACAGCCTGGACGAGTTCCTCGCGGATCCGCCGCTGGCCGAGGAGGCGCAGGGGCCGGCGGCGAAGGTCATCCCGAAGTCCGTCCGGCGGGACCTGAAACGGGTGCGCCGGGCCGTGAAAGAGGCCAAGCGGGCGCGCGGCACCGAGGCCGCCGATCCTGCGCTGCACGAGGCCCGCAAGACGGCCAAGAGGCTGCGCTACGCCTGCGAGACCGCGGCACCTGTGTTCGGCAAGCGAGCCCTCAAACTGGAGAAAAACGCGCACGGCATCCAGCAGGTCCTGGGCGACCACCAGGACAGCTTCGTCGCCCGCCAATTGCTGCGGAAAGCGGGCGTAGAGGCCTTCGGGCAGCATGAAAACGGCTTTAGCTACGGCCGGCTGCACGCACTGGAGGAAGCGAGGGCCGCCCGTTCGGCGAAGAAGTTCTGGCGCCGCTGGAAGGATTTCCCTGCCAAGTCCTGGTGACCTGCCGCGGGTGGTTCCGGCCGATGGGTAGCATCGAGGCATGAAGCCCTTCCTGCTGCTGGCCACTCGAGCCCAGGACAAGGCGGCCGACGAGGAGTATGCCGCGTTCCTGCGCTTCGGAGGACTCGAGCCCGGCCAGCTGCACAGGGTCCGGCTTGAGGCCGGCCCGCTGCCCGCCGTCGACCTCGACCGATACAGCGGCATCATCCTGGGCGGCAGCCCGTTCACGGCGAGCGACCCGCCGGAGAGCAAGTCGGGAGTGCAGCTGCGCGTCGAAGCGGAGCTGATGGACCTGGTCGAGCGCGTGACCGCCGCCGACTCTCCCTTCCTCGGCGCCTGCTACGGCATTGGCACCCTGGGCCGGCTGCGCGGCGGCCAGGTGGACGGCCGGTTCGGCGAGCCGATCAGCGCCGTGGACGTGGAACTGGCCGACGGGGCGGCCAGTGATCCGCTGCTGGCCGGCGTGCCGCAGCGGTTCAAGGCGTTCGCGGGCCATAAGGAGGCCTGCTCGGTCCTGCCCGCCGGCGCCGTGCGGCTGGCCGGCTCCGCGGCCTGCCCGGTGCACATGTTCCGGTTGGGCAGCAATGTCTACGCCACCCAGTTCCACCCGGAACTGGACGAGGACGGGCTGGTCACGCGCATCTCGGTCTACCGCCATGCCGGCTACTTCCCGCCGGACGAAGCTGATGAGGTCGTCGCGTCCGTCCGCGGCCACGAGGTGCATGTGCCGCAGCTGATCCTGCGCAATTTCGTCCTGCGCTACGGTTCCTGAAGCCACGGACGACTCCTCAAGCCGCGAACGAAGGCGTTCCCGCGGCTTGAGTGCCGGGGGCGGAGTTATGCCGGCGCCGCCAGCCGCTGCGAGATCACGGTGGACACGCCGTCGCCCCGCATGGTGACGCCGTACAGGGCGTCTGCCACCTCCATCGTGCGTTTCTGGTGGGTGATGACAATGAGCTGGCTCGACTCGCGCAATTCCTCGAAGATCGTGATCAGCCGCTGGAGATTGGTGTCGTCCAGCGCGGCTTCCACCTCGTCCATCACGTAGAAGGGCGACGGCCTGGCCTTGAAGATCGCTACCAGCAGGGCCACCGCGGTCAGCGACCGTTCGCCGCCGGAGAGCAGGGAGAGCCGCTTGATCTTCTTGCCGGCCGGGCGGGCCTCGACCTCGATGCCGGTAGTGAGCATGTCCTGCGGATCCGTGAGCACCAGCCGGCCTTCGCCGCCGGGAAAGAGCCGGCCGAAGACGCGCTCGAACTGGGCGGCGGTGTCGGCGTAGGCCTCGGTGAATACCTGCTGGACCCGTTCGTCCACCTCTTTGATGATGTCCAGCAGGTCCTTCCGGCTGGCCTTGAGGTCCTCGAGCTGGCTGCTGAGGAACTGGTGGCGTTCCTCCAGTGCGGCGAACTCTTCCAGCGCCAGCGGGTTCACCTTGCCGAGCGCAGACAGGTCCCGCTCCGCCTTCTTCAGCCGCTTCTCCTGCTCGGCGCGGACGAAGGGCACGCCTTCCACGATCGGGGTGCCGTCCTCGTCCACTTCCGCCCGCAGCTCGGCCCATTTGTCCGTCGACGCCGCGGCCGCGACGGGCACGGGACGGTGCGGCCCGTACTCCTCCACGAGGTGGCCGGCGGTCATGCCGAGTTCTTCGATGGCACGGTTCTCCAGCGACTCGATCCGGAGCCGCTGCTGCGCCCTGGCCAGTTCATCCTTGTGCACGGAGTCCGTCAGCTCGCGCAGCTCCACGGCGAGCGCATCGGTGGAGCTGCGGACGGCGGACAGCTCCTGCTCCCATTCGGCCCGCACCTCTTCTGCGGCGTCGCGTTCCAGCCCTGCAGCCTGGACCGACACGTCCAGCCAAGCCAGCACCTGTTCCACGGCGGCGGCGACCGACGCGGCTTTGGCGGCCTGCAGTTGCCGTCTGCGGGCGCGCTCCGCGGCCTGCGCCCGGGCGTGGCGTTCCGTGGCCGCGGCCCGCTCCAGCGAGGATGCCCGGTTGCCCATGGCACTCAGCTGCTCCTCCCCGGACCGCAGGGCCAGCCGCGCCTCCAGCTCGGCCTGCCGGGCCCGGGCCGCCGCGGCGGCGAGCGCGTCGCGGCGTTCGGTGGAGGGCTCCTCCTCGGCGGGTGCTTCCTGCGCCGCGCCGAGGCGTTCAGTGACTTCGGCCAGCTTCTGCTGTTCCGCGTCGATATTCGCCTCGGCGGCCTGCACGAGCCGGGCGAGGCGATCGCTTTCCCCGGTGGCGGAGCGCAGGGCGGACCCCAGCTGGCCGAGCCGCTCCGCCACGGCGGCCAGCCGCGCGTCCGATTCGTGCAGCTGTTCCAGCGCCGTGTCGGCCCGGACGGCGGCCTCCTCGCGCCGGGCCTTGGCGGCGGCGATCGCGAACTTGGCCCGCTCGGCCCGGGCCGTCGCCTCTTCAAGCTGCCGGCCGGTTTCCTCCACGGCGGCCTGCACCTCCAGCAGGCTGGGGCCGCCGGACGATCCGCCATGTGCCGCGTGCGCGCTGAACACGTCTCCTGCCCGCGTCACTGCGGTCAGTTCCGGCCGGGCCGCGAGGACGGCCGCCGCCGCGTCCATGTCCTCGACGACGACGACGCCGGACAGCAGCACGGCCACCGCCGCCTCGACCGAGGCTTTGGCCTGGACCAGGCCGGCAGCCGGCACCGCGCCCGAGGGCACCGGCACCCCCTCGGACACAGGCTTTCCGCCCGTACCGCCGGCCGACTCCCCGCCCCTGGACTCCGTTGCATCGTCCGCACCGACGGCACCGCCTGCGACGACCAGGTCCACGGTGCCCGCGTCCTGCGCCTTCATCAGCTCCACGGCCCGGATCGCCGCGGGAATATCAGCCACGGCGATGGCCTCCGATGCCGCTCCCAAGGCAGCCGCGAGGGCGGCCTCGTAGCCTGGCCGGACGGTGATCAGGTCCGCCAGCGGTGCGAGGAGGCCAGGGGCGTCCGAGGCCAGCAGGGCCGAGCGGCCGTCCCGGCGGTCGAGGCCGACCTCCAGCGCCTCCTTGCGCGCGGCCATCGCATCCCGGGCCCGCTCCGCTTCCCGTTCCTCGGCCGCCAGTGCCTCCAGCTCGACGTCGAGCCCATCCACTACCGCCGCGGCGTCCTCATACTCGGCATCCAGCCCCTCTTCGCCGGCCTCGGCACCGGCTACCTGCGACTCAAGGGCGCTGAACTCGGCCTGCGCCTTGCGCCGCCGCTCCTCGCCCTCGGTGATGGATCCCCGCAGGCGGCCGAGTTCTGCCTCCGCCGCCTCCACCCGGGAGCGGGCCGCGCCAACCGCGCCGGCGAGCTTGGCCAGTCCCTCCCGCCGGTCCGCCGCGGCGCGCAGGATCGCCGTCAGCCGATGTTCCTCTGCGGCGGCCGCGTCTTCGGCACCGGCCCGCGCTTCAACGGCATCGTCGAGGGCCATCCGGCGTTCTTCGAGCTCGAACTCGAGTTCTGCCTGCTCCTCGCGGACGGCGGCCGCCTGCTGTTCCAAATGCTCGGGGTCCCGCCCCGGCTCCGGCCCGGTGTCCTCACGGCCCAGCAGCCGGCGCCGCTCGTTGGCCAGGCTGCCCAGCGAGCGGAACCGTTCGCGGGTGGAGGAGAGCCGGTACCAGGCGTCCCGGGCGGCGTTGACACGCGGCGTCGCTTCAGCGGCGAGCCGCTCCAGCTCGGCCAGCCGGCGGCGCTTGGCCTCGAGGGAGCGCTCCACCTCAGCCTGCCGGGCCTTTGCCGCGGCCTCGTCCGCGACGTCCTGCTCCAGCGCATCGGTCAGCTGGACCAGGTCGTCGGCCAGCAGCCGGGCCCGCGCGTCGCGGACCTCGAACTGGACCTGCTGCGCGCGGCGCGCCACCGCGGCCTGTTTTCCGAGCGGAGTCAGCTGGCGCCGGATCTCGCTGGTGAGGTCGGTCAGGCGGGTCAGGTTGGCCTGCATGGCCTCCAGCTTCCGGACCGTCTTTTCCTTGCGCCGGCGGTGCTTGAGGATGCCGGCGGCCTCCTCTACGAAGCCACGCCGATCTTCAGGCGTCGCGTGCAGGATGCGGTCCAGCTGTCCCTGGCCCACGATGACGTGCATCTCGCGGCCCAGGCCGGAATCGCTGAGCAGCTCCTGGATGTCCAGCAGCCGGCAGTTGCTGCCGTTGATGGCGTACTCGGAACCGCCTGCACGGAACAGGGTCCTCGAAATGGTGACTTCGGAATACTCGATCGGCAGGGCGCCGTCGGCATTGTCGATGGTCAGCGACACCTGGGCCCGGCCCAGCGGGGCCCGGCCGGCGGTCCCGGCGAAGATCACATCCTCCATCTTGCCGCCGCGCAGGGTCTTCGCCCCCTGCTCCCCCATCACCCAGGCCAGGGCATCGACGACGTTGGACTTGCCGGAGCCGTTGGGGCCCACTACCGCCGTGACGCCGGGCTCGAATTCGAACGTCGTGGCAGACGCAAATGATTTGAAGCCGCGCACAGTCAGAGATTTCAGATGCAAATTGTGTCTCCCGCAGCACTTTTCCTTGACACAATCTATCTTGTTTCCGCAGTATTCCCGGGAACTTGGCCCGGCCTGTACACAAACCCCTGCCTCAGTGGCACTGTGGAGGACAGGCCGTTTCCATATCCGGGCAGGCATATGCGGGAACGAGGCCCTTGGGTGCATAGTTAAGGATTCGGGGCTTCATCGGTGCTAGGACCGGCGGGGCGGGCAGACACACGAATAAAGGCTGGATATTGAGCGGAAACGCGACGTTTCGACATGACAACACGGCGCTGCTGGCCGTCTCGAGCGTGGAGGCACCAATAGCCGTCAGTTCGGCCGAGTTCGACGAGCGGCTGGCCCCCAGCCTCAAGCGTCTGAAGCTTTCCAAGCGGCTCCTCGAGCGCGTCGCCGGAGTCAGCGAACGCCGTTGGTGGGCCCCGGGGTCATCCTTCGACGACGGAGCGATCGAGGCCGGCGCCAAGGCCATGGCGGAAGCCGGCATCGAACCCGGCCAGATCGGCCTGCTGATCAACACCTCCGTGACGCGCCGCAATCTCGAGCCTTCGGTCGCGGTCAAGATCCACCATGGGCTCGGCCTGCCATCGTCGGCCATGAATTTCGACCTGGCGAACGCCTGCCTCGGCTTCGTCAACGGCATCACGCTGGCCGCCAACATGATCGATTCCGGCCAGATCAAATACGCCCTCATCGTCGCCGGCGAAGACGCCCAGTACACCCAGGAAACCACCTTCCGGCGGCTGAACAGCCCCGATTCGACCCGCGAAGACTACCTGCGCGAATTCGCCACGCTGACCCTTGGCTCCGGCGCAGCGGCCGCCGTCATCGGCCCCGCTGAAGGCCACCCGGGATCACACCGCATCCTCGGCGGCGTTTCCCGCGCCGGCACCGAGCACCATGGCCTGTGCGTCGGCGGCCACGATGGCATGTTCACGGATACCAAAGGCCTGCTCGACAACGGCCTCGAACTGGTGCTCAACGCCTGGCACGAGGCCCACGACGGCGGCTGGAACTGGACCTCGATGGACCGCTACGTCACCCACCAGGTCTCGTCCTCCTACACCAATGCCATCATCAACGCGGTCAACCTGGCCCCCGACCGGGTGCCGACCACCTTCCCGAAGTGGGGCAACGTCGGCCCTGCCTCGCTGCCGATGACCCTCGCCCAGGAGTCCCAGACCCTCCGCCCCGGCGACCGCGTGCTCTGCATGGGCGTAGGTTCGGGTCTGAACACCACGATGATGGAGATTGCGTGGTAGCAGAGCTCTGGCCCGGCGTACCGGCCGCCTGGTCCCGCCGTGTCCGCGTCCCGTCCACCGCCGCCGCGGACCCCGCCGGCACCGTCCACGCGTGGCACCTGCTCGACAACGGCGCCGAACTGGCCGAGCGCGGCATCACGCCCGAAGGGACGCTGCTGTGCGTCCACGGCAACCCGACCTGGTCCTATCTCTGGCGTACCGTGCTCGCCGCCGCCGGGGAGCGGGACAAGCCGTGGAGGGTGGTCGCCGTCGACCAGCTGGACATGGGCTTCTCCCGGCGGACCGGCCGCTTCCGCCGCCTCGCGGACCGCATCACGGACCTGGGCGACCTGACCGCGGAACTCGGCCTGGAGGGCCCGGTCGTCACCGTCGGCCACGACTGGGGCGGCCTCATCTCGCTCGGCTGGGCGCTGGGGCACCGCGACCAGCTGGCCGCCGTGGTGCTGACCAACACGGCCGTGCACCCGGGCGGCTTCGAGGTGCCGGCACCCCTGCAGCTGGCGCTGCATCCGGCCGTCCACCAGTGGGGAACGACGACGTCGGCGGCCTTCCTGCGCGTGACCCACGCCCTGGCGCATCCTGCCTTGGACAAGGGCGTCCGGCGGACCTTCATGGCTCCCTACCTGAACGCCGCCCGCCGCGAGGGCGTCGGCAATTTCGTAGCCGACATCCCCGCCGATCCGTCCGCACCCAGCTGGCCCGCCCTGGCCGAGGTCTCTGAAGGCATCCGCGGCCTGGACGTCCCGGCGCTGATCCTGTGGGGTCCCAAGGACCCGGTGTTCTCCGACCGCTACCTCCGAGACCTGCTGGAGCGGATGCCGCACGCCGCCGTGCACCGCTTCGAGGGCGCCGGCCACCTGCTGCCCGAAGACCGGGACATCGCGGCTCCGGTCTTCGACTGGCTCGAAGGCACCGTGGTTCCCGCGCGCTCCGGCTCTGCGGCCGAAATGGACCGCGGTACCGATCGCCGCGCCGGAATCCACGCCGCGGGGCAAACCGCGGAAGCCGGTCGCGAGGAGACCTACCGCCCGATGCTCGCCGAACTCGACGAGCGCCGCACGGATAGCTCCCCCGCCGTCGTCGATATGGCCCCGCTGGAGGCTCCGAACGCGGGCCCGCGAACCCTCTCCTGGTCCGAGCTGGCGGGGCAGGTGGATCTGCTCGCCCGGGGCCTGCGGGCCCACGGCGTCCGCCCGGGCGACCGGATCAGCCTGCTGGTCCCCCCGGGGATCGAGCTGACCTCGCTCATCTACGCCTGCCTCAGGATCGGTGCCGTCGTGGTCGTGGCGGACGCCGGCCTGGGCACCACCGGGCTCAGCCGAGCCATCAAGGGCGCAGGCCCGGCCTTCCTCATCGGCATCGAGCGGGCCCTCGGGGGTGCGCGCCTGCTCAACTGGCCCGGCCGGCGCATCAGCGTCGCGGAGCTGCCGCCGGGCAAGCGGCGGCTGTACAACGTCGGGGCCACGCTGGCCGAACTGCTGGCCGCGGGAGCCTCCGAGGGCCGCCCGGCCGCGACGGATGGAACGCCGGCGCCGGACGACGACGCGGCCGTCCTCTTCACTTCCGGGTCCACCGGCCCGGCCAAGGGCGTGGCCTACACGCACCGGCAGCTGGCGGCGATGCGGGATACCCTCAAGGACACCTACAAACTTGAGGCCGGGACCGCCCTGGTCGCCGGCTTCGCGCCGTTCGCCCTGCTCGGTCCGGCGCTGGGCGCCACCTCCGTCACACCGGCCATGGACGTGACCGCACCGAAAACGCTGACCGCGGCCGCGCTGGCCGACGCGGCGGCCGCGGTGCAGGCCACCGCCGTGTTCGCCTCGCCCGCCGCGCTGGCCAACGTCCTGGCCACCGCGGACGGCCTGCGCCCGGAACACCGCGCCGCGCTGGACAAAGTGGAACTGCTGCTCTCGGCCGGCGCTCCCATCCCGGAACCGCTGCTGTCCCGGGTACAGCAGCTGGTCCCGGCCGCCTCGCTGCACACGCCGTACGGGATGACCGAAGCGCTGCCCGTCACCGACATCAGCCTCCCCGGGATCCGCGCGGCCGGTGCCGGCAACGGCGTCTGCGTCGGCACCCCGGTGGTCGGGGCGCGCGTGGCCATCGCCGGGCTGGACGCCCTGGGCGTGCCCGGGGACGAGCCCTCCGCCGAACCGGGAACCACCGGCGAGATCCTGGTCAGCGCCCCGCACGTCAAGGACCGCTACGACCGCTTGTGGATCACGCAGGCCCACTCGGCCTCGCTGCCCGGGTGGCACCGCACGGGCGACGTCGGCCACCTCGATGCCGACGGCCGGCTCTGGGTTGAGGGCCGCCTCGCGCACGTTATCACCTCGTCCGGCGGCGTCATCACTCCAGTCGCCGCGGAACAAGCAGCGGAAACGCACGACGGCGTGCGGCTGGCCGCCGTCGTCGGCGTGGGTCCCGCGGGCGCCCAGGTTCCCGTGGCCGTCCTCGAAACCGTGCCCCGGGTGCGCCGGCCCGGCCCCGCCCCGCAGGAACTGACGCGGGCGGTCCGCTCCGCCGTGGCGCGGGCCACCGGCGTGGAGCTCACCGCCGTGCTGGTGCTGCCGGAACTGCCCACCGACATCCGGCACAACTCCAAGATCGACCGGGCGAAGCTGTCCGCCTGGGCGTCCCGGGCCCTGGCCGGCGGCAGGATCTCCGCGCCATGAGCGGCGGCGTGGAAGGGACAAACCGCCGCAGCATCCTGGTCACCGGCGCCAGCGGCATGCTCGGCGGCGCCGTCGCCCGGTTGCTGCTGGACCAGGGCCACCGCGTCCGCACCTTCCAGCGCCGGCCAGCCGCCGTTGCCGGTCCCATACCCGGGACCGCGGGAGTTGGCGGCCAGGCCGGGACTGGCGGCACTCCCGCCGCCGAGCAGGTCCTCGGCTCGCTCGCCGATCCGGCCGCCGTCGCCCGCGCCGTGAAGGGCATGGACGCGGTGATCCACCTGGCCGCCAAGGTCTCCTTCACGGGCGAGTGGGACGAGTTCGTCGCGGTAAACATCGAGGGCACCCGCACCCTGCTGGACTGTGCCCGGGCCGCCGGCGTCACGGACCTGGTCTTCGTTTCCTCCCCCTCCGTGGCGCACTTCGGCGAGCCGATCGCCGGGGCCGGCGCGGGGGCGGCGGACCCGGAACGCGCCCGCGGCTACTATGCCCGGTCCAAGGCGTCCGCCGAGCTGCTCGCCCTGGGCGCCGACGCCCCCGGCTTCCGGGTCGCGGCCATCCGCCCGCACGTCGTCTGGGGCCCGGGCGATACGCAGCTCGTGGAACGCGTCCTCGAACGCGCCAAGGCCGGCCGGCTGCCGCTGCTGGACCACGGCGCCGCCCTGATCGACACCACGTACATCGACAATGCCGCCGCGGCGACCGTCCGGGCCCTGCACCGGATGGAGCACGCCCACGGGCAGGCCCTGGTGGTGACCAACGGGGAGCCCCGGACGGTGGGCGAGCTGCTGGCCGGCATCTGTGCTGCGGGCGGCGTCAAGCCTCCGGCCTGGCGCGTCCCCGGGCGGGTGGCACGCGGCGCCGGGGCCGTGCTCGAGCGGGCCTGGCTGGCCGCGGGCCGCCGCGGGCTGGTCCGGGACGAGCCGCCCATGACGCGGTTCCTGGCCGAGCAGCTGTCCACATCGCATTGGTTCGACCAGCGCCGGACCCGCGAGGTGCTCGACTGGTCTCCCGCCGTGAGCATCGACGACGGCCTGCGCCGGCTTGCCGAACACTACAACCGTCCCGGCCGGACGGCCTGAGGAGGATACGCATGGACAGCGTCACGCAGATCGACCAGTGGCCGGTGGCGAATGCCTCCACCGCCCTCGTGGGCAGGGACGGCACGGTGCTGGACGCGCACGGCAACCAGCACCGGCCCTACCGGCTGGCGTCCGTGACCAAGCTGCTCAGCGCGTACGCCGTGCTGGTCGCCATCGAGGAGGGCGCGCTCGAGCTGGACCAGCCGGCGGGTCCGGAGGGCTCGACCGTGCGCCACCTGCTGGCCCACTCCAGCGGCTACGACTTCGGCGACCGGACCGTCCGCTTCGCCCCGGGCACCCGCCGGCTCTATTCGAACGCGGGCTTCGACGTGCTCGGCGAGACGCTCGAGCGGGCCACCGGCATGCCGTTCGCCGACTACCTGGGCGAAGGAGTCCTTCAGCCACTGGGCATGGGCGCCACGGAACTCAACGGCTCACCCGCCGCCGGTGCAACGTCAACGGTGGGGGATCTGTCCATCTTCGCGGCCGAACTACAGCAGCCGAAGCTCCTGGACCCGGCGACGCTGGCCGAGGCCACCACCGTCGTGTTCCCGGGGCTCGCGGGCGTCCTGCCCGGCTTCGGCCGCCAGCCGCACAACGACTGGGGGCTCGGCTTCGAGATCCGCAACGCCAAGGATCCGCACTGGACCGGCTCAGCCAGCTCGCCGGCGACGTTCGGACACTTCGGCCAGTCCGGGACCTTCCTCTGGGTAGATCCGCAAGCCGGTGCTGCGTGCGTGGTGCTGACGGACCGGGATTTCGGACCGTGGGCCGCCGAGGCCTGGCCGACGTACACCGACGCGCTGCTCGCGGACCTCGCCAACTGAACTACGACGGCGGCGCCCGGGTACGGGAGCCAGGTCGCCGGCGGCGCACGTCCTGCCGGCGGAGGCGGTCAGCAGCTCACCAGCGGCCGTTGCGCGGGCGGCGCTGGCACACCGGGCAGGTGTAGGACGAGCGGTTCATGAAGGAGTCGCGGCGGATCCTCGTGTCGAGGCCCAGGCCGGCGCAGCGCTGGCAGGGCAGGCCCTCCCGGCCGTAGGCATTCAGGGACCGGGCGAAGTAGCCGGAGGCCCCGTTGACGTTGACATAGAGCGAGTCGAAGCTTGTTCCGCCGGCCTCCAGCGCCCGGTTCATCACGTCCCGGGTCGCCTCGACGAGCGCCAGGGCCTCCTTGCGGCGCAGTGTATCCGTGGGGCGGGCGAAGTGAAGCTTGGCGGCCCACAGCGCCTCGTCGGCATAGATGTTCCCCACGCCGGAGATCAGGCCCTGGTCCAGCAGCGCGCGCTTGATGCCCGTCTTGCGGGCCCGGAGCCGCCGGTAGAAATCGTCGAAGGAGAAGGCCGGGTCCAGCGGGTCGCGGGCGATGTGCGCGGCTTCCGCGGGGACCAGAGGCAGCGGCGTCTCCGCCAGCCCGCCGGGGTGGCCGTCCGCCGTGGGCACCAGGTCGGCCAGGAACATCCCGCCGAAGATCCGCTGGTCCACGAACCGGAGCTCGGCCGGCATGGCCCGGCCCTCGGCGTCCAGGGCCGGACTCAGGTCCAGGCGGACCTTGAGGTGCTTTTCGTCCGGAGCGTCGGCGTCTTCGACCAGCAGCTGGCCACTCATGCCCAGGTGGGCCATCAGCGCCAGGCGCGGCGCACCGCCGTCGTTATTTCCGTCCCCGGCGTCCCCGCAGGGATCACCGTCCGCGGACAGGGGCAGCCAGAGGAACTTGCCGCGCCGGACGGCGTCGACCACGGTGGCGCCTTCGAGGTTGCCGCGCAGGTCCTCGGCGCCGAGGACGTGGCGGCGGACGGAGCGCTCGTCGAGAACCTCGGCCCGGGTGATGGTGCGGCCGCGCACCCAGCGGGCGAGGCCCCGGCGGACGACCTCGACCTCGGGCAGTTCAGGCATCGGACAGTTCAGGCATCGGCGGTTTCAGCGGCCCGCAGCTGGCGCCAGGAGACTGCCGCGGCTTCCTGCTCCGCTTCCTTCTTGGAGTGGCCCGTGCCCTGCCCGTAGGCGGTGCCGCCGATGTGCAGGGTGGCCACGAAGGTGCGGGCGTGGTCCGGGCCGGAGCCCTGGACGGCGTATTCAACGCCGCCCATCTTCCTGGCCGCGGCGAGCTCCTGGATGCTGGTCTTCCAGTCCGTGCCGGCGCCGAGGGCTTCGGCGTCCGCCAGCAGCGGCGCAATGAGCCGCATGACCATCTGCCGGGCCACCTCGATGCCGCTGGTGAGGTAGGTGGCCCCGATCAGCGCCTCCACGGTGTCGGCCAGGATCGACGACTTGTCCGCTCCATTGGTGAGCTTCTCGCCCTGGCCCAGCAGGATGTGCTGGCCGATGCCCAGCTCGCGGGCGATCCCGGCCAGTGCGCGGGTACTGACGACGGCGGAGCGCCGCTTGGCCAGGTCGCCTTCCGGCAGTTCCGGGTTGTCGCGGTAGAGCGCGTCCGTCACGGAGAAGCCGAGGATCGAATCCCCCAGGAACTCCAGCCGTTCGTTGGTGGGCAGGCCGCCGTGCTCGTAGGCGTAGGAACGATGTGTGAGGGCAAGACGAAGCGTCTCGGCGTCGATATCGACGCCGAGACGCTCCAAAAGCTCTTCAGTTGAAGGCATGCCGGACGGGATTAGACGTCGGCGACCTTGCGGCCCTTGTACTCAAGGAACAGCGCAGTACCGGCCGAATCGGTGACAACCTTGGCCTGGTGCGGCAAGCTGTAGGTCACGCGGCCGTTTTCGACGGTCTTGACCAGGTTGGGGGCGGTAGCCTTCCACTGGGAACGGCGTGCGCGCGTATTCGAGCGGGACATCTTCCGCTTGGGAACAGCCACGGCTAACTCTCTTCTCTCTCGTCTGACTCTGTACTTGTTGGTGCCTTGTCGGCAACCGTGCCGGCCAGCCCGGCGAGGGCTGCCCAGCGAGGATCCAAGACCTCATGGTGGTGACCCGGATCCTCTTCAAGGCGCATCCCGCATTCAGGGCACAAGCCTTGGCAGTCTTCCCGGCACACCGGCTGGAACGGCAGGGCTGTCACCACTGCGTCCCGCAACACCGGTTCGAGATCGATGGAATCGTGCTCAACCCGCCGCTGCTCTTCAGCCTCTTCATCATCCGGGCCCTGATCCTGAGAATCAAATCCCTCGAAGTAGAAGAGTTCCTGCACCCGAACGGCCTGCTCGTAGGCGATGGGATCCAGGCAGCGCCCGCATTCACCTTTGACGGTGACGGTGGCGGTGCCGGAGACCAGGACACCTTCGTGGACAGACTCAAGCCTGAGATCCAGCTCCATGTCGGAGCCTTCCTCCACGCCAATGAGTGCCACACCGAAATCCTTCGGCGTTGGTACATGTTCATTCAGGGTCCGCATGCTGCCGGGGCTGCGCCCGACATCATTGACTCCGATGATCAATCGTGAATTCTGATCATGACTCATGACCACTTTGATGCGAACTCCCTACTGAACATACGACCGACGAACCATCATAGCCCGAACTGCGGCGCAGTCCCAAATGGGCGCACCGGGCTACTCGTCCTTCTCCTGGCGGATCCGCTCCAGCACGGCCTTCGGCACGAACTCCGAGATATCTCCGCCAAGCGCCGCCACTTCCTTCAGCAGGGTCGAGGACAGGTGGGTGTAACTGCTCTCGGCCGGCAGGAAGATGGTCTCGACGCCGGTGAGGTGGCGATTCATGTGCGCCATCGGCAGTTCGTAGTGGTAGTCCTGCGTGGTCCGCAGGCCCTTGAGGATCACGTTCGCGCCGTGGCTGCGGCAGAACTCGGCGAGCAGCCCCTCCCCCATGGGCTCGACCGTGACGCCCCGCAGGTAGGAGAGGGTCTGGGTCGCCATCTGGAGGCGGGTCTGCAGGTCGAAGCGGTACTTCTTCGCGTAATTGGTCGAGACGGCGACGATGACCTCGTCGTACATGCTGGCGGCACGGGCGATGATCTCGACGTGTCCGTTGTGCAGGGGGTCATAGGATCCGGGGCAGACGGCGCGGCGCATATCTACGAATCTAGCCCATCCAACCGGCAAGCTGCAGCAGCCGGGGCCCATACCAGTGGTATTACTGGGAAGCATGAGCAGAACCGACAGGACTTTGGCCCAGGGACGCCCCGCCACCACCGATGCACCCTGGCGGCGGGCGGCCGCCGGTGCCAACCTGCTGGGCGCCGACGGACGCCTGGACGCGACCATCTTCGAGGAGATCACCACGCTGGCCGTCCGTACCGGGGCCATCAACCTGGGGCAGGGGTTTCCGGATGAGGACGGTCCCCGGATCATGTCCGAGGCGGCCCGCGACGCCATCGCCTCCGGTGCCAACCAGTATGCGCCGGGCAAGGGCATCCCCGCGCTGCGCGAGGCCATCGCCGCGCACCAGCAGCGCTTCTACGGTTTGGACCTCGACCCCGACAACCAGGTCGTGGTGACTACCGGCGCTACCGAGGCGATCGCGGCGGCGCTGCTGGCGCTCACCGGCCCGGGCGACGAAGTCCTGACTTTCGAGCCCTTCTACGATTCATACGGCGCGGTCATCGGGCTCAGCGGCGCCACCCACACCACCAGCCCGCTGGCCGCCCCGGACTTCCATCCGGACCTCGAGGCGCTGGAGGCAGCAGTCAGCGGCCGTACCCGCGTCATCCTGGTCAATAACCCGCACAATCCGATGGGCAGCGTCTTCACGCGAGCGGAACTCACCCGGATCGTAGAGCTGGCGAACCGGCATGACGCAATCATCATCACGGACGAGGTCTACGAACACCTGACCTTCGGCGTCGAGCACGTCCCGGTAGCCACCCTGCCCGGAGCCGCCGAACGCACCCTGACCATCTCCTCCGCGGGGAAGACCTTCTCCTTCACGGGCTGGAAGGTCGGCTGGATTAGCGGCCCCGCCGAACTCGTTGCGGCCGTCCGGACCGTTAAGCAGTTCCTGAGCTATTCCTCCGGCACGCCGTTCCAGCCCGCGGTGGCAGCGGGGCTGGCCCTGGAGCAGGACTTCTTCAGCGGCATCTCCTCGAGCCTGCAGGCCAAGCGGGACATCCTCGCCGAGGGGCTGCGCGCCGCCGGCCTGGAGGTCTTCCTGCCGGACGGCACCTACTTCATCAACGTCGACGCCGCACCGCTGGGCGTCACGGACGCCACCGCCCTGGCTTACCGGCTGCCCGAACTGGTCGGCGTCGCCGCCATTCCGGTCCCGGTCTTCTGCCACCCGGAAGGAGCAGAACGCACCAAGTCGCTGCTGCGCTTCGCCTTCTGCAAGCGCACGGAAGTCCTCGAGGAAGCCGCGTCCCGGCTCGCCGGGCTCGGGGAACGGCTCTAACCGGTGGCCGGGCGCTTCCTGCGCGGCGCGGGGCTGCATGCAGAGATCTTTCCCGACGAACGGATTCCCGGCAGCTACATCCTCGCGATCGGCGGCGCCGAGCAGTCGCATGTGAACCTGAAGCACCCGCGGGAGGTCTTCTACGAGTACCTGCGGCGGATCGCCAACGTCGCGGACCTCGCGGCGCCGCCGGGGGCGCCCATGCGCTGCCTGCATTTGGGCGCCGGGGCGCTGACGCTGGCGCGCTACCTGCAGGCGACCAGGCCGGGTTCCGAACAGCACGCGGTGGAACTCGAACGCGAGCTGCTGGATTTCGTCGTCGACCAGTTGCCCCTGCCCGAGGGCACGGACCTGACCGTGTACATTGGCGACGCCCGGCACGAGGTGGCGTTCGGCGACGTCGACGGTCCATTCGACCTGGTCGTCCTGGACGTTTTCGCGGGCGAGGATGCACCGGAGCACCTGGCGACGGCGGATTTCTACGCCGAACTTCTGGAACTGCTGTCGCCGCGCGGCGTGCTGCTGGTGAACATCGGCGACGACCCGCCGCTCGCCTTCGCCAAGCGCCAGCTCGGCGCGGTGCTCGAGTCCACGCCGCATGCCGCACTACTGGCGGACGCCTCCATGTTCAGCTGCCGCCACCCCGGGAACGTGGTCGTCGCGGCGCGGCGCGAACCCTGGCCGCAGGAGTGGACGGCGGCGCTGCTCGCGGCCGGGCCGCATCCGGCCGGCGTACTGACCGGAGCCGAGCTCAGGAGTTTTGCGGGCTGACCCCGGCGGGTTCGGCGAACCACAGCTGTGTTTCCCCGTACTTGCGGTCGGAGAAGCATTCCAGCCCGGCGGGCCATTGCGGCTGCGGCGAGCGCGACGAACGTTCGACTACGACGACTGCGCCCTCCGCGAGGACCGGCACCAGGAGCCCGAGGACGTGGGCGAGCTTGTCCTCAGTGAGCGGATAGGGCGGGTCCATCAGCACCAGGTTGAAGTGGCCCCCGGCGTCCAGTTTCGTCAAGAACCCTTCGACCCCGGTCCGGTGCACCTGGACCACGCGGCGCCGCAGCACGGTGTTGACCTGGTCGGCGTTGCGCCGGCATACGGACGCCGCCTTGTCCGCCTGCTCGACCAGCTCCACCCGTGCGGCGCCCCGGCTGGCGCATTCGACGCCGAGTGCCCCCGAGCCCGCGTAGAGGTCAAGCACGACCGCGTCGTGCAGGACATCGTAGGCCTCCAGCCGGGAGAACAACGCCTCCTTCACCCGGTCCGTGGTCGGTCTGGTCGCGGAACCCGGTACGTTCGCCAGCGCCAGTCCCCCGGCCGTGCCTGCAATGATCCGGCTCATACGTCAGCCCCGCTCAAGGAACGCCTCCTTCTCCGGGTTCAGGTAAAGCTCGATCGCCTCGGCCAGTTCCGGGTAGTCTCCGAGCAGCGCGTCGTGCTCGATAATTGCCGCCGCATCCCG
Organism: Arthrobacter sp. Marseille-P9274; assembly: GCF_946892675.1. Classification (NCBI taxonomy): domain Bacteria; kingdom Bacillati; phylum Actinomycetota; class Actinomycetes; order Micrococcales; family Micrococcaceae; genus Arthrobacter; species Arthrobacter sp. Marseille-P9274. Next base: position 1,841,972 of record NZ_CAMPOV010000001.1, read on the forward strand.
GCGCGCCTGTTCGATGATGGGTTCGTCCTTGATGACCCGCAGCAGCTTCAGCGTGGACTTGCCGCCGGACTGCGTCGAGCCGAGGATGTCGCCTTCGCGGCGCAGCTTCAGGTCCTCCTGCGACAGGGCGAAGCCGTCCGTCGTCGATGCCACGGCCTGGAGCCGGTCCCGGCTGGGATGGCCGGGCTCCAGCTGGGTGACCAGCAGGCAGGTCCCCGGCAGCCCGCCGCGGCCCACGCGGCCGCGCAGCTGGTGCAGCTGCGAAATGCCGAACCGGTCCGCATCCTGGATCACCATGAGCGTGGCATTGTGCACGTCGACGCCGACCTCGATCACGGTGGTGGAAACCAGCAGGTCCAGCAGGCCTTCGGCGAACGCGGCCATCGTGGCGCTCTTATCCTCCGGGTCGAGCCGCCCGTGCAGCATCCCGATCCGCACCCCGGAGAGCGCCGGGAGCGAGGCGAGCGACTGGACGGTCTGCTGCACGGATGCCAGCGGCCGCCCTTCCTCATCGTCGTCCGCCGTCGGCTCCAGCGACGCGGGATCCTCGCTCTCGCCGTCCCCGATCTTGGGACAGACAACGTAGACCTGCCGCCCGGCGTCGATCTCTTCCCTGGCCCGCTCCCAAATGCGCGTGCCCCAGGCCGGGTGCTCGGCGAGGCCCACCATGTGGGTGCTGATGGGTGCCCGGCCCGCCGGCAGCTCGCGCAGCACGGATGTTTCGAGGTCGCCGAACACGGTCATCGCTACGGTCCTCGGGATCGGGGTCGCCGTCATCACGAGCAGGTGCGGCGGGCGCACGGCGCGGGAACGGAGGGCGTCCCGCTGTTCGACGCCGAAGCGGTGCTGTTCGTCCACGACGATCAGGCCCAGGTCGAAATACTGCACCTCGTCGGAGAGCAAGGCGTGGGTTCCGATGATGATGCCGGCCTCGCCGGAGGCGATGTCCAGCAGGATCTTCCGGCGGGCGGAGCCGGTCACCGATCCGGTGAGCAGCACCGCGCGGGTCCCGTCCGCGTCGCCGCCGAGCATGCCGGCCTCGGCCAGCGGTCCCAGGGTGCGCCGGATCGAGTCGTAGTGCTGGCCGGCGAGGACTTCGGTCGGCGCCAGCAGCGCGGCCTGCCCGCCCGCGTCGATGACCTGCAGCATGGCACGCAGGGCCACCAGCGTCTTGCCGGAGCCCACCTCGCCCTGCAGCAGGCGGTTCATCGGGTTGTCGGCGGCGAGTTCGCCGGACAGGGTTTCGCCGACCTCGCGCTGGCCCGCCGTCAGTGTGAACGGCAGCGACGCGTCGAACCGCTCCAGCAGGCCGCCGGGCTTGTGCGGGCGGGCGGTGGCCTCCTCCGCGGCCGCCTGCGCGCGTCGGCGGGCCAGGGCGGTCTGCAGGATCAGCGCCTCCTGGTAGCGGAACCGGTCCTGGGCCTTCAGCGCGGTCTCGAACTCGTCCGGCCGGTGGATGTTGCGGTAGGCGTCGCGCAGCGAGTAAAGCCGGTCCCGGATGGCGATGTCGGCCGGCACCGGGTCAGGGACCTTGTCGAAGTCGACACTGTCCAGCAGGACCTCGACCGCCGATCTGATCCGCCAGCTCGCCACCTTGGCCGTCGCGGGATAGACCGGCACCGGGCGGCGGACGGCCTCGGCGTCGAACTCGGATTCATCGCCGAGCAGCACGTACTCCGGGTTGGTCAGCGTCAGGCTGTCCCGGTAGGTGGAGACCTTGCCGGCGAACATGGCCAGCGTGCCGGGCGTCAGCTCCTTGGCCGCGCGGTAGGCGTTAAAGAAGGTGAGCGCGACCGAGCTGTGCCTGCCGCCGAGGCCGTCGGTGACAACAACATCGGTGATCGACCCTTTGCGGGCGCGCATCTGGCGGGAGCGGCTGCTCAGGACGCGCGCCACGAGGGTTACGTCTTCGTCCATCGGGAGGTCGGCAATAGGCGTCAGCTCCCCGCGCTTGAGGTACTTGCGCGGGAAGTAGTTGAGCAGGTCCGCGGTGGCCCGCAGGCCGAGGTGCTTCTCCAGGATACTGGCGGTGCGTTTGCCGACCCGGCGCTCGAGGGGCAGCGCCAGTTCCGGGGGTTGCCGATCAGTCATGGGCCTCGTAGGCCGGCGCGGCCGCAAGGTCCGTCACGGACAGGTTACTCGGCTCCCCGAAGGACCGGATGGCGGCCAGCGCCGGGTCAGCGGCGGGAACGTGGGCGTGGATCCGCCAGCGGTAGCCGCCCTCCACCTCCGTTACGGCGCTGAGGATCACGGAGTCCCCCAGCTCGTCCAGCTGCAGCCGCAGCGTCGCGGCGTCCAGCGGACTGAGGTTGATGGTGCACATGACCTCGACACCCTCGTGGGCATGGTCCAGGTGGATGTGCGGGTCCTGCACGCTGTACCCGTGGAGCCCGTCCAGCAGTTCCGGCTGGAGCTCCTGGCCAAGGGCGCTCGCCCGGAGGGTATCGAGGATGAGCAGGAAGCCCACGGCGCCGGCGTCCACCACCTGTGCGGCGGCCAGCGGGCCCAGCTGGTCCTCCGTCTCCACCACCGCTTCCAGGGCCGCGCCGACAACCGCCTCCAGCGTGGCGGCCAGGGCATGGTTCGAATGGTCGCCGGCATGCACCGGGTCCCCGGCATTGGCCGCGCGGGAGACCGCCTCGATCACGGACAGCATGGTGCCCGGCACCGGGTCGCTCAGGGCCGACCAGCAGCGGATCTCCGCCCGCTGCAGCGCCGCGGCCAGCAGCGGGCCGGTCATCCGGGTGGTCCCGTGCAGCGGCTCGGACAGCGCCGAGAGGAAAACCGAGAACAGGGTACCGCTGTTGCCCCGGGCATCCTCCATCGCCGCCTGGCCCGCGGCTGCCAGCAGCTCGCCCACGTCCGTGGTCTCCGCCTCGGCGGCCGCGAGGGCCGCGGACCGGACGGTGAGGTAGAGGTTGGTTCCGGTGTCACCGTCCGCGACCGGGAAAATGTTGATCGCGTTCAGCCTGTCGCTGTGATTGCCCAGTACTACTTCCGCTTTGCCGAGCCAGCGTTTCAACGCCTGCGCATTCGCGGCTACTTTTGTCTGCAAGTCGGTCCGTTCCCGTGGCCGCCGGCGCGCTGGCCCGCGGCGTCTTTCAGTTCTGAGGCGTTAACCGAGCCTACAGCAGAGAATCTGCGGCGGGGATAACGTTTTGGCAAGCCGCGCGGAACGGCGGCCAAATTCTTCGGCATCCGGCAGCCGATAGGCTGGATCCATGCCCCGAAATCCGTCCGTCAAGCGCGTGCCCCTCCTGCTCCTCGGTGCCGGGGTGATCCTGGCGGCCTCCGCGTGTTCCCCGATCGTGGATGTCGATCCGGCCGAAGACGCGGCCAACCCGGCCTGCGCTCCCATGATGGTCATACTCCCCCAGTTTGTTGCCGACTTCCCGCGCCGCGAGACCTCCAGCCAGGCGACGGCCGCCTGGGGCGACCCGTCCCGCGTGATCCTCAGGTGCGGTGTTCCGGCCCCCGGTCCGACGACGGACCAGTGCGTCAACGTCAACGGGATCGACTGGGTGCTGCGCGAAGGCGACGGCTCCTGGACCGCCGTCACCTACGGACGTACCCCGGCCACCGAACTGGTCTTCAATCCGGACGAGGTGGCGGAAAGCACCATCCTGGTGGACCTGGCGGACGCCGCGGCGAAGATCCCGCAGACCGACCGGTGCTTGGGCGCCGGCGACACCCTCGACGTTCCGTAGGCCCCGCCCGCAGCGGGCCGGGGCCTCCTGCCCGAGGCCTGCCGCCGGTGCGCACGGGCAGAACCCGCCCGCGGCCTGGCGCCGGCCGGTCCAGCCGGACGATCCGGCTAGCGCAGCCCGATGGGCCGGCTGAGCGCCAGGTGGATCAGCTCGTCGATCAGCTCCGTGTACGGCAACCCGGACTTCGCCCACATCTGCGGGTACATGCTGATCGGCGTGAAGCCGGGCATCGTGTTGATCTCGTTGATGATCAGCCCGCCGTCGGGTGTGTAGAAGAAGTCTGCCCGCGAGAGTCCTTCGGCTCCCACGGCGTCGAAGGCCCGGGCAGCCAGCTCCCGCACCCGCGCGGTCGCATCGTCAGGCAGCTCGGCGGGGCAGCTCAGCGCGGCCGCCGCGCCGTCCACGTACTTGGCTTCGAAATCGTAGAACGCATGCTCGCCCGGCTGCACCGCGATCTCGCCCGGCAGGCTGGTGCGCGGGTCCTCGATGCCGCGGCCCTGCAGGACGGCGACCTCGATCTCCCGCCCGGGGATTCCGGCTTCCACGACCACCTTGGGATCATGCTCGCGGGCGGTTTCGACGGCGGACCGCAGCTGCGCGGGCTCCGTCACCCGGGTGATCCCCATGGAGGAACCGGCCCGGGCGGGCTTGACGAACACCGGGAAGTCCAGCGCGGCGGCGCGCTGCAGCGCCGCCTCCGGGTCCCGCTGCCACTGCCGGTCCGTGATGACCTCGTAGGGTCCGACCTCGAGCCCGGCGGCGGCGAAGGCCAGCTTCATGAAGTGCTTGTCCATCCCCACGGCGGACGCGAGCACCCCCGCGCCGACATAGCGGACGTCCGCCATCTCCAGCATGCCCTGCAGCGTGCCGTCCTCGCCGAAGGGGCCGTGCAGCAGCGGCAGCACCACGTCGATCCGGCCCATGCTCCGGGTCGATTCGGGGCCGGTCCGAACCAGCAGCTCCGCGGCCGAATCCCGCGCGGCCAGCATCACATGCTCCGCCGAGTCCGGAACCTCCGGCAGCTGACCGGCCGTAAGCGTCCACTCCTGCGGATTTCCGCTGACCAGCACCCACTGGCCGTTCCGCGCGATCCCCACGGGAACGACGTCGTACTTGTCCTTGTCAATGGCGGCGAGCACGCCCGCCGCGGTCACGCAGCTGACCGAATGTTCGCTGGAACGGCCGCCGAACAGCACGGCCACGCGGGGCTTGGTGCCGGATTCCGGCTCGGTCGCGTCGAAAGAAGTCAAAGTCACTGGTCCTGTTCGCCTTCTGATTTGAGTTCACGGGTCAGCAGCCGCGGTGCGAGGTCCTCGACGGAGATCTCCCCCTCCAGCACGGCCACGACGCTTTCGGTAATCGGCATCTCCACGCCCATGTGGTTGGCCAGGTCAAGCACCGCGCGGCCGGACTTGATGCCTTCGGCCGTCTGGGTCATGCGCAGGGTGACCTCATCGAGGCTCAGCCCCTCGCCCAGCAGCCGGCCGGCGGTGTGGTTGCGCGAAAGCGGCGAGGAACATGTCGCCACCAGGTCGCCCAGGCCGGCGAGTCCGGCCATGGTTTCGACCTCCCCGCCCAGGGCGAGGGTCAGCCGCGTGGTTTCGGCGAGGCCGCGGGTGATGACGGAGGCCTTGGTGTTGTCGCCCATGTGCTTGCCGTCGCAGATGCCGACGCAGAGCGCGATCACGTTCTTGACGATCCCGCCGATCTCCACGCCGACCACGTCCGTGTTGGTGTACGGCCGGAAGTAGCGGGCGGTGCAGGTGTTCGCGATCCACTGGGCGACCTCGCGGTCCGTGCACGCGACCACGGAGGCGGTGGGTTCCTTCCGGGCGATCTCCATCGCCAGGTTCGGTCCCGAGATGACGGCCACCCGCTCGTCCGGCAGGCCGAGCTCCTCCTTGATCACCTCGCTCATGCGCGCGTCCGTGCCTCGTTCCAGCCCCTTCATCAGGGAAACAACGACGGCGGTGTCCCCCAGCAGGGGTTTCCAGCCCGCCAGCTGCGGGCGCAGGGTTTGGGCCGGAACGGCCAGGACCACCAGGTCCGCGCCGGCGAGCACCTTGGCCACATCCGCGGAGGCACCGAGGTTCTCCGGCAGGACGATGTCCTTGAGGTACTTGGAGTTGAGGTGGCTGGTATTGATCTCCTCCGCGACCTCGGCCCGGCGCGCCCAGAGGCGCACCTCCAGTTCCGGATGCGCGTCGGCAACGACCTTGGCAAACGTGGTGCCCCAGCTGCCGGCGCCGAGCACGGCTACCGCGGCCGGCAGGCCGGCCCGCGCGCTCACGCCTGGTCCTCCGGCAGCGCCCGCTGCTCGAAGTCCCGGCCGGTGGCGCTCTGCCCGCGCTGCGCCGGATCCCAGCGGATGGCCGGAGCCTCCTCGTCGCGGAGCCCCTCCAGCAGCACGGTAATGGCATCCATGATCTTGTTCGTGGCCGCGTCAAGCACCGTCTTGGTCACCGGAAGCCCCTCGAACTCGCTCAGGTCCACCGGGGGACCCGCGACGACGCGTGCGGTCTTGCGCGGGAACAGGTGCAGCTTCTTCGCGTAGCGCGGGAGGAGCTCGTTGGCGCCCCAGTGCGCCACCGGCACTACGGGCGCCCCCGTCTGCAGCGCCAGCCGCGCTGCCCCGGTCCGGCCGCGCATAGGCCAGAGATCGGGATCGCGGGTGAGCGTGCCCTCCGGGTAGATGATGACGGCGCCGCCCTCGTCCATGACGCTGCGGGCGGTCTCCAGCGAGCTGTTGGCTCCGGCGCTGCTCCGCTCCACCGGGATCTGCCGGGACGCGCCCAGGATCGGGCCGACCACGGGAATCTTGAACAGCGACGCCTTCGCCAGGAAGTGCGGGAGATGGCCGTGGTTGTAGACGTAGTGCCCCACGACCAGCGGATCGATCTCCGTGTTGTGGTTCGGGCAGACGATGAAGCCGCGGTCCTTGGGCAGGTGCTCGCCCCCGCTCCATTTCCGTCCCAGCGCCAGGTCCAGGACCGGCCGGACCAGCACGGCCACCGTTCCGAGGGTGGCGCGTTCCTTGCGTCCCGCTTTCATTCCTCTCGCCGGCGCCTCAGACAATGTCGAAATCCGCGCCGAGGCTTTCCAGCTTGGACTGGAACCGTTCGTAACCGCGGTTGATCAGCTCCAGGCCGGTCACGCGGGACGTTCCGGTGGCTGCCAGGGCCGCGATGAGGTGGCTGAAGCCGCCGCGGAGGTCCGGGATGTCGATGTCCGCGCCGCGCAGCTGCGTCGGGCCGGAAATGACGGCCGAGTGCAGGAAGTTGCGCTGGCCAAAGCGGCAGGGCACGCTGCCCAGGCACTCGCGGTGCAGCTGGATGTTCGCGCCCATCCGGACCAGGGCCTGGGTGAAGCCGAAGCGGTTCTCGTAGACCGTCTCGTGCACGATCGACACGCCGGCGGCCTGGGTCAGGGCGACCACCAGCGGCTGCTGCCAGTCCGTCATGAAGCCCGGGTGCACGTCCGTCTCGAGCACGAGCGGCGAGAGCTTGCCGCCGGTGTGGCGGAAGCGGATGCCGTTGTCGTCGATATCGAATTCGCCGCCGATCTTGCGGAACGTGTTCAGGAACGCAGTCAGGTCGGACTGGTTCGCCCCCTCGACATAGATGTCCCCCTCGGTCACCAGCGCGGCCGATGCCCACGAGGCGGCCTCGTTGCGGTCCGGCAGGGCCCGGTGGTTGAAGCCGCGCAGCTGCTCCACGCCCTCGATCCGAATCACGCGGTCCGTCTGGACGCTGATAATCGCGCCCATCTTCTGCAGCACCGCGATCAGGTCCATGATCTCCGGCTCGATCGCCGCGCCGCTGAGCTCGGTGATGCCTTCGGCACGCGTGGCGGTCAGCAGGACCTGTTCCGTGGCGCCGACACTCGGGTAAGGCAGCGAGAGCTTCGCACCTTTCAGGCCCTTAGGCGCCGAAATCGAGATGCCGCCCTCGCGCTTGTCCACGACGGCGCCGAACTGGCGCAGCACCTCGAGGTGGTAGTCGATCGGCCGGTCGCCGATGCGGCAGCCGCCGAGATCCGGGATGAAGGCCTCGCCGATGCTGTGGATCAGCGGCCCGCAGAACAGAATCGGGATCCGGGAATCGCCGGCGTGCGCATCGATGTCCTTCATCTGGGCCGTCTTCACGTGCGACGGATCCAGCGTCAGGTCACCCGAGACCGGGTCCTTCGCAACCTCTACGCCATGGAGGCGGAGCAGGCTGGTGACGACGTCGACATCCTTGATCTCCGGCACATTCCGAAGCACCGACGGCTCGTTGCCGAGCAGCGAGGCGACCATCGCCTTGGGGACAAGGTTCTTGGCTCCCCGTACGGTTACCTTTCCCGTGAGCGGGACTCCACCGCGAATGGTCAAAACGCTTGCCATAAACACCTGTTCCTTAAATTGGCAGGGCCCTCGAGACTTCGCGAAGGCCTCAGCTAAGCATAGAAGCTACCGCAATCATCTCGAAATACAGTGGCGTTCACCACCGTGGCGCTTTAGGTCCGGGCCGGCAGCGTCTTCGGCTTCCAGGCCGGCCTGGTCTGCTCGTAGGCCGTGATCTCCTCTTCGTGCTGCAGCGTCAGGCCAATGTCGTCCAGGCCCTCGAGCAGGCGCCAGCGGGTGTAATCGTCGATCTCGAACGGCGCGGTGAGGGTTCCGCAGACCACGGTCTTGGCCTGCAGGTCAACGGTGACCTCGGTGCCCGGGTGGTTCTCCAGTTCCTTCCAGATCAGCTCGATGTCGTCCTGCGCGACCTCGGCCGCCAGCAGGCCCTGCTTTCCTGAGTTGCCGCGGAAGATGTCGGCGAACCGGGAGGAGAGGACCACCTTGAAGCCATAGTCCTTCAGGGCCCAGACTGCGTGCTCCCGGGAGGAGCCGGTGCCGAAGTCCGGGCCGGCCACGAGGACCGAACCGCGGCTGAACGGCTCCTGGTTCAGGATGAAGGTCTCCTGCTTCCGCCAGGCGGCGAAGAGGGCGTCCTCGAAGCCGCTGCGGGTGATCCGCTTCAGGTAGACGGCCGGAATGATCTGGTCCGTGTCCACGTTGGACTGGCGCAGCGGAACGCCGATGCCGGTGTGGGTCAAAAACTTCTCCATAATCCTCAAAGCTCCTTAGGCAGCAGGCCGGGACACGGCGTCGTCGTTAATGGGGTCCAGGTCCGAAGGCGAGCTCAGCGTGCCGCGGACCGCGGTCGCGGCGGCGACCACGGGCGACACCAGGTGAGTGCGTCCGCCCTTGCCCTGGCGGCCCTCGAAGTTGCGGTTGGAGGTGGAGGCGCAGCGCTCCCCCGGGGCGAGCTGGTCCGGGTTCATGCCCAGGCACATCGAGCAGCCGGCGAACCGCCATTCGGCGCCGAACTCCTTGAAGACCTTGTCCAGCCCCTCGGCCTCGGCTTCCAGCCGCACGCGGGCCGAGCCGGGGACCACCATCATCCGCACGTTGGGGGCCTTGCTCCGGCCGCGGATGATGTCCGCGGCGATCCGCAGGTCCTCGATCCGGCTGTTGGTGCAGGAGCCGAGGAAGACTGTGTCCACGCGGATGTCCTTCATCGGCGTGCCGGCTTCCAGGTCCATGTAGGCCAGCGCACGCCGGGCGGCGGCCTTGGCGTTCTCGTCCGCGAAGTCGTCCGGATTGGGTACGGCCTGCGACAGCGAGACGCCCTGGCCCGGGTTGGTTCCCCAGGTCACGAACGGCTCCAGGGTGTCCGCGTCCAGGAAGACCTCGGCGTCGAATTCGGCGTCATCGTCCGAGTGCAAGGTGCGCCAGTAGTCGACGGCGGCGTCCCAGTCTGCGCCTTCGGGCGCGTGCGGGCGGCCCTTGAGGTAGTCGAAGGTGGTTTCGTCCGGCGCCACCATGCCGGCGCGTGCGCCGGCTTCGATCGACATGTTGCAGATGGTCATGCGCGCTTCCATGCTCAGCGAGCGGATGGCCGAGCCACGGTACTCGAGCACGTAGCCCTGGCCGCCGCCGGTGCCGATCTTGGCGATCACGGCGAGGATGATGTCCTTGGCAGTGACACCCGGACGCAGCGAGCCTTCGACGTTGATGGCCATCGTCTTGAACGGCTTCAGCGAGAGGGTCTGGGTGGCCATGACGTGTTCGACCTCGGAGGTGCCGATGCCGAACGCCAGCGCCCCGAAGGCGCCGTGGGTGGAGGTGTGGGAGTCGCCGCAAACCACCGTGAGGCCGGGCTGGGTCAGGCCGAGCTGCGGGCCGACCACGTGGACGATGCCCTGCTCCGCGTCGCCGAGGGAGTGCAGCCGCACGCCGAATTCCTTGCAGTTGGTGCGCAGGGTTTCGATCTGCGTGCGGCTGGTCGGATCCGCGATCGGCTTGTCGATATCCAGCGTCGGGGTGTTGTGGTCCTCGGTGGCGATAGTCAGGTCGGGCCTGCGCAGCTTGCGGCCGGTCAGCCGCAGCCCCTCGAAGGCCTGCGGGGACGTCACTTCGTGCACGAGGTGGAGGTCGATGTAGATCAGATCGGGCTGGCGTGCGGCGCCTTCGCCTTCGCCCCGGCGCACGACATGCGCATTCCAAACCTTCTCGGCGAGCGTCTTGCCCGCAGTCGTACCGGCCATAGCCAGCTCCCTCCGTCAGTGACAGCGCGGCCGCTCGAGGACAGGATTGCCGCATCGGCTCAGACCGCAGAAGTATGTAGTTAAACTCTGTCAGCAACGCCCGATTGCGCGCTAGCGAGCCGACTTGCATCTCAGATAATGAGACGTCAATATCATTTTATGGACAATACTAGCGGCGTCGGAGTCATCGACAAGGCCGTCATGGTGCTGGATACCCTCGAAGCCGGACCGACGTCGCTCGCGCAGCTGGTCGCGGCCACCGGCCTCGCGCGGCCGACGGTGCACCGGCTGGCGCTGGCGCTGGTCCACCACCGCCTGGTCAGCCGGGACATGCAGGGGCGGTTCGTGCTGGGCCGGCGGCTGGTGGAACTGGCCGCAGCGGCCGGCGAGGACCGGCTCATCGCCTCGGCCGGGCCGGTACTCCTCAGCCTGCGCGACGCCACCGGCGAGAGCGCCCAGGTCTTCCGCCGCCAGGGAGACGCTCGCGTCTGCGTGGCATCGGCGGAACGGCCCGTGGGCCTGCGCGACACGATTCCGGTCGGAACGCAGCTGTCCATGAAGGCCGGCTCCGCGGCCCAGGTCCTGCTGGCCTGGGAGGACCACGAACGGCTGCTCGAAGGGCTGCGGGGCGCGCGGTTCACGCCGACTGTGCTCGCCGGGGTCCGGCGGCGTGGTTGGGGCCAGAGCCTGGGCGAACGCGAGCCCGGCGTGGCCTCCGTCTCGGCTCCCGTGCGGGGCCCCTCAGGACGCGTCATCGCCGCCGTCTCCATCTCCGGGCCGATCGAGCGGCTGAGCCGGCAGCCGGGCCGGATCCATGCCGAGGTGGTTGTCCAGGCCGCCCAGCAGCTCACCGAAGCCCTGCGCAAGAGCAACGACTGAGGTTGGGGCCGGGTGTTGGGCTGAGCCTCGGGCCCGGCAGCCCGCCTCGGGGCCGCCGCTAGCCGCGGAAGTGGTCCCAGCCGAGCACTTCCGGCACGGCGCCGTCCACGGTAACGGCCGGCGCTCCAGCCTGCACCGACCCGACCGCGTGGAAGCCTTCCGGCAGCTCCGCCTCCGGGCCGAAGGCCGCCAGCAGCCCGTGGTCCTCTCCCCCGCCGAGCACCCAGTTCCGCGGGTCGGCGCCCAGCAGTTCGGCGGCCGGGAGCAGCTCCGTTTCGAAGTCCCGGAGCAGGGCGCCGTCCAGGTCAAGGGCGACGCCGCCGGCGCGGGCCAACCGGCCGGCGTCGCGGACCAGCCCGTCGGAGATGTCCATCATGGCGTGCACGCCGGCCCGTGCGGCCAGCGGCCCCGCGGCCAGGGGCGGCACCGGCCGGGACTGCAGTCCGGTCAGCCGGCGCAGCGCCGACGGCAGGGCGGCGTAGTCGGGCGCCTTCTCGAGCAGCGCGAGGCCTGCGGCCGCGCGGCCCGGGGCTCCGGCCACCGCCAGGATGTCTCCCGGCCTCGCCCCCGAGCGCAGCACCGGCGCGCGGCCTTCGAGGTCACCGGTGACCGCCGCGGTCACGACGACGGCCGGCCCCTTGCCCAGATCTCCGCCGACCACTCCGCAGCGGTCCGCCCCCAGGCCCTCCAGTGCCGCGCGCAGGCCGTCGGCAAGCTCCTCGACCCAGCCCACCGGCGTCGTACCCGGCAGCGTCAGGCTGACGACCAGGGAGGTGGGAACCGCGCCCATGGCGTTGATGTCGGAAACGTTCTGCGCCGCGCACTTCCAGCCGACGTCGAACCCGGAACTGCGGTAGCCGCCGGCCCAGTCCAGCCGGAAATCCTGGTCCTGCACGAGCGTGTCGATGGACAGCACGGTGCGGCCGTCCGGGGCAGCGACAACGGCGGCGTCGTCGCCCGGACCGACCAGCGCGCCATCCGGGCCGAGCCGCGGGAAGATCAGCTCCAGCAGCCCGCGTTCATCCAGTTCGGCTACCGTGCCCCGGTCATCGGACACCCGTCACTCCCTTGTCCGCATCTATTCACGTCGTCTATTCACGTCGTCGGCCTGGTTGGCTTCCGCACTGGAACCTATCACGCGGCGGGAGCCGGGGACCCGGCAGGCAGCGTCCGGCGAGGCGCTGACACCTCCGCCGGCGCCCCGGTATGATCCGGCCCATGACGAGCTATGCGGTATTCCTGCGCGGCGTGAACGTCGGCGGCATCAACCTCAAGATGGCGGACCTGCGGCAGGCCCTGGCCGAGCTGCCCCTGGCCGACGTGAAGACGCTGCTCGCCAGCGGGAACGTCGTCTGTTCCAGCGATGCGCCGCCCGGGGAGGTCAAGGCGCTGGTGGAGGCGAAGCTGCGCGAGCGTTTCGGCTACGACGCCTGGGTCATCGTGCTCACTGCGCAGCGGCTGGCGGAGCTGGTGGCCGACTGCCCGTACCCAGCGGACACGCCGGACGTGCACGCCTACATCACCCTGGCGTCCGATCCCGCGGCGCTGAAGGAGCTCTACGACGCCGCCGCGGCCGCGGGCGCCGAACAGCACCTGCTCGGGCCGGAGGCCAGCGCGTGGACGGTGGCCAAGGGAAGCACGTTGGAGAGCCCCGTGAACAAACTGAGCGCCAAGCAGCGCTACAAGAGCACGACGACGACCCGCAACGTGCGGACGCTGCACAAGGTGCTGGCCGCCATCACCTGAGCCCGGCCTTGGCGGCGCTGCCATTCCGCGCGGCCGCCACGGCCTGCCTGAAGCGGTTGCAGCGCTCGACCTCGTCCGCTACCGGGGTGACCACCTGCGTCTGCGCCACCTCGTCCACGCTGGCGCGCAGCCGCCGTCGTGCTTTCGCCGTCCGGGATCCCGCCACGGCCCGGGCCACGGCCGCTGAGAGCAGCGCCAGCAGCACGCCGAGCAGCACGCCGGCGACGAGCATGAGGGTCGGCGCGGGGAAGCCCTCGACGCGCGGCGCCGGCGGCACATCGAACTGCAGGTAGCCGAGCACCGCCAGGCCCAGCAGCCACAGCGCGCCGGCCAGCGCGGCGGCCAGGGCGACCCATTGCAGCAGGCCGACCACCGGCCACCACCAGGATTTCCGGTTCGATCCCAGATCGGTGTGTGCCACGGCTTGATCCAGGGCGTCCGGAAGGACGTCCGCACTGGAGCGAGCCGCCCGCCTGATCGATGCGCGCCAGGCCTCGGGGGCGCCCCGGCCGGCCGCGTCGGCGAACTCGCGCAGCGCGGCATCGGCCTGGGCGCGCTGGGCCGGGCCGGGCGCGGGCAGCGAGGACCGGCTCAGCGCGGGATCGATGTCCCGGCGGTCGAGGTTGAGCCGCTTCAGCGGGTCACTGCGCAGCCGCCCGAGCCAGCGGGTCAGCGGCCAGCCGGTGTGCCGGTGCGACTGCCGCCGGTACGAGCGGCCGACCGTTTCGGCGACCCGCTCCACGCCGGCTGCGGAAGAAAGCGCGTTGGAGAGCCGGCGCCGGGCCTCCTTCGACGGCGCGGGCAGGTCCGAGTCCGAGGCGGCCCCGGCCAGGGCGTCGGCGCCGGCCGCTACGTCCGCAAGGAGCCGCTCGGTGCCAGCCCCGCGCTGCCGCACTACCTCGCCGATCCCCGCGCGCAGCCTGTCCACCCCGGCGCCGGTTGCCGCAGACACCGGATGGATCTGCACCTTGGCCAGGCCGTCCGCGGCGAGGATCTCCCGGAGGGAGGCCAGCACCGGCTGCACCTCGTCAGGAGCGAGCCGGTCGATCTGGTTCAGCACCACGATGGTCACGGCCTCGTGCGAGGCCAGCTGACGCAGGAAGCCGTGGTGCAGCGCGGCATCTGCGTACTTCTGCGGATCCACGACCCACACGAGGACGTCCACCTGTCCCACGAGCCGTTCCACGATCCGCCGGTGGTCGGCCGCCGTGGAATCGAAGTCCGGAAGGTCCAGCAGGATGAGCCCGGGCGGGCTGTCCGCGGATCCGTCATCCGGAAGGACGTGCCGCTGGTTTACCTCCAGCCAGTCCAGCAGCGGCCCGCTCCCCTCGGGTGTGCGGATGCCGGCCAGCGGCTCCGCGGTCGTCGGCCGGCGGGCGGCCGCGACGGCGATGTCGCCGCCGGTCACGGCGTTGAACAGCGAGGACTTTCCGCCTCCGGTGGCGCCGAAGAAGCCGACGACGGTGTGATCGGCAGAGAGCGACCGCCGCGCGCTCGCCCGCTCAAGGACACCCAGGACCGGCGCAAGCTCCTCGTCCTGCAGCCTGTCCCTGGCCAGCTCCCGGGCCTCGGACAGCGCTTCCAGCCGCTGCTGCAGCGTCGAGGTTTCCGCGGCCCCGCGGTGGCGGCTCATACCGCGTCCCCCGCTCCGATGCGCGCGGCAAGCTCGTCCAGCCGCGCGCGAAGCTCCCGCCATTCCGCGGGAGTACCCTCGGCCAGGGCCGGCAGCCTGTCCAGGAAGCGCCGGGCCTCCTCGTCCATCAGCTCCTGGGTCCTCTGCTGGAGTCCGGCGCGCGCCGTGCGGGCCAGCCTGCGCACCGCATCGTCGCCGAACACGGCCTCCAGCAGCTTCTGGCCCACCACCGCGGTGCCGCCGGCCACGCCGACCTCCAGGCCGGTGAGCCCTCCGGTAGCCGCGAAGACCACGATCATCAGCGCCACCCCCAGGCCGTTCACGCCGAAAGAGAGCATCCTCGCCTTGAACCGCTTGTCCGTCCCCTCGGTCCGGATCAGCTCCAGCAGGTCCCCCTGCCAGGCGCGGATCTGGGCGGCGGCCTTGTCCGCGAAGCCCTCTCCGGCGCCCGCCAGGTCCGCGCCGGCCAGCAGCTGCCGGCCCGCCGGGTCGTCCCGCCAGCGGGCTTGGGTGTCTTCGGCCGCCTTCTCGGCCTCCTCCACGATCACCGACTGCAGGCCGGATTCGATGGCCGTCTCCACCGTGGCGGACGGCTCCGGGCGGCCGCTGAAGAATGCCGCTATGCGGTCGCGCGCGCGGCCGATGCCGCTTTCCAGCGAGCGGAAGAATTCCCCGGTGCCCACGAAGTCCTGCCAGCGCGCCAGCACCTCTCCGCGCAGCAGCGTGCCGTCCTCGGTTGCGGCCAGTGCCCGCGCCGTTGCTGCCCGGTAGGCGCCGAGGGCGTCCGAGCGGAGCCGCTCGGCGGCCGCGGCCTGCTCCGACCCGGCCCGGGCCACGTCTGCGACCTTGGCACCGAGCAGTCCCACCGCGCCGCCGAGCGTCCGCCGCGCGACCCCGGCCCGGACCGGGGCGTCCGCGGCCAGCTGGGCGAGCCACTCGCGGATCGGCGCCACGGCCTCCAGCGGCAGCATCCCCCGCTCGTCCAGCTCGGTCTCCCCAACGACAAAAAGCCTGGCCGCGCCCAGGCCGCGCTGCTGCAGCATATCGGCCAGGTCCTCCCGTACCTCCTCCTCCACCCCCGCGGGCACGCGGTCCAGTACGACGGCGACCGTGATGCTGCGTCCGGCGGCTTCCGTGAGGAGGTGCCAGGGCACGGCGTCGGCATAGCGGTTGGCCGTGGTCACGAACAGCCACAAGTCCGCGGCAGAGAGCAGCTGCGCCGCCAGCAGCCGGTTCTGCTCGGAAACGGAGTCGATGTCCGGGGCGTCCAGCAGCGCGATACCCCTGGGGACCACGGAGTCGGCGACCAGGCGCAGGGAACCGCCGTCGTCGGACGCCGCGCCCTTGTCTCCGGAGGCGGGCGTGAGCCGGCTCAGTCCGGGGAGGATGCGCTGGTCCTCGAACCACCGCCGGTCGGCGGGGTGGTGGACCAGGGTCGGCTGGCGGGTGGTGGGCCGGATGGCTCCGGCCCGGGAGACTGGCCGCTGCACCAGCGCGTTGACCAGGGTCGACTTGCCCGCCCCGGTCGATCCGCCGACGACGGCGATCAGCGGGGCATCCAGGCTGCGCAGCCGGGGCAGGATGTAGTCGTCGAGCTGGACGGCCGCGGCGCGGGCACTGTTGCGGGCGGCTGCCGCGTCCGGCAGGTCGAGGGGCAGCTCCACGGCG
Organism: Arthrobacter sp. Marseille-P9274; assembly: GCF_946892675.1. Lineage (NCBI taxonomy): Bacteria > Bacillati > Actinomycetota > Actinomycetes > Micrococcales > Micrococcaceae > Arthrobacter > Arthrobacter sp. Marseille-P9274. Next base: position 1,858,184 of record NZ_CAMPOV010000001.1, read on the forward strand.
TCGAGCCTGTCCCGAACCTCCTGCAGCAGCGCCGCGCCCTCCGGCCCGGGGGCCGTCCCAGCTTCCGTCGTACTGTCCACGGACACCATCATGCCAGCCAAGGGTGCCGCGATCCGGGAACAGGCCGGAAAACAGCCGTCACGGAAAACAGGCAAACAGGAGCGCGGAAAACGGGGGTCGGGACAATTTTGGCCTATAACCCGGCCGATAAGCTATCGGCCGGCAAAGGCACCCCGAATACAAAAAGCCGGTCCCGGACATTCCTGTCCGGGACCGGCTATCGGTGACCCCAGCGGGATTCGAACCCGCGTTACCGCCGTGAGAGGGCGGCGTACTAGGCCGCTATACGATGGGGCCTTGCACTTTTTCCTAACCGGCTTCCGCCGATCGGGCTAGAAGAGTATTTCATACCTTCTGCCCGGCTGCCAAATCCTTGGATTTGGTTCAAATCCGCCGCAAAACAGCGGACTTGCCAGCGCTGGGATACCAGGACTCGAACCTAGAATGACGGTACCAGAAACCGTTGTGTTGCCAATTACACCATATCCCAATGGCACTTCCGGACCTTGCCCGCCAGGCCTTCCTGACCGGCTGAGCCCCTCAGCACGAGTAATTACTCTACCGGATGTCCCCGCCGTTTTTCAAAACGGGAAGGGCCTTTTTGGCTGAGCCGTGCGTCACACTGCCCGGGAGTGCCGCTCATCAGGCGTTACGGAAGGCTTTGATGCGGGCCAACGACGAGTCCTTGCCCAGGATGACCATGGACTCGAACAGCGGCGGCGAGATCCGCCGGCCGGAAACGGCGGTGCGGACGGGCCCGAACGCCAGCCGGGGCTTGAGCCCGAGGCCGTCCACCAGGGCGCTGCGCAGCGCCTGCTGGATGTTCTCCGCCGTCCACTCCCCGACCGGCTCGAGCGCTGCCAGCGCGGCGTCCAGCGCCTCGGACAGGTTCTCCGGCAAACCCTTTCGCGCATCGGCCGCGACGTCGATTTCGTTGTCGGCCTTGAACAGGAAGGCCAGCATCTCGGGCGCCTCGCCCAGCAGGCCGATGCGCTCCTGGACGAGCGGGGCGGCTTCGGTGAGGATCTCGTTTTCGCGGTCGGTCAGCGTCTCTCCGACGAGGCCTGCCGACTGCAGGTACGGCACCAGCCGGTTGCGGAAGTCCTCGGCTTCGAGCATGCGGATGTGGGTGCCGTTGATCGCCTCGGCCTTTTTCAGGTCGAAGCGTGCGGGGTTCGCCAGCACGTCGTGGACATCGAAGTTCTCGATCAACTGCTCGACGGTAAAGATGTCCTCGTCCGCCGAGAGGCTCCAGCCCAGCAGCGCCAGGTAGTTGAGCAGGCCCTCCGGGATGAAGCCGCGGTCCCGCAGCAGGAAGAGGTTGGACTCCGGATCCCGCTTGGAGAGCTTCTTGTTCCCCTCGCCCATGACGTATGGCAGGTGCCCGAACTCCGGCATGTACTTGGCGATGCCCAGGTCCATCAGGGCGCGGATCAGCACGACCTGGCGCGGCGTGGAGGAGAGCAGGTCTTCGCCGCGCAGCACGTGGGTAATCCCCATCAGGGCGTCATCGACCGGGTTGACCAGCGTGTAGAGCGGTGAACCGTCGGCACGGACAATGACGTAGTCGGGGATGCTGCCGACCTTGAAGGTGATATCGCCGCGCACCAGGTCGGTGAAGGTTACGTCCTCGTCGGGCATCCGGACGCGCAGCACCGGTTCGCGTCCCTCGGCCCTGAACGCCGCGACCTGCTCGTCGGTCAGGTCGCGGTCGAAGTTGTCGTAACCGAGCTTCGGGTCGCGCCCGGCCGCCTTATGCCGGGCCTCGACCTCGTCCGGGGACGAGTAGGACTCGTAGGCATAGCCCGCCTCGAGCAGCTTGGCCACGACGTCCTTGTACAGGTCCAGCCGACGGGACTGGCGGTACGGCTCGTGCGGCCCGCCCACTTCCACGCCTTCGTCCCACGTGATGCCGAGCCATTTCAGCGCCTCCAGCAGCTGCTGGTAGCTCTCCTCCGAATCCCGCGCCGCGTCGGTGTCCTCGATGCGGAAGACGAACGTACCCTTGGTGTGCTTGGCATGGGCCCAGTTGAAGAGCGCCGTGCGGATAAGGCCCACGTGGGGCGTTCCGGTCGGCGACGGGCAGAACCGGACACGGACAGTCGTTTCGTCGGAGGTGGAGGCGGGGGCAGCATCAGTAGTCATAGTGCCACCCAGTTTAGTGGACGAGCCGCCTCCTAGCCGGACGGTGCATCCTCCCCGTTCCCGCCGCGCTCCGGACGAAGCTTCCGCAGCGACAGCGCCAGCGACTCCCGCTCCTCGGGGGTGAGTACGCTGAAGTATTCATCGGCTTCGGCCAGCTGGGCCGCCCTGATATCCCTGCGCCGCTGTTCGCCCTCGGGCGTCAACGACACCACGGTGGCCCGGCGGTCCCCTGGATCGGGTTCGCGCGCTACCAGGCCCAAGGCCTCCAGCCCATCCACGACCTCGGTTGCGGAACGGGCCGCGATGCGAAGTCTTTCGGACAGGACGCCGAGACGCATCGGGCCGTGCCGCCCGAGTTCTCCCAGAGCCCGGGACTGCCAGGGCGAGATGCCCCACGGCTGCAGCATGCTGCGGGAGCGGCCGCGCAGGGCCCGGGCCACCGCCCAGAATGCATCCAGTAGGTTCTCTTCGGCCATGGGAATAGGCTAGCAGAAATGCCTGTTGTATCCTCATAGTGAGGCCACCTCATCAATACCGGCGGCGGCCCGTCCGCCGCTCCCCCTCAGCAGAACGGGGGTGATTCCGCTTGGAATCCTTCTCACCAGGTCCCTTGCCGGGGACAGACGGCGGCTCCGGCCGCCGGAATGCCCGCGCGGTCACCGCGGCGGAGCGCGACCAGGCCCGGCACGTTCCCCTCCGCCGGATAGCGGCGCTCTTCAGGTCGCATCGCGGCGCGCTCGCCCTCGTCACCGTGGTCATCGTGGCGTCATCCATCGTCTCGATGGCCTCGCCGTTCCTGCTCCGCGCAGTGATCGACGACGCCCTGCCGGACCGCAACCTCGAGCTGCTCGCGGCGCTGGTCGCCGGCATGCTCGCCGTCGCCGTCCTCACCGCAGTGCTGGGCGTCGTGCAGACCTGGATCAGCACGCGCGTGGGCCAGCAGGTCATGCACCGGCTGCGCTCGGAGGTTTTCACCCACCTGCAGCGCCAGTCGGTGGGCTTCTTCACCCGCACCCGCAGCGGGGAAATCCAGTCGCGCATCACCAACGACATCGGCGGCATGCAGCAGGTCGTGACCAGCACGGCGACCAGCATCGCCGCGAACCTGACCACCGTGGTTGCTACCGCCGCGGCCATGGCGGCCCTGTCCTGGCAGCTGTCACTGATCTCCCTGGTCGTCATGCCCCCGGCCGTGCTGCTGACCCGCAAGGTCGCGCAGCTGCGGCTCGCCGTCACCGCTGCCAAGCAGCGCGAGCTGGCGGACCTGAACGTGACGGTCGAGGAAAGCCTGTCCATCAGCGGAATCCAGCTCAGCAAGACCATGGGCACCGGCCCGGCCCTGGCCGACCGCTTCGCCCGTTCCTCGAGCCGGCTCATCGACCTGGAGCTGCGCTCGGAACTGGCCGGCCGCTGGCGCATGGCCACCATGAGCATCATCTTTGCGGCGGTCCCCGCGGTCATCTACCTCGCGGCCGGGCTGCCCGCCACCGCCGGCGCCCTGTCGATCGGCACCGTCGTTGCGTTCACTACCCTGCAGACGGGCCTCTTCCGACCGCTCATGGGCCTGCTGAACGTCGGTGTCCAGGTCATCAGCTCGCTGGCGCTCTTCGCCCGGATTTTCGAGTACCTCGACCTGCCGGTAGAGATCGCCGACCCGCCCTCGCCCCGAGCCATCGAACCGGCCGCGGTGCGCGGCGATGTCCGCTTCGAGGACGTCAGCTTCAGCTACCCGGGCAGCACCGGCAGGGCGCTGAGCGACGTCAGCCTCGACGTCCCCGCCGGCAGCACGCTTGCCCTGGTCGGTGCCACCGGGTCCGGCAAGAGCACGCTCGCCTCGCTCCTGGCACGGCTGCAGGATCCCGAGGACGGCCGGGTGACCATCGACGGCGTGGACATCCGCAGCCTGCGGCTTGCCGACCTGGCGCGGATCGTCGGCGTCGTCAGCCAGGACACGTACCTGATGCACGCCACCATCGCTGAGAACCTGCGCTATGCCAAGCCGGACGCCACCGACGCGGAGATCATGGAGGCCGCCCGCGGGGCCCGGATCCACGAGCTCATTGCGTCCCTGCCGGACGGCTACGACACGATGGTCGGCTCACGCGGCCACCGGTTCTCCGGCGGGGAGAAGCAGCGCCTTGCCATTGCCAGGACGCTGCTGCGCAACCCCCGGATCCTGATCCTCGACGAGGCCACGAGCGCGCTGGACACCCGGACCGAGCGGGCCGTGCAGGAGGCCTTCGAGCAGCTGTCCGTCGGCCGGACCACTATCACCATCGCGCACCGGCTCTCCACCGTGCGAAACGCGGACCAGATCGCCGTGCTCGACGGCGGCAGGGTCGCCGAGGCGGGCACGCACCAGTCCCTGCTCGAGTTCGGCGGGCGCTACGCGGCGCTCGCGGCCTGAGGGTCCCCGACCGGAGGATCAGCGCACGGCCTGCAGCAGCAACGCATACGTCCCGCCGCAGACCGCCGCACCGGCCAGCGCCGAGCCGGCCAGAACCGCCGCCGTGCCGCGCCCGAGCACGTGCTGGGCCCAAAGTCCCGCGGCGGCGGCCGGCCATGCCGCCAGCCCCGGCAGGCCAAGCATGAGCGGCAGGATCGCCGCCATCGCCCCGCAGGACACGGCCGGCCAGCCGAGCCGGACCACCCTGGACAGCAGCAGGACCGCCCCGAGTCCCGCGCAGGCGGCGAAGATCACCGCCGCCAGGGACAGCGGCCCGTCGAGCCAGCGGATGGCGCGCAGCGTGCCGTACATCAGCGCGCCGGCGCAGACGACCAGCGGGGTCAGCCCGAAACGGCGGATCCCTTGGCGCAGCTGACCGTCCCGGTCCAGCTTCGTGACGATGAGCCAGGGCACCAGGCAGATGAGGACGGCGGCACCGATCCCCCATGCCAACGCCCGGGCCCCGGACGAAGCGGTCGCGGCGCCGAGCACCATCGCCGCACCCCACACGACACCGGGCGACAGCACCGCCGCCACCAGCCGCGCGGCGCGCACCCGGGAGGGCACCGCCGTCGTCATTTAACGGCGGGCGGTATTGGAGAGTCGGCCGATCCCCTCGATCTCCACCTCGTAGCGCTGGCCGGCCTCGATGGTGCCGACGCCGGCCGGGGTGCCGGTCATGATGATGTCGCCCGGCAGCAGTGTGAAGGCCTGCGAGACATAGGACACCAGCTCGCGGACGCCCCAGATCATCTGCGACGTGCGGCCGTCCTGCTTCAGCTCGCCATCCAGCCGGCCGCGCACGGCCAGGTCCTCGGGGTCCAGTTCCGTCTCGATCCACGGACCGATCGGTGCCGAGCCGTCGAAGCCCTTGGCGCGGGCCCACTGGTTGTCGGTGCGCTGGGCATCGCGGGCGGTCAGGTCGTTGCCGCAGGTGTAGCCGAAGATGACCTCGTCGACGCGGTCGACCGGCACGTCCTTGCAGATCCGGCCGATCACCACGCACAGTTCGGCCTCGTAGGAGACCTCGTCCGAGAACTCCGGCAGCGGCATCGGCTCGTTCGGGCCGATGACCGAGGTGTTGGGTTTGAGGAACATCAGCGGAGCCGGCGGCGTTTCGTTGCCCATTTCCTTGATGTGCTCGGCATAGTTGCGCCCGATGCCCACCACCTTGCTCCTCGGGATGATCGGGGCCAGCAGCCGGACATCCTCGAGCTTGTGGCGGGTACCGGTGGGCTGGATGCCGGTGAAGAACGGGTCGCCGCTGATGACGGCGATTTCCTCGCTGCCTTCGTCTCCTTCGACAATGCCGAAGGCCGGGTCGGAATCAACTACAAATCGGGCTATACGCATGGGGTTAGCCTAACGTTTGGCGGTCCGATTCGCGGCGACGGCGCAGACTGCTGCAGGACTGCTGGAGGAAGTCAGCCGCGCAGGTAATCCAGCTGCGCCGCCACGGAAGCCTCCGCGGCCCCGCGGACCGACGGGTCGATGTCGAAGTAGACGTGGTCCGTCACGGCCGCCACGGAGGCGTCCCCGCCCAGCGCGCCGAGGGCGGCCCGGATCTGCTCGAGCCGCTGGTACCGGTGGTCGGAGTACTCGCGGCAGACGGCGGCCAGGTCCGGCAAGGTCCCGCCGTGCGCGGGCAGCACCGTGGCCGGGCCCAGTGCCTGCAGCCGCGCGAGGGAGTCGAGGTACGGCCCGAGCCGCCCGTCCGGGTAGGCGATGATCGTGGTGCCGCGGCCGAGGATGGTGTCGCCGGTCAGCACGGAACCGCGGGCGCCGTCCTCCGGCAGGTGGAAGGAGACCGAATCGGCGGTGTGGCCGGGCGTGGCGAGCACGTCGATCCGGACCCCCGCCGACTCGATGGTTTCTCCGTCGCGCAGCGGCTCCCCGCCATGGCACAGTGCAGCGTCCAGCGCGCGCACCGGTGCGCCCGTTAGCTCGTGGAACCGGGCGCTGGCCTCCGTGTGGTCGATGTGGTGGTGCGTGATCAGCACCAGCTCCACCCGGCCGGCGGCGGCGAGTTCCTGCAGGTGGGTCTCGTCCAGCGGTCCGGGATCGACGACGGCGACGCGCCCGCTTTCGGGGGCGGCGATGACGTACGACTGGGTTCCCTCCAGGGACATCGGTCCCGGGTTCGGCGCGAGCCGGTAGCGGGTCAGGTCGCTGCTGCGGACCAGGGCGGAGTTCGTCTCTGCATGCACGGCTCTATTGTGGCACCCGGCGGAGGCTGCGGGCGCGGACCTCGCGATCCGCGCCCGCAGCGGGTTCCAAGGACCCGGAGTCGGCGCCGTTACTCGCTGCGGGTGTTCTGCTCGGCCAGCGTGTCCCAGAACGAGGTGTCTGCGTCGGCGATGGAGCCGTCAGCGATGGCCCGGGCGGTCGCCTCCAGGGTGGTGACGGTCTGCTTGATCAGGTAGCCGTTCGACTTCTGGCCCAGAACGTAGTCCTCCCGGTAGTGGTCGCTCATGCCGCGCATCTCGAACAGCAGTGTGGAGATGCCGTATTCCACCGCGATGCCGTTCCGGCTGATGGTTTCCGCGCTGCCGCCGACGTACTTGCCGAGGTGCCCCCAGCCGGTCGGGTCGATCGCGTCGAACACCACGGCGCCGAGCTTCTTGGAGCCCCCGAGGACCGAGGGATCGACGTTCGGCGTCGTCGGATGCAGGATGGAGCCGGAGACGAGCTGGCCGTCGCGTTCGCTCTGCGCGCCCTGATGGTGCAGGTCGATCATGTAGTCGATGCCGTACTTGCGCATGACGTTGTCATGCAGCGCGCGGGTCTCCGGCTCGACCTTGGCCACGTGGTCGCGGTTCAGGTCGACCTCGTTCGCGTTGTAGCGGGTCAGGTGCCTCCCGCCCGAGGCGATGTAGTCCTCCAGCGGGAAGTCGACATCGCCCATCGCGCCGTCCGGGTTGAGCATCGGTACGACAAGGATGTTGACGCCGTCGAGCACGCCCTGGTTCTTGCCGGTGCCCAGGTGCTTGATGAACTCAAGGGCCCCCTCGGTGGTCAGCTGCTCGTTGCCGTGCTGCTGCGTCAGGTAGAGGATGGTCGGGTTGTCCGGGTTGGAGATGTACTTGGCCAGGTACAGGTCGCGGCCCTTGACGCTCTGGCCAATGACTTCAAGGTCCAGCCGCTCCTGCCGGGCGTCCTGGGTCTTGAGCTCTGCCACCAGCTCGTCATAGGTATGCAAGATGGACGTGTTCACGGTCTCGTTGCCGCCGTAGCCCGGGCCTTCCCCGACGGCGGCGACGGGTCCCGCGGTTCCGGCAGTGACGACAAGCGCGCCGGCGAAGGCTGCTGCAGCAAGGGTTTTCCTCATGGGTGGTCCTCCTGTGGACAGTGCGAGCGAATAGCGGACCGGAGACCGGCCCGATTGGGCTTTCCCAATCCCCCCTGCTGGCACGCTACCGGGGGCCACCGGCCCAAAGCTAGATAGAACGATCGATCAGCTGCAAACGGGCGCGAAAGGCTCTGCCGCTCTGGCCCTTCCGGAGCCGGTATGGGAGGATACGCTGCGCTGCGCCGGGAGGCGCTGGCCGCACGGAGAGCCGCGAGCCGGGTTCCGCACACGAAAAGGCAGAGCCCCCGCCCGCTTGCGCGGACAGGAACTCTGCCTTACGTTTCGCCCGCTCCACTCGCCCGGCCTCGAAGGGGTCAGGCGGCGAGGTGCCGCGAACTCCGGCCTGGGGCCGGCCAGTCGGCGGTGTTACGCCAGGCGGGTCAGCCAGCCGTAGGTGTCCTCGACGTCCCCGGTCTGGATGCCCAGCAGCTGCTTCCGGATGGACATCGAGACCTCGCCCGCGCCGCTGCCCGGAGAGGCGATGGTTCCGTCCTTGGTCTTCAGTTCGCCAATGGGCGTGATGACGGCGGCCGTGCCGCAGGCGAACACTTCGGTGATCTCGCCGGAGTCGACGCCGCTGCGCCATTCGTCGATGGTGATCTTGCGTTCCTGGACGTCCAGGCCGCGGTCCTTGGCCAGCTGGATCACCGAGTCGCGGGTGACGCCGTGCAGGATGTTCCCGTTGAGCTCGGGAGTAACCAGCCGCCCGTCGGCGAACACGAAGAAGATGTTCATGCCGCCGAGTTCTTCCACGGCATTGTCGTTGAACGGATCGAGGAACAGCACCTGCTTGCAGCCGTTGGCTTCGGCTTCCAGCTGCGGCGCCAGCGACGCCGCGTAGTTGCCGCCGCACTTGGCTTCCCCCGTGCCGCCGCGGCCGGCGCGAGCGTAGTTCTCCGACAGCCAGATCGACACCGGCTTGAGTTCGCCGCCGAAGTAGTTGCCGGCCGGCGAGGCGATCACGCGGAACGAGACTTCGCGGGCCGGGCGCACTCCGAGGAAGGCCTCGGTGGCGATCATGAACGGCCGCAGGTACAGGGCTGCGCCTTCTCCGCTCGGGATCCAGGCTTTGTCCACGCTGACCAGCCGGCGCAGCGACTCCAGGAAGGTTTCCTCCGGCAGTTCCGGCAGCGCCAGCCGCCGCGCGGAGAGGTTCATCCGCTTGGCGTTGGCCTCAGGACGGAAGGTCCAGACGGAACCGTCGGCGTGCTTGTAGGCCTTCATGCCTTCGAAGATTTCCTGCCCGTAGTGCAGGACCGCGGCCGCGGGATCCATCAAGATGGGGCCGTACGGCTCCAGCCGCGCGTTGGACCATCCGCCGTTGCCGTCCACGTCCACTTTGTAGTCGACGACGACGGTGTGGTCCGTGAAGTGGTTTCCGAAGCCCGGGTCGGCCAGGATGGCGGCACGTTCTTCGGCGCTCTTCGGATGATCGGAGAGTTGCTGGGTGAATTCCAGCGTTGTTGTCATTGGTCCTCCACGTCTGAACAGCACGACGTTGTGCAGAAAAGTTAATGATCGCTAACTAGCGTACTGCCAAAAGAGACGCAATCGCATCGCCGGACTCCGCCGTGCTGCGCACCCCGGCGCCGCGCACGGCGATGTCCTTTTCGACCGCCTGCTCCACGCGGGCGGCGGCATCGGAGAGCCCGAGGTGCTCCAGCAGCAGCGCCACGGACAGAATGGCTGCGGTGGGATCCGCCTTCTGCTGTCCGGCAATGTCCGGTGCGGATCCGTGGACCGGCTCGAACATCGACGGCGCGGTGCCCTCCATGTTGATGTTTCCGCTGGCCGCCAGGCCGATGCCGCCGGTCACCGCGGCGGCGAGGTCGGTGATGATGTCGCCGAACAGATTGTCGGTGACGATGACGTCGAACCGCGACGGGTCGGTCACCATGAAGATCGTTGCCGCATCGATGTGCAGGTAATCGACGGCGACCTCCGGGTACTCACGCGCGACTGCTTCGACAGTCCTTCGCCACAGGTGGCCGGCGTGGACCAGCACGTTGTGCTTGTGCACCAGGGTCAGCTTCCTGCGGCGCTGCTGTGCGCGGCGGAAAGCATCGCGGACCACCCGTTCGACGCCGTAGCCGGTGTTGACCGAAACCTCGGTGGCGATCTCGTGGGGCGTTCCGACCCGCAGCGCGCCGCCATTGCCGACGTAGGGACCCTCGGTGCCTTCACGGACCACCACGAAGTCGATCGCGCCGGGGTTGGCCAGCGGACTCCGGACACCGGCGAAGAGCTTGGCCGGCCGGAGGTTGATGAAGTGGTCGAGGCTGAAACGCAGCTTCAGCAGCAGCTCGCGTTCGATCAGCCCGGACGGGATCCGAGTGTCGCCCGGGGCGGCACCGATCGCGCCGAACAGGATGGCATCATGGCTGCGCAACTGGTCCAGGGTGTCGTCGGGCAGCGTCTCCCCCGTGGCCAGCCAGTGCTCGGCTCCCAGCCGGTACTCCCGGAGGTCGAAATCTACGGGCTCCTGCGCCGTGGCGGCCTGCAGGACCTTGACCGCTTCAGCGATGACCTCGGGACCGATGCCGTCGCCGGGAATGACTGCGAGGGAAATTACCTTGGAATCTGCTGCGCTCATACTCCTAGTTTAGGAACCCGTCCCACATCCTGAGCAACGCATCTCACTAAGTGGACACAGCGCGCGGGAACGGCAGGCCGCGTGAAGCAGGGCGGAGGGCGCCGGCCTGGCGGAAAGGTCAGACTCCGGCATGACGCGCCCGGCACATGGCTGGCCCTAGAGTCGGTGTCATCATGCGCGTTCACCACAAAATCTACCGCTGGCTCCAGGACAACCAGGGCAAGGTCGACCTGATTGCCATGCTGGTCGCCGTCGTCGCCTTCGTCCTGCCGTTCCTGCTGGTAGGCGACGCGGCGGCCTTCGCCCTCTCCGCCGCCATCGTGCTGCCGCTGGCGTGGCGCCGCACCCGGCCCTGGCAGTCCGGCCTGGCCATGGCCCTCGCATGCCTGGCCCAGGTACTCCTGATCGCCGAGCCGCTGCCGGCCGACGTCCTGGCGCTTGTCGCCGTCTATTCACTCGCCGCCTATGCACCCCGCTGGGCCAGCTTCGGCGGACTCATCGCGGCACTGGTCGGCGGGCTGCTGTTCATCATCCGCTACTGGTTCATCCCGAGCGGCTACGGGTTCGACCCTGCCGGCACCGGCATCCAGGTGCTGATCCCCGTCTACATCATCGGGCTGATCGCGGTCGACGCCGTGGTCCTGGCGTGCTGGACGTTCGGCGACCTCGCCCGGACGCGCCGGCTTGCGGTGCAGGCCCTCGAGGACCGCGCCCGGCGGCTGGAAATCGAGCGCCAGCAGGAACGGGACCTCGCGGCCGCGGACGAACGCAGCCACATCGCCCGCGAAATGCATGACATCGTGGCGCATTCGCTCTCCGTCATCATTACCCAGGCCGACGGTGCCCGCTACGCCAGTGCCCATACGCCGGCCATCGCGGGGCAGACGCTGGAGACCATTGCGGAAACGGGCCGCTCGTCCCTGCGGGAGATGCGCCGGCTGCTGGGCGTGCTGCGCGGCGACGAAGTTGCCTCGACCCGGCCGCTGCCGTCCTTGGCGGATGTGGAAACCCTGGTCGAAGCGGTGCGCCGGTCCGGCCTGCAGGTCAGCCTGGAGTGGATCGGCCACCCGCGCCGCCCCTTGCCCGCGGGCGCCGAGCTCACCGCCTACCGGGTTGTCCAGGAGGCGCTGACGAATGTCCTCAAGCATGCCGGCCCCGACGCCCAGGCTGTGGTGCGCCTGGAGTGGACCGGCCGCGGGCTTCAATTAAACATTAACGACGACGGACGCGGCGCCGGCGCCGACCCGGCCACGACCGGCAGCGGCCAAGGCATCGTGGGCATGGCCGAGCGGCTGGCGCTCTACGATGGGACGGTGGAAGCGGCCCCTAGGAACGGCGGCGGTTTCCGCGTCTACGCGTTCATTCCCTACACGGAGGCCTGAAGTGAGTACCCCGCTGCCACGGCACGACCAGCATCACGACCCTGGCACCGGGCCCATCCGGGTCGCCCTGGTCGACGACCAGCAGCTGGTCCGCGGCGGCTTCAAGATGCTCATCAATTCGCAGCCGGACCTCGAAGTCGTGGCGGAGGCCGGCAACGGCCACGAAGCCGTGAGCGCACTGGCCGCGGTGAGCGCCGACGTCGTACTGATGGATGTCCGCATGCCCGGCATGGACGGCATCGAAGCCACCGGGGCGCTGCTGGAACGGGCGGCCCGCAGGCCCGCGGGTTCGGGCGGCAGGGACCTGAAGGTGGTTGTCCTGACCACCTTCGACCTGGACGAATACGCCCTCTCGGCGATCCAGGCCGGGGCCAGCGGTTTCCTGCTCAAGGACGCGCCGCCGGAGGAACTGCTCGCCGCCATCCGCACCGTGCACCGGGGCGACGCGGTGATTGCGCCGTCGACCACCCGCCGGCTGCTGGACCATGTGGCTCCCCTGCTGCGCACGCCGTCGCCCGAGGTCAGCCGGCACACGGCCGCCGTGGAGTCGCTGACCGCCCGCGAGCGCGAAGTGTTCACGCTGATCGCCCGGGGACTGTCGAACCCGGAAATCGCGGCCGAACTGTTCCTGTCCGAGGCAACCGTCAAGACCCACGTCGGCCACATCCTGGCCAAACTGAACGCCCGGGACCGGGTGCAGGCCGTGCTCATCGCGTACGAGACCGGGGTCGTCATCCCGTAGGCCGCGCTGCTCCTCTGCGGCGGGTCTCCCGCGGCCGACCTCCGCCCTAGGTATGAGTCCCGGCGGCCGAAGACCAGCCCCGGGTCCGATCCGCCGGCGCCCTGGCGCTCCATAGCGTGGGGGTATGACCACGAGAACCGAGCACTCATCCAATCTCCCCCGACCCGCCGACCGGTCCCGCGCGGACGCCTCCGGCCCGGATTCCTTCGGCACTTCGCCTTCCGGTGCATCCGGCCCCGGCTCCCCCGGCAGGGCGGCGGCCCCCGCGGCGGCGACCAGCCTACTCTGCAAGACCTACGGCAGCGGCGATACCCGCGTCCAGGCCCTCAAAGAGGTGACCGTCTCCTTCGAAAGCGGCAAGTTCACCGCGATCATGGGCCCCTCCGGATCGGGCAAGTCCACGCTCATGCACTGCCTGGCCGGGCTGGACACGGCCGACTCCGGGAGCATCCGGGTAGGCGGCACCGAAATCACCGCCTTGGGCGACGCCCAGCTGACCAGGCTGCGCCGCGAACGCATCGGCTTCGTCTTCCAAGCGTTCAACCTCGTGCCGACCCTGACCGCCGAGCAGAACATAACGCTGCCCATCGCGCTCGGGGGCGGAAAGGTCGACACGGAGTGGCTGGATTACATCACCGCCACGCTGGGACTCGCGGAGCGGCTCAAGCACCGGCCGCATGAGCTCTCCGGCGGCCAGCAGCAGCGCGTGGCGGTGGCCCGGGCACTGCTGACCCGGCCTGACGTGCTCTTCGGCGACGAGCCCACCGGCAACCTGGATTCCCGTTCCGGGGCCGAGGTGCTCGCGCTGCTGCGGCGTTCCTCGCAGGAGATGGGCCAGAGCATCATCATGGTGACCCACGATCCCGTCGCCGCGTCCTATGCGGACCGCGTCGTCCTCATGAACGACGGCCGCCTGGTCGGGGACCTGGACAGGCCGGACACGGACAGCGTGCTCTCCGCGCTCGCCGGGCTGGGGGCCTGACCGATGCTGAAAGTCGCACTCGCAGAGGTGAAGGCGCACGCACGCCGGTTTGTCGCCGTCGGAATTGCGGTCATGGTGGCCGTAGGCTTCCTCACCGCCACCCTCATGGTCAACGCATCCTCCGAAGCGTCGCTGGCGAACACCGTCGGCGCGGGCTTCAGGAACGCGGACCTCATCATCGCGCCCGGGCCGGATAAGCCGCTGGAGCCGGCAGCGGCCGAGGCTGCCGCCGCCGCGGCCGCTGCCACCGGCGGCGTGGCGCAGACCTACCTCCAGCGACAGGCCCACATTGCCTTCGGCGCAGCCGGGACGGCGGGATTCGGCGTGCTGCAGAACCTGTCGGAGGACGCCGGGCTGAATCCCGCCGAGCTGCTCACCGGATCCTGGCCCGCGGCAGGCGAAGTCGCCGTTGACGAGGCCACCGCCGAACGACTGCAGCTGGCCGAAGGCGCCACGCTCCGGCTGGCCCCCGCCGGCGGCAGCGTCGCGGCCGAGAGCCTCGCCGCCGGCCGCGACCTGACCGTCTCCGGCATTATCGAACCCTCCAACGACCCGCTGACCATGGGCCAGCCGCAGTTCCTCGCGCCCGACGCCACCCTCAACGAGCTGTCCCCGGCGCAGGCTCCGGCAACAGTCCTCGCCATCCAACTCGGGCTCGCCGACGGCGCCGACGCCGGGAAGGTCCGGGACTCCGTCGCGGCCGTGCTGTCCGCGGCCGGTCTCCAGGGCGCGACGGTCAATACCGCGGCAGAGCAGACCAAGGAGCTGGTCGCCAGCCTCACCGGCGGCTCGGACCCGATCACCCCCGTATTGCTGGCGTTCGCCCTCGTCGCGATCCTCGTCTGCGGCCTGGTCGTGGGGAACACCTTCTCCGTGCTGGTCGCCCAGCGCACCCGCGACCTCGCCCTGCTGCGCTGCATCGGCGCCGACCGGCGACAGATCCGCCGTTCTGTCCTGGTCGAGGCGCTGCTGGTCGGCACGCTCTCGTCCGCAGCCGGCGTCCTCGCCGCCATCGCCCTGATGGCCGGCCTTGTCGGCTGGCTCCGGCAACAGCCGGACACCAGCTTCGCGGCACTCGCAATCCCTCCGTTTGCGGTCCCCCTCGGAGCCGGCGTCGGCATCCTGATGACCGTGCTGGCCGCCCTGCCGCCCGCCCGCGCCGCCACCGCCGTCGCACCGCTGGCCGCGCTCCGCCCGTTCGAAGAGCCCCGCGCCGGCAACCGCAAAGGCAAGACCAGGCTGTGGATCGGCCTGGCACTCACGGCCAGCGGCACCGTCGTACTTGGCCTGGGCGCGGCCGGTGCCAGCCTGCTCGTGGCGCTCCCCGGGGGTCTGCTTTCCTTCGTCGGGCTGCTGATGTGTGCGAGCGTCTTCGTGCCGCCGCTGGTGAGCGCGGTCGGCGCCCCGGCGCGGGCATTCGGTGTGCCCGGCAAGCTCGCCGCCGTCAACGCCGTCCGCAATCCCGGCCGCACCTCCGCGACGGCGACCGCCCTGCTGATCGGCGTGACCCTCGTGACGATGATGATGACCGGTGCCCAGACGGCGCGCACAGCCTTCGACTCAGAGCTGGCCACGCAGTACCCGGTCGACGTCAGCATTGCGGGCCCGGCCATGGACGGCACCGCGCTGGACGCCCGGGATGCGGCGGCGGCCGCGGAGTACGACGGCGTTGCTGCCGCCGGCCTGGTCACGCCCGGCGGCTTCGCGGAGGTCGATGGCATGCGCACCGGGGTCTACCGGCTGCTGCCGGAGCAGAAGCGGCTGCTGCAGGACCAGACGCTGGCGCTGGACGACGAGTCGGTGCTGATGGCGGAAGGGTCCGGCCTCAAGACGTTAACGGTCACGGGCAGCCGCGGAGAGAAGGAACTGACCGTGGTGGAAACGGGAAGCATGGCCTTTCCGCCGCTGATCTCCGCGGCCGCGGCCGAAGAGATCGGCGCGCCGGGCGGCGCCTCGCCTGACGCGCTCCCGCAGCTCTGGCTCGCCGTGGACCGGGACTTGGACCCAGCCGCACTGATGCAGCTGCGTGCCGACCTGGCCACCGGCCTAGGTGTCGAGGAATACCAGCTCAGCGGCGCCGCGATCGAACGCGCGGCCTTCAACCAGGTGATTGACGTGCTGCTCCTCGTGGTGACCGGGCTGCTCGCCGTCGCCGTGCTGATTGCGCTGGTCGGTGTGGCCAACACCCTGTCCCTGTCCGTGCTCGAGCGCACCAGGGAGTCCGCATTGCTGCGGGCGCTGGGGCTGACCCGCGGGCAGCTGCGCGGAATGCTGGCGCTGGAAGCCGTCCTGATCGCCGGCGTCGCGGCCCTGATCGGCATCGCACTCGGTGTGCTGTACGGCTGGCTCGGCGCGCAGTCCGCCCTGGGCGCCTTCGCAACCGTGACCCCCGACGTTCCCTGGCTCCAGCTGGGTTCGGTGCTGGCCGTCGCGGTCATCGCGGGCCTGCTCGCCTCGGTCCTGCCGGCACGCCGCGCCGCCCGGCTTTCGCCGGTGGAAGGACTGGCCATCGCCTAACCAGGTCAGTGTGCGGCGCCGGCCACCGGCCCGCACCGCCAGCCGGATACCAGGTGGACTCGCGCTGATGGCAGCCGCCTGCACGGGCCTTCTTGCCCTTGTCTGGAGACAACGGCGGCGCCCGAATGCTAGGTTGGCCGAGACGGCGTGGGAGACGAGACCGCGCCGGAGTGCCTGCCATTCCTCATCCCTGTTAGCTCCGCGGTATGGTGCGGCATCGGAGCCTGGCCGGACGGAGACTAGTGATGACGGAACCCACAATCACCAGGGACCAGCCCGAGCTGAAACGGGCGATTGGGCCCAGGCTCCTGCTCCTGTTCATCGTCGGCGACATCCTCGGAACCGGCGTCTACGCGCTTACCGGCCAGGTCGCCGGCGAAGTCGGCGGAGCTGCCTGGGCTCCGCTGCTGCTGGCCTTCGCCGTCGCGACGATCACGGCCTTTTCCTACCTCGAACTTGTGACCAAGTATCCGCAGGCGGCTGGCGCCGCCCTCTACACGCACAAGGCCTTCGGCATCCACTTCCTGACGTTCCTGGTGACGTTCGCCGTCCTGAGTTCCGGCATTACCTCTGCCTCGACCGCCTCCAAGTTCCTGGCCGAGAACTTCATCGTGGGGTTCAACCTGGATTGGGACCAAGGCGGCGTCACGTGGATAGCGATCATCTTCATGGCGCTCCTGGCGCTCATCAATCTCAGGGGCGTGAGCGAAAGCCTGAAGTTCAACGTGGTACTGACTCTCGTCGAGCTCACCGGCCTGCTCATCGTCATCTTCATCGGCTTCTGGGCGATGGCCCAAGGCAACGTCGACTTCAGCCGCACCATGATCTTCGAGACGGCCGAGGACAAGGGCGTCTTCCTCTCCCTGACCGCCGCCACGTCCCTGGCGTTTTTCTCCATGGTCGGGTTCGAAGACTCCGTCAATATGGCTGAAGAGACCAAGGATCCGGTCAAGGTCTTCCCCCGGGTGATGCTGACGGGCCTGTGCATCACCGCCGTTGTCTACGTACTGGTCTCTATCGCCGCCGTCGCTATTGTCCCGGTCGGCACCCTCGCGGACAGCCAGACACCGCTGCTCGAGGTGGTTCGGGCCGGGGCGCCGGACCTGCCCATGGACGTCATCTACCCGTTCCTGTCCATGTTCGCGGTGGCCAACACCGCGCTCATCAACATGCTCATGGCCAGCCGGCTCCTCTACGGCATGGCGCACCAGGACGTCCTCCCCCGCTCCCTCGGAAAAGTCCTGCCCAACAGGCGCTCCCCGTGGAGCGCCATCATCTTCACCACGCTCATCGCCTTCGCGCTGATCATCACCGTCACGAACTTCATGGGCGAGGAAACCGTCGCCGCGCTCGGCGGCACCACGGCGCTCCTGCTCTTGTGCGTCTTCACCATCGTCAACATCGCCGTTCTCGTCCTCCGGCGCACACCGGTGGACCGCGACCATTTCCGTGCCCCGCGGTTCCTTCCCTACCTGGGCGTCCTTACCTGCGCCTATCTGGTCGGCCCCTGGGCCCAGGACCCCGTCGAGTACCAGATCGCGGGCTTCCTCATCGGCCTGGGCGTCCTGCTGTGGGCGCTCACCTGGATCTGGAACCGGGCCGTCCGGGCCAAGCAGACCCGCATCCGGCACCCGGAGGATCTGGGCGGCTGATCCTGCCCCGGCCAGAGTCTTCGCCTGCCAGCGGAATCCGGTCCGGCGGTTCCTATCTGCGGGGAGGCCAAGCATACTGAAAGCTGGACTTGGGGGCGGTTCCCTCGTGGCTGTTGACGTGTGAAGGAGTTGGCGTGACGTACTCGAGTTCCCGCGAGGGAAGGCTCAACCACCATGATCTGGCCTCCTACCTGGATGCCCACCTCCTGGGGGCCAAGGCGGGCATCCGCTTCTTCGATTCGGCCGTCGGTTCCCTGGAAGGTACCGGACAAGCGGATAGGCTCCGGCACATCAAGGACGAGGTGGTCTCGGCGCGCCGGGAGCTGAAGGTCCTGTTCGACCGCTTGGGCTATCGCAGAAGCGCCCCGAAGAAGGTCTCGGGCCTGCTGGGCGCGCTGGCCGGCAAGCTCAATCCGCTCAACCCGCTTCGCACGCGCGGGCATGCGGGGGCGCAGCTGGAACTCGAGACGCTGCAGTCGATGCTGCGGGGCCAGGAGTGCCTGTGGCGGACGCTCCAGCTTCTCGCCGAGCACGAGCCGCGGCTCGACCGGGAACGGCTCGCCCAGCTGGAGAAGCAGGTGCAGCGGCAGCTGGGCACCGTCGCGGAGATCATGGACGAGACGGCCGAGGCCCGGTTCCTGCAGTAGCAGGTCCTGCCCGGAGCGGTCGCGGACTACAACGACGGCGGTGCGGGGCGTTTCACAGGCCCCGCACCGTCCTGCGTCCGCTACTTCGCGGCGGGTTCCTCGTACTTGGGGAAGATGGGCGTCGGGGCGGGCAGGACCGTACCCGGCACAATAGCCGTGCCGATGGCAGAGAAGTCGCGGGCGCCGCCGTCGTTCTGGCCCAATACATCCAGCAGCTTGCCGGCGGAACCCGGCATCACGGGCTGGACCAGGATCGCGACGATCCGCAGCACCTCGAGCGTCACATACAGCACGGTGTTCATGCGCTCCACGTCCGTCTTCCGCAGCACCCAAGGCGCCTGCTCCGCGAAGTAGGCGTTGGTGTCCCCGAGGACGGTCCAGATGGCCTCGAGCGAAGCATGGAAGTCCTGCTCCTCGTAGGCCGAGCGGGACTTTTCGAGCAGCCGTTCCGCCCGGGCCAGCAGCTCGTGGTCTTCCGCTGCCAGCGTGCCCGGCTGCGGGACCTTGCCCTCGCAGTTCTTGGCCACCATGGACAGGGAGCGCTGGGCCAGATTGCCGAGGTTGTTCGCCAGGTCGGAGTTCATCCGGCCGACGATGGCGTCGTGGCTGTACGAGCCGTCCGCGCCGAAGGGTACCTCGCGCAGCAGGAAGAAGCGCATCTGGTCCAGTCCGTACTGGTCCACCCAGTCCGAGGGGGCGATGACGTTGCCCAGGGATTTCGACATCTTGATGCCCTGGTTGTACAGGTGTCCGTGGATCATCACGCGGCGGGGCAGTTCCAGCCCGGCGGACATCAGGAAGGCCGGCCAGTAAATGGCGTGGAAGCGGGAGATGTCCTTGCCGATGACGTGGACGTCGGCCGGCCACCACTTGCGGAAGGATGCGGCCTCGGTGTCAGGGAATCCGACGCCGGTCAGGTAGTTGGTCAGGGCGTCGACCCAGACGTACATCACGTGCTTGGGGTTGCCCGGCACGGGGACGCCCCAGTCGAACGTGGTCCGGGAAATCGACAGGTCGGTGAGGCCGTGCTTGACGAAGCTGATGACCTCGTTGAAGCGGGTGCGCGGGGCGGCGAACTCCGGCTGGTCCTCGTAGAGCTTGAGCAGCTTGTCCTGGTAGGCCGAGAGCCGGAAGAAGTAGGACTCCTCCTCCGTCCAGGTCACCTCGGTGTCGGTCTGGATGGAGTAGCGCTTGCCGTCCTCGCGGACCTCGGTCTCATCCTCGCCGTAGTAGGCCTCGTCGCGGACCGAATACCAGCCCTCGTACTTGTCGAGGTAGATGTCGCCGGCCTCTTCCATCCGCGTCCAGATCGCCTGCGCGGCGGTGTAATGGTCGGCGTCGGTCGTGCGGATGAACCGGTCGTAGCTGATCCCGAGCCCGTCCTGCGTGGACTGGAAGAGGTCCGAGTTCCGCTTGGCCAGCTCGAGGGGCGTGATGCCCTCTTTCTGCGCGGTGTGCAGCATCTTCTGGCCGTGCTCGTCCGTGCCGGTCAGGAAGAAGACGTCGTAACCGTCCAGCCGCTTGAAGCGGGCCATCGCATCGGTGGCGATGAACTCGTAGGCGTGGCCAATGTGGGGCACGCCGTTGGGGTAGGAAATCGCCGTGGTGATGTAATACGGGGGCTGGGAAACTTCAAACGTCACCTATAGAAGTTACCGCGTGCGCTCGGCGGATGTCGAAACGCACGCGGCCTTCCTAGTTCATCAAGGTGCGGCTGTCCGCGACGTTGATGAGCTCCTGGTCGTGGGTGGCGACGAGGACCGCGATGCCGTCCTTCGTGGTGTCCTTCAGGATGCCGATGATCTGGTTGGCGTGCTCGCGGTCGAGGCTGGCGGTCGGCTCGTCGACGACCAGCACCTTGGTGCCCAGGATCAGAGCCCGCGCGATCGCGACGCGCTGGCGCTCACCGCCGGAGAGCTGCGCCGGGCGGTGCCGCATCCGGCGGCCCAATCCGACCAGGTCCAGCAGGTCCTTGGCCATCTCGGTCTTGGCCTCGACCTGCTTGTCCGGCACCGCGGGCAGCAGCACGTTCTCCAGCGCGCTCATCCCGTCGATCAGCGCGCCGCCCTGGTCCACGTAGCCGATCAGGGCGCGGCGACGCTCCGAGATCTCGTCATCCGACATGGCATCCAGCGAATCCCCCTGCCAGAAGACCTCGCCCGACGTCGGCAGCGTCAGGCCCGCGGCGACGGTCAGGATACTGGTCTTGCCGGAACCGCTGCGGCCGGCGAGGCAGTGCATGGTGCCGGCCTCGAGGCCCAGATCGAAATCCTGCGCCACGACCAGAGGCTCTCCCCCGCCGCCGTCGTAGCGGATGGTGATGCCGCGAAGCTCCAGCGGCATGGCGTGGTCCGCCGTCCGGCCGATCTTCTCGGCGCGTGTCTGGGGCTCTTCAATCATTTCCGTGTCCTTGTCATCAAGATAAACCAGAGAATCACTGCCAGCACGCCCGCGATCGCGGCCCGGAACGCGGCGTGCGGCGCCACGGCCAGGGACACGCCGACGGCCCCGAGGATGGCCAGCGGCAGGGCCATGCCGGCCAGGATGCCGGCCTCGCTGCGGCGCAGGCCCAGCAGCAGTCCCGGCCCCCAGCCCATGGCTTCGAGGATGTCCCATTGCTCGCGCTTGCGGGCCAGGTCGAACCGGCTGGTGATCAGCGTCAGGACCAGGGCCGTGACGACGCCGAGCACCGCCAGGGCCACGTTCACCCCGCCCACCTGGCTCAGCGCGAGCGACCCAAGGGCCGTGCTGCCGGCGGCGCGCGGCAGGTCCAGGACGACCGCCACCAGCGCACCGGCGGCAGCACCCAGCACTCCGACGCCGACTGCTACGGCTCCGGTGTTGAACCGGTTGGTCCGCAGCTGCCGCGCCGCGAACTTCAGCGGCGAGTCCACCAGCGGAACGCCGGTGGCGCCCGGCAGCCCGTCCGCGGCGGGCGGATGCGGTTTCAGCAGCGCGGCGGAGATGAAGGAAGCGGCCAGGTAGATCACCAGTACGACGGCGGACACCAGCAGCGTGGTCAGGGTCCGGCTAAAGGCGTTGACGATGATCGCAACGACAAACAGTCCGGCGGCCCCGACCAGCAGCTCCGAGAGGAACCAGGAACGGATCCGCGGGCGGTTCCAGCCCATGGCCCGCAAGGTTACGGCTTCCGTGCGCCGTGCCCGGGTGAAGGCGACGGTGCTCGCCGCGGTCAGCAGGGCGGCGCCGCCGAGGGTGAGCATCAGCAGGACCGAGCTCGCCTGGCTCAGCGAGGTCTGCACCGCCGAAGCGGCGCCCTGGCGGAACCAGGACTGGCTGACGGTGCCGAGGTCCGATGCCGCACCGGAGGCGTCCTGCCGGTACTCGGGCACGTAGATGGAAGCGTCTTCGCGGGCGGAACCGGCGACGACCTGGACGTCCAGGCCGAGCTTTTCGATCGCCGCCGCCGCGGCATCGATCTGGCCCGCTGCGTCCGCCCAGCTGCCGCCGGCGTCGACCTTGACCCGGACGGCGTCGATGACCGCGTCCTCGGCAGAGGTGCCGCGCACGGCCGCGAGGCCGCTGTAATCCGTGATGGCACCGGCGGACTGGACGGAGAGTCCCGCGCCGCTCAGGCCCGGCTGCAGTTCGACCGGATCGACGGCCTTGCCGTCTGCGTCCTTGGTGAGCTTGACGGGCGTGGGGTC
Source organism: Arthrobacter sp. Marseille-P9274 (assembly GCF_946892675.1). Taxonomy (NCBI): domain Bacteria; kingdom Bacillati; phylum Actinomycetota; class Actinomycetes; order Micrococcales; family Micrococcaceae; genus Arthrobacter; species Arthrobacter sp. Marseille-P9274. The sequence continues at coordinate 1,880,367 of NZ_CAMPOV010000001.1, forward strand.
GTAGCCGCCGAGCGGAAGGTAGTTGACGTCGCCCGCGGCGTCGCGGACAGCGTTGGCATTGAAAGTGCCGTAGACGAACGGCAGCGGCGCGGCAGCATCCCCCGCGCCGTCGAGGTTGGTCCGGTAGGACTGCTCGTTAACAGGCTCGCGCTGGCTCTGGTCCGGCTCCAGTTGCCACTGCAAGGTCTTCTCCGGCAGCTTGTTCACCTGGACCCAGCCCTGCGGAGTCACTGTCTGCTCGACGCTGCCGTCAGGGTTGGCCGCACCGGCCAGGTACTCCGGCGTGGAGACAAAGTCCGTGCTCCAACTGGCCGGCTGGTGCAGGCCGGCAACGACCTGCACGCCGCCGGACCCGAGCAGGTTGTTGTAGTCCTCGCCGCCGGGCCAGCGCAGCTGGAAGGGCTTGGTCGAGGCGAAGGGCAGGTATTCCTCCCCCAGCGCCTTGCTGACGGTACCTACGTCCGCGACCTTGTTGCCGGCGTCGTCGATTTCCTCGATCTGCACCGAGTAGGTGAGGTCCAGCGCAGTGCCGGAGCGGACCACGAGCGGAATGACCTGGGAGTCCTCGGTCAGGGAGCCGGCCTCCATGGCGGACTGGTACTGCATGACGAACGGGCTCCAGAACGCGAACGGGTGTCCGTCGATCTTCGCGGATTCCGTGCCCTCGCTGAATAAGCCCGGGGTCATCTGGCTGGAGAACTCCTGGCCGACCTCCATGGCGTTGCGTCCCGCGGCGCTGGGCGCCTCGGTCAGCGGGGCCAGGAATCCGCCGGCATCGCCCAGCAGGGCCTGCTCCGCGGCGGGGTCGACGGCGACGACGGTTTCGCTGATCTGCGGCAGCATGGGCAGGGCAATGGTCACGTCGAAATCCCCGTGCGAGCTGCCGCCGGCGGGGTCCGGGAACTTGATGCCGGTCTCGCCCTCCGGGGCGACGGTGCGCAGGCTCTTGCCGCCCGGCACGTCGAGCTCCTGCAGCTTGGCCTGGCCGAGCGAGCCCTCCGCTGCCGTTTCGAAGAGCACGGTGTCCTCGACGCCGTCGGAGGTGACCGCCTTGGCGGTGATCCGGTACTTCTTCGGCTCCTCGCTCAGGACGGAATCCGGTTCCGGCCATTCCGACGCCGGAGTGGCATCCTTGATGTTCTGCTGCTCGAGGTAGGTGGCAATGTTTTCGTTGTAGCCGACGTAGTCCGTCGCCTTCAGCTGCGGGAACTCGATGTCCTGGACGACCTTGGAGACCAGGCTCACCGGGGCGGCGACGCCGATTCCCGACAGGCTGCGGATCTGTTCCAGCTGGTCGTTGGTGATGCCGCCGGCGCCGGAGAGGTAGTCCGGCTGCTTCAGGGTCTGGCCTTCACCGCCCTTGCCCTCGGGGAGCACGAGGATGTCGTAGAGGCCACGCGAATTGGTGTCGACGACCCGGCCCAACGAGGACTGGGCGCGGTCCTGGATGAAGACCGAAAGCAGCATAGCGGCGACCAGGACAACGACTGTGATGACAAGCGAGCGGCTGCGTAGGAAGCGTGCTGCTGCATTCAACGAAAAAATCCCCTAAGCCAGGAACTGACAAGAAACACAAGAATGAAGGCCCGTTGAGCCGAAGGAAGCTTCTTTGGCTCAACGGGCCTTGACCCCATCCAGTCTAGTCCTGGAGGTCGACCTCTCGGGCCAGCGATGCTCCGACCGTATCGCGCAGCTTTTCCAGCACATCCTGCGGAACCGAGCTGTCCACGGTCAGCAGCGCCAGGGCCTGCTTCCGGTCCTCGTTACGGGAGACCTGCATGCCGGCAATGTTGATGTCATGCGCGCCCATCAGCTGGCCGAGGGTGCCGATGACGCCCGGGCGGTCTTCGTAGATGAAGACGACCAGGTGCTCGCTGATCGGGATCTCGACTTCATAGCCGTTGACGCACACAAGCTTCTGGATCTGCTTCGGTCCGGTCAAAGTGCCGGACACCGAGATCTGGCTGCCGTCGGAGAGTGCGCCCCGGACGGTGAGCACGTTCCGGTACTCTTCCGACTCAGTCGTGGTGATCAGCCGGGTGTTGATGCCGCGCTGCTCCGCGAGGACCGGGGCATTCACGTAGGACACCTGCTCGGACACGATGTCCTTGAACACGCCCTTGAGCGCCGCCAGTTCCAGTGCCTTGACGTCCAGCTCCGCGATTTCGCCGGCAACTTCGACGTCGATCTGGGTAACCGAATCGTGCGTGAGGGCCGTGAAGATGCGGCCCAGCTTTTCGATCAGCGGGATGCCCGGGCGCACGTCCGGGGCGATGACGCCGCCGGCGACGTTGACGGCGTCGGGCACCAGTTCGCCGGCCAGCGCGAGGCGGACGGACTTGGCGACCGAAATGCCGGCCTTCTCCTGCGCCTCATCGGTGGACGCCCCGAGGTGCGGGGTGACGACCACATTGTCGAGGCCGAAGAACGGCAGGTCGGTGCTCGGTTCGGCGACGAAGACGTCGATGGCGGCGCCGGCGATCTTGCCTTCCTTCAGCGCCGTGTACAGCGCGCCTTCGTCGATCAGGCCGCCGCGGGCGACGTTGATGACGTAGGCGCTTTCCTTCATCTTGTCGAAGGCCTCGTCGCCGATCATGCCCAGCGTCTCGGGGGTCTTGGGCATGTGGATGGTGATGAAGTCCGACTGCTCCAGCAGCTCGTCCAGGCCGACCAGCTGCACACCCAGCTGCGCGGCGCGTGCGCTGGTGACGTAGGGGTCGTAGGCGAGGATCTGGGTCTCGAAGGCCTGCAGCCGCGCCGCGATCAGGGCGCCGATCCGACCGAGGCCGATGATGCCGATCTTCTTTTCGTAGAGTTCGGTACCGGTGTACTTCGAGCGCTTCCATTCGCCGTTCTTCAGGGCGGCGTTGGCGGCCGGGATGTGGCGGGCCAGCGACAGGATGTGGCCCACGGTCAGTTCGGCGGCGGAGACGATGTTCGATGTGGGCGCGTTGACCACCATGACACCGGCCTGGGTCGCGGCCTTGATGTCGACGTTGTCCAGGCCCACGCCTGCACGGGCGATCACCTTCAGGTTCTTGGCCGCGGCGATGGCCTCGGCATCGACCTTGGTGGCCGAGCGCACGAGGATGGCGTCGACGTCCGCGATAGCCGGCAACAGCTGGGAACGGTCAGCCCCGTCGGTCTGGCGGATTTCGAAGTCGGGACCGAGGGCCTCGACGGTGGCAGGTGAGAGTTCTTCGGCAAGGAGAACTACTGGTTTTTCCACGGAGCGTATTCCTTCGCAGCGTCGCAGGTGGGGGATGCATCAAGTGTAGGACGGAGCACCTCCGCACTCACACTGTTACTGATCATCCCAGTGTGAATCCGGCCATGCTCCTTCCGGACGCGGGCCAGGGTATTGGCCCGCAGGCGGGTTCCCGTGCCGGACTGCGGCGCGGGAACCCGCCTCGCGCGCTAGCGGGCTACGGAGCCTTCGGTGTAATCGTCGTCGGACTTGATCCAGGAGAACAGCTTGCGCAGCTCGCGGCCGGTGGCCTCGATCGGGTGCTGCTCGCCCTTCTTGCGCAGCTCCTTGAACTCCGGAGCGCCCGCGGCCTGGTCATCCATGAAGCGCTTGGCGAAAGCGCCCGACTGGATGTCGGCGAGGACGGCCTTCATGTTCTCCTTCACGTGCTCATCGATCACGCGGGGCCCGGAGACGTAGTCACCGAACTCGGCGGTGTCGGAGACGGACCAGCGCTGCTTGGCGATGCCGCCTTCGACCATGAGGTCGACGATCAGCTTCAGCTCGTGCAGCACCTCGAAGTAGGCGATCTCCGGCTTGTAGCCGGCCTCGGTCAGGGTCTCGAAGCCGTACTGGATCAGCTGGGAAGCGCCGCCGCAGAGCACAGCCTGCTCACCGAACAGGTCGGTCTCGGTCTCTTCGGTGAAGGTGGTCTCGATGACGCCCGCGCGGGTGCCGCCGATGGCCTTGGCGTAGGACAGGGCCAGGTCCTTGGCCTTGCCGCTGGCGTCCTGCTCGATGGCGATCAGGTCCGGCACACCGCGGCCGGCTTCGAATTCGCGGCGCACGATGTGGCCGGGGCCCTTGGGTGCGACCAGTGCGACGTCGACGTCTGCCGGCGGCTGGATGAAGCCGAAGCGGATGTTGAAGCCGTGGCCGAAGAAGATCGCGTCGCCAGCCTTCAGGTTGTCGGCGATGGACTCGGCGTAGACCTTGGCCTGGACCTGGTCCGGGGTCAGGATCATGATCAGGTCGGCTTCGGCGGCAGCTTCGTTCACCGGCAGCACGCGCAGGCCCTCGGCCTCGGCCTTGGCCTTGGACTTGGAGCCCTCGGCGAGGCCCACGCGCACGTCCACGCCGGAATCGCGCAGGCTCAGCGCGTGGGCGTGGCCCTGGCTGCCGTAGCCAATAACGGCGACCTTGCGCCCCTGGATGATCGAGAGGTCGGCGTCGTCGTCGTAGTAAAGCTCAGTCACTTGAATTTCTCCTGTTGTGGATTTGTTAGGCGGTTAGGCGGAACGCAGGGCGCGGTCGCTCATCGACCGTGAACCGCGGCCGATGGCCAGCGTTCCGGATTGGACAATCTCGCGGATGCCAAAGGGCTCCAGCACTGAGAGCAGTGCATTGAGCTTTTCGGCGGTGCCGGTGGCTTCGATGACCAACGAGTCGGTAGAGACGTCGACCACTGAAGCGCGGAACAGATCTGCTGCCTGGGTTACCTGCAGCCGTGTTGCGGCATCCGCGCGAACCTTGACCAAGATGTGGTCGCGTTGCACGGAAGATTCTGGAACAAGCTCGACAATCTTGATGACGTTGATGAGCTTGTTGAGTTGTTTGGTGACCTGCTCGAGCAGGTCGCCCTCGGCCTCGACCACGACGGTGATGCGGGAGAACCCGTCTACTTCCGTCGGGCCGACGGCCAAAGAATGGATGTTGAAGGCCCGCCGCGCGAAGAGGCTGGCAACGCGGGTCAGGACGCCCGGCACATCTTCAACGAGCACAGAAAGGGTATGGCGTGCCATGGGCTAGTCCTCTTCTTCCCAGTCCGGGGTCATATTGCGGGCGATCTGGATCAAGTCATTGCTGACCCCGGCCGGGACCATGGGCCAGACCATCGAATTCGGGCTGACCACGAAGTCGATGACGACTGGCCGGTCGTTGATCTCCAGGGCCTGCTTGATGGTCGCGTCGATGTCCTCGGCACGCTCGCAGCGCAGCCCGACGCAGCCGTAGGCGTCGGCCATCTTGACGAAGTCCGGAATCCGGACGGTCTCATGGCCGGTGTGCAGGTCCGTGTTCGAGTAGCGGCCGTCGTAGAACAGCGTCTGCCACTGCCGCACCATGCCCAGCGAGGAGTTGTTGATGACGGCGACCTTGATCGGAATGTTGTTCAGCGCGCACGTCGCCAGTTCCTGGTTGGTCATCTGGAAGCACCCGTCGCCGTCGATGGACCAGACCACGCGGTCCGGGTTTCCCACCTTCGCGCCCATGGCCGCGGGCACCGAGTAGCCCATGGTCCCCAGCCCGCCGGAATTGAGCCAGGCATGCGGACGCTCGTACTTGATGAACTGCGCGCTCCACATCTGGTGCTGGCCGACGCCGGCCACGTAGACGCCCTCAGGGCCGGTCAGTTCGCCGATCCGCTCGATGACCCGCTGCGGCGCCATCAGGCCGTCTTCCGGTTCCGTGAAGCCCAGCGGGTAGGTCTCCTTGAGCCGGTTGAGCTGCGTCCACCAGTCGGTCAGGTCCGGCGCGCCCTCCTCGGCGAAGCGTTCGCGGCATGCCTGGATCAACTCGGGCAGGATCTCCTTGACCGAGCCCACGATCGGCACGTCCGCCGTGCGGTTCTTGGAGATTTCCGCGGGATCGATGTCCGCGTGAATCACCTTGGCGCCCGGGGCGAAGCTGCTCAGCACGCCGGTCACGCGGTCGTCGAAGCGCGCGCCGAGGGTGATCAGCAGGTCCGCCTGCTGGAGCGCGGTCACCGCGCTCACCGAACCGTGCATGCCCGGCATGCCCACGTGCTGTGGATGCGAATCCGGGAAGACGCCCCGGGCCATCAGCGTCGTGGTGACCGGGGCACCGACGAACTCGGCCAGCTCGCGCAGTTCGGCCGAGGCGTGTGCCTTGACGACGCCGCCGCCCACATAGAACACCGGGCGTTCCGCGGCGGCGATCAGCTTGGCTGCTTCCCGGACCTGCTTGGAGTGGCCGCGGACCACGGTGCGGTAGCCCGGGAGGTCGATCTTCGGCGGCCAGGAGAAGGTCATCTTGCTCTGCTGGGCATCCTTGGTGATGTCGACCAGCACGGGACCGGGGCGGCCCGTGGTCGCAATGTGGAAGGCTTCGGCCAGCACCCGCGGAATATCGGCGGCCTTGGTTACCAGATAGGAATGCTTGGTGACGGGCATGGTGATGCCGACGATGTCCGCCTCCTGGAAGGCATCGGACCCGATCACGGCGCTGGAGACCTGGCCGGTGATGGCCACCATCGGCACCGAGTCCATGTGGGCATCGGCGATGGCGGTGACCAGGTTGGTGGCGCCCGGGCCCGAAGTGGCGATGCAGACGCCGGCGCGGCCGGTGACCATCGCATAGCCTTGGGCGGCGTGGCCTGCTCCCTGTTCATGGCGCACCAGGATGTGGTTGATCTTGGCGGAATCCATGAGCGGGTCGTAGGTGGGGAGGATGGCCCCGCCCGGCAACCCGAAGACGTCGTCGACGTCCAGTTCTTCCAGTGAACGGACAACGGCTTGTGAGCCGGTCATTTCCGTGGGCGGCACGATGTTGTTGGGCCCCTGGACAGGGCTGACCGCGTCCACGATGGAAGAGACAGAAGCAGCGACATCTTTGTTCTTGGCGGCGTCGGCCTGGGCCGGCGCCTTATTGGCCATCAGCGAGGGGCTGATCGGCGATCCCTTACTCATCGAAATTCCTTCGCGGATCTGTGGTTATTCGGATGTGCCTGCCGCGCGCCGCGAGGCGCCCGGCTCTGTTCTCTTCTGCAATAAAAAAACCCCGCCGAGCCGGTTGGCTCCGATGGGGTTCCGCGCGTGACGTGGTCTGGACCTGACGGGCTTACGCCACGCGCTCAATAAGGACGACCACGACTACGATTTGCATGGCTTCAGTCTGCTGGCCGACGGATATTGGTGTCAACCAGGGAACCCCTTGTCTCATTATACGGACAAAATGTCCGTCTATTGAGACAACGCTGAAGCAGGAGATCCGGGAGGCCGCCACGGATACGCGGCGGCCTCCCGGAGCGTCGTCAGCCGCAGTAGGCGCCGGTCGACGCCGAGTTCACCAGCTTGGCGTACTTCGCCAGCACGCCGGAAGTGAACTTCGCCGGCAGCGGCGACCAGCCGACCTTGCGGGCCTCGAGCTCCGCCTCGTCGACCAGCAGGTCGAAGGAACGGGCCGCGATGTCCACTCGGATACGGTCTCCGTCCTTGACGAAGGCGATGGGGCCGCCGTCGACCGCTTCCGGCGCGACGTGCCCGATGCACAGACCGGTGGTGCCGCCCGAGAAGCGCCCGTCGGTGAGCAGCAGGACGTCCTTGCCCAGCCCGGCACCCTTGATCGCGCCGGTGATCGCCAGCATTTCGCGCATGCCGGGTCCGCCCTTGGGGCCTTCGTAGCGGATAACGACGACGTCGCCCGCCTTGATCTGTCCGTTGTCCAGCGCTTCCAGCGCACCCTGCTCGCGCTCGAACACGCGGGCGGTGCCTTCGAAGACGTCGGCGTCGAAGCCGGCGCTCTTGACCACGGCGCCCTCGGGAGCCATGGAACCGTGCAGGATGGTGATGCCGCCGGTCTTGTGGATCGGGTTGTCCAGGGCGCGCAGGATCTTGCCGTCGACGTCCGGCGGATTGATCTCCGCGAGGTTCTCCGCGACGGTCTTGCCGGTCACGGTCAGGCAGTCGCCGTGCAGCAGGCCCGCGTCGAGCAGCGCCTTCATGATCACAGGGACGCCGCCGATCTTGTCCACATCGGTCATGACGTAGCGGCCGAAGGGCTTCAGGTCGCCCAGGTGGGGGATCTTGTCGCCGATGCGGTTGAAGTCCTCCAGCGTCAGCTCGACCTCGGCCTCGCGGGCGATGGCCAGCAGGTGCAGCACGGCGTTGGTGGAGCCGCCGAACGCCATGGTCACGGCGATGGCGTTCTCGAAGGCCTTCTTGGTCATGATGTCGCGGGCGGTGATGCCCAGGCGCAGCAGGTTGACCACGGCCTCGCCCGACTTGTGGGCGAACACGTCGCGGCGGCGGTCGGCCGAGGGCGGCGCGGCGGAACCGGGCAGGGACATGCCCAGTGCCTCGCCGATGCAGGCCATGGTGTTGGCGGTGTACATGCCGCCGCAGGCGCCTTCGCCCGGGCAGATGGCGCGCTCAATGGCGTCGAGATCCTTCAGGCTCATGCGTCCGGCCGCGCAGGCACCGACGGCCTCGAAGGCGTCGATGAGCGTGACTTCCTTTTCCGAGCCGTCTTCCAGCTTCACGAAGCCGGGCATGATCGAGCCGGCGTAGAGGAAGACGCTGGCGAGGTCCAGCCGCGCCGCGGCCATCAGCATGCCCGGCAGCGACTTGTCGCAGCCTGCCAGCAGGACGGACCCGTCGATCCGCTCGGCCTGCATGACCGTCTCCACGGAGTCGGCGATGACCTCGCGGGAGACGAGGGAGAAGTGCATGCCCTCGTGGCCCATGGAAATGCCGTCCGACACGGAGATGGTCCCGAACTGCATCGGGAAACCGCCGCCGGCGTGCACGCCTTCCTTGGCGCCTTGGGCCAGGCGGTTCAGGGAGAGGTTGCAGGGGGTGATTTCATTCCAGGAACTGGCGACGCCGATCTGCGGCTTCGCGAAATCGTCATCCCCCATTCCAACTGCTCGGAACATTCCGCGGGCCGGGGCTGCGTGAATGCCGTCGGTGACTACCCGGCTGCGGGGCTTGATATCTGGAGTTGCGTCGGCGCTCATGAGTCTGATTCTATGACCAGCCCGCGGCGACCCATGACCATGTGACACGGCAACGACGGCGGGGCGGAGGCAACGCGCCGTAATCTGTCCGACCGGTTTCCTAGACTGGACCATATGCCTCCAACCCAACCCAGCAGCGACAAGCTCAAGGAGATCCTCAGCCGGATCTTCGATTCGCAGATCCCGAACCACGGTGACTACAACCTGGTCTTCGGCAGCAGTAGCCATCACGGCTGGCCGGGTCCGGCGGCATGGAAAAGCAAGTCCTTCGTCATCGGTTACCGGTGGCGGCCACGGGAGCTCGTCATCGCCCCGTTCGACGGCGCCCGGCTGACCGCGGGAGGCACCCCGTCGGCCATCAACATGACCAATCTGTCGCACGCCGTCGAACTGGCCGGCGGAGGCTACGAGGTCGGCACCAACACCGGGACCACGTTCCGCTTCGGTGTGCAGCCGCGCGGGCAGCTTCCCGCGGCCGGCTACGTCATCGAGCAGGATGAGGACTGCGCCGATTTCAGCCGGTTCATGGACGGCATGATTGCGGCCGCCTAAGATCCGCGGTGCAAAATCGGCCGCGCACCCGGAACGGCGCTACGAAGGGTTGCCGCAGCCGGGCAAAAGCGTTCCGGCACGGCCTTCCAGCCGCGGCGGCTGCGCTATGGACAGACCATCCGGCGGAAACTAACGTACGCATCATGAGCAACCGCCGCCGCCACCGGAAGGGGCCAACCATGGAGTGGCTGATCTGGATCGGCATCATTGCCGGAATCGCAGCGCTCCTGGTGTGGCTCTTCACCAAAGGTTCTTCTTCCGGTGCGGCGCCGCTGCCGGCTGAGCGGGACGGCCGGTCCCCCGATGCCGCTCTTCCGGGCGAAGCTGCACGCGCGGACAAGTTCCCGCCCGCCATCGCCGAAGAGCCCGAACCCATCGACGGCTGGACCGAGAGTGCCGCCGAAACCGCGCACTATGACCCCGCCACCGAGGACACCTACATCGAGGACCTGCCGGCGGAAGACCGGGACAAGGCACCGCTGTACGACGGCACCGAGTGGGGCCCGCACACCGGCGAGGCAATCGTCGAGCCCAAGGTCGACCCGGTCGACGGCGAGGAAAATGGCCGGCGGGCGGGCTGATGCTCCGCGGACGGCCCTCCGCAACCTGCGCGCCGCCGTCGTTCTCTCCCTTGTTGCCGCAACCGCCGCCTGCACCGCGCCGCCCGCCTCACCCGGACCTGGCAGAACCGGCACCGGCACCGGCGTATCGACCATCGCCGAAGGGCTGGCCGACCCGTGGTCCATCGCCTTCCTGCCGGACGGAAGCGCCCTGGTCTCCGAGAACAATACGGGCCTGATCAAGCAGCTGAAGGACGGCCGGATCGCTGCCACGGTCCCTGTCCCCGCGGAACTGGAGACGACCGGCGAGGGCGGACTGCTGGGCCTCGCCGTCGGCGAGGACTTCGCCGATGACAGCCGGCTCTTCGTGCACCTGACGACCCCACAGGACAACCGGGTGCTGAGCTACCGCTGGGACGGCGGCGAACTGGCGGACGGCCGCGAGATTGTGACGGGCATTCCCAAATCGCGCATCCACAACGGCGGACGGCTGGAATTCGGCCCGGACGGCTACCTCTACATCGCCACCGGGGAGGCCGGGCAGCGCGAGCTGTCGCAGGATCCGGCGTCCCTGGGCGGAAAGATCCTGCGCGTCACCCGGGACGGCAGCCCGGCTCCGGGAAACCCGTTCCCCAACAGCCCCGTCTACAGCTACGGGCATCGGAATGTGCAGGGAATGGCCTGGGACTCCGAGGGGCGGATGTGGGCCTCGGAATTCGGGCCGGACCGGGACGACGAGCTCAACCTCATCGAACCGGGCAACAACTACGGCTGGCCGGAGGTCACCGGGGCGCCCGGAGACAACCGGTTCGTCGACGCCGTCGTGGTGTGGCCCTCCACCGCGGAGGCCTCCCCCAGCGGCCTGGCCATCGTCGACGACGTCGCATGGCTGGCCGCCCTGCGGGGAGAACGGCTGTGGCGGGTCCAGCTCTCCGGCGACGAGGCCGGCACGCCCACCGCCCTGCTGCAGGGCGAGTACGGCCGGCTCCGCGATGTCGAGGCCGCACCGGACGGACGCCTCTGGGTGCTCACAAACGGCGGAAATCCGGACCGGATCCTCGCGGTTTCTGTGAAGTAGGCGACATTGGCCTTTTCGATTTCACTTTCTCCGAAAGAGCCTGTAGAGTTACATGTCGTTGCGGGGGACAAGCCCGAAGCACAAAGCTTCTGGAAGTCCTCGAAAACACTGCACCTCTAGCTCAACTGGCAGAGCAATTGACTCTTAATCAATGGGTTCCGGGTTCGAGTCCCGGGGGGTGCACTTCAGACCCCGTCTGACTAGCGAAACGCTTGGTCAGGCGGGGTTTTTCGTGCTTTCCTTTACCTTCCGCTGCATCTGCACGATGCCGATCTGCTGCATCAGCCGCTATGGCAAGCAGTGGACCGGCATTCGGTAGGCTCCAGAAGGTGAAGACCCTCAAGCGATCTCCGATCCGGAAGGCGCCGCTGATCCTGCGGCTGGCGTTCCGCACGGCCCTGACCGTCCTTATCGCGTTCTTTGCAACAGGTTTCATCGTCACCGTCATCGGCATCACCGATCCAGCGGGTGAGAACATCGTGCTGGCCGCGACGGTAGCGGTCTCGCTCGCACTGTTCCTATGCCTGACCTACCGCGCCGGCATCAAACGCAAAGCAGTACTGGGAGCCGCCGCACGCGACTTCTCCGGCGGAAGCCTTCTGCTGCTCGGCACCATGAAAACCGCGTCGGGGCCGGGCGGCGGGTCCTCCGGTTCGGGAGGAGACGGCGGCGGCTGGAGTGGCGGTGACTGCGGTGACGGCGGGGGCGGCGGCGACTGAGCCATCCTCGGCGTGAATGCCCGCTCTTCTCTGATGCGGGCAGCCCGCCGGGCGATCGGGGCCGCCAGCCGGAACCTGTCAGCGCGTTTCCGGGGACGATGCCGCCTCGGCCGCGGCCGCCGCCTTCTTCGCACCGATGAGGACCCACGCCAACAGCCACCCGGCTCCGAGGAGGACGGACGCCACGAACCCTGCCTTGCTTTCCTGGAGAAGGAACGCCAGCACACCGGCCAGTCCTAGGCCCGCGGCACCGATGTCGGTGGGCCGCTGTGCTGCACGATGCCCGGCACGCCAGGCGGTGTCGCTCGAGAGCGTTGACGGTAGGCGGATACCGATCAGCCCGTTCCGCCGAAGCCGGCCGTCGGCCGCCCGCCTGCCCAGGACATGGAGCAGCAGGGCCGAACCGATCATCACCCCTGCGCCGACCAGAACGGCCCCCACGGGTACCTGCTCAGCCACAATTCGTCCTCCTGCGTGAAGTGTCCGGCCGCGGCCAGTATCCCAGCTGCATCGGTCGGAGACACAAAGCCATGCGGGTCGAGGCGGTGGATCGCAGGCACGGCCTTCGGGGCGATAGCGGCCGTCCATAGCTGAACGCACCAGCTACGCGCGGGTTCCGACGACGATCGTGGCGTCCAGCTCGCCTGATGCGATGACGGCCGGCCTGAGTCCGTGCTCCGCGAAAAGCCCTGCGGACACCGGCGCCTGGGCCTCGCTGGCTTCGACGAGGACGTGGCCTCCCGGGGCAAGCCACCGGTAGGCTTCCGCGGCCACCCGGCGCTGGATATCCAGGCCGTCCGCTCCCCCGTCGAGGGCAGCCAGCGGTTCGTGCAGCCGTGCCTCCGGGGGCATCATGCGGATCCTGCCGGTCGGCACATACGGGGTATTGCTGACCAGGATGTCGACGCCGCCGCGCAGGGCTGCCGGCAGGGGCTCGAAAAGGTTGCCCTGGAAGACCCGGCCGCCCCACGGTACGAGGTTCCGGCGTGCGCAGGCCACCGCGGCGGAATCGATGTCGGAGGCGTACAGCGCGATACCCGGAACGGCCGCCGAGACGGCCGCCCCGAGTGCCCCGCAGCCGCAGCATAAATCGAGCACGGTAGCGCCGGGACCGGTCCTGCGGATCGCCTGCCCGGCCAGCAACTCCGTGCGGCGCCTGGGAACAAAGACGCCCGCACCGATTTCCAATTGCAGTCCGCAGAATTCCACGTACCCGAGAATGTGCTCGAGTGGGAAGCCCTCGGTTCGGCGGCGGACCATTGCCGCGAGTTCATCCTGGTCTGCCGCCGCCGCGAGGAGCAGCCTCGCTTCTTCCTCGGCGAACACGCAGCCGGCCGCGCGGAGCGTGAGGACAAGGGAGCCCTCGGTCAGCGGAACGGACGGTGGTGGCATCTGGCTTCTTCCGTATGGGCAGCTGGCCCCTCAACCGTAGCCGCTCCGGCTCCGGATGGCTCCTGCCCGGGAGCACCGCCGTCAGCGCACCGAGGCCGTCAGCGCACCGAGGCTCGCGTGCTGTCATGGACCCGCAACTGGGTCAGCGCGATCCGGGTCAGCGGTACGTCGACGCCCAGGGACTCAGCCGCGGCGACGTATTGGCCGATCAGGTGTTCCCCCTCGTGGGGTGCACCGGCCATCACGTCACGGTACAGCGACGAGGTGAAGACCGAGCCCTCTTCGGTGAACATCTCAAGGCTCGCCGCGTGCGCGCCCGCCGACACCCTGTACCCCGCCGCTTCCGCCACCTGCTCGGTCTCCTCGATGACATCCTGGATGAACTCCTTGCCGCCCGGAACCGCGATGATGTTTCCGATGGCGCCGCGCATCGTCAGCGTGATGACGCCGCCGGCGGTGATAAAGGCCCACTTGTGCCACATGGAGGCCAGGATGTTGTCCGAGATGGTCCTGCTGAAGCCGGGGACAGCCATGGCCTCCCCGATCTCCTCGATGCGTCGGGTCGGCCTCCGGTCCTGGGCGCCGAACGTCATCGAGGCGTGCGGTTTCATCTGCAGGACGGAGCCGTCCTGCGGGACCGTACAGACCACGCGGACGATGCCGCCCAACACGGCCTCGCTGCCGAAGCGGTCGTTCAGCGTCTGCAGGTGGGCCAGCCCGTTGAGCAGCGGCAGGATCGTGGTCCCAGGGCCAACCGCGGGGGCCAGGTCGTTGAGCGCAGTTTCCAAGGACCAGGCCTTCACCATCAGCAGGACCAGGTCGTACGGCCCGTCCAGTTCTTGCGCGGTGACGGTACGAACGGGCACCGTCTCGTCATAGCCCGGTCCACGCACGCGGAGCCCGTCGCGCAACTGCTCGGCTCTCCGCGGGCGGACCAGGAAAGTGATGTCCCGGCCGGCCTGTGCCAGTCGTGTGCCGAAGTATCCCCCGGTTGCCCCCGCCCCGACAATGAGGATCTTCATTGCTGTTCCCTCCACATGGTCTCCTTCGGACCAGCCACACCCTACTCGCCCAGGTCGAGGCTCGTGAAGGCCAAATGGCAGTGGATGTCGGGTCTCGTAATGCCCGGGCGACCTGCGAAAATGTTTCGGTCGGGCGGCGGTCCGCCACGACTGCGGGAACCTCGATCCGGTCCCGGGGACAACCTGCTCCCGGGAAGGTTTAAACGGCTGAGGACGGAAGCCCCTGAGCTTGGGCTTCCGTCCTCAGCTGCGAACAGACTGGCTCTCAGGCCGTGTGCAATGGAGTCGCTCCGTTCCGGCTGGCAATAGCCGGATGGACCAACGGTCGACGCCATCCTTTGGTCAGTCGGTTACTGCCCTGTACCAGTGCCGTCCGCGGGATCCTGGACGACACCGGGATCGGCAGGCGCCTCCACGCCGGAGGACTGGTCCATTCCGGTGCCATCTTCGGGGACCGGCTCGACCGTGGGCGCTGTTCCGGTGCCCGACCCGGTGTCGGTTCCCGTGCCGGTGTCCGTTCCCATGTCGGTCGGCTGGGTGGTGTCCGGAACGTCGGTTCCCGGCTCGACCGGGTCCGTGCTGCCATCATCCACGCTCCCGGGGGCGGTTTCTTCCCCGATGCTTCCTTCGGCTCCGCCGTCCCCATCCCCCTCGGACGGCGACTCCTGGTTTTCGTCGGCAGGAGGTGCTGAGTCATCCGATACAGTCTGCTGGCCGGTCAGGGCCGCGCCAAGGGTCGTCCGGACGGCTCCGTCATCGGACGAGGTGCTGCTCGCGGTGACGAGACTCGAGATCGGCTTGCTGGTCCCGAATTCGAACGCCGTGATGCCGATGATCGCCACGGCGAAGGCCGCGGCACTGACCGAGGCGATCTTGATCCAGGCCTTGGGAGTGAGTTTCCGGGTCTGCTCCTTTTCGGCGGCGACGGCGGTGGCCACCGAAAGCGGCGTATCCTCCAACGGTTCCTCCGTGGGACCCTGTCGGCCAAGGCTCCGGCGCGAGCGTTCCAGCTTCCGCTTCGCCACGACCGCGGCCGAGTCCAGGGTGCGGGCGTACAGTGCGCCGGCGATCGTCGCAACGATGGAGCCCAAGGCGGCCCCGATCAGCGTTCCGGCCACGCCGAGGAAGGAACCGACGACGGCGGATGTCACCGCTGCGAGCGCCGATCCCATCGTCTGGGTTCCGCTGAGGCCAAGGAACGGCTTGGGCTTGTCGTCGACAGGAGAGTCTTCAGGCATACTGTTTCATTTCATCCGGGAAGAGATTACGGAGAGGTAACGGCGCCAGTCGGGGCCCGGTTCCCGGAAAAGAGGGTTTTTTGTGAGACGTTGATCACCCTTATGGGCCGAATGGGCTGGACCTGCGGTGATGCCCGGCAGCGCCATCCCGCGCCCGCCGGAAAGACAGCAGGACCCGGACCGTATGGGTCCGGGTCCTCCTCGAAGGCTGCGTCGGCAGCGCGGACTAGCCGTGGTCGGATAGCCCCTCGTTGCCGGCAAGTTCCATAGGCTCTGGCACGGTGCCGCCCCAACGGGTCGTCCCCAGGCGCCGGATCACCGACGCGAGCCGGTCGCGCAGGTCATCCGCCCCGGCATCGCCGCCCGGGGTGAGATTGCGCTCCAGCTCGCGAGACGACTCGAGGGCCTGCTGACCCAAATCGGAGATGCTGACAAGTTGGGACCGGCGGTCCGACTGGCTCCTGACCCGCGTGATGTGCCCGTGGGCCTCGAGCCGCGACAACGTCTTTCCCATCGTCTGCGCCTGGACCCGCACCTTCGCCGCAAGTTGGGCCTGCGCCAAAGCGCCCTCGGCATCGAGGACCTCCAACGCAATAACGCCCGCATGGGTCAACCCCAGCGAGGCGAGCTTCTCGTTCCAAGCATGTTCGACCAGCCGTGCCGCGGTTGAAAGTAACCGGGCGGTAGGCCAGTTCTGTAAATCCGGCATTATCCAATTATAGCCAGTAGGCTTGCCGGTCGAGGACGAAATGACGAATCCGGAGGCCTCCAATAAGACTTCCGGAACTACCCCAGGAGCATCAGATGGCCCAACGTTTGGCAACAGGCGACACCGCCCCGGACTTCACGCTGCAGGATTCGACGGGTAAAGAGGTGTCGCTCGCCGAATTCCGCGGACGCAATGTCGTTGTCTACTTCTATCCCGCCGCGTCGACGCCGGGGTGCACGAAAGAGGCCTGCGACTTCCGCGATAGCCTCTCTTCCTTGGCCGGGTCCGGGTACGACGTCGTGGGCATCTCTCCCGATGCCGCGCCCAAGCTCGTGAAGTTCGCCGAAGCGGAGCAGTTGAATTTCCCGCTGCTGTCGGACACTGACCATGCCGTTGCCGAGGCCTACGGTGCCTGGGGAGAAAAGAAGAACTACGGCAAAACCTATGAAGGCCTGATCCGCTCTACGATCGTCGTCGGCCCCGACGGCAAGGTCGCGCTGGCCCAGTACAACGTGCGCGCCACCGGCCATGTGGCCAAACTGCGCCGCGATCTGGGCCTCGAAGCGGCAAGCAAGTAGCTCAGGGCGATTCCCGAGCAGGTACAATTGACCTCGGCCTGCGGCACGCCCGCCGGCCGACTGCGCGAGTGGCGAAATTGGCAGACGCGCTGGATTTAGGTTCCAGTGTCTTCGGACGTGCGGGTTCAAGTCCCGCCTTGCGCACCTCATCGACGGGGAGCCGCGGCACCGGCCGCGGCTCCCTGTGCGTTTCATGGACGTCGCCTCCCTGCCCTGGCCGAAGCCACGCGCGCCGCGGCAACGCGGACACGCCGTGCACCCGCCGGCATCGCACACTCTCCCGCCGCCCCCGCAGGCCACCTACTCCGCGCACCGCCCCGCCGCCGTCGTACACTCCCCCGCAGCCGTACTGCCGGCGTGACCGGATTGTGATGGATTTCCCCGCCCGGCCGGAGCGAGGCGGTGCATTTAACCGCTTCATGTGATTAGGCTCTCATCAAGCGGTTGCGCTAACCGCGCGATCGCCCGGGCGTGCCGCACCCCGCACGGCCCAGCCATCACTCGTTGACGAGGAGCGATTCATGTCTTTCAGTGGTCCTACACCCGCGCGGCGCAGGCCTCGACGGTTTGCCGCCATCGCCGCGGGACTCGCCGCCGGCGCACTCATCCTGAGCGGTTGTGCCCAAAGCCAGCGCGGCGGGGCGGAAGGGACCGGGGACGACTCGGTCAACTCGACGTTCATCTTTGCTGCCTCATCGGATCCGAAGTCCCTGGATCCGGCATTCGCCAGCGATGGTGAGTCCTTCCGCGTGAGCCGGCAGATCTTCGAGGGACTCGTCGGGGTGGAACCCGGAACGGCCGATCCTGCCCCGCTGCTTGCCGAATCTTGGGAGACGTCCAAAGACGGGCTGTCCTACACTTTCAAGCTCAAAGACGGCGTGAAATTCCACGACGGCACCGACTTCAACGCCGAGGCTGTGTGCTTCAACTTCGACCGCTGGTACAACTTCGAGGGGCTCCAGCAGTCCGAGTCCGTGGCCTACTACTACGGCTCCCTGTTCCGCGGCTTTGCGGACAGCCCGGACACGGCGGTGTACAAGTCCTGCGACGCAACCAGCGAAACCGAAGTGACGGTGAACCTCGCGAAGCCCTTCGCCGGTTTCATCGCGGCGCTGTCGCTTCCCGCCTTCGGCATGCAGAGCCCGTCTGCCCTGGAGGAGTTCAAGGCCGACGAGATCGGCGGCTCCGAGGAAGCGCCCGTGCTCAGCGAGTACGCGCAGGGCCATCCGGTGGGCACCGGACCGTTCAAGTTCGACAAGTGGGACGTCGGGCAGCAGATCGAGGTGTCGGCCTTCGGGGATTACTGGGGCGAACAGGGCCAGGTCCAAAAGGTCATCTTCCGGGTCATCGACGATCCGCAGGCCCGCCGGCAGTCGCTGGAGTCGGGGGACATCGACGGCTATGACCTTGTGGCTCCGGCCGACACCAAGGCCCTCGCCGACGCCGGCTTCAACATCGTGACCCGCGACCCGTTCACCATCCTCTATCTGGGCCTCAACCAGACGAACGAGGCGCTGGCCAAGCCGGAGGTTCGCCAGGCGCTGGCCTACGCCATCGACAAGGAAGCCCTCGTGCGCCAGACCCTTCCCGAGGGCACGGAAGTCGCCAGCCAGTTCATTCCGCCGATCGTCAACGGCTACAACAAGGACGTCACCACCTACGACTTCAACCCGGAGAAGGCCCGCCAACTGCTGGAGCAGGCCGGCTACGGGGACGGGCTGACCCTCGAGTTCAACTACCCCACCGGCGTCTCGCGGCCCTACATGCCGACGCCGGAGCAGGTCTTCACAAACCTCAGCGCACAGCTGGAGGACGTCGGCATCACCATCAAGGCGGCGCCGGACAAGTGGTCCCCGGACTACCTGGACCGTGTGCAGGCGAGTGCGAACCACGACATCCACCTGCTGGGCTGGACCGGCGACTACAACGACACCGACAACTTCGTCGGAGTCTTCTTCGGCCGCGAGAAGCCGGAGTTCGGCTTCGACAATCCGGAGCTGTTCAAGGCGCTGGACGAGGCACGGCAGGAAAGCGTCCTCGAGGAGCAGACCCCGCTGTACGAGCAGATCAATGAGGACATCGCCAAGTATGTCCCGGCCGTTCCGCTGGCCCATCCGGCACCGTCGCTGGCTTTCGCGCCGCGGGTGACGTCCTACCCGGCGAGCCCGGTCAATGACGAGGTCTACAACATGATCAAGCTCAGCGAATAGCAGCGGCAATGGCTGCGGCTGCACCCCGCGCGGGTCAGCCGCAGCCGCCGCGTCCCCCGCGGGACGGCGAACGCGAAAGGACGCTGTGTTAAGAGTCATCGGCAAGCGCATAGCGCTGCTCATTCCCACCCTGCTGGGACTGTCGGTCCTGCTGTTCCTCTGGGTCCGCAGCCTGCCCGGCGGTCCGGCCACCGCGCTGCTGGGCGACCGGGCAACGCCGGAAGCCGTCGCCAGGATCAACGAGCTGTACGGTTTCAATCGCCCGCTGATCGAGCAGTACTTCATCTACATGGGCAAGCTCCTGCAGGGTGACTTCGGCACGTCGTTGCTGACCGGCCGTCCCGTCCTGGAGGAGTTCACCACCCGCTTTCCCGCCACGGTGGAATTGACCATCGTGGCGCTGGTGTTCGCGATCGGGCTAGGCATCCCGCTGGGCTACTGGGCCGCCAAGCACTACGGCCGCTGGCCGGACCACGGTTCGGTACTGCTGAGCCTGGTCGGCATCACCGTCCCGGTCTTCTTCCTGGCCTTCATCCTCAAGTGGCTGTTCGCGATCCGGCTGCCGCTTCTCCCGACGGACGGTCGGCAGAATCCGCGGATCGACGCCACCCACGTGACGGACTTCTACGTGCTGGACGGCCTCCTCACCCGGGAGTGGGATGCTGCCTGGGACGCCTTCCTGCATCTGATCCTGCCCGGCATCGCGCTGGGCACCATCCCGCTGGCCATCATCGTCCGCATCACGCGGGCCTCCGTGCTGGAGGTGCAGAACGCCGACTACGTGCGCACGGCCCGGGCCAAGGGACTGCTGGAGCGGACCATCCGCAATCGCTTCATCCTGCGCAACGCCATGCTGCCGGTAACCACCACCATCGGCCTCCAGCTGGGCCTGCTGATCTCCGGAGCCGTCCTGACCGAAACCGTCTTCGCCTTCAGCGGCATCGGCCGCTTCCTGCGGGACGCCATCTTCAACCTCGACTATCCGGTGCTGCAGGGCTTCATCATCTTCATCGCGATCCTCTATTCGCTCATCAACCTACTCGTCGACGTGACGTACAGCGTCATCGATCCCAGGGTGCGTGTCCAATGACCACAACGCTTCCCCCCACCAGCGGCTCGACCGCCCCGAGCCCCAATCCGGAGGCGCCGGGGACCGCCGGCACCGGCCTCTTCCGCGACGCCTTCCACCGGCTGCGGCGCAATCCCCAAGCCATCGCCGGCGCCATCATCGTGGCGCTGTTCCTGCTGGTGGCCGCGCTGGCCCCCGTCCTGGCTCCCTACGGCGGCGAGGACCTTCCCGGCCGCACGTTGATCACCCCGACGCATATCCCGGGCCCGGGAGAGACTCCCGGCTTTGTGCTGGGGCTGGATCGGTTCGGCGGGGACCTGCTGAGCAAGCTCATCTGGGGTGCCCAGGCCTCGCTGCTGATCGGCATCATCTCGACGGCTATGGGCCTGGTCGGCGGGATGTTGTTGGGAATCCTTGCGGGCGGCTTCGGCGGCTGGGTGGACAACGTCATCATGCGCCTGGTGGACATCATGCTGTCCGTGCCGAACCTGCTGCTGGCCGTCTCGATCGCCGCGGTTCTGGGCCAGGGGCCCTACGCGGTGATGATCGCCATCGGCGTCGCCCAGGTGCCCGTCTTTGCGCGGCTGCTGCGCTCCTCAATGCTTTCCCAGCGCAGTGCCGACTATGTCCTGGCCGCCCGGACCCTGGGCCTCAGCAAGGGGACCATCACGATGAACCACCTGCTGCCCAACAGCGTGGGCCCGGTGATCGTGCAGGCAACGCTGACCCTGGCCACGGCGGTCATCGACGCCGCCGCGTTGTCTTTCCTGGGCCTCGGCGGCGGGAGGCCGCAGACCGCTGAGTGGGGACGGATGCTGACCTACGCGCAGAACGAGCTCGGCATTGCCCCGCAGCTGGCCTTCCTCCCCGGCATCTGCATTGCCATCACTGCACTGGGCTTCACGCTGCTGGGCGAATCGCTGCGCGAATCGCTGGATCCGAAGTCGCGGCAGAAATAGTCCGGCCGGACCACCGTGGCGCGCGCCGGCAACAACGACGGCGGGTCAGGCCGGCGGGGGCGTACCGTGCGGGCGGTGGCGCTGGCGTGCCATGTGGACCATTGCGCCAAAGCCTGCGATGAACAGCAGTTCCAGCACCACCAGGGCCAGCACGTAGCCCCAGCGCCCCGCATCCGCGAGGATCACCGCGCCGATCGCCAGCAACACCGTCCCCAGGGCCAGCACGAACACGGCGAAGCCAATCGCCACGGCTTCGCTGCGCACCCCGGTCCGGAAGCCGAATCCTTCCGGCCTGGGCTGCTCGTCACGAGGCGATGTCGGGGTCGTCATCGTAGATCTCCAATTCATTACCCGGGATGGAGGCCAGCAGGCGGCGGGTGTAGGGGTGGCGCGGGTTGGTGAACACTTCTTCCGACGACGCCGCCTCCACCAGTTCACCGTCTTTCATTACGCACACATAGTCGGAGATCAAGCGGACAACCGCAAGGTCGTGGGAGATCAAGAGGTAGCTCAGGCCCAGCTCGGCCTGCAGATCGCCGAGCAGCTTCAGGATCTGGGCCTGGACCAGGACGTCGAGCGCGGAGACAGGCTCATCGCAGACCAGGAGTTCGGGCTTCAGCGCCAGTGCCCGGGCGATGGCCACGCGCTGGCGTTGTCCGCCGGAGAGCTCGGACGGGTAGCGGCGGAGCATGGAGTGCGGCAGTGCCACCTGGTCCATCAGCTCCCGCACGCGGGCAGCACGCTCCCCGGCATTGCCTCGTTTGTAGGTGCTGAGGGGCTCCTCGATGATCCGTCCGATAGTGAACACCGGGTTCAGCGAGGAGTACGGGTCCTGGAAGACGGGCTGGACCCGCTGCCGGAAGTCGCGCAGCTGCTCCTTGCTAAGCCTGGCGACGTCCATGCCGTCGAAGGTCATGCTCCCGCTCGTCGGCTCGATCAGCTTCAGGAGCATGCGGGCCGTAGTGGTTTTGCCGGAGCCGGACTCGCCGACGATGGCGACGGTGCGCCCGCGCGGAACCTCGAGGGTGACGTTCCTGGCCGCGTAGAAGTCGTCCTCCCGGCCGCGGATCTTGTAGGCCTTGGTCAGGTTCCGCAGCTCCACGATGTTGTCGGCGTCCCTGGCCATCGATACCGCATCGGGCTTTGCGGCAAAGTCTTCCTCCGCATGACTGGTCCGTTCGTCGGTGCCGGCCGCGTACGCCCCCGGCTGGAGCCGCACGGCAGCGACGCTGGGCGCCGCCTTCACCAGGGAACGGGTATAGGGGTGCCGGGGGTCTTCGAGGAGCTGTTCGGCCGGGCCCGTCTCGACCACCATCCCGCGGTGCATGACCACCAGCTGCTCGGCCCGTTCGGCGGCCAGGCCCAAGTCGTGCGTGATCAGCAGCACCGCGGTGCCGAGTTCTTCGGTCATCCGGTCGATCTGGTCCAGGATGGTCCGTTGGACCGTGACGTCCAGGGCGGACGTCGGCTCGTCGGCGATCAGCAGCCGCGGCCGGCAGGCCAGGCCGATGGCGATCAGCGCGCGCTGCCGCATACCGCCCGAAAATTCGTGCGGGTACTGCCTGGCGCGTTCCCGGGCGTCCGGCAGGCCGGCCGCCTCGAGCGCCTCCACGACCTTGGCCTCGACGTTGCGCGGCGTAGCCATGCCGTGCACCAGCAACGTTTCGGCGACCTGCGTACCGATCCTCGTGACGGGATTCAGGTTGGACATCGGGTCCTGGGGCACGAGTCCGATCTGCCGTCCGCGGATCCGTCGCATCCGTTGCTCGGGCATCCCCACGAGCTCCTCGCCGTCGAACAGGATGCTCCCGGAACTGACCCCGCCGTTCCGCGGCAAAAGCCCGATGGCCGCCATCGCCGTCGTCGATTTCCCGGAACCGGACTCCCCCACGATGGCCAGTGTCTGGCCCTCCGCAAGGCTAAAGCTGGCGTCCTTCACGGCCGAGACCTCGCCATAGGTCGTGCGGAAGTCGACTGCGAGGTTGCGGATCTCAAGCAGCGGCTGGGCGGTATCGATCATGGGACTATCGTGCCGCATGGAAGCGTGATCCCGGCCACGTTCCGGAATGGTTTTGCGGCTTCTTTATTTTCCGGCCGGTCAACTACACTGAACATTCCCAATTCCCAGCGGCCCATGAGGAGCACGAGTGCAAGATTCGCCTGCGCGGCGCACGTTCCTCAAGGCCGGCGCGGCGGCTGCGGCACTGGTGCTCACCGGCTGCACCGGGCAGCCAGGCGCACCGCGTTCGACGGCGACGACATCGCGGGTGCCGCTGCCCGCGAACCTCAAATTCACCATGGGCACGGCCGCGGACCCGGCCGTCCTCGATCCCGTCCTGGCCGTCGACACGGAATCCTTCCGCATCACCCGCCAGGTCATGGAGACCCTCGTCGGCGTCAATCGGGACACCGGGGTTCCGGCGCCCGGACTGGCAACCGAATTCACGGAGGAGGCCGACGGCCGCGCCTACGTGTTCAAGCTGCGGGAGGGCGTGACTTTCCACGACGGCACTGCTTTCGATGCCGAGGCCGTGCGCGCCAACTTCGAGCGCTGGTTCCGGCTGCCCCGTGCCCTCCGGCCAAGCAGCGGGAGCCTGCCGTACAGCGCCGTCTTCGGGTCCTTTGCCGATGAGGAGCCCGAGTCCGTCTACCGGGGCTGCGAAGTGCTGGGGCCGCTGGAGATCAGGCTGGAACTCAACCGCCGCTACACCGGACTCGTGGCCGCGCTCTCTATGCCGTCCTTCGCCATCGCGTCACCGGCGGCGCTCGAGGCTAAGACGGCGGACAAGCTGAGCGAGGAGCGCGGCGGAAGGCGGCTGTCCGCCTTCGGGCTGCACCCCGTCGGGACCGGCCCGTACCGGCTGAAGGAGTTCTCGGAGGGCAAGGTCCTGCTGGAAGAGTTCGACCAGTATTGGGGGCCGGCGGCGCAGGTCGGCACGGTGGAGTTCACCACGCTCTCGCATCCGGCCGCCCGGCTCCGCGAACTGAGGACCGGCGACATCGATGGCTACGACCTGGCGACGCCGGAAACCTACGCCGGGCTGGTCCGGGGCGGCATGCAGATCCTCCAGCGCGACCCGTTCGCCGTGACCTATCTGGGCATCAATAAGGCCTTCGGCCCGCTCGATGACGTCCGCATCCGCCAGGCCATCGCCCACGCGATCGACCGGGACGCGTTGCTGAAGTCCTTCTTCCTGCAGGGTTCGGTGGAAGCCAAGCAGTTCGTGCCGCCGAGCCTGGGCGTCAACAGCGAGGACATTCCCTACTACGAGTATGCCCCGGACCGCGCCAGGGAACTGCTCGCGGAGGCGGAGTACGACGGCGCGGAGCTGCCCTTCTACTATCCGCTGGATGTCACCCGGGCATACCTGCCCACCCCGGAGAAGATCTACGCCGAACTGAGCCGCCAGCTGACGGCGG
Source organism: Arthrobacter sp. Marseille-P9274 (assembly GCF_946892675.1). NCBI lineage: Bacteria > Bacillati > Actinomycetota > Actinomycetes > Micrococcales > Micrococcaceae > Arthrobacter > Arthrobacter sp. Marseille-P9274. The sequence continues at coordinate 1,904,815 of NZ_CAMPOV010000001.1, forward strand.
CCGGCTTCAACATCCGGCCCAAGCCGGTGGCCTGGTCGGACGGCTACCTGGACCGGGTGCGCGAAAGCAAGGACCAGGCCCTCCACCTCGGCGGTATGAACGGCAGCTACCGCGATCCGGACAACTTTCTCGGCACGCTCTTCGGCACGGAGTCGAGCGAATTCGGGCTGGACAGCGCGCAACTGACCAGCAGGCTGGCGCGGGCACGGACGCTGGAGCCCGGCGAGGAGCGGACGGCCGCCTACCTGCAGATCAACGAGCAGCTGGCGCGGCTGCTGCCGGCAGTGCCGCTGGCGTTCCCGGTGTCGGCCCTGGCCATGGGGCCCCGGGTCGAAAGCTACCCGGCCAGCCCCATGCTGAATGAGCCCTGCAACCTGATCCGTATCCGCTCCGAAGCCTAGGATTCCGGCGCCGCATCCTAGCCGGAGTCCGCTTTCACGTCTGTCTTTCGGGTCACATCCTGACGGCGGAATTTTAGAGTCAATGCCGGGGCGGGGTAATCTTCTAAACGCTGGCGAAGCTGCTACGGGAGATGGAAGTTGACTGCTATTAACCCTTCGGGATCATCCAAAAACATTGACGTTGCGCTGATCGGCGTCGGCATCATGAGCACCACGCTCGGCTCCCTGCTCAAGCAGCTGCAGCCCACGTGGAGCATCTCCCTCTACGAGAACCTCGCCCAGGGCGGGCTTGAAAGCTCCGACCCCTGGAACAACGCCGGCACCGGCCACGCCGCGCTGTGCGAGCTGAACTACACGCCGGCCGCGGCGGACGGCTCCGTCCCCACCGCCAAGGCCGTGGGAATCAACGAGCAGTTCCATGTCTCCCGCCAGTTCTGGGCCCACATGGTGTCCGAGGGCCACATCGGTTCTCCGAAGGAATTCATCAACCCGCTGCCGCACATGAGCTTCGTCTGGGGCAACGAACACTCGGATTACCTCAAGCGCCGCTACGAAGCCCTGCGCGCCGAGCCCCTGTTCGAAAAGATCGAATACAGCGAGGACCACGCCGAACTCGCCGACTGGGTACCGCTGGTCATGGAAGGCCGCGACCCCAGCCAGCGCGTGGCCGGCTCCCGCGTCGTCGGCGGAACCGATGTCGATTTCGGCACCCTGACCCGCAAGCTCGCCGGCTACATGGACGCCAACGGCGCCGAGCTGAATTACGGCCACAAGGTGCTGGATGTCAGCCGCGCCAGCAACGGCCGCTGGGAGCTGAAGGTCAAGAACAACTCGACCGGCGAGACCAGCACGGTCTCGGCCCGCTTCGTCTTCGTCGGCGCCGGCGGCGGGGCCCTGCATCTGCTGCAGCGCTCCGGCATTCCGGAGGCCAAGGGCTTCGGCGGCTTCCCGGTTTCCGGCCAGTTCCTGCGCTCTACCGACGAGTCCGTCATCGCGCGCCACAACGCCAAGGTCTACGGCCAGGCGTCGGTCGGCGCCCCGCCAATGTCCGTGCCGCACCTGGACACGCGCTTCGTCGACGGCAAGCGCTCCCTGCTCTTCGGCCCGTACGGCGGATTCTCCCCGAACTTCCTGAAGTCCGGCTCCTTCCTGGACCTGCCGCTCTCGGTTCGCCCGCACAACCTGATTCCGATGCTGGCCGTCGCCAAGGACAACATGAGCCTGGTCAAGTACCTGGTCACCGAGGTCCTCAAGAGCCGGCCGAAGAAGATCGCCGCGCTGCGGGAATTCTACCCCGACGTCGTCGGAGATGCTTGGGAACTGATCACCGCCGGCCAGCGCGTCCAGGTCATCAAGAAGGATCCGAAGAGCGGCGGCGTGCTGCAGTTCGGCACCGAGGTCATCACCTCGGCCGACGGCAGCATCAGCGGCCTGCTCGGCGCCTCGCCCGGAGCCTCCACCGCGGCGCCGATCATGATCCAGGTGCTGCAGCGCTGCTTCCCCACCGAGTTCAAGAACTGGGAGCCCAAGCTCAAGGGCATGATCCCCGGTTATGGCGCGAAGCTCAACGAAAACGCCTCGCTGCTCTCCGACATCACCTCGGACACCGACCGGGTGCTGGAACTAGGCTAACGCCCGCCCGTGCACAAGCTGGCTTCGCTGTCGCTGGGCAACCGGGCCCTGATCGCCCTGATTACCGTGTTTGCCACGGTCTTCGGGGTGATCACCATGGGCTCGCTCAAGCAAGAGCTGATTCCGTCGCTGGAGTTCCCGCGCATCACCGTCGTCTCGGCGATGCCGGGGGCTTCCCCGGAAGTAGTGGACAAACAGATCAGCGAACCGCTGGAATCCGCGCTCAACGCCGTCGAGGGTCTCGAATCCTCGGCGGCGACGTCGCGTACCGGGCTGTCCACGGTCAATCTGACGTTCGCCTACGGCACCAACCTGGACCGTGCGCGCAGCCAGGTGGACCGGGCCATTTCCAATGCCCGCCAGCTGCTGCCCGACGACGTGGCGCCGCAATCACTGGCCGGAAGCATCAGCGACTTCCCGGTCGTCTTCCTGGCGGTGTCCTCCGACCTTGAGCTCAGTGAGCTCAACACGGAGCTGAGCCGGCTCACGGTCCCGCGCCTGCAGAAGCTTGAGGGCGTTCGCAGCGCCGACGTCTCCGGCGGCGCGCGCCGCCATATCTCCATTCTCCCGGACGAAGCGGCGCTGGCAGAACGGGGTCTGACCGCCGGTTCCATCGTGGACAGCCTGCAGAACAGCGGCGGCCTCGTCCCCGCAGGCACCGTCGAGCCGGACGGCCGCAGCATCTCGGTCCAGATCGGCAGCCCGCTGGACAGCCTCAAAGCCATCGAAGCCCTGCCGCTGGCCCCTGCGGAGAGCTCGACGACGCAGTCCCCGGCCGCGGCGGACGGGGCGACGACCGGGGAATCCACGGCGCAGACACCGGGTGCCGCGGCTCCCCCGGCGGGAAGTACGACGGCGGAACCACCGGCCGCGGGTGTGTCGCCGGAGGCGTCCGGCCAGGTTCCGGGCCAGGTTCCCGGGGAATCGCAGACCGCGCCCCCGGCCCAGTCCGGAGCGCCTGCCGAGACCGCACCGCAGGGTGGCTCAGCGGCCCCGGCCACCATCGGCGAGGTTGCCAAAGTCAGCATCGCCGACGATGCCCGCACCTCCATCACCCGCACCAACGGCGTCGAGACCCTCGCCCTGTCAATCACCAAGACGCCGGACGGCGACACCGTCGGCCTCTCCCACGCCGTCGCCGACCTGCTGCCCGAACTCGAAGCCGAAATCGGGCACGGCGCCAAGTTCACCACTGTTTTCGACCAGGCCCCCTTCATCGAGAAGTCCATCAAGGACCTCACCACCGAAGGCCTGCTCGGTCTCGGCTTTGCCGTCCTGGTCATCCTCGTCTTCCTGCTCTCGGTGCGCTCGACCCTGATAACGGCCATCTCCATCCCGCTGTCGCTGCTGGTCACGTTCATCGGCCTCTCGGCGTTCGGCTACTCGCTCAACATCCTCACCCTCGGCGCCCTGACCATCGCCATCGGCCGCGTGGTCGACGACTCGATCGTCGTCGTCGAAAACATCAAACGCCACCTGGGCTACGGGGAGCACAAGCGCACTGCGATCCTGACGGCCGTCCGCGAAGTGGCCGGAGCAATCACCGCCTCCACGCTGACCACGGTGGCGGTCTTCCTCCCGATCGCGTTTGTCCAGGACCTGGCCGGCGAGCTGTTCCGGCCCTTCGCCATCACCACGGCCCTGGCTCTCCTGGCTTCGCTGCTCGTGTCGCTGACCATCGTTCCGGTGCTCGCCTACTGGTTCGTGAAGTCCCCGCCGCAGCTGGAGGATCCCGCGGCGGTACGCGCCCGCGCCACCGCGTCGGAGAAGCGCTCTCGACTCCAGCGCGGCTACCTGCCGCTGCTGGCCGGTACGCAGCGGCACCCCGTCATCACGTGCGTGGCCGCCGTCATCGTGCTCGCCGGAACCGTAGCCATGGTCCCCCTGATGCAGACCAACCTGCTGGGCGACTCGGGACAGAACAGCTTCAGCCTCCGCCAGGAGCTTCCGCCGGGAACCAGCCTCGAGGCCACGGACCGGGCCGCGCAGGACGTCGAAGACCTGCTGTCCGGGACTGAAGGCGTGCGGGATGTCCAGGTCACCATCGGCAACAGCGTCGATGGCGTGGGCGCGTTCCGCTCCGCCGGCGCGTCGGTGGCCCAGTACACCGTCATCACCGAGGAAGGCGCAGACCAGGAGGTCCTGCGGGCCAGCGTCCGCACCTCGGTCGCAGACCTGCCGGACGCCGGCGCAATCACGCTGAGCACGCAGGGCGGCGGCTTCGGCACCTCCGGAACCGTGGACGTCAATCTCTCCGCCGCCGACCCGAAGCAGCTTCAGGCTTCCTCCGATACCGTGGCTGCCGCGCTGCGCGAGGTCCCCGGCGCGGCGGAAGTATCGAGCAACCTGGCGGCATCCGAGCCGGTGATCGAGGTTTCGGTGGACCGGGCCAAGGCTATCGAGGCGGGGCTCAACGAGGAGCAGATCGCCGGCCTGGTCGCCTCCACGATCAGCCCGCTCCCGGGCGGCACGGTGCGGATCGGCACCACCGATTTCCCGGTGCAGGTCGGCGAGGGAACGGAACTCACCAGCATCGGGCAACTGCGCGACGTCCAGATCCCCACGGCGGCCGGACCCGTCCCGCTGACCGACGTCGCCACGGTCGAGGAAGTAGGGGTGCCGACCTCGATCACTTCTTCCGGCGGGGAACGCACGGCGGTCATTTCCGTCACCGCCGCAGGCGACGACCTCGGCGCCCTCAGCCGCGAGGTTCAGTCCGCCCTTGACGGACTGGACCTGCCGGCAGGTGTCGACGCGGCGCTCGGCGGTGCGGCGACCCAGCAGGCGGAATCCTTCGAACAGCTTGGCCTGGCCCTCCTCGCCGCCGTGGCGATCGTCTACGTGATCATGGTCGCGGCCTTCAAGAGCCTGCTCCAGCCGCTCATCCTGCTCGTCTCGGTGCCCTTCGCCGCGACCGGCGCCATCGGCCTGCTCGTCATCACCCAGATTCCGCTCGGCCTGCCGTCACTGATCGGCATGCTGATGCTGGTTGGCATCGTGGTGACCAACGCCATTGTGCTGATCGACCTGATCAACCAGTACCGCGCCCCTCACGACGGCAGCCCCGGCCTGCCCGTGGCCGAGGCCATCGAACACGGCGCGCGCCAGCGCCTCCGCCCGATCCTCATGACCGCACTGGCCACGGTGTTCGCGCTGACGCCCATGGCGTTGGGACTGACCGGCGGAGGAGGATTCATCGCCCAGCCGCTCGCCGTCGTCGTTATTGGCGGCCTGGCCTCCTCCACTGCCCTGACGCTGATCCTGGTCCCGGTCCTGTACCGCCTGGTGGAAGGCCGGCGCGAGCGCCGGGCGGCTGCACGGCAGCAGCCCGTGGAGAAAGTGCCCGAGCCCGCCATCGTCTGACCGGGAATGCCTGGCTGGGAATGAACGGAGCCGTTCCGCGGTTGAGTCCATAGATGCAATCGCATGTAACATGGAAAGCGGCCACGCACCGGCCTCATCATGAAAGGACTCGCCACCATGGAAATCGGCGTCTTCAGCGTTTCGGACATCACCCGGGACCCGACCAACGGCAGCATGCCCACCGAGTCGGAGCGGATCAAGGCATCCATCGCCATCGCCAAGAAGGTGGAAGAGATCGGGATGGACGTCTACGCCATCGGCGAGCACCACAATGAACCCTTCTTCTCCAGCTCCCCCACCACCCTGCTGGGCTACATCGCGGCGCAGACCGAGCGGATCACGCTGTCCACCGCAACCACGCTGATCACCACGAACGACCCGGTCAAGATCGCCGAGGACTTCGCCATGCTGCAGCACGTCTCCGACGGCCGCGTGGACCTGGTGCTGGGCCGCGGCAACACGGCCCCCGTGTACCCGTGGTTCGGCAAGAACATCCAGGACTCGCTGGAGCTGACGGTGGAGAACTACGCGCTGCTACGCAAGCTCTGGGACCAGGCCGTGGTCAACTGGCAGGGCAAGCACCGCACCCCGCTGCAGAACTTCACCTCCACCCCGCGCCCGCTCGACGGCGTCGCCCCCTTTGTCTGGCACGGTTCCATCCGCACGCCGCAGATCGCGGAACTCGCCGCGTACTACGGCGACGGTTTCTTCGCCAACAACATCTTCTGGCCGAAGGAGCACTACATGCAGCTCATCGGTCTCTACCGGGAGCGCTACGAGCACTACGGCCACGGCAAGGCGGACCAGGCGATCGTCGGGCTCGGCGGACAGTTCTTCATGCGGAAGAACTCGCAGGACGCCGTCAATGAGTTCCGCCCATACTTCGACAACGCACCGGTCTACGGCCACGGCCCGTCGATGGAGGACTTTACCGCGCAGACCCCGTTGACCGTCGGCAGCCCCCAGCAGGTCATCGAGAAGACGCTCAGCTTCGCCGACTCCTTCGGTGACTACCAGCGCCAGCTCTTCCTGATCGACCACGCCGGCCTGCCGCTGAAGACTGTGCTCGAGCAGCTCGACCTCTTCGGCGAGGAAGTCCTGCCGGTACTCAAGCGCGAGTTCGCAGCCCGCAGGCCGGCCCATGTGCCGGACGCTCCGACCCACGCCAGCCGCAAGGCTGCACGCAAGGAAGCCGAGGCAGTAGCGCATGGCTAACCAGCCGCAGATCCGCACCACGACAGAAGCCTGGGAGTCCCTCTTCCGGACCCAGGTAGCCGTGATGCGACGGCTCCAGCAGCTGCCGGAATTCAAGAAGCTGGGCATGCGCGAATACGACGTCCTGTTCAATCTCAGCAACTGTCCCTCCGGCTGGACACGGCTGAATGAGCTGAACGAAGCCCTGCTGATCAGCCAGCCGAGCCTGAGCCGGATGGTGGAGCGTCTCGAGGCCAAGGGACTAGTCCGGCGGCGCACCGCGGAGGCGGACCAGCGCGGCATCGAGATCTCGCTGACCGAGGCCGGTGCGCAGCTGCAGCAGGAGATCGGGCGGGAGCATGTCCGGCATCTGCACGAAATGCTCGCCCCGCGGCTGAGCGAGGCCGAGTTCCGCCAGCTCCACGAGCTGACGGACAAGCTCCGGACCGGACTCAAGAACAGCTAAGCCTGGCGCACCGCTGGCCGGCCTGCCGGGTCTGCTCCAGCGGCCGGGCCGGCTCCAGCGGCCGGGTCTGCTCCAGCGGCCGGGCCGGCTCCAGCGGCCGGGCCGGCTCCAGCGGCCGGGCCGGCAAGGCACTGGGGCTGCACTCACCGGGCTTGCAAAGCGGCCACTGCGGCAAGCAGTCCCCGGCACTCTTGCTGCCGGAGGCGTCGTCAGGCCTTGCCTTCCGGGTGGATCTTCAGGGACTTAATGACCTGCTTGATCGTCTTGAAGCGCTCCGTCTGCGTGAACGCCTTTGCCTCCGCGATCAGGCCGAACATCTCCAGCGCCCCGGTGTCCTTGCCCTGCGCCGGCGCCCCGTGCACGGCCGCATTGGCGAAGGAGTACACGCCGACTGGTTTCGGACCCGCCACGGTGTTCTGCAGGCGGCACGCGGAAATCCCGTCTCCGCCGGCCTGGTCGGTAAGCCCATAGGAGCCGAAGTACTGGTAGCCCAGCAGCGTCCGGAACACGAACAGCGGCTTGAGCGAATCCTTGCCGCCGGCCGAAGCCACCTTGGCGGGTTCCGTGAGCACCACCGAATATTCCCTGGCCTCTCCCGGACCGCACTTGTCCTTCGGCACCTTCAGCCGGGTGTGCAGCTCCGCGACGACCTTGCCTGCGGCATCCCGTACGTTCAGGTGGAGGCCTCCGTCCGAAGACATCGTCGGCTTGGCCTGGCGCTGCACGATCCAGTCGGCCGGCAGCTCGAAGCTGATGGTCCGGTCCGGATCGGAGTACACCTTCCAACCCTTGACGGAGGCCTTCGGCAGCGGTGCCGCCCCGGAGGCTTGGCTGGCCCCCGCCGAAGCCGTGGCCGTGGCAGCGGCGCTGCCGGACGAACTGCCGTCAGGTTCTCCCGAAGCGCAGCCCGATAGCAGCGCAAGGCACAGCACAGCCGCCGCAACGCGCCGGTACCGGCTCCCCGTGATCCGCATGGCGCTCCCCTTTCCCCAAAAGCCGACCTGGCCCACCGCCGCCCGGCAACCGCCCGGACCCGTGCCGGGCCCGCAGCGTCCTCCGCGCAGTCGATGCGCATGGAGTCAACGGTACCGACGGAGCGGAGCAGTCCGGTATAGGCGGGAGCGCCGTGTCCAAAGTGTTGCAGACCGGTCAGCCCAGCTGGAACGGCAGCGAGGGATCCTCCTCCGACGGGAAGCCCTCGGCTTCGGCCGTGACCCGCATTTCCTGCAGCCTCAGGCTGCCGCCGACGGTCGACAGGAACGCCGTGTCCGCCGTGTCCCTTCCCGTGGCAATCCGCAGCATCGAGGCGCGCGGCGCCATGCCCGTGGCGTCCACCATGTGCCACGTGCCGTCGACGTAGGCCTCCGCCACGGCGTGGAAGTCCATGGGCTGCAGCCCGGGGGCGTAGACGGCGGCGAGTCGGGCCGGGACGTCCTTGGCGCGCAGCAGCGAAATCACCAGGTGCGCATAGTCGCGGCAGACCCCGCGGCGTGCCAGCAGGGTCTCGACGGCGCCGTCGGTGAACCGCGACGACCCGCTGACATAGCTCAGCTCCTTCGCCACCCACTCGCGCACGCTCCGGATCAGCTCCGTTCCCCGCCGGGACCCGAACTCGGCGTAGGACGTGGGCAGCAGCTTGTCCGACTCGCAGTAGCGGCTGGGCCGCACGTACTTGATCAGTTCCGTGGGCCGGCCCGCCGCGGGAGCGGCCTCGCCGAGCACGGTGGCCCGGTAATCCAGTTGAACGACGGCGGGATCCGCCACCTGCAGCGTGTGCAAGCGTCCGCCGTGGTCGTCGGCGTGCTCCTGCAGTTCGACCGGCTCGCCGTCGACGGTGAGGACAAACTCCTCGTCGCAGGACGCGAAGCTCTGCGGCCGGGCAATGGCGACGGCGAATACCAGCGACGTATTGGCGGCGGTTTTGGCAACAAGGCGGGCCGAGACCGCTCGTTTCATGGAGGCTCCTCTGGGGTGGCTGTGCGGCGACCCCAGGCGGGTTCGCCCTTTCCGCCCACACTATCGGCTCCGGCACGGCGGGCTGAATCCGCCCGGCCCTGCCCGTGTCAGCGGGCGAGCGACCGGACCGACTGCACTGCGCCGGCAATCGACCTGGCCGCGAGCGCGATCTCGGCCTCCTTGACGGCGGACGTGAAGGTCAGCCGCACGGCCGTCCGGGCCGCGTCGGGGTCGATGCCCATGGCCAGCAGGACGACGGAGGGCTCGTCGGACCCGGCCGCGCAGGCCGACCCGCTGGAACACACCACGCCCCGCCGCTCCAGCTCCAGCAGCACGGCCTCCCCGGAGGTTCCCGGGAAGCAGAAGGAGGCGCTGGCGGGAAGTCGTTCGGTCCGGTGGCCGGTCACGAATGCATCCGGCACGGCCTTGAGCACCGTGTCAATCAGAAAGTCGCGGTAGCCCCGGAGGCGTTCGGCCGACGCCGGGCGCTCGGCCTCGGCCAGTTTCAGCGCAGTGGCGACGCCGACGGCTCCGGCGACGTTTTCGGTGCCGGAGCGGCGCCCGCGTTCCTGGCCGCCGCCGTGCAGCACCGGCTCCAGCGGCAGCCGCCCGGCGACGTACAGCAGCCCGCAGCCCTTGGGGGCGCCGAGCTTGTGGCCGGAGATGCTGATCGCGTCGGCGCCCAGCGCGGCCGCGTCAAGCGGCAGCCAGCCGGCGGCCTGGACAGCGTCCGTGTGGAAGGGCACCCCGGCCTCGAGGCAAAGCTCGGCGATCCGGGCCACGGGCTGGACGGTCCCGACCTCGTTGTTCGCGTACATCACGGTGCACAGGGTCGTCCCGGCTGTCAGCGCCCCGGCCAACTGCGCCAGGTCCACGACGCCGTCGGCGTCCGCGCCCACACGCGTCACGCGGAAGCCGTGGAACCGCTCCAGGTAATCCGCGGCTTCCAGCACCGAGGGATGTTCGACAGCGGAGGTCACCACGTGGCGGTCCCGCGGCGTCGCGAGGCTGATCCCCTTGATTGCCAGGTTGTTCGATTCCGTCCCGCCGGAGGTGAAAACGATCTCGCCGGCCCGGCACCCAAGCACGGATGCCGCCGTCGTCCGCGCATACTCCAGGGCACGGGCCGCCGCCTCCCCGACCGTGTGGTGGCTCGAGGGATTGCCGAAGTCCTGGGTCAGGGCCGGCCACATGGCTTCGAGGACTTCCCGGCGGACCGGGGCAGTGGCGGCGGCGTCGAGGTAGATCATGGGATGCTGATGTCCAGTCCGAGGTCGAGCGAGCGGACGCTGTGGGTCAGCGCCCCGGAGGAGATGATGTCGACGCCGGTGGCGGCGATGTCCGCGACCGTGTCCAGCCGGACGTTGCCGCTGGCCTCCACCAGCGCGCGGCCCGCCACCTGCGCGACGCCAGCGCGCAGCTGGTCGACGGTGAAGTTGTCCAGCATGATCGTGTCCACCCCGGCGGCCAGCACGGGCTCGATCTGCTCCGCCCGGTCCACCTCGACCTCGAAATGGACCGTATGCGGCAGGCCGGCCTTCGCCTCCAGGAGCGCCTCCGTCAGGTCCCGCCGCCCGCCCTCGGTGATGACGGCCAGATGGTTGTCTTTGGCCAGAACGGCGTCCGAGAGCGAGTACCGGTGATTGTGCCCGCCGCCGCAGCGCACGGCGTAGCGCTCCAGCGCGCGCAGGCCCGGGGTGGTCTTGCGGGTGTCGGCAATCCGGGCCTTGGTGCCCTCGGCCCGCGCCACGAACGCCGCGGTCTGGGTGGCGATGCCGCACAGCCGCTGCAGCAGGTTCAGGCCCACCCGTTCGGCGAGCAGGATGGAGCGCGCGCTGCCGCTGGCGACGGCCAGCACCTGGCCGGCCTCGAACACCTCCCCGTCCTGCACCTTGAGCTCCACGGCGACGGCGGAATCCACGTGGCGGAACACGGTCTGCAGCACCGGAGCCCCGGCGAACACGCCGGGCTCGCGTGCGGTGAGTTCCGCCGTCGCGCCGGCCACCGCGGGAATCAGCGCGTTGGAGGTGACGTCGCCCCACGGCGCGTCCTCGGCGAGCGCGGCGGCGACGATGCGCTCCACGGCGGGCTGGTCGGGCGGAAGGATGGGGCTCATGCAGGCTCCTTGACGAGGCGGCGCGCGGCCGCGTTGGCGTTGCTGGCTTGGGGGCCGGGCAGGTTGGTGCTGGCCGGGCTGGTGCTGGCCGGGTCGGTGCCGACCGGGCCGATACTTACCGGGCTGGTGCTGACCGAGCTGATCACGTTGGCATTGCTGGCGGAGGCCCCGGCCGCGTTGGCATTGCTGGCCGAGGCCCCGGCCGCGTTGGCATTGCTGGCCGAGGCCCCGGCCGCGTTGGCATTGCTGGCCGAGGCGTTGACCGCGCTGGCGTTGACGAAGTGCAGGCGGTCCGCACCGGCCGGCGACTGGCTGAAGTCGGTGCGGAAGTGGGCGCCGACCGAATCGCGCCGCGCGGCGGCGGCGGCGACCACCAGCCGGGCGTTGGTGAGCAGGTTGCGATGTTCCGCCGCGGCCGGACCCGCGCCGGCCCTCCCCGATTCGACCGAGCCCGGACCGGGCGCGCGCCACTGCCGGAGCTGCTTCGCCGCCAGCTCCAGCCCCGCCGCATCGCGCGTGACGCCGGCGGCCTCCGACATCAGGGTGCGGACCTGGGCCGGCGTGCACTCGACGGTCCCGTCCTGCAGCTCCAGCGGCACGGCCGCGAAGACCGGCGTACTGCCGCTCCCGGCATGCAGCGCATCGACGGCGCGGCGGGCGAAGACCAGCCCCTCCAGGAGGGAATTCGAGGCCAGCCGGTTGGCACCATGCACCCCGGTGCACGCCGTTTCCCCGACCGCAAACAGGCCCGGCAGGGACGTCCGCCCCGACGTGTCCGTCCGGATCCCGCCCATCCAGTAGTGCGACGCGGGCACAACGGGCAGCGGCACGGTGTTCCAGTCGAAGCCGAGGGACTTCACGGTCCGGTCGATGGTCGGGAACCGGCGGGCCAGAAAGTCCGGGCCGCGCCTCGCCGCAATCCCCGTGACGTCCAGGTAGACCCGCGGTTCGTCGCCCCGGCCTTCGAGCAGCCGCAGCTGCTGGCAGATGGCGCGCGAGACCACGTCCCGCGGCGCCAGTTCGGCCCGCTCGTCGTATTCCGCCATGAACCGCCGCCCGGACGCATCCACTAGCAGGGCGCCTTCGCCCCGCACCGCCTCGGAGATCATGAAGGCGGCGCCGCCGGTCGCCGCCGGGTCCAGCAGCGTCGGGTGGAACTGGATGAACTCCAAGTCCGCGAGCACCGCGCCGGCTTCCCACGCCAGCGCCACTCCGTCCCCGGTCGCCGAAGCAGGATTCGTGGTCGCCTCGAAAAGCTGGCCCGCTCCCCCGGTCGCGAGGATCACGACGTCGGCAGCAACCTCGGTGCTCCGTGTGGTCCGCGTCCCCTCGAGCACTTCGACCCCCGTGACGCGGTTGCCGTCCAGCAGCAGCCGCTGCACGAAGGCGTGCTCGCGGATACGCAGCCGGTCGGCGTCGGCGAGCGCCCGCACCCGGTCGACCAGGACCCGGGCGATCCGGGCTCCGGTGCTGTCCCCGCCAGCGTGCAGGATGCGCGCGGCCGAGTGCGCTCCCTCCAGCCCGAGGGCCAGCCGGTTTCCGTCCAGGTCGAAGGCCACGCCCCAGTCCCGCAGGACCGCGATCTCGCCGGCAGCGGCGGAGCACAGGAGCTGCACCGCGTCGTCGTCGTTCATGCCCGCGCCCGCGCGGAAGGTGTCCGCGGCATGCGCCTGCACCGAATCGCCGGCCGCGCCGCCCTGGGCAGTGACGGCGGTGATGCCGCCCTGCGCGAACCATGTGTTGCTCATTTCCAGCGCGCCCTTGGCCAGCAGGGTCACCTCGACGCCCGGGCGTTCCGCGGCCAGTGCGGCGGCGTACAGTCCGGCAATGCCGGAACCAACGACGACGGCGCGCAGCGGGCCTGCGCTAGGGGCCGCGGTCATGGGCGTGCGGCCAGCATCCGCTCGAGGGCCACGCGGGCCGGGACGGCGACGGACTCGGGCACGGTGATGCGATTGAGGATCTCGCCGCCGGACAGCGAGTCCGTTCCCGCATAGGCCTCCAGCACCCATGCCAGGTAGCCGGGGTGGATCCGGTACATCGTGGAGCAGGGGCAGACCACCGGGTCCAGGCAGAAGATGGTGTGCTGCGGGTACTCGGCCGCGAGCCGGTTGACCATGTTGATCTCGGTACCGACGGCGAAAACCGTAGGCTCCTCGGCGGCGGCGATGGCCTTGCGGATGTAGTCGGTGGAGCCCGACTCGTCCGCGGCGTCGACCACCGGCATTGGGCACTCCGGGTGCACTATCACGCGCACGCCAGGGTAGTCGGCCCGGGCCTTCTCGATCTGGTCCACGGTGAACCGCTTGTGCACGGAGCAGAACCCGTGCCAGAGGATCACGCGGGAATCGAGCAGGGTCTGCTCGTCATTGCCACCGAGGGCCTGGCGCGGGTTCCACATCGGCATCTGCTCCAGCGGGACACCCATGGCCTTGGCAGTGTTGCGGCCCAGGTGCTGGTCCGGGAAGAACAGCACCCGCTGTGCGCGCCGGAAGGCCCATTCCAGCACGGTCGCCGCGTTGGAGGAGGTGCACACGATGCCGCCGTGCTCCCCCACGAAGGCCTTCAGCGCGGCAGAGCAGTTCATGTATGTCACCGGCATGACCGGGATCTTGCCGTCCTCGTCCGGCTCGGTGCCGAAGATGCCGCTCAGTTGGTCCCAGCAGGCCTGCACCGAATCGGAGTCCGCCATGTCCGCCATGGAGCAGCCGGCGGCCAGGTTCGGCAGGATCACGGCCTGGTCCTCGCCGGAGAGCATGTCAGCGGTTTCGGCCATGAAGTGCACGCCGCAGAAGACGATGACCTCGGCCTCCGGCTTCTCCTTGGCCGCCTGCGCCAGCTGGAAGGAGTCGCCCACGAAGTCCGCGTACTTCACGACCTCGTCGCGCTGGTAGAAGTGCCCGAGGATGACCAGTCTGTCCCCCAGCTTCTCCTTGGCCGCGAGGATCCGGGCATCGAGCTCTTCGTCCGAGGCCAGCCGGTACTCCTCGGCGATCTGCCCCTGCCGCGGCGTGGCCGCCGGCGCGCTGTCCGCCATCGAGGCCCCGGGCCCGTACGCCGGGAGGGCGCCGCCGTCAAAATTCCACGGCGCCTTCACCAAGTCCGAGCTGCAGGTGCCGCCGGACGCCGCGGCCGCCTCGGCCTCGGGCCGGGTCATGAGGTCGATGGTGCTGCTGATCGATGCCATGGGTCTCTCCGTTAATCTGGCTGTCGTAATCTGGCTGTCGCTGGCTGTGGAAGGGTGCCGGCTCAGGCGAGCGGGCCGTTTTTGGGACCGGTCGAACCGGTGTAGCGGAAGAGCCGGGGCGGACGGTGCCGGCCACCCTGGAGGTATTCGTCGGTCGCCTCGATATCCGGTGCCGTCCGCAACTGGCGCCGGAAATTGGCGGGATCAAGGGTCTTGCCGAGCACTGCCTCGTAGACTTCGCGGACCTGGGCCAGGGTGAACTTCTCGCCGAGGAACGCGTAGGCGATGGAACTGTAGGCAACCTTGTTCCGCAGCCTCCAGAGCGCATAGTCGACGATCTGGTTGTGGTCGAAGGCGAGCTGGCCCACCCCGTCCGCCCGGAACCACCGGACATTGTCGGTTTCCTGCGCGAGCGCCGCCTCGTCCGGCTTGACGAGCGCCCAGTAGACGATCGAGACGACGCGCTGGGCGGGCGAACGGTCAAGCCCGCCGAAGGCGTAGAGCTGCTCCAGGTAGTCCGGCTGCAGGCCCGTGGTCTCCTGGAGGTTCCTGGCTGCCGCGTCCTGCAGGGATTCGGCCGCGCTCAGCGGCCCGCCGGGCAGGGCCCACAGTTCCTGGTACGGCTGGCGGGTGCGCCGGACCAGCGGCAGCCAGAGCGTCGGCCCCGACGTCTCGCCGTCGCCCCGCAGCGCGAAGATCACGGTGGAAATCGCCAGCTCCGGCGGCTGCCGGCGCCGCTCTGACACATTCGCTGAATACACCATGGCGCCGCTCCCCTCCGTGCCAACACATCGCCGTCGCTAGTAAAGGTCAAGATGACCAGAACTCATTGTAGCGGGTTAAAGTCATTTTGACCCAATCTCGTGCTGCGGCTAGGCGCACTGTGACGCACATGGCGTGCCGCTTCTGGCCGGATGCGCCTGGGCGCCAACGGCCCCTGAAGCTGCCGGTTGACGAAGCCGACCAGTTGGTAAAGCTGGCCGTTGGTGCAGCTGCCCGTTGGTGCTGCCCTGCATGCCGGAGGCCCGTACAACCTCCGCCGCGCCCTACCCTGTTCCCGTTACCGAAGCAGCCCGTTGATGAAGCAGCCCGCTGGTGCCGCCCTGCATGCCGGAGGCCCGGGCAGCCTCCGCCGACCCCTACCCTGCTCCCGATCCCGGAGCTCCCCCGGAGCTTCCGTCAACGCTTCCGGCTCGGCGCTCCGTCATGGACCTCGGCACCCGGTCCGGCGCTATCCTTGCGGCTCGGCGTCCCGCCTCCCGGACGCAGCCTGGACCAAAGGCAGCGTCCGGCTTTCGAAATGGCTGTTCAGGACAATCACCGAGGAGGACCGAAGCACGGTATTAGTGCCTGTGATTTCGTCCAGCACGCGCTGCAGGTCGGCGTTGGACCTGGCGACGACGCAGGCGAGTAGGTCGCTCTCGCCGGATACGGTATGCAGTTCCAGGACCTCGGGAATGCGTGCGAGCGCGGCAGCGACGGCGTCGTGGCCGATCTCCTGCCGGATGACGAGCGAACAGTAGGCCTTCACGACGTAGCCGAGTTCGGCCGGCTCCAGGCGCGGTCCCCACCCGGCGATCACCCCGGCGCGTTGCATCTTGTCGAGCCGGGCCTGTACCGTGGCACGGGCCACTTTAAGGACCCGGGAGGCTTCCAGGACGGACATTCTCGGGTCCTGGCTGAACAGCGTGACGATATCCGAATCCAGCGAATCGATATTCATCCGTTGAAACCTCTTTCGGTTTGACTAGCCATTCGGCTGCGGGACATACAAATTGTCATCCGGGCCGCCGGCTGGACCAAATGCAGCGGCGAAGGCCCGCGCCCGCTGCCTGCCGCCACCGCGGCAGTGTGATGACAGGAAATTCCACAATGACGAGATTCCCCCGTACGTCCGGGCAGTCCACTGGCACCCATCACGCCGGACTCGGCCAATCCATGAAGCCGCGGCAGCTGATCATGATGGGACTCGGCAGCGCCATCGGCGCGGGCCTGTTCCTCGGCTCCGGAGCAGGGGTCCAGGCGGCCGGGCCCGCGGTGCTGGTGTCCTACCTGATCGCCGGGACCCTGGTGATCATCGTGATGGGAGCGCTGGGCGAGATGGCCGCCGCGCATCCCAGCAGCGGCGCCTTCTCCACCTATGCAGAGAAGGCGCTGGGTCCGACGGCGGGTGCCACTATCGGCTGGCTCTGGTGGGGACAGCTGGTCATTGTGATCGCAGCGGAAGCGGTGGGGGCCGCCGGGCTGATCGCCTCCGTCTGGCCGGGGCTGCCGGTGTGGCTGCTGGCCCTGACGTTCATGGTCATATTCACCGCCATCAACCTGCTCGGCGTGAACAACTACGGCGAGTTCGAATTCTGGTTCGCCATCATTAAGGTTGCGGCCATCCTGGCCTTCCTGGCCGTCGGCGTAGCCCTGATGGCCGGCTGGCTGCCGCAGACACCGTCGCCGGGCCTGACCAACATCCTCGGAACGGACGGCTTCGCCCCGGCAGGCCTCGGCGGCATCGCCACCGGCCTGCTGGTGGTCATCTTCGCCTTCGGAGGCACCGAAATCGTCGCGGTTGCCGCCGCCGAAACCAGGAACCCGCAGCGCAGCGTGGCCCGGGCGGTCAAGACGGTGGTGTGGCGCATCCTGGTGTTCTATGTCGGCTCCGTCCTGGTCATCACGCTGGCGGTGCCGTGGGATTCGCCGTCCCTGGCCTCGCCCTTCGCGGCGGTCCTCACGGAGGCCCGGATCCCCGGCGCGGACGTCGCCATCACGCTGATCGCCGCCGTCGCCCTGCTGTCCGCCCTCAACGCGAATCTTTACGGCGCATCCCGCATGATCTTCTCGCTTTCCCGGCGCCGCGATGCCCCGGCCGGGCTGCAGATCATCACCTCGCGCGGCGTCCCCGTTCCCGCCGTGCTCGCCTCGGTGGCCTTCGGCTTCGCCGCCACCGTCCTGGAGCTTTTGTTCCCGGAAAAGGTGCTCCCGGTGCTGCTGAACTTTGTCGGCTCGACCTGCCTGGCCGTATGGGGAATGGTGCTGCTGTCCCAGCTCATCCTCCGCCGGCGTGCCGTGCGCGAGGGCGAACCGCTGCCGATGAAACTGCCTGGTTATCCCTGGACAAGCGGCATCGGCCTCGTGCTGCTGGCCGGGATCATCATCATCGGCCTGTTCTCTCCGGCCACAGCACTCCAGCTCGGCAGCACAGCCGCCCTGATCACCGTGATTGCACTGCTGAGCAGACTCGCCGTGAACCGAAGGCACACCACCGCCGATGCCCTGCACCACAGCTGACAAATTGCCCCCAGAGCAGGAATCCGAACCTCACTGATTGCACACTCTGCATGGTGGTTCTTGCTCTTGTTGCACACTCCTGGCGCCGGTGATTAGGGTCACTGGCAGAAACCCCACGGCTTCCGACGGCGCCGATTCCAGCGCGGCCGGCCTGCCTTGACGAGCTAGGAGGAACCAGCATGGCCGCTGAATTGCCTGGCCTTGACCACGCTGTCCTGACCGACGATGACCAGCGCCGGCTGTACCGCCTCATGGTGGCCGTGCGCCGCCTGGACGAGTCGGCCATCCGCTGGCAGCGGCAGGGCCTGATCCCCGGCTACGCCCCCGAACTGGGGCAGGAGGCGGCACAGGTCGGCAGCGGCTACGTGCTGGACATGTCCCGCGACTTCGTGTTCCCCACCTACCGGGAGATGGGCGTGGCCCGCACCGTCGGCGTCGACATGGTGGAGTACATGGCCACGCACAAAGCCACCTGGCACGGCGGGCTCTACGACCCCGCGGCGTCGCGCTTCGCGCCGATCCAGGCCGTCGTGGCCGGCTCCGTGCTGCACGCCGTCGGCTGGGCCCATGCCCAGACCATGGACGGAACCGGCGGCGCAGCCATCACCTACTTCGGTGACGGCGCCAGCTCCCAAGGCGACGTCCATGAGGCAATGAACTTCGCTGCCGTCATGAAGGCCCCCGTGGTCTTCTTCATCCAGAACAACGGCTGGGCCATTTCCATGCCCACGGAACGCCAGGTCGCCGGCGGGTCGGTCGCGGCCCGCGCGGCGGGCTACGGCATTCCTTCGCTGCAGGTTGACGGGAACGACGTCGTTGCCGTCGCCGAGGCGACGGCGGCCGCACTGGCGCACGCCCGCTCGCGCAAGGGACCGGCCATCGTCGAGGCCATGACCTACCGCCGCGGACCGCACTCCACCAGCGATGACCCAGGGCGGTACCGCACCCTCGAGGCCGAGCGGGCCGACGCGGGCGAGGATCCGATCCAGCGCATGCGCGCGCACCTCCTGGCAGAGGGACTTGCCGATGAGGCTTTCTTCGACGAAGCGCTCGCCGCGGCCAAGGCGGAGGAGGAACGCATCCGCGAGGGCATCATCGGCCTTGGATCACGCCCCGGCACGGAGATGTTCGACTTCGTCTACCAGGAACCGACACCAGCTTTGAAGGCACAGGCCCGCGCCTGGCGGGAGGAGTCCGAACATGTCTGAGCACACCACCCTCAGCGACCTCGAAGCAGCGCGCGACAACACCCGGGATGCCGCGGCGCAGCTGGAATTCGTCGAGACGATCGAACCTGCGGCAGGGAGCGGGCGTCAGGCCCCGGCTTACACAGACACGGCTGCCACCCAGACGGCTGTTGCAGAGGCGACGGTTGCAGAGCCGGCCATCGAGACCTTGTCCATGCAGCAGGCCCTGAACCGCGCACTCTCCGAGGTCCTTGAGGCCGACCCCAAGGCCATGGTCCTGGGCGAGGACGTCGGCCAGCTCGGCGGCGTCTTCCGCGTCACCGACGGCCTGCAGCGCAGGTACGGCGAAGACCGGGTCTTCGACACCCCGCTCGCCGAATCCGGCATCCTCGGCATGTCCGTCGGCCTGGCCATGGCCGGCTACCACCCGATTCCCGAGGTTCAGTTCGACGGTTTCGCCTACCCGGCGGTCAACCAGATCATCTGCCAGGTCGGCCGCATGAACTACCGCAGCCGCGGCAAGCTGCCCATGCCCATCACCCTGCGCGTGCCGAGCTTCGGCGGCATCCGCGCCCCGGAGCACCACGGGGAATCGCTCGAGGCGCTCTTCGCGCACGTTCCCGGGCTCAAGGTGGTCTCGCCGTCGAGCCCGAATGAGGCGTACCACCTGCTCAAGTTCGCTGCCGGCAGGCCCGACCCGGTGGTCTTCATGGAGCCGAAGTCCCGCTACTGGCAGAAGGGCCCCGTGGACACCGCCGGCACCGGCTACTCCCCCGAAGGCGCCCGCGTTGTCCGCGGGGGCCGGCATCTGACGCTGGTGGCCTGGGGCGCCATGGTCGTCCGCTGCCTGCAGGTTGCCGAACTCGCAGCCGAAGACGGAATCGACATCGAGGTGCTGGACCTGCGCTGGCTCAAGCCCATTGACGCCGAAGCACTGGCGGCCTCCGTCACCAAGACGCGCCGCGCCGTCGTCGTCCACGAAGCACCCCTGACCTCCGGCCTGGGCGCGGAAGTAGCCGCGCTCATTACCCAGCACTGCTTCGCGACACTGAAGGCGCCCGTTGAGCGGGTCACAGGTTTCGACGTACCGTATCCCTCAGGAGACCTGGAGGACGAGTACATTCCCAACATTGACCGCATCCTGTTCGGGATCCAGCGAGTATTGGAGTATCGCCGTGGCTGAAATTTCCTTTCCACTGCCGGACCTGGGCGAGGGCCTGATCGAGGCAACCGTGCTGGAGTGGCTCGTCGCCGAGGGCGAACAGATCGAGCGGAACCACCCGCTGGTCGAGGTCGAAACCACCAAATCCGCCGTGGAACTCCCCTCCCCGCAGGCCGGCAAGGTCCTACGGGTTTACGGCGAACCCGGTGACATCATCAAGGTCGGCGAGCCGCTGATCGTCTTCGAAGTCCCGGACGACACCGCCGGCATCGTCGGCACGGTGCCCCAGGAGCAGGCACCCAAGCGCCGCGTCCGGCTGACCGCCAACCTGGACGAGGACTGACCGGCATGGGCAGGCACCGCGATCAGACCGTGGAGGGCGTGGACCCGCACCTGAACGTGCACGTCCACGAGGCCGCACCGGGAACCACCGGCCCGCACCGTCCGATCATCCTGCTCCACGGGTTCGCATCCTCCACCAAGCTCAACTGGGAGGACGCAGGCTGGATCACCGCGCTGACCCAGGCCGGGCGGCGCGTCGTCACCGTGGACCTGCCCGGCCACGGGGGCAGCCCCGCACCGGAGGAGATGGACGCCTACTCGCCCAGCCGGATCCGCGCGGACCTGCTGCAGCTGATCCTCAATGCGCACGTGCGCCCCTTAAAGGACGACGACGATTCCACCGGAGTGGACCTGATCGGCTATTCGCTGGGCGCGCGTCTGGCGTGGGAGTTCGGTGCCACCCAGCCCGAACTGGTCCACAGAATCGTGCTCGGCGGGCCCGGCGCCCACGACCCCCTGGCCGACTTCGACCTGCCGGCCGCCCAGCGCTACCTGGCGGACGGCTCGGAGATCGCAGACCCGTCCACGGCGGAGCTGCTGCGCATGGCCCAGCTGGTGCCCGGCAATGACGTCTTTGCCCTGCTGACCATGATCGAAGCGATCAAGACGGAGCCGTTCGTCCCCTCCGAGGCCGTACCGCGAATGCCCGTGCTGCTGGTGGCGGGTGAACGAGATGAGATGGCGCGGACGGCACCGGAGCTGGCCAAGCTGGCTCCCCGCGCCGAGCTGCAGTGGCTCCCGGCCAGGACCCATGCCAACGCCATCACCAGCCGGGCCTTCAAGACAGCCGCCATCGACTTCCTCGCCAGCTAGAGGCCTCCTCACGGCAGCCAGCCGTGATGGGCGGGCGCCTCGCGGCAGCCAGCCGTGACGGGCGGGCGCCTCGCGGCAGCCAGCCGTGATGGGCGGGCGCCTCGCGGCAGCCGCCCATGATACGCCGATCTATGCGCGACGTCCTGGCCCTCCAGCCCGCTGCCCCGCTGTCCCGCTGCGGCACTCACGCCTAGCTGCGTCACGTCGGCGTCCTCCCCGGCCCGTTCCGCTGCCCCGCTGCGGCACTTACAGCCCAACTGGGCTGCCTCGCCGGCGGTGCGGCGCTGCTCACGATGCCGGGAAATGGTCCCGGGTGCGACAGCCGTACCGTAGAATTGAGGCAAATCAGCAGACTTACATCCTGGGCGTGGAGGCTTGGTGGACATTCTCCTTGGGGGTCGCTACAGGACTGGCGAACTCATCGGTACGGGCGGCGCAGCCACCGTATTCCGGGCACTCGACGAAACGTTGCACAGGGACGTGGCGGTCAAGATGTTCACGCCGACAACGCCCGACGACGACGCTTACCGGCGGCAGCATACCGAAACCCTGCTGCTGGCGACCTTGAGCCACCCGGTGCTGGTCACCCTGCTCGACGCCGGGCTGTACGAAGATTCCAGCGGCACCATGAGCAACTATCTGGTGATGGAGCTCATCGAGGGCCAGGACCTGCGCAAGATGCTGGCCGCCGGCCCGCTTAAGCCAGCAGCCGTCGCCAACATCGGCGCCGACTTGGCTGATGCCCTTAATTACATTCATGAGAACGGCGTCGTGCACCGCGACATCAAGCCTGCCAACATCCTGATGTCCAACACCGGCAGCCTGGACACGCGGCTGCACCCGAAACTGTCGGACTTCGGCATCGCGCGCGTCGTCGATGCCTCGGTAGCCACGGTTCATGGAGCAACCATCGGTACAGCCAACTACCTCAGCCCGGAACAGGCCCTGAGCCAGCCCGTCACGCCGGCCTCGGACATTTACTCACTCGGCTTGGTGCTGCTGGAATGCCTCACCGGGGAAAAGGCCTTCCCCGGTCCCATCGTCGAATCCGCCGTCGCCAGGCTTCTGAAGGACCCGCCGATCCCGGAGACCATCGGCGCCGACTGGCAAGAACTCCTGGGCCGGATGACTGCCCGTGAACCCGACAACCGGCCGACGGCGCATGAAGTCGCACTGCAGCTACGGTCCTGGACCGAAACCGTCGTTCTGCCACCGAACGCTGGAACCCGGGAGTCGTCTCCTCCCGCTCCCGTTGAGGCACAGCTGCACCGTATCAGCGCCGTCAGTCCCGACACCGGCAACGTCACCACGGGCAATGTGGTGATCCCCACTCCGCCGAACCGGGCGCCCAGCGTCGGCTGAACTGAGTTGGCTACGGGGAACAACCTAGGCCGCAGTTCGACTAGCAGCTCCAAATCCCAACGAACCCGGGATGTCGCCCTCCGCTTTCACCGCCGACGCCCAGCGGCCGTCATGGCTGTTCCTGGAAGTAGCTACTGCTCCGGTGTGACTACGTCCTAACGCGACTGGTGTATCGACGAAGGTAGCTACTGTCTTGACGGAAGTAGCTACAGCCCTGACGGGGCTACCGTCTTGACGGAAGTAGCTGCTGACTTCGTGACTTTGGTCGAGGCGGGAGGCTCGTCTGCCAATACGCATTGCGCAAAGGTCTTCTATCCGGATCAATGTAGGCGGGCGGAGTGAACCAAGGAATCCCCTCTGCAACTTTGATCGTCCAGTTGCCTTGCTCGATCAAATCATGATGCAGAATGCACAGGCAGACGCCGTTGGAGACACTCGTGTGCCCGCCGGCCCACCACGGCACGATATGGTGCGCTTCCGTCCAGAAGGCCGGCATCGTGCATCCCGGGAAGGCGCAGCCCTTGTCCCTGGCCACGAGCGCCCGGCGTGTGGCTCGGTTGAAGAACCGTTGTGAGCGACCCAGATCCAGGACTTCGCCTCGGGACCCGAGAACGGCAGGGATTATCTCTGCATCGCAGGCCATGCGGCGGGCTGCCGTCGCTGAAATGGGCCCGTTGAAAACCGCATTTGCGCCGCCTGTCAGGAGTCCGGCGAGTTGCTCGTATCCGGTGGTAACAACGACCTGGGCCCGGTGTCCGCCGGAATCCGGAAGCCGACCGGTGTTCAGGGCAATCTTGCACGTGCTGACAAGTCCGGCGAGCAATTTCTGCGCCCTGGTGCAGCCGTCCAGTCCCGCCAGCACGCTAGGCGCCAGGGCCGGATTGTCCGACACAAAGGCCGCGTCCGCCTGATCGGCCCACCTCGCGTCTTCGTCGGCGCGGGTTTGCCGACCGAGGGTGTCTGCTTCGGCTTCAATTCGCCCACCCACACCACCCGTCCCGACCGCTTCAGAGCCTCCGCCGACACCAGCCGTCCCGACCCCTTCCACGCCACCGCCAACACCAGCCGTCCCGACCGGTTCAACGCCTCCACCCACACCACCCGTCCCGACCGATTCAGATCCTCCGTCGGCCGCGACTTGGATCGCGTCCGGTCGAATGCGCGGGTTGGTCGCGGTGTTCATGGCGGTCGCCATGGCTTCGTACTGTTCGTCCGTGGTGTTGATGACGAACTGGTGCAGCCCCCGCCGCCGGCCTCGGTAGAAGACGCCTTGGCGGGCCTTGAGCTCTTCCTCGCTCGGCTCGGCTCCATTCTGGTCGACGGCGGTTTCCCAGGTTTTGGCCACCATGCCCAAGGTGTCGGCATCCGTTTCGGCAGCCTGCTGCACTAGGGAGGCTTCCATGGCTTCCAACGTCTCGTTGTCGGCAACGCAGGCAACACGGGCGAGCGAATCGGTCACCAGGGCAGCAGCGTGGCCGCTGACCTCACCTGCAGCCATCGCCTGGGCGAGCGACGGCAGGGCAGGTGCTCCGACTTCCCCATCGAGCCGAACCGGCCTAGCGATGGCCTTCCCGACCCTGATCCGGCGCCGCGCCTCCACAATGCCGATTCCCAACCGCGAGCGCAGATACTCAGCGTTGTTGGCGAACTCGGTCTTCCGCCGTTTGCGGTTCCTTACTGCCAGCTCCGACGAGCCCAATGGGTCCTGCATCCCAATGGCGGCCGCAGGGTCGGCCCACGCAGCGGTGCCGAAATCGGCCGCCGTCGACTGACTGGGAGCGGAGTTTCCAACCGTGGCGGCTAGGTCAGCCTGTTCGACGGCGTGGGCACCCACGGCCTGGAAGAACTCCACGACCTTCGATACATCTTCGAAGGCTGCTACAACTGCAGCCAAATCCAGAGGTGGCAGAACCGCTGCCTCGGCTTGGAACCGGGCAGCCAATTCCAGCAGGCGCTCACGGATTCCGAGGATGGATGCTTCCATCTCTTCGGTTGCGTCCAATGGGATGAGGGCCATGCCGCCACCCTACGAGCACAGGCATTCGAAGGCGAGAAAAAACAGGCGGTGTGTAGGTACAGTCGGCATCCCGGCAGTAGGCGGTTCTGAGCGGAGCCGGTTCTGAGCGGAGCCGGTTCTGAGCGGAGTCGGTTCTGAGCGGAGTCGGTTCTGAGCGGAGTCGTCCCATTCGTGGAGTCGTCCGCCAGAAGGGGCCACAGCCCGCCCGCGTCCCCGCTCCCGCCCCACGCTCCAAGGGAGCGAATGACTGACCGTTTGGAAATGTTCCGACCAGGGGTTGACGTGATCGGCCACACAGGCCATGATGGATCGTATACGATTTCGTACATCACATCAGGAGGAGCTTTGTCCGACGGCAACAACGCCCGAAGCACCGCGCAGGCCACCCTGCAGCAAGTGGACGCCCAGACCATCAATGAGGCCGGCAAGGTCCTGGCGGTCCACCTCTCCTACCGCTCGCGCGCCGAACAGCGCGGCCGGATTCCCGCCAACCCCTCGTACTTCATGAAGGCCCCGTCGTCGCTGGCCCTCACCGGCGGAACGGTCGAACGTCCGGCCGGTACTGAACTTCTGGCCTTCGAGGGTGAAGTCGCCTTGGTGATCGGCACCGCCGCACGCCGCGTTTCGGTCGAGGACGCGTGGGGACACGTCGGCTTCGTGACCGCCAGCAATGACCTCGGCGTCTACGACATCAAGTACGCCGACAAGGGTTCGAACATCCGCTCCAAGTCAGGCGACGGCTTCACGCCGTTCGGCCCGGCCCTGCTGCCGGCGGCCGACGTCAACCCGGACGCGCTGCGCATCCGCACTTGGGTCAATGGCGAGATTGTCCAGGACGACACGACCGCGGGGCTGATCTTTTCCTTCGCCCGGATCGTTGCCGACCTGTCCCAGCTGATGACCCTGCAGCCGGGTGACGTCATTCTCACCGGAACGCCCGCCGGCTCCTCGGTCATTGTTCCCGGCGATGTCGTGGAGGTCGAGGTCGCTGACGAGGCAGCGGGGCTGAGCACCGGACGCCTGGCAACGACCGTAGTCCAGGGCGAGCACGGCTTCGCGTCCTTTGGCGACACCCCGAAGATCACGGACAAGGACCGCGTCGATGCCTTCGGCAGCGAAGAGGCGGCCGGTTTGGCTCCGGCCGTAACGGGCAAGTCGGCGCTGACGGACGACGTCAAGGCCAAGCTGCTCTCGGTCGCCACGGCGACGATTTCCGGCGCACTGCGCAAGCGCGGCCTCAACAACGTCAGCGTCGATGGGCTGCTGGCCACCAAGCCGGGCCAGAAAGTCATCGGCACTGCCCGGACGCTGCGTTACGTGCCCAATCGCGAAGACCTGTTCAAGAGCCACGGCGGCGGCTACAACGCCCAGAAGCGGATCATCGACGCCGTCGGACCCGGCGAGATCCTGGTCATGGAGGCGCGCGGCGAGAAGGGCTCGGGCACGCTCGGCGACATTCTCGCCATGCGCGCCCAGGTCCGCGGCGCCGAAGCCATCATTACCGACGGCGGCGTCCGTGACCTTTCCGAGGTGGCGGCCCTGGACATCCCCACGTTCTACAACGGTGCCCATCCCGCGGTGCTCGGGCGCAAGCATGTCCCGTGGGACTACGACGTGACCATCGGCTGCGGCGGCGCCACGATCCAGCCCGGGGACATCATCGTCGCGGACGACAACGGCATCCTCGTGATCCCGCCGGCCCTGGCCGCCGAAATCGCCGACGAGGTCGTCGAGCAGGAACGCCGCGACAGCTTCGTGTTCCAGATGGTCAAGGAAGGCCACAAGATCGATGGTCTGTTCCCGATGAACGCCGACTGGCTGGCCAAGTACCAGCAGTGGGTTGCAGAAGGCAACGGGGCCTGACCATGTCGACCGCCGCGACGGCGACCGCTTCGAAGTCGGAACGGGCCTACCAGCTGCTCCATGAGCGGATCGGCAACGGCCAGCTGGTGCCTGGCTACCGCTTGGTGCTGAGCAGCATCGCCGACGAGCTCGGTTGCAGCGTAGTTCCGGTCCGGGAAGCGATCCGACGGCTCGAGGCCGAAGGACTCGTCACCTTCGAGCGGAACGTCGGAGCAACGGTTGCCTCCATCGACGCGACGCTCTACCTGCACACTATGCAGACCTTGAGCATCGTCGAAGGCGCCGCGACAGGCCTGGCCGCCCACCTCATCACCGACGAGGACCTTCGCCGGGCGCGCGAGCTGAACAACCAGCTGCGCGAGTGCCTGGAGAACTTCGAACCGGTCCGCTTCACGCGGCTGAACAACCAATTCCACGCCATCCTTTACGGCCGGTGCCCCAATCCGCACATCCTGGACCTGGTGCACCGCGGCTGGAACCGCTTGAACGCCATGCGTGCCTCCAGCTTCGACCTCGTGCCCGGCCGGGCGCGGGAGTCCGTCGAAGAACACGAAGGGCTGCTCGAACTCCTGGAGGCCAAAGCCAGCCCGCACGAGATCGAGATGGCCGCCCGGGCCCACCGGACCGGAACCCTCAACGCCTACATGGCCCAGAAGAACCAACCACCCTCCGTCCTTTAGCAAACCTCCGCCAACCCGCAACGAAAGGTAGATCATGGCCGACCACTTTGTGCCCGAAAACCTGCCCACCCACCTCCAGCACTACATCGGCGGCAAGCTCGTCGACTCGATCGATGGCGATACCTTCGACGTCCTGGACCCCGTCACCAACAAGCCGTACATCAAGGCCGCATCCGGCAAGGTCGCCGACGTGGCCGCGGCGGTCGCCGCCGCCAAGGACGCTTTCGAGAACGGCCCCTGGCCGACCATGCTTCCCCGCGAGCGCTCCCGCGTGCTGCACCGCATCGCTGACATCGTCGAATCCCGCGGCCAGGAACTGGCCGAGATGGAGTGCTTCGACACCGGCCTGCCGATCAAGCAGGCCCTGGGCCAGGCACGCCGCGCGGCGGAGAACTTCCGCTTCTTCGCCGACCTGATCGTCGCCCAGCACGATGACGCCTTCAAGGTCCCCGGCCGCCAGGCCAACTACGTCAACCGCAAGCCCATCGGCGTTGCCGGCCTGATCACGCCGTGGAACACCCCCTTCATGCTGGAGTCCTGGAAGCTGGGCCCGGCCCTGGCGACCGGCAACACCGTGGTCCTGAAGCCGGCCGAGTTCACCCCGCTCTCCGCCTCCCTGTGGCCGGGGATCTTCGAAGAGGCCGGCCTGCCGGAGGGTGTCTTCAACATCGTCCACGGCTTCGGTGAAGAGGGCTACGCCGGCGATTCCCTGGTCAAGCACCCGGATGTCCCGCTGATCTCCTTCACCGGCGAGTCCCGCACCGGCCAGATCATCTTCGGCAACGCGGCTCCCTACCTCAAGGGCCTGTCCATGGAGCTGGGCGGCAAGTCCCCCGCCGTCGTCTTCGCGGATGCCGACTTGGAGGCCGCCATCGACGCGACCATCTTCGGCGTCTTCTCCCTCAACGGCGAGCGCTGCACCGCCGGATCCCGCATCCTGGTCGAGCGGAGCATCTACAACGAGTTCGTGGAGCGCTACTCCGCCCAGGCCAAGCGCGTGAAGGTCGGCTACCCCCACGACGAGGCCACCGAGGTCGGCGCCCTGGTCCACCCGGAGCACTTCGAAAAGGTCATGTCCTACGTCGAGATCGGCAAGCAGGAGGCGCGCCTGACTGCCGGCGGCGGCCGCCCGGAGGCATTCCCCGAGGGCAACTTCATCCAGCCGACCGTCTTCGCCGACGTCGCACCGGACGCCCGGATCTTCCAGGAGGAGATCTTCGGACCGGTCGTCGCCATCACCCCGTTCGATTCGGACGAGGAGGCCCTCGAACTGGCCAACAACACGAAGTACGGCCTCGCTGCCTACATCTGGACCAATGACCTCAAGCGGGCCCACAACTTCGCCCAGGATGTCGAGGCCGGCATGGTGTGGCTGAACTCCAACAACGTCCGCGATCTGCGCACCCCCTTCGGCGGCGTCAAGGCTTCAGGCCTGGGCCACGAGGGCGGTTACCGCTCCATCGACTTCTACACCGACCAGCAGGCCGTCCACATCAACCTCGGCGAGGTGCACAACCCGGTCTTCGGCAAGGCCGAGGACGCCGCCGCCGTAAGCGACAGCTAGCCCCGAGACCCATTCCAAAGGAGAGAACAATGAGCAACGAGATTCCCAAGCCCTCCGTCCCGGCACCCGACATCCTGCGCTGCGCGTACATGGAGATCGTCGTCACCGACCTCGCCAAGTCCCGCGCCTTCTATGTCGACCTGCTCGGCCTGCACGTGACCGAAGAAGACGAAAACGCGATCTACCTGCGCTCCTTCGAGGAGTTCATCCACCACAACCTCGTGCTCCGCAAGGGTCCGGTCGCCGCCGTCGCCGCCTTCGCCTACCGCGTGCGCAGCCCCGAGGACGTGGATAAGGCCGAGGCCTACTACAAGGAACTCGGCTGCCGCACCGAGCGCCGCAAGGAAGGCTTCGTCAAGGGCATCGGCGACTCGCTCCGCGTCGAGGATCCGCTGGGCTTCCCCTACGAGTTCTTCCACGAGACGGAGCACGTCGAGCGCCTGCACATGCGCTACGACCTGTACTCCGCCGGCGAACTCGTCCGCCTGGACCACTTCAACCAGGTCACCCCGAATGTGCCGCGCGGCCGCAAGTACCTCGAAGACCTCGGCTTCCGCGTGACCGAGGACATCAAGGACGCCGAGGGCACCACCTACGCCGCCTGGATGCACCGCAAGGGCACCGTGCACGACACCGCCCTGACCGGCGGCAACGGCCCGCGCATGCACCACGTCGCCTTCTCCACCCACGAGAAGCACAACATCATCCAGATCTGCGACAAGATGGGCGCCCTGCGCATGTCCGACCGGATCGAGCGCGGCCCCGGCCGGCACGGCGTCTCCAACGCCTTCTACCTGTACATCCTGGATCCGGACGGCCACCGCGTGGAGATCTACACCCAGGACTACTACACCGGCGACCCGGACAACCCCGTCATCACCTGGGACGTCCACGACAACCAGCGCCGCGACTGGTGGGGCAACCCCGTCGTCCCGTCCTGGTACACCGAAGCATCGCTGGTCCTCGACCTGGACGGCAACCCGCAGGAAGTCGTCAAGCGCGAAGATACCTCCGAAATGGAGGTGACCATCGGCGCCGACGGGTTCTCCTACACCCGTGCGGACGATGAGTCCGGCTCCTACCGCGGCGAGGCGGCCAAGGGCTTCAAGCTCGGCAACCTGGTCTGATCCCGGACCGGGGCCCCAACGCTCCGGGGCCCCAACGCTCCGGGGACCGGAGGTAACCAGGACAAACGGTGACAAGTACGACGGCGGCACGCACCGCCGTCGTACTTGTCACCTTCCGCGTTAAGGGCCACGGGCGACGCCCGCTTGGCCGGAACGGACTTCAGCGCCCGGAACGGACGGGACCGGCGCATCCGTACATGCCCGAAGCCGCGACGCTCAGACGCGGCCGGCCCGGACGCGGGTCCGCTGGTCCTTAACCGCGATGGCCAGCGTCGCGAGGACGATCACGGCGATCGCCGAGAACCCGATGGTGATCGCCGCCGCCCAGTTGGCCTGTGCCAGGGTGGCGAAGGAAATGGCGGTGATGAGGGCGATGCCGACGGCCGTGCCGATGCGCTGGCCGGTCTGCTGGACGCCGCCGGCGCTGCCCGCATAGTCGATCGGCACCTCGGCGAGCGTCAGCGTCTGGTTCGGGCTGACGACCAGCCCCTGTGCGGCGCCGACGAAGGACAGGCTCAGCAGCAGCCACCAGATGCTGGTCCCGTTCAACTGGTTCAGATGCACCACCAGGACGCTCGAGGCCAGGCCGACCAGCGCGCTGGCAATCCCCCAGATGACCACCTTGCGGCCGTATTCCGTGACCTTGCCGCCCGCCCACTGCGAGCCGACGGCCACCATCACCGCCGCGGGTAGCCCCACCAGGCCGGCCTCCAGCGCTGTGCGGCCGAGCCCGTCCTGCAGGTACAGGGCGACCAGCACCCAGACGCTGGTCATGCCCATCATGTAGAGGCCGGAGATCGCGGTGCCGTTGGCGAAGCTGGAGAGCCGGAAGAGCGCCGGATCCACCATCGGGCTGCGGCCGATCCGCTTGTACCGGTTCTCCCACCACACCCAGGCCACGAGTCCGGCCAGCCCCACGGGCAGCAGCGCCCACACCCAGGCGGCTTCCCGCGACTCGACGAACGGCAGCAGGACGACCAGCACCACGGCCCCCAGCAGCATGGCGCCCACCGGATCCAGGTCGCGCGGCTCACGCCCGCCGCGGGCGCGGCGCGTGTCCTGGTCCGCCGAGGGCGCAGTCCTGGTCCGCATCGGCTTGGGGAACCAGAGAAAGGCCAGGAAGGTGGCCAGGACTCCGACCGGGACGTTGACCAGGAAGGTCCAGCGCCAGCCGTTCTCCTCGCCGGCCATCTCGACGAGGAGGCCGCCGATGAGCGGGCCGATGGCGGCCGAGACACCGATGACGCTGCCCAGCAGGCCGAAGGCCCGGGCCCGTTCCTCGCCGCGGAAATACTGCTGGATCATGCCGATGGCCTGTGGGTTCAGCAGGCCCGCGCCGATGCCCTGGATAAACCGGATGAAGTTGAGGCTGACCGGGTCCTGGGCCAGCCCCGCAGCCACGGACGAGAGCGTGAACGTGATGAGGCCGGCGATGAAGATGGGCCCGCGGCCGAATATGTCGCCGGCCCGGCCTGCCGCCACCAGCACCACACCGAAAGACAGCGCGTAGCCCGAGAGCACCCATTGGATGTCGGACTGGGTGGCCCCGAGGCCGATCTCGATCGAGGGCAGCACAACATTGACGATGCTCACGCCCAGCAGGGCCATGAACACCGTCACGAGGAGGACCGTGAGGATGCGCCAGCGGCCGGGGTCCGGAACGAAGTCCGGATCCACCGGCGGCTGGTTCGGGGACGCGCTCACCCTCCATTCATACGCCGCGTGGCGGAAGCCACAAAACCTGCCCGGCCGTGTCCTGCGAAGCAGACTGCGGATCTATCTATCCAGGGCCGCGACCGCTATAGTTGTCCGGCTGATCTCCTGATCCAGGTGGCAGCGGCCATCGCCCCCGCCAGTTCCAGCAAGATGACGGTCAACATGGGACCGGCGCTGCCCGTTCCGCCGCCGGCTCCGGAGGACGCGGCCTGCACCGTGGCAGCGACCGCGGTGTGGTGCAGGTGCGGTGCGTGGGCCCCGCCGCCCAGCGGCTGCACGAGCAGCAGCAGGTGGAAACCGGCCATCGCCAGAGCCATGCCCATGAAGCTCCGGGCCGCTCCGGCGCATCCGGACCGCCAGAGCTGCACGACGCAGGACAGGCAGGCGGCAGCCATCAAGACCATCAGGCCGGACTCCCACCAGCTCCCGCGGTGCAGCCACGCCATCCAGCCGTGCGCGGCGGCCGATGCCACTGCCGCCCCGGCGCAGAGCCTGGGGTGCAGCGGCACCGGCCGTCGGACCGCGAGGAGGGGGCGTGCCTGCAGGGCCGGGCCCACGATGGCAGCGTCAGCCACAGCAGCGTCAGCCACAGCCGTCTCAGCCATGGCAGTGCCCGCCGGCGGGCTTGTTCGGCGGCACGTCGAGGACGGGGCTCCGGTCGAAGAAGCCTTCCGGCCGCAGCTTGAAGCCGGCGGTGTCCACCGGCATGATCGGCCAGTCCTCCACCCGCGGGTAATGCGTCAGGCCGAAGGTATGCCAGAGCACGATGTCCTCGCCGTCGATCCCCCGGTCCTGCGCCACATAGGCCGGCAGGCCGGCATCCCCGGCGTGCTGGTTAACGAAATCCCCGGTCGGGTAGCGCTCCTCTTCGGCGTGGCGGGTCACCCAGAGGTCCTTCGTGGCAAAGGCCGCGCGCCGCGCCACCGATGACCCGGGATCCGCGAGCAGCATGGGCTGGCCCTGCGGATGCAGCTTGTAGCCCACCGGCTCGCCCAGGCGGTTCAGCGACTCCGGATTGGAAATGAGCCAGGTGCGACCGGCCGCCATGTCGGCTTCCCTGGCACCCTCGGCCTCCGTTCGCAGCAGCGTACGACGGCGGGTGAACGCGTTTCCGCGCTCGTTGCCTTCGCCGAGGGGGACCCGGACCGCCTCTTCCTCTTCCACCCGGTTCGTCAGGCCGTCCAAAGCCATGTCCAGGCGGGCGCTGAACAGGTGCTGGTGGAAGGGGGCACCCAGGCCGGGAGCCATTTCGGAAGCGTAGGGGTAGCCCTTGCCGGGGTGGGCGCTGGTGAACACGATGCCGGTGGCCTTCGCCTCGAACTCGATCGTGCCGTCCAGGTAGAGGTACCAGTAGAAGCCGTAGTCGTAGTTGCCGATGGTGGTGAAGAACGAAACGACCATCCGGCGGTTGCGTCGGGTGTAGTTGATGCCGGTCCACAGGTCGGAGTGCTTGGCCAGGATGGACCAGTCCTCCTCGTGCATGCAGATGCCGTTGCGGATCTCGCGCGGGTTGCCGAAGCCGTCGGCGATCACGGGCGACAGGTAGGTGATGTCGCCCAGGCAGTCGCAGCCCAGCTCCAGGGAGTTGGCATACTGGCCCACCAGGTACTCGCCGGTGTCGAAGTAGTTCTGCCAGGACCGCACGGGCGAGGGGTCGCCGTAGGGGACCACCATTTCGGCGATCGATGCGCGCCGGATGATCGAGCGCTTGCGTTCCCCGTCCTGGAAGGCGATGTTGTGCAGGACCACGCCCTCGCGGACGTCGAAGCCGACATCGAAGCTCCACTTTTCCCACTCGATGTGGTTGCCGCCGGAGACCGTGAAGCTCGGGCCCTCCGGCTGGGTGATGCTGATCGGCTTCTGGGTCTCGCGCAGGGGCCCGGTCAGCTCAGGATCGGTGTAGTTGCCGTGCTCGGCCGGGACCGCGACCGGACCGAAGTCCAGCACCTGGTCCACCGTCTTGCTGACGATGTCGACGTAGGCAACCAGCCCGTCCACCGGATGCGCCCAGGCGCTGTCTTCGGGGAAATTCTGGTAGAAGGCGAGACCGCGCAGGATGCGCCGGCCCTTCTCCTCGGGGTATTCGAAGACACCGGCGGAGAGCGGGGCAACCCGCACCTTATCGACGTCGAGGTTCCGGTCGGCGAGCGCCTTCAGCCAGCGCTCGTCCCCGGCGAGGATTTCCTCGACGACGGCGAACTCCTCCTCGAGTACCGGCAGCTCGCCGGTGACGGAGGTATCCAGGTCGGTTACCGATTCCACCTCGTCCCGGGTTACCGACACCACCACGTCCTTCGGTGCTGCACCCGAGACGTCGTGCAGGAAAGCGCGGAACCGCCGGTCCTCCTTGGACGCCGCTCCGCGGGGCGGGTCGAGCAGGCCCAGGTAGGCGAAGCGGATGTTTTCTCCGGCGAGGCCAGCGTCGGCCAGGATCCGGCGGACCTGGGTGATTTCGTCGGCGGACGCCAGCGCGTAGGCGGAGGAAAGTTCCGTAGAGGAGATGGTCATGGCTGCCCTTCCAGCGGTTTCGCGACGCCGATTGCGTCGTTTTTCTATGACTGTAGAGAATAGCCGTCCGTAAAATAGCTCACAAGGGTTTTTCTACAATTGACGCAAAACAAGGAGCACGATGCCCAAGATCGTCGACCACGACCAGCGCCGGGTCGAACTGGTCAACGCAACCTGGCGCATCATCGCGCGCCATGGCATGGAAGGCGCGACCATGCGGGAGATCGCCACCGAAGCGGGATTCGCCAACGGTGCGCTGAAGCCGTACTTTCCCACGAAGGACGACCTGCTGACCTTCGCCTTCGGGCACGTCTTCAACCAGACGAACCGGCGGATGGAAGCGAAGACGGCGGACCTGGCCGGCCTCGAAGCCCTGCGCGCCTTCTGCCACGAAATCCTTCCCCTCGACGAGGAAAGGATCAGCGAGGCCCGCATCGTCATTCCGTTCTGGCAGAAGGCCTTGACCGATCCCGCAAAGACGCGACTGCACGAGGAGTCCATGGCCCAATGGCAGGCATCCCTCCGCAAGTACCTCGGCCAAGCGCGCACGGCAGGAGAAATTTCGGCCGAAACCCTGGACGACCAGGTCGCCGGATTCCTCATGACCTTCGTCCTGGGCGCGCAGATCACCGCAGCCCTCACCCCGGCGACGCATGCCCCGGAGCAACTCGCCGCTCAACTGGACGCCTACCTGAAGCTCCTCGCCGGCCGCCTGACTAGTTTTTCGCCCGACGTCGAAAAAAGGTGACATTGCGGCCCTCCCGGGCTAGATTGGATGCATTGTGATTCACGCCACGCCGTTATTGCAGCCATCTTCCGCCGCCGGCCATCCCGCGGCGGACGGCGCCGTCGCCCCAACACCGCAGGTCGAAGCAGCCCGCACCGCACTTGGCCCCGAGGTCGGGACGGCCCCGGGCCCCGAAGCCGAGGCCGCCCGCGCCGCGCCGGCCCCGGGTGTCGAGACGGCCCACGCCGCCAGCTTTGCCCAGTGGCGCAACCTGGTCAACCAGTCCTTCGTGCCGCTGGATGTGCAGACGGACGCGACGGAAGCGTTCCGCGGGCGGATCCGCTCGCGCGTGCTGGACGAGCTCTCCATCGTCGAAGTCTCCGCCAACGGCCACCGCGTGCTCCGCACGCCGTCGCTGATCTCGTCCTCCGACCGGCTGTACTACAAGCTCAACCTCCAGCTCTCGGGCCACGGCCTGCTTATCCAGGACAACCGCGAAGCCAGCCTGCGGCCGGGCGACCTCGCCGTCTACGACACTCACAGGCCCTACACCCTGGGCTTCGAGTCGGACTTCCGTACCCTGGTCCTGATGTTCCCGCATGAGGCGCTCGATCTGCCCGCCGATGCAGTCGGCCAGCTCACCGCCGTCCGGCTCCCCGGCGACGCCGGCCTGGGACGGATGATCAGCCCGTTCATGGCACAACTCGCCGAGAACCTGGACGCGCTCTCGGGCAACAGCGGCCAGCGGCTTGCCAACAACGCTGTGGACCTGATCGCCACCATGTTCGAGAGCGAACTCGACGCCCGGCGCGAAACGGATGCGGGGAGCCACCCGGAACTCCTCGCCAGGATCCGCCGCTACATCGAGGCCAACCTGGGCAATCCGGACCTCTCCCCCGCCGAGATCGCTGCTGCCCACTACGTCTCGACCCGCCACCTGCACAATATTTTCGCCGCTTCGGGCACGACGGTAGCGAGCTGGATCCGGGCCCGCAGGCTGGACCACTGCCGGAGGGACCTGCGCGACCCGATCCTGGCGGACCGGCCGGTCGGCAGCATCGCCGCCCGCTGGGGTTTCCTTGATGCCGCGCACTTCAGCCGCATCTTCCGCAGCAGCTTCGGCGTGCCGCCCAGCAGTTACCGCCGCCAGGACGCCTGACCGGAGACCGAGTAGGCCCCGCAAGCACGGATTTCGCCGTCCAGGCGAAGCACACGCAAGCGCCCTCGCCGGATTTCGCGGCGAGTCCGCCGTCGTGCCCCTGCCCCCGCGCAGTCCTGCCCTGCCCTCCTGCTGCTCCGCTCTGTCCTACCGGGCCTTACCCGAAGCAGTGCGCCGCCTCTCACACGGCACCGGCCGCCGTCGCCCACGATCCACCGCCCCTGACCGCAACGGCCTCCGCCTCCGTCGCCCACGATCCACCACCGCTTACGCTGCTCTGGCCGCACACGGCCGCCGCCGCCGTCGCCCACGTTTCACCCCTGGCCGCACACGGCACCGGCCGCCGTCGTCCGCCCGGCTGAGAGCCCCCACCAGCGCAAGCTGTGCACGATTCGACAAGTGCAGTACCGCCAAGGGCAAGGCCCGCCCGGGCCGCCGTTGCCACAATCGAAACATCTTTTATTCTCCCGTTGGAGGTTTTCATGTCACAGGAACGAACGATGCCACAGCTTCAAGGCGGTTCGGAGGCTGGCCTCGGCAAGCGCACGCTGGGTGTTCCGGCACTGGTCTTTATGATCGTCGCCGCCTCTGCGCCGCTCACCGTGGTGGCCGGCGGCACCACGAGCAACTTCGCCGTGACAGAGGTACTGGGGATTCCGCTCTCGTTCATCGTCCTCGGCGCTTGCCTGGCGCTGTTCACCGTCGGCTACGCCGCGATGAGCGCCCACATTAGCAATGCCGGCGCCTTCTACGCTTACATCGCCCAAGGCCTCGGCCGGGCGGCGGGTGTCGGCGCGGCGTGGGTGGCGCTGGTTTCCTACAACGCCATGCAGGTCGGGATCTATGGGCTGTTCGGGTTCGCGTCGGCGTCGTTCGTGAGTGCGAAACTCGGCGTGAATGTGCCCTGGTGGGCTACGGCGCTGGTCGGCTTCCTGGCGGTGGGCTGGCTGGGCGTCAGGAAGGTCGATCTGTCGGCCAAGGTTATCGCGGTCCTCGTCGGCCTTGAGTTCGTGGCCGTGCTGGTCTTCGACATCATTGCCATCGCCGTCGCGCCGGAGGGAATCTCCGGCGCTTCCATGGATCCCGCCAACCTGTTTACAGCGGGGGTCGGGGCCGCACTGGCCTTCAGCATCGCGGCCTTCATGGGCTTCGAATCGGCCGCCATTTACAGCGAAGAGGCCAAGGACCCCAAGCGCTCCATCGCCCGCGCCACCTACATCGCCGTCGCCGTCATCTCGCTCTTCTACGCCTTCTCCGGATGGGCCACCGCGACAGCCACCGGCCACAGCCAGATCATCGCGAAGTCCCAGGAGTTCGGCCCCGACCTCATCTTCGTCTTCCTGACCGAGCACGGCGGTATGCTGCTGGCCGACATTGCCCAGGTGCTGTTCGTGACGAGCCTGTTCGCGGCGCTGATGGCGTTCCACAATGCCGTGGCGCGCTACGTCTTCTCGCTGGCCCGGGAGGGCGTCCTCCCCCGCCGCCTGGCCTACGTCAATCCGGAGTCTTTCGCCCCGGTGGCGGGCTCACTGTCGCAGTCCGTTCTGGCCTTGGTCATGCTGGCGGTCTTCGCGATCGCCGGAATCGGATCGGAACTGGGTGCGCTCTATCCCGTCCTGACGTTCTTCACCTGGCTGACCAACACCGGAGCGTTCGGGCTGGTCCTGCTGCTAGTGCTGATCTCGGCCGCAGTGATCGGGTACTTCCGGAAGCATGGCGAAGGCTACTCGCTCTGGACCAAACTCATCGCGCCGGCCATGGCCGTCGTCACCCTGGGCAGCGTGTTCATCGTGATCGTGGCCAACTTCAACGTACTGATCGGGTCCGAAGGCGCCTCCACGCTTTCCTGGCTGTTGCCGGCGGTTGCCGTGCTGCCCGGCGTGGCGGGGCTGGGCTGGGGCCTGTACCTGAAGTCGGCCCGACCCGACATCTACGTCGGCATCGGCCATGGCGGAACGGACAACTGACGGCTGACGATCCAGCGGCGGCAAGTCGCACCCGTCGCAGTCCAGGGCGCGCCGCTCCTGCTGCCGGCCGGTCATCCCTTCGGGGCGGGCCGGCCGGTCCCGTTAAACAGAAAAGCCGGGGCTGCAGAGGTTGGGGGGCTGTGCAGCGCCGGCTTTTCCGGTTCCGGGCTCTCGTTCAGGACCCGGGTGGAGGCCGGCTTCTTCCCAAGCACGGCCGTCGGAACCCACCTTAGCCTTGCGTTCAACGCGGGCGCGATGGGGAGAACTACCCATGCCCTCAGCTTGACCGCGGCCCCCACGGGATGCCTGCTACCGGCATAGATGCGCCCGGGCGCCGCTGTCACTCGATCCGCGCCATCCGCAGGTGCCGCGCACACCCGCCCGGGCCACCGCTGTCACTCGATCCGCGCCATCCGCAGGTGCCGCGCACACCCGCCCGGGCCACCGCCGTCGCTCGCTCCGCGTCGTCCGCGGATGACCCGCGCACACCCGCCGGGCGCGCGCCGTCGCACCGGCACACGTGGTACCGGCGACGCATGCAGGTCCCGCCGGGTGCCGCCGTCGCGACTTACGGGGTACAGCGAAAAGCCGGGCCGCCGCGTAAAGTTCGCGGCGACCCGGCTGTCGCTAGTGAAGAGCGGCTGGTCAGCGTGCCTCGGGATGCCCGCGCAGGTATTCCTCGTGCGCCTCCTCCACCCGCAGGTTATTGCCCTTGGTTTCCTTGATTAGGGACACCGCCACAAGCGAGATGACGCAGAGGACGGCGATGTAGATGCCAATGGAAATCGTTGTTCCGGTGGCGCCGAGCAGCAGCTCGGCGATCAACGGGGCGAAGGCGCCGCCGAGGATGGCACCGATGGCATAGCCGATGGAAACACCCGAGTAGCGGACGTTCGCCGGGAACATCTCGGCGAAAAGTGCCGACTGCGGACCGTAGGACAGGCCCAGGCCGATCGTCAGGACGAACGCGGCGACGGTGAACCAGATGATGCTCGCGGTATCGATGAGCAAGAACATCGGGACGGACCACAGGAGCACCCAGACGTAGCCGATCTGGAAAGTGCGGATGCGCCCGATCCGGTCGGAGAGGATGCCGCCGTACATCGTGAAAATCAGCCAGCCGAACGCAGCGAGCGTGGTGGCCAGCAGAACCGCGGAGCGGTCCATGCCCAGGCCGCCGGCGTCGGGCGCCTTGGTGGCATAGGACGCAAAGAACGCGATGAGCAGGTAGCCGGCGGCGTTGTTGGCGATGAAGGTCAGCGCGGCGAGGATGACCTCTTTCGAGTTGTGCTTGAACAGCAGGGCCAAGGGGGCGGCCGATTCCTTCTTGCGCTCCAGCATTTCCTTGAAGACCGGGCTCTCATCAACCGCACGGCGGATGATGAAACCGACAATGATCAGCACGATGGAGAAGAGGAACGGAATGCGCCAGCCCCAGGCAAGGAAGGCTTCGTCACTCATGAGGGTGCTAAGCAGCCACATCACGCCGGTGGCCAGGATCATGCCGCAGGGGACGCCGATCTGCGGATACGCGCCGAAGAAGCCGCGCTTGTTGATGGGCGCGTGCTCGACGGACATGAGCGCCGCGCCGCCCCATTCGCCGCCTGCCGAGAAGCCCTGCAGGATGCGCAGCAGCACCAGCAGGATCGGAGCCCAGACGCCGATCTGCGCGTAGGTGGGCAGCACACCAATCAGTGCTGTGGCCAGGCCCATCAGGACCAGGGTAAAGACGAGCATCATTTTGCGGCCGAGCCGGTCCCCCAGATGCCCCGCCACGATGGCCCCGAGGGGGCGGAACAGGAAGCTGATGCCCAGCGAGGCCCAGGAGGCGACCTGCGCCAGCCCGGCGTTCTCGGTGCCAAGCGGGGCGAAATACAGTTGGGCCAGGACCAAGCCGGCGGCCTGCGCGTAGATAAAGAAGTCGTACCACTCGATGGTGGTGCCGACCAGCGTTCCGGCCAGCACCTTCCGCTCCTCTTTCCGCGTAGAGGGGCTGAGGTTGCCTGCCAGTTCTTCTGACGTTGACATGAAAACTCCGATACTCCCGGTCGAAGATTACCGACAGAACGGTCGGTATGTGACGGATGCCATACTACACGACGGTGAGGAGTATCACACAGGAATTGCGGGCTCTTTGCGCCTCTCCGGCTGGCCATCCGCGCCCGCCGCGGCCGGGCGGGGCAGCAGGCGTCGTTGGCCCACCCGCCCATTGCCCAGCCCTGTTCTATAGTTGGACATTTCGTGCCGATATAGAACAATGGTCGTATTGTGAGCGCACACACAATCATAGGTGGGCGTCTCGACATTGACCGAAGGATGAACCGATGAGCCAGCCCGTTCCCCCTACCGATCTGTCGCCCGCAGGAGGGGAGCTTGCAGCGCCGAAGGGGCAGGCCCATTCGCAGACCCTCTCGCGTGGCATCCGGGCGCTGGAGATCCTGGCGGAGGCACGGGCTCCGATGACGATTGCCGAACTATCCCAAGCCCTAGGGGTCCACCGGTCCATTGCCTACCGGATCCTTCGCACGTTGGAGGACCATTCGCTGCTGATGCGCGATTCCGCCGGCCGGGTCCAGGCGGGCCCGGGGCTGGCTGCGCTGGCGCGCGGTGTCTCTAGGGATCTTCAGTCGGCCGCCCTGCCGGAACTGACGACCCTCGCCAACGACTTGGCCATGACCGCATTCATCGCTGTCTGGGATCAGCGGGATTGCGTGACTCTGGTGACGGTCGAGCCGCGGCACACCGCCGCGGCGCTCGTCCAACACCCGGGGATGCGGCATTCGTTCGCCAGCGGCGCCCCGGGCATCGCCATCCAGGCCGCCGTGGGACGCGAGCAGTGGGAGCGGCAGGCGCCCGGGCAGCCGTTCCGCCCGGAAGCGGAGCTGGCCCGGAAGGTCGGCTATGCCGTCAGCCACGACGAGGTCATTCCCGGAGTATCGTCCGTGGCTGTGCCCGTTATTGTTCCGGGACAGCCTCCTGCGGCCATCTCCGTGGTGTACATCCGTACGACGACGTCCACGGAGGACATCGCCGCTTCACTCCAGCGGGCGGCCTCCGCGATCGAAGCGGAACTTCGCTGAATTAGGCGTCCCGCTGGCCGCCGGGTGAGCTGCTCCGGGCGACGGCGGCGGCGAGGAAGCCGAGCACGAACAGGGCCGCTGCGGCGGCAATCGGGACAACGAACGCGTCGGCGTAGCCGCCTCGTTCGGCCACGGCACCGGCCGCAGCCGACCCGATGGCGCTGCCCAGCACGACGCCGCTGGCCAACAACGTCATGACGGTGCCGAGCCGGTCCTTCGGAGCGACCAGTGTGCCGATGCTGAAAATGGTGACCATGGTCGGCCCGACCGGCAGGCCGACCACGAGCAGGACGATGACCATCGCCCCGACCTCGCCGGGCAGCAGCAGCAAGGCACTGAAGGCGGCCATCGCCCCGGCGCACACGATCCAGCGTGATGCCGGTTTCCACCGGGCCGGCCAGTAGGCCACGGAGAGGGCGCCGAACGCGGAGGTCAGGCCGAGCAGCGCGTACAGCAGCCCCGCGGCATCGGCCGCCCCGAACGTTCCGCCGAAAGCACTGAGCGCATTCTGGGATCCGCCGAAGAAGGTTCCCATGGCGATCATGCCCAGCACAGGCACAGACGTCCGCAGCCAGTTGACGGGCTGGCGGCTCCTAAGGGCTTCGGCAGCGGCTTCGGGATGCTGATGCGTCAGGTTCCGTCCCACGGGAACGACGGCGAACGAGGTGCGGTGGAGGGCAAAGGCGGGCACCAGCGTGGCGGTGATCAGCACTGCCAGCACGAAGGGCAGCCACGGAGCGATCGCAGCAGCCAACAGTCCGACCAGTGCCGGGCCGAGGACGAAGGTCAGTTCGTCCGCGGTGCTCTCGTAGGAGAGTGCGGTGTCCAGCACCTGCTTGTCGTTGCGTGCCATGGCCATCCAGCGGACCCGGGCCAGCGGGCTGACCTGCGGAGATGTTGCCCCAACTGCCAATGATGCCGCGAGGATGGCGCCCATTCCGGCCCCTGCCGAGCCTGCGTAGACCACCAACAGCAGAATTCCGATTGCCAGGGTGTGCGCCGCGGCGGCGAGGAGCAGGACGGGACGCTGCCCCTCGCGGTCCGCGAAGTATCCCAGGGCCGGGGCGCCGATGGCTGAGCCGATACCGACGGCACCGGCGGCGAACCCGCCCAAGGCGTATGAGCCGGTGCTGGCAGTCACCATGGTCAGCGTTCCGATGGTCAGCATGGCCAGGGGCAGGCGCGCGGGGAAACCGATGGCCAGGAAGGACGGGCCGGCCAGTTCCGACAGCCGCGCGTAGCGGCCCCAGAGGTTGCGCTTTTGCCCGGTTGCCGGGCCCGAATGAGCACGGCGGATGGCAGGACGGTTAGGGAAGCCCGGCGCGGAGCGGCGATTCATTGATTTTCCGTACGCTAGCGTCGCGCATCGTCCCAACCTCCCGATGCGCAGAACCCGGATACGCGGACTATCATACCTGCCCCGGGTGCCCGTCGCGGGGCCCGGCGGCGTCGGGCTGGCCCGCACTATTGGGCAGCGGCAAGCACCGTCTGGGCGGTCGACCCGTGGCGGCCCTTCGTGACCCGCAACTGCGCACCGATCCGCTGCTTCATCTCGGCGACGTGGCTGACCAGGCCGACGACCCGCCCGCCGTCCCGCAGTCCTTCGAGGGCGTCCATCACCTGCTCGAGCGACTGCTCGTCGAGACTGCCGAAACCCTCATCAACGAACAGCGTTTCGATGTCGATGCCGCCGGATTCGGCCTGCACCACGTCGGCGAGCCCGAGTGCCAGGGCCAACGACGCCATGAAGGATTCGCCGCCGGACAGCGTGGCCGTGTCCCGCCGCAGCCCGGTCCATTCGTCGCTCACGTGCAGCCCCAGCCCGGACTTCTTGTTGCCGGACTTCGAGTCATCGTGCACCAGGGTGTAGCGGCCATCCGTCATGGCGTTAAGCCGTTCCGATGCTGCCGCGGCAATCTGTTCGAGCCTGGCCGCCAGCACGTAGGTGGCCAGCGTCATTTTGCGGTCGTTGTCCCCCAGGCCGCGCACGGTGTCTGCGACCGACCTGACGAGTTCGAAGCGTTCCTCGACCGGCCGCAGGCGGGCCAGTTGCTCCGCGAGCCGGGTTCGGTAGCCCGCCAACTGTTCCTGCGCGGCCTTCACCATCCCGAGGCGCACCGCTTCCCGGCGGATCTCCTCGTCCAGCGCGCGCGCCTGCTGCCGGGCCGCTTCGACGTCTTCGGCCTTCGGGAGGCTCACGTTGTTTTCGGCTGCCGCCCGGGCCCTGATGACAGCGGCCGATTCAGCCAGCAGCCGCAGCCGCTGGCCGGTTTCGTCGTAAGCCTTCCGGCGGCGCGTCAGGTCGGCAAGCGCCGCCTGGTCCAGCAGCGCGACGCGGGCTTCTTCTTCCGTGCCGAACTCCGATTCCGCCACCGCCGCGGCGAGTTCCTCCTCCGCCCGGTCGAGGGCCTGGCTTGCGTGGTCACGCTGGACCAGCAACTCCGTACACGCGGTGATCAGCCGCTCGAGCCGGGTAAGTTCGGCCACTCGGTCCTGGAGCTGGCCGCCTTCCGGCAGGACTTCGGCGAGCCTTCGTTCAAGCTCCGCGATACGGGTACGGGCGGACCTCAACTCGGATTCTGCCGTGGCCCGGTCCACGGCCGTTGCCGAAAGCTGCTGCTGCAGCGACTGCAACCGCCGGGCATTGTCCTGGATCTTTTCCTGGAGGTTCTCCAGCCGACGGCGTTCGGCGAGGGCGGCCTCCAGCCGTTCCTCGGCAGCGCGCACAGCATCGTCCGCTTCGTCCGGGGACGTCGTCCCGCCGCGTGAAGCCAAGACCGAGAGCTCCTGCTCCAGCGCGGAGCAGGCTTGCTGCGCTGCCACATGCCGGGCTTCGGCTTCCGCGTGCCGGCTCCGTGCCTGCCCTTCCTGCTCGCGGGTGACAAGTCCATCCCGATCAGGCTCCGCCGGGGCCGGGTGTTCGGTTCCGCCACACACCGGGCAAGGGCCGCCTGCTGTCAGTGTCTCTGCCAGTTCCGCGGCGGCCTGTTCCAGCCGCCGCTCCAGCAGCTGCAGCCAGCCCTGCTTAAGGTCGAGCTGCTCTGCCTGGGCCAGGTCGCGGCGCCGACGGGCGTCCTCGGTCCTGCGGCCACAGTCGGCGTAGGCAGCGACGGCTTCCCTGATGTCCTTCGCCTGGTCCACCCTTTCGGCCAGCAAAGCCGGATCCTGCGGGAGCCGCTCGACGGATTCAAGCTGCGACTGAAGCAGCACCTGTTCCTGCTCCGCCTCCCGCTGCCCCTTTTCCGCCGCTTCCAGCTGTGCCCGCAGGTCTGC
Organism: Arthrobacter sp. Marseille-P9274; assembly: GCF_946892675.1. Classification (NCBI taxonomy): domain Bacteria; kingdom Bacillati; phylum Actinomycetota; class Actinomycetes; order Micrococcales; family Micrococcaceae; genus Arthrobacter; species Arthrobacter sp. Marseille-P9274. The sequence continues at coordinate 1,948,959 of NZ_CAMPOV010000001.1, forward strand.
GACGTGCCGGTCCTTCCGCAGCCCGGCTTCCTTGGCTTCTGCCAGCCGCTCCGCCTCGGGGAGCATGGCGCGGGCACGGCCGAGCTCGTCCGAAAGCTGCCTCGAGATACCGTCCAGCAGATCCTTGCCCCCGCGGTCCGGTTCCGGGCGGTCCGCTGCGAAGTGCGGATAGAGCCTGTGGGCCTGCGCGGCGTCCGAGCTCTCGAAGAAGTCCTTGGTGGCCTGCTCCACTGCCCGGGCTGCCTGGTCCCGGTGCCGGATCGGCGCCGCGAGCAGTTCCGCGGCCCGGTGCGCTTCCAGCGTCCCCATGAGCTCGGCGTGCGCTGTGGCACCTGCCCGGTGGGCGGCCGCCAGCTTCTCCATGCCGGCCAGTTCGGCGGCATCGGCCAGGGCGCGTTCCTGGACGACAATGGCGTCCTGCAGCCGTTGGACCTGCTGCCGCCCGTCATCCACTGCGGACCGGCCAACGGCGGCCTTCTCCGCCAACGCTCCTTCCAAGAACTGGAACAGGTCCTCATCCGGCAGCGATTCCGCGGGCAGCGCGTCCTCAGGCAAGTGGCGCTGCGCTTCTTCCAACGCCCGGGCCCGGAGCTGGCCGATGCCCGCCCCGGCGGCCTCGTAGGCTGTCCTCGCTTTGGCCGCTTCGTCCGCGAGCAACTGCTCTACCGTTTCGAAGCGCTCAGTATTGAACAGGCGCTGCAGCAGCGGCCGCCGGTCTTTGGCGTCGGCCCGCAGGAAGGCCGCGAAGTCTCCCTGCGGAAGCAGCACTACCTTGGTGAACTGCTCGAGGCTCATGCCGAGGATGGCCAGGAGTTCGGAACCAGCTTCATCATTGCGCCAGGTCTTCGGGATCCATGCGCCATCCGCCTTTTCGCGGAGCAGGGTCAGCGCCTTCTCCGTCACGGACCCCTTGCGGGAGCGGCTGGAGGGCCGTTCCCACTGGGGGCTGCGCGTCACTTCAAAACGCCGGTTGCGGGCGCTGAACTCGCAGACGACTTCCGGGACGGCGTCCGGAGCCGCGTGGTCGCTGCGCAGCCGCTTGCCCTGCTGCCGCGCGCCGGGAACCGAGCCGTAAAGTGCGAAGCAGACAGCGTCCAGGATGCTTGTCTTGCCGGCGCCGGTGGGTCCGTTCAGCAGGAACAGTCCCTGGCTGCTGAGCTCATCGAAGTCAATGACTTCGCGTCCCGCGAAGGGCCCGAACGCCTGGATCTCGAGGCGGTGGATCCTCATGCCGACACCTCCGCGGCTGCCGCTCCGGCCAGCGTGTCCCGGAGGAGTTCCCGCTCCGCGTCGTTGGCATCGCGGGAACGGACGTGGTCGAGGAAGCCACAGCAGAGCTCAAGGTCATTCCGGGCCTCGGCGATCCTCCGGCTGTAGCTCATCGCCGCCTTCTCCGGCGGGGAGGCTGGCTCGAAGGACAGCATCAGCGTGTCGGCGAATCGCTGGCGAAGGCGTTCCATGGCCTTGGCCGGGCGCTCGTCGTCAGTCAGAGTGATCTGGCAGTAGGCGTCCTCTGCCCAGGCGTAGTCGGGTGAAGCCAGCAGTTCCTCCAAGGTTCCCTTCAACACCGCCAGGCGCCGGGCCGCGGGCCAGTTCACCGGCTCGACCGAGGTAAGTCCGTCCCCGGCGAATTCCAGGATGAATCCGCCCTTCTCGTGCCCCGCTTCGGAAAACGAGTAGGGCAGCGGCGAGCCGGAATAGCGGACCGTGTCGCTCAGTTTCTGGCGTCCGTGCAGATGGCCCAGTGCCGCGTAGTCCAGCCCGTCGAACAGATCGAGCGGAACTGCCCCGACGCCGCCGATGCTGAGGTCCCGTTCGCTGTCTGAGGTCAGGCCTCCGCTGGCGAAGGTGTGGGCCATGACGAGCGAATGTACGCGCCCCTTCGAGCGCCTGGCCTCGAGGTCATCCCGCACCCGGTCGAGGGCGGCGCGGGTCACCGCGGCGTGGCTGGGAACCGAAGCCCCGAGTTCTTCCGCGGTCAGCCGGGGTTCGAGATAAGGAATGCCGTAGACGGCCAACGTAGCCGTCCCGAGGTCCAGTTCGACCGGAATGGCCAGCTGGTCCAGCCTGGTACGCAAATGCACGCCGCCGTGGGCCAGGATCTCCGATCCGAACCCGAGCCGGGACGCGGAGTCATGGTTGCCGCTGCTGAGGATGACGGCCGCGCCCGCCTCCCGAATCCGGGAGAGCGTTTCCGAAAAGAGCGTCACTGCGTCCACCCCGGGCAGCGCACGGTCATAGACATCCCCGGCGATCAGCACAACATCGATACCCCGACTGCTGACCGTTTCAAGCAGCTGGTCGACGAAATGCCGTTGCGCAGCGAGCATGCCGACGCCGTGGAACGATCGGCCGAAATGCCAGTCGGATGTGTGCAGTAACCTCATGCCTTCAACGCTATCCGCGCCCTCCGACAGTTTTGCGCAAGCAGGGGCGGCACGTCCGCATTTGGTCGTGCCGCCCCTGCCCTGGCTGCCGCCTTACTTTTCCTGGTCCCGCTTGCTGCCTGCCCCGCCGTCGAAGAAGTCGCGTGCCTCCTCGGCGCCGCGGTCGTCCTTCGCGGCGGCCTGAGCCTCCGCGGCGGGGGCGGAAGAGGCTGCGGAAGAGACGGCTGGCCGGCCGGCATCACGGGTATCGGCGGCAACCGGGGTTCCGGCAGGGGCCTGCTCCTGCACCGTGTCCTCCGGCGCCTCGACTGCCGCGTCGTCCTCGGCCTTGGCCGGCGGGACCGTCTCGGCGCTGCGGTACAGCAGGCCGGCGATGACGGCGCCCAGCAGCGGGGCGACCCAGAAGAGCCAGAGTTCGCCCAGCGCGGCCGGCTCGGCGAAGTACACACCGGCCGTGGAACGGGCCGGGTTCATGCCCGCGTTGGAGATCGGAATGAGGACCGCGGACAAGACTGCGAACGCGAAGCCGACGGCGTAGGGCGCGCCGCGCAGCCGCTCCTTCGAGGAAGTCGCGCCGAGATAGACGGCGACGAGGACGGCCGTGGCAATGGTCTCGGCAAGGAAAACTCCGGCCAGGCCGAAGCCCAGCTCGTCGCCGCTGGCATACTTGTTCGCCACCGAGCTGAACACCTGTGCGGCCTGGCTGCCCACGGGATGGCTGAGCATCACGACCCACAGCACCACGGCCGCCAGCGACGTGCCGGCCAGCTGAGCGATGACGTACGGGAGGACGCTCTTCCAGCGGGTCCGCCCGGCGAGCGCGCTGCCCAGCGTGATGGCGGGATTGAAGTGGCCGCCGGAGATATACCCGAAGGCCAGCATCCCCGCGACGACGGCGAGGCCGAAGCCGAACGGAACGGCGAATCCGCCCTGGGGATTGAACATGCCGATGCCCATGGCGCCGAAGAACAACAGGAAAGCCCCGGCGGCCTCGGCTGCAATGCGGGCCGACAGCCCGTAGCCCTCACCCAGGCGGAGCGGGCGCGCAGCCGCGGGTCCTGCCGCCTCCGGTCGCGCGGTCTGGTCTGCCGACATGTAGTAAGTACCTCCTCGGACCGGCCCGACGCCGGCATTTTGAACACAAACGGTTACAGCGTTTCACCGCTGACTGGGAATTTGCTGAACGCCTGCTGGGCCAAAGGCTCCGGGCCTCCCTCATAGACTGGTCTGGTGAACGACGCCCAGCACCCCGCGGAATCCGGCCTCCCTTCCCCAGCCACCCCGAATTCGTCCGGCACGGCCGGTCCCACTGGTTTCCCGTCGCGCGTGCGCGGATGCCTGCTCGGGGGCTCACTCGGCGACCAGCTGGGCTATCCGGTCACCGCAAGCAGCCTGGCAGGCATCAGGATCCGGTTCGGAGCCGAGGGCCTGCGCGGCTTCGACCAACTGCCCGACGGCGCCCGCATTTCCGGCACGACGCAGCTGGCGCTCTACACGGTGGATGCGCTCGTCGAGGCGCTCGAGTGGGCAAATTCCGGCACTGCCGCCGACGAGACCGCGTGCCTGTGGCTTTCCTATTTGCGCTGGTACGCCGGCCAGGAAGGCAGGTTCCCGGAGACGGCACCGCAGCCCCTGCCTCGCTGGATCGACGAACGGCAGCTACTGCATGAGCGGCGCTCCCCCAGCGCTGCCTGCCTGGCGGCCTTGGCCACGGGCGAGATGGGCAGCCGCGTCCGGCCGCTGAATCCCGCGGCCGAGGGCGCCGAGAGCGTTGCCCGGTCCGCAGCCTTCGGGCTGCTGCCGCATGTGGCGCCCGAATTCGCCGCCCGCCTCGCGGTTCACGGCGCCGCGTTGACCCACGGGCATCCAGTGGCGCAGCAGGGCGCGGCGGCCTTCAGCGGCATGATCCGGCTCCTCGCCCACGAGGGTGCCTCACCGGCCCGGGCCGCGGCGGCGGTGCTGGCGGGCTTGGAATCCGACCCCGAGGCCTCCCGCCTGGCCGGCCGGCTGCGGGCCGCCCTTCGGCTAGGAGAGTCGGGACAGGTACCGACGGAGGAGCGCCGGGACGCGCTCGGTGCCGGTCTGGCCGCCGACGAAGCCCTCGCCGTCGCGCTGTACGCGGTCCTGGTCGGGGAGGACCCGGACCCGCAGGAGCACTTCCGTTCCACTCTGGCCCTGGCCATCAACGACGACGGCGACAGTTCCTCCGTCGGCAGCATTGCCGGCAGCCTGCTCGGCGCCTACTACGGAGAGGCGGCGCTGCCGCCGGCATGGCTCGCCAGTGCCGAGGGGACCGAGGAGGTCACCGCAATGGCTGCCCTCTTCCTGGCCCAGACCGCCTGACCCCGGGCCCGGCCCGCCTAGGAGTATCGCGTGAACGAAGCGCACGACCCCACGGACATCCCGCCGCTGCATGGACGGACCATCGTGGTGACCGGCGGCAACGCCGGACTGGGCTATTTCGCCTCGGAGCAGCTGGCGGCAGCCGGAGCCCATGTGGTCATCGCGGCGCGGAATCAGTCCAGGGCCGCCGCCGCGGCGGCCGCCATCACTGCGCGCATTCCCGGCGCGCGGATCAGCTGCGAACCACTCGATCTGGCCAGCCTGGACTCGGTCCACACTGCAGTTGCGTCCTTGGCCCGCCTCGAGCGGATCGATGCGCTGCTGGCCAACGCTGGGGTCATCGGATCACCCACTCGACGGGACACGGCAGACGGTTTCGAGCTGCAGTTCGGCACCAACCACCTGGGCCACTACGCGCTGATCTGCGGCCTCCTGCCTGAGCTTGAGCGGCACCGTGCCCGGATCGTCCACGTCGGCAGCATCAGCCACCGGTGGGTCCGGCCTGGCTTCCGCTCCGCCGCCCATCCGGAGAGCTACTCCAGCTACCGCCAGTACGCGCTGTCCAAGCTCGCCGTCATGAGCTTCGGCTTCGAGCTGGCCTGCCTCCTCGAGCTGTCCGGCTCCAGCGTCAGTTCCGTGGTGGCACATCCCGGCTACGCCCGCAGCATGTTCACGCCTTCCAGGCCGGGGATCGAGGTGCGGCCGCATCCGGGCCGGATGCAGCGGTTGCTGGCCCGCCCGTTTGCCCAAGGCAAGGACGACGGCGCGACGCCGCTGGTGCACGCTGTCGGCGGCCCGGATGTACGCAGCGGCGAGTACTGGGGGCCGGACGGTTTCTTCCAGCTCACCGGGCGGCCGGCACTGGTCCGGCCGCGGCCGCACGCGCTCGAGCGCAATGCGGCGTCCCGCCTGATCGACCTTTCGCGCGACCTGACCGGGTCCCGGCTCCCGCTGTAGGCCGGGCGGCCCCGGCAGCGTCGCCGGTTTGGCCGACCCGGAAGCCTTCCGGAAGCACGCCGCCTAGGCGCTGGCCGCCGGCCATTCGCCGCCGAGCATCTGCAGGAACTCGCCCTCGGAAAGGACTTCGATCTGCTGGCCCCGGCCGTGCAGCTGGAGCACCTTCTGCGCCTTGGCGGTGATGCGGCCGCGCTTGAGGTCCGCTGCAACAAAACCGTCCCCCACCACCAGCACGGTGGTCTTCCGGGTGACGCTGCTGGCCGGCTGCGCGCCGAGGGCGGCGGCGCGGCTCTTGGCCTGCTGCCGCTCGATGCCCAGGTTGCCGGTGAAGACCACGGTCTGGCCGTACAGCGGGTGGGTCCCGTCCGCCTCCGTGTTGGCCGGCGGATTGGCCCCCTCCTGCGGCCAGTAGGCCCAGGCGGTCTGCGGCACCGGACCGCCCGCCTGCAGTTCCTGCCGCTCGCGGGCCGCCAGGGTGGGCTTGGAGACGCCGTCCCGTCCCGGCAGGTACTCCTGCAACCGGGACGCCGAAAGCTTCAGCCCCAGGAGCAGTTCCGCCACGCTCGAGGCCTGGTGTCGTCCGGCGATGTCGATCATGATGCCGGCGCAGGCGCGCGCGTCCTCGACCGCGTCGTGGTGGTTGCGCAGCGGCACTCCGGCGGCCTCGGCCACGAAGGGCAGCGAATAGGACACCAGGGAGTAGCTCCGCCGGGAGAGGATGACCGTGCAGGCATAGTCGTACGCCGGCCCGGCCAGCTCGGATACTTCCAGCGCCGAGCGGATGACGCCGAGGTCGAAGGCGGCGTTGTGTGCCACGACCAGGTCGCCGCCGATGAAGCCTGCCATTTCGGGAAACACATCGCCGAACCGCGGTTTGTCCGCGACCATGTCCGCGGTGATGCCGTGGATCTGCACGTTGCGGGGATCGAAGCGGTCGAATCCTTCCGGCGGACGCATGAGCCAGGAAGCTTCCTCGACGACGTTGCCGTCCCTGACCTTGCTCAGCCCTACCGAACATGGGGAGCCCCGGAATCCGTTTGCTGTCTCGAAGTCGATGGCCGTGAACTCAATTCCCACGTCGCCAAGACTACCCGCCGACTCGGACAGTCACGGGGAGGCACGACGACGGCGGCCGGCCCTCAGGGAACCCCTGGTCCCTCAAGCCCGGCCGCCGCCGTCGTACTTTCACGCTGGCTCAGGGCGTGGCCCGGCGCAGCGTCAGATAGGAACCGCAGGCCAGCACGGCGCAGAACAGCGAGGCCCAGGCGGAAACACTCAGCGGGGTCTGCGCCACGAACCACGCGCCGACCTCCGGCCACCAGCCCTGCCACGTGGTCAACGCCACAAGCCCCAGCAGCACGACGGCCACGGCGGCCCACACCACCAGCATGCCGGTCGCCCGCCAGCGCTTGTAGACCGTGGCGAACCAGAAACCGATCATGAACAGGGCGACCATGGCGATGAAGTAGAAGTAAATCTGCACCGGCGCCGGCTCACCGGCCAGCCATCCCAGCGCGTAGAGCTGGCCGTTCAGACCCCAGCCGTCCGTGGCCTTCTCGATCAGGCCCAGGATGTAGTAGAGGACGCTGATGGCCAGCGCCACCACGGCGAACAGCCCTACGGTTCCGAGGTAGAACGTCCGCCGGCTGACGCTCATGGCCTGGGAGAACGGGAACGTCAGCGTCATCGACATGATGCCGAGCGCCAGGAAATACCACATCACGGACTGGGCAGCGCCCGAGTAGATGATCTCGCCGCCGCTGGGAACGATCGCCCAGATGGCATAGGTAATGAGGAACGCGCTGGCCATGATGATCGCGGGGATGCCCAGGTACGTCCATTTATTGATCAGCTGCATGCGTGCAACATTGACCACGCGGTTCATCTCGTTGCCTCCAGTTCAGGGTCGTTCTCCCGCTCCACCGCGGCGAGGTCCGTCCCCGTCGCGGCCATGGTTTTCCGGACGATCAGCTGCTGCAGGGTGACAGGCGCCAGTTCAAGTCCGAGTTCGCCCGCCTCGGCGCGTTCCTGCGCACTCAGCCGGGCTTCGATGGTGACCGAGGCCAGCGAGGCAAACGCCTCGCGGTGAAGCACGGTCCGGCCCGCCGTGAACCCGTCGACCAGCGCGGCCGGTCCGACCACGGTCACCGCAGAGCCCCGAATGGATTCGGCGTCCTCGTCGACGAGGATGCGGCCCTTGTCGATGAGGATCACGTGCTCCAGCAGGTTCGCTACCTCATCGATCAGGTGCGAGGAGAGGACGATGGTGCGCGGGTGCTCGGTGAAGTCCTGCACCAGCCGGTCGTAGAAGATCTGCCGCGCGACCGCGTCGAGGCCCAGGTACGGCTCATCGAAGAACGTGATTTCGGCGCGCGAGGCGAGGCCGATAATGACGCCGACCGCGGAGAGCTGCCCGCGCGAGAGCTTCTTGATCCGCCGCTTGGCCGGCAGCTGGAATTCCTCGACCAGGCGGTCCGCAAAGGCCTGGTCCCAGCCGCCGAAAAACATCGAGGCAGCCTTGAAGGCCTGCGCGGCGGTGAAGTCGTCCGGGTACTTCTGCGATTCCCGGATGAAGCAGATCCGGCTCAGGACGCCATCGTTCTCGTATGGACGCTGGCCGAAGACCCGCACCTCCCCCGAGGTCTGGAAATTCTGCGCCGTCAGCACGGACATCAAGGTGGTCTTGCCGGCGCCGTTGCGGCCCAGCAGTCCGTAGATCTTGCCGCCCTCAAGGGTCAGGTCGACACTGTCGAGCGCGAGCGAGTCCTTGTACTTCTTGCTGACATTGCGCACGCTGATGACTTCAGGTGTGGCTGTGCCGGTCACTGTGCAACGCTCCCCTCAGGTAGTTGTGTACCGCTATCGCTCCGGCCAAGCATCTGCATCAGCTGCTCGGAAGTAATGCCCAGTTTTCGCGCTTCCCGGGTCAGCGGCTGCACGTACTGGCGGAAGAACTCTTCCCGCCGCCGTTCCAGCAGCTTCGCCCGGGACCCGGCTGCGACGAACATGCCGATCCCCCTTTTCTTGTAGAGCAGGCCCTCATCCACGAGCCTGCCCACTCCCTTGGCCGCCGTCGCCGGATTGATCCGGTAGAAGGCAGCAAACTCATTGGTCGACGGGACCTGGCTTTCCTCCGCCAGCGTCCCGTCGACGATGTCGTTTTCGATCCGTTCGGCGATCTGCACGAAGATCGGACGCGAGTCGTCAATCAGCACCTCCGTCCTCCTTTCGTTTGCACGCCCTTGGTTGACCGGTGCAGTGGTTCATTACTTGTGTAAGTAACCATAGCACCTGGGGCGCCGCAGCGGTCAAGGGTGGGGATTGGGCCGGCGGTCAAGGGTGGGATTGGTCAGGCCGTCAATCAGGGATTGGCTTGGCGACCGGTGGCGGGCGGTGTCCTGTGGGCCGGTTCTCCGTCAGGGGCGGTAGTTCGCGCTACGGCCGCGGGAAGAACGACGACGGCGGGCAGCGGGTGCGGCGGGGTGGCAGGGGCAGGGCGGGACAAACCTTCACAGAGTGTTTACGTCAGAGCTGCGCGCCGTGCCGGCCGAGGTCTACTCTGGTCCCATGGACAACCGACCCGACCTCACTGGTACGTCTTCGACTACGGCATGGTTATCTCCACGGCGCCCGAAGATGCGGATTGGCTGGCGATGGAAGACGCCGCGGGACTGGAACTGCGGCATCCGGCCAGCACCTACTGGCGGCACCGGCGCGACTACGACGAGGGACGCTTGTCCTCGGTTGAATACTGGAGCCAGGTGCTGGGCGTTCCGGTGTCCCTGGGAAAGGCCGACGAGCTGGACTCCCTCGACGCGTTCCAGTGGTCCCACCTGAACCTGGACACCCTGGACGTGCTGGAACTGCTCAGCTCACGCTCCGCAGGATTGGCCGTCCTGTCCAATATGCCTGCGTCCATGGCCGACGAGTTCGACGGCGCCAGCTGGACCAAGTACTTCGCGCAGTCCTTCTACAGCTCCCGGATCGGCATGACGAAACCGCATCCCGGCGTCTTCCGGCACGTGGCGGCGGAGCTGGGCGCCGAGCCCTCGTCAATCGTCTTCATCGATGACAAGGCCGAGAACATCGCCGCCGCGGCGGCACTGGGCTTCAATACCGTGCACCATGTTCCGGGCACGGACCTGCTGCGAGAGCTGCAGCTCTAGGGCAAGCCGTGGGCTGCCAGCACCGGCTCTGAGTTCTCCGGGCGGGGGGCTGCCGCCAGCCGCCTACTCGAGCCGTCGGTCGCGAATCTGCCGTCAGGAGGCGGATTTCTTCCGGTTGCGCGTCTTGATGATTTTCGACGTGACCCAGTACGCGGCAAACAGTACGACGACGGCGATCACGATCTTCTGGAAGATGCCGGCATACTGCTCGACGACATGCCAGTTCTCGCCCAGGTAGAAACCGGCCAGGACGAAGATCGTGTTCCAGACCAGGCTGCCGGCTGCCGTGAGGCCGAGGAACTTCCAGATCGGCATGCGCTCGATGCCGGCCGGGATGGAGATCAGCGATCGGAAGATCGGGATCATTCGGCCAAAGAAGATCGCACTGTAGCCGTGCCGGTTGAACCACGCTTCCGTCCGCTCCACGTCCTCGACGTCCACCAGCGGCAGCTTGTCGGCGATGGCGAGCATCCGCCTGCGGCCCAACAACGCGCCGAGGCCGTAGAGTGCCAGGGCGCCGATGACCGAGCCCAAGGTCGTCCACAGCAGGGCCTCGAAGAGGCTGAAGTTTCCCCTGCTGGCGGTGAAGCCGGCCAGCGGCAGGATGACCTCGCTCGGCAGCGGCGGGAAGAGGTTCTCCAGCGCGATGGCCAGGCCCGCTCCGGGGGCACCGATCGTTTCCATCACATCGACGGCCCACTGGGCCACGCCGGTCAGGTGGGTGGATTCGGCGGACTGGGCGGCTACAGACGCGACGATACTCATAGTGCCTTCAAGTGTGCACCATGCTTCTGTCCCGCTGCCAACCGGCACCGGCCATCCGTGACGAAGGCCACGCGGCATGCCGCGCCGGTCCGCCGGGCTGTCCCGGCGGGGCGGCGCCTGGTCAGGAGAGGGCCTTGACCAGGTGCGGCAGCAGGGCCCGGAAGGCCTGGCCGCGGTGGCTGATGGCGTTCTTCTCCTCGGGGCTGAGTTCGGCGCAGCTGCGCTCCATCCCTTCGGGCTGCAGGATCGGATCGTAGCCGAACCCGTTGGTCCCGCGCGGCTCGGTCAGCAGGGTGCCCGCCAGGCGGCCTTCCTCAACTGCCTCCAGCTCCGGGGAAACCATGCTGGCCGCGCAGACGAACGCGGCGGTGCGGTGCGGCGCGGCGATGTCCGAAAGCTGGTCCAGCAGCAGGCGCAGGTTGGCGGCGTCGTCGCCGTGCGCGCCGGCCCAGCGCGCCGAGAAGATCCCGGGGGCGCCGCCGAGGATGTCCACGGCCAGGCCGGAGTCGTCCGCCACGGCCACCAGGCCCGTGGCTTCGAAGACCGCCCGGGCCTTCAGCAGCGAGTTTTCGGCGAACGTCACTCCGGTCTCGGGCACGTCCGGTGCTCCTGCGGCGGCGGCGTCGATGACCTGGCTATCCACGTCCAGTCCGGGGACCTGCCCGCGCAGCAGCTCGCGCAGTTCCCGCAGTTTGCCCTGGTTCCGGGTGGCCAGGACCAGTCTGGGCACCTCAGCCACGGATGACCTCGGCCAGCGTCTCGGTGAGGGTGTCGCGCTGGATCTGGGCCAGCTGCGCCGTCCCGGCCAGGGCCAGGTCCAGTAGGGCGTCCAGCTCCGCACGGTCGAACGGCGCGCCTTCGGCGGTGCCCTGGACTTCGACGAACTGCCCGGACCCGGTCACGACGACGTTCATGTCGGTCTCGGCGCGGACATCCTCGACGTACGGCAGGTCCAGCATGGGAACGCCGTCGATAATGCCGACGCTCACCGCGGCGACCGTATCCGTCAGCGGGCTCGCGCTGCGCGCCACAAGCTTGTTGTCCTTGGCCCAGCGCAGGGCGTCGGCCAGGGCCACGTAGGCCCCGGTGATGGCCGCGGTGCGGGTGCCGCCGTCGGCTTGCAGGACATCGCAGTCGAGCACGATCGTGTTCTCGCCCAGCGCCTTCAGGTCGATGATGGAGCGCAGGGACCGGCCGATCAGCCGCGAGATCTCATGGGTGCGCCCGCCGATCTTTCCCTTGACGGACTCGCGGTCGGAGCGGGTGTTGGTGGCCCGCGGCAGCATAGCGTACTCGGCCGTGACCCAGCCGCGGCCCTCGCCCTTGAGCCAGCGCGGCACGCCTGCGGTCAGGGAGGCGGTGCAGAGTACCCGGGTGTTGCCGAACTCGATCAGCGCCGAGCCTTCAGCCTGGTTGGACCAGCCGCGGGTGATGCTGATCGGCCGCAGCTGGTCCGGATTGCGTCCGTCGGCGCGGACGAGGGCGGGCGCGGAAGAGCTGCGTTCTACTGAAGTCATGGCTCTACCTTATCGGCAGACGCTAGATGATGTAGTTGACACCTGCCACGGCCACCGCGAGGTCGCCTGTATAGCTCTCGCGGGCTTCCTCGACCGTCCGCACCGAATCGTTCCAGGGCGGCAGGTGCGTCAGCAGCAGCCGCCGCACCGAGGCTTCGGTGGCGGTGGCCCCGGCGCGCTTGCCGGTGAGGTGGACGCCCTCGATCGCGTCGTCGCGTCCCTCGTGGAACGCCGCTTCGCACAGGAACATGTCCGAGCCGCGCGCCGCCTCGACCAGCGCGTCGCAGGCGTCCGTATCGCCGGAGTAGGTCAGCACACGGGTCACCGGGCCGTCGGAACCCGGCTCGGTGGCCTCGATGCGCATGGCGTAGGCCTCATCCACCGGGTGCCGGACGGGGTACGGGGTGATCGCGAACGGGCCGAGCTTGACGCTTTCGCGGTCGGCCCAGTGGTGGAACTCGAATTCCTCGGTCATCCCCGGATCCGGGTCGAGGCCGTACGCGGTGGCCATGCGCAGGGCCGTGTCGGCCGGGCCCCACACCGGAATGCGGCCCTTCGCCCAGCCGTCCGGGTTCCAGCGCACCGCGACGTGCAGGCCGCACAGGTCCATGCAGTGGTCCGGGTGCAGGTGGCTCAGGAAGATCGCGTCGATGTCCTCCAGTTCCATGTACCGCTGGGCTGTGCCGAGGGCACCGTTGCCGAGGTCCAGCAGGATCCGCCAGGTCCGCTCGCCGTCGTAGGCTGTGACCAAATAGCATGACGCCGGGGACAGCGGGCCCGGGAAGGAACCGCTGCAGCCGATCACGGTGAGGTTCATCCGCGCTCCCCTGCCCGTCCGTCGCCGGCCGCCCGGCCGCTGCCGGCCAGGGCGGAGTCGGCGCGGGCCGCGGCGATCATCTCGTCGGTGATGCGCGCGATGGCCCCGGTGGGGTACTGGGCGGAAACGTGGTCCACGTGCTCGACGGTGCGGACCTCGGGCCCCAGGAAGCGCCGGGCGAGCACTTCGAACTGGTCCGCATCGCCGGTGGCGATGAAGTGGTGCTGCGGCGGGACGCCGTCCTGCTGCAGCAGCCCGTGGCGGACCAGCGCACGGTACACGTCCTTCGCGGTCTCTTCGGCGCTGGAGACGAGCGTGACGTCGTCGCCCATCACGTAGGAGATCACTCCGGTCAGCAGCGGGTAGTGGGTGCAGCCGAGGACCAAGGTATCGACGCCGGCGTCCTGCAGCGGCGCGAGGTATCCCTGCGCCGTGCTCAGCAGCTCATCGCCTGCGGTCACGCCGGCCTCGACGTATTCGACGAACCGCGGACACGCGACCGAGGTCACCTCGAGGTGCGGAGCCGCGGCGAACGTATCTTCGTAGGCCCTCGAGCCCACCGTGGCCGAGGTGCCGATGACGCCGATCCGGCCGCTGCGGGTGGAGGCGACGGCGCGCCGTACCGCTGGTTGGATGACCTCGATCACCGGGATGCCATACCGGGCGGTGTACCGTTCCCGGGCGTCGCGGAGCACGGCGGCCGAGGCCGAGTTGCAGGCGATCACCAGCAGCTTGACGCCGGAGTCCACGAGTTCGTCCATCACGCCGAGCGCGTTCGCCCTGACCTCGGCGATGGGCAGGGGTCCGTAGGGGCCGTTCGCGGTATCCCCGACATAGAGGATCGACTCGTGCGGCAGCTGGTCGATGACCGCGCGTGCAACGGTCAGGCCTCCCACGCCCGAGTCGAAAATGCCGATGGGGGCAGAAGGTTGGATCGTTCGCGAAGCTGCACTGACATCCGGGCTCATGATCTATCGAGAATAGTTCCTGCGTCCGTCGTTGCAGAACCTGGAGGCGACCCGTGTAAGCCAACTCACACGGTTGTTTCCGCAGATAACGGGGTTGGCGTTGCTCCGCTCCGGCACGGGCAGCATCCTAGGCCCGCGATCCGGGATGGCGCAGGCCGGCCAGCAGCGACTGCATGAGAGACTCCTGCAGCCAGGTCAGGAAGTTGTAGACCAAGGCCAGGTAGGTCTGCAGGTCTTCGGCCTGGGACCAGTCGTCGATCTCGTGCAGCGCCTGGGCGTCTTCGTCCGTCTCGATGTCGAGCCGGTCGGCCAGCACCAAGCGGACGTCGTTGATGGCCCGGCCCAGCAGCTGCGCCTGTTCCGGAGTCAGCTGCAGAGGGTTCTGCTCCAGCAGCAGCGAGCCGGCCCGCAGGGCGGCCACCTTGTCCTCGCGGAGCGAGCGCTCCGTGAAGCGGCGGAACTCCAGGGATTCGTCGTCGTTATTCTTGACTCCGTCCGGAAGGAGGCGCAGCAACGCACTGTCCTCGGGCTTCGACGCCGTGGCGTCCAGCCCGACGAGTGCCGCCAGCGGGTCCTCGTCCGCCCGGTCCGCGGGCTCGAGCATGCCGATGACGTCATCGAAGAGCCGCCGGACCAGGTCCCGTTCGGCCCGCTCCAGCTCGCCGGTAATTCCTTTGCGCGTGTTCCTGAATGCCTTCGCCATGCCTATGCCTGGTTCGCCTTCTGGAAGGTGGCCCACAGCCCGAACGAATGCATGGCCTGCGTGTCCCGCTCCGCCTTCTCGCGTGTGCCGGTAGCGACCACGGACTTGCCCTCCTGATGCACCTGCAGCATCAGCGTGTTCGCTTTGGACTCCGGATAGCCGAAGTAGCTCTGGAAGACGTAGCTGACGTAGCTCATGAGGTTGACCGGATCATTCCAGACAAGGACAACCCACGGCACGTCCGTAGCGGTGTCCTCGCGGAGGAAGGTATCCCGCTCGGTTTCCGCTTCGACGTCAACAACCGTGTTTCCCACTACCCCGGACAGCGCTGGAACCAGCTCAATTGTTGATGACATGAATTCCATTGTAGGCCGGGACCTGCCCCGCCGCCCGTTCGGCGCCCGGGTACTCAGAGCGCTGCAGCTTGATTAGAGTTTGATCTGTGAGTACCGAAACAGGCTGGGTTCCGCCCGCGACGTCCCTCTACACCGACCACTACGAGCTGACCATGCTGCAGGCCGCGCTGCGTTCGGGCGCCGCCCACCGGCGTTCGGTTTTCGAGGCTTTCGCCCGGCGGCTGCCGGACGGCCGGCGGTACGGCGTGGTGGCCGGCACCGGCCGCATCCTGGAAGGGATCCGCAACTTCACGTTCAGCTCGGACCAGCTGGAGTTCCTCGCCAGGACCAAGGTCGTGGACGCGCCGACCATCGACTGGCTGGCGGACTTCCGGTTCAGCGGCGATATCTACGGCTACACCGAGGGCGAAGCCTACTTCCCCTACTCCCCCATCCTCACCGTCGAGTCCAGCTTCGCCGAAGCATGCGTGCTCGAGACGTACATCCTCTCGATCCTCAACCACGACTGTGCCATTGCCTCGGCGGCCTCCCGGATGACGACCGCGGCCGGCGACCGGCCCTGCATCGAAATGGGCTCGCGCCGCACGCAGGAGGAGTCGGCCGTCGCCGCCGCCCGAGCCGCGATGATCGGCGGCTTCACCAGCACGTCCAACCTGGAGGCCGGGTACCGCTACGGCATCAAGACCGTGGGCACGGCCGCCCATTCCTTCACCATGCTGCACGACACGGAGCGGGAGGCCTTCGAGGCGCAGCTCGCGTCGCTGGGCCACGGCACCACGCTCCTGGTGGATACGTACGACGTCGAAACCGCGGTGCGCACCGCCGTCGAACTCGCCGGGCCGGAACTCGGCGGCGTCCGGCTGGATTCGGGCGACCTCGTGACCCAGGCACAGTGGGTACGCCGGCTGCTGGATGACCTCGGGAACCACAACACGCACATCACGGTCACGTCGGATCTGGACGAATACGCGATCGCCGCGCTGGCCTCGGCGCCGGTGGACTCCTACGGCGTCGGCACCGAGCTCGTCACCGGGTCCGGCGCCCCGACCGCGAGCATGGTGTACAAGCTGGTGAGCCGGGAGAACGACGACGGCGTCCAGGTTCCGGTGGCGAAGGCGGCCAAGAACAAGATCTCCAAGGGCGGCCGCAAGTACGCCCTGCGCCGCCTGGACGAGCGCGGCGTGGCCAGCGCGGAAGTCATCGGCATCGGCCACCGCCCCGATAGCGACAGCAATGACCGCTCGCTGCTGGAGCAGTTCGTCAAGAACGGCGAGCTGCTGCCGGGCTTCACCGGCGCGGAGGCCGTCCAGCGGGCCGCCGAACGGCATCGGCTCTCGCTCGCTGAACTGCCCGGAACGCACCGCCGGCTGCAGCGCGGCGAGGCAGTTATTCCCACGGAATTCGAGGAGCAGGCATGACACGGGCACTGGTCATAGTTGATGTGCAGAATGACTTCTGCGAGGGAGGAGCGCTGGGCGTCGAGGGCGGGGCGCAGGTCGCCGCGGACCTGAGCGAGCATCTGGAAAACAATGCCGCCGGCTACGACTTCGTGGTGGCCACCCAGGACTGGCATGTGGATCCGGGAAGCCACTTCTCCGACGACCCGGACTTCGTCGACAGCTGGCCGCGGCACTGCGTGGCCGGGTCGAAGGGGGCCCAGCTGCACCCGGAGCTGGACACAGACGAGATCGACGCGTACTTCCGCAAGGGCGCTTTCGAGGCCGCCTACTCCGGCTTCGAGGGCGTGCTGGCGCCGGAGGACGAAGTGGCCACGGGGGACCTGGAGGACGAGGATTCCGACGCGGCCGAGGACGTCATCTCACTGGACGACTGGCTGCGGCAGAACGACGTCGACGAAGTGGTCATCGCGGGAATCGCGACGGACTACTGCGTCCGGGCCACGGCGTTGGACGCGGTGCAGGCCGGCTACACCACCTCGGTGCTGCTGCCGCTGACGGCGGGCATCAATGCCGAGCGCGTCACCGCGAGCGTCGCCGAGCTGGAGGACAACGGGGTCGAAGTCATCCAGGACTGACGGCGGCCCGGGCAGGACTGACGGCGGCCCGGGCTACTTGCGGCCGATGAACCAGTCCTGGAGTTTCTTCAGGCGCTTGTTCAGCTGCTCCTCGTTCGCCTGGGCGACCGCCGGGCCGCCGCAGATCCGCCGCAGTTCCGAATGCACCACCCCATGCGGCATGCCTGAACGGGCCGACCAGGCGGAGACGTTCTTGGCCAGCTGGTTGCGCAGCTCCGTCAGCTGGCGGTGGTCGACGACGTGGGGTTCGGGAGCGGGAGCGGCTGCACCTTGGCGGCGCTTGCGCGACTGCTGCTCCTGCTGGCGCTGCCGCAGCAGCTGGCCGACCTGCTCGGCATCCAGGAGGCCCGGAATGCCGAGGAAATCGAGTTCGTCTTCCGAACCAAGCTCGCCGCCGGTGCCGAACTCGCCGCCGTCGAAGAGGACGCGGTCAAAGGACGCCTGCGATTCGAGGGCCTCGAACTTCTGCCGGGTGAGCTCGTCGGAGGCCTTCTCCTCGCGGTTGGCCTGCTCCATCAGGGCCTCTTCGGGGATGAAGCCCTCGTCGTTGTCCTTGTCCGGCCGGTCCAGCGCGTGGTCGCGCTCCAGCTCCATCTGGTTGGCCAGCTCCATCAGGTTCGGCACCGACGGCAGGAACACGGACGCGGTCTCGCCGCGCTTCCGGGCGCGGACGAAGCGGCCGATGGCCTGGGCGAAGAACAGGGGCGTCGCCGTCGACGTCGCATAGACGCCCACGGAAAGACGCGGGACGTCCACGCCTTCGGAGACCATGCGCACTGCGACCATCCAGCGCGTTTCCCCGGCGGAGAACTCCTCGATCTTTTCGGAGGCGCCGGCATCATCGGAGAGGATGACCGTGGGCGATTCGCCGGTGATCTTCTTCAGCTGGCCGGCGTAGGCCCGCGCGTCCTCGTGGTCCGTGGCGATGACCAGGCCGCCCGAGTCCGGGACGGTGCGGCGCACCTCGGTCAGGCGCTTGTCAGCGGCGGCCAGCACCGACGGAATCCACTGCCCCTGCGGGTTCAGCGCTGTCCGCCACGCCTGGGCGGTGATGTCCTTGGTGACGGCGGCTTCGCCCAATGACGCCGAGAACTCGTCCCCGGCGCTGGTCCGCCAGCGCATCTGGCCGGAATAGGCCATGAAGATCACGGGGCGCACCACGTGGTCCCGCAGGGCATTCCCGTAGCCGTAGGTGTAGTCCGCCTTGGAGCGGCGGATGCCGTCCCTGTCCTCGGCATACTCCACGAAGGGGATGGCGGCCGTGTCCGAACGGAACGGCGTGCCCGTGAGCGCGAGCCGCCGCGTGGCCGGATCGAACGCCTCGCGGATGCCGTCGCCCCAGCTGAGCGCGTCGCCGCCATGGTGGATCTCGTCGAGGATCACCAGCGTCCGGGCCGCCTCGGTTTTGGCCCGGTGCAGCATCGGCTTCATGGCCACCTGGGCATAAGTGACCGCGACGCCGATGAAATCCTTGCCGTGCTGGCCGTCGGAGTTCTTGAAGTTGGGGTCGATGGACAGGCCCACACGGGCGGCCGCATCGGCCCACTGGCGCTTGAGGTGGTCCGTGGGGGCGACGACGACGATCCGGTTGACGGTGCCGCGTTCCACGAGCTCCGTGGCAACCCGGAGCGCGAAAGTGGTCTTGCCTGCTCCGGGAGTTGCGACGGCGAGGAAGTCCCGGGGCGCGAGGGTGAAGTATTTTTCCAGCGCCTCGGCCTGCCACTGGCGCAGCTTGGGTGCGGTCCCCCACGCCGCGCGCTCCGGGTAGGCCGGAGGCAGCGCCGGGCCGGAACCGAAAAGAGTCGTCTCCTGGCTCATCTGGGCGAAAGCTCCTTGCAGTGCGGTTGATTGATCGTTTGCGGCATGCGGGCACGCCAAAGACACGGCCAGCCGGCGGGTCAGCCGGCTGGCCGAAGGCGTGTCAAACGCTACTTGTCGTTTCCGGAGCCATCCTTGCCCGGGCGGAGTCCTTCATAGATCTCCTTGCATTCCGGGCAGACGGGGAACTTTTTGGGATCCCGGCCGGGAACCCACACCTTACCGCAGAGCGCGATCACGGGCTCGCCCGAGAGCGCGGACTCCATGATCTTTTCCTTGCGCACGTAATGGGCAAACCGCTCCCGGTCGCCCGGCTCGAGCTCTTCGCGCTGCTCTTCCCGTTCAATCGTCGCGGTCGAACCGCCCGGCCCCTGGGGCTGGCGGTACGGGTCGTTCTCGAATGGATCAGGGGGCAAAGTCATGGGACCATCTTAGCCGCTCGTCTCCCTCGGCGGCTCACTTGTTGATCGCGACGGCCTGCAGCAGTTCCGGCGCGCGTCTGTCGTACCATGCCCCGCCGACCCGCACGCCAATCACCAGCAGGGCCGTGCCGAGCACCAGCCCCACCGCCAGCGCGAGCCAGCTGAACAGCGGCGCGCCGGTCAGCAGGGCTGCCAGCGCCAGGGCAGCTTCCGGCAGGGCGATCAGGACCAGCACCAGCATGCCCAGCATCTGCACGATCATCATCCGCGCGGTGGACCCCGGGGGTGTCTTGAAGGGGCTTTCGCCCGGCAGCGGCACGTTGTAGGTGTACCGAGCGGACACCACGCTGGACAGGCCCAGGCCGCTGAGCAGCACCCCCAGTGACAGTCCCAGCGTGGCCGGAAGCAGCTGCCAGGAACCGAGGAAGAAGAACGGCGCCACGGCGAAGACCAAGGTCACGGGCAGCGCGAACACCGCGCAGGCAATGACCCGGCCGGCCCGGTCCGCTCTTCCGCTGACACCGGAGGTGACGTGGAGGGCGAATGCGGTGTTGTCGTAGGAAATGTCCGCCGAGATCGCAAACGAGAGCAGGAACGCCATGATGGGCCCGAGCCACAGCATGAAGCCGAAGTCTCCCATGGGCGCGAACGCGAAGGCCATCACCACGGGAATCAGCGGGATGGAGATCAGGGAGGCCCCATAGCGCGGATCCTTGAACCAGTAGGTCAGCGCCCGCGCCGCCACCGCCCCCGTCGGCGTGGCGGAGAACCGGGAGAACCAGCCGAGCTTGCCGGCCCCGCGGCGCGTCACCGCGTTGTAGGGCGGCGTGACCAGGGCCCGGGCGAGACTGAGCTTCCACAGCCAGGCAATGAGCACCAGGAAGGCAACGCCGATGACGAAGCGCGCCGCCGCGGCGCCCCAATGGCCGACGGCGATGTCCCCGGGGACCGCCCAGATGCTGCCCAGCGGGGTCCACGCCAGCGTTTCGGCCAGGGCTGGCAGGAAGTCCTGCGAGCTCTCCAGCCCCTCCGTGATTCCGATGATGATCGGGCCGAGCAGCATGAGGGGAATGATGCCGATCACGCCGCTCAGGTCCTTGAACCGGCGCGAGCTCGCCAGCGTGGTCGAGGCCGAGGTCGTCAGGCGGGAAAGCAACACGGCGGTCAAAGCCGCTACGGCAGCGCAGACCACCGCGGCAATCATCGCCGCCGGATGCTGCCACCAGGCCGCGGCCTGCGCAAGCGAGGCGAGCAGCGTGACGGCTCCGGGAACGCCGATCAGCCCGCCCAGGGCCAGCCCCGCAAGCATCTGCGGCATCGGGATCGCGAAGGTCACGAAACGGGCCGGGTCCAGGGTCATGTCCACCCCGGTGGCAACCATCGGAATCAGCGCCCAGCCGAGGAAGACCGCGGATCCGGCGAGGATGATGGCCGTCCTGGCGACCTCCGGTTCGCCGCTGCCCAGGAAGACCAGCCCCACCAGCAGCATGCCGAGCACGCCCACGGCGTACACCGCGCCGAGGATGACGCCGACCAACTGCCAGGGGCTGCGCTTGAATCCGTTGCGCAGCAGGGTGAGTTTGAGCCTTAGGAGGTGCGCAACCACGACAGTCCTTCCGACTGGCCGCGGCCCCCGACCAGCTGGACAAAGCGGTCCTCAAGGCTGGCGCCGTCGCGGACCTCGTCCACCGTCCCGGCCGCCAGGACGTTTCCCTGCGCGATGACGGCCACGTGGTCGCACATGCGCTGCACCAGGTCCATGACGTGGCTGGAGACGATGACGGTGCCGCCGGAGGCAACATAGTCGTGGAGGATGTCGCGGATGTTGGCGGCCGATACCGGGTCGACAGCTTCGAACGGTTCGTCCAGGACCAGCAGCCTCGGCGCATGGATCAGGGCGGAAGCGAGCGCGATCTTCTTCGTCATGCCGGCGGAATAGTCCACGACCAGTGTCCCGGCGTCGTTGGCGAGGTCCAGGGCGCGCAGCAGATCCGCGACGCGGGAGGCCACCATGTCGCGGTCCATCCCCCGCAGCAGGCCGGCGTAGGTCACCAGCTGTTCGCCCGTGAGCCGGTCGAAGAGCCGCACGCCGTCCGGCAAGACGCCCATCAGTTTCTTGGCTGCCAGCGGCTGCGCCCAGACGTCGGTCCCGTGGACCCACACCTGTCCGTAGTCCGGACGCAGCATCCCGGTCGCCATGGACAACGTGGTGGTCTTTCCGGCGCCGTTCGGACCGACCAGGCCGTAGAAGGAACCCGACGGCACGTCAAGGTTGATTCCGTTGACCGCGATCTTCCCGCCGAAACGTTTGGCCAGGCCGCGCAGGGCCAGCGCAGGAGCCGCCGGCTGCGGATGGTGCGGGCCTGCGTCGCTGGCGCCCGTGCCGGGCAAGGGTTCCCGCGGCCCGGGGCCGGCAGGATGGACAAAGTCGGGCAAAGTCATGAGGCCAAACTAACAAGCGGCCCGCCATGATCACATCATCCGCAAGGACTAAAAATCCTCCGCCACGGCGGCGCGTTCATACTGCGCCGCCCAGGGCAGGTCCACGCCGAGTTCGACGGCGGCGCGCAGCCACCAATGCGGATCGCGGAGGGCGGCACGGGCCAGCAGGACCGCGTGGGCATCGCCGTCGGCGACGATCTGTTCGGCATGGCGCGCCGAGGAGATCAGGCCTACCGCGCCCACGGGCAGTCCGGTGGCCCGGCGGATCCGGGCAGCGAAAGGCACCTGGTAGCCGGGTTCCAGCGGAATCTGCAGCCCGGGGACGGCTCCGCCGCTCGAGACGTCGACCAGGTCCACACCGCGTTCGCCCGCGGCCAGCGCGATGGCCGCGACCTCGTCCGGTTCGAGCCCTCCCTGGGCCCAGTCCGAGGCCGAAACGCGCAGCAACAGCGGCATCCGGTCCGGGATGACGGTCCGCACGGCGTCCACCACGGCCAGCAGCAAGCGGCTCCGGTTGGCCGCGGAACCGCCCCACATGTCACCCCGCGTGTTCACGAGCGGACTCAGGAACTGGTGGAGCAGGTAGCCGTGGGCGGCGTGCAGTTCGATGGTGTCGAACCCGGCCCAGACCGCCCGGGCGGCGGCGGCCCGGAAATCATCGACCACGCCGGCGATGCCCGCCTCATCGAGCTCCTGCGGGGCGGCCAAGGGGCCGAAGGGTTCCGCGGTGGACCCCACCGTCTGCCAGCCTCCCTGGGCCGCCGGAACGCTGCCGCTTTCGGCGGCGAATGGCCAGTAGGTCGACGCCTTGCGGCCCGCATGGGCGAGCTGGATGCCGATCTTCGTACCGCCGGGACCGTTGCGGTGAACGAAATCCGTGATCCTGCTCCAGCGTTCGGCCTGCTCGTCCGTCCAGATGCCCGTGTCACGCGGGCTGATCCTGCCGGCGGCGTTGACCGCAGTGGCCTCGGTCAGGATGAGGGCCGCTCCCCCCGCAGCGAACTGTCCCAGGTGCACCAGGTGCCAGTCGTTCGGTGTTCCGGGCTCGTCGGCGCTGCGTACCGAGTACTGGCACATGGGCGCGACCCAGCCCCGGTGGGCCAGCGTGAGGCCGCGCAGCGTGAGGGGGCTGAACAGCTGCGAGGGCATTTAGAACAGGGCCCGGGCCAGCGCCTGGCGTGCCTTCGAGACGCGCGGGTCCGCCGTGCCGATCACTTCGAACAGCTCCACCAGGCGTGCCCGGGCGGCCTCCCGGTCCTCGCCGGAATGCAGGCCGACGAACTTCACCAGCCGGGCAAACGCATCTTCGACATGGCCGCCGGAGACATCGAGGTCCGCGACGGCCAGCTGCGCCGCCACGTCGTCCGGCGCAGAGGCCGCGGCTTCGCGAATCGCGTTGGCGTCCGCTCCCTCCAGGCGCTGCATCAGCTCCACCTGAGCGAGGCCGCTGCGGGCGTCGTTGTCCGCGGGTGCCTCGGCCAGGGCCTTGCGGTAGGCCGCAGCTGCGGCCGCATAGTTACCGGCCTCGATGGCGTCGAAGGCCTCCTGGTGCAGCGGCGGCAGCGGCGGCTCCTCCTGGGGTTCACCGGCGGCCGACGGCGCAGTGCCGGTGACGCCGTTCGCCTCGGCGACCTTGAGCAGTTCGGCGACGAAGGACCGCAGTTCCTCCTCGCTGGCGGCCCCCTGGAAGAGCGGAATCGGCTGCCCCTTGAGCAGCGCCACCGCCGCCGGAACGCTTTGCAGCTGGAACGCCTGGCCGATCTGCGGGTTGGCATCCACGTCCACGCGGCCCAGCACGAACCGGCCGGCGTACTCCGTGGCCACCTTCTCCGTGACGGCCGAAAGCTGCTGGGCCTGGTCGCTCCACGGCGCCGTCAGCTCAACGACGACGGGGACCTGCGCGGAGAGCTGGACCAGAGCCGAAAAGCTCTCCTGGTTGACCTCGACGATGTAGGCCGGGCGCCCTTGCGCCGATCCCTCCGGCTGGCCCGGACCGCCCTGTCCCGGAGCCGCTGCCGGAGCCTGCGGCCGCTTGAGCGACGACAGATCCACGGCCCCGCGGAGGTTGACAGATGCTGGCGCAGGGCCCCGCCCTGAAGCTGGAGTGGTCATGACATCACCCTAGTACGATCGCGGGCGGCGGAAGGAATCCGCCGCCCGCCTCCGCTCTACTTGAGCTTGGCGTCCACGAGGTCCTGCGCCACGCCGATGACCGAAATGGGATCCTTGGCCCCGGCCGGCGGGACGTAAACCGCCACGGACTCGCCGTACGTGACATCCACGCCCGACGTCGTGGAATCCTTCCCGGCCAGCGCGGCGAATTCGTCGGAGAGCTCGACGGTGGCACCGGGCTCGGCCGGAACGCTGCTCATGACATTGCGGATGTAGCCGAAAACCATGGCACCGCCGTCGGCCGTTTTCAGTGCCCGCACCGATTCCGAGTCCACCTTGCGGCTGAAGGTGATGTCTGCGTTCTTGTTCGCCTTGACCTGCGAGTCCTGGAAGGCGCGGATCTGCTCGGCGAAGGTGTTCTTGCCGACCTTGTCCTGGTTCTTGCCGGTGTTGAGGTTGGCGGCCAGCACTTCGAGCGCCTGCTGCGGCGCGTGGAGCAGGCCTTCCGCGGAGTCCGCGGCAATGGCCGGGGTTCCGCCGCCTTCGCTGGCGACCTGCGGGAAGGTGGTGCCGGGCAGCATCTGCACCGCCTCGACCATCTTGTAGTTGTCCCGCGGACCGGCCTGCGAGAGCACGATGACCTGCGGCACCGGGTTCTCCTTGCCCTGGGTGACGGCGACGGCGGTGCGCGGCCAGGCGGCGGTGGTTCCCACCATGGCGGTCTTCAGCGGCTCGGCTGACACCGGGGCGGGCGCTGCCACCTCGCCGTTTTCGGCGCGCACCGTGTAGTTCGCCGTGCGCAGGGTCAGCGCGGAACCGCCGACCCGCGGAGCCAGCTCCTTGGCGTCCCGCGCGGAGTCGCCTGCGCTCACCGCGGCCTCCACCGAGTCCAGGATCCGGTTGAGCTGCCCGTCCAGGAGCACGGGGTACGAATCGCCGGCTTCCTGCGGAGCGGCTGTCTCCCCCGCGTGGGCCGGCGGCAGGGCGTTGGCAGCAAGGAGGCCCGCGGCAGCAACGGCCAGCACCGGACGGGCCGACTCTGCTGCGCGGAGGCGGAGGCCGCTGCGCGCCGGCTGGCCCCCCGCCGTGCCGGAGGCCGTCGAGCCGGAGGCCTCAGCGGCCGCACGCCGGCCGGTCGGTTCGCCCGCGTCGGAGCCGGGTCCGCCCCGCCGGGCCAGTGCTGCGAGCGCCAGACCCAGCACCGCTAGCAGCGCGCCGACGATGACCAGGACGATTCCCCAGGGTGCGCTGTTGTCGTTCGGCCAGCTGACGGTGACGGCGGTCGGGGCGGGCTGCTTGCCGTCGGCTGCCAGCAGGATGGACCACTCGCCGTCCGCAGGCGCGATCCATCGGTGGTCGGTCTGGCCGTCGGCAGTTTCCTCGCTGACCCACAGGTCCGAACCGGCGGGATTGGGCACCTCGGCATCGCCCTTGACGGTCTCGGCCTGCAGCTGGCCGCCGTCGACGGTGGTGATGGAGGTATGGGCGGCCTTGCCGACCCAGGCATCGACGTCGCCCGCGCGTCCCACGGCAAGGAGGAACTCGCCGTCGGCCTCCACCGAAATGTCCACGCGCTCATCGTGGACGCCGAAGACTGCCGGTTCGATCACCGTCACCGGGGCCGTCGAATCTCCGGCCGAGTAGCTGGCCGAGAGCGTCTCTGGCGGGGCCCAGATGGTGCGGAACCCGATGCCCAGCAAGATGGCCGCGAGGCCGGCTGCGATCAGGGCGATTGCAGTCTTCGAACGCACAAAAAAACCTAACGTTTGTCACGGGAAGCGGACCTGACCACCAACTCAGCTGCGGACGCTGCCGCGCGCCGGCCGGCTGCTGCAGGCCGGGAGGTCAGTGTTTATAACCCTATGGTAACGAATTGCCTGTTAGAGTGCGTTGTCGGCTGTACCGGCCGCCGGGAGCGACGGGTAGGCCGATAGTCTTTCGCACAACGATCTTCCCGCTGCCGCGGGGCCGACTGAACAGGGCATTCGCTTGACGGAGCACGAGGAACGACCTGCCGGGCCGCAGGAGCCAGGCGACGGCGGCACGCCCGCAGGTGCCGCCGGGCCGGAGGCTGCCGCAGCACCCGGCCCGGGTGGCCGCAGGCCGGTCCTGCACGCCCTCGGCCGGCTCGGAGCGTCTTTCCCCCGGGCCCAGCCGCGCGTCCGCTTCGAGATGCCGCCGGATGCCCTGACGCCGGAGGAGGAAAAGGCAATGGCGGCCGCCGTCGGGACCCAGGGCGCGGCCCGCCACCCCATCCACTTCGGCTTCATGGGCACCGTCGGCGTGGGCCTGGCGCTGCTGCTGTATTTCATCCTCAGCAATGTCGGCCAGCTGCTGGGCTGGATTGCCGCCGCGCTCTTCATCTCTCTGGGCCTCGATCCGATCGTCCGCTGGCTGGAACAAAAAGGCCTGCCGCGGCCGGCGGGCGTCGTCGCCGTCGTTTTGGCCCTCGCGGGCGCGCTGGCCGCATTCTTTGCCACGCTCATCCCCACGATCGTGAACCAGACGGCACAGATCGTGGCCAACGGGCCGGAGTACGCCGACAACTTCCTCAATTCCGCGTTCTTCCAGTCCATCGACCAGCAGTTCCAGGTCCGCAGCCGCGTGGAGGAGGAAGTAGCCAAGTTCTTCGCCAACTCCGAGGCCGTGACCGGCATCTTCGGCGGGGTGCTCGGCGTCGGCAGCGCCGTCCTGCAGGGAGCCTTCGGAGTCCTGATTGTCCTGGTGCTGACCTTGTATTTCCTGGCGTCGCTGCCGGCCCTGAAGATCTGGGCGTACCGGCTCGCGCCGCGCTCCCGCCGCCAGCGGGTGCAGGTGCTCGCCGAGGAGATCACCGGAAGCGTCGGCAGCTACGTGATCGGGCAGGCCTGCGTCGCGCTCATCAACGCCACCGTGGCCTTCATCGCGATGAACATCGCGGGCGTCCCCTTCAGCGTCCTGCTGGCGTTCCTGGTCGCGCTGCTGGCATTCATCCCGCTGGTCGGAGCAATGATCGCCGGCGTCATGGTCTCGCTGGTGGCGCTGACGGTGAGCTGGCAGAACGCCGCGCTGTTTGCCGTGATCTACTTCGCCTACCTGCAGTTCGAGGCGTACTTCGTTTCGCCGCGGATCATGCAGCGTGCGGTGGCCGTTCCCGGGGCCGTGGCGGTCATCGCGGTCATTGCCGGCGGCACGCTGATGGGCGTGCTGGGCGCGCTGATGGCCATCCCGGCCGCCGCCGCGGTCATGCTCCTGCTAAAGGAAGTGGTGATCGTCCGGCAGGACCGGCGCTGAGTCCCGCGGGTCGGCAGGCGTTCAGCTCCGGTACGTTCAGCCCCGGTAACGGAAGCTGCGGGTCTTCCAGCAGTGATGGTGCCAGTGCCGCCGCTCGGACAGGGCCGCCTCGGCGCCAAACAGGGAATCTTCCCGCCAGGCCACGACATGCTCCACGCCGGGCGCGATGCTGAGGCCGCAGCCCGGGCAGCTGTAGTCCTTCACGGCGTTGCGCTGGGTGATCCGCCGCACATTCCACTCGCCGTCGGGCGCGCTCTGGCGCTCCGGAATGCCGAAGCGGGCCCGCTCCAGATCGAGCTCCGCGCCGCGGCTCCACTTGCCCGAAGGCTGGGCCGGCCGGCGACGCGGGCGATTGGAGCGGGGCATAGGCCCATTCTGCCCGCGTCCGGCGGGGCTCGACAAACTGACGGTAAGGTGGCCTACTGTGCGTCTCGTTATAGCCCGTTGCTCTGTTGATTACATCGGCCGCCTCCGCGCCCATTTGCCCCTGGCCACGCGGCTGCTCATGGTGAAGGCGGACGGCTCGGTCCTGATCCATTCCGACGGCGGCTCCTACAAGCCGCTCAACTGGATGAGCCCTCCCGCGACGCTCCGCGTGAACGAGCCGGTCGAGGGAGACAGCCCCGAGGGCGTCACCGAGGTATGGAACGTCCAGCACGCGAAGAGCGACGACCGCCTCGTCATCCACATTCACGAACAGCTGCACGAATTCAGCCATGACCTGGGCGTGGACCCGGGGCTGGTCAAGGACGGCGTGGAAGCCGACTTGCAGCGGCTGCTTGCGGAGCAGATCCACACCCTGGGCGACGGCTACTCGCTGATCCGCCGCGAATACATGACGGCCATCGGACCGGTCGACCTCCTGGCCCGCGACGCCGACGGCGGCACGGTCGCCGTGGAACTCAAGCGGCGGGGAGACATCGACGGCGTGGAGCAGCTGACCCGTTACCTCGAACTGCTGAACCGCGACCCGCTGCTGGCGCCCGTGAAGGGTGTTTTCGCCGCCCAGCAGATCAAGCCGCAGGCACGGGTCCTCGCCGAAGACCGCGGCATCGACTGCCTGACACTGGACTACGACGCCATGCGCGGGGTCGACGACATCGAGTCCCGGCTCTTCTGAGCCCAACGCCGGCGTTTAGACTGTCGGCATGGAAGCCAGCGGCCACATCGGAACGGGCGGCGCCTTCCTCCGCGGGCGGATCGTCAGCGACGGAACGGTCGTCGAGGACGGGGTCGTGGCGTACGACGGCGACCGCCTGGTTTTCGCGGGCCCGTATCCGGAGTTTTCACCGGAAGGGCGTCCACAGCATGAGCTGCCGGCCGGCAGCGTCCTGGTGCCCGGGCTCGTCGACATGCACTGCCACGGCGGGTACGGGGTCGACTTTTCCTCGGCGGACGACGGCGCCGTCCGCCGGGCTGCCGCGTTCCTGCACCGGAGCGGGACGACCACGCTGCTGGCGAGCGTGGTTCCGGGGCCGCCGGCCCAGGCACTGGCCGCCCTGCAGGTCCTCGCCGGACTCTGTGCCGACGGGCTGCTGGCCGGCATCCACGCCGAGGGGCCCTTCGTCTCGACCGAGTATTCCGGCGCCCTGGAGCCCGCACACCTCAGCGACCCGGACCTGGAGCTGCTGGCTCGGCTGATCGAAGCGGGCAGGGGCCGGCTCCGCACCATGACCTACGCCCCCGAGGTGCCCGGCGCCGACGAACTGGCCGATCAACTAACCGCCCACGGCGTCATCCCCTCGATCGGCCATACCGCCTGCGATTCCGCCACCGCCGCCGCGGCGCTGGCACGTGCGTCCGACGGGCTCGCGTCCGCCGGCTTCGACGGCTACAGCGTCCGCCCCACCGTGACGCATCTGTTCAACGGCATGCCGCCGCTGCACCACCGGTCCCCCGGGCCGGCGGCGGCCTGCCTGCGTGCCGCCGCCGCCGGGGCCGCAGCGGTGGAACTGATTGCCGACGGCACGCATCTGGATCCGCAGACCATCCTGACCGTTTTCGAACTCGTCGGAGCCGCCAACATCCTGCTGGTCTCCGATGCCATGGCGGCCGCGGGGCTCGACGACGGCGAGTACGGCCTCGGCGGCCGGCGGGTCACGGTGACCGGCGGCCGCGCGACCCTGGCCGGTACCGAGACACTCGCCGGCAGCACCTCGACCCTGCTGGATGTCGTCCGCACCGCCGTCGCTTCCGGCGTGCCGTACCCCGAAGCCCTGATGTCCGCAACGAGCGTGCCTGCCGCCGTCCTCGGCCTGGCGGACGAGGTGGGCAGCCTGCATGCCGGCTACCGCGCCGACGTCGTTGTCCTGACCCCGGAACTGCGGCTGCATGCCGTTCTCCGGAAGGGCCGCTGGCTGCCGTGAAGGCCGCAGAGAACTTTGGCTTAACAAAAGGTTGAATCTCGCAAGTGAGCGTTGACCTGCCCAAATGCCTATGTGATGCTTAACTCAGTCTTTGTGTAGGTGAGTTTTTCATGCTCGCAAGACATGTTGTTGCGAGCGTGAAGCTCCTCAAACGCCTCGGCAGCCTGCCGGACCTTGAGGTCTTCCGTGGAGTGACCAGGACCGGCGCAAAGGGCGCCGGTCTGAGAAGTACCGTTATGAGGAGAAATACATGGCACAGGGGACCGTGAAGTGGTTCAACGCTGAAAAGGGCTTCGGCTTCATCACTCCGGATGATTCCGAGGGCGACGTTTTCGTCCACTACTCCGAAATCCAGACCGGTGGATTCAAGACCTTGGATGAGAACCAGCGCGTGAGCTTCGAGATCGGCCAGGGCGCCAAGGGCCCCCAGGCGACCGGCGTTACCGTTATCTAGTCTCGTTTTAGCTTCCCGGCGCAGGCCGGACAGCAAGGAAGCCTCCCGGTCAGCCGGGAGGCTTCCTTGCTTCAACGCAGCAGCCTGGCCTTGGCCAGCGGATCCGCTTCGTTACCCCGCCGTTCGACGAGCGCCCCCAGGGCGCGGAGTTTCGCATCGAAATTCTCGTAGCCGCGGTCGATGTGGTCCACTCCCCTGACCTCCGTCATCCCGTCGGCAACCAGACCGGCGATCACGAGGGCCGCACCGGCACGGATATCGTTGGCTTCCACCGGCGCCCCGGAAAGCTGCGGGACCCCCTTGATGAGGGCGTGATGGCCGTCCAGCCGCACGATGGCGCCGAGGCGGGCCAGCTCATTCGTGAACCCCCAGCGCGCCTCGAAGACGTTCTCCGTCACCATTCCATTCCCCGTGGCCACGGCGTTCAGCGCGACCACGAAGGGCTGCAGGTCGGTGGGGAATCCGGGATAGGGCAACGTGGAAACGTTGATCGGCCACGGCCTTCCCGAGCCCTCCACGATGAAACCGTCCTGGCGGCGCTCCACCGCGCACCCGGCCTGCTCCAGTTTGTCTAGGACGACCCCCAGATGGGACGGGTCGGCGTGCCGGATATCGACCCGGCCGCCCGTTATCGCGGCCGCGAAGGCCCAGGTACCGGCGACGATGCGGTCCGGCACCGTGCGGTGCGTAACCGGCCGGAGGCGTTCGACGCCGGTAACCACCAGCGTGGGCGACCCGATCCCTTCGATGCGGGCGCCCATCGCGACCAGGAGGTGGGCGATGTCGGAAATTTCCGGCTCCCGCGCGGCATTGTCGATCGTCGTCACGCCCTCGGCCAGGGTGGCGGCCATCATCAGGTTTTCGGTGGCGCCGACCGAAGGGAAGGAAAGGCGGTGGTGCGCGGCTTTCAGCCCGTCGGGGGCCTTCGCTACCAGGTACCCGTGGTCGATGACGATCTCCGCGCCCATCAGCTCGAGTCCGCTGCGGTGCATGTCCAGGCCGCGGGATCCGATGGCGTCGCCGCCGGGAAGCGCCACCTCGGCCTGCCGGCACCGGGCCACCAGCGGACCCAGGACGGAGATGGAGGCCCGCATGGCCCGGACCAGGTCGTAGTCCGCCTGGTGCGCCGGCGCGGACGGAACGTCGATGTGCACAGCCGCCCGCTCGACGTCGTACTCCACGCCGCAGCCGAGCCGGCGCAGGAGTTCGGCCATGATCCAGACATCCTGGATGTTGGGCACATTGGTGATGGTGGAGCGGCCCTCGGCCAACAGCACAGCGGCCATCAGCTTCAGGACGCTGTTCTTGGCCCCGGCCACGTCGACCTGCCCGGAAAGCCGGGTGGGTCCGGTGACGACAATGACGTCTTCCATGGTGCTCATCCTAATAGGGGGTCAGATGGGTAAAACGAAAGCGGCCCCCGTCGGGAGCCGCTGTCTTCGGTCCATGCCCGCCGCGTGCCGCTCAGCGCCACGTTCCGATGCCGATCACGGGACCGGCTTCGAGCCAGGAGGACAGCCCGGCGTAGACATCGAAGTTCATCGCCAGCAGCAGTTCCTGCTTCTCGTGCGTCAGCATCACGACGATGGCTCCGGGCTGGATCCGCAGCCGTTCGTCCTCGGTGGGCTGGCGCCAGCCTTTCAGCTCGAGCGAACTGCGCCGGAACCGGTGGCGCGGGCGGGGGCTGAGCGAGAACAGCCGCAGCCATTCCAGGTGCTTGTCCGCATAACGACAAACCCCCATTTGCCAGCTGCCGGGCAGCAGGCAAATGGAGGCATCGAAGGTACCCAGGGCGCGCCGCAGTTGATAGCGGCGCACCCCGAAAGCCAGCAGCGCCAGGACGAGCAGCACGAACAATGCCGCAAGGACAACGAACGCGACGGATAGCTCGTTCACTGGCGCCGCCAGCTGGGCCTAAGCCTTGGCCAAGTCGTTGACCGTGGCGTTGTCCGCCACGATCACAACCCGGTTGCTGTCAACGGAGAAGAACCCGCCGTCGACGGTGACAGTGATGCGGTCGCCGTTGACGGGCTGGATGGCCAGTTCTCCGGGCGCAAGAATGGCCAGGACCGGAGTGTGGCCGGGCAGGATCCCGATCTCGCCGTCGGCGGTACGGGCCTTGACCAAGGACGCCGCCCCGGACCACACGAAGTGGTCCGCTGCGACAATCTCAACTTCCAGATCAGCTGTTTCGTTAGCCATGGGCTTTACTTACCGGTCTGTTCCTGGATCTTGGCCCAGTTCCGCTCGACATCGTCGAGGCCGCCGACGTTGAAGAAGGCCTGCTCGGCGATGTGGTCCAGCTCGCCGTCGCAGATGGCCTTGAAGCCTTCGACGGTGTCCTTGATGGAGACGGTCGAACCTTCGACGCCGGTGAACTGCTTGGCGGTGTAGGTGTTCTGCGACAGGAACTGCTGGATGCGGCGCGCGCGGGAGACGACGATCTTGTCTTCTTCGGACAGTTCGTCGACACCCAGGATCGCGATGATGTCCTGGAGTTCCTTGTTCTTCTGCAGGATCTGCTTCACGCGGATCGCCACATCGTAGTGCGCCTGGCCGATGTACTGCGGGTCCAGGATGCGCGAGGTGGAGGTCAGCGGGTCCACGGCCGGGTACAGACCGCGGGACGCGATTTCGCGCGAGAGTTCCGTGGTCGCATCCAGGTGGGCGAAGGTCGTTGCCGGAGCCGGGTCGGTGTAGTCGTCAGCAGGCACGTAGATGGCCTGCATGGACGTGATCGAGTGGCCCTTGGTCGAGGTGATGCGCTCCTGCAGGAGGCCCATTTCGTCGGCCAGGTTCGGCTGGTAGCCCACGGCGGACGGCATGCGGCCCAGCAGGGTCGACACCTCGGAACCGGCCTGGGTGAAGCGGAAGATGTTGTCGATGAAGAGCAGCACGTCCTGGTTCTGCACATCGCGGAAGTACTCCGCCATGGTCAGGGCCGACAGTGCCACGCGCAGGCGCGTTCCCGGCGGCTCGTCCATCTGGCCGAAGACAAGGGCGGTGTCCTTCAGGACGCCGGCCTCTTCCATTTCCACCCAGAGGTCATTGCCCTCACGGGTCCGCTCGCCGACGCCGGCGAACACGGAGGTACCGCCGAAGTTGCGGGCCACACGGGTGATCATTTCCTGGATCAGCACGGTCTTGCCGACGCCGGCGCCGCCGAACAGGCCGATCTTGCCGCCCTTGATGTACGGGGTCAGCAGGTCGATGACCTTGATGCCGGTCTCGAGGATCTCGGTGGAGCTTTCGAGGTCCGCGAAGCGGGGAGCCTTGCGGTGGATCGGCCAGCGCTCGGTGATTTCCAGCTGGCTCTCGTCGACGTCCAGCGGCTTGCCCAGCACGTTGAAGATGTGGCCCTTGACGCCGTCGCCGACCGGAACGGAAATCGGCGCGCCGGTGTTATGAACCGCCGTGCCGCGAACGAGGCCGTCCGTAGCCTGCAGCGAGATTGCGCGGACCAGGTTGTCGCCCAGGTGCTGCGAGGTCTCGAAGGTGATGGTGTGGGTCTCGCCGTTGAGGGTGATCTCGGCGGTCAGGGCGTTGTACATCTCGGGGATTGCGTCGGCCGGGAATTCGACGTCGACAACCGGGCCGATCACACGGGCGATACGGCCAGTGGCGCCCGAGGCGACGGAACCGGTTCCGTGCTCGATGGTTTGGGCAGTCATCTCTCTCACTTCTCAGTTAGATGCGTGGTTAAGTTTACGGTCTTGATGGAGTGCTTCGACTCCGGCGGTCAGGACCCACTCAGTGCGTCGGCGCCGCCGACAATCTCGGTGAGCTCCTGGGTGATCTCGGCCTGGCGTGCGTTGTTGCGCAAACGCGTGTACTTCTTGATCAGCTCGTTCGCGTTGTCGCCGGCGGACTTCATGGCCCGTTGGCGGTTGGCCAGCTCGCTGGCGGCAGCCTGGAGCAGCGCGGCAAAGATGCGCGACTCGATGTAGCGCGGCAGCAGAGCGTCCAGGACCTGCTCGGACTCGGGCTCGTACTCGTACAGCGGCAGCAACTCCGACTCCGACGTTGCCTCCTGCTCCACGACCTCCAGCGGGAGCAGGCGGATGACCGTCGGCTCCTGGGAAACCATGGACTTGAACCGCGTGTAGACGACGTGGATCTCGTCGACGCCGCCGTCTTCGTACGGCGTGTTGAAGGCTCCGAGGACCACATCGCCGATCTCGCGTGCAACGTCGAAGGACGGCGAATCGGTTCCGCCGGTCCATACCTGCTGGTAGTCAAGACCGCGGAAGTCGAAGTAAGCCTGCGCCTTGCGGCCGACGAGGTAGTGCCGGACTTCCTTGCCCTCTCCGCGCAGCAGCTCAGTCAGGGACTGTGCCTGCTTCAGGACCGAAGCCGAGTAAGACCCTGCCAGGCCGCGGTCCGAGGTCAGCACCAGCACGGCCGCCCGCCGGATCTGCTCCGGTTCGGTGGTCAGCGGATGGTCGATCTCGGACTGCGATGCCACAGCAGAAACGGCACGGGTAATCGCATTGGCGTAAGGCAGCGATGCAGCCACCCGGCTGCGGGCCTTGCCAATACGAGAGGCAGCGATCAGTTCCATCGCCTTGAACATCTTGCGCATCGAACTCGTCGAGGCGATCTTCTGGCGGTAGACCCGAATCTGGGCTCCCATACTTTTCCTTTCCTAATCCCCCCTGGCTGAGCGGGGCCGGGTTCTTCGCGCGGAGGGACGAACCCGTCCCCCGCTCAGCCAGCGAAAACGAATTAGCGCTTCTGCCGGACGATCTGTTCCTGGTCGACGGCGTCCTGGGCCAGAGCGTCGTACTCCTCATGGCCTGCACCGACGAGCTGGTTGTCGCCTTCACCGAAGAAGCCCTTCTTGAATTCGGTGATCTGCGCGGTCAGCTCCTCGATCGTGGAATCCTCGAGCACGTTGGTCTGCGCGATGGTCGTCAGTGCCTGCGACCGGTGGCGAAGGTGCTCCAGGAATTCCGACTCGAAGCGGTTGATGTCCTCAACCGGGACATCGTCAAGGAAGCCCTTGGTGCCGGCCCAGATGGAGACGACCTGCTCCTCGACGGGGAACGGCGAGTACTGGCCCTGCTTGAGCAGTTCCGTCAGGCGTGCGCCGCGCTCGAGCTGCTGCTTGGAAGCGGCATCGAGGTCCGAGGCGAACATGGCGAAGGCCTGCATGTCGCGGTACTGCGCCAGCTCCAGCTTCAAGGTACCCGAGACCTTCTTCATGGCCTTGACCTGGGCGGAACCGCCGACGCGGGACACCGAGATGCCGACGTCGACCGCGGGACGCTGGTTGGCGTTGAAGAGGTCCGACTGCAGGAAGATCTGGCCGTCGGTGATGGAGATGACGTTGGTCGGGATGTAGGCCGAAACGTCGTTGGCCTTGGTCTCGATCAGCGGCAGGCCGGTCATCGAACCAGCGCCCAGCTCGTCGGAGAGCTTGGCGCAACGCTCGAGGAGGCGGGAGTGCAAGTAGAAAACGTCGCCCGGGTAGGCTTCGCGTCCCGGCGGACGGCGAAGCAGGAGGGAAACGGCACGGTAGGCCTCGGCCTGCTTGGAGAGGTCATCGAACACGATCAGGACGTGCTTGCCGCCGTACATCCAGTGCTGGCCGATGGCCGAGCCGGCATAAGGAGCCAGGTACTTGAAGCCTGCCGGGTCGGATGCGGGAGAGGCCACGATGGTCGTGTACTCGAGCGCGCCCTTCTCTTCCAGGGTCTTGCGGACGGCCGCAATGGTGGACGCCTTCTGGCCGATGGCAACGTAGATGCAGCGGACCTGCTTGTTGACGTCGCCCGAATCCCAGTTGGCCTTCTGGTTGATGATCGTGTCGATCGCGATGGCGGACTTGCCGGTCTGGCGGTCTCCAATGATCAGCTGGCGCTGGCCGCGGCCGATCGGGATCATGGCATCGATGGCCTTGAGACCGGTCTGCATCGGCTCGTGCACCGACTTACGCTGGGTCACGCCCGGCGCCTGCAGTTCCAGGGCACGACGGCCCTCGGCCTCGATCGGTCCCAAGTCGTCGAGCGGTTCGCCGAGGGGATCGACGACGCGGCCGAGGAAGTTGTCACCGACGGGCACGGACAGGACTTCACCGGTGCGGTGGACTTCCATGCCTTCTTCGATGCCGGTGAACTCACCGAGGATAACGACACCGATTTCGCGGGTGTCGAGGTTCTGGGCCAGGCCCAGGATGCCGTTTTCGAAACGCAGCAGCTCGTTCGACATGGCGGAGGGAAGGCCCTCCACACGTGCGATGCCATCGCTGGCGGTGGTTACGCGGCCAACTTCAACGCGCTCGGCCGTTCCGGGTTCGTAGGATGCCGCGAACTCGTTCAGTGCATTACGGACGTCGTCGGCGTTGATGGTCAATTCGGCCATCTGCAGTCCCTGCTCTCCTATGTTGCGATCGCCGCCTGCGGCGACCTGTGTGTAATTCAGTCTGTGATGAGGCCGTGGCCAGCTCGTCCCTGCGGGACCAGCTAGACCGCGAGCTTCCGTTGAAGTTCCGCCAGGCGGGCAATGACCGATGAATCGACCACTTCGTCCCCGACCTGGACACGGACTCCGCCAACCAGCGATGGGTCAACGTTGACGTTGATCTTCAGCTCGCGGCCGTACAGCTTGTCCAGCCCTGCCTGCAGCCGCGCGATCTGACCCGGGGTCAGCGGACGGGCGGCGCTGACCTCGGCGATCCAGCGCTGCTGGCGCTGGGCGACAAGCTCCACGAAACGCTGGACGAGGGCAGTCGGCTTGAGTCCGCGCGGGGCGGACACGGCCTGGCTGATCAGGACCTGCGCTTCCGAACCGGCGTGCGGAACCAGCTTGAGGGCCAGCCGCACCTTGGCCTCGGACGATGCCTGAGGCTCCGACAGGGCTCGCTGCAGACCGTGGTCCGCATTGACCGCCCTGATGAAGCTGAACAGGTCGTTCTCCAGACCTTCGAGTCCGTCAAGGCCGGTGCCTTTGCTCTCCGCGACAGCGATCGCCGTAGTCGCCGCGAGGGTCTCCAGGGCATCACCAATGTCACGCGCTGAGGCCCACCGCGAAGCGGCCAGGCCCTCGACGACGGTCCGGGCGTCGGCAGAAACACTTCCGCCGAGCAGCTCCGAAACGAGCCGGGCTTTGTCCTTGCCTTCACGCGAGGGGTCAGTCAGGCTCCGGCGCAGTCCAGCATTGCTGTCCAGCAGGCCTAGGATTGCAAAGAGTTCCTCTGCCAGGGACAGTGGAGCCGTCGGCAGCTTGGCCTCAAGTTCCAGCTGTGCCGCTTTCAGTGACTCGCTCGATACACCTGCCATTAGTTCGCAGCACCTGCACTCTGGGACGCCGGCGCGGCCGTCTCGAGGTCGGCCAGGAAGCGGTCCACGACGCGAGCGGCGCGTGCATCATCGTTCAGGGACTCCCCGACGATTTTGCCTGCGAGCTCGGTGGCGAGGATGCCGACTTCGCTGCGCAGCGAAGTCACTGCGGTCTGGCGCTCGGCAGCGATCTGCACCTGTGCCTGGTCGCTGATGCGCGATGCCTCGGCAGCAGCCTTCTCCTTCAGATCCGCCAGGATCTGGGCGCCCTCTGCACGTGCT
Source organism: Arthrobacter sp. Marseille-P9274 (assembly GCF_946892675.1). Lineage (NCBI taxonomy): Bacteria > Bacillati > Actinomycetota > Actinomycetes > Micrococcales > Micrococcaceae > Arthrobacter > Arthrobacter sp. Marseille-P9274. Next base: position 1,986,422 of record NZ_CAMPOV010000001.1, read on the forward strand.
TCCTCGCGGATGCGGTTGGCTTCGGTGCGGGCATCCATCAGCTGCTGCTTGTACTCATCAAGGGCGGCGCTTGCCTCGGCCTGCGCGGCCTCGGCCTTGGCGATTCCGCCTTCGATTGCCTCGGCCCGCTCTGCATAGGTCTTCTCGAACGCCGGAACGACGTACTTGACGACAATGAACATGAGCACGGCGAAGCCAAGCAGCGTTACCAGGATTTCCCAGATGTTAGGGACCAGAGGGTTGACGCCCTCCGCGGCGGCGAGGATTACTGTCTCATTCATATCTCACCCGTCCTATCTACTCGGTTTGAAAAGTGCGCGATGCCGACTAGAGGACGAACGCGAACACCAGGCCGAGGATAGCCAGAGCTTCGGTCAGTGCCAGACCCAAAAAGGCGATCGGCTGCAGCACGCGCTGGGCCTCGGGCTGACGGGCAACTCCATTGATGTAAGCAGCGAATACCAGGCCCACACCGATGGCACCGCCGATGGCGGAGAGACCGTAACCTACGAGGTTGAGATTGCCTTCCATTATTTTCCTTTCAAGATGCCGCTAAGGGCAGGTTGTTTGGTTCAGGAGCTTCCCCAGAGGGGAAATTTAGTGTTCCTCGGCCAGGGAGCCTTGGATGTAGATCGCGGTCAGCAGCGTAAATACGTAGGCCTGCAGGACCTGGATCAGGATTTCGAAGAGGTACATGCCGACACCGCCGGCGAGCGTCAGGAGGCCCAGCGGCTTGAGCAGGAACTCGTCCTGGGTGAGCAGGAACGCGGAGCCCGCGCCTGCCAGCATGATGATCAAGTGGCCCGCCAGCATAGTGGCGAAAAGACGGAGGCTGTGCGTGACCGGACGGACCAGGAAGGTCGAGATGATTTCGATCAGGACAACCAGGGGCAGGATCGCCTTCGGGACACCGGACGGTACGACGGCCAGCTTGAAGTAGCCGATACCGTGCTTCTTGATGCCCAGGACGATCCAGGTCACGTACACGATGCCGGCCAGCGCGTAAGCGGTGCCCACGTGCGACGTCGTCGGCAACTGGATCAGCGGAATCGAGCCGAAGAGGTTGTTGACCAGGATGAAGAAGAACAGGGCGAACAGCAGCGGCACGAACGGCCTGTAGTCGCGTTCGCCGATGATGTCCTTGCCCACGGAGTTGCGGACGAAGTTGTAGCTCATTTCGCCGAGGAACTGCATCTTGCCGGGAACGAGCTTGCCGCGGCGGGCAGCCGCAACGAAGAACCAGGAAATCAGGACCACGGAAAGGAGCACCAGCAGCATCTGCTTTCCGAATCCTGTGCCGTATTCCGCGGCCCAAGGAAGGACTTCGGGAAGATGCATATCTTCGAGGGTTGGTGGGACGAAGCCACCTTCATCAGCGGCCGCCGGAAGCGCAAGCGCGATCAACGCGTTTCCTCTCTGCAGTGTCCATCATTGGGCGTTTCGGGGTGGCCTGCCGCCAAGGGCACGCCACCGTATGAAGTTGTTGGCATTTAGTTGTTGGTTTCCCGGCCCCCACGCCTGCGCTTGGGGCTGCGGGTGAGGTTGTGTTTTCGGGCCAGATAGTAGCCGCCGCCGGCGCCCAGAACGGCTCCGACGATGAACAGCCAGCGGGTATTCAACAGAAAGTCCAGCCCCCACCCTATCAAACCCCAGGCGATGATCCCGCCAATGATATAGGTGGCCAACGTGTTGCCGCCTTGGTATTTCCGGCCGCCGTTCGTGCTATCCGGGGAGGGCTCAGCCGGCATGCCGCTCGTCCTTTCCGGCAGTGCCGGGGGCACCCTCGGGAGAGTCAGCATAGATCTGGTACCGGACACGCGAAAAAGCGAAGACTTCGGCACCCTGCCATACGACCACCGCGACCACGGCCGCGATGAAGAACCAGGTGGTGTCCAGCCAGTCCGGCCTACCTGCGACGAAGAGCGCCGCGCCGAAGCCGACGACCTTAAGCACATACGTAGCGATGAACGCACCGATGGCACCCGAGGGATTGTTCCTGCCGACGAAATGTCCGACGAGCAGGCTGATGGCGAAGAACACCATGACCAGCGCCGCTCCAAGCAGAGCGCCGAGGGCCGCGTTGCCACCGGCGACGACGGCACCAAGGAGCATGACCAGCAAGGTGGCCGCACCGGCCGCCGCCGCCGCCTTGGCCAGGATGCTCAGCCAGGGAGAAGCGGTGGGACCCGCAGCCCGGATGGGTGCACCGGCAACGGCGCGGCGGCCGTTGGGTTCGCGTGCACTCATGGCTGTCCATTCAGTCAGTAGGCGGGGAAGACCGTTTTACCGGCCAGATGAATTCTACACGAGATAGAACTCGTTCGTTCCCCCGGCTGTCCCGTTCACCGACCAGTTGCGTAACCTTGCCGTCGACGCCCCAGGATCCGGGGCGCCCTCAGATACAAAACGAGCACTGCGGCCCCTGCCGCCAGCGCGGCCACCTTGACCGGCAGCGCGCCCGCTCCCGCGACGATGCCGCAGATTCCGGTGAGCAGCGAGCACACGGTGACCAGCATGGCGGACTGCAGGTGGCTCAACCCAACGTCGGTCAGCCGCTGGTAAACATGCTGGCGGTGAGGGGCGTACCACTGCTCCCCCGCGCTGATGCGCCGCAGCAGGGTCGTCGCGGTATCGGCCAGGTAGACGGCGACCGGTCCCAGCAGCATTTCGGGTCCCACGCCGGACAGGAAGGCCGCCACCCCCGTGACCGCCAGGGATCCGCCCAGCAGGTAACTTCCGACGTCGCCAAGGAAGTTGCGTCCGCTCAGGTTCCACGGCAGGAACGCTGCGAAGGCCATGGCAATGACCAGGCCTGCCGAAACGAGCCAAGGCATCCCGTGTATCGCGCCGACGGCGGCGAACATGCCGCCGACGGCCAGCCCATGCAGGCCCGAGATCCCGTTGACGCCGTCCATGAAGTTGGCCACGTTGATGTAGCCGGCGACCGCGACGGCGCCGAGCGGGACCCACCACCAGGACGCCTCCGTCAGCTGGACCAGCGCGGCCGTCGCCACCGCCCCGATGGCCAGCTGCAGCAGGAACCTGGCCTTAATGCCCAGCCCCCGGAAGTCCTCCGCCCAGCCTAGGAGCGCGGCGGCCAGCGCGGCACCGCCTACAGCGGCCAGCAGCGGTCCTTCGCCTGCGCCTGCCCCGACGATGGCGACGAGCAGGCCGCCGGCCACGCCTGCGGCGACGGTGATGCCCATGCCCCGGACCACGGCCTCGGTGTGCGAGGACCGTTCGTTGGGGATGTCGAGGACGCCGTGCCTGAGCAGCACCGGCTTAAGCAGGACGGGCAGCCCGAGGCTGAGGCCGAAGGCCACGACGGCGGCCACCAGCTGGGTCATTTCGCCGTCTCCGCCACGTGGCCCGCAATCGGCTGATGCTGGCGGCTTTTCCACTCCTCAAGCGACATTCGGGTCGGGTCGAGGGCGTCGATGCAGGCATGGGAGATCTTGGGGTGCAGCGGCCTGGAGTCGCCCTCGCCCTCGCCGATCAGATCCTCGTGCAGCTTTTCGCCCGGGCGCAGTCCCGTGAACACGATGTCGACCTGCTTGCCGGACATGGCGATCATGCGCTGCGCGACATCGAGGATGCGCACGGGCTCGCCCATGTCGAGGATGAGCACCTCGCCGCCGCGGCCGATGGCCCCGGCCTGGATCACGAGCTGGCAGGCTTCCGGAATCGTCATGAAGAACCGGGTGGCTTCCGCATCCGTGACCGTCACCGGGCCCCCGTTGCGGATCTGCTCGTTGAACAGCGGCAGGACCGAGCCGCGGCTGCCGAGCACGTTGCCGAACCGCACAGACACGTACTTCAGCCCTGATTCGCGGGCCACCCACGCGGTGATCTTCTCGGCCACACGCTTGGAATGGCCCAGGACCGTCGTCGGGTTGGCGGCCTTGTCGGTGGAGATGTTCACGAACGTCTGGACGTTGGCCGCACGGGCCGCCTTGAGCACGTTGAGCGTGCCCAGCACATTGGTCTTCCACGCCTCTTCCGGATACTGCTCCAGCAGGGAGACGTGTTTGAGCGCCGCGGCGTGGAAGACCACCTCGGGCTTGCGGTCGACGAAGATCGAGGTCAGTGCCTCTGCGTCGCGGATGTCCGCCAGCACGGTGTCTTTCCCGTCCAGCAGGCCCTGCCCGGTGAGGGAAATCTGGGTGGTCTGCAGGCCGGTTTCGTCCCGGTCCAGCATGATCAGCTCGGCCGGCTCGAAATCATTGATCTGGCGGCACAGCTCGGATCCGATCGAGCCGCCGGCGCCGGTGACGAGGACGCGCTTGCCCTTGACGTATCCGGCGATCTCGTCGACGTGGATGTCGACCGGGTGGCGGCCGATCAGGTCTTCGATGGCAACTTCGCGGAAGGAGAACTCCGACCCGCCGGTCAGCATGTCCTTCAGCGGCGGCACGACCAGGACCTTGATGTTCAGGCCGGCGACGACGTCGGAAATGTGCCGGACCTGCTTGGCATCGACATTGGCAATCGCGATCAGCAGCACCGTCGCGTTGGTCCTGGCCACAATGTCCGGAAGGTCCGCCATCCGCCCGAGGACCGGGACGCTGGCGATGCGCAGATGCTTCTTGGCCGGATTGTCGTCGATCAGACCCACCGGCAGCCAGGGCGAGGCCGGATCGTTGCTCATGCGGGTGACGATGGATTTTCCGACGAAGCCGGCCCCGTAGACCAGGGTCCGCGCCGCCTGCTCCCCCGGCTTGGCTTTGCTCTCGACGTACATCCGCTTGAGGTAGCGGATGGCGGCCATGAACAGGCAGGCGAACGGGAAGGCGATGAGGCCGATGCCGCGGGCGATGCTCATCGAGATGCCGAAGAACAGCAGCGCCACCGTCATGATCGCCGAGACGGAAACCGTCACGATCACCAGCAGCTTTGCCTCGTGGAAGCTGCCGAAGCTGTAGCGGCCGCGGTACAGCGCGAAGGCCGATCCCACCGCGAACTGCGATGCGATCGCGATGCCGCAAAGCACCAGGATGCCGGGCAGGCGCAGCTCGCTCAGCTGCATTTCATAGCGCAGGTAGACCGCCAGGACGATGGCTACGATCCAGGAGAACGAGTCCAGCAGGAACTGCGACCAGAGCCAGAGCGCCTTGTCGCTGCTGGCGGTCCTGCCGGGGGCCGGGGCGGGCTGGTTCATGCCCCGACGGTCCCTTCCCGGGACTGCGGCGCGGATTCGTCGTCGTCCGTTGCCTCGCTCCGCGGCTGAACAGACTCCGGCGCGTCCACGGATGCTTCTTCGGGCGCCTGCTGCGGCAATTCCTCGCCAAGGCCGAGGATGCCGGGGACCGCTTCGCGCAGCCGCTCGAGGCTGAGCGCGCCTTCGCGCACCACCCGCAGCGGGGTGGACGTGCAGTCAACGATCGTCGACGGGACCGACCCGGCGTCGCGCTCCCCTGCCTCGAGGTAGACCTCGACGGACTCGCCGAGCTGGGCGAACGCCTCCGCGGCGGTCTGTGCGGCCGGGCGGCCGGTCCGGTTGGCCGAGGAAACGGCCAGCGGCCCGGTCAGCGCGAGCAGGTCCAGTGCAATCCGGTCATCCGGCATGCGCAGGGCCACGGTGCCCTTCGTCTCTCCCAGGTCCCACGTCAGCGAAGGCTGGGCATGGAAGATGAGCGTCAGTCCGCCGGGCCAGAACGTGTCGGCCAGCAGCCGGGCGTCGGCACTGACGTCAACCGCGAGTCCGTCCATGGTCTGGGGCCGCGGGATCAGGACCGGGGGCGGCATCTTCCTGCTCCGCCCTTTCGCCGCCAGCAACGTGGCGACGGCCTGCGGCGAGAAGGCGTCCGCGGCAATCCCGTAGACCGTGTCGGTCGGGATCACCACGCACTGCTTGCTGCTGAGGGCCGTCTGTGCGGCGGCCAGCCCTTCGCTGCGCTCGACTTCGTCCTGGCAATTGAATGTGGGGGTCACAGGTTTCATTCTTTCATTCTTGGCGCCGCTAACGCTTGACAGCGGCGGTCGCACGCTCTCGTCCGGTGAGATCGGAGACCGTGCCAACATCGTTCCAGCAGCCGGCGTCTACGAGCAATTTCGACACGGCCCGCGCCTGCACCTCTGCGTGTTCCATGATGAAGTAGCCGCCGCTTTTCAGCAGGCGCGCGGCGCTGGCGGCGGTGGCCCGGGGCAGCTCCATGCCGTCCGCTCCCCCGCCGTAAAGGGCCAGCTCGGGGTCGTGTTCGGCTACTTCCGGGTCGACGGGCACGGCGTCCGGGGGTATGTACGGAGGGTTGGAAACAACGACGTCGAACGTTCCGTCATGTTCTTCCAGCGCGGTCCGCAGGTCCCCCCGAACCAGTGCGACCCCGAGCGGTTCCAGGTTCCGGGCAGCCCACGCGTGGGCAAGCTCGCTGAGTTCGACGGCGTATACCTCGGCGCCGGGGACCTCGCTGGCGATGGAACCGGCGATGGCTCCGGAACCCGTGCCCAGGTCGACGACCTTCGCGCCCGGCGTCCGGCGGGCGGCGTCGATGGCGTGCTGGGCGACCGTTTCCGTCTCCGGCCGCGGGATGAAGACGCCCGGCCCGACGTCGAGCTCCAGGTGGCGGAAGTACGCCTTACCCGTGATGTGCTGCAGCGGAACGCGGCCGGCACGCTCGGCCACGAGTTCGGCCAGGCCCTCCGGGCTGGCGGCGCCGGTCAGGGCCAATGCCCTGACCCGACCGGCGGATTCGCCCAGCAGGTGCGCGGCCAGCAGCTCGGCATCAACCCGCGGGCTCGGAACGCCTGCCTCCGCGAGGAGCCGGGCCGCCTCGGCCAGCGCCTCGGCGAGAGTTACCGCAGCCACGTCGCTTAGTGGTCCTCGCCCAGAGCGTCGAGCCGCGCCTGTTCGTCCATCTCGATGGCCGACTGGATGACTGGCTCGAGCTCCCCGTTCATCACGGCATCGAGGTTGTAGGCCTTATAGCCGGTACGGTGGTCGGCCACCCGGTTCTCCGGGAAGTTGTAGGTCCGGATCCGCTCCGAACGGTCCATGGTGCGGATCTGCGACTTGCGGGTCTCCGAATTGGCGGCGTCGATCTGCTCCTGCTGGTGCGCCAGCAAGCGGGCGCGCAGCACACGCATGGCCGCTTCGCGGTTCTGCAGCTGCGATTTCTCGTTCTGCATGGCAACCACGATGCCGGTGGGCAGGTGTGTGATCCGGACCGCCGAGTCCGTGGTGTTGACCGACTGGCCGCCCGGCCCGGAGGAACGGTACACATCGATCTTCAGGTCGTTCTGGCTGATGTCGATCTCTTCCGGCTCGTCCACCTCAGGCAGCACCAGCACGCCGGCGGCCGACGTGTGGATACGGCCCTGGGATTCGGTGACGGGCACGCGCTGGACGCGGTGCACGCCGCCCTCGAACTTCAACCGTGCCCACACGCCCTCGGCAGGGTCGTTCGACGAGCCCTTGATGGCCATCGAGACGTCCTTGTAGCCGCCCAGGTCGGACTCGGTAGCGGAGATAATCTCCGTCTTCCAGCCGCGGCCTTCGGCGTAACGGGTGTACATGCGCAGGAGGTCTCCGGCAAACAGCGCCGCCTCGTCGCCGCCTTCGCCGCCCTTGACCTCGATGATGACGTTGCGGGCGTCGTCCGGGTCCCGGGGAATGAGCAGCCGGCGCAGCCGCTCCTGCGCGGTTTCGAGCTCGGCTTCCAGCCCGGGGACTTCCGCGGCGAACTCCGGATCCTCGGTCGCCATTTCCCGGGCCGCGCCCAGGTCTTCGGAGAGCTGCTTCCACCGCTTGTGGGCTTCGACGATCCCGTTCAGCTGGGCGGAGCGGCGCCCCAGCTTGCGTGCCAGCGCCTGGTCGGCGTACACGGCGGGGTCGCTCAGCTGCTGCTGCAGCTGAGCGTGCTCATCCAACAAGCCCTGGACGGACTCAAACATCTCTAACCTCTTCCGACTCTTGTCTCAGTCTAAGTAACGACGGCGGTCTCCGGACACCCGGGACGCCCATGTGCGGTTTAACAGCAACAGCCGCCCAAAACATGCCAGCCTTCTCGGCTTCGGCCAGGCCGGTCCGCGGGAGCGGAGCCGAAAGGGCCGCGGCCTTCGCCATCAGGGAGGGCCGGCATGTTTTGGGCGGCTAGGGCAGCTACCTGTCGTCGTCGGACTTGGAACCCAGCGTGGTCTTCTGGACCTGCATCAGGAACTCGACGTTGGACTGCGTCTCGCGGATCTTGCCGGTGAGCAGCTCAAGCGACGACTGCGTGTCGAGGCCCGAAAGGACCCGGCGCAGCTTCCACATGATCTTGACTTCCTCAGGCGAGAGCAGGTTCTCCTCGCGGCGGGTACCGGACGCATTGACGTCCACGGCCGGGAAGATCCGCTTGTCGGCCAGGCTGCGGGAGAGCCGCAGTTCCATGTTGCCGGTGCCCTTGAATTCCTCGAAGATCACTTCGTCCATCTTGGAACCGGTTTCCACCAGCGCCGTGGCGAGGATGGTCAGCGAGCCGCCGTTCTCGATGTTGCGCGCAGCACCGAAGAAGCGCTTCGGCGGGTACAGCGCGGACGAGTCCACACCGCCGGAGAGGATGCGGCCGGAGGCCGGCGCGCTCAGGTTGTAGGCGCGGCCCAGGCGGGTCATCGAGTCCAGCAGGACGACGACGTCCATGCCCATTTCCACCAGGCGCTTGGCCCGCTCGATCGCGAGTTCGGCGACCGTGGTGTGGTCATCGGCAGGGCGGTCGAAGGTGGAGGCGATGACCTCGCCCTTGACCGTGCGCTGCATGTCCGTGACTTCTTCCGGACGCTCATCGACCAGGACCATCATGAGGTGGACCTCGGGGTTGTTGATGGTGATGGCGTTCGCGATGGACTGCAGGATCAGCGTCTTGCCGGCCTTGGGCGGCGAGACGATGAGGCCTCGCTGGCCCTTGCCGATCGGCGCGACGAGGTCAATGACGCGCGGCCCGATCTTCTTGGGTTCGGTTTCCAGGCGCAGGCGCTCGGAGGGGTACAGCGGAACCAGCTTGGTGAAGTCGACGCGGTCCTTGTTGTCCTCGGCGGGCTTGCCGTTGACCGAGGTCAGCCGGACCAGGGCGTTGAACTTCTGCCGGCTGTTCTGGTTCGGGTTCTCGCCGTCCCGCGGTGCACGGATGGCACCGACGACGGCGTCGCCCTTGCGCAGATTGTACTTCTTCACCTGTGCCAGCGAGACGTAGACATCGTTCGGCCCGGGCAGGTAGCCGGAGGTGCGGACGAAGGCGTAGTTCTCCAGCACGTCGAGGATGCCGGCGACCGGCAGCAGGACATCGTCGTCGCTGATCTCGGTGTCATCCACATCCGGGCTGCGGTCACGGCCGCGGCGGCGGTCGTTCCGGTCGCGGAAGCGGGTGTTGCCGGAATCCCCGTCGCGGTCCCGGCGGTTGCGGCTGCGGCGGTTGCGGTTGCGTCCGCCGTCCTCGGAGTCATCGCGCGTCTCCGTGTCGCGGCCGTCGCCGTCACGCCCGCGGCCGCGGCCGCGGTCGCGGTCGCGCCGCTCGCGGCGGTCGCCCTGTCCATCCTGGTTGCCTTGGCTTCCCTGGCCCTCTTGGGTGCCCTGGCCGTCCTTGGGTGCTTCGGCACCGGCGGTTTCGCCCTGCTCGCGGCGCTCGGCGCCGCCTTCGACCTGCTCCGTCTGCTGCGCGGCGCGGCGGTTACGGGTGCGTCCCTGGCCACGGCCGCCCTCGCGGCCGGTTTCAGCCTCGGGCCGCTGCGTCTCGGGCTGGGCCGGGGCGGCTTCGGCGGCGGGCGCCTCGGCTGCCGGGGCAGCGGCTTCGGCGGCGGGCGCCTGTGCTGCTGCGGGCGCTTCGGTGACGGTGCCGTCGCTCGTGGCCCGGCGGCTGCGGGTCCGGGACCGGGTCACGCGTTCTGCGGCCTTGTTCAGGTCCCCGCCGGTCTTCGGAGCAGTCTTCGTCTGGCCGTTGGACCCGGCGGTCTCGGCCGTCGCCTCGGGCGCCGTCGGCGCTTCCGTCACGGTGGCACGCGCCGCGGCCTTGGCGGGCCGGTCTGCGACGGACGAACCACGCTGGTGGTCGGAGATCGCCGCTACCAAGTCACTCTTGCGCATCCGCGAACCACCCGTAATGCCCAGCTGGGTGGCCAGAGCCTGCAGCTGTGCAAGCTTCAGTCCGGCAAGTCCTGCACTCTTAGGCGCAGGTGAGTCTGATGTTGTCGCCACACCTGCAGTCAGGTCAGTGGTTTCTGTCACGAAGGATCCTTCCCCCTCGTCGGGCGGCCGCATCGGAAGCGGACCGCGTTGTTTGCATCCCGGCTGATGCATAAGAAACATAGCCGGGTCGGGTTTGCCGAAGTGCGGCACCTGGCAAAGCCGAGTGATTGTGGAAAAACCTCGGACGGCCGTTCAATCGGTCTTAGGGATGCGCCGTCCGCGTTTGCTGCGCGTGGCACGGCACTTAGTAATTCCTCGACGGATCCTCAGGAGGCTGCACCGGATCATGGCCCCGCTGCCGGTACTTCGTGGCCGGTGCCAAATTGCCAGCGGCCGCTCTCGACAGGTTGCCAAGCCGGTTAATTCCGGCGGTGCATCTCCACTTTAGCACCATCTGTGTCGACTTCCAGTTCCAGAACACGCCAGCCGTCGGCAATTGGCGATCCAGCGACAATGGCGTGGATCTGTTCCAGGATGCGGTCCGCCTGCTGCCGTCCGCGGGCCAGCGTCATGACCGTCGGACCGGCCCCGGAAACCACGGACGCGAAACCCGCGGCACGCAGCGACGCCATGAGATCGGCGCTGGGGGCCATGGCCGGTGCCCGGTGGCTCTGGTGCAGCGCATCCACCGTGGCCGGCAGCAGCAGCGACGGGTCGCGGGTGAGCGCCTGCACCAGCAGGGCGGCCCGGCCCGCGTTGGCGGCGGCGACATGGTGCGGGACGGAAACCGGCAGCAGGTTGCGCGCGGTCTCCGTGGACAGCTCGTACGACGGGATGGCCACGATCGGGATGACGTCCGGATGGACATCGACGGCGGTACTGAAGAATGACCCTGCAGTCTCCCAGGAGATGGCAAGCCGGCCGGCCAGCGCCGGGGCGACGTTGTCCGGATGCCCTTCCTGCGCCGAACACAGCTGGAGGACCTCCTGCCCGGATAACCTGTCATCGGCGGGCAGCAGCGCGTTCGCCAAGAGCACAGCGCTGACAATCGCCGCGGCCGACGAGCCCAGGCCACGTCCGTGCGGAATGACGTTCGTGGCTTCCAGCCGCAAGCCGTTGCTTTCAAAGCCAACCCGGCCGAGCGTGTCCCTGATCGTGGCGATGATCAGATGGCTTTCGTCCCGGGGCAGTTCCGCGGATCCCTCGCCCGTGACCTCGGCGCTGAACACGCCGTCGTCGGTGGAAACCACCGAGACCTGGTCGTACAGCGTCACCGCCAGTCCGAGGCTATCGAAGCCGGGGCCAAGGTTGGCGCTCGTCGCCGGGACCCGCACGCTCACGCGCTGGCCCGCGGCGATCGCGGTGCGTTCGAAGGTCCTCACGGGGGCGCTACTCGAGGCCAAGGGCTGCAGCCACGCTGACGACGTCGAAATCAACCTTCACGGGAGTCACCTCGCCGCCATCTTCGGTCCGCAGGGCCCACTGCGGGTCCTTCAGGCCGTGTCCGGTGACCGTGATGACGATGGTCTTGCCGGAGGGCACTTCGCCGGCCTCGTGCTTCTTGATCAGTCCGGCGACGCCGGCTGCGGACCCCGGCTCCACGAAGACCCCTTCGCGGGAGGACAGCCACCGGTGGGCCGCCAGGATCTGCTCGTCCGACACGGACTCGATCAGGCCGCCCGATTCGTCACGGGCGGCAACCGCGGTCTGCCAGGAGGCGGGGTTGCCGATCCGGATGGCGGTGGCGATGGTCTCGGGCTCGGTGACCGGATGTCCCAGGACCAGCGGGGCGGCCCCTTCTGCCTGAAAGCCCCACAGCTGCGGGGTCTTGGTGGCTACGGCGGGCAGCGTGCCGGCCGTCTTGGACTCGTACTCGGCCGCGTATTCCTGGTAGCCCTTCCAGTACGCGGTGATGTTGCCCGCGTTGCCGACGGGCATCACGTGGATGTCGGGGGCGTCGCCGAGGTAGTCGACGGTCTCGAAGGCCGCCGTCTTCTGCCCCTGGATGCGTGCCGGGTTCACCGAATTGACCAGGAAGACCGGGTACGCCTCGGAGAGCTTGCGCGCCACGTCGAGGCAGTTGTCGAAGTTGCCGTTGATCTGGATGATCTCCGCGCCGTGGGCGATCGCCTGGCTCATCTTGCCCATCGCGATCTTGCCGGCGGGCACCAGGACCGCACACTTCAGCCCGGCCTGGGTGGCATACGCGGCGGCCGAGGCGGAGGTGTTCCCGGTCGAGGCACAGACGACGGCCTTCGCTCCCGCTTCCACCGCGGCCGTGATGGCCATGGTCATGCCGCGGTCCTTGAACGATCCGGTCGGGTTCATGCCCTCGACCTTCAGGTACACGGTCGAACCGGTCAGCTCGGAGAGCGCCTTGGCATGGACCAGCGGCGTGCCGCCTTCGCCCAAGGTCACGATCTCGGTCTCGTCCGTGACCGGCAGACGATCGGCGTACTCGCGGATGACGCCGCGCCATTGGTGAGCCACTTAGACTCCTTCTACTCGCAGGACAGAAGTTACTGAATTGACAACGTCGAGGTCTTTGATTGCTTCCACCGTGGCGGCCAGCGACGCCTCGGTGCCGCGGTGCGTGATGATGCGCAGCTCGGCGGTGGCGCTGCCGTCCGCGATGCTGAGCAGATCCTCGGTGTGCATGGTCTGGCGCATGACCTCGATTGATACGCCGTGGTCGGCGAAAACGTGCGCGATCCTGGCGAGCACGCCGGGCTGGTCCGCCACGTCGAGGCCGATGTAGTAGCTGGTGAGGATGCTGTCCTCGCCCAGCACCTGCAGCTGCTCCCCGGTGGTCTCGGTGCGGCCGCGCCCGCCGCTGACGATCCGCCGCGCTGCGGCGACCACGTCGCCCACCACGGCCGAGGCAGTGGGCCGGCCGCCGGCTCCCTGGCCGTAGAACATCAGTTGGCCGGCGTTCTCCGCCTCGACGAAGACCGCGTTGAAGGCGCCGTGGACGGCGGCGAGCGGGTGGGTGCGCGGCAGGAGCGTCGGATGCACGCGCACCGAGACGCCTGCACTGCCATCCTTGGCGGTCTGCTTCTCGGCGATCGCCAGCAGCTTGATGACGAAACCGGTGTCGCGGGCGGCCTCGATGTCCCCGGCCGTGATGGAGGTAATGCCCTGGCAGCGCACGGCGTCGAGCGGGAACACCGTGTGGAAGGCCAGCGAGGCCAGCAACGTTCCCTTCGCCGCCGCGTCCAGGCCTTCGATGTCCGCCGTCGGATCCGCTTCCGCGTAGCCGAGCTTCTGCGCTGCCTTCAGCGCATCGGCGAAGTCGGCGCCGGTGGTATCCATCTGGTCCAGGATGTAGTTCGTCGTGCCGTTGACGATGCCGAGCACGCGCGTGATCCGGTCGCCCGCAAGGCTCTCGCTGATCGGCCGCAGGATCGGGATGGCGCCCGCGACGGCGGCCTCGAAGTACAGCTCGACGTCGGCCGCGGCGGCCTTCTCGTACAGCGCCGGGCCGTCGGCCGCCAGCAGCGCCTTGTTGCCGGTGACCACGGAGGCGCCGTGCTCCACGGCGCGCAGGATCAGCGACCGTGCCGGTTCCATGCCGCCCATGAGTTCGATGACGACGTCGGCATCCTTCACGAGGGCCTCGGCGTCGTCGGTGAACAGCTCGCGCGGCAGCTCGACGTCGCGCGGCGCGTCGAGGTTGCGCACGGCGATGCCGGCCAGTTCCAGGCGGGCCCCTGAACGGCGGGCCAGGTCTTCGCCGTCGTCAAGGAGTATCCGCGCCACCTGGGATCCGACATTTCCGCACCCCAACAGTGCCACTTTCAGCGTGTTCATTGCTGCTCTAACTCCCGTGTTGGTAAAAACTGCCATGCGTCGTTCGCTGGCCTGGCGGCTGCGTGGCCTAAGGCTCAGCCCAGATCGCGTGCCAGCAGGTCTTCTTCGGTTTCGCCGCGCACAATCAGGCGGGCCTCGCCGTCCGCCACGGCCACCACGCCCGGGCGGGCAACATAGTTGTAGTTGCTGGCCAGCGCCCAGCAGTACGCCCCGGTGCCCGGCACGGCCAGCAAGTCGCCGGCGACGATGTCGGCAGGCAGGTACGCGTCCCTGACTACAATGTCACCGCTCTCGCAGTGTTTGCCAACCACGCGGGAAATAATTGCCGGCTGCTGCGTCACACGCGAGGCCAGGACCACGGAGTAGTCCGCGTCGTAGAGCACGGGACGGGCATTATCGCTCATGCCCCCGTCGACCGAGACATAGCGCCTCGGGTACGTTCCGCCGTCGGGCGTGTCCACGTTGACCGTCTTGAGTGTCCCCGTTTCGTACAGGGTGAAGGTGCTGGGTCCGACGATGGCGCGTCCGGGTTCGATCGAGATCCGCGGCACCTCGATCCCCAGGCGGGTGCAGGTGGAACGGACGACGGCGGCCATCGCCTTGGCCAGTTCGGCCGGCGGGCGCGGCGTGTCGGCATCCGTGTAAGCGATGCCGTAGCCGCCGCCGAGGTCCAGCTCGGCCAGCTCCGCGCCGTAGTCCGCGCGCATCCTGGCGACGAACTCGAGCAGTCGCTCGGCGGCCAGGGCGAACCCTTCCGGCTCGAAGATCTGGGATCCGATGTGGCAGTGCAGTCCCAGCAGGTTGATCGAACCGTAGCCGAGGGCCGCGCGGACCGCCTGCTCCGCGGGCGAGTCCGTCATGGCCTCGGAGATCCCGGCCATGGACAGGCCGAACTTCTGGTCCTCATGGGCGGTGGCGATGAACTCATGCGTGTGCGCGTGCACGCCCGGGGTCAGCCGGAGCATCACGTTGGCGCGCTCGTTGCGCTCTGCCGCGATGGCCCCCAGCCGGTGCAGTTCGTCGAGGCTGTCCACGACGATCCGGCCCAGGCCCATGTCCAGCGCCCGGCGGAGTTCGGCGTCGGACTTGTTGTTGCCGTGCAGGCCCAGTTTGCTGCCAGGAACGCCGGCCCGGGCGGCGACGGCGAGCTCGCCGCCGCTGCAGGTATCCAGGCGCAGGCCCTCCTGCTCGACCCAGCGTGCCACCTCGGTGCAGAGGAAGGACTTGCCGGCGTAGTAGACGTCCACTCCCCCGCAGAGCTCCGCGAAGGCTTCATCGAAGGACTGCTTGAAGTCGCGGGCGCGGGCACGGAAGTCCGCCTCGGACATGATGAACAGCGGCGAGCCAAAGCGGGCCTTCAGCTCGCTGACCGGGATGCCGCCGATCTCCAGTTCGCCGCCGGCCCCGCGGGCCACATCGCGGGCCCACATCTTCGGCAGCAGTTCGTTGGCATCCTCAGGGTACTCAAGCCATGCCGGGGCCAGCGGCGAGGCGGCAGAGGTTTGCGCGGTCATCGGGCTACATCCTTTCCGGGGCGGTCACGCCGAGGAGCCCGAGCCCGTTGGCCAGCACCTGCGTGGTTGCGTCGTTGAGCCAGAGCCGCGTCCGGTTCAGGTCCGTCACTTCCGCGTCCCCCAGCGGCGTGACGCGGCAGGAGTCGTACCAGCGGTGGTAGGCGCCGGCGATGACCTCGAGGTGGCGGGCCACCCGGTGCGGCTCGCGGAATTTGGCGGCCGTCGCGACGACCGAGGGGTACGCGCCCAGATGGGCCAGCAGCTCATTCTCCGTCGCGTGGTCCAGCAGCGACGCGTCGAAGGCGCTGCGGTCCACGCCGGCGTCCACGGCGTTGCGGGCCACGGCGCAGGTGCGGGCGTGGGCGTACTGCACGTAGAAGACCGGGTTCTCGTTGCTGCGGCGGGTCAGCAGGTCCAGGTCGACGTCGATGTTCGAGTCCGCGTGCGAGCGGGTCAGGGCGTAGCGCGCGGCATCTACGCCCACGGCGTCCACCAGGTCCTCCATCGTGACCACGGTGCCGGCCCGCTTGGACATCCGCACCGGCACGCCGTCCTTGACCAGGTTGACCATCTGGCCGATCAGTACCTCCACCCGTTCGGCGCTGTCCCCCATGGCTGCCGCCGCGGCCTTGAGCCGGGCCACGTAGCCGTGGTGGTCCGCGCCGAGCATGTAGATGCACAGGTCGAAGCCGCGGTCCCGCTTGTTCTTGAAGTAAGCGATGTCCCCGGCGATGTAGGCGGCGTCGCCGTCGGACTTGATGACCACGCGGTCCTTGTCGTCCCCGAAATCCGTCGACTTCAGCCACCAGGCGCCCGCTTCGAAGTACAGGCTGCCGGAGGTCTTGAGCTGTTCCAGCAGCGCCGAGACGGCCCCGGAGTCGAAAAGGTCGTTCTCGTGGAAGTAGACGTCGAAGTCCACGCCGAACTCATGGAGGGACTTCTTGATGGCCGCGAACATCAGCTCGACGCCGCGGCTGCGGAATTCCTCCTGCGGGTCGGCTGCGGAAAGCGCCTCCGGATTCTGTTCCAGGACGGCCCGGGCGATGTCGGAAATGTACTCCCCGCCGTAGCCGTCCTCGGGCGCCGGCTCCCCCTTGGCGCTGGCCAGCAGCGACCGGGCGAAGCGGTCGATCTGCGTGCCGTGGTCGTTGAAGTAGTACTCGCGCGTGACCTGAGCACCCTGCGCCTGCAGGATCCGCGCCAGCGAATCGCCCAGCGCCGCCCAGCGGGTACCGCCCAGATGAATGGGTCCGGTGGGGTTGGCCGAGACGAACTCCAGGTTGATCCGCTTGCCGGCGTACTCCTCGGCGGTGCCGTAGGCGGGGCCTGCTTCCACGATGGTGCGGGCCAGCGAGCCGGCGGCGGCCGCGTCCACGGTGATGTTCAGGAAGCCCGGACCGGCGATATCCACCTTCGTGACGCCGTCGATCTTGGCCAGGCGTGCGCTCAGGATCTCCGCGAACTGGCGCGGGTTCATCCCCGCTTTCTTGCCCAGCTGCATGGCCACGTTCGTGGCCCAGTCTCCGTGCTCGCGGTTCTTCGGCCGCTCCACCCGGACCTCCGCCGGAATTTCGACGGCGAAATCGCCCGCGGCGACGGCGTCACGCAGGCAGGCGGCAATGGCAGCGGAAAGTTCTTCAGGAGTCACCCATTAAGCATAAAGGTCCGGCGCCAGCCCGCCGTCCGCGCGGAATTCATTGTGAGCATGGGCACACGGGCCGCCGCGGACGGCCGCAGCCGGGGCGGTTTGCGCCTTGGGCCCCTCTTACTGATAAGCTCTATGAGTCCCAAACGCACCGGCACGTATCGCGGTGCAGCGCCCTCGTAGCTCAGGGGATAGAGCGTCTGCCTCCGGAGCAGAAGGCCGTAGGTTCGAATCCTATCGAGGGCACCGGCAAGGCCCGCTGCTGTGGCAAACAGCAGCGGGCCTTTTTGTGCGCCCGGCCGTCGCTCCTGCCGGCTTCGTTCGCCGGCGGCTGCCTGCCTGCTGCCTTTCTAACCGACCGGGACCGCAGCTGCGCCGCGGAACGTCCTTCGGTAGCTCGCCGGGGAAATACCGAGCGCCTTCACGAAGTGGTGCCGCAGCAGGACGGCCTGGCCGAAGCCCGTGGCCCGTGCAACCTCATCGATGTTCAGGTCCGAGCTTTCCAGCAGTTCCTGCGCCAGCAGCACCCGCTGTGCGTTGACCCATGCAGCCGGCGTCGTCCCTGTCTCGGCCCGGAACCGCCGGGCGAAGGTCCGGTCGGACATGTGCACGCGCCTGGCCAGCTCGGCGACCGACACCTCCTTGTCGAGATTCTCCCCGAGCCAGACGACGAGGTCCCGGAGCGTGTTGCAGCCTTCCAGCGACATCGGCCGGGCAATGTACTGCGCCTGGCCGCCCTCGCGGTGCGGCGGCACCACCATGTCCCGGGCGATGCCCGCGGCGACGCCGGCGCCGAGCTCGGTCCGGATCAGGTGCAGGCAGGCGTCGATGCCGGCGGCCGTGCCGGCGCTGGTGATGATCCGCCCGTCTTCGACGTAGAGGACGTTCTCGTCGACGCTAATCAGCGGGTACTCGTCCGCCAGCTGCCGGGAATAGCGCCAGTGAGTGGTCGCCCGCCGACCGTCCAGCAGCCCTGCTTCGGCCAGCACGAACGCGCCGGAGCACAGCGACATGACCCAGGCGCCGCGGGAGTGGGCCCGCCGCAGCGCCTGCTTGACCTCCTCGGGCAGCGGGTCCTCATTCTGGTACGGGGCCACCACGACGAGGTCGGCCGCTTCCGCGGCCTCCAGTCCGTGCGGCACGTCGATGGAAAACCCGGCCTTCGTGTCGAGCGGGCCGGGATGGACGGAACAGACCTTGAAATCAAAGGCAGGAACGCCGGTGCCGCGGGCCGAGCGGTCGATGCCGAAGACCTCGCAGGCCACGCCGAACTCGAACGGCGAAGCCCCAGGGAGCACGATGGCGGCTACGTTTTTCAGCATGGTTCCAGTATGGCAGTTTTTTGATGATTGGCGTCGTTTCTGCCACTCTTTTTTGCCGGGCAGCGGGAGGACCATAAAGGCATGGAACTCTTCCTGGTCTTGGTTTTCATTACAATCCTCGTGGCTACCTTCGCCATCGTCCGCGGCGACGGACTCGGCCACACTCCGGAGGAACGGTCCCTGCGGGACTGGTCCAACGGCTCCCTTCCCAGCCGGCCCTTCACCGATCAGCCGCATCACTAACCGGGGGCCGCGGCCCCGCGGCCACCACCGGCGCCCATGCCGGACGGATCCAAGCCGTCCGGCTTAGGCAACCGCCCGCCGTCGTTATTGCCGGTGGGCGAACAAGTCCCTCAGCAACGCGACTTCCGCGAGATGGTGGATCATCTCCCGGTTGATATGCAGGACCAGGGCGGCCATTGAACGGTCGCCCCACGGTCCCTCCGCCGGCCCGCACGGCCTGGCCAGCCCCTCTTCCCCTAGTCCCCGGACACCGTCGATCCAGTGCCGGTACTCGCCGTCGAGCAGCGCGAGCGCCTTGTCGGCCGTGCCCGGGTAGTCGTAGCTTTCGTAGTCAACGGCCGGTCCGCCAAAGTGCGAGGCATTCCTGGCACCCAGGATGCCCACCAGAACGTGGCCGAGCCGCCACGCCACCGTCGTCACCGGCGCCGGCACCGGTTCCGGCAGCGCGAAGTCGATCGTAAAATCCCCGGAGCCCACGGCCATCGGAGCATGGCTCGTGCCACGGTGGCGCACGTTCCAGCAACCCTCCGCCGGTTCCCAGAAGTACTCCTCGTCCGTCAGGCCGTCCAACCGGGGCCTGGCCTGGTTTTCCCAGTGCCAATTGAGCTGGTCCACGAGTTCATCCGCCACGTTCAACGCCATCTTTGCCGTCCTTTCCTGGACTTGCCGGCGCGCTTGCCGGCGCCGGTTCCATCATCGCCGCCGGTCGCGCGCCCTGTCAGCCCTTGCCGCCCCGTTCCTGGCTGCGGCAGGCTATCCCGCTGTCTGATCCCTCAGCGTGTTCCGGGGCGGCGGGATTCCGCCGCTGCACCCACGATAGGGATCATTGCGGACAGCTTCAGGCCGCATTGGGCATTACATTTGGCTGCATGCTTGAGACCTCGGCCCGCCTGCTGCAACTGCTGTCGCTGCTGCAGGTACGCCGCGAATGGACGGGCCCGGCGCTGGCGGAGCGGATGGGCGTCACCGAGCGTACGGTCCGGCGGGACGTCGGCAAGCTGCGCAGCCTCGGCTACCCCATCAACGCCTCTCCGGGCGTCGCCGGAGGCTACCAGTTGGGAGCCGGCGCACAGCTGCCGCCGCTGCTGCTCGACGATGACGAAGCCGTCGCCGTCGCCCTGGGCCTGAGTGCCGTGGCAGCGAGTCCGGTGGCCGGCGTTGCCGAGGCCTCCGTCCGGGCGCTCACCAAGCTGGAACAGGTGCTGCCGGGAAGGCTGCGGCCGAAGTTCGGCATGCTCAGGAACGCCGTGACAACGCTGCCCGGTCCCCGCGCCGCCGTGGATCCCGAGATCCTGACCAGCCTTTCCGCGGCGATCACCGATCGTCGGGTGGTGGGATTCCGCTACGCCAAAGCGGACGGCGAAAGCTCGCGCAGGCTGGCCGAGCCCTACGGACTCGTGGATGCCGGGCACCGCTGGTACCTGGTGGCGTGGGATCTTGGCCGGGAGGACTGGCGGACCTTCCGCGCCGACCGCTTCGGGAGCGTGCCGGTGCCTCGCGGCCGCTTCACGCCCCGCCCGCTGCCGGGCCCGGACCTGGCCGGCTACGTCCACGAGTCCATCGTCCGCTCGCCCTACCGGTACGACGTGGTGGTCCGCATCGACGCGCCGGTGCAGCAGGTGGCGGAGAAGGTGCCGCCGCAGGTGGCGGAACTGGAGGACGACGGCGGGCGCACCGTCCTGCGGGCGGGTTTCGATTCGCTGGAGTACCCGTTGATCCAGCTGGCCGGTTTGGGCTTCGCCTTCGAGATCATCGAACCGGCGGAATTCCGGGACCGCGCCCGTGAATTGGGTTCGAGACTGCGTGAGGCCGGGCGCACGGAGCGCCCGGCCTCACCGTAGGACAGCGGCTGCCGCCGCTACTGCTACTGCTACTGCTACTGCTACTGCAGCATGGTGCGGTCGTCCAGCGCCGCACCCTTGATCTTCTCGAACTCGTGCAGCAGGTCCGGGACCGTGGTCTTCTCCTTCTGCTGCCGGTCCAGGTCCAGGATAATGCGGCCCTCGTGCATCATGATCAGGCGGGTGCCCAGCCGCAGCGCCTGCTCCATGTTGTGCGTGACCATCAGCGTGGTCAGCCCGTGCCGCTCGACCACCTCGGCGGTCAGGCGGCTGACCAGCTCGGCGCGCTGCGGGTCCAGCGCGGCCGTGTGCTCGTCCAGCAGCAGGATCTTGGGGCTGGAGAACGTGGCCATCAGCAGGGACAGGGCCTGGCGCTGGCCGCCGGATAGCAGGCCGACCTTGGCCTTGAGCCTGTTCTCCAGTCCCAACTCGAGGGATTTCAGCTCCTCCTTGAAGAACTCGCGTTTCTTGCGGGTCACGCCTGGTCGCAGGCCGCGGCTCTTGCCTCGCTCATAGGCGATGGCGAGGTTCTGCTCGATCGTCATGTCCGGCGACGTTCCGGCCATCGGGTCCTGGAACACCCGGCCGATGAACCGGGCGCGGCTGTGGTCCGCCAGCCTGGTGACGTCGGTGCCGTCGATCGTGACCGTCCCGGTGTCCGGGCGCAGCCTGCCCGACGTGATATTCAGGATGGTCGACTTGCCGGCGCCGTTACTGCCGATGACGGTCACGAACTCGCCGGCCGGCAGGGACAGGTTGATGTCCCGCAGGGCGGCCCGTTCATTGACGGTTCCTGCGAAGAACGTCTTGTGCACATTGGTGATTTCCAGCATGGTCAGCCCCTGGCTCCTGCCCCGGAAAGTGCTTTCTTCATGTTATTGAGCCCGCCTATGCGTTTGAAGACCTTCCACTGCGGCAGCACGAGTGCGATCACGACCAGGACGGCCGAGATGAGCTTCATGTCGTTCGGGTTCAGGCCGGCCTGCAGGGCCAGCTGGATCACGACGCGGTACAGCACCGAACCGAGGACAACCGCCAGCGTGGCGACAATGATGACCCGCGAGCCGAAGATGGCCTGGCCGATGATGACGGACGCCAGCCCGGCGAGGATCAGGCCGATCCCCATGCCAATGTCGGCGAAGCCCTGGTACTGCGCGATCAGGGCGCCGCACAGGGCCACCAGGCCGTTCGACAGCGCCAGGCCCAGGATCTTCATCCGGTCCGTGCTGACGCCGAAGCTGCGGATCATTTCCTCGTTGTCGCCGGTGGCCTGCATGGCAAGGCCCAGGTCCGTGTGCAGGAACCAGTCGATGATGAACTTCACCGCCAGGGCCAACAGGCCGAAGACGAAGATGGCCCCGATGGTGCCGAGCATGCCGGCGTCGCGCAGCGGAGTGATCAGCGTGTCCTCGCGCAGCAGCGGAAGGTTCGCCTTGCCCATGATGCGCAGGTTGATCGAGTACAGCGCGATCATGGTGAGGATGCCCGCCAGCAGCCCGTTGATCTTCCCCTTGGTATGCAGGATGCCGGTGATCCAGCCAGCCACCAGGCCGGCGCCGAACGCCGCCACCGTCGAGAGGAGCGGAGGGGCTCCGTTGATGATCATGATCGAGGCGACGGCCGCACCGGTGGTGAAGCTGCCGTCCACGGTCAGATCGGGAAAGTTTAGAATCCGGAAGGTCAGGTAGACCCCCAGCGCCATGATCGCGTAGATCAGGCCAAGTTCAACCGCAACAATCATGCGACGTTAACCTTCAGTCCCTATTCGATGACGCGGTCGGCGGAATCAAGCATGGCCTTGGGGATTTCGACACCCATCCGCTTCGCCGCGCCCTTGTTCACCACGACCTCCAGCTCGGAGGCGGTCTCGATCGGCATGGACGCCGGATCCCCGCCCTTGAGGACCTTCACAGCCATCAGGCCGGTCTGGTAGCCAAGGTCCTCGTAGTTGATGCCCTCGGTGGCCAGGGCGCCGCCCTCGACGCTGGCCGCGTCGGAGGCAATGACCGGGATCTTCTTCGACTCGGCCACGCCGATCAGCGACGCCAGCGAGGACACCACGTTGTTGTCGGTGGGAACGTAGAAGGCGTCGACGTCCAGCGACTGCGCGGCCTGCTGCACCTCGCTGGAATTGCTCACGGTCGCCTCGCGGAGTTCAAGGCCGAGCTTCTTGGCGGCTTCCTTGGCCAGGTCGACCTGGACCTGCGAATTCACTTCGCCCGAGCTGTACACGATGCCGACCGACTTGGCGTCGGGCACCATCTCCTTCAGGAGCCCCAGCTGCTCCTCGACCGGGTTGAGGTCGCTGGTGCCGGTGACGTTGCCGCCGGGAGCCTCGAGCGAGTCGACGAGGCCGGCAGCGACGGGGTCCGTGACGGCCGTGATCATGATCGGGCTGCTGGTGATTGCCTGGGCCGCGGCCTGGGCCGTCGGGGTGGCGATGGCCAGGACCAGGTCCTTCTGGTCAGTGTTGAACTTGCCGGCGATGGACGTGGCAGTGGCCTGGTCTCCCTGGGCGTTCTGCTCGTCGTAAGTGACGTTCCCGCCCTCGGTGTAGCCGTTCTCGGACAGCGCCTTCTTGAATCCGTCCCGGGCCGCGTCGAGCGAAGGGTGGGAAACGATCTGGGTGATGCCGATCTCGACGGACTCTCCCCCGGCGCCGGCGGCGCTGCCGGCATCGTTGCCGCCATTACCGCAGGCAGTGGCCAGCAGCGCCGTCGCGACGAGAGTGGCCCCCAGAGCTGAGTAGCGCGTGCGTTTCATATGGTGGTCTTTCCTTTCAGATCCCAACACCGGCCGGCAATCGGCCGGGCCGCCCTGCCGCGGCCGCGGCAGGAGAACATCCTGGTGCAGAAGTCCCTCCAGATAGTACCTGTGAACGGCATCACAATGTCTAATCCTGCCCGTGGAGTCGGGACACCTGTTTAGCCATTGCAGCTCCAGCTGGACATTCCGGCGCCAGAAGCGACCGTGGAATCCGTTGTGTCCAATTCCATGCTGGCCGCGGCCCGACGGTAGGCTGAATTGGCTCCGGGCAGGTCCGGCGCAGCTCTGATTGTCCCAAGGATGCCACCATGACTTCTGATAGCACGGCCATCTCCGTCCGCTCCCAGCTCAACCTTTCCCGCGGCAAGGATCCGGTGGTGCTCGTGGCGGCGCTCGGCATCCTCAGTGCCGTCAGCCCGTTGGCCACCGACATGTACCTGGCCTCCATGCCCGCGATGGCCGATTACTTCGGCACCTCCGCGTCGGCAGTGCAGTTGACGCTGACCGCCTACATGGTTGGAATGGCAGTCGGCCAGTTCCTGCTCGGCCCCATTTCCGACGTGCTGGGCCGGCATCGGCTCATGGTCGCGGGCAACGTGCTATTCCTGCTCAGCTCCGTGGCCGTGATCCTGGTTCCAACCATCGAGGCGGTCATGGCGCTTCGTATCCTGCAAGGCCTCTCCGGGGCGGCGGGCGTCGTTATCGCCCGCGCCGTTGTCACGGACATCGCCTCCGGACGCAGGGCCGCCAAGCTCTTCTCCGTGCTGGCGATGATCACCTCCCTCGCGCCGGTCGTTGCGCCGCTCCTCGGCGGAGTCATTGCCTCGGTCGCGCCCTGGCAGGCGGTGTTCTGGGTCCTTGCCGGCTTCGGGCTCGTCATGCTGGCCTGCACCGTGTTCGTTGTGCCGGAGACACTCCCCCGCGCAAAGCGCCACCGCGGAGGTCTCGCCGCAGTCGCCGCCAACTCGTGGAAGGTGCTGCGCACGCCGTCGTTCATGGCTTATGCGCTGGCCTTCGGCTTTGCCTTCAGTACCCTTTTCTCCTACATCTCCGCCTCCGCGTTTGTGGTGCAGAACGTGCTTGGCTTTTCGGCGCTCGGCTACTCCTTAGTCTTCGCCGCCAACGCAGCCGGCTCGATCGTGGCGGCCATCGTCAATACCCGGCTGGTCGACCGCATCGATCCCGGCCGCATCCTGCGCACCGCCATCGTGGCCATGTTCCTGGTCAATGCCGCGGGACTCGCCCTGGTCCTCGCCGGCATCACGGGATGGCCCACGCTGCTGCACCTCTTTGCGAGCCAGGCCTGCCTCGGCTTCATCTTCGGCAATGCCACGGCCCTCGCCCAGGGCCGCGTCCCCGAACGGGCCGGAGCAGGTTCCGCGGTCCTGGGCCTGCTCCAGTTCGTCCTGGGCGGCATTGCCAGCCCGTTAACCGGCTTGGCCGGCCAGCACACGGCCGTGCCGATGGCCCTCTCCATGGCCGTATGCTCCGCACTGGCCCTGGCCGCTGCGCTGACCGCCCGCCGGCTCAATCGGTGACAGTGCCCATCCACTAGACTGGTGGGCGATCATGGCACTGAATATCACCTACCCCGCCGCCCTGCCCGTTTCCGGACGGCGGGACGAAATCATGGCCGCCATAGCAGCCCACCAGGTCGTCATCATCGCGGGCGAAACCGGGTCGGGCAAGACCACGCAGATTCCGAAAATGTGCCTGGAGCTCGGCCTGGGCGACCGCGGCCTGATCGGGCACACGCAGCCGCGCCGGCTGGCCGCCCGCACGGTCGCCGAGCGGATCGCCGAGGAGCTGGATACGAAGCTCGGCGAGGAGGTCGGCTTCCAGGTCCGCTTCACCGGGGAAACCGGCCCGAAGACCAAGATCAAGCTGATGACGGACGGCATCCTGCTGGCGGAGATCCAGCATGACAAGCTGCTGAGGAAATACAGCACGATCATCATCGATGAGGCGCACGAGCGAAGCCTGAACATCGACTTCATCCTCGGCTACCTGCGGCGCGTCCTGCCCCAGCGGCCGGACCTGAAGGTCATCATCACGTCGGCCACCATCGATCCGGAGCGGTTCGCCAAGCACTTCGGCACGGACTCCGGCCCGGCCCCCATCATCGAGGTCTCCGGCCGCACCTACCCCGTCGAGATCCGGTACCGGCCGCTGAACCAGCCCGCCGAAGACATGGACCCGGATGACGACTCCGCCGAGCTTGAGGAGGACCGGGACCCGCTGGACGCCGTCTGCGACGCCGTGGACGAGCTGGCCCAAGAGGCTCCCGGGGACATCCTCATCTTCTTCTCCGGCGAACGCGAGATCCGTGACGCGGCGGACGCCCTCGCCGGCCGGATCCAGGCCAATCCGAGGCTCGCCGGAACCGAGGTCCTTCCCCTCTATGCCCGGCTCTCGCTGGCCGAGCAGCACCGGGTCTTCTCCCCCGGCGGCAGGCGCAGGATCGTGCTCGCTACGAACGTTGCCGAAACATCCCTCACGGTTCCGGGCATCAAGTACGTCGTGGACACCGGCACCGCCAGGATCTCGCGCTACTCGCACCGCACCAAGGTCCAGCGGCTCCCGATCGAACGCGTCTCGCAGGCCTCCGCCAACCAGCGGTCCGGGCGCTGCGGCCGCGTCAGCGACGGCATTGCCATCCGTCTCTACTCCGAGGAGGACTTCGCCGGCCGGCGCGAGTTCACCGACCCGGAAATCCTCCGGACGAACCTCGCCGCCGTGATCCTCCAGATGACGGCGATGGGCGTGGCGCGCAGTCCCAAGGACATCGAGGACTTCCCGTTCGTCGAGCCTCCGGAGACCAAGGCCATTAACGACGGCGTTTCCCTCCTGCGCGAGCTCGGCGCCCTGGCCGAACCGGCGGCCCGGAAGCCGGGCGGAACGAAACCTGCCGCGGCAGGCAAAGGCGGGCTGACCGCCGTCGGACATCAACTCGCGCAGCTTCCCGTGGACCCGCGGATCGGCAGGATGATCGTGGAGGCCGGCCGGCGCGGCTGCGTGCGCGAGGTCATGGTGCTGGCCGCGGCCCTGACCATCCAGGACCCGCGGGAACGCCCGACTGACAAACAGCAGCAGGCGACCGAAATGCACAAGCGGTTCGTCGACGAGAAGTCGGACTTCACGGGCATCCTGAACCTTTGGCGGTACCTGCAGGAGAAGCAGAAGGAGCTGTCCTCCAGCCAGTTCCGCAAGCTGTGCCGCAACGAGTTCATCAACTACCTGCGCGTGCGCGAGTGGCAGGACCTGTTCATCCAGCTCCGCCAGCTGGCCAAGCCGCTCGGCATCACCCTCGCCTCCAATCCCGAAGTCGATCCGGTCGGCAACCACGACGCGATCCACCAGAGCCTGCTGGCCGGCCTGCTCAGCCACATCGGGCTCTATGACGAGCGCAGGCGCGAATATGCCGGCGCGCGCGGCACGAGGTTCGCAATCTTCCCGGGCTCGGCCCTGTTCAGGAAGTCCCCCGAGTGGGTCATGGCCGCCGAGCTGGTGGAGACGTCCCGGCTGTGGGCACGTGTGGCCGCGCGGTTCGACCCGCTCTGGGCGGAGGAGATCGCCCCGCAGCTGGTCAAGCGCAGCTACTCCGAGCCGCACTGGTCCAAGCGCCAGGGCTCCGTGGTGGCGTACGAGAAGGTCACGCTGTACGGGGTGCCGGTCGTGCCGCAGCGCCGGATCCAGTACGGCCGGATCGATCCGGAGCTGAGCCGCGAGCTCTTCATCCGCCACGCGCTGGTGGAGGGCGACTGGCGAACCCACCACAAGTTCTTCCACCGCAACCGCGCCCTGCTCGCCGAGGTCGAGGAGCTCGAGACGCGCATGCGCCGGCGCGACCTGCGGGTGGACGACGAGGCGCTCTTCGAGTTCTACGACCAGCGGATCGGCCAGGGTGTCGTCTCCGAACGGCACTTCGATAAGTGGTGGAAGGCGGCCCGGCACGAAAACCCGGGCCTGCTGGACTTCGATCCGGAGGCGCTGCTCACCCAGGATGCCGACGAACTCGACACCGCCGCTTTTCCCAAGCACTGGCACTACGGTTCCTTCGAACTGCCGCTGAGCTACGAGTTCTCGCCGGTCGCGCCCGGCGGCGCGCCGAACCCGTCCGATGGCGTGACGGTGGAAGTGCCGGTCCTGTTCCTGAACCAGCTGGCCGAGGCGCCCTTCCGCTGGCAGATTCCGGGCCTCCGCGCGGAGCTGCTGACTGCCCTGATCAAGTCCCTGCCGAAGCAGGTCCGGAAGAACTTCGTGCCGGCCCCCGATGTCGCCCGGGCGGCAGCGGCGGCGCTGGCCGAGGACTTCGATCCGCAGCGGGACGAGCTGGAGCCCTCCCTGGAGCTGGTGCTGCGCCGGCTCAAGGGGCACGTTATTCCGCCGGGGTCCTGGAACCGGGAGGCCGTCCCGCCGCACCTGCGCATTACCTTCCGGGTGGTGGACTCCAAGGGGAAGGTCCTGGACGAGGGCAAGGACCTCGCCCAGCTGCAAGAGGAGCTCGCTCCGGCCACCCGCCGCGCCATCGCCGACTCCCTCGGCGCGACGCCCGGCACCGTGAAGCCCGCATCGAAATCCGGAAGCCGTCCATACGGCGTCCGCGCCACGGAACAGGCAGCCGGTGCGGGGACCAAAACGCGGCTGTCCGGGGCAACCGGAGACCGTGCCGAGGCCATGACGCTGGCCAACGGCGACGTGCTGGCCGAGCGTTCCGGGCTCAGGGGCTTCGCGCCGTCGGTGCTGCCGCAGCAGGTCTCGCGCCTGGTCGCCGGGCACACCGTCACCGGTTACCCCGCGTTCGTCGACGAGGGCGAGGCCGTCGGCCTGCGGATCTACCAGACGCGGGCCGAACAGGAATCGGCAATGCGCTCGGGCATCATCCGGCTGCTGGCGCTGAAGGTCCCGTCCCCGCAGCGTTACGTGCTGGACCATCTGAACAACACCGAGAAGCTCACCTTCAGCCAGAACCCGCACGGCTCGGTGACCAGTCTGATCGACGACTGCACCCTCGCCGCCATCGACAAGCTCGTGCCGGCGCAGCTGCCGTGGACACGCGAGGAATTCGACAGCCTCTACGAACTGGTCCGCGCCGAACTGATCGACACGGTGTTCACCGTGACCGCCGTCGTCGAAAAGGTCCTGGCCGCAACCCGGCGGATCCAGAAGGCGCTCAAGGCGGGCACCAGCCCGGCCCTGATCAGTGCGTTCAATGACATCAAGAGCCAGCTGGAGCAGCTGGTCTACCCCGGCTTCGTGGCCCGGACCGGGTATGCCCAGCTCAGCCAGCTGCCGCGGTACTTGGCTGCTATCGAGCGCCGGCTCGAGAAGCTCCCGACCATCGTCGCCCGGGACGCGGCACAGATGGCTACGGTCCAGAAGCTGGAAGACGACTACGACGACGCCGTGGCCGCCTTGCGTCCCGGGGCGCGGACGCCCGAAGGGCTCCGGAAGGTGCGCTGGATGATCGAGGAGCTGCGCGTCAGCTTCTTCGCCCAGGAACTGGGCACGGCCTACACGGTGTCCGAGAAGCGGATCCGGACGGCACTGAACGAGGCGCTCAGCCGCTGAGGGGCTGAGCGCCGGCCAGCCCGCCGCTGCAATGCCCTGTCGACGAGTGCGCTATCGACGCGACCGGCCGCTGAGCGGGCCCCGTCAGAGGAGCGCAGCCGTCAGCCGGCTACTCCGCCGGGACGAATTCGCCGTAGCCGGCGGACCGGAGCCCGTCGCGCAGCTTTTGCGCGTTCGCTTCCAGCCGGTCGGGGTCCGGGTTGTGCTCCGCCTTCTTGAAGTCGAATTCCGCCTCCGAGCTGGCCGGCCAGACGTGCAGGTGCAGGTGGTCGACTTCGAAGCCGGCGATGATCATGCCGGCGCGCGGTACTCCGAAGGTGTCGACCTGCACCTTGCCGATGGTCCGGGCAACGTCGGTCACTTTCCGCCACAGCTCCGCCGGCGCGTCGGTCCAGCGGTCCACCTCCTGCCTGGGCACCACGAGGGTATGGCCGTCGGCCAGCGGTCCGATACTGAGGAAGGCGACGACGTCGTCGTCCTTCCAGACAAATTTCCCGGGGATGTCGCCGTTGATGATCTTGGTGAACAGGGTGCTCATGCATTCTCCTTCAGTGATGCGATGTCCAGGACGAAGCGGTACTTGACGTCTCCGGCGACCATGCGGTCGAAGGCCTGATTCAGCTGCCGGGCCGTCACCAGCTCGACGTCGGCGGTAATGTCGTGTTCCGCGCAGAAGTCGAGCAGTTCCTGGGTCTCGGAAATCCCGCCGATCAGCGAACTCGCGTACGCGATGCGCCGGCGCATCAGCACCCCGACCGGGATCGGCGGCATGTCCTCGCCGGGAAGACCGAGCTGGATCAGGGCGCCGTCGCGCCGGAGGGCGCGCAGGTAGGGCACCAGGTCGTGGCTGGCCGCAACGGTATCGATGACCAGGTCGACCGACTCGGCGGCCTCTGCCATGGCCGCCGCATCGCCGGACGCGACGACGGCGTCGGCGCCGAGCAGCATCGCCGCCTCCGTCTTTTCCGGCGACGTCGTGAAAACGGTGACGCCGGCGCCCATGGCCTTCGCGAGCTTGACTGCCATGTGGCCCAGCCCGCCCAATCCGACGACGCCG
Source organism: Arthrobacter sp. Marseille-P9274 (assembly GCF_946892675.1). Classification (NCBI taxonomy): domain Bacteria; kingdom Bacillati; phylum Actinomycetota; class Actinomycetes; order Micrococcales; family Micrococcaceae; genus Arthrobacter; species Arthrobacter sp. Marseille-P9274. The sequence goes on from NZ_CAMPOV010000001.1 coordinate 2,016,287, forward strand.
ACGCGGTCACCGGGCTGGACACCGAAGTAGCGCATCGGCGAATAGGTCGTGATACCCGCGCAGAGCAGCGGCGCGGCCCCGGCCGGATCAAGGCTGGCCGGCATCCGCAGGCAGAAATTCTCGTCGACGACGATCGAGGTGGCGTAGCCGCCCTGGGTCGTCTCCCCGGCGTGCCTCCGGTCCGCGGCGCCGTAGGTGCCGACCGAGCCCTCCTCGCAGTACTGCTCCAGCCCCTCTTCGCAGCTGGCGCAGCTGCGGCAGGAATCCACCATGCAGCCGACCCCGACGAGGTCTCCCGGGCCGAAGAGCGTCACATCCGCGCCGATGGCAGTGACCCGGCCGACGATCTCGTGGCCGGGCACCAGCGGATAGCGCTGCGGCCGCCACTCGCCCCGCGTGGAATGGACGTCCGAGTGGCAGAGGCCGCAGTAGGCGATGCTGATTTGGACGTCATGCGGTCCTGGATCGCGGCGTCCGATCTCCAACGGCACGAGCCCGGAGTCCGCCGAGGTGGCTCCATAGGCCGCAACGGTTGGGCCGCGGCGGCCGGCAGCCGGGCCGGAGAGGGGTTTGCCCAAGGGGGGCGGTGCAGGGCGGCCGAGAGTCATAGTGCGACGCTACCGGCTGGCATGCTCAGCCTGCCAGTTTCGAATCGGCGTGTGACCGCGTTTCGCCCGGGGCACGCTCTCCGGCAGGCGCACCGTAGGGCTCCCCGCCTGTGGCCGCCGGCCGGCCCAGCTGTGACCACTGGGACCAGGAACCCGGGAACAGCGCGGCGGCGATCCCGGCTTCGGCCAGGGCCGCGATCTCGTGGGCGGCACTCACGCCCGAGCCGCAGTAGACGGCGACCGGCTTGCCTGCCTGCACGCCGACGCTGCGGAACCTGGCCGCCAGCCGGTCCGCGGGCAGGAAGCGGCCATCGGCGTCCAGATTGGCCGCGGTCGGCGCGCTGAGGGCGCCGGGGATATGGCCGGCCTTGGGATCGACCGGTTCGTTCTCGCCGCGGTACCGTTCACCGGCGCGGGCATCCAGCAGTACACCGTCCGCCGCGAACCCCGCCACGTCGTCGAGGAGCAGCACCGGCATGTTCCCGGGTTCCAATTGCACGCTGCCCAGGCAGGGCAATTCCTCGCCCCGCTCCAGCTCGAGGCCCTCCTGGCGCCAGGCCGCGAGGCCGCCGTCGAGCAGGAAGACCCGGTCTAATCCCCCGTCGCGCAGCAGCCACCACAGCCGTGCCGCGGACTGTCCCCCGGCGTCGTCATAGACCACCACCGTGTCGTCCCGGTTGATGCCCCATTCGCGGGCCGACTCCTCGAATGCTGCCGCTTCGGGCAGCGGATGGCGGCCAAGGCCATGGCTGCCGGGCGCCGCCAGGCCGGTCTCCAGGTCCACGAAGACGGCCCCGGGAATGTGTCCTTCAAGGTAATGCTTGTGCCCGTCCCGGTCTCCCAGGGCCCAGCGCACATCGAGTACCACCGTGCGCGCCCCGGAGGTCATCCGGTCCCGCAGCGTCGGTACGTCCATCAGAGTCTTCATGGGATCTCCTTCTGAACTCGGCCGCCGGCTCCCTTGCCGGCGTTCGTACTGCAGCCCGGGTCGGGCGGCAGGGTCTGCTCACACCGTAACGCTTTGGCCCGGCTCCAGGTGCTGGTAACGGGTGCCGTACTGTTCACCGAACCGGACCAGGTGCTTTTCGACGATCCCCTGCCCGGTGCTGTTGAGCAGGCCGTCGTGGATGGGGTAGGCGCGGGACGGCCGCACGGAGGTGAGGAAGTCGATGACCTCTGCGGTCTTGGACCAGGGGCCATGGACCGGCACCAGCAGGGTCGGCACCACCTGGCGGTGCGGCACGATCAGGGCGTCCCCCGGATGGTAGACGTTGTCATCGATGAGGTAGCCGATGTTGTCCACGACCGGGATATGGGAGTGGATGAGAGCATGCTGGCCGCCGTAGGTGCGGATCTCGAAGCCGGATACGGAGAAGCGGGTCTGCGGCGCCGCGGCGTGGATGCGTCCGGCGGCCTCGGGGACGAGCTCCCGGAGTTCTTCGGCCACGCCCTCCGGGGCATAGACCTGCATGCCGTCGCTGGCCGAGAGAATGCCGGGGAGCCGCTCGCGGTCCACGTGGTCCTCGTGCTCGTGGGTGATCAGCACCGTCGCCGCGCCCTTGAGCGCCACCTCGAGTTCGGAGAAGCCGCCAGGGTCGATGACCAGGGCGTGGCCGTCCTTTTCGAGCCTGATGCAAGCGTGGGTGTACTTGGTGAGCAGCATGCTCCAAGCCTACCCAGCTCGAGTGCGGCGGCAACCGGCTGATAGGCTGGATGGCAAGGTTCAGGCCTTCGAACGTGCCCGCCAAGGAGACTTACCCGCCCATGCCATCCCCTTCCGCCGAACCCACGTCGCGCCGCCGCGGTTCTGAGCAGCGGGTGACCAGGCAGCGGCTGGCTGTCGGCCAGGCGCTGGACAATCTGGACGATTTTGTCAGCACGCAGGAACTGCACCGACTGCTGCAGGAGCGCGGCGAATCCGTCTCGCTCGCGACGACCTACCGCATCCTGCAGTCCATGGCCGACGACGGCCTCGTGGACGTGCTGCGCAAGGATGACAATGAGGCGGTCTACCGCCGCTGCGCCGCGGAGCACCATCATCACCACCTGCTCTGCCGCGAGTGCGGCAAGGCCGTGGAGATCGAGGCGCCGGCGGTGGAGCGGTGGGCCGCACGGGTCGCCGAGGAACACGGCTACACCCAGGTGGCGCATACCGTGGAGATGTACGGCCTGTGCCCGGAATGCAGCGCTAGGACGCGGTAGCGGCCTTCCGCGCGGCCGGTCCGCCGGTCCGCCCGTAGCCGGTTCGCCGGCTGCCGATGATCCGGCACGCCACGTAAATCAGGAAGGAAATCGTGGTTACGTAGGGGCTGATCGGAATCCTGCCGCCCAGCGCCAGCAGGATCCCGCCCAGCACGGAGCCGGTGGCGAACAGCACGCTGAGCAGGGCCACCAGCCGCGGCGACGCCGTCACCCGCATGGCCGCGGCGGCCGGGGTGATCACCAATGCGAGCACCAGCAGCGCACCGACGATCTGGATGGAAAGCGCCACGGCGAGCCCGAGCAGGACCATGAACACCACCGACAGCTTGCCGGCGGGAACTCCGCGGGCCACCGCTAGCTCCGGGTCCGCGCTGGCGAAGGTCAGCGGTCTCCAGATGGCCAGCAGCGCCGCAATGACGACGGCGGAGCAAATGAGCATCAGGTTCACCTGGACCGTGTCCACGGAGACGATCTGGCCGGTGAGCAGCCCGAACTTGTTCGCCGAGCGGCCCTCGTACAGGGACAGGAACAGGATGCCCAGCCCCAGCCCGAACGGCATGATCACCCCGATGCTGGAATTGCGGTCCCGCGCGCGCTTGCCCATGAACCCGAGGATGACGGCGGCGATCACCGAGCCGGCCAGCGAACCGAAGATGACGTTGGCCCCCACCAGCAGGGCGAACGCGGCACCGGCGAAGGACAATTCGGCGATGCCGTGGACCGCGAAGGCGAGGTCGCGCAGCATCACGAAGATGCCGATCAGTCCCCCGACCAGGCCGAGCGCGGCCCCGGCGATGAGCGAGTTCGTCACCAGCGGCAGCAGCTGCCCGTAGTCCTCGAAGTTGAAGAGCGCCGGGAAGATGTCGTTCGGGTCCATGCTCAGTCCTCGTCGCCTTCGTGCTGGCCGTGCTCGTGCGTGGTCGCGTCCGGCAGGCCGACGACCACCAGCCGGCCCTCGTTCCGGATCACGCGCACCCGCGTGCCGTACATGTCGGAGAGGACGTCGGTGGTCATGACCTCTTCCGGGGTGCCAACGCGGAACTGGCCACCGGCCAGGTAGAGCACGCGGTCGACATAATCGATGATCGGATTGATCTCGTGCGTGACGAAGACAACCGCCGTGTCGCTGCGGCGGCGCTGCCCGTCGATCAGCGCGCTCACCGCCTGCTGGTGGTGCAGGTCCAGCGACAGCAGCGGCTCGTCGCAAAGGAGCACCCGCGGATCGGTGGCCAGGGCCTGCGCCGCCCGGAGCCGCTGCTGTTCGCCGCCGGAGAGCATGCCCACCGGCACGTCCGCATATGCCGACGCGCCGACCACTTCGAGCAGTTCGTCGACCCGCTGGCGGAAGGCGCGGCCCCTGAGCCGGATCCCCCAACGGTGCCCGTCCAGCCCCAGCCCCACGAGATCGCGCGCCCGCAGCGGGCTGCCCGCCCGGAAAGCCTTCTGCTGCGGGATGTAGCCGATGTGGCGGCTGCCGGTCCTGACCCGGCGCCCGGCGATCAGGGCGGTCCCCGTGGTCAGCGGCTGCAGGCCGAGCAGCACGCGGAGGAGGCTGGTCTTGCCCGAGCCATTGGGCCCCAGGACGGCCAGGAACTCCCCCGGGGCCACGCAGAGGTCGAGGTTTTCCCACAGGACCCGGTCACCATAGGAAAGGCCGGCGCCGCGCAGCTCGATGGCCGCGGCGCCGGCGGTTACGGCCGCCGCTGCGCCTTCGACGGCGGATGCGGCTGCCGTAGCGGCCTGCTGCCGGCCGCTCTCAGTCTCGGACATTGTCTTCGATGCTCTTGATATTGGCCGTCATCCAGGCCAGGTAGTCCTCGCCCTCCGGGAGTGTTTCCGTGAAGACGACGACGGGAATCCCGGCCTGCTCCGCCGCCTTCCGCAGCTGCTGCGTCTGGCTCGACTCGGTTTGCTCGTTGTAGGCCAGGAACTCGACCTCGCCGGGCTCGAGCAGGTCCATGGTCGCGCGCAGCGCGGTCGGCGGCGCGTCCGTGCCCTCCTCGACGGCCTCGATGAAGTCCGCCGGCGTACGGTTCTTGAGGCCCGCCGCGTCCAACAGATGCAGCGGGACCGGATCCGAGGCGGCAACGGCCGCTCCGGAAACCTTTGCGGCCACCTCGTCGAGCTGGCCCTGCAGCCCGTCAACGCTCTTCTGGAAGGCATCGGCGTTGGCGGTGAATTCGGCGGCGTGCTCCGGGTCCAGCGCCGCGAGCCGCTCCGCGATCTGCCCGGCGACGGCGCCGGCAGTCGCAAGGTCGTACCAAACGTGTTCGTTGAACTCGCCGTGGTTGTGCCCCTCGTGCCCGGCAGCGGCCGGCTCCTCGGCGTGTTCCCCGTCCTCGGGAGCGCCTTCCACCTTCGACAGCCCGGCCGCCGTGATGATGAAGTCGTGGTCTTTGCCCGTGTCGTCCGCCAGCTGGTGCATGAAGGCGTCATAGCCGCCGCCGTTCTCCACCAGCAGGTCGGCCCCGGAAATCGCCAGCTTGTCCCGCGCCGTCGCCTCGTACGAGTGCGGATCCTGCGACATCCGGTCGATGATGGAGGTCACTTCGACCCGCTCGCCGCCGATCGTCTTGGCCAGGTCCCCGTACACGTTGGTGGAGGTGACGACCTCCACCAATCCCGCGCCGCCGCCGTCGTTAACCCCCGGTTCCGCCGAAGCGCAACCGGACAGGAACAACCCGGCCGCGGCGACGGCGGCAGTGGCGGCGAGGGACGGACGGCGCATGGAAGAAACCTCACTTGAGTATGCGAAAGCGGGACGGAAACCTGACCCAGTGTACCCCTAACGCGAACCGTTCGCATTACGCGCGGACGCCCCCTGCCGGTCAGGCGCCGGCCCTGCGCGCTCCGTGGTTCTGCGTGGTGTCGCGGATCTCGCCGACCAGCTCCTCCAGCACGTCCTCGAGGAACAGCACGCCCCGCGTCGTCCCGTCCGGCCCGATGACGCGGGCCAGATGGGAGCCCGTCCGCTGCATGACGGCCAGGGCGTCCTCGATTTCCTCGTCCACACCGAGGTTGGCAAGCGTGCGCACCTTCGTCAGCGGAATGGTGGACTCGTAGCGTTCCTCGGGGATCGTCATGACGTCCTTGAGGTGCAGGTAGCCCGTGAGGTTGTCCTCGGAGTCCGCGACGGCGAAGCGGGAGAACCCGGTCCGCCCCACCACGCGCTCGAATTCCGCAGGGGTGGTCTCGACGCCGATGGTCACCAGGTCCTTCAGCGGAACCATGGCGCTTTCCGCTGTCTGCCCGGAGAACTCCAGGGAGCTGGAAATCAGCCCCGCCTCGTCCTCCACCAGGCCATGCCGCGTGGATTCCTGCACGATGGACTGGACTTCCTCCAGCGTGAAGGTCGAGGTCACCTCGTCCTTGGGCTCAATCCGCATGGCCCGCAGGATGTGGTTGGCGCTCCAGTTCAGCGTGGCAATCACCGGCTTGACGATCCGGGAGACGAACACCAGCGGCGGAGCCAGCACCAGGGCCGCCTTGTCCGCCACGGACACCGAGATGTTTTTCGGCACCATTTCCCCGAGGGTCACGTGCAGGAACGTCACCAGCAGCAGTGCGATGACGAACGAGATCCCGTAGGAGACCTCGTGCGGGATGCCGAGCCAGGCCTCCAGGGGCAGGAGCAGCAGTTCCTTGATCGCAGGCTCGGCGACATTCAGGATCAGCAGCGAGCAGACCGTGATGCCCAGCTGCGCGCAAGCCAACATCAGGGAGACGTTCTCCATCGCCCACAGCGTGGTCTTGGCGCGCTTTGACCCGGCCTCGGCCAGCGGCTCGATCTGGCTGCGCCGGGCCGACATAACGGCGAACTCGGCGCCGACGAAGAAGGCGTTGCCAATCAGCAGCACCACCAGCCACACAATGCCCATGCCCGTGCTCATCGCAGGCCCCCTTCGGCGACGGCGTTGCCCGGCACGGCCGGACGCTGCGGAGCGATGTGCATCGCCGGCGAACCGACGGCCTCGGGCACGAAGCGGACGCGGTCGATCCGTCGCCCGTCCATTCGTTCGACCTCCAGCTCTCCGCCGGAGACCGGGACGCGGTCGCCGACGACGGCAATCCGGCCCAGCTCGCTCATGATGTAGCCGCCCACGGTCTCGTAGCCGGCCTCATCAGGGACGCTGAGCAGCGGAATCTGTTCCGTGACTTCGTCCGGACGCATCAGGCCTGGGAAGTACCAGTCCCCCTGCGCGCTTTGCAGCACGCCGGGCTTGACCCGATCATGTTCGTCCGAGACCTCACCGACGATCTCCTCCACGAGGTCTTCAAGCGTGACGACGCCGGCGGTACCGCCGTATTCGTCCAGCACCACGGCGAACTGCAGGTGGGAGGCCCGCAGCTCGGAGAGCAGGGAGTCCAGGTGGACCGTCTCGGGCACGCGCAGGACCTCGGTCATGATCGTCGCGGCGTCGAGTTCCTGCCGCTTCTGCCGCGGCACCGCGATGGCCTTCTTGATATGGGCCACGCCGCGGACGTCATCCTGCGAGTCGCCCAGGATCGGGAACCGCGAGAAGCCGGTGCGCCGCGCGGCGGCCACCAGGTCCTCGACGGAGTCGTCCGCCTGGATGAACTCCACCCGGATTCGGGGAGTCATCACGTCCGCCGCCGTCCGGCCGGAAAAGACCAGCGTCCGGGAGAGGAAGTTGGCGGTCCCGGCATCAAGCGTGCCCATCTCCGCGGAGCGGCGCACCAGCGATGCCAGCTCCGACGGCGTGCGCGCGCCGGACAGTTCCTCTTTCGCCTCCAGCCCGAAGAGGTGCAGGACCTTGTTGGAGAAGCCGTTGAGCAGCACGATCGCCGGCTTGAAAACGGCGGTGAAGAGCAACTGCGGCCGCGCCACGGCCTTGCCGATCACCATCGGCAGGGCAATCGAGGCGTTCTTGGGGACCAGCTCGCCGATCAGCATGGAGAGCAACGTGGCGACGGTCATCGCGATCACGGCGGCGAGCGGCCGGACTGCCGCGTCCGGCAGTCCGAGGGCCGCCAGCGGCGCGCGCAGCAGGGAACTGATGGCCGGCTCCAGCAGGAAACCGGTCAGCAGCGTGGTCAGGGTGATGCCCAGCTGGCAGCTGGAGAGCTGGGTCGACAGGGACTTCAGGCACTTCATCAGCGGCACAGCGCCCTTTTCGCCGCGGTCGACGGCGCGTTGCACCGCCGGCTGGTCGAGCGCAACCAGGGCGAATTCGACGGCCACGAAGAAGCCTGTGCCGAGGATCAGCAGCAGCCCTGCAAGGATTTGGATCCATTCCATCAGCGCACCGCCGTCAGAAGGGCGTGCCGCTGGTTTCCGGGAAGGGCCCCCGGAGGCCGGTCATCAGAGCCCGGACTAGAGGGCTCCTGTCCGGCTGCGGAAGCAGCGGGTAGGCAATGGGAGGTACGGGAGCGGGGGCAGCCGGTGCTGGGCGGGACTGCGCGGTGCCAAGACCTGGCGACTGCAGAACCCACGGACCGGCATCTAGAATTGCTGTCCATCGCTTCCAAGATTAGCAGGGCTACCAGCTCTGCTGAACCGGCCGCCCCTCCTCATACCCCGCCGCGGACTGCACGCCGACCACGGCCTTCTCGCGGAACTCCGGGAGGGTCACCGCGCCCGCATAGGTCATGGAACTGCGCAGGCCGGACGTGATGCCGTCCAGCAGGTCCTCGACCCCCGGACGGAGCGGATCCAGGTACATGCGCGACGTCGAGATACCCTCCTCGAACAGGGCCTTGCGCGCCCGGTCGAACGCCTCTTCGTGCTTGGTGCGGTTCTGGACCGCCCGCGCCGAGGCCATGCCGAAGCTTTCCTTGTAGAGCCGACCCTCGTTATCAGTGAGCAGATCCCCGGGGCTCTCGTGGGTACCGGCGAACCACGAACCAATCATGACCTGGCTGGCACCTGCCGCAAGCGCCAGGGCCACGTCGCGGGGATAGCGGACGCCTCCGTCGGCCCACACGTGCGCGCCGAGCTCCCGGGCGGCCTCCGAACACTCCTGCACGGCCGAGAACTGCGGCCTGCCCACGGCAGTCATCATCCGCGTCGTGCACATGGCGCCCGGACCGACCCCGACCTTGACGATGTCCGCGCCCGCCTCCACGAGGTCGCGCACCCCCTGGGCGCTGACCACGTTTCCGGCGACCACCGGCAACTGCGGATCCAGGCTGCGCACCGCGCGGAGGGCGTCGAGCATCTTGGCCTGGTGGCCGTGGGCCGTATCGACGACCAGGACATCCACCCCGGCCTCCAGCAGTGCCGCGGACTTCCTGGCCACGTCACCGTTAATTCCGACGGCGGAAGCCACCCTCAGCTTTCCGCGCCCGTCCAGCGCGGGCTGGTAGATCGTGGAACGAAGCACCCCGGTGCGGGTCAGCGCACCCTGCAGCGCCCCGGCGTCGTCCACCACCGGAGCAAAGGAAGTCCCGGCGGTGTCGAACATCTCGAAGGCCTTGCGCAGTGCCGGCTGCAGGTCGCCCTCGAACATCGACGCCTGCAGCGTCAGCGGATGCTCGCGCATCACGGACGCGAGCGAGGCGAAACGGTCCACGCCCTCGCAGTCCTCCACGCGGACGACCCCCTGGCAGAGACCCTGCTCGCTGACAATGGCGACGGCGCGGTGGGCACGCTTGTTCATCAGGTGGATGGCATCGATGACGGTGTTGCCCGGCTGCAGCTTCAGCGGGGTCTCGAAGAGGGTGTGGCGCGACTTCACCCAGGAGGTCACCTCCGCCAGCACCTCAAGCGGCACGTCCTGCGGCAGCACGGCAAGGCCGCCGCGGCGGGCTATGGTCTCGGCCATGCGCCGGCCCGTCACCGCCGTCATGTTGGCCACGACGATCGGAATGGTGCTGCCGGTTCCGTCCCCGGAAGACAGATCGACGTCGAGCCGGGACACGACGTCGGACTTGGAAGGAATGAGGAAAACGTCGGAATACGTCAGATCGGTCAGCGGCTGATTGATGAACTGCATGCCCACTCCTGGGATCGGGTCGTCCGGCTGATGCCACCGAAGAGTCTATGCCGAACACGGTTCGATCCGCGATGGGGCCCCCTTTCGGGCAGGCCTGTCCGGCGGCGCCACCACCTGACCGGGACACCCTTCCGAAACTTCCGGCAAGATTGGCCTGCGCAACGAATCTGTCATTAGACTGGCAGGAGGTCCAGACCAGGTGCGTCAGTACGTACCCACGCGCCCGGCGTTGAAGCTCCGCGAGGCTTTTTAGTGCTGCGCGTGCGGTCTGAGGGCAAGCGGCAATACACGGAAGAGGCGTATAACAAGTGCCAGAGCATCCCAAGCTTCGTCTACCCGAGGAATTCGGTGGTAACGAATGGCTCGTCGACGAAATCTACGAGCAGTACCTCCAGGACAAGAATTCCGTGGACAAGAAATGGTGGAGCATCTTCGAAAATGCGGGCGCGGCTTCGCCGGAGAACGGCAGCGCCCCGCAGCGCAAGCAGGCCGAACCGAGCACGACGACCGCCGAGCTGCCCGTGGTGAAGCCTGCCAGCGGCACGCAGCCGTCCGCAGGTTCCGTGGCCCAGGACCGCGGCGCGGCCAAGCACATCCCGGCCGATGCGAAGCCGGCCCCGAACACCTCCAAGGACAAGGCCGAACCGGCTGCCGCCCCGAAGCCAGCCGCCGCCCCGAAGACCGCCCCCATCCCGGCGCAGCTTCCTAAATCCGCGCCCAGCGCCGTTTCCGAGGAAGACACGGTTTCCGTGCTGCGCGGACCGGCCAAGGCGATCGCCACCAACATGGACCAGAGCCTTTCCGTCCCGACGGCGACCACGGTCCGCGCCGTGCCGGCCAAGCTGCTGATCGACAACCGCCTGGTCATCAACTCCAACCTCGCCCGCGCCCGGGGCGGCAAGGTGTCCTTCACGCACCTGATCGGTTACGCCGTGGTCAAGGCGCTGGGGCAATTCCCCAGCCAGAACGTCCACTACGACGAGGTCGACGGCAAGCCCGTCGCCGTGCAGCCGGCCCACGTGAACTTCGGCATTGCGATCGACATGCCCAAGCCGGACGGCTCACGCCTGCTGGTCGTGCCGAACATCAAGAAGGCCGAGACGCTCAACTTCTCCGAGTTCTGGCACACCTACGAAGACCTGGTCAAGCGCGCCCGCAACGGCAAGCTGACCGCTGACGACTACGCCGGCACCACCGCGTCGCTGACCAACCCCGGCGGCATCGGCACCGTGCACTCCGTGCCGCGCCTCTCCAAGGGCCAGGCCACCATCGTGGGCGTCGGCGCCCTCGAGTACCCCGCCGAGTTCCGCGGCGCCAGCGAGAAGACGATCGCGGCCCAGGGCGTCGGCAAGATCATCACGCTGACCTCGACCTACGACCACCGCGTCATCCAGGGCGCAGGCTCGGGCGAGTTCCTGCGCCTGGTCGAGTCCCTGCTGCTCGGCGACCAGGACTTCTACGACGAGATCTTCGAGGCCCTGCGCATCCCCTACGAGCCGGTGCGCTGGCATCCCGACAACCAGGTGGACGTCGAGCTGCAGGTCAACAAGATCGCCCGGATCCAGCAGCTGATCCACGCCTACCGCGTGCGCGGCCACCTCATGGCGGATACCAACCCGCTGGAGTACGTCCAGCGCAAGCACCCGGACCTGGACATCAACACCTACGGCCTGACGCTGTGGGACCTGGACCGCGAATGGGTCACCGGAGGCTTCGGCGGCAAGAGCCGGCTGAAGCTGCGCGACATCCTCGGCGTCCTGCGCGATGCCTACTGCCGCACCACCGGTGTCGAGTACATGCACATCCAGGATCCGGCGGAACGCGAATGGTTCCAGAACGAACTGGAACGGCCCTACGCCAAGCCGAGCCGTGAAGAGCAGCTGCGCGTCCTGGGCAAGCTCAACGCCGCGGAAGCCTTCGAGACCTTCCTGCAGACCAAGTTCGTGGGCCAGAAGCGCTTCTCGCTCGAGGGCGGCGAGTCGCTCATCCCGCTGCTGGACGCCGTCATCTCCGACGCCGCCGACGACGGGCTCGACGAGGTAGCCATCGGCATGGCGCACCGCGGCCGCCTGAACGTGCTCACCAACATCGCGGGCAAGACCTACGCCCAAGTGTTCCGCGAGTTCGAGGGAACCCAGGATCCGCGCAGCGTCCAGGGCTCCGGCGACGTCAAGTACCACCTGGGCACCGAAGGCACCTTCACCTCGGACAACGGCAACGAGACCAAGGTCTACCTGGCCGCCAACCCGTCCCACCTGGAGGCGGTGGACCCCGTCCTCGAGGGCGTGGTCCGGGCCAAGCAGGACCGGCTGGACCGCGGCGACGGCGCGTTCCCCGTGCTGCCCATCATGGTGCACGGCGACGCTGCCTTCGCGGGCCAGGGTGTCGTGGCCGAGACGCTGAACCTCTCGCAGCTCCGCGGCTACCGCACCGGCGGCACCGTCCACGTCATCGTCAACAACCAGGTCGGCTTCACCACGTCGCCGCACGCCTCGCGGTCCTCCGTGTACTCCACGGACGTGGCGAAGATGATCCAGGCTCCGGTCTTCCACGTCAACGGGGATGATCCGGAGGCCGTGGTCCGCGTGGCCCAGCTGGCTTACCGCTTCCGCGAGCGGTTCCACAAGGATGTCATCATCGACCTGGTCTGCTACCGCCGCCGCGGGCACAACGAGGGCGACGACCCCTCGATGACCCAGCCGATGATGTACAACCTGATCGAGGCCAAGCGCTCCACGCGCAAGCTCTACACCGAAGCACTGGTGGGACGCGGCGACATCACGCAGGAGGAGGCCGACCAGGCCCTGCGCGACTACCAGGAACGGCTGGAGCGTGTCTTCGCAGAGACCCACGCGGCCCAGACCTCGCCGATTCCGGTGGTCACCAAGGACTCCTCCCCGATTTCGGATCTGGAGCGTCCGTTGTCGCAGCAGGCCGAGGACACCACGAACGTCCCGGCCAGCACCGCGGTCAGCGGCGAAGTCATGGCGCGCATCGGCAAGGCGCATTTGGAAATTCCGGAGGACTTCACCATCCACCCGAAGCTGAAGGCCTTGTTGGAGAAGCGCGAGCAGATGTCCCGCGAAGGCGGCATCGACTGGGGCTTCGGCGAAATCGCTGCCTTCGGCTCGCTGCTCCTGGAAGGCGTCCCTGTCCGCCTGGCCGGGCAGGACTCGCGCCGCGGTACCTTCGTGCAGCGCCACGCCGTCCTGCATGACCGCGCCACCGGCGCCGAATGGACTCCGCTGACCAGGCTGAGCCCGGACCAGGCCAAGCTCTGGATCTACGACTCGCTGCTGTCCGAATACGCGGCCATGGGCTTCGAATACGGCTACTCCGTCGAGCGCCCTGACGCCCTGGTGCTCTGGGAAGCGCAGTTCGGCGACTTCGTCAACGGCGCCCAGACCGTCATCGACGAGTTCATCTCCTCCGCCGAGCAGAAGTGGGGCCAGCGTTCCTCGCTGGTGCTGATGCTGCCGCACGGGTACGAAGGACAGGGCCCTGACCACTCCTCCGCACGCATCGAACGCTTCCTGCAGATGTGCGCCGAAGACAACATGGTCGTCGCCAACCCGACCACCCCGGCGTCGCACTTCCACCTGCTGCGCCGCCAGGCGTACGCTCGCCCGCGCAAGCCGCTGATCATCTTCACTCCCAAGCAGCTGCTGCGCCTGAAGGCGGCGGCGTCCAAGGTTGAGGACTTCACCGAGGGCTCGTTCCGCAAGGTCATCCCGGAGGTCCAGGACCTGAATCCGGCCGAGGTCGACCGCATCGTGCTGGTCTCCGGACGCCTCTACTACGATCTGCTCGCGGCGCGGCAGAAGAGCTCCGACACTAAGACCGCCCTGGTCCGTGTCGAGCAGCTCTACCCGATGCCGGTCGAGGAGATCAAGGCGGAGCTTGAAAAGTACCCGAACGCGGAAATCGTCTGGGCGCAGGATGAACCGGCCAACCAGGGACCGTGGCCGTTCATGGGGCTGCACCTGCCGCAGCAGCTGGACCGCAGCATGCGGCTGGTCTCGCGTCCGGCCTCGGCCGCCACGTCGACCGGCTCGGCCAAGCGCCACGCTGTTGAGCAGGACGTCCTCGTCAAGAAGGTCTTCGAGCGCAAGTAAGTAAGATGTGGGGTGGGGTGCCCAGGCACCCCACCCTCTTGCTTTTAAGCAGCCGCCGGCCGAATCAACCAGAAAGCATCCCGTGGAGCAACGCAGAATCAGGATCGCCGCTGTCGGCGACGAACTTCTAGCCGGTATGGGCGACCAGCGCGCGCTGGGATGGCTCGGGCGCACCCTGGCTCGGACCAATCCCTCCCCCGCGACCCTGGAGACCTTCACGCTGGCCTCGCCCAACGAAGGCACCGAGGAGCTCGCCGGCCGATGGCTGCAGGAAGCCGGCCGGCGTTTCGACGACGGCTACGAGAACCGGCTGGTCATCGGTCTTTCCGACCGCGATCTTGACCTGGATTTGACCACCGCCCGGAGCCGGCTGAACCTGGCGAACATCCTCGACGGCGCCGCACAGCTGAGCATCAAGGTGTTCGTGGTCGGCCCGCCGCCCGGCCTGGACGCGGCCCGCAACCAGCGCCTGGCCGAGCTTTCCGCAGCCTTCGCGGACGTCACTACGCGCCGCAAGCACGTCTACGTGGACACCTTCACGCCGCTGCTCAACCACGAACAGTGGCGGACCGACCTCGCGGCAAACGGCGGTCTTCCCGGACAGGCCGGCTATGGCCTGATGGCATGGCTGGTGCTGCACCGCGGCTGGTACCACTGGCTCGAGCTGCCGGAGCCGTCCTAAGGGCCCGGCCCGAGGCCCCCGGGCCCGGAGCCGGGTCAGTGCGTGAAGACGATCTTGCCGGCCACCTCGCCGGCGGCCATTTTCGCGAAGCCGTCCCGGGCCTGCTCCAGCGGCAGCACGCTGTCCAGCTGCGGGCGGATGCCTGTTGCGACCAGGAACTGCAGCATGCGCCCGAACTCCTCGCGTGTGCCCATCGTCGATCCGAGGACCCGCAGCTGGAGGAAGAACACCCGGTTGAGGTCCGCGGGCGGATTCGGCCCGCTGGTCGCGCCGCAGGTGACGACGGCGCCGCCCGGACGGAGCGACTTCAGGGAGTGCGCCCACGTGGCCTGCCCGACCGAATCGAAGACCGTGTCCACGCGCTCGGGCAGCCTGGCGCCGGGCTCGAAGACGGCCGCCGCGCCTTGGCTGCGGGCATGCTCCCGCTTTGCTTCCGTGCGTCCGGTGGCCCACACGCGGTAGCCGGCCGCCGCAGCCATCGCGATCAGCGCGGAGGCCACTCCCCCGCCCGACCCCTGGACCAGGACAGTGGATCCGGGGGCTGCGGGATTCACCGTGAAGAGCATCCGGTACGCCGTTAACCACGACGTCGGGAGGCAGGCCGCCGTCGTGAAGTCCAGTTCGGTCGGCTTCGGCAGCAGGTTGCGTGCCGGCACCAGTACTTCATCCGCCATGGTGCCGGGGTACACCTCGGACAGTAGGGAGCGCCGGGGATCCATGGTCTCGTCCCCCAGCCAATCCGCGCTCGGGATGACGGCGTGGACGATGACTTCGTTGCCGTCGTCGTCGATTCCCGCAGCATCGCAGCCGAGGACCAT
The DNA here is from genome assembly GCF_946892675.1 of Arthrobacter sp. Marseille-P9274. Taxonomy (NCBI): domain Bacteria; kingdom Bacillati; phylum Actinomycetota; class Actinomycetes; order Micrococcales; family Micrococcaceae; genus Arthrobacter; species Arthrobacter sp. Marseille-P9274. The sequence continues at coordinate 2,031,668 of NZ_CAMPOV010000001.1, forward strand.
GGGAAGCCGTTCCGACGGCAGGCCAACCCCCCGCAGCGAGAACAAGTCGTGGTGGTTCAGCGCGGACGCCTTGACCCGGACGCGGCGCCAGCCCTCCGGTGCCTGCGGCCGCGGAAGCTCGCCGACCACCAGACCTGACAGCGGATCCTCGGCGGACTGGGAGCTGGCGTACACTGCGCGCATGAATTCTCCATCGGAAGCTGGCATAGGCACCATCCTAGGGGCCAAGGCACCTGTCACCGGTTAGGCGTGGTGCCCGAGTTATGGGAGACTGATAGGCGGTTCTTTTCGTCCAGGTAAGGAGGCAGCCATGAGCAAGCGTGCACGTAAGCGTCGTGACCGTAAGCGCGGCGGCGCAAACCACGGCAAGCGTCCCAACACCTGAGCGGTGCTCCGCTAGGAGCACCGCCGGTGGCAAGCGCCCCGGTAAGCAAAGAACCCCCAAGCCACAAGGGCTTGGGGGTTCTTTGCTTACCGGTTCGGTTCGCGGCAGCGTCAGGCGTCGGCCTGCACCGAGCCCGCTGCCTTGATATGCCCGATACGGTCGATGATCCGTTCCTTGAGCGTCTGTGGTGCGTGCTCCTGGCACGAACGCTTGACCACGGAGCGGATCAGGCACTCAAGGTCGTGTTCCTGGGAGCACTCTGTACAGGTCTCCAGATGCGCCTTGATCTCGGAGAGGTCGTCCCGGGACAGCGCCCCGTCGACGTACTCGTAGATCCGCTGCATGCGGTCGTCTTCGCAGTCGCCCAAGCCGTGGCAGTCGCTCATTTCCTGTTCTCCTGTTGTGTACCCGCCGGTGACGCCGCCTGGGCTGCGCCGAGGCCGCGGCCCTGTGCATAGTCCGACAGCAGCTCACGCAGCATCTTCCGCCCGCGGTGCAGACGCGACATCACCGTTCCGATGGGGGTATTCATGATTTCCGATATTTCCTTGTAGGCAAAGCCTTCTACATCCGAGAAGTAGACGGCGAGCCTGAATTCCTCCGGAATAGCCTGGAGGGCGTTCTTCACATCCGAGTCCGGCAGATGGTCCAGCGCCTCCGCCTCGGCCGACCGCAGGCCCGACGAGGTGTGCGAGGCGGCCTGGTACATCTGCCAGTCCTCAACCTGGTCCGTATTGGACTGCTGCGGTTCCCGCTGCCGCTTCCGGTACAGGTTGATGTACGTGTTGGTCAGGATCCGGTACAGCCAGGCCTTGAGATTGGTGCCCGGCTTGTACTGGTGGAACGCCGCGAACGCCTTGGTGTAGGCCTCCTGGACCAGGTCCTCGGCATCGCTGGGGTTCCGGGCCATCCGCATGGCTGCCGAGTACAGCTGGTCGACATACTGCAGCGCGTCCCGCTCAAAGCGCTCGGCACGTTCAGCCTCTGTCTCGGCCTGCTCCCGCTCTCCCGCGGCCCCGCCGCCGTTCCCCGAGATGGACTCTTGGGCATGGTCAGTTGTCATCGCCCCCAAGTCTACGCGCAGCGGCTTCCGGGGAGCGCCGGTTTCGGGGCTCCCCTGCTCCCGCTGCTGGTCAAGCGCCAGGGGCATGGCAATCCCTTCGGTTGGTTCTCACAGACTTTGGCCGTCGGCACAGTATTGCCAACGCATTGAGCACAACGGCGGCGGGCGGCCGAATATTCCGCGGGCGCGGCATTGGACGCCACAAGGGAGCCTAAAGTGTGTCCTGCAGCCAAAAGTGCAAAACTAGAGCCAGCGCCACCGGCAGGTTGACGCCTGCGGAGCTTGCCCTTATGGACCCTCAGCGAGAGCCAGGAGGCTTTTATGACCATCGTCCGCGTTGTTGCCCGTCCCTTACTCGCCACCAGTTATGTTGCTGCCGGCATCGAACGGCTGCGGAATACTGCTTCCACCGCCCAGGCCCTGCAGCCCTGCCTGGACAGAGCCGCGTCCACCTTTCCATCGGCGGCGCCGTTGGCCGGAAACGCCAAGCTGCTCGCCCAGGCCGTGGGCGTCACCCAGATCGGAGCCGGCCTCCTGCTGGGATGGGGAAAGTTCTCGCGTCTCGCGGCGCTGCTGCTGGCCGGGGCCACGGCGGTCAACGCCTACGTCGAGTACACGTCCACGGCGGCGGACACCGCAGAGGGCAAGCGCAACCGGCGCGGCCAGCTGCTGAAGAACGGTTCCCTGATGGGAGCGGCCCTGCTGGCCGCGGTCGACACGAACGGACGTCCGGGTCTTGCCTGGCGTGCCGAGCATCTGGCTGCCGATGCCCGCAAGGGCGTCCGGTCCATGAGCAAGGACACGCGCAAGAGCGCCGCTGCGCTCGGCAAGGACTCGCGCCGCCGGCTGGAGAAGGCCGAGCGTGCCGTCCGCGGAACCGTGGCCGATGTGGTGGGTCAGCGCGCTTAATGACTGCCACCAGCTCCGCAGCGCCTGCCCCATGGGAGGCGCCGTTTGTCCCCGCACCGGTGGACGCCGTCGTGCAGATCCCCGGCTCGAAATCGCTGACCAACCGGTACCTCGTCCTGGCCGCCCTCGCGGAGGGTCCGAGCAGGCTTCGTGCTCCCCTTCATTCGCGGGACTCCCGGCTGATGATCGACGCGCTGCGGTCCCTGGGCGCCGTCGTCGAGGAGGTTCCGGGAAGCGGCGCATTTGGCCCCGACCTTCTGGTCACCCCGATCAGCCGCTTCGGTTCCGCGGCGGGCAAGCGGATCGACTGCGGGCTGGCCGGAACGGTCATGCGCTTCGTCCCGCCGCTGGCGGCGCTCGGAGACGGGCCGGCGGTTTTTGACGGCGACCCGGCCGCGCGGCAGCGGCCCATGGGTGCCACCATCGCCGCCCTGCGGGAACTCGGGCTGGTGGTCGACGACGACGGCCGAAATGCCATGCCCTTTACCGTCCAGGGCCGCGGTGCCGTCAAGGGCGGTCATGTCGTCATCGACGCGAGTGCGTCCTCGCAGTTCGTTTCGGCGCTGCTGCTGGCGGGCGCGGCGTTCACCGACGGACTGCATCTGGAACACTCGGGGCCCCCGGTTCCGAGCCTCGACCACATCCGGATGACGGTGCGCGTGCTCCGCGGCGTCGGCGTCGAGGTGGACGATTCGGTCCCGAACCACTGGATCGTGCGGCCCGGTCCCATCCGGGCCTTCGACGTGGAGATCGAGCCGGACCTCTCCAATGCGGGGCCGTTCCTGGCCGCTGCCCTCGCCACCGGCGGAACGGTCCGGATCCCCGGCTGGCCCGCGGAGACCACGCAGGTCGGCGACCAGTGGCGCAGCATCCTGCCGAAGCTCGGCGCCGAGGTCAGCTATGCGGACGGCACCTTGTCCGTCACCGGCGGCGACAGCATCAAGGCAGCGGACCTGGCGGATACCAGCGAGCTGGCCCCCACGGCCGCGGCGCTCTGCGCCTTGGCCGATGGCCCGTCCCGGCTCAGCGGTATCGGACACCTGCGAGGCCATGAGACGGACAGGCTGGCCGCCCTGGTGGCTGAAATCAACCGGCTGGGCGGGGACGCCGAGGAAACGGCAGACGGCCTGTTGATCCGTCCGCGCCCGCTGCATGCCGGCCTCTTCCGTTCCTACGAGGATCATCGGATGGCCACGGCCGGGGCCATCATCGGCCTGGCCGTGGAGGGTGTGCAGGTCGACGACATCGGCACGACCTCCAAGACCATGCCGGAATTCCCGCAGCTGTGGCACCAACTGTGCGCCACAGCGCCGAGTGCGGCTGCCGGGGCCCGCTGACGGTGGCAGGCCGCAGGACCTGGGACGAATCCGACGTCCGCATCCGCCCGAACAAGCGCGGTTCCCGCCCGCGGACCAAGGACCGTCCCGCGCACGAAGACGCCGTCGTCGGGCGCATCGTGACGGTCGACCGCGGACGCTACACCGCCGTCGTTGATGAGGACACCGCACGGGAGCGCACGGTGATAGCGGCCCGGGCGCGCGAACTGCGCCGGACTCCGGTCGTGGCCGGCGATTTCGTCGGCCTGGTCGGCGACGTGTCCGGGGAGCCGGATACGCTGGCCCGCCTGGTCCGCGTCGAGGAGCGCCGGACCCTGCTGCGGCGCAGCGCCGATGACACCGATCCGGTGGAGCGCGTGGTGGTCGCCAACGCGGACCAGCTGGTGATCGTGGTCGCTGCGGCGAATCCGGAGCCGCGGACCGGTTTCATCGACCGCGCCCTGGTGGCGGCGTACGACGCCGGCATCGCCCCGTTGCTGTGCGTCACCAAAGCGGACCTGCGGGATCCGGAGGTGTTGCTCGCCAATTACCGCCACCTCGAACTGCCGGTGATCGTCAGCCGTACGGCGGACGAGGACGTGGTCGGCGTCCACGCCAGCTCGGACGAGGGGCGCACCGCCATGCTGGATGCCGAGGCCTTGGACCAGCTTCGCGGCTACTTGGACGGCTCAGTGAGTGTCCTGCTCGGCCACTCGGGCGTCGGCAAGTCCACCATGGTCAACGCGCTGACGGGCTCGCACCGGGCGACCGGAGGGGTCAATGCGGTGACCGGACGGGGCCGGCATACCTCGTCCTCGGCGCTGGCCCTGAAACTCCATGACGCCGCGCCGGGCAGCTGGATCATCGACACCCCGGGAATCCGTTCCTTCGGCCTGGCCCACGTCGACCCGAACCGGATCCTCGCCGCCTTCCCGGACCTGGAGCCGGGCATCGCGGAATGCGACCGGAGGTGCAAGCATGACGACCGGGCCGTCGACTGCGGGCTGGACACCTGGGTGGCCTCCGGCCGCGCCGGCGACTCCGGGCCCGCCCGGCTGGCCTCGCTTCGCCGGCTGCTGGGCAGCGAGGTGCGCCAGCAGGTGAAGGAGCTGGGCACCCAGTAGGCCTCGCGGCAGGCCAGTGCGCTTCACATGCGGCGCCGACGGTCCAAGTAGCGATAGGTTGAAGCCTATGATCCGCGACGCACAGAGCTACAACGATGACCTGCGCCTGGCCCACGTGATGGCCGACTCCGTAGACGCCCAGACCATGTCCCGCTTCAAGGCGCTCGATCTGAAGGTGGAGACCAAGCCGGATCTCACCCCCGTCACGGACGCCGACAAGGCCGCCGAGGAGGCCATCCGCGGCCAGCTGTCGCGCGCCCGGCCGCGGGACGCCGTGCTCGGCGAAGAGTTCGGCAGCAGCGGCCACGGCTCCCGGCGCTGGGTCATCGACCCGATCGACGGGACCAAGAACTTCGTCCGCGGCGTGCCGGTCTGGGCGACCCTGATCGCGCTGATCGACGAGGGCAAGCCGGTGGTCGGGCTGGTCAGTGCCCCCGCGCTGGGCAAGCGCTGGTGGGCCGCCGCCGGGACCGGTGCCTACACCGGGCGTTCCCTGTCCTCCGCGACCCGGCTGCACGTTTCCGACGTCGGCCAACTGGAAGATGCCTCGCTCTCCTACTCGAGCCTCACCGGCTGGCAGGAACGCGGCAATCTCACCGAGTTCCTGGGGCTGACCGAATCCGTCTGGCGGACCCGCGCCTACGGGGATTTCTGGTCCTACTGCCTGGTCGCGGAAGGCGCCGTCGACATCGCCTGCGAGCCGGAACTGAACCTCTATGACATGGCCGCGCTGGTGCCCATCGTGACGGAGGCCGGCGGCCGCTTCAGCTCCCTTGAAGGCGAGGACGGTCCCTTCGGCGGCAACGCCCTCGCCACCAACGGCGTCCTGCATGAGGAGGTCCTGCACCGGCTCAACCCGCAGCTGATCGGCCAGCGCCCCGCCGCTGCGCCCGGGGAACACGCCGACGACTAACGGCAGGGACCAGGCAGTGGAACACCGCGGGCCGCGGATGGACGATGAACGGCGCAGGGAATTCGGCCGCAGCTTCGAACAGGGCGGCGAACACTACGAACGCATCCGGCCCGGCTACCCGGACGATGCAGTGGATTGGCTCGTGCCGGACGGAGCCCGGGACGCCGTGGATCTGGGCGCCGGGACAGGCAAGTACACGGAGCAACTGCTGCGCCGGGGCCTGCAGGTCACCGCGGTTGACCCGTCGGCCGACATGCTCGCCCAACTGCAGCAGAAACACCCGGAGGTCAGGGTCCTACTGGGGACGGCCGAACAGACCGGCCTGGCTGATACCTCCTTCGACCTCGTGACCGTTGCGCAGGCGTGGCACTGGGTCGACGCCGCCGCCGCGAGTACCGAAGCTGCGCGGATCCTGCGGCCCGGCGGCGTCCTCGGCCTGGTCTGGAACCAACTGGACGTTTCCATACCGTGGGTCCACCGGCTCTCGCGCATCATGCACGCCGGCGACGTCTACAAGCCCCACTCGCGGCCCGATGTCGGTGACGAGTTCACCGATCTGGAGAACCACCTCACGCGGTGGACGGATCCGCTGCAGCCGGCCGACCTGATGGAGCTAGCCAAGTCGCGCAGCTATTACCTGCGTGCCAATGAACAGACGCGGGCCAAGGTGCTGGCCAACCTCGACTGGTACCTGCACGAGCACCTCGGACACGATCCATCCGCCGTTCTGCAGCTCCCGTACCTGACTCTGAGTTGGCGGGCTTTCCGCCGCTAGCCGCCCCTCCGCCGCTCCGGAACTCCCGATCCCCGGGACGGCAGCATGTCGGCGGACTGATTTCCCGCGGGTGCGTCATCCAGCCGCTGAATCTTTCTTTCGGCACGGCGGCGAAGTAAATTTAGGTATGCCGAAAAAATGGGTTGTCGCGCTGCTCGTCGTGCTGGGCCTCCTCGCGCTCCCGGCCTGCGCGCCCGGCACTGCCCGTCCTGCCGCCTCCGCCGACGAGCGGCCGATGGTCCTGACCACCTTCACCGTGCTGGCGGACCTGGTCCGGCAGGTGGGCGGGGACTATGTCCGGGTCGAATCGGTCACCAAGGTCGGCGCCGAGATCCACGGCTACCAGCCAACGCCCTCGGACCTGGTCCGAGCCCAGGACGCGGACCTCATTCTGGACAACGGCCTCGGGCTGGAACGCTGGTTCGCCCGCTTCGTCGCCGCGGTGCCCGCGCCCCACGCGGTTCTCTCCGAAGGAGTGGAGCCGGTGGACATTCGGTCCGGCAACTACCAGGGCCGCCCGAACCCGCATGCCTGGATGTCGCCGCAGGCTGCCAAGATCTACGTGGATAACACCGTGGCGGCGCTCAGCAAGCTGGTCCCGGAGCATGCCGGCGACTTCGCCGCCAACGGCGAGGACTACAAGCGGCAGCTCGATGAGGTGATGGGCGAACTGCAGGAGGCATTCGCCGGCTCGGCCGCGGTTCCCGCACTGGTCACCTGCGAGGGCGCCTTCTCCTACCTCGCTCGGGATGCAGGACTGCGCGAGGCCTTCCTCTGGCCGGTGAATTCCGACGCCGAGGGCACGCCTCGGCAGATCAAGGATGCCATCAATTTCGTCCACCGGCACGATGTGCCCTCGGTCTTCTGCGAATCCACGGTCAATCCGGGGGCGATGGAGCAGGTCGCGGAGGCCACGGGAGCCCGGCTCCTCACTCCCCTCTACGTCGACTCACTCTCCCGCCCGGACGGCCCCGTTCCCAGCCACCTGTCGCTGATCCGCCACGACATCGAACTCATCAAGGAAGGACTGGCACCATGAGCCTCCGCCAGCTGCCCCCAGGCGCAGATGCCATCGACGTGGCCTCGCTCCGGGTCTCCTACGACGACGTCACCGCCCTCGAACACGTCAGCCTGCGCGTGAGGGCGCAAACCATCTGCGGCCTGATCGGGGTCAATGGCTCGGGCAAATCGACCCTCTTCAAGGCGCTGATGGGACTCGTCCAGGCCACCTCGGGGACCGTCCGGATCTTCGGCGCCGCGCCGAAGGACGCCCGCAAGCTCAACGCCGTTTCCTATGTGCCCCAGGCCGAGGACGTCGACTGGACCTTCCCGGTCTCCGTGCGCGATGTCGTCATGATGGGCCGCTACGGCAGCCTGGGCCATTCCCGCCGTCCGCGGCCGGCGGACAGGGCGGCGGTGGCGGCGGCACTGGAGCGGGTCGGCCTGGTCGACCTGCAGCACCGCCAGATCGGAGAACTCTCAGGCGGCCAGCGCAAGCGTGCTTTCGTAGCCCGCGGCATTGCCCAGGACGCGGGCCTGCTGCTGCTCGACGAACCGTTCGCCGGCGTCGACAAGGCCTCCGAGGCCGAACTGACAGGCCTCTTCAAAGACCTGCGGGACGAGGGCAAGACCATCCTCGTCTCGACCCACGACCTCGCCGGCATCCCCCAGCTCTGCGACGAAGCCATCCTGCTCCACCAGCGGGTGCTGGCCCACGGACGGCCCGAAACCGTCCTGACCAACGAGAACCTGGCGCTAGCCTTCGGCACGGCCCTGAGCGACGTTCCGGAAGGACAACATGGACATCATTAACTGGTTGTTCGAACCGCTGCAGTATGGCTTCCTGACCAAGGCCCTCCTGGTCACGGTCGCCGCTGCGGCCGTCTCCGCGGCCCTGTCCTGCTGGCTGATCCTGATGGGCTGGTCCCTGATGGGCGATGCGGTATCGCATGCAGTGCTGCCGGGCGTGGCCCTGGCCTACATCTTCGGCCTGCCGTTCTCCGTCGGCGCCTTCGTCTTCGGCGCCGGTGCCGTGGCGCTAATCGGTGCGGTGCGTTCCACAACCAAGCTCAAGGGCGACACCGCCATCGGCGTCGTCTTCACGGCCCTGTTCGCGTTCGGCCTGGCCATCATCTCCAAGACACCTAGCCAGACCGACCTGCAGCACATCCTCTTCGGCAATGTACTGGGCGTTTCGCTGCCGGAACTGCTCCAGGTGCTGGTCTTGGGCGCTGTGACCCTTGCGGTCCTGCTCTACAAACGCCGCGATCTGACCCTGCTGGCCTTCGACCGCATCCATGCCCATGCCATCGGCCTGAATACCCGATGGCTCACCGCCTTGCTGCTCGGCCTGCTGGCCCTGACCGTCGTCGTCGGGCTGCAGGCCGTCGGCATCATCCTCGTCGTCGCCATGCTCATCACCCCCGGGGCGACGGCGTTCCTGCTCACCCGGAACTTCGACCGGATGCTGCTGATCTCCATCACCATTACCGTCGCCGCCGCCGTCGCCGGCATCTACGCCAGCTATTACCTGGACGTCTCGACCGGGGCGTCGGTGGTGCTGGCGCAGGCCCTGGTGTTCCTTGCCGTCTACCTGCTCGGCCCGCGCAACGGGGTACTGTGGCAGTGGCGCCGCCGCCGCGCCCGTGCCGCCGAATCGCGGCAGCATGAGCAGATCCCAGCCTGAAGAGGCCCAACCATGTCACCGATGAGCCGGAACAGCCCTGCGCTCAGCATCGAATCCGCGAGCGTCCAGGACTACGTCAAAGTCATTTACACCTCCACCGAGTGGCAGGACCAGCGGGTCACCCCGTCCCAGCTTGCAGCCCGGCTGGGGGTCGCCAACTCCTCGGTGACGGGAATGGTCCGCAAGCTGGTAGACCTCGGTCTGGCCGTCCATCAGCCCTACCAGCCGGTCGAACTGACCGGCGAAGGCAAGGCACTCGCCCTCGCCATGGTGCGCCGGCACCGCTTGATCGAGACCTTCCTTGTCCAGGAACTCGGCTACGCGTGGGACGAGGTCCACGACGAGGCCGAACTCCTCGAGCACACCGTTTCGGACACCTTCGTCGGCCGGCTCTCCGCGAAGCTCCGCCACCCCACCCGGGACCCGCACGGGGACCCGATCCCGGCAGCGGACGGCACGGTCCGGATGCCCGCCGCCCACCAACTCGGCCAGCTCGATCCGGGGCACACCGGGCACATCATCCGGATCAGCGACGCGAACCCGGAGCTGCTGCGTTTCCTCAGCACGGAAGAGATCGGCCTCGACGACCGCGTCGAGGTCATGGGCCACCGCCCGTTCGGCGGGTCGCTCGTGGTGCGGATCGGCTCGGCCGAGCGGCCCCGGGAGATCGACCTCGGCCAGGAGGCCACCGCGGCACTCTGGGTGGCCAGCGACGGGCCGCACGAGAACTGCGCGCTCCGCGCCTGACGGCCGCTCCTCCGGCCCGGGATGCGCAGCGGCGCAGGAATCATGGGTAAGCTCGTCATGTTATCCGCACTGGCAGAAGGGACGTCCATGGCAACCCTGGGCATCGAAGAAGAGTACCTGCTCCTCAACCCGGAGACAGGCCTCCCTGTGCCCGAGGCCGACCAGGTCGCCGAATACCTCGAGGGCTCGCTGCACGTGGCCCGGGACGACATCCAGCGGGAACTGCTCAACTGCCAGATTGAAACGGCGACACCCGTCTGCACTACCCTCACCGAGGCCGAGGAATCGCTGCTCAATTTCCGGCGCCAGCTCGACTCCGCGGCCCGAAAAGCGGAGGTACGCGCCGCCGCCACGGGGACAGCTGCCCGGATCGAAGATGACTACCCGCAGCTGACGGACAAGCAGCGTTACCACGAGCTGAAGGCCAGTGCCAAGGGCATCGTGGCGGACCAGTTCGTCAACGGCCAGCATGTCCATGTCTCCGTGCCGGACAAGGAGGCGGGCGTGCAAGCGCTCAACCGCATCCGGCCCTGGATGCCCGCGATTGTTGCCCTGGGCGCCAACTCCCCGTATTGGCTGGGCCGGGACAGTGGTTTTGCCAGCTGGCGGATCGTCCACTACCGCCGCTGGCCCGTCCAGGGCTGCACGCCGATCTTCGCCGATGCCGCCGACTATGAGCGGCGGATCCAGCGCCTCGTGGATGCGGGCGTCATCATCGACCGCGGAGTCCTGACCTGGCTGGCTCGCCTCTCGGACCACTACCCCACGCTGGAGGTCCGCGCGGCCGACGTCCAGCTTGAGGCGCAGGATGCCGTACTGATCGCCTCCATCGTCCGCGGCCTGGTGGTGACCGCCCTGCAGGACGAGGAAGCCGGCAAAGACTACCTGGTCCCCGACGCAGAACTGCTTGACGCTGCCGTCTGGCAGGCCGGACGGGAGGGCCTCTCCGAGAGGCTGATCGATCCTCAGTCGGGGGTCCTGCTGCCGGCTAGGGACGTGATCAACCTGCTGGTGCGCACCATCCGTCCGGCCCTGGAGGAGGCCGGGGATTCGGCCTGGGTGGATGCTTCGCTCCAGCGGATCTGGGCCGAGGGTACCGGTGCCGACCGGCAGCGGCGCGCAATGCAAAGCGGCGGCCTGCCCGCGCTGATGGAGCTTTACGCATGCTCCCTCACCGCGGAGGCCTAGGCACCTGCCTTAGGCGGGAACCAGCCACAGCCGTACGACGGCGGTCCGCGGCCGGGCGGTTCGCCCCGGCAGCTTCGGCCCCCGGCCTGGTCATCGCACTTTGCGCTCGTTTCCGGCGTCGTCCATCAGGAGCGGCTCGATCAGGTCGGCGATGATCGCTGAAGGGGCCACCCCGAATTCGCGGCGGAGCCGGACCCGGAAGCTCTGGTAGAGGCGCAGCGCCTCGGCGTGGTTGCCCTCCGCCAGGCAGGCCTGCATCAGCAGGCGCTGCGCGCTCTCCCGCAGAGGTTCGATGAGTGTCGCCGCCCTGGCGGCCTCCATCGCCTGCTCAGTGTTTCCCTGGTCCAGGTACTGCCGAGCCAGCCGTTCCAGCACCGTTAGCCTCAGGCGCTGCCAGCGTTCCTGCTCGGCGACAACCCAGTCCTCGTACCAGCCCGGGAGCAGCTCCGTATCCTCGACCAGGCGCAGCAACCCGCGGTTGAGCCCCGGATGGTCCTGCAGGCGGGCCGCCCGCATCCGCACGTCCAGCACATCCACGCTGACTGTGCGTGACAGATCAAGCGGATCCGCCGTCTGGCCGAGCAGCCCCGGCAGATGCTTGTTGATCAGGAAGATACTCTCGCGCAGGCTCCCGGCGGCCTGGCTCTCCGAACTGTCCGGCCAGAGCAGGCCGGCCAGGAAGGCGCGCGACTGCCTCCCGTACAGTGCGAGGGCAGCAATCAGCCGCTGCTGGCGCATGGCCACCTTGACCGGCACATGGTCACGGCGAAGCTGCCAGCCCCCTATCAGCTGAAGTTCCCAACGGCCTTCAGATCCCATTGCGGCCCCCAAGTCGTTATGGATCGCATTGGCTGCCCGCCACCCGCCTTCCCCAAGGCTGGCCCCCCGGCTGCATCCTATGCTTTTCAGCATTGCCGACGCCGCTGGCAGTGTCAAACATCATGCCCGGCCCGTTCAAGGTTCCTGCAAGAACTCCGCGGGTAATGCAGCGGCCGACAACATCCGGTAGCGGGGCAGCAACGGGGCGACACAGGCCGGTTTGGGGAAGCGCGACGGACCCGCAGGGCACAAAAAGAGGGGAAGCGCCCGTAGTCGCTTCCCCTCTTCATCAGTGGAGATGGGGGGAATTGAACCCCCGTCCGATGTTGTGTTGCCAGGACTTCTCCGGGCGCAGTTTGCGTCGGGTTTTCTTGGCCCCAGCCATCCTGCAAACAGGTGGCTGACCCGGGCCCAGCCGTCTAAAAGTCCCGGACACTCCGACGGCGAAAGTGTCCAGCAGTGGCCCCCTAAATGACGCCAGCATCCGGGGCGGGAGCGTCCCCGGGCTGACGGACTCGGTCTACTGCTTAGGCAGCGAGAGCGAAGTCAGTGCGCTTAGATTCGGCACTTATTGTTTTGCAGAGGGCGTTTCCGAGATAACTCTGCATCCTCGGCCCGCTTCCCCTGGCGCGACTAACATCGTCGAAACCTGTCATCCCCGTATTGAGTTACCAAACCGCACCTCGATGCGGACTACCATTGTAACCATATCCCGCCCGGATCCATTCCCGGGGGATATCTCCACCCGCCCGGAAGCGGTGGTCCGGTGCGCAGACGCCCGGACTGCACTAGTCTCTGAACAGAGGTCGGAGGTAACGGAGCCTCCCCTCACAGGCCGGGAGGGGCGGATGGTGCTGTTCGGAATCGAGGAAGAATTCCTCCTGGTCGATCCGGCCAGCAGCGAGCCACGGCCGACGGGGCCTGCGCTGAGGACCCGGCTGGCGCAACAGGACCATCCGCTCTTCCAGGTTTCCGCCGAGCTGCTCGACTGCCAGATCGAGCTGGCCACCTTCCCCAGCGCGGAACGGTCCGAGGCGGCGACTGCCCTCGTGGCCATGCGCCGCGCGCTGGCCCGCGCGGCTGAGGAATCGGGCACGCAGCCGGCAGGCATCGGCGTCGCCTATAACGCCCCGCAGGCGCCCGCACAGGTGACGGATACGCCCCGGTACCAGAAAGTGGCAAGCAATGCACCCGCCGTCGTCGCCGACGAATACGTCACCGGCCTGCACGTCCACGCCGAGGTAAAGGACCCGGAGTTGCGCATCCAGGTGATGAACCGGTGCCGGTCCTGGATCCCCACGCTCACCGCGGTCGCAGCGAATTCGCCGTTCTGGTACGGCCGTGACAGCGGCTTCGCAAGCTGGCGCACCATTCTGTACCGGCGGTGGCCGATCCAGGGCTGTCCCCCGGTATTTGCGGACGACGCGGACTACCGGCGCAGGCTGCAGCAACTGCTCGATTCGGGCGTGGCGGCCGATCCCGGATACGTCTCGTGGCTCATGCGTCCCTCGGCCAACTACCCCACCATCGAGTGGCGTGGCGCGGACAGCCAGCTCGCCCCGCGGCACACACTGGTGGCGGCATGCCTGTTCCGGGCCCTGGCTGCTACCGAACTCCTCGCGGCGGCGGCCGGGGAACCTCCGGGGCGGCAGCCGCAGCCGGAGCATTTGGACATCGCCCTTTGGCAGGCGGCGCGGCACGGTCTGGCCGAAGGGCTGATCGATCTGGGCACCGGGCGGCTCATACCCGCGCATGACCAGCTGGGCAGGCTCCTGGAACACGTTGCCGGCGCGCTGTCGGCATCCGGCGATGAGGACTTCGTCCGATCTGACCTGGCCCGCATCAGGCGCGAGGGCAACGGCGCCGAGCGCCAGCGCCGGGCCCACAAGGAGGGCGGTTTCGCGGCGTGGCAGCAGCTGCTCCGCGACGAGTTTACTGCCGGCGTGGACTAGCCCGGTCCGGATCAGCGGTTGCGTTCGCGCATGGCGCGCAGGGCCTCGCGCTTGTCCTGCTGTTCGCGCAGCGTCTGGCGCTTGTCATAGTCCTTCTTGCCGCGTGCGACGGCGATTTCCACCTTCGCGCGCCCGTCCAGGAAGTAGAGCTGGAGCGGCACGAGGGTGAAGCCGGATTCCCGGGTCTTCTGCGAGATCTTGTTGAGTTCTTCGCGGTGCAGCAGCAGCTTGCGCCGGCGCCGGGCACTGTGGTTGGTCCAGCTGCCGTTCAGGTACTCGGGAATGTAGACGTTCTCGAGGTACAGCTCGTCGTTGTAGAACGTCGCGAAGCCGTCCACCAGCGAGGCGCGCCCCTCGCGCAGGGATTTCACCTCGGTTCCCATGAGTGCCATGCCGGCCTCGTAGGTATCGAGGACGAGGTAGTCATGCCGGGCCTTCCGATTGGTGGCCACTACCTTACGGCCACTTTCTTTGGGCACGACGGCGACTCCTTTCTGGGCTTCAAAAGAACCAGTATAACTGCGGCTGCTACAGCAGCCCCATCGGATTGACCAGGGAGCCGTTCAGGGTGGTCTCGAAGTGCAGGTGGCAGCCGGTGGAATTGCCGGTAGTGCCGACGTAGCCGATGACTTGGCCCTGGCCCACGGATTGTCCGGCGGAGACGATTGACCGGGTGAGGTGGAAGTAGCTGGTATCCAGGGCGTTGCCGCCGACCACGCCGTGGCTGACGATCACCATGTTGCCTGCGGCACCGCCCCAGCCGGACGTCGCGACGGTTCCGCTGGCAGGTGCGGTCACGGGGGTGCCGCAGGCCGAACCGAAGTCGATACCGGTGTGCATGTAGCCGCCGCTGCCGCCGAAGTCGATCGTGCCGGCCGGCGTGGCACGCCAGCCATAGCCGGAGGTCACGCTGCCGGCGACAGGATAAACCAGGCCGAAAGACGAGGGTTCGGAGGGTGCGGGGGCCGGTGGTTCCACCGTGGGAACGATCTGCGGCACAGGGCGGCCGGCCGACGCGGCGGACTGGCGGGCTGCCTTGATCCGTGCCTGTTCCCTCTCCCACGCGGCCTGGGCGGCCCTGCGCTCGGCTTCCTCCTTGCGCTTCCGCTCGGCAGCCTCCCGACGAAGCCGCTCCTGGCGTTCGGCGATTTCGCCCTGGACCTGCTGCTGCTCCTCCTGGACCTGCGCCAGCTGCTTCTGGATCTGCGGCTTGCGGGCCTGGAGCTCGTCCGAAAGCGCCGAGGTTTCAGCGATCAGGTTGTCGACCTTTTCCTTCTCCGCGGCCGCTTCGTCGCGGGCGTCCTGCTCGGCGGCCAGGGCATCCTCGGCCTGCGCCTTGAGGTCCCGGATTTCCTGCTCAACGGCTTCCAGCCGCGCCTCTGAGTTGACGTTGGTGGCGTTCTGCTGCGACAGCTTGTCCAGCGCGGCATTCTGGCTCCGCAGGGCCTGGTTGGCCAAGCCGAAGTCGCTCAGGCCCGAGCTGCCCTCCGAGCCGAGGAACAGCTGGAGGTTCGAGGGGACGCCGCCCTGCTTGTAAGCCTGGGTGGCTATCTGCCCGATGACCTTCTTCGTGTCCTTGAGCTCCGCCGCGTCGGTCTCCATTTGCCGCGTGATGCTGTCCTTGGTCTGCAGGGCCATGTCCACGCGCTGTGCCAAGGCCGCTACTTTGCCCGCGGCTTCCTCCACGCGTCCCTGGGCTGCGGCAAGCTTCTCCTGGGCCGCGGGCAGCTTGCCCTGGTACTCCTTGAGCCGGGTGACCGTCTTGATGATGTCCGCGTCAAGGAATTCGAGTGATTCCTCGACTTCGGCGACCTCTTGCTTGAGGTCCGCCGCCCGGTCGTCGAGCTCGTCTGCCTGCACCGGACCTGCTGCTCCCAGGGAAAACGCCAAAAAGGCGGCCAGTGCGGCACTGATGATCCCCTGCGGCAAACACGTTTTCCGGCCCCCATGCTTTCGCTTCACGGCCTGGTTCCCCAACCTGTTGTTTTGCTCGAGTGACATGATTTTAGACCTTCAAGTAACGACGTAGGGTCAGGAGCGAGGAGACGCCGGCCAGCACCGCTCCCAACAGGATCAGCATGGGGGCAATCAGCAATACCGAGGACTCGGAGATAAAGGCCGTGTCCGGATATTCCCGGGCCAGCCAGTCGCCGATAAAGAACCGGGCGACCACCCATAGCGTCACCGAGGCCAGCACGGCACCGATCACCGCTGCGATGACGCCCTCCAGGATGAACGGCAGCTGGATCACGGCCTTGGAAGCCCCGACGAGGCGCATGATGCCGGTTTCCCGGCGCCGGCTGAACGCCGAGAGCCGGATGGTGGTCGCGATCAGCAGGATGGCGCAGACGATCATGATGGCGGCGATGCCGACGGCCACCAGCGAGGCCGCGTTCATGACGTTGAAGACCCGTTCGAGGATTTCCCGCTGGTCGACCACGACCTCCACGCCGGGCAGCGACGAGAAGATCTCGTTGATGACTTCGTACTTTTCCGGGTCCACCAGGCTGACCCTGAAGGACTCCGGCAGCTGGTCTGCCGTCACGGAGTCCACGATCGGCGAGTTGGCGAACTGGTCCTTGAAGTGCCCCAGCGCGTCATCCTGCGACTCGTAGACATAGCTGTCGACGTACTGCGTGACCGCGGGGCTCTTCAGCGTGCTCTCGATCTCGGCGCGCTGCTCGTCGCTGACCGGACCGGAAGCGCAGGTCGCCGCCGTCGACGTTTCCACGCAGAGGAACACCGCGACCTGGACCTTGTCGTACCAGAAACCCTTCATCTGGTTGATCTGCAGCTGCAGCATGCCCGCCGCGCCCACGAAGGTCAGCGAGATGAAGGTCACCAGGATGACCGAGGTCACCATCGCCAGGTTGCGCCGCAGGCCGGAACCGATCTCGCCGAGGATGAAGGCCAGTCTCATTTGGCTTCCTCCTGGGCTCCGGCGTAGATGCCCTCGGCTTCGTCCCGGACCACCCTGCCGTCCTTAAGCTCGATGACGCGCTTGCGCCAGTCGTTCACGATGACGTTGTCGTGGGTGGCCATGACGACCGTGGTTCCGTTCTGGTTGATCCGGTCCAGGACCTTCATGATGCCCATGGAGGTGGCCGGGTCCAGGTTTCCGGTGGGCTCGTCCGCCAGCAGGATGCCCGGCTTGTTGACTACGGCGCGGGCAATGGCGACGCGCTGCTGCTCACCGCCGGAGAGTTCGTGCGGCATCCGGTGGTCCTTGCCGTCCAGGCCCACGGTCTTGAGGACCTCCGGCACGGTTTCCCGGATCACGGCCCGGCTCTTCCCGATGACCTGCATGGCGAACGCGACGTTCGCCGCGACCGTCTTGTTCGGCAGCAGCCGGAAGTCCTGGAAGACGACGCCGATCCCGCGGCGCAGCTTGGGCACGCGCCAGCTGGGGATGTTGGCGACGTTCTGGCCGGCCACGTAGACGGAGCCGCGGGTGGCCCGGTCCTCTTTCAGGACCAGCCGGATGAATGTGGATTTACCCGATCCCGAGGGACCGACCAGGAAGACGAAGTCCCCGCGGTCGACTTCCAGCGACACCCTGTCCAGAGCCGGACGGGAGTTCTGGTCGTAGACCTTGGTGACGTTGTCGAATCGGATCATGACTACTTCGTGCCCACTGTGTACCGAAGGATGGGCTTCTGCTCGGGGGAAGAACCATCGGCTTTTTGACTATATGCGCGATTTCTTGGGATTTGCCTGCAGATCAGGGCCGGGCGTGTCGTTTAACCAAGCCACGCAGCAAGACGTCTGGACCGGTTCCGGTAGCTCCCGGAACCGGCGCAGACGCACGAAACCGCCCCTCGGGCCGGCTACCACAAGGTCAGGATAGCCATTAGCCGATGTCCAGGGAAGGAACGGAAGCCCCGGTGGGCATTGCAGGCGCCGCGGTCATCGGAGGCGCCGCAGGCGATGCAGCTGCCGGCGGCTCCCCAGGCAGCGCCGGCGGCTCAGGCAACGCTTTGAGCGCCGCCGAAACCGCTCCGGCCACCACCCCCGCTCCCGGGGCATCCATCACGATCGTGTAGTGGTTGACGTCCGGCACGTTCCGGACGGTGAGCCGGTCCAGTGCCTCTTCCCAGCGGCGCGCATGGGCCTCGGTGTAGAGGCCGGCCGGCTCATCCATCAGGCCGCGGGGCGCCCGCAGCAGCAGGGCCGGGACGGCCAGCGCTGCGAGGGCCGCCCTCAGGTCCGGGCCGCGGTTCAGGTCCGCCGTGTCGTCCCGCATCGCCTCAAAGCGGGTGGCCGGCCGGAGCCCGGGCTCCTCGCCGGCGAGGTCGTAATCGACGTACTCCTCCACCAGCGGATTCCAGTTCCGGGCGAACGCGGGATGCTGCTTCCAAAAGCTGCGGTAGGCTTCCCTGCTCGCGTAGCGTGTGCCGAGCCGTTCGGCCGCCGGCCCGAGCACCGCCTCAATGACCTCGTCGTCGCTCAGGCCGGCCGGAACCTGCAGCGGCAGGCCGCCGTCGATGAGGATCAGCGAGCGCACCAGCTGCGGGTACCGGTGAGCCAGCACCACGGAGACGAACGCACCCATGGAATGGCCGGCCACCACCGCCGACTCCACCTCGAACGCGCGCAGGACGCCCGCCAGGTCCTCCGCGTGGGCGGCCATGCCGTACGGGCCGGGCAGGTCGTTGCTGCGGCCGCGGCCACGCAGGTCCGGCGCGATGATCCGCACCTGCGGCAGCCGAGCGGCCACCAGTCCCCAGGTCTTGTGGGACGCGGTCACCCCGTGGACGGCCAGGAGCACGGGAGCGGCCGGATCTTCCGGGCCCCAGAGGCCGCAGCGCAGCACCCCGCCGCGCACGGGGACATCCGCGGTACGGTAACCGCCGGTACTGTGCTCACTCATTCGCCGTTCCTTCCGTCCGCGGCCCGGGCTCCGGCGCCAGGGCACGCTCGATGAACTGCATCATTTCCTCGAAGACTTCCTCCGGCACGTCCGGGCGCGGCGCCTTCCCCGGCCCGGGGCTCTCCTCTTCCCACAGCACCCAGCGCATCCCGATCAGTTCGCCGATGCCCATCAGCGCCCACGCGGCCACCGTCGGGTCCATCGGCCGCACCTCACCCTCGGCCTGGGCCTGCTTGAGCCCCTCGATGTAGCCGTTGACGATCCGGGTGTAGTGCATCCGCAAGGCCCCGGGCGAGACGAATTCCGCCTGCCGGACGATCCTGTACAGCGCCGGGTGTTCGGCGGTGAACCGGAAGAAGGCGCGGAAGCCGGCGCGTTCGGCCTGCAGGCGGTTCTCCGCCTCGCGGGCCGCCTCGGTCATGGCGTGGCGGACGCGTCGGTTGAGGTCCTCGACCACCTCGTCGAAAATCTCCTGCTTCCCGGAGAAATACAGGTAGAAGGTACCCAGTCCGACGTCGGCCTCTTCCGTGATCTTCACGATCGAGGCGTCGTGGTATCCCACCGAGGCGAAGACCGTTTCGGCGGCCTGCAGCAGCTTCGCCCGGGTGCGCGTGCCCCGGGCCGTCCTGGGTGCCGTGCTCATGTGCGGACCTCCGATCCTTCCAGCGCCTGCCCTGCGGCCCGTTGCCGCAGCCGGCCGCGCGCCACCTTGTTCAGCGCGGTCCGCGGCAGCCGGGGGACGAATTCGATGCGGCCGGGCACCTTGAACCGCGCAAGGTGTTGCCCACAATGTTCCAGCAGTTCCTCTTCGTCGGTCACCCTCCCCTGCCGGACCACGACGTAGGCAGCCCCGGTCTCGCCCCAGCGTTCGTGCGGCTCGCCGACGACGGCGGCCTCCGCGACGGCCGGGTGCTCCAGCAGCACGGCTTCGACCTGCGCCGGCGCCACGTTCTCGCCGCCGGAGATGTAGATGTCCTTGAGCCGGTCGACCACGCGGATGAAGCCGTCGCCATTGCGCTCGACGAGGTCTCCGGTGTGCAGCCAACCGCCCGCGAGCGCGGCTGCGGTGGCCTGCGGATCACGGAAGTATCCTGCGAAAACTCCCGGCCCGCGGACCCGGAGTTCTCCGGTGGCGGCACCCTCGAGCAGCCGCCCGGTGGCCGGATCCGCCACGGCCACGTCAACATGGGGATACGGCTTCCCGGCGTAGCCGAGCATCGAGGCGGCGTCCTCGTTGGGCAGGCAGAGCACGTTCGGCGACGCCTCCGTCAGTCCGTAGCCCTGACTCAGCGCCACTCCCCTGCGGTGCCAGATCCGCAGCAGTGCCGCCGGCATGGAAGCGCCGCCGACGATCGCGTGGGACAGGCTGGACAAATCGGTGGCGGCGAAGTCCGGATGCTCGGCCAGCATCAGGTAGTGCGTCGGCACGCCCATCAGCGTGGTCACGCGCCGTTCCGTCATCAGCTGCAGGACCCGTCCGGCGTCGAAGGAACGCTCGAGCACGACCGTGGCCCCTGTCCACCAGGCCAGCAGCGGCTGGATGTTCCACCCGCCCACGTGGAACTGCGGCAGGACGGAGAGTACGACGTCGTTGCTGTTCAGTTCCGCGGTGCGCGAGAGCGAGAGGTTGGTCCAGAAGCAGTTGGCGTGCGTCAGCACGGCCGCCTTGCTGCGCCCCTCAGTACCGGAGGTGAACACCATCAGCAGGGCGTCGCCGTCATGCACTTCCCGCTGTTCCGGGGCCTCGGGACCGCGGCGGGTCGGCGGCGGGAGATACGCCTCCACTCCGGCCGGGCCCAGCGGCGCCGTCCGCGCCGCCTCGGGCAGCCGCGACAGGGCGGCGGCCGCCAGGGCCTCGAACTCGTGCTCTATCAGGACAAGCGCCGGGTCGGCGTGCTCCAGCTGGTCCGCCAGCTCCGGCGGCGAGAGCCGCCAGGACAGCGGGACGAGTACCAGCCCCGCCTTGGCGCAGGCGAAGAACAGCACCACGTGGTCCGCCGAGTTGCCCGTCACCGTGGCGATCCGATCGCCGATGCCGTAGCCGGCGGCCCGGAATGCGGCGGCCAGCGCCGCGGCCCGGCGGTCCAGGTCGCGGTAAGGCAGGGTCACGCCGCGGTCGTCGATGGCCACGCGTCCCGGCGTCGAGGAAGCCCGGTCCGACGTCCAGCGGCCCAGTGTGTGCAGCCCGCCCTCGGGCCGGGCCCTCACGCGGCATCCTCCAGCACTGCACGGGCCTTTTCCGCCTGGCTGGCCTTGGCCCGGCGGCCTCGGCCGATCCGGCCGGCGGCTCCGGTAAGGCCGCCCGGCAGGAAGAGCACCACGAGGATGAACAGGGTGCCCAGGATGAACAGCGGTTCCGAGAGCGGGATCCGCAGGATGTCCGGCAGGCCCGCGATGGCATCTGAGTTCGCCAACGAGGTCAGTCGTTGGTCCAGCAGTGTGTAGAAGACGCCGCCCACGATGGCGCCCCAGCGGGAGCCGACGCCGCCGAGGACCACCATGACCAGGAGCGTGATGGTGAAGTCAGCCGAGACGCTGCGCGGGACCGCCCCGGACTGGAGCAGGAGGTAGACCATGCCCACGAGCGAGGCGAGCACACCTCCGACGACGAAGACCAGCAGTTTGATCAGATACGGCTGCAGCCCGATCACCCGCACCCGCAGTTCGTTCTCGCGCACGGCAGCGGCGACGTGGCCGGCACGGCTGTACTGCACCCAGGTGACGATGGCGAAGACGAGCACTAGCACCACCAGCGCCAGCCAGTAGAGGTTGCGGGTATTGACCACGCCGACGAGGAAGTCCGGCAGGCTGCCCGTGGCCAGCGCGAGTCCCTCCTCGCCGCCGCTCGCACCGCCCGGGTTGCGGCCGACGAGCACGGAGCCTGCTTCCGCGAACGCCAGCGTCACCATCGCGAAGGGAATCCCCGCCACGCGGAGGCTGACCGCGCCGACCACGTGGGCGAGCACGATCACCACGAGCAGGGTCAGGCCCATCGCCGGCAGCAGCGGGATGTCCAGGTTGTCCAGGATGATGGCCAGCCCGTAGACTCCGGCACCGAAGTACAGGGCATGGCCGAAGGAGAGCAGCCCTGCGACGCCGAGAAGCATGTGGTAGCTCAGCGCGGCCGCGGCCATCAGCATGCACATCGCCATCAGCTGCAGCGATCCCGGCGTGTACGTGGGGCCGGGCAGCACGCCCGGCAGCGACAGGTTCAGCAGCGGCAGCAGTCCCAGCAGGACCACCGCAGCCCCGCCGATCCCCCACTTCGCCAAGGCCTTCGCGCCGCCGCGCTTTCCTCCGCGGCCCGCCGCGGAGGTCCCGCCCCAACGGGAGGAGGCGCCGCCGTCGTTCGCGGACTCCGCCCGCACCGCGGCGTCTCCCGTTTCCGGAGTCGAGTGTTGGGTATCGGTCTCGCTCGTGGTCATGATTTTCTCCCAAGGAGTCCGGAGGGACGGAAGAGCAGGACAAGGGCCAGGGCAATGACGACGACGAAATCGCCGGTGCCGAAGAGGTAGAAGTTCGCGAACTGCTGCAGCAGCGCCACGGCAACGGAGGCTACCGCGGCCCCGGTCAGCGACCCCAGCCCGCCGATCACCGTGACGATGAACGCGAAGATCAGCAGCGAGCCGCCGAGCAACGGCGAGACGTAGCCGAAGTAGTGCGACGCCAGGACGCCGCCCAGGCCGGCCGCCGCGCCGCCGATGGTGAAGACCAGGGTGAAGGCCTTGCGCACGTCGATGCCGAGGGCCGTCACCATGGACCGGTTCTCGACGCCGGCGCGGATGATCATGCCGTAGCGGGTGCGCTTGAGGAAGAGCACCATGCCCAGCAGTACCAGGGCGGCGGCGATGATCGAGATGAAGCGGTCGTTCGGGATCTGCGCGCCGAGCAGGTTCGTGGTCTGGCTGAACCAGGCCGGGCCGTCGATGAAGACCGGGTCCGTGCCCCAGATGCCCTCGAACAGCGCCACGGTGGCCAACGACAGGCCGACGGTGATGAGGACCTGCTCGATGTGCCGCTCGTACAGCCGGCGGATGAGGACCAGTTCGGTGAATGCCGCGAAGAGCGCGCCCACCGCGGCGCCGATCAGGATGGAGAGCAGGAAGGAGAACCAGCTGTCGGCTCCGGTGCGGCGGGCGACCTCCCAGCCGGCGAAGGCGCCCAGCGTCAGGAAGGACCCGTGGGCGAAGTTCAGTACGCCCATCAGCCCGTAGATGAGGGACAGGCCGGAGGCGACGAGGAAGTACAGCGCGCCGAGGCCGAGCCCGGTCACGAGCAGAAGGATCACGGTGCTCACAGGCCCGCTCCCTTCCGTGCCGGCTCGGCTACCGCCGGGGCGGCAACCGCTGCCGGTGTGGCCTCAGCGAAGGACGCCGAGCCCGCTGCCGGCGAGGTTGCCTCCGGGGCTGTCGCACTCGTGGCTGCCAACTCCGAGGGTTCCGGCTCCCCGTCCGCGTGGACGCCGAGCAGCCGCCGGGTGAGGTCCTCGTCGTCGAGGAAGTCGAGGGCGTTGCCGGTGTGGACCACGCGGCCGCCGGACAGGACGACCGCTTCGCCGGCCAGGCGGCGGACCACTTGCAGGTTCTGTTCCACCAGCAGGATCGGCACGGTGGCAGCCGCCTGTTCCAGCGCTTCCGCAACCTCCTGGACGATCTTGGGAGCCAGGCCCTTGGTCGGCTCGTCGATCAGCAGCACCTTGTTGTCGTTGAGCAGCGCACGCGCCAGCGACACCATCTGCTGCTGCCCTCCGGACAGCGTGCCGGCCATCTGTCCGGCACGCTTGACCAGGTCCGGAAAGAGCCGCTCCACGAGTTCGCGCCGCGGGTGCGCGTCCCGTTCGGCCAGCCGCAGGTTCTCGGCCACCGTGAGCTTGCCGAAGACCTCGCGGTCCTCGGGCACGTAGCCCACGCCCCGGCGGATGAGCTTCCACGTCGGGTCCTTGTCGATCCGCTGTCCGTCAAGCTCGACCCGGCCGGTGCGGTCGATCAGGCCGATCAGGGCTTTGATGGTGCTGGTCTTGCCCACTCCGTTGCGCCCCAGCAGGGCGGTGATGCCGCTGGCCGGAACGGTAAAGGAGACGTCCTCGACGACCTGCTGGCCGCCGATGCGCGCGTTCAGCCCGGCTACGTCGAGGATAGGTTTGGCTGTGGTGTGGCTGCTCATTAGACGGGCTCCCCCAGGTAGGCGCTCTGGACGGTCGGATCGGCCATCACGGCCTCGGGTGTGTCGATGGCCAGGAGGCTGCCGTGGTGCATCACAGCTACCCGGTCCACGAGGCCCAACACCACGTCCATGTGATGCTCGACCATCATGACGGTGCAGCCCCGGTCCCGGTGCATCCGGCGGATGATGGCGCTCAGCGCCGGCACATCGCCGGAAGCGACGCCGGCCATCGGCTCGTCGAGCAGGATCAGCGCCGGATCCGCCGCGAGCAGCATTGCGATTTCGACCTTGCGCTTGTCACCGTGGGAGAGGTCTCCGGCGGGGGCCGAGCTCTTGGCGCTCAGGCCGACCTCCTCGATATTCTCCTTCGCCGCGTTGGTCGCCGCATCCGAAGCCCCGGGAAAGCGCAGGACCGAGAGGCTGCCGCCCAGCCGCGCCTGTGCGGCCAGCCTGACATTTTCCAGCACGCTAAGCCCCGGGAAGAGGCTCGAGGTCTGGAAGGTGCGGCCCAGGCCGGCTTTCGCCCGGCGATGGACGGGCATCTGGGTGACGTCCTGGCCGTTGATGGCGATTGTGCCCGCCGTGGGCCTCAGAACGCCGGAGATCAGGTTGAACAGGGTGGTCTTGCCGGCGCCGTTGGGGCCGATCACACCGACCATTTCGCCGCGCGGTACCGAGAATCCGACGCCCTCAAGAATTCGGGCGCCGCCAATCTGCAGGCCGACGTTGTCGACGGCGAGCGCAGGCTGGGCGGGGTTGCTCATGGAAGTCCTTCGCTAGGTGCTGTCGTCATGGGCGGCGGACCGCGCCGTTCGAGGACGCGGTCCGCCGCACCGGGACGGATGGTGGCCGGTTTACTTGGTTTCCGGCGGCGCTACCTCGCCGGCCGGGACGACCTTGATCAGCTCCGGCACCCAGGCGCCGTCCTTTTCGACAAGCTTGGCCTGGTACATGTCCTGGACGAGCGCGTGGTCCGAGGCCCGTACCGTCGTCTCACCCTTGGGGCCTTCGAAGGTGAAGCCCTCAAGCGCGGTGACCATGGAGTCGACGTCGTTGCCGCCCTGCTCCACCGCACGGACGATCATCTGACCGGCGACGAAACCGTCCGGGGTAAACAGGTCCGGCTTAGCGCCGGCTGCCTCGACCGAGGAGACCATCTCCTTTTCCACGTCATTGCCCGCCGCGCCCGGGAAGTAGTGGTTGAGGAAGCGGATCTTGTCCGAAGCCGCCCCGTATGCACCGAAGGTGGCGGCGTCACCGAGGCCGGTCACGATCGGCGCCGCTTCGAAGGCGCCCTGCTGGCTGAGCGCCTCCCACATGGAGCCGGAAGTGGCCCCGGCCCAGGCTGCAAAGACCAGGTCAGGCTTGGCGTCGATCAACTGTCGGGCGAAGGGCGTGAATTCCGTGGCGTCCTCGGGAACCAGCACCTTCTCGACGGTGGCGCCCTGTGCACCGAGCACGGCTTCGACGGCGGCAAGGTTGCCTTGGCCGAAGGCGTTGTCCTGAGCGAAGACCAGGACCTTCTTGCCCTTGAGGTCGTCGACGAACGTGCCAGCCGTGGCGACGTCCTGCAGGCTCTGCCGGCCGGAGCGGAAGGTGTAGTCATTGATGCCCTGGATGGCATCGGTGGCCGCCGGGCCGGAGATGTACAGGACCTTGTTCTGCTCGGCCTGCTCGGCGAGCTTGAGGGCGATGCCTGACACGACCGTACCGGCAAGGATCTTGTAGTCCTGGCCGATCAGGTCCTTGGCGACGGTCACCGCCTTGTCCGGATCGCCGCCGTCGTCATGGTACGTCAGGTTGAGCTTGGTGCCGTTGACTTCGCCGCTCCCGTCCGTGGCATAGTCGATGCCGGCCTGCAGGCCCTCGTAGTACGCCTCGCCGTAGGCCGCCAGAGGGCCTGTCTTGGAATAGACGATGCCGACATTGATGCTTTCGGGGCCGCCCGCCGCGCCGGCGGCGTCGCCTTCCCCGCTGGGGCTGGGCGCACAGGAAGTGACTGCCAAACCGGTGGCGAACGCCGCAGCCATAAGGAACTTCTTCGTAGCCTTCACGGGATGCCTTTCGTCGTGGATCCGCTGAATCGCTGGAGATCGAATCACCTCGGGCAACTGCTTGTCCCGCAAACCTGAAAGGTGATTCAGATTACAGAGAATCTATGACGAGGGTCACTCGGCTGTCAATGGCGCGGTGCAGCCTTGAGGGTTACGTTCCAGTCACAGATGCTCCGCGGCGCCGAGGAGTCGCTGCCACCCGTTCCCCGCCCTCGGCTACTAGGACCCTGCATCCCCCCGGCTGACCCGGCGGCCGGACCCCTATATCTCTCGGGCTAGTAGTGCGACGGGACTACGGCCTCTCCCTCGGCTGACCCAGCGGCGGCACTTCTGCGGGGCGGCCCCGGCCAATAGCAAGACCCCGCCCGCCTGAGTCGGCGGACGGGGTCCCGTCAATGGTGTGCCTGCAGCGGCTGGCGGCTTGCGATGCTTCGTTGGCTAGTGCGGCGCTGTCATGCTCGCTGCAGTTCCTACTCGGCCGCGTTCCGGTTGTTGGCACGCCACCGGATCCCGGCGTCGATAAAGTCGTCGATCTCGCCGTCGAATACCGCGCCGGTGTTGCCCACTTCGTGTTCAGTCCGGAGGTCCTTGACCATCTGGTACGGGTTGAGCACGTAGGAGCGCATTTGGTCGCCCCAGGAAGCCTTCACGTCCCCCGCTAGTGCCTTCTTCTCGGCGTCTTCCTGCTCCTTCTTGAGCAGCAGCAGCCGGGACTGCAGCACGCGCATGGCTGCAGCGCGGTTCTGGATCTGGGACTTCTCGTTCTGCATGGAAACGACGATGCCCGTCGGCAGGTGGGTCAGGCGCACGGCCGAGTCCGTCGTGTTCACGGACTGCCCGCCCGGGCCTGAGGACCGGAAGACGTCAACCTTGATCTCGTTGTCCGGGATTTCGATGGAGTCCGTCTGTTCGATCAGCGGGATCACTTCGACGGCGGCGAATGACGTCTGGCGCCGGCCCTGGTTGTCGAAGGGGCTGATCCGCACTAGACGATGGGTACCGGCTTCCACCGACAGCGTTCCGAAGGCGTAGGGCGCCTTGACTTCGAACGTGGCCGACTTCAGCCCGGCCTCTTCGGCGTAGGAGGTGTCGAGTACTGCCGTCGGGTAGCCGTGCCGCTCGGCCCACCGCAGGTACATGCGCATCAGCATTTCCGCAAAGTCCGCGGCATCAACGCCGCCGGCGCCGGAGCGGATCGTCACGACGGCTTCGCGCTCGTCATATTCGCCAGCCAGGAGGGTAACCACTTCCAGCTGCGATAGGGCCTTCTTCAAAGACTGCAGTTCCCCGGCGGCCTCGACCATGGAGTCCTCGTCGCCCGCATCCTGGCCGAGTTCCACAAGGACCTCAAGGTCATCGATCCGCGACGCCAGCTTCTCGAGGCGTTCCAGGTCCGACTGGCGGTGCGAGAGCTTCGACGTGATCTTCTGCGCCGCTGCCGGATCGTCCCACAGGTCGGGGACGCCTGCCTGCTCGCTGAGCACGGCGATGTCTTTCCGGATGGTCTCCACGTCCGAAACAGCTTCAATGGATTCGTAGGTCGCGCGGAGGGCACGGATTTCTGCGGGAAAGTCGATCTCAGCCATGGTCTCTCAAGACTACGCCATGCAACCGGCGCTTCCCGTGTCCTGCAATACTGGTCCTGCTTGGGTGACTGCGAAACGGGGATGAACGCTGTGGCTGATTGTGGTGGAAGGTGATTGTCCACATCGGCACCTCGGGCTGGAGCTATGACCATTGGGAAAATGTCATCTACCCCGCCGGAACGCCGTCCCGCGACCGGCTCGCGTCCTACTGCCGGAGGTTCGGCACTGTCGAGCTGAATGCCAGTTTCTACCGCTGGCCGCGCGACTCAACCTTCGCCGGCTGGCGGCGCCGGCTGCCAGACGGCTTCGCCCTCTCCGTCAAGGCGTCACGCGGCCTCACCCACGCCAAGAAGCTCTACGCGCCCGAGGCATGGATCGAACGGATCACGCACTCCTGGCATGAGCTTGGCGAAAAGCGGGCCGTCCTGCTGGTCCAGTTGCCGCCCGGCATGGAACGCGACGACGCACGGCTTGATTACTTCCTGGCACGGCTGCCCGACTGGATCCGGGTCGCCGTCGAGTTCCGCCACCCCAGCTGGCATCACCCGGACGTCTACCGCCTCCTCGAACGCCATCGGGCGGCCTACTGCGTGATGAGCGGCGCCAACCTGCCGTGCGTGCTGGCGGCAACCGCGCCCTTCGTCTACATCCGGATGCACGGCCCCGACCATCAGCATCTCTACGCCGGATCCTATTCAGAACCGGACCTGCACTGGTGGGCGGACAGGATCCGTGAGTGGCAGGAATCCGGGAGGGACGTCTACGTCTACTTCAACAATGACGGCTTTGGCCATGCCGTCCGCAACGCCGAGGCCCTCCGCCGCATCGTCGGGTGCGGCTAGCGCCCCGGGCACCTGCTGTCCCGTTGGATAGTGGCGGCGCGCCTAAGTTTTCGAGCGCGACGGCTTCGGCAGTCCGGCAGTCCGGCAGTCCGGCAGTCCGGCAGTCCGGCAGTCCGGCAGTCCGGCAGTCCGGCAGTCCGGCAGTGATCATCTCATCGCCGCAGTTCGGAGCGTGCATCGCTGAAGACGGTGATCGGTACGCCGTCCGGGACCAGGAAGTTCACCATCGGCGGATGGACGACGGCGGACAGCTCCACGTGCGCCGTGCGGCTTTCCGGAGATCCCGTTCCGCCGCTAACCGCCAGCCCGCTGAAACGGCCGGCGGCCCCGGTCTCCGCCAAATAGCGCTGGACCGCGCCGTGGACAGCACCATCGCTGAGCCTCGGAACCGGCGCCCCTTCGCCGGTCTCGACGTCGGCCAAGGTAAACGTGTCTGCGGCGGCCAGGGCAGCTCCATCCGCGACGGACAGCAGCTTCTTCCGCTCAATGTAAACAGCGGAAGCGGCCATGACGACCGTCAGGATCAGCAGGCTGATCGCGACAAACCCGATAATCAGGACGGCGGCCTGCCCCTCTTCGTCCCTTTGGCGGCCAGCCGAGGCTGATGCCCGCGCGAAGCCGCCCCGGCCGCAAGCCCCGGACACCGAAAATGCGTTCATCCGTACTGCTCGACAATCTGCGTGGCCGAGGAGTTGACCCGGGCGAATGACATCCCGAGCCCGGACATCAACGGCAGGGGAACATCGAGCGCGACCTCGACCGTCACTGTCGAACCCGGTTCCAGGCACGCCCCGGACCCGCACCCGATCGAGACGGTGAGGTCGCCGGCGTCGAACCCGTAGTCCTGGACCGATATGAGGGCGGCCTGCGCCGCCAGGCCGTGAGCTGCGCCCGGCTCTTCCGCCGCGGCGAACACCTTGGCCGCGTGGTCGGCCGCACTCACAACGGCGAAGGAACCGCCCTGTACCTGTCCGACGGCGATCACAAAGTACACGACCGGCACGAGCAGGAGGGTCCCCAGGAAAACGAACTCAACGACGGCGCTGCCGGACTCACCATGGGCTTCCTCTACAGCCCTTCTGGCGGCCCGCCGCCACGCCCGCACCACGACTGCCACCCTGGTCCGGTCAGCCAGGTAGCGGCGCATGGCCTTCCACCTCCAGGAGGCCCGCGGGCCCAAGGAGGCCGAGCGCGGGTAACGGAGCCCTGACCGACACACGCAGCGTCCGCAGGCCGGCCCGGCTGATCTCTTCGACGCGGACATCCTGGGAGTAAGCAGGGCTGAGCGTGCCGTCGATCAACGCTTCCGTCCGGGAGAGCGCGTCCGCGGCGCCCCGATCCGCCAGAGAACCGTACCGGGCTCCGGCTCCGGCGGCGTCAATCAGCGTGTTCCGGACATGCAGCACCAAGGCCAGCTGCATGATGGAGACAAAGATGAGCGCCAGCATGCCGCCGACCAGGACGAAGTCCACCGCGGCCGATCCCCTGTCCTGGGAGAGGACGAGCCGAGCACTCGAGCGTTGCCTGCCCGACCGCATCAGGGCTGGCTGACCCGTCCCATGGCGTCGTTGAACAGCCCTTCGAGGGCCGGCTTCGCGATCGCCAGAATCCCGGCCACCAGGACCGCCGACATCAACGTGATCATGACCCACCCGGGGACGTCTCCGCGCTCCCGGTCACCGTCGGTGAACGCGGTCCGCAGCCGGATTGCCGCCTGCGACATTGTTATCGACAACAAGGCTGCGATCCGCAGGAAGAACGAATGGTTGCTCATGTCAGGCCTTCTCTCGTTGGGCATTCTGTGATGATGGAAACCGTGGACCACGCCCTCACCAACCGAGGTCGATCAGGGCGAGGCCCGGGTAGACGGCGAAAAGGACGGTCAGCGGGAGGACACCGAAAACCAGGGGAACCATCATGGCAATCTCTTTCTTGCCGGCCGCCTCCATCAGGTCCCGTTTGGCCATGTCCCGCACGTCCTGGGCCTGTGCCCGCAGCACATCGGCCAGAGGTGTCCCTCTTTCGACGGCCACGGTGATGCCGTCGACGAACCGGATCAGAGCGGCGAGCCGGCTGCGGTGCGAGAACTCCTGGAGCGCGGCCAGCAAGGGAGTGCCGGCCCGGGTCGCGGCCAGAACGGACGCGAATTCGCCAGCGAGCTCGCCTTTGGAGGTGCGGCAAATCCGTTCCAGCGCCCCGGTCGCGCTTTCACCGGCGCTGACTGCCAAGGCCATCAGTTCGGCCAGGCTGGGAAACTCCGCCAACATCTTGGTTTCCCTGCGCTGGATCTGCATGGTGAGCATATAGTCGCGGAGCAGGAATCCACCGGCTGCCAGCCCCACGGTAAACACGACCGCGGCGACCGGATCGAACCCACCACTGGCCGCAGAGACGACAGCGAGCGCCACACCCAGGGCAAGGCCGCCCACGGCCCACATGAGCTGTTCGGCCCGAAAGTCGAGGGCGCTCTGTTTCCGGCCCGCCTGCGCCAAGCGCTTGGTCAGTACCGTCGTGCCGAAGTTGAATCGGCCAAACCACGACATCAGGTCCGAGACTATGGGACGAACGATCCGCTCCAGGGCACCGAAGGGAGTCACGGTGCCCGGCCCTGCCGCCAGCAGCCGGGACTGCACGTCCACGGACTTCAGCTGCGGCGAGATCCGATCGACGAAACGCGTCCTGCGCATCACCGGCAGGCGGACGAACACCAGCCACAGTCCGCTCCCCAACCCGGCGCCGACCAGGATTCCTAGAGTCAGCAGGTGGCTCATTGCAGCACCCTCTCGTCTTCCGGGAGGGCTCCGAGCCTGAGCATCAGCCGGTAGCAAACCACCGAAACCACGAGTCCGCCCAGGAGCACCATGGCGCCGGCCCCGGTGTTGTAGGCCGCGACTGCCTCCGGCCGGGTAGCCATCAGCATCAGGATGATCCACGGCGCCGCCACGGCCAGGCGGGCGGCGTTGACGGTCCACGATTGGCGGGCCTCGAGTTCGCTGCGCGTCCGGGCACTGTCCCTGAGGAAGTCGGCCAAGGTTCCCAGCAGCCTCCCCAGGTCCGTTCCGCCCACTTCCCGCGTCATCTTGAGCGCCTCGAATATGCGGTCCGCTACTGGATCGGCCAGCCGTTCCTTCAGGCGCTCCAGGGACTGGTCGAACCGGCCGCCCGCACGATAGTCGGCGCCGAACTCGAGGAAGGCCGCCCGCAGTTCCACGGGTCCGCGGGTACCCAACTGGACCAGCGCTTCCGGCAAGGACAGCCCTGCCCGGATGGCCGAGCGAAGGTGGTCCACCGCGTCCGGCCAGATTTCCCGCATCGCCGCCACCCGCCGTCGTGCGCGCCACCGGACCAGCAGATAAGGCAGCCACCCGCCGAAAAGGGCGAAGCAGGCAGCAATCGGGGGCGACTGGGTGATCACCAGAATGAGCAGCGCGGTGAAGACCCCGGTACCGACGCAACTGGCCAGAAGGCCCTGGACACTGACCTTCTGGATGCCAGCCTGTCTGATCATCTCCTGCAGCCGGCTGGGCCTGGTCCGGCGTACGGGTCGCTTCCGCGGGCCGGGAACCTCCCAGCAGGACCACCAGACCAGGAAGAGGCCGATCCCGCCCGCCAGCCCGGCGGCGGCCGTCATGGCGTGCTGCCGATCAGCTGCATCACGTTGTAACCGGCCCGGGTGAACTTCTCCTCGCTGGGGCTGGCGGACTCGCTGGCCACCAGATCCCCGTCCCGCCGGCTGAACAGCGTCGAGGTTTCGATGATCCCGTTCTCCACACGGCGGCCGAGGGAAACGATTTCCGCGACCTGCCGTTTGCCCGAGGTGGCCCGGGTACAGTGCACGACCAGGTCGATGCAGGATGCCACCGTCGGCAGCACGAACGCGGAGGAGATATTCTCGCCGGCCAGCAGCGGAAGCGTGCAAATCTTCGTGATCGCATCGTGAGCACTGTTTGCGTGGACCGTGCACATCCCGGGGAGCCCGCTGTTCAGGGCGATGAGCATGTCGAGGCTTTCGGCTTCGCGCACCTCGCCGACAATCAGCCGGTCCGGGCGCATGCGCAGGGCCTCCTTGACCAGCCGGCGCAGAGGGATCTCGCCCCCGCCCTCGAGGTTCGGCTGTCGGCACTGCAGGCCGACGACGTCGCGGAGCGGCAGGCGCAGTTCGAAGATCTCCTCCACTGTGACGACCCGTTCACGGCTGCCGATGCTGGCGGCGAGGCAGTTGAGCATGGTTGTCTTGCCGGCCTGTGTTGCTCCCGAGACCAGGATGTTGAGGCCGCTGGCCACGGACGCGGCCAGGAACCGCGCGGCTTCGGGCGAGAGCGAGCCGAGCTCCACCAGATGCTCCAGCCGCGAGGCCTTGGCGATGAACTTGCGGATGTTAACGGCCCAGTGCTTGCGGGTGATGTCGGGGATCACCACGTGGAGCCTTGAACCGTCCGGGAGGGCGGCGTCGACGAAGGGCGACGAGAGGTCGAGCCGGCGCCCGGAGGATTTCAGCATGCGTTCCACCAGGTCGCGGACCTGCTGCTGGCTCAGGGTCACCGAGGTCAGCTCGGATTCGCCGCCCCTGGCCACGTACACCTCGGACGGGGAGTTGATCCAGATTTCCTCGATCAGCGGATCATCCAGCAGGGGCTGGAGCGGGCCGAAGCCGGCGACGGCGTCGAAGACATACTTGCGCGCGTACTCCAGCTGGCCCAGCGGAGGCAGCGTCCCGAGCATGGAGCGCTCGTCATAATCATCGACCGCCGCGTCCACCAGGCGCCGCACTTCGCCGGCCTGCTGGGCAGGATCAATCCCGCGGCGGCGGATCAGCTCGCGCACCTCGTCTTCGACAATCCGGATGCCATCCATGCCATTCCCCTTAGCGCACAGCGCCATGTCCAGGCGGCGGGCCTATTTGAGACTGTGCCCGCCGTCGGTCTGCTTTTCCGTTCCGACCCTAGGTGAAACGTGGATATCCGAGAAGAGCCGGGACGCGGATTGTGGATAAGACGTCTAATGTTGGTGCAAGTATGAACAGCATCTTCAAAATCATCGGCCCGTTGCTCAAGACGCTCCCCGACGGCAGCCGGCGCTTCCTCACCGGTTATGCGACCGCCTCGGCAGCACTGGCTTTGCTCGACGTCGTTGCCCTGGGGTTAGTGGCGGCGCTGCTGCCCGGGCTGGTCGGCGGTGGAGATGTCACGCTCCCGGTGCTGGGCAACCTGACAGAACAGGGCCTGGTGCTACCGATGCTGATCGTGATCTGCCTGCTGATCGTCCTCAAGGGCGTGCTGGCGGTGCTGCTCCTGCGCTATGCCACCAAACGCTTCGCCCGGCATGAGGTGGCTATCGGCGACCGCCTGTTTGCCGCATACCTCGCCTCCCCGTGGGAGAAGCGACTGGGACGGAACTCGGCGGAGATCGTGCGGTCGGTGGATGTCGGCGTCGGAATCACCGTCTCCGGCGTGCTGATGCCGGCGATGTCCCTGTTCGGTGAGCTCGGCACCCTGGCCGCGGTCGTCGTCGTACTCTTTGTGGCGCAGCCGGTAATCGCCGTTGTCACGATGATCTACCTGGGCCTAGTGGCACTGCTCCTGGCCAAGGTGATTTCCCCGCGCGCCGTGGCCATTGGCCGCGAGAACCGGGAATGGTCCAACCGGACCGCGAAGACGCTGTACGAGGCGCTCGGCGCGCTGAAAGAAATTACGCTGGCCGACCGTGCGGGCGAGGTGCAGGAGCAGGTCCACGCCACGCGCACCCGGTCCTCCTATGCCCGCGCCGGAGCCATCCAGATTTCGCAGATCCCGCGCTACGTGCTGGAGACGGCACTGGTCGTCGGCTTCGCGCTGCTGGGCGGCGTCGGCTACCTGACCGGCGGTCCGGCCGGGGCTGTCAGCGCCGTCGGACTGTTTGCCGTTGCCGGCTTCCGGCTGATCCCGTCGCTGACGCGCATGCAGGCCGTGCAGTCCTCCGTCAACACCAGCGGATCCTTCGCCCGCCAGATCGTGCAGGACATCCGCGAGGGCGAGCAGGAGATGGCCCGGCAGACGGCGGAGCGGCCGCAGCACGAGCTGCCCGACCGCGCCGCCGACATTGTGCTGCGCGACGTGAGCTTCAGCTACCCGGAAGCGCGCTCCCCCGCGCTCGATTCGGTGAGCATCCGCATCCCTGCCGGCAGCCACGTGGCCTTCGTCGGTTCTTCGGGAGCCGGAAAGTCGACCATGGTGGACCTGCTGCTCGGGCTCCTCGAGCCGAGCGAAGGCCGCATCGAGGTGGCCGGCGAGCCCTTGGGTTCTGTGCTGAAGTCCTGGCGGCGGCGGATCGGCTATGTGCCCCAGGAGGTCTCGCTATTCGACGCCTCCGTCGCGCAGAACGTGGCCCTGGCCTGGGACCCGGACAAGGTCGACCGGGACCGCGTGCGCACGGCGCTGGCCCGGGCCCAGCTGCTCGAGACACTCAAAGCCCGCGAGGGCGGCATCGACGCCCTAGTCGGCGAGCGCGGTCTGGCCCTGTCCGGCGGCCAGCGGCAGCGGCTCGGCATCGCCCGCGCGCTCTACGACAACCCCCGCGTGCTGGTGATGGATGAGGCGACCTCGGCGCTGGATACGGCCACGGAGGCCGCGGTGACGACGGCGATCGGCCAGTTGCACGGCGACGTCACCGTGATTACGGTGGCGCACCGGTTGTCGACCATCCGCGACGCCGACGTGGTGTTCTTCATGCGGGACGGGGCCGTGGCGGCCTTCGGCACGTTCGACGAGGTCGTGGCGGAGGTACCCGACTTTGCCCAGCAGGCGGCCCTGGCTGGGCTGGCAGAGAAGCAAGCCTAATTTTGCCGATGCGTGTTATCCGTTATCGGTCTCGACCCAGCAACGCTTCCGCAACGCGGGCGGCAGCATGGCCGTCGCCATACGGCGCAGCATCCGTCTCGGCCGGCTGCGGCCGCTGGACCGCGGCGGAGAGTTGTGTCAGGTCTTCGTTGACCAAACGGTTCCAGCCAAGCTCGACTGTTTCCACCCACTCGGTTTCCGGACGAATAGTCGTGCAGAGCGTGCGCAGAAGGAATGCTTCCTTCTGCAAACCGCCAGAATCGGTTATGACGCCTGCACTGTGCTGTACGGCGTTCACGAGGTCGGGATAGGCCAAAGGCTCCGTCGCACGGATGGCTCCCCGGTCAAGCCGGATACCGTGCCGGCTTGCGAGTTCATGCAGCCGTGGATGTGCCAGCAGTAGCACCGGCTTGTTCTGGGCGGCCAGCTCACTGACAATTGCGTCCAAGCGAGCCGGATCATCTGTGTTGTCCGGCCGGTGCAGAGTGCAGACGTAGTAGCCGGCGATAGGAAGGTCCAGCGGTGTGCCCCGTCCTTCAGTTTGTACCGCATTGCGAACCTGGTAAAGCACATCCGTCATGACATCGCCCACGAGCAGGCTGCGGCTGCTCAGTCCTTCATCGGCCAGGTGTCCCATAGCCACCTGCGTGGGAGCCAGCAAGAGGTCCGCGGCATGGTCGGTCAGCACCCGATTGTGCTCCTCCGGCATCCGGCGGTTGAAGGACCGAAGTCCTGCCTCAAGATGGGCCAACGGCAAATGCAGCTTCACAGCAGCCAGCGCTGCCGCCAACGTCGAGTTCGTATCCCCGTAAACCAGCACCCAGTCCGGTCGCTCCCGCTCGAGGACTTCTTCCAGTCCGGCAAGCATGGCGCCTGTCTGCCGTCCGTGACTGCCCGACCCGACCTCCAAGTTGTAGTCGGGGGCGGGAATTTGCAGATCCCGGAAGAAGACATCTGAAAGAAGCTCGTGATAATGCTGACCGGTATGCACAATGGTGTGTTTTGCTATACCTTCAAGTGCCCGGGCAATCGGAGCAAGTTTGACGAACTGTGGGCGCGCCCCGACAACACTGAGAATATGCATGTTTCCAGCCTACCGGCCACGGTCGGCCGGCCCGCGGCGCTCCTGATAAAGCCGGTCGTAGAGGCTCACCAGCGTGTTTACCGCTTGCTCCGGAGCGTGATGGTGCCTGATCCACTGGGGGCCGGAGAGTTGCGCTGACGCGGCAATCGGATCATGGAGTACGTGGCGGACCTGATCGACCAACTCTTCGTCTTCGCCTTGCAGTACGGGCACCGGCTCTGGGTAATAGCCATTCCCCAGTTTCGGCATCGCCACCGGCACCCCCAGAGCCACAGCCTGCAGCTCGCTCATGGCCAAGATCCCGGCGCTTTGACCGATAACGCAATGGGCGCTGGCCAGCCAGGCCAGATAAGCGTCTTTCGGCATTCGCGGTACCAATTCCACACCAAGCGCCGCCGCCGCAGCTGATTCGCTGCCCCAGTCGATGCCCTGCAACTCGGCGAAGGGACCGAGAGCAGCCGCCAGCTTCTTGGCCAATTCGAGCTGGCGAGACCCGCCCTTTGAGCTTTCCCAGCGTGAAGCAAAAACTACGCGAGGCCGGGACCGGGGAATCCACGAAGGAAGTTCGTCCATCGCCACCGGGTTCGGCAAATAGACCGCGTCCGCCCGCGCGGTGCGGGCATGCGGCTCCAGATCCGGGGTCGAGTACAGCACTGCTGCCGCATTGTCCGCTCCCCATTGGAGTGTTGGTCGGCGTAACGGATCATAATATTGCGTGCGGATATCAGTTCCGTGGAAATGCAGGACGAACGGCTTATAGGGCTTTGACCGAACAATCCCGATCCGCGACCCGGAGTGCAGATGCAGAAGATCAGCAGACAGGATTCCGCTTGCCCTCTTTGCCTGCCAAACGGCCGAACGTATGACCTTCGACCCTCCCTCGGGTGGAGCGACGTCGAACTGACGCCACGGCAGACCGTTCCGCCGTCCATACCGCACGATGGTCGCGCCAACATCGGCCGCGTCGTATAGATGCAGGACCCGCGGCTGCCTGTGGCCTTTCAACGCGCGCTGTCCGCAGCAGTTCCCGAGGGACAAAGCAGAGCATCGATAGCCTCATCCCAACCGCGGTTCTGGTGCTCTGAGGAAAGTTCTGCAGCAGCCGCATGAGCGTTTTGCTTCCAGCCATCTACAAGCTCCGGCGTGAGTGAAGCGAGCACCTCGCTCAAAGCTTCGGTGGTGAAGTCCCTCGCGGTGGCGCCGAGGCCATGACGCTCCAGCAATTCCTGCATAGCGGGAGAAGGACCAATGATAAGCCCGGTACGGGCCTGGACGGCCTCGAAGAACTTGTTTGGCAGCGCTTGGGCGAGGTTGAAGTTTGTCGGTGGCAGATATGCAATCGCGACGTCGTACTCCGCGACTGTCTCCACCAGGCGGTCGTACGGCACTGGCTCACGAAAATTCACAGCCGGTATCCCAGCCGCCAGCTCTCGGAGTTCAGCCACATAATCCGGTTCATTTGGCATCACGATCAAGTCCAACTCCAGCCCGCGCGGGGCATTGCGGAAGGCCTCAATAATGTCTTCAATTTTCCGGTACCGCTGCCCACCTGCACTATGGATCAAACGAATGCGATCCGTCGTGGGTCGTGGCTCCATGCTGACGTAAGGCGCCGCATTGGTCACGACCTCGGCGTCCACGCCATAATCGAGCCGGTACTGGCGGGCAATACCGTCCGAAACGGTCGTCACTGAGGCCGCCTGGCCAAGGTACGTGCTACAAATCCAGCGCATATAAGGCGCCACAAGGATCCGCCAGGCAGGCTTGTCGAAATGCTCTTTGGGACCGAATTCATGCAGGTCGGCGTGCACGCCGTGTTCGCTCTCAAGGCTCAGTGCCAATGGGAGGGTGTTCAAGTCATTGGCCAAGATTGCTCCAAAGCGTTGGCCGCGCAGATGGCGGTACGCCTCCGCGACCCCCAAAACACTCCAGTAAACGTCCAGATAGCGTCGCAGCGCGAGCCGCTTCGGGTCCCGAGGCCAACCCACCAGCTCTTCAGCGATCTGTACGTGTCCAGCGACCCCATCCGGCGCTGGTCCATAACCACAAGTGATGACCTTGTAACGGTCCTTAAACAGATTGATCTGCTTCAGTACCCGCGGATCCCGGCGCAACGGAGACAGCGAAATTATTAGGAGCGTGTTGCTCATCGGGTTTCCTCTCATCACGGACTTACCGAACCGTTCCTGCAAGCAGTCGCCGAAACCTGCCATGGGCCAAGGCGAGCAGTGAACTTGCGTTGCTGCGCAGCGGAGCTTCCGTGCGAAGGTTGTCGGCTGGACGTGTGGTCACGCTTCGCCGCAGCGGGCCGGCGGCCTCCCGCCGCTTCAGGGCACGGCGCACGTCGGTGGGGCTGCTGGTTCCGCGCAGGGCCTCCAGCAGTTCTTCGTCCGGTCTGCTCAACGCGCGGGACACCCCCGGCGCGAAGGCAGCGATTTCACTGGTCAGAGCAGAAAGCTCCTGGCAGTCGGCGCCGTCCCAGCCGAAGCCGGATCCGCGGCGCAGGGCCGCGCTGAGGACGTGGCCGCGCAGGAGCTTCACGGCGATGGCGTCCCGCTCGGGCGGACGAAGGCCGGCAAACCATTCTCCTTCGACCAGATGCCGGACGTCGCGGAACTGCTCCTTCAGCGGGAGGACGGCGGAGGTCACCCGGACCTCGGCATCCTCGCCCACCAGGTAGGCGGGCGCGCCCGGCCGGTAGGCGATGGGGGCGCCCGAGTACCACAGCTTCAGCCCGAATTCGAGGTCCTCGCCGGTCTGCAGGCCCTCTGTCAGCGACAGCTGGTGCGCCTCCAGCAGGCGGCGGCGGAACAGCCCCAGCGGCGCGGTCCGGTAGGCCAGCCGGTCCTTGAGCGGGTCCGCCAGTGCGCCGCGGAGGACGCGGGCCCGCGGTGTCAAGATCGGGCGGCCTGATCGGGTCCGCAGCGGCGCGATGGCCACGTCGGCTCCGGTGGACGCCGCGAGGTCCAGCCAGGCCGCGACAGCGCCGGGTTCCAGCGCATCGTCCGAGCCCATAATGCCGACGAATTCGGCGGTTGCCGACCGGAGCCCGAAGTTGAACGGTCCGGCCGGCGAGGCGATCCCGTCGTTGAGCTCCAGCACCCTGACCGCTGCCCGGTCCAGATCCGCGAGGGCCTTCCGCACGGGTTCGGGACCCATGTTGTGGCATACAACGAGGGCGCCGGCCCTGCCCTGGCCGGCCGCTACGACGGATTCGACGGCCCGCCGGATGGGCCGGTCAGCCGTGTGGACGGCGATGACGATCTGCGCTTCCTGCTCCCCTGCCAGGCCGCGACTGTTGCCGGCGGCTTCACCCATCCCGCTGCTCCTTGGCGGCGGCATCGGGCCGCGGCGCCTCATCGAGCGCGATCCGGCGCGCGAGCTTGGTGATTCGAGCCTCCAGTTGGCGTGCGCGCTGGAACGAGCTCGCCATGAACACCATGAAGGCGACGATCAGTGCGTACAGCACAAGGTCGGTGCCGCGGCCGATGCCCAGCAGATTGGCCACCCGGGTCAGCAGTCCCGGAACGAACACGGAGAGCACCGCCACCCCGGCGAAGGCCACCAGCAGGATCCGGCGCACGGCTTGGTGCTTGGCATTGCCGCCCCCGCGCATGAGCGCAAGGGCGCCGAGAATGACGGCCAGGACCAGGACTAATTGGACGAGAATGATCATGAGTTCACCTGAAGAAGAGGTCCGCGAGGATATTGACGCCGTTCAGCAGGGACTGCCCCTTGGCCTTGGAGTACTCGGTATACACGATCTCGACGGGATGTTCCACCAGGACCGGCTTCAGCTCGGCCAACTGTTGGATCAGCTCCGAAGCATGCGCCATCCGGTTTTGGGTCAGGTTGATCTTTGCGACGACGGGAGCCGCGATGACCCGCAGCCCGTTGTGGGCGTCGGTCAGCTGCAGCCCGGTCGACATCCGTGACTGCAGGGCGGCGGTGCGCAGGACGAGCCGCTTGAGCCGGGACACGTCGGCGCTGCCTTCGAGGAAGCGTGAGCCCAGGACCACGTCCGCTTCGCCGGCACGGACCCTGGCGAGCATCACGGCCGCGTCGGCGACCCTGTGCTGCCCGTCCGCGTCGAAGGTGATGACGGCTTCAAGCTCCGGGTCCTGCAGGGCGTACTCGAAGCCCGTCTGGAGGGCTGCGCCCTGTCCAAGGTTGACGGGATGCTGCACCACCACGGCCCCCGCCGAACGGGCAATCGCCGCCGAGCCATCCGAGCTGCCGTCGTCGACGCACACCACATGGCTGAACTCTTCGAGCAAGCCGGTAACAACCGAACCGATAACGGTAGCCTCGTTAAACATCGGCACGACTACCCAGGAACGACTCACCTGCCCAGTATTCCATAGGGGCCTTGAGTGCACGGCACCGGTCAGGCGTGGGCCCCGACCATGCGGTAGTGGGCATCCAGCTGCCGCGCGCTGACGGCCAGCGAGCGGTTTTCGACGACGAACTGCCGCGCAGCCCGGCGCATATTGTGGTAGCTCGTGTCACCGAGGCTCAGCAGTTCGAGCAGGCCGTCGCGCAGTTGGGAGTAGTCCGCTTCGCCCGCGAGCAGGCCGGTAGTACCGTCGTCGAGCATTTCCGGAATGCCCCCGCTGCGGTACGCGAGCACCGGGGTCCCGCAGGCCTGGGCCTCAAGCACCACGAGGCCCGCCGCCTCCCGTGCTCCCCCGGCCTCCTGGCTCGGTGCCACCAGCACGTGGGACTTCTGCATCCAGCCGCGGATCGCCTCGCGGTCCAACCGGCCGAGGAAATCTATGTGCGGGTGGCTCGCGGCCTGCTCCTCGACGGCGTCGCGCAGCGGGCCGTCGCCGATGACCACGAGCCGGTGGCGGGCCTTGCGCCAGACCGCCAGGGAGGCGTCGATCAGGTCCCGGATCCCCTTCTGGGTGTTCAGCGTGCCCACAAAGAGCACGATCGGCGTCTCCCGTTCCTCCCGCGCGCCGGGGGCGAAGTAGTCCGTGTCGACGCCCTGGTAGTGGACCTCGATCTTGTCTGCGTCCATGCCCAGCGCCGTGGCCCGCCCGGCCAGGTAGTTGCTGACGGCCAGGAGACGCTGGCTTTGCGCGGCCGCTGCCAACACGTTGCGGTGGTGCCACTTGGCCATCATCGTGTCCGCCGGATTGGCCAGGGAGACGACGTCGGAGCCGTGGAGGGTGGTGATCAGCGGTACCTCGGAGAGGCGGGCCGCGTCGACGGCCGGGCGGGACCAGGTGCCGAAGTGCTGATGGATGACGTCCGGCTTGTACCGGCGCACCGCCAGCGTCATCGCTGGCATAAAGGCCGGCATCACCAGTTCGCGGCGGCGGAAGCCCAGCAGCTGTCCGGGCACGAAATCCGTAATGGGGACCGTGATGGACTTGTCCCGGATCTCGGCGACGAGCGTGAAGACCCGGAAGTCGTGGCTGTCCTTGAGGTGCTGGGCGTGCGCCACGGCGAAGTAAGTCGGCGGGATCCGCAAGGTGCTCTTGGTGATCGCTATCTTCACATGGCATCCTGACGGGGTTCTCGATGGGCGCGGCCGCCCGGCCGCGGTGACACAGCAATCCTAGCCGGGCCACCTTGGGTTTTCCGTTGGTCCCCGGACGGTAGGCTTGTTCTGGCTCCGCCCGGGTCCATGCCGCCGGAGCCAGGCAGTTGGCCTGAGCGCGACAGACAAAGGACATGATGGCAGCCCCTCGGATCTTGTGTATCTCCTTCTCCGATATCGAGGCCGACTCCCGGGTGCTGCGGCAGGTTCGGCTGCTGGCCGACGCCGGCGAAGTCACCACGCTCTGCTACGGCAACCGGCCGCCGGGTGCCACCCACCATCTGGAGGTCGACTCCGCGCTGCCGTCCCTCCCCCAGACCCCGGCGGGTGTGGTGAAACTCGCGCTGCGGCGCTTTGCCGCCGTGGAATTGTCCGCGCCGGCCCTCAAGCAGGCCCGGGAGGTGGTGGGCGACCGGACCTTCGACCTAGTCGTTGCCAATGAGGCCCGGGCGCTCCCGCTCGCGCACGCGGTGGCCCACGGAGCACCGGTGTGGGGCGACATGCACGAATGGGCGCCGGAGGAACGTGCGCACGTCCTGCCCTGGCGGCTGCTCGTCAAGCCCTACATGTACAGCATCTGCGCCAAGTACTTACCGCGAACGACGGCGGTGACTGCGGTTAACGCCTCCATCGCGTCTTTGTATACGGAACGGTTCGGCTGCCGCACCGATGTGGTCCGCAACGCCGGGCCCTTCCGCAACCTCAAACCTTCGCCGCCGTTGCCCGGCAAGATCCGCCTCGTCCACAGCGGTGCGGCGGTGCCGGGCCGGAACCTTGAAGGGACCATCGAAGCCGTCAAGGCGCTCGACGACCGGTTCACCCTGGACCTCTATCTGATGAAGGCCCGCGACGGAGGCCGGTACTGGCAGCAGCTCAAGGACCTGGCGGCCGGGGATCCGCGCATCACCTTCCACGATGCCGTCACGCCGGAGGAACTGCCGGCGACGCTCAACCAGTACGACGTGGGCGTCTTCAGCCTGCCGCCGCAGACCACTAATCATCGGCTGATGCTGCCGAACAAGTTCTTCGATTTCGTCCAGGCCCGGCTGGCCCTGGTCTTCAGTCCCTCGCCCGAAACGGCAAAGCTGATGCAGGAGCACGACCTCGGCGTCATCACCGAGGATTTCAGCAATGCCGCGCTGACCCGCGCGGTGGCGTCCCTGACGCACGCCGACGTGGAGCGGTACAAGGCCAACACCCACCGTGCGGCGCGAGCCCTAAGCTCGGCAGAGGACGAATCCGTGACCCGCGCGCTGCTGGCCCGGCTGCTCGGCTGACAGGCCGGCCCCGGCCCCCGGGCAGGCGCGCGGACGGGCCCGACGTTGCGAGTGGTCGTTGGCGGCCAGGCTCGCCATGTAGGCGCCTTGCGTCAGGCGCGGCGGACCGCGGCGGCGAGGGCCTCCGCGGCCTTCGAGCCCACGCGCCGGAGCGAATAGTTCTCCCCAGCCCAGGCCGCGAGCCTGGCGCGCTCCGCCGGTGCAGCCGGACTTTCCAGCACCGCGGCCATGGCCTCGGCTACCTCCCCGGCATCC
Source organism: Arthrobacter sp. Marseille-P9274 (assembly GCF_946892675.1). Classification (NCBI taxonomy): domain Bacteria; kingdom Bacillati; phylum Actinomycetota; class Actinomycetes; order Micrococcales; family Micrococcaceae; genus Arthrobacter; species Arthrobacter sp. Marseille-P9274. Next base: position 2,075,039 of record NZ_CAMPOV010000001.1, read on the forward strand.
CAGTCCACGCTGTGCCCGAGGTTGTTCTGCTCCACGATGTCCCGGAGCGGGCCGACCCCGGCATAGATGACCGGCGCACCGCAGGCCAGGCTGGCGAAGGCCTTCGTGGCAAAGGCGAAATCGTAGCCCCGTCCCGGACGCACCGAGGCGAGGCCGGCGGCGGCCTCCCGCAGGGCTGCGGCGGTTTCGGAGCCGCCGGCCACGCCCATGAACCGGATCCGGCTGCCGGCCGGAGCAGCGCGTTCGGCCAGTTCGGCGAGTTCGACGCCTTGGCCGTACATCAGCAGTTCAGCGTCCGGGAACCGGTCCATGACCTTCAGGAATCCGTCCACGAAAACCCCGGCGCCTTGGATCTCCGACATCGTGCCGGCGTAGACAAAGGTCCGCTTCGAACCGGCCGGTACGGCTGTCCCCGCCCCTGTCCCCGCTGCTGCCGGCGTGAACGTGTCAGTGTCGATCCCGGTTCCGACCTCCGCGACCTTGGCCCGCCCGCGGGTCAGGTTCCGCACAGCACCGCTGACGCCGGACGAGACGCTCAGGACCCCGGCAGCGCCGTTCAGGACCCAGCGTTCGACGGCTCGCAGCGCCGTGACGATCAAGGAATGGACCCCGATGCCGGCGGCCGCATCGGAGCTGACATCCGCCGCGAAATAGATGTACGGCCGGCGCCGCAGCCGGCTCGCGATCCGGACAACCACCCCTGTCGTCGGCGGCGGCTCGACCAGCACGGCATCGAACCGCGGCGCGGCCAGCAGCCGGAAGAACAGCGGGATATCGAAGCTCGCGTACTGGACGTAGCCGCGGACGGCGCCGGTGCGGTCCCGCAGCACGGGCCACCGCCGAATGCCGCGGGTGGACCTTCTCGCCCCCGGGGCGCGGCTCGTCAGCACCGTCACCGTGTGCCCGGCCTCCTTGAGCCCCTTGACAGTGGCGGCGAGGCGGTAAGCCGCGGCGCCGGCTTCCGGGGCGAAGATGCGGCTGGCAACCAGGATGTGCATGCAGTCAGTCCTGCAGCCGGATGGTCCTGGCCTCGCGGCCGGACGCGGCCATGGCCTCGGCCACCCGCAGCGTGTTGAGTCCTTCCCGCATGGACACGATCGCAGGTCCGGACTCGCTGTCCGCCGGTGCCTCCCCGCGGGCGGCCAGGACGGCGTCGCGGAAAGCCTCGTGCTCGACCTTCAGCGGCTCCCGCTTGGCGATCGCCAGGCGGGTCACGTCGCCCTCGGTAACTCCGCGGAAATTGGCCACGGAGTCCCACTCGGTGCTGATGGTCCCGTTCACGTAGTAAGTCAGGTCCGCCGTCAGCGTGTCGGCCACGAAGGACCCGCGTTCCCCCGTCACCACCGTCATCCGCTCCTTCATCGGCGAGAGCCAGTTGACCAGGTGGCTGGTGATGATTCCGTTGGCGAGCTGGCCGTTCGCGGCCAGCATGTCTTCGTGTTCGCGCCCGGAGCGGGTCGTCGTCCGCGCGCTGACGGACTCGTACTGGCTTTCCGCCAGCCAGGCGGTCAGGTCGATGTCGTGCGTACCTAGATCCTTGATCACCCCGACGTCGGCGATCCGGGACGGGAACGGGCCCTGCCGGCGCGTCGCGATCTGGTACACCTCGCCCAGGTCGCCCTTCTGCAGGCGCACACGCAGCGACTGCAGGGCCGGATTGTAGCGCTCGATGTGCCCAACGGCACCTACCAGCCCGCGGCTCTCGAATGCGTCGGCGAGCCGCTGGCCGCCCTCGATGGTGGAGGCGATCGGCTTCTCCACCATGGTGTGGATGCCTGCCTCCGCCAGGGCGAGGCCGACTTCCTCGTGCAGGCCGGTGGGCACGGCGCACATCACCAGGTCCAGCCCGTGATCGATCAGCTGTTCCACCCTGTTGTAGAAGGGCAGGTCGCCGGCGACGCCGTGCGGGTCGCCGTAGGCATCCGCCACGGCCGCCAGTTCCACGCCCTCGGTCTCCTGCAGCACCCTGGCATGGTGGCGGCCCATCATGCCCAGCCCGATCAGGCCGGCGCGCAGCTTACCCATGCTCAGGCACCTGCCTTCGCCAGCGCGTTGACCGCGGTGGCAATGCGGTCCAGGTCCTCTTGGTCCAGCGAGGGATGGACCGGCAGCGACAGCACCTGCCGGGCGGCGGCCTCTGTCACGGGCAGGTCTGCTGGCCGGCTGAAAGAGGGCAGGCGGTGGTTCGGGATGGGATAGTACACACCGGAGCCGATCCGGTACTCCTCTTTGAGGGCCGCCGCGAAGCGGTCGCGCTCATTCTCCGGCACGCGGATCGTGTACTGGTGGTAGACGTGGATCGCCCCGTCCGCGACCGCCGGGGTCCCGACGCCCTCGAGGTTGGAGGTCAGGAACGCCGCGTTGGCCTGCCGCTGCTCGGTCCAGCGCCCGATCTTGGTCAGCTGGACCCGGCCGATCGCCGCGTGCAGGTTGGTCATCCGGGCGTTGAAGCCGACGAGCTCGTTCTCGTACTGCCGCTCCATCCCCTGGTTACGGAGCAACCGCAGCCGGCGTTCGACGTCGTGATCTCCAGTGGAGACCATCCCGCCCTCACCTGACGTCATGTTCTTCGTGGGGTAGAGGCTGAACATGGCGAAGGTACCGAAGGTGCCGACCTGCTTGCCGTGCAGCGCTGCGCCGTGCGCCTGCGCCGCGTCCTCGAAGAGTGCCAGGCCGCGCTCGGCCGCCAGGGAGCCCAAGGCGTCCATGTTCGCGGGGTGCCCGTAGAGATGGACCGGCATGATTGCCTTGGTGCGCTCGGTGATGAGCGGCTCCGCAGCCGCTGCATCCAGGCAGTAATGGTCCGGCTCGATGTCGGCGAACACGGGGGTGGCGCCCGTCAGCGCCACCGAATTGGCCGTCGCGGCGAACGTGAAGGACGGGACGATGACCTCGTCGCCCGGGCCGATGCCGGCCGCGAGCAGGCCCAGATGCAGGCCGGACGTGCCGGAGTTGACGGCCACCGCCGCCCGCCCGTCAAGCAGGACCTCGGAGAATTCCTGTTCGAAGGAAGCCACTTCGGCCCCCTGCGCCAGCATGCCCGAAACCAGCACCGCGTCCACCGCGGCCCGTTCCTCGTCCCCGATGATCGGCTTCGCGGCCGGGATAAAGTCCTTGCTCACTCAGTTCTGCCTTTCTTCCGTGCTAGCCGTCGAGTCCGGCGCGGCTTCGCGCAGCAGTCCGTTCTCCTCCGTGTAGGCATCCCCGCTCTCCGGGCACACCCACCGGTCCGCCCGGCCCCCGTCCTCCTGGCGCAGGGGGTGTCCGGATTTGCCGACCCAGCCGATCCGCCGCGCCGGTACCCCGGCCATCAGCGCGAAGTCCGGCACGTCCTTGGTCACCACGGCGCCGGCGGCGATCGTGGCCCAACGGCCGATCCGCACCGGCGCCACGCAGACGGCCCGTGCCCCGACCGAGGCACCCTCCGCGATGGTCACGCCCACGGGAATCCAGTCGTGCGCGCTCTTGAGCGTGCCGTCCGGGTTGATCGAACGCGGATAGGTGTCATTGGTCAGGACCGCGGCCGGGCCGATGAAGACCCCGCGGCCGATCTCGGCCGGCTCGTACACCAGCGCATAGTTCTGGATCTTGGTGTTGTCTCCGATCCGGACCCCGGTGCCCACGTACGCGCCCCTGCCGACGATGCAGTCGGCGCCCAGGACCGCGTCCTCGCGGACCTGCGCGAGATGCCAGATCTTGGTGCCCTCGCCCAGCCGGGCGCGTTCGGAGACATCGGCCGTCTCAGCGATAAATCCCACCGTTAAAGCTCCCTTTCGTGCGAAACTGCGTGCCGCCGTCGTACTTGCCGCGCTGCCTCAGGCCTTGCCGATCACCCGGTAGGTGACTCCCTGCCACTGCTCCGGGCTGCTGACCCTGCGGCCGTCGATGAACACCTTGATGCCCGGCAGGTCGTCCGGCCCCAGCTCCTTGTACTCGGCGTGGTTCGCCTGCACGACGGCGGCGTCCGCCGACTCGCCCAGGCGGTACGGGGCGAAACCGAGCTTCTCGAGCTCGGCGTCGCTGTACAGCGGGTCGTGGACCAGCGCCGTGGCGCCGCGGGCCTTCAGGGCCTCGACCGCACCGAAGACGCCGGAGAAGGCGGTCTCCTTCACTCCCCCGCGGTAGGCCGCGCCGAGAACGACGACGCGTGCCCCGGCCAGGTCGCCGAAGGCGCCTTCGAGCAGGCCGATCGTGTAGTCCGGCATTCCGGCGTTGGCTTCGCGCGCCGCGCGGACCACGGTGGCCTCCGGGTCGTTCCAGAGGTAGAGCCGCGGATAGACCGGAATGCAGTGGCCGCCGACGGCGATGCCGGGCTGGTGGATGTGGCTGTAGGGCTGGGAGTTGGACGCTTCGATCACCTGGTAGATATCGATGCCGGCCGTCGCTGCGTAGCGCGCGAACTGGTTGGCCAGGCCGATATTGACGTCCCGATAGGTGGTCTCGGCGAGCTTGGCCAGCTCGGATGCCTCGGCCGATCCGAGGTCCCAGACGCCGTTGGGCCGAGCCAGGTCGGGGCGGTCGTCGAAGTCCAGGACGGCTTCGTAGAATTCCTTCGCGGCCTGGGCCCCGGCCTCCGAGAGCGCGCCGATGAGTTTGGGATACTTGCGCAGGTCCTCGAATACGCGCCCAGTGAGGACCCGTTCGGGCGAAAAGACCAGGTGGAAGTCCTTGCCCTCCGCCAACCCGGAACCGGACTCGAGCATCGGCTTCCAGCGGGTGCGGGTTGTTCCGACCGGCAGGGTCGTCTCATAGGAGACCAGCGTGCCGGGCGTCAGGTGCCTGGCCAGTTCCTCGGTTGCTGCGTCCATCCAGGCGAAGTCCGGCCGCGCCTCGGCGTCCACGAACAGCGGGACGACCAGGACCACGGCATCCGCGCCTGGCACGGCCTCGGCGTAGCTGGTGGTGGCCTTCAGCCGTCCGGCCGGCACCAGTTCGCCCAGTTTCTCCTGCAGATGGGCCTCCCCCGGAAACGGTTCGGAGGCCGCGTTGACCTGCGCGACAACGCCTTCGTTGACGTCGACGCCGATGACGTCGTGCCCCTTGGAAGCAAACTGCGCCGCGAGCGGCAGGCCGATCTTTCCAAGGGCAATGACGGCAATCTTCACCGGGTGGATACCTCTTCTACATTGTGCTGCGCTGCTGACGGGCGGACCGGGCGGCCCCTGACAAGGTTACCGCTACTGGGCTCCGGCATTTGCCGCCCCCGATTTATCCACAGGCCGCAGGCCACCGGCAGCGGCCGGCGGGCGGCCAAGGCTAGGGTGCAGGAAAAAGCCGCTCCGTCCGAGGATCCGCATGCCGCTGCACCTGTCCGTCGCCGCCTCCGAAAACCTGCAGCCGTCCTATGCCCGGCGCATCGCGGAGCTGCGGGAAATCGTCGCCGACGACGGGTCCGCCGATGCCTCGGCCCTGGCGCAGTGGCTTCTGGTCCGCCTCGGCGCCTCGGCTGCAGACGTGTCCCTGACCGTGGCCGGCAGCAGGCTCCGGGACCTCATCCCGCACCGGCCCCCGCTAGTCAACGGGGCCGTCGTCGTCTGCGGGCTGCCCGCCCGGCACCCGGAAGGGATGACAACGACGACGGAGGCAGAGTCCAGCGTGCCCGCTCTGGCGCTGGCCGTGACGGGCGGCCCGGACGCCGGCAAGCTCCTCGAACTGGCCCGCGGCGAGCACGTCCTTGGCCGGGACGGCGCGACGTTGGCCGTGGATGACCCGCAGCTGTCCCGGCGGCATGCCCGGATCACGGTGGACAACCGGACCATCAGGGTTACGGACCTCGGGTCTGCCAACGGGCTATGGGCACGCGGGCGCCGAGTCCCCGCCACAGAGCTGACCTCGGCCTCCGGAATCGCGGCCGGCGGGAGCCGGCTGGCACTCTTTCTGGCGGTCGAGCCGGTACAGGCCCTGACGCCGGACGAGGACCTTGACACGCCCGTACAGGTGGCGGCCGGGGCGCCCGATCCGCGCGGCACACTCACCCTTCTGCTGGGCGGTCTGCCGCTGGTGGCTGGCGTAGCCCTCGCCATGATCACAGGCATGTGGTTCTTCCTGGCCTTCAGCGCGATCTCCCTGCTGACCGCCGCCATTCCGTACGCGGCCGGCAGCCGGAAGCGAAGGGCGTTCACGGCTGCGGTGGCGGCCGCGGCGGCGGCGGATGCCCGCAGGCGGACGCGGGCGGCACCGGACCCGGCCACGCTGGTCTACGGCCAGCTCCGGGATGGGCCGGCCGGTCCCGGAGCGGCTGCTCCAGAGCACGTCTGGCTGCGCCTCGGCACGGCCGACCAGGAAGCCAACATCGCGGCCGGCGGCGGAGCGGAGGCGCTACGGAAGCCGAACCTGCCGGACGCTCCGCTGGCTCTCGACCTGCTCGCCGATCGGCGGATCAGCTGCACCGGCCCCAAGTCGGCCGTGCGCCGCCTGATGAACTCCTGCCTCCTGCAGCTCGGTGCCCGAGCACTGCAATCGAACCTGGGGATCATCTGTTACGGGGAGGCCGCCTCGCTGCCAGCCGAGGCACGCTTCCTGCCGGGCGCGGTGCTCGCCTCCAGGCCCGAAGTCCTGGCCGCCGAGCTGCGGAACACCCGGGGACCAACGGTCCTGCTGGTCTCGGGCAGGCATGACGAGGCCGAGGCCCTGCTCAAGGAATGCGCGGCGGAACCGACGGTAGTGCGCTTCTTCGTCCCGCGGGCCGATGATGAGGTCCGGGTCCGGCTCGGCCCCGGGCCGGGAACGCTTCACCGCGGCTCCGCCGTTACATCCTTCCGTCCAGACCTGGTGAGTGCCACCACGCTGGAAAGGTTCGCCAGGCTGGCCGCCCGCAGCCCGGGTACGGCACCGCGGAAGGCCCGTGGCGCCGTCCCCGCAGCCTGCGGACTGCGGGCATTACTGTCCGGGCCGCCATCCGAACGCTGGACCGTGAACGCCGCCGCACCGGGCATTCCCGCCGTGATCGGCGCCGGCGCCTCGGGTCCCCTGACGCTCGACTTGGCTGCTGAGGGTCCGCATTTGCTGATCGCCGGCACGACGGGGGCGGGCAAGTCCGAATTGCTTCGCTCGCTCGTGCTGGGCCTCGCCTGCGAGCATGCGCCGGACAAGATCAATTTCCTGTTTATCGATTTCAAGGGCGGGTCCGGCCTGGGAATCCTGGCCGACCTGCCGCACAGCAGCGGCCTACTGACGGATCTGACCGCGTCCAACGTGGCACGGGCCCTCAGTTGGCTGCGCGCGGAAGTCAGGCGGCGCGAGCTCGAATTCGCCCGCCTCGGGGTGGCGGACATCCGCGACTGTCCGCCGGGACAGCTCCCCCGGCTGCTCGTCGTCGTGGACGAGTTCCGTATGCTGGCCGACGAGGTGCCGCTCGCCATCCCGGAGCTGATGCGGATCGCCGCACTGGGCCGTTCCCTGGGGCTCCACCTCGTCATGGCGACCCAACGACCGCAGGGAGCGATCTCGGCCGACATCCGCGCCAATGTCACATCTTCGATCGCCCTGCGGGTGCAAACTGCGTTGGAGTCCTCGGACCTCGTCGGCACGAGCAAGGCTGCCGCAATCGCGGTCAACACGCCGGGCAGGGCCTATCTGCGTACCGGCCCGGCGGAAGCACGGGAATTCCAGTCAGCGTCGGCCGCGATCATGCCGGAAGCCGCCGCCGCGGCCGCCTTCACGCTCCGGGACTGGCTCAGTCTGTCGGCCGCCGAGCGCCGCAGCCACCCTCCCGCGGCGGCGGACGGCGCAGGCCCGGACCCGGCAGTCGAACTGGTCACCGAAATCCGGCAGGCGGCCGCCGCGGCCGGCAGCGCGGTCCCGCTGAAGATTCCTCCGCCGCTGCCCGACCTGCTGGCCCTGGAGTCGCTCCCGCCCTCACCAAGGACGAACAGCCTGCCGCTCGGGCTGCTCGACCTGCCGTCCGTGCAGCGGCAGCTGTTGCTGGACTGGCTTCCCGAGGAGGACGGCCATCTTGCCGCACTCGGAACCAGCGGCAGCGGAACCCGGCTTGTCGTCCAGGCGGTCGCTGCGGGGGTCCTCGCGTCGTCCGCGGAGCGGCATCTTTACGTCCTCGACGGCGACGGGTCGCTGGCCTTTACCGCCGGGGCCGCCCGAACGGGCGCCTACGCGGGTCCGCTCGAGACCGATCGGGCGGCCAGAGTGCTGCAACGCCTCGCCCGGGAGGCTGCCGGCCGGATCGCCACGGATGGTCCGGCGTCGCCCGTGGCCAAAGGGGCCGCCGTCCCGTTGATCGTGCTGCTGTCCGGCTGGGGCCGCTGGTCCTCCGCCTTCCGCGACGGACGGCTGGGCTGGGCGGAGGAGTCTCTGCTGCACCTGGCACGGGACGGAGCAGCGGCCGCCATCACCCTGTGCCTTTCCGGTGACCGGGAGCTCGCCGTCGGACGGATGCTGGGCATGGCACCCAACCGGATGTTCTTCCCGGCTTTCAGCGGCCCGGAAACCCTTATGGCCTGGCCCAGGCTGCCCGCCATGGACATGCTTCCCGGCCGGGCGCTGGTCCACGGCCCCCTCGTTCCTGCCGCCGAAGCCGTGGCTCAACTGGCGCAGGTGACGATGCCTTCCCGGCGGGAAGGGAATCCTGAGCGGTCCGGCCCCGCAAGCCACCGTCCCTTCCGGATCGAACCGCTGCCGCAGGAAGTCCGTGCGGAAGACCTTCCGCGGGCCGCCGGCGATGGTTTGGTCATCGGCGTCGAAGGCGACGAACTGGGGCCGTCCGTGCTCCGCATCGAGCCCGGCGACCCCCTCATGGTCCTCGGACCCGCTGGCAGCGGCAAGACAAATCTGTTGGCCCTGCTGGCCCGGCAGGCCCAACACCGATATCGCTGCTTCCGGGTGCCGCCTGACGCTGATCCCAGCGCCTACTGGTCCTCGCTCGACGTCCCGGGACAGGGCGCCCTGCTGCTTGTCGATGACGCGCACCGGCTGGGTCCGCAAGCCCACCAGCAACTGACCCGGCTGGTAGACGGCGGAGCCTCCGCGATACTGGCGGCACGGCCGGGGCCCGGCCTGCTCCAGCAGGTGCCGCTCGCCGTGGCCGCCCGCGGCAGCGGGCGCGGTTACGTCCTGTCGCCGGCCTCACCGGCCGACGGCGACTTCTTCGGCCTTCGCTTGGACAGTCGGGCCGCGCCGGCAGGCCGCGCCTACCGAATCGAGCACGGCGGGGCTGTTCCCCTGCAGACCGGCTATCTGCCCGGCCAACCGGAGACGTGCGGCTAGACGGCCCCCGGCGCAGAGCCCTTGCTCAAGTAGTCCGTCACGGGCCGGGTGAAGATGAGCAGGAGGACAACAGCCGCGGGGAGCAACAACAGCAGCCCCGGCAGTATGAGCCCGCTGGTGAAGGTGGGAAAGGCGATAACGATCACGAAGAGCTGCCAGACCAGGGCGGCCGCGCGGGTCCAGCGGTATCCGCGAAAGAAGAAGTGTCCCGCGGCGAGCAGCCAGCCGGCAAGCAAGAGCAAAAGGACCAACTGGAAGATGGCTCCGCCCATGGACAGCGGGGTCTGCGTCATGAGGCCGTAGACGAACCAGGCCGCTGCCCCCAGCAAGGCCAAAGCCTCCAGCACCAGCACCAGCGAGATCACGATCACTGCAGCGGGCCGCCTCGCGGGCGTGGGGTCGGCGGAAGGTATTGACACACTGGCACAGTACCTTAGATAGTCGGTAAGGAACCGAAACCAGTGATGCTACAACTGATGCCGGCATGGCCGTGTGATGAATGACTCAGGGTTTCTGAGGGATTAAGTCCGGGAACACCCTTGTTTACACAGATTTAACATGAAACGCTTTAACCGAAGCGAATGGGGGGCCATCAGAGCCCCCTTTACTGTGAGTCCATTCGTGAAAGATTTCACAAAGAATTTTCAGCTGGACCTGTCTAAAGGAGTATGTGATCAGCATGGATTGGCGTAGCCGCGCGGCATGCCTGGACAAAGATCCGGAACTGTTCTTTCCCGTCGGAAACACAGGGCCGGCTTTGCTGCAGATCGAAGAAGCCAAGAGCGTTTGCCGGCGCTGCCCCGTCATCGACACCTGCCTGCAGTGGGCCCTCGAATCCGGCCAGGATGCCGGCGTCTGGGGCGGAATGAGCGAGGACGAGCGCCGCGCCATGAAGCGCCGCGCCGCACGCGCCCGCCGCGCCTCCTAACGCGCTGCCGCTCTCGAAAGGCTGTCGTCCTGAGGGCGGCGGCCTTTCGCATGCCCTTGGACCGGCGCTAGCGGAGCCGCTGCGGGTCCAGGTTCAGCTCGATCCCGACGCAGGTTCCTCCCCCTTCACGCGGCGTCCACTCGATGGTGCCGCCGAGTTCGCTCGTCACGAGGGTCCGCACAATCTGGAGGCCGAGCCCCTCTCCGGCCTGGTTGTCTGCCAGCCCGACCCCGTCGTCTTCGACGGTGACCCGCAGCTGCTCCCGGCCGTCCCCGCCATTCCCGCGCCGGGCCGTAAGCCAGACGGTCCCCTTCCGGCCCTTGAGTCCGTGCTCGACGGCGTTGGTTACCAACTCGTTGATCACCAGGGCCAGCGGGGTGGCGAATTCGCTGGGCAGTTCTCCGAACTCGCCGCTTCGTTGTGTTGTCACCGTCTGGGACTCGGAGGCCACCTCCGCCGACAGCCGGAACTGCCGTCCGATCAGCTCGTCGAAGTCGACGTTCTGGGCCAGCCCCTGCGAGAGCGTTTCGTGGACCATGGCGATAGTGGCCACGCGGCGCATGGCCTGCTCCAGCCCCTGCTTCGCCTCCTCGCTGACCATCCTGCGCGACTGCATGCGGAGCAACGCCGCGACGGTTTGCAGATTGTTCTTCACCCGGTGGTGGATTTCCCGGATGGTCGCGTCTTTCGTGACCAGTTCCATCTCACGGCGCCGCAGTTCCGACACATCCCGGCAGAGCACGAGCGCGCCGAATCTCTCGTGCTGGTTGCGCAACGGTATGGCCCGCAGCGACAGGGTGACGCCGCGCGACTCGAGCTCCGTGCGCCAAGGCATCCGCCCCGTGACGACCAGCGGCAGTGTCTCGTCAACCATGCGCCGGTCCTTCAGCAGCGCGGTGGTGATCTCGGCCAGGGACCGGCCTTCGAGGGACTCCACGTCACCGAGCCTGCGGAAGGCCGAAACTCCGTTGGGGCTGGCGTACTCGACGATCCCCTCGGCATCCAGCCTGATCAGCCCGTCGCCGACCCGTGGTGCGCCGCGCCGGGAACCTGTCGGCGAGGCGAAGTCGGGCCACAGGCCCAGGGTGCCCATGTGCAGCAGATCGTAGGCGCATTGGCGGTAGGTCAGTTCCAGGCGCGATGGCATCCTGGAACTCGAGAGGTCCATATGCGACGTCAGGATGGCCAAGGTCCGCCCGTTGCGGACCATCGGCACCGCTTCGACCCGCATCGCCATCTCCGTGGTCCAGTCGCTCTCGCTCGAACGCTCGATGACTTGGGAACGCCGCGCGGCGTCGGCCAGGGGGAGCAGATCCGCCCGGATCCGCTCCCCCACGAAATCGGTGTGGAAGACCGTGTGCGTCGTCGATGGCCGCACATGGGCCAAAGCCACATAGCTGCCATCCGGCGTCGGCAGCCACAGTGCAAGGTCGGCGAAAGCGAGGTCGGCGATCAGCTGCCAGTCCCCTACCAGCAGATGCAGCCACTCGGCATCACCCGGAGCGAAGTCGGCATATTCGTTGATCGGATCGGTAAAGATTGCCAAGGTCGGCTAGCTCCGTACTGTCGAACGCAACAGGCGCAGGGCCACTGATAGCGAGGCCATGTCGTCCCGGTCAAGCCGATTGACTTCCTCGAACATCACCCGGGCACGCTCGATGCTTTCCGCAGTGTTGCCCTCCCATTCCTCGAGCCGCTGCATCGGCCGCCGGGCGGGATCCGTCGTCGTCATAATCGCCAGGGTGATGTCGGTGATCGTCGAATAGAGGTCGTCGCGCATCGCAGCCCTGGCCAGCGCCTGCCACCTGTCCTCGCGCGGCAGGTTGGTAATGCGGATCAGCAACGCGTCCACGTCGAACCGGTCATACACCGCATAGTAGACGTGCGCGACGTCCTCAACCGGTTCATCGACCCGCCCTGCGATGCGGGCGATGTCCAGCAGCCCGAAGCTCTCGAACTGCTCGGCCCAGTGGTGCGCGATGGTTTCCGGCAGGTTCCACTGGTCCGCCTGTTCCCGCCATTCGCGGACCCGTTCGAGGTCCTTGCCGCTCAGGTAGTCCACCAGCCGGCTGCGCAGCGGGTCCATCAAGGGCTTGAACGTACCGATGCCCTCGTCCACCGGGGTACCGCTCTCCACATGGTTGACATACCAACGCACCGCGCGGTCGAGAAGCCGCCGCATATCGAGATGGATCGTGGACCAGATCTCGGTCGGGAAACTGGCCGGCAGCGCGTTGAGCCCCTCGACAAACTCGTCGAGGTCGTAGATCTCGCGCAGGGCGGAGAAGGCCCGGGCCACCCCGGCCTCGTCCACGGACGTTTCTTCCATCACGCGGAACGCGAAGGTAATGCCGCCCATATTGATCATGTCGTTGGCCACCACCGTGGCGATAATCTCCCGGCGCAGGGGATGCATCCCCAGGTCGTCGCCGAACCGCTCGACCAGCTGCCGCGGGAAATAGCGCCTCAGGACCTTGTCGAAGTACGGGTCATCGGCCAGGTTGCTCGACGCCAGCTCCCGTGACAGCTCGATCTTGGCATAGGCCGCCAGGACCGACAGTTCGGGCGACGTCAGTCCCTGGCCGCTCTCGACGCGCTCGTGCAGCTCGGCCGTCGTTGGCAGGAATTCGAGCCCGCGGTCCAGTTCTGCATGGCGCTCCAGCCAGTCCATCAGGCGTTCGAAGCTGGGGCTCCAGTCCAACACCCGCTGGCGGTCGTTGAGCAGCAGGACGTTCTGGTCGATGTTGTCTTCCAGCACCAGGGCGGCCACTTCGTCCGTCATGGAATGCAGGAGCTCGGCACGCTCGCGGGCCGGCAGCTTGCCCGCCGCAACCAGCTGGTCGACGAAGATCTTGATGTTGACCTCGTGGTCGGAGCAATCAACGCCGGCGGAGTTGTCGATGGCATCGGTGTTGAGGATGGTCCCGTTCAGGGCCGCCTCGATGCGCCCGCGCTGGGTCATGCCGAGGTTGCCGCCCTCGCCGATCACCTTGGCCCGGATGTCGCGGCCGTCGACCCGGATGCTGTCGTTGGCCTTGTCGCCGACCTCGGCGTTCGATTCGGTCGACGCCTTGATATAGGTGCCGATCCCGCCGTTGTACAGCAGATCGACCGGCGCCTGGAGAATCGCCTTGAGCAGATCCGGCGGGCTCATCGCGGTCAGCCCCTCATCCAGGCCGAGCACATGGCGCACTTCCGGCGAGATCGGAATGGACTTGACCGTCCGGGAGTAGACGCCGCCGCCGGCGCTGATCAGGTCCGTGTCGTAGTCGGCCCACGAGGAGCGGGGCAGATCGAACAGCCGGCGCCGCTCGACGAACGACCTTGCCGCGTCCGGCGCCGGGTCCAGGAAGATGTGGCGGTGGTCGAAGGCGGCCACCAGGCGGATGTGCTCCGACAGCAGCATGCCGTTGCCGAAGACGTCGCCGCTCATGTCGCCGATGCCGACGACGGTGAAGTCTTCCTGCTGGGTATCGACGCCGAGCTCGCTGAAGTGCCGCTTGACGGATTCCCATGCTCCGCGCGCGGTGATCCCCATGGCTTTGTGGTCGTAGCCGACCGACCCGCCGGAGGCGAAGGCGTCGCCCAGCCAGTGGCCGTACTCGCGGGAAATGTCGTTCGCGATGTCCGAGAAACTCGCCGTGCCTTTGTCGGCCGCCACCACCAGGTACGAATCGTCGCCGTCGTGCCTGACCACCCGCTCCGGAGGCACCGTGGCCTGGCCCTCGGGCGTCCGCACGAGATTGTCGGTGATGTCCAGCAGGCCGCGAATGAAGGTGCGGTAGCTGGCCTGGCCCTCGGCCATCCAGGCCGACCGGTCCTCCGCGGGGTCGGGCAACTGCTTGGCGAAGAATCCGCCCTTGGCCCCGGTCGGCACAATCACCGCGTTCTTCACGGTCTGGGCCTTGACCAGCCCGAGGACCTCCGTCCGGAAGTCCTCCCGGCGGTCGGACCAGCGCAGGCCGCCGCGGGCCACCTCGCCGAACCGCAGGTGCACACCTTCGACCTGCGGGGAATACACCCAGATCTCGTATTTGGGCCGAGGGAACGGCGCCCCTTCGATGCGGGAAGGGCTGAGCTTGAAACTGAGGTACGGCTTGTCCTGGAAATAGTTGGTCCTCAGCGTCGCATCGAGGACGTTGGCCAGGGTACGCAGCACGCGGTCCGCGTCGAGTGTGGGGACGGCCTGCAGGCCCTCATCGAGGTCGGCCCGCGCCTCTTCCACGGCCTTGGCCCGGGTTTCCTCCGGTAGGTCCGGATCGAACCTGACCTGGAACAGCCGCGTGAGGCTGTGGGCCACCTGCGGATTGGCGAGCAAGGTGTCGGCGGTGAAACCGAACGACGCCGGGAAGCCGAGTTGGCGGATGTACCTCGCGTAGGCGCGCAGCACGGCGACCTGGCGCCACGGTATCCGTTCCTGCAGCACCAGCCGGTCGAAGCGGTCGGATTCGCTGTATCCGGTCACGACGGCGGCGAACGCTTCCTGGATCAGGTTCCCGGTTTCCAGGGGCTTGACTCCGGCCGGATACTTCAGCCCGAAATCGTAGAGGAAGAAGTCTTCGCCGTCGGCCGTCATGATCTCGAACGGACGCTCGTCCAGGACGTCCAGCCCGAGGTTCTGCAGCACCGGCATGATCCGGCTCAGCGATCTCGGTTCGGGAAGGTACAGCTTGAGCCGCGCGTCCTCGTCACTGCGGACCTTCGTCTCGGGGAGATACACATGCATCAGCGGGCTGACATCGCTGTCGGCCCCGTAGGTCTCGAACCTGGCGATGTCTTCCAGCGCGTCCTCGACTTCGTAGTCCACGCGGTAACTGGCGGGGAACGCGTCGGCCCACCGGCGCGACAGGCGGTCGGTTTCCTCACCCTCGGCCCGGCTCCGCAGCGCCTGGTCAATCGCCTCGGGCCACGACCGGGCGGCGGCCGCGAGCCGCTGCTCAAGCACACCGGCATCCACCTGCGGCACGGCCGAACCATGCTTGAGGCGGATCCTGAAGAACAGCCGCGCCAAAGCGGACTCGGTCATCCGGGCTTCGTAATCGATGCTTTGGGGATCAAAGGTACTCCGCAGTTCGTCCTCGATGCGAAGCCTGACGGCGGTCGTGTACCGGTCCCTCGGCAGGTACACCAAGGCCGAGACGAACCGCCCGTAGATGTCCTCCCGCAGGAAAAGCCGGGTGCGGCGGCGCTCCTGCAGCCGCAGGATGCCCATCGCTATTCCGGCCAGCTCTTCCGTTTCCATCTGGAAGATTTCATCGCGCGGATAGGACTCCAAAATGGAGAGCAGGTCCTTGCCGGAATGCGAATCGGGCGGGAATCCACACAGTTTCAGGACGCCGTCGACCTTCTTTCGCACGATCGGCACGCTGCGCACGGAACTGTTGTAGGCGCTGCTGGCAAACAGGCCGATGAAACGCTGCTCGCCGTCGACGTTGCCCTGGGCGTCGAAACTCTTGATGCCGATGTAGTCCAGATAGGCGGGCCTGTGGACGCTCGACCTTGAGTTCGCCTTGGTGATGACCAGGGCGCGCTTCTCGCGGGCGCGTGCCCGGCCTTCCTCGGTGAGGTGCTGCACGTGCCGTCCGGCGGCGACATCGTGCATGATGCCCAGTCCGGTGCCCTCGCGGACCAGCAGGACGTCCTCGCCGTTCTGGTTGGCAAGGTCGTATTCGCGGTAGCCGAGGAAAGTGAAATTGCCGTCGTCGAGCCAGGACAGCAGGGCCTGGGCCTCGTCCAGATCCGGAATCTGCGCGGCGTCCCTGACGGAATCGAGAGAGGCGGCGATTTCCCGGACGCGCCGACGCATAGCGCCCCAGTCCTGCACGGCAGTCCGCACGTCCCGAAGTACCCGTTGGATCCCGGCAATCAGCTCGTCCGACTGCTGCTCGTCCGTGATGCGAGCCGTTTCCACGGCTATCCAGGACTCGATGTAGGAGGCGTTGTCGCCCGTTCCGATGATGTCGGAAAGGTTCTGCATTGCGGCCGTGTCGCCGCTGGAGACGCCGGCGTTGGACGGCACCCGGTTCAGCTTGACGAGTTCGTGGGTTCTGCGGTTTCGGGTGGCGACGAAGATGGGGTGCGTCAGCATACGGATCGCAACGCCTTGGCGGACGATCTCGGCGGTCACGGAATCCACGAGGAAGGGCATGTCATCCGTGACGATCATGACGACGCTGGCGTTCGCCTCGTGGCGCATCGACACCAGGGGCTGGCCCGGCGCCCGGCCGCCCGCGAGCTCGCGGTGCGCCTTGGCCCGGGCCTGGAGAACGTCAGCGCTGTAACGGCGGGCGTCGTCGTCTGCCAGATGCTCGTAATAGTTCTCGATGTAGGCCGAAGGGTAGTTGTCTGAACTTGGCAGATCCGTGAGATTGGATCCAGACGACATCAAAACGCCTCCCGTTAGGTGGTCCGCGGCCGCACCATTGCGGCCCATGACTGCAAGCCTAACGCCGGTGGGTTAAAACTTCACTTTGGCTCTCCCCCGCCCCCTCCGCGTCGGGACGTCCCTCCCTGCCAACGTCGCGATGGCCAGCCGCAGGGTCGAATCGGGAGCGCTCTCCAGCAGCACCGAACCGGTCAGCAGCGCCGCATCGGCTGCCGCGAAGTCCGCCGGGAGGAAGGCCTTTACTTCCATCGAAGGCCCGAAGCGCTCCCATGCCTGCCCCAGCTGGTCCTCCGGCGCAGGCCCGACGGACGATGCCCTCACCTTGTTCAGGATGATCTGCGGCGCGGCGGTCGGCACGGCCTGCTCCAGATCGTTCAGCGCGCGGACCAGCCGCGGAACGCCGACGGCGTCCGCTGTTCCTATGGCGTAGACGGTGTCAGCCAGCTCCAGGCAGCGCAGGGCCGCACCATTTCGGCGCGGCGCCATCGTGTCAAAGCTGAGTTCTTCGTCCGACTCCAGGCAGAAGCCGCAATCGATCACTACGTGGTCCGCGTGCTTCCGGGCCAAGTCGATCACAGTTCCGAGGGCCCCGGGCCGCAGCTCCGTCCACCGCTCGGTCCGGGTGATACCGGTCAGGACCAGTAGGGGCGCGCCCTGGACGGCGAGTTTGACGCTGATCCGTTCGAGCGATGCATCGTCGAGCAGTCCCTGATCGGCCAAGCGGCAGGCCTGGGCCAGTGCCGCGGATTCGTCCATGAGCCCCAGGAACACGGCCACGCTGGCGCCGTAGGTATCCGCGTCGACCAGCGTCACCCGCTTTCCCGCTGCCGCCATTTCGGCAGCCAGGTTGACGGCCAGGGTCGTGCGGCCAGGTGCTCCCGCAGGTCCCCATACCGCAGTGACTGCTCCGGCCGCGGCGGGAGGCTCGTCCGGCTCGCTGACCTCTACCGCCGGAGCGAGGGCTTCCGCCGGATCCGCGTAACTGGCGGCCAGGTTCCGGCGCCCCGGATCGCCGAGCGAAGCCACGGCAGCTGTGACGAGATCGGCGATTCGTTCCGGCTCCAACAACAATGCCCCGTGCGCGACACCCAAGCCATCGAGCCGGTGCTGTTCGGCGTCGTCGTCGGTCAAGACAACGACGGCGACATCGGTGCTGTGCAGCCGTTCGAGCAGGCTGATGCCCAGGACGGAGCTTCCGCCGGCGATAATCACGGCGCGGGCCAGACCGGTCTGCGCCGTGGCCAGGAGCTCGGCCATGTCGGTGCACCGCCGGACGACGGTTACGGGACCGTGCAGTCTTTCGAGGCCGCCCACGATGTCCTGCTCTGGCTGCCCAAAGGCGATGACCGGGATCGTCATGATGAACGGCCCGGGTTGAGGACCACGTTGATCTTGGCCCCGTTGGACAGGGCATTGAGCAGGCCGGGCATCTTCTCATCGGTGACCAGCACATGCAGTCGCTCCGATTCGGTTGCGCCGAGGGCCGACGACGCCTCGCTGAGCTCCGAAACCTCGGCGGCCTCCAGCAGCAATTCCGGTTGGCTGAACCCATTGCGGCCGTCCGGCATTGCTACCCACACGTCCACGCGGGAGCCGGCCCGGGCCCCTTCGGGAAGCGGACTGTCGATCGTCAGGCCCACCGGCTTGCGGTCCAGCAGATCCGGGGAACCGAGTGCGGACGCCGGGATCAGTTCACCGCTCCGGAGCAGGGCCGTTGCGATGGCGCCCTGCGGAAGTTCGTCCTGGGCACGCAGATAGGCGCTTTCCACGCTGCCGAGGCGAACCTCAACGACGGACAGGTCCTCCGCGCGGACCGGCTCGCCGACTCCTATGTCGTCCCTGGCCGCCAGCATCGGCACGGTCTTGTCTGCGCTGCCGAGCAGTGCCGTGACTGCCGCCACGGATACCAGCACCAGCAAGATTCCCACCATGAGCCGGGGGTCCTTCCACGAAGGACGCTTCAGCCTCGGTGCGGGCGCAGGCGTATCACCCGGATTACTCATACTTCCCCCTGTTGGAATGGCTCCACACCCGCAGACCAAGAGCCTTCTCCTGACCGGAGACTCATGGGCGTTGGTGTCTCGGACTGAATCCCATTCTTGTGAGGGCTGGCGCAAAAGCAAGGTGCGGGCTCCGGAAGCGGTCCCCATGTGGAAAACTTCCCACGGCCAGCAATCCACAACACCGGCGCTCAATCAGGACCAAACGTCCGCAAGATGCCATAATTGGGCTGTCCGACTGTTCACCCGGGAAGAATTTTAATGTCGCGGTTCCTGACTTTGACCGATATCGCCGAGATTCTCCAGATCTCGTCTTCGCAGGCGTATGCGCTGGTGCGAAGCGGCGAGCTGCCCGCCATCCAGATCGGCGGCCGGGGCCAGTGGCGCGTCGAGCAGTCCATGCTGGACGAGTACATCAAGGAAAAGTACGCGGAAACCCGCCGCCTCGTCGAGGAAGCCAAGGCCGAGCACAAGCGATAGGCAGGCCGTCCGGCGGCATTCGATACCGGACTAGCCGTCATTCCTCGCGGAGGCCAAAGCTGCAACGGCGGTGAAAGGTACGGCAAGGACGGAGCGGACGCTCGAAGCCCGGCGCGCCTCCCCGGAGGGAACGGACGCCAGTTCCAGGAAATCATTGCCGACCCGGTCAATGAAGCCCGTCCCCACTGACGACGCAGGGCCCGCCGCGAAATACAGGACGACTTCGGCACGGTCCCTTGCCAGGGCACGCAGGGCCGAGCCGAGGCCGAGGCGCCGAGCCCCTGCGGATGTCTCCGACGCTGTTCGGCGCCCAAGTCCCTCCACGAGTTGAACCGCTGCCAGCGGGACCAGAATGCTCCGTGCGCGTTCGTGCAGGACGAGCCATGAAGAACCCACGTGGCCGACCGATCCGCTGAAGGAATGGCCGGACAGGGTTGCAACCCGGACCTCCGCGCCGGCCTGTCCACGCAGCCGGTCCGCCAGGAGGACTTCTGCTTGTACCGCCCTTGCCAGTTCGTTTGCGTCTGCCTCGAGCCCCAGCTGCCCGGCTGCGTGCAGCTGCGCCTCCATGTCCTCGAATAACGAATCCCATCGCACGGCATCAGCATAGAACCGTGACCAAATGCAATCAAACGCGCTTAAACGTCTTTACACATTTGACCTCGTCTGCCACTATCAAGCAATAAGCCGCCCAAACGTCATCAAACAGCATCAAACGCCAAGATCGAAATCCTTGAGAGGGACCGCCATGAAGCGAGTTGGTACCGACGCCGTTTTGGCCGCAGCCATCCTGGGCTGCGCGTCCATCCTGATCTGGTCAGGACTGCAGCTGGGCATCGGGAGCTCTCTGCTGACTTCACGGAGCTATCCGGACCTGCTGTCAGCCGGCGCAGTCGTCCTGGGGCTGGTCCTCGTGCTGTGGTGGCTCTTCGGAATGGCAAGCGCCTTCGTTGGACTCGTGCTGCACAAGTCCGGTCACGCCAAGCTCGCGGCAGCTCCGCTAGCGGTGAGTCCGGCATTCATGAAGCGGCTCGCCGCCGCAGCTCTGGGCATCAATCTGCTGGCCGTACCGGCCATGGCCCAGGCCAGCGACGTGAGCCGCGCCCCTGCGGCAGTGTCTTCGTCCGCCGCGGAGGCTGTCTCGCCGTACTTCTCCCCCGCGGCAGCCGGCGGACCGGGCGGCGGGCAGGGCCAGCCGTCACCCGCCGGCCCTGAAGGCCCGGCCGTTGATCCCTTCTGGAAGCCGTCGGCGCCAGCCGCCAGTCCCGGCCTGATCGCCCGTCAGGTCGCCGGCCCGGCACAACCGGGCGCCGAGGAGCGGACCGTGACGGTGGTTGCCGGGGACAGCCTCTGGCGCATCGCCGCGCGGGACTTGGGCGCCTTCGCCACTGATGCCGAGATCGCGGGCCACTGGCCTAAATGGTATGCCGCCAACAAAGACACGATTGGCGGCGATCCGCAGCGGCTCCTGCCCGGACAGGTCCTGATCTCTCCAACTGACTAGCACTGCCCCACTCGAGGAAGGCAAGCCATGACCAACGTAACGCAACTCCGCCAGACAGACCTCGTGTCGGCGCCGGAAGCCGACTCCGGGCTGCCTGTCCTGGCGCCGGCCAGCGGCGCACCCCGCCCTCTTACGGTGCGCCCGGTACGTCCCGTCGATCCCGAAAGCTATTTCGCGCCCATCGTCCGGCTGGAGCCGCGCGTTCGCGCGCGCAGGCGGGCCGAAGAGCGGCAAGACGGGACCGCCGACCCGGCTCCCGCAGATCCTGCCGCTGCGAAGGAGGATACCGTCGCGCCAGCCGAGGAGCTGCGCCAGGTCACCGCCACCGCAAGGTCGGTGGCGCAGGCCGCGATGGAGGTCATCGGCGGCACCCGCCCCGTCCAGCAGCTGGCCCGCTGGCTGGAACCGGATTGCTACGAGAAGCTCGTCCAGCGCGCCGCCTTGGTCCAGGCCGGGCTGGAACGGCGGCGGTCCGCCCGCGACTCTGAGCCGAGGATGCATCGGAGCGCCGTCGTCCGTTCTTCGAGGGTCTGCCCGGTCTCCGCAGACGCCTATGAAGCGTCCCTGGTGATCGTGGAGACGACCAGAGTCCGCGCCGTGGCACTCCGTCTGGAGTTTCGACGCGGACTCTGGAAGGTCGCTGCCCTCGAAATCGGCTAGGGCATGCCGGCCGCTACTTCCGGCGTTTTCCGTTCCTGCCCGACGAACGGTTGCCCTTCGCCTGCGCGGAGGAATCGTCGGCCCTTCCGGACGCCTGCCGTTCCACCCGCGTTTCAGCGTCGCCGGAGACCGACGGAGCGGTGAATTGCAGGGCGGCCGGGCGCTGCGGCGCCTCCAGCCCTGCGGCGGTGATCTGCGGGCCCTGGACCGCGCCGCGGGCGTCTGCCGCTACGCCAGGCAGGGACGTGGCCGGCTGGCTGACCTTCACCTCGAGATTGAAGAGGTAGCCGATGCTTTCCTCCCGGATGGCTTCCATCATGGCCTGGAACATGATGAAACCCTCGCGCTGGTACTCGACCAGAGGGTCACGCTGCGCCATGGCCCGCAGCCCGATACCTTCCTTGAGGTAATCCATCTCGTAGAGATGCTCCTGCCACTTCCGCCCGATGACGGACAGCACCACCCGGCGCTCGAGTTCGCGCATCGTCGCGGACCCGAGAGCCTCTTCGCGCGCCGCGTAGGCGACTTTCGCGTCCGAAATGATTTCCTCGCGGAGGAAATCGGCGGTGATCTTCGACTTCCCGCCGGCCTCTTCGAGGACCTCGTCGATGGTCAGCTGGATCGGGTAGAGCTGCTTGAGGTTGGTCCAAAGCTGCTCGTAGTCCCAGTCGTCGCCATGGCCTTCCATCGTGGCTTCATTCACCATCGCCGTGACGACGTCCTCGAGGAAGAACCCGACCTTCTCGTGCAGGTCGTCCCCTTCAAGGATGCGTCGGCGGTCGCCGTAAATCGCCTCACGCTGCCGGTTGAGGACGTCGTCGTACTTCAGGACGTTCTTGCGCTGTTCGGCGTTCCGCCCCTCGACCTGCCCCTGGGCGTTCTCGATGGCCTTGGAAACCATCTTCGACTCGAGCGCCACATCATCGGGCATCCGCGAGGAGTTCATGATGCGTTCGGCGGCACCGGAATTGAACAACCGCATCAGGTCATCAGTGAGCGAAAGGTAGAAGCGGGACTCGCCGGGATCGCCCTGGCGCCCGGAACGGCCACGCAGCTGATTGTCGATGCGCCGGGATTCGTGCCGCTCGGTGCCCAGGACGTACAGCCCGCCAAGGGCCAGGACTTCCTCGTGCTCGGCCTTCACGGCATTCTGGGCTGCTTCCAGGGCCGCGGGCCAGGCCGCCTCGTATTCTTCCGCGTTGTCGGCCGGATCGAGGCCCCGCCGTTCGAGTTCGGCAACCGCGTTGAACTCGGCGTTGCCGCCGAGCATGATGTCCGTACCGCGGCCAGCCATGTTGGTCGCGACCGTAACTGCGCCCTTGCGCCCAGCCTGCGCGACGATCGAGGCTTCACGGGCGTGGTTCTTCGCGTTCAGCACTTCGTGGCGGATGCCCTGCTTGGCCAGCTGCTTGGAGAGGTACTCGCTCTTCTCCACGCTCGTGGTGCCGACCAGCACCGGCTGGCCCTTCTCGTGCCGCGAGGCAATGTCCTTGACCACTGCGTCGAACTTGGCCAGTTCGTTCTTGTAGATCAGGTCCGGCTGGTCGATGCGGGCCATGGGCTTATTGGTGGGGATCGGCACGACGCCCAGCTTGTAAGTGCCCATGAACTCGGCCGCCTCGGTCTCGGCGGTGCCCGTCATGCCCGAAAGCTTGCCATAGAGCCGGAAGTAGTTCTGCAGCGTCACGGTTGCCATGGTCTGGTTTTCCGCTTTGATCTCGACGCCTTCTTTGGCCTCGATCGCCTGGTGCATGCCCTCGTTGTAGCGCCGACCGGCGAGGATGCGCCCCGTGTGCTCGTCCACGATCAGGACCTCGCCCTTGAGGATGACGTAGTCCTTGTCCCGCTTGAACAGCTCCTTCGCCTTGATCGCGTTGTTCAGGAAGCCGATCAGCGGCGTATTGGCCGATTCGTACAGGTTATCGATGCCCAGATAGTCCTCGACCTTTTCGATGCCGGCCTCCAGGACGCCGACCGTGCGCTTCTTCTCGTCGACTTCGTAGTCCTTGCCGTCGTCGAGCCGCTGGACGACGCGGGCGAACTCCGTGTACCACCGGTTCACGTCGCCGGAAGCCTGGCCCGAAATAATCAGCGGGGTCCTCGCCTCGTCGATCAGGATCGAGTCGACCTCGTCCACAATCGCGAAGTTGTGTCCGCGCTGAACCAGCTCCTCCTTGCTCCACGCCATGTTGTCGCGCAGGTAATCGAAGCCGAACTCGTTGTTGGTGCCGTACGTGATGTCCGCGTTGTACTGCTCCCGGCGGACCGCAGGAGTCTGTCCCGAGAGGATGCATCCGCTGGTGAGGCCGAGGAACCGGTACACGCGGCCCATGAGGTCCGACTGGTATTCGGCCAGGTAGTCGTTGACGGTGACGACGTGGACGCCCTTGCCGGTGAGCGCGTTCAGGTAGGCCGGGGCGGTCGCCACCAGGGTCTTGCCTTCACCGGTCTTCATCTCGGAGATGTTGCCCAGGTGCAGGGCGGCCCCGCCCATCAGCTGGACATCGAAGTGCCGCAGGCCGAGGGTGCGTCCGGCTGCTTCGCGGACGGCGGCGAACGCCTCCGGCAGCAGGTCGTCGAGATTCTCGCCGTCCTGGTAGCGCTGCTTGAGCGTATCCGTCTCGCCCCGCAGCTCAGCGTCGGTGAGTGCGGAGAAGTCCTCTTCGAGAATGTTGATGGCATCCGCGTAGGTGCGAAGCCTCTTCAGCGTCCTCTTGTCGCCGGTTCTAAGGACTCGTTCGAGAATCGATGGCACTACATTGCTCCCAGTCGTTTGCACAGAAGTCTGGCTTGCTCAGTCTACGGGAGAGACGCGTCAACCAGTGCTTTGGTTCCCGGGGCTGCTGTCCTGATCCTGCCTGGCCACACTGAGGGCCAAGGCGGGAGCCAGGTTGCCGCGGTCCGCCACCTGGACTCCCCCGAGGCCGAGCCACCGGCCCATCAGTGCCAGCTCGGCGGCTAGCTCTTCCGAAGTGTCCGGCGGGGCCCCGGCTTCGCTGAAGGCGGAACGGACCTCAAGGTATCCGGCGGCCCGGTGGGCTTTCAGGTCGACTCTCGCACACAACTGTTCGCGCAGGAGGAACGGCAAGACGTAATACCCGTACTGCCGCTTCTCCGCAGGCGTGTAGATCTCGATCCTGTAGCGGAAGCCGAACAGCTTCTCGAGCCGTTCCCTTTCAAAGACCAGCGAGTCGAACGGGCCGAGGAGCGCCCGGCCGTTCGCCTGCCTGGGCCTGGCCGCTGCGGGGTGCAGGTAGTGGGCGCCCGGCCATCCCTCGACCGAGACCTCTTCCAGCCGTCCTTCGGCGACCAAGACGCGGATGGCGTCCTGGGCCGCTCGCACCGGAACCCTGAAATAATCCGCCAGACAGCGGGCCGTTCCGACGCCGTGCGCGCGGGCCGCCGCGTCCATCAGCCTGACCATCGCTTCGTCCTTGTCGACGGGGCCGTCCGCTCCGGCGTCCTTGGGCATAACTTTCGCCGTCGGTGCGTAGAGCCGTTCGAACTGCGCGTTCCGCCCTGCCGCACTGATGTCTCCCTGCTCGAAGAGAACCTCCAGGACACGTTTGACTGCGTTCCAGTTCCAACCCCAGTTCGCCGCGTCTTTATCCTCCTGATGTCCGATGCGAGACGCCACTTCCCTCGCCGTCAACGGGCGGGATCCCGCCAAGGCCCGAAGGATCCGCTCCTCCAGGTCCCGGCGTACGTCTGCATCCAGCCCGTGGCTGCCGATCCACCGGCGCTTCTGCCACACCTTCAAGTCGGCGAAGAGCGCGGGCCGGATATAGCTGGCTTCATGCGCCCAATACTCCACCATCCTGCGCGGAGCCCTGCCCGAAAAACGCTGGAGGATCCCGACGTCGTAATTGCCCAACCGCGAAAACAGCGGCAAGTAATGGGCCCTGGTCAGGACGTTGACGGAATCGATCTGCAGCAGCTGCAGCCGGTCAAAGGTACGGCCCACCTGCCTTGCCGTGGCAAGGCCGGTGGGCCGTTCCTGATGAAGCAGTTGTGCGGCAAGGGCTATTCGCCGTGCCTGCGAAAGCGGTATGCGGGCGGCCATCTACCCATCGTAGGCAGTCGCGCCGCGGGTGGGGCTAGACGCCGGCTTCCTGCGCGGCGCGGTAAGCAAGGAGCTCTTCCCTGGCTGCGGCCGTTTCTTCGGTGCAATCGGCGTCGAGGGTGATCACGCCGTAGGTCCAGCCGCGCCGCCGGTAGACGACGCTGGGGGCATTGGTGGCCGAATCGATGAAGACGTAGAAGTCGTGTCCGACGAGCTCCATATTGTCGACGGCATCGTCGAGGGTCATCGGCTGGACGGGGAAGACCTTGCGGCGGATCAGCACCGGGGAGTCCCCTGCGGGTACATCGTTTTCGATTTCGTAGCCTGTGGTCTCCGAGGCTGAAGCGGACGGGGTGGTTCCGCTCCGGGCTCCTTCGGCTTCCACATGCAGGGGAACGGAGGTGCTGGCCGGTTCCAGTGTTGCGGTGGCCTCGTGGACGCCCTTGGGGTTGTGGCGGCCATGGTGGACTTTCCGGCGATCCCGGGCACGACGCAGGCGTTCCATTAGTTTGCCGTAGGCGAGGTCGAATGCCGCGAACTTGTCGGCGGCGGAGGCTTCGGCACGGACCACGGGGCCGCGCCCCATAACGGTGAGTTCAACGGTCATGGAACTGTCAGCCTGGCGGGCGTTGACTGCCTTGGTAATTTTCGCGTCGAGGCGCTGGACTTTGTCGCCGAGCTGCTCGATCTTGGATACCTTCTCTTCGGCATATTCGCGGAACCTGTCTGAGACTGCCAGGTTGCGACCGTTGATGTTGAATTCCATGGTGCCCTCCATGTTGCTAGATGACACAACAGCGGCTGAAAGAGGTTGATCCTCCCAGCCGCTGAAGACGGGTCTTGCTCGAGCCCATACTTCACGTTAGTCCACGGTCATGCTTTATTCACCCCCTCGCCAGAAATTTGCCCCATCCGTTTACTTCCGGGGGTCCGGCCGCCGCGTAACGCGTCCGCGCAGCGGGATCACGCCCGCGGCTGAGCCTGTGGCCCGGCAGGTGTGTCGCCCGAGGGCGCCGTAGTGGCAGCAAGAACGACGCCGGACTCCACTCGAGCGCCCGCCGCCGTTAGGACCCGCGTCAGTTCCGCCAGCGTCGCCCCGGTGGTCAGCACATCGTCGACGACGATGCACGTCCCGCCGGCCCGGGCCCCCGCCGCGCCGTGCTTGAGCCGCATCGAGAAGGCGACGTTGCGGCGCCGTCCGCTGCGTCCCAGCGACTTCTGCGAGGAGCCACCAAGCACGCCGCGCAGCAGACCCCGCCAAGGCGTCCGGACAGCGGCCAGCCGCCGGACTTCCATGCCGGGCGGCAACAATTTCTGGCGCTGCAGACGCCGCAGCAGCAGGTCCAGCGGGTCGTAGCCCCTGCGGCGCCGCGAAGCCGCCCGGGTCGGCACCGGAACCAGGAGGATAGGCCGGGTGCCCGCGAGCGCGGCCGCGGCGTGGATCGCCGCGGCCAGCGCGGGTGCCAGCACTGGCGCCAAGTCCGTGCGTCCGTGGTTCTTGAAGGCCAGCACCGCCTGCGACAGCTCCCGTCTATACCTGCCCGCGGCCACGACCGGCAGGACCTCCTCGAGGCTGCCCCCGATCAGCGGAAGGGATTCCGCGCCTGCCTCGGCACGGTAGGGCCGAACCGTTGCCGCACGGAGGGCAGTGCGGCAGCGCGGGCACAGGACGTGGTCCTCGGCGCCACAGCCAACGCAGTCAGTGGGCAGGACCAGATGGCTGAACTCCGCGAACCAGCCGCGGAGGGTGCTGGCCATCGGCCCGAAGTACACTGCGTCGAGCCGGGCGGCGGTCCGCGTCCACATGCCGCCACACTGGCAGCGCCTGCCGCCTCCCCGCAATCGGGGCGGGGCCGGATGTGGACAACTTTGGAGCCTAGCCGGGGAAGGTCGGGTCCTGCACCACCGGCTGCGACTGCGGCGCCCAGCTGTTGCCGACCCTGATGTAGAGAGTGCGCGAGGTCTGCGCGTAGACATCCTGGTCGCCGTTGCCCGCGCTGATTTCCAGCATGCCGTCCAGCGGTGCCATCCGCTGCGACGTTCCATTGAAGTGCAGGATCTCGGCGGTCACCGGCTCCTTGTCGGAAGCCTCCATCACGATCACCGTGGATTCTCCTGCCCAGACGCCCGAGTCGACCGGAACCGAGGGGTGCAGCGCGACCGGGGTGTTGATGCTGCGCGGCTGTCCGTTCTGGTCTCGAACGACGCCGGCAATATAGGCCCTGGAGGTATCCCCCGTCCGCGCGATGATGAGCGCGCGGGCACCTTCCCGGGAGATCCTCAATTCGGTCACGGTGCGTTCGGACAGCCACTGGGCGCTGATGCTGATGCGGGACGCTTCCTCGTCCGGCGCGGCTGCGTAGACTTCACCGCTGCCGTCGCCGGCGGCTGTCCAGACCCAGCCGAAGGGGTCCATGCTCGGGTGCGTCAACGCGGAGCCTGACGCGGCTTGCCGCACCCGCCGGTCGGCACCGATGACGTACATTCTGTTCCGGTCTTCGTTGAGGAAGGCGAACCGCTGCTGGTCCAGCGACATTGCCGGAGCGCGCGGAGAGAACTCGGCGACGGACGGCAAGCCCTTCGGCTCGACGGGGCGGGAGCCTTCGTAGAAGACCAGTTCGCCATCCAGCACGGCCACCTGCGTGCTGCCCACGGCCGGCCCGGCCACCGCCGGTTTGAACGCCGGATCCGGTGCAGGGCCAAGGTCCACCTCGCGCTGGTCGACGGTCATGTTGACCGTGCTGACGGTGTTGAGTTCCCCCAGAGTCAGCTCCAGTTGCTGCTGCATCTGCTGCCGCCGCAGGAACGTCGTGCCAGCCAGGACCTCCGAGGACAGGTCCACCGTCGCGGCGCCGCTCTCCACCGGAACGGCCCGCCTGACCAAGGTCGACCCTTCCGGGAAGGCACTGATGACCGCGCCGCTCAGGAAGGGCGCCGGCCCCTCCAGCAGTGCAGAGACGATCGCCGCGGAGACGCCCTGCCGGCTGGCGAACCAGCGGACATCAGGCACCGCATAGGTGTAAGTCGCGTCGTAGAAATAGAGATCGTGCGGGGAAAAGAGGGTCTGGAAGTCCACTGTGGAAATCATTGTTCCATCGGGGATTTCCGAAATCCGCCACTGGCCGTCCACCTCGGTGAGCACCACCGGAATGGATTCGGTGGCTCCCTCTTCTGCTTCCTGACGCACCCCGAACTCGTCGATCACCGCGGCAACTTCCAACTGCAGCACGAACTCCGTCTCCGACGGTGAGCCGACGACATTGACCTCGTTTCGGTAGACGACCGTGCGTTCCACCGGCTGCCACTCCCCCGCCAGCGACGGCGCCAGGAACTCGCGCGCAATCCGGTAGTCGTCCTGCGTGGCAGGGCTCGCCAGCAGGAACCCGTTGACAACCTCCTTCGGGGAAGCACCCGGCGCCGGTCCCGGCGGGTTGAAGGTGTAGGCCGGCGACTCCGTTTCCTCCTGCTCCGCCTGGCTGGTGCCAACGGGTCCTGAGAGCGGAATCGAGGAGCACCCGGTCAGCGCCACAATCGCCAGGACAAGTACGACGACGGTGCGCACCAGGGCGACCGGCCGCGCCTGGCTTTCAACTTTGGTCGGCGCCACTGGGTTCCTCCTTTTTTGTTCGTACCGGTGCCTGGTCTGTTTCCGGTTCATCCGCCGTGGCGGACATCCGCGGCGGCGGCAGGGGCAGGGGTGAGTTGGTCAGGGCGGAGTCGCGGCGGCGGGGCAATGTCAGCCGGAAGCATGAACCCGCCCCCGGCTCGCCCCATGCCTGCAGCCAGCCGTCGTGCAGCCGGGCGTCCTCGGTGGCAATGGAGAGGCCGAGCCCGCTGCCGCCCGTGGTGCGGGCCCGCGCCGGATCGGCGCGCCAGAACCGGTCGAACACCCGGGAGGCCTCCATCGCCGTCATGCCGATGCCATGGTCGCGGACCGCGATGGCCACCGCGTCGTCGTCGGCCGCCACCAGCACCTCCACTGGCCTGCCCTCGCCGTGCTCAAGTGCGTTGACGATCAGGTTACGCAGGATCCGGTCGATCCGGCGGGGGTCCATGTCCACCACGCACTCGGACACCTCGGTGTGCAGTTCGAGACTGGAACCGTACGTCACGGCCAGCGGCTGAGCCCCTTCCATGGCGTGGTGGACCACGTCCAGGATCTCGGTCGGCTCCGCGTCGAGGACCGCCGCGCCGGCATCGAACCGCGAGATCTCCAGCAGGTCCGCCAGCAGCGCCTGGAAACGCTCCACCTGGTTGTACAGCAGCTCCGCCGAACGAGCATTGATCGGGTCGAATTCGTCCCGGGCGTCGTAGAGAACCTCCGCTGCCATCCGCACGGTCGTCAGCGGAGTCCGCAGCTCGTGCGAGACATCGGAGACGAAGCGCTGCTGCATCTCGGACAGCGTCGCCAGCTGGGTGATCTGTTCCTGCAGGCTGCCGGCCATCCTGTTGAAGGACGAACCCAGGCGGGCAAGTTCGTCGTCGCCCCTTACCTGCAACCGCTCCTCCAACTGCCCCGCCGCGAGTTTCTCCGCCGCGGTCGCCGCCTGGCTCACCGGATGGACCACAGCCCTGGTCAGCAGCCAGACGATGCCGCCGGTGAGCGCCAGCAGCAGCAGTCCGCCGATCCACAGGACCCGGTGGATGTAGTCCAGCGTGTCCTGGACCGACGAGAGATCGTAGATGAGATACAGCGCGTAGGTATTGCCCGGAGGCAGGTTGACCTGGGTGCCGAAGGCGATCGCGGGAACATCCTTGTCCCCCACCGGCAGTGACATCGGTTGCCGGTACTGGCCCGTCCCCGAAATGACCGCCTGGCTCAGCCCTTCGGGAATGACATTGGCAGTGATGCTGGTGTTCGACTGGGTCGCCACGTAAAGGTTCTGCGCGTTCCGCATGGGCGTCA
The DNA here is from genome assembly GCF_946892675.1 of Arthrobacter sp. Marseille-P9274. Classification (NCBI taxonomy): domain Bacteria; kingdom Bacillati; phylum Actinomycetota; class Actinomycetes; order Micrococcales; family Micrococcaceae; genus Arthrobacter; species Arthrobacter sp. Marseille-P9274. Next base: position 2,105,184 of record NZ_CAMPOV010000001.1, read on the forward strand.
GCAGGTAGTAGCGCGGGGTGCCCGAGGCCGTCCCCTCCAGCAACTTCAGTGTGTCCGAGACCATGCTGGTCACGGTGGCGCGGTCGCTGGCCGCGGAGCTCTCGAAAATGCCCTGGACCTGGTTCAGCGACTGGCGGGACTCGGCCTCGGCCTGCTGCACGCGGTCCAGGTAGAGACCGGCAGCGATCTGGCTGGACAGGAATGCGCCGACACCAAGGAACGCGAAGGCGGTCAGCAGCACGGTTGCCGTCACGGTCCGGAACTGCAGCGAGCGCCGCCACCGCGCGACGACGTGGTGCCAGCCGCGGCGGAGAGCACGCCAGAAGCGGGCGGCTGCCGCCTTCAGCCCCTTAATCCATTTTGCGAAGGCAGATTTCAACTAGCTCTGGCCGGCTTTATAACCCACACCGCGAACCGTCAGCACGACCTCCGGCGCCTCCGGATCGCGTTCGATCTTGGAGCGCAGCCGCTGGACATGGACATTGACCAGGCGGGTGTCTGCGGCGTGGCGGTAGCCCCAGACCTGCTCCAGGAGTAGTTCGCGGGTGAAAACCTGCCAGGGCTTGCGGGCCAGCGCAACCAGCAGGTCGAATTCGAGCGGGGTCAGCGAAATCCGCTCATCGCCGCGATGAACGACGTGGCCGGCGACGTCGATGACGACGTCGGCAATCCGCAACGTCTCCGGAGCGCGCTGGTCGCCGGGACGAAGGCGGGCGCGGACCCGCGCAACCAGTTCGGCGGGCTTGAACGGCTTCGGTACATAGTCGTCAGCGCCGGACTCCAGGCCGCGGACGACGTCGGAGGTGTCCGACTTCGCCGTCAGCATCACGATCGGCACGTCCGACTCGCCGCGGATCTGCCGGCATACTTCGATCCCGTCCATGCCGGGCAGCATGAGGTCGAGCAGCACAAGGTCAGGCTTGCTGTTGCGGAACACGTCGAGTGCCTGGCCGCCGTCCGCGCAGAAGACGGGTTCGAATCCGTCATTGCGCAGCACGATGCCGATCATCTCGGCCAGTGCCTCATCATCGTCTACAACGAGTATGCGTGCCTTCATGACTCCATAATCCCCTATCACCCGGCACAGCGCCGCTTCCAGCGCACCGTTATCGTGTCTGCGGGCAACAGAGACGCCGGTCGGCTGCGTGAAGTTGGCAGACTGAAACTATAGGCTGTTGTCAGGCCGGGAATTGCCGGCCACTCAGGATTCTGCCACAAGGACGACGGCGGCCCGCGGCTTACGCGCCTGCGGGTCCCTCATGCGGCATGCAGTCAATGGGTTCAAACGCGGCCAGCAAGGGGAACGGTCATGGGGCAGCCATCGGACGACGACGGCAGGACGCCGCAGCCACCAGTCGGCGGCTGGCAGGCGCCCGGGCAGCCGGATTCCGGAACCCCGGCGGCGCCCCAAGGGGACCGGCCCGCGCCCCAGCCCGGCCAGCCGGCAGAGTGGAGCCGGCCTGGCCAGCAGCCGCCCGCACCGCAGTGGGGGCAGCAGCCGCAATGGGGGCAGCCCGCACATCAGCCCGGCCAACCGGCACAGTGGGGCCAGCAGCCGCAGTGGGGCGGCCCCTACCAGCCCTGGGGCGCGCCGCAGAACGCGCCGCAGAATCCCTACAGCGGTTACACCGGCTACGTCGCTCCGCCTAAACCGGGCGTCATCCCGCTCAGGCCGCTGGGTGTGGGCGAAATCCTCGACGGCGCCTTCCAGGCTGCGCGCAAGAACGCGGCCGCCGTTTTCGGCAGCGCCATCCTGCTGCAGATCGTCGTCAGCGTCCTCGCGTGGGCCGTGGGCGGCCTCATCATCTCGCTGCTGGGCGGGCTGCAACTGGTCACCGCGGAAGAGCTGTCGGACGAATCAGCAGCCGCCCTCGGGCTCTCGGTTATCCTGTCGTCGCTGGTGCTGGGGCTGCTCTCCAGCGTCGGTGTGCTGCTCCTCCAAGGGGTCCTGGCCATTCCGACGGCGCGGGCCGCCGTGAACCAGAAGACCGGCTTCGCGCTCATGTGGTCGCTGGCCAAGGGGCGCGTCTGGACGCTCGTCGGCATGGGCCTGCTCTACCTGGTGGCCACCGTCGTCGCCCTTGTGGCCATTGTCGCCGGATCCTTTTTCCTGGCGGACCAGCTCGGCATCACCTCGGTCTGGATCATCCTGCTGGTCATCCTCGGCCTGACCGTACTGTCCGTCTGGATCGGCGTGAAGCTCATGCTCGCGCCCGCCGTGATCGTGATGGAGCGCGCGGGCCTGGTCCAGTCCCTGGTCCGGTCGTGGCAGCTGACCAACCGAAGCTGGTGGCGGACGTTCGGCATTATCCTGCTGTGCACCATCATCGTGGGCGTCATCACCTCCGTCATCAGCACGCCGATCTCGTTCTTCATCGGGCTCGCGGCGCCGGCCATGGGAGACCCGAGCGATCCCGAGGCGATGTTGGCCGCCATGGGCCCCCTGACCCTGGTATCGATGCTGGTCTCTTCGCTGTTCGCCGCCATCGGCTACGCCTTCCAGGCCGCCGTCATCGCCCTGGTCTACCTCGACCTGCGGATCCGCCGGGAGGGGTTCGACGTGGTGCTCATGCGTGAGCACGAAGAGGCGGCCGGCCGGCCGACGCGGACGATCCCGGGGCTCGGCGCCGCTTCGGGCTCGGTACCACCCGGAGCGCCGGACTACCGATGACGGCTTTCAGCGCGCTGGGCGAGGACGAGGCACGGGAACTGCTGATCCGCGAACTGGCCAAGGACGAATACCAGCAGGCCAAGCCGGGCCTACTGGACGAGATCCTCCGGAACATCACCGAGTGGTTCACGGACCTGCTCAACTCGCTGCAGGGCGCCAGCCCCAACCTGGGGACGCTGTTCATCGTCATTGCGGTGCTGCTCGTGATCGGAGCCGCCCTCTGGCTGGTCCGGCCGCGGCGCAACGCCCGGGCAGCGGAAGCGGGACAGGTCTTCGATGCCGACCAGGTCCTTTCCGCCGAAGAACACCGCCGGCGGGCCGAGGCGGCCGCGGCACGGGGCGACTGGGACGAGTCGTGCACGGAACGGTTCCGTGCCGTGGTGCGGTCGCTGGAGGAACGGGCCGTGCTGGCTCGCCAGCCTGGGCAAACGGCTGACGAGGCCGCGCGGGGCATCGGTCCCGCCTTCCCCGCCCTCGCGGCGGACGTGCTGCAGGCGGCCACGGTTTTCGACGCCGTGCGCTACGGCAAACTGCCCGCGTCGGAGGCCGATTCCCGTGCGGCGGCCCGGCTGGACGGGCAGCTGCAGGCCAGCCGTCCCGTCCTCAACGCCGATACCCCCGCCATGGAGGTCCCGCGGTGAGCACCATGGCCCGGCCGGAGGCTACCGAGCAGCCCGGAACGTACCCCGGTTCCGCGCGGGATACCGCACGGCGCCGCTTCCGCCGATGGCGTTTCTGGATCATCGTCGTCCTGCTGCTGGCAGCCGCCGTCCTGGTCCGCATGCTCGCCACGCCGGCCTCCGACCGGGACGACCTGTCGCCCGAGAATCCTGCGCCGAATGGTGCCAAAGCGGTCGCCGAGGTTTTGCGGCAGCAGGGCACCGATGTGGTCGAGACCGACTCTTTGGACGCCACGCTTGGGGCATTGGACGACGGCGGCACGCTGCTTTTCCACGATGCCAACGGCTACCTGGACGAGGGTCAGCTCGGCGAACTGGCGGACGCCGCCGGACGACTGATCCTGGTCGAGCCGGACTTCCGCCAGCTCCAAACCCTGGCCCCGGGCTTCTCATCCGCCGGTGTCGTCCCCGAAGAGGGCGCGCCGCTGGCGGCCGAGTGCCGGACCGAGGACGGCGGGACCCCGCCGGCCGCGGCCGTTCCGCAAGGGGCCGGCTCCATCACCCGCGGCGGCCTCGCCTACCGCGGACCGGTCATGTGCTTCGGCTTCGAGACCGGCGACCGGCCCGCAGCCTCCTACGCGGCGGCCGCCGACGGCTCCACGATCGTCCTCGGTGGAGGGCAGGTGCTCTCCAACGACGCGACGGTCCGGGAGGGCAACGCGGCGCTGGCGCTGAATACGTTGGGACGGGACGATCGGCTGGTCTGGTACCGCCCGTCGCTGGCAGACATCAGCATCGCCGACGAGCCGCAGAGCCCGATGGAGCTGCTCCCGGCCTGGGTCACCCCCGTGATCCTGTGGCTGCTGGCCGTCGGCGTGCTGGCCATGATCTGGAAGGGACGCCGCCTCGGCCCCCTCGTGGAGGAACCGCTGCCCGTCGTCGTACGTTCGGCCGAAACCGCCGCCGGCCGCGCCCGCCTGTACCAGGACTCGAAGTCGCTGGACCGGGCCGCTGCGAACCTGCGGGCGGCCACGCTGACCCGGCTGGCCGCGGAGCTGCGCCTCGGGACCGGGGCGAACGCGGCTGCCGTGGTCGAGGCCACCGCCCGCCACCTGGGGCGTCCGGTACCGGACCTGGATGGGCTGCTCCGTACCTTTGTCCCCCGCACCGAGTCCCAACTGGTGGACTGGGCACAGAACCTGCAACAGCTAGAGGAAGAGGTTACCGACCGATGAGTGAGCATCCGCAGCACGCTGCCGGAATGACGGCGCAGCCGCCGCTGGATGAACCGGCGGACTCTGGCTGGAGCGAAACACGCGATTCCCGCGCGGGAGCCGCCGCTGCCGGCACGCCTTCCGATGACCGGCTCCGGCAGGCCCTGCTGGACGTCCGGGCGGAAGTGGCCAAGTCGGTCGTCGGCCAGGACGGCACGGTCACGGGCCTGCTGATCGCGCTGCTCTCGCACGGCCACGTGCTGCTCGAGGGCGTGCCTGGCGTCGCCAAGACGCTGCTGATCCGCACGCTCTCCGCCACGCTCAGCCTGGACACCAAACGCGTCCAGTTCACCCCGGACCTGATGCCCGGCGATGTCACGGGTTCGCTGATCTACGACTCCCACACCGCGGAGTTCGTCTTCCGCGAGGGACCGGTGTTCACCAACATCCTGCTGGCCGACGAGATCAACCGCACTCCCCCGAAGACGCAGGCGTCGCTGCTGGAGGCGATGGAGGAGCGGCAGGTCTCGGTGGACGGCGTGCCGCGCAGGCTGCCGGAGCCGTTCATCGTGGCCGCGACCCAGAATCCCATCGAGTACGAGGGGACCTACCCGCTGCCGGAGGCGCAGCTGGACCGCTTCCTGCTGAAGCTGACGATGGACCTGCCCGACCGGGAGTCCGAGATCGAGATCATCCGGCGGCACAGCCTCGGCTTCGACCCCCGGAACCTGAAGGCGGCCGGCGTGCGCCCGGTGGCGTCCGCAGAGGACCTGGCACAGGCCCGCGCCGCCGTGTCCCGCGTGAGCATCGCCCCGGAGGTGCTTGGCTACATCGTGGACCTGGTCCGCGCCACCCGGTCCGCGCCCAGCTTCCAGCTGGGCGTCTCGCCGCGCGGGGCAACGGCCCTGCTGAACACCTCGAGGGCGTGGGCCTGGCTCAACGGCCGCAGCTTCGTGACGCCGGACGATGTGAAGGCGCTGACGCTGCCCGCGCTGCGCCACCGCGTGGGGCTGCGCCCGGAAGCGGAGATGGACGGCGTCCGCATCGACGACGTACTGAACAGCATCCTGGCCACCGTGCCGGTTCCGCGCTGAGCGGCGTGCCTGCATGGCTCTGACCGGTCGATTCGTGCTCGTGGCCCTGGCAGGGGCCGTGGCCCTGCTCCTGTTCCCGTCCGGACTGACGGCGATGTGGGCTGCCCTGCTGCTCGTCGCTGCCGCCGCAGCGGACCTTGCCCTGGCCGCCTCCATCAGGCAGCTGCGGCTTGAACGCCGGGTACCCGGGAGTGTCCGGCTCACCGAAAGCTGCACGTCCGAGCTCCTGGTGGCCAATAACGGGCGGCGGCGCCTGTCCGCGCAGGTGCGGGACGGCTGGCAGCCGTCCGCGGGCGCCTTGGATCCGGCCCAGCGCCTCGACGTGCCGCCGGGCGAACGCCGGCTGGTTCCCGTCCGCTTGGTCCCCCGGCGCCGCGGCGACCTGCACACCGCACATGTCACCGTGCGGTCGGTCGGCCCGATGGGGCTGGCGGCCCGCCAGCTGACCCTGCCGCTCCCCGGCCGGCTGCGGGTGCTGCCGCCCTTCCACTCCAAACGGCACCTTCCCTCCAAGCTGCGCCGGCTGCGCGAACTCGACGGCAAGGCGGCGGTGCAGATCCGCGGCGCCGGCACGGAGTTCGATTCGCTGCGCGACTACGTGCACGGCGATGACGTCCGCTCCATTGACTGGCGCGCCACCGCAAGGCGGCAGGCCGTCGTCGTACGCACCTGGCGTCCGGAACGGGACCGCCGCGTCATCCTGGTGCTCGACACCTCCCGCACCGCGGCTGCGCGGATCGACGACGAGCCGCGCCTGGACACCGGCATCGAAGCGGCGCTGCTGCTGGCCGCCCTGGCCGAGCGCGGCGGGGACCGGGTGGATTTCCTCGCCTTCGACCGGCGGGCCCGGGCCACGGTCAAATCCGCCGGGAAGGGCAACATGCTGCACCAGCTGGTCAACGCGATGGCCCCGCTGGAGCCGGAGCTGATCGAGGCGGACTGGTCGCAGATCCCGGGCCAGCTGGACGCCATCTCCTCGCACCGCTCGCTGGTCGTGCTGCTCACCGCCCTGGATTCCGGCTCTGCCGAGGAGTCCCTGCTGCCCACGCTGGCCCGGCTCACCGCCGAGCACGTCGTCGTCGTGGCGTCGGTCCGCGATCCGCTGCTGGACGAACTGCGAACCGCCCGCGGCACGGCCTCGGAGACGTTCCGGGCGTCCGCCGCCGAGCGGGCGCTGCTGGACCGAGCCGCACTGACCGCGCAGATCAAGCAGCTCGGGGCCGAGGTGGTCGATGCCACGCCGCACGAACTGCCGCCTGCACTGGCGGACCTGTACATCCGGCTCAAGGCGGCAGGCCGGCTATGACCACCAGGAGTGACGCATGATGGAACCGAACCAGTCGGCAGGCCAGTCCGTGTACCAGCTGGCGATGGGACCGGAGTTCGGACGCCTGCAGCCGGAGCTGCAGGATTACTTCAGCCTCGCGGCGGGAAACAACGACGGCGGGGCGCAGGTCGGGATCGGGACCGGCGTCTTCGACGTGGCGGGGTGTCCGCGCCGCATCCTGCGCCCGCTGCTGCGGCTCGCCAGCCTCGACCGCTCGCTCTTTCCGGAATACGGCCGGGACGTGCCGTTCCGGATCGAGAACCGACCGGGAACGGACTCGGGGGCACGGCCCTTCCTGACCGCGGTCCGGACCCTGCAATTCGGCGGGGTCACCCGCGTCATGGAGGACACCACCTGGTGGGAGGACGCGGGCGATGCCGGGGCCCGTGGCGGCCGGCTGGTGGATTCGCTCGGCCGGAGCGGCCTGATACGCACCGGGCTGAGCTGCGGCGCGGGCGATGACGGGCGGATGCGGCTCGTCTCCCGGGGCACGGCGCTGGCCGCGGGGCGGCTGGGGGTGCCGCTGCCGCGGCTGCTGGACGCGGCGGCCTTCACGGAACAGTGGTGGGACCCTGCGGCCGGGCTGTTCAGGATCCGCACCAAGGTGCTCCAGCGCCAGTTCGGCACCGTCCTCGAATACGACGGCGCGTTCGAGTACCGTCTGGAACCCGCGGCTCCTACGCCTCCGCCACGGTCTGGTTAAGGGCGTCCGCGGCCTGGCTCAGCCGGGCCAGCACCCGCCGGGCAGCCTCGGGCGATAGCCCGGCGAGTCCGCCCGCCGGGACCAGCCGGACCTGGTGCAGCCGGGCGAGCGGGAGGCCCAGCTGCCGCCACGGCCGGAGCACGGAATCGACGATGGCCTTCACCTGCGGAACGTCCCCGGCCGCAGAGTCCGTGCCGATAACGCCCAGCCACACGGTGCGGTCCGCCTCGGCCGCGGCGGCGATGTCTTCCCACTGGCCGGTCGACAGCCCGGTGACCGGCACCGCGAAACCGTCGAGCCCGGCGTTGTTCACCGCGGCAAACGGAGCTGCCTCCGATGACGGCAGCGAAACAACGGTCTGGGCCGCTCCCCCGGCGGCCGCCGCTTCCGCCAGCTGCCGCCACAGATGGGCCGCTTCCTGCTCGGCCACGGCCCGCAGCGTGCGGTAGCCGCTCGCCGTCGGAATGGTTCCCGCCAGTACCCGGGCCGCTTCGGGCTCGTCGAGCTGCAGGATCAGGCCGGCTCCCGGGGCCGCGGTGCGGACCTGGGCCAGGTGTTCGACGATCCCGGCGGCCAGCGACTGTGCAACGTCGCGGCGCGCTCCGGGATCGCGCAGCACGCGTTCGCCGTTGTGCAGGTAAAGACCGGCGGCGAGTGAGAGCGGGCCTACGCATTGCACCTTCAGCCAGCGCCCGTGACGTTCTTCACTGCCGATGACGTCGGCGAGGACGTTGATGTCCGTGCTGAGCGCCGAGGCGGCGCGCCGGTGGTCCATGCCGGGCCGGTCCACGATCCGCCAGCCGTGCGGCTGCAGGTCGACCGGCAGCTCGACAAGCATGGCGGCGGTCCGGCCCACCGCGTCCGAGCCGACGCCGCGGGCCGGCAGTTCGGCCAGATGGGGCAGGTTCGGCTCGCCCAGCTCGCCGCGGATGATCCGGGCCGCCTCCGCCGGATCGGTGCCCGGCCAGCTGCCTAACGCCGTCGCCGTGACGGCTCCCGGATCCGGGCGGGCGATCGCCGGCCCTGGCGCCTGGGGACCGTCGTTCCGTTCTGTGCTCATTCTCCCGACGGCTCGTCCGGCGTGGCCGGAGTCCGGATGCTGCCGTTGTGCTCGTCGGAAATCGCCTGGTGGTGCCTTATGACCTCGGAAATGATGAAATTCAGGAACTTCTCGGCGAACGCGGGGTCCAGGTGCGCGTCCTCGGCCAGCTGGCGCAGCCGGGCAATCTGCGCCGTCTCGCGGTCAGGATCCGCCGGCGGCAGCTGGTGGCGGGCCTTGAGGTACCCCACCCGCTGGGTCGCCTTGAAACGCTCCGCCAGCAGGTAGACCAAGGTCGCGTCGATGTTGTCGATGCTCCCGCGCACGGACAGCAGCTCCGTCATCACATCCGGATCCACCCGCCCGGAGAGCGAGCTGGCGGCAGGGTCGAAGTCGTCGGCTGGGCGCGGTTCAGTCATATCCCCAGTCTAAGGTTTGCCCGCCGGAGGGTACGCAGCGGCCACGGTGTGTGAAGCTGCCGGACGGAATTGTCCGGCAGCGATGAGCCCGGCGACCAGCAGCAGCGGCACGATCCAGCCGGACCAGCCCAACACCGAGGCGTGGAGGGTGGAAAACCGGCCGCCGGCCGCGACGAACAGGAACATGAGTCCGGCCGAGGCGTTCAGCGCTCCGTGCGCCAGCGCCGCCGGCCAGACGGAGCCCGAGCGAAGCCGCAGCCAGCCGAAGACGCCCCCGAAGGCCGTGCACATCCCGCACATGGCAAGGACGCCGAGCCAGCCCGGCCCGTCCGGATAGTTGTAGCCGAGCAGGATCAGCGGCGCATGCCAAACGCCCCACACCACCCCGGAAACAACGACGGCGGCGGGCGCCCCGAGCGGCATCAGCCGGGGCAGCAGCCAGCCCCGCCAGCCGAGCTCCTCGCCCAGCGCCGGGATGGCATTGATGACGGCCGCGAGCGCGACATTGATGAATTGGGCGGCCACCAGGACGCCGATGGGCAGGTCCGGGACGGCCAGTCCGACGGCCTGGGACTGCTGGGCGAGCAGCAGCCGGTAGCCGGAGAAATCCACGAAGTCCGCAGGGTAGACGCCCAGCAGCGCGCCGACCGCCAGCGCCGCCAACGCGAGCAGCACGGGCAGCGCCCAACCCGCGGCGAGGAACAGCACGAACCGGCCGACGGGCCGGAACTGCACCAGCCCCAGCTCGCGCGGAATGGACGGCGGGCGGTCCACGAACCGGCTGGTGGCCAGGGCGGCTACCGCCGGGGTGGCCATCATCAACACCGCGTACAGCGGGAAGAGCGGCTCCCGCAGCCCGTCCCCGAGCCAGAGCGGCAGCGCGCACAGCCACGCCAGCGCATAGGCCAGCAGGACGAAGACGATCACGGGCCGCCACTTCACCGCAGTCATGGCTTCACCCTAGCCGCGCCGAAGCCGCGGCGGCAGGACGGCGGCAGGGTCAGGAAACCCCGGCCGGGTCCCAGCTCAGCGAGCGTGCCGAATCGATAGTCGCCTGTCCCAGGACGCGGCTGCCTTGGTAGAGCACCATCGTCTGCCCCGGCGCCACACCGCGCATCGGGTCGACGAGGGTCACGAGCAACTGCTGCCGCCCGTCGTCGTCCAGCTCGATCCGGCCGCGGGCCGGCACCGGGTCGCCGTGGGCCCGGACCTGGACCATGCAGTCGAACTCGGTCCGGGCCTCGACCTCGGCGATCGGCAGCCCGGCCCAGGAAACCTTGATGCCGCGCATCTGGTCCACCGCGAGCAGCGCCTCCGGGCCGACCACGACCTTGTTCTCCTTCGGCCGGATCTCCAGCACGAAGCGAGGCTTGCCGTCCGCGGCGGGCCGGCCCAGCTTGAGCCCGCGCCGCTGCCCGACGGTGAACGCGTTGGCGCCCTCGTGCTCGCCGACCACGGAGCCGGTCTGGTCCACGATCTCGCCCGGTTCCATCTCGATCTTCTCGGCCAGCCAGCCGCGGGTGTCGCCGTCGGAAATGAAGCAGATGTCGTGGCTGTCCGGCTTGTTCGCGACGGACAGCCCGCGCCGCGCCGCTTCCGCCCGGACCTCGGCCTTGGACGGGGTGTCCGCCAGCGGGAACATGGAGTGCTTGAGCTGCTCGTGCGTGAGGACGCCCAGCACGTAGGACTGGTCCTTCGCCCAGTCCGCCGCGCGGTGCAGCTCGCGGTTACCGTGCTCGTCCTCGATGACCTTGGCGTAGTGGCCGGTGCACACCGCGTCGAAGCCCAGCGCGAGCGCCTTCTCCAGCAGCGCGGCGAACTTGATCCGCTCGTTGCAGCGCATGCACGGGTTGGGCGTGCGGCCTGCGGCGTACTCGGCGATGAAGTCGTCCACCACGTCTTCCTTGAACCGCTCCGAGAAGTCCCAGACGTAGTACGGGATGCCAAGGATGTCGCAGGCGCGCCAGGCATCGCGGGAGTCTTCGATCGTGCAGCAGCCGCGGCTGCCGGTGCGCAGGGTGCCCGGCATCCGGCTCAGCGCCAGGTGGACGCCGACGACGTCGTGCCCCGCCTCCACGGCGCGTGCCGCCGCCACGGCCGAGTCCACGCCGCCGCTCATCGCTGCCAATACCTTCATGAAGTCATCCTCTTGTTGCTCAACTCGTTGGTCCTGCCGGAGCCGGTTCCGCAGCTACCAGGGCTGCGTGCCGGCCGTCCGGATGCTGGACACGTGCCCGGCCATGCCGGCCTTCCTGGCCCGCGCGTACGCCTCCGGCAGCGCGGCCACCAATGCGTCAACGTCCGCGTCCGTCGATGTATGCCCGAGCGTGAAGCGCTGCGCCCCGCGGGCCTCCTCCTCGGTCAGCCCCATGGCCAGCAGGACGTGCGACGGCCGGGGCACTCCGGCCGTGCAGGCCGAGCCCGTGGACGACTCCACGCCGGCCAGGTCCAGCAGGAAGAGCAGCGAATCCCCCTCGCAGCCCGGGAACGTGAAGTGCGCGTTCCCCGGCAGGCGCCGGCCCTCGAACTGCGGGTCCGGCGCGCCCCGCAGCACCGCTTCCGGGACGGCGCTAACGACGCCGGCAATCAGCTTCTCGCGCAGGTGCGACAGCCGCGGGGCTTCTTCTGCCAGTTGGCCCGCGGCTGCCTCCGCAGCCGCGGCGAAGGCCGCGATCGCAGGGGTGTCGAGGGTGCCCGAGCGGATGTCGCGTTCCTGCCCGCCGCCGTGCTGGACGGGCGTCAGCTTCACCGAGCGGCCCACCAGCAGGGCGCCGATGCCCACCGGTCCACCGATCTTGTGGCCGCTGATGGCCATCGTGTCCAGCCCCGATTCCGCGAAGGACACCGGCAGATGCCCGAACGCCTGCACCGCGTCGGAGTGCACGGGAATGCCGTGCGGCCGGGCCGCCGCCACGATGTCCGCGATCGGCTGCACGGTGCCCACTTCGTTGTTTGCCCACATCACCGTCACGAGTGCCACGGAGCCGGGGTCGGCCTCGATTTCCCGGCGCAGCGCCTCGACGGAGACTACGCCGTTACCGTCGACTGGCAGCCAGACGGCTTCCGCCCCCTCGTGGCGTTCCAGCCATTCGACCGTGTCCAGCACGGCGTGGTGTTCCACCGGGGAACACAGGATCCGGCGCCGCTTCGGGTCTTCGTCCCGGCGCGCCCAGTACAGGCCCTTAACTGCAAGGTTGTCGGCTTCGGTGCCGCCCGAGGTAAAGATGACCTCGCTGGGGTGGGCGCCTGCCGCCGCGGCCAGCGTTTCCCTGGCGTCCTCCACCACCCGGCGGGCGCGCCGGCCGGAGCCGTGCAGCGAGGACGGATTTCCGCTGCGGCTAAGTTCATGGGTGAGTGCGGCCAAGGCCTGCGCCGAAATGGGCGTGGTCGCCGCGTGGTCAAGATACACGGGCACACCAGAATCTTACCGTCCGGCCCCCGGCTTTCACGAACCGGCCGGGCGTCCAGCCCATTGACTTGCCCGGCCGCGCTTTCTAAAGTCAGGAGCATCGGTTTTAGAAAGTTCCGCAGACCGTGCCGGATTTTCTTGCAGCGCAGCACCGGCAGGGGCCGAAGGAACCGAGCTCCAGGAGCCATGATGGAAAACCAGCCGTTCGTGATCGCCGGAGCAGGACTCGCCGGCGCAACTGCCGCCCGTACACTGCGCGAAGAGGGCTACGGCGGTCCCCTGGTCCTCCTTGGCGCCGAGAAGCATGAGCCGTACATCCGGCCGCCGCTGTCCAAGGCCTACCTGGCCGGCAAGGAAGAGGCATCCGCCGCCCTGGTGCAGGAACCCGGCTGGTACGCGGACAACAACATCGACCTCCGGATCGGCGTCTCGGCCGCGTCGCTGCACCCCGGCGAACACTCCCTCCGGCTCTCCGAGGGCGGTTCCCTGGAGTACAGCCGGCTCCTGCTGGCCACCGGCGCTGCTCCGCGGCGGCTGGACCTGCCCGGATCCGACCTGGCCGGCGTCCACTACCTGCGCTCGCTCGAGGACAGCACCGGGCTGAAGTCCGCCCTGTCCGCCGGCGGGCGGCAGCTGGTCGTGATCGGGACGGGCTGGATCGGCATGGAGGTCGCGGCCACCGCGCGGACCCTGGGCAACGAGGTTACGATGGTCGGCCGGGGCGAGGTGCCCCTGCGCGCCGCCCTCGGAGCCGTGATCGGCAACCGGTTCGCGGACAAGCACCGCTTGGAAGGCGTCATTATCCGCACCCGCACGCGCCCGATGGAGCTGGCCGGCGATGACGGGCAGGTGTCCCAGGTCGTGCTGGACGGCGGGGAGCGCCTGCCCGCCGACCTGGTGCTGATCGCCACGGGCGCGGTGCCGAACACCGCGCTGGCCGAGTCCGCCGGGCTCGCCGTTTCCAACGGCATCGACGCGGACGGCAGCCTGCGCACCTCTGCGGCCGACGTCTTTGCCGCCGGCGACGTCGCCAACGCCTACCACCCCGTCCTCGACGCGCCGCTGCGCAGCGAGCATTGGGCCAACGCGATCGAGCAGGGCAAGACGGCGGCCAAGGCGATGCTCGGCCGGGATGCCGCCAATGACGCGATCCCGTACTTCTACACCGACCAGTTCGACATCGGCATGGAGTACTCCGGCTACTTCCCCTGGGCCACCGCGGACCCGGTCATCCGCGGCAGCATCGACTCCCTCGAATTCATCGCCTTCTGGCTGCGTGAGGGACGCGTGGTTGCTGGTATGAATGTAAACATCTGGGATGTCCAGGAACCCATCCAGGACCTGATCCGCTCCCGCCGCCCCGTGGCCGCCGAGGATCTGGCCAATACCGACAAGGAGCTGACCAGCCTGTGAGCCAAGCGGCCCTGCACGGCACTTACCTGCCGGCGCTGGAATATCCGGTGCACACGTTCGGCAGCCGCCGGATCGATTTCAGCCGGCAGGTCGCGCTGATGGCCATCATCAACCGGACGCCGGATTCCTTTTACGACGGCGGCAGGACCTTCGCGCTCGATGCGGCGGTCGGTGCGGCGCTGGGTGCCGTGGACGACGGCGCCGACTGGGTGGACATCGGCGGCGTCCCGTTCGCCCCCGGACCCGCGCTGTCCGCCGCCGAGGAGGCGGACCGGATCGTACCGGTGATTGAAGCGGTACGTTCCCGGTCCGACGTCGTTATTTCCGCTGATACCTTCCTGCCCGAGGTGGCCCAGGCGAGCATCGCGGCCGGGGCGAACGTCATCAACGACACCACCGGGCTGCGCAACAAGGACCTCGCCGCCGTCGTCGTGGAAGGCGGAGTGCATATCGTCATCACCCACTCGCTCGCGGCGCCCCGGACCATCTATCCGCGGCCGGAATACAACGACGTCGTCGCCGAGGTAGGAGACTTCCTGCGCCGCAAGGTGGACGAGGCGCTCGAACTGGGCATCGCCGCGGACAAGATCATCATCGATCCGGGGCACGACCTGAACAAAAACACCCTGCATTCGCTGGAGATCACCAGGCGCTTCCGGGAGATCGCGGACCTCGGCTTCCCCGCCCTGGCCGCGGTCTCGAACAAGGACTTCATCGGCGAGACGCTCGGCCAGGAGAAGAAGGACCGCACTGCCGGCTCGCTGGCGGCCGCGGTGATGTGCATCATGAACGGCGCCCGGGTTATCCGGATGCATAACGTCGCCGAGGCCCGTTCCGCCGTGCGGCTGGTGGAGGCCGCCCTCGGCTGGCGGGAACCGGCGTACCTGAAGCACAACATGGGCGACGTCAACGAGCCGGCCCGCGGCTGACCCGGAAGGCAGCACATGGCATCGACCGCCCACGGCCTCGCCCCGATCAACCGGATCTTTCCCGAGCCTGTCTCCGCAGCGACGGACGAACAACTGTTGCAGTGGTACGGCGGCGTGCCGCGCCCGGGGAGTTGGGTCCGCTTCAATTTCGTCTCCAGCCTGGACGGTGCGGCCACGCTGGAGGGTCAATCCGGCAGGCTGGGCAATGCCGTGGACCAGCACGTGTTCCAGCTGCTGCGGCGGCTGGGCGACGTCATCCTCGTCGGGGCCGGGACCGTGCGCGCCGAAGGGTACGGCGGTGACCTGCTGGGAGCCGAGGCCCGCAAGTGGCGGGCCTCGCGGGGCAAGCCCGAACACCCCGCCGTCGCCATTGTCTCCGGCTCGCTGGACCTGGACCCGGGCAGCGCGTTCTTCAGCGAGGCGCCGGTGCGGCCCCTGCTGTTCACCTCGGCCGCGGCCGACCCGGCCCGCAGGAAGGAACTCGCGGCCGTCGCCGATGTCGTCGATGCGGGGCGGGAGCGGGTGGAAGCGGCCGGTATCGTGCACGCGCTGGCCGAACGCGGCCTGCAGCAGATCCACTGCGAGGGCGGGCCGACGCTGCTGGGCTCGTTCGAAGCGGCCGGGCTGGTGGACGAACTTTGCCTGACAGTCAGCCCGCTGCTCGTCGGCGGCAGCGGGACCCGGATTGCCAGGTCCGGCGGCGGCTATCCGCCGCAACGGCTCCGGCTGGTCCAGGCCCTCGAATCGGATTCGATGCTGCTCCTGCGCTACATCGCGGACCGCCCCGCGCCCGCCGGCTCCCCGGCTGAATTAGGCTAGGATCCCGGGCACGAAGACGGAAAGGCGGCCGTGACTCCACCATCGCACTATGAGACCCTTGGGCTGCCCACCAGCGCCTCGGCCAAACAGATCAAGGCCGCCTACCGCCGGGCCGCCAGGGCGACCCACCCGGACCATGGCGGGGACCCTGCCGCGTTCCGGCAGGTGACGCTGGCTTACGAAGTGCTGAGCGATCCGGAAACCCGCGCCACATATGACAGGTCCTACGGCGCGGCCGGAGCGGCCGCCTCAACCAGCAGCGCCGAGTCCTTCGCCGCCGGGCCCAACTTCACCACGGCGCCGCACCGGGCGCCGAACGGCCGCAATGCCGCCAAGTCCCCGGCGGTCTTCGTCCCGGCCTACGATTCGCCCGACGCGTCGTCGGCCGTCCCCCTCCAGCTGGCGCGCCAGCAGATCCACGGCGTGCCCCGCAAGCGAGGCATCTTCGGCGCCGCGTCGCGGCTGCAGCGTGAAGCCCGCACGGTGCGCCTGATCTCCCAGCAGATCCTGCCCGAGATGCCGTCCGCCCGGCTGGTCAACGGCCTGCACTCGCCCGACGGCCGCGGCTATATCGACCACGCCCTCCTGGCCGGCTACCGCCTTGCCCTGATCGATTCCATGCTGCTGCCGCGCGGGATCTTCCAGTGGAACGGCACCACGCTGCGCAAGGACGGGCGCATCATCGATCCGCCCAGCCTGGCTCCCGCGGTCCGGTGGATGCAGGACCTGTTCCCCGAGCTGAACGTCCAGGGCTGGACCGTCATCCACGCGCCCGACGGCAACCTGCACGAGCCCGTGATCGATTATGCCCGCGGCTATGATCCCCATACGCATTCCCCGGTGGACGTGGTCAACGCCGCGCGGCTGGTGCGCGAACTGAAGTTCTTCCTGGCCTCCGGCCCCGCGCCGAATACCGTACTGGTGCCGGCACTCGGTAAGCTGCTCGCCGGCATGCACAAGTAGCCGCCCTCCGGGGACTCCGGCTGAGGGCCTGGGCGGCCGCACCGGCCTGCTGAGCATGAACGTTTAGGATGAACCCTGTGTTCCGCATTCTCTTCTACACCCCCGAAATCCCCGGCAATACCGGCAACGCCATCCGGCTCGCGGCCATCACCGGCAGCGAACTGCACTTGGTGGAACCGCTCGGCTTCAGCTTCGAAGACTCCAAACTCCGCCGGGCCGGGCTGGACTACCACGACCTGGCCATCGTCCACGTGCACAAGTCCCTGGCCGAGGCATGGGAGGCTTTGCAGCCGGATCGTGTCTATGCGTTCACGTCCGACGGCGAGCGGTCCTATGTCGATGTGGAGTACCGTCCGGGGGATGTGCTGATGTTCGGCCCCGAGTCGGTCGGCCTGCCCGTTGAGGTCAAGCAAGACCCGCACGTCACCGCACGGCTGCGGCTCCCGATGCGGCCGTCGCTGCGGTCGCTTAACCTGGCCAACTCGGCTTCCATCGCGGTCTACGAGGCCTGGCGCCAGCACGGATTCGCCGGAGCCAAGCTCTAAGCCGCCGCCGCGTGCCGCCCGGGATTCGCGCGGGTTACGCGGCTATGCTGGAAACCTATGGACACGCCACTGCCCCGCGACAAAGCCTCCGCCAACGCCGACGACTTCGAGCCCGGTTCCTACCCCGAGCAGGAGCCCGCGGCCGAGCCGTCCGATGATTCCTCGGTGCTGCACGCGGACCAGCTGACGGTGGAGGACGAGATTCCGGAGCGGCGTCCGATGCCGCGGCGCACCAAGCTGGTGCTGCTGGCGGTGGCCGCCGTTGTGCTCATCGTGGGAGCGATTGCCGCCGTACAGACCCTCGGCCGCTCGCCTGCCGACTCGGTCCTCGGGGCGGGAGACGTCGTGAAGACCAGCGTCGAGGGCGAGAACGGAGCCGCCGCAGACGTGGCAGTGTCCGCGGACCGCAACGCCGCCGTCGTTACTTTCCGCAACCTCCCCGCACCCGGCAACGGACAGGTCTACCAGCTGTGGAAGATCCCGGCCAGCGGTTCGGCGCCGGTCTCCGTCGGCTCGCTGAGCAGCGGAAACATCAGCGGCGAAGAGCCGGCCGTCGTGGAGAACATCTCGGGCTACAAGGCCGCCGCCCTGACCCTCGAGGCCCGCGGCGGAGCCCAGTCCCCCACCCCGCCGTTCACCCTTGAGCTGAAACTCGCCGAGTAGCACTGGCGCCGGACCGACGAACCGGAACCCTCCGGTCCCGCCAGCCGTCCTGCCAGGCCCTGACGACGGGCGTCCCGGTAAGCCGGAACCATCACGTCGCCCCGCCGGGTCAGAAGCCGGCGATCGTGGACGGCGTGTTGATGCCGACCACGTGGAAGGCCTCGGCGCTGGAGCCCTCCGGCAGACCGCCGCGCCGCGCGTTCTCCTGCATCATGGCCTTGACCCGGCTTTCCATTTGCGCGACGTCCGGGTGCTGGCTGGCATGGATCCGGATGGCCGCGATCTTGACGTCGACCAGGTCCGTCACGTCCATGTAGTGGTTTTCCCGCTCCCTCGGAGCCCCATAGAACCAGAGGTAGGGAAGCTTGTACGCCGGCAGCCCGGCGGCGGCCAGCTCCGGATAGGCGTAGGGGTTTTCGACGGCCGGATAGACCGCCCTGGTCACGGCCTCGCCGCAGGCCAGATGGTCCGGGTGGCTCTTCTGGATCCGGTCCCAGGCGCGTTCCGGATGCATGGCCAGCACGATCTCGGGCCGGATCCGGCGGATCAGCTCGACGGTCTTGCCGACCACCTCGTAGGAGGGTTCCAGGAAGCCGTCGCGCTCGTGGAAATAGTGGATGCCGCGGGCGCCGGTGATCCGCGCCGCTTCTTCCTGCTCCGCCGTCCGCCGGGCCACGATGTCCGGGCGGTGGGCCTCATCGAAACCTCCGGCGTCGCCGTCGGTCATGATGCAGTAGCTGACGTCGCTCCCGGCCGCCGCCCAGCGCGCGATCGTCCCCGCCGCCCCGAAATCGAGGTCGTCCGGGTGGGCGGCAAAGACCAGGACTCGAGCCGGCGCCAGCGCGGCGCCGGCTTCTTCCGGTTCGACCACGGCCGCCGTTAGCCCTTCCGCTTGCGGATTTCGGCCGCAGCCTGCGGCAGCACCTTGAAGAGGTCGCCCACGACGCCGAAGTCCGCGATCTCGAAGACCGGGGAGTCCGGATCCTTATTGACCGCGACGATGACCTTGGACGTCTGCATGCCGGCCTTCTGCTGGATGGCACCCGAGATGCCGGCGGAGATGTACAGCTGCGGCGATACCGTCTGGCCGGTCTGGCCGACCTGCGCCGAGTGCTCAATCCAGCCCGCATCCGTAGCCGCCCGGGAGGCACCGACCGCTCCGCCGAGGGCATCCGCCAGGTCCTCGACCGCGGAGAAGTCCCCGTTCACGCCGCGGCCGCCGGCGACGACAACGCGTGCCTCGGAGAGTTCCGGGCGCCCGCTGGAGGGCTTTTCCGACCGGCCGGTGACCCGGGCCGCAGGCGCTCCGGCGGCCACGGAAACCGTCTCGACCCGGGGCGAAGTGGCCTGCGGGACGGTTTCGGCCTCGATGCTGTTGGCCTTGAAGGTGATGATGGGCGTTCCCGTCCGGACCTGCGCTTCGACCGTGTAAGCCCCGGCCAGCACGCTCTTGGTGGCGGTGAGGTCATTGGCGACCGCGATGGCATCGGTGACGACGCCGCTGCGGCGCTTGATGGACAGCCGGCCGGCGATCTCCTTGCCGTCGAACGTGTTCGGCAGGAGCACCGCCTGCGGCTGCGTCCGGTCCATGGCCGCCGCGAGGAAGTCCGCCTTGCGGACGGCGAGGACGTCGTCCAGGTCTGCGGAATCCGGATGGACGACGGCGGCGGTGCCGTACTCGCCGAGGGCCGCCGCCAGGCTGTCACTGACCGGTCCGGAGACCGCAGCCACCGGCTCGCCGAGGCTGCGCGCGAGCGTCAGCAGTTCCCGGTGGCTCTTATGCAGTGCGCCGTCCGGAGTGTCGATGAAGACAAGAATGTTCGTCATGTTCGTGGAATCCTTTCCGGGTCCGCAGCTGCTAGAGCAATTTCTGGCCGGCAAGGAAGTCGGCCAGGCGGATGCCGGCATCGCCCTCATCGGTGATGATCGTTCCCTGTGAACGCGCCGGGCGGGGCTTGGCCGCGACGACGGTGGCCCAGGCGCCCGCGGCGCCGACCTCCGCTGCGTCCACGCCGAGGTCCGCCAGGGAAAGCTGCGTGATGGACTTCTTCTTGGCCGCCAGGATGCCCTTGAAGTTCGGGTAGCGCGGCTCGTTGATCTGGTCGGTCACGGACACCAGCGCCGGCAGCTGCGCCTCGACGGTGGCCGAGTGGCTGTCCGAATCGCGCCGGGCCGTCACGGTGCTCCCGGCGACCTCTAGTTCGGACGCGAAGGTGATCTGGGCCAGGCCGAGGCGCTCGGCCAGCTGTGCCGGGACCAGCGAAGTCTCGCCGTCCGTGGAGGCCATGCCGGTCAGGACCAGGTCCACGTTGCCCAGCGTGCGGATCGCCGCCGCCAGGGCCAGGGAGGTACCGGCCGCGTCGGATCCGGCCAGGGCGTCGTCGCAGACATGGAGGCCCTGCGTGGCGCCGATCTGCAGCGACTTCTTGACGGCGTTGACCGCCGCCGCGGGACCCATGGTCAGCGCGGTGACAACGTTTCCGGCCTTGGGGCCGCCGCGGGCTTCCGAAAGCTGCAACGCTGCTTCGAGGGCGTACTCGTCAAGCTCGGAGAGGATGCTCTCGTCCCGCTCCAGAGTGTAATCGTCGTCGGACAAATGGCGGTCGAACTGGGCGTCCGGTACGTGCTTAACCAGAACCACAATGTTCAGGGCAGGATCCTGCATCGTTGCTTCGTCTTCCTTCCGCGGTGCCCCGCAATGCTCTGCCGGTACAACTTACCTAACCATACCGGCAGCGCGGGGGCCGAACGCCCGCGCCCGTGGAAACTGCAGCCGAACCTGCACGGAGTCCCGGCCGGCCGCCGTCGCACACCGCATTGTCCGGTACCGGAACGGCCGGCACCCGGAACCCGACACCCGGCACCCGGCACCCGGCAACAGCCTCGGCTGGACCGGGAACAAGCTCAGTCCGGAACCGGCAGGGCCGCGGCCCCCGGTGCATTCAGGAGCCGCGGCCGTGATGCAGCCGGTGGGGTCACTTACCGGGATTTTCGCCGATCTTCACGTCCACCGTCTGCTCATTGCCTCCGCGCAGGACCTTCAGGCCTACAGTGCTGCCGACCGCGTGTTCGCGGATGGCAGCCGTCAGGGAGACGCTGTCCTCGATGACCCGGTCCTCGACGGCAGTGATGACATCGCCCTTGCGCAGACCGGCGTCGTCGGCCGGAGAGCCATTGACCACGTCGGCGACCTCCGCGCCGACGGAGAACTGGGTTCCGCCGCTGGAGTTCGGTGAAGCCTTGGCCGTGACGCTCACGCCCAGATAGCCGTGCGTGGCCTCGCCGTTCTTGATCAGTTCCTCGGCGATCCGCTGGGCGTAGTTGCCCGGGATCGCGAAGCCGACCCCGATGCTGCCGCTGTCCTGGCTGGCCGAGGCGATCGCGACGTTGACGCCGATGACGTCGCCCTTGGTGTCCACGAGGGCGCCGCCGGAGTTGCCGTGGTTGATGGCGGCGTCCGTCTGTATGACGTTGAGGTAGATGCTCCCGCTGGACGAGGATGAGGAACTGCCGTCGGAGTTCTCGTCAGGGAACTGAAAGTTCCACTGGTCATTCGGGGCGGGGCTCTGCTCTTCCTGCGGGGCTTCGGAGGAAGAGACGCTGATGGTGCGGCTCAGCGTCGAAATGATGCCGTCCGTCACCGTTCCGCTGAGACCCAGCGGGGCGCCGATGGCGATGGCCGTGTCTCCGACGTTGAGCTTGTCCGAGTTGGCGAACGACGCCGGCGTCAGCCCGTCTGCCTCGATCTTGATGACGGCCAGGTCCGAGAGCGGGTCCGTGCCGACTATCTTGGCCTCGTGGACCTGGCCATCGCTCGTGCGCACCTCGAGGGTGGGGTTCGAGGCCTGTCCGCCGAGGGTCACCACGTGGGTGTTCGTCAGGATATGGCCCTCGCCGTCGAGGATGATGCCGGAGCCGGAGCCGCCGGAGTTTCCCGAGGCGACGGAGATCGTGACGACGCTCGGCGATGCCTTGGCTGCTGCTGCGGTGATTTCATTGACGGAGTCGGTGTTGTTGACGATCAGCTGCTGGGCCGACGCGCCCGCCACGGACGCGACCGATCCGCCCGCCAACGACTGGGCCCCGACAGCCACGCCGCCGCCGGCAAGACCCGCCAGCAGCATGCCAGCCACCAGGGCTCCGCTGCCGAAACGTTTCTTTACCGCGGGTTTCGCGGTCGGCGCCGGACCCGCGCCGAAGGACTGCGGCTGCCCGAAGGACTGTCCCGAGTAGTGGCCGTAGGACGGCGCCGACTGGGAATACTGCCCTTGCTCCCCGCCCTGTCCATACGACGGCTGGCCGTATGCCCGTTGGCCCGAACCGTCCGGCCGCTGCCAGCCCGAGACGGGCCGGGTGGCCTGCGGCATCGGGAGGGCCTCGGTATCACCGGAGCCGGAGGCACCAGGTGTCTGGTCGGCCGAAGCTGACCGGTCGGTATGGCCCTGCCCGGACGCAGGAGGAGTCTGCGGCTGGGGCGGCACTGCCGGGTTGTACCGGGGGTCACCATCCCGATGGTGCTCAGACATGGTCTTCCTTTCTCGAAGCTGTTTCCACTATGCCTCGCCCTGCTGGGACTACAACGCACGTTGACTGGAAGTTATCTGGGAACATGCCGAACGCCGCTGCGCATTCTGCAACGCGGAACCCTCTGCTGACCTTGGGCGTTACTTCGGTAGACGCTCCCGCGGACGCACCATAGAATCGCAAGTGGGGGCGGGACGGAGGGTCTGCCTCTAGCAGCCGACACAATATCAGGCCGCCGTCCATGAGTGCACCACCAGGTGCTGAAGGGTTCTCGATGCGATCATTGCTCGCGCGGTTAGGGGCCGCATTCGGCCTGTCCATAGTGCTCATGTCCCCCGCCGCAGCCATGGCCGAGCCCCCGGTGGACATTCCGCCCGGCGAGTTCGTGGTGGACCAGGCGAACGTCCTCGGTGCGGACAAGGCCGAGGTCGAAAACGCCATCGCGGAACTGCGGCAGGAACACGGTCTCGGACTCTTCGTGGTCTACGTGGACACCTTCGAGGACCCCACCGATCCGCACGACTGGCTCGTAGCGACTGCGACTAAGAAGGACCTGGGCAGCTCGGACAGCATGCTCGCCGTCGCCGTCGACTCCCAAAAGGCCTGGTTCCAGTCAGCCGAAGGCAGCGCAATTCGGCCGCACGACCAGCAGATCTTCCAGTCCATCAGCCCCTCCCTGTCCCGCGGTGACTGGGCGGAGGCGGGCGTACTTGCCGCCCAGGCAGTCTCGGATGTCGCTTCCGGCGGCAGCGGGGACGTCAGTTCCTCGTCTTCCGGAGGCTCGCTGGCCCCCATGCTGCTGCTCGGCGGGGTCGTGGCTGCCGGAGGCGTGGGCACCTATCTCTTCGTCAAGAACAAGCGCCGCCGGGGCCCCGGACAGCGGCACCAGCAAATCCAGGTCGGCCCGGACGGCCATCCGCTGGACCCGCAGCAGGCCATGAGCGTCGAGGACCTGAGGAAGAAGGCCGGCAGCCTCCTCATTGCCTCGGATGATGCCATCAAGTCGAGCGAGCAGGAGCTGGGCTTTGCCATGGCCCAGTACGGCGAGGACGCCGTCAAGCCGTTCTCCGATGACCTCGCCGCGGCCAAGGCCCACATGATGGAGTCCTTCAAACTCCAGCAGCAGCTGGACGACCATATTCCGGACACCGAGCAGCAGCAGCGGGCCTGGCTCGGGGACATCATCCGACGGTGCGAGGCCGTCAGCGCGTCCCTCCAGGAGCACAAGGAGGACTTCGACGCACTGCGCGAGCTGGAGAAGAATGCGCCTGGCGCGCTGGCCGAAGCGCGCAGTTCCGCGGAGGCATCGCGGGGAAGGCTGCAGGCGGGCCGGGGCACCCTGGACCAGCTGCGCTCGCGCTACGCGGACTCCGCCCTCCAGCAGATCGCCGACAATATCGACCAGGCACAGGAACGCCTCGACTTCGTCGCGAACGCTGGAACCACTGCGGAGGAGAAGCTTAGCGCGGGGGACCGGAGCGCCGCCGTCGTTGCCGTTAGGGCCGCCGAGGAAAGCGTCCACCAAGCCAATGTGCTGCTGGATGCGATCGACAAGACCGCCAGGGACCTCGATGCGGCCAGGGACACGCTGGAACGCACCGTGGCCGACACGGCCCAGGACCTCGCCCAGGCCCGGGCGCTGATCGGCAACGGGCAGCATCCGGAACTGGCCGGGCCCGCCGCACAGGTGGAGACGGCCCTGGACACGGTGAAGCGCGAAATCGCGGGCGGCCGGAACGATCCGATTGCCCTGGTCCAGCGGCTCGAAGCGGCCAACTCCGAGCTGGACCAGGCGCTCACCGGCGTACGGGACGCGCAGGATCGGGCACGTCGCGCGAGGGATGCCCTCCAGCACGCCATCATGTCCGCGCAGGCCCAGGTCTCCGGCACCTCGGACTACATTCGAGCCCGGCGCGGCGGCGTCGGCAGCGAAGCCCGGACCCGCCTCGCGGAGGCCGAACGGAATCTCGATTACGCCATTCAGATCGCCGACTCGGATCCGGAGCAGGCCCTCAACTACGCGCAGCAGGCCAGCGCCCTGGCGCAGCAAGCCAGCCAAATGGCACAACAGGATGTCGACGGCTTCGGCGGCATGGGCGGTTTCGGCGGAGGAGGCATGTTCGGCGGTCGCGGCGGCGGCTTGGGCGGCGCCATCCTCGGCGGCATCCTGATCGACTCCATCCTCCACGGCGGCCACCATGGCGGCGGGGGCGGCGGCGGCGACGTCTTCGGGGGCGGCGGCTTCGGCGGCTTCGGCGGAGGGTTCGGAGGTGGCGGATTCGGCGACGGCGGAGGTGCCGGCGGCAACTTCTAACAAGAGATGGACTCGACCAGCCTGACGGCTGTCACGGAAACCAGATAGCAGATCGAAAGGTAATCCCTGTGGTAAAGCAATCAATTTTCGGCCGTATCTCCCAGCTGGCCAAAGCCAACATCAATGCCCTGATCGACCAGGCCGAGGATCCGCAGAAAATGCTGGACCAGATGGTCCGGGACTACTCGAACAACATCGCCGAGGCCGAAAGCGCCGTCGCCCAGACCATCGGCAACCTGCGGATGCTCCAGGACGACCACAACGAGGACATGGAGAACGCCCGCAGCTGGGGCAACAAGGCGTTGGCCGCCAGCCGGAAGGCAGACGAGTACCGGGCTTCCGGCGACACCGTCGATGCCGAGAAGTTCGACAGCCTCGCCAAGGTCGCGATCCAGCGGCAGATTGCCTCCGAGAACGAAGCGCGGGGCGTCGAACCGACCATTGCGTCGCAGACCGAGGTCGTCGAGAAGCTCAAGACGGGCCTCAACCAGATGAAGGGCAAGCTGACCGAGCTGCAGAACAAGCGCAATGAGCTGGTTGCCCGCTCGCGCACCGCGGCCGCCCAGACGCAGGTCCACGACGCGCTCAAGAGCATCGACATCATGGACCCGACGAGCGAGGTCAGCCGCTTCGAGGAAAAGGTCCGCAGGGAAGAGGCCCGCGTCCGCGGCGCCAACGAACTCGCGGCGTCCAGCCTCGATGCCCAGTTCGAAAGCCTGGAGGATCTGGGCGAACAGACCGAAATCGAAGCGCGCCTGGCCGCGCTGAAGTCCGGCTCGGCGCCGGCTTCTCTCGAGTCGGGGCAGTAACCACAGCGCCAGGGGCGGGGCGGCGGATCAACCGATCTGCCGCCCCGCTTCGCCGTCTTCATCGCCGGCGGTCCTCACCCCCCTGGCCGGTTGCTCCGTCGCGGGGCCGGAATGGTCCGCATATTTGCGCCGGATGGCCAGCGGCAGGATCACCCACATCAGCACCAGCAGCAGGACCAGCACGGCACCTGTGATGGTGGCAGCTGTCCGGCCCAGCACCATGTCAAAGATGAGCCACGTGGTACCGATCAGGATGAGTCCCGCGAACAGCATGGCTCCGCGGATGATCCGGTCGCTGTTGTCCACCAGAGCCACTCGGATGTGCCGCCGGAAAAAGACCCGATGCATGTTCACTGCCGTCAACAGCAGCGCCGTGATGCTCGCCGAGACGAAGACCAGGCCGAGGTAGACGGTGATCTGCACACTGTCCAGCTCGGCAAACTTCTGCTGGAAGGGCAGTGTGAGCAGGAATCCCGCCAGGATTTGGATGCCCGTCTGCATCACACGTACTTCCTGCAGGAGTTCGTACCAGTTCCGGTCCAGCTTCTCCGCCGGTGTTTCGTTGCGTCCGCTCGGAGGTTCCTCGAGCTCGTCGCGGGAATCAGTGCCCATGAGCCGACACTAGCGCGGGCCGGGGGATATTGTGCGACAAATGCAGGAAGGTCCCGGCCGGATTCCTCCGGTCGGGACCTTCAATCGTTGCGGGGAGAGGATTTGAACCTCTGACCTCTGGGTTATGAGCCCAGCGAGCTACCGAACTGCTCCACCCCGCGGCGCTCTAAACACATTACAGGCCGCGGGGTGGCTGGGCAAATCGGGCCGCTACGGCGCCGGCGTTTCCGTCGGAGCCGGGGTTGCCTGGCCTTCGGCGGGCGGGGTCTCGCCGGTGATCTCGGCTTCGGCTTCGATGGCTTGGCGCAGGGCCGCCTGCAGCTTCTCCTGCGCCTTGCCGTAGGCCGCGAAGTCGCCGTCGGCCAATGCCGCCTCGCCTTCCTGGATGGCGGCCGAAGCGGCCTGGAGCGCATCCTGCAGCGCCTTCTGGTTGTCCACCTCGGCGGGAGGGCCGCCGGCGTCAGGCGGGGTCTCCCCCACATTCCCCTGGTCCCCCGTGGTCGCGCCGGAATCGCCCTGGAAGACCTGGTCGAGGGCTTCGGACAGGGTCGGGGCAAACCCGACTTCCTCGCCGAAGCTGACCAGCACCCGGCGCAGGGTCGGGTAGGAAGAGGCTCCGGAGGACTGCACGTAGACCGGCTGCACGTACAGGATGCCGCCGCCGACGGGCAGAGTCAGCAGGTTGCCGTTGATGACCTCCGAGGCTCCCTGCCGCAGCAGGTTCAGCGCCTGCGAGACCGTTGTGTCCGAGTTGAACAGGTTCTGGGCCTGCCCCGGGCCCGGGACGGTGATCTCGCGCGGCAATTCAAGCAGCCTGAGCTTGCCGTAGTCTTCCGATTTCACACCGTCCTTGCCGGTACCCGCGTCGGCCTCCGCGGACAGGAAGCCGTAGAGCACGTTGCGCGGCTCTCCGCCCGGCGCCACGAACGGAATGAACGGGGTCGTGAGGGAGAACGCCGCCGTGTCCTGGCCCGGCATCTTGAGCGAAAGGTAATAGGCGGGCTGTTTAACGTCCGTATTGGCGCCCAGCGTGGGATCGGTCGGAACGCTCCAGGCGTCACTGTTCTCGTAGAAGCGGCCGACGTCCGTCACGTGGTAGCGGGCGAGCAGTTCGCGCTGCACCTTGAACAGGTCCTCCGGATAGCGCACGTGCGCCATCAGCTCGGCGGACATCTCCTGGAACGGCTTCAGCGTGGTCGGGAAGACCTTCTGCCAGGCCTGAAGCAGCGGATCCTGGTCATCCCAGGCGTAGAGATCCACCGAGCCGTCGTAAGCATCCACAGTGGCCTTGACGGCGTTCCGGATGTAGTTGATGTCCTCCGGCGGCAGCGCGACGGCACGGCCCTCGGCGGTCTGGGTGTCCTGCGTGGCCCGTTCCAGCTGTTGCGGGGTCGAGTACGGGAAGTGTTCGCTGGTGGTATAGGCATCCACGATCCACTTGACCCGGCCGTCCACAATTGCAGGGTAGGGGTTGCCGTCCACCGTCAGGTACGGCGCGACCTTTTCGATACGCTCGCGGGGATTGCGGTCGTAGAGGATCTGCGACTCCGAGTTGACCGTGTCCGAGAGCATCAGGTCGGTCGACTGGAACTTCAGCGCATAGACGAGCCGGTTGAACCAGTTGCCGATTCTCGGCCCGCCCTCGCCGGTGAACGTGTTGCGCGATTCGGTGTCCGCTCCGGCGCTCTGCGGGCGGTCGATTTCGACGGGGGACGCGCCCTCGGGGGCACCCACGACCGAGTAGTCCGGCGAGGACTCGCCGAAGTAGATGCGCGGCTCGTAGGTCGAGTCGTCCCCCAGCACACCGTTCGAGGGAATCCCGCTCAGCAGGAACGACGGCTTGCCGTCCGCCTGGACCTGGGAACCCGCAGCGGCGACGACACCGTAGCCGTGTGTGTAGAGGACATGCTCGTTGACCCAGCCGGACGGAATGCCGCCGGTGTTCAGTTCACGAACCGCGATGACCGTGTCCTGCACCTTGCCGTCGATGTTGTAGCGGTCCACGTTGAGCGTCTCGGAGAACTGGTAGTACTGGCGGAACTGCTCGAGCTGCGCGAACGCGTTGGACACCAGGTTCGGGTCCAGCAGGCGGATGTTCGCCGTCGTTTCGGCGTCCTGGCGCAGGGCACCTGCCTCCGCGTTAACGGTGGCATCGTAGGAGGTGACCTCCGTGTCCTCGAGGCCGTAGGCCAGGCGGGTCAGGCCGATGTTGCGTTCAATGTATTCGGCTTCGAGGTTCCGCTCATTCGGCGTGACTTGGAAACGCTGGACCACCCAGGGGTAGACGCCGCCCGCAAGGATGGCCGTCACAACGAGCATGGCCGTGCCTACCAGCGGAAGCCGCCAGCGG
Organism: Arthrobacter sp. Marseille-P9274; assembly: GCF_946892675.1. NCBI lineage: Bacteria > Bacillati > Actinomycetota > Actinomycetes > Micrococcales > Micrococcaceae > Arthrobacter > Arthrobacter sp. Marseille-P9274. The sequence goes on from NZ_CAMPOV010000001.1 coordinate 2,133,621, forward strand.
TTCATCACCGCGGCAACGACGAACAGGATGGCGACGATGATCGCGGCAACGGCCAGGATCGCCTTGGTCGGAATGATCGCGTGCACGTCAGTGTAAAGGGCGCCGGTCCAGCTGCCCGAGTCAGACTGCACGGTGCTGTAGCGGTCCAGCCAGTAGTTGATGCCCTGGAGGACCAGGAACAGCGCCGCAAAAACAGCGACGTGGATGCGCGCGGCGTTGGAGGCAAAGAAGCCCTTTTCCTCCAGCCGGATTCCGCCATAGAGGTAATGGGTGAGCAGCCCGGCGATGCCGGCGATCAGCACGACGCTGACCAGGAAGCCCGTAATGAAGCCGAGGAACGGCAGGGTGTTCAGGTAGAAGCTGTAGTCCAGGCCGAACTGGGGGTCCTGCTGGCCGAACGGCACCTGGTTGAAGAACAGAAGGACCGTCTGCCAGGCGGACGCCGCGGCGGTGCCGGCAAAACCGCCGAGCACGATCGGGATGCCGATCATCAGCAGCTTGCGCACCGGTTCGAGCTGTTCCTGGTACCGGTTGAGGTTGTCCTGCATGGCGTTGTCCGGCGCGTACACCGGACGGGAACGGTAGGCCAGGCGTAGGCTCAGGTAGACCGACGCCGCCATGATGAGGAACGCCACGACGAAGATCGCGATCCGGGTACCGTTCTCCTTAAGGAAGACTTCAAGATAACCCAGCTGGTCGTACCACAGGATGTCCGCGTAGACCTGTGAAAAGAACACGAAAGCGATCACGAGGACTGCCACCACAATCAGGGTGGGTACCAGGGGCGAACGCTTCTTCTTCAGCGGACTTGGTGCTGTTGGCCGGTCATCGAAGGGCCGGTCTGATCCGAAAGTCACTCTCTACCTCATTGTCTGCGTGCATCGAGCATCGCGGGGTGCCGGGGCACAAAAAACCCTCCGGTTATTCCACGATTACGCAGGCCAAGAGGTTCCGCTGCCTCCCATTCTGCCTTGCGGCACTGACCGACGCGAAGCCGAGCCAAGGGAGTGACGGAATCCGACACCCGATTGTGACTTTCAGCCGCAGGACGGCAATCCGGCCGTGCTGCCGCCCCCGATCTGTTCGACGGCCTTGACCGCACCGTCCAGGTCTTCGACCTTGACCACCTGCATGCCGTCCGGCACGTGTCCCGCGGCTTCGCCGCAGTTGCCGGCCGGCGCCAGGAAGACGGTGGCGCCCTGGTCCCTTGCGCCGTCCATCTTCTGGACAATGCCGCCGATCGGGCCGACCTTCCCCTCGGCGTCGATGGTCCCGGTTCCGGCGAAGTGCTTGCCGCCCGTCATTTCCCCCGGGGTCAGCTTGTCGACGATGCCCAAGGCGAACATGAGGCCGGCACTCGGGCCGCCGACGTTGTCGAGCTGGATCTTGACTTCGTAGGGGAAATCGAAGTCCGTGCCCAGCAGGACGCCGAGCTGGAATTCGCCGTCGTCGTTCGCTTTAGGAGCGATTTCCACGTCCAGGCTCTTCCCGTCCCGAACCACACCCAGTTCAACCGGCTTGCCGGCCCCGGCGTTGAGCTCCGCCCGCAGCACCTCGATCCCCGTGACCGGCTTGCCATTGACGGTCCCGACGACATCGTCCATCTCCAGCAGGCCTTCGGCTGCCGCATTGTCGGCGAAGCCGACGACGGTCATCCGCTGGTCGAACTCCACGCCCAGGTGCGTCATCGCTGCGGCGACCGAGGTTTCCTGGGAGGACGTCATGGCAGCGGCGTTCTGGTTCTGGATTTCTTCCCCGGTCACTCCCGGAGGATAGACGAGTTCCTCAGGGGCGACGGTCTGCCGCGGATCGAGCCACGCCGCCGCGACCTCGAACAGGCGGACAGGATTCCGCGGCCCGCCGCTCATGTAGACGGTGGTCAGGTCCAGGTTGCCGGAGGTGGGGTAGGTCTTCTCCCCCGGTATTTCGATCAGCGTCCGGCTGTCCACGGCGCCGACGGTGTTGAAGGACGGTCCGGGCGTCTCGATGACGTAGGGTGCCGGCAGCAACAATCCGGCAAGTCCCAAGCCGGCTCCGACTATCCCCGCGGCCATCATGACCGGCCGGCGCCGGTTCTTCGGCGGGTTCGGCGCCGCCGGCGGCCGCTGGCCGCCGGTCGCCGTCTGCGTCGGATCAGTCAATGGTTGTCCTTCCGGAAGCGGGCACGTCGGTGGAGAATGTCCTGCCCAAAGCCTACGCGCTCGGCGGATTCGGCCGCTCATCCCGCCGTGCGCGACCAGTGGCCGCGGGGGGTCCCCCAATGCCGGCCGCGTGGCGGATTTGCCCTCAGCGAACCGGCGTGACGCCGCGCGACAGGCCGGGAAAGCTACCGGTAACGTGGAAGCAGCAGCAGTAAGGAGCGCCCGTGGCCCAAACTGCTGCGCAGGCCCTGTATCCGCGGCGACCCCCACAAGGACCGGTGGTAGTGATGACGTCCAATCCAGCCAACAATGGCGACGATCCCCAGGATCCGCTCTCCGAGATGTTTGCCAAGTTCTTTGGCGGCGGCGCAGAAGGCATGGATCCGGCGGAGATGGCCAAGGCTGCCGGCCTGCCCTCGGACCCGAACATGCTCGCGCAGATGTTCCAGCAGGTCCAGGCGATGATGAGCGCAGGCGGCGACGGGCCCGTCAACTGGAAGCTGGCGCACGAGAGCGCCCGCCAGGTTGCCGCTTCCGACAATGATCCCTCTATCGGCACGAACCAGTCCCGTGAGGTGGACGAGGCGCTGCGGCTTGCGGAGCTGTGGCTCGACCCGGTCACCGATTTCGAGGGAACCGGCCTCATCGGCCAGGCCTGGTCCCGGGCCGAATGGGTCGAAGCCACGCTTGACACTTGGAAGCGCCTGACCGAGCCGGTGGCCAACAGCATCGCGTTTGCGCTGACCTCCGCCATGACCGAGCAGGTTCCCGAGGAGATGAAGGAAATGCTGGGCGGGGCCCGGTCGATGCTGCAGAACATGGGCGGCGCACTCTTCGGCATGCAGCTGGGCCAGGCCGTGGGGGCGCTGGCCAAGGATGTGGTCAGCTCCACCGACATCGGCCTGCCGCTGGCCGAGGGGAAAATGGCGCTGCTGCCGACCAACATGAAGGCCTTCGGCGAGGGGCTGGACATCCCCGAGTCGGAAATCCGGCTCTTCCTGGCCGTCCGCGAAGCCGCCCACGCCCGCCTCTTTATGCATGTGCCGTGGCTCGCCGGGCATCTGCTGGGCGCGATCGAGAGCTACGCGCGCGGTATCCATATCGACATGTCCCGGATCGAGGAAGTGGCCCGGGAAATCGACCCCACGAATCCCGAAAGCATGCAGAACGCGTTCTCGCAGGGTGTGTTCATGCCGCAGCGTACGCCCGAGCAGGAAGCGGCGCTGCTCAAGCTGGAAACCACGCTCGCCTTGGTGGAGGGGTGGGTGGACGAACTCAGCGCAGCGGCCACCGCCAACCTGCCGTCCGCGGGCGCCCTGCGCGAGATGGTCCGCCGCCGCCGGGCCACCGGCGGGCCCTCGGAACATGCCTTCGCCGCACTGGTCGGTCTGGAGCTCCGGCCACGCCGTCTGCGTGATGCCGCCGCGCTGTGGGCCGCGCTGAAGGAAGAGCGGGGACTCGCCGGGCGGGACGCCATCTGGCACCACCCCGACCTGCTGCCGACGGCCGAGGACCTGGACGATCCCGCCGGCTTCAGCTCGCGGCGCCAGCTGCTCGATGCCTCGGACGCCGAGGTGGACGAGGCGCTCCAGAAGCTGCTCTCGGGCGGCTTCGATGAACCGCAGGCCGGGAAAGATTCCGGGAGCGGCAGCGAATCCGACGACGACGGCGAACCGGGCGCCCCGGGCAAGGACCCCAAAGCGCCCGACGCTTAGTCCGCGTCCGCCGATCCGCCCTCGGCACCGCCGTTGTTCCTGAGGCCCTTGGCCGTGGCGAAGTCGACGCCGTGCAGGAATCCCTTGGCCCGGTCCAGATCCGGGTAGGACCGCAGCAGCCGCCAGAAGGCGGCGCTGTGGTCCGCCTCGATCAGGTGGGCCACTTCGTGCAGGATGACGTAGTCCACCACCCACACCGGCATGTCGGCCAGTTTGTCCGAGATGCGGATGGTCCTGCTCGCCGGCGTCGCCGAGCCCCACCGCCCGTTCTGGTTGGAGACCCAGCGGATGCTGCTCGGCTTAGGTGCGCCGTCGATGTACCGCTCCGAGAGGGCCACGGCCCGCGCCATCAGTTCCCCGTCACCGGCCGCGAGCCGCTTCTGGCCGGCGCTCTGGCGCGCTTCCAGCTTCGAGATCATCCGCGGCACCCATTCGCGTTCCTCGCGGGCCGTGAAATGGCCCGGCAGCGAGACGACCATGGTGTCGCCGCTCCAGGTAGCCGACACCGTCCGCCGACGACGGTGCGAGCGCTTGATCCGCACCGGCTTGCCGTCCGCGGTGGTCCACTCCGTCCCGGCCCGGCCTGCCGCCGGGAGGGACGGACCGCTGTCTGAGTTCTGCATGCCATTGACGTTATCGTGCTCCGATCCCCCGCTGCACCATCCTTGTCCTCCCGGGCCGCCGGCTGTGGATAACTCCGGCGCGCCCCGGGCTGGGCGTGCCAGCATGGGAATCCCAATCCGGCAGGAGGAACTGATGGCGGCCTACAGGATCAATCCGGGCCTGCGCATGGTCGAACGTGCAGACACCGTCCAGATCGGCTACGGGTCCCGCGGCATGGTGCTCAGCGGCACGGACGACGGGGACCGCCGGTTCCTGCAGTTGCTGCGCCGCGGCCTGCTGGAGGGCGAGCTTGCGGCGGCGGCAGGCCGCTGCGGCATCAGTCCGGAACGCTGCCGTGGTCTGCTGGCCGCGCTGGAGCCTGTGCTGGTGGATTCGGCTGCACCCGGACCCGCCGGCCTGCGCGCGGACCGGCTTGCTCCCGATGTGGCCCATTGGTCCGCCGTCTACGGGTGCGACTCGGGCGAGCTGCTCCGGCGCCGGGCCGACGCCGCGGTGCACCTGATCGGCTTGGGACGCACGGGAGGCGCAATCGCCTGCGCGCTGGCGGCGGCGGGAGTGGGCACGCTGCTGCTCGAGGACGGTGCCACCGTGGGCCCGGCCGACGTCGGATCGGGCGCCTACCGCCTGGGGGACGTTGGACTGAACCGGGCCCAAGCGGCCCGGAAAATGATCGCGCACATCGATCCGACGGCATCGACGCACATCATGCCGAATACGACCGCCCCTGGAACGGCCGCGAGCAGGCCGCGCTTCCTGGATCTGGTGGTCTATACCGACCGGGACGTGCCATCACCCGAAGCGGCGCGGGCCTTGGCGGAGTGCGGCAATCCGCACCTGCCGGTCCTGCTCCGCGAATGCGATGCCCTGGTGGGACCGCTGGTGGTCCCGGGCGAAACCGCCTGCCTGGACTGCGTGGACCGGCACCAGGCCGCGCAGGACCCCGACTGGAACGAGATCTCGGTGCTCCTGCGCCAAGAGGCGGCCGCCGACCTGCCGTCCGTGGACGAAGCCGCGCAGTCCGTGGCGGCGGCAGGGCTGGCTGCACTCCAGGCCCTGCTCTTCCTCGACGGCAGGAACCGGCCGGCCGCGTGGTCCGCCGTCCTGCAGCTGCGCAGCGGGGACGGAACGGTCGGCAGGCACGAGTACAGCCCCCACGACGGCTGTGTCTGCCAGCTGCAGCCAGACCTCCGTCCGTCGCGGCAGGCGTCCTAGTTCCCCGCCAGGATGCGCAGCACGTCTTCGCCGTAGCGCTCCAGCTTGGTCCGGCCCACGCCGGCCAGGCGTGAGAGCTCCTGCAAGGACTGGGGGCGTGCCTCCGCGATGGCGGTCAGGGTGGCGTCGGTAAAGATCACGAAGGCCGGCATGGCCGTTTCCTGGGCCACGTCCTTGCGCCACTCCCGCAGCGCCTCGAACGTCGCTTCCTCGTACGTGGGCGGGCAGTTGTCGCACCGCCCGACCTTGCGCTCGGCTCCGCTGGCCAGCAGGGTACCGCACACCCGGCACTTCGCGGGGGCAGCCCGCTTCTTCCGGGTGGCGCCGGTGACCGGCCGTGCAGGAGCGGACGACGACGACCGCGGGCGGAGGCCGTCCAGGAAGCGCGAGGGCCGGCGATGCGCCCGGCCTCCCGGCGTCCGGGCCAGCGACCAGGACAGTGCCAGATGCTGGCGTGCGCGGGTAATGCCGACGTAGAGCAGCCGGCGTTCCTCGTCCACACCGTCCTCAGTGTCGGCAAAGGAGATCGGCATCAGCCCTTCGCTCAGGCCGACCAGGAAGACCGCCTCCCATTCCAGCCCCTTGGCCGAGTGCAGGGACGCCAGGGTGACGCCCTGGACGGTCGGCGCATGCTGGGACGCGGCGCGTTCCTCCAGCTCCATTACCAGGTCGTGCAGGGTGAAGACCCCGCCCGCGGCCTCGCCGCGAGCGGCGTTGAGTTCGTCCGCGAGCGCGACCAGCGCGGCCAAGGATTCCCAGCGCTCACGCACCGCACCCCCGGACTGGGGCGCCTCGTCGGTGTAGCCGAGGTTGCCAAGCACGTCACGGACCAGCTGGGGCACCGGGTCCGTGCCGGCTGCCCGGGCGCTCGCCCGCAGCTGGAGCATCGCGTCGCGGACCTCGCGGCGGGCGAAGAACCGCTCGGCTCCGCGCAGCTGGTAACCGATGCCTGCGCCGGCCAGGGCCTGCTCGTAGGCTTCGGACTGGCCGTTGGTCCGGTACAGCACGGCGATCTCGCTGGCCGGCATGCCGTCCGCCAGCAGGGTCTTGATCCGCGCGGCGACCTGCGCCGCCTCCGCCTCGTCGTCGGGACACTCGTTGAAGGACGGTTCCGGTCCGGCGGCACGCTGCGCAATGAGCTCCAGCGGCTCCGGCCAAGGGTCGTTGCCGCCCCGGCGCGGATGCCTGGTGCGTTCGGTCAGCAGCGAGTTGGCAAGATGCACCACCTGCGGCGTCGACCGGTAGTCCCGCACTAGCTTGACCACCTGGGCGGACGGGAACTTCCGCGTGAACTCGAGCAGATGGCGGGAGGTGGCGCCGGTGAAGGAGTAAATGGTCTGGCTCGCGTCCCCGACGACGCACAGTTCCTGGCGCTCTCCGAGCCAGAGGTCCAGCATCCGCTGCTGCAGCGGCGACACGTCCTGGTACTCGTCGACCACGAAATGGCGGTACTGATTGCGGACCTCGGCGGCTATCCGCGCATCCTCCTGCAGGATGCCGACGGTGATCAGCAGCACATCCTCGAAGTCGATGATGTTGCGGTCCGTCTTGACGTCCTCGTAGGCCTGGAAGAGCCGGGCGACGGTCGTCAGGTCGAATCCGGCGGGTTCCACCCGACCGGCCGCCGCGCGCACGTAGCCGTCCGGCGTCAGCATGGACACCTTGGCCCACTCGATTTCCGAGGCGAGGTCGCGTATGGCGGCCCGGTCGGCGGACAGCCGGAGCCGGCGTGTAGCCTCGGCAATGACCTGGGCCTTGTGGTCCAGCAGCGCCGGCAGCTGTCCTCCGACCGCCTGCGGCCAGAAGTACTGGAGCTGGCGCAGCGCCGCGGCGTGGAAGGTGCGGGCCTGGACACCGCCCGCACCGAGGTCGCGCAGGCGGGAACGCATCTCCGCGGCGGCGCGCGCGGTGAAAGTGACGGCCAGGACCTGCTGCGGTTTGTACACGCCCGAGTGCACGCCGTACGCAATGCGGTGGGTGATGGCCCGGGTCTTGCCCGTGCCGGCGCCCGCCAGCACGCACATCGGGCCGGTCAGCGTCGAGGCGACCGTGCGCTGTTCGTCGTCGAGTCCGCCCAGGATCCTCTCCTCCAGGCCGGCGGCCATGCCCGGCAGCGCCACGCTCAGCGTCCTTCCTTCGGCTCGGGCAGCGGACCGCCGTACCAGCGCTCGATCAGGGCACGCGCGATGGAGATGCCGCCGGCCACCTGGACCTGGCCGCTCTCGATCGCGGACGCCAGCTCGACGCGGGTGAACCACCGGACGTCCAGGATCTCCACCCCGTCCGGCCGGGTTTCCGTACCCGTAGCGGTCGCCGTGAACCCCAGCATCAGGGAGGACGGGAAGGGCCACGGCTGCGAACCAAGGTACTGCGGGGAGCGGACGACGATGCCGGACTCCTCTTCGACCTCGCGGATCACGGCCGCCTCGAGCGATTCGCCCGGTTCGACGAAACCGGCGAGTGTCGAATACCGCCCGGCCGGCCACGCCGCGGAATGGCCCAGCAGCAGGCGGTCCTGCTCGTCCACCACGGAGACGATGATCGCCGGGTCCGTGCGCGGGTAGTGTTCGCTGCCATCCTCGGGGCACCGCCGAACCCACCCGCCGGACTCGATTTCGGTGGGGGCGCCGCAGCGCGGGCAGTGCGTATGGGTGGCGTGCCAGTTGGAGACCGCCGCGGCCTCGACGAAGAGACCCGCATCCTGGACCGAAAGCGTGGTGGCCACGTCGCGGAGCCCCAGCCACTCGCCGTCGTACGTTCCCTGGTCCTGCGGCGCCACGGCTTCCAGGACGATGTCCGTGCCGGCGGGCACCTCCGAGCCCTCCTCTGCGCGGCCCAGGTAGATCGAGGCCGGGGGCAGCACACGTTCAGCGGAGGGCAGCAGCACGATCTTCCCGTCCCGAATCAGGGTCTTGCCGGCGGACATGAGCATCACCGCAGTGCTCTCCGCACCCCCGATCTTGTCCAGGAGGCCGGGGTCGCTGCGCCGCTCGCAGCCGCGGTCCATGGTGCTCTGGGCGAGGGTCAGCCCGCCCAACGGCGGAAATCCGGCTTCATGCGTCGCGGTGCTCATACCCTCTACCGTACTAAGAGCGGAGCCGCGGCCGATATTCGTGCCGGTCGCTTGGGGAGAAACGGCACCGCCCTCCTCCTCTCGTGCGCACGGTCTGCGACTCGCCGCCGGGACCGCCCCACTGCGGCTCGCTTCTGCCTTTACGGTGGAAGATGTGAGAAGGACACCTATGGAACTGGCTGCTTTGGCCAGCGCGGCCGTGCCCGGGCTTTCCCCCGCCGGGGTAGTGAGTGCACCCGATGACGCGGCAGATTTCACTTCGGCCGTGGTAATCGACGACGCCGGAAAGCAGTGGCGGGTCCGCTCACCGAAGCATGCGGAGGCGAGCATGCGGCTGGAGACCGAGCTGCTGGTCCTGCGCTCCTTCTCGCCCGGCATTCGCGCCGAGCTCTCCTTCCAGGTTCCCTCCATCGCCGGCACGGTGCAGCGCGGTGAACTGCGCACCTTTGTCTACAACCACGTTCCCGGGACGACGCTGGACCTTGAGGCTCTGGTCGCCGAGGGCGGCGGGCTCCCGATGGAGATCGGCCGGGCGATGGCGGGGATCCATGACCTGCCGCAGTCAATGGTGGACCGCGCCGACCTGCCCAGCTACACGGCGGACGAATTCCGTACCCGGCGGCTAAACGAGCTGGACCAGGCGGCGACCACCGGCAAGATTCCTTCGGCTCTGCTGCGCCGCTGGGAGCATGCGCTCGAAGACGTCACGCTATGGAAGTTCAATCCATGCGTGGTGCACGGTGACCTGCACGAAGACAACCTCCAGATTTCCGAGGGGCTGGTCACGTCCGTAACGGGCTGGACGGATCTGCGGATCGGGGACCCGGCGGACGACTTCGCCTGGCTGATCGCCGTCCACGAGCAGTCCTTCGCGGACGTGGTCCTCGAGACGTACAACAAGTACCGCACGGAAGCCGTGGATCCGCATCTGATGCGCCGCGCTGCCCTGGCTGCCGAATTCGCGCTGGCCCAGTGGCTGGTGCGCGGAGTGGCTGCCGACGATCCGGACATGATCGCCGAGGCCGAGGAGATGCTGAAGGAACTCGAGGCCGACATCCGCGAGTACGGCGGCCAGCCGATCAGCGTGGAACTGCCCCCTGCACCGGTCGTCGTGTCGCCGGTGCCGGCCACTGCCCGGCCGGCCGCGCCCGGGACGGGCGGGCTGCCGGCTCCCCCGGCGGCGCGTCCCGGAGCCGGACAGGCCGCCGACGGCCGTTCCGGCGAAAACGGCTCGTCGGACGACGGGGATGCAACAAATCCGCACGACGTGGGTGGCGGGGCCTCCGTCGTCCTGATCCGCGACGCCGCCGGCGACCGCGGATCCCGGCCGCCGGTAGTTGTCGGCGGCGCGGCCGGCAGCGGCCCGGACGGCTCCGTCGTTGTGGTCGAGGGCGCCGTCGCCGCGGCCTCCACCCCCGCGGACGTCGACGACTCCGGCCGGGACAGCGCCGGGCGTGAAGGTGCTGAGCGGGACGGTGCCGGGCGGGACGGTGCCGCCGGCGGAGCCGCCGAAGCCGAAGCCGGGCCCGGGGCCAGCGAGCCCGCCGCCGACGGCGACGAATCCGGCCGGCCAACCCCCATCGCCATGAAAGCCCCTGATCCGGAGGCGGCAGCACCGCGCGGCACGCCTCCGAAGGGGGGCCCGGAGGCGCCGACCACGGCGATTCCCATCATCGAGCCGCGTCCCCGCACCTGACTATCCTCCTACGGGGGTGCAGGCCGCGCGGACAATCCCTTCCAGCGCCTCTTCCCCCGCCAGGCCATGCGGCCTGACGGTCTTGTCCGCCGAGACGTAGTAGAACGCCGCCTTCACCCGTGACGGGTCGATCTCCTGCAGGCGGGCCCAAGCCAGCCGGTAGACGGCGAGCTGCACCGACCGCACCGCCAGCTTCCCCGGCGCAGGCGGTGTTCCGGTCTTCCAGTCCACGAGGTCCCAGGTGCCGTCGGCGTTTCGGAAGACCGCGTCGATCCTGCCACGGACCACTACGTCGTCCACCTTTGTTTCGACGGGGACCTCGATGGCCGCCGGCGTTCGCTCGGCCCATTCGGAGCTCTTGAACGTCTGCATCATGGCCGCCAGGTCGTAGGCCTCGTCGACGTGCCGGTCGGCGGGAAGCGCGACTTCGTCCAGGTCCAGCATGCCCGTGGTGCCGAAGAACTCTTCCACCCAACTGTGGAACGCGGTTCCCTTGCGCGCTGCCATTCCCGGCTTCCGCGGAACCGGGCGGCGCAATGACCGGATAACGTCTTCCGGATTGTCCTTCAGCTCCACGAGCAGCGAGGCGGAAATGTGCGCCGGCAGCTCAACGACGTTCGCGCTGCGAGGCGCGTTGTGTTCCTGCAGGAGCAGCCGTGCCTCCCGTGTCCACGGGGTGTCCGCCGACAGCGTGCGGCCCTCGGCGAGGGCTTCGAGCACGGCGGCCGCAGCGCGTTCCACTGCTTCCCGGCGCCCCGGCCTGGCTGGTTCCTCCCGCCCGCCCCGGAAGCGGCGGGGCCCCTCGAGCGGGTCGTAGGGCCAGTAGGCGGATTCGACTTCCAGGCGCGCAGGATTGGCGTCGCCAAGTTCCTCGTCGGTGATCCAGCCGGCCACCGCCGCAACGTCCGGCTCTTCCGCCGCAAGTTCCGCCAGCTCCGCCAGGAACACGGACGGAGCCGACGGTTTGGCTCTGCTACCGCACCAGGCCGCCGAGCTGCACACCAGCAGGTGCTTGGCCCGCGTGTAGGCGACATAGGCGAGCCGGCGCTCCTCTTCCTCATGGTGCTGCTCGGCGTCCGCCTTATAGTCAACTTCGGCATTGAGCCACGACAGCTGGTCGGGCTGGTCCGAGTCCCACTGGGGCAGGTCCGCCGCGTCCCCGCGCAGCGGCCATGGCAGCGCCTCGTTGCCACTGGTCCAGCGGCTGTTCGAGGCGCTGGGGAAGTCCCCCGAGTTGAGTCCGGGCACAAACACGGCGTCCCATTCCAGCCCCTTGGAGGCGTGCACGGTCAGCAACTGCACCGCGTCAGGGCTCACTTCGACCTGGGCCACGTCGAGGCCGCCCTCCTGGTCCGCGGCCACCTCCAGCCAAGCCAGGAACGCCAGCAGGTCAACCCGGGGCGCCGTCTGCATAAACGCCGCCGCCGCATCCTGGAAACCGTCCAGGTTGCGCCGCGCCTGATGGATCGACACCCCTGGTTTCGAGGCTACCTCCAGGTCGAGCAGCATGGATCGCTCGACTTCGCCCAGGAGGAGCAGCAGGTCGTCGCCCACGAAGGTACGCAGCTGCCGGATTTCCTCGCCGAGCCGCTGCAGCCGGGACAGCGCCGCGTCCGACAGGCTCCGACCGTGCCGCGACATCCAGCCGGGCTTCGGCAGCCTGTCCAGGGCTTCGACGAGGGAGGCCGCTTCCACGAGATCCTGCTGCACGACCTCGGCCGCCGCCTGTTCGTCCTCGTCCAGATCCACTGGGGACCTGGCCTCCCCTGCACGGCGCCGCTGGCTCTCCAGGAACTTCGACCAGTCGGCAAAGGCCATGAGGTCGGCGGGACCAATGCGCCAGCGCGCGCCAGCCAGCAAGCACATCAGCGCATCGGAGCGCCCGGGATCGGCCAGCACCTGCAAGGTCGCGACCAGGTCAACGATCTCCGGCTGGCCCAACAGCCCGGACAGCCCCACGATCTCGAACGGAATCCCCCTGGCCTCAAGCGCCCGGGCAAGGGCCGGAATCTGGGCGCGGCGCCGGCAGAGCACCGCGGTGGATACCGGCTCCGCGGCTCCCGATTCGGGATCGCGGGAATAGACGGTCCGTCGCGCCGAGGCGACACCATCCGCCACGTGCTCGGCCTCCTCCGTATCCGTCCGGAACCGGGCCAGGATGACTTTGCCGTCACCGGCACCGGGCCGCGGCCGAAGCGGCGGCACCTCGATCCGGCCGGGCTTCGGACGGTTGGGATCCACCGAGTTCAGCGGTGCTGCCACACGATTGGCCATCCCGAGCACGTTGACGCTGTTCCGCCACGCGATCGTCAGGAAGTTCGCGGGGGCAGGCAGCCGGCTGCCGTCCTCGTGGACAACCGGAAAGTGTTGCCGAAAGGCGAACAGCTGCCCGGCCGAGGCGCCCCGGAATCCGTAGATGGACTGGTTGGGGTCTCCCACCGCGGTCACGGCATGGCCGTCTCCGTACAGCTCGGAAAACAGCACCATTTGGGCGTGCGACGTGTCCTGGAATTCGTCCAGCAGGACGACCTTGTACCGCGATCGCTCCAAGTCCCGCGCCTGCGGCACCTCACGGGCGATGGCAGCTGCCAAGGAGACCAGGTCGCCATAATCCAGCACACCACGCTGCCGCTTCGCTGTGCTGTAGTCCCGGGCCAGCCCGGCCACCGTGATCCGGGTCTTGAGCCGGTTGAGGAGCTTGCCGACATCCGCCTTCGGCCGTCGCGTGCTTCCCGCCACATACGGAAGATCCTCGATGCGCTCGATCTCCTCGCGGAGGAAGTCGATCGCGTCCTCGGGGGCAGCCAGGTGCTCCGAACACTCGCCGGCGAATTGCATCACGGCCTTAACCAGCGTTGCTTTCCCGCCGGTCAGGTGCCCGATATCCCCCTCGTAGGCTTCGACAACCTGGCTGGCCAGCTGCCACGACTGTGCGCTTCCGAGCAGAACCACGTCCCGTTCGATGCCGAGCCTCAGGCCGTAGTCGGACACCAGCCCATTGGCATACGAATGGTAGGTGGAGACTTTAGGCTCAAGCAGTCCGGCGGCGTCCCCGCTGTCTCCCGGCAACAGCCCGTGGCGATCGAGCTTGGCCAGCTGCGCGCGGATCCTGGCCGCCAGCTCCCCCGCGGCCTTCCTGGTGAAGGTGACTCCGAGGATCTCGTCAGGCCTGACCAGCCCGTTGGCCACAAGCCATACGACGCGGTCGGCCATGGTGGCTGTCTTACCCGATCCTGCCCCGGCGATCACGAGCAGCGGCTGCAGCGGCGAGCTGATGATGCGGGACTGTTCCGGCGTGGGCTGGTGCTGGCCGAGCTTGGTTGCCAATTCCTCCGGAGTGAACGTCTTTGTCGAATGCTCCACGCTCATTCGGTCACCTGCTTTCCTTCGGCGCACAGCGGACAGACTCCCGGTAGCCGACAACCGTGCGATCCGTTCCCGGCTTTCAGCGGATCGTGTCGTGCCTCGAACCGGCTTCCGGACATCAGCCGGGCCGCTTCATGGATCGTCGGGGTGGCCCAGTCTTCTGCCTCGCCCAGGGGCTCCTGCTGCTGGATGCCAACACTCTTGACGTCCTTGCCCAGCTGCACCAGCGCCGCCCCGCCGGATGGCTGTGAACCATTCGGCGCCTCGGCCAGGGCACCGTCGAAGGCGCCGGCGAGGACCGCAGCCTGATAGCTGCCCAGCTGCGGATGCCGTTCGACGTCTGCCGCGGTGGGCGCAGACTTGCCCGTCTTGAGGTCGACGATGACCAGCCGTCCATCGGCATCGATCTCCAGCCTGTCGACCTGCCCCCGCAGTCGTGCGACCCGCTCGGCTCCCGGCAGGTCGACTGAGAAATCCTGCTCGACGGCGACCAGGCGGCGCCCGGACGAACGCATCAGGATAACGTACTCGGCGAGCTTGCGGACCATCTTCTCCGCGCGTTCGAAGTCCAGCCGTCCTTCCCAGTTTTCCTTCATGCCCAGGCTCGGCCACCGGCGCGCAAGTTCCTCGACGTACTCGGTGCCGGTCGCCTCCGGCATGTCCTGCGCAATTCCGTGCACCAAGGTACCCAGGCTGCGGGCGAAATCCGTAGCGGCCTCCCCTCCCGCCGCCTGGACGAACCAGTCAAGCGGCGACTTATGGACGGCTTCGACACGGGACGGGGAAACCGGCACGGGCTCGCCGTCCGGCACCACGGGTTCTTCGGTGCTTAGTGGAAGCAGGCCCCACCAATCCGATGGATGGGCTCCCGGCACCGGGACCGGGCTTGCCGCCAGCATGGCGAGCCCGGCGGCTGCCTCCGCCGCCAGCTCATGCGAGGTGGGGTGCTGCTGCGCCCACTGCCGGAGCTCCGCGGCCAGTGCCCGGAGCGTCCGCGGCCGCATGACCTTGGTGAGCGGCCGCGGATCGTCCGCGTCCAGCCAAGGGTCCACGAGGTCAATGAATCCGGACGGCTGTGCTTCCTCCGACTGGACTGCCGTGCAGACCAGGATGCGTTCTGCCCGTGAAACCGCCGTGGAGAAGCTGCGGAGTTCGTCGTACCGGGTCTCCCGGAGCCGGGCGGCAGGATCGATCCGGCGGGCCTGTTCGATGCCGCCCTCCAAAGCGTCTACGAACTGCGAACTGCCCAGCAACTCCCCCCGCAGCCGGGTATTGGGCCAAATGCCGTCCTGGATCCCGGCCACAATGACCATGGGCCAGCTCCTGCCGGCGGCGGAGGCCGGGGTCAGCAGTTCAACTGCGTCCTGGACCTGGGCCCGCGGAGCCAGGTTGTCCATGGGCAGTTCCTGGTTCAGCATGTGGTCCAGGAACTGGGCCGGGCTGGAGCCCGGCAGCTGGTCTACGTACCGTTCGGCCGTGTGGAACAGCGCCATCATGGCGTCCAGGTCCCGGTCTGCGCGGGTGCCGGCCGGACCGCCCTGGAGCGCCTGGGCGCTCCACCTCTCCGCCAGCCCCGAGCCGGCCCAGAGCGCCCAGAGCACCGTTTCGGCATTTGCGCCTGGCTCCTGGGCCGCCTCGCTGCCGGCCAAAAGCATCCGTCCGATACGCCGCGCCGGGGCCGCCTCCCGTCCCAGCCCGGCCAGGGATTCAGGGTAGCCGAGCGCCTCAACCAGCAGATCCTCGCTGCGGCGGCCTCCGCCGCCCAGGAGTTCCTCCCGCCGCAAGGATTGGCGAAGCCTGCGCAGGTCTATCGCCGTGGCGCCCCCGATCCGCGAGGTCAGCAGGCCCACGGCGCGGTCGGGCGTGAGGAGTTCTTCGTCCAGCACGATGGCCATAGCCTCCAGCAGCGGACGGACCGCAGGCTCGTCCCGGACCGCTGTTTCCGCCACCGGTACCTTCACGGCGATGCCCTGCCCGGTGAGGTAGCGGGCCAGTTGGGACAGTTGGCCTCCGGTCCTGACGATGACCGCAATCTCGCCCAGCCCCAGTCCCTCGAAGAGCTTGGCCTCCATGATCCGCTGGGCAACGTACCGCTGCTCGTGGACCGGCGAGTCAACCAGATGGGCCCCGACATGCGCGGCCGGCGCGTCGCCGGAGGCCGGGGGCACCAAAGCCCTCGCCCCCTGGGCACCGGGAACAAGGGAAATGCGCGAGGCAACCCGCTGCCACGCTTCTGCGACGGGAGCGGCCATGCGGTGGGCCCGGGTCAGCTCCATGATCCGCAGGCCGGCGCTGCCCGGCGAGAGCAGGTCGCGCAGCCGAACGAGCAGATCGGGTCGGGCTCCGCGGAAGCCCTGGACGACGGTATCCGGGGATGCCGTGACGACGACGTCCTTGCCCTCCGCCAGCACGGAAAGGAATTCGTAGACCGCCGGGTTGGCTTCCTGCAGGTCGTCGACCAGGATGAGGTCGAGCCGTTCGCGCTCCCGCTCGAGGAACTCCGGGTCATCGAGCAGCAGCTGGCGGGCCGCCGTGATGATTCCTGCCGGGTCGAAGGCCTCGGGCATGCGCAGGTCGATGAGGTCCCGATATTCGCGGAAGAGGGCTGCCGCCGCGCGCCAGTCCTCCCGGCCGAGGCTGGCGCCGAGCGAATCCAGCTGCTCGGACGTGGCACCGTATTCGATCACGCGGTCGAACAGCTGGCGTATTTCCTGCCGGAAGCCACGGGTCTTCAGCGCCTCTCCCAGGTCTGCGGGCCACAGCGTCCCTGCCCCCAGGCCCGCACGGTGCCCTTGCAGCAGTTCGGCAATGATCTGGTCCTGCTCGGGGCCCGACAGCAGGCGGGGGGTCCGCCCGATCAGCGGGAGCCGGCCCTCGGCCCGGGCCCTGCGGATCAGGTCGAAGGCGTAGGCCGCCCATGTCCTGGACGGAGTGGTGCTGAGGCTGCGGTCCAAGCGGGCGGTCAGAGCGTCGCGCAGCCTTGCCGCGTGAAGCCGGGACGGTCCGAGCATCAGGATCCGTGCCGGGTCCAGCCCGGATAGACCCACCCGCCGGACGGCAAGCTCGACCAGGACCGTGGATTTGCCCGTGCCCGGAGCACCGTAAACCAGTACCGGACCGCTGCCCGCGGGAAGCCCGATCACGGCCTCCTGCTGCGGATCCGATGCGGGTGCCGCGGAAAGCGACCGGCTGGGGTGGACGAGCCGGAGCTGCTCCGGAAGGTCAGTCGTTGTGCTCACTGTTCCATTCCAGCAGCCGGCTCTGACAACTTTCGGCTCAACACTTCGATGCGGGCAAGATCACTATCCGACGGGAACCACCTGGCCCGGCGCATGGCTACGCGATGCCCGGATAGACCGGGAGCGGAAAGCGGGGTCCGTTCCTCCTCATAGTGCGGCAGGGCACGCTCCGCGAGCCCGTCAGGCAGGGTGCCGTCGGCACGAATAATCCTCCACCAGGCCACCTCGGATCCGTAGTGCGACATGACCCGGCCTACCTGCCGCGGCCCGCCTGCGCCCAGCAGTTCGGCCACGTCGCCGTACGTGAGCACCTGGCCCGTCGGCACCATGGCCGCAATCCCAAGAACGGCATCGACGAACTCCGGGCGCATGACCTCCACTTTAGAGGTCCGGACGCACAGCTCCTCCACAGGACGCGCAGAGCCGGTTGAATCCACACGCGCCCCCCCTCCCCGAAAATGTCGCAACCGGCCGGTAGCGTGGCCGCATGATGAGCTGGCATGAACTTCCCCGGGCGGCCTTTGACGTCGAGACGACCGGGCGCGACCCCCTGGAGGCCCGCATCGTCACCGCCTCCATCGTGCTGGTGGACGGGACCGGCCGTCCGCTGGAACACCATGAGTGGCTGGTGGACCCCGGCGTCGACATTCCCTCGGAAGCCAGCGCCATCCACGGTGTGACCACGGCGCACGCCCGTTCCCAGGGACGGGACGCCGCGGAGGCGGCTGCGGAAATCTCCTCGGTCCTCGGGGGCTTCTTCGCGGAGGAAATCCCGGTCATGGCGTTCAATGCCTCCTACGACTTCACCGTGCTCGCTGCCGAGTGCACCCGTCACGGGCTGCTCCCCTGCCGCCCCCGGCCGGTCATTGACCCGTTTGTGCTGGACAAACAGATGGACCGCTACCGGCGCGGCAAGCGGACGCTGACTGCCATGAGCGAGCACTACGGCGTGCGACTCGAAGCCGCGCACACCTCGGCCGCGGATGCATTGGCAACGATCGGCGTCGCCGACGCCCTCGCTCGAAAATACCCGCAACTGGCCATCGACCCGTTGGACCTCCACGACGCACAGATCACATGGTGCGAACGCCAGGCTGCAAACTTCCAGGAGTGGCTGCGCCGAACCAACCCCGACGCGCTCGTGGACGGGCTCTGGCCGTTGCGGGAGGCGCGCGAAGCGGTGCCGGCCGGCACTGTCTCGATCTAGAACCGGAAGGGAGCGGATAGGGCATCACCGGCAGGGCTGTCATAATTATGGTGTCCGTTCCTGTGCCCGATGGCCAGGCCGTCCCCTACTGCCAGAGGATCTATGATCACTGTTACAGACCTCCGCAAGGTCTACCGCCAAGGCGACCGGGAAGTTGTCGCCCTCGACGGTGTCAGCCTGCAGGTACCGAAGGGCTCGATCCATGGAATTGTCGGTCATTCCGGGGCCGGCAAGTCCACACTGGTCCGATGCCTGACCCTGCTGGATGCACCGACCTCCGGATCGGTCAGCATCAACGGGGCGGAGCTAAGTTCGGCGCACGATGCCGACCTTCGGGCGGCGCGGCGCCGAATCGGCATGATTTTCCAGCATGCCAACCTGATGGACTCGCGGACCGCGCTGGCGAATGTTGCGCATCCGCTGGAGATCGTGCGCAGTCCAAAGCGGCAGACCCGCGCCAAGGCTGCGGAACTGCTGAAGCTCGTGGGCCTGGAAGGATTCGAGGATGCCTACCCGGCGCAGCTCTCCGGCGGACAGAAGCAGCGGGTGGGAATCGCACGGGCCCTCGCCTCGGATCCGGATGTCCTGCTCTGCGACGAGCCGACGTCCGCCTTGGATCCCAAGACAACGGATGAGATCCTCGTCCTGATCAAGGACCTGACCCAGCGGCTGCAGCTGACGGTGCTCGTGATCACCCATGAAATGCACGTCATCAAACGGATCTGCGACTCGGTTTCGCTGCTGGAAGGCGGGAAAATCGTCGAACACGGTCCGCTGCGCACAGTGGCGGCGGATCTCGGCAGCAAGCTCTCCCACACGCTCCTGCCACTGCCCGCCGCCGAGCCGCTGGGCACCGGCGTCGTCCTGGAGGTGCTCTTTTCCGGTGATACGGCATCGGCACCCGTGCTCAGCACTGCGGCGCGCAAGTTCGACCTCGACCTGAACGTCCTTGCCGGCAGCGTCGAGTCCCTGGACAACGCGCAGTTCGGCCATCTCCGCATTCAACTGCCGGAGGGTGCCGACGCCGGTCCGGTGGTCGGCTACCTGCGTGACCAAGGCGCCTCAGTAAGCTTTACCGGATCGGAGGCAGCATGAACCTGATTGAAGAACTGACCACCAATCCCGGAATCACCGAAGCCCTGCCCGAGGCGATCGCTGAGACCCTGCTGATGGTCTCGGTCTCCGGACTGTTCACCTTGTTGATCGGACTCCCCCTGGGTATCTTCCTCTACACCAGCGCCCCGGGCGGGCTGCGTCCGATGCGGATCACCAACCACATCGTGTCCGACGTCATCGTGAACATCACGCGCTCGATCCCGTTTGCCATCCTGATGATCTCGCTGATCCCGCTGGCCCGCGTCATCACCGGCTCCTCGATCGGGCCGCTGGCCGCCTGCGTTTCGCTGACCATCGGCACGGTGCCCTTCTTCGCGAGACTGGTAGAAACCGCCCTGCGGGACGTCAGCTCCGGCAAGATCGATGCGGCCTTGGTGCTCGGTTCCACGCGGATGCAGATCGTTTCCAAGGTCCTCGTTCCCGAGGCCCTGCCGGGCCTAGTCGCGGCGCTGACCACGACGCTGGTCACCCTGGTCGGCTACTCCGCCATGGCAGGCCTCACCGGCGGCGGCGGGCTGGGACAGCTCGCTTACAACTACGGGTTCCAGCGGTTCGACACGCCGGTCATGGTGGTCACCATTGTCCTGATGGTCATCCTGGTCCAGGCCATCCAGTGGATCGGGGACGGCATTTCGCGGCGGGTCGACCACCGCAGCGCCGGCGGCGCGGGCAGGAAGGCCCGCCGCCACGAGCCCAAGGCCGCCGTCGGGCTCTGAGCCCGGCTGTCCGGGAGACCCGCTATCAGCCAAGAACTTCCTGCACGGTCCCATGGGAAGTGCAGAAGACTGCAGCCAGTAGCCGCTAGCTGCACCACGTCCGATCCGGGCGGATGACCGGAACGGGTTATTTGAAAGGAACGCACACTGATGCGTAGAACACTCACCTTCGTGGGCACCGGCGTCGCCGCTGCCTTGGCGTTGACGGCTTGCGGTGGATCCGAATCCGCCCCCAGCGCCACCCTTGATCCGGCCAATCCGGTGACCATCACCGTGGGTGCCGCCCCGGTGCCGCATGCCAGGATCCTGGAGTTCATTGACCAGAACCTGGCTCCGGACGCTGGTATCGACCTGGAGGTCGAGGAGATGACCGACTACCAGACGCCGAACATCGCCCTGGACGACGGCTCCATCGACGCCAATTACTTCCAGCACCTGGCATTCCTTGAGCAGCAGATGACTGACAAGGGCTATGAGTTCGAGCACGGTGAAGGCGTCCACATCGAACCCTACGCAGGCTTCTCCTCCAAGCATGAGAGCATCGAGGACCTCCCCGACGGCGCCACCATCGCCATCACCAACGATCCCGCCAACCAGCCCCGTGCGCTGAAGATGCTGGAGACGGCCGGCCTGCTGAAGAACATCGAAGAGGACAGCGCGGCGCTGACCCTGACCGAGGAGCAGAACCCCAAGGGCCTCAAATTCGAAGAGAACCAGCCGGAGATCCTGCTGACGCTGATCGAGGATCCCGAAGTGGACCTGGCCATCATCAACGGCAACTTCATCCTCGAAGCCGGGATGAGTACCGATGAGGCACTCGTCGTTGAATCCACGGACAACAACCCGTACGCGAACTTCCTCGCGTGGCGTGCAGGCGAAGAAACGCCAGCCATCACCAAGCTGGAAGAGCTGCTGCACTCCCCCGAAGTCAAGAAGTACATGGATGAGACCTGGCCCAGCGGCGATGTCTTCCCGGCCTTCTAGGACGGCCTGAACCTTCCGGGTCGTCCTGGTTCAGCGAGGCCCCGGCAACCTGCGTGAACTGGTCCCCTGAAGCTGGACTGGGTAATTAAGAGCCTAAACCTTGAGGGCCTGAGCACGGTATTGCACCGGGCTCAGGCCCTCAAGCTTTGTGGAGATCCTTTCGGTGTTGTACCAGCGGATGTATTCGTGGATGGCTGATGTGAGTGCGCCGGTGCTGAGGAATCGGACATGGTGGAAGAGCTCTTCCTTGAGGTGTCCGAAGAAGTTTTCCATCACTGCGTTGTCGTAGCAGTTGCCCTTGCGGGACATCGATTGGATGGCGTTGGCGCCCTGCAGGAGTCTCCGCCATGAGGCGTGCTGGTATTGGACGGATTCAACCGGTCGTCGCAACACCTCGATTCTGGAGGTAGTGATGGGCAGGCCGGCGGGCTGGATGAAGGCGTTGACGGGCAGGTCTGCGATGAGATCGCCCGGGAAGCCATCATTACGGCGCGACACTGAGCGGGCGTTCTGGCGTGCGATCGCGACGGGGTGCACGAGTGAGGCGGCGGCGGCGTCGGTCGGCGTGTCGCAAGCGGCTGGAACGCGCTGGTTCCGGGATCGTGGCGGCATGCCGACGTTCATGCTTGCCCCGCTCCAAGGCCGGTACCTGTCGTTCGAAGAACGTGAGGAGATAGCGCTGTGGAAAGCGCAGGGGGCAGGGGTGAGGAAAATTGCCCGGGCGCTGAGGCGGGACCCGTCAACGATCTCCCGGGAGCTGCGCCGCAATGCGGCTACTCGCGGAGGGAAGCTCGATTACCGTGCATCAGTCGCGCAATGGAAGGCTGAACGGTTCGCCCAGCGCCCGAAGACCGCCAAGCTTATAACGAATGAACGGCTGCACCAGTACGTGCAGGACAAGCTCGCCGGCGTCGTCAGAGCACACGACGGCCGTGTCGTCGCCGGCCCTGGTGCTCCGGCATGGACGGGCAGGAACAAGCCGCACCGGGGCGACCGCGAGTGGGTGACGGCATGGAGTCCGGAGCAGATCTCGAACCGACTCAAGGCCGATTTCCCGGATGATAAGTCCATGCGCATCTCCCACGAGGCGATCTATCAGGCGCTCTACGTCCAGGGCCGCGGAGCGCTCAAACGCGAACTCGTCCTGCACCTGCGCACGGGGCGTGCATTGCGCGTGCCAAGAGCTCGGTCGAAGCGGCAGTCCTGGGCGCATGTCACCGAAGAGACGCTCATCAGCAAACGCCCTCCCGAGGTTGCCGATCGCGCCGTTCCCGGGCATTGGGAAGGGGACTTGGTGATCGGCCTGCAACGATCGGCGATCGGTACTCTGGTCGAGCGGACGACACGGTTCACGGTGCTGATCCACCTGCCCCGCGGAGAGGGCTACGGCATCATCCCACGGACGAAGAACGGAGCCGCGCTGGCCGGATATGGCGCAGTGGTGATGGCAGACGCCCTCGCCAGGACGATCACAACACTGCCCCAACAACTGCGGCAGTCGGTGACCTGGGACCGCGGGAAGGAACTCTCCGATCATGCCAGATTCACTGTCGACACCGGGGTAAAGGTCTACTTCGCCGACCCGAAGAGCCCCTGGCAGCGCGGCACGAACGAGAACACGAACGGGCTGCTGCGCCAATACTTCCCAAAAGGCACTGATCTGTCCCGATGGAGCAGCGATGACCTCGCAGCCATCGCCCACACGCTCAACACCAGGCCACGCAAGACACTCGGCTGGAAGACACCTGCCGAAGCATTTGACGAACAGCTACGATCGATCAAACAACCCGGTGTTGCGACGACCGGTTGAATCCGTCTTGGAATCCCTGGTCTGAGTGCACGATCGGTTTCTGCCCATACTCGAGCGTTGCCAGCGCCATACGCAGTGAGGTGTTGGTGAGCGCCAGGTTCGGGGACAGGCCGACGGTGTAGGAGAGGATCTGCCGGTCGAAAAGGTCCATGACGGGTGAGAGGTAGAGTTTTCGACCGTCGACTCTGAACTCGGTCACATCCGTTACCCACTTCTGGTTCGGGGCATCGGCATCGAAGTCCCGGTTCAGCAGATTGGGGGCAGTTTTGCCCTGTTCGCCTTGGTAGGAGTTGTAGCGTTTCCTTTGCCGGACCTTGCAGACGAGCTGCAGGGAACGCATGAGCTTCAGCACGGTCTTCTTCGCGACCGTCCACCCTTGCCGGGTCAGTTCAGTGTGGATGCGGCGGTGCCCGTATCTGCCGTGGTTCTTTGTGAAGATGGTCGTGGCAGCGCTCTTGACTGCTTCCTTCGGGTCGGGAGCCCTGAGTCGGGCCTGGTGGTAGAAGAACGTCGAACGGGCCAAGCCGGCGACCTGCAGCAGAACCGGCAGCGAAAAGTCGGCCTTGAGGGCGATGATGGCCTGAACCTTCACCGTTGTTTTGGTGCCCTCAAGGCCCGCAATTTTCCCAGGTAGGCCACTTCCGCCCGCAGCCGTTCATTCTCCCGGCGCAGCCGCTCCAGTTCAGATGGCTCCGCCGGCGGTGGAGCGCCGGGCTTCCTCGGTCTGCCTTTAGGCTTCGGACGCAGGGCGTCCGCGCCCTGGCGGTGATATACCCGTACCCATGTCTCGAGCAGACGAGGTGAGGACAGGTCCGCCTCAGCCGCGAGGTCCGAAGCGCTCTCACCGGCCAGGAACTTCTCTACCAAGGCGAGCTTAAACTCGAACGAGTACGCCTTTTTTGTCGGTTTGCCCACGAGCGCTCCTCGACCATGGATCCTCCACCGCCGATAAAGGTGCCTAACCGGCCAGCGGGCCACGCCCAGTATGGTTGCGGTCGCCGTATCTGCGATGCCCTTCTCGAACCACGCTACAGCGGCCTCCCGCTGCACAACCGACAACGAACTACGTGCATACATAAAAGTGCTCCCCGGATGTCGGAACTGAATTTCTCAGTCCAACTTCCGGGGAGCACTTCTGCGCGGTTGCCGGGGCCTCGCTGCTTCGCTCCACAGCAGCTTGCTCCCGCAAGAACAGTTCGGGGGTCAGCCGACGGCCGTCTTCTCCACTGGTTCGGTCGCCGGACCGTCTTCGGTGTACCCGGACATGACGCGGATGATGACCCAGCCGACGGCAGCGATCGGCACGGCGAGGATGCCGCCGATAATGCCGCCAAGAATCGTCCCGGCGGCCAGGGCCAGCAGGATCACCAACGAGTGCAGGCTCACCGATCGGCCCATCACGACAGGCTGCAGCAGGTTGCCTTCCAGTTGGTTCACGGCGATCACGACCGCAATCACGACGAGCGCGGCTACCGGGCCGTTGGCCACCAGGGCCACCAGGGCTGCGAGTACCCCGGCAATGGTGGCGCCGACAATCGGGATGAACCCGCCGATGAAGATCAGTACGGCCAGCGGCAGTGCCAGCGGCACCTGCAGGATCAGCAGGGCCAGCCCGATAACCACCGCGTCGACGGCGGCCACAATCGCAGTACCGCGGACGTAGCTGCCCAGCACGTCCATTGCTTGAGCTCCCGCCTTCTGCATCTTCCCCCGGCGGCGCGCCGGGACCCAACGCAGCAGGAAGGACCAGATGCGGTCGCCGTCCTTAAGGAAGTAGAACAGCACCACGGCCATCAGCACCGCACCGGTGACGACCTCCGCCGCCGTCGACAATCCGCTCAGCGCGCTCCGCCGCGCCGAAGAACTGGTCAGGAAATCGACGATGCCCGCGAGGGCTTCATCGATCTGGGCCTGGCTCACCGGCAACGGGAACTCTGCGATGAACGCCTGCAGCTGTGTCCACCCCTGGGTGGCCTGCTGCACCAGCTCGTCGGCTTCGCTGCGGACGGCGAAAACCATGCCGGTGATAACGCCGCCCAAGACCACCAGCAAACCGAGGAAGGTCACGGAGGTTGCCAATGGGCTCGGCCAGCCCAGGTTGCGCAGTTTCCCGACCACCGGGTAGACGGCGGCTGCGAGGATGAGCGCGATGAGCAGCGGAATCACGACGAGCTGCAGCTGCAGCATGACGTACACCGAGACCGTCGCCAAGGCCAGGGTCAGCAGGATCTGGGCCGACCGGGTCGCCGTCCGGCCCAGTCCGTCGGACCAGAGGCCCGGGTCGGAGGATGCCGGGCGGCGCCGGCTTTGGTGCGCTTCCAGCAGCTGCCGCCGCCGCGTCGTCAGTGCCATGGATGCTCCTTAGTTGGGCGGTGTCAGTTGGGCGGTGTCGCCGCCGCTGCGGCCTCGGCGGCCGCCGGCAGTGCTGCATAGACCCTGTCCATGGCCCGGGCGTCGTGTGCCGCTGAAAGGAACCATGCCTCGAAGACCGACGGCGGCAGGTACACGCCGTCGTTCAGCATCGAGTGGAAGAACGGCGCGTAGCGGTACACCTGCTGGCCCTGGGCGTCGTCGTAGTTGCGCACGCCGTGCTCCGACGTCCCGAAGGCGACGCTGAAGAGGTTGCCGGCCCGCTGGATGCTGTGGTCGACTCCGGCGGCGTCGAGGGCCGAGGAAACGGCCGCGGAAAGCTCCAGCGAAGCCGCGTCGATCTGCTCGTAGACGTCCGGGGTCGCGGCGGTGAGCGTGGCGATGCCCGCCGCCATGGCGATCGGGTTTCCGGAGAGGGTGCCGGCCTGGTAGACCGGGCCGACCGGGGCCAGGTAGTCCATGACCTCCGCCCGGCCGCCCAGCGCGGCCACCGGCAGTCCGCCGCCGATGACCTTGCCGAAGGTCATCAAGTCCGGCGTGAACGGCGCCGTGCTCTGCGCCGCTCCCCCGGTCAGGCCCCAGTAGCCCGCGTAGCCGGTGCGGAAGCCGGTCAGCACTTCGTCGAAGATCAGCAGTGCCCCGTGCTCGGAGGTGATGCGGGACAGTCCGGCGTTGAAGCCCTCCGCGGGGGTCACGACGCCCATGTTGGCCGGCGCCGCCTCGGTGATGACGGCGGCGATGTTCTGGCCGTGCTTGGCGAAGGCCTCTTCCACGGCGGCCAGGTCGTTGTACGGCAGCACAAGGGTTTCCGAAGCGGTGGCCTCCGTGACCCCCGCGGAACCGGGCAGCGCCAGCGTGGCGAGTCCCGATCCGGCCGAGGCCAGCAGGCCGTCGAGGTGGCCGTGGTAGCAGCCGGCGAACTTGATGATCAGGTTGCGTCCGGTGAAGCCCCGCGCCAGCCGCACGGCGGTCATCGTTGCCTCGGTGCCCGTGGAGACCATGCGGAGGCGTTCGACGGCGGCGACGCGGCCCATGACCAGCTCGGCCAGTTCCGCTTCGGCCGGGGTCGAGGCGCCGAAGGAGAGGCCGCGGTCCACGGCGGCATGGACCGCCTCGAGGACGGCGGGGTGCGCGTGGCCGACGATGGCCGGGCCCCATGAGCAGACCAGGTCGACGTACTCCCGGCCGTCGGCGTCCGTCAGGTAGGGACCGGATGCCGAGACCATCACCGGCGGAGTCCCGCCGACGGAACCGAACGCCCGCACCGGTGAATTCACGCCGCCGGGCATCAGTTTCAGGGCACGGTTGAACAGTTCTTCAGAGCGCGTCATTGCTTACTTGCTTTCCTTCAGCCAGCGGGCCATCTCTGCGGCCCAGTACGTCAACACCATATCGGCTCCGGCGCGGCGGATGCCCAGCACGGACTCGAGGATGGCGGGTTTGCGGTCGATCCAGCCATTGGCCGCGGCGGCCTCGATCATGGCGTACTCGCCGGAGATCTGGTAGGCCGCCACCGGAACCGGGGACATCTCGGCCACGTCGGCCAGGATGTCCAGGTAGCTCATGGCCGGCTTGACCATGACCATGTCGGCTCCCTCCTGCAGGTCAAGCTCGACCTCCAGGATCGCCTCGCGGCGGTTGGCGGGATCCATCTGGTACGTCCGCCGGTCGCCCTTCAACTGCGAATCGACGGCTTCCCGGAAGGGGCCGTAGAACGCGGACGAGTATTTGGCCGCATAGGCCAGCACGGCGGTGTTCTGCAGTCCGGCCTCGTCCAGTGCCTGCCGGATGACGGCCACCTGGCCGTCCATCATGCCGGAGGGACCGAGTACATCGGCACCGGCCTGGGCCTGCACGACGGCCATCCGGGCGTAGATTTCCAGCGTCGCGTCGTTGTCCACCGAGCCGTCCGGGGCAAGCACGCCGCAGTGGCCGTGGTCGGTGAACTCGTCGAGGCACACATCGCTCATGACCACCAGGTCGTCCCCGACCTCGGCCTTGACGTCCGCGATCGCCTTGTTGAGCACCCCGTCCGGATCCACCCCGGCGCTGCCGGTGGCGTCCCGCGCCTCGGGCACACCGAAGAGCATGATTCCGCCGAGCCCAAGTTCGGCGGCCTCGGCCGCCGCCTTCCTCAGGGTTTCGGGCGTGTGCTGTACGACGCCGGGCATCGACTGCAGCGGCACCGGCTCGCTGATTCCCTCGCGTACGAACGCGGGCAGGATCAGCTGCGACGGTTCGACCCGGACCTCGGCGGTCAGCCGTCGCATGGCGGGCGTGGCGCGCAGGCGGCGGGGACGGTGTTGGGGGAAACTCATGGGGCTCCTTCAGCGTCGGTTCGGGCGTTGTTCGAGGGCGGCGGCCAGTGCGTCGGCGATGCCCTGAGGGGTTGGCTGGGCGGCCGTCGCGGCCAGCGGCAGGCCCAGCCGCCGGGACTCCGCTGCGGTGCTGTTGCCGATCGCCACCAGCAGCAGTTTTTCCGGCAGGCCCGGCGCCACCAGGTGCAGCCGCCGGGCGAGGCTCGGCGAGGTGAGGACAACGGCGTGGATCTCTCCGGCGGCCACCGCCTCATTGAAGTCCTCCGCCGTGATGGGCTCCAGCTCAGCTCCTGCGGGGGCCGCGCCGGCCGAGGCGAGGCTCTGGGTAATCCGGCGCTCGGGACGGGCCGGATAATCCACCGTGTGGTACGCGACCACCGGCAGCACCTGCCAGCCCTTGCCCATCAGCCCTTCGAAAATGGTGTTTGCGGCGAGGTCCGCCTGCGGCAGGAACACCTTGGTGCGCAGGGACTGCTCGGGCCGAAGCTCGGTGCCCAGCGGCCAGTCCTCGACGAGGCCGACGGCGTCCATGGTGCCCTCCGGGACCAGGTCCACGTCGATGCCTTCGGCCTCCAGCGTGCTCGCCGTGGCCGTGCCGACGGCGGCAACTTTAGTATCGCCGATGAGTTCCGGCAGCGTGGTGCCGAGGGCGGCGGCCCGCTGCTTCAAGGCCCGCACGGTCGTGATGCTGGTCAGCACCATCCATTCGAACCGGCCCTGGCCGAGCATCCGCAGCGCCTCGTCCAGCTCCTGCGTGGAGCCGGGCTGCTCGAAGTCGATCAGCGGCATCAGCCGCACCTCTGCCCCGCGCCGCCGCAGCTCGGCGACCATGCCGGCCGCGCGGTCCGCGCTGCGCGGCAGGACGACCGTCATCCCGGCGAGCGGCCTTTCCGGCGCCCGGCGCGGCCGACGCAGCTGCATCGTCAGTGTCCAGCGAGCGGGGTCAGCTCCGCCGCGCCCTCGGCCAGCAGGTCTTCGGCCAGGCGGACGCCGAGGTCCAGCGCGGCGCCGGTTCCGTCTGCCGGCGCTTCCAGCCGCCGGCGCAGCAGGCGCCGGCCGTCCGGGCTGCAGACCACGGCCTCCAGCACCAGCTTCCCGTCCTGCCTGGCAGCAAGGGCACCGATGGGCGCGCTGCAGCCGGCCTCGAGCCGGGCCAGCAGGGAACGCTCCGCCGTCACCGCGAGCCGGGTGGATTCGTCGTCGTACTCCCGCAAGGCCGCCGAGAGCACGGTCTCCGCGGCCGCATCCGCCGCCCGGCATTCCACCGCCAGGGCTCCCTGGCCCGGGGCCGGCAGCATGACGGAGGGGTCCAGCAGCTCGGTGATCGTCTCCGTGCGGCTCAGCCGCGTCAGTCCGGCGGCGGCAAGGACGACGGCGTCAAGGTCGCCCTTCTTGCCCTCGACCACCTCGGGACCGTGCATCCCGCGGACGCGGCCGAGCCGGGTGTCCACGTTGCCGCGGATGTCGATGACCTCCAGGTCCGGCCGGGCGGCCCGCAGCTGGGCCGCACGCCGCGGCGAACCGGTGCCTACCTTGGCGCCGGCGGGCAGTCCGGCCAGGTCCAGGCCGTCGCGCGCGCAGAGCGCGTCGCGGACATCCACGCGCTGCGGGTAGGCGGCGACCTCCAGTCCCTCGGCCACGCCGGTGGGCAGGTCCTTCAGGGAGTGGACGGCCACGTCGCAGCGGTCGTCGAGCAGCGCCTCGCGCAGCGCGGCGACGAAAACGCCGGTGCCGCCGATCTGCGCCAGCGAGCCCTTCAGCACGTCGCCCTCGGTGCGGATGCGCACCAGCTCGTATCCCAGCGTCCCCGCGGAGGCCAGCGCCTCGGCCACCGTCGTCGTCTGGGTCACGGCCAGGGCACTGCCGCGGGTGCCGACACGGACATTCATGCTCATTTGGCGCCCGTTCCCACGGTGGAGTCGAGGCCGGCCACCGTCGGCTTTTCGCCCCTGCGGTTGGCGCAGCAGTTGGGCATGCACACGTCCATCCACGGGCCCAGCTTGGTCAGCGCCGGGCGGTCGGCAATGTTGTTCTTCTCCGTGCGTTCGCAGACGAGGTCCACCAGGCCCTCGACGAACTTCCGGTGGACACCCGGGGTCGGCACGCGCGTGGCGGCGAGGCCCAGCTCGGCGCAGGTCTGCAGGGCCTCGGTATCCAGGTCCCAGACGACTTCCATATGGTCGCTGACGAAACCGAGCGGCACGATCACGACCCCCTTGGCTCCCTTGCCGGGCAGCTCCTGGAGCGCATCGTTGATGTCCGGTTCGAGCCACGGGATGTGCGGCGCGCCGGAACGGGACTGGTAGACGAGCGACCAGTCGGCGCCGGCCGCCTCGGGCACGCGGTCCAGCACCGCCTGCGCGGTGGCCAGGTGCTGCGCGACGTAGGCGCTGCCGCCGTCGAACTCCATGCCCCGCGGACCCGCGGCCTCGGCATCGCCGATCGGGATGGAGTGGGTGGCGAACATGATGTGGACCGGTGCGTCCGGCTCGCCCTTGGCGGCCAGCTCGGCCCGCACGGTGGCAAGTCCGGCGGCGACGCCCTCGGCGAACGGCTCGACGAAGCCGGGGTGGTCGAAGTACTGGCGCACCTTGTCCACCTCGAGCTTGCCCTCCAGGCCGGTCTCGACCAGGGCCATGCCGAAGTCCTCGCGGTACTGGCGGCAGCTGGAGTAGCAGGAGTAGGCGCTGGTGCTCACGGCGAGCACCCGGCGGTGCCCGGCGTCGTAGGCTTCCCGGAAGGTGTCGGCGATGAACGGTGCCCAGTTGCGGTTGCCCCAGAGCACCGGCAGGTCGATCCCGCGCCGCTGCAGCTCGGCCTCCAGGGCCTGCTTCAGCGCGCGGTTCTGCGCGTTGATCGGGCTGATGCCGCCGAACGCCCGATAGTGGTGCGAGACTTCCTCGAGCCGCTCGTCCGGGATGCCGCGCCCTCGCGTGACGTTGCGCAGGAACGGGATGACGTCCTCCTGGCCCTCGGGTCCGCCGAAGGAAGCGAGGACGACGGCGTCGTACGGCTTCGGCTCCATCCGGCCGTTCGCGTCGACGCCGGCCAGCGGATCGAAGCCGGAACCGGCGGTGCTCACCGCAGCACCTCGGCGATCTCCGCCGTCGTGATCCGGCGGCCGGTGTAGAAGGGGATCTCCTCGCGGACGTGGTTGCGGGCCTCGGTGTAGCGCAGGTGGCGCATGAGGTCCACCAGGTCGATCAGTTCCGGGGCCTCGAGGGCGAGGATCCATTCCCAGTCGCCCAGGGCGAACGAGGCCACGGTGTTGGCGCGCACCTGCGGGAAGTCGCGGCCCAGCAGGCCGTGGTCGCGCAGCATCTTCCCGCGTTCCGCCGCCGGCAGCAGGTACCACTCGTACGACCGCACGAACGGGTACACGCACAGCCAGGACTCGGGCTCTTCGCCGCGCGAGAACGCCGGGCTGTGGTCCTTGGAGAATTCGGCGTCGCGGTGCACGCCCATGGCGGACCAGACGATGTCCGTCTCTTCGAACAGCCCGGTCCGGCGGATGGTGCGCACGGCGGCCTGCAGCTGCTCCGGCTCGGCGCCGTGCAGCCAGATCATCACGTCCGCGTCCTCGCGCATGGCGGAGACGTCGTAGGCGCCGCGCAGCGTCACTCCCTTGTCGCCGAGGGCGGCGACGGTCGAATCGAACTCGGCGAGGGCCGAGTCGGCGATCTCCGCGCCGGAGCGCTTGAAGACTGTCCAGAGGGTGTAGAAGAGGGCTTCTTTTTCCGCGGTATCGGCGGCGCTGGTTGACCCGGACGGGGACGTTTCACTCATGCTTAACAGTCTGCCTTCTGAGTAGGTGTTAGTCGAAAACGGCAACTTCTACACATTGTAGAAGAAATTTCAGGACGACGGCGGCTGCGTCGCCAATTCTGCGGCCAGCCGACGCGAGCGTGCACGGGCATCGGCAACGACGGCGACCAGCCCGGTCCCGGCCAGCCACGCTCCGGCCACCTGGAGCCGGGCGCTGCTGCCCGCGAGCTCGCGCACGGCGGCGACGCGGTCGCGGTGCCCCACTGTGGCGGACGGCAGCGCGCCGGTCCAGCGGACCACCTTCCAGCCGAGCATGTCGGCGTCGATGACAGGCACGCCCAGCAGGGCCGTGGCATCGGTCAGCGCCTGGCGGTAGAGCGCCTCGTCGGTCCAGCCCGTGTAGTCCTCGCCACCGGCCGCCTCCGGACGCCCGGTGGCCCGGCCGTAAGACAGGCGAAGCACATGCGTTCCCGGGCCGGTCTGCGCGGCGAGCCAGGGCCACTTGGCGGTGGCGTGCGTGAGGGCCTTGGCGCGGATACCCTTGGTCCCGGCCGCCACCAGCAGGCCCGTCCCGCGCGGCTTCGCGTCCAGCTCCGGCTCGTCCAGTACTAGTGTCACCAGGGCGACGGCGGGCCCGGGTCCCGGTCGGAGGGCGCCGAGGCCGGGAACTTCCGGCGCCAGGAGGTCGACGGCGGTGCCGCCGTCCGCGGCCATGACCAGGCCCGCCGCCGTGAACGTGCCGGCCTCCGACTCGACTCGCCACACGCCGTCGCTTTTGGAGACCGCGGACACCCTGGCCCCGGTATGCACCGCCACGCCCTGCCGGGCCAGGTCGGCCAGCAGCGCCTCGGTCAGCCGGCCCATGCCGCCGTCGATCCCGGCCACCGCCGAACCTGCCGGAGCCGCACTGCGCAGGGCGCCGACGGCGGCCTGCAGGGAACCGTGGCTGGCCACGGACGCGCGCAGGCCGGGGGCCACGGAGTCCACGTCCAGCACGTCCGGGTCGGCCGAGTAGACGCCGGCCGCCACCGGCGCGACCAGCCGCTCCAGGACTGCGCCGCCCATCCGGGCGCGGACCAGTTCGCCCAGGCTCAGGTTGTCCTTGCCCAGCAGGTTGCCCAGCGGCAGCACCTTGTCAGCCGCGGCGCGCAGGGCCGCCGTCCGGCCGATCGCGGCGACGATGGCCGGGTCCAGCGGGTCGGCGGGGATGCCCAGGATGCCGCTCTTCGGCAGCGGCTGGACCGCATCTGGCAGCTGCAGCCAGGCACCGGCGGGGTCCGGCTGGACCAGCTCCTCCCCCAGCCCCAGCTCGGCGGCCAGATCGGAGACCGTGCGGGTGCGGGTGGCAAAGGATTCGGCGCCGGCATCGAGCATGAAGCCGGCGACCTCATGCCGGGTGACGCAGCCGCCGCAGCGCTCGGCGGCCTCGAGCACCGTCACCCTGACGCCGTGCAGGGCCAGTTCACGGGCCGAGACGAGCCCGGCGATCCCGCCGCCGACCACGATCGCGGCCGGCAGCCGGGACTGCTGTGCGCGGTGCGGCATGGCTAGAGTTCCACCTCGTGGATCAGTTCGACGACGCGCGTCAGCACCTCCGGGTCGGTTTCCGGCGGGACGCCGTGGCCCAGGTTGAGGACGTGGCCCGGTGCGGCGGCTCCGGCGGCAATCACCTCGCGGACGTGGGCCTCAAGCACCTCCCACGGAGCGGCCAGCAGCGCCGGATCGATGTTGCCCTGCAGCGGGGTGGTGCCGCCCAGGCGCCGGTTGGCCTCGTCGAGCGGCAGCCGGTAGTCCACGCCGATGACATCGACACCCACGTCGCGCATCGCCCCCAGCAGCTCGGAGGTACCGGTGCCGAAGTGGACCAGCGGGGCACCCAGGTCGCGGACGTGGTCGAGGGCCCGGGCCGATGCCGGGGCGACGTGCCGGCGGTAATCAGCGAGCCCCAGCGAACCGGCCCAGGAGTCGAAGAGCTGCCCGGCACTGGCACCGGCTTCCAGCTGGGCCCGGAGGAACTTGCCGGAGGCGTCGGCCGCCCAGTCCGTCAGCGCCCGCCAGGTTTCCGGCTCCGCGTGCATCATGGTCCGCGGACCAAGATGGTCCCGGGAGGGCTTGCCTTCGACCATGTAGGCCGCCAGGGTGAACGGCGCGCCGGCGAAGCCGATCAACGGCTTGCTGCCGAGCTCCGCCACGGTCAGCCGGACGGCTTCCCGGATCGGCTCGAGGGCCGCGTCGTCCAGGACCGGCAGATTGGCGACGTCGGCCGCGGTGCGCACGGGAGCACCGAGCACCGGCCCGATGCCGGGAACAATATCGACGTCGACCCCGGCCAGCTTGAGCGGAATGACGATGTCCGAGAAGAAAATACCGGCGTCCACGTCGTGCCGCCGGACCGGCTGCAGCGTGATTTCAGCCGCCAGCTCCGGCTTGAGGCACGAGTCCAGCATGCCGATGCCGCGGCGGACCTCCCGGTACTCAGGCAAGGAACGCCCCGCCTGGCGCATGAACCAGACCGGCCGGCGTTCCGGCTTCCCTCCGCGGTAGGCAGTGATCAGGGCTGAGTCCGCAGTGCGGCCGTCCATCAGGGGGTGGGAAGCATTCAAGGTCATACCCCCGATTCTGCCCTGTGGTCCGGCGCCAAAGCCAACGGAGCGGGCCCGGCGGACCGGCGCGGACGAGAGCCTCACCGCCCCCAGTGGCTAAAATCACGGATGAATCCGACCCAAACACAGGGTTAACAGGGCATCCTTACAAGATTCGCCGGACCGCCGGCGGCTAAGATGGGAAACGCTGTGGTCTTACTATCTCTCGTTGCGACGCATTCCGATCTGGACCTCGAAACTGTTGCCCGCCTGAGCGCCGGCTCCTCCGAGGTCGCTGCCAACGTGCTCGCAGACGGAATGCCTGTTTCCGGTGCCGTCGTCCTGGCCACCTGCAACCGCGTCGAGTTCTACTGCGAAACCGGTGCCGATACGGACATCGAGGCCGCCCGCTCGGCCGTGGTCGCCGAGATCGCCCGCCAGTCCGGGCTGGACGAACAGCTCGTCTCGCGCTCCTTCACCACCAACACCGGGTCCGATGTGGCCCGGCATCTGTTTTCCGTCGGTGCCGGACTGGATTCCGCCGTCATCGGGGAACGTGAGATCGCCGGCCAGGTACGCCGCGCCCTCAACGTCGCCCAGCAGGCCGGCACCGCCAGCGGCGCGCTCGTCAGGCTCTTCCAGACCGCGTCCCGCACGGCCAAGGACGTCGGCGCCCAGACCGCACTCGGCGGGCGCGGCCTGTCCATCGTCTCGGTCGCGCTCGAACTGGCCACCGACCTGGCGGAGGACCGCGACTGGTCCGGCAAGAACGTCGTCGTTTTCGGCACCGGCGCCTACGCTGGCGCCACTATGGCCCTGCTGCGCGAGCGCTCCTGCGCCAACGTGGCCGTCTACTCGTCCTCGGGACGCGCACGGACCTTCACCGCGACCCGGGGCGGAACCCCGCTGACGGAGGAGACCCTCCCGGCCGCGCTGGCGGCGGCGGACGTGGTCATCGGCTGCAGCGGCAGCGACCAGCAGGTCAGCGCGGAGCGCGTGGAGGAGGTCCGCCGCGGGACCGACAAGCCGCTGATCATCATCGACCTCGCCCTGACCCACGATTTCGAGCCCGCCGTCGGCGATCTGGACGGCGTGGACCTGATCACGCTCGAGTCCGTCCGGCTCGCCGCTCCCGAGGAGCAGGCCGAGTCGGTCCACCAGGCCGCCGAGATCGTCAGCCACGCCGCCCGCGCCTTCGAGGAAGAGCAGCAGGCCCGCACCATCGACACCGCCATCGTCGCCCTGCGCCGCCACACCATGGCCGTCCTGGAGACGGAGCTGGAGAAGGTCCGCTCGCAGCACGGCTGCACCGGTCCGGCGCAGGAAGTCGAGTTCGCCATGCGGCGCATGGTCAAGCAGTTGCTCCACCTGCCTACGGTCCGGGCCCGCGAACTCGCCGCGGACGGCCGCCAGCACGAATACATCGCCGCGCTGGAGGCCCTCTACGGCATCAGCATGGGAGAAGCCGCCCCGGCCGCAGCCGAGGACAACTGCCCGGTGCCGCGCCGGGCAGAGCCGGGCGAGGCCGCGTCCGCCTGACCGCGACTCCAACTGACCGCGGTTCGAGCCTCCGCCCGACGGCCGCCTCTCAGTAGACCGCCTTCTCCGGTTCCACGTCGCGCACCCAGGCGAGGACCCCGCCGTCGAGATGGCGCACTTTGGTGTAGCCATGGTCCAGCAAATCCCGCAGCACCTCGGCCGACCTCGCTCCGCTCTTGCAGTGCAGGATCAGTTCCTTGTCCCGCGGCAGCTCCCCCACCGCCTCGCCGGAGAGGATCCGGCCCTTGGGCACCAGCCTCGCGCCGGGGATGTGCACGATCTCGTACTCCCCCGGCTCCCGGACGTCGATCAGCTCAAAGGACGCGCCGCCGTCGTCCCTTGACCGCAGCATCCCGGCAAGTTCCGTCGCGCTGACGGTGTGCCCGGCGTCCACGACCGGGGCCGGGCCCACGCCGCAGAAGGCTTCGTAGTCCGCCAGCTTCGTGATCGGCTCCCCGTGCGGGTCCTTGCGGACCTTCAGCTCCCGCCAGCTCATCTGGAGGGCGTTGAATACCAGCACGCGGCCCAGCAGGGTGGTGCCGATCCCGGTGATCAGCTTGATCGCCTCGTTAACCATGACCGAGCCGATCTGGGCGCACAGCACGCCGAGCACCCCGCCCTCGGCGCAGGAGGGAACGGAGCCGGGCGGCGGCGCCTCGGGGTAGAGGTCGCGGTAGTTCGGCCCGTACCGGTCCCAGAAGACGCTGACCTGACCGTCGAAGCGCAGGATCGATCCCCAGACGTAGGGCTTGCCCAGGATCGCAGCGGCGTCGTTGACAAGGTATCGCGTGGCGAAGTTGTCCGTCCCGTCGAGGATCACGTCGTAGCCGGCAAAGATGTCCAGCGCGTTGGTGGCGTCCAGCCTGGTTTCGTGAAGTACGACGGCGGTGCCCGGGTTCAGGTCCAGGATGCTGTCCCGCGCGGATTGGGCTTTGCTCCGCCCAAGGTCCCGCACCGTGTGGATCACCTGCCGCTGGAGGTTGCTCGCCTCGACCACGTCGTCGTCGACGATGCCGATGGTGCCCACGCCTGCGGCGGCCAGGTAGAGCATGGCGGGCGAGCCCAGGCCCCCCGCCCCGATGACCAGCACCCTCGCGTTTTTCAGCCGCAGCTGGCCCTGCAGCCCCACCTCCGGGATGATCAGATGGCGCGAGTAGCGCTGCATCTCTTCCGGGGTCAAGGCTGCGGCGGGCTGCACGAGCGGCGGCAGCGCCACGGATTCCTGCGTGCTCATAGTGCCAATCTACGCGCAGCGGGCAGAATGCGGACAAAAATGAACCCGTCCGCGCCCGCCGGGTAAACTTGCCCATTGAGAGCTGATTTACCCGCGAAATGGCGACGCGGCCCAACGCGCGCCGGATAGGTCCTACGACTGTGAGCACTGAATCCCGACCGGCTGCCCGGCCCGCCCGGCTGCCGCGCGAGGAACGGCGCCGCCAATTGCTGCAGGCGGCCCACGAGGTGTTCGTCGCCAACGGCTACCACGGCGCCGCCATGGACGAGATCGCGGAAACGGCCAGGGTCAGCAAGCCGGTGCTGTACCAGCATTTCCCCGGGAAGCGGGAGCTCTACCTCGCCCTGCTGGACCACCACCTCGCATCGCTGAACGCGATGCTCATGGCCGCCCTGAACTCCACATCGGACAACAAGCTCCGGGTGCATGCCACCATGGACGCCTACTTCCGCTTCATCGCGCAGGAAAGCCAGGCTCACCGGCTGGTCTTCGAATCCGACCTCAACAATGACCCGGACGTCAGCGGCCGCCTGGAGGATTTCAACGCCCGCCTGGCCTCGGCCATCGCCGCGGTGATCGCCGAGGAGACCAAGCTGTCCGAGGCGGAGTCCACGCTGCTCGGCCGCTCGCTGGCCGGCATGGCGCAGATCAGCGCCCGCTACTGGCTGCAGACCAGCGGGGAGCTGAAGCGCGAGGACGCCGTGGACCTCATTTACCGTTTAGCTTGGCGCGGAATTTCACGTTTCCCGAAGGAAACCTAGGATAGATTTCGACTCGTACGGAACTTTCAGCACAGCGTAATCAGGAGGCAAAAGCGTGGAAATCAAGATCGGAATCCAGAACGTCGGCCGGGAACTTGTCATCGATTCTCCGGATACGGCGGACGAGGTCGCCGAGCTGGTTTCCCGCGCGATGAACGGCGGCGCGGAACTGCGCTTGAAGGATGCCAAGGGCAACCTGATTATCGTGCCCGCCAACGTGCTGGGCTACGTCGAAATCGGCGCCGAGGAACCCCGCCGCGTCGGTTTCGGCGCCCTCTAGGCCGTCAGGGCGGCCCATGGTCGAACTGGTCCTGCTGATTCTGGGCGCGGGCGCCGCGGGCGCCGTCGTCTGGGCGGCCGATAAGAAGCGCCAGGCTTACGGGGCGCTGGTTCCCGCGGCGGCCGGCATCGTCGCGGCCGTCCTGCTGTGGCTGGTCCTGATGGCCTTCGGTCTCGGTTCCGAGCCCGGCGTCTATTTCCTCAGCTGGCTGCTGCCCCTGGCCGTCTCCCTGCCGGCGGCCTGGCTGACGGCCTGGTTCCTGGGACGCCGGCGGACGGCGGCCGACCTGTCGCGGCTGGAAGCGGCGCTGCGCACCTAGCTGCCGCTACCGCGCACCAGCCGACCTCAGGCCGGTCCCCGTCAGGCCCCGTCCTCGCTGTCCGGATGCTCGGTGCATAGGCAGATGCGGTTGCCATCCGCGTCCGTGGCGATCGTCCAGGACGGGGCGTGCGCGTCGTCCAGGACTCCGCCCGCATCGGCCGCCGCCGCCACAACCGGCGCGATGTCGCTGAGCGGGTAGTACACGTCCAGGTGCAGCCGGGACCGGGCCGGACTGCCCGTTTGCTGGAACCACACGTTGGGGCCGCGGCCGAACGGGTCCACCAGCTCCCCCTGCCAGCCCTCCTTGTAGCCCAGCGCCGTCTTCCAGAGGCCGGAAATCTGCGCCGGGTCCGTGGTGTCCGCCGCGAGCGCGAAACTCCGGTACTCCTGCGGACGCGCGTCCGCACCCAGCCGCTCGGCGAGCTCGCTGAGCGAGGCGGCTGCGGAGATGTCCCGGGTGGTGACCTCCCCGCCGGCGTCGTGCGAGGTCAGCCGGAGGAACACGCGGTTGTAGCGCCAGTCCAGATCCGGGTGGTGGTTCGACTCCTCGGCCAGGTCTCCCGCCGCCGCGATGAAGTCCAGCGCCGCCCTGCCGTTCTCCAGCTTGTACACCGTGACCAGCCCTCCCTGCCGGTAGCGCCAGTGCGGCAGCGTCCGCAGCTGCTGGTCGATCTGTGTCCGGTCCAGAATGTCGTGCGCGCTCATTGTTCCTCCGGCCGTCAGGCTCTCCAGGCTACAGGTCAGGACGGCCGGCGAAGGCCGAAGAAGCCAGCGCATGCCGGCGCTTGGGGATCCGCCCGGCCGTTGCGGCCAGCCTACCGGCGATCACGGCATGTTTGAAGGCCTCCGCCATCCGCACCGGGTCCTGCGCCCGGGTGACCGCGGTGGCCAGCAGGACGGCGTCGCAGCCGAGCTCCATCGCGAGCGCGGCGTCCGAGGCGGTGCCGATGCCGGCGTCGAGCACCACCGGCACGCCGGCCCGGGACGCGATCAGCTCGATGTTGTGCGGGTTGAGGATGCCCAGCCCGGTGCCGATCGGTGCACCGAGGGGCATCACGGCCACGGCGCCGAGGAGTTCGAGCCGCCGGGCCAGGACCGGGTCGTCGTTGGTGTAGGCGAAGACCTTGAACCCGCGGCCGACCAGCTGTTCCGTCGCCTCCAGCAGTTCCGCCGCGTCGGGCAGCAAGGTTTCCTCGTCGGCGATAACCTCCAGCTTGACCCAGTCCGTCTCCAGCGCCTCGCGTGCCAGCTCCGCCGTCAGCACCGCCTCCCTGGCGGTGAAGCAGCCGGCGGTGTTCGGCAGGATGCGGATGCCTTGCCGCTCCAGCAGGGCGAACAGCGAGGCACCGGTGTCCGGGCTGTAGCGCCGCATCGCCACCGTGGTCAGCTCAGTGCCGGACGCCTGCAGGGCTGTGCCCAGTCCGTCCAGGCTGGGCGCTCCCCCGGTGCCCATGATCAGCCGCGATCCCAGCCGGGCTCCGTCAATAACCAGCTCGTCCATTGCTAGCCTCCCTGCACCGCGGTGATCAGTTCCACGCCGTCGCCATCGGACAGCAGCGTGCCCGCCCAGCTTCCGCGCGGGGCCACTTCGGCGTTCAGCGCCACCGCGACGCCCAGCCGTCCGCCGTCGTCCGGTTTGCCCTCCGCCGTCAGGCGCCGGCCCGTCGTGGCGGCGACCAGTTCCAGCAGGGTCATCCCCTCGGCGACCGGCTGCCGATCCCCGTTGAGAGTGATATTCATCGTTGGCTTCCTTCCATACTTGTGCTGAAGCGGTCCGGCCGGAACTGCAGCAGTTCCGCGGGCACCGGCAGGCCCTCCGCCAGATCGGTGCAGACCTTGGCGGCCGCTGGTGCCAGCAGAACCCCGTGCCGGAAGAAGCCGGTGGCGACCAGCAATCCCGGCACTTCTTCTCCCGCCTCCGCCACCCGCCCCAGCAGCGGCGCATTGTCCGGCGTGCCCGGCCGCGCCCGGCAGGTGGTCTCCTCGAGCTGAAGCTCGGCGACCGCAGGCACCAGCGCCTGGGCGTCGCGCAGCAGCTGGTAGACGCCGCCCGCTGACGGTGCGTCCGAGCCGTCTTCCCGCGAAGTGGCGCCAATAACCACGGTCCCGTCCTCGCGCGGCACTACGTAGACCGGCAGGCCGCGCACGAGCCCGCGCACCGTCAGACGCACGAGCGGCCGCAGCGCCTGGGGAACCCGCAGGCGCAGGATGTCGCCGTAGACCGGCCGCAGCGGCAGACGCAGGGATGCGGGCAGCCCGTCCAGGGCCGCGGCGCCCAGCCCGTTGGCCACCACTGTCTCGTCCGCCGCAACCTGCGTGCCGTCATCGAGGAC
Organism: Arthrobacter sp. Marseille-P9274; assembly: GCF_946892675.1. Taxonomy (NCBI): domain Bacteria; kingdom Bacillati; phylum Actinomycetota; class Actinomycetes; order Micrococcales; family Micrococcaceae; genus Arthrobacter; species Arthrobacter sp. Marseille-P9274. Next base: position 2,174,023 of record NZ_CAMPOV010000001.1, read on the forward strand.
GACGCCGGTCACCTCCCCGGTGCCCGATCTCGCCAGTGCGGCGGCCCGCCGGCGTACCATGCCGGCCCCGGCCTCGGCGAGCGCGTCCAGCAACGCCGCGGACAGGGTGCGCGGATCGATCTGGTGGTCGTCGGGAGCGAGGAAGGCTCCGGACAGGGCCGGGGACAACGCCGGCTCCAGCCGGCGGGCCTCGCGGCTGGTCAGCCGTTCCACCCGCAGTCCTTGGGCCAGCTGGGCCTGGCGCAGGTCCTCAAGGGCCAGCCGGTCGGCCGCATCGAAGGCCGCTACCAGCGTTCCCGCAGTATGGTGTCCGGTATGGCCCAGCCCCTGCAGGAAGTCCGGGTACAGCCGGGCGGACGCCAGGGTCAACGCGAGCAGCTGCTCCTCCTGGTAGCACAGCTCGCTGACCGGGGCCAGCATCCCGGCGGCGGCGAACGTCGCTCCGGACGCGGGCGCGGGGTCGATCACGGTCACGCGGTGCCCGCGGCGCGAGGCCTCCCAGGCAATGCCGAGTCCGACGATGCCGGCGCCGACCACAGCCAGATGTTTTTGAACAGCCAAAGTCCGTCATTCCTTCCCTACGCCGGTACGAACCGGATCAGGTTCAACGGTCGGTGCCAAGCACCCTCTCAGCCTGTCGGCTCCGGCTCACGAGGCCGGCGCCGCGGGGTCAGGCTCCCGCAGTGTCGCCACCAGTGTACTCATGGCGGGCCGGGCGGCGCGGATGTGACAACCGGCCGATCCGGCGGTGCCGCCGCGAGGTTATGGTTACAGCTATGGATTTGAGCTCAGCCCGGCTGTACCTGTGCACGGATGCCCGTAAGGCGCAGGGCGATTTTGAACAGTTCCTGGACGCCGCCTACGCCGGCGGCGTCGATATTATCCAGCTCCGGGACAAATCGCTCGACGCGGCCGAAGAGCTCGATCTGCTGCACATCCTGGCCGAGGTCGCTGCGCGGCACACGGGCCTGTGGTCGGTCAACGACCGCGCCGACCTCGCTGCCGTCGCCGGCGCACCGGTCTTCCACGCCGGGCAGCGCGACCTTCCGCCGTCCGCGGCGCGGAGCGTCTTGTCGAATGGTGCGGCCGGCGGGGCCGTTATCGGCCGCTCCACCCATACGCCGGCGCAGGTTGGCGCCGCGCTGGAGGACGCCGATGTGGACTATTTCTGCACGGGTCCGGTGTGGGCCACCCCCACGAAACCCGGCCGGACCGCCGTCGGGCTGGAGCTGGTGGCGGAAGCCGCGGCGCAGTCGGCAGCGGTGGACTCCGCCAAGCCATGGTTCGCCATCGGCGGGATCGGGCTGGACAACATCGCGGAGGTGACCGGCGCCGGTGCCCGGAGGGTCGTCGTCGTACGCGCCATTACGGACGCGGACGATCCCGCGGCCGCGGCGGCCAAGCTGAAGGCGGCGCTGCCCCCGCTGTGATCAGGCGGTCAGGCCCAGCGCGTTCATGCGGCGGGAATGGTTCCGTGTCAGTTCCGCGAACAGCTCGGCGATGACCGTCTCCTGCGTTCCGGGTTCATCGAACCCCAGCAGGCCGCCCAGGAAGGAGCGCTCGATTCCGATCCGCTGCGCCTGGGTCAGCGCCTCGCCGACCAGGCGCCGCCCCCACAGGGCCAGCCGCGAGGCCAGCCGCTCGTTGCCCTGGAGAGCCTGCGCGAGCCGGGTGGTCAGCAGGTCCAGCTGCTCCTTGTTTTCCTTGATGCTTGCGACGACCTCACGGGTCTGCGGATCAAGCCGGCTGGCGATCGCGCGGTAGAAGTCGCCGGAAACCGCATCGGCCACGTAGGCCTTCATCAGCGACTCATACCAGTCCCCCGGCCGGGTCCGCTCATGGAAGGCGTCGATCGAGGCCTGGAACGGCAGCATCGCCGTCTGCACGTCGACGCCCATGCGCGCCAGCTCGGCGCTCACCATCTCGAAATGCTCGAATTCGATCACGGCCACCCGGCCGATCGCGGCCCGGTCCCGCAGCGTCGGCGAGAAGCGGGCATCGGAGGAAAACCGCTCGAAGGCCGAGAGCTCTCCGTAGGCCATCACGCCGTACAGATCGATGACGTACTGGCGGTGGACCTCATCCGTGCCGGCCGCGGGCGCGCCGGCCGGCTGCTCTTCGGTGCTCATAGGTTCCAGCGTAGCCTGACCTGCGGCGCCGCCTGAGGATTAGGCTTGGGATGTGCCGTACCCACATCTGGATGCCAAGGTCAACGAGTCGCAGCACCTGCTTGCCCGTGTCCTGAAGGAACTGCGGACCGAGCTGGAACTGCCCGGCCCGTTCCCGCCGCCGGTGCTGGCCGAAGCGGAACGCGCGGTGGCCAACCAGCGGCTGCCTCGCCGCGACCTCACCGCGCTCGAATTCGTCACCGTCGACCCGCCCGGCTCCACGGACCTGGACCAGGCCATGTACCTGGAGCGTGCCGGGGACGGCTACCGGGTCTGGTACGCCATCGCCGATGTCCCCTCCTTCATCGAGCCCGGCGGGGAATTGGACCGCGCAACCCGGGTCCGCGGCCAGACCATTTACGCTCCGGACGGACGTATCCCGCTGCACCCTGACGCCATCGGCGAGGACGCCGGCAGCCTGCTCCCCGGCCGGGACCGCAGCGCCTACGTCTGGGATTTTACCCTCGACGGCGGTGCGAACGTCGTGCAGGTTTCCCTCGACCGTGCGATGGTGCGCAGCCGGGCCAAGCTCACCTACGCGCAGGTCCAGGAGGACATCGATTCCGGAACCGCCCCGGACTATCTGGTGCTGCTGAAAGAGGTCGGCATCAAGCGCCAGGAGTTGGAACTCGCCCGGGGCGGAGCTAGCCTGGAGCTGCCCGAGGAGGAGATCGCCCACGACGGCCGGCACTACTTCGTCCTGGCCCGCCCCGCCCTTCCGGTAGAGGACTGGAACGCGCAGCTGTCCCTCATGACCGGCATGGCGGCGGCCCGGATCATGCTGGCGGGCAAGGTCGGCATCCTGCGCACCATGCCCGCCCCGGACGCCGAGTCCGAGGAGCGGTTCCGCCGCCAGACGATGGCCTTGGGCCATCCCTGGCCGCACGGCATCGCCTACGGCGAATACCTGCGCGGGCTGGACACCTCGGAACCGAAGCAGCTGGCGATCATGAACGCGGCAGGCTCCCTGTTCCGCGGCGCCGGCTACACCCCGTTCGACGGAGAGCCGCCGGCCGAGGACATCCAGGCGGCGATCGCCGCCCCCTACGCCCACACCACGGCGCCGCTGCGCCGCCTGGTGGACCGCTTCGTCCTGCTGACCTGCGAGGCGCTGGTGTCCGGGCTGCAGGTCCCGGAGTGGGTGCGGCAGGCGCTGCCTAGGCTCCCGGAACTCATGGCGGCATCGGACCAGCTTGCTTCGCGGCTGGACCGGGCCTCCCTGGACGCGGTGGAAGCGGCGCTGCTCAGCCACCGCGTTGGCGAGGAGTTCGATGCGGTGGTCATCAGTGCGCGGCAGAACAATCGGCATGGCAACGGCTCCAACGGGAACGGCAACGGCGGCGGCGCCGATAGCGCTGGCAGCGGAAACGGCAGTAGCAACGGGAACGGCTCGAACTGGAACGGAAACGGCAGGCGCGAGGCGGTGCCGCGCGGCACCATCCAGCTCAGCGATCCGGCCGTGACGGCCCGCTGCGAGGGCGAGCTGGAGCCGGGCACCTCCGTCCGGGTCCGGCTTATCGAGGCGGACATCGCCAAACGCTCGGTGCTCTTCGAACGGGTGGCCGACCGCTCCTGAACCGTGGGCGGCTCCCGAACGGCCCCCGACCTGCCGGTGCTGCGGCGCGTCCGCCGGCGATTTGCGCGTGCCCGGTAGACTGGGAAGCGTAGAACTGGATGCCCGGTCGTTGAATGTTCGAAGACTTTATAAGTTTCAACTCAACAGATCCCGCCCCTACGCGATTTTTGTTCGCCGGACCGGCCATGGATGGCCTCGGTCCGGTACGCAGTTGTTAGCCCGCGATCGGCTTCCGCTGGACGCGCCTGCAGCGTCCGACAGTTCCTGCATGGCCGCGCGCACGCGGGCCATGGAGTCGAGCACCGGCCGCGCAGGCGCCTTATCGAACGGTTATGTCATTGAACACTGAGAACCTCGCCGCGGACGAGGGGCAACTGCTCCACGCGGACAACAGCACCGAAGAGATCGCCGTCGAGGCGACGCTGGCTTCGGACGAGCGGCCCCACGAACTGCCGCAGCAGACCTTTGCGGACTTCAATGTCCGTGCCGACATTGTCCGCTCCCTTTTCGATGCCGGAATCACCCACCCCTTCCCGATCCAGGCCATGACCCTGCCGGTCGCCCTGGGCGGCCACGACATCATCGGCCAGGCCAAGACCGGCACCGGCAAGACGCTGGGCTTCGGCATCCCCGCGCTCCAGCGGGTTATCGGACGCGACGACGACGGCTACGACAAGCTGCCGGTGCCGGGCGCACCGCAGGCCCTCGTCGTGGTGCCGACCCGCGAGCTCGCCGTACAGGTGGCCCGCGACCTCGAAACCGCCTCCCGGCATCGCAATGCCCGGATTGCCGTCATCTACGGCGGGCGTGCCTACGAGCCGCAGATCGAGACGCTGACCCAGGGCGTCGAGGTGGTTGTCGGCACCCCCGGCCGCCTGATCGACCTGCACCGGCAGCGCCACCTGAGCCTGAAGAACGTCCGCATCGTGGTCCTGGACGAGGCCGACGAAATGCTGGACCTGGGCTTCCTGCCCGACGTGGAAACCCTGCTCGGCGCGACCCCCGCCGTCCGCCAGACCATGCTCTTCTCCGCGACGATGCCTGGCCCCGTGGTGGCCATGGCCCGCCGGTACATGACGCAACCGACGCACATCCGCGCTGCGGACCCGGATGACGAGGGCATCACCAAGAAGGACATTCGCCAGGTCATCTACCGGGCCCACAGCCTGGACAAGACCGAGGTCGTGGCCCGCATCCTGCAGTCCAACGGGCGCGGCCGCACGATCATCTTCACCAAGACCAAGCGCACCGCCGCCAAGGTGTCCGAGGAACTGGTCGACCGCGGCTTCGCTGCGGCGGCCATCCACGGCGATCTGGGCCAGGGCGCCCGCGAACAGGCGCTGCGCGCCTTCCGCAGCGACAAGGTGGACGTCCTGGTGGCCACGGACGTCGCCGCGCGCGGGATCGACGTCGACGACGTCACCCACGTCATCAACTACCAGTGCCCCGAGGACGAGAAGACCTACCTGCACCGCGTGGGCCGCACCGGCCGCGCGGGCAACAAGGGAACCGCCATCACGTTCGTCGACTGGGACGACGTGCCGCGCTGGGGCCTGATCAACAAAGCCCTCGGCCTGGATGTTCCGGAGCCGGTAGAAACCTACTCCTCTTCCCCGCACTTGTTTACGGACCTGGATATTCCCGAGGGCACCAAGGGCCGTCTCCCGCGCAACCAGCGCAAGCTGGCCGGCGTCAACGCCGAGGCGCTCGAAGACCTCGGCGAGACCGGCAAGAAGCACACCCGTGGCGGCGGCCGCGGGGGCGACCGCAGCCACGGCGGAGATCGCGGCCGCGCTGGTGAGCGCGGCGGCAGCCGGCGCGGCCAGGGCGGACGCAGCGAGGAAACCCGCGCGGAAGGCGCGGGCTCCGGCTCGGGCCGCACCCGCCGTCGTCGTTCTTCCTCCGCCTCCGGTGAGCAGCCCGCGGCCGCGGCAACGGAAACGCAGGGCGTGGAAACCGGTCAGCCGGCGGGCGAGGGCAGCAGCCCCCGGCGCCGCAGGACCCGCACCCGCCGCCGCAACGGCGAGGTTGTGCAGTCCACCGGCCAGCCGGCCGCCGAATAGCGCCCCGGTCCGGGACAGGATAAGCCGAGTGACAACGGCCTTTGCCGCGCCGGAGGACCCGGTGTGGACGCCCGGCGGCGGGAATCTGGTGGTGCAGGCGGACAACGCCGAGTTCCTGCCGTCCCTCCCCGATGCTGCCTTCACCATGATCTACGTGGACCCGCCCTTCAACACCGGGCGGGTCCAGCGGAGACAGCAGACCTCGATGGTCCGCAGCGCCGACGGCGCGGGTGACCGTGTGGGGTTCAAGGGTCGTTCATACCAGACCATCAAGGGCATGCTGACCAGCTATGACGACGCCTTCGAGGACTACTGGTCCTTCCTCGAGCCGAGGCTGGCAGAGGCATGGCGGCTGCTCGCCGAGGACGGCACGCTCTACCTCCACCTGGACTACCGGGAAGTCCACTACGCCAAGGTGCTGCTCGACGCGCTGTTCGGCCGGGAATGCTTCCTGAACGAGATCATCTGGGCGTACGACTACGGTGGACGGGCCAAGAACCGCTGGCCGGCCAAGCATGACAACATCCTGGTCTACGTCAAGAACCCGAAGCGGTACTACTTCGACAGCGCCGAAGTCGACCGCGAACCCTACATGGCCCCGGGCCTGGTGACCGCCGAAAAGGCCGCGCGCGGCAAGCTGCCGACGGACGTCTGGTGGCACACCATCGTCTCCCCCACCGGCAAGGAAAAGACCGGATATCCGACGCAGAAACCCGAGGGACTGCTGCGGCGCATGATTGCCGCCAGCAGCCGCCCGGGCGACTGGGTGCTGGATTTCTTCGCGGGCTCGGGGACCCTCGGCGCCGTCGCGGCCGGCGCCGGCCGGCGCTTCGTCTGCGTCGACGAGAACCCGCAGGCCATCGACGTCATGGCCCGCCGGCTCGGACAGGCGGCACAGGTGGTGCGCTGCGGGGACGGGACTGACGTCGCGGCGGCCGATGCAGCGGCCGGCGGCTGACGCTTTTCAGACAGCTAACCAGACGGCGGAGGGCCGGCAGGACATCACCACGATGTCCTGCCGGCCCTCCACAGGTTAGGACAGTTATGTACGCCTAGATGAGCGTCCTGCCCTCCTGGCGGGCCTCCCGCCAGTCTTTGAAGAAGCCCTTGCAGATGACAACAAGGGTGGCCGCCACGATCAGGGGCCAGATCAGTACGTACAGGGTCAGGAAGAACGTAGCCATGTTTTCTCCTTACTTTCCGGCCTGGACTGCAGCGGCCTCGACGGTCTCGGTCTCGACCCGCTGGTCGAAGTCGCCGATGCGCTGCTTGATCAGGTCGAAGTCGAAGCTGTTGCCGTTGCGGAAGCACATGAAGTAGCAGACCAAGGTGCTCACCGCGTAGGCCACGAGCGATCCGGACAGGACGGCGTAGTCATGCAGGAAGCCGATGGCGAACGGCGCGGCGACCAGGGAGCCCAGGGCGCCGATGATCTTGGCGGCCTTGAGGCCGAAGAAGCCGAAGCTCATCAGGCCGAGCACGACGCCGATGCCGATCACGGCGACCACGTCGGTGATGATGCCAAGGGCGCCGCCCATGGGCAGCCACTCGAAGCGGACCGGGATAAAGACGGCCAGCGCCACCAGGACCGAGACGGTGAAGGCCTTGTTGGTGACCTTCTCCCAGTAGAAGCTGGCGATCACCGGGAAGACGAGGGCACCCCAGAGTGCTCCGACGAAGACCAGCAGGTCGAGGATGTTCATCTGCCCGCTGGCGAAGTACAGGGCGGCGGCCGTGGCCACGATCATGGTGATGCGGCCGACCAGCAGCATCGTCTTGGGGTTCGCCTTCTTCGTTCCCGCGACGTTCTGGCCGTAGACGTCGGCCATCATGATGGAGGACAACGCGGCAAGGTCCGAGTCCGCGGTGGAGGACAGCGCACCGATGATCATGATCAGGAAGACGCCGATCAGGATCGGATGCAGGAAGGTCGAGGCCATCTGCGGGATGAGGTTGTTGACGTCGCCGCCGGCCGGAGCCAGGCCCAGGTACAGCGCCATCACGCCGAGCATGCCGATGCCGATGATGGTGGCACCGTAGCCGACGGTCGCCGTCACGAAGGTCCGCTTGATCAGGTCCTCGCGGACCGCGAACAGCCGCTGGGCGATGGTCTGGTTGCCGATCGCGTACGCGAGCACGGCGGCGATATACGGAGCGCCCTGGTTCAGGAAGGCGTCGCTGGAGAAGAAGTTGGACTGCTGCGGCGTGAGGTTCTGCGCGCCCTGCTGGAACATGTCGGGACCGCCCGCAGCGAAGAAGACTGCGGGAATAATAACGACGACGGCGCCGAGCATCGCCACGACCTGGGCGAAATCGGTGAGCACCGAGGCCCTGAACCCGGACCACAGGGTGTAAAGCAGCACGCCGGCGGCGATCACGATGATGCCCTGGCTGAAGCTGAAGGGCGAGAGCAGCGCGATCAGCGCGCCGCCCGCGATGAAGTTGGAGGTGAGGCTGATCAGGCTGCCGACGATGTTGGAGCCGGCCAGCATCAGCTGGCTGGAGCGGCCGTGCCGCGCATACATGACCTCGGCAAGGGTGTGGGCCTTAGGGGCGACTTTGCGGATGCGCCGGCCGAAGGGGTAGATGAACAGGATCATCAGTGCGCCCCAGAGTCCGTAGTGGATCGGCCCGGAGATCCCATAGGTGTAGCCGGCGGTGGCCGACGCGTACATGGACGAAGCCCAGATCCAGGTCGCCGTCATGCTGGCCGCGGAGACGCCGAATCCGATCTTATTGCCGGCGGTCATGTAGCCGTCGGCGTTTTCCTTCTTCTTCCCGATGAGAGCGGACATCAGGAGCGTGCCGCCGTAAAACAGCACTAGCAGCAGGATCACAGTCCAACCGCTGAGTTGGTAGAAATCTGCGCCCGGTGGCGTCATTCTCTTTCCTCTCGGTCCTGGACGGCTCGCCGGTCACCGCCCAAATCAGTGCGCGCCGGCCAGAGGGGCCGATTTGCCAAGCGTTGTCCCGTGCGGCCCGTCGTCGGGCCGCGGACAGTGTTCAGAATCCGGCGATGGATTCCAGGCGCGCGATCCTGCCCGGCACTCACAGCCGGGCCCACCACAAGCCGCTTGTCGTGCGGCATAAAAAAGGCGGCCGGACGTGTCTCCGGCCCGCAGTGCAGGAAGCGGCTGATCTTCAGCCGGCTTCAGGATCAGGATGCTTATCGCGCCCGGAAACCGGCGGCGTCAAGGCCGCCCAGGTTGCCCGAGGCAAGCATCGGTCGGGACCTAGCCTACCATCAGCGGCCTGCAGGGCTTTGGCCACCGGCCGTGCTGGGCAGGTAGGCGGGCGCTCCCGTGCCGATTTGCAGGATGCGCTCCAGCACCGCGGCGGCCGTCATATTCTCGCCCAGCCGGTTCGGTTTTCCGGTGCCGTGGTAGTCGCTGGACCCCGTCATCAGCAATCCCCGCTCGGCGGCCAGCCTCCGCAGCCAGGCCCTGCCTTCCGCCGGATTGTCCCGGTGGTCCACCTCCACGCCGTCGAGGCCCGCATCGATCATCTGGTGGAAGACGTCCTCGCCGACAACCCGGCCTCGCCCCGAAGCGACCGGGTGCGCGAACACGGCCGCTCCCCCGGCCTCTTTGACCAGTTCGACGGCGTGCGCCGGGTCGGGTGCATAGTGGGTGACGTAGTAGCGCGAATGCGACGTGAGGATGTTGCTGAAGGCCTCGGTCCGGTCCGAGACCACCCCGGCCGCCACCAGGGCATCGGCGATGTGCGGCCGGCCGACGGTTGCCTCATGGGCCGTCTGGGCGGTGACGTCCGCCCAGGTGATCGGGAAATCCTCCGCGAGCAGCTCGACCATGCGTTCGGCCCGGGTCAGCCGCGCCTTGCGTGCCTTGCCGATCTCCTCCAGCAGCCCGGGGTGGGTCGGATCATGCAGGTAGGCCAGGACGTGGACGCTGATGCCTTCCCTGCTGCGGCAGGAGATCTCCATGCCCGGCACCAGCCCGATGCGCAGGTCCCGGGCCGCGGCCAGCGCCGGCGCCCAGCCGGCGGTGGTGTCATGGTCGGTCAGCGCCACGACGTCCAGGCCGGCGTCGGCGGCCGCGCGCACCAGGTCTGCCGGAGACTCCGTGCCGTCCGAGGCCGTGGAGTGGGCATGCAGGTCGATCTTCATCCCCCCAATCTACCCGCGGCGCGGGCGCGGCCGCAGGCCTTGCGGGCCCTCCGAGGCTGTTTGGCAGCGCTTGGCGCCGATGAGACGATGGATTGGTGAGTACAGACGCCAACGACAGCACCGTACAGCCGGCCTCGGAGGGCCAGCCGCTCGAGGAACGCGGGAACAACCGCTCCCAGCGGCCGGAATCCCAGGCCTTCAAGGACTTCATGGCCGGGCAGTGGGCTCCGGACACCTCCGCTCCCCCCGCGAAGGCGGAGGTCGCGCCCTTTGCCGCGCGCCGCCGTCGTACCCTTTCCCTCAGGTTCCCGGGCGAACGACTGGTCATTCCGGCCGGTCCGCTGAAAGTCCGGTCCAACGACACCGACTACCGGTTCCGCCCGCATTCGGCGTTCGCCCACCTGACCGGGCTCGGCCTGGACCACGAACCGGATGCCGTCCTGGTGATGGAACCCGCCCCTGAAGGGCAGGGGGACGACGGCGGCAATCACCATGCCACCCTCTACTTCCGTCCGCTCGCGGGCCGGGACACGCCCGATTTCTACGCCGACGCCCGCTACGGCGAGTTCTGGATCGGCCCGCGGCCGACGCTGGATCAGCTGCAGAAGCAGCTCGACATCGAGACGCGGGAGCTCGGCGAGCTCGAGGTGGCGATCACCAAGGACGCCGGCGTGGTCGGTATCGGCGGCATGCGTATCCGGCTACTGCGCGAAGTGGACTTCAACGTCGACGCCCTCGTCGACACGTCCCGGATCAACACCGGCGTGGACCTGGAGGAGTCCGATAACCTGGACGCCCTGCTGGCCGAGGCCCTGTCCGAGCTTCGCCTGGTCAAGGACGAGTGGGAGGTCGGCGAGCTGAAGAAGTCAGTCGCGGCCACCGTCAACGGGTTCCACGAAGTCGTCAAGGTGCTGCCCCGGGCCATCACCCATGACCGCGGCGAACGCGTCGTCGAGGGCGCCTTCTTCGCCAGGGCGCGCGAAGAAGGCAACGACCTGGGCTACGACACCATCGCCGCCGCCGGCAACAACGCGACGATCCTGCACTGGATCCCCAACAACGGCCAGGTGAAGTCCGGCGACCTGCTGCTGCTCGACGCCGGGGTCGAGGCGGACTCGCTGTACACCGCCGACGTCACGCGGACCCTTCCGGTCAACGGCAAGTTCACCGACGTGCAGCGCCGGATCTACCAGGCCGTGCTGGACGCCGCGGATGCCGGCTTCGCCGCTGCCCAGCCCGGCGCCAAGTTCCGCGATGTCCACAAGGCCGCCGTGACCGTGCTGGCCGAGCGGCTGGATGAGTGGGGCCTGCTCCCGGTTCCGCTGGCAGAGGCACTCGCCGAGGGCGGCCAGCACCACCGGCGGTGGATGCCGCACGGCACGAGCCACCACCTGGGCCTCGATGTCCACGACTGTGCCCAGGCGAAGCGCGAGCTCTATCTCGACGGCGTCCTGACCGAGGGCATGGTGTTCACGATCGAACCGGGCCTCTACTTCAAGCAGGAGGACCTGGCCGTGCCGGAGGAATACCGCGGCATCGGCGTGCGGATCGAGGACGACGTGCTCATGACGGCGGACGGACCGGTCAGCCTCAGTGCTGCCCTACCGCGGGAGCCGGACGAGGTCGAGTCCTGGATGGCGGGCATCTACAGCCCCTCGGGCGAGTAGGGCAGTCAGTACATAGCGAAGCCGGGGAAACCGTCGGTCGACGGTTCCCCGGCTTCTGCGCTGGACGCGCCTGCCGCGGGCTGGCTAGCGTTGCTCGTCGCCTTCGCGACGGCCCTGCTCCGGATCGGCTGCCGGCGCCCCCGGCTGGCCCGGCTGCTGCTCCTGCTCCGGCGGGAGGCGGACGCCGTACTGCGGCCGCCCGTCCGGCAGGTCGGGGAAGCGGCCGCGGACCGGGGCCCCGGGTTCGGTTTCGGGACCCGCCGGCGGCTGCTGCTGGCCCTGCTCCTGTTCGGTGGAGCCGGAGGCGTACGGATCCTGGCCCCACTGGGCCGGCCGCTGCGGCTGCTGCTGCGGCTGCGGCCGCTGCGGCTGCGGCTGCTCCGGTTGCACGTAACGGCCCTGCTCCGCCCCGGGGTGCAGGGCGTGGCCGGGCATGGACAGCTGGCTGGCCACCCGGCGCGCCTCGAAGATCATGTCGCCGGTCACCACCACGTCGTAGCTGGTCGCGATGATCTGGTTGGTGGAGGTGAAGTCCCGCTTTCCCCTCGTGAAGGCATAGCTGATCACGCTGAACAGGATCCAGAACGCGGCGCCCATGGCCATCGAGGAGAGCACCAGCCCGAAGGTCTGGCCCCCGCCGAAGAGCATCAGCAGCAGGCCCACGAAGAGGCCGAACCAAGCGCCGGTCGCCGCCCCGGTCAGCGCCACGCGGGGGTAGCTCAGCTTGCCCGTCACTCGTTCGACGGACTTCAGGTCGTTGCCGATGATGGAGACGTGCTGGACCGGGAACTCCTCATCCGCCAGGAAGTCCACCACCTTCTGGGCATCCAGGTACGTGCGGTAGTTGCCTAGCAGCTCGCCCTGGGGCAGTTGCTGGCTGGGGTCACGGGATTCGCTACGGCCAAGCATCGACATAACCCCATTCTCCCCTACCAGCGGGTACTGCGCCGGTGGTATCGCCCAAAGTGAACTTGCCGGCGGCTCCACCCGGCCCCGGCGGGCGCCGTCGGGCGCGACCACGTAGCCTAAGGGAGTGAGCACAAATCCCACCAGAGTCTTCATCGCCAGGCTGCTCGGCCTGGATGTCTTCGACCCGCTGGGCGACCGCTTGGGACGCCTGCGCGACGCCGTCGCGCTGGAACGCGGCGGCAAGGCGCCCCAGGTCGTCGGCATCGTCGTCGAGGTGCCCGGGAAGAAGCGCGTCTTCGTACCGATGACCCGGATCACGTCCATTGATGCAGGGCAGATCATCTGCACCGGGCTGGTCAACCTGCGCCGCTTCGAGCAGCGCGGCGCCGAGATCCTCATGGTCGCCGAGATGTTCGACCGCCGCGTCACGCTCGCGGATGGCACGGGGGACGCCACCATCGAGGACATCGCGATGGAGAAATCCCGCATTGGCGACTGGTTCGTCTCCCAGTTGTTCGTCCGCCGCGGCTACTCGTCCTCGCCGCTGCGGAGCCTGCGCCGGAACGAAACGCTCATCGTGGACTGGAACGATGCCCGCCCGGGAGCCAAAAACGAGCCGCAGGCAGCCACCGCCTTCGTCGCCAGCCACGAGGACATGAAACCTGCGGATTTCGCTGACGCGCTGCATGAGATGAGCGACAAGCGCCGCATCGAAATCGCCACCGAACTACAGGACAAACGCCTGGCGGACGTCCTGCAGGAGCTCCCGGATGACGATCAGGTCCAGATCCTCTCCGCCCTGGAAATCGAACGCGCCGCCGACGTCCTGGAGGAAATGGACCCGGATGACGCGGCCGACCTGCTGGCGGAACTGCCGGAGGAGCAGAAGGAAGACCTGCTGCAGCGGATGGAACCGGAAGAAGCCGAGGACGTCCGCCGCCTGATGGAGTACGAGGAGGACACGGCCGGCTCGATGATGACGCCGGTTCCCGTCATCCTGCCGCCGGAAGCCACCGTGGCCGAGGCCCTGGCCCACGTGCGCCGGGAAGAACTCAGTCCGGCCCTGGCCTCGGCCATTTTTGTCTGCCGTCCCCCGCTGGAGACGCCCACGGGACGCTATCTCGGCGTCGTCCATATCCAGCAGTTGCTGCGTTTCCCGCCGCCGGAGGCCCTCGGCAACATCGTGGACACGGACCTTGAACCCGTCTCCGACCAGGCGGACATCAGCGAGGTGGCCCGCATGCTGGCCACCTACAACCTCAACGCGCTCGGCGTCGTGAATGAAGACGGCAGGCTGGTAGGCGCCGTCACCGTCGACGACGTCCTGGACCATCTGCTCCCGGACGACTGGCGGGCCCAGGATGACACGGACGAGCTGATGCGGAAGGCAGGACGCAATGGCTGAAAAGCAGAACAGCACCAGTGGACTGGATGTCCCCCGCGAGGCACGGCAGCGGCTGCTGCCGCGCCTGAAGCCCAACCCCGACGCCTTCGGCCATGCAACCGAGAGCTTCGCGCGCTTCATGGGCACCCCCCAGTTCCTGATGTGGATGAGCGTGTTCTGCCTGATCTGGCTGCTGTGGAACACCTTCGGGCCGGAGTCGCTGCGCTTCGATAGCGCCGCGCTGGGCTTCACCGCCCTGACCCTGATGCTCTCGCTGCAGGCGTCGTATGCCGCTCCCCTGCTGCTGCTGGCCCAGAACCGCCAGGACGACCGGGACAAGGTCACCCTGCAGCAGGACCGCCAGCGGGCCGAGCGGAACCTTTCCGACACCGAGTACCTCACCCGGGAGCTGGCCTCGCTGCGCATCACGCTTCGCGAAGTGGCCACCCGCGACTTTGTCCGAAGCGAACTGCGCACGGTGCTGGAGGAACTGCTCGAATCGCAGGAGAAGGACGACCGCCAGCGGAGGCGGAAGAAGAAGGTTTCCGACGCGACGTCCTCGCTGCCGCGGGTCTCGGCGGAGGCCGAAAGCACATCGGAGAACTAGGACATGACTGACCAGACTGCCAGCCTGGAGGCGGTGCGCCGTGCGTTGGACACCGTGATCGACCCTGAGCTGCGCCGCCCGATCACCGAACTCGGCATGCTCAAGGACGTGGCCATTGACGACGGCGGCAATGTCACCGTCGAAGTGCTGCTCACGATCGTGGGCTGTCCCCTGCGCGGCACCATCACCGAGGACGTTCGCCGCGCGCTGGAGCCGCTGGCCGGCGTGGCGGAGGTCACGGTGCTGATGGATGTCATGACCCCCGCCCAGCGCAACGAGCTCAAGGACCGGCTGCAGGCGGGCGGCCGGGGCAATCCGTTCGCGGACCCTGCCTCGCTGACGCGGATCTATGCCGTCGCCAGCGGCAAGGGCGGCGTCGGAAAGTCCAGCGTCACCGTCAACCTCGCCTGCGCCATGGCGGCGCAGGGGCTGCGGGTAGGCATCGTCGACGCCGACGTCTATGGCTTCTCGGTCCCCGGGCTGATGGGCATCACCCAAGCCCCCACGCAGGTGGACGAAATGATCCTGCCGCCGGTGGCTCACGGTGTGAAGGTCATCTCCATCGGCATGTTCGTCACCGGCAACCAGCCCGTCGCCTGGCGCGGGCCGATGCTGCACCGGGCGCTGGAACAGTTCCTGACCGACGTGTACTTCGGTGACCTGGATGCGCTCTTCCTGGACCTGCCGCCGGGCACCGGGGACGTGGCCATCTCCGTCGCGCAACTGCTTCCGGCCTCGCGCCTGCTGGTCGTCACGACGCCGCAGAGCGCCGCGGCCGACGTGGCCGAACGGGCGGGTTCCATGGCCACGCAGACCGGCCAGCAGGTGGCAGGCGTGATCGAAAACATGTCCTGGCTGGAGCTGGCCGACGGAAGCCGGCTCGAGGTCTTCGGCACCGGCGGAGGCCGCACGCTCGCCGACCGGCTGAGCGCGTCGCTCGGCACGGAGATTCCGCTGCTGGGACAGGTGCCGCTGGAGCAGAGGCTGCGCGAAGGCGGAGACAACGGGCTGCCGATCGTGCTTGACGACGGCGGGGCCGGACGTTCGCCGGCGGCCGTGGCCCTGAGATCCATCGCCGAGGGCCTTGCGGCCACCCCGCGAGGCCTCGCCGGGAGGTCGCTGGGGATCGCTCCGGCCTAGGTCGCCTCGATGTCGAACGGCGCGGGTTGGCCCGGCTCCAGCCGCTCCGCGGCGGCTTGGGTCGGGCGGGAAACGGCCTTGACCGCAGTACCGGCGGCGCCCGCGGCGGTCGCTCCGGCAGCCGCCGTCGGAAGGTCCTCATCATCGAGCAATGCTTCCTTGATGATGCGCCGCGGGTCATACTGCCGCGGATCCAGCTTCCGCCAGTCCATGTCCACGATCTCGTCGCCGACTTCCTCGCGCAGCTGCTCTTTCGCGCCGGCCGCCATCCGGCGAACCTGCTTGACGAGCCGGGCAAGCTGCGCCGCATACTCGGGCAGACGCTCGGGACCGAGCACTATAACGGCGATCACCGCAAGGATGACCAGTTCCGTTCCGTTAATTCCGAGCACGATTGAAGATTACCTGTTCGAGCCGCACGGCACCTAGTTGGCACCCTCTGACCGCGCATCCGCGGGCAGGACCATCTTGCCCAGGCCGCGGATGATCCTGCTGACCGGATCGTCCAGCGCGGCGGGCCGCGGCACCGTCAGGCGGGACTTCTCCGCGATGATGACCTGGCCGACCATATCCGGCAGTTCGGACAATGGTGCATCCGACCACATCGTGTAAGTCACGTCGGCCGAGTTCAGCACGACGGTCCAGTTTGGCCCGGCGCGCAGCCACATGTCCCGATCCATGCCGTCGATCGGGCGGAACCCGTCAGCGGCCACCGACCGCCCTGTTACGGCGTTGACCGGTGCCACCGCCCTAGCCGCTTCCGGCGCGGCAGGCTGGGGGCGTTCCACGCCGTGGCGTTGTTCCGTCACCACGACGCTGCCGTCCTCTCCTTCGAGCTCCACCCGGACGGCAGGCTCTCCGGCGACCATCATGGTGCGGGCCGATTCGAGTTCGTAGCCCAGCCCGGACAGCTGCGGACAGTTCCAGCCGCTGCGGCGCAGTTGGGCCAACTCCTCCCTGCCCATTTTCTGTCCGGCCGCCATGCCTCCGAGGTCCACCGTTGTAGTGCCGGCGGCCTGGCCGCCGGCCGATCCGGTCGCCTGCAGGGCGGGCTCTTCGCCGCCCAGGATGTACGCCGTGCCGAAGGTCAGCGTGGCGAAACCCGCCGCGGCGCCACAGAGCACCAAGAGGGTCTGGCGCCGGGAGGCGCGCTTGGCCGGCGTCGCGTGCGAGCCGGGAGCAGCCTTGTCCGCCGAGGGGAGGTAACCACCGGGCCCTTCATCCGCCCTGGCCGGTGCGTTCAGCAGCCGGCCCGTCAGGTCCGGACCGGGCGGGGGCACGTCAAGGGAGCGCAAACGCTCCTGCAGGGCACGGTGTTCCGCGATCCAGCTCCGGCAGCGTTCGCAGCTGGCCAGATGGCGTTCGAAACCGGGTCGGCGGTCATCGTCAAGCTCACCGTCCAGGTAGTCCGCCATGTCACGTTCGGGATGACGCATGGTGGATTCAGAGCACTCCTGCTACTCG
Organism: Arthrobacter sp. Marseille-P9274; assembly: GCF_946892675.1. NCBI lineage: Bacteria > Bacillati > Actinomycetota > Actinomycetes > Micrococcales > Micrococcaceae > Arthrobacter > Arthrobacter sp. Marseille-P9274. Next base: position 2,191,127 of record NZ_CAMPOV010000001.1, read on the forward strand.
CGGCAGCTTCAGCCGGGAGACCCGCTTGGCCGCCGGATCCCGGTGCGCCAGCTTCTCGCGCAGCATGGTGCGCCCCCGGTGGATGCGGGACCGGACCGTGCCGAGCTTGACGCCGAGCGCCTCGGACACTTCGTCGTAGGAGAGACCCTCCAGGTCGCAAAGGACCACGGCGGCACGGAAGTCCGGCGGCAGTTCTTCCAGGGCAGCCTGGACATCGATGTCCAAGTTGTTGAACTCGAAGCTCCGCTCCGGGCCGGGATCCTTCCCGGGGATCTTGGCCTCGGCGTCCTCGGACAGGCCGTCGAAGCGGATCCTGCTCTTGCGGCGGGCCTGGTCGAGGAAAAGGTTCGTCGTGATGCGGTGCAGCCAGCCATCCAGCGTGCCAGGCTTGAAGTTCTCCAGGGAACGAAACACCCGTACGAACACTTCCTGGGTGAGGTCCTCGGCGTCGTGCTTGTTTCCGGTGAGGCGATATGCGAGCCGGTAGACCTTGGCCGAGTGGTTGACCACGACTTCTTCCCACGTCGGGGCCGTCCAGTCCGCCGCCGGGGCAGGCGCGTCCTGAGGGACCGGTCGGTGCTTGGTCATGGTGTCTCCCCTCCGCGGCTGCCGTGACTCCCCCGCGGGTTCATCCTTTGATCAGCCGGTACGTGCTGTTTAACGCGCATGTCCATCCTGCCTCGGAAAGCTGGGAGAATTCTGGTAGCAGGCTGCAAAAAGAACGATGGGGCCCCGGCCCGTATAGAGCCGGGGGACAGCCGGACAGTAGGCTAGGCAGGGCCGCACAAAAACGATCGAGGAAGCGAAGGTTCATGAGCGCAGACAAGCAGACCAGCTGGTCCTACACGGAGGGATTGCCCGCCGAGGATGAGGTGCTGCTCCGCGCCCGCGAACGCTCCCGGGAGCTTGGAGTGGCTTCGGTCAGCCCGGGCGTTGCCGCCGCCTTGACCGTCCTCGCCGCCGGGTCAAAGGCACACACCGTCGTCGAGGTCGGCTCCGGCGCCGGCGTTTCCGGCGTCTGCCTGCTGCGAGGCTTGCCCGCCAACGCCGTCCTGACGACGATCGATTCGGACGTGGACCACCTGCGTGCCGCCCGGGAGTCATACCTGGAGGCTGGTATCCCCAGCAACCGCACGCGCACCATCTCGGGCCGGGCGGCAGACGTCCTCCCCCGGCTCACGGACGGCGCCTACGACTTGGTGTTCATCGACGCCGACAAGCCCTCGTACCCGCTTTACCTGGACCAGGCCGCCCGGCTGCTCAAGAGCGGCGGCATGCTCATCATCAACGACGCTTTGGACCGCGACCGGGTCTCGGATCCGGCCATCCGGGACGACACGACCAACATCCTGCGTCAGGTGGGCAAGGCGGTACGGGAGAACGAGTCCTTCCTCTCGACCATCCTCCCCACCGGCGACGGGCTCCTGCTGGCCGTCAAGCGGTGAGGTAGGACAGCAGCAGCCGCGTGCCGAAGCCCGTGGCGCCCTTGGTTACCTCGGCCTCGTCCGCCGTGGCGCGGGCGGGCCCCGCAATATCCAGGTGGACCCATGGGACGTCACCGACGAACTCCCGCAGGAACAGTGCCGCCGTGATGGAACCGGCAGAGACCTTGGAGCCCGGCGAGGAAATGTGCGACAGGTCCGCGATGTCCGAGTCCAGGGAGAACCGGTACTCCTCCGCCACCTCGGCCAGCGGCATGTGCCAGACCCGGTCGCCCGAGGCCTCGCCCGCTGCTTCGAAGGCGGTCACCAGGTGCGGCGCCGTGGCGTAGAGCGCGGCGTGCCGGCGGCCCAGGCCCATGGATGCCGCGCCGGTCAGGGTCGCGATGTCGATCAGTTCGTCCGGAGCCAGTTGTCCGACGGCGTAGGCTAGGGCGTCCGCGAGCACCATTCGGCCCTCCGCGTCCGTGTTGCCGATCTCCACCGTCGTGCCGCCGTACACGGATACGACGTCCCCCGGCCGGTAGGAGGCCGCCCCGATGGCGTTTTCCGCCAGCGCCAGCAGACCGGTAACGCGGTGCCTCACTCCCAGCTCCGCGGCCGCGTTGAGCACCGAAAGTACGACGCCGGCGCCCGCCATGTCCGTTTTCATCGGGACCATCGACTCGCGCGGCTTGAGCGAAATGCCTCCGGTGTCGAAGGTGATGCCCTTCCCGACCAGCACTACGTGCCGGGCGTCCGGGACCGGGTCCTGCGGCGAGTAGGTCAGTTGGACCAGCCGCGAGCCGTACTGCGAGGCACTGCCGACGGCGAGCAGCCCGCCAAAGCCGGCAGCGGCCAGTTCTGCCTCGTCCCAGATCCGCACCTCCAGCCCGGCGGAGTCGGCGAGCCGCTGGGCCTGTCCGGCGATCCAGGCAGGGTTCTTCACGTTCGACGGCATGTTGGCGAGGTTCCGGGACAGCCAGACGGCGCGCCCGGTCGCGGTCGCGGCCGAAACTGCGGCCGCGGATACGCCGCTGAGTTCGAGTTCGGCGGCCACTGCCTGGGGCGCCGGCGACGTGCCGGCCCTCGGCGGACGGTAGCCGCCCAGAAGGAAGCCCTCGATGAACGCCTGCTGCGCTGCCTCGGGCAGTCCGTCCACCACGCTGGAGCGGACAGTACCCGCGCCCAGGGTTGCCTTCGCCAAGGCGGCGCCGGCCTTGCGCAGGCTCGGCGGCGCCTCGTCCCCGACGCCCAGGAACACGAGCCGCTTGGGCAGCCGCTGCTCCTGCCGGGGCGCCGTCGCATTCAGGATTTCCCCCGCCTTGCCGGTCACCGAGTGCACCTCGGCCAGCAGGGTGACGTCCACGCCGTACCGCGCCGCCGCTTCCGCTGCCCCGCGGCGCGGCTGCGGAGTGGCCCGCTCGCCGTCGTTGGCGGACGTGGCGCCCTGCGCCACCGGCACGACAAGGACGTCCGCCGACGATTCCAGCCCCGGAGCGTGGCTGTCCAGCGCCGGCCGCGGCACGATCCGGGGCAAACGCGCCGAAACCAGGGCCTCCTCCAGCGTGCGGGCGGTCTCTTCCTCCGGTGTCAGGGCTGATTGCACCACGTCGGCCGATACCTAGCTGGCGACGGCGTCGGTCACGCCCAGCAGGCAATCCCTCAGGTTGCTCGCCTCTTCGGCGTTCAGTTCGAGCACCAGGCGGCCGCCACCATCGATCGGCACCCGCAGAATGAGGCTGCGCCCTTCCTTGGTGACCTCCATAGGTCCTTCTCCGGTACGCGGTTTCATCGCAGCCATCTGGATATCCCTTCCACCGAGGGGCATCGGTCTTTCGTCCCGCGCCCGCCAACACAGCACGGCCGGACCGCGACGATCCGCCGTGCTACAACTAGACCCATTATCGCGTACATCACAAGCCGGTACGAAATCAATGCCGGCTGTGGCGTGCCGCACTCGTCCCCGGTCAGGGCGGGTAATCGCCGCCTCCGGGCAGTTCCGCCCAGGACCAGAGCCATGTCACCCAGACTATCTGTCCGGCCAGGAACGCCGCCGCCAGGCAGATCCGGTAGGCCCTGCTCCGGGAGGCCATCGCTGCCACCAGCGCGAGCGGGAACAGCGGCAGCAGCAGCCGGAAGGTGCTGGTCTGCGGGTGCAGGAACACGAACAGATAGCCCAGGTACGCCGCGCACCACAGCCGCAGTTCGACGCCCATGCGCCGCGCGGTCGCGCTGGTCAGCACCAGCACCGCAGCGGCGAGCACCACCAGCGGCGCGAGGACCCCGCCGACCGGTCCGAACAGGTCCGCGCCCATGTCGTACCAGGGTTTGAACGGGATGAGGTCCGTGCCGCGCCAGGCCGTCTCCGTATCGGTGTAGGCGCGCAGCTCTCCGGTGGCCATCCAGGCCACCACCGGCCAGGTCATGGCTCCGGCACAGCTGGCCAGGCCCAGCGTCGCGATCCGTACGAACTCGCCCGGATCGAGCGGGTCCTCGGTCCGCCGGCGCAGCCGCCAGAGCAGGTAGAGGCCCATCATCGCCGCAAACGGGACGCCGGTGGGCCTGGACAGGCACATCATCAGGACGATCGGGATGGCCAGCAGGAACCGGCGCCTGATCACCAGGTAGAGGCTTCCGGCCAGCAGGGCCAGGTTCAGCGACTCGGCATACGGGACCTGCAGGATCGCGGAGACGGGGAAAACCGCCACGAACACGGTGCCCCAGAGCGCGGTGGCGTGCACGGCGAACAGCCGGAAGATGCGGTAGATCAGCAGCGCCGCGGCGAACCCCGCCAGCGTGGCCACCGCCGGGGCGAGACTTTGCCAGGGCAGCCCCGTCAACGCGTTGAGGCCACGGATCAGCGCCGGAAACAGCGCATAGAACGCCCATTGGTTCTCCAGCGCCCGCCCGTCGAGGCCGCGCGGGATCTCCTCCGGATACCCCTGCCGGTAGATCTGCTCGTACCACGCGCTGTCCCAGATCCCGACGAAGGACAGGTAGTCCGGGTGGGCGCTGCCCCAAGGGCTCGGGCCCTGCTGGCGGGCCACGGCCAGGAAGACGCAGAGCGAAAAGAGCCGGGCCAGCCCGTAAGCGAGCAGGACCTGGACCCACCAAGGCCATCCGGCCAGGCGCTTGCTCCAGTGCTGCACGTGGCCGCGCACGAGGGAACGCGGGCCCCGGCGCCCCTCTTCCATGCCGGTCACGATTGTGGCGCCGGCGGCGGGACGTCGTCGTTCTTCCAGTGTTCCTGCCTCCTGAGCTGAGCGATCGTCGTGTCCCGGTCCGCGAGCGCATCGCGAAGCGCATCCAGCACCTGGTCCACCTGGTCCATCCGGTAACCGCGCAGCCCCACCGAGAAGCGGAGCCGTTCGACGTCCTCGGCCCCGGGCCGCTCGGGGAGCAGCACAGGCGGCAGCCGGGGGTCGGACTCGCTCAGGCCCTCGAGCCTCACGACCTCCCCGTGCTGCCAGCCGGCTCCAGCCGATGGAGGTGTGCCGCGGCTGAAACGTCCCGAAACCGCCACGGCCACCGCACCGGCGGCGGCGATGGCGAGGAAGACCAGGAACAGGCTCACAGCACCATCGTGCCAGATGCGCAGGACCGCGTCCGACTGCTACAGCGAGCCGCCGCCAGCGGGAGGGAGGCCGGGCGCGCGGCGGTCAACGGCCGGTGCTACGCGCTCCCCGGGCCGCACGGACTTCGCGCCCTACATCGACTCCGTCGTCGGCCGGCGGCGTCCGTTGCGGACGGACAGCCCCGCCATGATGTGCTCGACGGCTTCGTCGGCCGTGTCCACCACGCTGACCAGGTCCAGGTCCGCCTCGGCAATCATGCCTTCTCCGAGCAGTGTGCTCTTGACCCAGTCGATCAGCGGGCTCCAGAACGAACCGCCGACCAGGACGATCGGGAACGACGTCACCTTCTGCGTCTGGACGAGCACCATGGCCTCGAACAGTTCATCCATGGTCCCGAGGCCGCCGGGCAGCACGATGAAGCCTTGGGCGTACTTCACGAACATCGTCTTCCGCGCGAAGAAGTACCGGAAGTTGATGCCCAGGTCCACCCAGTCGTTCAGGCCCTGTTCGAACGGCAGCTCGATGCCCAGTCCGACGGAAAGTCCGCCGGCTTCGCTGGCCCCCTTGTTGGCGGCCTCCATCGACCCGGGGCCGCCGCCGGTGATGACGGCGAAGTTCCGCTCGACCAGCAGGCGGCCGATCTGCTCGGCGATGTCGTAGTGCACCGTCCCCGGCCTCGTGCGCGCCGAACCGAACACACTGATGGCCGGACCGAGTTCCGCCAGGGTCCCGAACCCTTCGACGAACTCGCTCTGGATGCGCAGGACGCGCCACGGGTCCGTGTGGGTGAAGTCCTCCCGGTCCCGGGTGTCGAGAAGGTACTGGTCCGCCTGCGGGATATTGGCCTGCGAGCGACGCAGTTCCACCGAACCTTTGTGCCGGGCGGGCAGGCGTGCCGCCAGATCCGACGGCAGCGGAACATCTTGCTGGTTACTCATCACCCAAGGCTACAGATCCGGGCGGCCCGGGCGCCTCCTTTCACGATATTTCCCCTGCTCGGCGGGGATCGGCGGAGGTTTCTCTTGAATCACGATTGAAGCAGGAGGGGCGAAATGCGTGGCATGCGGGGAAACGTTCGCTAGATTCAAGTCATGACCAGTGACAACCCCCACAGCCAACCCGTGCCGGCGGCCTCCGGTGCGCCTACTCCGGCAGCCCGTGAGGGCGCCGGGCAGCCGTTGGTGCAGCTCAAAGATGTCAACAAGCATTTCGGCGACCTGCATGTCCTGCGCAACATCAATCTGGAGGTCAGGAAGGGCGAGGTGGTCGTCGTCATCGGCCCCTCGGGTTCGGGCAAGTCCACCCTGTGCCGGGCGATCAATCGGCTGGAAACCATCGACGACGGCGAAATCCTGATCGACGGCACCAGGCTCCCCTCCGAGGGCAAGGAACTCGCCCGGCTCCGCGCCGACGTCGGCATGGTGTTCCAGTCTTTCAACCTCTTCGCACACAAGTCCATCCTGGAGAACGTCACCCTCGGCCCCGTCAAGGTCAAGGGCACGAAGTCGGCCGCCGCCAAGGAACTGGCCATGAGCCTGCTGAAGCGGGTTGGCGTCGACAACCAGGCGGGCAAGCTGCCGGCGCAGCTCTCCGGCGGCCAGCAGCAGCGCGTCGCGATTGCTCGGGCCCTGGCCATGAAGCCCAAGGTCATGCTCTTCGACGAGCCCACGTCGGCGCTGGACCCGGAAATGATCAACGAGGTCCTGGACACCATGGTCGGCCTGGCGAAAGAAGGCATGACCATGATCGTGGTGACCCACGAGATGGGATTTGCCCGCAAGGCGGCCGATCGAGTGATCTTCATGGCGGACGGCCAGATCGTCGAACAGGCCACCCCCGAAGAGTTCTTCACCAACCCGAAGAGCGAACGGGCCAGGGACTTCCTCGGCAAGATCCTCAACCACTAAGTCAGCAACTGCGGTTCCTTTCCCCGCGGAAGGACCATGACGCAAGGAGAAAACATGCGCAAGACGCGTATTGCAATGGCCGCCATGGGCGCTGTTGCCGCTCTCACCCTGTCGGCCTGTGGCGGCAACGGGGGCAGCGGCGGCGGGGAAACCCAGGGCGGCACGGCCGGCGGCGGCGAAACCCTCCGCGTCGGCATCAAGTTCGACCAGCCGGGCCTGGGGTTCCAGTCCGGCGGTGAATACACCGGATTCGACGTCGACGTGGCCAAGTACGTCGCGAACGAACTGGGGTACTCCGAGGAACAGATCGAATTCGTCGAGTCCCCGTCCGCCAACCGCGAGAACATGCTCTCCAACGGCCAGGTGGACATGATCTTCGCGACCTATTCGATCACCGATGAGCGCAAGAAGACCGTGGACTTCGCCGGGCCGTACTTCGTGGCCGGCCAGGACCTGCTGGTCAGCGCCGAGAACACCGACATCAAGGGTCCGGATGACCTCAACGGCAAGAACCTCTGCTCGGTCACCGGCTCGACATCGGCGCAGCGCATCAAGGACGAGCACGCCGAGAACGTCAACCTCCTGGAGCGCCCGGGCTACGCCGAGTGCGTCACCGCCATGCAGAGCGGCCAGATCGACGCCGTGACCACGGACGACATCATCCTGGCCGGCCTCGCCGCCCAGCCCAACTTCAAGGGCAAGTTCAAGGTCGTCGGCAACCCGTTCTCCGAAGAGCGCTACGGCGTCGGGCTGCCCAAGGGCACCGACCAGTGCGCCGACATCAACGCCGCCATCAACAAGATGGTCGAGTCGGGAGCCTGGGAAGAGGCGCTGACCGCCAACACCGAGGGCGTGGACTACAAGTTCAACGAGGAACTGAACCCGCCGAAGCCTGGCGACGCCTGCGCCTAAGCCGCTGACGCCGCGGGGCAGGCCAGCTGCCTGCCCCGCGGCGTGCGCGTCTCTTCCCGATGAAAGGGGATGGACCTCTTGTCCGAATACTTCCAGAGCTACCTGACGGCGCTGGAGACCTATGATGTGGTGGCTGCCCTCTGGGTCAACATCCAGTTGACGTTCTGGGCCTTCCTCTGTGCCCTGGCGCTGGGTACCGTGCTGGCGTTGATGCGGATCTCGCCCGTGCCCAGCTTCCGCTGGGCGGGTGCCGCCTATGTCAACATCTTCCGGAACACGCCGCTGACCATCATCATGACGTTCTGCATCCTGGTGCTCGTCTTCCAGCTGCAGCTGAACCTGTCCGCCGATTTCGACTTCAATTTCTTCCTGTGGGCGATCGTCGGCCTGTCGGTGTACCACGCGGCCTTTTTCTGCGAAGCCATCCGCAGCGGCGTCAACACGGTTCCCCTCGGCCAGGCCGAAGCGGCCCGGGCCATCGGGCTGAGCTTCCTGCCGGCGGCCCGCCATGTGGTCCTTCCGCAGGCTTTCCGCGGAGCCATCGCGCCCATGGGCAACACGCTGATCGCGCTGACCAAGAACACCACGGTCGCCACGGTCGCCTCGGTCCCCGAGGCCGCGGGCCTCATGAAGACCATGATCGAGTTCCGTCCGGATGTCATCATGGCGATCTTCGCGACGTTCGCCCTCGGGTTCGTGGTCATCGTCATCCCGATCGGCCTGCTGACGACCTGGCTTTCGAAGAAACTGGCGGTGGCACGATGACAACCCGGCAGAGCGTACTTTTCGACGCGCCCGGACCGATGGCCCGGCGGCGCATCGTCATCACGAACATCGTGGGCATCCTGGTGTTCCTTGGCGCGGCGGCCTTCGTCCTCAAGGGCCTGTACGACCAGGGGCAGCTGGCGCCGGAGCTCTGGACGCCCTTCCTGACCAGGGAGGTCTGGGAGTTCACCATCATGCCCGGCCTCATCAACACTTTCAGAGCCGCTGCCGCCGCGATCGTGACCTCCGTGGCCTTCGGCCTGTTATTCGGCGTCGGCAGGCTCTCGCACAATAAGGCCTTCGCCTGGATCAGCGGCATCATCGTGGAGTTTTTCCGGGCAGTCCCGGTGCTGCTGATGATGATCTTCTTCTGGCTTCTGCTTGGCCAGCTGAAGGTCCTGGAGCCGGCGGACATACCCTTCTTCGCCGTGGTCATCGCGCTGACCTTCTACAACGGCTCCGTCATTGCCGAGCTCGTGCGCTCCGGTGTCCACGGGCTGCCCAAGGGCCAGCGGGAAGCCGCGATGGCCATCGGCATGACGCGCGGCCAGTCCATGCGCAGCATCGAACTGCCGCAGGCACTCGTCGCCATGCTGCCCTCGCTGGTCAGCCAGTTCGTCGTCATCCTCAAGGACTCGGCGCTCGGCTCGATCATCACGTACTCCGAGCTGCTGCGGTCCATGCAGATCTACGGATCATCGGGGCCGATCCTGCAGGCACTCGCCGTCGCCGCCATCTTGTTCATCATCATCAATTTCACGCTGTCCGGTGTGGCCAACTGGCTCTCCCGGTTCCTGAGCAGCCGCACTGCCGGCAAGACCCGTCCGGTCAGCGCTCCCCCGGTGGCGGCCAAGGCCGGCTGACCCCGAGCCTTGATACCTCTGGCCAGGTGCGGGCGGCGTCCACAGCGGACGCCGCCCGCACCCGCTTAAGCGGTCCTGCTCAGCTGAGCCAGCGGCGCAGCGCGTCCAGGCAGGCTCGAACGGCCTCGGCGGTCACGTGTTCGTTGTCCGTGTGGGCCAGCAGCGCGTCCCCGGGACCGAAGTTCACCGCCGGAATGCCCAGCTCGCTGAACCGGGCCACGTCAGTCCAGCCATACTTCGGCTTCGGCTCCGCCCCGACGGCAGCGACGAAGTCGGCCGCGGCCGGGTGCTGCAGACCCGGTCGTGCCCCCGCCGCCGCATCCGTCCGGACCACCTCGAATCCCTCGAGCAGCCCGCGGACGTAGGCTTCGGCGTCGTCCGGGGTCTTGTCCGGGGCAAAGCGGTAGTTGATTTCGACCACGGTCTTGTCCGGGATCACGTTGCCGGCGGTGCCCCCGCTGATCTTCACGGCATTGAGGCTCTCCCGGTAGTCGAGGCCGTCCACGGTCACGGTCGCCGGTTCGTGGTCGCGCAGCCGCACCAGGATCTCGGCGGCCGCGTGGATGGCGTTCTGCCCCATCCACGCCCGGGCCGAATGGGCGGCCCTGCCGATGGTCGTGGCCTCGAACCTGCTGGTGCCGTTGCAGCCGCCCTCCACGGTCCCGTCCGTCGGCTCCAGCAGGATGGCGAAGTCACCGGCCAGCAGCTCGCGGTGGTTTCGCACGAGCCGGCCCAGGCCGCTGAGCGAGGCTTCGACTTCTTCATGGTCGTAGAACACGTAGGTCACGTCCCGAAGAGGTGCGGTCAGCTGCGCGGCGAGGGCCAACTGCACCGCGATGCCGCCCTTCATGTCGGTGGCTCCGCGGCCGTATAGCACGGCACCATCCCAGCTGGAGGGCACCGTCCCCCGCGACCGCGGCACCGTGGGCAGCGGGACCGTGTCCAGGTGGCCGGCCAGGATCACACGCTCGTCCCGGCCCAATTCGGTACGCGCCACGATGGCGTCCCCATCCCGCAGGACGTGCAGGTGCGGCAGGCCGCGGAGCGCCGTCTCGACGGCGTCCGCAAGGGCGCTTTCGTTCCCGGAGACGCTGTTGATGTCGATCAGCGTGGCGGTCAGCTCGGCGACGTCGGACGTCAGGTCAAGGGCAATGGTCGAAGCAGTCACACCCCAAGCGTAATGGGGCACGCTGCCCTATCCGACGTCGGTAGACTGGGGAACATGCCTGCGAACAACACTGATTCCGTCTTGCCCCGAACCGCCTACGGCTCCGGCCTCGCCACCGTCGCCGCCAACGGGACCGTCCTCGACGTCTGGTACCCCGCCCCGGGCCTCGGGGAGGCCCCGGCCGACGGCGCCGACCAAGACCTGAAGGCCCTGGCCCAGCAGGAAGACACGGAGCGGGGCGTCCGCTTCGAGCTGGTCAGCCGCGGCATCGACCTGGACGCCGCGCCCGCCGACACCGCCGACGCCTACCTGCGCCTGCACCTGCTCTCGCACCGGCTGGTCCAGCCCAATTCCCTCAACCTGGACGGTATTTTCGGCTTGCTCGCCAATGTGGTCTGGACGAACTTCGGCCCCTGCAGCACCGAAAACTTCGAGGCCACCCGCCTCCGGCTGCGCAGCCGCGGCAACGTGACCGTCTACGGCGTGGACAAGTTCCCCCGCATGGTCGACTACGTGCTGCCGTCCGGCGTGCGCATCGCGGACGCCGACCGGGTGCGCCTCGGCGCCCACCTGGCCGAGGGGACCACGGTCATGCACGAGGGCTTCGTGAACTTCAACGCGGGCACGCTCGGCACCTCAATGGTCGAGGGCCGCATCTCGGCCGGCGTCATCGTCGCTGACGGTTCCGACGTCGGCGGCGGCGCGTCGATCATGGGCACCCTCTCCGGCGGCGGCAAGGAGCGCATCAGCATCGGCGAGCGGGTGCTCCTCGGTGCCAACTCCGGCGTCGGCATCAGCATCGGCGACGACTGCGTCGTCGAGGCCGGGCTCTACGTCACGGCCGGCACCCGGGTGAGCCTGCTGGAAGCGAGCGGCGAGGCGCGCCAGGTCAAGGCCGTGGAACTCTCCGGCGTTTCCAACCTGCTGTTCCGGCGGAACTCCGTGTCCGGCGTCGTCGAGGTTCTGCCCCGCGCCGGCCAGACCGTCGAGCTCAACGCCGCCCTCCACGCCAACTGATTCGGGGTTTTCCGCCATATGGTTCGACGCCAACGCCGACGCAGCCTGTTGGTGCTGCTGCTGCTGGTTGCCCTGGTGGCCGGTGGGGTATGGCTCGCCGTGTCGTCGATCCAGCGGTCGGAAATCCTAGTGCGGGAGCGCTGCATGGCCGTGGTCGGTCCGGAGACCTTTGAACTGGCTCCGGACCAGGCCGCGAACGCAGCCCTGATTTCGGGAATCGCGGTCCAGCGAGGCCTGCCGGCCAGGGCTGCCTCGATTGCCCTGGCCACCTCGATCCAGGAGTCCAAGCTGCGCAACATCGGGCACGGCGACAACGCCGGGCCCGATTCGCGCGGACTGTTCCAGCAGCGGCCCTCGCAAGGGTGGGGCACGGAGGACCAGGTGATGGACCCGGTCTATGCCACCAACCGCTTCTTCGAGGAGCTCGAACAGGTCCCGGACTACGAGTCCATGCCGATCACCGAAGCCGCGCAAAAGGTCCAGCGCAGCGCCTATCCGGAGGCCTACGCGGACCACGAGGGGGAAGGCAAGGCCTTTGCCTCCGCCCTGACGGGCCACTCCCCCGCAGCACTGAACTGCGTCCTGAAGACGGCCGAGGGGACCGGCAACGCCGCGTCCGTCCAGGAGCAGTTGGAGCTCGCCTACCCGGAACTCCAGACCTCGGTGCATGGCAACCAGCTGCAGGTCAGCGTCGATGACACCACCGGCTGGGCCGTCGCCCAATGGGCGGTTGCCTCGGCCAAGGAACTGAAGATCGACGCGGTCGCCTTCGCCGGCTTGAGCTGGCAGCGCGGGGCCGGCGGCTGGTCCACGGCGGGAACGGAGCCCGGCACTGTGACCATCACCCTGGCGGACGCGGCCTGAGCCGCCCGGCCTTCAGGCCAAGCTGGCGCTATACGAGCAGTTCGACGACGGGTTGGACAAAGCTGCGGTAGGCGGCCTCGTCCTCGATCAGCTTCTGGCTCAGGATCATGCGGTTCGGTTCCACGTACCAGGCCCGGGCCTCATGCAGCGGTAGCTCGATCAGCTTCAGCTCGAACTGCCGCGCGTCGCGGCCCAGTTCCATCTCCCGGTCCTGCACCAGCTGGCTGATGAGCTTGGCCCGCCCGCTGGCCTCCCGCTCCTGCGCCGCCCGCTGGTATTCCGCCTTGCGTTCGCGGGCCCATGTCGTGGCGGCCCCGTAGTGGGCCTGCATCACCAGTTGCAGGGCGGGGCTGTCCTTGAACGATTCGAAGGCCGGAGGATCCAAGGCAGCGGTGTTCCCGGTTTCTTCCTTCACTAGGCCGGACCACCATTGTTCCCATTCCCGCCGCAATGCGACCGGGCCGCCGACGTGGGCGGTCAACTGCCGTGGATCGGCCCGGCGGATGTAGGGTTCCGCTGCCGAAACGGCGGGGAAACCTGCCCCGTCCAGCCCGGCAACATCATGAAAGTACAAGGCCATCAGCATCTGCGCCGAGGTGTCGGCGGTAATGCGCCAGCCCGAGCTGCCGGTGTGCTCCATCGATGAGGGTTCCTTTCCCGACGTCCTAGATCCACTCTAGACGCAGGTGTTGCCCGCGACCACCGTCAAATACCGACTCGATAGCGCCAGGAACTAGGCTGTAACCATGAGGATTCTGGTTACCGGGGGAACCGGCTACATTGGCTCGCACACTACGCTGGCGCTGCTCGAGGCCGGGCACGACGTCGTCGTGGTCGATAATCTCGCCAACTCCAGCGAGGAGTCGCTGCGGCGGGTGCAGGAACTGGCCAACCGCACCGCGGCCTTCCGCAAGGTGGACCTGCTCGACGTCGACACCCTGGGCGAGGTTTTCGATGCGGAGAAGATCGACGCCGTGATCCACTTCGCCGGGCTGAAGGCCGTCGGCGAATCGGTGGAACAGCCGCTGCGCTACTACCACAACAACGTCACCGGAACGCTGAACCTGCTGCGCTGCATGGAGGCCCACGATGTGCGGACCATCGTCTTCAGCTCGTCCGCGACGGTCTACGGCAATTCCGACCAGGTCCCGCTGACCGAGAAAATGCCGCTGGACGCCACGAACCCGTACGGGCGGACCAAGGAACAGATCGAAGACATCCTGTCCGACCTCGGGGCGTCGGACGAACGCTGGCGCATCGCGCTGCTGCGCTACTTCAACCCCGTCGGCGCGCACGAGTCCGGCCGGATCGGCGAAGACCCGACAGGCGTGCCCAACAACCTGCTGCCGTTCGTCGCACAGGTGGCGGTCGGCCGCCGCGAGAAGGTCCGCGTCTTCGGCAGCGACTATCCGACGCCGGACGGCACCGGCGTGCGGGACTACATCCACGTCATGGACCTCGCCGCCGGGCACCTGGCCGCGCTGGACTACATCGCTGGCCGCTCCGGCGTGCGCCGCTGGAACCTCGGTACCGGCCGCGGTTCCTCCGTCCTCGAGGTGCTGGAGGCGTTCGGCAAGGCCGCGGGCTTCGAGATCCCCCGCGAGCTGACCGACCGCCGGCCGGGCGACGCGGCGGTCAGCTACGCCGACCCCACCGCTGCCCTGGCCGAGCTGGGCTGGTCCGCCGAGCGGTCGCTGGAGCAGATGTGCCAGGACCATTGGCGCTGGCAGAAGGAGAACCCGAACGGCTACGCCGGCTCCTAGTCCGGCGGGATCCACCAAAGCAGATACGGCCCCTCTCCAACGCTGGAAAGGGCCGTATCTGCTTTTCGAGGGAAGGCGTCCGCTTCCAGGTCATATGCCCACCGGGATGCGCGCGTTAAACGCGTGTGTCCCCCGGACTGCTCCGGGGGACACACTCGCTTAAGGCACTTGCCGCCGTCGTACGCCGGCCGAGGCTCAGCGGGCGGGGTACTGGCGCTCCAGTTCACCCGTGTACAGCTGGCGCGGGCGGCCGATCTTGGTGTGCGGGTCCTTGATCATCTCGCGCCACTGGGCGATCCAGCCGGGCAGGCGGCCGATCGCGAAGAGCACCGTGAACATCTTCTCCGGGAAGCCCATGGCCTTGTAGATGAGGCCGGTGTAGAAGTCGACGTTCGGGTACAGCTTGCGTTCGATGAAGTAGTCGTCCGCCAGGGCCTTCTCTTCGAGTCGCATCGCGATGTCCAGCAGCTCGTCGTTGCCGCCGAGCTTGCTGAGGATCTCGTGCGCCGTGGCCTTGACGATGCGGGCACGCGGGTCGTAGTTCTTGTACACCCGGTGACCGAAGCCCATCAGGCGGACGCCGGCTTCCTTGTTCTTGACCTTCTCCATGAAGTCCTCCGGCTGCATGCCCGAGGACTGGATCTGCCGCAGCATGTTCAGCACCGCTTCGTTGGCGCCGCCGTGCAGCGGGCCGAACAGGGCGTTGATGCCGGCGGAGACGGAGGCGAACATGTTTGCGTTGGAGCTGCCCACCAGGCGCACCGTGGAGGTCGAGCAGTTCTGCTCGTGGTCGGCGTGCAGGATCAGCAGCAGGTCCAGCGCCTTGACCATCGTCGGGTCCAGCTCGTACGGCTCGGCGGGCAGGCCGAACGAGAGCCGCATGAAGTTCTCCACGAGGTTCATGGAGTTGTCCGGGTACAGCAGCGCCTGCCCGATGGACTTCTTGTGGGCGTAGGCGGCGATGACCGGCAGCTTGGCCATCAGCCGGATGGTGGACAGCTCCACCTGCTCGTCATCGAACGGGTCCAGCGAGTCCTGGTAGAACGTGGACAGCGCGCTGACCGCCGAGGACAGCACCGGCATCGGGTGCGCATCACGCGGGAACCCGTTGAAAAAGCCCTTGAGCTCCTCGTGGAGCAGGGTGTGGCGGCGGATCTTCTGGTCGAAGGCCTCGAGCTCGGTGGGCGTGGGAAGGTTGCCGTAGATCAGCAGGTAGGAAACCTCGAGGAAGCTCGAGTGCTCAGCCAGCTGGTCGATCGGGTACCCACGGTAGCGCAGGACGCCCGCGTCGCCGTCGATGTACGTGATCGCGGACGTGGTGGCCGCGGTGTTCATGAAGCCGGGGTCGAAGGTGACCGCGCCGGTCTGCTTCAGCAGCTTCGAAACGTCGTAGCCGTCATTGCCTTCTGCCGCTTTGAGCCTCGGCAGGTCAAGCTGGCCGCCGTCATACTGCAGGGTGGCACCGGTCTGCTCTGTCATTGAGTCCCCTTCAGGAGTCGTGGAAACTATCTGCACGGACGCCGTCCCAGTGGCGGCGCTAATGTGCACACTCGGATCAAACGCTACCGGCACGGGGGCCGCGATTTCTAATCCGGAGGTCACTTTTAGGTTTACAGGGCGTCACCGCAGCCGTTCGACTGCCGCATCGATCCGTTCGTCGGCCTCGGTCAGGGCGACCCGGATGAAGCCGTTTCCGCGTTCGCCGTAGAAAACACCGGGTCCGACGACGATGCCGAGCTGGGCGAGCCGGTCCACCGCCGTCCAGGTGTCTTCGCCCGTGGTGCCCCACAGGTAGAGCCCCGCTTCCGAGTGCTGGACCTGCAGCCCGAAGTCCCGCAGGGCCGGCAGCAGCCGCTCCCGGCGGCTCCGGTACAGGTCCTTCTGGGCCTGCACGTGGGCCGTGTCGCCGAGGGCGGCACGCATCGCCTCCTGGACGGGCAGCGGCACGATCATCCCGGCGTGCTTGCGGCTGTTGACCAGGTTCGCCATCAGGACCGGATCCCCGGCGATGAAGGCCGCCCGGTAGCCGGCCAGGTTGGACTGCTTGCTCAGCGAGTACACGCTGAGCAGCCCCTCGTGGCTGCCCTGCGCCACCTCGGGATCCAGTACGCTAGGCACGGCCTTGCCGCCCCGCTCCTGGTCCCATTCGTCCCAGCCCAGCTCGGCGTAGCATTCGTCCGACGCGACGACGGCGCCGGCCTCCCGGGCCTGCTCCACCAGCCCGCGCATCGAGGCGGTGTCCCGCACGATGCCCGTGGGATTGCCGGGCGAATTGATCCAGACCAGCTTGACGCGCCCGCGCGTGGCGGGGTCCAGCTCGTCGAGCGAATCGGCGGCAACCGGCGTCGCGCCGGCCAGGATGGCCCCGATGTCATAGGTGGGATAGGCGACGGTTGGCCGCACCACGACGTTGTCCTTGCCCAGGCCCAGCAGCAGCGGCAGCCAGGCCACCAGCTCCTTCGACCCGACCGTCGGCATGACGGCGGCCGGGTCCAGGCCCGGCACGTTCCGCCGGCGGCCATACCAGTCCGCGATCGCCTCACGCAGTTTCAGCGTGCCGTGCGTCGTGGGATAGCCGGGCGAGTCCGCGGCGGCCTTCAGCGCCTCCTGGATGACGGCCGGCGTCGGATCGACCGGCGTGCCGATGGAGAGGTTGACCATGCCGTCCGGATGGCGCGAGGCCTTGTCCCGATACGGCTCCATGGTGTTCCACGGGTACTCGGGAAGCTGCAGTCCGAAGCCCATGCGCTCAGTCTTGGTTCTGCGGCGGCAGCGCGGCGATCAGCGGGTGGTCCTTGTGCGTGTTGCCGATCTTGGCGGCGCCGCCGGGCGAGCCCAGGTCGTCGAAGAACTCGACGTTGGCCTTGTAGTACTCGGCCCACTCCTCCGGGGTGTCGTCCTCGTAGTAGATGGCCTCGACGGGACACACCGGCTCGCAGGCGCCGCAGTCCACGCACTCATCGGGGTGGATGTAGAGCGAACGCTCGCCTTCGTAGATGCAATCCACGGGGCATTCTTCGATGCATGCCTTGTCTTTGACATCCACGCACGGCTGCGCGATTACATACGTCACGTCCTTGAGCACCTTTCTTGTCTGCTACCCCAAGGGTAGCCCTTCGTCCATTATCTCCCCGCGTCCGGTCCTCACCTAAACTGGTGCCGTGCCCTCCCCCACCCCGGCCGGCTTCCTCCGTGCAGCGGCCCCCGGAACCAGAGTCGTGGTCCGCTACCGGATCCCCGGCGGCCTCACGGATGCCCTCGGCGAGCTGGTTTCCGCTAACGACGGCGAGTGCACCGTCCGGACGAAGCGCGGCGATGTGGTGGTGGACCTGGGTGCCGTGACGGCTGCCAAAGAAATTCCGCCCCCGCCGCGCCGCCGCGCCCGCAGCGATTGAGGAACATCAATCAGCCGGGCGTTTCTGACGTATGCTTGGCATATGCCAACCGATCAGGATCTGCAGGCCACCGGACGGGCGCTCAGCTCGCCAGTGCGGCTGCGCATCCTGCGGCTCTGCCTCCACCGCTCGCGCACCAACAAGGAGATCGCCGGGCTGCTGCACCTGAACCCGGCGACGAGCCTGCACCACGTCAGGACGCTGCTGAACACGGGGTTCCTGGAGGCCGAGGAGCCGCGCAAGGGCAACCGCGGCGCGCGGGAGGTGCCGTACCGGGCCACCCGCCGCTCCTGGGGCGCCGCGATGCCCGATGCCGCGCCGGTGCTGGTGGAGACCTTCCTGCAGGAGATCGACGGGCTGGCCCCGGACGAGATCGAGACGACCCGCATGGGCATCAAGCTGAACGATGCAAACCGGAAAGAGCTGATGGACAAGCTCCACGCCGTGCTGGAGGAGTATGCGCGGCGGCCGGCCGACGAGGACGGCACCGCGACGTCGATCTTCCTGGCCCACCACGTGGACCGGACCGCGAACTAGCGGCGAGGCTTGAGCGCCCAGGCGGTCACTGCGACCGACAAAATCACCATGACGGCCAGGCCGATGGTCCAGATCCGGCCCGCGATGGCGACGGCCAGTTCCTTGTCCGCCGACGTGGCGGTGACGATCAGCGGTTCGCCGAATAGCCCGCTGGCCATCAGTCCCACGAGGACGTAGGCGATGATCCCGGTCAGCCCGGCGGCGAGAACGTTCATGGTCCGCAGCCCGACCCAGACCATCGCCGCGGCAGCGAACAGCAGGGCCGCCGCGGCGCCCCACGGGTAAGCCTGGCCGGCGGTGAACCAGACCTGGCTGTGCAGGTTCGTCCCCAGCAGAGCCACCAGCAGCCCGCCCGCGATCGCGGTGCCCCAGCCGCGGGACGTCAGCCGCCGCCGTCGTGCGTTCTCCTGTTCCGAAGGCCGGACCGGCACCTGGCCCGCCGCCGTCGCGCCCGGGAGCTGCTGGCCGGACGGCAGGTTAAAGGCGGGAGGCAGCCCGCTCTCGTGTGGATCGGCGGGCTGCCTCTGCGCTGTCATGGAGCCAGCCTATGCCTTCGCGCGGGCGCGGTTGGCCTTGGCCCGTTCATTGGAGTCCAGGATCACCTTGCGGATCCGGATGGCCTCCGGGGTGACCTCGACGCACTCGTCCTCGCGGGCGAACTCGAGCGACTCTTCGAGGGTCAGCGTCCGCGGCGGGGTCAGGTTCTCGAAGCTGTCCGAGGAAGCCGCACGCATGTTGGTGAGCTTCTTTTCCTTGGTGATGTTCACGTCCATGTCGTCCGCGCGGGAGTTCTCGCCGACGATCATGCCCTCGTACACCTCGGAGGTCGGCTGGACGAAGAACGAGCCGCGCTCCTGCAGGTTGATCATCGCGAACGGGGTCACCACGCCGGCGCGGTCCGCCACCATGGAGCCGTTGGTGCGGTAATCGATGGGGCCGGCCCACGGCTCGTAGCCCTCCGAGTAGGAGGAAGCGATGCCGGCACCGCGGGTCTCGGTCATGAACCGGGTGCGGAAGCCGATCAGGCCGCGCGCGGGAACGATGAATTCCATCCGGACCCAGCCGGTGCCGTGGTTGGCCATGTTGACCATGCGGCCCTTGCGGGCGGCCATCAGCTGCGTTACGGCGCCGAGGTACTCTTCGGGCACGTCGATGGTCATGTGCTCCATCGGCTCGTGGACCTTGCCGTCCACGGTCCTGGTGACCACCTGAGGCTTGCCGACGGTCAGCTCGAAGCCTTCGCGGCGCATCTGCTCAACGAGGATGGCCAGCGCGAGCTCGCCGCGGCCCTGGACTTCCCAGGCATCCGGACGCTCGGTCGGCAGCACCTTCAGCGAGACGTTGCCGATCAGTTCCTTGTCCAGCCGGTCCTTGACCTGGCGGGCCGTGACCTTGGCGCCCTTGACCTTGCCGGCCAGCGGGGAGGTGTTGATGCCGATCGTCATGGAGATCGCCGGATCGTCGACGGTGATCAGCGGCAGCGGCTGCGGGTTCTCCGCGTCGGTCAGGGTTTCGCCGATGGTGATGTCCTCGATACCGGCGACAGCGACGATCTCGCCGGGGCCGGCGGATTCGGCGGGAACGCGCTCCAGGCCCTTGGTGGCCAGCAGCTCGGAGATGCGCACGCTCTTGAGTTCGCCGTTGGCCCGGGCCCAGGCCACCGTCTGGCCCTTCTTGAGGGTGCCGTTGAAGATGCGCAGCAGGGCGAGGCGGCCCAGGAACGGTGAGGCGTCCAGGTTGGTCACGTGGGCCTGCAGCACGCCCTCGGGATCGTAGGTAGGAGCCGGGATGTGCTCCATGATGGTGGCGAACAGCGGCTCGAGGTCCTCGCTGTCCGGGGCGGCGCCGTCCGCGGGCTGCTCCAGGGAGGCACGGCCAAGCTTGCCGGAGGCGTAGACCACCGGCACGTTCAGGACGGCGTCGAGGTCAAGATCGGGAACCTCGTCGGCCAGGTCCGAGGCCAGGCCGAGCAGCAGGTCCATCGATTCCGCGACGACCCCGTCGATCCGGGCGTCGGGGCGGTCCGTCTTGTTGACCAGCAGGACTACGGGCAGCTTGGCGGCCAGCGCCTTGCGCAGGACGAACCGGGTCTGCGGCAGCGGGCCCTCGGAGGCGTCGACCAGGAGCACCACGCCGTCCACCATGGACAGGCCGCGCTCCACCTCGCCGCCGAAGTCCGCGTGGCCCGGGGTGTCGATCACGTTGATCGTGACGTTCTCGCCGTTGGCCGAGGGACCCGAGTAGAACACGGTGGTGTTCTTGGCCAGAATGGTGATGCCCTTTTCGCGTTCCAGGTCACCGGAGTCCATCACGCGCTCTTCGACTTCGCCGTGCGTGGAGAAGGCGCCGGTCTGGCGGAGCATCGCGTCCACCAGGGTGGTCTTACCGTGGTCGACGTGGGCTACGATGGCGACATTCCGAAGGTCGCTGCGGACGGCGCTCTGCGTCGACGTGGTGGTTTCAGACATACGTGATGGCTCAATTCAGGTTGAGAACTGGAGAATCCGGCCCGGACGTGGCCGCGCCCTCAAAAAGGGGCATCTACATACTAGCGTCTGAAGGCAAAACGAACCTAATGCGCGCACGCTGGCGGCCCGTACGACGGCGTGTGCGCCCCGCCGTCGTACGCCATGCTTCCAGTGGGCGGCCGGGTCAGGCCACCTCCGGCGGCAGTTCCAGCCGGGCGCCCGGGATCGCGGCCAGCAGGGCCCGCGTGTAGTCCTGCCGGGGCGAAGCGAACACGCTGTCCGTGCTGCCGGTCTCCACCAGCCGACCCTTTTCCATGACGCAGACGTGGTCGGCGATCTGCCGCACGACCGCCAGGTCGTGGGTGATGAACAGGTAGCTCAGGCCGAGTTCCTGCTGCAGGTCTGCCAGCAGGTTGAGGATCTGGTCCTGCACCAGGACGTCGAGCGCGGACACGGCTTCGTCGCAGATCACCACCTCGGGATCGAGCGCGAGGGCCCGGGCAATCGCGATGCGCTGGCGCTGGCCGCCGGAGAGCTCGTTGGGGAACCGGCGCATCACCGAGGCCGGCAGCGCCACCTGGTCCAGCAGTTTCCGGACCTTTGCCTCGCGGCTCCGGCTGTCCCCGATCTTGTGCACCCGCAGCGGTTCCTCGATGGTCCGGAAGATGTTGTACATCGGATCCAGCGAGCCGTACGGGTCCTGGAAGATCGGCTGCACCCGGCGTCGGAACTTCAGCAGTTCCCCGCGCGACAGCCCGGCCATTTCCACGCCGTCGAAGAGGATCCGGCCCGACGTCGGCGTCTCCAGGTTCAGCACCATGCGCGCCACGGTGGACTTGCCGGACCCCGACTCCCCTACCACCGCCGTCGTTGTTCCCCGCTTAATGGAGAAGGAAACGCCGTCGACCGCGGTGAAGTCCGTGGATTTGCCGAACCCGGCCCGGAGCTTGAATACCTTGGTCAGGTCCTGCACCTCGATCACGTTGTCCGCCGCGGCCGCGGCTTCCGCCACCGGCGCCAGGAGGTCGGCGGAGTCGATCCCCGCCGCCCGCGCGGACTGGATGCGGCGGGAGGACAACGACGGCGCCGCCTCCACCAGGCGCTTCGTGTACGGGTGCCGCGGGTTCGTCAGGATTTCCTGCGCGGAGCCCGATTCCACGACCTGGCCCTTGTACATGACCACGACCTTCCGGGCGCGCTCGGCCGCGAGGCCGAGGTCATGGGTGATTAGCAGCACCGCCGTGCCGAGGTCCGCCGTCATGTTCTCGAGGTGGTCCAGGATCTGCCGCTGCACGGTGACGTCCAGGGCGGAGGTCGGCTCGTCCGCGATCAGCAGCCGGGGACGGCAGGAGAGCCCGATCGCGATCAGCGCGCGCTGCCGCATGCCGCCGGAAAATTCGTGCGGGAACTGCCGGGCCCGCCGCTCGGCGTCCGGCAGGCCCGCCTCGGCCAGCACCTGGGCTACGTCGCCCGGACCCGAGGGCAGCCCGTTGGCCCGCAGGGTCTCTTTGATCTGGGCGCCGATCTTCCAGACCGGGTTCAGGCTCGACATCGGATCCTGGGGAACCATGCCGATGGAATTGCCGCGCAGCTCCATGATCCGCTTTGGACCGGCCTGGGTGAGGTCCTCGCCGGCGAACAGGATCCGGCCGCCCGTGACGCGCCCGTTGCCGGGCAGCAGGCCGATGGCCGCCAGTGCCGTGGTGGACTTGCCGGACCCGGACTCCCCCACAATGGCCACGGTCTCCCCCGGCATCACCGTCAGATGCGCATTGCGGACGGCCGGCACGTCGCCGGTCGAGCTGCTGAAGGTGATGGCCAGGTCGCGGATTTCCAGCAGCGGCTCGGTGCTGTTCACTTCTTGGATGAGCGTCATCGTTTCCTGGCTTTCGGATCGAGGGCATCGCGCAGGGCGTCCCCGAGCATGATGAAGCTCAGCACGGTCACGGACAGCGCGGCGGCGGGCCAGAGCAGGGTCGACGGGTTCGACCGCAGCGAAACCTGGGCTGCGGAAATGTCATTGCCCCAGCTCATCACGGCCGGCGGCAGGCCGATCCCCAGGAAGGACAAGGTGGCCTCGGCCACGATGAAGATGCCCAGGTTGACGGTGGCCACGACGATGACGGGTGCCAGCGCGTTCGGGATGACGTGCCGCACCAGCGCCGCCGCCCGCGACACGCCCAGCGAACGCGCGGCCGTGACGAAGTCCGCGTTGCGCACGGAGATGACGGCGCCGCGGGTAATGCGTGCGACCTGCGGCCAGCCGAACACCACCAGCGTGATCACCACGGTCCAGACATTGCGGTTTTCCCGGAAGAACGGCAGCTGCATGATGATGATCGCTCCGAGGATCAGCGGCAGGGCGAAGAATACGTCGCCGATCCGGGCGATGACCGAATCCAGCCATCCGCCGTGGAACCCGGCGATGGCGCCCAGCACGCCGCCGACCAGCAACGCACCGAGGGTCGCGAAAATGCCGACCGTCAGCGAGGCCTGCGTGCCGTAGATCAGCCGCGCGTAGACATCGCAGCCCTGGACCGTGAAGCCGAGCGGATGTCCCGGCGCGGGACCGCCGTCGGAATTGGCCAGCTGGCAGTTCGCGTTCGGCTCAGTCTGCGTGAAGAGCCCCGGAAGAAGCGCCACCACGACGATCAGCAGGATCAGGACCGAGGCAATGATGAACAGCGGCTGGCGGCGCAGGTTGTGCCACGCCTCGGCCCACAGGCTGAGCGGCTGGACGTCCTCGGCGACCTTGTCGGTCGCCTGCAGCGGCGTCTCCTCGATCGGTGCGACGTAGTGTTCGATGTGGTCTCTGCGGTACTCAGGCATAGCGGATCCTCGGGTCGAGCCAGGCGTACAGCACATCCACGACCAGGTTGGCCAGGATGTAGACAAGGATGAGGACGCTGACGATCGACACGATCGTCGGTCCCTCTCCGCGCAGGACCGACTGGTACAGCCGCTGCCCTACGCCGGGCACGTTGAAAATGCCTTCCGTGACGATCGCCCCGCCCATGAGCGCGCCCAGGTCCGCCCCGAGGAAGGTGACCACGGGGATCATGGAGTTCCGCAGGATATGGACGACGACGACGCGTGGCCGGGACAGTCCCTTCGCCGTGGCAGTGCGCACGTAGTCCGCGTTCATGTTCTCGATGACCGACGTCCGGGTCAGTCGGATGACGTAGGCCAGGGACACCAGGCCGAGCACGATGGCCGGCAGGATCAGGTCGGACCACCCGGCCTGCGCGCCGACCGTCGGCTTGGCCCAGCCGAGCTTGACGCCCACGACGTATTGCAGGACGAAGCCGAGCACGAAGATCGGGACGGCGATGAGGACCAGGGACGCGATCAGGACGGTTCCGTCGAAGAAGCGGCCCTTCCTCAAGCCCGCGATCACGCCGAAAATGATGCCGAAGACGGCCTCGAACAGGAGCGCAAGGATCGCCAGCCTGATCGTCACCGGAAAGACCTGGGCCAGGACCTCGGCCACTGGGCGGCCGGAAAAATCGTTGCCCAGATTGAATGTCACCAGGTTCTTCAGGTACAGGAAGTACTGGACCAGGAAGGGCTGGTCCAGGTTGTACTGCTCCCGCAGCTGGGCGGCGACGGTCGGATTGACGGCACGGTCGCCGAACAGCGCCTGGATCGGGTCCCCGGGAAGCGAAAAGACGAGGAAGTAGACCATGAAGGTCGCCCCGAAGAATACCGGGATCATTTGCAGGAACCGCCGGGCGACGTACCAGGTCATCAGCCTGCCCCGCCGTCGGAGGGATGATACGTGTGAGTCTGCATGAGTCCTTTGCCCGTTCGCTCTAGATTAGCCGCCGTCGTGGAAAAGCCCGCAGGGCCCGGCCAAAGTGCCGGACCCCACGGGCCGCTCAGGCTACTTGCGGGTGATCTGGTGGTAGATCGGGACACCGCTCCAGGCAGTGTCGACCTTGTCCACGTTCTCGCTCCAGCCGACCTGGCGGACCTGGTACCACAGCGGCACGGCGGGCAGGTCCTGCAGCAGGATTTCCTGGGCCTCGTTGAACGCCGCGGTCCCGGCCTCCGGGCTCTTGGCGGACAGTCCCTCGCGGAGCTTGGCGTCGAACTCCTTGTTGGAGTAATCGCCGTCATTGGAACCGGCTCCGGTACCGAAGGTCGGGCCGAGGAAGTTGTACAGCGACGGGTAGTCGGCCTGCCAGCCCGTGCGCAGCGCGCCCTCGAGATTCTTGGACGTGGCAATCTCCCGGACCTCGGCGAAGGTCGCGTAGGGCTTCCCCTGCGCGTCAATGCCCAGCTCGTTCTTGATGCTGTTCGCCACCGCGTCGATCCACTCCTTGTGGCCGCCGTCGGAGTTGTACGAGATCGTGAACGGCTTGTCGCCCCACGGCTCGATCTTGTCCGCCTGGGCCCAGAGTTTGCGAGCCTCCTCCGGATCGAACTTCAGCACTTCGCTGCCCGTGATGCCTTGGTCGTAGCCGTCGATCACCGGCGCGGTGAATTCCGTGGCAGGCTCGCGGCCGCCGGAGAAGATCACCTTCGTGATTTCGGGACGGTTGATCGCCATGGAGATGGCCTTGCGGCGCAGATCCCCCGCCTCTCCCTTCCACTCATCGAGGTAATCGGGAATGGTGATGGCCTGGTTGCCCGCATACGGCTTCTCCAGGTAGCGCCCCTCGCCGAGGTCCGTCTTGAAGTTCTTCAGGGAACTCGGCGGAATCGTGTCGAGCAGGTCGAGGTTGTTGGCCAGCAGGTCCTGGTAGGCCGCCTCGAAGCCGGAGTAGATCTTGAAGGTGATGCCGTCGTTCTTGGGAGCGCGGGTGCCCGTGTAGTCGGGATTCGGCACCAGGGCGATCTCGACGTCGTGCTGCCAGGCACCGTCACCGGAAAGCTTGTAAGGACCGTTGCCAACAGGGTTCTCGCCGAACGCCTCCATGTCCTGGAAGGCGGCCTCGGGAAGCGGCGAAAAGGCCGTGTAGCCCAGCCGCAGCGGCCAGTCCGACTCCGGCTGGGCCAGTTCCACGGTGAAGGTTTTGTCGTCGAGGACCTTCAGACCGGACATCTCCTTCTTCTTGCTGTCCTTGGCACTGACCTCGTCATACCCGGCGATGCTGTCGAAGAAGTACTCGTTCAACTGCGCGTTCTCCGCCGCAGCCCCGTAGTTCCAGGCGTCCACGAAAGAACTGGCCGTGACCGGGTCGCCGTTCGTGAACTTCTGGTCCGGCTTCAGGGTGATGGTGTAGTTCTTCGAATCCTTGGTCTCGATGGATTCGGCGACCTCATTGACCGGCGCACCGGAAGCGTCGTAGCTGATCAGGCCTTCGAAGAGCAGGTCGACGACCCGGCCGCCACCGACCTCGTTCGTATTGGTGGGCACGAGCGGATTCTGCGGCTCGGTGGTGTTGGCGGTAATGACTGCCGAGGCATCGGCACCGTCCGTTCCCCCGCCGCTGCCCCCACAGGCGCTCAAGGCCAGCGCAGCCGCGGCCGCGAGGCCAACAATTCTGGAAGTGCGAGCAAATCGCATTCCGCCTCCTCAGTAGCTAGTCAATTCCCGGGCGGAATACGGGCGCCGGGTGGATCGTCGCGTTTCGGTGTCCCTCCAGCGCCGAGCTTTGGCGGCCACGTCAGAAGTGACCCGGGTTACAGTATGTGGTTTACAGGTTCCTTGCAATTTCGGACCGGCGGTGCGCCGGGAGGGGGATCCGTCCCGGTGAAGCGCGGCTCCGGCCTGCCGGCCGCCTGCGGGAAGGCACGGGGAATAACGATTCACTGGGAAGGGCGGCATACTGCCCGGATGCGGATCTCGACATGGCTGCCCCTAGGCCCGCGGCACCACGAAGGGCGCTGTGCGGACGGCTGCCGTCCGTTGACGCTCGAAGGAATACATCCTGACCAGCCCTTCGCCAGAGGCCGGAGGCGCTGGGCAGTGCCTCCGGGATTCAGTGTATCTCCGGCCTCCCGCTTCCGCAGCTAACCCAATTGGGCGAGACCCTATTGCAATACCGGGCCCCCAATTCGCGTCGGAGCATTCGGGCTTCCGGCTCCTCCCTACCGGTCCCGCTCAGCTCCCCGACCCGAGCAGCTGTTCCCTGAGCTCCCTGCGCTCGCGCTGCAGGACGGGGTCGGGCAGCGGAACCGCCGCCAGCAGCCGCTGCGTGTAGGCCTCCTGGGGATTGCGCAGGATCTCGTCGCGGGTTCCCTGCTCGACAATGTTGCCGTGCCGCATAACGCAGATCCGGTCCGCGAGCACGTCGATGACCGCCAGATCGTGGGTGACGAACAGGCAGGCGAAGCCCAGTTCCCGCTGCAGATCGCGGAACAGCTCCAGCACCTTGGCCTGCACGGAAACGTCCAGCGCCGAGGTCGGCTCGTCCGCGACCATCAGCTTGGGCTGCAGCGCCAATGCCCGGGCGATGCCGACACGCTGCTTCTGGCCACCGGAGAGCTCGTGCGGATACCGGTTCCGGTAGGCCCGCGGCAGCTCCACCTGATCCAGCAGGACCTCGATCTTCTTCTGCAGCGCTTCGCCCTTCGCCACTCCGGCAAGGTACATCGGCTCTCCGATGCTCTCGCCGATCGGCAACCGCGGATTCAGAGACGACGACGGGTCCTGGAACACCATGCCCACGTTCCTGCGCAGCGACTGCAATTGCTTGCGGCTGGCCCCCGCAATCTCCTGGCCTGCCACCTTGAGCGAGCCTTCGGCCACCGGCAGCAGGCCCACGGCGGCCCGGCCGATTGTGGTCTTGCCCGAACCCGACTCGCCCACCAGTCCGACCACCTGGCCCGGGTAGATCACCAGGTCGGCTCCCTCCACTGCCCTAAAGGCCGGAACCCTGCCTTGCTTCGGGTAATCGATAGCACCACCGGCCAACTCCAGCACCGGGTCACCGTGGACCGCTTCCTCCGCGGCGCGGGCCAGGGCGGCCTCGTTCTCTTCCTCGCGGCGCTTCATCTCGTCGTCGTCGACGATGTCCAAGGTGACGCCCGTTGCCGAGGCAAGGGCCGCAGTGACGTCCACCTCCGCTTCGCCGCGCTCATGGCTGGCGCCCAGCCTCGGCACGGACGCCAGCAGCTGCCGGGTGTATTCGTGCCGCGGATTGCTGAAGATCTCCTCGGCCGTACCCGTTTCGACGATCCGGCCGTTCCGCATCACCGCGATTTTATCCGCCAGGTCGGCGACCACGCCCATGTCATGGGTGATGAGGACGATGGCGCTGTCCAGCTTGTTCCTCAGGCTGCGCATGAGGCCCAGGATTTCCGCCTGGACAGTAACGTCCAGTGCCGTGGTGGGTTCGTCAGCGATCAGCAGCTTGGGGTCGCAGGACAATGACTGCGCGATCATGGCCCGCTGGCGCTGTCCGCCGGAGAGCTGGTGCGGGTAGGACTTGAACGCCTTGGCGGGGTCCGGCAGTTCCACCAATTCCAGTAGCCGGAGGGCACGCTCGCGCGCTTCCTCCGGAGAAATGGCATTGTGCAGGCGGAGCGTCTCGACGATCTGGAAACCGATTGTGTACACGGGGTTCATCGCCGTCATCGGTTCCTGGAAAATGACGGCGACGTCGTTGCCACGGAGCCGGCGCAGCTTTGCCGGGCCGAGGCCCAGGATCTCCTGGCCGTTGAGTTTCACGCTTCCGCTCACGCGGCTGTTGGGCGGCAGGAGCCCCAGCAGGGCCATGGAACTGGCGCTCTTGCCCGAACCGGACTCCCCCACCAGCGCCAGCACCTCGCCGGCACGCACCTCATAGTTCAGGTCGATGGCCGCCGGGACCCATTCCTTGTCCACGCCGAAATCCACGCTGAGGTCGGTGACCTGCAGGACGGGCCTGCCGGGTTCGCCGGCAACATCCTCGGTCGGGGCGGGGATGACCGGATCGATCATTTCAGTCATGGTGCTTCGTCCTTCTAACGTTTTTCGGGAGTCCGACGGCGGCTGGTCCCGTTAGTGCCCTGGTGCCGGCAACTGCAAGGATGGAGCCATGCCCGCCCGCAACACCGGACCCGTTGTCCTCCGAGCCAGAAGCGCCCCCTGGCTGACCGGCATCGTATGGCTGATCGCGGCCGTCAGCGCGGGGTCCGCCCTGCTGACCCACGGCGGCACCGGCCTCCTGCAATCCTGGCCGCTCATGGCGGCGGCCTATGTGGCGTGGTGGCTGGCCTGGTTTCCCGCCGTCGTTATTTCCGACGACGGCGTCAGGCTTCGGAATCCGATCCGCACCATCGATGTGCCGTGGCACGCCCTCGTCACCGTCGATACCAAGTACGCCTTGACCCTCGTGACAGCCTCGGGCCGCTATAGCGCCTGGTCCGCTCCGGCCCCCGGCCTGTTCGCGGTCCAGCGCGCGCAGCCAGACCACATACGGGGACTGCCCGAGACCACCTACGGCCCCGCCGGCTCGGTGAGGCCCGGAGACCTGGCCACTTCTGATTCCGGCACGGCCGCCTACCACGTCCGGCAGCGCTGGTCCGCGTTGCTCGCGTCCGGCGCCGTGGAACCGGGCATGGCCGAGGCCTCCCGGGCGCGCGTCAGCGTCAACTGGACAGTGCTCGCCGTGGGCGCCGCGCTGGTAGCCGCGGCCGTGTTGGCGATCGCGGCGTGACCGTCCCGGCTTCGGCGCCGCGGGGAGCGTCATTTCACAGCTCCTTCGCCGGCCCCGCGGGGCCCGGCCGGCGGGCCACGACATCCCGTGCCCGCTTCGCGCTGAACTTCTTCTGGCGGGGATCGAACGCGTCACGCAGGCCATCTCCGATGAAGTTGATGCAAAGGCAGATGGCGACGATGAACATGCCCGGCCACCAGAACAGCCAGGGACGGGTCGAAAAGGCCTCCTGGTTCTGGCTAATCAGCAGGCCGAGCGACACATCAGGCGCCTTGACGCCCATGCCGACGTAGGACAAGGAGGTCTCCAGCAGGATCGCCGAGGACATGCTGAGCGTCACGAAGACGATGATCACTCCGACAGCGTTGGGCAGGATGTGCCGGAAGATGATCCGGGTACTGGAGGCACCGGCTATGCGCGCCGCATCGACGAATTCCCGCTCGCGCAGGGAGAGGAACTCGGCGCGCACCAGCCGGGCCAGTCCCGTCCATACGACCAGCCCCACCATCAGTCCGAGGGCCAGGGGCTGCAGGTTGGACGCCACCACCCGGCTGGCCATCTGGCCCAGGACCGCTGCGAGGATGATCAGCGGGATGACGATCACGACGTCGGTCAGGCGCATCAGGACAGTGTCGACCCAGCCGCGGAAATAGCCGGCCGACGCCCCGATGACCACGCCGAACGCGCCGCCGACGATGCCAATGATGAACATGACGAGGACCGAGATCTGCACGCCCCGCATGGTCTGCGCGAACGTGTCCCGGCCCAGCCGGTCCTGCCCGAACGGGTGCTCGCCGAAGTTGAACGGAAACAACTGCAGCGTCGGACGCCCGCCATTGATCAGGTCATTGACTTCGTTGTGGGTGTACTTCCACCATCCAGGGATGCCCATGAATCCGCCGGCGGAGAACGCCAGAACCAGGATCAGGACGAAGATGACCAGGCTCGCGATCGCCGCAGCGTTTCCGATGAACCTCTTCCGGACGATCTGGCCCTGGCTTAAGCCCTGCTTTTCCGGGCCGGCACCTTGTATTTCCGGTGCCGAAGTTGTCGTCGTGGTCATACCTTAACCCTCACTCGCGGGTCCAGCGCGGAGTAGAGCAGGTCCGCGATCAAATTGAAGACGAGAGCCATGATGCCGGTCACGAGGAAGACACCCATGACGGGATTCGGGTCCACGCGCAGCAGGGCCTCGATGAAGAGCTGCCCCATGCCGGCGAAAGCGAAGACGCGTTCGGTAATGACCGCGCCGCCGATCAGGCCGCCGATGTCGAAGGCCACGATCGTGGCAATGGGGATCAGCGCGTTCCGGAACGCATGGCGCATGACGACGGTCCGCTCCCCCAGGCCTTTGGCCCGCGCCGTCCGGATGTAGTCCATGTTCATGATTTCCAGCATCGACGAGCGTGCATACCGGCTGTAAGAGGCCAGCGAAATCAGCAGCAGGGCGATGGTCGGCAACAGCAGGTGCGTGAACGTGTCCAGCCCCTGCACCCAGTAGTCGCCCTGCAAATTGGGCGTTTCGGAGCCGATCGTGGCGATCGGGCGGCCGTTGATCCGTGAGTTGTCGAAGTAGGCCGGCCAGGCCTGCATGTAACGGTCCAGCAGGACCATCCCGGCAACCAGGACCGCCGTCATGACGGCGGCATTTATATTCTGCCGGCGGTCGTAGCCGCCCATCAGGTAGCCGATACCGATCCCCACCAGGACGGTGGCAATGGCCAGGAGCGCGATCATCAGCGTAGTGGCCTGCGCCAGGAGCGGCTGGAGCGGGAAGTACAAGACCAGCCCGACTGCCACCGCGGCCAGCGCGGAGTAGAGCGCCCTGCGGTTTTTCAGCCCCGCCGCGAGGGTTGTCGCGCCGAAGGCAATGGCGACGCCGGCGATCAGGATCACCGCGAGGCCGAGCCCTGGTGTGCTGAACCAGCGTGTCACGGACAATGCCCACAGGATGCCCGCAGCCAGGACGAATCCCGTGACCGCGGCCAGGAGCCGGCGTTTGACGCTGCCGCGCGCGCAGATATACCACAACAGCCCGCTGACCAAAGAGATCACGGCGATGGTGGCCGGCGGTATGTGGGGCTCGCGCAGGAAGTTGTTGAAGCCGATCGCCGCGTATTCCTTCAGGAGGACCGCGACCCAGAACACGGGCAGGGAGAAGAAGAGGAACGCCATGAAGGTCACCCCGTAATCCAGGGTGCTGTACTGCCGCAGTGCTGTCACGATGCCGAGGCACACCCCGATGACGACCGCCAGGATGGCTGCACCGGTCACCAGCAGGATGGTCATCCCCATCGCGCGGCCCAGTGCTTCGGTGACGGGCTGCCCGTTGATGGCGAAACCCAGGTCGCAGCGGCCCACGAAGGGCACCAGGCACTGGGCGGCTCCGCCGAGCCAGTGGAAATAGCGGAGAGGGGCAGGGACGTCCAGGTTCAGCAACTCGACGCGCTGCTGGATCAGTTGTTCTTTGTTCGGCTGGTTGCTTTCCCGTAGGTCGGCAAGTGGGTCACCCGACAGGGCCGTCAGCTGATACACCAGGAACGAAGCGCCTAGGAGAATAAGCACGGCCGTGAAGAGCCGCCGCACGATGTAGGTCACCATGGTGTCGAAAGACCTCGATTTTCACTTCTGGAGAATGCCAAGGCGCCGGGACCGTCCTGCTCGTGGTCCCGGCGCCTTCGCTTAGTTCGCTAACAGAACGCCAGGGGTACTACTCGCCCTTGACCTTCCAATCCCAGAAGTTCCAGAACACGCCGGTCTGGTTCGGCTGGTAGACGACGCCTTCGACCCGGTCGCTGTTGTAAGCGTCCAGTCCGACCGCCTGGAACAGCGGCAGTCCGTAGAAGGAGTCCCACACGATTTTGTCGATCTGGGTGATCAGCTTGTCCTGTTCGGCCGGTTCGATGGTGACCATCAGCTCGTCCATCAGCGCGTCGGCCTTCGGGTCGGAGAATCCGTTGTAGTTGGAGCCGCTTCCCGTCCGGAAGATCTGCGGCACGCCGGAGACGCCCACGCCCGAGTTGATCCAGCCGAAGATGGAGGCGTCGTAACCGCCCTTGCCAAGCGCAGCACCCCAGTCGGAGGCACCCAGACCGCCGTCGACGACCTTGAACCCGGCCTTCTCCGCAGACTCCTGGATCAGGGAGAACGCGTCGGCACGGTTCGGGTTGTCCTTGTTGTACATGATCCGGACCTCAGGAGTCTTGCCCGCCAGGAGCTTCTTGGCGCCGTCGATATCCGGTTCGGCGTAGGCCGAGGAGCCGTTGCCTTCCGCCGAGGGAGTGTACGCCTCCTGCGCGGGAACGAAGAACTGCGAGTTGAGCGGCGCGGCGTCCTCCTTGATCGGCTTGACGATGCGGTCAACGATGGCCTGCCTGGGCACGGCCTTCATGAACGCCTCGCGGACGTCCGCATCCGCGAAGACGCCGCTGTAGTTGAGGTCGAGGTGGTCATAGGACAGCTGGTCATCGATATGGACCGTCACGCCGTCGATGGCATTGAGCAGTTCGACAGTATCCGCCGACGGCTGCGGGGCGATGATGTCCACTTCGCCGTTCTTGAGCGCCTGTACCTGGTCGGGTGCGGCACCGATGAACCGGATCGTCACCTCGTCGATGCTCGGCTTCTGGCCCCAGTTGTAGGAATCATTGCGAACCAGCGTGATTGACTGGTCCGGCGTAACGCTGTCCACGATGAAGGGACCGCTGGAGAGGTAAAGCGAGGTGTCCCCCGGCAGCGACTTGCTGTCAAAGCCGGTATTCCAGAAATCTCCCACGGCCTTGAGCTCGGCATTGGGCTTGGCCGGCTTCTCCGCGTCCCCGCGCTCCAGGCCGTTGATCAGATCGATCAAAGCCTGCTCGTCGGCAAGGCCTGCCTTCTCGGCAACAACATGCGCCGGCATGCCGATGCCTCCGTCCTGGAGACCTCCGAAGGCGATTTCCCAGTCGGCAAAGGGCTTGGAGTAGGTCAGGGTGATCGAGCGGCCGTCGTCACCGATCTCGGGAATCCCGGTCAGCCCAAGGCCGCTGGTGTCGCCCGCGTAGTCGAAGTAGTTAGTGCCCGAGGTGACTTCGCCTTCCTCGTTGCTCTTGGCATCGTTGGCATAGCCGGATTCGGCTACCCAATTCAGCAGCAGGTCTCCAGCGTCGACCGGTTCCCCGTCCGACCAGGTGACGCCCTCCTTGACCGTGTACTTCACGACCAGCGGGTCGTCGGAGACCTTTTCGTAGGTACCGAATTCTTCGTTCCGGACGACGTTGAGCTCATTGTCGATGTGGTAGAAGCCGCCCCGTGTCATGTAGGCGACCTTGCCGTTGACGTCGACGTTGCCAGCAGCGGTGTCGGAGTTGAACGAACTGAACGCGTTGACTTCCGCAACGCTGATGGTTCCGCCGGTCGCGCTGGCTTCCCCCGTAGATTCGGCGCCGCCGCCTGCCGATGCGCAGGCGCTCAGTGCCAGAGCCGCGACTGCTGCAACTCCGATTGCCTTGGAATAACGTCCGAAACGCATTCCGCCTCCTTGTATCTCATGATGAAGATGCCTCTGCGAGGTCACCGGAGAAGGGCCACTGGCGTGGTTGAAACGATTGAGACCCCCTCCACGCCAGTGGCCCGCCTCACATGGATAAGAGAGTAGACCGAGGCCGCAGAATTGGGTATAAAAATTTTGCTTCACAACCGACTTGTTATCGAGATGCAACCAAGACGACGGACCGCGTCACGGTCTCAAACATGTACTTCACAAAGCGTCGCACCCCGGAAACCTCCGCGAAATACGCGGGAAATGCCGCAGGCGTCCGAGGCCCGCAGGTCCTTGGACGCCTGCGGCATCAGGAGTCAGTTATTGACACCTAACTGGAAGAGCGTGCGGAGCGCGGAGGACGCGGCCTGTTGGGCATTGGATCGGAACTCAACTGCGTTCCGTAGCGCAGATGCATCGCCACCGTGCCCGTTGCCCGGCGAACGACAGGATCGCAGTTCCCGCTCCGGCGCCGTGACCACCATCCGGCGTCGCGTCCCAATCTCAGGCGATCGTCCGACGGGTCGCGTCCAGCCGCCTGGTCCAGCCGCGGCTGTCGAGGTACTCCAGTAGCGGGATCGCGACCCGTCGAGTGGTGTCCAATGCCTTGCGCGCCTCACTGGTCGTGAACGGCTGCGGCAAGGCGGCGAGCTCCCGCATGGCCAGGGCAGGTGCCCGCGGCAGCAGGACGACGCCATCGCCGAGCCGCAGCAGACGGCCGCTGCGCTCGGCTGCCGCCAGTTCGCGGGCTCCCAGGCCGAGGGCATGCAGATCGTGGGCTTCGGGGGCAGCGAACGGCGCGACCTTCAGCCGGTTCTCCAGCGCTCCGATCCCGTACTCTGCCGCGCCGAGGTCCTGGCGCTGCCCTGGGAGATTGATGTAGCCCGCACGGTGCTCCAGTCCAGCTTCCCGGACAACCGCTTCCAGCAGCGCGCCGCGGGCCGGTCCGATCAGGTCCTTGGCGGCTCCGAGGGACAGCCCGGCCGCCAACGGGTCCTGCTCGCCGAGTTGCTCCACGGCGCTGCGCAGCCGCCGCCGCCACGCGTCGAAGACGGGTTCGTGCACCCACCACTCGCCAAAGGCCCTTACCCCGTCGGGCACCCGGCGCAGCCCGGCAACACCCATCCGGCGCAATTGTTCGACTCGGACGGCACCCCGGCGGGCCACTTCCGTCAGCGCGTCCCCGCCGGGTGGCATGGTGGCCAGGACGCCGGCCCGCCGGCTGCCATCGCCGCGGCGGTCGAGCGCGGGCGGTTCGACGTCGAGGATCTGTGCCCCGGCCAAGACCGATCGGCTACCGGTCGCCCGCAGCACCAAACGGTCGCCCAGTTCCAGGGGTAACCGACGGTCGAGGGTCAGGCGGGCGTGGTCCGCACCGAACGGACGCATGCGACCGGGCACGGCGGCGGTGCCGATGTGGACGAGCAATTGCCCTGGTGCGTCTGCGAAAGAGGCACCCATGGTCCGCCGGACGTCGACGGTGTCCACCACCGGCCAGCTATCCCCGGTGACGAGAACGTCGCCGCGGTGGATGGCGTCAGCGGATAGGCCGGACCGGAGGTTGACGGCGACGCGGCTGGTGGGGCCAACGGAGCCGACGGCCACATTGCAGCTGTGCAGGGCCCGCACCGCCACTGGTCTGGCGCCGTCGTGGCCGATCAGCAGCAAACGGTCGCCCTGGGCGAGCGTGCCAGCCGTCAAGGTTCCGGTCACGACCGTTCCGGCGCCACTGATGGTGAACGACCGATCGATCCACAACCGCACGCGCGCGTCTGGCTTTGCTTCGGGCAAAGACGTCAGCATGTCATCCATCGCGCTGCGCAGCTCGTCGAGTCCGGTCCCGTCGACCGCGGACACGGCGACGGCCGGCGCGTCGCGCAGACCGGTGCCCCTGAGCTCGGCCCGCACCCGCGCGAGTACCTCGTCTGCGCCGTCGGGTGCGCGGTCACTGCGGGTCAGCACCACGATCCCGTGGCTGATCCCCAAGGCTGCGATGGCGTCGCGATGGTCGCTGGACTGGGCCTGCCAGCCTTCATCGGCGGCGACGACGAAGCACACCGCAGGCGCCGGCCCGAGCCCGGCCAGCATGTTGCCAAGGAATCGTTCGTGCCCCGGGACGTCCACGAACGCCACATCCCTGCCCGATGCCAGCCGGGTCCATGCGAAGCCCAGGTCAATCGTCAGCCCGCGGCGGCGCTCCTCGGCCCACCGGTCGGGCTCCATCCCGGTCAGCGCGCGCACCAAGGTGCTCTTGCCGTGATCGACATGTCCGGCGGTGGCCACCACGAACATCTTCAGCTGCCTCCGGTCCCGAGTGGTTCGCCGATGCGCGCCAGGGCTGCCCGCACGGCATCGGCCAGCCGTTCATCGTCATCCTCCGGGATGCACCGCAGATCCAGCAGGCAGGCACCGCCGTGGACCCGGGGCAGCACCGCCGGGTCGCCAGTGCGCAGCAACCGGGCCACGCCCTCGGGGAGCCGGATCGCCCAGCCGGGCAGCGGCACGCCCGGCGCTCCCCCGCCACCGACCCTGCCATCGTGCTCGACAAAGGCGCAGCCGACAGCCTCCGCGAGCGCTTCGGTGCGCTCTCGGAGCCGCACCGGGTCGGCGTGCAGGGCGGCTGTCACCGGCGGCGCCTCCCCGGAGACGGTCGCTTCCAGCGCGGCCAGAGCCAGTTTGTCCGCCCGCAGCGCCCGAGCCATCGGATGGCGCGCCAGCCTAGCGATGACTTCGGCGCGCCCGAGCAGAAGCCCGGCCTGGGGCCCGCCCAGGAGTTTGTCACCGCTGGCGATCACGACGTCGGCACCGGACATCAACGCACTGGCGACATCGGGCTCGTCAGGCAGTACGGGGTCCGGGGCGAGCAGACCGCTGCCGAGGTCCACCACCAAGGGAACACGGTGTTCACCGGCCAGCGACCGGAGTTGGCTGATGCCGACGCCTGAGGAGAAGCCGGTGACCCGGAAGTTGCTGGGGTGGACCTTGAGCAGGCAGCCGGTCTGCTCCCCCATGGCGGACTCGTAATCGTGCAGGTGCGTCCGGTTGGTGGTGCCCACTTCCCGCAACCGGGCTCCGGTCGATTCGATCAGTTCGGGAAGCCTGAAGCCCGCGCCGATTTCGACAAGCTCCCCGCGGCTGATGACTACCTCGCCGGTGCCGGCGAGGACGGTGGTGGCTAGCAGCAGGGCGGCCGCCCCGTTGTTCACTACCAGCGCGTCCTCGGCGGCGGGACATGCGCGCATCAATGCCTGGCGCGCTCCGGCCCCGCGCCGGGCGCGCGTCCCCGACGTCAGGTCCATTTCGACGTCGACATAACCAGCCGCCGTGAGCAAAGCCCTTCGAGCGGATTCCGACAGCGGGGCGCGTCCCAGGTTCGTGTGCACGATGACGCCGGTGGCGTTGAGCACCGGCCGCAATGATGTGGCCGCGCGGGACGATACCGCGGCCAGGACCTCCGCTTCGACTTCCTCGGGCGCAAGCTGGCCGGAGCGGGCCTGGTCCTGGATCCCCCGGACGATGGAACGAATTATATCGTCGCCGAGGCGTCCCCGGGCGTGCCCAAGCTCCGCGTGCGCGAGCAATCGATCGGTACGCGGAATAAGCCTTCGCGGGTCGTCTTGGGCCACGCTCCTCCTTCCGCTGCGGCAGTTGGCGGAGGCGGACGGGAATCGAACCCGCCAGGCCGAGCTACTCGGTCTCACCGGTTTTGAAGACCGGGGGGCCCACCAGGACCCGGACGCCTCCAAGAGGATGCTAACACTGCCCTGCTCTCCTAGACTGAGGGCCATGGACGCGATGATGGCCCTAGACCAGGAACATTCCGGAGCCGTCCGGCTTACCGGCTATGCGCATGGCGGAGGGTGCGCCTGCAAGATTCCTCCCGGGGAGCTCGAGGACGTTGTCCGTGGCCTGGTCGGCCAGACCCACCCCGACGTTCTGGTGGGACTCGACGGCGGCGACGATGCCTCCGCGGTGCTGGTCGGCGACGACCTTGCGGTGCTCTCGACCGCGGATTTCTTCACTCCGGTGGTCGATGACGCCTACGACTGGGGCCGGATCGCGGCAGCGAACGCCATATCCGACATCTATGCCATGGGCGGGCGTCCCGTCAGCGCCATCAATCTTGTGGGCTGGCCGCGGGACAGGTTGCCGATGGAGTTGCTGGCCGAGGTTCTGCGCGGCGGGCTGGCGGTTGCCGCCGAAGCCGGCTGCCCGGTGACTGGGGGACACTCAGTCGATGACCCGGAACCCAAATACGGAATGGCGGTGACCGGCGTCGCCCGCCCCGGTTCGCTGCTTCGCAACGATGCCGCGCGGCCCGGGCTGCCGCTCACGCTGACCAAGCCGATCGGCCTGGGCTTGTTGAACAATCGCCACAAGCAAACCGGCGAGGTATTCGCCGAAGCCATTGCGACGATGGTGCAGTTGAACCGAGAGGCTGCCGAGGCGGCCGTGCAGGGCGGCCTCCGAGCCGCGACGGATGTCACCGGGTTCGGCCTGCTGGGCCATCTCTACAAGATGTGCCGGGCCTCCGGCGTGGGTGCGGTCATCGACCGAAACGCGGTGCCGCTGGTCTCCGGCGCCCGGGAAGCGCTGCGGGACGGCTTCATCTCCGGCGGAACGCGGCGCAATCTGGAGTGGGTGCGTCCCCACCTGCGGCCGGGGCCCGGGGTCTCCGAGGAGGACCTGCTGATGCTCGCCGATGCCCAGACCTCCGGCGGCCTGCTCGTGGTGGGCGAACTGCCCGGTTACCCCGTCGTCGGATACACGACTGGAGGCCAGGGAATCGAGGTGCGCTAGCGCGTCGCGCCTGTTCCCACCGCTCGCGGGCGCCTCATTCGGTGGTCGTGATCGAATCGTGGATGACGCCTGCTTCGCGGCGCGCAGCGAGCCGTTTCTTCTGCGGTTCGATCGTGTAGCGGGGATTTTCTGTAGAGCGAATGCCGGCGCGCAGGATCCCGAATCTCGTGAGGGCCGAGGCGCCGAGCAACAACAGCCCCGACATTGCCGCCGTGGGCCGGTACCGGCCGCCGACGAGCGTGCCCACACCACCCGCGACGGCCAGCCGCTCACTCCAGGCCAGCATCCGCCCCGGACCGCCGGAGTGCAGGGGCTCGGCCGCGACGGGGTCCATGTTCTTCTCCATGGACCGAGTCGCGATCAGCTCGCCCGTGACTCCGAGCACCGCGAGTGCACGTGCTGGCCCGGCCTCCTTGACCGGGGTCGTGATCATGGCCAGGCCCGCCGCGGCGAGGCTGGCAGAACTGACGAAGACGAAGGGCAGATCCTCCCGTGCGGCGTTCCAGGTCGGATTCGCGGTGTCCGACAGCAGGACCGCGGTGTAGGCGGACAGCGGGGCCGCGAACACGGCAGCTTCCATCCCCGCCGGCCCCTCGAGTCCGCGCAGCAGCCGGCGCAGCGGCCCAAGCGGGATTCGCGAGCCGGTCATCCGGTCGATTTCGGAAACGGCCGAGACTCCGGCACCGGCGCTGAAGGCCGTCAGAATCCACGAGCCCAGGCTCATCGGCGATGTGGGCTTGATGGTACGGAGCATGTTGAGGAACCGCTCGGGGCGGCCCAGGTCGGCCACCAGTGCCGCGCCTCCCACCCCGATGGCGGCGAGCGCTGCCAACCGGCTGTTGCGGCAAAGTATCGGCCTGCCGGTTATCTGCCCGCCGGCTCCGAGCAGTGCCGAGCCGCCGGCCACTCCCCCCAGGAAGAGGTAGAGGGCGATCGGGTCTCCCCACGGCGGCGGCTTGACGACCGGTCGGCCGTAATAGGACGTGAACTCCGCCTCGGGAACCACGGGCGCTTCGGCGCGGCCCTCGCCCGTACCGGCGCGGCGGCGCTTGCCGCCCCGCTTGCGCCGGCGCGGCGGTTCGGGCGGACGGTAGTCATCGAAGTCGGAGACCGTCAAGCCCGGCCTCCCGCCAGGAAGGCCCCGGTGGCGGCGGCGAGCATGCCGGCGGCGGCAAGGCCCGCCCGCTTGAACATACGCGGGAGGTCCGCCGTGGGCACGCGGGGATCCGGCGGGAGCCCGTACACCTCCGGTTCGTCCAGCAGCAGGAAGACGGAACCGGTGCCGCCGACGCCGTCGGAATCATTGGCTCCGTAGAGCCGCGCCTCCGTCAGCCCCTGCGCATGCAGTTCGGCCACCCGTTCCTTCGCCGTGGCCACCATGTCCTCGCGCTCGCCGTATTTGATGGACGTCGTCGGGCAGGCCTGCGCGCACGCGGGCGTCTGACCGTCAACGATCCGGTCATAGCACAAGGTGCACTTCTGCGCGACGCCGGCGTTAGGCGTTGGGGCTTGTTCCCCCGGCGTGAAGTCGCGCTCGGTCTTCGGCCCTGCCGTGCCGTCGCGGCGCCGCTCGATCACCCCGAACGGGCACCCCGCCACGCAGGTTCCGCAGCCGTTGCACACATCGTCCTGCACGACGACGGTTCCGTGCTCCGTGCGGAACAAGGCACCCGTGGGACAGACGTCGAGGCATCCGGCGTTGGTGCAGTGCTTGCACACGTCGGAGGACATCAGCCACCGGAAGTCGGGGGTGTCAGGCGGCGTCGTGTCCGCCCCGGCCAGGTTCACCGCGCGGTCTTGCCCCGGCGGGCCAAGGCCGGGCATGCCAAGACTGACAAGAGCCCGCCCGGATTCGCGGGCGCGGCCGATCTGCTCCCGGTCCTGCTCAATGAACGCGACGTGCCGCCAGGTGTCTGCTCCCAGGGACCCGGTGTTGTCGTAGGAAGACCCGAGCAGCTCGTATTCCGAGTCTTGGGGGTTGCGGTTCCATTCCTTGCAAGCAACCTCGCAGGCCTTGCATCCGATGCAGATCGAGGTGTCCGTGAAGAAACCCTTCCGAGGATGCCCGGTGTGCCTAGCGTGGTCCGGAGATTCGGTCAGCTGGTTCATTCAGTTCTCCTCCTTCGTCTCGTGGCCCGAGGCTCGGCCGGGACTGGTGGGCTTCTGGTTGCCGGTCTCCGGTGTCACCCCCGCACGGGTCTGGTAATCGGCGATCAGCGATAGCAGCGCGGCGCCACGCGGCCGGCGCCCCGGGACGATGGCGCACGACCCGACCTTGGACTCCTGGATCTGCACGTTCGGATCGAGTGTCACCCCGAGCAGGTCGTTGGCCGCGTCGCCGGAAACCACAGCGTCCTGCCCCACGCCCCAGTGGTAGGGCAACCCGATCTGGTGGAAGGTCCGCCCGCTCACGACCAGCGGCTTCACCCGTTCGGTTACCAGCACTCTGGCCTCGATCGCCGAACGCGGCGAGATGATGGTGGCCCATCCGTAGGGCTCCAGTCCCCGTTCGGCTGCCAGTTCCGGGGAAACCTCGCAGAACATTTCCGGTTGGAGCTCGGAGAGGTAGGGCAGCCATCGGCTCATCCCGCCGGCCGTGTGATGCTCGGTCAGGCGGTACGTGGTGAACACGTAGGGGTAGACCTCGGAACCGGGCTCGCCTGCGCTGGGCGCGCTGAGGTTGTCCGCGCGCGGATAGGTCAGCCGGGCAGGATTCTGCTGCTGCCGGTAGAGCGGGTTGGCGATCGGAGACTCCTGGGGCTCGTAGTGCGTCGGCAGGGGTCCGTCCACCATGCCCTTCGGCGCGAAAAGCCATCCCTTGCCGTCCGATTGCATGATGAACGGATCGTCGCCCGCGAGCGCCGCGGCTCCGCCGGCCTCGGGATCCGGTCGAGTCCCCGGCGCGCGGTCCACGGGGAAGTCCGGCACGTCCTGTCCGGTCCACCGGCTCTGCTCCGAGTCCCACCAGACGTACTTCTTGCGTTCGCTCCAAGGTTTGCCGTCGGGGTCCGCCGATGCCCGGTTATAGAGAATTCTCCTGTTCGCGGGCCAGACCCAGCCCCATTCGGGGGCGACCGGGCCTTGTTCCTGCTGCGGTTTCCGATCGGCGGCATGGTTGATACCGTCCGCATAGACTCCGGTGTAGATCCAGCAGCCGCCCGACGTCGACCCGTCGGCGCGCATCTCGGTGTAGGACGAGAGTGGTTTGCCGGCCTGCGGCCCCGTCAGATGCACGCCGTTGATCTCCGCGAGCACCGCCTCGGCGTCGGGCTCGCCGTGTTCGTTCATGGGATAGTCCCACGTCAGGTCCAGCAGCGGCCGGTCCCGCTCATCGGTCGAGTCCGCCAGTTTCGCCCGGATGCGCTTGCCCAGTTCGTAGAAGAACTCCAGTTCGCTCTGGCAATCGCCCGGCGGCAGGACAGCCTGGTGGCGCCATTGGAGCATCCGCTGCGTCTGCGTGAAGGATCCGGCCTTCTCCACGTGAGTGGCTGCCGGCATGAAGAAGACTTCAGTGGCGATATCTTCGGTCGCGAGTTCGCCCGAGGCGATCTCCGGGCCGTCCTTCCACCACGTAGCCGATTCGATCAGGCTCAGGTCCCGCACGACCAGCCATTTCAAATGGGACATGGCCAGCCGCTGCATGCGCCCGTGGGCCGACCCGACGGCGGGGTTCTGGCCGAAGAGGAAGTAGCCCTCGACGTCGTCGTCAAGCATTTTCATGACCGTCTCGTACGTGCCGTGGGGGCCGTTGATCCGGGGCAGGTAGCGGTAGCCCCATTCCGAATCCTCGTTGGCCGCGTCGCCCCACCAGGCCTTGAGCAGGCTGACCGTGTAGGTGTCGGCGGCCGCCCAGTATCCCTTCTGGGTGGGCGAGGCGATGCCTTCCAGGTATTGCTCCAGGGTCTCCATTTCGGCCTTGGGCATCGGGAGGTAGCCCGGCAGCAGGTTGAACAGGGTTGGAATGTCGGTGGAGCCTTGGATGCTGGCGTGGCCGCGCAGCGCCATGATCCCCCCGCCGGGGCGTCCCACGTTGCCCAGCAGCAATTGCAGGATCGCCGCGGTCCGGATGAACTGAGCGCCCAGGGTGTGCTGCG
The DNA here is from genome assembly GCF_946892675.1 of Arthrobacter sp. Marseille-P9274. Classification (NCBI taxonomy): domain Bacteria; kingdom Bacillati; phylum Actinomycetota; class Actinomycetes; order Micrococcales; family Micrococcaceae; genus Arthrobacter; species Arthrobacter sp. Marseille-P9274. Next base: position 2,233,783 of record NZ_CAMPOV010000001.1, read on the forward strand.
TCCATCCGACGGCGTACGCGAAGCACGTGGTCCGGTCCCTTCCGGAGTTCTCCGTGACGGCCCGGGCCAGATAGTCGAAATCCTCGAGGGAAATGCCGCAGGCCTCGCGGACCATCTCGGGGGTGTAGCGCGCATAGTGCCGCTTGAGGATCTGGAACACGGTCCGCGGGTGCTCCAGCGTGGGGTCTTGTTCGAATTGAGGGTTTGCCAGCGTCGGGCCCCCGCTGCCGTATTGCTGGCCGGCCGCCCGCGCCGCGGTGTCGGCGCCGTGCTCGTGCCCGCCGGGTTCTTCCGCGCCGCGCTTCCGCTCATAGGCCCAGGAAGACAGGTCGTACTGCCCGGTCGCAGGGTCGAATCCGGAGAACAGCCCGTCGAGGTCCTCAGTGTCACGGAAGTCTTCGCCGACCAGCGTCGCCGCGTTGGTATAGGAGAGCACATACTCCTTGAACCACAGCTCGTTGCTGATCACATGGTTGATCAGGGCGCCAAGCAGCACGACGTCCGATCCGGCGCGGATGGGCACATGCTTGTCGGCTACCGCGCTGGTGCGGGTGAACCGCGGGTCCACATGGATGACCCTTGCTCCCCGAGCCTTGGCCTCCGTCACCCACTGGTAGCCCACGGGGTGGCATTCGGCCATGTTGGAGCCCTGGATAACGATGCAGTCGGCATTTGCCATGTCTTGGAGCGATTGTGTGGCGCCTCCCCGCCCAAACGAGGTTCCCAAACTGGGAACCGTGGCGGAGTGTCAAATGCGGGCCTGGTTCTCCAGCTGGATGGCCCCTGCGGCGGTGAAGAGCTTCTTGATCAGGTAGTTCTCTTCATTGTCCAGCGTGGCCCCGCCCAGACCGGCAATGCCCATGGTGCGGCGCAGCGGCCGGCCCTGCTCATCGTTCTGCTGCCAGTTGTTCCGGCGTGCCTCGAGGAATCTGTCGGCCACCATCTCGATGGCGGTGTCCAGGTCCAGCTGCTGCCAGTCCTTGGCGTGGGGTGCCCGATAGAGCACCTTTGTCTGCCTGCCGGGCGCGTTGACCAGTTGCTCGCTGGCCGATCCTTTGGGGCAGAGCCTCCCCCGGGAAATCGGCGAATCGGGGTCCCCTTCGATCTGGACGACCTTTTCGTCCTTGACGAAGACACGCTGGCCGCATCCGACGGCGCAGTAGGGGCACACGCTTTGGACCACTCGGTCCGCAGTTGACGTCCGCGGCATAATTCCACGGGTCTTCGGCGATGTCACGGCTTCGCCGCGGCCGAGTGGATCACCCGAGCCGAATTGCCGGACAACCGGCCATCCTAAGAAGCTGAACCGCGACATGGGGCCACCATAGCCCACCACCCCTCCCCGACAATAGGGGTGCACGGCAACTGGGTCCGGAGCATCTTCTAAACCAGCCATTTCGATCCAAGCTGCTGTTCGGAGGCCAAAGATGCGCGTCAGTTGCGCTAGACGTTGAAGCGGAACTCCACCACGTCGCCGTCGGCCATCACATAGTCCTTGCCTTCGATCCGAACCTTGCCGCGGGACTTGGCTTCCGCCATCGAGCCGGCCTCCACGAGGTCCGCGAAGGAGACGACCTCCGCCTTGATGAAGCCGCGCTGGAAGTCCGAGTGGATCACCCCGGCGGCCTGCGGTGCCGTGTCGCCCTGGTTGATTGTCCAGGCGCGTGCCTCCTTCGGCCCCGCCGTCAGGTAGGTCTGCAGTCCCAGGGTGTGGAAGCCGACGCGGGCCAGCTGGTCGAGGCCGGATTCCTCCTGGCCGTTCATTTCCAGCATCTCCCGGGCCTCTTCGGGCTCCAGTTCGACCAGGTCGGATTCGAGCTTGGCATCGAGGAAGACGGCGTCGGCCGGAGCCACGAGTTTGGCCAGTTCGGCCTGCCGTTCCTGGCTGCCCAGGATCTGGTCGTCCACGTTGAAGACGTAGATGAACGGCTTGGCGGTCAGCAGGCTCAGTTCCTTGAGATGCTCAAGGTCCAGCTTGTCGCTCTCCGCGGACTCGTAGATCGTGTCGCCGCGCTCCAGCACCTTGCGGGCCCCCTCGAGGGCCGCCAGCTCGGCCGCGTCGCGCTTCTTGATCTTCACTTCCTTTTCGATGCGCGGGAAGGCCTTCTCAATCGTCTGCAGGTCCGCCAGGATCAGCTCGGTATTGATCGTCTCCATGTCGGAAACCGGGTCCACCTTGCCCTCGACGTGCACCACGTCGGGGTCGTCGAAGACGCGGATGACCTGGGCGATGGCCTGTGCTTCGCGGATGTTCGCCAGGAACTGGTTGCCGAGCCCCTCGCCTTCCGAGGCACCGCGGACGATGCCGGCGATGTCCACGAAGGAGACGGTGGCGGGCAGGATCCGCGCGGAGCCGAAGATCTCCGCGAGCTTATCCAGCCGCTCGTCCGGCAGCGGGACCACTCCGACGTTGGGTTCGATGGTGGCGAACGGATAGTTCGCCGCCAGCACCTGATTGCGGGTCAGCGCATTGAAGAGGGTTGATTTGCCGACGTTGGGCAGTCCGACGATGCCAATAGTAAGAGCCACGGTAGTCAAGGATACCGGTGCGGCCGCATGGGGCGCGATTCGTCCCTGGCAGGCCTTGGGCTAAATTGTCATACCCCGCTGGCAAGCTGTAGTCATGGATGCTTTTCAGGTTGTACTGGTGCTGCTGGCGCTGCTTCTCGGGGCGGCGGGCGGCGCGTTTGCCGTCGCTGTGCCGTTCCGGCGCAGGGTGCGGGACCTATCGGAGGAAATCGACGACGCCGGAGCCCGGCTGGGTGCCGCGGCCGCGAGCCTGGCGGCGGCAGAGGCTGAGAACCGGCTGCTGGGCCAGCACAACCGGCAGCTCTCGGCGCAGGGCGAGCAGGAGAATGTGGTGCTCCGCGCCCTCGGGCCGGTCGGCGAGAAACTTCGCAGTGTCCAGCAGCAGGTCAGCCTGCTGGAGCGGGACCGGGTGGAGCACTACGGCCAGCTCCAGGAACAGCTGCGCGCGGCCCGGCTCAGTGACGAGCAGTTGCTGCGTTCCACGCAGACCCTGACCGCGGCACTGCAATCGAACTCGGCGCGCGGCCAGTGGGGCGAGGTGCAGCTGCGGCGCGTAGTCGAGGCCGCCGGCATGCTGGCGCACGTGGACTTCTCCGAGCAGGTCCATCTGGCCGGGGCGGACCGTTCGATGCGGCCGGACATGCTGGTGCGGCTGCCCGGTTCCAAAGCGCTGGTGGTGGACGCCAAGGTGCCGTTGCGGGCCTATCTGGAGGCGCAGGAGCTGCCGGTCCACGGGGATGCCCATGTGGAACGCCGGCGGGCCGAGCTGCTGGCGGCCCATGCCAAGGCGGTGAAGGCGCACGTGGATGTCCTTGCCGGCAAGAGGTACTGGGAGGGCGTGCAGGCCTCACCGGAACTGGTGCTGTGCTTCCTGCCGGCCGAGTCGGTGCTGTCGGCGGCGCTGCACAGCGACCCGGAGCTGCTCGACTACGCGTTCGCCCGCAACGTCGGGCTGGTTTCCCCCGTGTCACTGCTGGCTTCGCTGAAGTCCGTGGCCTTCAGCTGGCGGCAGGAAGTGCTGACCGAAAACGCCCGCGAGATCTTCGAGCTCTCGCGGCAGCTGTACGAGCGGCTGGGAACGTTGGGCGAGCATGTCACGCGTCTGGGTTCCTCGCTCAAGGGGTCGGTGGAGAAGTACAACTCCTTCGTCGGCACCTTGGAATCCAGGGTGCTGCCGACCGCGCGCAAGATCAACGCTTTCGATCCGTCCGCCCTTGAGCCGGCCGCCGGACCGACGGTGCTGGAGAGCACGCCGCGCCTGCTGTCGGCGCCGGAACTGATTTCCGGACAGGAACGCAGCGCTTAGGCCCCGCGCGCGTGCTTTGCGGCCTGGGCCCGCGGGGGCCCAAGCCGGCTTTCGCGGGCCCGCTACCGGTTGGGGCGGGAGCCGCGGCCGCCCAGGCCGCGGGAGGCGTCGCCCTTTTCCTTCAGCGTCGCGCGGAGTTCCTTCGGCAGCGAGAAAAGGATGTCCTCTTCGGCCGTAACCACTTCTTCCACGTCGGCGTAGCCGTATTCGGCCAGCAGCGCGAGGACTTCCCGCACGAGGACCTCGGGCACCGACGCTCCGGAGGTCAGCCCGATCGTAGAGACTCCCTCGAACCAGGACTCGTCCACCTCGTTCGCGAAGTCCACGCGATGGGACGCCTTCGCTCCGTACTCTAGGGCGACTTCCATCAGGCGCACCGAGTTGGACGAGTTCGCGGAACCGACCACGATCACCAGGTCGGCCTGCGGGGAAATCTTCTTGATCGCGGCCTGCCGGTTGGAAGTGGCGTAGCAGATATCGTCGCTGGGCGGATCCTGCAGCTTCGGGAACCGCTCACGCAGGATGGACACGATCTCCATGGTCTCGTCGACCGACAGCGTGGTCTGGGACAGCCAGATCAGCTTGTCGGGGTCGCGGACCTCGACCGTCCGCGCTTCGGCCGGGTTGTTGACGATCGTCGTGTGATCGGGCGCCTCGCCGTAGGTGCCCTCGACTTCTTCGTGGCCCTCGTGCCCCACCAGCAGAATCTCGTTGCCGTCGCGGGCGAAACGGACCGCCTCGCGGTGCACCTTCGTGACCAGCGGGCAGGTCGCGTCGATCGTGCGCAGTCCGCGGTCGTCGGCGGACTTGACCACCGCCGGAGAAACACCGTGCGCCGAGAAGATGACGAGGGCGCCCTCGGGAACCTCGTCCGTCTCTTCGACGAAGATCGCGCCCTTCTCCTCCAGCGTGCTTACCACGTGGAGGTTATGCACAATCTGCTTCCGCACGTAGACCGGCGGCCCGTAGTGTTCCAAGGCCTTTTCGACGGCGATCACGGCCCGGTCCACGCCCGCGCAGTATCCGCGCGGCGCGGCAAGGAGGACCCGTCGGGGGCCTTCCACTTCCGCAGCGGCGGCGATTTCCTCCGGGCTGCGGCGCTTGCGCGGGATGCTGGGCATGGGAACAGAGACAGCGGTGCTCGTCATGCCCTCCATGCTAGCCGCTTCCACCTCGGGAACCAGCTGGCCGTAAGCCCCGTCACGGGGTGCGGCCAGCTGCAGGCCGCCGGGCGGCAGCAGGCAGGAATCAATCCTGTCGGTGATTGCTGATAAGAATGTAAGGACTTGCTCTACCGATTGGCATGGCCCCGCACGGGCTGAGAGGGGCTCCTGACGTGAACCACAACCATGGACTTGTCCACGGGGAAGTGGGCTCCCCCGCCGCAAAAACGACCTTGCCTGCCACGGCCATGGAGACCACGGCGGAAAACCCGTGGCCGCTGCGGATGCTGTCGCAGAAGCTGAAGACCCACATCGAACGGGTGCCGCCCACTTGGGTCGAGGGCCAGGTCATTGAGCTGAACCGGCGCAACAGCGTGACGTACCTGACCTTGCGCGACACTGAGGCCGAGGCATCGTTCAGCCTGATGGCTTTCAACAGCGTCATGGCCCGGCTTGAGCTCCCGTTGGAGCCCGGATCCCGCGTCGTCGCCCAGCTCAAGCCCGAGCTCTATGTCAAGACCGGCCGGCTCTCGATGCAAACGCGGGATATCCGCCCGGTCGGTTTGGGCGACCTGCTGGCCCGGCTGGAGCGGCTGCGGCAGGCGCTGGGCCGTGAAGGCCTGTTCGACACAGACCGCAAGAAGCCGCTGCCTATGCTGCCGCACCGTATCGGTTTGATCACCGGCCGCGATTCGGACGCCAAGAAGGACGTGATTCGGAATGCCTCGCTGCGCTGGCCGGCCGTCGCCTTCGAGGTCCGCGAAGTGGCCGTCCAGGGCGTCAACGCGGTGTCCCAGGTCATGAAGGCGCTGGCGGAGCTCGACGGCCGGCCGGACGTCGACGTCATCGTCATTGCGCGTGGCGGCGGTTCCCTGGAGGATCTGCTTCCCTTCAGCAGCGAGGACTTGATTCGCGCCGTTGCGGCTGCGGCCACGCCGGTGGTCAGCGCCATCGGCCATGAGGCCGACCGGCCGCTGCTCGACGAAGTGGCGGACCTGCGTGCGTCTACACCTACCGATGCGGCCAAGAGGATCGTCCCGGACGTCAACGAGGAGCTTACGCGCATCGGCCGTGCGCGCCAGATGCTGGACCGTCGCGTCGACCACTTGATCCGGGTGGAGTCCGAGCGGCTGGCCGCACTGCGCAGCCGCCCGGTGCTGTCGGCTCCTGCCACCATGGTCGATTCCCGGGCCGAGGACATTACGCGCCTCACGCAGCGGGCGCGCAACTGCATGACGTCGGCCATCCATCGTGATGCGGACCGCGTGGGCCACTTGAAGGCGCAAATCCGCGCGCTCTCCCCGCAGAACACGCTGGACCGGGGCTACGCCGTCGTCCAGTTGCCGGACGGCAGCATCCTGCGCGACAGCGCGGACGCCGCGGCGGACACCCGGCTGCGGATCCGGGTGGCGGTCGGCGAAGTAGCGGCCAAAGTCATCTAGGCCCGGACGGTCCGTCCTCCGCCGACATTTTCCATCCCCCCTGCAGAAAGAGCGAACCCATGACTGAGACCCCGACGGCCAACGCCGGCAACGGCGACAACACCGACGTCGCGGCGATGAGCTACGAGCAGGCCAGGGAGGAGCTGGTGGCAGTGGTCAACCAGCTGGAAGCAGGCAACACCAGCCTCGAGCAGTCCCTGGCCTTGTGGGAGCGCGGCGAAGCGCTGGCGGCCCGTTGCGAGGCGTGGCTCGAAGGCGCGCGCCAGCGCCTGGATGCCGCCCGCGCGGGCGCCGAGGACAGCGGCGCCGGTCCGGCGGACAACGGCTCGGACTAGCCGGCCGGTCCGCGCCGGACCGTCGGACTAGCTCGCCTCGAGCCGCCGCTTCTCCAGCTCGACGTCGAAGGTTGCCGGCGGCCACTGCGGATCGACCGCCGCCAGCGCGCCGATCAGCAGCTGCTGTACCGCGATCCGCGCATACCATTTGCGGTTGGCCGGCACCACGTACCACGGGGCTGCGTCAGTGCTGGTCCGGTCAAGCACCAGCTGGTAAGCGTGCTGGTACTCGTCCCAGAAGGCACGCTCGTCGACGTCCCCCGGGTTGTATTTCCAGTACTTGTCGGGCCGGTCCAGCCGCTCCCTCAACCGTTTCTTCTGCTCGTCCTTGCTGATATGCAGCATCACCTTGAGGATGCGCGTGCCGCTGGCGGCGACCTTGGCTTCGAACTCGTTGATCATCGCGTAACGCTGCTCGACTTCGGCCAGCGGCGACAGCCCGCGGACGCGGTGGATCAGGACATCCTCGTAGTGGGAACGGTCGAAGACCCCGATGATCCCGTCCGGCGGGAGTTCCTTTTGCACCCGCCAGAGAAAGCCGTGCGCCCGTTCCTCCTCGGTGGGGGCCTTGAAGGCTTTGTGCTTCACGCCCTGCGGGTCCACCGCGCCGATCACGTGCCGGACGATTCCGCCCTTGCCTCCGGTGTCCATCGCCTGCAGCACGAGCAGGACCGCGCCCGTGACCCCGGAACGGCTCTGCGCGAACAATCTTTCTTGGAGTTCGGATAGCTGGTCGTCTTCCGAGGCCAGCAGCTGGGCCCCTTCGTCCTTGCCGCCGTCGAAGCCCGGCGTCGAGTTAGGGTCCACGTCTGCCAGTTGGAAACCCTCGCGCACGCGCAGCAGGCCCGCCGGGTCGAATCCCGCGGCCCCTTCCGCTCCCGCTACCCCGTTTGGCCTTTTCATGGCCGGTACGTGCTCAGGAACTCGCCGATGCGGCCGACTGCTTCTTCGAGGATGCCCAGGTTCGGCAGCGTCACCAGGCGGAAGTGGTCCGGCTTCACCCAGTTGAACGCCCGGCCGTGCGAGATCAGGATCTTCTGCTGCTTCAGCAGGTCCAGGGCGAAGGCCTCGTCGTCCTTGATCGGGTAGACGTCCGGATCCAGCTTCGGGAACAGGTACAGTGCACCCTTGGCCTGCTGGGTGCTCACGCCCGGGATGGCATTGAGCATCTCGTACGCCTTGTCCCGCTGTTCCAGCAGCCGCCCCCCGGGCAGGATCAGGTCGTTGATGCTCTGGTAGCCGCCCAGCGCCGTCTGGATGGCGTGCTGCGCCGGCACGTTCGCGCACAGCCTCATGTTCGTGAGCAGGTTGATGCCCTCGATGTAATCCGAAGCCAGATGCTTCGGCCCGGAGACCGCCATCCAGCCGCTGCGGAATCCGCAGACCCGGTACGCCTTGGACAGGCCGCTGAAGGTCAGGATCAGCACGTCGTCCGCCAGCAGCGCGGTGTTGGTGTGGACGGCGTCTTCGTAGAGGATCTTCTCGTAGATTTCGTCCGAGAAGACCACGAGGTTGTGCCGGCGGGCCAACTCCAGCATCCCTTCGAGGATGTGGCGCGGATAGACGGCGCCGGTGGGGTTGTTCGGATTGATGATGACCAGGCCCTTGGTGTTGGGCGTGATCTTCCGCTCCATGTCCTCCAGGTCCGGCAGCCATCCCTCTTCCTCCACGCAGAGGTAGTGGACGGGATGGCCGCCGGCGAGGCTGACGGAGGCGGTCCAGAGCGGATAGTCCGGCGCCGGGATCAGCACCTCGTCGCCGTTGTTGAGCAGCGCCTGCAGGCTCATCGTAATAAGCTCGCTGACCCCGTTCCCCAGGTAGACGTCGTCGACGCCGATCTCCTGGATTCCGCGGGTCTGGTAGTACTGCGACACCGCCGTGCGGGCCGAGAAGATGCCGCGCGAATCGCTGTAGCCCTGCGCGTTCGGCAGGTTCCGGATCATGTCCACCAGGATCGCGTCCGGCGCCTCGAAGCCGAACGGCGCGGGGTTGCCGATGTTCAGCTTGAGGATGCGGTGGCCCTCCGACTCCATCCGCTGGGCATGCTCAAGCAGCGGGCCTCGGATGTCGTAGAGGACGTTATGGAGCTTGTTGGACTGCTTGAACTCGGCCATTCAAGAATCTTCGCATACCGCCTGCGGTTACTCCGCGAAGCCCTTTTCCTTCAGCCAGTCGGCGGCGGCATCCTTCGCATTGCGCTTCTCGTCGCCGCTGACCTGCCGGTTCAGGTCGACGAGGTCCTCCGTGGTGAGCGCGGCGGATAGCTCGTTGAGCACATCCGCGGCTTCCTGGCCCACCGAGTCTGAGGACACGAGCGGCAGCACCTGCTGGGCGATGAAGTTGTTCTTCGGGTCCTCCAGCACCACCAGGCCGTTGTCCTCGATGGAGGGCGTGGTCGTGTAGATGTCGGCCACCTGGATCTTGTCCGTAATCAGCGCCTGCAAGGTAGCGGGACCGCCGCCGTCGTTAATGGGTTCGAAGGATTTGGGTTCGCAGCCGTAATTCTCCTTGAGCCCCTTCAGCCCGTACTCACGCTCGGCGAACTCCGGGTTGGCGCCGAGCGCCAGGTCCTTGCACACCGGCCCCATGTCCTCGATGGAGGTCAGCTTGTATTTCTCCGCCGTGGCCTTGGTGACGACCATCGCGTCCTTGCTCTCGGCCGGCGCCGGTTCAAGGACCCCCAGCCCCTGCGGCAGCGCCGCGGGAAGGGCATCCTTGATCTCGTCGGCGGAGGCCGCCGTCGCCTCGGGGTCCACCGCCAGCAGCAGGTTGCCGCTGTAGTCCGGAACAACGTCCACGGAGCCTTCTTCGACGGCCTTGAGGTAGACCTCGCGCGAGCCGATGCCGGGCTTCGTGCTGGCCTGGATTCCTGCCGCGTTGAGCGCTCCGGCATACAGTTCGCCGACAATCTGGCTTTCCGGGAAGTTGGCTGAGCCCACCACCAACTGGCCCGCAGCCCCCGAACTGGCGGCGGGGCCCGATGTGTCTTCTTCCAGCGGGTTGGAGCCGGCGCCGCAGGCGCTCAGGGCCAAGGCCACGGCGGACGCTGCAGCCGCCGTCATGATGCTGCGGCGGACCGGGAACAGGTTCTTCATGCTTCTCCTTAGATGCCGCCTTGGACGGCGCCAACAGTTGGTGTTTCCCGTCGCTGCCGGTGCCGGCGGTCGGCCAGTCCGGGCGAAACGGCGTATTTCTGCGCGACGGCGAGGAGCCCGTCGACGACCAGGGCCAGCAGCGCAATCAGGATCGCACCGCCGAACATGCGCACCGGATCACTGACGGCCAGGCCATCGATCAGGAAGCGGCCAAGGCCGCCGAGATTGATGTAGGCGACGACGGCGACCGTGGCGATCACCTGCAGCACCGCCGCGCGCACTCCCCCGAGCAGCACCGGCAGGGCGTTCGGCAGTTCCACCTTCGCCAGCACCTGCCATTCCGTCATGCCCATCGCCCGCGCGGCATCCACGAGCGTCCGGTCCACCGCAGCGATCCCGGAGTAGGCTCCGGCGAGCAGGGGCGGGATCGTGAGGATGACCAGTGCCAAGATCGGCGGCATGAGGCCGAGCCCCATCACGATGACGAAGAGCGTCAGCAGGCCGAGCGTCGGCAAGGCGCGCAGCGCGCTGGCAACGCTAACGACGGCGATGCGTCCCTTTCCGGTGTGGCCCACGTACATGCCGATCGGCAATGCGACCGCAGCCGCAATCAGCAGGGTCAGGGCGGCGTAGCCCAGATGCTCGGCGAGGCGCGCGGGGATGCCGGCCGGGCCGCTCCACTGGGACGGATCCAGGAACCACTCGGCGACCGCTGCGAAGATGTTCACGGCAGCACCGCCGCCTCTGCCGGGTCCGGCCGCTCCCCCGCGTGCGGGCGCGCAGCGAAGCCCGCTCCGGTGCCCGCCGGAGGTTGCTTGGCTCCGGCACGAAGCCAAGGCGTCAGCACGCGCTCAACGGCCACGATGATCAGGTCCATCACCACGGCCAGCAGCAGCGTCAGCACGATCCCGATAACAATCTCGGTGACGAAGAACCGCAGGAGCCCGTCCGTGAACAGGGTGCCGAGGTTGCGGACCCCGATCAGCGCGCCGACGCTGGCCAGCGAAATGTTGCTCACCGACACCACCCGCAGCCCGGCAAAGAGCACAGGCAGCGCCAGCGGCAGGTCGACCCCGAAAAACCGGCGCAGCGGCCGGTACCCCATGGCCACCGCGGCCTGCCGCACGCCGTCGTCAATGGACTCGAGGGCGTCGACGACGGACCGCACCAGTAGCGCCACCGCGTAGATGGTCAGCGCGACAATCAGGTTCAGCGGATCGAGGATCCGCGTCCCCAGGACGAACGGCAGCAGCACGAAGAGGGCGAGCGACGGGATGGTGTAGAGCACCGAACTGACTGACAGGATCGCCCCGCGGATGGGGCGCAGCCGCCAGGCCACGTAGCCCAGCGGAAGGGACAGCACCAGGCCGAGCAGCAGCGGCAGCACGCACTGGAGCCAGTGCAGCCAGGTCAGCTCCAGGACGTCGGGGAGGTTGGCCAGCAGCCACGCCATATCAGCCGCTCCTGCCCGCTTCGAGCCGCTTGAGCACATCCTCGGCGTCGACCAGGCCGGCAACCCGGCCATTGCCGTCCACAGCGACGCCGCGGCCCGAGGGGGACGACAGCGCCGCGTCCAGCGCCTGCCGCAGGGACGATCCGAGCATGAACAGGGATCCGCCGACCAGCAGCCGGGCCGGGGACCGCTCTCCGGGAGGCAGCCACCCCACGGGGGCGCCGCCGTCGTCAACGATGAGCAGCCACACGCCGCCCGGTGCGTCCGCGAGCGTCGCCAGGGTGGCGGTGGCGGCCGAATGCACCGGCACCTCCCCCGCCGGGCGGAAGGACAGCGAACGGAACCCGCGGTCGCGCCCCACGAAGCCTGCCACGAAGTCATCCACCGGGGCACGGAGCAGCTCCTCCGGCGGCGCGTACTGCGCCAGCCGGCCGCCCGTGGCGAACACGGCCACCTTGTCGCCGAGCAGCGTCGCCTCGTCGATGTCATGCGTGACGAACACGATGGTCTTGGCCAGCTCCTGCTGCAGCCGCAGCAGCTCCTGCTGCAGTTCGGCACGGACCACCGGGTCCACGGCGCTGAACGGCTCGTCCATCAGCAGAATGGGCGGATCGGCGGCGAGCGCCCGGGCCACGCCGACGCGCTGCTGCTGCCCGCCGGAGAGCTGGGACGGATACCGGGAGCCGAGGACGGCCGGAAGGCCCACGATCTCGAGCAGCTCCTGCGCGCGGGCCCGGGTCTGGCGTTTGGAGGCGCCGTTGAGCCGCGGAACGGTGCCAATGTTGTCGAGCACCGTGCGGTGCGGCAGCAGTCCGGCCGACTGCAGCACATACCCCATGGAACGGCGCAGCTTGGCCGGCGCCTGCCCGGCGACGTCCTTCCCGTCAACCAGCACGGTGCCCGAGGTCGGTTCGACCATGCGGTTGATCATCCGCAGCGAAGTCGTCTTTCCGCAGCCGGAGGGGCCGACGAAGACGGTGATCGCACCGCGGTCCAGGTCCAGCGTCAGATTGTCGACGGCTGGGTTCCCCGCGGCGTAGCTCTTCGTCACGTTGCGGAAGCTGACCATGGGGTCGGTGGCTGCAGCTGCCGAACGCCCGCGGGGCTCTTCCATGCGGGGCTCCCTCCGGGCTCTGTCAGGCAGGACTGTCGTAACGGTCTCGGGCAGGTAGGCCCGATGGTCCAAAACTGTGCCGGCCCTGGGGCCGGGTGGAACTCTTGGACCGAGTCTAATCACATCCCCGGGGCTGCAACATATTCCCGGACACAGCCGTGTCCCTAGACTTTCTCCGAGCCGAAGAGCCGCAGGCCCTCGTCGACGAGGTCGAGCCGGTCAAGCGCGGCCACTTCCTCCAAGGCGAACCAGCACGCCTCGTCGGTGGAACCGTCCAGTTCGTGGGCGAGTTCACCGCCGGTGACGGTGGCCGAATAGATGATCCGCAGGGCATGCAGCGGCCGTGCCGCGCCATGCAGCCGGCGCTCGGCGGGGATGAACTTGCTGTCGACGCCGAGGAGCCGGCCGAGTTCGGCGATGTAGCCGGTCTCCTCCGCGATTTCGCGCACCGCCGCTGACGGGGCGTCTTCGCCGAGCTCCAGGCCGCCGCCGGGCAGGGTCCAGCGCGGGATGCCCGACTCCGTCCAGCGGGCGAGCAGGACGGCACCGTCCCTGACGATGACGCCGTAGGCGCCGACCCGGGTGTCAAAGTTCATGAGGATCAGTCTAGGGCGCACGGCCCTGCGGCACATTGCGCGGCTCCGCCGCGGCGACTACAACTGGAACCATGGGGATCAGGCCAGCAAGGCATCGTGCGGAGCCCGCCCCGCCGGTTTGGAGCTTGGCACTGCCCGCGACAGAGCGCCGGCTGCTGGACGTCCTGGCCGGGTCGGGGCCGGACCCGGCGGCGGTTCCGGCCAGTGCCCGCGACTGCCTGGACCGCGCGTACGAGGCAGCCTACGCGGAGGACAACCATGGCGCGATGCTCCTGGCGCAGATGGGGCTCGACCAGGCCGGCGGCAATGAGACCGACGTCGTGCTTGCCTTGTATTCGGTGATGATCGCCGTCGCGCAGATCCAAGGTGACCAGGATAAGGCCGAAGAGTACCTGCAGGAGCGCATCGCCACGCTGCGCAGGACCGGCCGCACGCTCCAGGCGGGGGTCGAGGCGGACCTGGGCACGGTCCTTTTCCGCGAAGCCGCGGAACCGGAGCTGCCGGTGCTGGAAGCGGCGCTGGAGGAACTTGTCGCGGACAAGGCCGGCCCTGGGGTTATCGCCGACGTCAAGCTGGCTGTCGCCGTCGCACTTTCGCAGCAGGGAGCGCGGCCGCGGGCGCTGGAACTGCTGGAGCAGGCCGTCGACGGATACGCCGCGGGCGACCGGACCGACAGCATGGCGGGGGCGCTCATGTACCTGGCCCACACCTACCTGCAGGCCGACCACCCGCGCCGCGCTATCGCGGCGGCGGACCGGCTGCTGTCCCTGCCGGCCAACCGCGCGCTGGCCGCGTCGATGTGGCTGCTGAAGGCCAATCTGGCGAGCACCGGGGAGCACGTCGGCGACGCCATGGAATACGCGCTGACCGCGCTGGAGCTCTACGCGGCCTGCGGGGTCCGCAAGGGAGCCGTGTCGGCCGCCGTCGTGGTGGCGCAGCTCTGCGCTGCCGCCGGCGACGACGAGAGTTCGGTGCTGGCGTGGCGCGCCGCCGTTCAGCAGGCCGAACGCGGCGAAGTGCGCGAGGAGTCCACGCTCCGGCTGGCCCTGGGCAACCAGCTGCTGGAGGCCGAGGAGTACGAGCTGGCGGTCGCGGTGCTGGGCAAGCTGCTCCAGCGGCAGCGGCTGGCGGCGGCACCGCCTTCGGAAGTGGCGCGGACGCTGATGAGCCTTGGGCATGCGCACCGGCACGCGGAGCGCACGGCCGAGGCGCTGGACAACTGGCGGCAGGCGGTCGCCGCCTTCAGCCGGGCCGGCGAATTTGGCGAAGCCGCCAGGTCCCTGCTGGCCATCGGCACGCTGCTCTCCCGCGAGGACCGCGACGCAGACGCCATCGTCTGCTTCGAAGCCGCGGTCGCGGCGGCCCGCAAGGAGACCGAGGATGCCGCCGTGCTGCCGCAGGCCCTGCACGCCCTGGGCCACGCCCTCTGCGAGGCCGGCGACCCGGACGGCATCACGCAGCTGGACGAGGCCATCCGGCTGGCACGCGACTACGGGGCCCACTGGTACGAGGCCGACTACAGCGATACCCGCGCGCGGGGCCTGTGGGCCCTGGACCATGGGCCCGCGGCCGTGTCAGCGGCGCTCCAGGCGGCGGACCTGTATTCAGCGGCCGATGATGCTGCCTCCGCCGGCAACGCCGAACTGTTCGCGGCGCATATCCTCTCCGAACTGGGCCGCCCGGCTGACGCCGTCCCGATGTACCGCATGGTGCTTGACCAGCCCGGCATCAGCCGGATGCTGCTGGTGGCCGCAAACCTGGGGCTCGCGGCCGCCCTGGAAAGCCTGGGCCGCAAGAACGAGGCCAAGCAGGCCCGGCAGGCGGCAGAAGAGGCCGCCGAGGAGTAGGGCCGGTTCTCATCTTCATCTCATTTTCGGCTTGAATAATCGGGGCATGCAGCGTGCCACCCTCCGATACGTGCTCATCGGCCTGGCTGTCGTGCTGGGCATGAGCCTGGCCGGTTTTGCCGTGGCGAGCACCTTCCAGGAGCCCGGGACTTCCGACCTGGGCCCCTCGATCGTGTTCACGCCATCGCCCGCGGCGAGCGAACCGCGGAAGCCCGCCCCGGACAAGGGCGCCGAGCCGAAGCCCAAGCCGACGGGGCCGTCGGCACCGCCAAAGCCCGCGCCCGCGCCCGAGCCCGACAAGGCGCCCCCGCCTCCGCCTGCACCGGCGCCCGTCCCGGTGCAGCCTGCGCCGCCTGTGGAGTACGACGACGACTTTGACGATGACGATGACGCCGCCGAGCCCGACGAGGACGATAACGGTATCGATGACTAGACTTTCTCCGGTGTGCCCTGATGCGATTGTTTAGTCGGCCCGGCGGGCTCTCCGTACGGACGCGCGTCCTGGCGGCCGTCGTCGCACTGTCCGCGCTTGGCCTCGCGGTCGCTGGCGGCGTGGCACTCGGACTCCAGCGCGGCGAGATAACCCAGAACATCGACGACTCATTGCGCAGGTCGGTCGAGGAGTTCAATACCCTCGCGGAAATCGGCGTCGACCCGGAGACAGGCCGCGATTTCACCGAGGCGGCCCAACTGGTTCGGACAGCCATGGCCCGCACGTCGCCGGCTGCCAACGAAGGCATGGTCGGGATCGTGGACGGCCGCGTCCAGCTCGCCGCGAGTTCCGCGGTTCCGCTGCGGCTGGAACAAGACGCGCAGCTCATGGAACGGATCCTGGCAATGCCGCCGGGCGACCGCATCGAACTGACGTCGGTCGAGACCGCGCAGACCACCTACCGCGTGGTGACGGTGCCGGTCCAGCTCTCCTCCGATCCGGCCCAAAGCACCTTCGTGCTGGCCTTCGACTACGAGGCCGAGATGGATGAACTGAACAGCATCTTCCGCACCTACTGGCTGATTGCGCTGATCGCGCTGATCCTGATTGCCGGTGTGGGCTGGCTGGTCGCCGGCAGGCTGCTGGCTCCGGTACGGCTTGTACGGGAGACAGCGCAGAAGATCACGGAAACCGACCTGTCGCTCCGTATTCCGGTGACCGGTAACGACGACCTCTCGGAACTGGCCCGGACCTTCAACGAAATGCTGGACCGGCTTCAGGCCTCCATGACGGCGCAGCGGCAGCTGCTGGACGACGTGGGGCACGAGCTGCGGACGCCAATCACCATCGTGCAGGGCCACCTCGAGCTGCAGGACCCGAGCGATGCCGAGGACGTCGAATCCGTCCGTTCCATTGCCCTCGACGAACTGGACCGGATGCGCCTGCTGGTCGACGACCTGGTGACGCTGGCGGCCGCCGACCGGCCGGAGTTTGCCATGCGGCAACCACTGGAGGTCGGGCGGCTGACCGACGACGTGCTGGACAAGGCGCGTTCGCTCGGCGATCGATGCTGGAGCGTGGATGCCCGGGCGGAGGAACGCTGGCCGCTGGATCCGAACCGCATTACCCAGGCCTGGCTGCAGCTGGCGGTCAACGCCGTGAAGTTCTCCGCCCCCGGTTCGCCGATCGCCTTGGGGTCGCGCAGCGCGCAGGGCGAACTGCGTTTGTGGGTCCGGGACGAGGGCGCAGGCATCGCGCCCGAGGACCAGAAGCGGATTTTCGAGCGGTTCGCCCGCGGCGCCAACAGCACCCGCGCCGAGGGATCGGGCCTCGGACTGCCGATCGTCAGCGCCATCGCCGCGGCGCACGGCGGCCGGGTGGAGCTCGCCTCGGCGCCGGGCCGCGGCTCCACCTTCACCATCGTCATCGCAGAGCAGCAACCGGAGCAGGAGGACGCAGCGTGAGCCAGATTCTGGTGATCGAGGATGAGGAGCGGATCAGCTCCTTCGTCGCCAAGGGATTGAAGTCGGCCGGCTATGTGCCCAGCGTGGCTGCCACCGGCCGCGAGGGCTACCACCTGGCGATGACGGGAGACTTCGAGCTGATAGTGCTGGACCTCGGCCTGCCGGACCAGGACGGGTTCACGGTGCTGCGGCGCATCCGGGAGGCCCGCAACGACACCCCCGTTATCATCCTGACGGCCCGCAGCTCCGTGGACGATACGGTGGCAGGCTTGGAAAACGGCGCCGACGACTATATGGCCAAGCCGTTCCGCTTCGAGGAACTACTGGCCCGCGTGCGCCTTCGGCTGCGGACCGATCCGCCGTCGGTGGACCTGGGCCTCCTGTCCAGCGGCGACCTCCAGCTGGACCTGCGTATGCGCCGGGCGACCGTCGGCGGCAAGGAAGTCGACCTGTCGGCCCGCGAGTTCGCGTTGGCCGAGGCCTTCCTGCGCAACCCCGGCCAGGTCCTGAGCCGTGAGCAGCTGCTCTCCAGGGTCTGGGGCTACGACTTCGACCCGGGTTCGAACGTCGTCGACGTCTACGTCCGGTACCTTCGCAACAAGCTCGGCGCCGAGCGTTTCGCCACCGTCCGGGGCGTGGGTTACCGCCTGGCGGCGGACAACTGATCGGCCTGCGCGGCCAACTCCTCCGCGGCCTGCAGCCGTTGCAGCGCGTCCGGTTCCCAGCTGGAGCCGGCCGTCTTGGCGCCGGCGACCAGTGACAGCGCGACCCCTGCTGCCCGAGCACGCAGGCCCGCCGGGTCCACCTCGGTGTCGAACGCCCGCAGGAACCTCTCCATCGCCTCGGGCACATGCACGTAGGCGCTGTGCACGGCCGGCAGGACGGCCAGGTGCCCGATGAAGCAGGCGAGATCGTCCACCAGATGTCCCGGGCCGAGCGAGTCCACGTCGAGGAGCCCCGTAATCCGGCCACGATCGACCAGGATGTTGGCTTCGTAGAAGTCGCCGTGCGTCGGAACCACAGGTCCGGCGTCGGTCGTGGACAGCAGGTCCCGGACGCGTTCGGCCAGCCGGAAGATGCGGTCCTGCTCCCCCGGCAGCACCGCCGCCGCCGCCTTCGCGTAGTCGGCGGCCCGCTCGGCCCACGCCGGCCGGCGGGACAGGCCGAGCACGTCTTCCGGCAGCCTGTGCAGCAGCGAGATCAGTGTTTGCGGATCGAGCTCCAGTGCGCCGTCGTCCATCAGGGCCTGGGCCAGCGGGGTACCCGCCGCCTCGCGCAGGATGGCGACTCCTTCGCCCGGTCCCGGCAGCGCCTCCGGAGCGGGAATGCCCGCATCGATGAGCATCCGGTGGCGGCGCAACAGGGCCTGCGCACGGTCCGGCCGAACCACCTTGATGAACACGCGGCTCTGTCCCTGCACCGCCGTCAGGACCGCACGGCGCAGCGGCCGGTAGTTGATCATCTGCAGGTCCGCGGTGCCACCGCCGAAGGCCGCCGCGGCCACGGCGGAGGGATCGCACGCGGCGGGAAGCCCGGCCAGCACCGGGTCCGCGGGATACAGCCACGCGGTGAGGTTGATGCCGCCGTTCTGCAGGCGCACCATGGACAGCCCGCAGTCGGGCACGTTCGAGCTGGTGATGCAGACGTACTCGGTCCGGTCCGGCCGGTCGGCAAACGCCACGTCCACACTGTAGATGCCGGTCGCTCCTGCTCCCGGCCGGTGCTGGAGTTTGGCCAGGTGCCAGGAACGGACAGAGCCGCCGAGGGTGTTGACGGCCAGCTCGAGGGGCTCCCCCATTGCGGGGCTCTCCAGGAGTTCGATGCCGGCCGTCTCGTCAGCGACGGCCCCCAAGCCCGTGATGTCCATAGGTTCCGTCTTACCATCCCCCGGAAGGGACGGAAGCCCCTGCAAGCAAATGGAAATCAGGCGCGCCGGCGCTGCAGGACATCGTCCAGGTTGAGCCGGTTGGCGCGCTCCTCGCGGGGCGCAGCAGCCGGCAGTTCCACCTTCGGCGCGACGGCCGCCTGCTTGATCGGCGTCTTCACCGTCGGCTTTTTCTCTTCCGGCACCGGGAGCGGCTCCGGCGCCGGCCGTGCCACCTTGGCGGACTGGGTGTAAGTGGGCTTCGGAACCTCCACAGGCTGCCACGGCGTACCTGCTTCCGGTTCGGGGCGTCGGGCGGCTTCCGCCTCCACGGCGACCTTCCGGGCTTCGGCGCGCAGTTCCTCCGCCGTCAGCGGCGCCGGTGCTGCGGGTTCCTCGGCCCCTTCCGCGGCATCGAACAATACAGTCTCCCGGCGTGGAGCGGCGGGCACCTCGTCCGGAACCACGGGGCCCATCGCTTCTTCGAAGGCGCGGGACACACGTGCTTCCGCTTTGCGGCGGCGGTCCCTGCGGGCCAGCGTACGCAGGACGACGACGACGGCGGCCACCGTCAGCAGCGCAAAGCCCGGCACGCTTCCGGAGACGGCCCCGAACAGTGCCAGGCCGCCGCCGACGACCAGGGTCACGAGCGCCGCAGCTCCCAGCAGGGCCAGGGCGGTACGACCATAGCGGATCTTCAACGGCGCCGGACCGGCCGGACGGACGGCAGCCGCAGGCGCGTGGCTGCCGCGCAGCGGCGCAGGTTGCGTGTTTCCGGTATGGGCGGTGTTTTCCATGATGATCCCCTGTGGGCCACTTCCCGTGGCGATTGCGGGCACTGGTTCAAAAGTCATTGACGGGCCGCCGGCTTCGGCGAGGCTGCCGGCGCATTGGAAACGAAGCAGGTACGGCCCTACCCAGACAAGCCAGAGCCCCACGATCGCCACAAAAATGACTGAGCTCTGAATGTCCATTCTCACACCGTAGGAGCCAAAACATGCCCCGCGCGGCATTGCCTCCGGTGTGTCGGCCAAACGGGTCGAAAGCGGGCAAATCAGCAGGTCAGCGCTGCTGGCCGCCATCGCGGAGCCAGCGGGTCAGGAGCCCTTCCGGGACCTCTTCCGTGGTCAGCGCGAAGCTGCGGTGGTCCGCCCAGGCGCCGTTGATGTGAAGGTACCTTGGCCGCAGCCCCTCGTCGCGGAAACCGAGCTTTTCCACCACCCGCAGGCTGGCCGCGTTCTCCGGCCGGATGTTGATCTCCATCCGGTGCAGCCCCAGCACGCGGAAGCAGTGGTCCGTTGCCATTGCCACCGCCGTCGGCGCGATTCCGCGGCCCGCCGAACCCTGGTCCACCCAGTACCCGAGCGTGGCCATCATCGCCGATCCCCACACGATGCTGGAAACCGTCAACTGCCCGACGATCACCGGCTCGCGGGCGATCCCCCGGCGCTCGGCAATCACCCAGGGCAGCGCCGTCGCAAGTTTTGCCTGCCGGTTCAGCGAACGCACCATTTCCCCGAAACCGGGTAGCTGACCGCCCGGCTGCGGATTGGACGCCTCCCATGGAGCCAGCCAGGCGGCATTGCGCTGGCGCAGCTGCAGCCACTCCCGCTTGTCCCGGTGGTAAATGGGCCGCAGCAGCAGGTCCCCGCATTCGACCGTCGCGGGCCAGATGGCAGAACTCACCACTGCGGCACCCTGCGGCCCTAGGGCTGCGACCCCTCGACGAACTGCTTCAGCCAGGAGCGCAGGTCCTCGCCGATGTCCGCGCGGTCCGAGGCAATGGTGACGACGGCCTTCAGGTAGCTGAGCTTGTCGCCCGTGTCATACCGGCGGCCGCGGAAAACGACACCGTAGACCCCCCCGCCTTCTCCTTCGGATGCCGCCAGCGTCTGCAGCGCGTCGGTCAGCTGGATTTCGCCGCCGCGGCCGGGGCCGGTCTCTTCGAGGACATCATAGACCGCCGGGTGCAGCACGTAGCGGCCGATCACCGCCAGGTTGGAGGGCGCTTCCTCCGCCGAGGGCTTCTCCACCATCTTGTTGATCCGGACAAAGTCTTCGCCGTCGACCGCGGTCACGTCCGCGCAGCCGTAGGCGCTGATTTCGGACGGCTCGACTTCCAGCAGCGCGACTACCGAACCGCCGGTCTTTTCCTGCACCTCGATCATCCGGCTGAGCAACGCTTCGTTTTCGTCAATCAGGTCGTCGCCGAGCAGCACGGCGAAGGGCTCGTCGCCGACGTGCTGCCGTGAACGCAGCACGGCGTGCCCCAGCCCCTTCGGGTCGCCCTGGCGCACGTAATGGATGTCAGCCAGCTCCGAGGCTTCCCGGACGGCCGCGAGCTTGTCCAGGTCGCCCTTCGCTTCGAGCGTCTGCTCAATGAAGGGCACGCGGTCAAAGTGGTCTTCCAGGGGGCGCTTGTTGCGGCCGGTGATCATCAGGACATCGTTGATCCCGGCCCGGACGGCTTCTTCGACCACATACTGGATGGCGGGCTTGTCCACCACCGGCAGCATTTCCTTGGGCATGGCCTTGGTGGCAGGCAGGAAGCGGGTCCCGAGACCGGCGGCTGGAATGACGGCTTTACGGACAGTGCGGTGAGACTTCATGAGCCTAAGCGTACCCAAGGGCCCTGACAAAGAGCACCACTATGACGATTCCGGGGCCCGTCAGGCGCGCGTTCTCCAGGCTGTGGCAGGATCGACCCATGACCACGATGGACAAGGAAACCGCCCGCCGGCATTTCCGCGAACTGCGCCGCGGCATGACCGACCAGGAGCGGCGGGAAGCCGCCCGGGCCCTGTGCGACGTCATCATGGAGGGCCTTGCGCCATTGGGGATCGCCCCGGGCCGGACCGTCGCCGCCTACCTCTCCACCGGCCCCGAGCCCTCCACCGATCTGGTCCTCCCGGCGCTGGAAAAGGCGGGGTACAGGGTCCTCGTGCCGGTCTGCGAACCGGGTTACCAGCTCAGCTGGACGCGGTGGTACGACGGCGTGGAACTGGTCCGCAGCCCGCGGGCCTGGGTGTACGAACCGGTGGGAGAACGTCTGGCCAATAGTGTCATGGCCGACGTCGACCTGCTCCTGATCCCCGGTCTGGCCGTGGATAGCGACGGCAACCGGATGGGCCAGGGCGGCGGGTACTACGACCGGTTCCTTGCGGCCCTCGAGACCCTGCCGTCCAGGCCGCGGAAAGCCGGGGTGTTCTATCCCCACGAAGTCGTGCCCGCCGGAACCTTCGAAGTGACGAATCTGGATGCTCCTCTCGAAGGCGCGGTTTCCACGGACAAGTGGCGGTGGTTCGGTCCGCAGACGGTGTAGAATTGGCACTCGGAATCTCCGAGTGCCAGCGCTGGCCGCCCGGAGCGTCCCGGACCGAGATTTTTTTCAGGAGGATTCACCGTGCCTACCTATGCCTATGCGTGCAAAGACTGCGGCCATGCATTCGATATCCAGCAGTCCTTCAGCGATGACTCACTGACCGTCTGCCCGGAATGCTCGGGAACACTGCGCAAGAAGTTCAACAGCGTGGGCGTGGTCTTCAAGGGCTCCGGCTTCTACCGGACGGACTCGCGCGACGCCAAGAGCACCAGCACGGTGCCGGCCGCCTCGACCAAGAATGAAAGCGGCTCCGGCTCGGACGCTTCGTCTTCCTCGTCGACGGCTGCCAAGGCGCCGGCCTCTGCAACACCGGCGGCCGCCGCCAGCTGACCCCGGCGAAGCTTCCCGTTCAGCTGTTCCTCCACAGCCCCCCACAGCCGTTCCGCTTGCCCACAGGCGGGACGGCTGTCCTGTTGGCAGGCAGAACGCCCGAATAATCTGGCGCCATGCAGCGTACTTCTCCGGCAGGAATCGCCCGTCTCTTGCGGCGCATCGTCCGCCGTCACTACCGCCTCCTCGCGGCGGCCTGTTTCTGTGCCGCCGCGGGCTTGGCCGTGCAGGCCCTGACGCCCGAGCCGGCAGCAACCGTGCCGGTGGTCATTGCGGTCACCGATCTTCCCGCAGGATCCGTCTTGGCCGAGTCCGATCTGCGTGCCGCCAGGATGCCGTCGGCCGCCGTGCCCCCCGGAGCCTCCCCCTCCGCCATGCAGCTGGCCGGGCAGCGCCTTGCCACGGCGCTGCGCGAGGGCTCCCCCGTACTGGACACGTCGGTTGTCGGCCCGGGGTTACTGGCGGGGGCGCCGCCGGGCACGGCGGCGGTTCCGGTGCGCCCGGCCGACAAGTCGACCGTCCAGCTGGTGGCTCCCGGCCAGCTGGTGGATATCGTCCTCAGCACGGGCAACGGTTACGAGGACCCGGAGGAAACACTGGTCCTGGCTGACGCCGTCCCGGTGCTGTGGAAAGCGGACACGGCCGGGACGGACGAAGGCCTGCTCGGCCCGCAGGAAAGCGACGGCCTCGTCGTGGTCGCAGCCTCGCCCTCGGAAGCCGCCGCGCTGGCCAGCGCGAGCAGCCGCGGCAAGGTCTTCCTGGTCCTGGTCGGCTAATGCCTGCCGGAGCTCAGTCCCAGTGCGGCGGTCGCTGCTCCTTCAGCCAAGCGTCCCGGTCCGGCTCCCGCTCGCCCCATGAACGGGGGTCATCCTCGGCGGCCTTCGCCGGAATGGCGCGTTCCCGCAGCGCCTTCCGGGTCAGCATCTCCCGCTCCTCGGACGCTTCGTCGCTGCTTCCCTCGACCGCGTCGTCGCCGCCCTCGGCAGCACCGTCAGCACCGTCCGCACCGTCCGCACCCTCAGCACCCTCAGCACCTTCAGCACCGTCAGCGCCCGAGGATGTAGCCTCGGGTGCCGGCTCGGCCCCGTTCCCGGGGGCCGCGGCAGCATCCTTCGCCGTCCCGTGCGAATTCGCTTCTTCGTCCCTACCGGCGGCGCCAAACGGACGCTGCGGCGCTTCGTCATCGTGCGAGGCCGCCGATGCAGTGTGGCGTCCGGCCTTGGCCTCGTCCGGTTCCCTCAGTCCCAAGTATCCTCCGATCAGCCGGGCGCACTGGTTCGGATCCGTGAAGACCTCGATCGTCCACAGCGTCAGGGGGCGCCAGCCCAACCGTTCGAGCAACTGCGGACGGAGGCGGCTGCGCTCGCGCACGGTCATATTCAAGTATCGCTCAGTGCCGTCCGACTCGAGCGCTACGGGCAGCCCGGGATCCCGGTCGTTGGCGACGTGGTCCGGATCGGCGGCCGCGACGATGTCCAGCACACCGTGGTAGTGGTCCTTCACCCGGGCGCCATGGCTCCGAATGCGCTCCACCAGGTCTGCCACCAGCGGATCTTCGATCCCGGCCGGGAACCGCTGTTTCTGGCCGTAGCCGGGCAACAATGCCCGGCTGATCAGCTCGAGGAAGTCGGCCGCGCCGTGGCTGAGGCGGTCTGCATCGAGGTCCTCGGGGCGGAAGCAGGTGAGCACACGCAGGTTGTGCCGCGCGCGCGTCATCGCCGTCGCGAACCGGTTCCGGCCGTCGGGCTCGGACAGCGGCCCGAAGTTGTGCACCGCACGGCCATGTGGCGTCCTGCCGTAGCCAAGGGAGAAAATGATGTCGTCGCGGACCAGGCCGGAGGCACGTTCCACCGGGACCACCCGGAAAGATTCCTCCGCCCTCTGGAAGAACTCCGCCGCGTCCGGATGGTTAGGCAGCTGGAGCCGGATCGCTTCACCGATCCGCGCGGCGTGGCGCAACGTAACGGTGACGACGGCGAGAGACCTCGCCGGCCGCAGCCGGGCATGTTCGAAGACCATGTCGACGACGCGGTTGATTTCGGCCGGGACGCTTTCGACCCCCTCATGGCCGGCCCCGGGCAGGCCCGTACCGTCCGGCAGGTACTCGACCGTCAGTCCTCCGCCGCCGGTCATCTCGGCGGCCGACGGCAGCCTGGTCAGGGAACCGCCGTAGAAGCTGTCGCTCAGGGACTCGGCGAGGGCCAGGTCCACCGCGCGGTAGGCCGTGGTCAGCGGAAGCACCGGCAGGACCCGTTCCAGCGCATGGAACGCGCTGATCAACGGCTCCGGCTGTTCCGTGGTGCCCGCCCCCTGGCGGCGGTCCACGTTGACTTCGAACCGTTCCGCGGTACCGAGCTGCCCGTCGCCGAAGGCAATGATCTGCGGCGCCCGGCAGATGGCCCCAACGGCCGACTGCAGGCTGGTCGCCTCGGCATCGAGGATGATCACGGCGTCGAACCGCTGGCCGGCGGGCAATACTGCGGGCAGCACGAGGGGCGAGGCCGCCCACACCGGCATCAAGGCCGTCAGCAGGGAGCCGGACTGGTCGTTCAGGGCCGCGAGGGTGGGTTCCCCCGACTTGAGCAGCTCGCGCAGCCGTTCGGCCGTCTTGGGCTTGCTCTTGATGGCGTCGCGCCAGTTCTGTGCAAGTTCCCAGCGCAGCCTTGCGGGACCCGAGGCGATGTGGGCATTGTCGGCCAGGCGGTAAACCGCTTCGAGCTTTCGCAGGTTGTCGCCGTCCGACATGGCCAGGTAGTCGTCGCCGCTGATCATGGCTTCCAGGGCGGACTGCCACCAGGCCAGATCCAGCTCCGATCCCACGCCGGCCGCACCAACCTCGCGTTCGGCCAGGTCATCGAGCAGCTCGCCGAGCCCCTGCTCACGCATCTGCTCAAGCAGCAGCGTCCGTTCAGGCAGATGCACCAGCGTCTCGCGGTCCGCCGCCAGCGACTCGAGGTGGCTGGCGAGTTCGCCCAGTTCCAGGTCCATCAGCCTGGCGCCCTCCGCCGGCTCGGCCAGGACGGAGCCGAGCTTGCCGAGCCGCTGGCGCACGTCGAGGTAGAAGCCGTTCAGTTCGGCCAGTCCCGAGGGCACGGACGGATGGCGCTGCGTGGTCGCGTAGTCGGTCCACTGCGTCCGCTGTTCCTGGACCTCGATCAGGGATTCGTGGAGATCGGCGATATGGACGCCCGGCCGCACGTATTCCTTGGCCACCCGGCGAAGCCTGGAGCGGGTCATCGAGCTCATCTCGATGCCGCGTTCCCGCCTCCAGCCGGAGGATGCCGTCGCCGAGATCAGGTCCGTGACCGGCCGGTCGAAAATATCCGGAGTGAACTTGTCCAGGCTGCTGCGGACGGAGACCAGCAGCAGCAGCTGCTCGCCCCATTCGCGGAAGGTCACGCCGAGGGCGATCTTGGAATGCTCGGCCGCGCGCTCCATCTGGCTGCGAAGCTCCGGCAGGTCGCGGGCGAGGCTGGCCGCCAGCTCGTGGGCGTCCTCGGTTTCTTTCCTGTTGTGCAGCTTCGCACCGAACCACGGGCTCGTCGTGGACGCCTTGCTGAAGCTGCCCAGTTCGGCTGCGCGGTGCAGCCGCCCCGTCAGCTCGGCGCGGTCCGTGATGCTGTCCAGCACGGAGCGCTTCAGCCGCACCGTGGTGGCGGGAGCCGGATCGAGGGAGGTCAGCTTGGCGAGCGACTGCATGGCCTGGTAGGGCGAACAGTTCCAGCGCTTGCGGACGTTGTGCAGCGACTTGACGTGGTCCTGCAGCTGGTGCCGGTGACCGGCCAGGGTGCTGTGCAGCTTCTCCAGCTGCGGAGCGGCGGCCTTTTCGTTCCGGATGATGGCGCGGACCAGCTGGTCCTTGAGCTGCTGTCCCGTGAGGTTCGGATTCAGCTGAAGCACCATGGAGCCGAGCTTGAGCTCGTCCAGCTGCTTGGCAAACTGGTTCAGTGTGGCCCTGCGCTCGGCGACCACCAGCACGGATTTGCCCTCGTAGGCAAGCAGCGCCGCCGCGTTGAGGGCCGTCTGGGTCTGGCCGGTGCCCGGTGGGGCGGAGACCACCAGCGAGTGGCCTTCCTGTACCAGGTCCAGGACATCCTGCTGGGCCGAGTCGGCGTCCAGCACGAGGAACTCGTCCTGCGGTGCCCGCTCATCCAGCGGCGGCAGGCCGGTGTCAGGCACCGGGATGTGCACCTCGGTTTCGGGGTCCATCTCGGCGGCCATGAGGGCGTTCAGCACGGGATGGTCCGGCTCGATCGTGGCATGGGCGGCGGTGTGGGCAACGTCGGCAAACGTCGAGACGAGCAGGTGGTGCTCGATCGTCATGCTCCGGACGTCCTCGGTCAGGGCACGCAGCCGGTCCAGCACCGGGTGCGGATCGAAGCGGGCCGTGCTGTACGCGAGCCGGGCCACGGACTCGGGATCGATATCGATGCCCTGCTCGTGCCGCAGGTGCCGGGCCATCGCCGGGTTGAGCTTGGCCTTGTCCATCAGCTGCAGTTCGTAGTCGTCCTGGCTCGGCCGCACCGTCAGCGCGATGGGGATCAGCATCACCGGGGCGTACAACGCTTCGGACCGTCCAACGTCCGGGACCCGCCAGGAGGCCGTGCCTGCGGCCAGATAACCCACGTCGATCCCGCGGTCATTGCCGAGCTCGAAGATCTTGGCGCGGAGCGCGCGTGCCGTCTTCATGGCGGCGCCGTAATGCGCCGGGTCGCGCAGCAGCGTGGAGATCCGGGTGCGGCGGCCGGTCAGCAACTGCGCCAGGCCGGACGGGTGCGCATGGGTCAGATCGATGCTGTTGGCCGGGGTCGGCGCGTAGTACAGCAGAGTGTCCGTTCCTGCGTGCTGCCCCAACTGCTGCAGCCAGTGGGTCAGGATATCCTCGTCCGCTTCGACAGCGCGGTTGCGGGACACGGCTACCTTCTTCTCTTCACTTTGGGACACAAGCCTGGACCAAATCGGCATGCCACTCAAGCTATCCGATTCAGGGACGGAAACGAGTGACCGCAACACTGGCCGGGACAAATTACCCGTGGTTCACGCACCCAGCGCTGTTCGTGCTGCGGCCACCCGCTCGGGAGGCCTACTCCCACTCGATGGTTCCCGGCGGCTTGCTGGTGACATCCAGCACGACCCGGTTGACGCCCTCGACTTCGTTGGTGATGCGGTTGGAGATGCGGGCCAGCAGGTCGTATGGCAGGCGGGACCAGTCCGCTGTCATCGCGTCCTCGCTGGAGACCGGCCGGAGCACGATCGGGTGGCCGTAAGTGCGGCCGTCCCCCTGCACGCCGACGCTGCGGACGTCAGCCAGCAGCACGACCGGCATCTGCCAGACCTCGTTGTCCAGTCCGGCGGCCGTCAGTTCGGCACGGGCGATAGCGTCCGCCTTGCGCAGCAGTTCGAGGCGTTCGGCGTTCACCTCACCGACGATGCGGATGCCGAGTCCGGGACCAGGGAACGGCTGGCGACCGACCATCTCGGCCGGCAGGCCCAGCTGGGCCCCGACGGCGCGGACCTCGTCCTTGAACAGGTTGCGCAGCGGCTCCACCAGTTCGAAGCGCAGGTCCTCGGGCAGGCCGCCGACGTTGTGGTGGCTCTTGATGTTGGCCGCGCCTTCGCCGCCGCCGGATTCCACGACGTCCGGGTACAGCGTCCCCTGGACCAGGAATTCGATGCTCTCGCCCTCGGCCGCAGCCTCAGAGATGATGGCACGCTCAGCCTCTTCGAAGGCACGGATGAATTCTCGGCCGATGATCTTGCGCTTGGTCTCCGGATCGCTGACGCCGGCCAGCGCCTTCAGGAAGCGCTCCTGCTCGTTGGCCACGTACAGCTTGACGCCGGTGGCTGCCACGAAGTCCCGTTCCACCTGCTCGGCCTCGCCCTCGCGGAGCAGCCCGTGGTCCACGAACACACAGGTCAGCTGTTCGCCGACCGCACGCTGGACCAGCGCCGCCGCAACGGCGGAATCAACGCCGCCGGACAGGCCGCAGATCACGCGGGAGCTGCCGACCTGGGCGCGGATGCGTTCCACCTGCTCCTCGACGATGTTCCCGGTGGTCCAATCCGGCGTGATGCCGGCGCCCTTGAACAGGAAGTTCTCGAGGACCTGCTGGCCGAGATCGGAATGCTTCACCTCGGGATGCCACTGGACACCGTAGAGGGCCTTCTCTTCGTTAGCGAAAGCAGCCACCGGAGCGCCTGCCGTACTGGCCAGGACTTCAAAGCCTTCCGGGGCCTCGTGCACCGAGTCGCCGTGGCTCATCCAGGTGATCTGGGTTTCCGGCATTCCGGCGAGGATGGAGCGGGCCGCGCCAACCGTCGTGGCGTTTGTGGAGCCGTACTCGCGCAGCCCGGTCTTCGCGACCGTGCCGCCCAGCGCGTTCGCCATGGCCTGGAACCCGTAGCAGATCCCGAAGACCGGAACGCCGGCCTGGAACAGCTGCGGCTCTACCGCGGGGGCGCCTTCGGCGTAGACGCTGGACGGCCCGCCGGAGAGGATGATGGCAGCCGGGTTCTTAGCCAGCAGCTGCTCGGTGGTGTAGGTGTGCGGGACGACTTCCGAATACACGTTGGCCTCACGTACGCGGCGTGCGATCAGCTGCGCGTACTGGGCCCCATAGTCAACAACGAGTACCGGCCGATGGTCCGTGGCGGCGGGGGGAGGATTAGTCACCCACCTAGGATAGTCGCCGCGTGCAGCTGGGCGCACATCGGCTGCCCGCCAGCGGAAACGCTAACGACGGCGGGCGACGACCGCCGTCGTTAGCATCCTTGCCCTACGCGCCGGCTCAGTAGCGCTTGGCAGCCTCCGGATGGGCGGCCAGGTCCTCTTCGACCTCGCGGTGGACCTTCTTCTCCAGAATGACCGACAGCAGCGGAATCACGCCGCCGAGCGCAATCAGGATGAACCGCGTGAACGGCCAGCGCATCAGCGACCACAGCCGGAAGTCGGCGATCAGGTAGAGCACGTACAGCCAGCCATGCGCGATCAGCACGGCGATCGAGAGGTTAACCCCGCCGTCCACCGCGGCGGGCTCGGCCTGGGCGAAGCCGAAGCCGAACGGCTCCCCCGTCACCGTGTTGGTGCCGCCGGCGAACAGGAAGAGGTTGAAGCCGTAGCGCAGCACCATCTCGACGCAGAGCAGCAGGAGCATCACTCCGGTGATCCACGAGGTCGCCTTGTAGAAGGTCAGGGCCGAGCGGATCTGCGCGTGCGTGCCGCCGTAGCGGCGCTTGACCGGCCGTTCGGGGCGCTGGCCGGTCTGCTGGGGCTGCGGGTTGGGATTGTCTGTCACGGGGATACCTCGTTCCTTGGCGCACCGTTCGGTGCACCGTCCTGCGTACCGCCGACGTCCTGGCCGGCCTGGTACCGGGCCTCGGCGGCGGCGAATTCCTGGTCCTCGAGCGTGCGCCGGTAGTCATCGGCCACCAGACGCCACCAAAGGAAGATGGCGAAGCCCGCGAAGACGACCCATTCGACGGCGTAGAACACGTTCATCCAGTTGACCGGGGTCTCCTGCGGCTGGGCGCCGACGACGACGGCGCGCATCTGCGTGCCCGCGGTCCCGTCGCCGAGGTCCTCGCCGCCAACGGTCAGGTCGGTGGCGGTCGCGAACGCGGAGTAGGACGGCACGTCCCACAGGTTGATCAGCTGGGCCACGGACAACGTGGGCACCTGGCCCGGGACCGGGTGTTCGGCCTCGGGGGCTTCGCTGGGCAGCAGCCGTCCGACGACGGTCGCGTCGCCTTCCGGCGCGGCGGTCGCGTCGGCCGGATCGGCGACCCAGCCGCGGACCACGGGGATCATCACCGCTTCGCCGTCCAGCTTGGGTGCGTCCGCGACCGTAAAGCCGGTCACCACCCAGTAGCCCTTGTCGCCCTCGTAGAGGCGGTCGTGCACAAGGACCTGATGCTCCGGCTCGAACCGGCCGTCGAAGGTCACCATCTGGTCCGCTTCGGTGGCCAGCATGGGAGCGCCCGGCTTGAAGGCCTCAGTCAGCGGCCGGACCGTTTCGGTCTGCGACGTCGGCGGCGGGGCTTCGCTCTTGGAGGCGGAAAACTGCCACTGGCTCAGCAGCACGAAGACCGTTGCGACGGCCAGCGCCAGCACCAGCGCCGCTATCCAGCGGGGCTTGAGGGCAGTTTTCAACACCCATTAACCCTACTTCGTCCCGTTGTAGAAAACCGAATCCGCGCCCCTGGGCTCAGGCGAGCGGGACGATGTCCTCCACGGCCATCCGGGCCGTGTCCGCGGCGGCGTCATCGGGCTGCTCCTGGCTCAGCCGCTCGGCGTCGACGCGCGCCAGGTAGTACTTCGTCTCGCGGTCCCGTTGCTCGTCCGGCCAGCCCAGCAGCGGCGCCATCAGCCCGGCCACCACGGGAGCCGCGGACACGCCGCGGTCCCAGGCCTCGATCGAAATCCGGGTGCGGCGGGTCAGGACGTCGTCGACGTGGCGCGCACCCTCGTGGGTGACAGCGTAGACAACCTCGGCCCGGAGGTAGTCGTCCGCTCCAGGCAGCGACTCGGCCAGCTGCGGGTCCGCGGCAATGAGCGCCAGGACTTCTTCTGCGAGCGAGCCGTAGCGGTTGAGCAGGTGCTCCACCCGGGCCACGTGCACGCCGGCCCGTGAGGCAAGGCGGCTGCGCTTGTTCCATTTAGCTTTGAAACCCGGGGCGCCCAGCAGCGGCACGCTCTCGGTGCAGCTGGGCGGGACGCGTTCGTCCAGTGCCCGGACCGCCTCGTCCACCGCATCCCTGGCCATCACGCGGTAGGTGGTGTACTTGCCGCCGGCGACGACCACCAGGCCGGGTACCGGGTGCGCCACGACGTGCTCGCGCGAGAGCTTCGCCGTCGTATCGCTCTCCCCCGCCAGCAGCGGACGCAGGCCGGCATAGACCCCCTCGACGTCCTCGCGGGTCAGCGGGGTGGTCAGCACCTGGTTTACATGGTCCAGCAGGTAGTCGATATCCTTCGCCGTCGCCGCCGGATGGGCCTTGTCCAGGCTCCACTCGGTGTCCGTGGTGCCGATAATCCAGTGCCGGCCCCACGGGATGACGAAGAGCACGGACTTCTCGGTGCGCAGGATCAGGCCGACCGTGGACTGGAACCGGTCGCGCGGGACGACCAGGTGGATGCCCTTGGAGGCCCGGACCTTCAGCTGTCCGCGGTCGGTGACCATGGCCTGCGTCTCGTCCGTCCATACCCCGGTCGCGTTGACGATCTGCCGGGCGCGGATATCGAACTCCGAGCCGTCGTCCTGGTCCTGCACGCGGGCGCCGACGACGCGTTCGCCTTCGCGCAGGAAGTTGATGACCTTCAGCCGGTTGGCCGCATGGGCGCCGTAGTCGGCCGCGGTCCGGACCAAGTTCACGACCAGCCGGGCATCGTCCACCTGGGCGTCGTAGTAGCGGATCGAGCCGACCAGCGACTCCTTCTTCAGGCTGGGGGCCGCCCGCAGGGTCCCGTGCCGGGAGAGGTGCTTGTGGAAGGGCACTCCCCTGCCCTGTCCGGTGGCAATCGAGAGGGCGTCGTAAAGGGCGACGCCGGCGGCGACGTAGGGGCGCTCGACGAAGCGTTTGGTCAGCGGGTACAGGAAGGGGACGGGCCTGACCAGGTGCGGCGCGATCCGCTGCAGCAGCAGGCCGCGCTCCTGCAGAGCCTCGCGGACCAGCCCGAAATCCAGCATCTCCAGATAGCGCAGTCCGCCATGGATCAGCTTGGAGGAGCGCGAAGACGTGCCCGAGGCCCAGTCCCGCGCCTCGACGATGCCGACGTCGAGGCCGCGCGTGACGGCATCCAGCGCGGCGCCGGCGCCGACCACGCCGCCACCGACGATCAGGACATCGAGTTCGCGACCGCTGGTTCCGGTGGCCCGGAGCGCGGACAGGGCCTCGCCGCGGCTCTCCGGGCTGAGGGCGGCGGGCGTGCTCACGAGTAGGTCCTCCGAAGGTCAGTCGTTGATCTGGTACGGCGCCAGGACAACCTCGCACCGCTGGAATTCCTTCAGGTCAGAGTAGCCCGTGGTGGCCATCGAACGGCGCAGCGCACCAATAATGTTGGACGTTCCGTTGGTGTGGTGCGAGGGCCCGTAAAGCACTTCCTCCAGCGGACCGACAGTGCCGATCCGCACGCGGTCGCCGCGCGGAAGTTCGTGGTGGTGGGCTTCCTGGCCCCAGTGCCAGCCATGGCCCGGCGCCTCTTCCGCCCGGGCCAGCGTGGCGCCGAGCATGACGGCGTCCGCGCCCATCGCGACGGCCTTGATGATGTCCCCGCTGCTGCCCAGTCCGCCGTCGGCAATCACGTGCACGTACCGTCCGCCGGACTCGTCCATGTAGTCCCGGCGCGCCGCAGCGACATCCGAAATGGCCGACGCGAGCGGCGAGTGGATCCCCAAGGCGCGCCTCGTCGTCGTTGTTGCCCCGCCGCCGAAACCGACCAGCACGCCGGCCGCGCCGGTGCGCATCAGGTGCAGCGCCGGGGTGTAGCCGGCGGCGCCGCCGACGATGACCGGGACGTCCAACTCGTAGATGAACTGCTTCAGGTTCAGGGGTTCATGTTCGCGCGAGACATGTTCGGCAGAAACGGTGGTGCCGCGGATGACGAAGATGTCGACGCCGGCGGCCAGGACGGTCTTGTAGAACTCCTGGGTGCGCTGCGGCGTGAGCGAACCGGCCACCGTAACGCCGGCTTCCCGGATCTCGGCCAGCCGCGACGTGATCAGTTCGGGCTGGATCGGGGCGTTGTAGATTTCCTGCATCCGCTCGGTCGCGGCCGGGCTGAAGTTGTCCTCGCTGAGGCCGGCGATTTCCTCGAGCAGCGGCTGCGGGTCCTCGTACCGCGTCCACAGTCCTTCCAGGTTCAGCACGCCGAGGCCGCCCAGCCGGCCCATCGCGATGGCGGTAGCCGGGGACATCACGGAGTCCATCGGGGCTGCCAGGACGGGCATCTCGAACTCGTAGGCGTCGATCTGCCACTTGACCGAGACGTCCTTGGGGTCGCGGGTCCGGCGGGACGGGACGATCGCCACATCGTCGAGGGAGTAGGCACGACGCCCACGCTTGCCACGGCCAATTTCAATCTCGTAAGTCACGGCTCTAGGTTATCCCACCGGCGCGCGTGCGCCCCGCTGGCCGGGGCGGATGCGGACAGCCGCACCCTGCGTTAACGGCCGCGGCGGCCCTGGCAGAGTGCCAGGGCCGCCGCGGAGAGAGGCTGGGGTCAGCGCCGGTAGTTCGGCGCCTCGGCCGTGATCATGATGTCGTGCGGGTGGGACTCCTTGAGCCCGGCGGAGGTGATCCGCACGAACTTGCCCTTGGCCTTGAGCTCTTCGATGGTGCGGGCACCGGTGTAGAAC
The DNA here is from genome assembly GCF_946892675.1 of Arthrobacter sp. Marseille-P9274. Lineage (NCBI taxonomy): Bacteria > Bacillati > Actinomycetota > Actinomycetes > Micrococcales > Micrococcaceae > Arthrobacter > Arthrobacter sp. Marseille-P9274. The sequence goes on from NZ_CAMPOV010000001.1 coordinate 2,267,489, forward strand.
ATCGTCTGGCGCAGGCCGCCCACCAGCTGGTGCGCGACGGCGGAGAGCGGGCCGCGGTACGGAACCTGGCCTTCGATCCCTTCGGGGATGAGCTTCTCGTCGTCGGGCACGTCCGCCTGGAAGTAGCGGTCCTTCGAGTAGGAGGTGTTCTTGCCGCGGGTCTGCATGGCCCCGAGCGAGCCCATGCCGCGGTAGGCCTTGAACTGCTTGCCGTTGATGAAGACCAGGTCGCCCGGGCTTTCCGCGGCACCGGCCAGCAGCGAGCCGAGCATCACGGTGTCGGCGCCGGCCACGAGGGCCTTGCCGATGTCGCCGGAGTACTGCAGTCCGCCGTCGGCGATGAGCGGGACGCCGGCGGGGATGGCGGCCTTGGCGGACTCGTAGATCGCGGTGACCTGGGGAACGCCGACGCCTGCCACCACGCGGGTGGTGCAGATGGAGCCGGGGCCTACGCCCACCTTGATGGCGTCCGCTCCGGCATCGATCAGGGCCTGTGCGCCTTCGCGGGTCGCCGCCTGGCCGCCGATGATGTCCACGTGCGCGGCCGCGGGGTCCTTCTTGAGCCGGGCGATCATGTCCAGCACGCCGTGGCTGTGGCCGTTGGCGGTGTCCACCACGAGCACGTCGACGCCGGCGTCGATCATGGTCATGCCGCGTTCGTAGCCGTCGCCGAAGAAGCCGATGGCCGCGCCGACGCGCAGGCGGCCTTCCTCGTCCTTCGTGGCGAGCGGGTACTGCTCGGCCTTGTCGAAGTCCTTGACGGTGATCAGCCCTCGGAGGATGCCGTCGTCATCGACGAGGGGGAGCTTCTCAATGCGGTTCTTGCCGAGGAGGTCGATGACCTCGGGGCGGCTGATGCCCACATGTCCGGTGATCAGCGGCATGCGGGTCATGACCTCGTCGACCTTGACCGTGTCATAGTCGGCCTTCGGCACGAAGCGGGTATCGCGGTTGGTGCAGATGCCCAGCAGCTTCCCGTTGGGGTCCACGACGGGCAGGCCCGAGACACGGTAGTTGCGGCACAGGTCGTCCAGTTCGGCCAGCGTGGCCTCGGGGGCGATGGTCACCGGATTGGTGATCATGCCGGATTCGCTGCGCTTGACGCGGTCAACGTGCTCGGCCTGGTCCTGGATGGACAGGTTGCGGTGAATCACGCCCAACCCGCCCTGGCGCGCCATGGCGATGGCCATGCGCGACTCCGTCACGGTGTCCATCGCCGCGGACAGCAGCGGCGTCTGCACAGTAATGCGCTTCGACAGCCGGGAACTGGTGTCGGCTTCGGAGGGGATCACGTCCGTCGGGCCGGGGAGCAGCAGGACGTCGTCGTAAGTCAGGCCCTCAAAGGCGAACGGGTTGAATTCTTCAGACACTCTCGGGCCTTTCGCGACACGCCGGCGCAGCGGGAATCTCGAACGGAGGCAGCGGCCGGGATGGTTTGGGTGTGTAGGTACATCCTAGAACCATTCACGACCCTCCTCTATTTCGTGCGGACGGATATGTGGCCGACGTTACTCGCCGCCGTCGGCTCTGACCGCCAAAATAGACGGAGGGGACCCGGCCGAAGCCGGATCCCCTCCGCTGTGTTCCGGAATGCCCGAAACGCCTGTCCCGGCCCTAGTGGCTGTGGCCGGCGTGCTCGTCCTCGTCGGCGGGCTTTTCCGCGACGAGGGTTTCGGTGGTGAGCACCAGGGCCGCGATCGACGCTGCGTTGCGCAGCGCCGAGCGGGTCACCTTGACGGGGTCGATGACGCCGGCATCGACCAGGTCTTCGTACTCTCCGGAGGCGGCGTTGAAGCCCTTGTTGACCTCGAGCTCGCCGACCTTGGAGACCACGACGTAGCCTTCGTAGCCGGCGTTCTCGGCGATCCAGCGCAGCGGCTGGACCAGGGCGCGGCGGACCAGTCCGACGGCGGTCGCGGCGTCCCCTTCGAGGGCGAGGACCTTCGGATCGGTGTCCAGGGCCTGGGAGGCGTGGACGAGGGCGGTTCCGCCGCCGGCCACGATGCCTTCCTCGAGGGCAGCGCGGGTGGAGGAGACGGCGTCCTCGATGCGGTGCTTCTTTTCCTTCATCTCGACCTCGGTGGCGGCGCCGACCTTGATCACGCCGATGCCGCCGGCGAGCTTGGCCAGCCGCTCCTGCAGCTTCTCGCGGTCCCAGTCAGAGTCGGTGCGCTCGACCTCTGCACGGATCTGGGCCACGCGGTCGGCCACATCCGACTCGGAGCCGGCTCCGTCGACGATGGTGGTGTTGTCCTTGGTGACGGTGATCCGGCGGGCCGAACCCAGCACCTCCAGGCCGACCTGGTCCAGCTTGAGGCCCAGGTCCGGGGAGACAACCTGCGCTCCGGTGAGCGTCGCGATGTCCTGCAGCATGGCCTTCCGGCGGTCGCCGAAGCCCGGGGCCTTCACGGCGACCACGTTCAGGGTGCCGCGGATCTTGTTCACCACGAGGGTGGACAGGGCTTCGCCTTCGATGTCTTCGGCGATGATGAAGAGCGGCTTGCCGGCCTGCAGGGCCTTCTCCAGCAGCGGCAGGAATTCCTGTACCGAGGAGATCTTGCCTTGGTTGATCAGGATGAGCGCGTCCTCGAGGACGGCTTCCTGGCGCTCGGCGTCGGTGACGAAGTACGGCGAGAGGTAGCCCTTGTCGAACTGCATGCCCTCGGTGAGGACCAGCTCGGTCTGCAGGCCGGAGGCCTCTTCGATGGTGATGACGCCGTCCTTGCCGACCTGCTCGAAAGCCTTGGCCAGCAGTTCGCCGATTTCCGGGCTCTGGGCCGAGATGGTGGCGACCTCGGCCACCTTGCCCTCAACCTCGCGGGCGTTCTCCAGCAGGCGGGCGGCAACCGCCTCGACGGCGACCTCGATGCCGTTCTTCAGCGCGCCGGGGGCAGCGCCCGCGGCAACGTTGCGCAGGCCTTCCTTGACGAGTGCCTGGGCCAGGACCGTGGCGGTGGTGGTGCCGTCGCCGGCGACGTCGTTGGTCTTGGTCGCCACTTCCTTCGCGAGCTGCGCGCCGAGGTTCTCGTACGGATCCTCGAGCTCGACTTCGCGGGCGATGGTCACGCCGTCGTTGGTGATGGTGGGGGCGCCCCACTTCTTGTCCAGTACGACGTTGCGGCCGCGCGGGCCGAGGGTCACCTTGACGGTGTCGGCCAGCTTGTCAACGCCGGCTTCCAGGGCTTTGCGGGCAGCGTCGTTGAACTGCAGCTGCTTTGCCATGTGATCTCCTTGATCGAGAAAACCCCGGCCAGTTGCCTGGCCGGGGTCATCGGAAAACTTACTTGACGACGATCGCCAGGACGTCGCGCGCGGACAGAACCAGGTATTCCTGGCCGCCCTGCTTGATTTCGGTTCCGCCGTACTTGGAGTAGATGACGACGTCGCCTTCGGTCACGTCGACCGGGACGCGGTTGCCGTTGTCGTCAACGCGGCCGGGTCCAACCGCGACAACCTTGCCTTCCTGCGGCTTTTCCTTGGCGGTGTCCGGGATGACCAGGCCGGAAGCCGTGGTCTGCTCGGCTTCGAGCGGCTGGACGACAATACGATCCTCAAGAGGCTTGATGGAGACCGACACTCGGCTCTCTCCTTTGCATAAGCTACGAATAGGTACGTTGGCCAAGGACTTTTCCACCGTCGTCGCGGTGCCGGCAGAAGGCTCCTTGAAAGGTTGGCACCCATAGGGTGAGAGTGCTAATGCTGACTCTATTCGGAGAGTTAGCACTCGGTCAAGGCGAGTGCCAACGGGCGTCACGCGGCCGCCGTCGCCCGTTCCAGGATCGCGCGGAAGCGCTCCGGGTCCTGCAGGGGCAGGCCGTGGCCGGCGCCCTCAACCATGCACAGCGTGGCGTCCGGATGTGTGTCCGCGAGCAGCCGTGCGGAGCGGCGCATCACCGCCTTCTCCTGCCGGCCAACGACGACGGCGGCCCGCGTCCCGGCATTGCGCCAGCCTTCCGGCGGGGCGAAGCGGGCGTTTTCGCGGAGCACGGCCTGCAGCGTCCGGCCGCTCATGGCCCGCGTAGTGCGGAGGTAGTCCTCGAACAGCTCGTCGCCCAGGCAGAGGGCCCGCGCCTGCAGCCGCGCGAACCAGCGGGCACGCGCCAGCGGCATCAGCCATCCCGCCGCACGTGCTGCGGCCGCACCCAAGGCGAGGGGGACGGCCAGCGCGCTGACGATCACCGCTCTGTCCACCAGTCCCGGGTTCCGCCCGACCAGGTCCACGGCGATCTGCGCGCCGAGCGAGAACCCGACAACCGTGACCGGGGCATCCTGCTCCGTCCGGAGTGCTGCCAGGATGCCGGCCAACTCGTCCGAGGTGCGCCGGATGGTGGTGAAGGCGTCGGTAGAGCTCCGGCCGTGGCCCGGCAGGTCCGGCACGATAATCCGGAATCCGGCGGAGAACTGCTGCACCTGGCGGCGCCACATCCATCCCGCCACGCCACCGCCATGCAGGAGCATCAGGGCAGGTCCGTCCCTCCGGCCAGCGTGCTCCACGTACAAAGCTTCCCCCACTGTTGATGCGTCACGGAACGACTCGGACCGGGCCGCCGTTTTGCGGTAAGGCTAACCTAACCGCTAGTGTGCAAAGGCGCGCACAATTAGCCAACAACTATGTGTCCTATTGCCGGAGGCAACGGTAGCCTCCGGCTCCCATGATATTTGGAGTCTGATATGAACTCGACAGTGAAGTCCCGTCTGCTGGCGGTCACCGCCGCGGCATCGCTGCTGGCCCTGAGCGCCTGCGGCCAGACCTCGGAGGCCAGCGGCGCCGAGGGCGACAAGATCACTGTCGAGCACGCCCAGGGCACCACCGAGGTTCCGGCCAACCCGGAGACCGTCTACAGCTTCGACCTGGGTGCGCTGGACACGCTCGATGCACTGGGCGTCGAGGTCGACGGCGTCCCGCAGGCCGTCTTCCCCGAGTCCCTCGCCAAGTACGGCGAGGATTCCGTGACCAAGATCGGTTCCATGAAGGAGCCGGACTTCGAAGCCATCAGCGAGGGCGCGCCCGACCTGATCATCATCTCCGGCCGCACCGCCGAGGCCTACCCCGAGCTCAGCAAGATCGCCCCGACCATCGACGTGAGCGTCGACATGGCCAAGCCGATGGAGTCCTTCAAGCAGAACACCGAGACGCTGGCCGGGATCTTCGGCAAGGAAGCCGAGGCCGACGAGAAGCTGGCGGCCCTCGACGCCCGCATCGAGGAAACCAAGGCAGCCGCCGCAGACGCCGGCACCGGCCTGATCGTGATGACCAGCGGCGGCGAGCTGACCGCCTACGGCGCGGGCTCCCGCTTCGGGCTGGTCCACGACGTCCTCGGCGTCAAAACGGCAGCCGACGTCAAGTCCGAGGGCACGCACGGCGAGGCCATCTCCTTCGAGTACATCGCCGAGAAGAACCCGGCGCACCTGTTCGTCATCGACCGAGACGCCGCCACCGGCGAGGCCGGCCAGGCCGCCTCCGCGGTGCTGGACAACGAGCTGGTCGACGGCACGGACGCCGCCAAGAACGACAGCATCACCTACCTCGACTCGAGCTCCTGGTACCTGGTGGGCTACGGCCTGAACAACGTCGACGCCATGGTCGGCGCCGTGCAGGAAGCCGTCGCGGCGTAGGACGCTTCCGCCGCCGGGGCCCCCTCCACTGGGAGCCCCGGCAGCGCAGGCAGGCACTATGGCTTCCTCAACGATCACCCAGATGGCCCCGGCAGCAGCCGAGCGGGCCGCCCGGACACGCCCGCGCGGCTCCGGCGGCCAGCTGATCGGTGCCGGCGCCGCGATTGCGGCGCTGGCGATCGTCAGCATGTTCGTCGGCGTCTCCGACGTCTCGCTGCCCGCCCTGATGGCCGGTGACCAGACGGCCTGGGACATCTTCTGGATCAGCCGCGTTCCGCGCACCATCTCCGTGGTCCTGGCCGGCATGGCCCTGAGCGTGGCCGGTCTGATCATGCAGCTGATGGCGCGGAACAAGTTCGTCGAGCCCTCGACCGTGGGAACCGTGGAGTCGGCGTCGCTGGGCATCCTGGTCGTCACCATCGCCGTCCCCGGCGCCGCGCTGCTGACCAAAATGTCGGTGGCCGCCGTGTTCGCCGCCCTGGGCACGGGCCTCTTCCTGCTGGTGCTGCGCCGGATCCCGCTGCGCAACACCCTGCTGGTGCCGCTCGTGGGCATCATGCTCGGCGGCGTGATCGCCTCGGTCACCACCTTCTTCGCCTACCGCTTCGACCTGCTCCAGACCCTCAACAGCTGGATGATCGGGGACTTCTCCGGCGTGCTCCGCGGCCGCTACGAGCTGCTCTGGATCGTGGCCGTGCTGACGGTCGTGGGCTACCTGTGCGCCGACCGCTTCACCATGGCCGGGATGGGCCAGGAGTTCTCCACGAACCTGGGGATGGACTACAACAAGGTGATGATGACGGGACTCGTGATCGTCTCCCTGATCAGTGCCGTCGTCGTTGTGTCCATTGGCAGCATTCCGTTCCTGGGCCTCATTGTCCCGAACCTGGTGTCGCTGGCCTTCGGCGACAACGTGCGGCGCTCGGTGCCGTGGGTCGCCGTGTTCGGCGCCGGCTTCGTGCTCGCCTGCGACATCATCGGCCGGACCATCCGCTTCCCGTACGAGATCCCGGTCGGCGTGGTGGTCTCCGCGATCGGCAGCGTCCTGTTCCTCTGCCTCCTGCTGCGCAAGCGTGAACGCCGTGGCTAGCACGCAGCTTCCCGCCGCCCTCACCCAGCACACCCGCCGCCCGCTGAAATCGCTGGCACCGAAGACCTGGATCATCCTGCTCTCCGTGCTGGCCGCCGCCCTGGTCGCGACGTTCATGCTGATCGACCTGCGCGGCAACATCGGCTACATCCTCCCCCGCCGCGCGATCAAGGTGGGCTCGATGCTGCTGGTGGCGTACGCCGTCGGTGTTTCCACCGTGCTCTTCCAGACGGTCACGTCCAACCGGATCCTGACTCCGTCGATCATGGGCTTCGACGCGCTCTACATGCTGATCCAGACCGCGCTGACCTTCGCCATCGGCGGCCAGGCGCTGCTGAGCCTCGGCGCCCCGGCACGGTTCGTGATCGAGGTCGGGCTGATGGTCGGCTTCTCCTTCCTGCTTTACCGCTGGCTGTTCACCGGAGGCGGCAAGAGCCTGCACCTGATGCTGCTGGTCGGCATCGTGTTCGGCGTGATGTTCCGCGGGATCTCGTCGCTGCTGCAACGACTGATCGACCCCAGCGAGTTCATCATCCTGCAGGACCTCTTCTTCGCCAGCTTCAACAACGTGGACGGCCTCCTGCTGCTGGTTTCCGTGGCGGCCGTGGCCGCGGTGAGCGGGCTGGCCTGGCGAATGCGGCACCAGCTGGACGTCCTCTCGCTCGGCCGGGACATGGCGCTCAACCTGGGCGTGGACCACAAGCGGTCCGTCACCTCGGTGCTGGTCATCTGCGCCGTGTTCGTGGCGGTCTCCACCGCGCTGGTCGGCCCGATCACGTTCTTCGGCCTGCTCGTGGCCAGCCTGGCCTACCAGCTGTGCAGCCACTTCCGGCACGCCTACGTGCTGCCGATCGCGGTGCTGCTGGGCGTCATCGCGCTGGTCGGCGGCCAGCTGGTGCTGGAGCGGGTCTTCGCCTTCGACACCGCGCTGAGCATCGTCATCGAATTCGTGGGCGGCATCGTCTTCATCGCCCTGCTACTGAAAGGCTCCGTCAAATGATCCACGTCTCCGACGTCTCCAAGCGCTACGGCGGCCAGCCCGTGGTGGACGGTGTCAGCTGCTACATCAAAGACGGCGGCATCACCTCCATCATCGGGCCGAACGGCGCGGGCAAGTCCACGCTCCTGTCGATGATGAGCCGCCTGCTGCCCATGGACAACGGCAGCGTCAGCATCGACGGGCTGGACGTCACCGCCACCGACAGCAAGCAGCTGGCGCGCAAGATGGCCATCCTCCGGCAGGAGAACCAGCTCACCGTGCGCCTGAGCGTCCGGGACCTGGTCGGTTTCGGCCGCTTCCCGCACAACAACGGCCGGCCCACCGCCGCCGACAAGGTCCACATCGACCAGGCGCTGGAGTACCTGGACCTGTCCGCCATCGCCGACAAGTTCGTGGATGAGCTCTCCGGCGGCCAGCGCCAGCGCGCGTTCATCGCCATGGTGCTGGCGCAGGACACGGACTACCTGCTGCTGGACGAGCCGCTGAACAACCTGGACATGAAGCACTCGGTGGAGATGATGCGGCTGCTGCGCCGGCTGACGGACGAGCTGGGCAAGACGGTGGTGCTGGTCATCCACGACATCAACTTCGCCTCCTGCTACTCCGACAGCATCGTCGCGATGCGGCAGGGCCGCCTGATCCACCAGGGGCCGCCGGCCCAGATCATGCAGCCGGAGGTGCTGCGCGATGTCTACGAGATCGACATCCGCATCGAGGAGATCGACGGGAACCGGATCGGCGTCTACTTCGCCTGAGCGCCCATGAAGTACGACGGCGGCGCGCCGGGTTTCGGGCGGCCGTCACCCGGGCGCCGCCCGGCTCAGGCCCTGAGTACCGAGAGGACGTTGCCGGCCGGATCCTTGAACCAGGCGATGTCCGGCCCGTTCCCGCGCATGATGCCCTTCGCGTCCGTGGGCAGCTGCGGATCGTCGTAGATCTTCGTCCGGACGCCCTTGCCGTTCAGCTGCTCGACGGCCGCGTCCACGTCGTCGACCAGGAAGTTCAGGATGGTGAAGCTGGCCGGCTCGTGGTTGTCCTTCGGGTAGACAAGCACCTCCGCGCCTCCCGGCAGGGTGAGGCCCAGGGTGCCCATTTCGCCGTCGTTCACGTCCAGCCCCAGGACCTCGCCATAAAACTCCTTGGCTGCCGCGATGTCGTTGACGCTGAAGCCGCTCATGGCGCGCGCTGCTGCAAACATCGGATTCCCCTTCGTTAATCGGGTGGCTTCCCTCCACCTTGGCACGCGTCGCCCAACCGGGCCAGAGGCGCGGAGGGGCCTCTGCGGCGTCGCCCGCGCCGGGCCGCGGTCCTACCATGGGAGAAGGCGCCAGGAAGCGGCGGACCGGAGGCCTGCGATGAATGCGTCAGTCCCAAGAACGGACCTGGAACTGGCCCTTGCCGCCTCGCACCTGGCTCCGCTGCCCCAGGACTCGCTCGCGCGAGTGATGGCCGGCAGCGCCGCGGCGGTGGTGCCGGCCGGATCGGTCACGCACCATGAGGGCGATCCGATGGCCCATCTGGAGCTGGTCGTCTCCGGGCTGGCCAAGGTCTTCGTCATGGCGCCGGACGGGCGGACCGCCACGGTCCGCTACTGCCGGACGGGCGCCCTGGTCGGCGTGGTTTCCCTCTTCACCGACGGCTTCACCATGCCGGCGACGGTTTTGGCGCTCACCGAGCTGAAGGTGCACCGGCTCTCCCCCGCCGTCGTCCGTTCCGCCGCCCGGCACGACGGCCACGTGGCCGAGGCGCTGCTGCAGGAACTCAGCGAGCGCGCCCTGCAGTTCATGGCGGAAATCGCCGGCACGGCCTTCACCTCCGTGCGGCAGCGCGTCGCCCGCCACCTGCTCGACCTGGCGCATCCCGAACCCGCCGGGCCGGGCCACGAACTGGTGGTGACCACCGGCCAGCGCGGGCTGGCGGAGGCCGCTGGGACCGCGCGGGAGGTGATCGTGCGGGTGCTGCGCGAGTTCCGGCAGGAGCAGATTGTGCGGACCGAACGGGACCGGATCGTGCTACTGGAACCCGAGCGGCTGATGGAACTGAGCAGGTGGAACACAGGTTCCTGACCGCCGGCCGCGGCGGGACGACACTGTAGGCATGAAAAAGACTGCAGTACGTTCCGGGCAAGCACGTTCGGCGCAGGAGAAGGCGCCCTCGCCGCATCCGGCGGAGCCGAGCACCGGCCTGATCACCGAGGATGAACTCCTGCTGGCATCGCGGAACCACGCCATGCCGCTGGAGATGCTCCGCTGGTACGCCACGCCCGCGGGCATGCATTACCTGGTCATCCACTGGGACGTCCCGGCGGTCGACCCGGAGACCTGGTCGCTGCGGCTGCACGGCGCGGTGCACCGCGAACTGCAGCTGGGCCTCGACGACCTCCGGGCACGGGAGCGGCGGACACTGGACGTGACGTTGGAGTGTGCGGGCAACGGCCGCTCGCTGCTGAAGCCGCGGCCGGTGAGCCAGCCGTGGGTGCTGGGCGGAGTGAGCAACGCCGTCTGGACCGGTACGCCGCTGTCCGGCCTGCTGGCGGAGGCCGGGCTCGAGCCGGGCGCGGTGGAACTGGTCTTCACCGGTGAGGACCGCGGCTTCCAGGGTGGCCTCGAGCAACCGTATGCCCGGAGCCTTCCGGTGGAGGTGGCCGCCTCCGACGATGTGCTGCTGGCCTACGAGATGAACGGCCAGCCGCTGATGCCGCAGCACGGTTTCCCGCTCCGGCTGCTGGTGCCGGGCTGGTACGGGATGACCAGCGTCAAATGGCTGCGCAGCATCGAGGCGGTAACGACGCCGTTCGAGGGCTTCCAGCAGAGCGTCGCGTACCGGTTCCAGCAGGACGCGGAGGATCCGGGCACGCGGGTCTCGCGCATCCGGGTGCGGGCCCTGATGGTTCCGCCGGGCGAGGCGGACTTCGCCACCCGGCGCCGCGTCCTCGCTGCCGGACCGGCCGTCCTGGAGGGGCGGGCCTGGTCCGGGCACGGCGCGGTCACGGCCGTCTCGGTCGGGATCGACGGCATGTGGTTCCGGGCGCATCTGGAGCCGGCGGTGGACCGGTACGCGTGGCGGCGCTGGACCTTCCCGTGGGTCGCCTCCGAGGGTACCCACGAACTGATGTGCCGGGCCGAGGACACGGCCGGGAACATCCAGCCCCTCGAGCCGGAGTGGAACTACCAGGGCATGGGCAACAACGCGGTGCAGCGGATCGAGGTCACGGTCCGGCCCAGCCTGGCCGACGGAACCGCCTTCCCCTAGAACCCCTGGAACCGGAAGCGGGTACACGGGCGCGGAGGCCCGCTACACCACCGAGAACCCGGCGGGCAGGGCCGACCGTCCGGTGAGGGCGGAGAGCAGTCTGCTGCCGTCGCCGCGGGCGACCGCGATCTCGACGGCGAGCTTCGCGGCGCAGAGTTCGACGTCCGCCGGCAGCGACGTCGGGATGCCGCAGGCCGCTGCGAGATCGACGCTGTGCACCGCCAGTTCGAAGATCCTGGTCGGCAGGTAATCGCTGAGGCGCATGCCGCCCGCGATGGTCTCGATGACCCGGTCGTCAACCGCGGGGAGGACCTGCCCCACCTGTGCGAGGAGCCGCTCCACAGCCTCCACCGGCGACGCCCCCAGATCCTGTCCGGCGGCGATGGCACGGTTGGTCACGCCCGGCGAAGAGTTGAAATCCTGCCCGACGAAGTAGGCGGCCGGCGACGCGATGTCGATCTTCTCCGCGGGCCGCTGCAGGTAGGTCAGCACGGTCACCAGCGCCCGGCTGGTATGGCCAGCCAGGGTCCGGACGCTCCACTCCCCCAGCCCGGGCTTGTCCCAGCCGTCCGGCGGGACCTGCGCCAAAACTCCGCGGAAGTGCCGGCCGGCCGCCAGATACGTTGCTGCCCCAGGAATCATGAGGCCATGCTACCCATGCCCGGCCGCCTCGCGGACGAACGGGCCTATGCTGGCTTTGACTGCCCCTGCGCGAGAGGACTGAGCCCGTGCCACCGTCTCCCAACCGCTCCGCACCTTTGCTGGAGTCCGACGCCCTGGCGGCCGGCTACGGGGGCACCGCGGTCTGCGGCAGCCTGACCGTCAGGCTCGACGGCGGCGAGTCGCTGGCCTTCATCGGCGCCAACGGGACGGGCAAGTCCACGCTCATCAGGACGCTGAGCGGCCGCCAGGCTCCGGTGGCAGGTTCCGTCCGGCTGAACGGATCTCCCGTGGCTGAAGGCAGCCTCGCGTACCGGCGGGCCGTCGCGGCCGTTCCCGACGAGGACGCGTTCTTCCCTTCGCTGACCACCGGCGAGCATTTGCTGATGACCGCCCGCGGCCACCAGGTACGGGACCCGGACACCGCCGTCGGACATGAACTGGAGTTCTTCGCGCTGGCCGAACGCCGCCATGCGCTGCCGGATGAGCTCTCGTCCGGCCAGCGCCGCCGGCTGCTGCTGGCCTCGGCGTTTATCCGCCCGTTCTCGCTGATGGTGCTCGATGAGCCCGAACAGCGCCTGGACCAAGGCATGCGGGGCCGGCTGGCGGAGCGGATCCGCGAGCGCGTCGATGCCGGGTCCGCAGTGCTGATGGCGACCCATGATCCCGGCTTCCTGGCTGCCGCCGCGGACCGGTGCGTACTGGTCGGCGAGGAGACGGTCGAAGTGGCTCCCGGGCAGGCGGCCGGGATGATGTCGGCGTGAGGCCGGCCGCGGTCGGGGAATTGGACCGGCCGTCCGGCTTCGATCCCCTGGCCTTCACCCGGGCGGCGGTGCGGAGGCACCCGGCCAGGACCACGGCGGAGAGCCTCGGCGATGCCTACCAGATCCTGCTCGCAGCAGCAGTGGCGCTCGCCTACGCCGGCGCCGTATTGAACGGCCTGCTTGAGGGGCTGCTGGTCGAATCCGGTGCCACTCTGACGCGGCAGCTTTCATCCGGCGACACGCAGCTGACCGGGGCGGTTGCCGTCCGCCTGGCGCTGCTGTGCGCGGCAGCGGCGGCGCTGGAGCTGTTCCTGCGCGTGGGACCGGTCTACGCGACGCCGGCGCAGGCCCACTGGTGGCTCGGGCTGCCCGTCGATCGCCGGAAGGTCCTGGCCTGGCCCGCTGCCGCCGGGCTGGCGAGGGCATCGGCCGCCGCAGGCCTGGTCTTCGTCCCGGTGGCGGCACTCGCGGATCCTGAGCACGGTCTCGCTTCCGTTGTCCTCGGCTGCCTTGCGGCTGCCGGGCTGGGCGCCGCCCTCTTCCTCGCCGGCGCGCTGATCCAGCTGTCGCGGCTGCAGCGGCCCGCCCATTGGCTGCTGTCGGCCCTGGTGACCGCCGTGCTGCTGGTCGCGCCCACGCCGTTGGCCGCCCACGCCGCGCGTTCGGACTGGATGGACTCCGTGCTCCTGCTTTCGCCGTCGTCGTGGCCGCTGCTGGTGCTCCACGGTGCGGCATGGCCGCTGGCCGCCCTGGCAGTCCTGGTCCTGGCAGGGGCAGTTGCGATCGTGATGCTGCTCGATCGGCTGCCGGCTCACGAGCTGGTGGCCAGCGGGCAGGCCGCCGGCCAGGCCTCGGCCGCCTTCTATTTCGGCGACGTCGGCGGTCTCCGCAGTGTCCTAGCGCCCGATGCGAAGGCGAAGTCGTGGTTCGCCCCGTCAAGGAAGCCGGCTTCCGCCTTCCGGATCCTGGTCGAGGCGGACGCCCTGGTGTTCCTGCGCGCACCGGCCAGGATCGGCTGGATCCTCCTCTGCGGACTTCTGCCGGCTGCCGTCGCCAACATCGCCGGTGCCGGCAGCGCCGTGCTGGTGGGCGTGGCGCTCCTCGTCAGCTCCGGCATAGCCGCCGCCGGGGCGTCGTCGGCAGCCAGAAGCTGGGCCGCCCGGCCGGCCTTGGAAGCCGGCCTGCCGATCAGCAAGGCCGGAGCCCGGCTCGCCCACGCCATGCTGCCCGCCGTGCTCCTGGTGGCCTGGGCGGCTATCGCGTTCGGGTCGCTTCTGGCCATGGGCGCGACCGGCCCCCAGTCCCTGGCCCTCGGCACCGTCGCTGCCATCGGCCTTGCCGGTGCCGCCATGCGGGGCGCCTACCGGGCGGGACCGGCCTGGACGGATCCGGCCGCCGTGCCGTGGAACTATCTGGCGGCCAGGGCTATCACCTCGTATCTGGCCGGGTCGGACTTTACCTTCCTGGCCATGCTGCCCGTCGTCGCGGCGATCCTCACCGGCGAACTGAGCTGGTGGCTCGTCCTGCTCCAGCTGGCCTGCAGCGGATTCTGCCTGTGGCGCGGCACCCGGACCGGCTAGGCGGCCTACCCGTGGCAGCCGGGCCCCGTCGGCTGGACTAGGCTTGAATCCATGGCTTCGGAGAACATTGCACCCATTCTCACGCCCGCGGGATGGGAGCTGCTCAACTCCCTGGGCCCCTATTCCGAGGCCGACAGCCTGAAGACCAGCACCGAGCTGCGCAAGGCCGGCCACTCCCCCGAGCTCATCTCGGCGGCGCTGACCCAGTCCAAGCTGCGCGGCAAGGCGGAGGCCAAGTTCGGCCCGTTTGCCTCCAACATGCTCTTCACCCAGGCCGGGCTGGAACAGGCCACCCGCCTGAACATCGCGGCCCTGCACGCACAGCGCTTCGTCGCGGCCGGCGTCGAGCACGTCGCGGACCTGGGCTGCGGGATCGGCGCGGACGCGCTGGCCCTGGCCACGCTGGAACGCCGGGTCACCGCCGTCGAACGCGATGAGACCACCGCCGCGGTGGCGACGATCAACCTGATGCCCTGGCCGAACGCGACCGTGGTCAACGCGGAGGCGCAGGACGTGGATTTGACCGGCGTCGACGGCGTCTGGCTGGATCCGGCCAGGAGGACGACGACGACGTCGGGCACCACCCGCTTGTTCGACCCGGAGGCGTTTTCCCCGCCGCTGTCCTTCGTGGAACAGCTGGCCGACCGGGATCTGCCGGTCGGTGTGAAGATGGGGCCGGGCATTCCGCACGAGGCGCTCCCGGCCGGCTGCGAGGCGCAGTGGGTTTCGGTGGACGGCGAGGTGACCGAGGCGGCGCTCTGGTTCAACGCGCTGGCCCGTCCCGGCGTGCGGCGCGCGGCGCTGGTGATCGGACACGGCGGCTCGGCGGAAATCACCAGCGGCGTTGACTTCGATCCGGCCAACCAGGATGTGGAGCTGGGCCCGGCCGAGGGCTACCTCTACGAGCCGGACGGCGCCGTCATCCGGGCCGGCCTGGTGGCGGACGTGGCCCGGCAGCTGAACGGGCACCTGCTAGACGAGCACATCGCCTACTTCTGCGCGCCCGAGCTCATCGAGTCGCCGTTTGCCCGTGCTTACAAGGTGCTCGAGGTGCGCCACTACAACGTCAAGAAGCTCAAGGCCTGGGTGAAGGCCAACCGGATCGGCACGCTGGAGATCAAGAAGCGCGGCACCTCGGTCACACCGGAGGAGCTGCGCAAGACACTGCTGACCGGCTCCGGCAAAGGACCAAACAAGGCGACGCTGGTACTCACGCGGATCGGCGAGGACCGGGTGGCCATTGTTGTGGAGCCGGTGCCGGGATCGGGCCACCGCAGCCGGAGCCGCGCCGTCAGGCCGTAAGACGGCTCAGCGGCGGTCGGGGCTGTTCGTGGCGGCCCTGTCGTCGGCTCAGGGGCAGCCGGCACCGGCCTTGAATTCTCCGACGTCTGCCGGCAGCTTGCCGGGCGCGCCGGCCTCGCCGGTCAGGTAGTCCAGTAGCGCGTCGAAGGCCGCCGGGGTGTCCCCGTACAGCGCAGCCTTGGTCTTGCCCTGCGACAGCTCCAGGCCCCACGGCTCCGCCAGGGACACGACCACGTCGCCGGCGCCGGATTCCCGGCCGGCCAGCAGCGTCACCACCGGTCCGGAACCGACCTGCAGCCCGCGGGAGCGCGCGGCCTCGGCCAGGCGCTCGTTGGCGGCCGGGTCCGCTCCCTGGATGGTCAGCGCGCCGTCGACCTGGCCGCCCTTGCACTGGCCGGTCAGGACCGTCAGGGCGGCGGCCGAGGCGGCCTCGGCCCCGGCGGTGTGCGTGCCGACCTCTTCGAGGGAGGCCACCTGCGCGATCGACTTCTGCCACAGCTGCAGGGTGACCACGCGCGTCGCGGCCTCGTCCAGCCGCTCCTCGCTCAGCGTGCCGTCCTCCACGGCGGCGAGGATGGCGGCGTGCGCGGCATAGACGTCGGTGGGCATCAGCAGCAGGTCCGCGCCGGCGGCGAGCGCCATGGGTGCCGCTTGCCCGCCGGGGTAGGCGTTCTCCACGGCGCCCATGTTGAGCGCGTCCGTGACGATGACGCCTTCAAAGCCGAGCCCGCGCAGCGCCTTGTAGCTGGGCGCCGAGAGCGAGGACGGGACGCCTGGTTCCAGCGCGTTCACGGCGATGTGGCCCATCATCATGACCGGCGCCCCGGCATCAACAGCCGCCTGGAACGGCTTCCAGTCGCGCGCCTTCAGCTCGGCCAGCGGGGCGTCCTGGACCGGCAGGTCCAGATGGGAATCCGTGGTCACCGAGCCGTGCCCCGGGAAGTGCTTGACGCTGGGCAGCACCCCGGCGCTCTCGAAACCTTCGAGCAGGGCCGGGACCTGCGCCGATGCCTGCGCCGGGTCGCTGCCGAGCGAGCGCGCCCCGATGGTCGGGTCGGCCGGGCCGATGGTCAGGTCCACGCTGGGGGCGTGGTCCATGGTGAAGCCGAGCGCGGACAACTCCGTCGCCATGGCAGCCATCGAATCCCGCGAGACGTCCTTGTCCGCGGCGGCTCCGTAAGTCATGGGCGTGGGCCACTCGGTCAGCGGCGCCCGCAGCCGGGACACCACGCCGCCCTCCTGGTCGACGGAGATGATGCCGGGCCAGTCCCGGCCGTCGAACATCGCGTCCTGGAGCGTCTTGTTGACCTCGGTCATCGCCGCTACGTCCACGGTGCCGTCGGGCGCCGTCGGGACGTTGTCGCCCATGATGATGCCGCCGCCCAGATGAAGCTTCTTGATCGCTTCCACCTGCGGCCCGGGGTCGGTGCCCGCGTAGAACGCGACCATCACCTGCCCCGCCTTTTCGGCGATGCTCATCGCGGAGACGGCGGCAGCGGCGTCGTCGTAATCCTGCTGGCTGGGCCCCCAGGAGAGCGCGGCGTCCTTTGTAGGGGTAGCGGACGCGGACGACGGCGGGGCACCGGTTCCGTCCTGTGGTGCCGGCGGTGCGGTGGTACAGGCGGCCAGCAGCAGGGACGAGGCCGCCAGCATGCCGAACGCCAGGCGGCGGGAACCGAGCAATTTCACGTACCCGACCGTACCACTGCGTAGAATCGAGGTAGGTCCTCCGCCGCAGCGCTGCGTGCCGGAAACACCGGTCCGGCGCAGCCTGCCGGACGACAACGCAGCAGATCAGGAGCCGGTTTGAACATTGATTTCGCGCATTCGGCGCAGTCCACCCTCGGCGTCGAGTGGGAACTCGCCTTGGTTGACGCCCAGAGCGGCGAGCTCGTGTCCGCGGCCAAGGAGGTCCTCAGCGAGCTCACGCGGAACCACCCGGACCTGAAGGATGACGATGAGCATCCGCATGTGAAGCAGGAGCTGCTGCTCAACACGGTGGAGCTGGTCACCGGGATCTGCACCTCCGTGGAGCAGGCCAAGGACGAGCTGGCCAGCGGCATGGCGTCCGTGCGCGAGGTCACGGATCCGATGGGGATCGAGCTCTTCTGCGCAGGCAGCCACCCGTTCGCCGCACCCAGATCCCAGCGCGTGACGGACAAGGAGCGCTACGCCAAGCTGATCGACCGGACCCAGTGGTGGGGCCAGCAGATGGTGATCTACGGCGTCCACGTGCACGTGGGGCTGGATCACCGGGACAAGGCACTGCCGGTCCTCGACGGCCTGGTCAACTACTTCCCGCACTTCCAGGCGCTGTCCGCGTCGTCGCCCTACTGGGGCGGCGAGGACACTGGGTACGCCTCGCAGCGCGCGCTGATGTTCCAGCAGCTGCCCACCGCCGGGCTGCCGTTCCAGTTCCCTGCGTGGGCGAACTACGAAGACTACGTGCAGGACATGTTCACCACCGGGGTGATCGACACGCTGAGCGAGATCCGCTGGGACGTGCGGCCGGTGCCTCTGCTCGGCACCATTGAGATGCGCATCTGCGACGGCATGTCCTCGCTGCAGGACGTCGGCGCCATCGCCGCGCTGACGCAGTGCCTGGTGGACGAGTTCTCCACCGTGCTGGACGAGGGCTGGGCCATCCCGACCATGCCGCCCTGGCACGTGCAGGAGAACAAGTGGCGGGCCGCCCGCTACGGACTGGACGCGATCGTCATCCTGGACGGCGCCGGCCGCGAGAAGCTTGTCACCGACCATCTGCGCGAGGACGTGCTCAACCGGCTGGAGCCCGTGGCCCGCAAGCTCGGCTGCAGCAACGAACTGGCGGACGTGGAGAAGATCATCGAGCGCGGTGCCGGCTACCAGCGGCAGCGGCGGGTCGCGGCGGAGAACGACGGCGATCTGCGTGCGGTCGTCCTCGACGCGGTCCGGCAGATGCGCGAAGGCTAGGCTCAGGAAGGAGCCAGAATGGGGCCAACTCCGCAAGACTCCGGGCCAGCGGGCCTTTCCGCGGCCTTTCGTACGGCCTTTTCGGACCATCCCGCGGCCGTCGCGATCGTCACCGCGACGGGGCCGGACGGGCCGGCGGGGATTACCGCATCCTCCGTGATTTCCGTGTCCGCGCAACCGCCGGTGCTGGCGGTTTCCATCGCCCCCGGCACTGAATCCGGCGCAGCCCTGCTGGCCGGTGAAGCGCTGGCCGTCCATCTGCTCACGACCGCCAACCGCCGGCTCGCGGAACTTTTCTCGACGCCCGGTTCGCGCCGCTTCGGATTCGACATGGACTGGTTTACGGCGCCGACCGGGGAACCGGTCATCCGCGGCGTCGGAACCGTGCTGCTGTGCCGGCCGCTTGACCGCATGGCCGCCGGAACCGGCGTCGTCCTGGCCGCCCAGGTCCAACAGGTGATCGACGGCGGCTCGTCCGCCCCGCCGCTGGTGTACCGCCGCCGAACGTATTACGCCCTGGACGACTGGTCCCTCCTGCGCACCAGGACCTGACCGGCGGCTGCCGTACGTCCCCTGCTCACCACACAACGGTCTCGTTTGCCACCGTCTCCAGAACCCTGGTTTCAGGGACCCCGGCCAGGGCCGGCGCAACGGTCTCTAGCTTCCAGACCTCTTCCTCAAGCCGGGCAAGGAACATCACGGCCGCTTCCTGCGTCTCGAAGTCGAGCTCCAGCATCACATAGTCATTCCGGCCGACGGGACGGTAAATCCGGTAGGAACGGACACCCGAACCTGCGCGGTTCAGCGGGTCGCGATCGAACGCCTCCTGCCACATCCCGAAGTCTCGTACCTGGTGTTCTATCTGCAGGGTAAACATGGGCTTGTCCCTTCGGTTACCGGTCAGGTCCCGCGACAGGGCGGCGCCGCCATCGACGGCCGCGAAAGCGGCGCACCGCCTACTGCGATTCCAGCCAGTTTAACGCTGGTAGCAGCGCAGCCGTGAAGTCAATCCAGTTTGGTGGCTCGGGCGAGGCGCAGACCCAGTCCCGTGCCGGCGCCGAAGGCCAGCAGCAGCGCGCCGGCGCCGCCGACGGCCAGCCCGGTCTTCTGCTGGCCGGACAGGAGTTGCAGAAGGTTAAATGGCGCACCCATGACAAAGCCGAAGTCGTGGTCCGGCGAGGTCAGGTAGATGGCGACCCCGGCGATCACGAGCAGGACGCCCGCCAGCACGAGGATCAGGTCCGGCCGGCGGCGGAGGAAGGTCATGCTGCGGAGCCTAGCAGCAGCTGCCGGCTACAGGTGGATGCTGGTGACCGGCATGGAGGAGTCCGGCGCGAACGCGATGCCGGACGGCTCTCCCCCGGCCATGATGATCTGGGCGCCCAGCGCCGCCACCATCGCGCCGTTGTCCGTGCAGAGGCTGATGGGCGGCACCCGCAGGGCGATCCCGTTGGCCGCGCAGCGTTCCTCCGTCAGCGCGCGCAGCCGCGAGTTGGCGGCGACGCCCCCGCCCAGCAGCAGGTTGCTGATGCCGTTCTCCGTGCAGGCGAGCATGGCCTTGGCGGTGATCACGTCCACCACGGCTTCCTGGAAAGATGCCGCGATGTCCGCCACCGGGACCTCCTGGCCGGCTGCCTCGAACTGCTCGACGGCGCGCGCCACCGCTGTCTTCAGCCCGGAGAAGGACCAGTCGTAGCGGTGCGGGCCCGGGGCCTCGGGCGTGCCCATGTACTTGGGCTGGCTGAGGCCGCGCGGGAAGCGGATGGCCTTCGGGTTTCCCTCGCGCGCCAGCCTGTCGATCGCCGGGCCGCCGGGGTAGCCGAGCCCGAGGATCCGGGCCACCTTGTCGTATGCCTCGCCCGCGGCGTCGTCGATCGTGGAGCCGAGCAGTTCGACGTCGTCGGTAATGGATTTCACGCGCAGGATCTCGGTGTGGCCGCCGGAGACCAGCAGCGCGCCGAGGTTTTCCGGCAATGCGCCGCCGTCCAGCAGGCCCACGCCCACGTGCGCCACGAGGTGGTTGATGGCGAAGAGCGGTTTGCCCGTGGCGACCGCGAGCGCCTTGGCCGCGCACACGCCGACCATCAGGGCGCCGGCCAGGCCCGGCCCTGAGGTCACGGCGAGCGCGTCCACCTCGTCGAGCGTCACGCCGGCGCTGTCCAGGGCCTGCTGCAGCGTCGGCACGAAGGCATCCAGGTGGGCCCGCGAGGCGATCTCAGGGATGACGCCGCCGAAGCGCACGTGCTCGTCCATGGAGGAGGACACGGTGTTGGTCAGCAGCGTGTCACCGCGGACAATCCCGACGCCGGTCTCGTCGCAGGACGACTCGATGCCGAGCACCAATGGCTCGCTGCGGTTCATCGGGCATCCTCCGTTTCGTCGGTCTGTTGGGCGGGCTCCGTCTGCTGGGCGCGCCCGGTCTGCGCCACCGGCCCGGCCTCTGCGCCAGCACCCGGTGCCCCCGCCCAGCGGGCCAGTTCCAGCCGCATGATCAGCGCGTCCGCACCGTCCCGGTAGTAGCGCGGCCGGACGTGGATCTGTTCGAAACCGAACCAGCGGTAGAGCCGCTGCGCCCGCGGGTTGTCCGCGCGGACCTCCAGCAGCACGTCCTTCGCCTTGCGCCGGCCCGCCTCTTCGATGAGCAGGGTCAGCAGCTGCGTCCCGATCCCCTGGCCTTCCCGCTCGGGCACCACCGCGATGGTCTGCACGTCGGCGATCGGTTCGATGCACATCAGCCCGGCGTAGGCGACCACACGGTCCAGCGCGTCCACGGCGACGAAGTAGCTGCGGGTCTCGGGCTGCGCAAGTTCGTCCTCGAACATCTGCAGCGGCCACGCATCCAGCGGGAAGAGCGCGCGCTCGAGTTCCTCCACGGCGGCAAGGTCCGAGCCGGTCATCGTCCGAATGCGGCCGACCCCGGTCCCGGTGTTGGGGGCGGCGTTCACAGCGCCCGCTTCCTCGGCCCGGGCACCTTGGCGTCGGACTCGCGCAGGTAGAGCGGGGTCGTGTCCAGCAGCGGCAGTCCCCGGACCAGGTTGACGACGGCGGTGCGGCCGAGCGCTTCGGCGGTGGGCTGGGTGCCGGCGAAGTCGGGGACGGCCCGGAGCAGCTCCGGGTAGAGACCGGCGCCCCTCCCGTAGGCGGGCAGCTCCGGAACATCGGCCGGAGGCGAGACATGCGGTCCGTCGATCAGCTGATGCGTGCCGCCGGTACTGAAGTAGCGGGCCCAATAAACTTCCTTGCGCCGGGCGTCCGTCGCCACGATGAACTCGTCCACGCCTAACCGCCACGCATCCAGCGCCGCGTCGACGGCGATGGCGTCCAGGCTCATCACTCCGTGCAGCGGCTTGTTCCAGGCGAACGCCAGCGAGCGCGCCGTCGCAATGCCGGAGCGCAAGCCGGTAAACGGCCCCGGTCCGACGCCTACCACCAGCGCGTCCAGCTGCGTCCCGGTCACGCCGGCCGCGGTGAGGATCCCGTGGATGCCCGGCGCCAGCACCTCGGCGTGGGTCCGCGTGTCCTCGGTGGCAAATGTCCCGACGGTCTCTCCCTCTCCGGTCAGCAAGGCCGCACTGGCGATGGCGGAGGTATCAATGGAGAGGATCAGCACCCCACCATTTTACGCGGTTACGGCGCCTGCCCTGTCCGGCACGCGTCGCGGGGTTCCTCCGCCGGAGGGACCAGGGAAAGCCGAAGGGACTGGGCCCGGTGCAACACCAGGCCCAGTCCCTTCGTTCCCTCAGCCGCGGTTGTACATGACGTGCTTCGTGCGGGAGAAGTCCTCCAGGGCGTAGAGCGAGAGGTCCCGGCCGTAGCCGGAACCCTTGAACCCGCCCCAGGGCGCTTCGTTGGCGATGACGAGGTGCGAGTTGACCCAGACCGTGCCGAAGTCCAGCCGGCGCGGGACGGACAGCGAACGGGCCGCGTTCGTGGTCCACACCGAGGCGGCCAGCCCGTAGAGGGTCTCGTTGGCCCGGGTGATGGCCTCCTCGTCGGTGCTGAAGGTCTCCACCGACACGACCGGGCCGAAGATCTCCGTACTCGTGACCGCGGCGCCGGCAGGAACATCGGTGACGACGGTGGGTTCGATGAAGTAGCCCGGTCCCTCCACGGCGTTGCCGCCGACGGCGATGGTCAGGCCGTCCTTGCGGATGTCGTCCAGCGCAGCCAGCACCCTCTCGTAATGCGCACCCGAGATCATGGAACCCATTTCGACGTCGTCGCCCGCCCCGGGGGCACCGAGGGAGATGTCGCTGACCTCACGCACGAGCAGTTGGGTGAACCTCTCCGCGACCGACTCGTGGACGAGGACCCGGCACGCCGCGCCGCATTCCTGCCCGCCGTTCCAGAACCCGGCCTCGCGCACCCCCTTGGCGGCGGCTGCCAGGTCGGCGTCCTCGAAGACGACAACGGGCGCCTTGCCGCCCAGTTCCAGATGCACGCGCTTCACCGTGGAAGCTGCGTTCGCGGCCACCTTCTGTCCGCTGCCCACGCTTCCGGTGATGGCGACGAGGTCGACGTCCGGGTGCTCCGATACCCGGTTTCCCACGATGCGCCCGGACCCGGTGACGATGTTCAGGACACCGGCGGGGACCTCGGTGGCGATGAGCTCCGCCAGCTTGAGCGTGGTCAACGGCGTCTGCTCCGACGGCTTGAGCACCATCGTGTTGCCGGCGGCCAGGATCGGCGCGATCTTCCAGGCGGCCATCAGCAGCGGGTAGTTCCAGGGCATGATCACCCCGACGACCCCCACCGGCTCGCGGAAGATCACCGACGTGTGGTTTTCCGCGTAGTCGTCCGCGCCGAGCGTGGTGAAGGCACGGGCGGCGCCGGCGGAAAACCTGAACGTGTCGATCGCGCTCGAGATATCGTCTTCGGCCACGGCCGCCGGCTTCCCGGTGTTGGCCGCTTCGAGGGTTTCGAGGAGTCCCCGGTTGGCCTCGATGATGTCCGCGATGCGCAGCAGGACTGCCGAACGGTCCTTGGGGGTCTTCGCCGCCCAAAGCGCCTTGGCCGCTACGGCGGCAGCGACGGCGGCGTCGACGTCCTCAATGGAACCTTCGGGAACCTGCATGAGGATCTCTTCGGTGGCTGGATTCTCCACGCCGATGGTCGCAGCCGAACTCGGGTCGGCGAACTCACCATTAATGAACTGGCCGAACGGAGGGAGTGACGGCGCCAGCGCGGCTTGCGCCCTGCGGACGGTGAACAGGGCTGTATCTGAAGTGGTCATGGTTTCTCCTTGGGTCTTGTCGTTGGCGCCGTCGTTAGTGTGAGTATCCGGCGGCCGCTTCGGTGAGGGTCTTCCCCTTCGTCTCCGGAGCCAGCCACTGGGAAAGCCCGGCACCGGCGAGGGCGACACCGGCGGCGATCAGCATGGTGGGACCGGCCCCGAGGCTCTCCATCGACATCGGCAGCAGGAAGATTCCGATGCCCGCCCCGACCCGGCTGACGGCGGCCGCAAATCCGGTTCCGATGCATCGGATCTCGGTCGGGAGGACCTCGCCCGGGTAGACGTTGGTCAAGGTGTTGTATCCGGCGTTGAAGAATGAGAACACCAGGAAGAGGATGAGCACGACGGGCGCCGGCGCTCCGGCCCACAGCCCGATGATCGCGAGGACGGCAGCGCAGAGCCACTGCGGCGGGACGGTCAATGCTCGGCGGCCGACTTTTTCGATCAGGAGGAACGTCACCACGACCCCGGCCAGGGCGACGGCGGAAAGCCCGACTCCGCCGGCCAGTCCGCCGGCGAGGCCGTACTGCTGCAGCACGCTGTCGGCGAAGGTGGCGATCGCGAAGTACGGTGTCACGGCGCAGAACCAGAAGCCTGAGATGAACAGGGTGGAGCGCCAGTGTTCCTTGGAGAACAGCATCCCGAAGCTGCCCTTGCGGACATCCTCATGCTGGACGTCGTCGAGCGCGTCGTCCGGCATGTACTTTGCCGCGAGGGCGCGGGCCTCGTCCTTGCGGCCCACACTCCACAGCCAGCGCGGCGACTCGGGCAGGCCCAGCCGGGCCAGGAACAGGGCCACCGCGATGAAGGTACTGGTACCTAGGATGAAGTGCCAGCTGAGGTCGGTGTACTCGTTGAGCAGATGGCCGGTCAGGAACGCGATCATGAAGCCGCCGTACCAGGCGATGCCCATGGCGGCCATGAGCCGCCCCCGCAGATGGGTGGGCGAGAACTCAGCCATCAGTGGCCAGCCGACCGCGTACTCCGTGCCGATGGCGATGCCCATCAGCAGCCGCACCACGATGAGCCACACCGGTGAGTCGATGAAGAACTGCATTCCCGACGCGACGGCGAACAGGCCGACGTCGAACATGAAAATTTGCTTACGGCCCCACTTGTCCGCGGCCATACCGCCCAGAGGTGAGCCGATCAGGATGCCGATCAGAGCGGCCGCAGCGATGAGACCCTGCCAATAGGGAGTGAGCTGCAGGTCCTCGGCCATCGTCCCCGCTACCGGTCCGATGATGCCGAGGACGTAGCCGTCCAGGACCATGCCGCCGATCAGAACGGCGACCATTCTGATCAGGAAGCGTCGTTTGCTGGCCGCCGAGGCCGTGCCCGGATGGGCGGCTGGGTTCTTCATGGATGACATGGCTATACCACCAGTTGCTTGAGCGCGGACAGAGCGTGCTGGACCCGTGCGAGGTCCGTGGGGTTGAGGTCGGCCGTCGGGCGCCGGGGCTTGCCGGCCGGGAGTCCCTGCAGCGCAAGTCCCGCCTTGACGGACGGGATGAACGGCACCGAGAGGAGCGCGTCGATGACCGGGTACACGTCATTCCACAGCTCGCGGGCACCCGTGAGGTCGCCGTCGGCGATTCGCCGGCTGACGGCGACAATCTCATTCGGCACCACGTTGGCCGCGCCGGCCATCACGCCGGCCGCACCTTCGGCGAGGGCACTGTAGATGTAGGCGTCCCACCCGATGAAGGTGCCGATGACATCACGATGATGATGGATCAGCTGGAGCGCCTGTTCCCAGTTCGCGCTGGAGTCCTTGATGTAGCGGATGTTCTCCACGTCCTCGGCCAGCGACCGGACGGTGGCCGGATCCAGGTTGACGCCGGTGACGGCGGGAATGTTGTAGAGCATGACCGGGAGATCGACGGCGCCGGCCACGTCCTTGATATACGTAACGGTCTCCTCGACGGTCAGCGGCTCGTAGTACGGCGTGACCAGCATCAGCACGTCGGCCCCGGACTTCTCGGCGGCTTTCGAGAGGCGGATGGCTTCAGCGGTCGAGGTGGCGCCGGTCTGGGCGATGACCGGGACCCGCCCGTTCGTGTGCTCGATAACCGTATCGATGAGGAGCAGGCGCTCCTCGGAGGACAGGGCGCCGACCTCGCCCGTCGATCCTGCGGCCACGACGCCGTCCACGCCCCCGTCGATGGAGCGGTCGACGACGCGCCG
The DNA here is from genome assembly GCF_946892675.1 of Arthrobacter sp. Marseille-P9274. NCBI lineage: Bacteria > Bacillati > Actinomycetota > Actinomycetes > Micrococcales > Micrococcaceae > Arthrobacter > Arthrobacter sp. Marseille-P9274. Next base: position 2,293,125 of record NZ_CAMPOV010000001.1, read on the forward strand.
CAGGGTGGCGGTGTCGATGGTTTCATCCGGATTGAACGGCGTGGAAAGGGCGGTGAGGACACCGTTGAGTTCTGCGGACATGAAGGGATTCCTCGTTTCAGTTCGGGTGGTGTGCGTTAGCGCTTAGGCGACGATCGAGATGCCGGAATGGGGCTGTGCCTGCCGCTGGGTGGCCAGAAGGCTGGCGGCTTCCTGTGCGGCTGAGAAACCGGAGGTAATCGAGCTTTCGGTGTACAGGGTTCCGAGGAAGTCGCCCGCCAGGAATACCCGGTTCGTTCCCCGCATGAGCGTGGACTGCAGCTTGGCCCGGCCGGGGAAGCAATAGGGCGAGGCCACCTTCCACCGGGCCGTCTTGGCCTCCACGACGCTGTCGGCGAAGCCATGACCCAGGACCTGGTCGAGGTCGGCGAGGTGGGTCTGGACGACTTCCTCGTCGCTCTTGTCCAGCAGCGCGCGGCCGAGGCCGGCCGGCGAGAATGTCATGAAGCTGCCGCCGGGCTTGCGCACCGATTCGGTACCGCGGACGATGCTCGCCTGGTTCAGCGCGATCGCGAACGAGCGCTTCGGGGCGGCGATGGCGTAAATGTCGTCCCAGGGCCGCGCCGAGGTCTCGTTCGTCAGGAATGCCGTGCTGACGTGCGGGCCGTACTTAATCTGCCTGAGTGCACCGCGCAGGTCCTCCGGAAGGTCCACGCCGATGCGGTGCGAGACGTCGGCCGTGGTTGCGAGGACAACGGCGCGGGCCTCCACTTCGCGGTCGACCCCGCCCTGGCTGTACCGGACGACGACGGAGTCCTTCTTGTGCACGACCTCCTGCACGGTGGCACCGAGCTGGACGCGGTCGCTCAGCGAGGCCGCGATCGTCTCGGTCAGGGTCGACGGCCCGCCGACGATGCCGCGGTTCAGCCCCTGGCCGAACCCCAGGACCAGGCTGAAGTATCCGATGCCCGCGCCGGCAGAGATCTCGTCCATGTCGCCGGCCGAGCGCGTGACCGTGGTCTTGAACAGGGCGGCCGCGTCCTCGGTCAGGTTGCCGATGAAGTCCTGGAACGAGCTGTCGTTCTGGAAGTCGTAGATGCGCTGCTGGCGCATCGCACCGGACTCCCCCGCGCGTTTCCGCACGACCTTGGTGTAATTGGCGACGCCGCCGACGACCTTCATGCCTCCGCGGAGCGTGTCAATGCGGGACGAGAGGGACATCGGGATGCGGAACGGGTATGTGGCGATGTGCCCCTTGCGGATGAGCTTGCCGTTCATCGACAGGGCCTGCAGGGATCCGGGGATCTCGACGGCGGAAACACCGACCTCGCTCAGCAGGGCGTCGGTCGATGACCCGGCCCCGGCGAAGACATGTCCGCCCCAGTTCAGCCAGTAGTCGCCCCGGCGCTCGGAGCGGATCCGCCCGCCGACCCGCCCATCCGACTCCAGCAGGAGCGTGTCCCAGTGACGGAGGCGCCATCCGGCGGAAAGACCGGCGAGTCCGCCTCCGACGATTACTACATCTTTCATGTCTTCAAACTTCCTGTCCGGGTACTCCGCGCAGATGCAGGCTTCTGTTCGCCTGCCGGGGTCTGTGATCTGGATTACATGATGTGGGTAACATCAACGGTAATTTGTGATCACACATCACACAAGAGGGCGAGAAGATCTTTTTTTGTTTGCGCCGCGGGCCCGTAAATGGCGGCTGGACAGCGGGCGATATATTTGATCTGTGGTCATATCCAAGCGCGTCGAGTCGACTCTGTTGACCGATCAGGTGTACTCGATGATTCATGAGGCGATCCTGAACGGGGACCTCCCCGCGGGCTCCCGCCTCCGGATCCGCGACCTCGCCGCCCAGGTGGGAACCAGCGTGATGCCGGTGCGCGAGGCGATCCGCCGCCTGGAGGAAGCCGGGCTCGCCGAGCGCGAGCCGCACAAGGGCGCCGTGGTGAAGAGCCTGACGCTGGAGGAACTGGTCCACGTCTACGACGTGCGCCGGCTGCTGGAGGTCGAGGCAGCGCGCTTGGGGAGCCAGAAGATCACGTCCGAGGACGTCGACAAGATGCAGGACGAGTACAGCCAGATGCGGGCCGCGATAGCCGAAGGCCGCGTCGTAGCCCTCCTCGACCACGATGAGGAAATGCTGGCGACGCTGTACAACGCCTCGGGAAATCCGGTGCTCGTGCAGATGATCCGCGCGCTGTGGCAGCAGTGCCGGGCCTACAAGATCGTGGGAGCCCAGGGCAGCCTGAACGACGGGGGCGACGATTCGCTCTGGCGCTACCAGCAGGATCTGATCGCTGCCGCCCGGAACCACGACGCGGTCGCCGCCGCCTCGGTGAACGATGCTTCGCTACTGGACGCCACGGGCCGGATCAAGGCGCACCTGGCGGCGCAGAACGAGAGCTAGCAGCCGCGCCCAATTACAGGTTCTAAAGGCCTATCCCTGGCTGAGGAACGGCCCGGGGTCAGGCTGTGGCCCTGAGTCTTGGGTAAGTTTCATCGACACGAGTTCGGTGAATCCGGCACGTCGGGCGAAGCGCACCTTTCGGCGTTTGTACACCGTGAAGCCGAGCTTGGCGTAGAGGCCGAGGGCGGGAGCATTGGTGTCCTTGATGTCCTCGAGCACGTACTCGCGATACCCGGGTTTCGCCAGCAAGTGACCCAGCAGGGCCGTGGCGACGCCCCGACCCTGATGAGCCGGCTCGGTGGCGACGAACCCGATCTCGGCCAGCCCCGGTCTGGCGCCGTCGGAGGCACGCATGAACCAACTCCGGATCACCACGTAACCGAGCAGCCCGCGCGCCAGCCCAAGGTGACGCAAAACCTCACGCCAGCGCGGCGCGAACAGCGTCTGGTTTCCCTCAGTGAGCGAGGCGAGGCCCGCCGGCTCCCCCTCCACGAGCGCGACATAGAAGCGTTCGAGCAGCAGCATGTGCTCGAACGCGTCCGCCAACTTGCCCGTGTCGCGCGAGAACGCGACGAAGTCCTCCGCGAAGCTGCGCACGTAGACCTCGGTGATGCGGCGCCGGTATCCCTCGCCGAGCTCGTCTCCCCGCTCGACCACGACCATCGTTTCGACCATCTTGCCCCCGCCCGTCACGCACCCATACGGGTGACGTTGCTCCGCCGTCGCGCATTCCTTCGTCCATCGTCGAACCTATCGATAAGGCGGGTGCGGTTCAACAGGAACGCGGGATGGTGGAGCAGCATTGGCAGCGGGCCGAAAGCGACGTTTGCGGCCCCTGGCGGCAGGTCCGCGGGTCAGCGTTCGACGGCGTTGAGGCCGCACCATTCGGCGATGAAGAGGGCGATTGATTTGGTGATGCGCCGGACGGACTCGATGTCGACCCGCTCGTCGTAGCCGTGGATCGCCTCGGAGATCGGCCCGTAGACCAGAGTCGGGGTGTCGGCGTAGAGCGTGAAGACGCGGCCGTCGAGGTAGCCGGGGGTGACGAAGGACTGCAGCTCCTTGCCGAAGACGTCGCGGTGGACGTCTCTAAGCACGTTCTCGGCGTCGCTGCCTTCCTCAAGCACATAGCCCTCCGCGAAGAAACCCGTGCGCACCGCTTTGGCCCGGATTGCGTTGCCCTGCTCGTCCGCCGTGATGCTCTCGAGCAGCTCCGTGATCTGTTTCCACACGCTTTCGGCTGAGAGTCCCGGGTAAAGCGCCACGCGCAGGTCGACGTGGCACCAGGCCGGGACGCTGGAGGGCCAGTCCCCGCCCCGGATGCCGCCCATGTTCAGGTTGATCGGGTGCTCCAGGTTCTCGAAATACCGGTGCGCGGCGCGTTCGGCGTTCCACTCGGCCTCCAGCGTGCGGAGCTTGCCCACGACGGAGTAGGCGGCGTCGATGGCGTTGAATCCCGCGAGCATCTCCCGGGGATGGGTCGGCTGGCCCGCGACCTCGAGACGGAACCAGATAACGCCGACGTTCGCCCGGACCAGCATGTCTTCCTCAGGCTCGGGGATGATCACGGCGTCGGCCCGATAGCCCCGAAGGTGGGCGGCCAGCGAGCCGTTGCCGGTGCACTCCTCCTCAACGACGGACTGCAGGTGGATCCGCCCGGCGGGTTCGAAGCCGGCGGCGCGGACGGCGTCGAAAGCGAACAGGTTGGCGGCGAGCCCGGCCTTCATATCGCCGCTTCCGCGGCCGTACAGCCAGCCCTCCTTCACGTAGGAATTCCACGGCGAGGCCGACCACTGCTCCGCCGGACCCTCGGGGACCACGTCGATGTGGCCGTTGAGGATCAGCGAGCGTCCCTGCTCGGCTTCGGGCGTCCATGTGCCGACGACGTTGATTACCTCGTCGTAGGACACGGCGATGGCTCCGGCGCCGGGGTGCGCCGACAACTCCTCGGGGTCCAGTTCCCAGCGGTCCATTTCCAGGCCCCGTTGTTCCATGGCCTCGAACAGCAATTGCTGCGCGCTGCCTTCCCGGGTGCGCAGGGAAGGATGACGGACAAGCTCCTGGGTGAAGGCGATCTGGGCGTCGAAGGCCTCATCCACGGCGGCGAGGATGCGGTCGCGGACGTTTGGATCGAGGGACATAACGTTCTCCAGTCGGTTCCATCGGACGGAGTAATCGAAGCTCCGGGACAGGTTCAGCGGTGCCGAAGAATCGGCATCAATTCGAGTCTCGCTGCGTTTGCTGGCACATGAAAGAGCAGTTTCGTACCGACAACTCCCCCAGGCCTGTGCCTTTGCACAACGAGCCAAGCGCAGGGGCCTTCAGCGGAAGCGAGGAGCGCGTCGGACACCGCCGGGGGTGCATCCTGCGTTACGACATGCCCGGCGCCGGGCACGACGATCTCCCGCACGCCTCGGCGCGGGCGGCGCCCGTAACGACGGACACATCGGCCGTTAGCCGGGGAATCCGACGAGCGGGAACGAGGCCGAGCAGCGGCCCGGCGGCTTTGAGCGAGTACCGTTCGACGGCGGTGAGCGGACTCGTGTTCCAGGTCGCGCCAAGGACAGTAAGGGATGGATACCTTCACTGCACTCCGTCAATCAGTGGCCCATCAGCCTGCTTCTGGTCAGCTAACTGCGGCCGCGCCAATTAGCTCCGTCTTGTGGCGCTCATGTGTCTCATAACTAACGATGCGCACGCGAATTTTGCCGGAAGGTTGCAATACATAGTTACGAGACTTGTCGGTTGCCATCGCGCGTCCAGGATTCCTCCGAAAATCTGTGACAGTGCAGGTGAGGCGACTGTTCCTGCGTTGAGACGTCTCGTTTCCCAAGGGTTATGAGACAAACTATGTTGTAGATAGGGCACTAACCCATTTTCATCGGGCGGGGTAAACGGCATCTCAGCAACGATGGGGCTGCGGCATCTAGGCCGCTACGAGCACGCCCTCTGCCGACCGGCTTACGGGACGGGTCAGCAACTGAATATTTGTTGTTCAAGGCTCGTCGCGATGTGCGCGTTCACTGCTGAAGATAAACAGTGCCCACCCCGCCAAAGCAACGAGTGCTACTACGAGTAATAGCCAGTTCGACTGAGCGGCTACGAAGTAGATGCCGATCGTCAGCATCGGGATTAGTGGCACAGCCCAAATAAAGGCCAGGAACCGGCCGCGTTCTCGGTATGTCCAGACCTGTCCTCTTTTGGGGAACACGTGGGCTCCTATCTTCTGGAGGTGTCTACGACTTGTCGAGGTCTGGCAACGAAACCGCGCCTGTGGCGGAGCCTAAATCGCTGAGCTTGTGTTTTCCTTCCTACGTGTGATTTTGGGCTGTGAATACCAGGAAAACCGGGGCGCATCTCTGAATTGTCCTTTGAATCATCGTTATCGAGGCTCCCGCTTCTGCAACCCGGTCGCGTAAGCGGGATCAGATCGAGTCCAAAGGATCACGCCAACGATCAGCAGAATGGCGGCCAGAAGACCCATCGGTAGCGCCAAATTCATACCGAGGAGTCCCACTACGACAGGCAGAGCAACGGCCACCAAAGCAAGAGCGAAACAAACCTTGGCTAGCCGCTTCATCTTGCGTTGCCGTAGCAGGGATGATTCAGGAAACCTGTCCATGGGCTCAACTATCTCGTTCTTCCCTCGCCGAGAGAATACGTGTGCAATTGGATGCCCGAGAAAGTTCCAGTTCCGGATCCTCCGTCGGGCAATCGGGCGCGGAATTTACGCTGTGATTCACAGCGAAAGTGGCGAGTACCCGGGCCTGCGTCCGTCACCGCGCAGTGTCGCATAACCGGTGTGTACTGAATCCCTAGGGTTGTGAAACGGCGTGCTCCAATTACGGGAACTCCACCGGACGATAAAACGGACTGGGCCTACGACACACATCCTCCGCTGGGCAACCGTCGCTTAGACCGATCCCCCACGGTGCGTCCCCCGATCGATGCACGCAGTTATTGATGTCGGCGGCCGAATCGAGCGACGACCAACACCTGTGTAAGCGACAACCGCCAGAATTGTCCCAGACTAGCTCGAGTAGCGACGGCCGGGCCGTGGAAGCCGGCCGCTCGCGAAGGCCTCAATCCGCTGATCGAGCTCCTCCAAGCACTCACGTTGGGCTGCCACGTCATCTGGCTCCCAGGTCCATTCCTGGTACTCCACATCGCCTGATACGCACACGTCATGGTCGAGGTTGTCGTACCAGACCACCATCACCCTTTCCGGGTCGGCCACGAGTGCAATCTGAGTGCGCCATCCGCTGACGGCTTCGCGGCCGGCTTCCCAACCGTCATAGGAATGAGCCGCAACGATGGCGGCCTCATTCCGCGCCACAGCGGAATCAATAGTCCTGTGTAGATCGACTAGGAATGTCGGCCTTACAGGCTCGGGCAGCGAATGGCTCTTCCGTGGACGCTCGCTCATCGTTACCGCTCGTCTCGTTCGTTCACGGCATCAGTCTGTCAGCAAATTTGGGCACCCGTCCGCCAGCGAATGCCCAAGCGGGACCGGCTTATGGAACTGAGCGGTAACAGCTGCACTGAAGTGTGTGTTTACAGATCGCGTATGTGAAAAACGCTTCTCAGGTTCAGCTGCCGTCGCGGATGGTTCTCCCTGAGGTTGTCGATCAAAACCGATGCTCCGATCCATTCGGCGCCGATGTCCTCGACGAGTTTCTGCAGGGCCAGAAGCTGTCCGCCCGTATCGATGAGGTCGTCCACCGCGAGGACCCGGTCACTGGATCGGATAAGACCTTTAGGCAAGCCGAACTCGAGATGCCGGTCTTGGTAGTCCGGCGGGCTAGTGACAGTGATCCAGGGGTCGCTGTCGAAGGACGGCGAGGGGTCTTTGCGAATGGGACAGAAGCCAACGCCGAGGCTTGCCGCCGTTAACGCCCCTGTGAGGTACCCGCTGGCGGAAGGGCCTATGACAATGGTTGGCGTGCTGTCGCGGAAGGGCTTGGCCAGCAGATCACCGATTCCTGCGACGACTTCCGGCTCTCGCCACCAAGCGAACAGATTAAAGTACTCGCTGCCGGTCTGAGGATTGATCTTCCATTCAAACAGTTCAGCCAAACGGGATTGAAGGTCGGTAGAAATGTCCGAAGGCATGAGCTGAATCCTATCGACAACCTGACAGAAGACATTTCGAGGATCGCGCTAAGTGTCCTGCATTCAGGGATCCCTTATCGCTAAAAGCGGAGGGCTTTGGACCCGAGTGACTTTAGAGATGAGTGGCGAGGATTGTTCGGCCGCGGTCCAGAATTTCCTGCATAGTACGGCGTTCGCTCTCGTTGAAAGAGGGGCTGTAGTGTTCGCCAGCGGGAGTGACGCTTTCCAGGTTGTTGCCGAAGAAGAGTTTGTCGTAGCACTTGGATGCGACAGGTCCGCGGTCATCCAATGTGGCATCGACACTGCGGGCAATATCGGCGAACAGGTTCCAAGCATTCAGGAGCTGCGCACAGATGTCGTCCGACATCGGAAGTTCTAGGAGTTCTTCCAACCCATCAAGATTCTGCGATTCGAGCTCGTCATCTTCCAGATCCAGACCGTGGTCGATAGCTACCGTGGAGAATTCTTCGGGAGTACGCACAGAGACGATCCTGCCGTTGGTTACGAGGACACCGTCAGTGTCCTCGTTGGCTTCCTCTGTGCCGTTATCGTTTTGGCAGACAATGCCCAGAGAGCGGCCCTGAAATTGAACCCATTGAGGGTACGAGAATCTCATTCACGAACCTTATCCCTTACGGACAGCCGCACCCTTCACCCGACTGACCCGGTATGTCTCATAACCCCAGTGAGTCGAAACGCTAGCGTTGTAAGACGGGGTGCCTCAATTGAGGATCCCTCACTGGCCCGTCAATCTGCGGTCATTGCTGCTGCCATACTTTGTCGGTGACATCATTTGAATGCACCACCCGCACGAAGGTCAGTAAGAATGAGCTCTTTGACCGGTCCCGCAGCATCGATGCCCATGTCGGTTCGATGGCAAAGTCCGGAGAGAAAGCAGTTGGGGGTGTAACGACAGGATTGATCTCGTTGGGTGAGGAGGTCGTGTGGCGGGCATGGCACTTCGGGTTTCCTATCCGTATGACCAGTCGGATTACCGCGATGGAGGCCCCGGACTATTTCGTCGATGAACAGGTCAAGGGGCCATTCCGGCGCTTCCGTCATGTTCACGAGTTCCTGGTCGAAGGTGAAGAAACCGTGATGATTGACCGCATCGAGTTCACCGCACCATTTGGTCCCATCGGACGTATCGTCGAGAAGTTATTCCTTGCTCGATATCTTCGACACCTGATCGACACCCGAAACCGATACCTGACCGCTCATGACCCCTCCTAAGTTGCTTGGCTCTAGGGCGGCATGCGTCCGTGGGCCGCACTTATTCACCGTGCATGAGGGGCCCGGGCGTTAAAGTCCCAAGAAGGCAGATGCGAATATCGCGATCGGTACATACAAAACTGCTCCCGCAACCGCAGTGAGGCGATCTCCAGTGGATCCGGACTGCCTTAAAGCAAAATAGCAAAGAAGCACCCCAGGCAGGACCAGCCCCGCAGATGCTATCCCTCGGTACAACTGCCATTCCACGGGCATCCGGGCCTCGATACCCATCCAGAGCCGGACAATAATCCAAGCTGTCAGTAAAAACAGAGCACCCGCGGCGAAAAGACCAGCGAGAATTTTAGTCCCCAACTCACGCGTCATGCTCTCAATTTAGACGATGAACAGGCGTTTATTTCATTCGAGATGCCTCTCTGGTGCGCCATTTACCGCTGTGATCCGACTCAGAGATTGCCAGCAGTGTCTCATAACCGGTGTGTAGTGAATCCCTAGGGATTCAGCACACACCGGTTAGAGACAAGCCGCCTATCGCCGGAACTGCGGGCCTGAAACCACAATGAGGTCAGGTACCGGTGGCTAGGATGCAGAGATGACGGATGAGGAACCCTGGGGAGTATATTTCAAGGACAAGCTGCCTAAGGGATGGGCTTACCCTCTGGGCAGGGATGAGGTACGTGCCGCCCTCGTCTCGGCCGGAGCGGTCGTGGGCAGTCTTTCATTCAGCCGGACGAATGTGCTTGAAGGGCGGAGTATCCTACGCGCCTATTGGCCGTCGGATGCGCGCTCACAATATTTGGATCCGGGCCGATACGAGAGAAGTCCGCTGATGATGTGGGTCAAGGCGGTGCCGTCCGACATGCGCGACCGGATAGGCCAGGAAATCCGAAGCGTTTGGCTCGGCCAGGCAGCTGATTGGGCGGCGAAAGCACCCGTACGAGGGAATGCATGGACAGCCTCTGACCACTATTGGGACGTGAGGTATACGAAAGACGCCGGCTTATTCCTTGAAGATTCTTAGTTGGCGTGTGCTGAATCCTTGGCGATTCGAGACGCCGGGCTCCTTCCCACTGGTGTCCCCCCGCTTACGCGTCAGCAGGTGGGGTGATGCCTGCGACACTGGGGGCATGAATATTCCAGAAGACGGGGGACGTCTGGAAGATGACCCCGAGTTTGCGGCCATGTTGGAGGAGTTCGGGTTCTTTCTGGCCCCCGAGGGCTACGAAGATGAGGACGATTACCCCGAGCCCAACCCGCTGTGGGTCGAGAACGGTGTGCTGCCCCCGGACGCGCGCGAACATTTGCTGTCCAACGAGGACGGGCGGGTGATTATCGATTACCCGCCCGATGACCAGCCGGGACTGGACGTGCTCGCCCCGGTCTTCGACGTCGTGCGCAGCGTCCAGACCACCTACGGGGTCACGGACTTCTCGCTGCTGGATGAGATCCCGCACCTGGAAGCGCTGAGCATTGATGACAAGATCAAGACCGCGCCGACCCGGAGGGAATGGCCGCAACTGCGGCGTTACGATGGCCCGTGGCAGCCGGAAGCCGCACCCTTCGTCGCCGCACCGCGCCTGGACTCGCTGCGCCTCCTGGGAGCCACCCAGGAGGCCTTGGACCTGATCCAAGGACCGCTGTCCTCCCTCTTCCTGCAGCGACTGAAGGTGGCCGACGGGTCACCCGGATGGCCGCACCCTGCCGAGATTGTCAGCATCGACACCACCCGACGGGTTGATGTCAGCCGTATCCACCAGCTGGCCTCGGCCGAGAAGATCAGGTTCGACGGCATCGGCGAGGTCTCCGGCCTCGACGTCGTCTCCGCCGAGCACCCGCTGCGGGAGCTGCACCTGGAGAACGTGCGCAGCCTGGGCACCACGGTCAATCCCTGGCTGATCCAAGCGGACAGGACTTACGTCATGGGCAGGCCCAACGTGATGAAGTGGGTCAATGAAGCCCTGCTCCACCGGCCCGACGACTGGGACCAGCGCTGGGTGCTCGACCATGGCTGGGTGCCCTAGAAAACGGATCCTGGGCCTCCTCGTTCAGCGCTACCGGGCGATCGGGGTGCCATTGGCTGTGACAGGTTTGGATGGCCCCGGTAGGACGGTTATATTGGGCCCCATTTCATGACTCGCCGGGCGCTTGTGACGGTTATTTGTGGCCCCGCCTTCAACGTTGGATCCATCAGCGGATGGATGCGGCGGAGGGCGGGCTGGATGGAGTCGAGAGTGGAGTTGTTCGCGCAGATTCGAAGGGATTCCCGGGTTGAGGAGCTGTCGGTTCGCGCGCTGGCCCTCCGGTACCGGGTTCACAGAAGAACGGTGCGGCAGGCTCTGGAATCAGCTACCCCTCCGGAACGTAAGCCGAGGCAGGGGGTGTCCTGGCGGCTGGAGCCGTTCAAGGCCGCGATCGACGCGATGCTGATCGAGGACACTACGGCGCCGCGGAAGCAGCGTCATACCGCGCGCAGGATCCTGGCCCGGCTGATCGAGGAGCACGGAGCGCAGGAGCTGTCCTATTCGACGGTGCGGGACTACGTGCGGGTCCGCCGGGCACAGATTGATGTGGAGGCCGGACGCCGAGTCGAGGCGTTCGTCCCGCAGGAGCACGCGCCCGGCGCGGAGGCCGAGGTGGACTTCGGTGAGGTCTGGGTCGTGCTGAACGGGGTGAAGACCAAGTGCTATATGTTCATCTTCCGGTTGTCGCACTCGGGCAAGGCCATTCACCGGATCTATCCAACGCAGGCGCAGGAAGCCTTTCTGGAAGGCCATATCGAGGCGTTCAACGAGCTCGGCGGCGTGCCGGTCAAACACATCCGCTATGACAATCTGACCAGCGCGGTCTCGGCTGTGGTGTTCGGGCAGGGCCGGCAGCGCAGGGAGAACGACCGGTGGATGTTGTTCCGCTCGCACTACGGCTTCGATGCCTTCTACTGCCAGCCCGGCATCGCCGGTGCGCATGAGAAAGGCGGGGTCGAGGGCGAGGTGGGCTGGTTCCGACGCAACCGGCTCTCCCCGATGCCTGTCGCCGTGTCCCTGGATGAGCTCAACGACCGCATCCGCGGTTGGGAGGCCTTGGACGAGGCCCGACGGATCAATGACCGGATCCGCACCATCGGCCAGGACTTCGGAACCGAACGGCCGTTCCTGGCACCGTTGCCGGCCGAAGCTTTCGATCCCGGACTGGTGCTGAACCCGCGGGTGGATCGGTCTTCGATGATCACGGTGCGGATGGTGAAGTACTCCGTCCCGGCCCGGCTCATTGGCCGCAGGGTCCGGGTCTCGCTGCGGGCATCCGAACTCGTGGTCTTCGACGGCCGAACCGTGGTTGCCCGGCATCAGCGGGTTGCCGCGCGGTCCGGGCAATCGGTCGAGCTGGATCACTACCTGGAGGTCCTGAAAATCAAACCCGGCGCCCTGCCCGGGTCCACTGCTCTGGCCCGGGCCCGTGAATCCGGGGCGTTCACCAGTGCGCATGAGGCGTTCTGGGCCGCCTCCCGCCGGGTCAACGGCGACGCCGACGGGACACGGGAACTCATCGACGTCCTGCTGCTGCACCGGTCCATGGACGCCGCGGACATCCAGGCAGGGATCACCGCGGCGCTGGGCGTGGGCGCTGTCAGTGCCGACGTCGTCGCCGTCGAAGCCCGAAGGCACGCCGCCAGCGCGCCGTCGGGTGGGGCCGGTCCGGGCCGTCATCCCGCTGCTCATGCTGACGTGAAAGTGCAACGGGTTGTCAGTCTCACCCAGCGCCGGCTCATGGACCCCGCCGCCGTCATCGCCGGGCTCCCGCCCGACACCCGGCCCGTTCCCTCGATCGGCGCCTACGACGAACTGCTGCTCAAACGCACTGAGCACTCCGCTGGAACCGTGTCGAAGGAGAACATCTCATGAGCCCCACCGCCCCGGCCACGACCATCACCCCGACGCTGCGCCGGCGCCGGGGCCTGACCGAGCAGGCCGCGGTCGCGGCCGTGGACCAGGCCTGCCGGCGTCTGCGCCTGCCCACCATCCGGGCGGTCCTGGACGAAGCCCTGACCGCCGCAGGGAAGGAACAGCTCTCCTATCAGGGATTCCTGGCCGAACTGCTGCTCGCCGAGTGCGATGACCGGGACCGGCGCTCGTCCATCCGCCGCGTCAAGGCAGCCGGCTTCCCCCGGGATAAGTGGCTGGGAGATTTCGATTTCGCCGCGAACCCGAACATCAACCCCGCGACCGTCCATACCCTGGCCACCGGGGACTGGATCCGCAAAGGCGCACCCCTGTGCCTGATCGGCGACTCAGGAACCGGCAAGTCCCACCTGCTCATCGGGCTCGGCACCGCAGCCGCGGAAAAGGGATACCGGGTCAAATACACCTTGGCCACCCGGCTCGTGAACGAACTCGTCGAAGCCGCCGACGAGAAAGTCTTGGCCAAGACCATCGCCCGTTACGGGCGCGTGGACCTGCTGTGTATTGATGAGCTTGGCTATATGGAACTGGACCGCCGCGGCGCCGAGCTGCTGTTCCAGGTCCTGACCGAACGTGAGGAGAAGAACTCCATTGCGATCGCCAGCAACGAATCCTTCTCTGGCTGGACCAAGACCTTCACCGACCCGAGGCTTTGCGCAGCCATCGTGGACCGCCTGACCTTCAACGGCGCCATCATCGAAACCGGCACCGACTCCTACCGCCTCGCCCGCACCATCGCCCAACACACCTCCAGCTAGCCTCAGAAGCCGCTCACAATTCTTCGGTACCGGGGAAACGGCGGCGCGACGAACTCCCTGCAATCACACCTTTTGAGGACAAGCCAAAGAATCCGCATGTGCTGGTCTTACTGATAGCACATGCGGATGCTTGGTAGTCGTGTACAGGCTACTGCTGGAGAGGCCTAAGGCTCACCACGATGTGTGCGTTCACTCTCGAGGAGGAAGACGGCCACGGAGATAAGCGCGATGATCCCTAGAATCAGGACGAACCAATCGGACGCTGCTGCAACACGGTAAAAGCCGAATATCACCAAGCCGATGGCCAGCAGACCCCAAACAAGACTAAGGCTTCGACCTCGTTCACGATACGTCCAGATTTTTCCCTTTTTCGGAAACATTTCATCATCCCATTAGCGACTCGCCCGATCCTGCGTTTTCAGACATTGCAGGGATATTAGCTGGGAGAGAGTAACAATGCTGCTGAAATGATGAGCAAAACAGCACCTAGGATAGCTAGTGCGAGGAGTACCCTTCGCTGGTTCGAGAAGGGCTCTCCTTTACTGCGGGGATGCCTCATGCTGTAGATGGCCGCGGGTAAGCCCAAAAGAACGGCCAAAATTGTTAGAGTTGCTACCGACTGCATGGCATTCCTTTCAGCAGGATAATTTCTGCATAACTGCGTAAGTAAGGCTTATAGCCGCCGTTCCCGCAGATAGTAGCCCTAGAGCTAGGCCCGCAGGAGCCCCTAGTATCGTTCCAGTGGCGAACAGCGCACCCACGCCGGAAGCGAGCGAAACGGCGCCGACTCCGATTGAGGCCATGCCCAGGGCTGTGCAGTAGCTGCTCTGTAAGCCGCTCGGGTCGGACACATTCACTGGGTTGCATTCAGCATATGCGTAGCGGTTGGCCTCTTGTCCTGAGGGGTCGGGTTGGGTGAAGCGGCCGGTGGTGGCGTCGTAGTAGCGGGCGCCGAATTTGTTGAGTGCGGTGGCTGCGTCTTTGTATTCGCCGAGGTATTGGAAGCGGTTGGTGCCTGCCTGTGTGCCGGTGCCGGTGGTGCGGCCCCAGGAGTCGTAGGTGTAGGTGGCTACCTTGGTTTGGGTGCTGTCGGTCAGGGCGATGGTGGATTTGAGGGCGTCGGCGGTGTAGTAGAAGGTGCCGGCGCTGTTGGTCATGCTGATCAGCGTTCCCTGCGGGTCGCGGACGAATGAGGTGGTGGTGGTGCCGCTGGTCTGCCGGGTGAGGCCGAGCAGCCCGTTGACGAAGGTGGTGGTTCCTGCGCTGGTGCGTTCGGTGTTGGACGGTCCGGCGTAGGTGAACGGGAGAGCGGTGGTGGAGCGGGTGTGCGAGGTCATCTGGTTGAAGGTGTTCCAGATGCTGGTCGGGGTCCCGGATTTGGTGTTGTTACCGTTCGCATCGTACGTGTAGAGGGCGGCCCCGGCCGGGGGTGCGGTGCAGGTTCCGGCGGTGCTGCCGGTCCAGCAGAGCTGGTCGGCGGCGTTGTAGGCGTAATGCACTGTGGCAGCGCCGGTCTTGGATGCGGTGAGCCGGTTGCCGTTCGCGTCGTAGGTCCAGGAGTCCGTGACGGTCCCGACGGCGGCGGAGGTCAGGCGGGCCATTTTGTCGTAGCCGTAGGTGGTGACCGCGCCGGTTTCGTCGGTCATGGTCTTGCGCAGCGCCCCGTCCCGCGCCGTGGTGGCGTGGGTGGTGTAGGTGTAGGCGCGCTTGGCCAGTACGGTGCCGGCGGTGTTGGTCGCGGTGATCGAGGTGATCCTTGCGGCCTTGTCATAGACGGTGGTGTTCTTCACCCCGTTCGGGTAGCGGGTGGCGGTTCGCCGGTCATTGTTGTCGTAGGTGAAGCCGGTGCACTTCGTGTCGTTCGGGAACACCGGGGTCGCCGGGCAGGACCCGTCGGGCTCGGCGAGGGCGATCAGTCGGTCATCATCGTCGTACCGGTAGTCCACGGTCCCTGTGGGGTCGGTGTAGCTGGTGATGTTCGACGCCTGATCATAAGTCGCCGAGGTCGTCACCCCGTCGACGGCCTTGGAGGTGGGCCGGTTCTGCGCGTCGTAGGCCACGGTGGTGGTGCCGGCGGCATCGGTGCGGTCCGTAAGGTTGCCGTTGGCGTCGTAGGTGTAGGTGACGCAGTCCGCGAGGGCGCAGGTGGCGCTGTAGCGGATCTGCTCCAGCCGGTCGATCCCATCGTAGGCGTAGACGGCGGTCTGGTTCTTCCCGTCCTTGCTGGTCGCGATCCGGCCGGCGGCATCGAACGTGTTCGTCACCGCGCCGAGCGGGGAGGGCCGGGTGATGGTGACCGGGTTCCGGGTGGCGTCGTAGGTGATGGAGGTGGTGTTGCCCTTCCCATCGATGGTCTTGCAGAGCTGGCCGCGCAGCGCCCCGCAGCTGGTGCCGGCAGCGTCGCCCTGGTACCGGTTGACCAGGGTGCCGCCCTGCCCGAACGGCGTCAATGTCTGATACGGCCGCTGCGTGACACTGTCGTAGGTGAAGCTGGTGGTGTTGTTTTCGCTGTCCACTGCGGTCAGCGGCTGGTATTCCAGCCACGCCTCGCCCGCCGTGGCGGCAGGGTAGGTGTAGGAGACTTGCTTGCCGGTGCCGCCGGTCGCCCCGGCGGGGGAGGTCACGTTCTTGAGCGTGTTGTTCGGGTTGTAGGTCGAGGTAGTCAGGTTCCCGAGCGCGTCGAGGTCGGTGAGCACATCATCGTGGTTGTTGTAGGTCTTTTTGGATGTGTGGCCGAGGGGGTCGGTGACCTGGGTGACCTGCCTTGCCGCGTTGAACGTGAACACGGTGGTCCGGTTATCCCCGTCGGTCAGGTGCGAGGTGGTGGCATTGACCGGGGTGAGGGTGTGCACGGTGCGGGCGGTGGTGTTGGCGCCGTAGTCGATTTCGGCGGCCTTCCCGTCGCTGCCGTAGGACAGGTCCGTCCTGGTGCCGCGGGCATCAGTGAGGGAGGTCAGCTTCCCGTTGGTGAAGGTGAAGAGGGTCTCCTTGCCGTCGGCATCGATGAGGGACCTGATCCGTCCGTCGCTGTCGTAGTCGATCAGGATAGTCCGGCCCAGGGTCTGGTCGGTGATCTTCGAGGGGGATTCTTCGTTGCCGCTGTCCTGGTACTCGTAGGTGACCTGCCGGCCGTTCGGCGTGGTGATGCTGGACAGGCGGTCGTATGCGTCGTAGGCGTAGACGTTGCGGTCGGCCGTCGCGATGTAATGGTGCCCGGTGTGCGTGAGCCGGAAGGTGCCGTTGACGTTCTGGTAGAAGTTCGTTTCCCCGGAGTCGTTGAACCGCAGCGTCACGGCGGTGGCGCTGAACGCGGTAATCGAGGCATTCAGCCCCGCAGGCATCGTCCACCCGCCGCCGGTCTTCGGCACGAACTTGTAGGTGCCGCCGTCGGCCGCCGTATAGGTTACGGAATCGTCGGCCCCGACCGTCAGGGCGGTTTCGTGGGTGCCTTCGGAAAGGGTGGGTCGGTGGTCGTTGATGCTGTTGTACCGCCAGGACAGATCGATGTCCCGGTCCGCGCCTTCCAGGTGCAGCAGCTTCCCGGTCAGCACGGTATTCCCCGTGGCCGGGTTCCAGCCCAGCTTCACCGTATCCGTCAGGTCGCGCGAGACCATCTGCGCGGCCTTGCGGTTCCCGGCCAGGATCCCGTCCGGCCCGGCGGCCGGCGGCAGATCATCCCCCGACAGTGCCAGACTCTCGGTCGTGCCCGGGTTCAGCGGCTCCGTGACCGCCGGCGCGAGCGTGCCCGGCGGTTCCCCCATCGACGGGACACCAGGCGCTGCCGGTACCGCAGCGGCAGAAACCCCGGCGCCGGTGACGGTCAGAGCTGAGGTGACAAGACATGCCAAAATGGCGCGACGAACTCCCATAACGGGTCCCCCAAAGTTAGTCGGTTAGCCCGCCCCCTTGCGGACTAAGGCCAAGTGTGAAGCATGTCTCTCACGCTGGCAATACCTTTAACCCCGATGGTCCGTGCAAAGTAGGAAAGCGTCCAGTGGCCATAGCCCGCTGTGAGTGCGACGCAATGCACGGGCAGTCCGGGCGTGCGGCAGGCAGGTTTTGCGTGAAGGCTGCAATAACCCAGGCCACAGGGGGTGGGGCCAAGAATAGCCGTCGTGCCGGGGCCAAAAAGGGTTGACATAGTCATGCCATTTACCTCCGTGACTCACTCCATGGAGCGAACCAGGGAAGAACGCCACCGTGCAGTGTCTCGAAACCTGCGCGTCTCGAATCGCTAGCGTTTCGCAGCATCTGGGTTGTGAGACACATCGCCTCTGTTTGGAGAAGTCGCCCGTAATAGGATCGGCGAAAGGCTCAGCGTTCCGCGAACGATTGACGATGCTATTCCCCTGCAGTTGTATTAGCGCATGGGGGATTCGAAGGACGGCAAGGAGAGGACCGCTGGGGCGATCGCTATGTTGGTCCTGGCCGGCGCAGCCGTCACTGCCATTTTGATAAGTCCGCGGAATGGAATAGTCGAGATCGCTCTGGTCATGGTTCCTGTGCTTGCTGCAGGACTAGCCGTAGAGGCATGGCGTCTGGGATGGCGGAAGAGCGAATCGGAGACCTTCAAACTAAGTCGGGAGCGCTGGAAGTTTGTTGTCCATGGAGGAGTGGCAGTTCTGGCGATCATTATCGGATCTGTTGTGACCCTGATCCAATCGCATACTCTGCTCCTTGTCGCGGCGTTCCTTATGGCAGCACAGCTGATCTTTCTCCTGTTCGATCGAATACCTGCTAGGTCAGCGGCCTAAGACTCGTTCTCGTCGCCTACTCGGTGTCTCGCAACCTGCTCGTCTCGAATCGCTAGGGTTGTGAGACGCCCCAATCGAGGGGACCTTCACATGATGCATTAGGAAGGCCCTGGCCGGCGTCAGCGTCTGGCGTAGGCCCAGCCCTGCCACTGGCGTTCGGCCAAGTGTGCGATTACGGCCGGCACGGACGTTACCACCAGCAGGAGCTGATCTTCCTGGAAACCGAACGAACGCATGTTGTTGCGGCAAGCGCTGACCCGGGCGTCCTTGGCGAGAGCTTCCTTGATCGGGGCTTCCATGGGAGAGTCCTTGGCCAGCACCTTGACCCGGGGACCTGGATGATGGCTCCAATCCTGCTGCCGGCGCGAAGCGAGGCGCGGGCATTGAGGCAACTGCGCAGGATGGGGGCAACCAATCTTCCGTCCCCGGACCCGCCCCGTGGAGGAGGAGACCGGGCCGGTCCCGGAATTGGTCGGGATGAAGCGCGGGTGATGTCACGGGCGATACCTTCTCCGGAATTCCCTGCGCTCTCCGGCAACTTCTGCCGGTCCGGTTTTCCGGTGTCTGCGGCCGAGGCGCCAATGCAGGTCAGCCGCGGTTTTCTGTGGACGCCCGGCAAAAACCAAGCCTACTGTGTAAATGCGCAGGGGGTACGTGCATGAAGGGATGATCAGGAGCGGACATGGCGAGTAAAGCATCTGCAAATGCCCGAAACGAGGGTGCCGGGATGAAAGGAATCGGACTTCCCGGCACGATACTTGGTATCGGACTGGGCGGATTCGTTGACGGCATCCTGCTGCACCAGATCCTGCAGTGGCACCACATGCTCACCAGCGCCGACACAGCCAACATCGACATCGGCTCCTTCCCCGCAACCACCGTCCACGGCCTGCAGATGAACACCCTCTGGGACGGGTTCTTTCACACCGTCACCTGGCTGGCTGTGCTGATCGGACTCGGCATCCTGTATTCCCGCATCACCGGGTCCCGCGGACGCATCTGGAGTTCGAGCGTGCTCTGGGGATGGATCCTGCTGGGATGGGGGGTCTTCAACGTGGTCGAGGGAATCATGGACCACCACATTCTAGGTATCCACCACGTCATCAGCGGCGAATATCAAACACTGGCAGACATCCTTTTCCTCATCTTCGGCGCCCTGCTGATCATCGGCGGCTGGCTCATGCAGCGCTCCGGCCGAACGGTGGACCTCAGCGCCGCGGCTGAACCCCGGAGGTCTTCCGCAGGATGATGGCTACTACGGTCCATGAAGCCCACGGCCATGAGAGTTTCGGATCGTTAGAAACGGCCCTGCCGGTGCTCCTGCTGGCCGTCATCGCACTGGGCTATCTGGTCCTCGCCTCCAGGCGGAGGCGGGAGCCCCGCGGCTGGAATCCGTGGCGCACGAGGGCATTTCTGGGCGGCGCAGGCCTGCTCGCCCTGGGACTGAACCCCCAGATCTCGCCCTTTGCGGCCGGAGGACTGTCCTCGCACATGTACCAGCACCTGCTGATCGGCATGTACGCGCCCATCGGACTGGTCCTCGGGGCGCCGGTGACACTGCTATTGCGGTCCCTGCCTCGGCGATATGGCAAGATCGCTGGACACCTCCTCAGGTCGCTCCCAGTCCATATCATCGCCCACCCGGTGACAGCACTTGTCCTGAACCTGGGCGGGCTCGCCGTACTCTACTTCACCCCCTTCTACGCCGTGGCCGCGCAGGCCCAGGGCCCGCATCATCTGATCCACCTGCACTTTCTCGCCGCAGGGTACCTCTTCGCCTGGGTGATAGCCGGCCCGGACCCCGCCCCGCGGCGACCCTCCGTCCCGGCCCGGCTTATCGTCCTCGGTGTCGCAATTGCCGGACACGCCGTGATTTCCCAGCTTCTCTACGCCGGCCTATTCGTCCAGGTCGCGGCCCCGCCCGAGGAGCTGCGCCAAGCGGGCGAACTCATGTACTACGCAGGAGACATGGCCGAACTTATCCTGGCCTTCGCCATGGTCTCCACTTGGCGCCCTGAATCCGGCAAGAGGCGGCTCTCCCACGGACAGAAAGCGCTGCCGGCCGCTCCTGCCTAATGCCTTCGGGGCCGGGGGCACCGTTCAGGGTTCCTCCATCTATCTCGATGTCTCTAAACCTTCCCGTCTCGAATTGCTTCGTTGCGAGACGGTTGCATTTGCCTTGAACAAACCTGTGACTGTTGGCCGAGGATGATGGGCTTCGAGCTTGGCGCTGGTTGCTTGGGAGCCAGGAATCGCCTGTTGACGTCACGTCCGCCGGATCCTCGGGCACTCGGCGCTGCAGGTCTTTCAGGGGCTGCCGGTTATTGGCCTCGCCGTGCGGCGGTCGTGGTGGGGCGCACCGGTGTGGTTAGGCGGTTCTTGGGCACTGCCTGGTTGGCGGGGCTGTGCCGGCACATTTCGCGAGCCCGCCCGCGGGTCGCGTGCTTGACTGGCAGCACGTCGCTGTGGACGATGTTCGCATCGGCTCACCTCGCTCCGCCGGGCCTGTCGGTGGTGCCCCTCGGCGCCGCGGGCGGTGGTCTGGGCGAGCAGCATTAGAACTCGGTGCTTTGTGCGGTCCTTCGCGGTTCGCCCGGAGCCCGAGGGCTCAGCCCAGGATCGGCCCCTCCGCGGTGCCGGAGGGCGTGGGGTCCGGAAGCCGCATCATGCGGAAGGAAGTGGCCAAACCGGCGAGGCCGGCCAGCAGCGGCACGAAGAGCGCGATTTGGAGTGCC
Source organism: Arthrobacter sp. Marseille-P9274 (assembly GCF_946892675.1). Lineage (NCBI taxonomy): Bacteria > Bacillati > Actinomycetota > Actinomycetes > Micrococcales > Micrococcaceae > Arthrobacter > Arthrobacter sp. Marseille-P9274. Next base: position 2,314,059 of record NZ_CAMPOV010000001.1, read on the forward strand.
AGCGGCCGCGCCTGGGTGTTGATGCGGATGATCTCCTCTTGGTACTTCTCCGGCTGGCCGGCGAGGAGTTCCTCGAGCTGCGCATTGCTCAGCACTTGGGCGTCCTCCTCCAGCACTTGGGCGACCTGCTGCTGCTCGTCCGGCGGGAGCACCGTGCTGGAGGTCGCCATGGAGGTGAAGATGATCGACAGTGCCGCCAGCATGATGCCGCCGGCAAACGCGAGCCCGAAGGAGAGGCCGAATGAGCCGGCGGCCGAGTTCACGCTGGCGGCCTCGCTGACCCGCTCGTCCGAGATCGGCGAGAGGGTGTAGTTGTTCAGCTGCGAGACCAGCAGGCCCAGACCCCCTCCCGCGATGACCAGCGGGAGCAGAAGCCACCAGCCGGAGTCCGCGCGCGGCACGATCGGCACGAGCACCAGCAGGCCCCCCATCAGCAGCAGGAAGCCCCATCTGATGAAGCTGGCCGGACGCCGCGTGCCGCTCTTCTTTCCGGCGAGCATGGCGACCGCGAACATGGTCAGCGAGAGCGGGGCGATCGACAACCCCGACTGCATCGCGTTGTATCCGAGGACCATCTGGAGGTAGATGGGCAGCACGATCATGGTGCCGCCGAGGGCGATCTGCTGGAGCATTTGCCCCGTGGCGCCGAACCGGAAGGCTTTCGAGTGGAACAGGTCCGGGTCCAGCAGCAGCGCCTTGTCCTGGCGCTTACGCCGAACGAGCCAGTACGCCAGGCTGCCCAAACCGACGGCCCCCACGGCCAGGAGCGCGCCGACTGCCTCGCCGCCCTCCTGCCAGACGAGGATGCCGAGCACGATGCCGCCCATGCCCACGATGGACAGCACCGATCCGACGACGTCCAGCGTTCGGGGCCCCAGGAACGGGACGTCGTGGACCAGTTTGATGCCCAAAAGCACGGCCGCGATGATGAGGGCCTCGAGCAGGAAGGCAACACGCCAGGACAGGAACGTGGTGATGAACCCGCCGAGCAGCGGCCCTACGGCGGCCGCGATCGCGGCCGAGGCCCCGACCAGGGCGTAGACCCTTTTCTGCGCCGCACCCTCGAAGTTGCCATGGATGAGGGACTGCATGGCAGGCAGCAGCAGCGAGGCGCCCAGGCCGCCGATCAGCGCCCAGAAAATGATGATGGGGAGCAGGGTCTGGGCCAGCGTCATCGCCAGGGCCCCGAGGGCGTAGCAGACAAGCCCGATCACGTAGGCGCGCTTGCGCCCGATCAGGTCGCCGATCTTGCCGCCGATCAGGATGAAGGCGGCCGACACCAGCGCCTCGAGCGCGATCGTCGACTGGAGGCCGCTGACGGTCGCCCCGATGTCGTGCACCACCGCCGAGATCGAGACGTTCATGATCGAGGTGTCGACGACGAGCACGAACATCGCCATCGCCAGCAGCAGGGCGAGCTTTTGGTTGAACGGCGCCGTCGGGGCATCGCCGTCATTTGGCGGGTTCACTGTTGGCCGCCTGCTCGGCCCGCGAGGTGCGGGTTCATGTTTGAAGCGGACATATCGCCTCCTGTGGCGTCGCCTGGCAGGTGCACCGGTGAGGGGTCCTGCAAACCAATACAACCAGCATCCACCCGGGTCGCGGAAGGCCGGAACCGCGGCCAAGCCCCGCTTCGGGTGCAGTGACTGGGACACCCAAGCGGGTGGCGGTCCGCGACCGGCGAGAGAAGGAACCGATGGGGGGCCGGTGGTTCCGCCTCAATGCCGGCGCGGATGGTCGTTTCCACCGCGCAGGCTGTAACCAAACGCTGGTCGGTTTGGCAGCGACGAACTCTGTCATCAGCAGGGCCACCGGGGTCATGAAGACCAGGGCGACGCTGTAGTGCCGGATGACGAAGACCTCGCCGATGAACTGCAGCGCGGCGAGCAGGACGGCCAGCTGCAGCGGGCTCCAGTCGACGGTCAGCAGGCAGGCGGTCAAGAGCACGCCGCCGTAGGTGCCCACAGTGCGGTGCACCGCACGGACCGGGCCACGGGTGGCATCGGCAGCGGCGATCGGCGCCGCGGCGGCAACCATGGCCCAGTAGCTGTGGCCCAGGTCGGCCAGTGTGGCCAGGGAGCCTGCTGCGCCGATCGCCACTGTGTAGCGGCCGGCATGCATGAGCATCCGCGGCCACGGCGGGTGCGGGGCTTCTCGCCGGCCGCGGCGCGGTTCCATGCGGCGGGCGCGCAGGCGCCCGGCGAAGCCGAGGAGAAGAACGACGGCGACGCTGCCCGCCGTCGTGAGGGCCGCCTCCCCCAATGCCTGCAATCACCCTACCTGGCAACACACGCTGAACTGCTCCGGTCCGGCCGTCAGTCTTTCTTGAGTTCCTCGGCGAGCATCACGATGATGCCGCTGGGACCGCGGACGTAGGTGAGCTTGTAGATGTCCTGGTAGGTCGCGACGCCGCGAAGCGGACGGCAGCCGTGCCGCGCGGCTATCTCCAGGGCTGTGTCGATGTCGTCGACTGAGAAGGCAACGCGGTGCATGCCAATCTCATTGGGACGGGTGGGCTCCGTCTCGATCGCTTCGGGGTGGATGTATTCGAAGAGCTCAAGGCGTCCGTGACCGTCTGGCGTTTGGAGCATCGCTATGTTGGCGTGGTTGCCGTCAAGGCCGACGGCGGTGTCGGTCCATTCGCCACTGACCGTGTCACGGCCGACGACCGTGAGACCGAGGTCGGTGAAAAAGGAGATCGTTGCTTCGAGGTCGCGGACGGCGATGCCGACGTTCTCAAATTTGATGGCCATGCGTTGCAGGCTACCGATCCGGGCTGTATTGCTCCAGAGCCTGTGCGGTCAAACCGCAGACTATCGCCAACCCCACGTCAACCAATCGGCAACTCTGCTCTTGATGGGGTCGGGTCCGCATTGTGGGCGGCCGGTACCGTCCCGCCCGCCGCCAGTCCGAAGGCAGGTACGACGCCAGCGGCCGGCTTCCGCCGTCGTACCTGTCCGCATGCGGCCATCACGCGGTTAGCTGTGGACTGCCCGGTCGATCGCGCGGGAAAGATCCCGGTACAACGCGCCGGAAGGACGCACGTTCAGCTCGGCCCGGTCTTCTGCTACGGCGAGGTGGTAATGCCCGGACTCGCCGGCATTGATGAACGTCTCCGGGCGGCCGCTTCCGGGTTCCAGCAGCAGCTGCCAGACGAACCAGGGCTGTCGCCACATGTTCATCAGAACCGGGTCGGCAGCCTCCGGCACCGGGACCGTCTCGTCACCGAATCGGCGGTTGACGGTCCGCAGGTCGATGGACAACGGCTCCGAGGCAAGGCTCCAGGCAGGGGCGATCCCGGTCCAGGCGGCGATGTCCGGATAAAGGTGGTCCAGGGCCAGGAAGTCCAGCTGGTGTCCGGCCTGCGGATGGCCGGCGAGGAATTGGTCGTAGGACGGGCCCGCCAAGACCAGGCAACCCTCCGGGCCGAGCCACGCTTGGAAGACCGAGGCCCGACCGCGGTACTGGGCCGTGATGCGCAGCGAGGCGACGGAATCCTGCCAGGGGCTGGTGATTAGCCGGCCCTGGCCGGTCAGCTTGCCCTTGTCCGTCAGCAGACCCGCCGACACCAGCGGGGCCAGTTCGGCCGCTTTGCCGGCGATGCCGAAGCGGCCAAGCTTGCCGGACTCAGCGGCGGTCTGCAGCAGCTGGAGGCTGCCAGCGGTAAGCCACGGCCCCTGGGAGGCGTATGGCTGCTTGGCGGCGATGCCGGAGAGCTGCTCGAGCTGTTCGCCGGTGTGTGCGGAAGCGAAGGCCTCGGTCCGCGGCTCCTTATGGGGAAACTCGGCCATCAGCCGGCCCTTCGGAACTCGATCTTGGCGGCCAGGTAGCCGAACAGTTCGTCAAACGCCGTCAGCTGGGTGGAGGCGCACGTCGCTGTGACATCCACGGCGCGGCCGTCCACGGCGAAGGTCCAGCGCTGGACATGCAGGACCTGGTTACCCAGCTGGTGGCTGTATTCGATCTGCCGCCCGCTGCCGGCAGGGTGCGGCCAGATGTTACAGGCGATCAGGTGCGCCCGGTCCAGCTCGCCGATGGCGGCGGCCATGGCGAAGGTGGACAGTTTGGCGATGGAGCCGTCGTACGGCTGGCTGGTCACCACGACGCTGGGCCGGAACGCGCCGGTCCCTGCCGGCGGGGCGAGCAGCACCAGATCGGTCCCTTCGGGGCGTTGCCGGGACCAGCCGGCCGGGCAGGGGATCCGAATGTCGTTCGTTGTTTCGACCGGATCCGCCTCCGGGCTGGGCGCTATCATCGGCGTCCCTTCTGCTGCAGGCGCAGCGGTTCCTCGTGTTCAGCGGTGCGGACCCAGGCCGGGCGCATGAAGCGCGGGAGCCAGACAATGCTCAGCAGCGAGATCAGGATGCCGGCCACGGCGGGCAGAAGTGCCGCCGCCGTAACTGCATCGGGCGCTCCGTTCTCCGCCGCCCAGGCCGCCAGCGGGGCGAGCATGAACCCGATGCCGCCGTAGAGCAGCCCGAGGCCCGGGTAACTGCGGATCCCGGGGACCAGACCCCCGTAGGCTAGCCAGCGCCGCCAGCGCCCGGAGTAGGCGCGCCACCCGGCGACCGCCATCGCCGCGCCGGCCGCGATGGCCGCTAATCCCACAGAGAGTTCCACGCGCTCTTCAATCCCTCGCCTACTTTTTCGCCCAATCCGCTGCCGATCGCACCGCCGGCAATACCGCCCACGATACCGCCGACGACGGCGCCGACCGCAGTTCCGGGGCCGGGGAAAATCGATCCGATGGTGCCTCCGACGATCGCGCCGCCCTTGGCACCAGCCCAGGCTCCCGCCGCGCCGCCGGCCAGCGACGTCCCTCCGACGATCACCACGTTCTCAGCCGCGCTGGCCGCCCTCTGGCCGTCTGTCCAGTCAGGATGGTTGGCCAGATCCTCGTTGTACTGCGTAGATCCTTGTTCCCAGATGGTCATGCCGGCATCCAGCACGAATAGGCCCCGGGCGGCGTTCTTGGCCCAGGCCGGCGGAGTAACCGCGTCCGGGTCCAGTCGGAGTTCAGGGCGCGGCCGGGCATACCCATCCATGTCGATCGGCGGCCGGTTCACGTCCACGGTCGAACCGAGCGGCGCGAGGATGCCCGATGGGGTGCGGGCCCACTTCTGCCCATTGGCGTCAATGAAGTCGTAAGCCATGTCGTCCACGTGCAGCGGCCCCTCCAGCCGCAGCGGCGGACCGGGCTGCAGGTCGAAAACGCGTGGTTCGGTAACAACCTCCAGTGGCTTGCGCACATGCACCGGTGACTGGTGGACGTGCTCCAGGATGGTCTCGGCGATGTCTTTGTTGGTGCCCAGGGCGTCAACCCAGCCCGGCGTCCCAAGCTGGCCCGTAGCAGCGCCGATGGCGGCAATGCACTGGGCTTCGGCTTCCTCGTAGTCCCGCACGAGCCTGTTGATCCGGCACTGCAGTTCGACGCCGGCCTGCACCTGTTCCGGTGTCTGCTCAGCGCCCGGCGCGAGGCAGGGCCCGGCCTCGGCTACCAGGTTCGCATAGCGGGTCTTGAAGCCTCTCGACGCAGCCGCAAAGTCGGCCAGCGCATCCCGCATCAGGCCTGCCACCGTCCGGGCTTCGTCGCCGTAAGCCTTGACCTTGTCGAAAGCCCGGACGGCCTGGTCCGCTTCCGGTGCGCGGTAGACCGCACCCAGGCCGGACCACGTCGCATGGCAGTTGTCGCCGATGCTGTTGGCTGCTGCGCCCGCGGTGGCGATGGACTCGGCCTGCGTGTCCAGTGCGTCCGGGTCGGCGAAGTCCGGGACGGCTGCAAACGAGATGCTCACCCCTGCGGCACCTTGGACGCGGTCTCCTGCGCACGGGCAGCCATCTCCATGTCGCCGGCCTTGTACCAGTTGATGGCTTGGGCCGTGCCGTTGCATGCGTTGGTGGCCCGGGCGGTCGCATTCGACAGCAGCAGCCCGAGGTAGTCAGAGTGCGCCGCTTCGAGCGCCGCTTTGATCCCCGCGCTCCGGCAGGCTCCGCCGGCGGCCTCGACTGCGGTCTGCAGGTCTTTCTCCACGTCGTGGAATTTCAGCATCTCCTCCGCTGTCTGCGCGACGATCCCGCTGGACGCTGCGACGTCGATATCCCAGGCCGCCATTCCCACCACTTTCTGTCCGTTGCGCGGGCTTCTGCATCCCCGCCGGATCCACTCTAGGACAAAGGTTTCAGCTGCCGCGATGGGGAGAACTCCCCCTCGGGCCGGTTGCCCGCTGGCCGTTGTTCCTGACGCCGTGCGTCAGCCGGGGCCGTCCTGGAAGCGGGCGTCTTCGACGGCGTCCCGCAGGGTGTGCCAGACGAGGCTGGAGGACTGCGGCGCGAGCTGCACCCCGCCGTCATTATTGAGCCCGAAGAGATAGTGGCCCGCCGCGCCCGCGTTGACGAAACCGCGGCGGAAGCGGCCCGCGCCGATGGTGACGACCCAGACGAACCAGGGTTCGCCCCACATCCGGAGCAGCTGCGCGTCCGCTCCCTCCGGCGGCGGAGTCCGGGGGTCCAGTATCCGCCGTTCGAAATGCGGCCTCGGGACCTTGCGTGCCGGGGCGGCGGCCGTCCACGCCGGGCCGAGGCCTGCCCAGGCGGCCATCGTCGACGCCGCGTCCTCGGCCCCGGCGACGTCCAGCTGGACCATGCTGCCGCCGGCGCCGGACTCGTAACCGAGGAGCAGCGCCCGGGCGGAGCTTCCCGCGACCACGGCGGTCCAGCGGCGGCCGACCCAGAGCTGCAGGCTTGTCCGCTTTCCCTGGTGCCAGCCGTCGATCCGGGCCGTGGTCTGCGCCCTCTGCACCGCGTGCCGGAAGAACCGGGTGTCGGCGGTGTAGACGCCGCGGGAGTCCGTGAAGCCCCAGCTGCTGAATTCGCGGGCGAGGTGCGGGCGGCGAACCGCGGCGGCCTTCCCGAAGCGGTGCTGCGCCGAGTTGACCAGGACGGAGGCGGCCTCGGCGGACAGCCAGGGGCCGGTGGAGAAGTAGCCCTGACCATCGGCCAGGCCGGCCAGGTCCTCGGGCACTCCCCCATCCAAGGCGCCGCCGAGGCGGCCGGTTCCGCCATTGGACTGGAATTCGGGCTGCAGCACCGCGCTCATGCCGCCGCCTCGTCCCACTGCAGCGAGGCCATCATCGCGTCGAAGTGGCCGCGGACCAGCGGTACCTGCCCCACCGTGCTGCTGGCGACGACGTCGAGGAAGCGTTGCTCCAGCTTCAGGATCCAGCGCCGGACCAGCACCGCGGTTTCGCCGATCCGGTAGGTGAACTCGAGCCGGCGGCCCGGGCGGCCGGTGTGTTCGAGGGGTTCGCTGGCCATGAGCCGCGGGTCCTCGTACTGCTGCTGCGCTTCCTGCGCGGCCCGCAGGGCGATCCGCGGAAGCGGCTCGTCGGAGAAGTAGCTGACCACGACCAGGCTCGGGCGGAAGGTCCCCGCAGGAAGGCCGGCCAGGGCGGCAACCAGTTCGGTGTGTTCCACCGGGACGCGTTCCCAGCCCTCCGGCGTTGCCACATCGACGGCCAGGGGCGGATGGATCGTCCTCTTCACCCATCCCGCCACGCCCGCACTCCTTGTTCAACGCCGTATCGCGCCTACCAGCCTAGGCATGGATGGGTCCGCGCCGCGATGGGGAGGACTCCCCATCGCGGCGCGGACCGGCGGCTAGGACAGGTCAGAACGGGCCGTGCGACGCCCAGCGCGGCCCATACGCGGCGATGCTGATCCGCCGGTCCTCCGTTTCGTCCGGCTCATCGAAGTCAAGAACGACGGCGGTGCTGCCGCCGCCGGTGTCTGCGGCGGAACGGTCTGCTGCGGGCCCGGTCCCGGTGGACCGGTGCAGGCTGATGTCGAGCCAGCTGTCGGCCAGATGCTCCACGCGCCCGCGGCCCCATTCGACGACCGTGACCGAGCTGTCCAGCGTGTTCTCCAGGTCGATGTCATCAATCTCCGCGTCCGACTGCAGCCGGTAGGCGTCCACGTGCACCAGGTCCGGCCCTTGGCCCAGGGACGGATGCTCCCGCACCAGCACGAAGGTCGGCGAGATGATGCCCGGGCGCACGCCGAGACCCTCGCCCAGGCCCTGGGTGAACGTCGTCTTGCCGGCACCGAGTTCGCCGGTGAGGACCAGCAGGTCACCGGCCCGCAGCTGCGCACCGATCCGCTTGGCCAAGGCCTGCGTTTCCGCCGCGCCGGCCACCGGGTACTCGGCGCTCCAGACGGGCCGGCCCGCCGCGGTGCTCACTCGGCGCTCCCGGCGGGCGCACCGCCGTCGTCAACGGGTGTCTGGCCGACGTAGACCCGGGGCACCCGGGGACTGATCCGGGTGACGATCTCGTAGTTGATGGTGCCTGCCGCCGCGGCCCAGTCCGCCGCCCCCGGAACGTCTTCGCCCGCGCCGAACAGGATGACTTCCTCACCGACGAGGTCGGGCGACTCCGCGGTCCGCAAGTCCACCACGAACTGATCCATCGCCACCCGCCCGACGACGTCGTAGCGTTTGCCTCCGATGGCCACCTGCGCGCCGCTGGCGTTGCGCGGGATGCCGTCCCCGTAGCCCATCGGCACCAGGACCAGCGTGCTGGGTCCCTCCGTCCGGTAGCGCAGCCCGTAGGATACGCCCTGGCCCTCCGGCACGCGCTTGCAGTTCGCCACCTTGGCGCGCAGCGTCATCGCGGGCCGAAGCTTGAGGTCTTCGGGGCGCTCGTTTTCGAAGGGGGAAAGGCCGTAAGTGCCAAGGCCCACGCGCACCATGTCGAAATGGGCGTCCGGCCGGCTCAGGGTCCCCGGCGTGTTGGCCAGGTGGCGGACTTCGAGGTCCATCCCGGCGTCCTCGGCGACGGCCACGGCTTCGCGGAAACGATCGATCTGCTCGTCCGTTTCCGGCCTGTGCGGCTCGTCCGCCACCGCCAGGTGGGAGAACACGCCGACCACGCGCAGCAGCCCCTCTTCCTGGAAGGCGGAGGCCTGGCCGATCAGCTCCTCCCAGCGGTCCGCCGGACAGCCGTTGCGCCCCAGGCCGGTGTCGATTTTAAGCTGCACCCGGGCAGGCCGCTGGACTTCCTGGGCGGCCGCCGCCACGTGTTCGAGTTCCCAGCCGGAGATGCCGATGTCGATGTTGGCCGTGATGGCGGCGGCGAAGTCGCTGTCCGGGGTGTGCAGCCAGGCCAGGATGGGAGCCTCGATGCCGGCCGCACGCAGGGCCAGGGCCTCGGTGATGTGGGCGACGCCCAACCAGGAGGCGCCGGCTTCCAGGGCCGCGCGTGCCACCGGCAGCGCTCCGTGGCCGTAGCCGTCCGCCTTGACCACCGCCATCACGCGGGCGGGCTCGGCCACTTGCAGGAACTGCCGGATGTTGTCCCGGATGGCCTCCAGATCGATGACGGCCTGGCGGTCAAAACTCTCGGATGCTGCTGAATTCACCATCCCATTCTTCCACCTGGTGCCCGCGGCGCCGCCCAGCCCGTCCGGCGATTGCGCAAAAGCACCAGCGGCGCAGCATCTGTGGAGTCAGAGTGGGCCGAGGTCGCCGAGCACCCGGCGGATGGCCAGCTCATGTGCCACGGCATTGAAGCGATAGAGTGTCTCGCCGTTCGCGGCCCGCAAGGCGTTGCACTCGCGGAACAACTCCTCGTTCACCCGCGCCTGAAGCTGCTCCAGCTCGATGCTGGTCAGGGCCGAGAGATCCTGCGGAAAATCGTCCGACGGTTTCAGGGCGGAAAACGGCATGCCCGGGTCCCTTTCTGAAGCTGCCCCACTGTCTGCGGTTGCTGCCGGCCGGTTCCCCACCACCCGCCGGATTACGACTTCTCCATTTGAACGCGCTTCTCCCCTTCCCGCAAGCCCCGGGTACCCCTCATTTGGCGCCCGGATAGACGGTGGATGCAGCCGGTGCCAAGGTGGGACCATGCCTACCGAGGATGATGTGCGCCGGCTCTGCCTGGACCTGGCGGGGGTAACCGAGCGGCCCAGCTGGGGCAGGCCGGCCTGGTTCGCCCGCACCCTGATGGCGCGGATCTGGGAGCCAGGCGTGCTGACCGTCAAGACCGACGAGCGCGAGGCCCTCGCGGGTACCGACCCGGAGGCCTTCTTCTGGACGCCGCACCACGAGCGGTCCCCCAACCTCGTGCTCGTCCGGCTGGACCGCGTCGCTCCGGACGAGCTCGCCGAGCTGCTCGACGAGTCCTACCGGATAGCAGGACCGCCCGGAAAAACCGGTCGTAGCGGCTTTTCCGGGCGGTCCGCAGACGGCGGGACCTAGCGGACCCCGACGGGTTCCGGCTCGGGCTCCCGCGACGCCGGCGCCGGCGCGGACAGCTTGGCCCCTTCCACGTCCACATCCGGCAGGATCTTCTCCAGCCACCGCGGCATCCACCACACCGACTTGCCCAGCAGGTGCATCGCCGCCGGGATCAGCGTCATGCGCACCACGAACGCGTCCAGCAGCACGCCGAGCGCGAGCCCGAAGCCGATCGGCCGGACCATGGTCAGGTGGGAGAAGACGAACCCGGCGAAGACCGAGACCATGATGATCGCCGCGGCCGTGACCACCTTGGCGCCGTGGTTGAACCCGCTGACCACCGCCGCCCGGGCCTCCTCGCCGTGCGCGTAGGACTCGCGCATCCCGGAGACCAGGAACATCTGGTAGTCCATCGCCAGCCCGAACAGCACGCCGATCAGGATCATCGGCAGGAAGCTCAGGATCGGGCCCGGATCGTGCACGCCGAAGATGCCGTCCAGCCAGCCCCACTGGTAGATCGCCACCACGGCGCCGAAGCTGGCACCGAGCGAGAGCAGGAACCCGGCGGTCGCCAGCAGCGGCACCAGAATGGAGCGGAACACCAGCAGCAGCAGGATCAGCGACAGTCCGATCACGATCGCCAGGTATACCGGCATGGCATCGGCGAGCTTGTCGGACACGTCGATCTGCATCGCGGGCTGCCCGGTGACGGAAATTCCGACGCCGGTGCTCGCCTCGATCTCGCCGGCCTGGGCCCGCAGGTTGTGGACCAGGTCCTCGGTGCTCTCGGCGGCCGGTCCTTCCTCCGGGATGACCTGCAGCGCGGCGGTGCGGCCGTCGTCGCTGGTCCCGAACGGCACCGCCGCGGTCACATGGTCCAGGGCCCGCAGTTCGCGGGACACCTGCAGCAGCTTCTCGTCCGCCTCGCTGCCTTCCAGGCCGTCCGGCAGGTCTGCCACAACGACCAGCGGGCCGTTGATGCCCTCGCCGAAGCTCTCCCCAAGCTGGGTGTAGGCGCGGTAGGCGGTGGAATCGGCCGGCTCCGAGCTGCCGTCCGGCAGCCCCAGCCGCAGCTGCGTGGCCGGCACCGCCATCACACCAAGCAGCGCCACGCCGGCCACCAGCGCCAGCCAGGGCCGCCGGGTGACTACCCGAGCCCAGCTGCGCTTGGGGTCGTTCACCGAGGCTGGATCCGCCGTCGTTATTGCTGTGGTGCCGGCCGCGGGACCGGACATGCCCGCCCTGGCCCACGCCCGCTTCGAGAGGATGCGCTTGCCGATCACGGCGAGCATCGCCGGGGTCAGGGTGAGGGCAACGACGACGGCGACGGCCACCGTCGCGGCGCCGGCGAGTCCCAGCACGGTCAGGAACGGGATGCCGGGCACGGCGAGCGCTGCGAGCGCGATGATGACGGTCAGGCCGGCGAACAGCACGGCGTTGCCGGAGGTGCCGGTGGCGCGGCCGATGGATTCCTCCAGCGGCATGCCGGCCAGCAGCTGGGAGCGGTGCCGGTTGACGATGAACAGCGAGTAGTCGATGCCCACGGCCAGGCCCAGCATCAGCGCCAGCACCGGCGAGATGGAGCTCATTTCCACGACACCCGAGAGCGCGATCGTGCCGCCGACGCCCACGCCGACGCCGACGACCGCCATGAGCAGCGGCAGGCCCGCGGCGATCAGCGTGCCGAGCATGATGACCAGCACGGCTGCCGCGACGGCGATGCCGATGACCTCGGCGGCGCCGAAGAGCTGCGAAATGTCCTCGACGATGTCCTTGCTGTACTCGGCGTGCAGCCCGCTGACCAGCGCCGACTCGGTCACCTGCTGGACGGCCTCGCGGTCCTCCTTGGCAACCTCCATCATCGACTTCTCGAACTGGACCTGCATGACGGCGACGCTGCCGGTGTCGCTGACAAAGCGCACGCCCTCGGAGGACTGCTGCTGCAGCTTCGCGGCCTCCAGGTCGGCGACGCCGGACTCATAGTCGGAGCGGCCGTCCTCGAGCTGCTGCTCGGCGTCGTCCAGCCGGGCCTCGGCCGCCTCGAGCTGGGCCTTCTGCGGCTCCAGCTGCGCGCGCTGGGCCTCCAGCTGGGCACGGATCTGGGCTGCCATGGCGGGCTGTCCCGCGGCGTCGGCCTGGGCGGCCTGCGCCTCGGCGGCCTGCAGCTGCTCTTCGGCCGCTGCCAGCTGCGCCTTTCCGGGCTCCAGCTGCTCGCGTCCGGCATCCAGGTCCGCCCGGCCCTGGTCCAGCTTGGCCTCGGCCTCGTCGAGCTGGGCCTGGCCGTCGTCGATCTTCTGCGGGGCGTCATCCAGCGCGGACTGGAGCTCGAACGGGTCCGTCGCGCTCTTGACCGCGTCGAGCTCCCCCAGGTTCTTGGCCAGCCGGGCGACCGCGTCCCGCTGCTCGTTGCTGAACTCCCCGCCGTCGTCCGTGCTGAACACAATGGTGCCCAGCCCGCCCGCGGCGTCCGGAAGGCTGTCCTGCAGCTCGTCGAGCACCTGCTGGGAGGGCGTGCCGGGAATGGTGAAGGTGTTGGAGAGCGTGCCGGCGAAGGCTGCCACGGATCCGCCGATGGCCACCATCACCGCCAGCCAGGCCGAGACGAACCACCAGCGTTTGCGGGCGGCGAGTTTGCCGAGCGAATACAGCAGAGAAGCCATGGTCTAGGAGTCCTTGGGGTTGATGCCGTTGATATTGAAGCCGCTGCGGAGCAGGCCGATGCTCTCCAGCAGGTGGTTGTGGAAGGCCAAAGGGTCCGGATTGCGCCCCGCGGCGGAGTCGGCGGCGGTCCGCATCGCGGCTTTGGCGCACGCCACCAGCGACCCGGCGAGCGCGCGGACCAGCAGTTCGCCGGCGGCCGCGCCGAGCCTGACGGTCAGCCCGTCTTCGAGCTTCTGCTGGGCGCTGTTCCAGAGCTGCAGCTGCATGCGCTCCAGCTGCGGGCTGTCTTCGGTCATGGCGTAGACCTCGCAGAGCACCGCCATCTGCTCCCGGCTCATGTCGCCGCCGAGGGTCGCCATCACCGCGTCCACGATGGGCTCATCCGCCGGGCGTTCGTCCAGCCGGCTGAAGGCCTCGTCGAGGAACTCCTCGATCGGCCGGGCCACCGCCGCCTCGATGGAGGGGAAGTAGTTGAAGAAGGTGCGGCGGGAGACGCCGGCCGCGTCGGCCAGGGCGTCCACGGTGAAGCCCCCGGGCCCCTGCTCGCGGGCCAGACTCAAGGCCGCGGCGGAGATCGCGTCCCGGGTGGCCTGCTTGTTCAGTTCGCGGCGGCTCGGTGAAGCCGCGGATGTAGATTCCTGCACGCCACAACTTTAGGACCAAGCTTGCACTCGATGCAAACTTGCCCACCATGCAATAGCACGCGCCTCAGTTGGGCGGGGCCGCTGGGGCGCGCCGGTTGCTCACTCCGAACCCTTGCCTGCCGGAGCACCATGGAGTGCACTGGGAGTCATGCGACTCCTGATTCTCGGCGGAACCGCCTGGCTCGGCGGCACCATCGCAGCGATTGCCGTCCGGCGCGGGCACGCTGTCACCTGCCTCGCCCGCGGATCCGGGAACTCCCCGCCCGCCGGCACGGAGTTCGTGCGCGCAGACCGCGACGCCCCGGAAGCCTACGCGGCGGTGGCGCAGCGGGACTGGGACGCTGTCATCGACGTCTCGCGCCAGCCCGGCCAGGTCCGCGGAGCAGCCGCAGCGATGGCCCGCCGCGCCAGGCACTACACCTTCGTCTCCTCCGCCTCCGTCTACGCGGACCACGGCACGCCCGGTGCCGCCGAGGATGCCGGACTACTGCCGCCCCTGGACGGGGATGTCATGGACAGCATGGAGGTCTATGGGGAAGCAAAGGTTGCCTGCGAGCAGCACGTGCTGGCGCACTTCGGACCGAAGCGCAGCCTGATCGTGCGGTCCGGCCTCGTTGCCGGGCCGGGGGACGAAACCGGCCGCACCGGCTACTGGCCGCTGCGCTTCGCCCGACCGGCCGCCGAGGACGGCAGGGTCCTGGTCCCCGAGGCACCGGACCTCGCCACGCAGGTCGTCGACGTCCGCGACCTGGCCGCCTGGATCGTCGGTGCCACGGCTCGGGGCGTCAGCGGGATCTTCAACGCAATGGGCGACGCCCTGCAGCTGGCGGAGCATCTGGCCGAGGCGCGCGGCGTCGCCGGACATACCGGCCCGCTTGTCGCCGCGGACCAGGACTGGCTGCTCGCCCACGGCGTACAACCGTGGATGGGCGCCAGGTCGCTGCCGCTGTGGCTGCCGCTGCCGGAGTACGCGGGCTTCAGTTCGCGCAGCACCGCCGCGGCGAAGGCGGCGGGCCTGTCCCTGCGGCCGCTGCGCGAGACGTTGGCGGACACCCTCGCCTGGGAACTGGAACGCGGCGCGGACCGGACGCGCGCCGCAGGCCTGAGCGCGGACGAGGAACGGGACCTGCTTCGGGCCCGGGCGTCGGATGCGGGCTGAGGCACCGCGCGGAAGCACGAACGCCGGGCAGGGAGACGTGGATGCCGCCAATGGCCACGCGGACGCTGCCAGGGAAAACAACGACGGCGACCGTCGCCTCGTGCGCCCGCCCGCGGACTGGTTTGTGCTGCTGGAGCGCGTCACGGCGGAGATCGCCGCACTGCTGGACAACCGGCGAACCTGGCGGGACCTGCAGGCCCGGGGCACGGCCCTCGAATCGGAGGCGGCCGGGACGGACTACGGCTGGCTGGCTGAGCTCTACCACCGCGACGCGGCGCTCGGCATCCGCCGGATGGTCGACGGTGACCGCCGGACCGGCTCGTTCAAGCGGCTGCTGCAGAAGATGGCCGAGGAACCCAGGTTCCTGACCGAAGCCTGGTTCCTCGGCGACAGCACCGGCGCGCACCACGAGGACCTGGCCGCCGCTTTCCGGGAGCAGGCGGACCCCCTGCGCTTCGGCCACCTGAACCCGGCCGTCCCGCGCGCGGACCTCGCGGCATTGTCCAACGGGACCGCGGGCATCAAATGCTGGGTGGACCAGCACATCACCCACGCACAGCTGGATCCGCACTCAACCCAACCTCCGCCGTCGGACATTGACGCGGCCCTCGACCTGCTCGCCGAACTGCTGGAGAAGTACACGTCCCTGCTCCGTCCCGGCGGCGCGGACCTGCCCGGTGCGGACGGGCTCACCCCCGGAACCTAAGGCCGGATTCGGCGGGCTCGTCGCTGGCCTCCGCCCCTCGTGCAGGCGAGGACCGCCGGGTGGCGCAGTCCCCCTCTGCTGCCCACCCGGCGGCCGGCTTTGTTGATACAACGACCGCGGAACCCCCTGCCGCTACTTGTGGACCATGCCGCCGGCATTGCGCGACTCGGCCGTCGCCAGCCGGTTCAGAGCCAGCGCACCGACGAGCAGGCCGAAGTCGCGCAGCGCCACGTCGAAGAAGCCGGGCAGGACCAGCAGGTTGATGATGATGCCGAGGAGCCAGGCCGCCACGACGAGTGAGCCGATTCGCGGCCGCCACGCGACGAGCACGCCGGCCAGGATCTCGACCACGCCCACCCCGTACATGAACTGCTGGGCGGAGACCGGGATGACCTGGGTTGCAACCGGAGCGAGGTACTGAGTCCAGTCGGTGAGCAGGTTCGCGAACTTATCGAGTCCGAAGAGAATCGGGGCGATGGTGAAGACGGTGCGGAGGAGCAGGAAGGCCTGGCGGGCCGGGCTGTGTACGCCCGCGCGGGTGGCAGTGCTGGGCTGGTGGGTGACCATGACCAATCCTTTCTAAAAATAGTGATACTTGACTTTAGAAAGCCCGATCTGTTATGTCAATGGTTCTTGTTTTTAGAGTAGGATTTTTCCATGGGACATCGCAGCCATCCGGACGCCGTCGCGGCCATTGCCGCGCTGGCGGACGCCTCCCGCCGCGCCGTGTACGAGTTCGTCCTCGCCGCGACTGCCCCGGTGAGCCGGGACGACGTCGCCGGCGGCCTCGGCATGGTGCGCGGCACGGCCGCCTTCCACCTGGACCGGCTGGCGCGCGAAGAACTGCTCACCGTCACCTACCGAAGGCTGACCGGGCGCAGCGGCCCGGGCTCCGGCCGCCCCACCAAGCTCTACGCCCCCACCGTCCGCGAGGTCTCGGTCAGCCTGCCCCAGCGGCACTACGACCTGGCGGCGGAACTGCTGGCTGCGGCGGTGGAGGAATCGACCCGCACCGGCGAGCCCGTGCAGGAGGCCCTCAGCCACGCCGCGGCCCAAGCCGGCCGGGCCATCGGCTCCGAGGGCGAACTGGAGGACGCCCTGGCGCACTACGGGTACCAGCCGGTACGCGAAGAAGACGGCAGCATCATCATGCGCAACTGCCCGTTCCACAGGATTTCGAAGACGCACACCGCGACTGTCTGCGGCATGAACCTCGACCTGCTCGGCGCCGCCGCAGCCGCGTCCGGCCAGGGCGGCTCCACGGCCGTCCTTGATCCCGCCCCGGGCCGCTGCTGCGTGCGCATCCTCCCGCCGGCGGACTGAGCACCCGCTGGATTCGGCGGACTGAACCTCGGGCCGAGGCAAAGGACTGAGCACGGGGAGAACGCTCTAAGACCAAGGCATCGGCGGACCGAGTGCACGCGGACGAGTCGGCAGTCTCAGGTCAGCCCCGCAGCAGGGCCCGGACGGTCTCCGGCAGGGCGCGGCTGATGTCCGACGCGTTGATTGGCCCTCCTGCGGAGGCTGCGGTTCCCGCGAGCCCGTGGACGGCGGCGGCCATAGCCGCGATGCCGGCGGTGTGGTCCTGCGGCTCGATGCCGGCCGCCGCCAGGTCCGCCCGGTCCACCGTGGCGGCGAGTGCGCCCAGGATGCCGGCCAACGTATCCCCGGAGCCAGCGGCGGCCATCCACGGCGTTGCATTGTCCTGGCTGAAGAGCGCGCCGGACGGCGAGGCGATGACCGTCGCCGCTCCCTTGAGCAGGACGGTTGCCCCGGTCAGGCCGGCGGCGAGCGCGGCAAATTCCGACGGCGCGGCTTCCACCTGCTCGCGTGTGACCTCCACGTTCTGCGCGGCGAGGATCCGGACCAGCTCGCCGGCGTGCGGCGTCAGCACGACCTGCGGCCCCAGTTCCCCGGGCAGTTCGTCCAGCGCGCTGGCGTCGGCGACCACGGGCAGGCCCGAGGCGAGGGCATCCAGCACGCGCTGCGCCTGCTCCGCGTCGGTCCCGGTTCCCGGTCCCACGAGCCACGCCTGCACCCGGCTGTCCGCGACGGAGTCCGAACTGCTGCACACCGCCTCCGGCGTGGAAGCGTTCACCAGCCGGCAGACCTCCCGGGGACCGAGGTAGCGGACCATGCCTACCCCGGTAGCCGCGGCGGCTTGGGTGCACAGCAGCGCGGCGCCCGGATACTGTTCCGAGCCGGCGACGACACCCAGCACCCCGCGGGTGTACTTGTGCGAATCGCGCGCCGGTACCGGCCACAGCCTGCGGAGATCCGAGGGCTCCATCCGCCTGAGCCCAGGCCGCGGCAGGTGCGGGCCGAGGCCGATGTCGATCGTCTCCACGGCGCCGGCGGCACCCGCGGCCGGTCCGGTGAGCAGGCCGGCCTTGGTTCCGCCGAAGGTGACCGTGAGGTCGGCGCGGAGCACCGGCTCGAACAGTCCGCCCGTGTCCGCCGACGTGCCGCTGGGCAGGTCGCAGGCCACCACGAGCGGCGCTCCGGCCTCGGTGATTGCGCGGACCAGGCCGGCGGCCGGGCCGCGCAGGCCTCCGGCCGCGCCGGTGCCGAGGATCCCGTCGACCAGCACGTCTGCGCCGGCGCACAGTCCTGCCAGTTCCGCGGTGTTCTCCTCCTGCAGCCGAACGGCACTGCCGCCCGCGGCGGAGAAGGCGGCCAGGGCGTCCGGGTGGCAGCGCGCCGAGGTGAGCACCGCCGTCGTCCGCACTCCCCTGCGCGCCACCGCGGCTGCGGCATAGAGTGCGTCCCCGCCGTTGTTGCCGCTGCCGGCGAGGACCACGAGCCGGGCGCCGTAGACCCGTCCGCGGCGAAGGCGCAGCGCCCGCAGCACGGACACGGCCAGGCCGTGGGCAGCCCGCACCATCAGGGCCGGCCCCTCGCCGGCCTCCAGCAGCGGCCGCTCCGCCTCGCGGACCTGCGCGCCGGTCCAGGCGCGGATCATGCCCGGCCTCCACCCGGGTGGAGGCCCCGTCCGCCCGCGCCCGGCAGGCCAGTCACGCGGAGCCTTCGCCTTGCCGCCGCAGCACGGCCGCCGACCTGCCCGGCAGCGACAGAGCGCCGTCGAGCTTCGCGTCCGGGTCCGTCGCGAGCAGCAGCCGTCCCGGTCCGGCCTCGATCCGGCGCTCGTCCTCCGCGAAGTTGAAGGCCACCGTGACGCGGCCGCGGCGCAGCAGCAGCCAGCGGCGGTCCTCGTCGAAGTCCACGGCGACGGCCTGCAGGTCCGCACTGGTCAGCTCCGGTTCCTGGCGGCGCAGCCGGATCAGCTCCCGGTACAACTGCAGCAGGCGGGCGTGGTCCCCGTCCTCCACTTCGGACCAGCGCAGCTTCGAGTTGGTGAACGTGCTCTCGTCCTGCGGGTCCGGCACGGCCGCTGCGTCCCAGCCCATCCGTTCGAACTCGCGCAGCCGGCCCTGCGAGGTGGCCTCGCCGAGCTCCGGCTCCGGGTGCGAGGTGAAGAACTGCCACGGCGTCGACGCGGCGAACTCCTCCCCCATGAACAGCATGGGCGTGAACGGCGAGGTCAGGTTCAGCACGGCCGCCAGCGCCAGCGAGCCGTAGTCCAGGGTGGCGGAGAGCCGGTCCCCCGCGGCACGGTTGCCGATCTGGTCATGGTTCTGCGTGCAGACCACCAGCTGCCGCGCCGTCACGTGCTCCTTATTGATGGGCCGCCCGTGGTGGCGGTGCCGGAACGAGGAGTAGCTGCCGTCGTGGAAGAACCCGCCGGTCAGCACCTTGGCCAGCGCACCGAGGGAGTCGAAGTCCGCGTAGTAGCCCGAGGTCTCCCCGGTCAGGTTCACGTGCACGGCGTGGTGGAAGTCGTCGCTCCACTGGCCGTCCAGGCCGAGGCCGTTGCGCGTGCGGGGCTCGATCATCCGCGGGTTGTTCAGGTCCGACTCGGCGACCAGGAACAGCGGCTTGCCCAGTTCCGCGGCGCAGGCTTCCGTGGCGGCGGAGAGCTCCTCGAGGATGTGCACCGCGCGCTCGTCGTGCAGGGCGTGCACCGCGTCGAGGCGCAGGCCGTCCACGTGGAAGTCGCGGAACCACATCAGCGCGTTGTCCACGATGTACCGCCGGACCTCGTCCGATTCGGGCCCGTCCAGGTTGATCGAGTCGCCCCAGGGGTTGGCTCCGGCGGCGGCCAGGTACGGGCCGAACTGCGGCAGGTAGTTGCCACTCGGACCCAGGTGGTTGTACACCACGTCCTGGATCACGCCGATCCCCTGCCGGTGCGCCGCGTCCACGAAGCGCTGGTACGCGGCCGGGCCGCCGTAGCTTTCCTGCACCGCGTACCAGAGCACGCCGTCATAGCCCCAGTTGTGGGTGCCGTTGAAGGCGTTGACCGGCAGCAGTTCCACATGGTCCACGCCGAGCTCGGCGAGGTACTCCAGCTTCTCCGCCGCCGCGTCCAGCGTGCCCTCGGGCGTGAAGGTCCCCACGTGCAGCTCGTAGATCACGCCGCCGTTGAGCCCCGGCGAACGCCAGCCGGCGTCCGTCCAGGAGTGCTGCGCCGGATCGAAGGTCCGCGAGAGGCCGTGGACGCCGTCCGGCTGGCGGCGCGAGCGGGGATCGGCGAGCGGCTTGTCCGCGTTGTCGATCCGGTAGCCGTAGTCCACCTCGCCCTCGGACACGGCGGCGTCCTCCGGCAGCCGCCACCAGCCGCCGTCCGCGCGCTGCATGGCATACTGCCGGCCGGCGGCGACCAGTTCCAGCGATTCGGCCCGCGGGGCCCACACATCGAAGCGGCTCATGCTTCCTCCTCCCGGACCAGCAGCGCCACCGGCAGGTTCGCGAAGAGCTCGGCGGCCGGCACGGTCCCGGTGCTCTTGTACCAGAGGCCGGTCAGCTCGTCGCGGTAGCGTCCGGGGGAAAGGACGACGGCGGTGTCCCGCCACCCGCCCGCCCGTTGCAGTCCCAGCGGCAGCCGGGTGACGAGCGTGACCGCGCCGCCCCGGTCGAAGGCGAACAGGTGGTCCGCCGCCGTCCCTGTGGCCGCGACGGCCCGGTAGCCGGTGAATAGCTCCGGCCGGTCACGGCGCAGCTGCAGCCCTCGGGAGACCACCAGCATCTTGGCCTCGGCGGTTTCGTCGATGGTGGGAAGGGCGCCGGATTCCTGCCCGTCCAGCGCCTGCTCCCGTGCGGCGAAGTCCACCGGCCGGCGGTTGTCCGGGTCCACCAGCGAGTGGTCCCAGAATTCGGTGCCCTGGTAGACGTCCGGCACGCCCGGCATGGTCAGCTGCACGAGCTTGGCGGCCAGGGAGTTGCTCCAGCCGGCGCCCCGGACCTTGTCCGCCAGTTCCTCCAGGATCCCGCGGACCTCCGGGTTGTCGAAGGCCGAGTCCACGGCCGCATGCAGCCGGCGCTCGAAGTTCCCGTCGGGACGCACCCACGCGGTGGAATTTCCGGCCTCGCGCGAGGCCTTCTCGGCGTACGCGTGGGCCCGTTCCCGGCTCAGCGGCCAGGCCCCGAGCAGCGCCTGCCAGAGCAGGTCAGCCAGCGGCAGGTCGCCGATGGGTGCGGCCTCCTCGAGCCGGGACAGTGCCGTCGCCCATTCCCCGGGCAGCTCGGAGAGCACGCTGATCCGCGCACGAGTGTCCTCGCTGCGCTTGGTGTCGTGCGTGGACAGCGCGGTCATGGCGACCGGGGCGTGCAATTCGCGCCGGAGCAGCCGCTGGTGCAGATCGAACGGTTCCACCGAGAAGATGGACGGGTCCGCGCCGACCTCGTTGAGCGAAGTCAGCCGCGGGTAGCGGTAGAACGCGGTGTCTTCCACGCCCTTGGCCATCACCATTCCCGAGGTCTGCTGGAACCGCACGGCCAGCTCGGTCAGCCCGTCCTGCGGCGAGAGCAGCCCCTGCAGGGCAGCAATGGTCGGGGCAAGATCGGGCCGGCGGACCTGCGCGGCGACGGCGGCCTCCTCCAGGTACTCCGCGCCGTCCGGCAGGTAGCTGCGGTAGACCGGGAAGCACGTCAGCAGCTCGGCCAGCGCGTCCTCCGCCGCGTCCTCGGCCAGGTCCGCCTCCGCAGGAATGAGCCGGGCCAGACGCAGCACCTCGGAGCGGAGCATGCCGTCCGTGATGGCGCGTTTGGTCCCGTGGATCATCTCCGCGAAGGGCTCCGCGGGCGCGGCCGCTTCCAGTTCCGCCCGGCCGGCCGGATCGGTGAAGAGCCGGTCAACGTCCGCGAGCGCGTCGTAGCCGGTGGTGCCCTGGCACTGCCAGCGGGCCGGCAGCCGCTCCCCCGGCTCGAGGATCTTCTCCACCAGCACATAGGCACCGCCGGTCAGCCGGTGCAGGTTCTCAAGGTAGCCCGCGGGGTCCGCCAGCCCGTCCGGGTGGTCGATCCGCAGCCCGTCCACCAGCGACTCGTCGAACCAGCGCCTTACCTCCGCGTGCGATTCCTCGAACACCCACGGCACTTCCACCCGCACGCCGGCGAGCGTGTTGACGCCGAAGAACCGGCGGTAGTTCAGCTCCGAATCGGCCCGGCGCCAGTTCACCAGCTCGTAGTGCTGGCGGTCGTGCACCTCGCGGGCCGAGGCGCCGTCCTCGGCGGTGCCCGCCGCGACCGGGAAGCGGTGGTCGTAGTAGTGCAGCTCGCCCCCGGCCAGCTTGAGCTCGTCCAGCTGGGTGTCGCCGTCGCCCAGGACCGGAAGCCGGATCCGGCCGCCGGCGGCATCCCAGTCCACGTCGAAGGCCTCGGCATAGCGCGAGCCACGGCCCTCGGCCAGCAGCGACCACCACCAGCGGTTCTGCGCCGGTGTGGCAACGCCCATGTGGTTCGGCACGATGTCCACCAGCACGCCCATGCCCGCGGCATGCGCGGCATCCGAGAGCGCCTTCAGCCCCTCCGGGCCGCCGCGGGCCGGGTCCACGGTGGAGAAATCCGTGACGTCGTAGCCGTGGTCCGAGCCCTGTTCGGCGGTGAGGATGGGCGAGAGGTAGACCCAGTCCGCCCCCAGCCGCCGCAGGTAAGGAACCCGTTCCGCCGCGTCGAACAGCGTGAACGAGGGGCTGATCTGCAGACGGTAGGTGGACAGCGGCGTCCTCATGCCGTGTCCTTTCGGCCGCCCTTTTCGTCTGCCAGCACCGCCAGCGAAGCTGCCACCGAGTGGTCCGGTTCCTCCGGCGGCGGAGTGTGGGCCCGCAGCACCACCATGGACTTGGCCTGGACCTCGATCTTCTGTCCGGCCGCGATCGGCTCCGAGTCCGCGTACTCGCCGCCGGTGTCGATGACCTCGTCCCACTTCGCCGAGTAGTCCGGCGAGGGCAGCACAAAGTCCACCGCCTCGTCGTCCGCGTTGAAGTAGATCAGGAAGTTCACGTCCGTGATCGGCTGGCCGCGGTCGTCCCGACCCCTGATGCCCTGGCCGTTCATGAAGACGCCGATAAACCGTCCGATGGGCGAGTCCCAGTCCTCCGGCTCCATCGGCGTGCCGTCCTGGGTCAGCCACGCGATGTCCGGCAGGGCCTCACCCTGGCCGCGGCGGACGGGCCGGCCGTCGAAGAAGCGCCGGCGGCGGAAGATCGGGTGCTCGGACCGCAGCCGGTTCACCGCGGCGACGAACTCGAGCAGCGGCTGGTCCACCTTGCTCCAGTCGATCCAGGACAGCTCCGAGTCCTGGCAGTAGACGTTGTTGTTGCCCTGCTGGGTCCGCCCGAGCTCGTCGCCGTGGGCGATCATCGGCACGCCCTGGCTCAGCAGCAGCGTGGCCAGGAAGTTGCGCTGCTGCCGCGCCCGCAGCGCCAGCACGTTCGGATCGTCCGTGGGCCCCTCCGCACCGCAGTTCCACGAGCGGTTATGGGACTCGCCGTCGTTATTGTCTTCCCCGTTGGCCTCGTTGTGCTTCTCGTTGTAGGACACCAGGTCCCGCAGGGTGAAGCCGTCGTGCGCGGTGACGAAGTTGATCGAGGCGACCGGGCGCCGGCCGGAGTCCTCGTACAGGTCCGAGGAGCCGGTGATCCGGGAGGCGAACTCGCCCAGCGTGGCGGGCTCGCCGCGCCAGAAATCGCGCACCGTGTCGCGGTACTTGCCGTTCCACTCCGTCCACAGCGGCGGGAAGTTGCCCACCTGGTAGCCGCCGGGGCCGATGTCCCACGGCTCGGCGATCAGCTTGGTCTGCGACACCACCGGGTCCTGCTGGCAGAGTTCGAAGAAGGTGGACAGCCGGTCCACGTCGTAGAACTCGCGGGCCAGGGTGGACGCCAGGTCGAAGCGGAAACCGTCCACGTGCATCTCGGTGGCCCAGTAGCGCAGCGAGTCCATCAGCAGCTGGAGCGCATGCGGGTGCCGCACGTTCAGCGAGTTGCCGGTACCGGTGTAGTCCATGTAGTACTGCGGCTCGTCCTCCATCAGGCGGTAGTAGGCCTGGTTATCGAAACCGCGGAAGGACAGCGTGGGACCCAGGTGGTTGCCCTCGGCCGTGTGGTTGTAGACCACGTCCAGGATGACCTCGATGCCGGCCAGGTGCAGCTCGCGCACCATCGCCTTGAACTCCTGCACCTGCTGCCCGGCGTCGCCGGTGGAGCAGTAGGTGTTCTGCGGCGCGAAGAAGCCGATGGTGTTGTAGCCCCAGTAGTTGGACAGGCCCTTGTCCTGCAGGGTGCTGTCGTTGACGAACTGGTGCACCGGCATCAGCTCGATCGCCGTCACGCCCAGCTTCTGCAGGTGCGCGATCACCGACGGGTGGGCCACGCCGGCGTACGTGCCGCGCTGCTCGTCCGGGACGTCCGGGTGCAGCTCGGTCAGGCCCTTTACGTGCGCCTCGTAGATCACCGAGCGGTGGTACGGCGTGCGCGGCTTGCGGTCCCCGTCCCAGTCGAAGAACGGGCTGACCACCACGCCGAGCATCATGTGCTCGGCGGAGTCCTCGTCGTTGCGCGAGTCCGGGTCGCCGAAGTTGTAGCCGAACAGGGGCTGCGCCCAGTCGATCTCGCCACTGACCGCCTTCGCGTACGGGTCCAGCAGCAGCTTGTTCACGTTGCAGCGGACGCCGTTGGCCGGGTCGTACGGCCCGTCGATCCGGTAGCCGTACTTCTGCCCGGGCAGAATCTGCGGCAGGTAGGCGTGCCACACGTAGCCGTCCACCTCCCGCAGCTGAATCCGGGTCTCCGTGCCGTCGTCGTCGAACAGGCAAAGGTAGACGGCGTCGGCCACTTCGCTGAAGATCGCGAAGTTGGTGCCATTGCCGTCATAAGTGGCTCCGAGCGGGTAGGCATCTCCGGGCCATGCTTCCATCAACTGCTCCTGACATTGGGGGATTGTCTGTTCCTTTCTTACAGCATCCGGGTGACAGTTTCGTGCAATCCGCCCAACGCGTAACACGTACGACGGCGGCCTGCCGCCCGCCGTCGCACGCTTCCGCCCCCGGTGCCGCCTTGCGGACGTGCCCGGGCCGGAGCACACTCAAGCAAAGCGGCGACGGGCCTGCGAGGGGGAAGACCATGGGACGACGGCTGCAGCTCGGCAGGCAGGCGTGGCTGGCGGCCGCAGCTTGTCTCCTCGTCGGCTGCCAGGCCACGCCGGGCCCGAATGTCATCGACGAGTCCCGCGCCGATTCCTCCGCGCCGGAAACGTTCAGGAACCGGGCGGCACTGCCGATGTGCAGGGACGTGGTGCTCGACCAGGGGGGAAGGCTCGGGCCCGAAGCCCTCAGGTGCCTCGAACGCGGGTACGCAGAGGACGGCGCCGAGCTGGCCGTCGCCTTGCCCACCGTCGAGGGAGACATGCTGGTCAGCCATTATCGGGTCACGCCGAGGACTCCGTCATTGCAGGTCTTCCATGACGCCACCCGCGACGCGTTCGGCAGCGGAACATGGAACGAGTCGTCCTGTCCCCTTCCCGAGGGGGCGGACAGCATCGCGGCATGCCTGGGCGTGGCGTAATACGCGCGAGGGCTGGCGCGGGAGCTCGTCTCAGGTAGAGGTCAGCTGGGAATGGGAGCCGTCGGGATTTTTACCTGTCGTCCCGAGCTTAACGGGCTCCCGGATACGAATGTTGCCGCAGGCGCTAGGTCCTTGGCTGCCGGAACCTGGGCAGCCAGTATCTGTTCCAGTTCCGATACCGTCAGGCCGCTGGCAGCCTCAACCCGTTCGACAGGGACGCCTGCGGTCATCGCCGCGACAATCTGCTCGTTGCGCACCGAGACGCTTTGGTCCAGGGCCCATTCGGCAGATTCAACTTCGGCGGACCGGGCAGCGAGCGCATTGAGCATCAACTCCCGCCGGGAATCTGGGCCCGCAGGTGCAGGCGGTTGAGTGCCTGTAGGGGCGGATCGGATTCTGCGCGGTTCTCCGTAGACCGTGGAGTCTAACTGCGCGACGGATAGAGGGAGGGAGTTGCTGTTAAAGGGCTGTATGAGTGCCGCCTTGCCGGGGTGTGGAAGCGAAACTAACGGTCGCTAAGCGAAAGAAAAGCCTCGGCGTAAGGGCAGGCCGGTTGACCTACCCGCAAGTAACAACCCTATGCGGCCCTGTTGGGATTGGCCAGCGGCAGGAAGGCCGGTGCCGCCTTGCACCAAGAGGACTACTGGCGGCCCGCTCCGGGGCTACTTCTCGGCGATGGCCATCGCGGTCGCCAGGTCGCCGTCGTGGCTCATCGACAGGTGCCAGTACTTTACGCCCTTGGCCTCGGACGCCGCCGCGACGGTCCCGGTGAACTCGGGATACGGGTCTCCGCCGCCGTCGACCCGGATGGTGCAGTCCTGCCAGTTCATGCCTACCGGCGCGCCGATGGCCTTGGCGATCGCCTCCTTAGCCGCGAACCGCGCGGCCAAGGAACGCGTGTTGAGCTTCCGCTCCTCGGGCGTGAACAGGCGGTCCCGCAGCCCGGGCGTGCGCTCCAGCTGCGCCCGGAAGCGGGACACCTCGACGACGTCGACGCCGATCCCGATGATCACCGAACCGGCTTACTCGACCGTGACGGACTTGGCGAGGTTGCGCGGCTGGTCGACGTCGTAGCCCTTGGCCGTGGCCAGTTCGCAGGCGAAGATCTGCAGCGGCACGGTGGCCAGCAGCGGCGCGAGCAGGGTCGGCGTCTCCGGGATGTAGAAGACGTGCTCGGCGTAGGCCTTGACCGCTTCGTCGCCCTCTTCGGCGATCACGATGGTGTTGGCGCCGCGGGCGCGGATCTCCTGGATGTTGGAGACGACCTTGGAGTGCAGCGAGTGCCGGCCGCGCGGGGACGGCACGACGACGAACACCGGCTGGCCCTCTTCGATCAGCGCGATCGGGCCGTGCTTGAGCTCGCCGGCGGCGAAGCCCTCGGCGTGGATGTAGGCCAGCTCCTTGAGCTTCAGCGCGCCTTCCATCGCGACCGGGAAGCCGACGTGGCGGCCCAGGAACAGCACCGACTTGGTCTCGGCCATCTCGCGGGCGAGCTTCTTGATCTGGTCCGCGTTGTCCAGGACGGACTGGATCTTCGCCGGGATCGCGGCCAGGTCGGAGAGGATGTCGCGGATCTCACCCTGGAACTTGATGCCGCGCAGCTGCGCAAGGTACAGGCCCAGCAGGTAGGCGGCGGTGATCTGCGCCAGGAACGCCTTGGTGGAGGCGACGGCGATTTCCGGGCCGGCGTGCGTGTAGAGCACGGCGTCGGATTCGCGCGGGATGGTGGAGCCGTTGGTGTTGCAGATCGCCAGCGTCTTGGCGCCCTGCTCCTTGGCGTAGCGCACGGCCATCAGGGTGTCCATGGTCTCGCCGGACTGCGAGATGGACACGATCAGGGTGTTCGCGTCCACGATCGGATCCCGGTAGCGGAACTCGTGGCTGAGCTCGACCTCGGTGGGGATCCGGACCCAGTGCTCGATGGCGTACTTGGCCACCTGGCCGGCGTAGGCGGAGGTGCCGCAGGCCAGGACGATGATCTTGTTGACGCTCTTCAGCAGCTCCGGGTCGATCCGGATCTCGTCCAGCGTCAGCCGGCCGGAGGCATCGGCGCGGCCCAGCAGCGTGTCGCCGACGGCGGCGGGCTGGTCGTTGATCTCCTTCTCCATGAAGGAGGGGTAGCCGCCCTTTTCCGCGGCGGCCGCGTCCCAGTTGACCTCGAACTCGGTGCCCTGCGCCGGGTTGCCGTGGAAGTCGGTGATCTCGAAGCTGTCCGGGGTGATCGTGACGATCTGGTCCTGGCCCAGCTCCACCGCGCGGCGGGTGAAGTCGATGAACCCTGACACGTCCGAGCCCAGGAAGTTCTCGTTCTCGCCCAGGCCGACCACCAGCGGCGAGTTGCGGCGGGCGGCGACGACGACGTCCGGTTCCTCGCGGTGGATGGCCAGCAGGGTGAACGCGCCCTCCAGCTTCTGGCAGGCAAGCTGCATCGCCTTGGCCAGCGACGGCTCGCCCTTGGTCGCCAGCGAGCGGTAGATGTCGCCCAGCAGCACCGCGGCGACCTCGGTGTCCGTCTCGGAGCGGAAGGTGTGGCCCTTGGCCACTAAGGACGCCTTGATCTCGGCGAAGTTCTCGATGATGCCGTTGTGGATCACGGCCAGCTGGTCATCGTCGGCCAGGTGCGGGTGCGCGTTCTGGTCCGTCGGCCCGCCGTGCGTGGCCCAGCGGGTGTGGCCGATGCCGGTCAGCGACTGCGGCAGCGGCCGCTCCTCGAGCTCTTCGATGAGGTTGCTCAGCTTGCCGGACTTCTTGCGGGACTCGATGCCGCCGTCCGCGATGACCGCCACGCCGGCGGAGTCATAGCCGCGGTATTCCAGGCGGCGCAGCCCCTCCAGCACCACGTCCAGGGCGCCGTGGCTGCCAATACCGGGGGCCAGATCCGAGCCGCCATCGGCGACCAGAACGTCGCGGCGGCCTACATAACCTACGATTCCACACATGGCATCAAGCCTACCTGCTGCCGCCGGCACCCACGCCGGAGGCCCGCGTGCACGGGCGCCGCGCGCCGTCGTCGTTTTGGGTAATGCCCCGGCCAGCAGGCACAATTCATAGGTGATTGATGACGCACCAAAGGCAGCGCCGTCGAACGGTGAGAGCAACGTCACACCCTTCGTCGAGCTTGACCGCCAGACCTGGTCGCGCCTCTCGAACGAGATCGAGCAGCCGCTGAACCAGGACGACGTCGAACGGCTCCGCGGCCTCGGCGAACAGCTGGACATGAACGAGGTCCGCGAGGTCTACCTGCCGCTGTCCCGGCTGCTCAACCTCTATGTCGGCGCGGCCGGAGAGCTGCACAAGGCCACCACCACCTTCCTCGGCGAGCAGACCCGGCGCGTGCCCTTCGTCATCGGCGTCGCCGGCTCCGTGGCGGTCGGCAAGTCCACCACCGCCCGCGTGCTGCGCGAGATGCTGCGCCGCTGGGAGGGCACGCCGAACGTGGAGCTGGTGACCACCGACGGCTTCCTCTACCCGAATGAAGAACTCCTCCGCCGCGGCCTGATGGACCGCAAGGGCTTCCCCGAGTCCTACAACCGCCGCGCGCTGCTCCGTTTCGTCAGCGAGGTCAAGTCCGGCGCCGAGGAGGTCCGCGCCCCGTACTACTCGCACCTGACCTACAACATCGTGCCGGGCAGGGAGATCGTGGTCCGCCGGCCGGACGTGCTGATCGTCGAGGGCCTGAACGTGCTGCAGCCGGCGCGCCCGCGCGCGGACGGCCGGTCCGGCCTGGCCCTGAGCGACTTCTTCGACTTCTCCATTTATGTTGACGCGAAGACCTCCTTCATCGAAGAGTGGTATGTGACGCGTTTCCAGAAACTGCGCAGCGGCGCGTTCGCCGATCCCGAGTCCTACTTCCACCGCTACGCCTCCCTCACGGACGAGGAGGCGCGCGAGACCGCGCTGGGCATCTGGCACCGGATCAACGAGCCGAACCTCGAGCAGAACGTGCTGCCCACCCGCGGGCGTGCACAGCTGGTCCTCACCAAGGACGCGGACCATTCGGTCCGCCGGATGCTGCTGCGGAAGACCTGAGATGAATGCCGCCAAGCCCGTTGTCCTCGCCGCCGCCCTGCTCGGGCTGGCCGGCCTGATGGCGGGCTGCGCGCCCGCCGGGCCGCCCTCCCCCGGTGGAAGTACGACGGCGGCGTCCCCCGGCGGTGCGTCCGCGTCGCCTTCGGCCTCTGCCGGCGGTTCCCCCTCGCAGGGAGCCGGGACTGAAACGTCCAGCCCGGAGCCGGCGGAGACCACTGCGTCTGCAACGCCGAAGGGGCCGGAAACCGAAGAACCCCCGGCCCAGGGCGGGCACGACGACCCGGCGCGCATCGACGTCGTCGTTAATAAGCAGCGCCCGCTCCAGCCGCTGGACTACTTCCCCGCTGACCTGGCCACCCCCGCGCTCACCCCGGGCCCGGGCGGGGACGGCACGCAGCTGCGCGCCGCCACGGCCGACGCCGCCGAGCAGATGTTCGCCGCCGCGGCCGCCGACGGCGCCTCGATGACCGTGCTCAGCGGCTTCCGCTCCTACGAAACCCAGATCTCGACCTACCAGCACTGGGTCGACGTGAACGGGAGGGCCGGCGCGGACCGCGTCTCGGCCCGGCCCGGCTTCTCGGAGCACCAGACCGGCCTGTCCCTGGACATCGGCGACGCCTCCGGCTCATGCCGGCTCGAGGCCTGCTTCGCCGATACCCCGGCCGGCAGCTGGGCGGCGCAGAACGCACACCGCTTCGGCTTCGTGGTCCGCTACCAGCCCGGCCAGGAGTCCGTCACCGGCTACTCCCCCGAGCCGTGGCACCTGCGCTACGTCGGGACCAGGGACGCCGGCGCCATGTTCAGCAGCGGCACGAAGGCGCTGGAAACCTACTACGGCCTGCCCGCCGCGCCGGATTATCGCTGAGCTGTTCACCGCTTGTTCGCCGCGGCTCCGGCCACCCGGAAAGCGGCGCGTGTAGATTTAGCGCCATGCTCAAGGGATTCAGAGATTTCGTCATGAAGGGCAACGTCATCGACCTTGCCACGGCCGTTATCATCGGCACGGCCTTCAGTGCCGTCGTCAATGCTCTCGTGACGAACGTCCTGATGCCGTTTATCGCCGGCCTGGTCGGCTCCCCCAACTTCGACGACTTCGCGGTCTGGAACTTCAACGGCAACCTCGTCCAGTTCGGCGTCCTGTTGACAGCCATCGTCAACTTCCTGCTCATTGCCGCCTCCGTCTACTTCGTCATCATCGTCCCCATGAACCACATCATCGAACGCCGCAACCGCGTGCTGGGCATCACCCCGGGACAGGAGGCAGTGGATCCGCAGATCGCGCTGCTGACCGAAATCCGCGATTCCCTGCGCACGCACCAGTAGCCCCGGCGCCCGACCCGCTCAACGCCAGGAGGCCCTCCCGAACTTCGGGAGGGCCTTCTGGCGATTTAAGCCGCAGATGGTTTGAGGGCCGGGCTAGACGTCCCGCTCCCGGCGCGGCGTGCCGCCGGTTGGTGTGCCTGCGGCGGGCGCCCCCGGCCCCGGTGGCCCCTGTCTCGGCGGCATCCGTCGCGGCGGCGTATGCCTGCTCCTTCGAATGTCCCACCGGGCGCCCGCCGGCACCACAAAAGGGCCCGATTCTGTGCTGTCTGCACCTGTCCGCCCCAGCGCCCCGCGCGTAAAATGGGCGGCAGCACCAGGGGCCCGCCTCGGTGACTCCTGGTCCAATCCGGACGGAGACACCGTGCAACCCCAACCAGCAACTCGTTCCGCATTGCGCCCGCGCCTCGGCCGTACCGCCGCAGGTCTGCTGGGTGCAGCCGCGCTCCTCGCGTCAGCCGGTTCCGCGCCGGCCTTATCCAATAACGACGGCAACCGCTCCGAGACCATCGAGCTCCCCGGCGCATCCTCGGCCGAGGGGATCACCGCTGAAGACGACGGCACGTTCTACGCCGGTGACCTGTTCAAAGGCGACATCTACCTCGGCGACCTGGCTCTCGGCACCGCCGAGCAGTTCATCGACGCCCCCTCGGGCAGGATGGCGGTCGGCATGGACCTCGACACCCGCAGCGGCATCCTCGCCGTGGCCGGAGGCACCGCCGGCGACGCCTACTTCTACGACGTCGACGACGGCGACACGGTCGCGACCATGGCCCTCACCAAGGACGCCAACGCCTTCATCAACGACGTCATCTTCTCCGGCGGCGGCGCCTGGTTCACCAACTCGGTCAAGGGCGAGCTGTACTTCGTCCCGGTTGACCGCGACGGCGGCATCGGGGACGTCGAAACGCTCGACCTGAGCGGGCCGGCCGGCGACGTCACCGGCGACTTCAACCTCAACGGCATCGCCGCGACCGACGACGATGACACCCTGATCGTCGCCCACACCGCCCGCAAGGCGGTCTACACCGTGGACACCGACGACGGCGAAAGCCAGGTCATTGCGGACGTCAACGTTCCCTACGTTGACGGCATCGAGCTCGACGGCCGGAATCTCTGGACCGTGCAGAACTTCGACAATAAGATCGCCCGCTGGCGGCTCGACTCAGACCTCGAGAGCGGCGAGCTGCGGGACACCATCACCGACAAGGCCTTCCAGGTCCCCACCACGGCGGCCGGCGTCGGCGACCAGCTGCTGGCCGTCAACGCCAAGTTCGACACCGGCCTGCCGCCCAAGGCCAAGAAGTTCGAAGTCGTCGTCGTCGACGCCTTCGGCAACGACTGACACCCGGATGTGGCGCAGCCCGGGCCGTCATGGCCCGGGCTGCGTTCATACTGTTACTGCGTCGGCAGTCAGCTGGCCGCCGGTTCGGCGGCCTGAGCCGGCTTGAGGGCGAGGTGCTGCTTGACCGCGTCCGCGAGGCGTTCGGCGGTGGCCTTGGCGGTGTCCATGTCGGCGGCTTCGACCATCACGCGGACCACGGGCTCGGTGCCGGAGGGGCGAAGCAGCACGCGTCCGGTCTCGCCAAGCTCGCGGGAGGCCTCCTCGACGGCCAGCTGCAGGTCGACGTTGGTCTTCACCGCGGCCTTGTCGACGCCCTTGACGTTGATCAGCACCTGCGGCAGCCGGGTCATCGCCTGGGCCAGGGCCGAGAGCGGCCGGCCGGTCTTGGCGATCTGCGCCGCCAGCTGCAGGCCGGTCAGGACGCCGTCGCCGGTGGTGGCGTGGTCGGAGAAGATCACGTGACCGGACTGTTCCCCGCCGAGCGAGTAGCCGTGGGCGCGCATGCTCTCGAGCACGTAGCGGTCCCCGACCGCGGTCTCTTCGATCCGGATCCCGGCCTCGCGCAGCGCGAGCTTCATGCCCAGGTTGCTCATCACGGTCGCGACGAGCACGTTGTCCTTGAGCTTGCCCGCGTCCTTCAGGGCCAGGGCGAGGATGGTCATGATCTGGTCGCCGTCGACCACGGTGCCCTGCTCGTCCACCGCCAGGCAGCGGTCGGCGTCGCCGTCGTGCGCGATGCCGAGGTTCGCGCCGTGCTTGACCACGGCCTCCTGCAGCTTCTCCAGGTGGGTCGAGCCCACGCCGTCGTTGATGTTCAGCCCGTCCGGCTCCGCGCCGATCACGATGACCTGCGCGCCGGCGTCCGCGAACACCTGGGGCGAGCAACCGCTGGCGGCACCGTGGGCGCAGTCCAGCACGATCTTCAGCCCGTCCAGGCGGGCCGGCAGGGTCTGCAGCAGGTGCACGATGTAGCGGTCCTCGGCGTCCGAGAAACGCTGGATCCGGCCGACCTCGGCACCGGTCGGGCGGCGTCGCTCGGCCTTCATCTCGGCCTCGATCGCGTCCTCGACCTCGTCCGGCAGCTTGTGGCCGCCGCGCGCGAAGAACTTGATTCCGTTATCCGGCGCCGGATTGTGCGAGGCGGAGATCATCACGCCGAAGTCCGCGCCCAGGTCCGCGACGAGATAGGCCGCTGCAGGCGTCGGCAACACCCCGGCGTCGAACACGTCCACACCGGCACTGGCCAGGCCGGCCGAGACCGCCGCGCTGATGAACTCGCCGCTGGCCCGCGGGTCCCGCGCCACCACGGCGACCGGCCGCTTGCCCTCGGGAACCTGCTCGTGGCCCAACACCACGGCAGCAGCCTGGGAAACCTCCATGGACAGCTCGGCGGTAATCAAACCATTGGCCAAACCGCGGACACCATCGGTACCAAATAATCTAGACATCGCTAGCCATTTTACGGGAGCACGGGGCCGGAAACTGACATGTCCCCGACCGCCGCGGCGTTTGCACGCTCCAATCCCCGCCAGCACTGGACAGTGGTTTGCTACACACAAGGACGCCGCTGCCGTGTGATCTGGGCTCGAGCTTTACGCTCTGGGGCAGGCGCACGTGGCACGGCGTTGCCCCTTATCGGTGGTGTGCTATTACTGATCCTATGCAGATGGGGCCGTGACGGCCGAAACGGCAACGCTGGCGACCCCAGCCCGAAATTGTACGAGCCGCGTTCTGGTTGGCCACAAGCGCCGTTACTCGGCGACTTCCTTCGGCCGCTTCACGTCTTTGAGCTGGCGCCGTGCTCGTTGACCCAGTCGTCCCAACCGTTGCTCTCGCCACCGATAATCGTGGACGACGCACCGGATGGGGTTGCGAAGGTGTGGTTCTTTGCGAACCTCAGCTTCCCGTCGGATCCCGTTCCCCGCGCCACTTCTTTGGGCGCTTTGTCAGTACGCTTAGTGGTGGCCGCCGTGGTGCTACTTGGTTCCTGCTTGCTTCTTTAGCTCCACGATCTCGGCGGCCAGCTTTCCGATGACGTCGTGGTATTGGTCATACTTGGTATCTATTCCTAGGTCGCTGAGCGCGGCTTCTCGGCGCTGGCTATCTCGGAGAGTCTCTGCAACTCCGCTCAGGAATGCTCTCGCCATTGACTTCATCTTGTCGCGCGGATCGCCCATTCGTTCTCTTCTTTCGTGCTTTTGGCTCCGTTACCCACTGGGACCTGTGCATAAGTGATCAGCCTGCTGAACGAGCTGGGGCCCTTTCAGCCGAGTCCTGCGGTTGCGTGCCCTCCAGGTACCGCTGCATGCGCCAATGTTGGTAGAAGTAGTTGATCGACCACTTTGGTGCGGATACGGCATCGAGGAGAATTGACACTGGCTTTGCCCCTTGTCTGCCAACCATCCAGTGAGGAGCGTCGAAATCGCACGCACCGTGGATATAGCCGGCCGTCGAGGCGATCATCCTCTTCGTAGTGCGTGTCAATCGATGTTCGAGCACGACGGCCGAAAACTGGATGGCATCTGCAGCCACGACCAACTTCGCGCGCGCTGCTGCCGCTCGCTCGTGCAGCTGCGAACTGGCCTTGTCCTGCTCGGAAAGCCGCATCTGGTTGCAGGCCGCTGTCATAGATTGCAGTGTGCGTACCAGTTGAAGGTGATCGTTCGCGCGCATCTTGAACAGTTCGTTGCGTACCTCTAATCGCGGCCTTACCCACCAATCGAAAAGCAGCGTGACGACGACCGTGATTATGACGGTGAGTATCAGGCTTTCTAGATCCGGGCCGCTGGTGCCGCCGTCTTGTGTCGCTTGCGTGAAGAGCATCAAACCAACCCGTCCTCACGCATGATCGACACGCTTCTCAGCCTGCAGCGCGTTGGCGACGCGAAACTTGAGCACGTTCACATAAATGCCGAACGCGAGCAACCCCAGCCCCAGCACTGGTCCGAGCAACGGAATGGCGGCTAAGAACAAACCGATGACGACGGTGAGAACAATCATCGAGATCCCAGACGCCTTGTGCATTCCAGGCGAGTGCACCCGGTCCTTGTCCGTGACTGTCACGAAGTGCTTTCCCACCCGCACTCGTGTGGCTCCCTGCGCAGCATCGCGGCCAGTAGGTTGGTGAGTTCCAGCTTCCCGTGTCTGAGAAGCGGGCGGCAGTGCCCCAGCGCCAGCATTCTGCTGCCGTGTCCGGCTGGCCCGTTCAGCTTCGGTGTATGCCGGCGGGACTGAGTAAGACAGGGCTTCATCAACCAAGGGCGGGAAAGCGGGCATCGTCCGCAGCCACCCGTCACTGAGGTCAGCCGCCCTCGCCCCTTGGATGATCAAGTCGGCGGCGAGTCCCGAACCCTTGATTTTTGCCCAGACGCCGAGTTGCTTCCCCAAGTCCTCTACGTGGCGAATTGTGGGGAGGTAGTGGGCCGACGTTGTGGCGGTCAATTGGCCTACGCGTTCACCATCAAGCCTGACTTCGACGAGTTCTTTTTCAGTACTGTTCTTGAGAACGTGCACCAATCGATGCATGGTCAGGATGACCATGCCCTCTCCCGACGTGGGCACGTAGTTAAACAGGTGGTCGAAGTGTTTGTCTTCTCCCGTGACCTGCAACGCGCCGCCCCACGGCAGTATGGCAGCGTCTGAAAGGCTGGCGTTATTCAGCGGGATAATCTGGTCTGCGGCAGGAAGGGCTACTCGGATGTTTGCATGGAACCGGGTCGAGTCTCTCCCCGTCTCCCAGTCCCGCTGCTTCCGACGGACGGCCCAGATCGACGCTTTGGTGGTGGCCACGGCTCCGGAGGCCGTAATCCGGTGGATGACATCTCGGTATTCGGCAGCCACGGGCCGCCCGAGATAGCCGACAACGTGTCCGCCAATGCGGACGGAGATCGCATTGGCATCGAAGGGATTGTCCGGCTCCGGGATCAGAACCGCTTCGAACTCTTCGCTGACCTGCTCGTCGAGCCTGGGCTTCCTGCCCAGCGCCGCGAGGATCTGAGCCTCTCGATAGTACTCACCGACGATTTCGTAATTGGCCCAGTTCAAATTGCCTGGTAAGAAATACCTCTCCATTTGTCCCCCATTTTTGATTCGGATCTCCGAGCGAGCTGCTCCGGTGGTGGTAGCTCATAGCCGCAGTCGATTAACCGATTCAGTGCCCCCACACCTTAAAGACTAGCGGGAAGGACCGACAGAAAAAGACTCCCTGCCCGGCGCGAACCACGACAGGGGGCTTTCTTGTGTCCCAAGTTCCCATCCGCTGGGGGCGCAGCGGCCGCACAGGACATAGAGGAACGCGCTCTTAGATCCCTCTTGGAACCGGAAAGTGCCCATCCGACGCGTGTCATCCGCATGTTGCTCCGGCGTCAGTCTGGCACGGCTTGAAGCAGGCCGGGCTGGACGTAAGTCTTTTGGGAAGTCATGCCGTCCTGGGGTTCTGCTGGGTCTGTACCTCGTAGAGTTCAGCGGCTTTGACGCGTGGAACTGGACCGCCGCTGCGGAGTTCCGGGTGCAGGTCATCGACTTCGCGGAGTAAGGATGCGCCAAAGTGCGGCAGTCGCCCGAATATATCCCGAGCCAGATAACTTCGCTGTCGTTCGTGACATGTGCCAAAGGTACGTTGGTCACGTTAGTCTCTCCATATTCCTCCCGTGTTCCTCCGTGGTTCCTGTATTGGTTCCTGTCTTGGTTCCTCGGAGGGGGTAGTCGTTCTTCACGTTAAAGCGGAACACCCCGCCCGGTGGAAAACCACGGGACGGGGTGCCACTGCAGTCCGGGACGAGCCCGGCGAAGCAGGTTTAGCGCTTCGAGTACTGCGGAGCCTTGCGGGCCTTCTTGAGACCGGCCTTCTTACGCTCGATGATGCGAGCGTCGCGGGTCAGGAAGCCGGCCTTCTTCAGGGTCGGACGGTTGTTTTCCCGGTCGATCTCGTTCAGCGCACGGGCAACGCCCAGGCGCAGCGCACCGGCCTGGCCGGAGGGGCCGCCGCCGTGGATGCGGGCGATGACGTCGTAAGCGCCTTCCAGTTCCAGGATCTTGAACGGATCGTTCACTTCCTGCTGGTGCAGCTTGTTCGGGAAGTAGTTGGCCAGCTCGCGGTCGTTGATGGTCCACTTGCCCGAACCCGGGACAACGCGGACACGGGCAACGGCTTCCTTGCGGCGGCCGACGGCGGAGCCGGCAACGGTCAGGGCCGGGCGCTCCTTGGCAACGGTCTCGGAGGCGGGAGCGCTCTCCGAGGTGTAGCTGGTGAGGGTCTCGCCCTCGTTGTTCAGCTCTTCAGTATTCTGAGCCACGGTTCTCCTTGAATGAATTCTTTAGCTTGGTGGCCAGGACTACTGGGCGACCTGGGTGATTTCGAAGGACTTCGGCTGCTGGGCAGCATGCGGGTGCTCAGGACCCGCGTAGACCTTCAGCTTGCTCAGCTGCTGGGCAGCCAGGGAGTTCTTCGGCAGCATGCCCTTGATGGCCTTCTCAACTGCGCGCACCGGGTTCTTTTCCAGCAGCTCGGCGTAGTTGACGGAGGACAGGCCACCCGGGTAACCGGAGTGGCGGTAGGCACGCTTCTGTTCGAGCTTGGCGCC
This sequence comes from Arthrobacter sp. Marseille-P9274, assembly GCF_946892675.1. NCBI lineage: Bacteria > Bacillati > Actinomycetota > Actinomycetes > Micrococcales > Micrococcaceae > Arthrobacter > Arthrobacter sp. Marseille-P9274. The sequence goes on from NZ_CAMPOV010000001.1 coordinate 2,351,638, forward strand.
GGTCAGGGCGACCTTCTCAGCGTTGATGATGATGACGAAATCGCCCATGTCCATATGAGGAGCAAAGGTCGGCTTGTGCTTTCCGCGCAGCAGTGTTGCGGTCTGGCTGGCAAGACGACCCAGGACAACGTCGGTGGCGTCAATGACGTGCCACTGGCGGTTGATATCGCCGGGCTTCGGAGTGTACGTACGCACGGTTTTGGCCTTCGTTTCTTGTTTGCAAGTAGCGGCGCACCCAGTCGGGCACGCACACAAGTTCTCTCATGCGCTACCGGAATCTCAGGTGAGGACTGAAATGTAACCAGTGGTCCAGAGGGCCTCGGCCACGTCCGCGGATCAGGTAGCCCTGCAACTGGGCAAACGCGCGGATATGGACGCATCGAGGTTGGACACGCACAACGACTACCAAGGATATCGCGCCGCACCATCAGAGGTCAAAGGGAGCTCCGCTGGCCCCTCTTCCAAGCCGGCAAAGTCCGGCCCCCAAACTCCCGCATCGATCCAGACACGCCGAAGGTCGCGGCCTCCGATAACATTTTGATAACAACGGAAAGAAGGACTTGGTTAAACCTTGTACTTTCCGCTTACTATGGATTTCGGTTTGGGGGCCAAAATCAACTCCTTCGAGACTTCCCTCTCGAATAGTTGGGGGCATTTCTGCGGTATCTCCCTGCCATCAGTAATGAATCCGAATGACCCCAACGGTCATTCTCACTTCAGGAGTTGAATCTTATGCTCGGTCTGTACATGAACGTGCGCAATTTCGTCACCAGCCGCCTTGCCCGCGAAGAAAAGGGCGCCACCGCCGTCGAATACGGCATCATGGTCGCTCTCATCGCCGTCGCCATCATCGCCGCCGTCACCCTTCTCGGAGGAACGGTTACTCAGAAGTTTTCTGAGGCGCAGTGTGCGATTTCCGGTAAGACTTACAGTGCGGCTACGGTCGCTGGCGAGGGCGGGGCGACCGTTACAGCCGCTGCTAAGTGCGCGTGACGCTGACCATCCGCTAACTGGTTGTGGGCTAGATGGTGGCTTCCACCCTCCAGCCCACAACTTCGTCGTTCGAGCTGCTGATGTTTAGACCATCCAAAGAACGAGGCGCTGCGGCCGTGGAGTTTGCATTGGTTGTACCGCTCTTACTCGTGCTCCTGCTCGGCATTCTAGAGTTCGGCCGGGTGTACAATGCCCAAATCACCCTCGCACAAGCAGCGAGGGAAGGGGCGCGCGTCATGGCCATCGAAAATAACGAGGCTCAAGCCAAATCCTCAATTATTCAGGCAGCCGCGGCTTTGGATCCAGCCCACCTTTCTATCCAAATTGAATCGAGTGATCCCTCTATGAGTGGTCCCGTGTTTGTGGATAGGTGCCTTTCCGGCCACCAGGTGACAGTCAGAATCACATATTCCCTCAGTACCATTACGGGGTTCTTCGGACCGACCAGTCTGAGTGGGCGGGGCGCCATGAGGTGTGGCGGTTGAAACGAGTCAAGGACGAGCAAGGCGCTACTGCTGTCCTGGTGTCGATCCTCTTAGTCGTGCTCCTGGGGTTCGCCGCCCTGGTCGTCGATATGGGACGGCTCTACTCAGAAAAGGCGCAGCTACAAAACGCCGCCGACGCGGTGGCACTCTCATTGGCCAAGTCGTGTGCCGACAAGCCTAGCGGCGTTGCCTGCACTACACCGGCTGCGCACGCCCTGGCTTTGGCCGGGGCGAATCTTGATGATGGGACCGTTCGGATCATCGAGGCAGACACCTCTATCAAGAATCGCGTCAAAGTGACTACCGGAACGCGCGATGAAGCGGGCCGTGACTCCTTGCCGTACCTCCTGGCTCCGATACTCGGCATTACTGACACTGACGTTCGTGCCTCTGCGGCGGTGGCTTTCGGCGGCATCTCGGCAGGGCCCGCGGCTTTCCCTCTGGCATTCTCCGAATGCCAGTTCACACTTACTGGCGGAATCCAGCTAGTGGCCAGTAAGGGTGTCACAATGCCGGGTTGCACCTCGAGCAGCGGAAACCTGATTCCTGGGGGCTTCGGATACCTGAAATCCTCAGATTCCACGAAGTGTGACGTTTACGCTCAGGCATCGGCAACCATCGGAGTACCGAGCGCCACGGGCAATGACGAACCTTCGGTCTGCAAGGCCCTGCTTGAACAATGGATGGCTACCTTGCAACAGACAGGCAGCGAAGTGATAGTCCTGCTTCCGGTATTCCATAAGACTGAAGGAACCGGTAACGGCGGGCAATACTTCATTAAACAATTTGCCGCGTTCAGTGTTATGGGTTGGAAGTTTACTGGCGGAAATTGGAACGCTTCTCAACCCACAAAAGATCCGTACGTCTACAAGAATTCAGAGTTTACTGGGCAGAAGTGCACCGGTGACTGCCGAGGAATCATCGGCAAGTTTATTCGATTCGCCACACTCGATGAGGACTTCAAACTTGGGGGCACCAGCGAACTGGGTGCCAGCTTGATCTATTTCACCGAGTGACGAACCCAGATTGGGGACAGAATGAAGTCGCGTTTAGTGGCTGCCATAGCCGCGACAGTGTTAGCTGTTGTCGGGGCGCTACTGGTCTTTGCATATGTTGGCAACGCCGACACCCGAGCCATGGCTGACATGCAACCTGCCTCTGTCCTCCTCGTAAAAACCGCTGTACCGGCCGGCACTCCTGCTGAAGCCCTAAATGCTTCGGTGGCTTCTACAAGCCTTCCAGCATCAGCAATTGCTCCCACTGCGTTAACAGACCTGTCCCAAAGCGCTGGAAAGGTCACTGCTGTCGATCTAGTGCCAGGCGAACAACTACTAACAGAGAGACTCGTGGCTCCTGAAGAAGTCCAAGCCGCCGGAGCGGTTGATGTCCCGAAAGGGCTGCAGGAAGTCAGCTTTCAGTTAGAACCGCAGCGAGTTGTGGGAGGGCGTCTTGTGGCCGGCGAGCATGTGGGTGTCTTTATCTCGATGGATAAGGGCGGCATCGAATCCAGTCCAGAGAAGGAAACGACACAACTCGTAGTCAGGAAAGCGCTTTTGACGGCAATCCAGCGTGCACCCCAGCCTGTGACTGAGGAGGGCGAGGCCGATTCCCAAGCGTTACCGGAGGGGTCGATGCTCGTCACCGTGGCAGTGGACGATAAAGCGGCACAGAAAATTGTGTTCGCTGCAGAATTTGCAAAAATCTGGCTGAGCAAAGAGCCGAAGGACGCGAAGGAAAGCAAGCCCACCGTTGTCCAGCGGTCCGAGGTCTACCGATGAGCCGGTTCATTTTCATCGGTTCTGACAAGGCGTTTGAAGAGAAGCTCCGACTGGCTGTGGCTGGCGGGTTGCCAGGAGAAGTCACGACATTCGCACCGGACGCTGCAGCGATGCAGCCGAGGGAACTACTGTCATTCATTACCGGCGAGCGGCCCGAAGTCCTGATCTTGGGGCCGGGGCTGCCTGTCGATGATGCCCTTCGCCTAGCGACCGTATTCGACGTCCAGTTTCCGGAGATCAGCACGGTCCTCGTTGCCGAAGGTAATCCGGATCTGATCCTCCAGGCCATGCGCTCCGGAATCCGCGATCTGCTCAGCCCGATGGCTGACATCGCTTCGATCCGCGTTCTATTGGAGCGCGCCTGCCAGGTCTTCGCCAGCCGATTCCGGTTGGAACAGCCGAATGCCGCGCAGCCGCGCGAGCAGGGACTGGTCATAGGCGTGATTTCCCCTAAGGGCGGAGTCGGCAAGACAACCGTCGCCACGAACGTCGCGGTGGGGCTGGGCAAGATGGCGCCCATGAGCGTGGTGCTCGTTGACCTCGATCTTCAGTTCGGCGACATTGCATCGAGCCTCTACCTGAACCCCGAGCACACCATTCTGGATGCCGTCTCGAACCCGGCCAGCCAGGATTCCCTGGTGCTCAAGGCGTTCCTGACGGTGCATCCGGCCAACATCTACGCCTTGTGTGCCCCTATGGATCCGGTCGCGGCAGACTTCGTCTCCGCCAACCAGGTGACCCACCTCCTGCAGCAGCTGACCGCGCAGTTCCGGTACGTCGTCGTCGACACTGGCCCGGGTCTGACCGAACACACGCTTGCCGCCTTGGAGCAGTGCACCGACGCAATCTGGGTGGCAGGCATGGATGTCTCGAGCGTCCGCAGCCTGCGGATGGGCACTGACGTACTCCGCAGGCTGGAATTGCTGCCGGAGCATCGGCACGTTGTGCTCAACTTTGCGGACACAAAATCCGGACTGGCAGTCCAAGACGTCGAAGCAAGCCTGAACGCTCCGGTCGACGTCGCGCTCCCCCGGTCGAAGGCACTGAGCTATGCGACGAACCGCGGCATTCCTGTTCTGCAAGAAGACGTTAAGGATCCTGCCACCAAGGGGCTGAAGTCCCTCGTTGAACGGTTCGACCCGGCGTGGCGGGAGAAGCGGCGGAGCCTTCACCGCAGGGCGGTGCTGCAGTGAAGCTCTCCGAACGGTTCGGCGCCCTGGCCCAGAATGCTCAGGAAACGCCGTCGACACCAGCAGTGGTTCCTGCACGAGTTCCTGCAGCGGAAGCCAGGCCCAAGCCTGCTCCAACTGCTGTGGAATCGGTGGTCGCGCCAGTCGATGCGCTGGCCGGGCTGAAGCAGCGGGCTGCGACCGCGTTGTTCGACCGCATGGGTGCCAGGATCAGCGATACCACGATGACCGAAGAGGACCTTCGGGCGATGGCCCGCGAGGAGCTCGGCCAGATCATCGACGAGGAACAGGTGCCGTTGTCGGCCGAAGAACGCCGGCGCCTGATCCGCGATGTGGCCGACGACGTCATGGGATACGGACCGCTGCAGCGGTTCCTCGATGATGAGAGCGTCACCGAAATCATGGTGAACCGGATGGACCAGATCTACGTCGAACGGAAGGGCCACGTCACGTTGACGGACGCCCGTTTTGGTTCCGAGGAACATCTGCGCAAGGTCATCGAACGGATCGTGTCCAAGGTGGGACGCCGGATCGACGAATCATCACCGCTGGTGGACGCCCGTTTGGAGGACGGCTCGCGCGTCAACGCGGTTATTCCGCCGCTGGCCGTCAACGGCTCATCGCTGACGATCCGAAAGTTCAGCAAGGTTCCGCTGACGGTGCAGAACCTGATCAACTTCGGGACGATGACTCCCGAGATGGCCGAGCTGCTCGATGCCTGCGTCAAGGCCAAGCTCAACATCATCGTCTCGGGCGGAACCGGTACCGGTAAGACCACGCTGCTCAATGTGCTCTCGTCCTTCCTCCCGGAATCCGACCGGATCGTCACCATCGAGGATGCCGTCGAACTTCAGCTTCAACAGCAGCACATCGTACGGCTGGAGAGCCGGCCGCCGAACACCGAGGGCAAGGGCGCGGTTACGATCCGGGACCTGCTGCGGAACTCGCTGCGTATGCGACCCGACCGCATTGTGGTCGGCGAGGTCCGCGGCGGCGAATCGCTGGACATGCTCCAGGCGATGAATACCGGCCACGACGGCTCTCTCTCGACAGTTCACGCCAACTCGCCGCGCGACGCCGTGGCCCGTCTGGAGACCCTGGTGCTCATGGCCGGCATGGACCTTCCGCTACGCGCCATTCGCGAACAGATCGCCTCCGCGGTCGACCTCATCATCCAGATCGCCCGTCTGCGCGACGGCACGCGCCGGATCACCCATGTCACCGAGGTCCAAGGCATGGAGGGCGACGTCGTCACGCTCCAAGACGCGTTCATTTTCGACTACTCGGCGGGCGTTGGTCCCGATGGGCGCTTCTTGGGCCGACCGGTACCGACGGGCATCCGTCCGCGCTTCATTGAGAAGTTCGAGGACATGGGCATCGCGGTTTCCCCCGCCGTCTTCGGCCAGCAGTCACGGTTGGGCGGGCGGCACTAGCCATGCATCTGCTACTCGTGCTTGGCATCGTGCTGGTATTGGCAGGGATCGTCATTGGGTTCACCGCCCTGCAGCCGCACGCAGCCGCATTGCCGCGTGACCGCCGTCGTCCGTTTGAGGAAGAATCCACTTCCCAGCTCTCTCGCTTCGCGGGTGCCGCGGTACGTCTGCTGGAAGAGCGGCTGAAGCGGCGGCCGACCCGGATCTATCGGCGCGAACTGCTGGAACTGGCCGGCCTCAGGCTAAGTCAGGCGGACTACATCATCCTGGTCATCGCTGGGACGCTCGTCGCCGGCGCTGTCGGGACCATGCTGCGCGGCTTTGGACTTGGCCTGCTGTTCGCACTGGTGTCGCCGTTTCTTGGGCACTTGGTGCTGGTGCTCCTCATCAGCCAGCGCCGCGCGAAGTTCGATTCGCAGATGGGCGACCTCCTGCAGTTGCTGAGCGGCGGTCTGCGGGCCGGCCACAGTATCCTGCGCGCCATCGATGCCGCCGCGGCGGAGGCCGATGCTCCGACCTCCGAGGAGATGCGGCGCGTCATCACCGAGACAAGCCTGGGCAAGGACCTGCTGGAGTCTCTGATGGACACGGCGCAGCGGATGGAGAGCGAGGACTTCACGTGGATAGCCCAGGCGATCCAAATCAACCGCGAGGTCGGCGGCGACCTCGCCGAGGTGTTGGACCAAGTTGGTGGGACGATTCGGGAACGCGCCGAGATTAAGGGCCAGATCAAGGCTCTCGCGGCTGAAGGGAAGTTCTCCGCCTACATCCTGATGGCGCTGCCGATCGGCATTGTGGTGATGCTGAGTGTCGTGAACCCCGGCTACATCGGCGTCCTCTTTACCGAGCCGCTGGGCTGGGTCATGATCGGCGTCTCCATCGTCCTGATGATCATCGGCGGTCTGTGGCTGCGCAAGATCATCGACCTGAAGTTCTAAGAGGGGCTGGCTTATGAGTCCAACGGTCCTTCTGGGAACGCTGCTACTGGGCGGGTCCCTCGGCTATCTGGCCTGGCTGCTGCTGTCGAACGATAAGAAGGGCCGCCGAGCGGTCCAGCAGAACCTGCAAAGAGGGTTCGAATCCGGCGATGGCGGCAAACAGCGCGAACTGGGGATTTTCTACCGGCTGGGCTGGCGACTGACGCCTGCCGGGTACGTGCAGAAGCTCGACCGTCTGCTGGCCTTGGCAGGCCGGCCGGCGTCGATGCCGCTGGACAAATTGCTGGCGATCAAGCTGCCCATGGCACTCACAGCCGGGTTTGCCTGGGCGCTTCTCTTCTCCGTCCGACCGTCATCGACACTATTCTTAGCCGCATTATTCTTCACTGTGATGACCTACTTCATGCCTGACCTCCTCCTCTATAGCAAGGGGCAGGAACGCCAGCAGAAACTTCAATTGGAACTGGCCAACACTTTGGACCAGATGCTTATCTCGGTGGAAGCGGGTCTGGGCTTCGAGGCGGCCATGGCACGGGCGGGGGCGAACGGCAAGGGTCCGCTGGCCGATGAATTGGTGCGCACGCTGCAGGACATGCAGGTGGGCCGGAGCCGCCGCGAGTCCTACCTCGCCCTGGCTGACCGCACGAACGTTCCCGAATTGCGTAGCTTCGTGAAGGCGATTGTGCAGGCCGACGCCTATGGCATTGCTCTGAGCGGCGTCCTGCGGACACAGGCGAAGGTCATGCGCGTGAAGCGGCGGCAGCGGGCCGAGGAGAAGGCGATGAAGCTGCCGGTGAAGGTGCTCTTCCCGTTGCTGTTCTTCATCTTCCCGGTGCTGTTCATTGCGATTCTGGGGCCGGCCGTCATCAACGCGATCAACACCTTCAGCGGCCAGTAGACCCACGTAGGCTCGGACCGTGGACGTGATTGTCGTGGGTGCTGCTGCCCTGCTCGGAGCGGGAGCTGGGTGGTTCGTCTTTCCGCTGGCGCAGCGGGAGGAGCGGACGGCGGTGCCGCGGAACTGGCGAGTGCCGATGGCGGTACTGACTGGATTCCTGTGCGGGCTGATGGCGTGGGTCTTTGGGGTCAGTGCGCTGTTGCCGGCGTTCTGTTATTTGGTGGTGATGGGCGTGCTGCTGGGCGCGATCGACGCTCGGCACCAGCTGCTGCCGAACCGGCTGGTGCTGCCGTTCCTGGTCGGAGCGCTGGTCCTGCTCGGGTTGGCCACAGTGGTGTCCGGCGCGTGGCTGCATCTGCTGGGCGGGTTGCTTGGCGGTGCCGTGCTGTTTGCCCTGTACCTGGCGATGGCGCTGATCAAGCCGGGCGGGATCGGCTTGGGCGATGTGAAGCTGGCGGCGGTGGTGGGGCTGTACGCGGGTTACTTGGGCCTGAACGCCTGGCTGTTGGTGCTGCTGGGGGCGTTCCTGCTGAATGCGGTGGCGATCCTGGTGCTGATGCTGGCGCGGGTACTCAACCGAAACTCGGACATTCCGTTCGGACCGGCGATGATTGCGGCCACTTTGCTGGCGCCGCTGGTGGCCTGAAATTTTTGTAAGTTTGCGGAAGTGGCTGGCAGCGGAAGCGGTAGCAAGCGCGAAGCCTGCGCGCGCCTACTCGGATTCTGTGGTCCGCATGGCGCGGGTCTGCTCGGCGCGTTCGAGCAGGGAGCTGGCTGGCGGGTAGGCGACTTCCTCGAGGACCAGGGGGTGCGGGGGCGCGAGCTTGGTCTTGGAGTCGCGGACCTTGGCGGCGAGTCGTTCGGCGAGCCAGGCCGGTTCCTGCTCCCCCGAGCCGACCATGATCGAGGCGCCGACCAAGGCCCTCACCATGTTGTGGCAGAAGGCGTCCGCCTGCACGGAGGCCGAGATGACGCCGTCGTCTCCGCGCCGGAATTCGAAGTGCTGGAGCTCGCGGATGGTGGTGGAAAACTCCCGCGGCTTGCAGAAGGACAGGTAGTCGTTGACGCCCAGGATCCGGCTCCCGGCATCGTTCAGGAGGTCGACATCCAGCGCGTGCTTGTGCCAGAGAGTGATGTTGCGCATGAGCGGGTCCCAGTTCGCGGGGCGGTCGGCAATCCGGTAGCTGTAGCGGCGCCAGAGCGCGGAGAAGCGGGCGTCGAATCCTTCGGGAGCCAGCCCGGCTGTGTGGACTTCGATGGCGCCGGCGAGGTCGCGGTATGGGACCGGGGCGCCGACCCGGCCGCCGAGGACCTTCGCCAGCACGCCGCGGAGCCGGCGGACCAGGGAGGCTGCGGGGTCGATGTCGCGGACCCGTGCCAGCGCCTCCCACTCCCCCGGCTCCAGGTCGAAGTGCACCACCTGGCCGCGGGCGTGGACTCCCGCATCCGTGCGTCCGGCGACGGTCAGCCGGACCGGGCGCCGAATCAGGATGGCGAGGGCTTCCTCGACGGCCCCCTGCACGGTCAGCAGACCGGGCTGCACGGCCCACCCGCTGAACGCCCCGCCGTCGTACGCCAGATCCATCCGGACACGCAGAAGCCCGCCGTCCGGATTGGGGACGGCGGGCTTCTGTGAGGTCATACCCTCCAGTTTAGAGGGAAGGAGAAGCTACTTCTTCTCCTCGGCCTCCGGGGCTTCCTCGGCGGATTCGGCCGACGGAGCGGACTCTGCCGATTCGGCAGACTCAGCGGACTCGGCGGATTCCGGCGACTCGGTCTCGGCGGCTTCCTCAGCAACCGGAGCCGGAGCGGCGGTCTCGGCAGCCTTCTCGGCTTCCTTGACTACAGCCTGCTTCGGGGACAGCGGCTCGAGCACCAGTTCGATGACGGCCATGGGGGCGTTGTCGCCCTTACGGTTGCCGATCTTGGTGATGCGGGTGTAGCCGCCTTCGCGGTTCTCCACTGCCGGGGCGATGCCGGTGAACAGCTCGTGGACGATGCCCTTGTCGCTGATCGTGGCGAGCACGCGGCGGCGGGCAGCCAGGTCTCCGCGCTTGGCGAAGGTGATCAGGCGCTCGGCGTAGGGGCGCAGGCGCTTGGCCTTGGTGACGGTGGTGGTGATCCGCTTGTGCTCGAAGAGCGCTGCTGCCAGGTTGGCGAGCATCAGGCGTTCGTGAGCCGGACCGCCTCCGAGGCGCGGACCCTTAGGGGGGGTAGGCATTTCTTTATCTCCTCAAATGGTGCCGTTGGGCGCTACCTAGCACCACGACGGCGAATTCCTGCGTTTTAGAGTTCGTCCTCGCCGAAGGCTTCTTCGTCCTCTTCGATGGCGGCAGCGCGGGCGGCCAGGTCGAATCCTGGAGGGGAATCCTTCAGGGACAGACCCAGTTCGACAAGCTTTGCCTTGACCTCGTCGATGGACTTGGCACCGAAGTTCCGGATGTCCATCAGGTCGGCCTCGGAGCGGGCAACGAGCTCACCCACGGTGTGGATGCCCTCACGCTTGAGGCAGTTATAGGAACGCACGGTCAGCTCGAGGTCCTCGATGGGCAGAGCCATGTCGGCAGCCAGGGCGGCGTCCGTCGGGCTCGGGCCGATCTCGATACCTTCAGCCTGCGTGTTCAGCTCGCGGGCCAGGCCGAACAGCTCGACCAGGGTGGTTCCGGCAGAGGCGACGGCGTCGCGCGGTGCGATGGAATCCTTGGTTTCGACGTCGACGATCAGACGGTCGAAGTCGGTGCGCTGCTCAACACGGGTCGCCTCAACCTTGAAGGTGACCTTCATGACCGGCGAGTAGATGGAGTCGACCGGGATGCGGCCAATCTCCGAGTCGCCGGCCTTGTTCTGGGCCGCGGAAACATAACCGCGGCCGCGCTCGATGGTCAGCTCGAGCTCGAACTTGCCCTTTTCGTTCAGGGTGGCGATGTGCAGGTCCGGGTTGTGGAATTCCACGCCGGCCGGCGGGGCAATGTCCGCAGCGGTGACGACGCCGGGGCCCTGCTTGCGCAGGTAGGCCACGACGGGCTCGTCATGCTCGGAGGAAACTGCCAGGTTCTTGATGTTCAGGATGATCTCGGTGACATCTTCCTTGACACCCGGAACGGTGGTGAACTCGTGCAGGACCCCGTCGATCCGGATGCTGGTAACGGCGGCACCGGGGATCGAGGACAGCAGGGTACGGCGGAGCGAGTTCCCAAGGGTGTAGCCGAAGCCCGGCTCCAGCGGCTCGATGACGAACCGGGAGCGGCTGTCCGCTACTACTTCTTCGGTAAGAGTTGGGCGCTGTGCAATGAGCACTTAGATTTCCTTTCAGCGAGCGTCCGCTATATGACGCAACACGAATTGGTGGAAAAGGGCGGCTAGTCAGCCGGAAGTGGCCCCTTCGGCCGCTGCCCGGATCCCCGCGAGGGAACCCGGCCAGCGGCCGAGGGAACGACGAAACGGCTAATTAGACGCGGCGGCGCTTCGGGGGACGGCATCCGTTGTGGGCGCTGGGGGTGACGTCCTGGATGGAGCCGACCTCAAGGCCAGCGGCCTGCAGCGAACGGATGGCGGTTTCGCGTCCGGAGCCCGGGCCCTTCACGAAGACGTCGACCTTCTTCAGGCCGTGCTCCTGGGCACGCTTTGCAGCGGACTCAGCAGCCATCTGCGCGGCGAACGGGGTGGACTTGCGGGAGCCCTTGAAGCCAACCTCGCCGGCCGAAGCCCAGGAGATGACGGCACCGGTCGGGTCCGTGATGGACACGATGGTGTTGTTGAAGGTGCTCTTGATGTGCGCCTGTCCAAGCGCAATATTCTTCTTATCCTTGCGACGCGGCTTACGCACCGCTCCACGAGTCTTGGGGGGCATGTATTTCTCCTACAAAGGTTGTTTGGTAGCTAGAGGGCCAGCTGTTTAGCGGGTCTTCTTCTTGCCGGCGACGGTGCGCTTCGGGCCCTTGCGGGTGCGAGCGTTGGTCTTGGTGCGCTGTCCGCGGACGGGCAGGCCACGGCGGTGGCGGATACCTTCGTAGCTGCCGATCTCGACCTTGCGGCGGATGTCGGCGGCGACCTCGCGGCGGAGGTCACCTTCTACCTTGTAGTTGCCCTCGATGTAGTCACGCAGCTGCACGAGCTCCGCGTCGGTGAGGTCCTTTACGCGGGTGTCCGGGTTGATCCCGGTCTCCGCGATGGTCTGCTCTGCACGGGTCTTACCCACGCCGTAGATGTAAGTCAGGGCGATGATTACCCGCTTTTCGCGGGGAATATCTACGCCAGCGAGACGAGCCATATTGGCGGTTCTCCTTGTTGTATCCGGAGGTCTGAAGCAGCACCTTCCTGTGTCCAGGTCCCCGGCCTCCGTACCGGGGGTGTGCAGGTTTCCCTGCGGTGCTGCCTTATTGAGTTACTACGCGCGGGAGCGCCCCTGCCGAAGCAGGGAGCTTAGCCCTGGCGCTGCTTGTGGCGCGGGTTCTCGCAGATCACGATGACGTTACCCTTGCGACGAATCACCTGGCACTTGTCACAAATCCGCTTGACGCTCGGCTGGACCTTCATGGTTTTCCTTTGCGTTATTTGCAGTTGTTGCTTGCGTAACTACCTCGCCCCGCAGTTGCCCGCGGGAGTTGGCCTTTACTTGTAGCGGTAGACGATACGGCCCCGCGAGAGGTCGTACGGGCTGAGTTCCACTACGACCCGGTCCTCGGGGAGGATCCGGATGTAGTGCTGACGCATCTTTCCTGAGATGTGAGCAAGCACAACGTGTCCGTTAGTCAGCTCAACGCGGAACATCGCGTTGGGCAGAGCTTCCTGCACAGTGCCTTCAATCTCAATGACACCGTCTTTCTTAGCCATATCCTCCGCTAACGTCAGTAACCACCACAGTGTGGGGCTGGAATTTTTGGGTTTGTTCGCCTCGAGGCTTTCAACGAAAGCCGCCGTTTCCGGCGGTTCCGGGCCCGGAACTGGGCATGAAAACAGAGACAACCAACAGACAACTGTACCCCAGAGGGTCGTTTAAGTTAAATCCGGATGCTTTGCAAGTACGACGGCGGGTGTTTCCACCGCTTCGGCACTCGCCACGGCGTCCGCTATTGCCAGGCGGACCGCCTCGGCCGCGAGGATCTGCAGGTCCATCCGCGGATCGCCGTCCGTGCCGGCGGCCAGCTCGCGCCGGCAGGTGGCCAGCGCGAAGATGACGTCGCCGTCGGCCAGCGTGTGCGAGGGGCTCAGCGCACGGGCCAGACCCGCGTGGGCGGCCGACGCCGTCCGCTTGGCCTGCGCCGGATCCAGCACCGCGTTGGTTGCCACCACGCACAGCGTCGTGTTCAGCGGACCGCGCTGCCCCGTAACGTGGCCGGCTCCCGGTGGCGTCCTGTCCGGGACTCCGGCCACCGTTCCGGTTCCGCCCGGGCCCGCCTGGGCCTCAAGAGCGACGGGGCGTGACAGCCCGGTCGGGGCGCCGGCGGCGTTGACCACCGCGAGGGCGCCCACCACAATGTCCGCGTTGTCCTCCCCCATCCGCAGCGAGGCCGTCCCCACTCCCCCTTTGTAGCGGCGCTGATCCACGGCCGCGCCGGTCCCCGCGCCGACGTTGCCCCGCCGCACCGCGGCAAACTCCCGCGAGTCACCCGCGGCCGCTGCGGCGTCGTACCCCATTTGCTCCGTGGGCCGCGCCGCGACGTCCCCGCCCCGACCCAGGTCGTAGATCGCCGCCGCCGGGACGATCGGCACCACGGCCTCGCGGGTGCGGAACCCCCGGCCCTGCTCCTCGCACCAGCGCTGGGCCCCGTGCGCCGCGATCAGACCGAACGCGCTGCCGCCGGTCAGCACCACCGCGTCGACCTCCGGCACGAGCGTCGTCGGGTCCAAAGCGTCGGTCTCGTGCGTCGCCGGCCCTCCCCCGCGCACGTCCACGGAGCCGACGGTCCCCGGCGGCGGCAGCACCACCGTCACGCCCGTCAGCCAGCCGTCGCCGATCCGCTCGACCTGGCCCACTCGGATCCCCGGCACGTCCGTTATGGAAGACATGGCCTCATCCTGCCACGCGTAGACGCCTGCCGGCGCCGGGCTCAGTCGAGGGCGACGGGGGTGACGCCGAGCGGCGCGAGCTTGGCGACGCCGCCGTCCTCCGCGGTGAGCACCCAGATGCCGCGCTCGTGCACGGCGACGGTGTGCTCCCACTGGCAGGAGCGGGAGCCGTCGGTGGTGACGACGGTCCAGTCGTCGTCGAGGGTCTTCGTCTCGATGTCGCCGCGGACCAGCATGGGTTCGATGGCGAGGCACAGCCCGGGGCGGATCTTCGGGCCGCGGTGCTTGGTGCGATAGTTGAGCACGTCCGGGGCCTGGTGCATGGCGGTGCCGATACCGTGGCCGACGTAGTCCTCGAGGATGCCCAGCGGCTTGCCGGGGACGCTGCTGACGTAGTCATCGATGGCGTTGCCGATGTCGCCGACGCGGGAGCCGTTGGCCAGGGCCGCGATGCCGCGCCACATGGCTTCCTCGGTGACGTCGGAGAGGCGCTGGTCCTCCGGGTCCGCCGTGCCTACGATCACGCCGCGGGCCGAGTCGCCGTGCCAGCCGTCGACGCTGCAGCCGCCGTCGATGGAGAGGATGTCGCCGTCCTGCAGGACCTTGCCGCCCGGAATCCCGTGGACCACCTCCTCGTTCACGGAGACGCAGACCGTCGCGGGGAAGCCGTGGTAGCCCTTGAAGTTGCTCTTGGCTCCTTCGGCGTCGAGCACAGCTTCGAAGGCGGCGTCGATGTCCGCGGTGGTGGCGCCGACGACGGCGGCTGCCTGGGCGGCGTCGAGGGCGCGGCTGACCACGAGGCCGGCTTTGCGCATCCGGCGGATCTGCTCGGTGGTCTTGTATTCGATGCTGGGCTGGCCGAATGCCATGTGCGGGGTTCCTTCTGTTCCTGCTAAGGCCGCAGGCCCTGTCCGGAAGAACAGGGCCTGCGGTTAAGGTTCATGCCTGGTTAGGCGGTGACGCTCTTGAGCGCGTCCATAATGCGGTCGGTGACCTCGTCGATCGGCCCGATGCCGTCGACCTTGGTCAGGATGCCGCGCTCGGCGTACCGGGACACGACGGCCTCGGTCTGCTCGTGGTAGAGGTCCAGGCGGTGCCGGATGACCGTCTCGTTGTCATCGGCGCGGCCTTCCAGCTCCGCGCGGCTGAGGAGGCGCTTGACCAGCTCCTCGTCGTCGGCGGTCAGCTGCAGGACCACGTCCAGCGACTCTTCGCCATCGGCCAGGATGCTGTCCAGCTCCTCCACCTGCGCAGTGGTGCGCGGGTAACCGTCGAGCAGGAAGCCGGGCTCGACGTCGTCCTGCTTCAGGCGGTCGCGCACCATGTTGTTGGTGACGCTGTCGGGGACGAAGTCTCCCTTGTCGATGTACTTCTTGGCCTCGATGCCCAGCGGCGTCTCTTCCTTCACGTTGGCGCGGAAGATGTCACCGGTAGAAATCGCAACGATGCCCAGCCGCTCGGAAATGCGGGAGGCCTGGGTTCCTTTGCCCGAACCGGGCGGGCCAATAATGAGCATCTTCGTCATCGCAATAGTCCTTCGTAGTGGCGTTGCTGTAGCTGGGCATTGATCTGCTTGACCGTCTCAAGACCCACACCCACCATGATGAGGATCGAGGTTCCGCCAAACGGGAAGTTCTGGTTCGCGTTGATCAGCACCAGGGCGATCAGCGGAATCAGGGCCACGAGGCCGAGGTAGAGGGCACCCGGCAGCGTGATCCGGGCAAGCACGTAGGAGAGGTACTCCTCCGTGGGGCGGCCGGCACGGATGCCCGGGATGAAGCCGCCGTACTTCTTCATGTTGTCCGCCGTCTCCTGCGGGTTGAACGTGATGGAGACGTAGAAGTAGGTGAAGAAGACGATCAGCAGGAAGTAGACCACCATGTAGAGCGGATGGTCCCCGCTGACCAAGTAGGTGTTGATCCAGTTGACCCACTCCGGCGGCGCCGTGGTGCCGTCCGTGGGCGTGTTGAACTGGGCAATCAGGGTGGGCAGGTAGAGCATCGACGACGCGAAGATCACCGGGATGACGCCGGCCATGTTGACCTTGATCGGGATGTAGGTACTGGTGCCGCCGACGGTCCGGCGGCCGACCATGCGCTTGGCGTACTGCACCGGGATGCGGCGCTGCGACTGCTCCACGAAGATGACGGCGGCGACCACGAACAGGCCGATGATGATCACGCCGATGAAGATGTTCACGCCCTGGGCGCGGAGGATCTCGCCGAGCGAGGACGGGAAGCCGGCGGCGATCGAGATGAAGATCAGGATCGACATGCCGTTGCCGACGCCCTTTTCCGTCACCAGCTCGCCCATCCACATGATCAGGCCGGTACCGGCGGTCAGCGTGATGATGAGCAGGATGATCGTGACCAGGCTGTCGTCCGGGATGATCGGCACCGGGCAGTTGCCCAGCAGGGCGCCGCTGCGGGCCAGCGAGACCAGCGTGGTCGCGTTGAGCAGGCCGAGGGCGATGGTCAGGTAGCGCGTGTACTGGGTCAGCTTGGACTGGCCCTGCGCGCCTTCCTGGTGCAGTTCCTGGAAGCGCGGAATCACCACGCGCAGCAGCTGCACGATGATGCTCGCCGTGATGTACGGCATGATGCCGAGGGCGAAGATGGACACCTGCAGCAGCGCGCCGCCGCTGAAGAGGTTCACGAACTGGTAGAGCCCGCCCGTGGTGTTACCCAACGCCAAACATTGCTGAACGTTGCCGTAATCAACACCGGGTGCCGGGATGAAGGCACCCATGCGGTAGATGGTGATGATACCGAGCGTGAACAACAACTTGCGTCGCAGGTCAGGCGTCCGGAATACCCGGCCAATTGCGCTAAGCAAGCGTCCTCCTGAAAGTCATTCGATGCCGTCGAGCGGCATTACACAAGAACCGAGTCTATCGGTTCAGCATGGACCGGCTGAACTCACGCCGGTGAATACGGGCTTTTAACGAAAAGAAACTCTTGGTGGCCGGATAAAACCGGCCACCAAGAGTTTACTCATGGCTGTGGATGACCACTACCGACGGGATTTAGAGCTCCGTGATGGAGCCGCCGGCGGCAGCAATCTTCTCAGCGGCACTGGCGGAGAAGGCGTGAGCCTTCACATCGACCTTGACGGTGATGTCGCCGGTACCCAGAACCTTTACAGGCTGGTTCTTGCGGACCGCGCCCTTGGCCACCAGCGTCTCCACGGTGACCTCGCCGCCCTCGGGGAACAGCTCGTTGAGCTTGTCCAGGTTCACGACCTGGAACTCCACCTTGAACGGGTTCTTGAAACCGCGCAGCTTCGGCAGGCGCATGTGCAGCGGCAGCTGGCCACCGGCAAAGCCTGCCTTGACCTGGTAACGGGCCTTGGTGCCCTTGGTACCACGGCCAGCGGTCTTGCCCTTGGAGCCTTCACCACGACCAACACGGGTCTTGGCGGTCTTGGCACCGGGGGCAGGACGCAGGTGGTGGACCTTCAGAGTCTTCTCTTCTGCCATTCCTACTTCGCCTCCTCAACCTTTACCAGGTGAGAAACAGTGTTGACCATGCCCACGGTCACGGCGTCGGCGTTGCGGACAACGGTGTGTCCGATCCGCTTCAGGCCCAGTGAACGCAGCGTGTCGCGCTGATTCTGCTTGCCGCCAATGACGGACTTGATCTGGGTGATTTCCAACTGTCCTTCGGACGGAGTCAGATTCTTCGGGGTCGTCTGCATGATTAGACACCTGCCTTCTGCTGGAGGCTGCGGAGCAGCACCGGCGGAACGACCTCGTCCATGGGCAGCCCGCGGCGGGCAGCCACGGCCTGCGGCTCTTCGAGGCGACGCAGTGCATCCACAGTGGCGTGGACGATGTTGATCGCGTTGGAGGAGCCGAGCGACTTCGACAGCACGTCGTGGACACCGGCGCACTCGAGTACGGCGCGGACCGGGCCACCGGCGATAACACCGGTACCGGCGGATGCCGGACGGAGCATGACGACGCCTGCGGCTGCCTCACCCTGAACGCGGTGCGGCACAGTGCCGGCCACGATCGGAACGCGGAAGAAGGACTTCTTGGCCTCTTCCACACCCTTGGCGATAGCGGCCGGAACTTCCTTGGCCTTGCCGTAGCCGACACCGACCAGGCCGTTGCCGTCGCCGACAACCACCAGAGCGGTGAAGCTGAAGCGGCGTCCGCCCTTGACTACCTTGGCGACGCGGTTGATGGTGACGACGCGCTCGAGGTACTTGTCCTTCTCGGCGTCGCGGGCGTTGTCGCGGCCACCACGGCCGCCACGGTCCCCGCGTCCGCCGCGATCGCTGCGCTCACCACGACGGCCGCCGCGGCGGTCGTCCTGGGTCGAAGCTTTCTCGGCGGTACCTGCGGTCGCGGTGGTCTCAGTTGCTTCAGTCACCTGAGTTTCCTTTTCGTTATTCTCAGCGGTCACAGTGCCAGCCCACCTTCGCGTGCGCCGTCGGCCACTGCCGCGATGCGGCCGTGGTACCGGTTGCCGCCGCGGTCGAAGACAACGGCCTCGACGCCGGCAGCCTTGGCACGCTCGGCGACGAGCTCGCCGACGCGCTTGGACTTGGCGGTCTTGTCGCCGTCGAACGAACGCAGGTCGGCTTCCATGGTGGAAGCCGAAGCGACGGTGATGCCCTTGCTGTCATCGACAACCTGGACGAACACGTGGCGCGCGGAGCGGTTGACCACCAGGCGCGGACGGACCGCGCTGCCGGTGATGCGCTTACGGACCCGCAGGTGGCGGCGGCCGCGTGCGGCAGACTTGCTCTTACCCTTAATTCCGATAGCCATGATTACTTACCAGCCTTTCCGACCTTGCGGCGGATCTGCTCGCCTGCGTAACGGATGCCCTTGCCCTTGTAGGGGTCCGGCTTCCGCAGCTTGCGGATGTTGGCAGCAACCTCGCCGACCTGCTGCTTGTTGATTCCCGATACAGAGAGCTTGGTCGGACCCTCTACTGCAAAGGTGATGCCCTCGGGAGCCTTGACGGGAACCGGGTGGCTGTAGCCCAGGGCGAACTCGAGGTCCGAGCCCTTGGCCTGCACGCGGTAACCGGTGCCGACGATTTCGAGGCTCTTCTTGTAGCCCTCGGTCACGCCAACGATCATGTTGTTGATCAGCGTGCGGGTCAGGCCGTGGAGGGACCGCGATTCGCGCTCGTCGTTCGGGCGGCTAACGGTAAGGGTGCTCTCCTCCAGGGAAACCTGGATCGGGGAAGCGACCGTGTGGGTCAGTTCGCCCTTGGAGCCCTTGACGGAAACTACGTTGCCGTCAACCTTGACCTCGACGCCGGAGGGAACGGTGATGGGGAGACGTCCAATACGTGACATTATTCTCTTTCCTTCCCGTTACCAGACGTAGGCGAGGACTTCGCCGCCCACGCCCTTCTTGCCGGCCTGACGATCAGTCATCAGTCCGGAAGAGGTGGACAGGATAGCGATGCCCAGGCCACCCAGCACGTGCGGCAGGTTGGTGGACTTTGCGTAAACGCGCAGACCGGGCTTGGAGATGCGGCGGACACCGGCGAGCGAACGCTCGCGGTTGGGGCCGAACTTGAGGTCGATGGTCAGCTTCTTGCCGACCTCTGCCTCTTCTTCCTTCCAGCCGGCGATGTAGCCTTCGGCCTTCAGGATGTCGGCAACGCGTGCCTTGAGCTTGCTGTACGGCATCGACACGGTTTCGTGGTACGCCGAGTTTGCATTGCGCAGACGAGTCAGCATGTCTGCGACAGGATCTGTCATTGTCATGGTGGGCTCTTGCCCTTCCCCGTAACGGTTTCCGTCGGTACGGACCTGTTACGTAGTTGGTTTAGTCTTCGGTCTGGAACGGGAAGCCCAGCGCCTTGAGCAGCGCGCGGCCTTCCGCGTCGGTCTTGGCGGTGGTGACTACGGTGATGTCCATACCGCGTACACGGTCAATCTTGTCCTGATTGATCTCGTGGAACATGGACTGTTCGGTCAGACCGAAGGTGTAGTTGCCGTTGCCGTCGAACTGCTTGCCGTTGAGGCCGCGGAAGTCGCGGATACGGGGCAGGGCGAGGGTGACCAGGCGGTCGATGAATTCCCACATGCGGTCGCCGCGCAGCGTAGCGTGCGCACCGATCGGCATGCCTTCGCGCAGCTTGAACTGTGCGATGGACTTGCGGGCCTTGGTGACCTGCGGCTTCTGGCCGGTGATCTGGGTCAGATCGCGGACGGCGCCGTCGATGAGCTTGGAGTCCTTGGCGGCATCTCCAACACCCATGTTGACGACAACCTTGACCAGGCCGGGGACCTGCATCACGTTGGGGTAGTTGAACTCGTCCTGCAGGGCCTTCTTGATCTCGCTGGCGTAGCGAGTCTTCAGACGGGGAACGATCTTCGTGACAGTCTCAGTCATTAGAGGTCCTTCCCGGAGCCCTTGGCAACGCGGACGCGCACAGTGCGCTCCCGGCCATTGCGCTCGACGGTTTCGGTGCGGTAGCCAACACGGGTCGGCTTCTTGGTTTCGGGATCGACAACGGCCACGTTGGAGATGTGGATCGGGGCCTCGACAGTCTCGATGCCGCCGGTCTTCGTGCCGCGCTGCGACTGGCCGACCTTGGTGTGCTTGGTGACGCGGTTGATGCCTTCAACCAGCACGCGGTTGGTCTCCGTGTAAACCTTCAGGACCTTGCCCTGCTTGCCGCGGTCGCCGCCGCGGTCCTGCTTGGCGCCGGTGATGACCTGGACCAGGTCACCCTTCTTGATCTTGAACTTAGCCATGGGTTAGAGCACCTCCGGAGCAAGCGAGATGATCTTCATGAACTTCTTGTCGCGAAGCTCACGGCCCACCGGGCCGAAGATACGGGTACCGCGGGGGTCGCCGTCGTTCTTCAGGATCACTGCAGCGTTCTCATCGAACTTGATGTAGGAACCGTCCGCGCGGCGGCGTTCCTTCTTGGTACGAACGATGACAGCCTTAACGACGTCACCCTTCTTGACGTTGCCGCCGGGAATTGCGTCCTTGACGGTGGCAACGATAACGTCGCCAATGCCTGCGTAGCGACGTCCCGATCCACCGAGAACGCGGATGGTCAGGATTTCCTTGGCACCCGTGTTGTCGGCGACCTTCAGTCGCGACTCCTGCTGAATCACTTATAACTCCTGTCGTCGCGCCGGTTCTCATGAAAATGAGCCTTGCGGAACGGATATGGGATACCCCGCACCGGGCTCCCCCTGCCCGCGCGTGAGCGCAAAGCCGAAGGCGGTTGCGGGAATTTGCCTATTCTGTCCATGCGGAAAGGTGGATAGTCTTCCCAAACGGCACAGGCAAGATTACTAGTTTATTACCAAGACACCCCGGACGCGAAATTCAGCTGAATCTGCGGCCAGGGGCTCGTACTTTTCAAGGGGATCGCTCCCCTTCAAACCCATCCCCGGTCAGCTCGCCGGCTGCTGCCGGAACGTGACCGAGGCGGGAAACCTAAGGGGTCGGACCCGCCCGCCGTGCGGGCGGGTCCGACCTGCAGGAACCAGGTCCTACTTAGCCTTTTCGATGATCTCGACCAGGCGCCACCGCTTGGTGGCGGAGAGCGGACGAGTCTCGGCCAGCAGAACCAGGTCGCCGATGCCGGCGGTGTTCTGCTCGTCATGGGCCTTCACCTTGGTGTTGCGGCGCATGACCTTGCCGTAGAGGGCGTGCTTCTTGCGGTCTTCGATGTCGACGACGATGGTCTTGTCCATCTTGTCGGAGACCACGTAACCGCGGGCGGTCTTCCGGTTGCCGCGAACCTGTGCTGCTTCAGTCACAGATGCTTCCTTCTCACTCATTTGGCATCATCCTCGGCGGCCGGGGTCTCGGCGGCTTCCGCGGACTCGGCCTTCTTGGACTTCTTTGCCTTCTTCTCAGCCGGAGCTTCCTCGGAAGCTACAACCTCGGGCCGGATACCCAGCTCGCGCTCGCGCAGCACCGTGTAGATGCGCGCGATGTCACGCTTGACAGCCTTCAGGCGGCCGTGGTTTTCCAGCTGACCGGTGGCGGACTGGAAACGGAGGTTGAACAGCTCCTCCTTGGACTTGCGCAGCTCCTCGACGAGACGGTCCTTGTCGAAAGTCTCGAGCTGATCGGTTGCGAGTTCCTTCGAACCAACTGCCATTTCTATTCACCACCTTCGCGACGCACGATGCGTGCCTTCAACGGCAGCTTGTGGATCGCCAGGCGAAGGGCCTCGCGAGCTACCTCTTCATTGACACCGGAGAGTTCAAACAGAACCCGGCCCGGCTTGACGTTGGCTACCCACCACTCCGGCGAACCCTTACCGGAACCCATGCGGGTTTCGGCCGGCTTCTTGGTCAGCGGGCGGTCCGGATAGATGTTGATCCAGACCTTGCCGCCACGCTTGATGTGGCGGGTCATGGCGATACGGGCCGCTTCGATCTGGCGGTTGGTGACGTACGCAGGCGTCAAAGCCTGGATGCCCCACTCGCCGAAGCTGACCTGGGTGCCGCCGGTAGCGTTGCCCGTGCGGGACGGGTGGTGCTGCTTGCGGTGCTTGACTCGACGTGGGATAAGCATTTAAGCCTCTCCTCCTTCTGCAGCCGGAGCGGCTGCTTCCGCAGCGGGAGCCTCGGCCTTGGGGGCCTCGGCAGCTGCAGAGCGGTCAGTACGACGGCGGCGGTCACCACGGTCTGCCGGGCCACGGCCCGGACGGTCGCCACGGCCGCGCGAGGACGGAGCTGCGGCCTGCTGGGCAGCCAGTTCCTTCGCCGTCACGTCGCCCTTGTAGATCCAGACCTTCACGCCGATGCGGCCGAAGGTGGTCTTGGCCTCGAAGAAACCGAAGTCGATGTTCGCGCGCAGGGTGTGCAGGGGCACACGGCCTTCGCGGTAGAACTCCGACCGGCTCATTTCGGCGCCGCCCAGACGGCCGGAGCACTGGACACGGATGCCCTTGGCGCCGGCGCGGGTTGCGGACTGCATGGCCTTCTTCATCGCGCGGCGGAAAGCCACGCGGGAAGTCAGCTGCTCGGCGATGCCCTGGGCAACCAGCTGCGCCTCGATCTCGGGGTTCTTGACCTCGAGGATGTTCAGCTGCACCTGCTTGCCGGTCAGCTTCTCCAGCTCGCCGCGGATGCGGTCTGCTTCGGCGCCGCGGCGGCCGATCACAATGCCCGGACGGGCAGTGTGAATGTCCACGCGAACGCGGTCACGGGTGCGCTCGATTTCAACCTTGGCGATACCTGCACGCTCCATGCCGGTGGACATGAGCTGGCGGATCTTGACGTCCTCGCGAACGAAGTCCTTGTAGCGCTGGCCGGCCTTGTTGCTGTCAGCGAACCAGTGGGAGACGTGGTCGGTGGTGATACCGAGGCGGAATCCGTGCGGGTTTACTTTCTGTCCCACTTACTGGTCCTCCTCTTTCTCCGGGGTAGCGACAACAACCGTGATGTGGCTGGTCCGCTTCTTGATGCGGTAGGCGCGGCCCTGGGCCCGCGGCTGGAACCGCTTCATCGTCGGGCCCTCATCGACAAAGGCCTCGCTGATGTAGAGGTCGCTCTCATCGAAGGCGACGCCGTCACGGTCCGCGAGAACGCGGGCGTTGGCGACTGCCGATGCGAGTACCTTCGAAACCGGCTCCGAAGCTGCCTGCGGGGCAAACTTCAGAATTGCCAGAGCCTCATTCGCCTGCTTGCCACGAACAAGGTTGACGACGCGCCGGGCCTTCATAGGCGTTACGCGGATGTGGCGCGCAATAGCCTTGGCTTCCATTGCTTTCCTTCTCTCGTCTTCTGCCGTACGAGCGAGCGCCTAGCGGCGCTTGCCCTTACGGTCGTCCTTCACATGGCCGCGGAAAGTCCGCGTCGGGGCGAATTCGCCGAGCTTGTGCCCGACCATCGACTCGGTGACAAACACCGGAATGTGCTTGCGTCCGTCGTGTACGGCGATCGTGTGCCCGAGCATGTCGGGGATGATCATCGAACGGCGGGACCACGTCTTGATGACGTTCTTGGTGCCCTTTTCGTTCTCTGCAGCTACCTTCACGAAGAGGTGCTGATCGACGAAGGGGCCTTTCTTCAGGCTGCGTGGCATGTTCCCAGGCTCCTATCGCTTGTTCTTGCCAGTACGACGGCGACGCACAATGAGCTTGTCGCTTTCCTTGTTGGGGCGGCGGGTACGGCCCTCGGGCTTACCGTTCGGGTTGACCGGGTGGCGGCCACCGGAGGTCTTGCCCTCGCCACCACCGTGCGGGTGGTCGATCGGGTTCATGGCCACACCACGCACGGTCGGGCGGATGCCCTTCCAGCGCAGACGACCGGCCTTGCCCCAGTTGATGTTGGACTGCTCGGCGTTGCCGACCTCGCCGACGGTTGCGCGGCAGCGCACGTCGACGTTGCGGATTTCGCCGGAGGGCAGACGGAGCTGGCCGTACTTGCCTTCCTTGGCGACGAGCTGGACCGAAGCGCCGGCCGAGCGGGCCATCTTGGCGCCGCCGCCCGGGCGCAGTTCAACTGCGTGGATAACGGTACCCACCGGGATGTTGCGCAGCGGCAGGTTGTTGCCGGGCTTGATGTCGGCGCCGGCTCCGGCTTCGACAACGTCGCCCTGCTTCAGCTTGGCCGGGGCCAGGATGTAGCGCTTGGTGCCATCAACGTAGTGCAGCAGTGCGATGCGGGCGGTGCGGTTGGGATCGTATTCGATCTCGGCAACCTTGGCCGGCACGCCGTCCTTGTCGTGGCGACGGAAGTCGATCAGACGGTACTGGCGCTTGTGGCCGCCACCCTTGTGGCGGGTCGTGATCTTACCGGAGTTGTTGCGGCCACCCGTCTTGGACAGGGGGCGGACCAGCGACTTTTCCGGAGTCGACCGCGTGATTTCAGCGAAGTCGGCTACGCTCGAGCCGCGGCGGCCCGGGGTAGTCGGCTTGTATTTACGGATTCCCATAATTTATTTCCTCGTTAAAGTGGTCTCCGCTTAGGAAAGCGGACCGCCGAAGATGTCGATTGTGCCTTCCTTCAGGGTGACAATCGCGCGCTTGGTGTTCTTGCGCTGTCCCCATCCGAAACGGGTGCGCTTGCGCTTCCCGGCACGGTTGATGGTGTTGATCGAGTCGACCTTGACGGAGAAAATCTTCTCCACGGCCAGCTTGATCTCGGTCTTGTTCGAGCGCGGGTCGACCAGGAAGGTGTACTTACCTTCGTCGATCAGGCCGTAGCTCTTTTCCGAAACGACGGGTGCAATGACGACGTCGCGGGGGTCCTTAGCGGTGGTCGCGCTCACTTGGCGTCCTCCTTGTTCACAAATGCCTCGTAGGCAGCCTGGGTGAAGACCACGTCGTCGGAAACGAGCACGTCGTAGGTGTTCAGCTGATCCACGTAAATGGTGTGAACTTCCTCGATGTTGCGCAGGCTCAGGGCCGCCACATCGTTGGCACGCTCGATAACGACAAGCAGGTTCTTACGGTCGGAAACCGAACGCAGTGCCTCGATGGCGCCCTTGGTGGACGGCTTCTCGCCGGACACCAGTGCGTCGAGGACGTGGATACGGCCGTTGCGGGCCCGATCCGACAGGGCGCCGCGCAGGGCAGCAGCCTTCATCTTCTTCGGGGTGCGCTGGCTGTAATCGCGCGGGGTCGGACCGTGGACAACGCCACCGCCGGTCATGTGAGGCGCACGGATCGAACCCTGGCGGGCGCGGCCGGTGCCCTTCTGCTTGAACGGCTTGCGGCCTGCACCGGAAACCTCGGCGCGGGTCTTGGTCTTGTGGGTGCCCTGGCGGGCAGCAGCGAGCTGGGCGACGACGACCTGGTGCAGCAGCGGCACGTTGGTCTGGACGTCGAAGATCTCTGCCGGCAGGTCAACCTTTACAGTGTTAGCCATTGGACTAGGCTCCCTTCACAGCGGAACGGACGAGAACGACCGACCCGCGGGCACCGGGGACGGCACCCTTGATCAAGAGCAGCGACTTCTCGGTGTCAACAGCGTGAACGGTCAGGTTCAGCGTGGTGTGGCGGACGGCGCCCATGCGGCCGGCCATGCGCAGACCCTTGAAGACGCGGCCCGGAGTGGAGGCGCCACCAATGGAACCCGGCTTGCGGTGGTTCTTGTGGGCACCGTGGGAAGCGCCGACACCGGAGAAGCCGTGACGCTTCATAACACCGGCGAAACCCTTACCCTTGGAGGTTCCGACGACGTCGATCTTCTGACCGGCTTCGAAGGTTTCCACGGAGAGTTCCTGGCCGAGCTCGTAGGACTCGGCGTCCGAGGTGCGCAGCTCAACGAGGTGGCGGCGGGGGGTGACACCGGCCTTCTCAAAGTGTCCGGCCAGCGGCTTGGTCACCTTGCGGGGGTCGATCTGGCCGTAGCCGATCTGGACGGCGGTGTAACCGTCAGCATCTGCATTGCGCAGCTGAGTGACGACGTTGGAGTCGGCCTGGACGACGGTCACCGGCACAAGGCGGTTGTTCTCGTCCCAAACCTGGGTCATGCCGAGCTTGGTACCCAGCAGTCCCTTTACCTGGCGTGTAGTGGTAGACATAATAATCCGCACTCCCCTACAGCTTGATTTCGATGTTCACGTCTGCAGGCAGGTCAAGACGCATGAGCGAGTCAACGGCCTTCGGCGTGGGGTCAATAATGTCGATCAGACGCTTGTGAGTACGCATTTCAAAGTGCTCACGGCTGTCCTTGTACTTGTGCGGCGAACGAATAACGCAGTACACGTTCTTCTCGGTGGGCAGCGGCACGGGGCCTACTACCGTTGCGCCTGCACGCGTGACCGTCTCAACGATCTTCCGTGCTGAAACATCAATGACCTCATGGTCATATGACTTCAGACGGATGCGGATTTTCTGTCCCGCCATGGCGTCTCCGCTCTCTTTCTCAGTGCTGCTCTGTTAATTTCCAGTTCTGCGCCCCCGGAAGGCCCGCACGGGCTTACCTGGCGCGCCTCCAACAGGCTGAATCCGGAAATTTCCGGGTTCCTCACCCTGCCGAGGCTCCGACCCCCGCGCTCGGGCGTGTCGCATGCATTCTGCACAGCTTCGCCCGGCAAGATTGGGGTGGGTTATATTTGGGCTCCTCGCTCCATGGAACCTGCCCCTGCACCGGGCATTATCCCGGTCGGGACGCAGTCGCGCATGAAGACACACGGAAGCGCTTGAACAACTCATCTAGTGTGGCAGATATCGTCACGAAACGCGAATCGAGGGCTGATTGCCGTGGTCGTCCATCCTTTGCGGCTAGAATCCGGCGGCGTTGGCTCGCACATCGGCCGGAGGGCCGGTAAGGGATGCTGCAGACGGGACCGTGACTAGTGTACCCCGAGGTGAGATGCTACTTGCTACCGGCCAGGGTGCGCCGGTCCAGTGAGCGCAAGGACCAGTCGATGGGTATCTCACCCGAAAGCCTGGCGGCCATGATTCCGCCGGATTTCACGCTCGGGGTCGCCACTGCGGCCTTCCAGATCGAAGGCGCGCTGGCTGAGGACGGCCGCGGCCCCTCCGGCTGGGACGCTTTTGCCGCGGAACCGGGCCGCATCGTCAACGGCGATACCGCCGATGCCGCCTGCGACCACTACCACCGGATGGTCGACGACGTGCGGCTCATCCACGCGCTCGGCGTCGACTCCTACCGGTTTTCCCTCTCCTGGCCGCGGATCCAGCCGGATGGGCGCGGCCCCGCCAATCCCGCCGGCCTCGACTTCTATGACCGGCTGATCGACGAACTCCTCGAACGCGGCATCTCTCCGATGTGCACGCTCTACCACTGGGACACACCGCTGCCGCTCGAGCGGGCCGGGGGCTGGCTGAACCGCGAGACCGCCTACCGGCTGGCGGACTTCGCCGAGA
Source organism: Arthrobacter sp. Marseille-P9274 (assembly GCF_946892675.1). NCBI lineage: Bacteria > Bacillati > Actinomycetota > Actinomycetes > Micrococcales > Micrococcaceae > Arthrobacter > Arthrobacter sp. Marseille-P9274. Next base: position 2,379,155 of record NZ_CAMPOV010000001.1, read on the forward strand.
TCGCCGCGTCCGCCTTCGGCGACCGGGTGCACCGCTGGGTCACGATCAACGAACCGACGACCGTTGCGCTGAACGGCTACGGGCTCGGCATCCACGCACCGGGCCGCCCCGGACTCTTCGACGCTGTGCCGGCCGCGCACCACCTGGTGCTCGCCCACGGGCTGAGCCTCGAGGCGCTGCGCGGCGCGAACGTGCCCGGGGAAATCGGCATCACCAACGTCTACTCCCCCGTCGTTCCCGCACGCGGCGGCTTCATCAACGACCGGTTGGTCGAACTGTTCGACATCCTGCACAACGGCATGTTCTCGGATCCGGTCCTGCTCGGCCGCTACTCCGATATCAACCCGCTGCTGATGCCGTTCCTCCACTACCTGACCGAGGTCAGCGACGAGGACCTGGCGATCATGTCCCGGCCCCTGGACTTCTACGGACTGAACTACTACTTCCCCACCAGGATCGCGCCAGGTCCCGGACCGAGCACGGGGCCGGACGCCATTCCGGAGGGATTGCCGGAGCATAAGCTCGACGACACACCCGACCTGCCCTTCCACATCACCGGCTGGGCCCGGTATGAGCGCACCGGATTCGGCTGGCCCGTGGCTCCTGATTACCTGGCGGTGGCCCTCACCGAAATGGCCCGGCGCTACCCCGGGCTCCCACCGGTCTTCATCACCGAGGGCGGCGCCAGTTTCCAGGACGTCGTGGTCCGGGACGCGCTCACCGGCGAGCCCCACATCGCCGACGTCCAGCGCATCAATTACCTGGCCGACCATATCGCGTCGGCCATCGGGGCGACCTCGCCCGGCGGGCCCGCGGAAGCCATCGACCTGCGCGGCTACTACGTGTGGACGCTGATGGACAATTTCGAATGGGCGGCAGGCTACAGCCAGCGGTTCGGCCTGGTCTATGTCGACTTCGAGACGCAGCAGCGGATCCCCAAGTCCTCCTACCGGTGGCTGCAGGACGTTACGTCCCTGCGGGCCGAGGACGCCAGCGTTGCCTCCCGCTGACCTCGGCGGTGCCAGGCCTTAGTGCCCGACCTACTGCTGGCCGTAGTCGTTGGCCCGGCGGATCCGCTTGGCCCGTTCAATCTCGTGCCGGAAATAGCGCCGGCCCCACATCACCGTGCCGGCGATGGCGACTACCACGCCGATGACAATCCAGAATACGATCCACTCCATGCTCCGATCCTACTGCCGTCCCGATCCCGCAGCGGCGGAAGTCCGGAGCCGGCCGGGGCCAAATTTGTGCCGATTCCACAGGTTCGGGCGGTCCGGACGAGACTACTGTGGATAGTGTCCGAATGCTGCAAGAGGGAGCTGGACTTCATGCTCACCACAACGAAAATGACTACGGTCCTGCCGGTCAAGGACATGGACCGCGCGCGCGAATTCTACGAGAAGTCTTTGGGCCTGAAAGCCAAGGGACTCCTCGATGCGGATACCTTCATCTTCACCAGCGATGGCAACACCGCGCTCGAACTGCTGCGCCGTCCGGACCTTCCGGCGTCGGAGCATACGGCCGTCAGCTTCGAAGTCGCCGACCTGGATGCGGAAATGAAGGATCTGGAGGGCCACGGCGTCAGGTTCGAGGACTACGACCTGCCCGGGCTGAAGACTGAGAACCACATCGCCACCTCCGACCACGATCGGTGCGCCTGGTTCACCGATACGGAAGGAAACATCCTCTGCCTGCATCAGAACCTGATGTAGCCGGCATTAAAAACAGGAAGCCCCGCTGCACTGCAGCGGGGCTTCCTTAGTTCGATCCGGCTCCGTCAGGACCGCATGGCGGCCGGCGGAGCCTACGAAACCAAGTTACTTGGTGATCTTGGTAACGCGGCCCGAACCAACGGTGCGGCCACCCTCACGGATAGCGAAGCCGAGGCCCTCTTCCATGGCGATCGGCTGGATCAGCTCGACGCTCATCTCGGTGTTGTCGCCCGGCATAACCATTTCCGTGCCTTCCGGCAGGGTGATAACGCCGGTGACGTCCGTGGTCCGGAAGTAGAACTGCGGACGGTAGTTCGAGTAGAACGGGTTGTGGCGGCCGCCTTCATCCTTGGACAGGATGTAGACGTTGGCCTCGAAGTCGGTGTGCGGGGTGATGGAACCCGGCTTCACGACGACCTGGCCGCGCTCTACGTCTTCGCGCTTGATACCGCGGAGCAGCAGACCACAGTTCTCGCCAGCCCATGCTTCGTCGAGCTGCTTGTGGAACATCTCGATACCGGTAACCGTGGTCTTCTGGATCGGACGGATACCGACGATCTCGACCTCGGAGTTGATGGCGAGGGTGCCACGCTCGGCGCGGCCGGTAACAACGGTACCGCGGCCGGTGATGGTGAAGACGTCCTCGATGGGCATCAGGAACGGCTTGTCCTTGTCGCGGACCGGGTCCGGGATGGACTCGTCCACAGCATCCATCAGGTCCTCAACGGACTTGACCCACTGGGGGTCGCCCTCGAGGGCCTTCAGGCCGGAAACGCGGATGACGGGAGCGTTGTCGCCGTCGAACTCCTGGGAGCTGAGCAGCTCGCGGACTTCCATTTCGACGAGGTCGAGGAGTTCCTCGTCCTCAACCATGTCAGCCTTGTTCAGCGCGACCAGCAGGTAGGGAACACCAACCTGGCGGGCGAGCAGAACGTGCTCGCGGGTCTGGGCCATCGGACCGTCGGTAGCGGCAACCACGAGGATCGCGCCGTCCATCTGAGCTGCACCAGTGATCATGTTCTTGATGTAGTCAGCGTGGCCGGGAGCGTCAACGTGTGCGTAGTGACGCTTCTCGGTCTGGTACTCGATGTGCGAGATGTTGATGGTGATACCGCGCTGGCGCTCTTCCGGGGCAGAGTCGATAGCTGCGAAGTCACGCTGCTCGTTGAGATCGGGGTACTTGTCAGCAAGCACCTTGGAAATGGCAGCGGTCAACGTGGTCTTACCGTGGTCAACGTGACCGATGGTACCGATGTTGACGTGCGGCTTAGTCCGCTCGAACTTTGCCTTCGCCACGGGTTCCTCCTAGGACGTTTTGAAAAGACATGCTCTCCGGCAACGCTTCTCGCTGCCGAAACCTGAACAAGTCTACTTCGGGCTTGGATATTTGGGGAAATTACAGAATCCGCCGGCTGCGCACAGTACCTGCGCGCCCCGTCAGCCTGTGTGCAGTCCTTAGGCCGCGGCTCGGCCGCACGGACTGCGAGGTGGTTGCCGTCCCGGCGGACCGGGACGGCAACCGGAGATTACTCGCCGCGGGTCTTCTGGATGATCTCGTCGGCTACTGCCTTCGGGACCTCCGAGTAGCTGTCGAACTGCATCGAGTACACCGCGCGGCCCTGGGTCTTGGACCGCAGGTCGCCGATGTAACCGAACATCTCGGACAGCGGAACGTTGGCGCGCACGACCTTCACGCCCGAGGCATCTTCCATGGACTGGATCATGCCGCGGCGGGAGTTCAGGTCACCGATGACGTCACCCATGTATTCCTCAGGGGTACGCACCTCGACGGCCATCAGCGGTTCGAGCAGGATCGGGTTGGCGCGACGAACGCCTTCCTTCAGGACCTGGGAACCGGCGATCTTGAACGCCATTTCCGAAGAGTCGACGTCGTGGTAGGCGCCGTCGAGCAGGATGGCCTTGACGCCCACCATCGGGTAGCCCGCGAGGACACCCAGGCGCAGTGCGTCCTGGATACCGGCATCCACCGAGGGGATGTATTCGCGCGGGATACGGCCGCCGGTGACCTTGTTCTCGAACTCGTAGAAGGTACCGCCGGCGGTGTCCAGGGGCTCGAAGGAGACCTGGACCTTTGCGAACTGGCCGGATCCACCCGTCTGCTTCTTGTGGGTGTAGTCGACCTTTTCGACGGTCTTCTTGATGGTTTCGCGGTAGGCCACCTGCGGCTTGCCGACGTTGGCTTCAACCTTGAACTCGCGGCGCATGCGGTCCACCAGGATGTCCAGGTGGAGCTCGCCCATGCCGCCGATTTCGGTCTGGCCGGTCTCGTCGTTGAGGGAGACGGTGAACGTCGGGTCCTCATCGGAGAGTTTCTGGATAGCGGTCGACAGCTTCTCCTGGTCACCCTTGGTCTTCGGCTCGATGGCCACGAAGATCACGGGCTCCGGGAAGCTCATCGATTCGAGCACGATCGGGTTCGCCGGGTCGCACAGGGTGTCGCCGGTGGTCACGTCCTTGAGGCCGATGGCCGCGTAGATGTGTCCGGTGGTGACTTCGTCAACCGGGTTCTCCTTGTTGGCGTGCATCTGGAAGAGCTTGCCGATGCGCTCCTTCTTGCCCTTGGTGGAGTTGATCACCTGGGCGCCGGAGGAAGCCTTGCCGGAGTAGACGCGGATGTAGGTCAGGCGGCCGAAGAAGGGGTGCGTGACGACCTTGAACGCGAGGGCCGAGAACGGCGCGCTGGCGTCAGCCTGGCGCTCCAGGACCTTCTCCTCGTCGTTGACTGCGTGGCCCTGGATGCTGGGAACGTCCAGCGGGGACGGCAGGAAGTCGATCACGGCGTCGAGCATGGGCTGGACGCCCTTGTTCTTGAACGCGGAACCGCAGTAGACCGGGTAGATCTCGGAGTTGATCGTCATCTTGCGGATGCCGGCCTTGAGTTCCTCGATGCTGGGCTCTTCGCCCTCGAGGTACTTCTCCATGAGCTCTTCGGAGGACTCGGCAACGGCCTCGACCAGCTGCGCGCGGTATTCCTCGGCCTTGGCCTGCAGGTCCGCCGGGATCTCTTCGATCTCGTAGTCCGCGCCCATCGTGACCTCGCCGCGCCAGGTGAAGGCCTTCATGGTCAGCAGGTCGACAACGCCCTCGAAGTCGCTCTCGGCGCCGATCGGCAGCTGCATGACCAGCGGCTTTGCACCGAGGCGGTTGATGATGGTGTCAACGGTGAAGTAGAAGTCGGCTCCGAGCTTGTCCATCTTGTTGACGAAGCAGATGCGCGGCACGTCGTACTTGTCCGCCTGGCGCCAGACGGTCTCCGACTGCGGCTCAACGCCCTCCTTGCCGTCGAAGACGGCTACGGCGCCGTCGAGGACGCGCAGGGAGCGCTCAACCTCGACCGTGAAGTCCACGTGACCGGGAGTGTCGATGATGTTGATCTGGTTGTCGTTCCAGTAGCAGGTGGTAGCCGCGGAGGTAATGGTGATACCGCGTTCCTGCTCCTGTGCCATCCAGTCCATGGTTGCGGCACCGTCGTGCGTCTCACCGATCTTGTGGTTGACACCGGTGTAGAAGAGGATGCGCTCAGTAGTGGTGGTCTTACCGGCATCGATGTGGGCCATGATGCCGATGTTGCGGACCTTCTTGAGGTCGGTAAGCACGTCGAGTGCCACAGTTTCTCCCTTTTTAGGTGAGCAATTGGCGACGGCGGCGGATCACCGCCGTCGCCGGTCAAGCTCTGTTACCAGCGGTAGTGGGCGAAGGCCTTGTTGGACTCGGCCATCTTGTGGGTGTCTTCGCGACGCTTCACAGCGGCACCGAGACCGTTCGATGCGTCCAGGATCTCGTTCATGAGACGCTCGGTCATGGTCTTCTCGCGGCGGGCCTTGGAGTAACCGACCAGCCAGCGGAGGGCGAGGGCCGTGGAGCGGCCCGGCTTGACCTCAACGGGAACCTGGTAAGTTGCGCCACCGACACGGCGGGAGCGGACCTCAAGGGCGGGGCGGACGTTGTCCATGGCCTTCTTCAGGGCGGCCACGGGATCGTTGCCGGTCTTGGTGCGGGCACCTTCGAGGGCACCGTAGACGATGCGCTCGGCGGTGGACTTCTTACCGTCAACCAGAACCTTGTTGATCAGCTGGGTAACCAGCGGGGATCCGTAAACCGGATCTACGACGAGCGGCCGCTTGGGGGCCGGACCCTTGCGGGGCATATTACTTCTTCTCCATCTTCGCGCCGTAGCGGCTGCGAGCCTGCTTGCGGTTCTTGACACCCTGGGTATCGAGAGCGCCACGGACGATCTTGTAACGGACACCCGGCAGGTCCTTCACACGGCCGCCGCGCACCAGCACGATGGAGTGTTCCTGCAGGTTGTGGCCCACACCGGGGATGTAGGCGGTAACTTCGATGCCGCCGCTGAGGCGGACACGGGCCACCTTCCGGAGAGCCGAGTTCGGCTTCTTCGGAGTGGTGGTGTAGACGCGGGTGCAGACGCCGCGCTTCATGGGGCTGCCCTTAAGCGCGGGCGCCTTGGTCTTATTGACCTTCGGTGAGCGGCCCTTGCGGACCAGCTGGTTAATCGTAGGCACTTACGTGATCTCCGTTTATCTAGGCTTTGCCTCGCCGGCTTTTTCGCGAGGCCAGGCACTGTCGGTCGTCTTCGCAGCTGCGGTGTACGACCCTAGGCATGCAAAGGTGTGGCATTCACCGCGCAAGAACCCCGCGGACCGGAAACAGGCTCCGCCTCCGCCACGCCAGAGCGGGGGAAGCGGCCTTCATCCACTGCCACACAAAACAATCGAGTAACAGTCTATCAGAGAATCGCCGGCGCCCCTCATTCGCGGTCGCCCCGCCCTCACGCACGGTCGCCCATGCGCTTGAGCAGCCGCTCCTCCAGCGTGGGGACGAGCGTGCGCATGTAGGTCCGGGTGATGTGGTTCTGGTCCGCGTAGATGAGGACATTGCCGATGACCGCCGGGCACGTGGTGTCTCCGCAGAAGGCGTCCGTGAAGTCGAGGACCCGCGCCTTCGGTGCCAGCTCAGCCGCCTCCTGGGTCAGGTCCTCGCCGGTCAGCCCCTCCTTGCGCGGCTGCCCGCAGTCCTGGGGCTCGCCATAGTTTAGGGCCACGCAGTCGCGGGCCAGCCCGCCCTCGCGGCGGGGCGAGGGCGTGCCGACGATCGGATAGACGTCCACGCCGGCCTCGGCGAGTTCGTTCCAGTACTCGGCGAATCCTGCCGCCCCCGGACGGTGGCCGGTCTCGGAATTCACGAAGTTGGCGCTGGCGTAGTAGGAGGTGATCACCGCGTCCACGTCTCCCCCGCCGGTGAGCCGTTCCATGGTCTTCTCGTTCGGTTCGGTGCAGGCCAGGTTTCCGTCCCGCTCCGCCAGCCGCATTTCCGGGTTGAACGGGCAGGAGTTGTGCAGGTAGGTCAGCAGCCGCCAGCCGCGCTCCTTCGCGATCGGTTCCAGCGCGGCGAACCACTGGGCGGCGTGGGAATCCCCCACGAGCGCGACGGTGAAGTCCGAGTCCTTGTCCCCGAAGGTGCATTCCCGCGTCTCCGGCGAGTCCGCCGGACTGGCGCAATCGCCGACGTCGAAATTGTCCTCGGCCGCCAGGCCGGGGTCCGGGACGATCACCTGGCTGTCCGCGGTGAACGTGCGGTCCGCCGCCCGGGTCATGGCGCCCACCCCGAGGTCAGCGGGCGGATCTGCCAGCAGAGCCTTGCCCTGCTCCGCCCGCTCGGCGAGGATGCGCTCCTGCTGGTTGCCCGGCACGAACGCGAGGGTCCCGACCAGGGCGGTGGCGGCGGCGCCGGCCGCCAGCGGGCGCCAGGCCCGGACGTTGAGCCAGCCGAACTTCCGTATCGGCGTCTCCACCCAGTAGAAGCTGATGGCCGCCAGGGCGAACGAGGCCGCGAGCAGCAGCAGGCTGGGCGCCGGGCCCGGCTCCTTGCCGGCCAGGGTCTTGTAGAAGACGATCAGCGGCCAGTGCCACAGGTAGAGCGAGTAGGAGATGTTGCCGGTCCACTGCACCGGCTTGAGGTCCACGAGGCGGTGCAGCGAAAGCGTGCCAGAGGTGCGTCCCGCGGCGATGACGGCCATGGTACCGAGGACCGGCAGTAGGGCGGCTGCCCCCGGGAACGGGTCCGCGCCGTCGAGCAGGAAGGCTGCCGCGGCAATCGTCACCAGGCCCGCCAGGGCCAATAGGCTGCGCAGCTCCTGCCAACGCTCCGTGTAGCTCAGCCCCGCGGCCAGCAGGCCGCCAAGGCCGAGTTCCCAGATCCGCGTGGGGGTGATGAAGTAGGCGGCCGGGTTTCCGGTGTAGGTGAACCAGAGCGCGAAGGCCAGCGAGGCCGCCGTCACCAGAGCAAAAAACACGACGGCGAGCCGTGCCGGCGAAGGTCCGGAGTGCCGTGCGGGGGACCTGAAGGTGCTGCGCCGCTTGCGGATGACGGCGATGGCCAGCAGGACCAGCAGCGGCCAGAACAGGTAGAACTGCTCCTCCACCGCCAGCGACCAGAAATGCTGCAACGCGGTCGCCGAGTCGGCGGCGGCCAGGTAATCCACCGAATCCGCGGCCAGTACCCAGTTCTGCAGGTAGAACGTGGAGGCCAGTGCCTGCGTGCCGACCTGGGCCCACTGGGTCATCGGGGCGAGCAGCAACGTCGCGGCGAGCACCACGACGATGGTCAGCAGGGCCGCGGGAAGGATGCGGCGCACGCGTGCCGCCCAGAAGTTGCGCAGCGACAGGGTTCCGCTGCATTCGACCTCGCGGAGCATGTGGCCGGTGATCAGGAAACCCGAGATAACAAAGAAGACGTCCACGCCGACGAAGCCGCCCGGCAGCCAGCGCGGCTCCAGATGGTAGGCCACCACCATGAGCACCGCGAGGGCGCGCAAGGCTTGGATTTCGGGCAGGAACTTGCGCCGGGCCTTCAATCGCATGTCTTGCAGTCAGTCATGTCCAGGTAAACAGCGGGTTGATACGACATGAACGCGACACGGCCGGGACCGGCTCAGCGGGTCTGCTTGGCCGCCACGAGCGCGCTTTCCAGCTGGTCCGCGAGCGTGAGGATGTAGGTCCGAGTGACGTGGTCGCGGTCGCGGTAGATCATGACGTTCCCGATCACCATGGGGCAGGAGTCGGCGCCGCAGAATTCGTCGGAGAGGTCCACCACCCGTGCCTGCGGCGCAAGCTTGGACGCCTCCGGGGTCAGGTCCTGCCCGTCGAAGGCAGCCGAGCGCGGTTGGCTGCATTGCGCGGGGTCGTCATAGTTCAGGTCCACGCAGTCGCGCGGGTCCGCCCCTGCCCGCGGCGTGGGTGTGTCCGCGATCGGGTAGACGTCGATTCCGGCGTCGGCGAGCCTGTTCCAGTACTCGGCGAAGCCCGCGGCGCCCGGCCGGTGCCCCGTGCCTGTGTCCTCGAACTCGGAGGACGCCGAGTAGGAGGTGATGACGGCGTCGACATCTCCGCGCTCGAGCAGCCGCTCCATGGTTTCGCGGTTCGGTTCGGTGCACTGCAGGTCGCCCTCGATTTCCAGCGTGCGCGGCTCCGGGTTGAACGGGCAGGAGTTGTGGATGTAGGTCAGCAGCTTCCAGCCGCGCTCCTTGGCAATCGCGTCCAGGGCCGGCGTCCACTGTCCGGCGTGCGAGTCGCCCACCACCGCCACCGTCGGCGCATCGGCATCTCCGCCGCTGTGGTCGAAGATGCATTCCGGGGTCTTGGCATCCGGCTTCTGGGCCACGCAGTCGCCGAAGGCGAATTCGTCGTCGACGGCGACGTTCGGGTCGGGGACGATCACCTTCTCCGGTGCGGCGAAGCTGCGGTCCGCTTCCGGGTCCATGGCGTCCGCGCCGAACCGGGCCGGCGGCGCGTCCAGCAGCTGCTGCGTGTGCGCCGCCCGCTCAGCCACCAACTGGTCGCGCTGCTGCATCGGAGCCATGGCCAGCAGCCCGACGACGCCCATCGCCACGACGCCGGCCGCGATCGGCCGCCTGGCCTGCCCACGCAGCCAGCCGGCCCGGCGCACCGGCGTTTCCACGAAGTAGTAGCTCAGGGCGGCCAGGCCCACCGAGGCGGCGACCAGCAACAGGCTCGCCAGGGGCCCTGGGGCACGGTCGGCCAGCGTGCGGTAGTACACGAGGACGGGCCAGTGCCACAGGTACAAAGAGTAAGAGATGTTGCCGAGCCACTGGACGGGCCGCGCGTCCGAAAGCCGATGCAGCGAAAAGGCGCCCTCGGTGCGTCCCGCTGCGATCACCGCGATGGCGCCCAGGACCGGCAGCAGGGCGGCCGTGCCGGGGAAGATGGTGGCGCCGTCGAGCAGGAGCGCCGCCGCCAGGATGGCCGCAATACCGCCCAGCGCCAGGAGCTTCCGCAGCCGCGGGTGCGCGGAGGCGTCCCTGAGCACCACCGCCAGGACGCCGCCGAGCGCCAGCTCCCAGATCCGGGTCGGGGTGATGAAGTAGGCGGCCGGGTTGCCGGAATAGCTGAACCAGATGCCGAAGGCGAGCGATGCCGCCGCGACGATGGCCAGGGCGGGAAGGATGCCGCGGGCGATATTCCGTCCGGCACTGCGGGCCAGCACGGCCGCGGCCAGGACCAGCAGCGGCCAGAACAGGTAGAACTGCTCCTCCACCGCCAGCGACCAGAAATGCTGCAGCCCGGTGGCGCTGCTGGCCGAAGCCATGTAGTCGACCGACTCCCCCGCCAGCACCCAGTTCTGCACATAGAAGGTGGAGGCCAGCGCCTGGGAGCCGATTCGCTCCCATTGCGTCATCGGGCTTAACACGAAGGTCGCGAGGCAGACGACGGCGATGGTCACCAGCGAGGCCGGCAGGATCCGGCGCGCGCGGGCGGCCCAGAAGGCACCGAGCGAGACCCGGCCGGTGTCCCGCAGCTCACGCAGCAGGTGCCCGGTGATCAGGAAACCGGAGATGACGAAGAAGACGTCCACGCCGACGAAGCCGCCGGGGAGCAGCCCCGGCTGGAAGTGGTAGACAACGACCAGCAGCACGGCCAGGGCCCGCAACGCCTGCACCTCGGGCAGGAACTTCCGGGGCTTGCGGCCCGGGCTCTCCTTCGGGCGTGCGGCATCTGGGCTCGCGGTCGACAGCATGCCCGCAAATATAACAAAAAGATAACAGGAAGGTCGAAAGCCGCCCAGTGCCGGGCGCGACCGCCCCGGCTTGTGAGGCACTGGGCGCGGAGCGGCCCGGCCGACCTAGTGCTGGGCGCGGAGCGCGTCGGTCACCTTGGCCGACGCGGCCTGGAGTTTTGGCAGGGCCGTCGCGACGGCCGCCTCGAGGTCCACGGTGCTGTCCGCCAGCGAGGCCTGCATCGACATGTTCAGCGCGGCGGCGAGGCTGCCGTCCGGATTCAGGATCGGCACGGCGACCGAGCGCAGCCCGTTCTCCAATTCCTGGTCCACCAGGGACCAGCCCTGCCGGCGGACCTTGTCCAGTTCGGTCCGCAGTGCGTCGACGGTGCCGATGGTCTTGGCGGTCAGCGGCCGCAGGTCGACCTTCGCGAGGTACTCCTCGAGCTCCTGCTCCGACAGGCCGGCCAGCAGGACCCGCCCCATCGAGGTGGCGTAGGCCGGGAACCGCGTGCCGACGCTGATGCCCACGGTCATGATCCGGCGCGTGTGGATGCGCGCGATGTAAACGATTTCGCCGCCGTCGAGAATGGACGCGGACGTGGACTCGTGCAGCTCGGCGGAGAGTTCCTCGAGCACCGGCTGCACCAGTTGGGGAAGGGACTGACCCGCCAGGTACGAGTACCCGAGCTGCAGCACCAAGGCGGTCAGCTCGAAGACCCGCCCGTCCGTCCTGACATACCCCAGGTCGACCAGGGTATGCAGGAAGCGGCGGGCGGTGGCACGGGTCAGTCCCGTTCGTTTCGAGACCTCGCTGAGGGTCATGCTGATGTTGTCGGCATCAAAGGCCCGGATGACGGCCAGGCCGCGGGCCAGCGACTGGACGAACTGGTCGCCCGGCAGTTTGGTCTCGGTCATGTTCCCCTGCTGCAGTCGAAGGACGTGCTGTCCGGCTACTGGGCCGGAAGCAGCTTCACGTCCATCTTGGACTGCAGTTCCTCAATAGTGGTTCCGAAGGTCTCGCGCACGCGGACGCCGTCTTCGCCAATCAGGAAGACAGCCTCATTAGTGTATACGCGGGTTACACAGTCCACACCGGTCAACGGGTACGTGCATTCGGGCACCAGCTTGGACTTGCCGTCCTTGGTGAACAGGGACATCATCACGTAGACGTCCTTGGCGCCGGTGGCCAGGTCCATCGCACCGCCGACGGCGGGAATGGCGTCGGGCGCGCCGGTGTGCCAGTTCGCGAGGTCGCCGGTGGCGGAGACCTGGAAGGCCCCGAGCACGCAGACGTCCAGGTGGCCGCCGCGCATCATCGCGAAGGAGTCGGCGTGGTGGAAGTAGGACGCGCCGGGCAGCTCCGTCACCGGAATCTTGCCCGCGTTGATCAGGTCCTCATCGATCTCGTCGTCCTTGGCCTGCGGGCCCATCCCGAGCATCCCGTTCTCGGTGTGCAGGGTGACATCCTGCTCCGCGGTCAGGTAGTTCGAAACCAGGGTGGGCTGGCCGATGCCCAGGTTGACGAAGGATCCGGGGGCAATGTCCTTGGCGACGAGCCGGGCCAGCTCGTCCTTGGTCAGCTTCTCGCTCACTGGTTCACCTCATGTTCCGTAACAGCCGGGGTCTTCCCATCGATCTTCACGACGGTGTCCACGTAGATGCCCGGGGTCACGATGACCTCGGGATCCAGCGCCCCGGTTTCGACGATCTCGTTGACCTGGACGATGGCGTGCTTGGCCGCGGCCGCCATGATCGGACCGAAGTTGCGGGCCGTCTTGCGGTACACCAGGTTGCCGGTCTTGTCCGACTTCAGGGCCTTGATCAGCGCGAAGTCGGCGTAGATCGGCGACTCGAGCACGTAGCCCTTGCCGTCGATGACGCGGGTCTCCTTGCCCTCGGCCAGCATGGTGCCGTAGCCGGTGGGCGTGAAGAAGCCGCCGATGCCGGCGCCGGCGGCGCGGATCCGTTCGGCGAGGTTGCCCTGCGGCACCAGCTCCAGCTCGATCTCGCCGGCCCGGTAGGCGGCATCGAAGTGCCACGAGTCGGACTGCCGCGGGAACGAGCAGATGATCTTCTTGACCTTGCGCTCCTTGATCAGCAGCGCCAGGCCGGCGTCGGCCTGTCCGGCGTTGTTGTTGACCACGGTCAGGTCCTTGGCGCCGCAGGCGAGCAGCGCGTCGATCAGCTCCATCGGCTGGCCGGCGTTGCCGAAGCCGCCGATCAGCACCGTGGCGCCGTCATGGATTTCGGCTACTGCTTCCTGAGCCGATTTGGCAATCGTGAGCATACGCTCCGTGCCTCCTTACTTCTTGGTTGCGTTGACGTTTTCGAGCACGACGGCGAGGCCCTGGCCGACGCCGATGCAGATGGCAGCGACGCCCCAGCGGTCGCCGCTGGCCTCGAGCCGGCGGGCGAGCGTGGCGAGGATTCGGATGCCCGAGGCGCCCAGCGGGTGGCCGATGGCGACGGCGCCGCCCCAGGCGTTGACGATCGCCGGGTCGATGTCCCAGTTGTCGATGCAGGCCAGCGACTGCGCGGCGAAGGCCTCGTTGAGTTCGACGGCGGCCACGTCGGCCCAGCTGATGCCGGCGCGCTTGACGGCCTGGTTGGCGGCCTCGACCGGGGCGAAGCCGAAGAACTGCGGCTCCAGCGCGGCGGCGCCGCGGCCGGCGATGCGGGCCAAGGGCTGCAGGCCGAGCTCGGCGCCGGCCGCCTCGCTGCCCAGCAGCGCGGCGGAGGCACCGTCGCTCAGCGGGGAGGCGTTGCCGGCGGTGACGGTGCCGCCCTCGGGGCCGTCGGAGACGGCACGGAAGACGGTCTTGAGCCCGGCGAGCTTTTCGGCGGAGCTGTTCGGGCGGATGGTCTCGTCACGCGTGAGTTCGGTGCCCGGGACGGTGACGATCTGGTTGTCGTACTTGCCCTCGTTCCAGGCGGCGTCGGCGAGGTTGTGCGAGTTCGCGGCGAACTCGTCCTGGCGCATCCGGGAGATGCCGTGCCGCTCGCGCAGCTGCTCGGTGGCCTCGCCCAGGGAGACGGTCCACTCCTTCGGCATCTTCTTGTTGACCAGGCGCCAGCCGAGGGTGGTGGAGGCCAGCGTCATGTCGCCGGCCGGGTACGGCTTCTCGGTCTTGGGCAGCACCCACGGGGCACGGCTCATGGACTCGACGCCGCCGATAAGGATCATGTCCGCGTCGCCGGTGTTGATCTGGCGCGAGGCGATGATCGCGGCGTCCAGGCTGGAGCCGCAGAGGCGGTTGACGGTAGTGCCCGGGATCGAGGTGGGCAGGCCGGCCAGCAGGGTCGCCATGCGGGCGACGTTCCGGTTCTCCTCGCCGGCGCCGTTGGCGTTGCCGAAGATGACCTCGTCGATGCGGGCCGGGTCCAGCCCCGGGGCGCGCGCAACCGAGGCCTTGAGGACCTCGGCGGCCAGATCGTCAGGCCGCACGCCTGCCAATCCTCCGCCGAACTTTCCAAACGGGGTGCGGATAGCGTCATAAACGTACGCCTGGTTCACTAAGGACTCCTTCGACCGCACCTCGTCCGGGCGCGGGCTCTGCTCCGGTGCGGCCGCGGCGTTCTACAGCCGCGGCCGCACCACTGGAAATGCTCGTCATGCCGCACTCTGGTCCGCCAACCGGAAGCCCTTCAAGGTTCGTATCACGAACACCTGTGCGACATAAGAACTATAGCTAGTCCGTTCCGGCCTCGTCAAGGGTGGCAAAGACGCCCTGGGCAACTTTGAAGGCCACGTTGGCGGCCGGCACGCTGCAGTAGATGGCCGACTGCAGGATGACTTCCTTGATCTCGTCCCGGGTCATCCCGTTGGTCAGCGCCGCGCGGACGTGCATGGCCAGTTCTTCCCAGTACCCGTTCGCGATCATCGCGGTGAGGGTGATGGCGCTGCGGGTGGTGCGGGGCAGGCCCGGGCGGGTCCAGATGGTGCCCCAGGCGTACCGAGTAATCAGCTCCTGGAAGTCCTGGGTGAAGTCGTCGATCCCCGCGTTCGCGCGGTCGACGTGGGCGGCCCCGAGAACCTCGCGGCGGACGGCCATACCGTCGTCGTATACGTCCTGCTGGGTCTTGGCCGGATCGAAAGTCCGGGTCATTTCACTCACTGGCGAGTGCTCCTTCGGTGTGGATTGCGGGTGGTTTGCTCAGGCGGCGAGGAAGAACTCGCGCAGCAGCTTGGCGGTTTCCTCCGGTGCCTCCAGCGGCGCCTGGTGCGCGGCGGAAGCGACGACGGCGGCGCGGCCGTTGCGCACGCCGGCCGCCGTGGCCTCGGCGAACGGCGGCGGGCAGACCTCGTCCTGGCCGCCGGCGATCGCGATCACGGGCGTGCCGATTTCGCCGAGGCGGTCACGGACGTCGAAGCCGGCCAGCGCCTCGCAGGCGTGGGCGTAGGCGAAGCGGTCAGCGTTCTGCAGCGTGTGCAGCAGCCGCGTGGTGGCCTCGGAGTTCGCCTCGATGAAGCCCGGGGCGAACCAGCGCTGGGCGGAGCCCACGACCATGGTCGGCGTGCCCGAGTTCCGCACGGTCTCGGCCCGGTCGAGCCAGGCCTGCGGTTCGCCGATCTTGGCCCCGGAACAGAGTACGCCGATGCCCTTGAACAGGTCGGGGTAGTCCAGGCCCAGCTGCAGGCCGAGCGCGCCGGCCAGCGAGACGCCGGCGTAGTACAGGGGCGCGGATGCTTCGATGTCGCCGGAGGCACGCAGCTTTTCCACGACGTTGGCGACGGCGGTGGCCAGTTCCGCCACCGTGAAGGTTTCGGTCGAGGCCGGGCTGGCGCCGTGGCCGGGCAGGTCCAGGCCGACGACTTGGAAGTCCGGGAGGAAGGGGACGGCATCGATCCACAGGGCCTTGGCCCCGGTGCCGAGGCCGGCCCCGGCCAGCAGGACCGGCTTGCCGGCGCCGCCGGCCGAGAGCAGGGTAGGGGTGATTTCGGGGACGGTCATGCTTGGCTCCATTCTGCAAAGTGCTTGGTGATCCGGTTGATCAGTTCGTCGCTCTGGCCCAGGTAGTTCGCAGGGTCCAGCAGCGCCTGCAGCTGCGCGTCCGGCAGGTCCTGCTCCGGGACGGCGCCGCGCAACTGCTCGGCGAACGGCGCTCCCCCGGAGAGGGAATCGTTCACCAGCGCCTGGACCTTGGGCTTGCCCGAGCCGGGCGTCCCGCCGTCCAGCAGCGGGGCGACCGCGGCCATGATCTTCTCGCTGACCACGAGCGGCCCGGTGATGGCAAGGTTCTGCTGCATCGCCTCCCGGTGGACCACGAGGCCGCCGGCGAGTTCGGCCAGGTGTTCCGCCGCTCCCCCGGCCAGCCGCAGCAGCTGGCGCAGCGCCTGCCATTCGACATGCCAGGAGCCGTCCGGACGCTCGTCGATCGCGCCCCCCGCGGCGGCCTGCACCTGCGCCAGGTAGCCCGGCGCGGCCAGCGCCGCGCTGCGGATCAGCACGGAGAGTACCGGGTTCTGCTTCTGCGGCATCGCCGAGGAGACGCCCCGGCCCTCAGCGCGGGGTTCGGACAGCTCGCCGAACTCCGGCCGGCTCAGCAACAGGACGTCGTTGGCGACCTTGCCAGCGGCAGCCAGCACGTCCGCCAGCGCCGCGGCCAGCGCAGTCATCGGCAGGCGGTTGGTCTGCCACGGGGCGACCGGATCGGCCAGCCCCAGGCGCTCCGCGAGCCGCGCCGCAAGACCCAGCGCCCCGCCGTCGTTATTCTCCGCGGAGTCCGCGACCGCGGTCAGCGCGGCCATCGTGCCGGCCGCCCCGCCCCACTGCAGCGGAAGCCGGGACTTAGCCTCCGACAGCTGCACGCCGGACTGTCCGACGCCGGCGAGCCAGTTGGCTGCCTTGAGGCCGAAGGTCGACGGCAGCGAGTGCTGGGTCAGCGTCCGCGCCACCGTGACCGTGCCGCGGTGGTCCTCGGCAAGCTTCGCCAGGGAACGGGACGCCGACTTCAGGTCGGCCGTGATGACCTCCAGGGCGCGGGAGGCCATCACCAGCAGGGCGCTGTCCAGGATGTCCTGGCTGGTGGCACTCTTATGAATAGCAGCCGCCGCGGCGGGATTCCCGGGTTTCACCTGCGCCCGCAGGTCCGCCAGCAGCGGGATCACGGGGTTGCCGCCGCCCTGCGCCCGCTCTGCCAGCGACGCGGCGTCGTACTGCTCCGCCACAGACGCGGCCGCCACGGCGGCCGGGATGCCGGCGTCGATGTAGCCGGCATCCGCCAGCACGCGGACCCACTCCAGCTCCACGTCCAGCACGGCCTGGATGAACTTGTAATCGCTCGTTAAACGGGACACTGCTGTCCCGGCCGAGGCCGGGGACAGCAGCCCGAAATCAGCGTTATCCGCTGTATTCATCTGTGATTAAGCTCCCGGGTAGGTCAGGAAGACCGTCTCGTTCCCGCCCTGCAGCCGGATGTCGAAGCGGAGGTCGCCGTTCTCCTCGCGGGTGGCGATCAGCGTCCGGCGCCGATCCTCCGGCAGCGAGGACAGCAGCGGGTCGTTCGCCAGGGCCTCGGTGTCCTCCGGCAGGTAGATGCGGGTGAACAGCCGGTTCAGCAGGCCGCGGGCGAACACCGTCAGCAGGATGAACGGCGCCTTGCCTTCTTCGGTGGGACCCGGGTTGACCGTGGTGAAGGTGTAGTGGCCGACGTTGTCGACGGCGACGCGGCCCCAGCCGGTGAAGGTGTGGTCGTCGCGCACCAGCGAGCCGTCCTTGCGGGAGATCTTACCGTGCTCGTCCGCCTGCCAGATCTCCAGCATGGAGTCCGGGATCGGTTCGCCGTGGCCGTCGCTCACGACGCCGTGCAGCCGGATGGAGCCCGCGTGGGCACGGTGCACCAGTTCGTGGCCCTTTTCGAAGGGCAAGGCGTAGCCGTAGAACGGGCCGATGGTCTGGCCCGGGGTTGCGACAAGCTTGGTCGTTGCCTCAGTCATTATTCTGCGTCCTCGTCTTCCATCCAGGTCCGGTTGCTGCCGGTGAGCACGATGTCCCAGTTGTAGCCGGTGTTCCACTCATGGCTGGTGATGCTGTGGTCGTAGGTGGCGACCAGGCGGTCACGGGCCTTCTGGTCCGTGATCGCCTGGTAGATCGGGTCCAGCGGGAACAGCGGATCGCCCGGGAAGTACATCTGGGTGATCATGCGCTGGGTGAAGTCCGTGCCGAACAGCGAGAAGTGGATATGGGCCGGGCGCCAGGCATTGTGGTGGTTCTTCCACGGGTACGGGGCCGGCTTGATGGTGGTGAACCTGTAGGAGCCGTCGTCGCCGGTGATGCAGCGGCCGACGCCGGTGAAGTTCGGGTCGATCGGCGCCGGGTGCTGGTCGCGCTTGTGCACATAGCGGCCGGCGGCGTTGGCCTGCCAGATCTCGACGAGCTGGTTGCGGACCGGGCGTCCGTCGCCGTCGAGCACCTTGCCCTGGACCACGATGCGCTCGCCCAGCGGTTCGCCGTTGTGCTGGATGGTCAGGTCAGCTTCCAGGGCGTGCACATCGCGGTGGCCGAAGGCCGGGGACCAGAGCTCGATGGTCTCCGGGTCGGTGTGGTGCAGGTCCTTGGTGGGGTGGCGCAGCAGCGAAGAGCGGTACGGCGCGAAGTCGATCCGCGGCTGCGTCTCCTCCCGGCCACCGTCCTCGACGCTCTTGCGGTAGGCCGCGTGGATGTCGTTGATTTCCTTGTTAATGGTCTCCTGCGAGTCCGCGGTGGCGGCAGGATCCAATACATGGCTGTTCTCGAAACTTTCCGACTGCGTTTCGGTGCTCATCGAGAACTCCTTTCTTGCGTTGCTGCGAAGTTGACTGGGCTGTGGTCGTGGAACGGGACCGCGGGCGGCCGGCCCTGAGCCGCCCGCGGTCCCCTTCCATGGAACTTGGTGCTAGCTGTGCGGCCAGCCGGTGTAGGACTCGGCCAGGTACTGCTGGCCGTAGCGCGAGCTGACCACTGTCTGCAGCTCGCCCAGGGCGCGCTTGACCTCGAAGGGGTTGGCGTCCTTGCGGGTGTGCAGCATGTTGGTCATCCAGTAGGAGAAGTTCTGGGCCTTCCACACGCGCTTCAGGGCGCGGTCGCTGTAGCCGTCGAGCAGTTCCTTGGACTTGGTGCTGTAGTACGAGTCGATGGCCTCGAAGAGGACCTTGACGTCCGCCAGGGCCAGGTTCAGGCCCTTGGCACCGGTCGGCGGGACGGTGTGTCCGGCGTCGCCCGCCAGGAACATGTTGCCGTAGCGCATCGGCTCGCAGACGTAGGAGCGGAACTTCAGGATCATCTGTTCGAAGATCGGGCCGCGCTTGAGCTGGAAGCCGTCCGGGCCGTCCACGCGCTTCTGCAGTTCGTCCCAGATCTGGTCCTCGGTCCACTTCGAGGCGTCCTCGTTGGGGTCGGCCTGGAAGTACATGCGCTGGACGGTCTCGCTGCGCTGGGAGATGAGCGCGAAGCCGTGCGGCGAGTTGGCGTAGATCAGTTCGTCGGAGCTCTTCGGGGCCTCGGTGAGGATGCCGAACCAGGCGAACGGGTACTCGATGAAGTTGTCCGTGCGGTACTCCTGCGGGATGGCCCACTTGCAGATGCCCTGCGAACCGTCGGCGCCCACGAGGATCTCGCAGTGGATTTCGAAGAGCTGGCCCTCGGAATCGGTGAAGCGGATCTTCGGGGTGTCCGTGGTCATGTCCAGCACCTCGGTGTCGGTGACCGAGTAGCGCACGTCGCCGCCGTCGCGCTTGCGGGCCGCGGCCAGGTCGACGAAGACCTCGTTCTGCGGGTAGAGCGTGACGGTCGCGCCCACGAGATCGGGGAAGTTCAGGCGGTGCGATTCGCCGTTGAAGCGCAGGTCAATGCCCTCGTGCTCCATGCCTTCGGTCAAGACGCGGCCGTTGACGCCGGTGTCGGTGAGCATCTTGACGGAGCCGGCCTCGAGGATGCCGGCCCGGTGGGTGGTGCGGATCGTCTCGTGGTCACGCTTCTCCACCACGATGTTCTCGATGCCGGACTTCGCCAGCAGGTGCGACAGCATGAGGCCGGCGGGGCCGCCGCCGACGATGCCGACCTGCGTCTTGATGATCTGCGCGTTCGCGCTCATAAATGCTCCTTCATGGATCCGGGGAGGGCTTTGATCCAGTGTGACTGAGCCTACAAGCGGTCCGCCTTCCCGATCTCATTCAATGGGAATTGCGACGGCGGGGCTTCTGCTCCGCCCGGCATCTCCCCTACCGCGCGGGCGATCCCGCGGGCTCCGGCCATCAGCACCGGCACAAGCGACTGCAGGTTTTCGAAGCCCAGCGGCAGGACGACGCCGATCGCCGCGATGGCGTGCCCGCTGCGCCCGAGGACGGGCACGGCGAGGCCGGTGGTGTCGGTATCCACCCTCCCGTCGAAGGCGGCATAGCCGCGCTTGCGGATCTCCACCAGGTGGCGGCGGAAGTCGAAGGAGACGGCGTCCACGCTGGCCACGGCCTCGGGATGCCGGGTCAGGTACGACTCCTGGACGTGGTTGGGCGAATACGCCAGCTGGACCATGCCCAGCGCCGTCCGGTGCACGGGCATCCGGCCGGCGATCTTCGCCTGGTTGACCACCGACGTACGGCTGGACAACCGCTCGATGACCAGTACGTCGTCGTCCTTGAGGATGGCCAGCTGGGTATGCTGGCGGACCACCGATTGGATGTCCTCCATGAAGGGCATCGCGGCCTGCGCCATGTCCACCGCCGGCGAGCTCCGGTTGGCCAGCTCCCAGAGCCGCAGCCCAAGCCGGACCTGGCCGTTGGGTTCCTTGCTCAGCAGTTCGTGCCGGGCCATCTCGTCCACGAGCCGGTAGGCCGTGGCCAGCGGGACGTCGGCGCGGCGCGAGAGGCTCGCTACGGTCATGGAGGACTTCGTGGCGTCGAAGGAGCTCAGGATCCGGACGAACCGTTCCAGCATCGAATCCCCGGAACGCGAATTGGCCATATGCCTAGGTTCTCACGTTAACGCAGGAGCGCCCCCTGCTCCCGCGGTGCGGGTGCAGGGGGCGCTCCTCGATCAGGAAGGCCGATCAGAGTGGTGCGCGAGGGCCCCGGCGTGGCGGCGAAGCCGACACACCGGGAGCGCACCAATCTTTAGCGGTAGTCGCCGCCCATGTCGTAGTCATCCAGCGGGATGGCGTGGAACTCGGGCGTCAGGCCGCCGTCGACTCCGGGGTAGTCGAAGTCGCTGAAGGCGCTCGGGCCGGTGAAGAGGTTAGCCTTGGCTTCCTCCGTCGGCTCGACCGTGACATTGTTGTACCGCTCCAGGCCGGTGCCGGCCGGGATCAGCTTACCGATGATCACGTTCTCCTTCAGGCCCAGCAGCGGGTCGGACTTGCCTTCCATGGCCGCCTGGGTCAGGACCCGGGTGGTCTCCTGGAAGGAAGCCGCGGACAGCCAGGACTCGGTCGCCAGCGACGCCTTGGTGATGCCCATCAGCTCGTCACGGCCGTTGGCCGGGGTCTTGCCTTCGGACACTGCCTTGCGGTTCTCGGCCTGGAAGCGGCTGCGCTCGGCGAGCTCACCCGGCAGCAGGTCCGTCTCACCGGACTCGATGACGGTGATGCGGCGCAGCATCTGCCGGACGATGACCTCCACGTGCTTGTCGTGGATGCCGACGCCCTGGCTGCGGTACACGCTCTGGACCTCGTCCACCAGGAACTTCTGCGCCTGGCGCGGGCCGAGGATACGCAGCACCTGCTTCGGGTCCTTGGCACCGACCACCAGCTGGTCGCCGACGTTGACGTGCTGGCCGTCTTCGACCAGCAGCCGTGCACGGCGCAGCACCGGGTAGGCAACTTCCTCGGATCCGTCGTCCGGAGTGACGATGATGCGCATCTGGCGCTCGCCGTCCTCGATGGAGACGCGGCCGGCAACCTCGGACATCGGAGCCACACCCTTCGGGGTACGGGCTTCGAAGAGTTCCTGGATACGCGGCAGACCCTGGGTGATGTCGCCCGCGGAGGCTACACCACCGGTGTGGAAGGTACGCATGGTCAGCTGTGTGCCCGGCTCGCCGATGGACTGTGCGGCGATGATGCCGACGGCCTCGCCGATGTCCACGGTCTTGCCGGTGGCCAGCGAACGGCCGTAGCAGAGCGCGCAGGTACCGACGGCGGACTCACAGGTGAGCACGGAGCGGATCTTGACCTCGGTGACGCCGGAATTGATCAGCTGATCAATCAGCACGTCTCCGACGTCCGAACCGCCAGCGGCCAGCACGTTGCCTTCGGAGTCGACGACGTCGACTGCGAGGGTACGTGCGTATGCCGAGTTCTCCACGTCCTCGTGCCGGTGCAGCTCGCCGTTCGAGTCCACGGTGGCAATCGGGGTGTTGAGGCCGCGCTCGGTGCCGCAGTCCTCTTCACGGACGATGACGTCCTGCGAGACGTCCACCAGGCGTCGGGTCAGGTAACCCGAGTTGGCGGTACGCAGCGCGGTATCGGCCAGGCCCTTACGGGCACCGTGCGTCGCGATGAAGTATTCCAGCACCGACAGGCCCTCGCGGTAGGAGGACTTGATCGGACGCGGGATGATTTCACCCTTCGGGTTTGCCACCAGGCCACGGATACCGGCGATCTGGCGGACCTGCAGCCAGTTACCACGGGCACCGGAGGACACCATGCGGTTGATGGTGTTTTCCTTGGTCAGGCTCTTGCGCATCGCGTCGGCAACCTCGTTGGTGGCCTTGTTCCAGATGTCGATCAGTTCCTGGCGCCGCTCGTCGTCGGCGATCAGGCCCTTGCCGTACTGGGACTCGACCTTGGCAGCCTGCGCTTCGTAGCCTTCCATGATGGCGGGCTTCTCGGCAGGTGCGGCAATGTCGGAGATCGCGACGGTCACGCCGGAACGGGTCGCCCAGTAGAAACCGGCGTCCTTGAGGTTGTCCAGCGTGGCCGCGGTGACGACCTTCGGGTAGCGCTCGGCCAGATCGTTGACGATCGAGGAGAGCTGGCCCTTATCCGCAACCTTCTCCACCCAGGGGTAGTCCTCAGGCAGGGTCTCATTGAAGAGCACCTGTCCGAGCGAGGTCTCGATCAGCGCCGGCTGTCCTTCTTCCCAGCCTTCCGGAGCCGCCTGGTCCGGACCCGGGACGAAGCCCGGGACGCGGATCTTGACGACCGAGTTCAGGTGCAGCTCGCCCGCATCGTGGGCCATGATGGCCTCCGCCGGGCTGGCGAAGACGCGGCCTTCGCCAGCGGCACCTTCACGCTTGGTGGTCAGGTGGTGCAGGCCGATGATCATATCCTGCGACGGCAGGGTCACCGGACGGCCGTCCGACGGCTTCAGGATGTTGTTCGAGGACAGCATCAGGATGCGGGCCTCGGCCTGGGCCTCGGGGCTCAGCGGCAGGTGCACGGCCATCTGGTCGCCGTCGAAGTCCGCGTTGAACGCGCCGCAGACCAGCGGGTGCAGCTGGAGTGCCTTGCCTTCAACGAGCTGCGGCTCGAAGGCCTGGATGCCGAGGCGGTGCAGGGTTGGTGCACGGTTGAGCAGCACCGGGTGTTCGGTGATGATCTCTTCCAGCACGTCCCAGACCTGCGGGCGGTAACGCTCCACCATGCGCTTGGCGCTCTTGATGTTCTGCGCGTGGTTGAGGTCCACCAGCCGCTTCATGACGAAGGGCTTGAAGAGCTCCAGCGCCATCTGCTTCGGCAGGCCGCACTGGTGCAGCTTCAGCTGCGGACCGACGACGATCACGGAACGGCCCGAGTAGTCGACGCGCTTGCCGAGCAGGTTCTGGCGGAACCGGCCCTGCTTGCCCTTGAGCATGTCGGACAGCGACTTGAGCGGACGGTTGCCCGGTCCGGTGACCGGACGGCCGCGGCGGCCGTTGTCGAACAGCGAGTCGACCGCTTCCTGCAGCATGCGCTTTTCGTTGTTCACGATGATCTCGGGCGCACCGAGGTCCAGCAGGCGCTTCAGGCGGTTGTTGCGGTTGATCACGCGGCGGTACAGGTCGTTCAGGTCGGAGGTCGCGAAGCGGCCGCCGTCCAGCTGGACCATCGGGCGCAGTTCCGGCGGGATCACCGGAACGGCGTCCAGCACCATGCCCAGCGGGCTGTTGGTGGTGGTCAGGAACGCGTTGACGACCTTGAGGCGCTTGAGCGCACGGGTCTTGCGCTGGCCCTTGCCGTTCTTGATGACGTCGCGCAGCGACTCGGCCTCGGCGGCCAGGTCGAAGGTCTCCAGGCGCTTCTTGATCGCCTCGGCGCCCATCGAGCCTTCGAAGTACAGGCCGTAGCGGTCGCGCAGCTCGCGGTAGAGGCCCTCGTCGCCCTCGAGGTCGGCGACCTTGAGGTTCTTGAAGCGGTCCCAGACCTGCTCGAGGCGGTCGATGTCCGCATCGGCGCGCTTGCGCACGTTGGCCATCTGGCGGTCCGCGGAATCACGGGCCTTCTTCTTGTCGGCGGCCTTGGCGCCTTCGCCTTCGAGGCGGGCCAGCTCGTCCTCGAGGTCGCGGGCGATCGCCGCGATGTCGGAGTCGCGGGTGTCGGCCAGCTGCTTCTTCTCCAGGTCGTGCTCGACCTGCAGGTTCGGCAGTTCCTCGTGGCGGCGTTCCTCGTCCACGCTGGTGATCATGTAGGCAGCGAAGTAGATGACCTTCTCGAGGTCCTTCGGCGCCAGGTCCAGCAGGTAGCCGAGGCGGGAAGGAACACCCTTGAAGTACCAGATGTGCGTGACCGGAGCGGCCAGTTCAATGTGGCCCATGCGCTCGCGGCGGACCTTGGCGCGGGTGACCTCGACACCGCAGCGCTCACAGATGATGCCCTTGAAGCGCACGCGCTTGTACTTGCCGCAGTAGCATTCCCAGTCGCGGGACGGGCCGAAGATCTTCTCGCAGAAGAGGCCGTCCTTCTCGGGCTTGAGCGTGCGGTAGTTGATGGTTTCCGGCTTCTTGACCTCACCGTAAGACCAGTCGCGGATTTCTTCCGCGGTGGCAAGGCCGATTCGCATGAGGCCGAAGGAGGATTCGCTGGACATATGGTCCCTGTTCTCTCTTGTTCTCTAGATCTCTGAATGTCTTTGACGGGTACGGAAAGAGGTACGACGGCGGGCGGCCGGCTTTGCTGCGCCGGCCGCCGCTGCGTCGCTAGACCTCTTCTACAGAGCTCGGCTCGGCCCGCGACAGGTCGATGCCCAGCTCTTCCGCGGCCCGGAAGACTTCTTCATCCGAGTCACGCATTTCAATCGTGGTGCCGTCCGTGGAGAGCACTTCCACGTTCAGGCACAGCGACTGCATTTCCTTGATCAAGACCTTGAAGGACTCGGGAACACCCGGCTCGGGGATGTTCTCGCCCTTGACGATGGCCTCGTAGACCTTCACGCGGCCGTGGATATCGTCGGACTTGATGGTCAGCAGTTCCTGCAGGGTGTACGCGGCACCGTAGGCCTCCAGGGCCCACACTTCCATTTCACCGAAGCGCTGGCCGCCGAACTGTGCCTTACCGCCCAGCGGCTGCTGGGTGATCATGGAGTACGGCCCGGTGGAACGGGCGTGGATCTTGTCGTCCACCAGGTGGTGCAGCTTCAGGATGTACATGTAGCCCACCGAGATGGGGTCCGGGAACGGCTCGCCGGAGCGGCCGTCGAACAGCCGGGCCTTGCCGGAGGAACCGATCAGGCGGTCGCCGTCGCGGGTGACGTTGGTCGAGGCCAGCAGCCCGGTGATCTCGTGCTCGCTGGCACCGTCGAACACCGGCGTTGCAACCGTCGTCGAACCCGACTGGCGCGGCAGGTTCGGCAGGTTCTTGACCCATTCCGGATCGCCCTCGATGTTCCAGCCCTGCTTGGCGACCCAGCCGAGGTGGATTTCCAGCACCTGGCCGACGTTCATACGGCCCGGAACACCCAGCGGATTCAGGACGATGTCCACCGGGGTACCGTCCTCGAGGAACGGCATGTCCTCGATCGGCAGGATCTTGGAGATGACACCCTTGTTGCCGTGGCGGCCGGCGAGCTTGTCGCCGTCCGTGATCTTGCGCTTCTGGGCAACGTAGACGCGGACCAGCTGGTTCACGCCCGGGGGCAGCTCGTCGTCGTTGTCGCGGTCGAAGATGCGCACGCCGATGACGGTGCCGGACTCGCCGTGGGGCACCTTCAGGGACGTGTCGCGGACTTCGCGGGACTTCTCGCCGAAGATCGCGCGCAGCAGGCGCTCTTCCGGGGTGAGTTCGGTTTCACCCTTGGGGGTCACGCGACCCACCAGGATGTCGCCTGCCTCGACCTCGGCACCGATGTGGATGATGCCGCGCTCGTCCAGCTGGGAGAGCACTTCCTCGCTCACGTTCGGGATGTCGCGAGTGATTTCCTCGGCACCAAGCTTGGTGTCGCGGGCGTCGACCTCGTGCTCCTCGATGTGGATGGAGGTCAGCACGTCGTCGGAGACGATGCGCTGGCTCAGGATGATGGCATCCTCGTAGTTGTGCCCTTCCCAGGACATGAAGGCCACCAGCATGTTCTTGCCCAGCGCCAGCTCGCCCTGGTCCGTGGAGGGACCGTCGGCGATGATGCTGCCGAGCTCGAGGCGCTGGCCCTCGGCCACCAGGACGCGCTGGTTGTACGCGTTGCCCTGGTTGGAGCGGGCGAACTTCATGATCGGGTAGTGCGTCTCGGTGCCGTCGTCGTTCAGGACGGTGACCAGGTCGGCGGACACCTCGGTGACCACGCCGGCCTTGGCGGCCACGACGGAGTCGCCGGCGTCGACCGCCGCGTAGCGCTCCATGCCGGTACCGACCAGCGGTGCCTCCGAACGCAGCAGCGGCACGGCCTGGCGCTGCATGTTGGCGCCCATGAGCGCGCGGTTGGCGTCGTCGTGCTCCAGGAACGGAATCAGGGCGGTTGCCACGGACACCATCTGGCGCGGGGAAACGTCCATGTAGTCGACGTCTGCAGCCTCGATCAGGACCGGCTCGCCCTCGCCGCCGCGCTGGCGGACCAGCACGAGCTCTTCGGCGAAGCGGTTGCCCTCGTCCAGCGGCGCGTTCGCCTGGGCGATCACGCACTCGATCTCGTCATCCGCGGTCAAGTAGTCGATCTGGTCCGTGACCAGGCCGTCGACGACCTTGCGGTACGGGGTCTCGATGAAGCCGAACGCGTTAATGCGGCCGTAGGAGGCGAGCGAGCCGATCAGGCCGATGTTCGGGCCTTCAGGGGTCTCGATCGGGCACATGCGGCCGTAGTGCGACGGGTGGACGTCACGGACCTCCATGCCGGCGCGGTCGCGGGACAGGCCGCCCGGGCCGAGCGCGGATAGGCGGCGCTTGTGGGTCAGGCCGGCCAGCGGGTTGTTCTGGTCCATGAACTGCGACAGCTGGGAGGTTCCGAAGAACTCCTTGATGGCTGCCACGACCGGGCGGATGTTGATCAGGGTCTGCGGAGTGATGGCCTCCACGTCCTGGGTGGTCATCCGCTCGCGGACCACGCGCTCCATGCGGGACAGGCCGGTGCGGACCTGGTTCTCGATCAGCTCGCCGACCGCGCGGATGCGGCGGTTGCCGAAGTGGTCGATGTCGTCGACCTCGACGCGGATCTCGTGGTCCTCGCCGTCCCGCTTGCCCGGGATGGTCTTCTCGCCGGCGTGCAGCGCGACCAGGAACTTGATCATCGCGACGATGTCGTCCAGGTTCAGGACCGAGGCGTTCGGATCATCCAGCGGCGTTTCGACGCCGAGCTTGCGGTTGATCTTGTACCGGCCGACCTTGGCCAGGTCGTAGCGCTTCGGGTTGAAGTACAGGTTCTCCAGCAGGGAACGTGCAGCATCGACCGTCGGCGGCTCGCCCGGACGGAGCTTGCGGTAGATGTCCAGGAGTGCGTCTTCCTGGGTTTCGGTGGTGTCCTTTTCCAGGGTGGCCCGGATGGAGTCGTACTCGCCGAAGGTCTCCAGGATCTGGCCTTCGGTCCAGCCCAGGGCCTTCAGCAGCACGGTGACGGACTGCTTGCGCTTGCGGTCGAGGCGGACGCCGACCTGGTCGCGCTTGTCGATCTCGAGCTCGAACCAGGCGCCGCGGGAGGGGATGATCTTCGCGGTGAAGATGTCCTTGTCGCTGGTCTTGTCCGCGGTGCGCTCGAAGTAGGCGCCCGGGGAACGGACCAGCTGGGAGACGACGACGCGCTCGGTGCCGTTGATGACGAAGGTGCCCTTTTCGGTCATCAGCGGGAAGTCGCCCATGAACACGGTCTGCTGCTTGATCTCGCCCGTGTTGTTGTTCATGAACTCCGCCTTGACGTACAGCGGAGCGGAGAAGGTGGCGTCGCGGTCCTTGCACTCCGCCATCGTGTACTTGGGATCGGCGAATTCCGGCTCGGAGAAGCTCAGGGACATGGTGCCCTGGAAGTCCTCGATCGGGGAGATCTCTTCGAAGATGTCGGACAAACCGGAGGTCGTGGCTACGCCCTGGTTGTTTTCTTCCTGGGCCTTCTTGACCCGCGCCTTCCAGCGCTCATTGCCGACCAGCCAATCGAAGCTGTCCGTCTGAAGGGCAAGGAGGTTGGGGACATCCAGCGGTTCGTGAATCTTAGCGAATGAGATCCTGCGGGTGGCTCCATCGTTCGATGAGGCGTCCAGCAGGCTGTTAGCGGTATCAGTATTAGAGGTGCTCGAGGCGACCAAGAGAGGGATCCTTCCACAGACCTTCAGGCTTGTACGCGCCTCCGCACTTCCGGCACACTAAAGTGCCGGTACAACCTGACCGGATCCGCTATATGATCCAAGCCCCCGCCGGATTCCTGTTAAATACAGGAAGGCGTGGCAATGCCCACCGCTATATGAAGGCCGAAGGTTAAGAGGGAAGACGCAAATAATTACTCTACGCCGCGGTTTTCAGAATGTCCAGCGGACGGCAGAATAGCCGGAGGATGCTTAGGCCGCAACGGCCCTCCTCCGGTGTGTCGGCGATCGACGCTCAAACGACGCCAACCTCGAACCAACGGGCCGGCCCGAGCGTGCCTCTCCCCCGGCATCAGCTTGGAACAACGCTTCGGTCCGCCGCGTTCCATTCTATGGGAACGCGTCGATTTCCGGCGCCAGCTAACTGTAGCCTTTGTGCAACCGCAATTTCAAGGACGAAAGCGAGCAAACGGCAGTGTCAGAGAACCAAAAGGACCGGAACGACGTCGTCATTCTGGGCGGCGCACGCACGCCCCTCGGCCGGCTCAAGGGCCAGCTGGCCGCCTTCAGCGCGGTCGAGCTCGGCAGCAAGGCGATCGCCGGCGCCTTGGAGCGCGCCGGGGTTTCGCCGGACGCCGTGGACGCCGTCATCATGGGCCAGGTCATCCAGGCGGGCGCCGGCCAGAACCCGGCGCGCCAGAGCGCCATCGCGGCGGGAATCGGCTGGAACGTACCAACGGTGACCATCAACAAGGTCTGCCTCTCCGGGCTGGCCGCCATTACCGACGCCGCGCGGCTGGTCCGCAGCGGCGAGGCCAGCGTCGTCGTCGCCGGCGGCCAGGAGTCGATGTCCAACGGGCCGCACGTCCTGCCCGGCTCGCGCCAGGGCTTCACCTACGGCAGCGTCAACCTCCTCGACTCCGTGGCCCACGACGGCCTCACCGATGCCTTCGACCACGAGTCCATGGGCGCTTCCACCGAGCGGCGCAACACGGAGCTCGGCATCGGCCGTGAAGCCCAGGACGGAGTCGCCGCCGCCTCGCACCAGCGGGCCGCCGCCGCGGCCGAGGCCGGGATTTTCGACGGCGAGATCGTCCCGGTCACGGTGCCGCAGCGCAAGGGCGACGACCTGGTGCTGACCCGCGATGAAGGCGTGCGCCCGCAGACCACGGTGGAGACCCTGGCCCCGCTGCGGCCGGCCTTCGCCAAGGACGGAACCATCACCGCCGGCAACTCCTCGCCGCTCTCGGACGGTGCCGCCGCCGTCGTTGTGGCCTCCCGCGGCTACGCCGAGGACAACGGCCTGCCCTGGCTGGCGGTCGTCGGCAAGCCCGGACAGGTGGCGGGCCCGGACACGTCGCTGCACTCGCAGCCCTCCAACGCCATCTCCCAGGCCCTGAAGCGGGCCGGCTGGACCACCGCGGACCTGGACTTCATCGAGATCAACGAGGCGTTCGGCTCCGTGGCCGTGCAGTCGCTGAAGGACCTGGACTACCCCGCGGAGAAGTGCAACCTGCACGGCGGCGCCATCGCCCTGGGGCACCCCATCGGGGCCTCTGGCGCACGGCTCGCGCTGCATGCCGCGCTCGAGCTGCAGCGGCGCGGCGCCGGCAAGGCGGCCGTGTCCCTGTGCGGCGGCGGCGGACAGGGCGAGGCCCTGCTGCTCTACCGCGATTAGGAGCGGCAGGTGGGCGAAGCGAACGGGATGGACCGGTTCCTGGCGGACGCGAAGGAACGCGGGCTCGACGTCGAGGCGGTGCCGCGTCCGCCGGCGCGCAGCCTGGCGGACGCGGCGGAACTGCTCGGCATCCGGCCCGCGGACATCGTCAAGTCGCTGGTCGTCAAGCACAAGGACGGTTCGTTCCTGTTTGCCCTGATCCCGGGCGACCGGCAGATTTCCTGGCCCAAGCTGCGGGCGCTGCTGGGCGTGAACAAGCTCTCGCTCCCGCCGGCGGACGTCGCCTTCGAAGCCACCGGCTACCCGCGCGGGACCATCACGCCGCTGGGCAGCACCACGGCCTGGCCGGTCTTCGCCGACGCGGCGATCACGGGGAGGCGCATCTCGATGGGCGCCGGGGACCACGGCCACTCGGCCTTCCTGCAGGCGGACGCGCTGATCGACGCCCTCGGCGCGACCACCGCGGACATCAGCGAGCCGGCCTGACCTTAAAGAGCAGAAGAGCCCCGCACAGCAGTGCGGGGCTCTTCTACGTGAAGCTAAGAAGCTTACTTGACGGTGACGGTGGCACCGGCAGCCTCGAGGGCTTCCTTGGCCTTGTCGGCAGCTTCCTTGGTTGCGCCTTCGAGGACAGCCTTCGGAGCGCTGTCGACGAGGTCCTTGGCTTCCTTCAGGCCCAGGGAAGTCAGGGCACGAACTTCCTTGATCACTGCGATCTTCTTGTCGCCGGCAGCTTCGAGAACGACGTCGAATTCGGTCTTCTCTTCAGCGGCCTCAGCGGCACCGCCGGCGGCGGGGCCAGCAACGGCAACAGCAGCAGCGGTAACGTCAAAGGTCTCTTCGAAGAGCTTGACGAAATCGGACAGCTCGATGATGGACAGTTCCTTGAAAGCTTCGATGAGCTCTTCGTTGGTGAGCTTCGCCATGGTTGGCGTCCTTCCTGTAAGTGGTGTTCAGCGCTTCGGCCTGGCACCAAGAGTTGTGGTTGGGAAGAGAATCAGTTCTCTTCTGCGGCAGCCTCGGCCGGAGCCTCGGTTGCCTCTGCAGCGGGAGCTTCTTCGGCGGGAGCCTCGGCTGCTGCCGCGCCCCCGTTCTCCTCCAGCTTGATGCGCAGTGCGTCGACGGTGCGTGCCAGTGCGGACATCGGGGCCTTGAGCACACCGGCCACGCGGGCCAGCTGGAACTCACGGGACTCGAGAGCGGCCAGCGCTGCAACAGCGGAAGCGTCCAGGGACTTGCCCTCGAAGAATCCGGTCTTGATAACGAGCTGCGGGTTGGACTTTGCGAAATCCGTCAGGGACTTGGCGGCTGCAACAGCGTCACCCTTGATGAAGGCGATAGCAGTAGGTCCGGCAAGCTGGCCTTCGAACGCGTCGATGCCGGCTTCCTTGGCTGCGATGCCAGTCAGGGTGTTCTTGACGACGGAGAACTTGGTGTCCTGGCCGAGAGAAACACGCAGCTCCTTGAGCTGTGCAACAGTAAGCCCGCGGTATTCGGTTAGGACTGCAGCGTTGGATTCCTTGAAATCAGTGGTGATTTCTGCAACTGCTTCCACCTTGTTTGGCGTTGCCATAACCCTCCTTCCGGGGAATAGTGCCGGTGGATCGGGCCGCACGCATAAAAAACGCCCCGGGCAGATGCACGGGGCTTCGCCTCGACATTCGGCCATACGGCCGACATGGAGGATTGCTTCGTTCACCTGCGCAGGCCGTCCCAATGCATGGGACTTTCGGTTCATTTCCAAGGGAAATCAACGACCGGCGGTCTTTGGTGTCTCAAGCTTACGGGATGCCTCCCCCGCGCACCAAATTGACGACGTCGTCCGCCTCCTCGGGCGCGGACGCCCGGCTGTCAGGCGCGGATGAAAATCGCCGAAGCAGCCGCGGACTCCACCATCAGGTCGCTGAGGGCGACGACGACATACCAGTAGGTGTGTCCGCGCACCACCCCGGTATCCACGAATTTCTCCGGGTTGCCGCGTCGGCGGTGCACCCGGCGGAGGGCGCCGGCCTGGGAGGGGATGTAGGCGCTGGAGCTGGCGCCGGCTTCCCAGCGGTAGACGGCGTAGTGCCGCGGCAGAGTACCGGTAGTGGCTCCGCGCCAGATCAGTTCGACGCCGGATCCATTCCACTTCGCGCTGCTGATCACGGGGGCGTAGGGACGCTGGGCACCGAGGTGCGACATGACCGGGGTCATCGCGACCCGCCGGTAGAATTTGTTCTTGACCAGGGTCATGCTGCCCAGCGTGTTGGCGCGCACGGACTTGGCGGAGAAGTAGACCTGTCCGGCCACCCTCGCCGTCGCCCGGCACTTGGCGCTGTGGTTGTACAGCTCCCGGGCATCCTGCCAGTCCGCGCCCTGGGCCGGGTCGCCGACCTTGTAGGCGGCCTCGCCGATGTAGAGCCTGCAGTTGGTGCCCGCGACCTGCGCGGACCACCACTGGATCAGCGTGTTGTAGTCCGCCGCCGGATTACCCTGGTGCCAGTAGAGCTGGGGAACGACGTAGTCGAGCCAGCCCTGCTTCACCCAGTTCCGCGAGTCGGCGAAGATCCCGTCGTAGCTCTGGAAGCCGGACGTGGCCGAGCCGCGGCTGTCGGTGGAGCTGTTCCGCCAGATGCCGAACGGGCTGATGCCGAAGAGCATCCGCGGTTTCGTCGCAAAGATGCGCGTGCTCAGGTCCCGGACGAAGAGGTTGACGCTGCGGCGGCGGAAGTCCGCGAGGCTCTCCCCCGGCAGCTTGTAGGCGTTGTAGGCGGCGCTGTCCGCGATGGTCTGCCCGGCGACCGGATACGGATAGAAGTAATCGTCGAGGTGGATGCCGTCGACGTCGTACTTAGACACGACCTCCGCGATGACCTTGATGATGAAGCTGCGCACCGCGGGAAGTCCCGGGTTGTAATAGCGCCGGCCGCCGTAGGCGAAGGTCCAGCTCGGGTTCTTCCGCGCGGGATGGGACGCGACCAGATCCGTCAGGCTGGCGGTCATCGAGGCCCGGAACGGATTGAACCAAGCGTGCAGGTGCAGGTTGCGGGCATGGGCCTGGCTGAGGGCATAGGCGAGCGGATCATAGCCCGGGTTCCGGCCCTGGGTGCCGGTCAGGTAGCGGGACCAGGGCTCGCCGACGGTCGAGGGCCAGAAGACGTCCCCGGACGGACGGACCTGAAGCATCACCGCGTTGAGGTTCTGGTTGCGGGCGAGGTCCAGCCAGCCGCGGAGTTCGGTCTGCTGCGCCGCCGCGGTCAGGCCGGCCCGCGATGGCCAGTCGATGTTCACGACGGTGGAGAGCCAGAAGCCGCGGAACTCGTGCTTGGGCATGTCAGTGACACGCGGCGCCTCGCGGGCGGTGATCCGGTAGACGCGGTTGATCACGGCGGCAGCGAGGCTCAGCTGCAGGGGGCCGTTTGGTCCGGTCTCAGTGACGGCCCGGGAGAGCCGTCCGCCCAGGAGCCCCGCGGCGCCGAGCACCGCCACGGCCGCCGCTGCCGTGAACTGCCGCCGCGAGAACGACTGCGTCTTTTGGGTTGTTTGGATTTCCCTTCCGGCCATG
Source organism: Arthrobacter sp. Marseille-P9274 (assembly GCF_946892675.1). NCBI lineage: Bacteria > Bacillati > Actinomycetota > Actinomycetes > Micrococcales > Micrococcaceae > Arthrobacter > Arthrobacter sp. Marseille-P9274. Next base: position 2,412,752 of record NZ_CAMPOV010000001.1, read on the forward strand.
ACCCGCTCCCCAACATGGAAGGTACCGCTGAATCCACGTTACGCCCGGATCGGCCGCCGCTGAAGACCGGCCGGGTAACGGTTGGGGCGCTCAGGCAGCGGGTCCCGCCAGCCGCTTCTGCCAGGCGGCCTCGTGGCCGACCGGCACGAAGCCGAGCTCCAGGTTGATGGCCAGCATGTGCCCGTTCTCGGAGGCGTTCCAGGTCAGCAGCCGGCGGGCCTCTGGCCAGATGGCAGCGACCCGCTGCAGGTTGGCGGCCTTCACGAGCATCCCCAGACGGTGGCCGCGGTGGGCATCAAGGACCAGCGTGTCGTCCTGGAAGACCACCTCGGGTTGCTCCGGGTAATACTCCAGCAGGGTGTGGCCCGCGAGCTCGCCGGTCGGGCGGTGCAGCGCCGCGGCCACCAGCGTGCGGGCGCCCTTGGCCCGGGCCTCCGCTTCGTAGTGGCGCACCCGGTCGGCGTCCCAGCGCTCCTCCCCGTATTCCAGCCGGCCCTGCGGGATGTCGGTGCTCATCCGCTGGCGCAGCCGGGCGTACTGGTCGACGAATTCCGCCGGGCAGCTGCCCTCCCACGCGACCAGGCCGTAGTCCGCGCCCGCCCGCTCCTGCGCCGCGGCCAGCAGCCCTTCGGTCCGCTTGGCGTCGGGCGGCAGCACCAACGCGGAAATCCTCTCGACCTGTTCCAGCACGAAGCCGGAGGCCAAGGCGAAGCGGACCGACGCCAACTGGGCCCGCAGCGCATCCGGGCCGGAGCGGGGCAGCACGGCCGCAGCGGATTGCTCTGCGGGCAGTCCTGCTTGCTTGGCCCAGCTCATCAGCACCTGCCGTCCGGCTGCGGCGGCCTCCTGCTCGGCCATCCGGAGCAGCCTGGTTCCGATGCCCCGGCGCCGGTATTCCGGATGCACCATCACGTGGACGAAGGCGTTCTCCAGGTTGTCCGCCAGCGGAAACTCCAGCAGTGCGCGTCCGACATGCCTGCCGCCGTCCTGCGCCGCCCAGAGGCGCGACACGGCGTAGCCGCTCGGCCGCGAGGACTCCAGACGCGTGCCCGGGCTGACCCAGAAGTCGTTGTTGCCCCACGCCAGGCCATTGACCAAGTTGGCCAGCTGCGCGGACGCAACGAAGTCCGCCGCGCCGGCGGATTCCAGCGAGTCCGGAACCGCCAGCGCGGCGATGCTGATGGAGCTCTGCTTCATCGATGCAGACTACCCCGTGCAGCCGGAGGCAACAATGAATTAGCCGGCCGCCGTCTCCCTCAGCCGGGTGACCGTGCTGTCCCCCTGGCCCATGTAGCCCTGGGAGCCGACCGCGTAGTACGGGTTGCGCGTAGTACGGGTTGCGCGTAGTACGGGTTGTAGGGGTTCGTGCCGTAGCTGACCGCCCTGCCCTTGGCCTTGTGTTCAGCATTGGAGGCGCTGCCGCAGTAGAGGGCGTCCTGGTCATTATTGACGACGACGTTGGCCGCTGCGACCGCGTTCCTGCCGGCCCTGTCCACGGCCGTTGCAGTAACCGTGGCCGCCCCGTTGGGCTGCCCGCTGGTGTCCCAGCTCCAGCTGTAGGGCGCCGCCGAGTCGGTGCCGAGCAGCTGGCCGCCCGCCCGGAACTCGACCCGGGACCCCGATGAGACAGCACCCGCGCTGCTGGTATCGGCGCTGCAGCCGGGCAACGCCTCAAAGCCGGGAGGACAGGCCAGCGATCCGCTGGACGCCCCGGCCCACGCCATTGTTGCCACCCCAGACTAGGAAGCCCGGGAGGGGCCGAAAATGGCCAATTGTGCAGAGCAGGACTGCAGGGCTGCAGGGTGCCGGAGCCCTGCAGCGCAGTTAACCCAACTCCAGTCAGGCCTTTTCGGCGGCCTGCGCCTCTTGGGCTGCTGCCTGCGGGGCAGGTATGGTCGGAGCCTGCCTGGGCGCGGCCGAAGGCCTGGCATCGAGCCGGCGGTTGAGCGTAATCGCAGCGTCGATGAGAGCCAGGTGTGTGAACGCTTGCGGGAAGTTGCCGATCTGCTCGCCGGTCAGCGCGATTTCCTCGGAATACAGCCCAAGGTGGTTGGCGTACGTCAGCATCTTCTCGAACGTGATGCGTGCCTTGTCGATCTGCCCGGCCCGGGCCAGCGAATCGACGTAGGCGAAAGTACACAGGGAGAACGTGCCCTCGGAACCGCGGAGACCGTCGGGCGAGGCCTCGGGGTCGTAGCGGTAGACCAAGCTGTCGCTCACCAGCTCGCCATCCATCGCCTTCAGCGTGGACGTCCACATCGGATCGGTCGGGGTGATGAACCCAACTGCGGTCATCCGCAGCAGCGAGGCGTCCAGGACGTCGGTGTCGTAGTGCTGCCGGAATGCCTGGCGCGTCGGGCTCCATCCCCGCTCCATGACCTGGTTGTAGATCGCGTCCCGTTCGGCACGCCAGCGGTCCAGCGGGGCCGGACGCCCGTGGCTTGTCGCCAGACGGATCCCCCGGTCCAGCGCCACCCAATTCATCAGCCGGCCATAGGTGAAATCATGCCGGCCTCCCCGGGTCTCCCAGATTCCCTCCTCAGGCTGGTCCCAGTTCGCGCTGACCCAGTCCAGCAGATCGCGCAACTTCAGCCATCCTTGATGCCCTGTGACGAGGCCGTGCTGGTCGGCAAAGTAGATGCTGTCGATGGCTTCGCCGTAAATATCGAGCTGCAACTGCCCGGCGGCTCCGTTGCCAATGCGGACCGGGCTCGACCCCCGGTAGCCCTCCCAGTGCTCGATGACCTCCTCGCTGAGGTCGCTGGAGCCGTCGACGCGGTACATGATGTCCAGTGGACTGCTGCCACCGTTCGCTGACTGCTCCTCGACCCGGTCCTTAAGCCAACGGCCCAGGGCGGCGGCTTCCTCCGTGAACCCTAGCCCGAGCAGGGAATACACGGAGAAGGAGGCGTCCCGCACCCAGGTGTAGCGGTAGTCCCAGTTCCGCTCCCCGCCGATCTGCTCGGGGAGCCCCGCCGTGGGGGCCGCCACGAGCCCTCCGCTGGGCGCATAGGTCATCAGCTTGAGCGTGATCGCCGAGCGGTTAATGGACTCGCGCCAGCGGCCCGAGTACGTCGACTGCCCCAGCCAGTGCTCCCAAAAGGCCACTGTCTCTTCGAATAGCCGCAGCACCTCGGCCACCCGTACCTGCCGGATCGGACCTGCCGTGCCGGTTTCCAGGACAAGACCACGGGTCTGCCCTGCCTGGAGACTGAACTCGGCGTGCAGGTCCCCGTTCTCGTCTACACGTGTCTGGGCAAGACGCTCGTCGTCCGGCTCGCGGACGACATGCATGGTCATCGATGTATGAGGGCCCTCGAAAACCGCGCCGTCCGCGGTCAGGTGCGTCTTATGCGCCTCGCGTCCGTAGTCGAAACGAGGCGCGATATCGACAGCGAAGCCCATCTCACCGCGGACGCAACGGACCATCCGAATCAGCCGGTGCCTGACCGACGCCACAGCGCCGGTCACGGGCATGAAATCTATCACTTCGCCGACGCCGGCTTCGCTCATGAAGCGCGTGACGAGGACCGCCGTATCGGGAAAGTACAGTTGCTTGCTCGCGAAAGCCTCCACCGTGGGACGCGTCCTGAGGTGGCCGCCACGCTCGTGGTCGAGCAGCGACCCGAAGATGCTCGGGGAATCGAACCGTGGAGCACAGAACCAGTCGATGGATCCATCCGTGGCCACGAGCGCCGAGGTCTGGAGGTCTCCGATGAGGCCGTGGTCTGAGATGAGCGGGTAGCCAGACATCCGGATCCTTTCCCTGCAAGTTGACGACGCCTGCCGATGTCCGGCAGTGACCGCACCCTTAGTATCGGGTTCGCGCGGGCGGCGGCGAATCATTCGCGGCGGGTGATGTGATGCTGCCGCGGCGGTAGGCACACTCAAGGTGCAGCGCCCACTGGGCGACGTAGCAGTTCCGCGGAAGGCGGGTGCCGTATGAGCGGTAGCAGCGTGTCGCAACGGCCGTCGAGCGCCTTGCGCAGGGTGCTGGTTCCCCTTGCCCTGGCGCAGTTCATCTGCAGTTTCGCCGGCTCAAACATGAACGTCATGATCAACGATATGAGCGAGGACCTCGACACCACCGTGCAGGGCATCCAGACGGCGATCACTATCTTCCTGCTCGTCATGGCCGCGCTGATGATCCCCGGCGGGAAGCTGACCGACCGTTACGGACGGAAGCGGTGCCTGATCGTGGGCCTCGCCGTCTATGGTGTCGGCGCCCTGATCAGCGCCGTCTCTCCCAACCTCGGTGTCCTCATCATCGGAAACTCGATCCTCGAGGGCGTCGGCACGGCGCTGCTGATCCCGCCGGTGTACATCCTCACCACGTTGCTGTTCACCGAATTCACCTCGCGTGCACGCGCCTTCGGGGCGATCAGCGCGATGGGAGGTGTCGGCGCGGCTGCGGGACCGTTGATCGGCGGCCTGATCACCTCCGCCCTGAGCTGGCGGGCTGCCTTCGTCTTCCAGGCGCTGATCATCGTGGTGATTATCCTGCTGAGCCGCCACATCAAGGATCCCCTGCCGCCGGATCCGACGAGCGTCTTCGATACAGGTGGTGCGGTCCTGTCGGCGGTCGGCCTCATCCTGATCGTCATGGGCATCCTTGCTGCGGACAACAACGTCTGGCTGATGGTCTCTCTACTCGTCGCCGGTGCCCTTGTGCTGCTGTGGTTCTTCCTCTCGGTTCGCGCCAAGGAACGTGCTGGGAAGGAGCCCTTGCTGTCGACGAGCCTATTCCGCAACCGCACGTCCAACCTCGGCCTCGCCACGCAAAACTTCCAATGGCTGGTGCTGATGGGATTGTCATTCACAGTCGCCGCCTACCTGCAGGTGGTGCGCGGCTACAACGCGATCGAGACCGGAGTCATCTTCACGGCGGCCACGGTCGGGCTGCTCCTGTCGTCATTCGGCGCCGAGCGCTTCGCCAAGCGGCGTGCCCAGCGGACCCTCATCGTCCTGGGCTTCGCGATCACGGTCGTCGGCATTATCGTCCTGATCACCATGGTGAACGAATCCTCCAGCCCCTGGGCGTTCGCACCAGGCCTTTTCCTTGCCGGGTTCGGCATCGGCGTGATGCTGACCCCCTCAGTCAACCTCGTCCAATCGAGCTTCGGCGAGGATCAGCAGGGTGAGATCTCCGGGCTGTCGCGCAGCGTGTCGAACCTCGGATCCTCGCTCGGGACGGCAATCGCAGGCACCATCCTGGTCGCCGGCCTCAGCCACGGCGGTTACGCGGCCGCGATGACAGCGCTGGCGGTCATCGGTCTCGGCGGACTGATCGTCTCGACGCTCCTCCCCCGCGGCGTGGTTCCACGTGCCGCTCCCGCGGCGTCGAGCGGGCCTGCCTGAGTCCATCTGCAGACCGGCCGGATAGCAGAGGACTTGCCGTGAAGCGGGTTGCCCATGTCGGGCGCAGACGCAGAAGGCACCCGCAGCCGGGATGAACTGGTCCCCTGAAGCTGGACTGGGTAATTAAGAGCCTAAACCTTGAGGGCCTGAGCACGGTATTGCACCGGGCTCAGGCCCTCGAGCTTTGTGGAGATCCTTTCGGTGTTGTACCAGCGGATGTATTCGTGGATGGCTGATGTGAGTGCGCCGGTGCTGAGGAATCGGACATGGTGGAAGAGCTCTTCCTTGAGGTGTCCGAAGAAGTTTTCCATCACTGCGTTGTCGTAGCAGTTGCCCTTGCGGGACATCGATTGGATGGCGTTGGCGCCCTGCAGGAGTCTCCGCCATGAGGCGTGCTGGTATTGGAATCCCTGGTCTGAGTGCACGATCGGTTTCTGCCCATACTCGAGCGTTGCCAGCGCCATACGCAGTGAGGTGTTGGTGAGCGCCAGGTTCGGGGACAGGCCGACGGTGTAGGAGAGGATCTGCCGGTCGAAAAGGTCCATGACGGGTGAGAGGTAGAGTTTTCGACCGTCGACTCTGAACTCGGTCACATCCGTTACCCACTTCTGGTTCGGGGCATCGGCATCGAAGTCCCGGTTCAGCAGATTGGGGGCAGTTTTGCCCTGTTCGCCTTGGTAGGAGTTGTAGCGTTTCCTTTGCCGGACCTTGCAGACGAGCTGCAGGGAACGCATGAGCTTCAGCACGGTCTTCTTCGCGACCGTCCACCCTTGCCGGGTCAGTTCAGTGTGGATGCGGCGGTGCCCGTATCTGCCGTGGTTCTTTGTGAAGATGGTCGTGGCAGCGCTCTTGACTGCTTCCTTCGGGTCGGGAGCCCTGAGTCGGGCCTGGTGGTAGAAGAACGTCGAACGGGCCAAGCCGGCGACCTGCAGCAGAACCGGCAGCGAAAAGTCGGCCTTGAGGGCGATGATGGCCTGAACCTTCACCGTTGTTTTGGTGCCCTCAAGGCCCGCAATTTTCCCAGGTAGGCCACTTCCGCCCGCAGCCGTTCATTCTCCCGGCGCAGCCGCTCCAGTTCAGATGGCTCCGCCGGCGGTGGAGCGCCGGGCTTCCTCGGTCTGCCTTTAGGCTTCGGACGCAGGGCGTCCGCGCCCTGGCGGTGATATACCCGTACCCATGTCTCGAGCAGACGAGGTGAGGACAGGTCCGCCTCAGCCGCGAGGTCCGAAGCGCTCTCACCGGCCAGGAACTTCTCTACCAAGGCGAGCTTAAACTCGAACGAGTACGCCTTTTTTGTCGGTTTGCCCACGAGCGCTCCTCGACCATGGATCCTCCACCGCCGATAAAGGTGCCTAACCGGCCAGCGGGCCACGCCCAGTATGGTTGCGGTCGCCGTATCTGCGATGCCCTTCTCGAACCACGCTACAGCGGCCTCCCGCTGCACAACCGACAACGAACTACGTGCATACATAAAAGTGCTCCCCGGATGTCGGAACTGAATTTCTCAGTCCAACTTCCGGGGAGCACTTCAGGATGGCTGCGGGTGCCTCGTTGAGCAGTAGTGCCTTATGCCTCGGTGAGGACCTTGGTCACGTTCGGGTCGACGGAGATGCCCGGACCGAAGGTGGTGGACACCGTGGCCTTGGAGATGTACCGGCCCTTGGAAGCGGACGGCTTCAGGCGGAGCACCTCCTCCAGCGCGGCGGCGTAGTTCTCGGCCAGCTTGGTGGCGTCAAAGGACACCTTGCCGATGATGAAGTGGAGGTTGGCGTGCTTGTCGACGCGGAAGTCGATCTTGCCACCCTTGATGTCATTGACAGCCTTCGCCACGTCCGGGGTGACCGTGCCGGTCTTCGGGTTCGGCATCAGGTTACGCGGGCCGAGCACCTTGCCCAGCCGGCCGACCTTGCCCATCAGATCCGGGCTGGCAACGGCGGCGTCGAAGTCGGTCCAGCCGCCCTGGATCCGCTCGATCAGGTCATCGGAGCCAACGAAGTCGGCGCCGGCGGCAATCGCGGCCTCAGCCTTTTCGCCGGTGGCGAAGACCAGCACGCGGGCGGTCTTACCGGTGCCGTGCGGCAGGTTGACGGTACCGCGGACCATCTGGTCGGCCTTGCGGGGGTCCACGCTCAGGCGGAATGCAACCTCAACGGTGGCATCGAACTTGGAAGGGTTGGATTCCTTCGCCAGGGTGATCGCTTCGAACGGAGCGTACTGCTTGCCCGCCTCGATCTTGGCTACAGCTGCCTCATATGCTTTGCTGCGCTTTGCCATCTGCTTTTTCTCCTTATGCAGTTGTGGTCTGCGGACCGCGCCCGGCCCTGCCACAACGACGGCGACCCGCGGGTCATGCGGAGGATTCCGCCGTCGTTCTTTGTATTGTCTTGTTACCGCTTGGGACTTAGCCCTCTACGGTGATGCCCATCGAGCGGGCGGTGCCGGCGATGATCTTGGCCGCGGCCTGGATATCGTTGGCGTTCAGGTCTTCCATCTTCGAGGAAGCGATTTCCTCGACCTGGGCCTGGGTCAGCTTCGCGACCTTGACGGTGTGCGGAGTGGCCGAGCCCTTCTGCACGCCTGCAGCCTTCTTGATCAGCTCGGCGGCCGGCGGGGTCTTGGTGACGAAGGTGAAAGAGCGGTCTTCGTAGACCGTGATTTCAACCGGGATCACGTTGCCGCGCTGGGATTCCGTGGCGGCGTTGTACGCCTTGCAGAATTCCATGATGTTCACACCGTGCTGGCCAAGTGCAGGACCGATCGGCGGGGCCGGGTTGGCGGCGCCTGCCTGGATCTGCAGCTTGATGAGGCCGGTGACCTTTTTCTTGGGGGCCATATCGGGTCCTTCTCTTCTTTGCGTACCGGAGGCACAGGAGCGTGCCGGCGGTGGTTGGCCACCCTGGCGAGGTGGCCGGCCGCGCAGGACGGGTAAAGCGGGCCGGCCTGCGCGAAGTTCTTGGGGTTAGTGGATCTTGGTGACCTGGTTGAACGAGAGCGTCACCGGGGTTTCGCGCTCGAAGATGGTCACCAGCACCACCAGCTGCTGGGACTCCGGCTTGATCTCGGAGATCGTGGCCGGGAGGGTCTCGAACGGGCCGTCGTTGACGGTGACCGACTCGCCGACCTCGAAGTCCACGGCGATCGGCGCGGCGGCCTGGGCCGCCTTTGCCGGCTTGCCGGCTTCCGGCTTGGCCGCGGTCACGGTGTGCTCGAGCATGGAGAACACTTCGTTCAGGCTCAGCGGCACCGGGTTGTGGGCGTTGCCGACGAAGCCGGTCACGCCGGGGGTGTGGCGGACGGCGCCCCAGGAGGCGTCGGTCAGGTCCATGCGGACGAGGACATAGCCGGGGATGCGCACGCGGTTGACGATCTTCCGCGTGGTGTTCTTGATCTCCACGACCTCTTCCATGGGGACCTGGATCTCGAAGATGTAGTCCTCCATGTTCAGGGTCTGGATACGGGTCTCCAGGTTGACCTTCACACGGTTTTCGTAGCCGGCGTAAGAGTGGATGACGTACCAGTCGCCGGGCTGCCGGCGGAGCTTGGCTCGGAAGGCTTCGACCGGATCTTCTTCCGGTTCGGCTTCGGCTTCCTCGGCGGCAGGCTCCTCGCCCTCGCCGGTTTCCTCTGCGGCGGCTTCGGCGTCCTCGCCGGCCTCCTCAGCGTCAGGCTCCTCGCCCTCGCTGGCTTCGTCGGCGTCGGCAAGGTCCTCGGCAACGTCGAAAGCCGGCGCCTCATCGGCGCCGGTCACGGTGGCCTGATCCGGTGTCTCCAGATCAGCGGTTTCCTCGGTGTTCTGCGACTCGAGTTCCTGCTCGGACACTTAGCTTCCTGCTTTCTTCTTCAGCTCTGGTTGGTTCGCTCTGCCTGCCTGCCAGGCCCGCGCGTTGCCCGCCGTTTCCGGTACGAACGGCAGAATCCTGAGCAAGGACGCTACTGTTCGGGCGCTCCGTCACCGAAGATGAACAGCGCACCCTGACCGAAGACGAGATCCAAGACTGTCACGATCAGCATCATGATGACGACGAAGGCGATCACCACGAGCGTGTAGTTGAGCAGTTCCTTGCGGGTCGGCGTAACGACCTTCTTCAACTCCGCGATGACCTGGCGGATGAAGAGGATGATCTTGCCGAAGAATCCACGCTTCTCGGGGCTCTTGCCCGACGGGCGTCTCGAGCTTCCGGCAGCCGTTTCGGTCAACCTGTGCCTCACTCATCTAGTCCGGTAGCCGGTGAGCCGGTCCGCGACCGGCAGCACCGCTGGCGTCACGCCATGTATTGCTTGAACTGCTGCTTCCCGCCGAGACGGTAATGCGCAGGGCAGACAGGACTCGAACCTGCAACCTGCGGTTTTGGAGACCGCTGCGCTACCAATTGCGCCACTACCCTTTGGGTTGATCCACGAGCGCCGAAACCTTCACAGGCACGGCACATCATGGCGTTCTTCAACACCGGAGATCAAGTGTACGTCAGGGAAGCCCTTTCGTCGAACCGACCTCGCCCTCCCTTCGAAGGGGGACTCTCTATTATGCAACATTTCCGGCCCAGCACCGAACCGGCGTCCTCGACCGCAGCTGCCGCACACGGAACCTCTTGCCGCTTCCGGTCACGCGGGACAGGCGCAGCGGCAAAGCTTTAGACTGGCCGGGAACAGTTTTGACGCTTAATCAGACGGGAAATCCATGCCTGCCACCGCGCGCATCTCACAGCGCATCGCCGCCATTGCCGAATCCGCCACCCTGGCTGTCGATGCCAAGGCCAAAGCGTTGAAGGCAGCCGGCCGCCCGGTCATTGGGTTCGGCGCCGGCGAGCCCGACTTTCCCACCCCGGACTACATCGTGGAAGCAGCGATCGCTGCTGCCCGCCAGCCGAAGTTCCACCGCTACTCCCCCGCCAGCGGGCTTCCCGAGCTGAAGCAGGCCATCGCGGAGAAGACCAAGCGCGACTCCGGATACGAGGTGGAACCCGCCCAGGTGCTCGTGACCAACGGCGGCAAACAGGCCGTCTACGAATCCTTCGCCACCCTGCTTGACCCGGGCGATGAGGTCCTCGTGCCGACCCCGTACTGGACCACGTATCCGGAGGCCATCCGGCTCGCCGGCGGCGTCCCCGTCGAGGTTTTTGCGGGCCCGGAACAGGGTTACCTCGTTACCGTGGACCAGCTGGAAGCAGCCCTGACCGAGCGGACCAAGATCCTGCTGTTCGTCTCGCCGTCGAACCCCACCGGCGCCGTGTACTCGCCGGAACAGGTCGCCGAAATCGGAAAGTGGGCCGCGTCCAAGGACCTCTGGGTCGTCACGGACGAGATCTACGAGCACCTGACCTATGACGGCATGCCCTTCACCTCCATCGCCACTGCGGCACCTGAACTGGGCGACAAGGTCGTCATCCTCAACGGTGTGGCCAAGACATACGCGATGACAGGCTGGCGTGTCGGATGGATGATCGGGCCCAAGGACGTCATCAAAGCGGCGACGAACATGCAGTCCCACGCCACGTCCAACGTCGCCAACGTGTCCCAGATGGCAGCCCTGGCCGCGGTTTCCGGGCCGCTGACCGCCGTCGACGAGATGAAGGTCGCCTTCGACCGCCGGCGCAAGGCAATGGTCACGGCGCTCAACGAGATCGAGGGTGTGGAATGTCCGACGCCCAAGGGCGCGTTCTACGCCTACGCGGACGTCCGCGGGCTCCTCGGCAAGGAGATCGGCGGCGTACGTCCGGCGACATCGGCCGAGCTGGCGTCGCTCATCCTGGACAAGGTCGAGGTGGCCGTGGTCCCGGGTGAGGCCTTCGGTCCCTCCGGGTATGTCCGCCTGTCCTACGCCCTCGGCGACGAGGACCTGGCCACCGGCGTCGGCCGGCTCCAGGAGTTCCTCGGCACTGCCAAGTAGGGCTCTCAGCGCCGGGCGAACGGCGGCGCGTGCTCCGGCAACGGCCCGAAGGCGATCATGCGCGCGGGTAGCGCGCGCAGCCGCGGCAGATGCCGGGCGGCGAAGACCAGCAGCCGCGGCACTCCGGCGGGGCGGCCGGCGGACGTCCCCGAAAAGAGGATTTTGTGCAGCCGGCGCTGCGCCGCTTGGACCAGCAGGGTAGGCGGTTGCCGCCGTCTCTGCACGCTGGCGAGGTCCCGTCTTCTCACCTGGCCGCGCCGCAAAGGCGCGGCCAGGAGGCTTGCGGCCGCGACGGCATCCTGGATGGCCAGATTGATACCGACTCCGCCAGCCGGCGACATAGCGTGTGCCGCATCGCCGCTGCAGAGCAGCCCCGCCCGGTACCAGCGGCGCAACCTGTTCAGCCGAACGTCGAGCATTTGCACGTCGTCAAAGGATTCGATCGTGCCCAGCCGATCCGCGAAGTCCGGCCGCAGCCTGCGCACCCGCTCGCGGAAGCGCTCCACGCCCTCGGCCCTCAGCCGGGCGTCCTGGCCCTTGTGCGTCAGGTAACCGATCTGGAAGTAGTCCTGCCGGAAGAGCGCCACCATCGCTTCGTCGGGCCCGAAGGACGGCACAATGCTGGCAATCCCTCCGAGCTCATCCGCATGCCGGGGAAGCCGGAACCACCAGACATCGAAAGGCACGGAATACTCCCTCGGTATGAGTCCGGCGAGCCTCCGCAAGGTCGAATGTCTGCCGTCGCACGCAACAACCAGCTCTGCGCGCAGTTCCGAATCGGGTACCGCACTCTCAGCAGGCCGCGATCGGCCGGTGCCGGCGTCGCGGTTACGGTAGCGCACCCCGGTGACCCGGCCATCTTCGTAGAGCAGGGCGATGACCTCTGAATTCATCTGCAGCCGGAACGTTGGTTCGCGGGCGGCGGCCTCGGCGAGGAAATTCAGGAAATCCCACTGCGGCAGCATCGCTACATAGTTGTAGGGGGCCCGCAGCCGCCCGAAGTCACCCAATGGCAGCCGGCTGCCGTCCGGCAGCGGCAGCTGGAAATTATCGAGCCGGCTCTGCGGCAGCCGGCGGAAGTCCTCGCCCAAGCCGAGTTCGTCCAGAAGCCGGATGGTGGAGGCATGGACCGTGTCCCCGCGGAAATCCCGGAGAAAGTCCGCGTGCTTCTCCAGCACGGTGACATCCACCCCGGCGCGCGCGAGCAGCAAGCCCAGCATGATTCCGGCGGGCCCTCCGCCGGCAACGATGCAAGAGGTCCTGCGGTGTTCCGGATGTTCCCGTCGCGGCGACTGCTCCGTCCACGGGGGCATGGATGCCATGCTCCAGCTTAATTCCGGCGCGCGGGTCGGGAAACTAGAGGATGCGGCGGTCCACCGCCCACCGGGTCAGCTCGTGCCGCGAGGAGAGCTGGAGCTTGCGCAGCACGGCCGAGACGTGGGTTTCCACCGTCTTGATGGAAATGAACAGCTCCTTGGCCACTTCCTTGTAGCTGTAGCCGCGGGCGATCAGCCGCATGACTTCCAGCTCGCGGGCCGACAGCTTGTCCAGCTCATCGTCCACCGAGGCGACGGCCGCGGTCCCGAAAGCGTCCAGCACGAACCCTGCCAGTCGCGGCGAAAACGCGGCGTCTCCCCCGGCCACCCGGGCCACGGCGTCGGAAATCTCCGCCCCGGAAATGGCCTTGGTGACATAGCCCCGGGCGCCGGCCCGGATGACGGTCACCACGTCCTCCGCGGAATCGGAGACGCTCAACGCGAGGAACCTGGTCTGCCCCAGCAGCGCCGCGCAGCCCGCCACGACTTCCGCACCGCCACCGCCGCGTCCCCCGGGCAGGTGCACGTCCAGCAGAACGACATCCGGCGTGAGCGCGTGGATCACCTCGATGGCTTGCTCCACGGTCGCCGCCTCGCCGACCACCTCGATCCGCGCGTCCAGATCCGACTTGAGGCCAGACCTGAAAATGGCGTGGTCGTCGACGACCACCGTGCGGATTGATGGGGTCATGATGCGGTTCCTTCCTCGGGATACTTCAGGCTCAGCTGCACCTCGGTGCCATTGCCGGTGTTGCGGATGCGAGCGTCGCCGCCGTGCCGTTCCATCCGGTTGATCAGGGACTCCCGCACGCCCAGCCGGTCCGCCGGTACGTTGGCCAGGTCGAATCCCGGACCACGGTCGCGGACGAACACCTCGGCGCTGCCAGGACGGCACTCCAGGTAGACCGAAATGTTGCCGCCCGCGTGCTTGGCGGCGTTCTGCACCGCCTCGCGGGTGGCGTGGACCAGGGCCTCGTGGCGGTCCGTCATCGCGGTGTCACCGACCGCGACGACGTCCACGGGCTGGCCGTAGGCGTCCTCGATCTCGGCGGCCACCGACTTGATGCGGTCCACGAGGTCGCCCTGTTCCTGCCGCTTGTCCCGGTACAGCCACTCGCGCAGTTCACGCTCTTGGGCGCGGGCCAGCCTGGTGACGTCCTGTTCCGAGGACGCGCGGTTCTGGATCAGGGCCAGCGTCTGCAGCACCGAATCGTGCAAGTGGGCCGCGATCTCCGCCCGCTCCGTTTCCCGGATGCGGCCGGACCGTTCGGTCTCCAGGTCCTTCCAGTACTTCAAGCCCCAGGGCGCCAGGACGAGCCCCACGCCGGCCAGCACGGCGAGGGAGGCGAACATGGCCGGCCACATCAGGTCCCAGCTGATCGAGCCTGAGACCATGGCGAAAATCCCGGCGATGACCAACGCCAGGCCGATTCCCAGCCGCACCGCGCCTTGGGCACCGCTGGCACCGGCCCGGTCCATGATTCCGGCGCGGCGCGTGTTGTCCAGCTGCATCCAGGCGATCACGGCGCCGCCCGCAATCGCAGCCAGCGGTAGCCAGGTTCCCCATGGCACGTTGAAGCCGGCCATCTGGGCCACGATCGCGGCGCCAGCCAGCACCAGGCCCGCGCCGAGCACGATCTCCCAGCCCCCGCGGCGCATCAGCCAGGCAGCCCGTCCGCCGTTCGAGGGCGCCGCGCCCGCTCCAGCTCCGGCTGCCGCGCCGGTCCCGGCCGCCGGAGCGCCCGGGGTGTCCGGCCGAGCGCCGAAACTGCGGGCGAAATTGCCGGCGATGTTGCGGGGGTTGAAGGCCTGGGCCTCATTGCGGACTGCCTCGTCCGCCGTCGGCACCAGCAGCCACAGCCACGCGTACAGGAGCAGGCCCGCTCCCCCGCCGACGGCCAGCAGGACCATGGCTGCCCGCACCAGCTGCACGGGCGCTCCCAGATGGTCCGCCAGCCCGGCGCAGACGCCGGCAATGAGCCGGTCATTGGAACGGACGAGGGGTGCGCGCATGGCTTAATCCAAACACGGCCAGGCAACCGAAAGGGACCGTAGTCAGGGAGACTTCGGGGCAGGTCGGGGACGGTTCAGGGTAGCCCCCCATAGAATCCGCACCGCCCCGTTGGAATGATCGGGGTATGACTTCCAATCCCTCTGACCCCACCGGTCCGGAACGTCCCGGGGACGCGCCCGGCCGGGACGTTCCGGAAGAGCGGCAACAGCCCACTGACCATAACGACGGCGGGACCTCCTCGAGCGGCGACCTGCCCCCAGGCAGCAGTGGCCCCGTGACCGGCAGCGTTCCGCCGATGCCCGGCAGCATCCCGCAGCCGGACAGCAACAGCTTCTTCAACTGGTTCCGCAGCCTGGGCATGCCGCGCGGCGCGGACCGCTGGATCGGCGGCGTCGCCTCCGGCGTCGGACACCGCACCGGGCTGGACCCCGTGCTGGTCCGCGGACTCTTCATCCTGGTCGCACTGTTCGGCGGCTTCGGCGTCCTCCTCTACGGCCTTGCCTGGGCCCTGCTTCCGGAGGCCGACGGACGCATCCACGCCGAGGAGGCCGGCCGCGGCCACTGGACGGCGGGCATGACGGGCGCGCTGATTGCGACGATCCTGGGCCTGTTCGACCGCCCGTTCGGCTTCTTCCGCGACGGCGACTGGGAATTCAGCGCCTACCTGTGGGCCGTGGTGTGGCTCGGCGCGCTCGGCTATTTCATCTACTGGCTGGCCACGCGCAACCGGAACAGCCCTCAGGCGGCAGGGAGCACGGGCTATCCGTCTGCCGGATATCCCGGGACGGCCGCGCCGACCGGGCCTACCAGCAGTCTCGGCCCGGTACCGGGCAGCCCCGCCGGTTCGGCCAGCAGCCTCGGCTCGGACCCGGCCCCGGCGCCGCGGCCCCTCCGGGGTGAGTATGGCCCTCACGCTCGGAACCGCGATGGTGGCTGCCGGCGTCGTACTTGCCCTGCCGCTGGTGCTGGGCACCGATGCGGGCGTGGCCATCCTCCCGGTGGCCGTGGCGGCCGCACTGCTGTGCATCGGGGCCGGCATCGTGGTCCTCGGGGCGCGGGGCCGCACCTCGGGCATCCTCGGTTTCCTCGCCGCAGTCGGCATCGTCCTGTCCCTCGTGACCACGGCCGGCGTGCAGTGGACCACGGCGAACTACTCCATCGGCACCCAGACCACCTGGACCAGCGAATCCGGCGCCGCGCCAAGCGAGGGCTACAGCATCGTGGCGAGCCAGGGCAGGGTCGACCTGAGCGACCTCGGCGCCGGCAGTTTCGGCGGGCCCACGGTGGTGCCGGTCAACACGGTGGCGTCCAACGTCGAGATCGTCCTGCCGGCCACCAAACAGGTGGAGGTCCAGTCCTCGCTGGCCATGGGCAACATTGAATACCCGGGGGCGGCCGGTACCCAGCGCCGGTCGGGATTGTGGCAGCCGGCAACGTTCACCATCAACGACGACGGCTCCTCGCCCGACGTCATCTTGCAGATCAGGGGCGCAGCCAGCAATGTGGAGATTGTCGAAGCGCCGGAAAGGGGTAGCTCGTCATGAGTTCGCAAACCACTAACGACGGCGGGATCATCACCGGCCCGAGCACCGGCACCATTGTGTGGGGCCTGGTCGCGGTGGCGGTCAGCCTGCTGGTGCTGCTCAGCGTCATCTTTGGCCTCAGCTTCGATTTCGGCCAGGTGCTGATCGTGCTGCTGATCGGCTCCGGCCTGGCCCTCGTGGCCGGCGGCATCTGGGGCGTGCTGCGCACCCGGGACAAGGCCGCCGACCCTTACCGTTCCTCCGACCGGGACACGCCGTAACGCCAGCCGGCGGCGGTCCGACCCCACATCCCAGCCCTCGAGACGAAAGAACCTGCTTCCATGGACTCCTTCTACCGCTTCCTCCGAGCCATCCCGCTGCGCCGCGGCCCCAACCGCTGGCTGGGCGGAGTCTGCGGGGGCATCGCCGCCAAGTTCGGCTGGGACCCGACCCTGGTCCGGATCGCGACGCTCCTGCTCTTCCTGGTGCCGGGAATCGGCGTCGCCGGCTACCTGGTGGTGTGGCTGCTCCTGCCCAACTACGACGACAGCATTGCGCTGGAGCGGCTGCTGGCCAACAAGAGGCTGGGCCGCTGAGCAGCACAGCACCGACCCTCCAGGGACCCCCGCAGAATCCTGCGGGGGTCCCGCTCTTTCCCGCCAGGGATGTGATCGGCCTCAGGGTCTGTCTAGAATCGACTGGGGCCCGACGGCGCGCTCCGGACTTACGAGCAGGCGCGAAGAAGGTGGGTTCGAAGTGAAGATCGGCATCATGACCAGCGGCGGCGATTGCCCCGGCCTGAACGCGGTGATCCGCGGTGCCGTGCTCAAGGGCATCAAGACCTACGACCACGAATTCGTCGGCTTCCTCGACGGGTGGCGCGGCGTGGTGGACGGCGAATGCATCGACCTGCCGCGGCACAAGGTCCGCGGCATCTCCAAGCAGGGCGGCACCATCCTCGGCACCTCGCGCACCAACCCGTATGACGGACCGAACGGCGGCCCGGAGAACATCGCCGCGACGCTCGAACGGCTGGGCGTGGACGCCGTGATCGCGATCGGCGGCGAAGGCACCCTCGCCGGCGCCAGGGAGCTGACGAACGCAGGCCTGAACATTGTCGGCGTCCCCAAGACGATCGACAACGACCTCGATGCCACGGACTATTCCTTCGGTTTCGATACAGCCGTCCAGATCGCGACGGAGGCGATCGATCGCCTGCGCACGACGGGCGAGGCCCACCACCGCTGCATGATCGCCGAGGTGATGGGCCGGCATGTCGGCTGGATCGCCCTGCATGCCGGCATGGCGGCCGGCGCCCACGCCATCCTGATCCCGGAACAGAAGGTCTCCATGGAGCAGGTGGCCGCCTGGGTGATGGAGGCCTACGAGCGCGGCCGCGCACCGCTGGTGGTCGTGGCCGAGGGTTGGGTCCCGGAAGACGAGGACAAACCGTGGGCCGAACGCGGTGTGGACGCTTTCGGCCGGCCGCGGCTGGGCGGCATCGGCGAGCACCTGGCCCCGGAGCTGGAGCGGATGACCGGGCTGGAAACCCGCGCCACCACGCTCGGCCACATCCAGCGCGGCGGCGTGCCTTCCGCGTACGACAGGGTCCTCGCGACGAGGCTGGGCATGGCCGCCGTCGATTCCGTGTCGGACAAGCGCTGGGGCACCATGGTGGCGCTGCGCGGAACCGAAGTCCTCAACGTCGGTTTCCAGGAAGCTGTGGGGAATCTGAAATTTGTTCCGCAGCATCGCTACGACGAGGCGGCTGTCCTCTTCGGCTGAGCTTCAGCTGCGCGTAGGCTGTCAGCATGAAATTGGACTCAGGCACATGCGACATTGTGCTGCTGGCCTGGGCACGGCTGCTGGGCTTCGGGGACACCGCTTTTGCCGGGGACGTCGGGCGGCTGACCCGCATTAATAACGACGCCGGGAAGCTCACCTTTGTGCGCCTGTTCGGCCGGTCCGCCCTGGTGGGACCCGAGTGGGCACTGGAGGCGGCGGCCGCCTACTCCGACAGCGAGCTGGCGGAGCATCGCACGCTGCTGCAGCTCAGCGGCGGCTACGGCGGAAACGGCGCCGGCAAGGCGCAGCTGTACTTCGCCGACGACCTCCCGCTCGTGCAGCCGGACGAAGAAATCACGGTGTCCACCTTCACTGACGACGCGCTTCGGCTGGAGGCTTTGTGCCCGCCGGACGACGTCAACGAGGTCGGTCTGAGCGGCATGGACAAGTCATTCGTGCTGATGGACGGCGCGGATCCGGTGGCAGGCGCGGGCTTCCAGGAATGGCAGCAGATCCTGGGACATATCTCCGCCCTGACGCTGCCGAAGTTCCGGCAGCGCGGCATCGGCTCGCTGGTTGCCGCCATCGCCGGGCATGAGGCGCTCACCGCCGGACTGATTCCGCAGTGGCGCGCCCATGAGTCCAACGCGGCGTCCAGGGCGACTGCGCTCTCTTTGGGATTCGTCGAAGCAGGGACCCAGACGTCGGTCTATTTGAAAGCCGGCACCCCCTAACCGCGGCCGCGGTCCGGACCATTGTCCGGGGCGATGGCGCCGACGCGCCCTTCTCCGCGGGTTCCTCGGTCCGCCTGCGCAGTTAGCGGGGCCCGCGCAGCAGGCCGGTGGGACGGCCGACGACCTGGCCGGCGTCCGGGGCCACGATGGCTTCCTGGGCGGCGTCGTAGGTCTCCTCGCCGTCGACCACCAGGAGCGCCGCCGACGGGTCCACCGAGCGCTTGATCACGGCGAGGGCCACCGGGCCCATTTCATAGTGCTGGACGGCGGACGTCACCCGGCCGACGGCACGTTCGCCGAGCCGCACTTCGCTGCCGCGCGCGGGCAAAGTGTGCTGGGAGCCGTCCAGCTGGAGGAAGACGAGGCGGCGCGGCGGGTGGCCGAGGTTGTGCACCCGGGCAATGGTTTCCTGCCCCTTGTAGCAGCCCTTGGCGAGGTGCACGGCGGTGCGCAGCAGGTCCAGTTCGTGCGGGATGGTCTTGTCGTCGGTCTCGAAGCCGAACCGGGGCCGCCACGCGGCGACGCGGAGGGCCTCCGCCGCCCAGACGCCGGCCAGGTCCCGTCCGGCCACGGCCGCTTCCAGCTCGTCCGCGGGAACCAGGTACTCGAACCAGGTGCGCTCCCGGCCGGGGTGACTGGGTTCCTCGATGCCGGTGTAGGCGTAGCCGCCGGCGCCGATCTCGGGCCAAGGGTCCTGCCAGGCGAGGCGCTCCTCGAAGCCGGCCTGCGGAGCGGCGGCACCGACCACGGCCCAGTCCCGCGTTACGTCGGCCACGTCCACGCGCAGCATGAACTTCATGCTCGCGAGCCACGCGGCAAGGCTTTCGGCTTCGAAGGACTCCACGATCAGCCAGCTCGTGCCGCCGTCGTCAATGATGCTGACGTCGTACTCTATCCGGCCCTGTACGGTCAGCAGCAGGGTCTCCCGGGACTCGCCGGGTTTCAGGTCCAGCAGCAGCTGCGAGGAGAGGGTGTTCAGCCAGCTCAGCCGGTCTTCTCCGGCTACCGTCACGACGCCGCGGTGGGACAGATCCACGACCGCCGCGCCGCGGGCCAGCAGCCTCTGTTCGCGCATCGGGTCGCCGAAATGGGCGGCGACGCCGGCATCCGGTTCGGAGGCTTCGACGGCTCCGGGGCGTGACAGCAGGGGGCTTCGGTAGCTCATATCCTTGGTCAACGTCCTCGGGCTAGGGTGCATTCCCGCCTTGGCTCAGGCGAGCTTCTTCAGGATGGCCGACGCGTGCGCCTTCAGCTCCTTGCCCTGGCTCGAGGAAACGTCCCAGCGCCAGAACAGGTCCCCTTCAACCAGGCCGAAGATCCGGGTGGCGGCGTTGTACTCCTTGGACTGCGAACCCCGCATCACCATGTCCGTGGCGAGCTGGATCTGGGGCCCCTTGATCTGGCCGTAGTACAGCTCGCAGATCCCGCCGGGGTGCACGATGGTCGCGGTGATGTCGAACCCGCCGGCTTCGTTGCGCAGTTCCTCGACCTCGTCCGCGGACTTCAGCGCCGGAACGATCTCCGCCGGGATCAGCCCGGGCCCGACGTCGGCGTCATTGAGCTTGCGGTCCAGCGCCCAGAAGCCGGACTCGACGGACAGCGGCCGCAGCCTGGTGCCGTCCTCGTCGGTGAGCCAGCTCTCGGCGTCGTACTGCAGGAAGGGCAGGCCGTGCTGCCGGAAGGTGACGGACTGGAAGAAGTACTCCGAATCCGCGTCACCTTCTCCAAGCCGGCCGGCGCCCTCCCAGGTGCCCAGCAGCCAGGACAGCGGCACCAGCTCGGGTGTCAGGTCGGTGGGTAGTTCCATCGGCATGGCCGAAAATCAGTCCTTACTTCTGGCCCTTGAACAGGCGCCATACGACCAGCCCGGCGAACCAGGCCATGGACAAACCGGCAACAACAAGCAGGGTTAGGAAGAAAATCTCAAGAGCAAGATGCGACATAGCTCCATACTAACCGGCGGGTCGGGGCGGTGCTGACGCATTACGCCCCGTCGGACGGCGCGCCGAACCGGGTCCGTCAGACCAGCAGCATCTTTTCGAGGAAGTAGACGAGGCCGCCCGACGCCATCACCGGGGCGGACCCGACGGCGAGCGCAGCCGGCAGCTGTTCGGGGCCGCCCTCCGCCAGTACCAGGCGCCGGAAGCAGACAACGACAATGCCGACGACGGCTCCCACGACGGCGGCGGGCAGCAGCGGAACGTCCGAAGTGACGGCCGCGCCGAGCATGCCGGTCAACACCGCGAGCAGCACGCCCAGCGGCGCCACCAGGCGGTCCGGCCACGGCAGCACACAGACCGCTATCGTCATTAGCATGCTGATCCCGGTGACCAACATCATGCCGGTGTCGGCCTCATTGTCGGAGAGCCGGTCCGCAGCCACCCAGCCGGCACCGAGGACCGCGAGCACCAGGCCGGTGCTGGCCCCGAAGGTCGATTCGAGGCGGTGCGGCTGGCCGGTCCCGCGGACCAGCTGCACCATGAACACGGCCATCACTCCCAAGGCAACGACGACGACCGTCCAGGCCAGCGCCATCCCCGTGGGGGCCACCGAGGCCAGCAGGACAGCACCGATGCCGGCCAGCGAGATCACGGTCGAGAGCGTCTTGCGCGCCGGGATGCCGAGCAGCTGCGGCCAGCCGAGGCCGACCATCAGCGCGCCCGCGCAGGCGACGGCGACTACCGCCGCGGGCGACCAGTAGCTTGCGCCGATCACGGCACTTAACAGCACGGCTGCAACGACCGCGACGATCCACGTTCTCACCCGGCCATCCTGCCTCATTACGGGAATGAGTGCGACAACACTCACAGGCCCGGCCCCTCGGCGCTATACTTGTGCCCAATCATCCGCACCCTGCTACACCCTGCCCGCCGGATGATTCGCCCGTCGATGTGCGCCGAATCAGCCTTCGGGGAGGAAACATGCCGCACATTCTGCTCCTGACCAACAGCCCGGGCTCCTCGATTGAGGTGCTCCCCGCCCTGGAGCTGCTCAACCACAAGGTCCGCATCCTTGCGGCCGAGCCCACCGCCCTGCTTGAGGCGGACCCGGCCGACGTCGTCCTGGTGGACGCCCGCAAGGACCTGGTCGGTGCCCGGAGCCTGACCCAGCTGCTCAAGGCCACCGGTCTGGGAGCCCCGCTGATGCTGGTCCTCACCGAAGGCGGGATGGCCGCCGTGTCCGCCAACTGGCTGGCCGACGACGTTGTCCTGGACAGCGCCGGCCCGGCCGAGGTGGAGGCGCGCCTGCGGCTCGTCGTCGCCCGCGCCAACCACGCCGACGAGGAAACCAGCACGGAGATCCGCGCCGCCGGCATCGTGATCGACGAGGCCAGCTACACGGCCCGCGTGGGCGGCCAGCCGCTGAACCTGACCTACAAGGAGTTCGAGCTGCTCAAATACCTGGCGCAGCACCCGGGGCGCGTCTTCACGCGTGACCAGCTGCTGCACGAGGTCTGGGGCTACGACTACTACGGCGGCACGCGCACCGTGGACGTCCACGTGCGACGGCTGCGCGCCAAACTGGGCGCGGACAACGAGGGCCTGATCGGCACCGTCCGCAACGTCGGCTACCGCTTCACGCTGGCGCGCTCCGGCGAGGCCACGGAAACCGGCGCCGAACAGTCGGTCTGAACCCCGTCCGTTCCACCCGCCCGCGCTAGGCTGTGGTCATGAACGCACTGTCTTCGTCCGACTGGCCGGTACAGATTTTCAAGGGCGCTCCCGACGCCGAGGTGCTGGGCAGCGTCCGCGCCCTCGCCGCCGCCGCCGAGGAGGCGGACGGGAACCCGCCGCTCTCCGAACAGACCTGGGTCAACCTCAAGGCCTCGGATTCCGACCAGCTGCTCGTGCTGGCCACCTACGCCAACGAGGAGAAGTCGGACCCGGCCTCGGCCACGGCGCTGGCGGGCGTCGCCGTCGTTAATTTCCCTGTACACGGCGAAGACGCGGGCGTCCTGGAACTGGTGGTGCACCCGGAATACCGCAACCAGGGCGTGGGCACCGGCCTCGCGGCCAAACTGCAGGAGCACGCCGAACTGCCCGCCCTGCGCGCCTGGTCGCACGGGGACCACGAGGGCGCGGCCAAGCTGGCCGGGCGCTTCGGGTTCGCCCCGGTGCGCGAGCTGTGGCGCATGCGCCTGACCCACGCGCAGCAGCTGCCCGAGGCCAGGCTTCCCGAGGGCGTTTCCATCCGTGCCTTTGTTCCGGGACAGGATGAGGAGGCATGGCTGGCCGCCAATGCCGCCGCCTTCGCCCACCATCCCGAGCAGGGAGGGCAGACGCTGGCCGACCTTGAAGCGCGGATGGCCGAGCCGTGGTTCGATCCCGAGGGCTTCCTGCTCGCAGTGGACAATAACGACGGCGCCCTGCTCGGCTTCCACTGGACCAAGATCCATCCGCGCACCGGCTCGCATCCGTCCATCGGCGAGGTCTACGTGGTCGGCGTGACGCCGCGGGCCCAGGGCACCGGGCTGGGTAAGGCGCTGACCGTCGCCGGAATCAAGCACCTGCACGCAAAGGGCCAGCCGGCCATCATGCTCTACGTCGACGGCGACAACGCGCCGGCGGTGGCGCTCTACCGCAAGCTCGGCTTCACGCGATGGGACACGGACGTGATGTACGCTCCGGCCGCGGCCTCGGCCGGCCGGAACGAAGGATAACCTAGTCTCATCGGCCCCGCCACGACCGGGGCGCTCGCACCACCCTTGAAGCTGAGGAGACCTCCCATGGCTACCGAATCGGCAACTCCGGCTGCCGCCTACCGGCTCGGCTCGTCCGAAGCGGCCCCCGCCCGCGCGACCCAGGACAGGATCGACATCCCTGAATTCGCGCCGTCGCTGGTTCCGGACGGCAATTTCAGTCCCGACGACAGGTTCCTCGACCGGGAAGTGAGCTGGCTGGACTTCAACGCCAGGGTGCTGGAGCTGGCCGAGGACCCGGACATGTTCCTGCTGGAGCGGGTGAACTTCCTTTCGATTTTCGCCTCCAACCTGGACGAGTTCTTCATGGTCCGCGTGGCCGGACTCAAGCGCCGGATCGCCACGGGCATCGCGGTGCCCTCCGCCGCCGGGACCAGCCCGCTGGAGCAGCTGGAACAGATCATGGTCGAGGCCCACCGGCTGCAGAGCCGCCATGCCCGCGTCTTCGCCGAGCACATCCGGCCGGAACTGGCGTACGAGCACATCCACGTGGTGCGCTGGTCCGAATTGACGGACCAGGACCGCGACTCGCTGACCGCCATGTTCAAGGAGAAAGTCTTCCCGATCCTTACCCCGCTCGCGGTGGATCCGGCCCATCCCTTCCCCTACATCTCCGGGCTGTCGCTGAACCTGGCCGTGGTGGTGCGCAACCCGGTCAGCGAGAAGGAGCTCTTCGCCCGCGTCAAGGTTCCGGACCAGCTGCCGCGCCTGATCTCCATCGACGGCCCGCGGGCCGGCTCGATCCCGGGCCGCACCGCGCGCTTCATCCCGCTCGAAGACATCATCGCCCAGCACCTGGACCTGCTCTTCCAAGGCATGGAGGTCCTGGAGCACCACACCTTCCGCGTCACCCGCAACGAGGACCTGGAGGTCGAAGAGGACGACGCCGAGAACCTGCTGCAGGCACTGGAAAAGGAACTGCTGCGCCGCCGGTTCGGCCCGCCCGTCCGGCTGGAGGTCACCACGGACATCAACCCGAGTGTCCGCGAACTGCTGGTGCGCGAACTCGGTGTCGAGGAGTCCGAGGTCTTTTCCCTGCCCGCACCACTGGACCTGCGCGGCCTGAGCGTCATCTCCGACATCGACCGCAATGACCTGCACTTCCCGAAGCAGCTGGCCCACACCAGCCGGTACCTCAACGAGAGCGAGACGTCGAAAGCGGCCAATGTGTTCGCCGCGATGCGCCGCCGCGACATCCTGCTGCACCACCCGTACGACTCCTTCTCCACGTCCGTCCAGGCCTTCCTGGAACAGGCTGCGGCGGACCCGAAGGTCCAGGCCATCAAGCAGACCCTCTACCGGACCTCCGGCGACTCCCCCATCGTGGACGCCCTGATCGATGCCGCCGAAGCCGGCAAGCAGGTGCTGGCGCTGGTGGAGATCAAGGCCCGATTCGACGAGCAGGCGAACATCGACTGGGCGCGGAAGCTGGAGCAGGCCGGCGTGCACGTGGTCTACGGCATCGTGGGGCTGAAGACCCACTGCAAGCTCTCGCTCGTGGTGCGCCAGGAAGGCGACAGGTTGCGGCGCTACTGCCACATCGGCACCGGCAACTACCACCCCCGCACGGCCCGCTATTACGAAGACCTGGGCCTGCTCACCAGCAACGACCAGGTCGGCGAGGACCTCTCCAAGCTGTTCAACCAGCTCTCCGGCTACGCCCCCAAGTCCACGTTCAAGCGGCTGCTCGTTGCGCCGCGTTCGGTCCGCAGCGGCCTGATCGACCGGATCGAGGCGGAAATCACCAACCGCAAGGCAGGGCTGCCCGCGCGCGTGGTCATCAAGGTCAACTCCATGGTGGATGAGGCCATTATCGACGCCCTGTACCGCGCCTCGCAGGCAGACGTGCAAGTCGATGTGATTGTCCGCGGCATCTGCGCGCTGCGCCCGGGGGTGCCGGGACTGAGCGACAACATCCGGGTCCGTTCCATCCTGGGCCGCTTCCTGGAGCACTCCCGTGTGTTCTGCTTCGGCAACGCCGGGGACCCGGTGGTCTTCATCGGCTCCGCCGACATGATGCACCGCAACCTCGACCGCCGCGTGGAGGCCCTCGTCCAGCTCGCTTCGCGCGAAGACATCGCCGAGCTGATGTCAATGATGAACCGATACATGGACCCCGGAACGGCCAGCTGGCACCTGGACAGCTACGGCCGCTGGACGCGCCATCATAAGGACGACGCCGGCAACCCCCTCAGCGACATCCAGTCCTGGCTGTTGGCCAGCCGGGACCGCCAGCGCTCGGGCACCCGGCGTTGATGGCGAAGAGCAAGACCCGGAAAATGACCGATCAGGAGTCCTCGCCCCAGGACGTCAGCGTGACGGCCGCCGGGGCGCTCTGCTGGCGCGCCCGGCGGGGCCAGTTGGAAGTGCTGCTCATCCACCGCCCGCGCTACGACGACTGGTCCTGGCCGAAGGGCAAGCTGGACGCGGGCGAGACCAACCCGGAATGCGCCGTCCGCGAAGTGATGGAGGAAGTCGACGTCACCGTGCAGCTGGGCATCCCGCTGCCCGCCATCGAATACCCGGTGGCCTCAGGGCTGAAGAAGGTCTATTACTGGGCCGCCAAGCTGGAGAAGAGCACGCCGCGGCCGGACGGCGTCGAGGTGGACGAGGTCCGCTGGTGCACGCCGGCCGAAGCGTCCCGGATGCTCAGCAATCCGTCGGACCGGGATCCGTTGGAGGCCCTGGTGGAAGCGCACCGGCGCGACGAGCTGGAAACGTACCCGTTCGTCGTCGTACGCCATGCCAAAGCCCGCCCGCGCTCGTCCTGGGCCCGCCCGGAAGGCGAACGCCCCCTTGCCGCCACCGGGCAGCGCCAGGCGTTGGCCGTGGGCCGGCTGCTCGGCGCCTGGAAGCCCAAGCGGATCGTCTCCAGTCCGTGGACCCGATGCCTGCAGACCCTCACGCCGTATGCCCGGTTCCACAACGCCCGGATCCGCACGGTGGAGGCCATCACGGAGCACAGCGCGCACCGGAACCCGAAGAAGGCCCGCGCCGCGGTCAAGGGGCTGCTGGATAAGCGCAGGTCCACCGCCGTCTGCACGCACCGCCCGGTGCTGCCGCAGGTAATCAAGGTGCTCAGCGCCCACGCCTCGGACGAGCTGGCCGCACAGCTGCCGTCCAAGGACCCCTACCTGAAGCCCGGCGCGGTGATCGTCTGCCAGGTCAGCGTGAACCACCCCGGCCGGATTCTCTCCGTCGAGCACTACGACGCCTACGACGACTGACGGGGCCCGGACCGGGGCGCGCGGACCGGCTGGACCTGCCTCGCTGCTACCGGTCCGCGTCCCCGCCGTCTAGGCTGCTGGATATGAGCACATTCAACGAACTTCTCTCGGAACAGATCGGCCACGAGTTTGCCGCCTCCCAGCAGTACGTCGCCATCGCCGTCTGGTTCGACAACGAGGACCTGCCCCAGCTGGCCAGGCATTTCTACCGGCAGTCCATCGAAGAGCGCAACCATGCCATGATGCTCGTGCAGTACATGCTGGACCGGGACCTGAGGATCAGCATCCCCGGAGTCCCCGCGGTGCGCAACGACTTCGCCGACGTCGTGGATCCGATCCGGCTGGCGCTGGAACAGGAGAGGACCGTCACCCGGCAGATCGAGGCCCTCTTTGCCGCGGCCCGCGCCGAGACGGACGCCTTGGGCGAGCAGTTCATGCTCTGGTTCCTCAAGGAGCAGGTCGAGGAGGTCGCCTCCATGTCCACGCTGCTGGCCATCGCCGAGCGCGCGGACAACCTCTTCGACATCGAGAACTTCATGGCCCGCGAGTCCGTGGGCGACGACGGACGCGACTACGGTGCCCCCGCAGCCGCCGGCGGCTCCCTCTAGGCACACGCTGGCCCCGGAGTGGCGCACCTGGGGACACCAGCCGCAGGTCCTACACACCCCCGTTAGACTGGAGGGCGTGACGTCTACGCCCCCTCCCCCAACGGACCGGCCAATCCCCACTCCCTATGAGGACCTGCTGCGCGACGTCCTCGCCAACGGGACGCAAAAGGCCGACCGCACCGGTACCGGCACCCGCAGCGTCTTCGGCCGCCAGATCCGCTACGACCTGGCCGAGGGCTTCCCGCTGATCACCACCAAGCGCGTGCACTTCAAGTCCGTGGCGCTGGAGCTGCTCTGGTTCCTGCGCGGCGATTCCAACGCGCGGTGGCTGCAGGAGCGCGGGGTGCGCATCTGGAATGAATGGGCGGACAACGACGGCGAGCTGGGTCCCGTCTACGGCGTACAGTGGCGCTCGTGGCCCACGCCGGACGGGGGCCACATCGACCAGATCGCCGAGCTCGTCGAAGGGCTGAAGGCGAACCCGGACTCGCGCCGGCACCTCGTTTCGGCCTGGAACGTCGCCGAGATCAAGAACATGGCGCTGCCGCCGTGCCACGCCTTCTTCCAGTTCTACGTGGCGGACGGCAAGCTGTCCTGCCAGCTCTACCAGCGCAGCGCGGACATGTTCCTGGGCGTGCCGTTCAACATCGCCTCCTACGCGCTCCTGACCCTGATGGTCGCGCAGCAGGTCGGCCTCGAGCCGGGCGAGTTCATCTGGACCGGCGGCGACGTCCACATCTACGACGACCACCTGGCCCAGGTCAACGAGCAGCTCAGCCGGGAACCGTATTCGTACCCGCAGCTGAACATCCTGCGCAAGCCCGGGAGCATCTTCGACTACGAGTACGAGGACTTCGAGGTGGCCAACTACCGGCACCACGCGACCATCAAGGCGGCGGTGTCCGTATGAGCGCCGCAGACCGCAGGTTGGTGGGCCTGCTCTGGGCGGAGAGCTCCAACGGCGTCATCGGGCGCGACGGCGACCTGCCCTGGCATTTGCCCGAGGACCTGGCCCATTTCAAGCGCACGACCAGCGGCCATCCGGTGGTCATGGGCCGCAAGACCTGGGAGTCCTTCCCGGAGAAGTACCGACCGCTGCCCGGTCGGACGAACATCGTGATCAGCCGCCGCCCGGAGCTGCGCCGCGAGGTCGAGGCCGCGGGCGCCGTGGCGGCCGCATCCCTCGATCAGGCCATGGCAGCAGCAGGCGAGAGCCCCGGCAGCGAGGAAATCTGGATCATCGGCGGCGGGGAAATCTTCCGCGACGCCACCGCCCTGGCGACCACCGCCGTCGTAACCGTCATCGACATGGAGACGGACGGGGACACCTACGCCCCGCGGCTGGGCGGCGGCTGGACGGCCGAGGCCCGCGAGCCGGCCGAGGGCTGGCTGACCTCGGCCAACGGCACGCGCTACCGAATCGAGCGCTGGACGCAGTCACCGGCCTGACCGCAGCGGGCGAGACCGGGGTCACGTTTTTGCCGCTGCTCAGGGCCGCTGTCCTAGAATGGTTGGCATGACTTCAGCAGCAGCTTCTGCCCCTGCCCGGTCCGTCGGCCTCATCGGCTGGCGCGGCATGGTCGGCTCCGTCCTCATGCAGCGCATGCAGGACGAGGGCGATTTCGACCTGATCAATCCTGTCTTCTTCTCCACGTCGAACGCCGGAGGCAAGGCCCCCGCGTTCGCCGAGGGTGCCGGCACCCTGCAGGATGCCTACGACATCGAGACGCTGGCCAAGCTGCCGATTATCGTGACCGCCCAGGGCGGCGACTACACCTCCGAGGTCTACCCCAAGCTGCGCGACGCGGGCTGGGACGGCCTGTGGATCGATGCGGCCTCGACCCTGCGCATGGCCGATGACGCGATCATCGTGCTTGACCCGGTCAATCGCGACGTGATCGACGCCGGCTTGGACCGCGGCGTGAAGAACTTCGTCGGCGGCAACTGCACCGTCTCCGCGATGCTGATGGGCCTCGGCGGCCTGTTCAAGAACGGCCTGGTCGAATGGGGAACCTCGATGACCTACCAGGCGGCCTCCGGCGGCGGCGCCCGGCACATGCGCGAACTGCTGAACCAGTTCGGCTCCCTGCACGGCGCGGTCGCGCCGGAGCTCGCCGACCCGGCGTCCGCCATCCTCGAGATTGACCGGAAGGTCCTCGCCCAGCAGCAGGATCCGGCCATGGACTCTTCGCAGTTCGGCGTGCCGCTGGCCGGCTCCGTGATCCCGTGGATCGACAAGGACCTGGGCAACGGCCAGTCGAAGGAGGAGTGGAAAGCCGGCGCGGAGACCAACAAGATCCTGGGCCGCGCGTCCGAACGGCGCATCCCCTTCGACGGGCTGTGCGTGCGGATCGGCACCATGCGCTGCCACTCCCAGGCGCTGACGCTGAAGCTCACCGAAGACCTGTCCGTCGAGGAAATCGAGCGGATCATCGACGCCGACAACGAGTGGGCCAAGGTCGTTCCGAACACCAAGGAAGCCACGGTGGAGCAGCTGTCGCCGGTCAAGGTGGCAGGCACCCTGGACATTCCGGTGGGGCGCATCCGCAAGCTCGAAATGGGCCCGGAGTACATCAGCGCCTTCACCATCGGCGACCAGCTCCTGTGGGGTGCCGCCGAGCCGCTGCGCCGCATGCTGCGGATCGCCACCGGCAACCTCTAGGCCGGGCGCCAGCCTCCCGGCGGCACGCTTCACGGCCTCAGCTTCACGGAGCCCGCTCCCCTCTTGGGAAGCGGGCTCCTGCCGTCCGAGACGCTTTTCCGCCGGCCGGGTGGTCCTACACACGCAGGCCGGCGACCGGGCAGTCCACAAAGCGCTTCGAAGTCCCGGGCCGGAGCTTCGACACTGGATAGCGTGGAAGCGTTCCCTTGGCCGCGGCGGAAGGCATCCGATGAACAGACCCTGCATGGACCGGTTGCTGGGCGTCTTCTTCTTGTTCTGCAGCGCGGAGCAGGAACCTGCCACTGTGGAACGCAATGAGCGCGTCCACGCGCACCTGAGGAAGTACCTGGACGCCTGCGGCGACGACTACGTGAACCTGGAACAGGTCCAGCTCCTGGCGCTGGAACGGCAGTTCCGGCCGGACGGCGCCTTCGCGCGGCTGATGGGCGCCGACGAATTCCTCACGGCACTGCCGGCCTTCCTGTCACCGGTGTGGCTCATGGCTCACCGGCTCGACCGGAAGGTCCAGATCAGCATCAGCAGCAAGCTGGTGCACTGGATCTGCACGAAGCGGCTGGTGGATTTCCGGGCCCACCGCGAGGACCTGATCCTCTTTCGCAAAGCGCAGGATGCGGCCAGCCAGCGCGGCCCATGAGGGTTAGAGCGAGCAGCCGATCAGCAGCGGTTCCGGGTGCAGCCTGATACCGAAGGTGCTTTCAACGCCGTCGCGGACGGTCCGTCCGATGGCGAGGATGTCGGCGGCTTCGGCGTTTCCGCGGTTGGTGATTGCCAGCGTGTGCTTGGTGGACAGTGCGGCCCGTCCGCCGGCCACCGTAAAGCCGTCGACGGCGCCGTTGGCGGTTCCTGCCAGGCCGAAGCCCTTGCCGAAACCGGACCGATCGATCAGCCATGCGGCGCTGAGCTTCACTTGCTCCCCCGCGGGCCAGCGCGGCGCGTCGGACGGCAGGTGTTCGGCCCCAGCCGGCGGGACGATGGGGTTCGTGAAGAAGGAGCCGGTGCTGAACGTGTCGCGGTCGGCGGGGTCCAGCACCATGCCCTTCGATGCCCGGAGCCGGAGGACTTCGCGGCGGATGTCGGCGGCGGGCGCCTGCTCTCCCACCTCGACGCCCAGAGCCCGGGCCAGCTCGGCGTAGCGCACCGGAGCACCCAGCGCGTCGCGGCGCAGCCGGAACCGCACGGCCAGCACAACATAGCGCGGCGAGCCGTTCAGGGTGGTCTGCTTGAGCAGCGAATCGCGGTAGCCGAAGCCAAGCTCGCCGTTGGTGAAGGTTCGTACCCGGGCCTCCTGGCGGTCCCAGGCCCGGACGTTCTCCAGCGAGTGGGCCACCTCGGCTCCGTAGGCCCCCACGTTCTGGACCGGGGTCGCGCCGGTCAGCCCCGGGATCCCGGAGAGCGCCTCCAGCCCGGCCAGCCCCTGCCCGACAGTGGCCTCGACGAGCTCGTCCCACTGCTGGCCCGCCTCGACGTCGAGCAGGACGGTCCCGCCCGCGGCACCGTCCTCGGAAATTGAGTAGCCCGAATTCGCGATCCGCAGGACCGTCCCCGGATACCCGTCGTCGGAAATCACCAGGTTGGAGCCGCCGCCGATGATCAGCAGGTCCTCGCCGTGCTCGTCGGCGGACCGGACCTCGGCAATGACGGCCTCTTCAGAAGCCGCCTCAATGTATTTCGCCGCCGGGCCTCCCACCCGGACGGTAGTCAACGGGGCCAGCTGCACGCCGGCTGCGGCTTCGCTGCTACCAGGCACGGACCACGGCCTGCGCTTTGACCAGCACCTTCTGGCCGGCGGACATCACCGTCAGGTCCACCCGTACGGTCGAGTTGGCCTCGTCGACGGCGCCGATGACGCCCGTGACCTCGATGGTGGCGCCCGGACCGTCAATGTCCTCGACGACCACCGGCTTGGTGAAGCGGGTCTGGTAGTCGACGACGGCACCGGGATTGCCGATCCAGTCCGTCACGACCTGCACCGCTGCACCCATCGTGAACATGCCGTGGGCAATGACGCCCGGCAGGCCGACCTGCTCGGCGAAGCGTCCGTTCCAGTGGATCGGGTTGAAGTCGCCGGAGGCACCGGCGTAACGGACCAGGTCCGCCCGGGACACGTCGATGGCAGCCGTGCCGATCTCCTGGCCGACGGACAGCTCGTTCAGGGCAACAGTCACTGGCCTTCCCCTCTCACCAGGATGGACGACGTCGTGGTGGCGATCCCCTCGCCCTCCGCGGTGCTGATCTCCGCCCGGGTGGTGATCATCGCACCGCCGCCCATGGACCGCACCTGGTCCACGTGGAGTTCGGCCACGAGCTCGTCGCCGGCGACAATGGGCCGGTGGTGCACGAATCGCTGGTCTGCGTGGACCACGCGGGAGAAATCGATCCCGGCCTCGGGGTCCTCGATCAGCTGGGCGTCCGCGCGCTGCGCCACGATGATGGCGAAGGTCGGCGGTGCCACCAGGTCCTTGTAGCCGAGCTCACGGGCCGCTTCGACGTCGTAGTGGGCCGGATGTGTCGCTTTGACCGCGCGGGCGAACTCGCGGATCTTCTCGCGGCCAACGCTGTAGGCATCGCCGGCGGGATAGACGCGGCCGGCGAGCTCGGGGTTGACCCCCTTCTGCTCTGTCATGGAACTCCTTTGAGCGGGCGGAAACAAGCTTGGACAAGCCTAGTGCAGCGGCAGCGGGGAAGCCGCACGGGGCAGCGGCACCGGAGGGGTCAGCTGCCCCTGCCGGACCGCGCGGCCGCCACGCGGGCGCGGGCGTCCCTGGCACGGACCACGAGGCCGGCGAGGTGGGTCAGCAGCCCGGTGATGATGAAGGCCAGCGCGACCCATGTCAGCGGCTGCACGCTGGCGACAGCGGCAACGATGGACAGCAGGATGCCGGCACCGATGAGGACCATGGCGGAGATGACCAGTTTGCGGTACAGCGGCGAGCCAAGATCCCATGGGTTCATGCTCCAAGGTTATCGGTTGGAGGCGCAGATCCCTCAACCGGGCCGGCGCTCCCCTGCCGCGGCACAAGGACGCCGGGACCCGCGCAAGGCGGTCCCGGCGTCGTTGTCTACGGTCTGGTCAGGCGGTTTGCCCGCCGTGCTTGCCCTCGGCGACTTCCTCGATGAGCTTGGCGTTGAACGCCTCCAGGTCGCCCGGGTTGCGGCTCGTCACGAGGCCCTGGTCCACGACGACTTCCTCGTCCACCCACGTCGCGCCGGCGTTCTTCAGGTCGGTGGCGAGCGTGTGGTACGAGGTCAGCTTCCGCCCGCCGGTAACGCCGGCTTCGATCAGGATCCACGGACCGTGGCAGATCGAGGCCACGGGCTTACCGCTCTCAAAGAAGGCCCGGGTGAAGTCCACGGCGGCCTTCTCGACCCGCAAGTGGTCGGCGTTGACGACGCCGCCGGGAATGACGAGCGCATCGTAGTCGGCTGCGTTGGCAGCGTCGGCGGCCACGTCAACGGGGAACTTGTCCGCCTTGTCCACGCCCTTGAAGCCCTGCAGTTCGCCCGCCTTCGGGGCGACCAGCACCGGTTCCGCACCGGCGTCCTTGACCGCCTGCCACGGGCTGGTGAGTTCGACCTGCTCAAAGCCGTCCGTTAGCAGGAAGGCGATCTTCTTTCCGGAAATGCTCTGTTCAGCCATGATTCCTCCAGTTCTTCGCAGAATCTTCGGGAGTTGCTCCCTCCCCCACGCTAACGAGGTCGCCCGGAACTAAGCAAGCTGACCTTTTTTGCAGCCGCACGCATTCCGAAAGCCATATTCTGAAAGCCATAGGGGCGGCCGTACGGTCCCGGCGTCCCGCCGGATCTCGATCCGGGACGGGCCTGCCCTTGCACGATAACGATCCGGCACTGCCCCTGCCCTCGGCGCGCCCGGAGTGGGATGATCATCTCCCGGCTCTGCGGTATTGGCTCGATGCCGCTTCCCGAAGCCGGCCACCTATGCAGCACTCCCCGCTGGAAGGAGACTCCGGTGCCCGATCCCAACCGCGAACACGCGCAGATCATGCGAGACCTGTCGATGCAGATGCTGACGACATTTCCTACGGCCTCCGTCTTTCACTGGCATGTCGTCGAGGACCCGAAGACGGACGAGCCGCATGCCTATATAACCATGCTGCTGGACCACGAGGGCGGCCGCCTCGACGAACTGTTCCCGCCGGGGAAAGTTGACTGGATGGACTATGCGGAGCAGCAGATCGTCCGCCGCTACGAGCGGCAATTGGGCTGGGCCTGCAACGAACGCGATGCCTCCTACGTCTTCTCGGTGAAGGACGCCCGCGAAATCACGGACCCCGAGGGAACCTGCACCATCGATCCGGGCTATGAGAACCACCCGGGCCTGGAGTGGTTCCGGTAGCGACAGCGACGGGCCGCCGCCCGGAAGCCGTACGGCGGGAGACCTTATCCTTGGGGGATGGAAAACAATAAGCCAGGCACGCTGCTGGAGGGCGCCGTGGACCTCCGTCAGCTTGCCGTGGCCTTGATCGACATCTCCTCGGACGTACGCCGGAAATCCCATGAAGATGCCGGCGTTCCGCTGCTGCCCAACGGAATGGTGGACATCATGCGCGTCATCGAGGCCCACCCCGGCATCACTGTGGCCGAAGTCGCCGCCCGGCTAAACCGCCAGTTCAGCAACGTCAGCACGCAGCTTCGGGAACTCGTCGCCCGCGGCCTGGTGACCCGGATCCGCGATGCCGCGGACAAGCGCTACGTCACGCTGCACCCCACTCCGGAATCGCAACGCATCAGGACCCTGCTGGAAACGATGTGGGCCGACACCTTGGGAGCGGCTGCCGGCAAGCTGCGCCCTGAGGAGAAGGAGCAGATCGCCGCCAGCCTGCCGGCCCTGCAACGGCTGGCCGCGCTCATCGGAGAACCGGATTAAGCTCACATCCCGGCGGTACCCCCTTTTTTCGCAAACAATTATACTTTTGTAAGTATTATTTACGCTCAAACTGAATCCCCCCGACCAGAAAAGGTATCCATGAAGAACGCGCTGGAAGAGAGCACTCCGCCCGGAGAGGTCGCCGCGGCCGAATCCGTTGAACCCGAGAGGGTCCCACCCAAGCGGATTGCCGCGGTGATCACCGCGCTGGTGCTGTCGGCACTGATCATGATTCTCAACGAGACGGTGCTGACCGTCGCGCTGCCAAACCTCATGGCGGACCTGGCCATCGAGGCCACCACCGCACAGTGGCTGACCACCGGCTTCATGCTCACCATGGCCGTGGTGATCCCAACCACCGGCTTCATGCTGCAGCGTTTCACGACGCGCAGCCTCTTTGTCTGGGCCCTGCTGCTGTTCATCGCCGGCACCGCGCTGGCGGCCATTGCCCCGACCTTCGCCGTGCTGTTGATCGGCCGCATCGTCCAGGCAGGCGGCACGGCCATCATCCTGCCGCTGCTGATGACCACCACCCTGACCTCCGTCCCGGTCCAGCACCGCGGCACCGTCATGGGCCTGAACTCCGTGGTCATCTCGGTAGCACCGGCCATCGGCCCCACCCTCTCCGGAGCCATCATTAACTCCATGAGCTGGCGCTGGGTCTTCGGCTTGATGGTGCCGGTTGCCATCATCGTGTTCCTCTTCGGCATCTTCGCCATCAAGACCGGCAAGGAGACCCGCAAGGCTCCCCTGGACGTCCCCTCGGTCATCCTCTCCGCCTTTGCCTTCGGCGGTATCGTCTACGCGCTGTCCTCCATCGCCGACCTGCTGGACGGCGCCTGGTCGCCGATCGTCGCGCTGGTTGTCGGCGTCGCGGCCCTGGTGCTGTTCGTCAACCGCCAGCGCGCCCTCCGCAAGACCGAGTCCGATCTGCTGGACCTGCGCCCCTTCAAGGTGCGCAACTTCCGCATCTCCGTGATCATCGTCATGATCGCGATGGCGACCATGCTCGGCACCGTCATGGTGATGCCGATCTTCATGCAGAACGGCATGGGTCTGGACACCCTGACCATCGGCCTGGCCCTGCTGCCCGGCGGCCTGATCCAGGGCATCATCTCTCCGGTTGTCGGACGCGTCTACGACAAGGTCGGCCCGCGGCCGATCGTCATCCCGGGCGCCCTCCTGCTCTGCGGCGGGCAGTGGCTGCTGGGCAGCGTCCACGTGGACACCCCGGTCGGCATGATCGTCGCCTTCCACACGGTGTTCTGCATCGGCATGGCAATGCTCATGACCCCGCTGATGACCGTCGCACTCGGCTCGCTGCCGCGTGAGCAGTACGGCCACGGCAGCGCCATCATGAACACGCTGCAGCAGCTGGCCGGCGCCGCCGGTACCGCCATCCTTATCGCGGCCATGACCATCGGGACGACCATGGCGGCCTCCAGCGGCATCGCCGGCAACGTTGCCCTGGTCGACGGCGTCCGCCTCGCCTTCACCGTAGGCGGCGTCCTCGGCCTCGTCGCCATCGTGTTCGCGCCGATGGTGCGCCGCCTCAAGGAAAACACGGACCACTAGGTTCGGCCCGGAGCCAACTGAAAACAAAGGAAGCCGGCCATCCCCGCGGGGACGGTCGGCTTCCTTCGCTCCGGGAGGGTGCACCGGGCGGGTCGAAACCGGCCCGGTGCCCCCTAAGTTCCGTTGGTTCCTGATCGGCCGGCGGAGAGCCTCCTGCGGCTGCTGAGGCGGCGGAAACGACAAAAGGCAGGTCCTGCGGCTGAACTAGCCGCTGACCTGCCTTTCCTTTGTAGCGGTGCCGGGACTCGATCCCGGGACCTCACGATTATGAGTCGTGCGCTCTAACCAGCTGAGCTACACCGCCACGAATGGGAACGCCCGCGCTGCGCCTTTTCGACACAGACGCGGGCTCCGCCATTCCGAGCCCCCCACCGGAATCGATCCGGTGACCTCGTTCTTACCAAGAACGCGCTCTACCACTGAGCTAGGGGGGCAACGGAGAAATACATTACCAGCAGATTCGGCCAGAGTGAAATCAAAATGACCGGTTTGTGTCCAGTCCCACATAAACCGGTCTCCGCCACGGTTTTTGAGGCCGACGGGCGCCACGGAGAGGCTCCTCGATCCGCGCCAGACGGGGCCGTTCCGGGTTGGCAGTCCTGGTGGCCGGGCCGGGAACGCAGTGAGTTTGCGCACAAAAGCGGGAGGCACCCGCAGCCTGCCTGGCTGCGGGTGCCTCCCGGAAGGGGTCAGCTGGGGTGCTGAGCCTTGTTCTTAGTAATTGCTGTGCCGCGGCTTGCGAGCACCGGCGCCGTGCCCGAAGCGGGACTCCCCGCGGTCGCCACGGTCCTTGCCGAAGCTACGCTCGCCGTCGTACTTCTTTTTGTAACCGCCGCGGTCGCCGTCGAACTTCTTCTTGAAACCGCCACGCTCGCCGTAGCCGCCGCGGCTGCCCCCGAAATCATCACGGTCGCGGCGCGGCTTGCGGCCGCTGTCGAGCTCGAGGTGGATCAGCTCGCCGCCGATGCGGGTCTTGGACAGCGCGCGCAGCTGGTCCTGGGACAGGTCGGCGGGCAGTTCGACCAGCGAGTGGTCGCTGCGGATGTCGATGCCGCCGATCTGGGCGGAGGTCAGGCCGCCCTCGTTCGCCAAGGCGCCGACGATCGAGCCGGGCATGACCCGCTGCCGGCGGCCAACGGCGATCCGGTAGGTGGCATTGCCCTCGGTCAGCGCGCGGCTGGGTCCGCGGGAGTTCATTGCATCGCGTCCGCCGCCGGCGCGCTCGCGCTGGCCCTTCGGCGCCTCGGGCAGGTCCTGCACCAGGAGCGGACGTCCGCCCTGCGCCATGACGGCCAGGGCCGCGGCGATCTCGGCGGCCGGCACGTCGTGCTCGGCCTCGTAGTTCGCGATCAGGTCGCGGAAGATCGAGACGTCCTCGGAGGCGAGGGTTTCGGTGATCTTTTCCGCGAACTTGTTCATCCGCAGGTTGTTGATGGTCTCAGCGGAGGGCAGGTGCATCTGCTCGACCGGCTGGCGGGTGGCCTTTTCGATGGCCCGCAGCAGGTACTTCTCGCGCGGGGTCATGAACAGGATGGCGTCGCCGGAACGGCCGGCGCGGCCGGTACGTCCGATGCGGTGCACGTAGGACTCGGTGTCGTGCGGGATGTCGAAGTTGACGACCAGGGAGATGCGCTCGACGTCCAGGCCGCGGGCCGCGACGTCGGTGGCGACCAGGATGTCGATCTTGCCGTCGCGCAGTGCCTCGACGGTACGCTCACGCTGCTGCTGGGGGATGTCGCCGTTGATGGCGGCGGCCCGGTAGCCGCGTGCCTTGAGCTTGTCGGCCAGGTCCTCGGTAGCCATCTTGGTCCGCACGAAGGCGATCACGCCGTCGAAATCCTCGGCTTCGAGGATGCGAGTCATGGCGTCCAGCTTGTGCGGGCCCATGACCTGCAGGTAGCGCTGGCGGGTGTTGATGCCCGTGGTGGTCTTCGCCTTGACCGTGATCTCGGCCGGATCCTTCAGGTACTTCTTGGCGATCCGGCGGATGGCGCTGGGCATGGTGGCCGAGAAGAGGGCAACCTGCTTCTCCTCCGGGGTCTTCGAGAGGATCTGGTCCACCTCTTCGGCGAAGCCCATGCGCAGCATTTCGTCCGCCTCGTCCAGCACCATGTACTGCAGCTCGGACAGGTCCAGCGAACCCTTTTCGATGTGGTCGATGACGCGGCCCGGCGTACCGACGACGACCTGTGCGCCGCGGCGCAGGCCGGCCAGCTGCGGGCCGTAGGCGGAGCCGCCATAGACCGGAAGAACGGTGAAGTCCTCCATGTGGGCGGCGTAGGAAGAGAAGGCCTCGGCGACCTGCAGCGCGAGTTCGCGGGTCGGCGCGAGCACCAGGATCTGGGTCTTCTTGGTGGCGGGCAGTTCGGCCATCCGGGACAGGGCCGGGATGGCGAAGGCGGCGGTCTTGCCGGTGCCGGTCTGGGCCAGGCCGACGACGTCGCGGCCTTCCAGCAGGACCGGAATGGTCGCGGCCTGGATCGGGGACGGCTTCTCGTAGCCGACGTCGGTCAGGGCCGCCAGGACGCGGCCGTCGAGGCCGAAGTCGGTGAAGAGTACGGTTTCTTCCTGGGGTGCTGCCTCGACCGGCGCAGCGGCTTCGGTTTCGGACACGGTGGAAGTGGGATTTTCGGACACGAAGGTTCCTCATTTTCATTTCGGGGAACGGAAGCCACGCAAAGCATGGCCGTCTCAAGGAGACGGCGACGTCCTGGGAGGCTCAATGACACAAGTCCGGCGCTGTTGCAATCCCGCGGCAGGACTTTCCGTCACAGCTGCTGGCCGCCTCCCGGCGGTCTGTATGACGCTTTCGACAGCCGGCGCTCCCAAAATGAAACTGTCCGCAGTAGCTGCGGACCCAACACACCAATCAGACGCGACGCGCCGAAATAAGGGAATACCGGAGTGGGGGATACATCCATTGTACGGTATCGGCGCCGCCCGCCGGTCCGCAGAGGTACGACGGCGGCGGTGAGCTTGGGCACAGCATCATCCACTCCGCGGCGCTGATGTCCTTGGAGGTCAGCCTGTCAGCGTCTCGAGGGTGTCCTCGGCCCATTCGATCCATGCGCGCTCGAACACGATTCCGGCTTCCAGCACGGCGAGCTGCAATTGCCGGTTACGGTCAGGTGGCCCGGGGTGGAAGGTCTGTTCCTTCAGGTCGAGGTAGGTCTCCAGCTGCCGGCGGTGGAGCTCCAGATGCCGGCGCAGCTCGGGGCCGATGTCCGGCGAGCCCAGGACGGCGGAGGCCCGTAGGCGGATCATCAGCTCCTCGCGCACCGGCCTCGGATCCTGCTGCCGTCCGGTCCAGTCCGCCAGTTCCGACCGGCCCGCCGGCAGGACCGCGTAGTCCTTGGCGCGGCCGCGGGAGGAGTCCCGGCCGGTGGAGCGGACCATGCCGTCCCGCTCCAGGCCGCCGAGTTCGCGGTAGATCTGCTGGTGCGTCGCCGGCCAGAAAAACCCGAAGGACCGGTCGAAGCGCCGCGCCAGCTCCGCCCCGGACCCGGGTTTTTCCAGCAGCGCCGTAAGGATGGCGTGGCGCAGCGACATCAGATCACTGCGGCCAGCCGGACCGCCTGGTCGATGGCGCGTTTGGCGTCCAGCTCGGCGGCCACGTCGGCACCGCCGATCAGGTGGACCTTCAGGCCGGCGGCCTCGAGGTCCGGCAGCAGCTCGCGGCGGGATTCCTGGCCGGTGCAGAGCACCACCGTATCGACGGCGAGTACGCGGTCGGTACCGTCGACGCTGAAGTGGAGTCCGCCGTCGTCGATCTTCCGGTACGTCACGCCCGGGATCATGGTCACGTCCTTTGCCTTCAGCTCCGCCCGGTGGATCCAGCCCGTGGTCTTGCCCAGGCCGGCTCCGATCTTGCTGTTTTTCCGCTGCAGCAGGTAGGTCCTGCGGGCCGGTGGCCGCGGCTCGGGCCGGGACAGCCCCCCGGCCTTGGCGTAGTGCGGGTCGATCCCCCACGCCGCACAGAAGATTCCGGGATCCAGTGCCTCGCTGGGGTCGGCCTCCGTGAGGAAGTGCGCGACGTCGAAGCCGATGCCGCCGGCGCCGAGGATGGCCACCGTGCCGCCGACCGGTTTCCTGCCCAGCAGCACATCGGTGTAGCCCAGGACGGAGGGATGGTCCAGACCCTCGATGTCGGGCAGCCGCGGCAGCACGCCCGCGGCCAGGACGACCTCGCCGAACCCCTCGGCCTGCAGGGCCTCGGCCGTCGCGCGCGTATTCAGCCGCAGGTCGATCCCGCCGAGTTCCAGCTGCCGCCGGAAATACCGGAGGGTCTCGCGGAACTCCTCCTTCCCGGGAATCTGCGCGGCTAGTTTGAACTGCCCGCCGATCGCATCAGCCGCCTCGAAGAGCGTGACCCGGTGCCCGCGCTCGGCGGCGGCGAGCGCGAAGCCCAGGCCCGCCGGACCGGCACCCACCACGGCGAGCCTCTTCTTCTCCTCGGCCGGCACCAGGAGCAGCTCGGTTTCGTGCCCGGCGCGCGGATTCACCAGGCAGGAGCTCACCTTGCCGACGAACGTGTGGTCCAAGCACGCCTGGTTGCAGGCGATGCACGTGTTGATCTCATCGGCCGCACGGCGCGAGGCCTTGAGCACGAAGGCAGGGTCCGCCAGCAGCGGACGTGCCATCGAGACCAGGTCCGCGCAGCCGTCGGCGAGCACCTGCTCTGCGGTCTCCGGGGTGTTGATTCGGTTGGTCG
Organism: Arthrobacter sp. Marseille-P9274; assembly: GCF_946892675.1. Lineage (NCBI taxonomy): Bacteria > Bacillati > Actinomycetota > Actinomycetes > Micrococcales > Micrococcaceae > Arthrobacter > Arthrobacter sp. Marseille-P9274. Next base: position 2,453,757 of record NZ_CAMPOV010000001.1, read on the forward strand.
CGACCAGGGGCAGGCGGGTCCGCCCCATTAGCTGCTTGGTGACCCAGGCGAAGCCGGCCCGCGGAACGGATGTGGCGATGGTTGGTATGCGCGCCTCGTGCCAGCCGATGCCGGTATTAATGAGGGTGGCCCCCGCCGCCTCCACGCCTTGCGCCAGCTCGATGACCTCCGCCAGCGAGGAACCGCCCTCGACCAGGTCCAGCATCGACAGGCGGTAGATCAGGATGAAGTCCGTCCCTACGCGGTCCCGGGTGCGGCGGATGATCTCGAGCGGGAAACGGATGCGGCTGCCGTAGTCCCCGCCCCAGGCGTCGGTGCGCCGGTTGGTCCGGGCGGTGATGAACTCGTTGATCAGGTAGCCTTCGCTGCCCATGATCTCGACGCCGTCATACCCGGCCGATTGCGCCAGCCAGGCCGCCTGGGCGAAGTCCTCGATGGTCTGCTCGACCTCGGCGGGTCCCAGTTCCCTCGGCGTGAAGGGACTGATCGGGGCCTGCTCCGCACTCGGAGCCACCAGGTCCGGGTGGGCGGCATAGCGCCCGGCATGCAGGAGCTGGAGGGCGATCCTGCCGCCGGCGGCATGCACCGCGTGCGTGATCGTCCGGTGCTGCGCGGCCTCGGCCGGCGTAGACAGCATGGCCCCGCCGGGTGCCAGCCGGCCGGCCTCGTTCGGCGAGAAGCCGCCGGTGACGATCAGGCCGACGCCGCCGCGCACGCGTTCGGTGTAGAACGCGGCCAGCCGCTCGAATCCGCCCGGCCGTTCCTCCAGGCCGGTATGCATGGAACCCATCAGCACACGGTTGGGCAGCGTGGTGAAGCCGAGGTCGAGGGGTTCCAGCAGGCGGGGATACGGACCGGTCACACTGCACTCCTTTGCACAACAAGTTGCATAAACGCTATGCCACCGTTGCCCGGGTGGCAAGAGCGCACCGTCTGCAAGGCAGCCAGGATGAAGGTCCGTCGCGGGCAGGCAGCCCCGCCAGCGGCCCAGGCGGTTACGGCGCTGTCGCCGGAGCCCCGGCCTCCGCCCGCTTAAGCGCCCGACGCACCGCCCGGACAACGTTGCCGCCCAGGGTGATTTCGCCGTCGTTCTCCGACTCCAGCAGCGCCCGCGCCTGCTCCAGGCCCAGCCCGCCGGAGACGTCCGCCACCGTCACCCCGTGCGTCGGGCGGGACAGCACCTCGACGCGGTCCCCGGCGGCGATCGCTCCGACCGTGTCGACCTTCAGGTAGGCCCCGGGCAGGCCCCGGGCCAGGAAGCGCTTGGCCCACTGCGGCTGGTCCATGTGGCGGCCGAAGGTGGCGCACGGGATGCGCGGCATGGTCACCGTCACCGTCACGGCCTCGCCGATCCGCCACCGCTCCCCCACCAGCGCGCCGCTGACCGGCAGCCCCTCGGTCCTCAGGTTCTCGCCGAAGAGTCCGGCGGGGATGTCCCGGCCGAGCTCCTCGGCCCACTGCGCGGCGTCTTCGGCGGAGTAGGCGTAGAGCGCCTTCAGCTCCCCGCCGTGGTTCTTCCTGTCGGCCTGGACGTCGGCGCGCAGGCCGAGTTCGTGGACCGCCACCGGGCCGGCCACCGGGCGCTTGTCGATCGCGGTGATTCCCACGTTGCTCTCGTCGGGTTTGAGCGCGTGGACGCGGCAGACGGCGAGCAGGGATCCGTGAGTCATAAGGCTAAGTCTATGTACGACGACGGCCGCCCGCCTTTCGTGCGAAAGGCGGGCGGCCGTCGTCGTTAGCCCTGGGGCCCGGAGTCTGCCCCCTCAGCGGCTCATGCTCAGAGGTTGGCGAACGCCTGTTCGAGGTCGGCGATCAGGTCCTCGACGTCCTCGATGCCCACGGAGAGCCGGATCAGGTTCTCCGGCACGGCGAGCTCGGTGCCCTTGACGGACGCGTGCGTCATCTGGGACGGGTAGTTGACCAGCGACTCGATGCCGCCGAGGGACTCGGCCAGCGTGAACACGCGGGTCGATTCGGCGATCTTGCGGGCGGCGGCCTCTCCTCCGTTGAAGGAGACGGACACCATTCCGCCGAAGCGGCGCATCTGCTTCTTGGCCAGCTCGTGGCCCGGATGGTCGGGCAGGCCCGGGTAGTAGACGGCTTCCACCTCGGGCCGGCCCTGCAGCCATTCGGCGACGGCCTGCGCATTGGACGAGTGCCGGTCCATGCGGACGCCGAGGGTCTTCAGGCCGCGCGTGGTCAGGAACGCATCGAGCGGGCCGGAGACCGCGCCCACGGCAAACTGGACGAAGCCGACCTTCTCGGCCAGTTCGTCGTCGTTCAGCGCCACGGCGCCGCCGATCACGTCCGAATGCCCGCCGATGTACTTGGTGGTGGAGTGGACCACGATATCGGCGCCGAGGGCCAGCGGGTTCTGCAGGTACGGCGAGGCGAAGGTGTTGTCCACGACCAGCAGCGCTCCGGCGTCGTGCGCCACCTTGGCGAGGGCCTCGATGTCGGTGACCTTCATCATCGGGTTGGACGGGGTCTCCACCCAGACGAAGCGGGTCTTGTTGGCCTTCACCGCTTCGGCCACGCGCGCCTGGTCCGCCATGTCGACGACGGTGTGGCCGATGCCCCACGGGCCGAGCACGCGGTTGATCAGGCGGTAGGTTCCGCCGTAGGCATCGTTGCCCAGCACGATGTGGTCGCCCGGCGCCATCAGGGCGCGGATCAGGCCGTCTTCCGCGGCGAGGCCGGAGGAGAAGGAGTAGGCGTACTTGGCGCCCTCGAGGGCGGCCAGCTGCTCCTGGAGCGCATCGCGGGTGGGGTTGGTGCCGCGGCCGTACTCGTAGCCCTCACGCAGTCCGCCGATGCCGTCCTGGGCGTAGGTGGAGCTGAAGTGGACGGGCGGAACGACCGCGCCGGTGCGCGGTTCGAAGGCCTGTCCGGCGTGGATGGCGCGGGTGTTGAAGCCGCCGGTGTTCTCTGCAGTCATGTGGTCCTCTTCCTTCAGCTCGTCAGATAGGTCAGCAGGTCGTGGCGGGTCAGCACGCCCACCGGTGCGCCCTCGAGGGTCACCAGCAGCGCGTTGTGGGTCTGCAGCTTTTCCCGCGCGGCCGACAGCGAATCGAGGGCGCCGATGAGCGGCATGGTCGCACCCATGTGGTCCCCGATCTTGTCCGTCAGCTTGGCTTCGCCCTTGAACAGCTGGGCGGTCAGCGTGCGCTCGTCGACGGAGCCGAGGACCTCGCCCATCACTACCGGCGGCTCCTGCGAGAACACCGGCAGCGTGGAAACACCGTATTCGTTCATGATTGCGACGACGTCGCGGACGGACTCGGTCGGGTGGGTGTGGACCAGCTCGGGCATCCGGCCGTTCTTGCCATTGAGGATCTCTCCGACCGTGGCTTCCTCGCCCGCGGCGATGAAGCCGTAGGAGCGCATCCACTCGTCGTTGAAGATCTTGGCCAGGTAGCCGCGGCCGGAGTCCGGCAGGATCACCACGACGACGTCGTCCGGACCCAGGTCCTTGGCCACGCGCAGCGCGGCCACCACGGCCATGCCCGAGGATCCGCCGACGAGCAGCCCTTCCTCCTTGGCCAGCCGGCGGGTCATCGCGAAGGACTCGGCGTCGTTGACGGCCAGCACGTCGTCCGGCACGGACTTGTCGTAGTTGCCCGGCCACATGTCCTCGCCGACGCCCTCGACGAAGTAGGGGCGCCCGGTGCCGCCGGAGTACACGGAGCCTTCCGGGTCCGCCCCGATGATCTTCACCGGGCCGGTCGGACGGTCCGCCGAGACTTCCTTCAGGTAGCGGCCGGTTCCCGTGATGGTTCCGCCGGTTCCTGCGCCGATCACCACGTGCGTGACCTTGCCGTCGGTGTCGCGCCAGATCTCCGGGCCCGTGGTCTCATAGTGGCTCAGCGGTGCCGTGGGGTTGGAGAACTGGTCCGGCTTGTAGCCGCCGTCGATCTCGCGCACCAGGCGGTCCGAGACGCCGTAGTAGGACTCGGGGCTGTCAGGGGCCACCGCGGTGGGCGTGACCACGACTTCGGCGCCGTAGGCCTTGAGCACGTCCCGCTTCTCCACCCCGACCTTGTCCGGCGTGACGAAGATGGACTTGTAGCCCTTCTGCTGCGCCACCAGCGCCAGGCCGACGCCGGTGTTGCCGCTGGTGGGTTCGATCACGGTGCCGCCGGGCTTGAGCCGGCCGTCCTGCTCGGCCGCTTCCAGCATCTTGACCGCGATCCGGTCCTTGATGGAGCCGCCGGGGTTGAAGTATTCAACCTTCGCCAGGACGGTGGCGGCGATCCCCTCGGTCACTTTGTTGAGTTTGACCAGCGGGGTGTTTCCGATCAGGTCCAGGACAGAATTGGCATACTTCATGCGCCCAAATCTACCGTTCCCGGCAACGGCGCTCATAGCCGGCGCTAAGAAAGCTTCACATCCGGCGCCGCAGCCGCGGCCGTCGGATCGTGCGACGATTGAGCCATGCCCCCGTTGACCGCTTCCGCCGCCCCGCGCGCCGATGCGGTCGCCGAGCTGATGCTGCCGGCCGGCTATGACCTGGCGGGCACCCTGGGCGTCCTGGCCCGCGGCAAGCAGGACCCCACCATCCGGTTTACGCACGACGGCGTGTGGCTGGCATACGCGGCGGCGGAGGGTCTGGTGTCGCTGCGGTTGGCGGCCCGGCGCGGCGCGCAGGGCACCGCCGTCGAGGCCAGGCTCTGGGGCCCCGGGGCGGACTCCGCGCTGGCCGGACTCCCCCGGCTGCTCGGCGCCGAGGACGACTGGAGCGCCTTCGACGACCCCGGCTTCCAGGCCACGCTCCCGCTGCTTGTGTCCCGCCCGAGGCGGCTGCATTCCGGACTCCGGCTGCCCGCCACCGGCCGGATGGTCGACGCGCTGGTGCCGGCGGTGCTGGAGCAGAAGATCACCACGATCGAGGCCCGCTACTCGTGGCGCTACCTGGTCAGCCGGCACGGCACGCCCGCGCCCGGTCCCGCTCCCGCCGGCCTGAAGGCGGCTCCTTCCGCCGCGCAGTGGCGCAGGATCCCCTCGTGGGAATGGCACCGTGCGGGCGTGGATTCAAAGCGTTCGGGCACCATCCTGCGCCTGTGCGGCGCGGCGTCCGGGCTGGAACGGCTCGCCGCCTCAGAGCCCGGCGATGAACTGGCCGCCAAGCTGTGCTCGATTCCCGGAATCGGCCCCTGGACCGCGGCCGAGACCACCCAGCGAACCCACGGGGATCCGGACTCGGTCTCGGTCGGCGACTTCCACCTCGCCTCCTTCGTCGGCTACGCCCTGACCGGGCGCAAGACGGACGACGCCGGCATGCTGGAACTGCTGGAACCGTGGCGCGGCCACCGCCAGCGCGTGGTGCGGATGCTTGTGCTCAGCGGCTTCCGCAAGCCTGCCTTCGGACCGCGGTTGGCCCCGCAGGACCACCGCTTCCATTAGTTCCCGCGGGGACCGGCGTGCAGCCGCTCTGCGGCGGCCTCCCGCCGGCCCCGGCAGAACATTGGGCTGAGGGGCTATTGCTCCCGCTATTCTGCCTTGCCCTGGGCTGCCTCGGACTGCTGCACGGCGATCTGGGCGTGGACTTCCTTCATGTCCAGTCCCTTCACGGCGTCGACGAGTTCGCCGAACTGCGTGGAGTTCAGTGCGCCGGGCTGGGAAAAGACCAGCACCTTCTCGCGAAAGGCCATCAGCGTGGGAATGGAGGTGATGCCGGCCGCCGCGGCCAGGCTCTGCTCGGCTTCGGTGTCAACCTTGGCGAAGACGACGTCCTCGTGCTGCTGCGAGACGGAATCGTAGACGGGGGCGAACTGCTTGCAGGGGCCGCACCAGTCGGCCCAGAAATCGACAAAGACGATGTCGTTCTCTTCGATAGTCTGCGGGAACTGGGCCTCGGTGATATTGATCGTTGCCATGTCTCCCACGTTATCGGTGCGTGGCAGGTGTGTCGCCCCTGTTCGCTCACCGCATGAGCGCTATCCACAGGCACGACATGATGCCTTCCGGCGGCGACGCTGCCGCCCCTAGTGTCTAAACCAGCAATGCCGCGACAATGCCGCGCTAAGGAGGCACCCTTGGAACGCCAAACGGCACTGGTCATTACCGCTGGGCTCCCCCTCAAAGCCGCCATCCGCCACAGCATGCGGCTGATTGACGGCCTCCTGGAGGGTCTCCCGTACGCCCACGACCCCTCCAGGACCGAGCTCTACGCCGCCGGAATGGCGGGGACGCTGCGGGCCAAGCTGGCTCTGCCCCGGAGGCTGCCCGGAGCCGATCCGTTCGAAACCTCGTCAGGACCGCTGCGCTTCATCTGGTCCGGCGGGACATGGTTTACCCCGGGTAGCTGCCCGCCCTCGCCCTGCGACGACAACGGGGCGACGGCCTGGCAGTGGTTGCACTTCAACGCACTGCACCGGGTCCCGCCGGACTCGGCCTGCTTCCTCTGGGACATCTATCCGCTCCACGCCGCCGACGCCGCGTAGCACCCCGGCCCGGGTTTTACGGATTCCGCACACCAGGACTCCGGGATGGGCAGGATGCTCAGCGGCGGTCCGCCGGCCGCGGGTCCTCGGGCTGCGCGGGTTCGGAAGGCTCCGGCGGCGGGGCCTGGGACAGGATTGCCGGTTCCGCGACCGCCGAGTCGCAGTCGACCTGTTCGGGGGCGGGCTCTTCGGTCTCCTCCTGCTTGCTGTCCTCTTTGTCCTTGTCCTTCTCGTCCTCGTCGGCCTTTTTCTTGCGGTCTTCGGCCTGCTCGCGGGCGTCTGCCGCGGCCTCGCGGTTGTCGGCCGCGCACTGGTCCAAGGCGTTCTCGTAACGGATGCGGGCATTGTCCTGGTTCACGAAGAACTGCGAGCGCTCCGCCAACTTAGCCTCGTAGGCATCGTAGGCCACCCAGAAGTCCGCCCAGTCCTCGCCGATCGCGTCCCACGCCTTATTGACCCTGGCCACGTCCGCCGCGTAGTCCTTGTACTCCGCCGCCTCATCCACGTAGCGGTCGTAGGCTTCCCAATAGTCGAGCACGTCCTGCTGCCACCGGACGGTTCCGTCTGCCAGCTTGTCCTTAGCCGTCTGGCGGCGTTTGGCGTTGGTCTGCTCCGCCGCCTGCGCATCGAAAACCACCGGACTCATCCCGGTGAAGGCCCAGCCGCAGCCCGGCCCGGTCTTGTCCTCTGCGAGCACTGCGACGTTGGCCTGCGTCACGGGAGCCTCGTCCGGGCTGGCGGGCGCCTTGGGCACCTCCGTCCGATCCGGCATGGGCGGCCAGACCGGGTAGACCGGTTCCGCGGCCGGGCGGGCGCGCTGGATCTTGATCTTCGGACCAGGCAGGCCGACGGCTTCCGCCTCCGCGTCCTCCGGCAGCCGGGGAAGCGGAAGGTCCCGCACCGAGACCTTCTGCTCGACCGTGTACGGCTTGTACCCCTCCGCCGACCACGGCGAACGCTGGGCCGCCCGTGCCGTGGACTTCTGGTCGGCACACACGCCTTCCAGCCGGTCCGCCAGGTGCCGGTCGAATTCCCGCGCCATCTCGGACAGCGGTGCGTCTTCCGCGCCGGAAATGAACACCAGCACGTCGCCGCGGCGGAACGCCACCACCTGAGCGGAGTTGAATCCTTCGTAGGTCAGGACCCGGTGCGCCTCCGCCCCGGGTTTCTTGCCGTCAAAGGCCCTGGACCGGACAGCGACGCTTCCCCCGGCGCATGAGTCCGCGTCATCGATCAAGGCATCCATCACCTCGGCACCCAGACCGGCGGAGTAGGCCGTGGTCACCACCTGTATCCGCTGACGGTCCACGCTGAACAGCCGGGACAGCGCCACGGCCGGGGCAGTCCCGTTGGCCGGGCAGGAGAACGGCAGGGGCTGCGTCGCCGAACGCTGGATGCTGCCGCCGGTCTTCCAGCCCTTGGGCGCCTTCTCCAGCGCTCCGGCCAGAGACTCCTCGGCCGGCACATCGCGGATCTTCGCAGCCACCGGTTCCGGTGTCTTCTCCACAGCCGTCGCCTGCTCGGCCGGTTCCGGTTCGGTTCCGACCAGGGGCGCGCCGGCCAGGTGCAGGGCAAACAGACCGGTACCGGCCACCAGCGAAAGGCTCAGTGCACCGGCCGCGAGCGCCATGCCGGGCCGCTTTTCAAAAACAGACATAGCGGGCCTCCCCCTAGCCGTTGTCCGGGACGCTGATCGCGGTATCGCTGCCGTCGCTCAGCGTGATCGACACTTCCTGACGGTACCGCAGTGATCCTCCGGCACGCGGAGTCTGCGCCACAACCACACCCGGCGGCTGGAGCGGATTGGCTTTGGCCGTTTCCTCGTTCACCACGGGAGTCAGGTTGTTCCGCAGCAGTACGGTGATGGCCTCGTCCACCTTCATGCCCCGGACGTCGGGAATGGACTTGTCGGTCTGCATCCCGAGGCCCACCGACGCCGCGTCCGGAAGCGGCTCCGCCGACTTCCCCTTCAGCGCCCCCTCCATGGTCGCCTTCCAGACGGGGCCGGCCACCTCGGCGCCCGTCAGGTCGTAATACGTCGTGCCATAGGCATCCACCTCGTCCAGCGGGTACTGCCCGCCGCCGCGCGGGTCTCCAAGCCAGACCGCGGTGGAGAACTGCGGCGTAAGGCCCACGATCCAGTTGGCCGAGAAATCGTTGGTCGTGCCCGTCTTGGCGCCCGCCTCGCGGCCCTTTGGCTTGCCGAGCCCGCTGAGGGTGCCGCCGGACTTGAACGGCTCCTTGAGCGCATCGGCCACCGTGTCGGCCACGCCGGGATCAATCCCCTGGTGGCAGTCGGTGTCCGGCACCGGGAGTTCCTCGCCGTTGTCGCTGCGGACTGCACCTGTGATGGTCACGGGGTTGCAGACCACACCGCCGCTGACGAAGGAGGCGTAGGCGTTGGCCATTTCCAGCGGCGACACTTCATAGGCGCCCAGCGCCAGCGAGGCCTCGTGGCCGCTCAGGCTGTCCGTGGGAATCGAGGTGATGCCGAGGGTCTCGGCGAACTTGGCCACGTCGATCACCCCGGTCCTCTCGATCAGCTTGACGAAGTAGACATTCACCGATTTCCGGATGGCCTCGTAGGCGTCGATATTGCCGTAATTCGTGAAGCCGTAGTTGTGGAATCCCTCCGCGGGGTCGTCCAGGGTCGGGGAATAGTACGGGCCGCTGGAGTTGTAGCGCTGCGACGCCGGGACGCCCTCGCTCAGTGCGGCGCCGAGCACGATCGGCTTCATCGAGGACCCCACCTGGAACTCGCTCTTGGCGAAGACAACCTGCGTCTTGCCTTTGCCCTGGCCCCAGCCGCGGTTCTGCGTCACGGCGGCGATGTGTCCGGTTCCGGGTTCGACGACGGCCACCCCCAGCGCGGCACGGTTCTTGTCCCCAAGTGCCTTGGTGACCGCTTTGCGCCCGGCGTCCATCGCCTGGCGGTCCAGCCCGGTGGTCAGGATCATGCCGCCGCGGGAGAGGCGGTCCGCCCGCTCCTCGGGGGTGGCACCGAATGCCCGGTTCTCGAGGATCTCTTCGCGCACCAGTTCGCAGTAGAACGGGTACTCCGAATCACCGCAGCTCGAAGGCACCGTACCCCGCTCAAGTTCCAGCGGAGCCTTCCGCGCGGCATCCGCCTCGGCGGCCGTGACCGTGCCGTTGTTCTCCAGCACACCCAGCACCGTGTTGCGGCGCGACGTGGCTGCTTCGGGATGCAGGAACGGGTCATAGACGCCCGGCCCTTTGAGGAGTCCCACGAGCAGCGCGGACTGCTGGAGGTTCAGCTTCGCGGCGGTGGTGTTGAAGTAGATGCGGGCTGCGGCTTCGATGCCGTAGGCGCGGTTTCCGAAGTAGACGGCGTTGACATACATCTTGAGGATCTCGTCCTTGGTGAGCGTCTGCTCAAGATGCACGGCGTACTTGGACTCGCGGATTTTGGCGTTGTAGGTATCGCCCGTGGCAACCGACTGCTCGGCCTCATCCCGGGCGTTGTTGACCATGATGTTCTGGACCAACTGCTGGGTCAGGGTCGACGCGCCCTGCGTGTTGCTGGAGACCGCGTTGTTGACCAGGGCCCGGGTCACTCCGTAGGGGTCGACACCATAGTGCTCGTAGAAGCGCACGTCTTCGGTGCCGATGAGAGTGTCGCGGAACGTCTGGGAAACGTTTTTCAGTTCGACGTCGATGCGGTTCTCGCTGTAGAAGCGGGCGAACTCCTTGCCCTTATTGTCGAGCAGCACCGTGTGCTGCGGCAGGGACCGCTCCAGCGGGACGTCGGAGGGCAGTTCTTCCCATAAGTTCACCAGCGAGTTCGCCCCGGCGGCGACGGCTACGGCTCCCGGAGCCACAAGCGTCCCTACGCTCAGGGCCACCACCGCCACGGCGCCGGCCCACACGGCCACACGGCGCCGCCACGTCCGGTCCGGCTCCGCGTAGCCAACCGGGGCCGACTCCATGAGTTCACCCAGGCTCGTCGAAGCCGTGTTCTTTCGCCCCATTCGGTTCTCCTGACAACTCAGAACGCCCCTTGGTACCAGCCACTCCACTGTGTCATTGGCTCTCGGTATGTACAGCGTACGTGCAGACCCGCGGACCTCAAGGAAACCAGTGGAGTGTTGCGGTCACATGACTAAAAGAAGTCTTGGAAGAGCGCCTTGGGGAAAACCCGGAACACGCCGGACAAACAAAAGATCCCCGGATCCTGCGCCTAAATGCAGTATCCGGGGATCTTCAGACCCGTGGCAGATGAGGGATTCGAACCCCCGTAGGCAGTGCCAGCTGATTTACAGTCAGCCCCCTTTGGCCGCTCGGGTAATCTGCCGGGCGTCTTCAACGAAGACCGCTTCCGTAAGTGGAAGCAAGACAACTTTACAGAAGATCCGCCGAAGAACGAAATCGGGGCGGGACGGCCCCCTATTCCGGGCGACGGCGCCGCGTTTCCGGGCAGCGGGCCGGCACCTAGAGTCCGGCTCTGATCCGCGATTCGAGCTGGGCGACGAAGTGCTCCGCCTGGGCCGAAGTGACCATACCCCAGGCAACTGCCTGGTCCATCTCGGCACGGACTCCGTCAAGCCGTTCGCTCCGGCTCGGCTGAGCCGGCTCCTCGCCAAACTTTGCCTCGAACTTTTGCCGCTCCAGCAGGTCCGATTCCCGGCGGACGTAAGTGGCAGCACCCGCCGCCGAGACCTCGGAATGCATGGCCTCGAATGCCGGAACGGCCGCCGTGGCCGGAGACGCCCCCAACACACCGAACGCGGCCACCGCCGCCGCGGCCAGGAACGATCCCGCCGCTGCTCGCATCGATCGGACTAGGTACCGACGGCGGCTCCCCATGCAACGTGCTCCTTCAATAGTTTGGTCGTTCAAACAACGTCCCCAGTCTTTCCGGAAAGTTTGGAGAAAATCTGGCCGCTTCCTGAGGGCAAGCTGGGAATGCCGAACCGCCTGCCCGGGGACGGGACGAAGTAGGCTAGGCGCAGAGCACACCACCCTGACCAAGAGGAGGCACCATGGCCAGCGAATCATCGTTCGACGTCGTCAACAAGGTCGACAAGCAGGAAGTCGCCAACGCCCTGAACCAGGCGCAGAAGGAATTGGCACAGCGCTACGATTTCAAGGGAGTCGGCGCCGAAGTCGATTTCAGCGGCGAGAAGATCCTGATGAAGGCCAACTCCGAGGAACGCGTGAAGGCTGTCCTTGACGTCCTGCAGTCCAAGCTCGTCAAGCGCGGCATCTCGCTGAAATCCCTCGATGCGGGCGAGCCCTTCGCTTCCGGCAAGGAATACCGGATCGAAGCGGGCATCAAGGAAGGCATCGCACAGGACCAGGCCAAGAAAATCAACAAGATCATCCGCGACGAGGGCCCCAAGGGCGTAAAGTCGCAGATCCAGGGTGACGAGCTGCGGGTCAGCTCAAAGTCCCGGGACGATCTCCAGGAAGTCATCAATCTGCTGAAGTCCTCCGACCTGGACGTCGACCTCCAGTTCATCAACTACCGCTAGCCGCGAACGAATCACAGGGGCCGCAGCCGGAGCCCAAGGCTGCGGCCCATGTAGTTCCAAGGCAAGCCCAAGCATTGAAGGTCACACTGGGCGGACAAGGTCAACGCCATCACCTTTAGGAGCGCGACATGTTGTGTGACCGGTGCGGATCCTCCGCCTACGTCAATGTCATTCTCGACACGGGCGGCTTGCTGTCATGGTGTGCGCATCACTACCGCGAGCATGAACAAGCACTGTTCGCCTACGTCATCAGTATCCAGGACGATCGCCACCTTCTCGAGGCATAGCGTTGTTCCGGCTCAGGCAGCGGCGAAGAGCCCCTGCCCCAGCCAGCCGCCCGGCTCAATCCCGGGCGGGATGGCGAACAAACCCGCCCCGGTATGCCTGAGGTACTCGGCCAGTGCATCGTTCTTGGCCATCGCCGCCTGCATGGGCACGAAATGTGTCCGCGGATCCGTCACGAAGGCGATGAAGAACAGCCCGGCGCGCCATACGCCCAAGCGGGCTACGTAGCGTGGATCTAGCGGCCGCCGTCCGGTTCCATGACCGCGGCTGCGGAATCACCGGCGGGCCCATCGGCCTGGAAGTCCTCGACAGCCGGACCGCCCACGGCCTCACCCATCCAGGTCACGGCTTCCCACTCGCTGCCCGATCCTTCTAGCACAACGACGCCGGTGTTGCTGAGGATGTTGCGGGCGGCAAACTCCGCATCGAGGTTCTTCGCGCGGGCGCCTGCCCAGCTGCGGATCATCGCCCCGTGGCTGAAGAGGGCCACCGTTCCCAGTCCCTCGGCTTCCGCCTCGGCGACTACGTCGTCGAACCGGCCGAACGTTTCAAAGCCGTCCGGTCCGCCGGGCATTCTCCGGTCCAGCTCCCCGGCCGTCCAGGCGAAAACAGTGCGCAGATAGACGGCGATCGATTCGCCATCGCCAAGCATTTCGTACTCCCCGGCGGAGATCTCCCGCAGCCCGTCCCGGATTCCAACATCCAGGCGCATGGACCCAGCCAGCGGCGAAGCAGTCAGCTGCGTCCTGATCGCCGTCGAGGCATACAGCGCCTCGATCGGTTCCTCCGCGAGGGCCACCGGCAGCGCGCGGGCCTGCTCATGGCCCAGTCGGGTCAGCTCCGGCCCGGGAACGGCGGTGTCCAGCAGGCCCTTGATGTTGGACGGCGTCTGGCCGTGGCGGATCAACAGCAGCCTCATACGCCCTGCCCCGTCAGGAGCCGAGCGGACGGCCGGCCATCCGCTCCAGCCGAGCCACCCGGTCGTCCATCGGCGGGTGCGTGCTGAACAGCTTGCCGATTCCGCCGCCCTTGAACGGGTTGGCGATCATCAGGTGGCTGGTATTGACCAGCTTCTGGTCCTGCGGCAGCGGAGCCGCCTGGGTGCCCACCTGCAGCTTGCGCAGCGCCGAGGCCAAGGCCAGCGGATCCTCCGTGAGCTGGGCGCCGTCCTCGTCCGCGTCGTACTCCCGCGTCCGGCTGATCGACATCTGGATCAGCGCGGCGGCGATCGGGGCGAGCAGCGACATCGCCAGCAGCGCGATCGGGTTCGCATTGCGGTCCCGGCCGCCGAAGAACAACATGAATTGAGCGACCGAGGTGATCACACCGGCGACGGCGGCGGCAACGGAGGAGGTCAGGATGTCGCGGTTGTAGACGTGCATCAGTTCGTGGCCGAGGACGCCGCGCAGCTCGCGTTCGGTGAGCAGCCGCAGGATTCCCTCGGTGCAGCAGACCGCAGCGTTCTGCGGGTTCCGCCCGGTGGCAAACGCGTTGGGAGCCTGCGTCGGCGAGACATAGAGCCGCGGCATCGGCTGATTGGCACGCGTGGAGAGCTCGCGGACGATCCGGTACATTTCGGGCGCCTGCTGCTCCGTCACCGGGTAGGCATGCATCGCCCGGATCGCCAGCTTGTCGCTGTTCCAGTAGCTGTAGGCCGTCGTCCCCAGACCGATCAGCGCCATGATCCAGATCCAGCTGCTGCTGCCCGTGCCGCTGGCCAGCAGGCCCCCGATCCCGAGCAGGATGGCGAACAGCACGCCGAACAGGACGGCGGTCTTCAAACCGTTGAAATGATGATGCACCGCTGCAAGTCTCCTTCTGCGAACGACCGGCCGGCCGCCGTCGTGCTTTCCGCTCCCGCGATGGGACCGGACACTTCCTATAACGCGCTGACTTGGCCTACTGTTCCATCACGGTTCCGGATGGCGGTCATCGTAGCCGGCAAAACGCGGCTGCCAGCGGTGCAGCAGCCAGACCGCCAGCACGCAGGCCAGGCCGCCCGCGAGCGCTGCCATCCCCTCGCCGAGCCACTGGCCGTTGCCGCCGGCCACGGCGTCGCCCAGCCGCGGACCACCCGCGACCACCACGATGAAGATCCCCTGGAGCCGCCCGCGCATGGCGTCCGGCGTCGCGGATTGCAGAATGGTGTTGCGGAAGACTCCGCTGACCGTGTCCGCCGCGCCGGCGGCCATTAGGGCGGCCGCCGCAGGCAGCAGCCAGGGGCTTACCGTTCCGCCCGGCGGCGGACCGTCGTTCCCGGCCAGTACGACGACAGCGCCAAAGACCGCGACGGCGGTTCCCCACAGTGCCACGCACCACAGCACGGCCAGTCCCTGCCGGCGCACGTGGCCTAAAGGGCCGGAAAACAGCGCTGCCAGGAAGGCACCGGCGGCAACCGCGGCGAGCAGGATGCCCGCCGTCGCCTCCCCTCCCCCGAGCACGACGGCCCCAACGGCCGGCATCAGCGCGCGTGGCTGGGCCAGCACCATCGCGGCCAGGTCCACCAGGAACGTCATCCGGATATTCGGCCTGGTGCGCAGGAACTGCAGGCCTTCCAGGACCGACCGGAGGCCGGCCCTGTGTACGTCCCCCTCGGGAGGCAGCGGCGGCAGGCGGAACAGCGCCCACATCGCCGCCGTGAACGTCAAGACGTCGATGGTGTAAGTCCAGCCGAAGCCCACGTTCGCCACGAGGACGCCGGCCAGGAGCGGGCCCAGCGTCATGCCCAGGCCGAAGGTCATCATGTTCAAGGCGTTGGCCGCCGGCAGCATCTGCCGCTTGACCAACCGGGGGATGATCGCGTTGCGGGCCGGCTGGTTGACGCCGGCGGCGGCGGAGTGGATGGCGATGAGCACATACAGCAACCAGACCTGCCCCAGCCCGGACCACGCATGGAAGGCGAAGAGGCCGGCGCAGGCCCAGAGCACCAGCCCCGAATACAGTGCCACCTTGCGGCGGTCGTGGGCGTCCACGATGGCTCCGCCATAGAGCCCGGCGAGCACCAGCGGGACCAGCCCGACGACGCCGATCGCGCCGACCGCCAGGGTGGATCGGGTGAGGTCGTAGACTTCCAGGCTAACGGCGACCAAAGTCAGCTGGGCGCCGACCGAGGACAGCGACGTGCCGGTCCATAACCGCCGGAAATCCGGGCTCACCTTCAGCGGCGTGGTGTCGGCGAGGAGTCTCGGCATGAGCAGAGTCTAGTTCGCTTAGGCACCTTTCCTTGGCAGCCGGTCCCTAATGATCTGCAGCGGGTGAGGATCGGCGATGACACGGAAATGCCCGTAGTTCTCGAGCACGATGTTCTCGGCATCGGCCAGATGGCTCCCGCCCGGGATATGGGGATCGAACTTACTGAATACCGAGGTGATGCGGGGGTGGGCCGCCCGCTTCCTGGCCAGCGCAAGCAGCGCAGGATTCCGAGGGGCGAAGGCCCGGATGCTTGGGGCCAGGAAAAACCGGGCGTAGTGCGACCCGGAGAAGGGCGTATTGACAGCAACCATATGCCGGATCCTGGCCGCCGATGCGGGCAGCGTCATCAGGTGCTTGCCGATCAATCCGCCCTTGCTGTGCGCCACAATGGTCACGTTCGAGATCTCGGCCGCCTCCAGGTAGGCAGTTACCAGCGCGGCCATTTTGGCCACCGTTCCCCGGTTGTATCCAAGAGTCCGCACAACGTGGACCGGGTGGCCGTCTGCATGCAAAGCGTCAGCGATCGGCTTGAGGAACTGCCAGTTTTCGTATACTCCCGGGAGCAGCAGTACGGGAGCATCGACACGCTCTCCGGCCTCCAGGTAGGGCCGAGGATCATGCCGGAACAGGAAGCCATGGGTCTGCCAGTAGGCCACATAAGCGTAGTCCAGCACCCAGCCCCATGCCCGGCCGGCGATTGCCCGAAGCGCTGTCCCCGATGTGCTCAACATGCCCGCTCCGCGACCTCGTGGCAGTAAGCTGCGACCGTTTCCGGACGGCGGAACATTCGTGCGTGGCTCGCCCTCAATCTCGACAGAAAGACCCCTCGGTGCAGCAGCAGCCAGTTCTGCCGCCCAATCGCGCGGCACGATGGAATCGCGTCCTCCTCGGAGAATCAGTGTGGGGACTTGGATCACGGGCATTACGTCCTCAAGATGGTGCCGCAGCAGTTCCTGCAGGGTTCGGAAGTGCCAGCGCGGGCCGGACCGAAAGTAGTCGCTCAGGACGATCCAAACCAGGTGCGGAGGCTCGCGCGCCGCAATTTCCGCAACGATCTGCGCACCCATGGAGTGCCCGATCAGCACCGCTGATTCCACGCCGATCCGGGATAGGGCTTCGCGGACCAATGCTGCAAACTGCGCAATGGCTACCTGTTCCTGCGGAGACCGCGCCTCTCCGAAACCAGGCAATTCCACGTATGTACAGTTCCCACTTTAGCAAGTGCTTCGGCCAGGGGCCCAAAGTAGCGTGGGGAAACGCCTATGCCGGGCACCAGCACATAGGACTGGGCACCCTTCCCCCGGGTCATGATCCTCAACTCGCAGCCGCAGATATCGATGCTTAATTGCCGGATGTTGTCCATCTCGTCGGCTCCGCTCTTCGTGAAGGAAATGGTAGACCAAAGCGTCATCGGTCGGCCAAGCCCGGGAGGGTGCGGCGCACCACCGCTCCCCCGGCCGATTCGTGACGGGGGTCAAAAATCTTTTCTGGACTCAGTCCAAAAAAACTGACATGATCGTTTCATGGTCGACATGAGGAAGCCGGAGGACTTGCTGCGCTCAGCGATGCTGCGCGTGACCCGTCCGCGTACTGCAGTGCTGGAGGCAGTCCGCGCGCACCCTCATGCCGATGCCGACACCATCACCGGGGTGGTGCGGGACGAACTCGGCACGGTGTCCAAGCAGGCCGTGTACGACGTGCTCGCCGCACTGACCGACGCCAGGCTGGTGCGCCGGATCGAACCCTCGGGTTCGCCGGCCCGCTATGAGGCCAGGGTCGGCGACAACCACCACCACGTGGTGTGCCGGATTTGCGGCGCAATCGAAGATGTCGATTGCGCCGTGGGCGCAGCGCCGTGCCTTACGGCGGCCGATGACCACGGTTTCGAGATTGACGAGGCCGAGGTCACTTACTGGGGCACATGCCCGGCCTGCGCCGCCAAGCAGGACCGTCATATGGAAGATCCGACAAGGAGCGAATAACTAGATGGCTGATAACACCAAGCCGCTGACAACCGTTGCGGGCGCACCCGTAGCGGACAACCAGGACAGCCTGACCGCCGGGCCGCGCGGCCCCATGCTGCTCCAGGACGTCTGGTTCCTGGAGAAGATGGCGCACTTCGACCGCGAGGTCATCCCCGAGCGCCGCATGCACGCCA
This sequence comes from Arthrobacter sp. Marseille-P9274, assembly GCF_946892675.1. NCBI lineage: Bacteria > Bacillati > Actinomycetota > Actinomycetes > Micrococcales > Micrococcaceae > Arthrobacter > Arthrobacter sp. Marseille-P9274. Next base: position 2,471,327 of record NZ_CAMPOV010000001.1, read on the forward strand.
AGGGTTCGGGTGCCTTCGGTACCTTTACGGTGACCCACGACATCACGAAGTACAGCTCCGCGAAGATCTTCTCCGAGGTCGGCAAGAAGACCGAGATGTTCGCCCGTTTCTCCACCGTTGCCGGCGAGCGCGGAGCGGCCGACGCCGAGCGCGACATCCGCGGTTTCGCCCTGAGGTTCTACACCGAAGAGGGCAACTGGGACGTTGTCGGCAACAACACGCCGGTCTTCTTCTTCCGCGATCCGCTGAAGTTCCCCGACCTCAACCACGCGGTCAAGCGCGACCCGCGCACCAACCTGCGCAGCGCCGAGAACAACTGGGACTTCTGGACCAACCTGCCCGAGGCCCTGCACCAGGTCACCATCGTCATGTCGGACCGCGGCATCCCGGCCTCGTACCGCCACATGCACGGCTTCGGTTCGCACACCTACAGCTTCATCAACGACGCCGGTGAGCGCTACTGGGTGAAGTTCCACTTCCGCACCCAGCAGGGCATCAAGAACCTGGACGATGCCGAGGCGGCCAAGCTGGTCGGCGAGGACCGCGAGTCGCACCAGCGCGATCTCTTCGATTCGATCGAAAACGGCGACTTCCCCAAGTGGACTCTGTTCGTGCAGATCATGCCCGAGGCCGAGGCCGAGACCTACAAGTACCACCCGTTCGACCTCACGAAGGTCTGGTCGAAGAAGGACTACCCGCTGATCGAGGTCGGCGAGTTCGAGCTCAACCGCAATCCGGAGAACTACTTCGCCGATGTCGAGCAGGCTGCCTTCACCCCGGCGAACGTGGTTCCGGGCATCAGCTTCTCGCCCGACCGCATGCTGCAGGGCCGCCTGTTCTCCTATGGCGACGCCGCCCGCTACCGCCTGGGCGTCAACCACCACCAGATCCCGGTGAACTACCCGCGCGGCGCCCAGCTCGTCAACTCCTTCCACCGCGACGGTGCCATGCGCGTCGACGGCAACCAGGGCGCGACTCCGGGCATCAACCCGAACTCCTATGGCCGCTGGCAGGAACAGCCGGCTTACCGCGACCCGGCCCAGGCAGTGGGGGCCGTGGCCGACCGGTTCAACTACCGCGAGGACGACGACAACTACTTCGAGCAGCCCGGCATCCTCTTCCGCGAGAAGATGACCGAGGAGCAGCGCCAGGTGCTGTTCGAGAACACCGCCCGCGCCATCGACGGGGCCTCGCAGGCCACCATCGAGCGCCACATCGCCAACTGCACGAAGGCCGACCCGGCCTACGGCGAAGGCGTGCGCAAGGCGATCGAGGCCCTCCAGGCCGGCAAGATCTCCCCGGTTGATGTAAACACCGACTCCGCCTAACCCCGGAGCCACGACTGCCCGGGACCGGCCATCACGGCCGGTTCCGGGCAGTTTTTTATTTGCTTCCTGGCCGCCTCTCTATCGACCCGGGCGGTTTGCACCGGCACCGATCGGTTCATTACTGGCCGAGCAGGTGCTCCCGGCCGAACATCCTGGCCGCGTCGCGCGCGCTCGGAGTGCCCGCGTCCACATCCGCCCCGGCTGCGAGCAGCCTGGCCACCACAGCATCCTCGCCCTTGAAAAGCGCCCCGGCGATCGGCGACTGGTCGCGGGCATTGCGGATGTCGGGGTCGGCCCCGCGCTCCAGCAGCATCGCAACGGCCTCTTCATGTCCGTGGTAGGCGGCCAGCATCAGCAGCGTGTTGCGGCTCGCGTCGGCCACGTCGATGGGGAGGCCGTGGTCGAGGAACTCGGCCAGCTCGGCACTCTTCCCTTCCCTGGCCAGGTCCATGGCGAGTTCGATAATCCTCTTGGTCTGTTCATCGTTCAACGGCTCATTGTTGGTCACAGGTCCAGCGTAGGCGAAGCCCCTCGGCGCCGGCGTCATGCTGCCGGTCGGGCCGAAGGCACTACGGCTCCGGGTGGTCCCCGTGTTCCTTCCGCAGCCGCACCCGCTCCTCGTGTTCCCGGCGGTGCTGTTCGTGTTCCACCCGGTGGTGCTCCTCCCGCTCGTGTTCGAGCGGGATGAGCTCCGGATGGTTCAGGCGCGAATGCGACCGGCCGTACAGGAAGTAGACCGCCAGCCCGATCGCCAGCCAGATGGCGAATCGCACCCACGTGAGCGTCGTCAGGTTGAGCATCAGCCAGAAGCACAGTACCGCCGACAGGATGGGGACGACTGGCGACAGCGGAACCCGAAAGGCGCGCGGCAGGTCCGGGCGCCTCTTCCGCAGGACGACGATGCCGATACTCACGAGCACAAAGGCCGACAGCGTGCCGATGTTGATCATCTCTTCGAGGACGTCCACATTGGTGAAACCGGCCACGAGGGCCACCGCAGCACCGGCGATGACCTGCACCCTGGCAGGGGTTTTCTGGTGCTCAGTGGTATGGCTCAGCCAGCGTGGCAGCAGGCCGTCCCGGCTCATGGCGAATACGACCCGGGCCAGCCCCAGCAACAGCACCATGATGACGGTGGTGAGGCCGATCAGGATGCCGATCGAGATCACCTGCGCGGCCCAGTCCGCCCCGACATTGATGAAAGCAGTAGCCAGGGACGCCTCGTCCGCTTCCGCCAGCTCCTGGTAGGAAACCATGCCGGTAAGCGCCAGGGTGACCAGGATGTACAGCACGGTCACGATCGCCAGGCCGCCGAAGATGCCCCGCGGCAGGGTCTTCTGCGGGTTCCGCACCTCTTCTGCGCTGGTGGCAACGACGTCGAACCCGATAAAGGCGAAGAACACCAACGCCGCGCCCGCCAGGATGCCCAGGACCCCGTACTGCTGCGGTTCAGCCCCGCTGAGGAAAGAAAACAGGGACTGGCTCCACACGTCGCCCCCGGTGCCCGAGGTCGGGACCGGTTCCGGCACGAACGGCGTGTAGTTTTCCGTCCGCACGTATAGGAAGCCGACAACGATGACAAACAGGACGATAGCGATTTTGATCAGCGTGAAGACGTTGTTCACCCGGGCCGACAGCTCGGTGCCCAGCACCAGCAGCGTGGTGAAGATGGCCACGATCAGCAGCGGGCCCCACGTCAGTTCCAGGCCGAACACGCTGACGGTGGTCGGGATATTGATGTCGAAGAGCATGAACACATTGCTGAGGTAGATCCCCCAGTACTTGGCAATGACCGCGCCCGCCGTAAACAGCTCCAAGATCAGGTCCCAGCCGATGATCCAAGCCAACAGCTCGCCCAAGGTCGCATACGTATACGTGTACGCGCTGCCGGCCACCGGGATGGTCGAGGCAAATTCGGCATAGCACATGATCGCCAGGGCGCAGGTGATCGCGGCCAGCACGAAGGACAGGGTCACGGCCGGCCCGGCATAACTGCCCGCAGCTTTCGCCCCGACGGAGAAGATACCGGCACCCACGGCAACCGCGACGCCCAGGATCATCAGATCGAAGGTGCTCAGCGTGCGTTTGAGCTGATGCCCCGGCTCATCCGCATCCGCCATGGACTGCTCAATCGATTTGATCCGGAAGAGGCTCATAGCACAAGTATTCTCGCGTTGCCCCGCACTGGGTACCCTCAGTTAGGACTATTCCGCCGAGGTCTGCGACAGTCCCTCGAAAGCCCACCGGCGTGTCCTGCGTATTGTCACGAAAACTCCAAGTTCCGGCCCCCATACTGGAAATCAGGACCGGAGCTTCGGGCCGGTCCAAGCCGGAAACGGTTCCACGTTCAACGAGGGCGGGCACAGTGGATACCAAGCGGTCGCTGCTGCAATGGTGCAGCGCGAAATTATGGGGAAGACCGGACATCGTGCCGGCCGCACGGGACGTTCCGGCGCGCCGGAATGTCCTTGGCGAGGATGAGTCGGACCAGCTGATCAGCAGCCTGCGCTCGGCCTACCCGGGCGCCCGGATCAGCAGCGTTGACGGGTACAAGGTGCGCCTCGAGCTCCCCAGCGGGGACGTGCTGCGCTTCTACGTCAACGCGTAACCCGGCCCGGCCGGACAACCGGGCCGGGATCGCGTTCAGGGGCGGGAAATCCTGACCATGTCCTCTCGCGGCACAACCTTGACCCGCTCGCGCTTAACTTCCGGCTCGCCGTCGTCCGTTGCAACATACGTGGCGCCCAGCTGGCGCTCATGCTCATCCAGCTTGAGCCAGCCTTCCCAGGTGGTGTACTCGACCCCGCGCTCCTCGAGCAGCGTGATAATGGCATCCTCGCCGGGGTTCTTGGCCGCAGGCAGGTCCAGCCGGTCCTCGAGCAGGAATCCGATGGTCTCCAGGGCATCGCCCTTGGTGTGGCCGATCAGGCCGACCGGACCGCGCTTGATCCAGCCGGTGGCGTAGATTCCGGGGACCGGGTTGCCCTCGGTGTCGATGACCCGGCCGCCCTCGTTCGGGATCACGCCGCGGCGCTCGTCGAAGCCCACCTCCGGCAGCTCCGAGCCGAAGTAGCCGATGGCCCGGTAGACGGCCTGGACCGGGTACTCGACGAACTCGCCGGTGCCGCGCACGTTGCCGGTGCCGTCCAGCTCGTTGCGCTCGAACTTGATTGCTGCGACCCTGCCGGCACCGTCGCCGCTGCCCTCGAGGATCTCCACCGGGGTGTGCAGGAAGTGCAGGTGCAGCCGGCGCGACGCTCCGGTGTCCTGCTCCTCGACCAACCAGTTCGTCAGCGTGTTGACCATGGTCTTGGTCTGGTTGTTGGAACGGATCTGCTCGTCCGAACCCTCGTCGAAGTCGAAGTCCTCCGGGTAGAGCACGATGTCCACGTCGCGCGAGTGGGACAGTTCGCGCAGCTCCAGCGGCGTGAACTTGACCTGCGCAGGGCCGCGGCGGCCGAACACGTGCACGTCCGTGACCGGGGAATTCTTCAGTCCGCGGTAGACGTTTTCGGGAATCTCGGTGGTCAGCAGGTCATCTGCGTGCTTCGAGAGGACGCGTGCGACGTCGAGGGCAACGTTCCCGTTTCCGATCACCGCGATTTCCTTCGCCTCGAGCGGCCACTCGCGGGAGACGTCGGGGTGTCCGTCGTACCAGGACACGAAATCCGCGGCTCCGAAGGAGCCCTCGAGGTCGATGCCCGGGATGTCCAGCGCGGCGTCCTTGATGGCGCCGGTCGCGAAGATGATCGCGTCGTAGAAGTCCCGGAAGTCCTTCAGCGTCAGGTCCCGGCCGTAGTTGACGTTGCCGAGGAAGCGGATGTCGCCGCGGTCCAGCACCTTGTGCAGAGCGGTGACGATGCCCTTGATCCGGGGGTGGTCCGGGGCGACGCCGTAACGGATCAGGCCGTAGGGCGCCGGGTACTGGTCGAACAGGTCGATGCTGACCTCGAAGTCGCGCTCGGCCTTGGTCAGGATGTCGGCAGCATAGACGCCTGCAGGGCCGGCTCCGATGATGGCCACCCGCAGGGGGCGCTGGCGGTCTGCGGCTGGATTAGACACTGATCGTCCTTCTCTCGGGGAATCCTGCTGCTCAATAGAGCACAGTTTCCTATTCTAAATGCCCGCGCCGCCTGCGTCCTAAAGCAGTGGCCGACGCCTCACAGCCGCTGGTCCGAGCCTTCGGCGTCCGCCCTAATGGAAATCCTCACGCTCAGAACACGTACCGGTATCCGGCCGATACATTGCCTCCTTGAGCTCCTAGCGTCCTGCTTCGCCCGAGCTCTTCTTCCTGCGTCTATCCAGGAGGTCGATAACCTTCGACTCTTTGACGTCTTTGAGGGCGCTCAGAGGAATTTCGGCTTCCGTCCAGGAGGGGCCTTGCACCGTTAGACGTACGCCCTGGGCACGCGCCATCTGCTCGTACGGTTGGACCTCACTGATGTCGAGATAGCCATAAGCGTTGCCGTCCCGATCGACTCCCTTGATCCCCAACTGCAGGTCCTGCCAGCGGGCCGTCGCAGTGACAGCGACCCACGACTCCAGCTCAGCGACCGGTACATCGAGGAGGAATCGCCGTCCGCGGTCAACATCCCGCGGCATCTCCCGCCAGTCACCGGCGGGCGGCTCCTGGGCGAAGACCTGCAGTGTCACCGCCTCACCGCTGGCCTTGCCGACTTCATATTCTTTGCCGTTCCACACCGCATATTCTCCGGTGCTCCGGACGCCTTCAGATATGTCCATTGGACCTCCTACGTTTGAACGCGTTCAGCGTTCCGGACCGCTGCCATCGGGAAACCCAGGGACCCGAGCCTGGAGGAACCGCAGGTCCTCCACGTCTTGCTGATTGACAACAGCCCAGTACACGCCGGCGTCGGACTTGTTGAGTCCAAGGCGCTCGGCGTCCGCCGCCTTGTGCCCGGTATAGAAGAGCCGGAGCACAACCCCGTGGTCATCCGTGGACGCATCGGCCACGTGGAAGGGCTGGCCCCTCCACATGCAGGTGCCGGTCAAGTGGTAAATGTCCGAGACGCTTTCAGCCTGAACGATCCGTGACCACAACCCCCGCGGCGTGGCGCCGAATCCCGGGATCCCCTCCGGCTGGATCGCCGATGCCAAGATGACCTCGTCTTGGCCAGGCTTCCGATCCACTACGAACCGGAGGCCCTCCCAAACCGCATTCCATCCATTGAACATCGACGGGACACGTTGCGGCCGCTGAGCCGGAACATCACCTTCGACGGCCAGCCACCCCGTGGCAACATCTACATAGACGGCCAGCAGCCGTTCCGGCCGCCCTGAAGCTACGCGCCACATCTCCGTACCAGGAGGCAATCGCACCTCGTCCAGAAAATACAGAGGAAGCACGGTATCGCCGCTGTGTGCAAAACCGCTTCCGTTGAACGGCGCATGGTCTTCGAATTCGGGTGCGACCGCATCGTGGACATAGTCGGCGGGAACACCTCCGAAGCGGATCACATCGAGATGTTGTGCGTCCCGCTTCCAAGGCGACCCTTCAAAGCCAAGGCCGTGCGCATCGTACAGACCTTCGGGTGTTGCCAGAGCAGCAGCATCGGCGGCTTTGAGGACATACCCGGAGACGCGGTCATGACCGTGGTCCAAGTATTCAGCAACCTGGCCGCCGAAAAGGGCCTTCTGGAAAATTGTCATTGCTTCCCCGGGCAACTGGTCAGCCACTAACGCGCCGGGGCTTCAAGCAGCGAGCCACTGTTCTTGAGCTGTTCCCATACGGACAGTGCCGTCGACTCGTCGTGCGGCACGCTGCGTATCAGGAATCCTTCACCCCAGGGTTCGATCACTGCGTTGTCCGGCGTTGCAGTCGGAGCCATCCGGGACTGGGCAACCCAGGTAGTCAGACCCACGGCAGGAAGGGCCGAGGCCGGCCCCTGCGCACGGTTGAGCGGGCGTGTCAGCAACGCCGCATAATCCGGTTCCCAGATCTGTGCGAGGCCAGTGACGATAGCGTCGGCCTGCGCGAAGACGTCCGACTCAATGTCGGTGCCAACGCCAAAATTCAGGACACAATTGTTTCCTATTGCACCTTGGCTGCCCGCTGTCACTTTGAAGATGGCGTAGGGTTCGTCGTCCTGTTCGTAGGGCCGGGACGTCGCCAACGAAGGGTGGTAGCCTAACCGCTCTTCAGGCGTTCCGTCGTCCGCACGAGTGACGGACTTAATAACGTACTCCTCCCACTCGCCAGGCGTGGCAGGAGCCGGAGTCTGCTCATGCATTCTGAGCCAAGTGCCTGCAAGGACGCCGTGGAGCTTGGAGAACAGAGCGACCGTTGATGCCATGCGCGTGGCGATAGTGGCAGCGGATTCATGACGTGCCCCCCACCGCAACCGCACGAAAACGTGGCTCTGCTTCTGTATCGCCGAAATCTGCGTCATGTTTCCCACCTTACTGATTCCCTGTGCCCGTTGATCGGCACGAAACGGACGTCAATGGGCAGGCCCTGGTCTTCCACCGCGTCGCGGAAGAGTTCTGCAATATCTTCATTACGTGTGAATACCCACTCGAGCTTTGCATCCGGCGCCAGATCCGCCAGCGCATTGAGCTGGCGGGCTGCCTGGTTCTCCACCCACTTCTGGATCTGGCTCAGCAGGAGCTCAGGTTTCTTCAGTTTCTCGACAAAGAAGCTGTAGTCGCCCTTGATCTCCTGGAACACCTCGACGGGCGGATCACCGCGGAACAAGTGGCCGTCGAAATCGACAGGGCGCTTCATGTCCGGATGCTCGACGACGTATTCCAGCAAATGGCCGTTTGACAGCGGTTGCACACCGGACCCGAAGACCTGGTCATCACGACCGCGTACTGCCCGGGAGATCTCCTGCCACTGCCCAGGCCCGTTGTCGCGGTCACCCGGCATGGGTTGGTCATCGAGAGGCCGGCCGGGGCCAGGCAAGTCAGCTGACGCATGAGCGAGGGGCCCTGCGGAATCGGCACCGGGGCCGATTGGACGGGAGGGAACGTTCCCGGTGTCCATGCTGCTCACACTGCGCCACACACCCTGGTCGTAGTCGAAAACACCTACCAGGACTTCCTGACCGGCGGCGTTGATCTCCCACATTTCGGCGCCGTCGTTGAATTTCGCTCCGCCTTGGGAGCCGATCGCAACTTCCTCCGGAATCAGGGTGCCCCGGTCGGACGTGCTGCCGGTGAATCCGTGGCCCATATTGGGATTCGGATCCCGGTTGGGGGCGGGTTCGTCATAGCCGCCGCCATTACCGTAATGAGGATCAGCACCTCGCTGGGCGAGTTCGTCTGCCAACCGGCCGTCCGGAACCCGGATGTTGTCCAGCCCCGATTCGTCGGTGCTAAAGCGCACAGCATAGACAGGCCTGGAGTCGTCGGGAAGGTAGGCCCTCTCTTCCCTGGGTTTGTGAGCGTCATAGTCCAGCCTCAGACCATCATGCACATGCGCGGGCGTGTTCAGGCTCGCGGTATGTTCAGCCCGCGAGATGTATCCGGCGGTACCGTCCCGGAACCGGTAGGCCGGATCGAACATCTGCAAGGCGTGATCGTGCGTCATGACCTTCTGGTAGAGCGTCTCCGTGGTTCCCGCTGGGATGGACCGGCGCACCTCCCGCAAGGCCAGCAAGTCGTCAGTGGAAAGATCCTGGACCTCGGTCTTGACCACCCGATCCAGCCAGGCTTTGTCCTTGCCCTGCTGATCGAGTGCCCCCCGCACATCGTCCCAGGCGTCCGCCTGGCGCAGGTTGGACAGGTTCGTGGTCACCTTATGCTCGGTGCCGTCCGGGAACCGGACGACACTCGGGTTGCCTTCGGCGTCGCGGATCAGTTCGCCGGCACTCCGTGTTCCCGAGGAATCCGTTCCGGGAACAGGGTTAGCCGTGCCGCCCGCCGGGGCATTGCGGTCTCCCGAAGCCCCCGCTTCCGGAGTACTGCCGGTCGAAGTGGGATTGTCCCCCGATTCCGGGACGTTCGAGGCAGCGCTGTCCGTATCCGTGGCGGGGCTGTTGGGCTTCCGTGCGGCCCCGTCCGAATCGGCATGGCCGGCCGATCCCGCGCTGCGCGAAGCCGCGGAGTCTGTGTCCGTGATGGCTGTGGTCCCGCGCGCCGGAGCGGGGTTCGTGTCCGGCGTAGCAGTGGTGCCGCTTCCACGCAGGGGATGGGTATCGGTTCCCGAAGTGCCTGTGGTGCGGACCGGCGTGGTGTCCGGGGCCAGGCCGCTGTTGGGCCGGGAGGGACCTTCCGCGTCGAAGCGGTTGATGAGGTTGTCGATCCGGGTGCTGACCGGACCCGGGCCGTGACCGGTGGTGACCCCGGCGTACGCGGGACGGGGACCGGAAAGGGTGTTGCCGACGTCGTTAATGAAGTTGTCCACGCGGACTGCGGCAGGTGCCATCCGGCCGAGGGTGACGCGGGCACTGTCGGTCGCGAAGTTGATGGTGTTGACCTTGAGCGCGGACCCAAGGTCGAGGACCTTCGTGGTCAGGCCTGCCGTGCGGGACAGTCCGGTCACGTTGACCACGGAGCCGATCTTGCTGCCCGTCTGGCCGATGCGCGTGACGGCGGAGGCGACCGAGCCGGTCTTCGCCACGGCGCCGCCGCCGGCGGTGAGCAGGATCGAGGCCAGGTCGAAGGTCGTGGCGCCCGCGGCGTAGGCCGGATCGCGCTGCCAGTCGTCCCAGTGGATGGCTGCCTTGCCGACGGCAACCAACCGTTCCCCCGCCTGGTCCGCGATGCGGCCATTCCCCGTAGCGCGCAGGGCGACCTGGGCGACCGGGGAGGTTACGATGGCGACGTCCAGGGCGAGCTGGCCGATCCCCTTCCACGTTGCTGAGAACGTGTCCATGTCCGTGAAGTTGACCATGTTCCACAGGCCGGTCACGGTGCCGGTGATGCCGCTCCAGACTCCCTTGCCGAACGAGACAACACCGTCCCAGGCGTCCCGGTACCAGGGCTTGTCCCATTCCGTGGGCTCTCCCCAGGGGATGTGGCCCTCACCGGTGGCTGCGTCGAGCTGCTCGGAGGTGTAGCCGTAGGCGACCTGGTTGGCGCCGGGCCCGTCCTCTGTGGTCAGCACGTAGGAAGGACCGCCGAAGAGGCCTGAGATGGCGCTGGCGCAGGCGCGTTCGGCCGCCATGTGGTCCTCGACCAGCGCGTTGGCGTCCTTCAGGATCTGGTTGTCGTCATTGACCAGGTCCTCGTCCTTGCGCCAGTCATCGCCCTCGTCGGCGATGCGCGCCCGGACGGACAGCCAGTCACTGTACAGGGCGTTGTAGCGCTGTTTGGCCTCGCGCGCCCACTCGGCATAGGTATCGATGGCGTCCGCGACCGAGTTCGAGTCCTCGAGCACCGTGTCCGCCTCGGTGAGGACCCGGTTGAACGCCGAATGGACCTGCCAGTCCCCCGGCCCCTTGTAGGCCGTGGCTGCGCCCTGCCAGATGCTGTGGGATTCCGAAGCCGCGGACTGGATGCCTTCAGCCTTGGTCCGGAGCTTGCCGGCGTGCTGTTCGAGCACCTCGGCGTCGGGCAGCGGAGGAAACTCAGACGGGTTCCAGCCCATGGGTCTTTACCTTCTTCTTGGTCTCAAGCTCAGGGGGTCGGGACGGTGCGTGGCCTACTGCATTTGCGGCTGGGGGCCGCGCAGCGTGGCGCGGGGCGGCGCGGGCTCCGGGACGTATTCGTCATTGGCCCTGTCCTGGGCGGCACGGACCGACTGTGCCATGGTGGAATCCCCGGCGACGATGGCGTTCACGGCCTCGGTCGTCGAATTCAGGGCCTGGGCGCTCCGGCCCTGCACCTGCGTCATAGCGGCCTGCAGCTTCTCCTCGGAGAGGCTGACGAGGGCCTCCCCGACGATCTGCGACTTCGACGCCTGGATCAGCGAGGAGACCTCCGCTCCGTAGTCCTCGAACAGCTGCGTGTACTTCTCCACCTGCGTCTGCACCCGGGTCAGGATGCTGTTCAGGGAGCCAGTGTCGAGATCCCAATCCGCTGCCATCTATACCTCCGGTCATGGCGGGGGCGGCTCCTTGGCCGCCCCCGGGGCTGCTTGCTAGCCGATGTTCTGGACGGCGGCCCGGGCACGGGCGCCGGTGTTGGCAGCGGTCTGGTCGTTCTGCTCCATGGTGCTGCGGACCAGGCGGATGATCTCCTTGACCTCGCCGGCGGCGTTCTTCCAGCGGTTTTCCACGTGCTGGTACTCCTCGGAGACGCCGTCGGCCTGGTAGTCGGACATGGCGGCCGCAACGGCCTTCTCACGGTCGGCGATCAGGCTCTCGAGACGCCCGACGATGGACTGGATCTCGCCCTGGACCTGGGCGGAGACGTTGGTGTCGTACGTGAGGCGATCCTGGGACATTGCTGTTCCTTTCAGAGGGCGGCGGTGCGCTGGGCCCGCCTGCAAAGCATGGATGGAAGAGGTGCGGACAGCAGGGTCAGCGCGAGGAGCCGAAGTTGGCCGCGTCGAAGTTGGCGGATCCCTGGGCCTGCGCGGCGTTGTCGGCTGACTCCTGGTCGCCGGTGTGGAAGGCGGTGTCCATCTCGCTCTGGCCGGTCAGGATCGCGGCGAGCGCGCCGTTGAGGTTGTTGGCGATTTCGTCCGCGCGCGACTTGAACTCGTCGAACTTCACCCGGGCCTGGCCGTTGAACTTGCCTTCCAGGGGTGCGACGGCGTCCACAAGGTTGCGGACCAGCTGGCCCAGGTCCTCGTTGGAACCGCCGGTCTGCGAAGTCAGCTGCGACAGGGTCTGTGATCCCATATCGAATTTCATTGTTACCACCTTTGCGGGCGCACTGGCGCTCTAGTTTCGGTCTGGTTTATCGTTTCCAGAAGTTGCCCGCAGTTGGCCCTTCCAATCATGCGGAGGGTCTGGGGCTGTCGGCCTCTTCAATCAAAGCGCAACCGGCCAAATGTCTGCAAGGACCGGCGATGGGGAGAACTACCCACCCGAGCCCCCTCGGCACAATACTGTCGGCCGGAGGTGACATGATGGAAAGCGCCGGCCCTCCTTGCCGCTGGCGAAACCTTTCCACATGCTGAGTCAGCGACCAACGAGGAGTCCTGGGTGGCCAACGATTACGACAACCAGCTCATCGAGTCCGTCGTCGTCCGGCGCAACCGCATCACCTCCGCCCTGCTGTACGGGGAAAACCCGCATCAGCGGCGCTGGATGGACAGCGTCAGGCTGTTCCTGTTCAGCATCGCGTTGGCCGCGCTGATCGCGGCCATCTGTGTCGGCTACTCCTTCATCAGCAACCTGCTGGCACAGCAGCGCGCGGAACAGCAGCAGCGCCAGTCCGCCGCCATCGAGCTGCAGCAATCTATTGGATCCGGGGCCGAGCCCCTTGAGTTCTTTCCGGGAGCCTGACCGCAATGCCCCTCGCCCTCACCCGCGTCACGCTGATCGGCGACAGCCGGCATCTGGACCTGCTGCTCCCCTCCGAAGAACCCGTCGGCACGCTCATGCCGCAGATCCTGGACCTGATGGCAGACTCTCCGCGGGACAATGTTGCCGCCAAGCTCCTGGTCCAGGCGTCCGGCGAGCCGCTGGCGGAACAGCAGAGCCTGGCGGACCACGGAGTCACCGACGGCAGCAAGCTCACGCTCTTCAGCGCATCGGACGCCCCTCCGCCGGCCGTGGTCTACGACGTCACCGACACCGTCGTGGAGCAGACCGAGGCCGTGACCGGCCGCTGGGACGAGCGCTGCCGCCATGCGGCCGCCGGTGTGTTCGCCGCGGCAGGCAGCTGGGCGGCCCTGGAAATTATTCTGGCCTCCTTCGCGGCAGCGCAATCGTGGTGGATCCTGCTGGCCTTCGCCGTCGTGCTGCTGGGGTCGGCCACGGGCTTCGGTGCCCGGTCCCGGCGCAGTGTCGGGCTGACCGTGGCCGGGACCGGCTGGCTGTTCGGGCTTGGCGGCGTGCTGCATCTTCCCGCCACCGCTGAGATCCAAGTACTGGTCCTCGCAGGACTGTCCCCCGCCGCGTTCGCCGCCGTCGGAATGGTGCTGGGCCGCTCCCGGGCCATGTTCGGCGCGGCCGGCACCCTGATAGCGCTGTCCGCCGCCTGGACGGCCAGCGGGTATGTTAGCGGCACTCCCGTACGGACGGCTGCGGTAGCCGGAATCCTCAGCATCGTCGGGCTGGGCCTGCTACCGAAAACGGCCCTCTCCCTCTCCGGCCTGGCGACCTTGGATGACCAGCGTTCCCAGGGCCGGTCCATCCGCCGGACCGATGCGCTGGCAGCCATCCACGACGCCCACCGCACCCTCGCCGTCGGAACCGTCCTGGTGGCGGTCTCGCTCGCCGCGGCGATGTGGCTGCTGGGCTCGGATACCGCTGATCAGGCCTGGACCCTGCCGCTGCTGGCGGCGCTGGTCCTGGCCACCGCGCTGCGCGCCCGGTCCTTCCCCTTGGCCGTCGAGCGGCTTGCGCTCTACGCGGCCGCTTCGCTGGGCGTGGCCGCCCTAGCGCTGTCCGCGGCCCGGCTCATGGCCGGATCCGAATGGCTGGTGGGCCTGCTGCTGCTGGTGGCCGCCCTGGTCATCGGCACAGCCCTCACGCTGCGGCTGCCGGAGCATTCGGCTGCGCGGCTGCGGCTCGCAGGCAACCGTTTGGAAACCATCGCCATCCTGGCCACCGTGCCGCTGGTGCTGGGGCTCTTCGGCCTCTTCGCCCAGCTGCTCACCAGCTTCTCGTGACCGCGGTGCGGTCCGTCTGTCCCGCCCCATTCCGTCCGGAAGGATGCCCCCAGTGACCTACGATCCGTGGAGCCCGCAGCCCGGCCCGCAGACCCGGCGCCAGGCCCAGGCCCTCGCCGCAGCGGAGCGCGGCGGCGGTTTCGAATCCGCCGCGGAGGCATCCCGCCGCCGGCTTCGCACCCGCCCCGGCATGCCGGCCGGCCGGCGGTTCCTGCGCCAGCTCACGGGCCTCTTCCGTTCCGACGATTATTCGCAGCGGCTGATCGCGGCGGCCGCCGGAGCGCAGGACCCGGTCTCCACCGGGCGCAGGATCGCCGTCATCAGTTCGCGCGGCGGGTCGGGCAAGACCACGACGACGGCGGTCCTCGCCTCGGTCTTCGCGTCCATGCGGCAGGACGCCGTGGCGGCCGTCGACATCGACCCGGGCCTGGGCTCGCTACCCCTGCGGCTGGGCCTCGATTCTGCGCCGTCCCTCGATGTGCTGGCTTCCGCCGTCGTTAACAAGGCGCCGGAGACGCGTGACGAGCTCGCCGCCCAGATGGCGTCCGCGGGCGGGAACCTCTTCGCGACCGGCTCCCGGCTGTGGCATCCCCGGGCGGATTCGGTGGCGCTGGACCGGGCGCTGACCAGCATCAGCCGCTTCTTCCCCATCACGCTGCTGGATTGCCCGACGGGGATCAGCCATCCGGACGCCGTCTGGGCCGTTAAGGCAGCGCACTCGGTACTGCTGGTGGTTCCGGCGACCGTGGCCGGGACCCAGGACGCGCTCGTTTACCACCAGGCCTGGCAGCAGGACCCGGCGACCCGCGAGGTCCCGCTGCTGGCCGTGGTGACCGGCACGGATTCCGATGCCCCGCTGGACCCGGTGCGCGAGGCCGTCCGGCTCGGCCGCGACGGGCTGGACGCCATGACCCTGCCCTATGACCGGCACCTGGCCGCCGGCGTGGAGATCGACCTGGCCCTGCTCGCGCCGCAGACCCGGCTGGACGCGACGGCGCTGGCCTCGCGCGTGCTGCGGGCAGCCAACGGGAACCGCTGACCATGGGCGTGACACTGATCCACCGACCCGCCCGGACCACCGCGCCGGCCCGCAGCGCCGAACCGTATGCCTTGGACGCGCCGCCGCCCGTGACCGACCGGCCGGGCGGCATGAACATGATGTCGCTGGTTCCGCTGCTCGGCGCCGGCGCATCGATGACCGTGATGATGCTCTTCCGCGGTTCCTCGCTGGCGGCCGTGGGCGCGCTGATGATGATCGTGACCATCCTCGCGTCCATCGCGCTGATGATCAGCCAAAAGGGCAAACAGGCCCGGCAGGGCCGTGAGCAGCGCGAGCGCTACCTGGAGTACCTGGAGCGGGCGCGGACCGAGCTGCGCAACGACGAACAGCGGGCGATCAGGGTCGCGCGCATCGCCAGCCCGCCGCCGTCGGCCTTGTTCGACATCATCCGCAACCCGAAGCGCCTGTGGGAGCGGCGCCGGCGCAACGAGGATTTCCTGCATGTCCGGCTGGGCAGCGGGGAACGGCGCAACCGCGACATCCGGGTCAACGATTCCTCCTCCAGCCTGCAGCAGAGCGACACGTTCATGACCACGGAGCTGGAGATCCTCCGGCAGCGGTTCGAGTCCTCCCCCGAGCTGCCGCTGACGGTCCCGCTGGATTCGGCCGGCAACGTCAGCGTGGTCGGCTCCCGGGAGTTCGCGCTGGACGTGTGCCGGAACCTGCTGGTGGAAGCGGCCGCCTTCCATTCGCCCGAGGACCTGCACATCGCGCTCTCCGTCCCCGAGGACCGTTACGGCGACTGGGCCTGGGCGACATGGCTGCCGCACCTGGCCGACCAGTCCAAGACCCATGCCACCGGTCCGGTGCGGCGTCTCGCGCCGTCGCTGGATGCGCTGGCCGATGTGCTGAAGGACGATTTGCAGGGCCGCTCTACCAAGGCCGCGGAGGCACGGCAGAACCACCTCAGCCGAAGCGGAGGCGGCGTCGGCAGCGGCATGCCGCGGCTGCTGGTCATCGCGGACACCTACGGCGCGGAACCGCAGGAGCTGGCCCTGCCGGAGAAGCACTCGGCCCCGGGCCAGCTGGGCATCACCGTCATCTACCTGGCGGAGAACCGCGGATCCGAGCCGGGCGAGGTCAGCATCCGGATCAGCGAGACCGGCACCGGCCCGGGCGCTTTCGCGAGCCAGAACTACCGCGAGGATCCGGTCGAGCCGCTGACCGAAGAGGGCACTTTGGACGAGCTGCCCGTGTCCACGGCGGAGGCCCTGGCCCGCGAGCTGGCCCCGCTGCGGCTTTCCCCCGACTCGCTGGAGCACGACAGCTCCGAGAGCTCGACGGACTATCTGGAGATGCTCGGGCTGTCGAAGCGGCTGGACGCCGAGGACATCCGCCGGCTGTGGCAGCCGCGCGGCGAGATCGATTTCCTGCGGGTGCCGCTTGGCCCGGACGACCGCGGCAAGCCCGCGATGCTTGACCTGAAGGAAGCGGCCCAGTTCGGCATGGGCCCGCACGGGCTCTGCGTCGGCGCCACGGGCTCCGGCAAGTCCGAGATGCTGCGCAGCCTGGTGCTCGGCCTGCTCGCCACGCACTCGCCCGAGGTGCTGGCGATGGTGCTGGTGGACTTCAAGGGCGGCGCGACGTTCGCCCCGTTCGAGGGCGCCCCGCAGGTCACCGGCATCATCACGAACCTCTCCGACGACCTGTCGCTGATTGAGCGCGTCTACGCCAGCCTGAACGGCGAGATCCTGCGCCGCCAGGAACTGCTGAAAGCCGCCGGCAACATCGCCAACATCACCGACTACCAGCTGCACCGCCAGGAGCGGCTGGCCCGCGGGGAGCAGATGGAGCCGTTGCCCCACTTGGTGGTCATCATCGACGAGTTCGGCGAACTGCTCACCGCCCGGCCTGACTTCATCGAGCTGTTCCTGTCCATCGGCCGCATCGGCCGATCCATCGGCGTGCACCTGCTGCTCAGCAGCCAGCGGATCGAGGGCGGCAAGCTGCGCGGGCTGGACACCTACCTGTCCTACCGGATCGGGCTGCGCACGCTCTCCGAGGCCGAGAGCCGCACCGTCCTGGACACCCCGGACGCCTTCCACCTGCCGCCGGCGCCGGGGTTCGGCTACCTCAAGGTGGACACCACCACCTACACCCGCTTCAAGTCCGGCTACGTCTCCGGTCCGGTGGATGTGGAAGAGGACGACGACGAGCCGCAGGCCGCCGAGCCTTTGGTCATCCCCGCCCCGCGCTACGCCGCAGTGCTGGAAGCGCCGCCGTCGTCCGCCGCCGGGAAAAAGGCTGGTTTGAAGACCAAGGCCTCCCAGCGCACCACCGGCCCGACGGTCATGTCCACGCTGATGGACACGTTGCGCACCTTCCCGCGCTCGGTGCAGCCGATCTGGCTGCCGCCGCTGCCGCAGGGCATCGCGCTGGACAAGGCCGCCGGTTCGGCCGCGGTGACCAGCCAAGGCATCCGGCTGGCCAAGGGCGGCAACCTGCGCGTGCCGATCGGACTGCTGGATGATCCGGCAAAGCAGTGGCAGGGCCTGTGGGAGCTGGACCTGAACAACGCCGGCGGCAACGTCATCATCGTTGGCGGGCCGCAGTCGGGCAAGAGCACGGCGCTGCGCACCATCGTGGCCAGCCTGGCGCTGACGCACGGCCCCGCCGAGGTCGGCATCTACGCCGTCGACCTGCTGGGCAGTTCTCTGCTGCCGCTCGAGGGCCTGCCGCACGTGGGCGGCGTGGCCGTCCGCACCAACCGTGAGGTGGTCCGCCGGACGATCGAGGAGATCGCGGCGATGCTGACGCTGCGCGAGCAGGTCTTCGAGCGGTACCAGATCGACTCGCTGCAGACGCTGCGGCGGATGTGCGCCAAGGGCATGATCCCCGAGCTGGCCAGCGCGGACATTGTGCTGGTGCTGGACGGATACGGCCAGCTCAGCGACGAGTTCGACGACATCGAGAAGCAGGTGCATTCGATCATCTCGCGCGGCGGCGGCTACGGCATCCACGTCATCGCGACCTCGGTCCGCACCAACGAAGTGCGCATTGCGCAGCAGAGCTTCTTCGGCAACCGGATCGAACTGCGGCTGGGAGATCCGGCCGAATCGGCGTTCGGGCGGAAACTGGCAGAAGGCATCAGCGCGGACCGGCCCGGGCGCGGCCTGATGGACCAGAAGCTGATCGGGCACATCGCGCTGCCGCGAATCGACGGGAACCCGGATCCGGATACCGCCGTCCAGGGCATGCGGGACCTGGTGGCCGCGGTGGCCGCATCCACGGACGGCCGCGCGATGCAGGTCCGGGTGCTCCCCCCGCTGGTGGACGCCGCGACGGCCCGGATTCCCGCGCGGCAGGGCAGGATTCCGCTGGGCCTGCGCGAGACGGATCTGGGCGCCGAGTACCTGGACATGCATTCGAAGGACCGGCACCTGGTGGTCCTCGGCGACGAGGGCGCCGGAAAGTCCAACCTGATGCGCTCGGTCATCCGGTCCCTCTCCGCCCAGCACGGACCCGAGGACCTGGTCTTCGCGGTGTTCGACCCGCGCCGGGGGCTGGCGGACGAGGTGCCGGAGGCATACCTGGGCGGCTACGCCACGAGCCCGGCGCTGGCGGAGCAGCTGGCTGGCGCCGTCGCCACCGAACTGGACAAGCGGGTCAACGGCAACACCGATGCCGGCGCGAAGCCGCCGCGGGTGGTCCTCCTCATCGACGACTATGACGTGCTCACCGCCGGTGGCTCCTCGCCGCTGAGCCGCCTGGTGCCGTACCTGCCGCTGGGACCCGAGATCGGCCTGCACGCCGTTCTCACGCGCCGCGTGCGCGGGGCAAGCCGAGGCATGTACGAGGCCTTCTTCATGTCATTGCGGGACTCTGGCAGCACCGGAATCCTGATGTCCGGCGACCGGGGCGAGGGTGCGCTGCTCAACGGGATCCGCGCGCGTGCGCTGCCGCCGGGCCGGGCCCAGCTGGTGCAGGCGGGCAAGCCCGTAAACACGGTACAGCTCTATTACCACAGCACGGGAGAGGAAGCCGATGAGCTCTGATTGGACCGTGGTCAGCCTCCGCGAACCGGACCAGCTGACCATGATCGAGGCCATGGTGGCGGCCGTGCCGGACCTGAACGTCCGCCAGGCCGCGGACGATTCCCTGCTGGAGCTGCTCGATGACGCGGACGAGCTTCAGCTGGCCATCGAGCTGCCGCGGCTCATCCGGGTGCCGCAGGAAGTGACGCGGCTGCTCGCCGGGGCAGAAATCTCGGCCGTGCCGGGCACCGCCGTTCCGGCCGTCTTCGCCCCCGGCAGCGGGAACCCGGCGGACCAGCCGCTCTGGTGGCAGGAGATCCATGTCCGCGACGGCGCCCCGCAGGCATCCGTCCGGGCGGAATCCCTCTCCCACGAAATCGCCCGCCGTTGCGACGGCGTCGTGGCCCTGCCGCAGGGTGGCGGCGCATGAGCCACGAATCCGCCTTCGATTTCCGCAGCGCCGGCACCGGCGTGGTGTTCCAGGACAAGCCGCTGGCCACCCTCTCCCCCTGGTTGGCCAAATCGCGCGCCGCCGCGGCCGCGGACGCCATGCAGTTCGTCCTGGTCACGCCGAGCTCCACCGCGGTCAGCCTGCCGCTGGGCTTCATGCTTTCCGAACCCGGC
Source organism: Arthrobacter sp. Marseille-P9274 (assembly GCF_946892675.1). Taxonomy (NCBI): domain Bacteria; kingdom Bacillati; phylum Actinomycetota; class Actinomycetes; order Micrococcales; family Micrococcaceae; genus Arthrobacter; species Arthrobacter sp. Marseille-P9274. Next base: position 2,491,004 of record NZ_CAMPOV010000001.1, read on the forward strand.
TGCCAGTGGCTGGCGACCACTGCGGACGGCACCTTCTTCGACGGGTTCACCGGCCGTGTGCACCACTGGGACGGCACCGCCTTCCAGCCGCTGGATGAAATCGGGGAGGACTTCCTGCTCACTCCGGCGCTGCCCGGCGGCCTGCTCCACGTGCGGGCGGAAACCGTGCATCCGGCCAGCCATTCCACCCGGATCGGCGGCTTTACCGAGCAGCTGTTCATCGAACTCACCGGTGCCCCGCCCACCGGATGGGGTGTGGCCGAACCCGTCAGCGAGCCATGGGACGAAACTGCAGTCACCGCCCACTGCTTCGATCTCGCCCCGGAGACGGCCTTCCTGGTGGTGGTGGGGCACGCCCGGGTCGGCACCGCGGCGCCGGCAATCGCCGTCGTCACTGTGGAACGCTCCGCGGTCGGCGTCCACGAAAGCGTCGAACTGCTGGTGGAGAGCCCGGAGCCACTCGACGCCGCGGCGCTGGATTCCTTCAGCGCGCGCATGCACCGGATCCATGCCCGCACCGCCGTACTGGGGCACGCCATCGCCTTCAGCAGCCTTGCCCGGCCCGCCCGTTTCACGGGAGTATCCGTGCCCGCGTGTGCGGTCTTCGGCCCGGAGTCCCTGCGCGACTATGGTGCCAATGCCGCACTGGCCGCGGCCGGACCGCGCGCCAGGCTGATCGGCGTGGCACCGGCCCAGTCGCTGGCGGTGCAGTACCAGCAGGAGCCGGACGGGGGCCGCCACCCATTGGAGGAATGGGCTGCGCTATGCGCGCGGCTGGCCGGAGAACCGGGACTGGCGGACGAACTGGAATAGCTCCGCGGGAGGTGATGTTATGAGCCTTGTGCCCCATAACGACGGCGTCAGCGCCTCCCTGCCAGATCCCTCCGTGACCGCTGCGGCGGCTGCGCCTGCTGCAAACGTAGGTGCGGAGGCGGGGCCGGCCGCCGATACAGGTCCGGCCACGGAGCGACCCTCGGCATCGCAACCCGTCGCCGCCAGCCGCAGAAAGGGCCGCCGCCCGCGCAGCGAAGACAGCGTGGGCCTGGCCTTCGGACTCGCCGCCTACGGCATCTGGGGCATCCTGCCGCTGTACTTCGCCACGTTGGATCCCGCCGGGCCGCTGGAGATCGTGGCCAACCGGATCGTCTGGTCCCTGCTCTTCTGCGTGCTGCTGATGACGGCGATGCGTAGCTGGCGCCCCTTCCTTGCGGCCATGCGCAACGGCCGCATCCTGGGGATTCTGTCGCTCGCGGCACTGCTCATCGCCATCAACTGGTTCACCTACACGGTGGCCGTGCTGAGCGAGCGCACCGTGGAAGCCTCGCTGGGGTACTTCATCAACCCGCTGGTGTCCGTGCTGCTGGGCGTCCTGTTGTTGAAGGAGAAGCTGCGCCGGGCGCAGTGGGCCGCGCTCATCGTCGCCTTCATCGCCGTCCTGGTGCTGGCCTTCGGCTACGGCAACGTCCCCTGGCTGTCGCTGGTGCTGGCGCTGAGTTTCGGTTTCTACGGGCTGGTGAAGAAAAACGTGGGCGCCAAGGTGGATGCGGTCTCCAGCCTGAGCGTCGAGACGCTGGTCCTGACACCGGTCTCCATCGCAATCATGGGCGTGCTGATGGTCCAGGGGCAGGCAACGCTGACGGACAACGGTCCGGCGCACTTCTGGCTGATGGCTGCCGGCGGCCTGATCACCGCCCTGCCGCTGCTGTTCTTCGGGGCGGCCGCCCGGCGGCTGCCGCTGAGCACCGTGGGCCTGCTGCAATACCTGGCGCCCCTGCTGCAGTTCATCACCGCACTGTTGGTCTTCCACGAACCAATGCCCCCGGAGCGCTGGGCCGGCTTCGCCCTCGTCTGGCTCTCGCTGGTCATCCTGACGGCGGACATGGTGGTGGCCTACCGCAAGGCACCCCGCCCCGCCGCCGCGTGACCGCCGTCGTCCCGTGACCGGACGGCGAGGACGCCAATCAGACGTGCGGCACCCGCCGCTCCCCCGCCCCGTGATCGTGGGGACGCGGCACAACGACCATCGGCACCGGCAGCGCCCGCAGCACCTTCAGGGCCGTGCTGCCCAGGAACAAGCGGTTGTGCTGGGCGAGCCGGCCGGAGCCGATGATGACCAGTTCCCCGTCCTCCCAGTCCAGCGAATCGATGGCCTGCTCGATGCTCCGCCCGTGCGCCACGGTCACCGTCGCCGTCCCTTCCAGCAGCTTCGAGGCCGCCTCGGCCAGCACGGAGTTGGCGTGCACGTGCGCCTGGTGGATGGCCTCGCCGGAGTCGGAATGCTCATGGGTGTCGAGCGCGACCAGGGAGACCAGGCGCAGCGGCAGCCCGCGGCGGGAAGCGGCGGCCACGGCGACGTCCCGCGCCGCCTGTGCGCCGGGCCGGTCACCAATGAAGGCCGTGAGCCGCGTCAGCGGTCCCTGGTTCTGGTAGCCGCGCGGGGCAAGTGCCACCGGCACGGGCGAGGCGTGCAGCAGGGCGTTGGCGACGCTGCCGATCGTGAAGCGCTTGAAGACGCCGGACGAGGCGGCGCCGATGACGATCAGCGCGGCCTCGTCCTCCTGCGCGGTCTTGATCAGGCCCTCGGAGAAGGAGTCGGCGTCCACCACGCGGAAATCCGCGTCGACATCCGACGGCACGAGCTTCAACGCTTTCCGCCGGGCGTCCGTTATCTCCTGTTCGCCGGCCCTGATTCGGCGGCCGCGCGGCTGGACCGACACGAAGGGCGCGTTCTCCGGAACCACGAAGACGATGTCCAGCCCCACCCCCTGGGCGCGGGCGATTGCGACGCCCAGCGCGACTGCATCAGCCCCGCGCTCATCCGGCTGGTATCCGACGACATAACGCATGAGTCATTCCCCCTCGCGGCATCTGGTGGAACAGACTCTACCGTCAGGCTGCCGACAAAGCATCAGGTCAGCGGGCAGCAGAAAGGGGCAGGAGCACCTATAACCGGTGCTCCTGCCCCTCGCGATCGTTCCGCCGAACGGCCCGGTCGGCCGCGTTCGGAACGGCCCGTTAGGCCGCTTCGCGGATGGCCGCTTCCAGCACGTCCAGCGCGTCGGCCAGGAGCTCGTCGCTGATCACCAGCGGCGGGAGCAGCCGGACCACGTTGCCATAGGTGCCGCAGGTCAGGATCACGACGCCGGCCTTCAGGCACGCGTCGGCGATCGCCTTGGTCGCGGCGGCGTTAGGCTCCTTGGTGGTGGCGGCGGTGCCGGCCTGGACGAACTCCAGTGCCAGCATGGCGCCGCGGCCGCGCACCTCGCCGATGATGCTGTTCTCCCCCAGCTCCGCGGTGAGCCTGCGCAGCCGGCCCATGACCTGCTCCTCGATGGCCCGGGCGCGGGCGTTCAGGTCCTGCTGCTCCATGGTCTCGATCGCGGCCAGTGCGGCTGCACAGGCCACCGGGTTGCCGCCGTAGGTGCCACCCAGGCCGCCCGGGTGCACTGCGTCGAGCAGGTCGGCGCGGCCGGTGATCGCGGACAGCGGCATGCCGCCGGCGATGCCCTTCGCCATGGTGATGATGTCCGGGACGATGCCCTCGTGGTCGGAGGCGAACCAGGCACCGGTGCGGCAGAAGCCCGCCTGGACCTCGTCGGCGATGAAGACGACGCCCTTCTCCTTGGCCCAGGCCGCCAGCGCCGGCAGGAAGCCTTCGGCCGGGACGATGAAGCCGCCCTCGCCCTGGATCGGCTCGATCAGGATGGCGGCGACGTTCTCGGCGCCGATCTGCTTCTCGATCATGGTGATGGCGCGGCGGGCGGCGTCCTCACCCTTCAGCTCCGTTTCCTCCCGGAACGGGTAGCTCATCGGCACCCGGTAGATCTCCGGGGCGAAGGGGCCGAAGCTGCCGGCCGGGCTGGACTTGTAGGGGTTGGCCTTGGCGGTCAGCCCCATGGTCAGGTTGGTCCGGCCGTGGTAGGCGTGGTCAAAAGCAACGACGGCGGTGCGGCCCGTGGCCACGCGCGCCACCTTTACCGCGTTCTCCACCGCTTCGGCGCCCGAGTTGAACAGCACCGAACGCTTCTCGTGGTCGCCCGGCGTCAGCTGGGCAAGCTTCTCGGCCACGGCGATGTAGCCTTCATAGGGGCTGACCATGAAGCAGGTGTGCGTAAAGTGCCCGACCTGCTCCTTGACGGCGTCCGCCACGGCCGGGTCGGAGGCGCCGACGCTGGTCACGGCGATGCCGGAACCCAGGTCGATGAAGGAGTTGCCGTCGACGTCCACGATGATGCCGCCGTCGGCGTCCGCCACATAGACCGGAACACTGGACGCCACGCCGCCGGCGACAACCTTCGCCCGGCGGGCCGCAAGTTCCGCGGACTTCGGGCCCGGGAACTCGCCGGTGATCCTGCGCTTCTGTTCCAGCCGGTAGGTCCGCTGGGTTGTCTGCGTCGTCATCAGAGTGCCTTTCATGCAATGTTCGAGGTTTATCGGCGCACAGCAGGCGGCTGGCAGTGCGGAGATACTGCCGACCTTATGTCCAGGTTCGGGCGCCGGGCCATGGCCTCTTGCACACAGGCTCCCGCGGTCCTTGGTGCATTTGGCCAGCGGGCCGTGCGCTGACACCGCGGCTAGAGTTCGGGTGCGTGGTCTTCCGGCATCATCGTGTCGTCTTCGGGGTGGCGCTGCAGGTTCAGCAGTGCGAGCGCCAGCCCGCCCCAGACGGTCAGGATGGCGACAATCAGCATAATGATCGAGGCGGTGCTCATCGGGCGGCCTCCTTCCCGGCGTTGGCTTCCGCGTCCAGGACGGGATGGTTGGCTGCGGAACGGCTGCTCCAAGGAATCAGCGACAGGATGAACGCCACCACGACGAGCGCTCCGGCCATGCCCCAGCCGAAGACTCCGACGAACCACGCCGGCATGTCGTTGTAGCCTTCCTGGATCCTGGCGATCAGCTCGTTCACCAGGATGTAGCCCAGAACCACGGGAGCGACCACGCCGACCATGATCCGCCAGCCGCGGGCCAGCTTGATCGAGGACGTTTCGTTCACGTGGCTGCCCAGCAGCGGCAGGGAACGGAGGCCGTAGGTCAGCAGGACCACGGTGACGAGGGCGACCGCCATGATGCCGAAGTTGTTGACGAAGGCGTCCGTAACGTCAAGCAGGTTCAGGCCGGTCGTCGTCGGGAAGAGCAGGATGGAAAGCGCGGCCAGCGGCAGGCCGACGGCCAGCGTGGCGGTCAGGCGACGCAGGCCGAGCTTGTCCTGGACGGCCGCGATGATGACCTCGACGATGCTGATCAGCGAGGTCAGTCCGGCGAACACGAGCGAGCCGAAGAACAGCACGCCCAGCAGGGTCCCCAGCGGGGCCTCGGAAATGATCGTCGGGAAGGCGATGAAGGCCAGCCCGATGCCGCCGGAGCCGGCGACCTCGCCGACCGGCGCGCCCGCGGAGTGCGCCATGAAGCCCACGGCCGCGAAAACGCCGATGCCGGCCAGGATCTCGAACCCGGAGTTGGAGAACGCGACGACATAGCCCGACCCGGTCAGGTCGGTTTTGCGCTTCAGGTAGGAGGCGTAGGTGACCATAATGCCGAAGGCCACCGAGAGCGAGAAGAAGATCTGGCCAAACGCCGCAGCCCAGACTCCGGTGTCGGCCAGCGCGGCCCAGTCCGGCCGGAACAAAGCGTCCAGCCCCTCACCCGCGCCCGGCAGGAACAGCGCCTGCACCACCAGCAGCAGGAACATCACCAGCAGCAGCGGTAGGAAAATGACGTTGGCCCGGCCGATCCCCTTCTGGACTCCGGCGGCGAGTACCAGCAGGACCATGGCCCAGACGAGGACAAGCGGAATCAGGACGCCCGGCACGAAATCGAAGCCGATGTTCACGTTCTCGCTGACCTGCAGGAACTCGCCCAGGAAGAAGCCTGCGGGGTCATCGCCCCAGGCCTCGGTCACGGAGAAGATCATGTACATGGCCGCCCAAGCGATGATGACCGCGTAATAGACGGCGATGACGAAGCAGATGGCGACCTGCCACCAGCCCAGCCCCTCCGCCCGCGGGTGCAGCCGCCGATAGGCCAGCGGCGCCGAGCCGCGGAACTTGTGCCCGACCGCGTAGTCCAGGAAGAGCAGCGGAATGCCTGCGAAGAGCAGAGCGACCAGATAGGGGATGATGAAGGCGCCGCCGCCGTTTTCGTAGGCGACGTACGGAAAGCGCCAAATATTGCCCAGTCCGACGGCGGAACCAATCGCCGCCAGGATGAAGACTTTTCGGGTGGACCAGGTTTCCCGGTTCTGGGTCGTCTGGGGCGTGCCGCCAGGGTACGCACTACTGCTCATGGAACCTCATAATTCTTGTTCGCAGGTGATCTCGCCCCATCCTAGTCAGCCACGCCACCCGCGTGGCGGACGCATGGTGCGGATGCACAAAGCCTGCCCGTATAGTGGCCTCATGGCTGTCACTCTCGCCAATCTCCTGGCCAGCAGGTCGCTCCACCTCCGGGTGGCCGGCCACGCCTCCGGCAACCCGGACGCCGTCGTGACCTGGGTGGCCACCACGGAACTCGAGGACCCGCTGCCGTTCCTCAGCGGGGGCGAAGTCGTCCTGACCACCGGCCTGCGGCAGAAATCCGCCGCGGCGCAGCGCCGCTTCATCACACGTGTGCACGAGGCCGGTGTGGTAGCCGTCGGCTTCGCCCTTGGCCTGAGCCACAGCAAGATCCCGCCGGCGGTGCTCGCCGAAGCCGACCGGCTCGACCTGCCCGTCTTCGAGGTCCCCTACGAGACACCCTTCGTCGCGATCAGCCGGATGGTGGCGGACGCGATTTCGGCGGACCACTACGGCAAGCTCGAGCAACTGCTGAAGGACCACCAAGCCTTGGCCTCCGCGCTGCTCGGGGGCGGCGGACTTCCCGCCCTGCTGCGCACGCTCGCGACGACGCTGCGCACCGACGTCGTGCTTTCCCAATACGGCACCCGGGTCTTTGCCTCCTCCAACAAGCAGCACGCAAGCTGGCACACGGTGCCCATCTCCACGGGGATGAAGGACCGCTGCACGATGGCCCTCGCCGAGCCGTTCGAGCGCAACGCGATCGTGGACTACGCGCAGAGCCTGATCAGCCTGGAACTGAACAACCAGGCCAAGCACCGCGAACGCGAACGCCGGGCCACCGGACAGATCCTGCAGGACGTGGTGCGCGGAACCCTGCAGGGCCAGGACGCCGCGGTGCGGTTGGACAACATCGGCGTCGACACCTCGCTGCGCCAGCAGCTCATCGTGGTGCAGGCCTCCGCGACCCACCGGCGCGCGCTGCGTACGCTGCCGCTTCCGGCCGGCATGGAGGGCACGATCACCGGACTGCTCGACGACCGGCTGGTCCTCATCCTGCAGGACGCCGAGTCCGCCGAGGAACCCGGCCGCCGGCTCAGCGACTACTTCCGCGAGGCAGGCCTGACCGCTACCGTGGGCGTCGGCGGCGGCTACGCCCAGGCGAACGGCCTGCGCTGGAGCTACTTCGAGGCCAAGGAAGCGCTCAGCCACGGTCGGCCGCTCAACGTGCCGCAGAGGCTCTCGCTGACCTCGCTGCTGCTGGCCTCCGAGGACGTCCCGCTGGCCGACCTGGCCTCCGAGGCCCTGGACCCCTTGGTCGCCTTCGACGCCGCGCACGCCGGCCAGCTGATGTCCACGCTGGAGACCTACCTCGACCTCAACGGCTCCGTCGCCGCCGTCGCCGATTCCCTCGGGCTGCACCGCAACTCCGTACGCTACCGGCTGGGCCAGATCGTCGACCTGACCGGCTACGACCCCGCCATCACCGCGGACCGCGTGCACCTCTGGCTTGCGCTGACCGTGCGGCGGCTGGAGTCCGAGGCCGGCTGACCCTTGCCATGCGGGCGCCGAGGCACAAGGCTGTGACCATGCACGAAACCCACGAATCCCGGACGCACGCCTGGCTCGGCGAGGACGACCCGAAGCGGGCCGACACCGCCACCATCAACCTCGAACCCGAGCGCCTCACCGCGCACGGCGCAACCCGCACGGCCGGCTACGCCGCCAGCTGGGCCCTGCGCTGCGGCGAGAACTGGATCACCGAGCATTTCGAGATTTCCGTCCACGGCCAAGGCTTCAGCCGGCACCTGTGGCTGGACCGCGCCCCCAACGGAACCTGGAACGTGCAGGCACGGCAATCCGGCACCGCCGACCTGCCCGAGCCCGGCCTGGCGGACCCGCACGTCCTCGACCTCGCCCTCGACTGCGACCTTGAGGCCTGCCCCGCGACCAACACCATGCCGATCCTGCGGCTGGGCGCCGTGCACACCCCGGACGCCCAGCGCACGTTCACCATGGCCATGGTCCACCTGCCCAGCCTGCAGGTGACCGCCTCGGAACAGAACTACAGCAGCGTCCGCACGTACGACGACGACTCCCGCACCGCCGTCGTCAACTATTCCTCCAACGGGTTCAGCGCGGACCTGGTGGTGGACGCCGATGGCATCGTGATCGACTACCCCGGCCTGGCGAAACGCCGCCGCAGCTGAGCCTTCACGGTCCGCCTCGGCGCCGGTGCTGGACGGGGTGCGGCGGCCCGGGGCTGGCATCTCCCGCCCCTCGCCGGACTGTGCGTGCACAGGGAGCCGCGTTCGGGCGCTAGGAAAGCAAGACGCCGCGGGCGCATCCCGTCCGCGGCGGGCCACGTGCGCGCCGCCGCGTAGGATGGTCTCGGACCTCCAGCCCGCGCCTTTGACCCGCCCCTTCACCCGCCAGCCAAGGAAGCAGCAGCATGCCTGAAATGTTCGTTGACAAGTTCCGTTCCCTCGTGCCGAAGTACCTCGGCCGGAAATGGTCCGAAGAGGACGGCATCTCCTACGACGACCTCGAGGGGCTGCTCGGCGAGCACAAGTTCCAGGTCCCGCAGGCCCTGGTCGAGTTCTACCACGCACTCGGCGGCTGCGAGGACCTCATGGAAGCCCACGACTTCTTCTGGGACCCGGACGAGCTGGAAATCGAGGACGGCTACCTGTTATTCCTCGACGAGATGGACGAAGAAGCCAACTGGGGCTTCCGCGAGGAGCACCTGGCGGTGCCGGACCCCATCGTCTGGATCCGGACCAACACTGGCAATCAGGGCTGGCAGAGCGAAGACGCCACCTTCAGCGAGTTCGTCTTCGACATGTTCGACTGGGTCTTCAGCGACGAAGAAGACGACGACTAGCAGAGTCCTAGGATAGGCAGCGCGGCTGGAATGGGCTGCGCGGCTGGTGGCCCGTCCCGGCAGCGGTGCCAGGTATCCCCCTCGGCCGACGGTGCAAGGCCTCGCGAATGTCCCGCATCATCCCGGTCGGATTGCCAAAGACGTCCTCATAGGTGAAGCGCAGCGTCGCGTAACTACGCACGACGCCGGCGTTGTTGCGGCGCAGGTCCCGGCGGAACGATTTGCGGTCCATATGGAAGGCCGCGCCGTCGAACTCCAGGATCAGCCAGGCGTCAATGAGGAAATCGACTTCTCCGATCCCTGCTATCCGCACCCTGTGGGCGAAGTCCAGCCCCGCGTGCGGGAGCATCTCTCGGACAACAACTTCCTGAGCCGAGTCCGGCCTCCCGTCTGTTCGCTCAAGCCTGCGGCGAGCGTTACCGTTCCGCCGTCCTTCGAGGTGCAGCGCCAGGAACTCCTTCTCCACCCGACCGGATTTCAATGCCGCCTCGGTGATAACCAGCGCGTCATCCTCCGGGAGGCAGCGCAGCGCGTGCAGCACGACATCGGCCAAGCCAGCCACGGGAAGCCGCCGGAGCGGCGGGACCGTCAGGAGCCGGTGATCCACAACCGCTCCGCCGATGCCCTTGGCCGACGCCAGGTGCAGCCGAGGTTCCGGGCGCAGCAGCCACAGGCCGTGGTGGACCGCGGCGGAGACGCAGGTGAGCCGTCCTCCCGCGATCCGGGCCGCCAGCACGTCCTCCCGGGCATCGGGCAGCGCGACAATTCCTCCGCGCGGGCGCAGCAGGACGCGCTCCTCAACAGCGGTCCGCAGTTGCCGCTCGGTCACACCCGCCGCGAGCAGATCCCCCACCCTTGCAGAATCACCGTAGGCGCGGAGCAGCGGAGCCAGGTCCATGGAACAACTCTGTACTGAATTCGGCCTGGCGGACGGCCGGCATTGCCGGTTTGTGGATAACACCGCCCGCAGCTCTCCGCCCTAGGCGCCGCCGGCCGGTGGACAACACCGCCCGCGGGACTCTCCACCCCAAGCCCCGCCGGCCGCTTCAGTCCCGGTCGTGTCGGAAACGGTGCACCTCTTGGCGGAGGCTCGGGCATAACCGCAGGTCAGGGCTTTGCAGACGCTCAATAACTGCACCGTTCCCGCCATAACTGCACGATCTCCTACGCGGGTTCAGGCGGGAACGGAGCGCAGGCCGGAACGGAGCGCAGGCGGGCATACCGAGGCTAGGGCCGCGCCGCTGCCTGGGCCGGCGGGATGCCTGGGCGGCTAGACGTCGCGGTCGACGACGGCTTCGGCAAATGCGGCCAGCGCGAACTTGATGGTGCTCTCCGGCAGCGGGTCCAGGGCGGCCTTGGCGGCGTCGGCCCATTCGCGGGCCGTGTTCCAGGACTGCTGGGTGACGGGGTGCTCGCGCAGGGCCTCGACGGCCTTGGCCAGGGCCTCGTCCGAGGTTAGGTCGGCGTCCACCAGTTCCAGGACGGCTGCGGCGGAAGCATCGCCGGCGGCTGCGGCTTTGCGGAGCAGCAGCACAGGCAGGGTGGGTACGCCCTCGCGCAGGTCGGTGCCCGGGGCCTTGCCGGACTTGGCCTTGAGGCCGGTCACGTCGATGACGTCGTCGGCTAATTGGAAGGCCACCCCAACGCGTTCCCCGTACTCGACCATCACATCGACCACGTCCTGGCCGGCACCGGCGAACATGGCCCCGAGCTGGCCGGCGGTGGCGATCAGGGAACCGGTCTTCCCCCCGATGACGGACAGGTAGTGCTCCACCGGGTCCTCGCCATCGCGCGGGCCCACGGTCTCCTGCAGCTGCCCCAGCACCAGGCGTTCAAAGGTGCGGGCCTGGATCAGCACGGCTTCCGGCCCCAGTTCCGACACCAGGATGGATGCCCGGGCGAAGATCAGGTCGCCGGCGAGGATGGCCACCTGGTTGCCCCAGACCTCGTGGGCCGTGGGAGCGCCGCGGCGGTAAGGCGCCGAGTCCATCACATCGTCGTGGTAGAGCGTGGCCAGATGCGTCAGCTCGACGACCACCGCGGCCTGCAGCACTTCGGCCACCGGCCCCTTGCCCAGCTGGGACGCCAGAATGGTCAGCAACGGCCGAACGCGCTTGCCGCCGGCCTCCACCAGGTGCCGGCTGGTCGCGTCGGCGAGCGGGTCCGAATGCGCTATGGCCACCCGCAGCTGCTTCTCCACGCGCGCCAGGGCGGTGGAAACGGCCGGTCCGAGGTCAGGATCCTGGGCCACCAGGCCGAAGCCGGCCGGGAGGTTCAGGCTTGAGGCGATGGCGGCAGTAGCCGTGTCCAGCTCCAGGGAATCCGGAACGTGGCCGGCAGGAGTCCAGCTCGGGTTTGCGTCAGTCACGGTTCAACACTAACTAATCGTCGGGACGGTTGGTCTGCGGTCAACGGTTACGCCGCCGGTCTGGTTGGAAGCCTGCGGCGTAATTTTCTCCAGCAAATGAATAACTCTATCCTCAAAGCCTGCGCCGTTCGCGTCCGTCAGGTTGGCCAGCATGCGCACCACGAAGCGCATCAGCGGCGGGACGGGCATGCCGGTGCGCAGCGCCAGCTTCATGATCGCCGGCTGGCCGATCAGGCCGGCAAAGACCCGCCCGAGCGTAAAGTGGCTGCCCCACTGGCCGCGGATGATGTCCGGGTAGCGGGCTAGGACCCGCTCGTCCAGCGTCCCGGCCCCGGACTGTGCATCGATGATGAGCTCCGCCGCGTACCGGGCCGATTCCATCGCGTAGGAGATGCCCTCGCCGTTAAACGGGCTGACCATGCCGCCGGCGTCGCCCAGCAGCAGCAGCCCCGGCGAGTAGTGCGGCGTGCGGTTGAAGCCCATCGGCAGGGCTGCGCCCCGTATCTGCCCTACCTGGTTTTCCTCGGTGAAGCCCCACTCCGCGGGCATCCCAGCGGTCCAGTCCCGCAGCACCTGCCGGTAGTCCAGCTTGCCGAAGGACTTCGACGAGTTCAGGATGCCGAGGCCCACGTTGGACGTGCCGTCACCGACGCCGAAGACCCAGCCGTAGCCGGGCAGCGGGTTGCCCTGGGCGTCGGGCAGCTCCAGCCAGCCCTCCATCCAGTCGTCCTCGTGCCGCTGGCTGGTGAAGTACGTCCGCACGGCCACGCCCAGCGGCCGGTCGTCCCGCTTTTCGATGCCGAGGCTCAGCGCGGTCCGGGCGGAATTGCCGTCAGCGGCAAGTACGACGTCGGCGCTAAAGTCGCGCGTCTCGCCCGTCTTCCGGCCGCGATCGTCCAGGACGCTGGCACGCACTCCGGTGACGCGTCCGGCGTCGTCACGGAGCGCCTCGGACACGGAGTGCCGTTCCAGCACCCGAGCCCCGGCTGCCTCGGCGTGCCGGGCCAGTTCCTCGTCGAAGCCCAGCCGGGTGCGGATCAGTCCGTAGTCCGGGAAGTCGGACAGCTCGGGCCAGGGCAACTCCAGGCGGCGGCCGCCGGCGATCAGGCGCAGCCCGCGGTTGCGGCGCCAGCCGGCGGTTTCCTCATGCGGCAGGCCCAGCAGCTGGATCTCGCGGACGGCGCGCGGCGTCAGCCCATCGCCGCAGACCTTCTCGCGCGGGAAGGACGTCTTCTCCAGCACCGTCACTTCGATGCCGGCCTTGGCCAGATAGTAGGCAGCGGTCGAGCCGGCAGGTCCTGCCCCGACAATCAGTACGGACACGTCAGCCGGCGGTCCTGGAGCTCCGGCGGCGCAGCGCGGTTTGGGAACCCGCGTTGGACGCGTCGGCGCGGCCCGGCTTTTCCGCACGATGGACGGCCACGATACCGCCGCTGAGATTGCGGTAGGCGACGTTCTGCCAGCCCTCATCCCGGATCCAGGCGGCGAGGCCGTTCTGGTCCGGCCAGGCGCGGATGGATTCGGCCAGATAGACATAGGAGGCCGGGTTGGAGGAAATCTTGCTGGCAATCGCCGGCAGCGCCCGCATCAGGTACTCGGTGTACACGGTCCGCCAGACCGGCAGGGCCGGCGAGGAGAACTCGGCGATCACCAGCCGCGCGCCGGGCTTGGCCACCCGCAGCATCTCCCGCAGGGCCACGCGCGGCTCATTCACGTTGCGCAGGCCGAAGGAGATCGTCACGGCGTCGAAGGAGTTGTCCGCGAAGGGCAGGTTGGTGGCATCACCGGCGACGAAGTCGATGTCCGGCCGGCGGCGCTTGCCCACCTCGAGCATGCCCAGGGAGAAGTCGCAGGCGACGACCTCAATCCCCGCGTCTGCGTACGGCTCGCTGGAGGTACCGGTCCCGGCGGCCAGGTCCAGGACCCGCTGGCCCGGCTTGGCACCCACGGCCTCGACCACCACGCGGCGCCAGCGGCGGGTCTGCCCCATGGAAAGGACATCGTTGACCAGGTCGTATTTGGGGGCGACGTCGTCGAACATGGCGGCGACTTCGTCGGGGCGCTTCTCCAGGGATGCTCGGTTCACGGCTCCATTCTCTCAAAGTTTGCCCCGGCGGCCGAACCCGTGGTCCTGGCGCCGGGAGGCCGGTGGCGCTGCGGGTTCCGCCGAAGGGTACCCTTGATCCATCATGACCTCCCTGCGCTCCGTCACCGTCGACCTCGGCGGGCTCTCCTCTTCGACCGGCATTCTGGATTACCTGGTGCGTGATGACGCGCACTGCTGGATCCGCCACGGGGCAGGGCTGGTGGCCTTCGGCGAGGCGGCCAGGTTCACGTCCTCCGGCCCGGACCGGTTCAGCGCTGCCGCCGAATGGTGGCAGGAAACCGCCCAGGCGGCCGAGGTGGAAAACCCGCTCAGCGCTCCGGGCACGGGCCTGGTGGCCTTCGGCTCGTTCGCCTTCTCCAAGACGTCGGCCTACGCATCCCGCCTGATCGTTCCGCGCATCGTGGTGGGAGCCGATGAGTCCGGCTCGTGGCTGACCCTTATTACTAACGACGACGAGGCCGAGCCGACGGCCGACGCCGCCCGGGCGGAGCTGGCCGGCTGGCTGGAGGATGTCTCGCCGGAACACGGCCCGGACGGCGCCGACGCCCTGCATCCCGGCCAGGTATCCGAGGATGCCTACAAGGCTGCGGTCAGGGCCGGCGTCGAGCGCATTGCCGGCGGCGGCCTGACCAAACTGGTGCTTGCCCGCGATCTGGTGGCCGACCTGTCCTCCCCCATCGCCACCGCCCAGGTGCTCCGCGAGCTGGCCGCACGCTACCACGACTGCTGGACCTACAGCGTGGACGGGATGATCGGTTCCACGCCCGAGATGCTGATCAAGGTCGAGGACAACGTGGCGCGGGCACGGGTGCTGGCGGGGACGCTGGACCGGGCCAACACGCACAAGATCGAAGGCGAGTCGGACGCGGCCTACGCCGAGCGGGTGCTGGCCGGCTCGGAGAAGCAGCAGCACGAACACGAGATCGCGATCGACTCGCTCACGCGCAAGCTCCAGCCCTATACCTCCGCGATGACGTCGCACAGCGAGCCGTTCGTGCTGGAACTGCCCAACGTCTGGCACCTGGCCTCCGACGTCTCGGCCGATCTCGCGCTCGACGGCGGAAGGACGCCGTCGTCCCTGAAACTGGCCGAGGCCGTGCATCCCACCGCCGCCGTATGCGGCAGCCCCACGGAAGCCGCCGGCGACCTCATCCGTGAACTCGAACAGATGGACCGCGGACCCTACGCCGGCCCGGTCGGCTGGACGGACGGCGCCGGCAACGGCGAATGGGGCATCGCCCTGCGCGGGGCCGTCGTCGAGACGCCGACGCGCGTGCGGCTCTACGCCGGCTGCGGAATCGTGGAAGCCTCGACACCCGAGGCGGAGCTGGCCGAGACGTGGGCAAAGTTCCGCCCGATGATCGAATCGCTCGGCCTCCGCCGCTGAGCCGCTCCCGCCTCCCGCCCCTACCGCTGGTTACTCATAGGCAAAACCTGTAGCCTGTGGGGCAAGTCATAATGTGACGCTAGAATTACGTTTGTTTTGCCAGCTCTGCTAGATCGCTTCAAGTAAAGGATTGCCCACCATGCGGCTCACCATCTCCAAGTCATCGCGGGTTGCTGTCCTGTTGGCAGCCTCCGCCCTGGCCCTGACAGCCTGCGGCAGCGGCTCGTCCTCCGACGGCGGCAGCCCGGCCGCGGACAACGAGCTCGGGCTCGTGACTCCCGGAACCCTGACGGTCTGCTCCGACATTCCCTACCCGCCGTTCGAATTCGAGGAGGACGGCAAGTACACCGGCTTCGACATGGACATCGTGGGTGAAATCGCCAACGGCCTCGACCTGGAGCTGAAGGTCCAGGACGTCGGCTTCGACGGCCTCCAGAGCGGCGTGGTGCTGAACGCCGGACAGTGCGACATGGGTGCCAGCGCCATCACGATCACCGAAGAGCGCAAGCAGAACCTGGCCTTCACCGAGCCCTACTACGACTCGCTGCAGTCGCTGCTCGTGCCGGCAGGATCCGACATCAAGAAAATCGAGGACCTCGCAGGCAAGTCCGTGGGCGTCCAGCAGGGCACCACCGGCGAGAAGTACACCCGCGAGAACGCACCGTCCGACGCCGAGATCCGCGCCTACCCGTCCGACGGCGAACTCTTCCCGGCGCTGCAGTCCGGCGGCGTCGACGCCGTGCTGCAGGACCTCCCGGTCAACCTTGGCCACCTGGAGAACGGCAAGTACGAAGTGGTGCAGGAGTTCAAGACCGACGAACAGTACGGCTTCGCCATGAAGAAGGAAGGCACCGAAGCCCTGCTCGAGGCCGTCGATGGCCAGCTGAAGGATCTGCGCGACAGCGGCAAGTACCAGGAAATCTACGACAAGTACTTCAAGCAGTAGCAGCCTCGGCTCCGCCCCGGACCTCCCGCGTCCGGGGCGGAGCCCGTTCCCTGACCTTCGGAAGGCCACCTTGTGAAACCATCTGCCCGCCGGCGCCTCTTCCGCGGCGTGCTGTACGCCCTCTTCGTCATCGTCCTCGCCGCCGTGCTCTTCGCCGCGGACTGGGAGGCGATCCAGACCAACTTCTTCAACCCGGAAGTCGCGGCCGCAGCCTTCCCCGATGTAATCGTCATCGCGGCGAAGAACACGATCATCTACACGGCCATCGCCTTCGTCGGCGGCCTGATCCTGGGCCTCATCCTGGCTCTGATGAAACTCTCCCCGGTCGCCCCGTACCGCTGGGTAGCCACGGCCTACGTGGAAATCTTCCGCGGCCTGCCCGCGCTGCTGGTCATCTTCGGGTTCGCCTTCGCCGTGCCGATCGCCTTCGATTGGCGGCCGCCGGGCGGCAGCGCCGGCGCGGGGCTGATCGCCCTGATCATCGTTTCCGGCGCGTACATCGCTGAGACCCTGCGTGCCGGCATCGAGGCAGTTCCCTCAGGGCAGCGCGAGGCCGCCCGGTCGCTGGGCATGAATCCGTCCTGGACCATGGTTTCCATTGTGCTGCCGCAGGCCTTCCGCATCGTGACCCCGCCGCTGACCAACGAACTGGTCATCCTGATCAAGGACACTTCGCTGCTGTTCATCGCCGGCATGGCACTGAACGAGCGGGAGTTGACCACGTTCGCCCGCGACTCGGTCTCCCAGTCGGCCAACGCCACGCCGCTGGTGATCGCGGCGCTGATGTACCTGATCATCACCCTGCCGCTGACCCAGCTTGTCGCCAAGCTCGAACGACACAACAAGAGAGGCCGGTAAGCGATGGCCACCAATAGTCCGCTGCGGAAGGACCATCCGGCGATCGAGGTCCGGAATCTCTGCAAGAACTTCGGTGACAACGAGGTGCTCAAGGGCATCGATTTCCACGTCGACCAGGGCGAGGTGGTCTGCGTGATCGGCCCCTCCGGCTCCGGCAAGTCCACCTTGCTCCGCTGCGTCAACCGGCTGGAGGAGCCCACCAGCGGCACCGTGCTGGTCGAGGGCGTCGACATCACCGACCAGGAGACGGACCTGGACAAGATCCGTACCCGGATCGGTATGGTGTTCCAGCAGTTCAACCTCTTCCCGCACCTGAGCGTGCTGCGGAACCTGACCCTCGCCCAGCAGCGCGCCAAGCGGCGCCCGAAGGCCGAGGCCGTCGAGATCGCACGGAAGAACCTGGCGAAGGTCGGGCTGGCCAACCGGGAGGATGCCTACCCGTCCCAGCTCTCCGGCGGCCAGCAGCAGCGGGTGGCCATCGCCCGCGCCCTGTCCATGAACCCGGACATGATGCTCTTCGACGAGCCGACCAGCGCCCTGGACCCCGAGCTGGTCGGCGACGTACTCGGCGTGATGCGCCAGCTCGCGGACGAGGGCATGACCATGATGGTGGTCACCCATGAGATGGGCTTCGCCCGCGAGGTCGGCGACCGCGTGGTCTTCATGGACGGCGGCGTCGTCGTGGAACAGGGCGACCCCAAGGACGTGCTCGGCAACCCGCAGCACGCCCGGACCCAGGCCTTCCTCTCCAAGGTCCTCTAGGTCCCGGGTCCTCCCCCGAGGCCGCGGCTCCCCTCCGGACCGCCGGCTCCCCCTCGGGCCCGAGGCCGGCCGTCTCGAGGGCGGGGCGGAGGCCGGCCATCTTGAGGGCGGCCTCGGCGCTTACCGTCCCAGCGACTCGGCTGGTCAGATGGTCACGTTGAGGGAGGCCGCATACCCCTTTCCAACGGAACCCGACATCGTCGCCAACTGGTAGTTGCCGCCGTCGTCCCCGAAAACGTTGTCGCTGGCCAGCGTCGTGTTGGGGAAGTTCCGCCGGCTCGTTTCGTAGCCGGCCGACGAGTACACCGTCTTGCAGACGGCCTCCGTCATGGCAACCTGGGAGACCTTCAGGACCTGTCCGGCACTCGTCGTGCTGGAGAGCGATTCGAATATCTCGAAGTGGATATGCGGCCAGCGCCCGTTGTAGGCGCCTGGGAAGATCGAGGTGAAGGTGACCTGCCCGTTCTCGTCGGCCTCCTGGACACCGCGCAGGAAGTTTTCGTTCTCGAGCCCCGAGTCGTAGAGCGAGTAGCGGCCGTCGCGGTCGCAGTGCCAGGCGTAAACGGCGGCGCCGGCGAGAGGCCGGCAACCGTTGGCATTGTCCAGCAGGTTCAGTGTGAACGTGAGGGGCACTCCGTCCGCCACCGTGTCCGAGGTCCCGAAGCTGCCGGTGATGTCCTTGCGGACGACGCCGGAGGATTCGAGGACATTGGGGCCGTTGCTGCCGTCGCCCGGGTAGGGGCCGGCGGTCTCGTCCGGCATCTCCACTCCGCAATCGGCCAGCGCGCTGGTCAGCGTTGAGCTCGGGGTGGCAGCCGGGGCGGAGGCAGCGGCCGTGTTTGGGGCCGGCGGAGCCGAGGTGGCCGAGGCGGTAGAGCCGGACGGCGCAGGGGCGGGCGAGCAGGCGGCTAGGGCTGCGGTGGCTCCGACGCCCAGAACCAACTGAAGGGTCCGGCGCCGGCTCACCAGTGTCAGCAGATCGAATTCGAGGCCGCGGTCGTGGTCGGGATGGGGCTGGCTGTTTGTCATAAGGAAAGGTTTATCCTTCATCCCCGGAAATATCCGGGATTTCCCTGAATCATGCCTGATGCCACGCCCTCGGGTTGCCGCCGCCGGGACGGTCAGGCCTGCTGCGCCGCCAACGGGGCGACGGCCTCTTCGACCGCGGCGGCGATCCGGGCGTGCAGGCCCCGGAGCCGGGAGCGGTCCGTCCGGATTTCCAGCAGGCTGCGCCCGATAATCGGCTCCCGCAGGGCGGTATCCAGCCCGCTCTCATCCTCGACCAGGCGGTACCGCACGCCGTACGCGGCTGCCAGGGCCGCCGGATCCACCCGGTGCGGCGTCCCGAAGAGGCGTTCGACGGCGGCGGTGTAGTTGGCTTCCAGCCCCACCTTCCCGTGTTCCAGCAGGGTAAAGATCCCGCCCCCGCCATCGTTGAGGACCACGATCTGCAGGGTCGGCTCCGCTTCCCCCGCGCCAAGGAAGAGGCCGCCCACATCGTGCAGGAAGGTCAGGTCGCCCAGCAGCACCCGGGTGGGTTCATGCGCCGCCAGCGCGACCCCCGCTGCGGTGGAGACCGTGCCATCGATCCCGGCGAGCCCGCGGTTGGCGTGCACAAAGGCGGCCGGTTCCGCGGCGGCCGGACCGAGAAGATCCACGTCGCGGATGGGATTGGAAGAGCCGAGCACCAGTCTGCCGGCGGTGTGGCGCCAGACCGCCGCGCCGACCCCTAGTCCGGTCAGCCCGGACTCGGCGGCCAGCACCTCGGCCGCGGCCGCGGCTCCCGCGTCGCCCGCCTGCTGCCAGCGCTCCAGCCAGCCGTCCGGCCCGAGGCCGGAGAAGAGGGAAAGGTCGGAGGGTTCGTCGATGAGCCGCTCCCGCCGGCGCCCCGCGTCGAACCATGCCACGGGCTCGGGCATAAAGAGCGCGGTCTGGACGTCCTCGCGGGCCAGCAGGGCGGCCACCGGCCGAGACAGCGTCGGCCGCCCGAAGACCACCACGCGCTCCACCGCGGCACCCAACTGGGCCAGCAGCATCCGGTAGACACCCACGGCGTTGGGCCCGAAGCGGGCGTTGGACGACGGCTCGGCGAGCAGCGGCAGCCGGTGCGCCCGGGCAAAGGCTTCCGCGTAGGCGCCGGCCCCGTGGCCCGCGACGACGACGGTGCGCCGCTCCTCGGCGGTTTCCACCGTGGGCAAAGGCGCCCGCTTCGGCTCCGGCAACGGTTCGGGCGCCGCCGAGTCCTCATGGACGGGAACACCGCCGCCGCCCACGGCGACAGGTTCCCCGAGCTCCGCAGCGGGGCCACCGCCGTCGTCAATTAAGGGCACCAGCGGATCCCGCAGGGCCAGGTTGATGTGCACCGGCCCCACCGCTCCCTGGTGATGGTCCGGTCCGGCGGCCTGTCCGGCGTCCGGGGAGGGTGTCGCCGCCAGGCCCAAGGTGCCGTTGCCGCGCCCGGGGGCGGGCAGCGGGATGCCCTTGGCCGCCAGCAGCCCCGTGGCCACCGGTTCGGCCGGATCCGCCCCCGCGGGGACGTCGACGGCGTAGCGGACGTGCCCGCCGAAGATCCCGGGCTGCACGGTCGTCTGGTTTGCGCCGGTTCCGCGCAGTTCCTCGGGACGGTCCGCGCTGAGCACCACGAGTTCGACGCCGGCGTGGTTGGCCTCCATCACCGCCGGCAGCAGTTCGCCCACGGCAGTGCCCGACGTCGTCACCACCGGGACCGGATGCAGCGAGCCGAGCGAGAGCCCCAGCGCGGTGAACCCCGCCGCACGCTCGTCGATGCGCACGTGCAGCCGCAGTTCGCCGCGGGCCTCCGCCTCTGCCAGTGCGTAGGCCAGCGGGGCGCTGCGCGATCCGGGGGCGAC
The DNA here is from genome assembly GCF_946892675.1 of Arthrobacter sp. Marseille-P9274. NCBI lineage: Bacteria > Bacillati > Actinomycetota > Actinomycetes > Micrococcales > Micrococcaceae > Arthrobacter > Arthrobacter sp. Marseille-P9274. The sequence goes on from NZ_CAMPOV010000001.1 coordinate 2,511,461, forward strand.
GACGACGTCCCGCACCCCGCCCTCGAGCAGGGCGCGGACGGCGGAACGGGCGGCATCGATGGCGTTGAGTGCGGCAGTCACGGTTCCATCCTAGGCAGACGCCCCGACCGGCCCGCCCAAGACCAAGCACGAAGGCCGCGCCCTCCCATCGGTGGACGCGGCCTTCGCGGCGGAACGTGGCGGCGGGCGGAGCCCCCTGACAGGGCCGGCCGCCGGCACGGGCTAGAAGCCGGTCTTGCCCTTGTACATCTGGATCACGGACGGGCGGGGCAGGCCGCCCTTGCCCGACGGCGTGCCGGCCGGCAGGTAGTCCGGGAACAGCGAGTTCTGCTTCTCCCAGGAGCCGTCCTCGCCCGGATGCTGGACGGCCACGTAGACCATGCCGTCCTGGTCGTCGATGACCGGGCCACAGGTTTCGGCGTCGATCGGCACGGCCATGAACTGCTCGACTTTGCCGCGTTCCGGACCTTCCAGCGTGACGCGGTACAGGGCGTCGTTGCGCTGGATGGTGCCCGGCTGGCCGTCGGTGGAAATCCAGAGATTGCCGACGGAGTCGAACGCGACGTTGTCGGGGCAGGAGATCGGCTGCACCTTGTCCGCCGGGTAGCCGCCGAAGTAGACGCTCTCGTCAACGGCGGGATCGCCGGCGACCAGGAGGAGGTTCCAGGTGAACTCGGTGGAGGCCTGGTCGCCCTTTTCTGCCAGCTCGACGATGTGGCCGTGCTTGTTGTTGGCGCGCGGGTTGGCCTCCTCGGCCTGGGCGGCGGTCCGCTTGGTGTTGTTGGTGCAGGCAACGTAGACCTTGCCCGACACCGGGTTGACCTCGACGTCCTCCGGTCGGTCCATCTTGGTGGCGCCCATCTTGTCCGCTGCGAGGCGGGTGTAGACGAGGACCTCGTCGATCTCCATGCCCGGAACCACGGACTTTCCGTCCTTGGTCAGCTGGATCCAGTGACCGACGCCGTCGAAGGCGCCGTCCGAGGGCAGCACTCCGGAGCCGTCGATCTGGTTGGCCGGGGAGCTGCCGGTGAAGCTGGCCACGAACAGGTCGCCCTCGGTCAGCAGGGTCATGTTGTGCTTCTTGTCGCCCTCGACGTACTTGCCCTTGGAGACGAACTTGTACAGGTAGTCGAAGCGCTCGTCGTCGCCGGAGTAGGACACCACGTGCCCGGACTTGGCAATGGTAACGTTGGCGCCCTCGTGCTTGAAGCGGCCGAGTGCCGTGTGCTTGCGCGGCGTGGAGGTCGGGTCGAAAGGATCGACCTCGACGATCCAGCCGAAGCGGTTGTCCTCGTTCTTGCCTTCCGCCCGGTCCGTGTCGAGGCGGTACTCCTCCACGTGCCAGCCGCGGCTCGGGTTCGGATCGGTCAGGCCGTAGCGCTTCTGCTCCGCGGTCGGGTTGGAGACCTTGAAGTACTGGTTAAAGTTCTCTTCGCCGGAGAGGATAGTGCCCCACGGGGTGGTGCCGCCGGCGCAGTTGTTCTGGGTGCCGAGCACCTTGCGGCCCGTTGGATCAGCCTTGGTCTGCAGCAGCTTGGAGCCGGCTGCGGGGCCGGTCAGTTCGTACTCAGTGTCCATCAGGAAGCGGCGGTTCAGCTTGGCCCCGCGGACGTACTCCCACGGCTGGCCCTTGCCGTTGCGGCGCAGCTCCACGACGCTCAGGCCATGGGCGGCCATGGCGGTGCGGCGCACGTCGGAGGCCGACATGGTCGGCGGGAACATGATCGATTCGTTGGTGTACTCGTGGTTCGAGAAGAGCACCGCGCGCTTGCCGTTGCTGCCCGGGACCTCGATGATGTCCAGGTAATCGTTGTTGTAGCCGAACTGCCCCGCCTGCGATTCGGGGGTCTGGTTCTCCGGATCGAACTCCGCGGAATCGGCGAACAGCGGGTCGCCCCAGCGGATCACGGGCTTCCAGTTGTAGCCCTTGGGCACCGTCACCTTGTCAACGGTGTTCGCGACACCGTCGATGCCGGTGAACTTCAGCTTGCTGCCGTTGCCGGCGGCCATCTTGGCGGCCGGAGACAGACCGGTCGCGGAGGTTGCGTTGGCCGCGGCGCCGCCGCCGAAGACCAGGGCGAGCACGCCCGCTCCGCTGACGCCGAGCATGTTGCGGCGCGAGAACTCGGCGGACACGACGTCGCGGAAGTAGTTGTTGGAGGAGGTGTTGCAGACACCCTGCGCACAGGCATTGCCGCACTTGAGCGCGCACGTTACGGCGCTGCGCTTGCCCGAGACATGCCCCAGCATGGGCAGCAGGCGGTTCTTAAGATCAGACACTTGAGGAGGCCTTCCAATTTTGAACGGTTAAGCAACGCCTCCCAAGTTTTCAGCCGAATCCGACCGTGAAGCCGAGTCCTCGTGAACACCTCGTAAACAAATAACGACGGCGGAGCGAACCTTATCGCTGCAGGGTTGCCAAACACCGGTACGTACGCGAAAGCCTGTCGGTCCACCACTCCACCCGGTCCGGCGCCGCCCGGTACCGCCCGAGCAGCTCCTGGTCTGCGGCCGCCGCGCGTACAGGCAATGCCCCGTCCACCGTCACCAGCCGGTCCCGGACCACGTCGGCGTCCATCAGGGCCACGGTGCCCAGGCCGCACGCGTAGGGCAGGTCCGGCAGGGCGGCGGCGAGCGCCACTCCGGCGCTGATGCCGACCGACGAATCCAGCGCGGAGCTCACAACCGCGGGCAGGCCGGCGTCAGCCACGATCTTCAGCGCCCTCCGGACCCCGCCCAGCGGCTGCACCTTGACGACGATGAGGTCCGCCGCGTCCTCGCGGGCCACCAGCAGCGGGTCGGATTCCTTCCGCACGCTCTCGTCGGCCGCCACCGGGACCGCTATCCCGCGGCGCCTCAGTTCCTGCCGTACCCGGCGCAGTCCGGCGATGTCCGGAGCGGGCTGCTCCGCATACTGCAGCCCGAACGGCGCCAGCCGGGTCAGGACGTCCACGGCCGTGTCCGGGTCCCAGCCGCCGTTGGCATCGACCCGCAGCGCCGCGTCCGGCAGTACCTCGCGGACGGCCGCCACCCGTGCCACGTCATCCGCCGGGCCCTGGCCGGCCTCCGCGACCTTGACCTTGACGGTTCGCGGGCCGTCGTAGCGGGCCAGCACCGCCGGTACGTCCTCAGGAGCCACCGCCGGGACAGTGGCATTGACCGGCACGGTCGTGCGCAGCGGCTCGGGGAACCCCTGCCATCCCGCCTCGATGGCCGCGCGGAGCCAGGAAGCCGATTCGGCGTCGTCGTACTCCAGGAACGGCGAGAATTCAGCCCACCCGGCGGGCCCCTCGAAGAGCATCAGTTCGCGGTGCAGCACCCCGCGGAACTTCACCCGCATGGGCAGCGACACCACGTGCGCCACCGCCCGGAGCTCCTCGAGTGGAGGCAGTGGCAAAGCGGTCTCGGGCTGGGGCATCGTCACGGCTCCACTGTACGCCGCACGCCCTCTGTGCCTGGCACAGCCGCGGGCTCCCTGCGGGGGTGTCGGCCTCCGCCCAGCTTGGTATGGCAACCTTGAGTCGATGAACAATCGGCAGAAGCAGCAGACCCGGCCCGCTACACGCCGCCGTCCGGGGCACAGTCCGTACCTGTTCTGGCTCGGCGCGGTGCTCTGCGCGGCCGCCTTCGCCTTCAACTACTACGCCCTGGTCCGGACCACCACCGGGCAGTTCGCGGACGAGTCCGCCTGGGCGGAGGCGGAAGCCGGCTGGAGCTTCGGCCGCGGCGTCTTCCTCGACTTCCTGGACCTGCTGCCGGATGTGTCGGCGGTCGTCGCCGCCGTGGTGCTGGTCGTCGTCGCGTTGGCCAGGCGCCGGTGGAGGGCCGCAGGGATCGCGGTCGGCGTGGTGCTCGCATCGGCGGCGACGACGTGGATCCTCAAGAACCTCATCCTCGACCGTCCCGACCGCGGCGTGCCCACGCTGGAGCACAACTCGCTGCCGTCGGGCCACACCACCATCGCCGCCGCCGCGGCCCTGGCGGTCTTCCTCGTGGTCTCGCCCCGCTGGCGGCCGTTCGCGGCGGCCGCCGGCGGCGCGTACGCGGTGCTCGCCGGAGCGGCCACGTTGATCAACGGCTGGCACCGGCCGTCAGATGTGGTGGCCGCTTTCCTGGTCGCCGGATTCTGGACGCTGCTGGCCGGGCCCGCAGTGCTGCGCTCCGGCGATGGATGGAACGAGTTCCGGGGCTACGGCAGCCATTGGTCCTCGTCACCGATCTGGCCGCGGCTATGCTGGCTGCTCGCACTGCAGGGCCTGGTCCTGGCCGCCGGCCTGTACTGGGTCGTCCTGCAGGTGGGTGCCGCCCCGGTCCCGGGTTCGGGCCGGCTGCCGTTGTTCTTCTGGGCCGGCATGGCGCTGATCCTCGGCTGCGGCATGCTGCTCAGCGCGCTGCTGACGTGGCTGTTCAGCTCGCAGACCCGGCGGCGCTGACACCCGCACCTGGGCCCGGCGGCGCTGACACCCGCACCTGGGCCCGGCGGGGCCGATACCCGCCCCTAGCGCGGCGGCGTCTGCAGCCGCTTCAGCAGTGCCCGCGACTGCACGGGCCCGTACGGCAGGATCGGGATCGCCTTGGTCGAATCCCCCGGCATTTCGCGGCTGGCCTGTTCCGCCTGGCGCACTGCCAGGTTCATCGTCTCCCACATGCTGCGCACGAAGGCGTCGGACACGGTCTGGCCGTGCCCCGGCACCAGCACGTCGTACTCGTGGCGCAGGCTGGACACCCGCCGCAGGGTTTCCACCCAGTCGCGCGGGTAGGAATCCTCGAAGGCGGGCGGCGCGCCCTGTTCCACCAGGTCGCCCGCGAACAGGGTGGACGGCGTGCCCACCAGCAGGTCGCCGTCGGTATGGCCGCGGCCCAGGTAGAACAGCTTGACCGGCATGTCCCCCAAGTTGACCATCAGTTCCCGGTCGACCGGCTTGGTGGGGACCCTGATCCCGGTGTGCGGGCCGTTCTCGGCCGCCATCTCGGGCTCTGTTTCCGCCACCAGCTCGCGCTGTAGCTTCGCCGTCTCGGCCATGTCGTGGGCGCAGTTGCGCTGCGCGTAGAACTCGTGGACTCCGTTGTCCGCAAAGTAGGCATTGCCGAAAATGTGGTCGAAGTGCGAGTGCGTGTTGACCACGACCAGCGGCAGCTTGGTCAGCGAGCGGACGGTCCGGTAGATGAGGCTGGCCTGGCGCGGACCGGCGCCGGTATCAATCACCATAGCCTTGGTCCGACCCACCACCAGGCCTGAGTTCAGCGAGTAGTTCCCGGTGCGGATGACATAGTTCCCGGGTGCGACCTGGACGTACTCTGCCATGTCCTTGGTCTGCACGGTTTCGCTCATGCTTCGCGGTACCTCCGTTGGCGCCATTCCTAAGGCCGCCTCGGCGCGGCCTTCCCCCTTTACCGTACCCCGGCCACGGCGGCAGCCACCGCTCCGCCCTGCGCTGCGGCTGGCAGCGTCACGGTCTCAGTCAGTCGTCATCCAGCCGCGCATTCGTCCCGCGCATCAGTCCCAGATGTAGCCTTCGTGGATCTGCCCGAACGGTACGCGTTCGTCCACCACGGCCTGGACGTGCTGCGATCCCGCTCCGCGGATCAGGACGCCGTGGTCGCCCTCGGCCGCGGACTCCATGAACACGGGACGCAGCGCCTCCGCTTCGGCCGGGCTCAAATTGGCCAGGTAGCTCTGGTAGGCCTCTGGAAGAGCTTTCATGGCACAAGGGTAGACCTGCGGCTGCGGGCGGTACAGGGCCGATGGGCCGCACGCAGCCGCAGGTCCCCCTACAGCTCGGCGAGGATGCCCGCGGGGTTCTCGATCGCGTCCGCCACGAACCGCAGGAAGCCGCCGGCGGTGGCACCGTCGCAGACCCGGTGGTCGAAGGACAGCGTCAGCTCGGTGACGCTGCGGACGGCGAGGACGCCATCCACCACCCACGGCCGCTCGATGATCCGGCCCACGCCCAGGATGGCCACCTCCGGGTAGTTGATGATGGCGGCGCTGCCGTCCACCCCGAACACGCCGTAGTTGTTCAGCGTGAAGGTTCCGCGCGTCAACTCCTCCGGCGTCGCCTTTCCGGAACGTGCGACGGCGGTCAGCCGGCGGATCTCCGCGTCCAGTGAGCGGGCGCTGAGCTTTCCGGCGTCGCGGACGCTCGGCACCATCAGGCCGCGGTCGGTCTGGGCCGCGAAGCCGAGGTTGACGCCGTCGAACCGCACGATGTCCTCGCCCTCGACGCGTGAATTCAGCTCGGGGTACTTGCGCAGCCCGGCCGTGACGAAGCGGCCGATGAAGGCGAGCAGGCCCGGGGCGCCGTCCGGATCCTTCCGCTTCAGAGCCGCGCGCAGCTCGAGCAGCGCGGTGGCGTCCACGTCCACCCACACGGTGGCCTCGGGAATCTCCCGCCGGCTGCGCGCCATGGCCGCCGCTACGGTCTTGCGCACGCCGCGCATCGGGGTGCGCTCGGCGATGGCCAGCCCGCTCCGGGGGTCCAGCTCCGGCGCTCCGGCGGCAGTCTCGGGGACCTGCGCGGCCGCAGGGAATTCCGGCGCTGCTCGGGCGCCGGGCCGCGAAAGTCCGCCGGCCAGCGCGGCCTCGACGTCCCTGCGCAGCACCAGCCCGCCCGCCCCGGAACCGTCGATGTCGGCCAGTCGGAGCCCCGCGTCCCGCGCCAGCTTGCGGACCAGCGGCGAGATCACCAGCGGGGCCTGCCCCGGGGCCGCCGGCCGTTCCGCCAACCCTAACGGCGCCGGAACCTCGGCCCGCGCACCGGGATCGGGGGCACCGGCGCCGGCGTTGGTTGCCCGGCCGTGCTCGGCGTCCGCCATGCCCGCAGCCTCCCGGCGGGCGGCGCCGGCCGCCCTCGCGCGCGGCCGCCGGGTCCGCTTCGCCGTGCCGTGCCCGCCGCGGGTCCCGTAGCCGATCAGCACGTTTCCGGAGCCGCTCTCGGCGGCCACCTCGGGGGCGGGCTCGGCTGCGGCCGCCGGCTCCGCTCCGGCGCGCTCTTCCTGCCGGTACGCCGCGGCCGCGGGGTGCTCACCGGCGGCGCTACGCTCGCCGGCCTCGACGGAGATCAGCGGCTTGCCGACGTCGATAGTGTCCCCGGCCTTCCCGTGCAGTTCGGCGACGGTCCCGGCGAACGGGCTCGGCACCTCCACCATGGACTTGGCGGTTTCCACCTCCGCGATCGGCTGGTCCACCCTGATCTCGTCGCCGACGCCGACCAGCCAGTTAACCAGTTCGGCCTCGGTCAGGCCCTCGCCGAGATCCGGCAGCATGAATGTCTGTCGGGCCATGGTCACGCGTCCTCCCACTGGAGCTCATCGACGGCGTCGAGAATGCGATCGACGCTGGGAAGGTAGAAATGCTCCAGCTTCGGCGCCGGGTACGGGATGTCGAAGCCGGTGACCCGCAGGACGGGCGCGGCGAGGGAGTGGAAGCAGCGTTCCTGCACGCGCGCGACGATTTCCGAGGCCACCGAGGCGAACCCGGGGGCTTCGGCGATCACGACGGCGCGGCCGGTCTTCCGCACGGAGGCGGATACCGTCTCGTCGTCGAACGGCACGATGGAGCGTATGTCGATCACCTCGAGCGAGCGGCCCTCCTCGGCCGCGGCTGCCGCCGCGTTGAGCGCGGTGGAGACGGACGGCCCGTAGGTAATCAGCGTTGCGTCCGTCCCCTCGCGGGCCACCACGGCCCGCCCGAAGGAGCCGGCCGAGGCCCGCAGCGCCTCCAGCTCCAGGTCCTCCTTGGACCAGTACAGCTTCTTCGGCTCCAGGAACACCACCGGGTCCGGATGGCGGATCGCCTCGCGCAGCATCGTGTAGGCGTCCGGCACCGTCGCCGGCGACACCACAGTCAGGCCCGGGGTGTGGGCGTAGTAGGACTCCGACGAGTCGCAGTGGTGCTCCACGCCGCCGATCCCGCCGGCATAGGGAATCCGGATGACGAGGGGCAGCTTGACCTTGCCGCGGGTCCGGTTGGGCATCTTGGCCACGTGCGAGACCACCTGCTCGAATGCCGGGTAGGCGAACGCGTCGAACTGCATCTCCACCACCGGCCGCAGTCCGTTCATCGCCATACCGACGGCCATTCCCATGATGCCGGATTCCGCCAGCGGGGTGTCGAAACAGCGTTCCTCGCCGAAGCGCGCCGTCAGGCCGTCGGTGATGCGGAAGACTCCGCCCAGCGCGCCCACGTCTTCGCCGAAGACGACGACGGTCGGGTCGGCTTCCATTTCGTCGGCCAGCGCGGTGTTCAGCGCCTTGGCAAACGTCAGTGTCGTGCCCATCCGGCTACGCCCCGCTTCCGGGCGCCGCGGGCTCGTCGCGGGAGAGCTCCTCGCGCAGCTTGGCCGCCTGCTCGCGCAGCTGGCTGGTCTGTTGGCTGAACACGTGGCGGAACAGGTCCTCGGGGTCCACCTGGGTTTCGGCGTTCAGTCCGTCGCGCAGCACAGCAGCCACGCGCTCGGCTTCGCCGGCGATGTCCTCCTCGGCCGTTTCGTCCAGCAGGTTCAGCTCGGCGAGGTAGGTCCGCATGCGCGGGAGCGGGTCCTTGGGCACCCACTGCGCAACCTCGTCTTCGGTGCGGTAGCGCGTCGCATCGTCCGCGTTGGTGTGGGACTGCATCCGGTAGGTGTGGGCCTCCACCAGGACCGGGCCGCCGCCGTCGCGCGCCCGGTCCACGGCCTTGCCGAGGACGGCCAGCAGGGCGGCGAGGTCGTTGCCGTCCACGCGCTCCCCCGGCATCCCGTAGCCGATCGCCTTGTGGGCCAGCGACGGCGCGACGCTCTGCCGGCTCAGCGGCACCGAGATGGCGTACTGGTTGTTCTGCACGAAGAACACCACGGGCAGGTGGAAGACGGCGGCGAAGTTCAGCGCCTCGTGGAAGTCACCCTCGCTGGTGGCCCCGTCGCCGCACATGGCCAGGACCACGGTGTTCTCGCCCTTGAGCTTGGCCGCGTGGGCGACCCCGACGGCGTGCAGCAGCTGGGTGGCCAGCGGAGTGGCCTGGATGGAAACGTTGTGCTCGTAGGGGTCGTAGCCGCTGTGCCAGTCGCCGCGCAGGAGGGTCAGGGCCTGGATCGGATCCACGCCGCGGGCCAGCACGGCCACGGTGTCCCGGTAGGTCGGGAACAGCCAGTCGCCGGCCCCGAGGCATAGGGCGGCGGCGACCTGGCAGGCCTCCTGCCCGTGCGAGGACGGGTACACGGCCATGCGGCCCTGCCGGACCAGGGCGTTGGCCTGGTCGTTCACGCGCCGGCCGATCACCAGCTCGCGGTAGGCCGCCAGGAGGGCGCCGCCGTCGGGCAGCGGGTACGTGTCGTTATGGACGTGGCGGCCCTCCGGATCCACCAGCCGGACCGGCTCGGCCGAGGGCAGCATGTAGGACTCCACGGCGTGCCGGGCATCGAGGTCCGTGCGGCCGGAGGGTTCCTGCATGGAGCCGTACCAGGGGCTTCCCGTTGAAATGGTCATGGGCCTCTCCTCTGCGAGCTGTTCCGGAGTGGAAACTGTGTGGCTTCAGTATGCGATTCGGTGACTTTTCGTATCCACTTTGCCGGGAAACAGTGGAAGAAACTGATCCAGCTACGTACTCTGGAAGACAGATTGCCATTGTGAACTGGATTACTTACCGAGGTGTAGACGAATGCCCGAGCCCTCTCCCGGCGCCAAGCTGGATGACATCGACCGCCGGATCCTGGCCGAACTGACCAGGGACGGCAGGCTCTCGGTCACGGCGGTCGCGGAGAACGTCCATATCTCGCGGGCGCACGCCTATTCGCGTATCGCGCGGCTGACCGAGGCGGGGGTGCTGACCAAGTTCACCGCACTGGTGGATCCGATCAAGGCCGGCCTGAAGGCGTCGGCCTACGTAACGCTGAAGCTGCGCCAGCACTCCTGGCGGGAGTTGAGGGAGGCACTGCGGGCCATCCCCGAGGTGCACCACATAGCCCTGGTGGGCGGCAACTTCGACGTCATCCTGCTGGTGCGCGCCGTGGACAACGTCGACCTTCGCCGTGTCATCTTCGACCAGATCCAGTCCATGCCCGGCATCCTGGACACCCAGACCTTCCTCGTGTTCGAGGACCTCGATACCAGGTGAGCGCAGGCTGACCGCAGCAGCCGACACCGGCGGGAAACTGAAACGCCGCCGGGCGTGGACCGGCGGCGTTTCAGTTTCGGCTCCTCCACGACAGCACTGACTGGAGGCGGAACGGCATGGCGCTTTCCGCCTTCCCCCATGAGGCCTCAGGTACTGCGTGCACTACCGATATTCAATTGGCGGGCCGGCCCGACCCGGAATGTCCACCGGATCGACAAATTTGTTGAATCGATTCTGCGCCGGACCCTGCGGGCTGTCAATAGCCGAGTGAACCGTTCAATGCGAGGCGGCAGAATTCCCGCGGAAGACCGGCTTGCGCTTCTCCTGGAAGGCCTTGAACCCTTCGGAGTAGTCCTCGCTCTTGCAGAGCCGGCCCTGCGCGGCGTTCTCCTCTTCCACCGAAGCCCACAGCCCCAGGCGCTGGTCGCGGATCGCGGCGACGAGTTCCTTCGAGGCGGCGAACGCGCCGGTGGCGCCTTCGGCCACCTTCACCACGGTCGCCCTTGTGCGCTCGAGCAGCTCTCCGGCCGGGAGGGCCCGGCTAAACAGGCCCGAGGCCACCGCTTCCGAACCGCTCATCAGCTCGGCCGTGTAGATCAGGTCGAGCGTGCGGTGCGCACCCAGCCGCTCAGTGAAGAGCCAGTGGCCGCCCGAGTCCAGGGTGGCGCCCAGGTTGGCGAACGGCGAGCCGATCTTGGCGTTGTCCGCCACGTAGACCACGTCCGTGGCAATCAGCAGGCCCAGTCCGACGCCGAGGCAGGCCCCCTGCGCGGCGGCGAAGGTCGGTGCCGGGAAGGCGGACATCTTCCTCAGCAGTGGCGTCACGAGGTCGCCGAGGTACCCGTAGGCGTCGTCCGTCTCAGGAACGACGGCGGAGATGTCGCGTCCGGCGCAGAAGCCGCGGCCTTCGCCGCGCAGCAGGAGCGCCCTGACGCGGCCCTCCGCAGCGGCGGCAGCCGCCTCGTCGTACGCCTGCCCCAGCTCGGCCAGGGCGTCTTCGTTGAGCGCGTTCATCTTCTGCGGCGCGTTGAGCACCACCTCGGCTACGTTGTTCTCGATCGACAGCTCGATCATGCCCATGCTGTTCTCCTTTGCAGGCGGCCGGTCAGGCGTCGTAGTCGACCGACAGCTCGTCGCTGGTGGGTCGGGTCTGGCAGGTCAGGACGTAGCCGCGCTCGATCTCTTCCGGCTCCAGCGCGTAGTTCTCTTCCATTTCGAACGTTCCGGAAACCACCTTGGCCCGGCAGGTACCGCAGACGCCGCCGGCGCAGGCGAAGGGCACGTCGGGACGGACCCGGAGCGCCGCGTTCAGCACGGACTCGCGGGCGTGCTTGGGGCTGGCCACCTTGCCGGAGAGTCCGTCCAGGCGGAAGTTGATTTCGAAGTTGTCCGCGTTCGGATCCACCTCGACCGGGCGGCCGATGTTGCCCTGCGGCTTGGTCGGCTCGCCTGTGGTGAAGAGTTCGTAGCGGATCTTCTCGGCGGGAACGCCGCGGGCCGCGAGGGTGTCGCGGCAGAGCTGGACCAGTTCGAAGGGTCCGCAGAGGAACCATTCGTCCACATCGTCGGTGCGCAGCACGTTGTCGAAGAGGCTGGTGAGCTTCTCGGCGTCGATGCGTCCGGACAGCAGCGGCGAGATGCGCTGCTCGCGGGAGAGGACGTGGTGCAGGGCGAAGCGGGACGGGTACTTGTCCTTCAGGTCCGCCAACTCCTCGACGAACATCACGTCCATGGCGGCCTTATTGGCGTAGACCAGGTCGAACCGGACCGAGGAATCGGCGGCCAGCACGGTCCGCGCGATGGAGATGACCGGGGTGATGCCCGACCCGGCCGCGAAGGCAACGAAGACATTCTCCGAGGCGGTATCGATGGCCTCCGGATGGTTCATCTCCGTCATCTTGTGCTTGGAAATGAACGCGCCCGTGGGGCTCATGACGTCCAGGACGTCGCCGGCCTTCAGATGGTCGTTGGCCCAGTTGGAGAACAGGCCGCCGACGTCGCGCTTGATGGCCACGCGGATCTCGCCCGGCTGCGGCTCGGCGCAGATCGAGTAGCTGCGGCGGACCTCCTGGCCCTCCATCTGCGTCCGCAGCGCCACGTACTGGCCCGGCACGTAGTCGTACTGGCCCTGCAGCTCGTCGGGAACGGCGAAGGTGACCTCGATGGCCTCGTCGGTGAGGTGGCGGACCTCGGCGACCGCCAGCGGGTGGAAGGTGCCGCGGCGCTTGCCGGTGTCGGCGCCGTCGGCCTGGTTCCGGGCCGCGTCGGCCTCGGGAATGGAAGTAGTCATCTAGAGCACCTTGAAGTAATCGAAAGGTTCCTTGCACTCATTGCATTGATAGAGCGCCTTGCAGGAGGTCGACCCGAAGCGGGTCAGTTCTCGGGTGTTCAGCGAATTGCAGAGCGGGCACTTCACGCTCAGGCCCAGGCTCACGGGTCCGCTCCGCACCCCGGCCAGGCCGGTGGGCGGCGCGATGCCGTACTCGTTGAGCTTGGCCTTGCCCTCGGGCGTCATCCAGTCCGTGGTCCAGGCCGGTGCCAGCACCAGCTTGACCCGAACATCGCCGTAGCCCTTCGCCTTGAGGGCCGCCACGACGTCGTCCCGAATGGCATCCATCGCGGGGCACCCTGAATAGGTGGGCGTGATGGTGACTTCGACCGCCGGATTACCGGCGCCGTCGTACTCCCCCGCGAGGGTGCGGACGCTGCGGAGGATACCGAGTTCCGCTATGTTGATGACCGGGATCTCCGGGTCGCACACGGTGGCGGCGATGTCCCAGGCCTTGGCCGCCTCGACGTCGGCCGGACGCACTGCAGTGTTCGTGGGCATGGCGGTTACCAGGTAGCGCCCGGATGTTCGCGGGCCAGCACCTGCATCTCGGCGAGCAGGTAGCCGAGGTGTTCGCTGTGCCGGCGCCGGGACTTGTCGGTCATGGCGTGGGGCACCTGCGGCACTTCAAGGCCGGCCTCGGCGAGCACCCCGGCAACGTAGGCGTCGAAGGGTTCGCGCAGTTCCGAGGGACGGACCGCAACGCCGCCAAGCCGTTCGATCAGCTCGTCGTCCTGGAACAGCTGATCGACGTACGGCCAGACCGAAACCAGGCCGGCCGTGAGGCGGCGGTTCGATTCCTCCGTGCCGTCACCGAGCCGCAGGGTCCACTGCCTGGCGTGGTCGCGGTGGTAATCCACCTCCTTCAGCGCCTTGGCCGCGATGGCTGCCAGCGTGGCATCCGCGGAGTCGACCAGACGCGAGTAGAGCTCGTGCTGGTACACCGAGATGACCAACTGGCGGGCGATGGTCTTGCCGAAGTCGCCGTTGGGCTGCTCGACCAGGAAGCTGGAGCGGAAGCCGTCCTCGCCGCGGAAGTAGGCCAGGTCGTCTTCACTCTTGCCCCAGGCCGCGCCGGCGTAGGTCAGGAACGACCGGGCATGGCCGATCTGGTCCAGCGCGATGTTGCCCAGCGCGATGTCTTCTTCCAGCTCCGGGGCCCGCGAGATCCACCAGCCGAGCCGCTGCGCGAGGATGAGGGCGTCGTCGCCGAGGCGCAGCGCGTATTCGGCCACATCCTCGCCGACCTCCAGGCCCTGCGCCACCTGCGCGGCGACGTCCTCGGGACGGAAGGCGTTGCCCGGGGTGATCCGGGTTGCGCTTTCTCCGCTCACAGGTGCTTCACCCCTTCGCTCTTGGTGTAGTACGTGGCGTGCCGGTAGTCCTTGCCCTTGGGGGACTCGAAGAACTCGTCCTTGGCGTCCGGGTCGCTGGCCACAATGGCCGACGCCGGGACCACCCAGAGCGAGACGCCTTCGTTCCGCCGGGTGTACAGGTCGCGGGCATTGCGCACAGCCATCTCGGCGTCGGGCGCGTGCAGGGATCCTGCGTGGACGTGGGAGAGCCCGCGGGAGGAGCGGACAAAGACTTCCCACAGCGGCCAGGTCTGCTTGCCGTGGCCTTCCGCTGCGGGCGTCTCCACCGTCTCGACCGGCTTGGCCATTGCTGTCTGGTCTCCTGTTGCCATCTAGGCCACCTGTGCTTTCTGTGCCTTCTTCTCGGCGTAGGCTGCGGCGGCTTCGCGCACCCACGCGCCGTTCTCATGTGCTTCGCGGCGGCGTTCCATCCGCTGGGCGTTGCAGGGGCCGCGGCCGGCGAGCACTTCGTGGAATTCGTCCCAGTTGAGCTCGCCGTGCTCCCACATGCCGGTCTCTTCGTTGTAGCGGATCTTGTCGTCCGGCAGCGTGAGGCCCAGGACCTTGACCTGCTCCTGGATCATGCCGACGAACCGCGAGCGCAGCTCGTCGTTGGAGAAGCGCTTGATGTTCCAGGCCATGGACTGCTGCGAGTTGGGCGAGTCGGTATCCGTCGGGCCGAACATCATCAGCGCCGGCGCATAGAAGCGGTTGACCGCATCCTGGGCCATCTGCTTCTGGGCGGGGGTGCCGTTGGACAGCTCCAGCAAAATCTCGAAGCCCTGCCGCTGGTGGAACGACTCTTCCTTGCAGATGCGCACCATGGCACGGCCGTAGGGACCATACGATGCGCGGCAGAGCGGCACCTGGTTGGCGATGGCCGCGCCGTCCACGAGCCAACCGATGGCGCCCATGTCCGCCCAGCTGTTGGCCGGGTAGTTGAAGATCGACGAGTACTTGGCCTTGCCGTCCAGCAGCTGCTGGTTGAGCACATCGCGCGGAGTGCCCAGCGTTTCCGTCGCCGAGTAGAGGTAGAGACCGTGTCCGGCCTCGTCCTGAACCTTGGCCATCAGGATGGCCTTGCGTTTCAGCGAGGGCGCACGGGTGATCCAGTTCGCCTCCGGCTGCATGCCGATGATCTCCGAATGGGCATGCTGCGACATCTGGCGGACCAGCGTCTTGCGGTACTTTTCCGGCATCCAGTCCGCCGGTTCGATCCGGGAGTCCTCGGCGATGATCTTGTCGAAGTAGGCCTGCCCTGCTGCGTCTTCTGCCGACGGAACAGCCTGCAGCGTTGCTTGCGTCTGCACTGCCATTGGTGTCACCTCACTATGGGGAAAGTCTGGGCGCAAATATTTACCGACCGTTCGTTCAGAATATAGCGTCGCCCACGCACCGTCAAGACGTTTGCGCGATGGCAGGGAACTCCTTGCTCCGACTAGATAGACAGCCTTACTAGTTCGTGCCACGATATAGCCATGCTGAACGACGCATGGCCCGCCGAGTGGATGCGGGGCGTGCTGGGCTTGTGCGTCCTGAAGTCGCTGGAACCGGGGCCGACCTACGGCTACGCAATCGCCTCCGCCCTCGAGGCGGCGGGGCTCGGCACCGTCAAGGGCGGCACCCTGTATCCGCTGCTGACGCGGCTGGAGACCGCCGGGTTCGTCACCACCGAATGGAAGGCCGGCGAACGGGGTCCGGGCCGCAAGTACTTCCGCATCACCCCGGCGGGCACGGAAGAACTCGCCCGCCTGCAGCAGAGCTGGCGGCACTTCAGCCGCACCATTTCGGATCACTTGGACAACAGCAGCGCGGCACCCGAGGAGACCCCATGAGCGAGACCAAAGACCGGCAGGTATGGCTGGACCAACTGGTACTGGAGTTGCGCCTGCGCAATGTCCCCGGCGCCACGATAGGCGATGCCGTGGCGACGGTCAGGGGCCATCTGGCGGACACGGGCGAGACCCCGCACCAGGCCTTCGGCGAGCCCGCCGACTACGCCCGCGACCTTGGCCTGGACCAGGCCGCACCGGCCGGCTTCGGTGTCCTCATCGCCGTCAACCTCCTGGGCCTCCTCGGCCTGCTGATCCTGGTCGACGCCGCGGGTCCGCTCGCCGGCGGCAGGGCGGTGGACTTCACGGCGTCGGACATCCTCCTCGCTGCATTCGCGGCGACGGCAGCGTGGGTGCTGGCGGCCAGTATTTCGGTCATCGCCCGCGCCAAACTCCTGCACAGCATGCTCGTTGGCCTCGGCATCAGCGTCGGGACGGCCGCGCTGGCCTTCCTCCTGCCGGACCGCCCCGTCGTTTCGCTCCCGGCCCTGCCGCTGGCCATCAGCGGGACCGTACTGCTGGTCGGTGCCGCCTGCTGGAGCCAATGGCAGAGCAGCAACCGGCCCGACGAGGTCGTCGATCCGGTCAGCGGCAAAGCCGCCGGCGGGCGCCTCTCCGGCATTCTCGGCACTCTGGGCAACTGGATCATGGTCGTCGGCGCCGTTCCGCTGGTCGCGATCGCCGTGCTGGCCGGCGGGTAGGCGTCTATATATTGGTGCCATGACGCACATCCCCGCCGAAACCGCCCCTCCCGCCGCCCCGGGTACCGTGCCGCCGCAGGCCCGCAAGGTTCCCGTCCAGCGCCAGCACCACGGCGACGTCTTCGTCGACGACTATGAGTGGCTCCGCGAGAAGGACAACCCGGAGGTAGTGGCCCACCTCGAAGCCGAGAACACCTACACCAACGCCGTAACCGCAGGCCAGCAGCCGCTGCGCGACGCGATCTTCAACGAGATCAAGAAGCGCACGCAGGAGACGGATCTCTCCGTGCCGGTCCGCAAGGACGGCTGGTGGTACTACGGCCGGATGGAGGAGGGCAAGCAGTACGGCATCCAGTGCCGCACCAAGGCGTCGGACACCGGCGACGCGGCCGCGGACTGGACGCCTCCCGCGGTGGAGCCGGGGACGCCGGTGCCGGGCGAGCAGATCCTGCTGGACGGCAATGCGGAGGCCGAGGGCAAGCCCTTCTTCTCCCTCGGCGGCGCAGCCGTCACCAAGGACGGCCACCTCTACGCCTACGCGGAGGACAACGCCGGCGACGAGCGGTTCACCCTGCGGATCAAGGACCTGCGGACCGGCGAACTCCTGCCGGACGTGGTGGAAAACGTCTTCTATTCCCTGGCCTTCTCGCCCGACGGGAGCCGGGTCTTCTACACCGTCGTGGATGACTCCTGGCGGCCGTACCAGATCAAGGCCCACACGCTCGGCACCGAGGTGACTGACGACGTCGTTATTTACCAGGAGGACGATCCGGCCATGTGGACGGGATTCGACCTCTCCGCCGATCGCCGGCACCTGGTGGTGGGTATCGGCTGCTCCGAGTACAGCGAAACGCGACTGCTGGACTTCGAGCATCCGGACGCGGGGCTGCAGGTGCTGGTCCCGCGCAGCGAGCGGCTGCTCTACGACGCCGAGCCCTTCGTGCTGGACGGGGTGCAGAAGGTGCTGCTCACGCACAACAAGGACGCGGTCAACTCGATGGTCTCGCTGGTGGACCTCGCCGAATTCGGCAAGCCCCTGGCGGATCAGCGCTGGGCTACCGTGCTGCCGCACGACAACGCCGTCCGGGTCAACGGCGCCGGCGTCACGGCCTCGCACGCCGTGCTGTCGGTCCGCAAGGACACGATCGAGCGCGTCCAGGTCATTCCGCTGGAAGGGCTGGGCACTCCCGCGCAGGCCCCGGCGGCGGAACCGGACTTCGATGAGGAGCTCTACACGGCCGGCATGGGAGGCTCGGACTACGAGGCGCCGCTCATCCGGCTGACCTACACCTCCTACTTCACGCCGCCGCGGATCTACGACTACGAGCTCGCCACCGGCAGGCTCTTCCTGCGCAAGGAGACACCGGTGCTGGGCGGCTACGACCCCTCTGACTACGTCGCCGAACGCGCCTGGGCCACTGCCGGCGACGGAGCCCGGATCCCGCTCTCCGTCCTGCGCAAGGCCAGCGTGGAGCGCGACGGCACGAACCCGGGCCTCGTCTACGGCTACGGCAGCTACGAGGTCAGCATGGATCCGGGCTTCAACACCGCCCGGCTCTCGCTGCTGGACCGCGGCGTGGTGTACGTCGTGGCCCACGTGCGCGGCGGCGGCGAAGTCGGCCGGAAGTGGTACGACGACGGCAAGAAGCTGCAGAAGAAGAACACCTTCACGGACTTCGTCGCTGCCACCGACTGGCTGGCCGCCTCGGGCTGGGCGGACCCGGCACGGATCGCCGCGATGGGCGGCTCGGCCGGCGGCCTGCTGATGGGGGCCGTGGCCAACCTGGCGCCGGAGAAATACGCGGCCATCCTCGCGCAGGTCCCGTTCGTCGACGCACTGACCTCTATCCTCGATCCCGATCTGCCCCTCTCCGCGCTGGAATGGGAAGAGTGGGGCAACCCGATCAAGGACGCGGAGGTCTACGCCTACATGAAGTCCTACTCCCCCTACGAAAACGTCCGGCCGGCCAACTACCCGCGCATCGCGGCCGTGACCAGCTTCAACGACACGCGCGTGCTGTACGTGGAACCGGCCAAGTGGGTCGCCAAGCTGCGCGATGCCAGCACCGGGACCGAGCCGATTGTGCTCAAGATCGAGATGGCCGCCGGCCACGGCGGGGCCTCCGGCCGCTACGAGGGCTGGAAGGACCGGGCCTGGGACTACGCTTTCGTGCTCGACGCAGTGGGAGCCCGGGAACTGCTGTAGCCGCGGCCCGGGGAGGGGACGTACGACGGCGCCGCGCGGCAATGCGCGGCGCCGTCGTCCGTTCCGCGGCCGGCCAAGCCGGACTTGACTTGAATCACAAATCAGGATTACCTAATGAACATTCGGTAAATACCACTGAGAGGGCTCACATGACGGACATTGAGGTCGGTCCGGTGACCGGACACGCCCCTGCCGGGTCCCCCGACTCCGGGAATCCACCGGTCCACCCTGCCTTCGTGAACGATCGTGCCGCCGAGTGGCTGGGCGTGGAGGTTCTCAAGGCGGAGTTCGGCAACGTGCTGATCCGTATGCAAGTGCGCGAAGAGATGCTCAACGGGTTCGGCATTGCACAGGGCGGCATGGTGTTCGCTTTCGCCGACGTGGCCTTCGCCCTCGCCTGCAACGACCCCCGCGGCGACGGAAGCACCGTCACGGTAGCGTCCGGCGTCGACGTCAACTTCATGAATCCCGGCCATGCCGGACGGAACCTCACCGCCAGCGCCACCCTGGTCAGCCAGGCCGGCCGCAGTGGCCTCTTCGACATCCGAGTCACGCAGGAGACGCCAGACGGCGGCGAAGAGATCATCGCCGAACTGCGCGGCCGCTCCCGCACCATCCCCAATCCCGCTGCCCGCAATGACTAGCAAGGACCGTTCAATGACCATCACCACGGGAACGAAAGCCCGCAAGTCCACTCCAGCCGAGCCCGAGACCCTGGATCCCGAAGAGCTGATGAGCCGCGACGAGATCGAGGCCCTGCAGCTCAGCCGACTGAAGCACACCGTGGCGTACGCGTATGAGCGCGTGCCGATGTACAGGAAGAAGTTCGACGACGCCGGAATCCGGCCCGAGGACCTGAAGGAGCTGGCCGACCTCAAGAACTTCCCGTACACCGACAAGGAAGACCTGCGCCAGGCCTACCCGTTCGGCATGTTCGCCGTCCCGCAGAACGAGGTCGCGCGGATCCATGCGTCCTCCGGCACCACCGGGCGGGCCACCGTCGTCGGCTATACCAAGGGCGATCTGGAGCGCTGGGAGACCCTCTTCGCGCGCTCCCTGAAGGCCTCCGGCGTCAAGCGTGGCTGGAAAGTCCACAACGCCTACGGCTACGGCCTGTTCACCGGCGGCCTCGGCGCCCACTACGGCGCGGAGCGGCTCGGCTGCACCGTGATTCCGATGTCCGGCGGCCAGACCGAGAAGCAGATCCAACTCATCCAGGACTTCGAGCCGGACGCTATCCTCTGCACGCCGACGTACCTGCTGACCATCGTCGACGCCATGGAAAAGTCCGGAATCGATCCGGCCAAGACCTCGCTGAAGGTTGCCGTCCTCGGCGCCGAGCCGTGGACCGAGGAGATGCGGCACGAGCTCGAAAGCAAGCTGGACATCGACGCCTGCGATATCTATGGCCTGTCCGAGGTCATGGGCCCGGGCGTCGCCGGCGAATGCATCGACTACAAGGACGGCTCGACGATCTGGGAGGACCACTTCCGCCCCGAGATCATCGACCCGCTGACCGACGAGGTCATGCGCGACGGCGAACACGGCGAGCTGGTCTTCACCTCACTGACCAAGGAAGCCATGCCGGTCATCCGGTACCGCACCCATGACCTGACCCGCCTGCTGCCTGGCACCGGCCGGCCGAACATGCGCCGCATCGGGCGCATCACCGGCCGCAGCGACGACATGATCATCCTGCGCGGCGTGAACCTCTTCCCCACCCAGATCGAGGAAATCGCCCTGCGGATCCCCGGCCTGAGTCCGCACTTCATCCTGGAGATCAGCCGGCCCAACCGGATGGACGAGCTGACGGTGAAGATCGAACGCCGGGAGGACTGCTCCGCCGAAACGGCCGCCGCCGCCGCGAAGGACCTGCAGAAGCAGATCAAGATCCATGTCGGCTCCAGCTGCCGGATCGACATCGCCGAGCCGGGCAGCCTGGCCCGTTCCAGCGGCAAGCTGCGCCGGATCTATGATTTGCGCAACCTCAACGGATAGTTTGCCCGCCCAAGCAAGAACGCTCTGGAAAGATTAAGACCATGGTGAAGATGAACGGCCAGGAACCGGCCCGTCGGGGACGACCGGGCTACGATCAGCAGTCGGTGCTCAATGTTGCGGTCGAAGTCTTCAACAAGCATGGCTACGAGGCCACCTCCATGGGCATCCTCGCGGAGAACCTTGGCATTTCCAAGAGCGCTATCTACCACCACGTTCCGTCCAAGGGCGACCTCCTCAGGCTCGCCTTGGAGGAAGCGCTGGGCTCGCTGGAAGCGATTCTGGACGAGCCCGGCGCCTCCTCCGGCCGGGCGGACGACCGGCTGGAGTACGTGGTCCGCCGGACCGTCGAGGTCCTGACCAGCAAGCTGCCGTACGTCACCCTGCTGCTGCGCCTGCGCGGCAACACGGAGATCGAGCGCAGCGCCCTTGAACGCCGCCGGCAGTTCGACCACAAGGTCGCGGGCCTGGTCGACGCGGCGCGCGCAGAAGGCAGCCTGCGCGGCGACATCGACCCGCGCACCACCACCCGGCTGCTCTTCGGCACGATCAACTCGATCGTGGAATGGTACAAACCGGGCGGCAAGCTCACGGGCAAGAAGCTCGCTGACGACCTGATCTCGATGATTTTCGACGGACTGCACCTGCCTGCGGCGGCCCGCATCATCGCCTAGGTATTTCCCGCTTCGCAGAGCCCTTACCTCCCCTCCCCCTGTCCGCCGCGCCGGACCGACTGCTAGCCTTGCATCAACCACTTCACGTCAGGGGGACGTCATGGAATGGTTTGGGGACTTTTCCGGGGGTACCGATCCGCTGCTATGGCTGACGGTCGTTGTCTCAGTGCTCACCATCGCGGGCCTCGCGCTGTTCGCTTTCCGGAACCGCTGGGCCTGGCTGCCGCCGGCCGCCGGATTCCTGCTCTTCCTGGCCCTGAGCTTCGCCTCGGGGCCGGTGCAGCTGGGCTTCGGCGACCTCTTGCTGCCCGCGGTCTGCGTCTACGGTTTCCTGCGCTGGCAGCATGACCGGGCCGGCAACGAAGGCGTCCTGCCGCTCCGGCGCGCCACCCCGGAAGAATGGGGAATCGGCGCCGGACTGCTCGTCCTCTTCGCCCTGATCAAGGGGTTCTCCGGGCTCGAGCTGTTGGCCGTCATCGGCCCCGAACTTATCCTCAGCGCCGTACTGTCGGCCCTGCCGCTGGTGGTCTACCTTGGCCTGGCCCACGGCATCGCGGATGCCTGGACCGCGGGCGTGGCCTTCGGTCTGCTCAACCTTGGAAATGCCACCGCAGCGGGCACGCCGCGCATCGCCGTGGTGTATGCCGCCGCGGCGGTCGGGCTGTACGTACTGGGACTGGTTAAATGGCGGACGGCCCTGGAAGCCCAGGACCGTCCGCGCCAGTTAGCCTCTGCGGCCAGCCGGTAAACCGGCCTACTTCTCGACCAGCGTCAGCACATCATAGGTGGCCACGATCTCGTCGTTCTGGTTGGTCAGCACCGCGTCCCAGGCCACCTCGCCGTACTCGTCGGTCTCCCGCGGAGTGATCTTCTTCGCGGTCAGTGTGACGCGGATGGAGTCTCCCGCGGCCACCGGGGTCACGAAGCGCCCGTTGTCGAGGCCGTAGTTGGCCAGCACCGGCCCCGGGGCCGGCTCGACGAAGAGGCCTGCACCCCAGGCCAGCAGCAGGTAGCCGTGCGCCACGATGCCCGGGAAGAACGGATTGGCTTCCGCCGCGGCCTGGTTGGTGTGCGCGTAGAAGGTGTCCCCCGTGGAGTTGGCGAACTCGGTGATGTCCTCCAGCGTGACCTGGCGCAGGTCGGAGCGGATGGCGTCGCCGATCTTCAGTTCGGCCAGGCTCTTCCGGAACGGATGCACGTCGCCGAAGTTGCGGTCCGCACCGGTGTGCCAGACGCCGGTGATGGCGGTCAGCATGTTCGGCGAGCCCTGGATGGCCGTGCGCTGCATGTGGTGCAGCACGGACCGGATGCCGCCGAGCTCCTCGCCGCCGCCGGCCCGGCCCGGGCCGCCGTGAACGAGGTGCGGGACGGGCGAACCATGGCCGGTCGAGGTGCGGGCGTCCTCGCGGTTGAGGACCAGCACGCGGCCGTGGTGGGCGGCAATGCCGGTCACCAGCCGGCGGGCGGCTTCGGGATCATTGGTCGCCACAGTGGCCACCAGCGAGCCGGAGCCCATCGCCGCGAGCCGGATGGCGTCCTCGATATCCTCGTAGCCGATCACGGACGAAACGGGGCCGAAGGCTTCGCGGGAGTGCACGGCCTCCGCCTCAGCGTCCGCCCAGGTGAGGAGGACCGGGGACATGAACGCGCCGCCGTCGGCCACCCCCACGCTGCCGTCCTGGCGGGTGACCTTCGGCGCGTCCAGCGACCCGTAAGCGAGTTCGCCGCCCGCGTCCAGCATGTCCTGCACCGCGGCGCGGACATCCTCCAGCTGCTCCAGTGAAGCGAGCGCACCCATGGTCACGCCCTCGGCGCGCGGATCGCCGACGACAATGCGTTCGTCGATGCGCGCCTGGACGGCGGCGACCACGTCCTGGACCCGGTCCTTTGGCACGATGGTGCGGCGGATGGAGGTGCACTTCTGGCCGGCCTTGTTGGTCATCTCCGTGACCAGGGACTTGATGAAGGCATCGAACTCGGGCGTTCCCGGGACCGCGTCCGGCCCGAGGATCGCGGCGTTGAGCGAGTCGGCCTCGGCGGTGAAGCGGATGCCGCCCCGGGCCACGTTCGGGTGCGACTTGAGCTTGTTGGCGGTCGCGGCGGAGCCGGTGAAGGCCACAGCATCGCGGTAGTCGAGGTGGTCCAGCAGGTCGCGGGCCGACCCGGAGATCAGCTGCAGCGAACCGGCCGGCAGGATGTTCGATTCGATGATCAGCTTGACCGCGGCGGCGGTGACATAGCCGGTGGGTGTCGCCGGCTTGACGATGGTCGGAACGCCGGCGATGAAGGCCGGGGCGAACTTCTCCAGCATGCCCCAGACCGGGAAGTTGAAGGCGTTGATCTGCACCGCGACGCCGGGGATGCGGGTGTAGATGTGTTCGCCGATGAACGAGCCGTCCTTGGACAGCACCTCGGCCGGCCCGTCGATGACGACCTGGGAGTTGGGCAGCTCGCGGCGTCCCTTGGAGCCGAAGGTGAAGAGCACGCCGATGCCGCCGTCGACGTCGATCATGTTGTCGACCTTCGTGGCGCCGGAGCGGTGCGAGATCTCGTACAGCGCCTCGCGGTGGCCGTTGAGGAACTGGGCGAGCTCCTTCAGCTTCAGGGCGCGCTGGTGGAAGGTGAGCTTCCCCAGTTCGGTCTGGCCCACGGTCCGGCCGTGTTTAACGACGGCGGCGAGGTCCAGCCCTTCGGTGCTTACCTGGGCCAGGGCCTCGCCCGTGCTGGCGTCGCGGACCTCGGCTCCGGTTGCTGCGCTATCCGGCGTCCACCAGGCGTCCTGGACAAAACTCGGTACGAAATCAAGGCCAACAGTGGTTGAGGTCATCGTTGACTGCCTTTCCCCTCCCGCGGAGCTGGCCGGCATCCGACGGAAGTCATAAACAAACTGAACGGTCGTTCGGTAACGTGTCTAGCCTACATGAAGAAAGGGGGGAAGGTCACTGCAGCCGGCGGCGGAGCCGCTCGAGCTCGTCCTGTCCCAGGCCGTGCTCAGTGAGGTAGCGCTCGGCGTCCAGCTCCGCGACCAGCTCCACCAGCGCGCCGCGGGTCTCCTCCACCTTGGCGGCCAGGTCCGGGCCCGAGATGTAGCGCTCCACCGGGTGGCGGTACGGGCTGATCCGGTGCCATTCGTTGATGCCGCGAAGGCCGAACTCATAGTGGTCCGCGATCGTTTCCGCGGACTCTCCACGCAGCTGCAGGAGCAGCGTGGCGACCAGCCCGGTCCGGTCCCGGCCGGCGGAGCAGTGGACGACGACGGCCCCCTCGGCCTCCGCCAGGACCCGCGCAATGGCGACGATATTGCCGGGGAACAGGCGCAGGTTGTCCGGATACTGCCGCGGATGCGACATGTACGGTGCGGCCAGCCGGCGGAACTCCTCGTGGTCGGGCTCCTCCGTGGGGCAGTTCAGCAGCGTGAAGAGCGAACGGGCCTCCGGCGGCACGTCCGGATCCGTCTCGCGGCGCGACCGCTCGCCGTCGTTGCGCAGATCGACGATGGTGCGCACGCCGTCGTCGTACATTTGCCGCCAGCCCGCCTCGGTCAGCCATTCGGCGCGGCCCATGCCGTAGATGTCCCCGGCGATCCGGCGGGCGTTGACCGCCCCTTCCCAGTGCACCCGATTGATCGAGTCCGGCCCGGCGCCCATCAGGCCCGGCTCCCGACGCCGGCCCGCGGCGTACCGGACGGACCGACCTTCTCCAGCCGCGCGTGCAGCCCGCGCCGGACTATCGGCCATTCACTGTCCAGCACGGAGTAGACCACGGTGTCCCGCAGGGTGCCATCCGGCATTTTGGTGTGGTTGCGCAGCACGCCGTCCTGCTTGGCGCCGAGGCGTTCGATCGCTGCGCGGGACTGGTGGTTCATCCAGTGCGTGCGGAACTCCACGGCGCGGCAGCCCAGCGTTTCAAACGCATGCGTCATGAGGAGCAGCTTGCTGTCCGGGTTGGTCCCGGTGCCCTGGGTGCTGGCCCGGTTCCAGGTGTAGCCGATCTCTACCCGCGGTGTCGCGGCGTCGATGTTGCAGAAGGTCGTCATGCCCAGTACGACGTCGTCGGCCAGGCGCCGTACGGTGAACGGCAGCATGGAGCCCTCCTCCTGCTTCTCGAGGCGCTGCCGGATCTCCAGCTCCATGGTTTCCGGGGAGGGCACCCGCGTGTACCAGAGATTCCACAGCTCTCCGTCGCGGACGGCGTCCTCCAGCTCCGGCATGTGGCTCATCCGCAGCGGCTGCAGCCGGACGTACTTGCCGACCAGGGACAGCGGTTCAAACAAGGGCATGGATTCATCGTAGACAACCATTCCGCCCGGGGAGAGGATCGTCTAGCGTGTAGCCATGGTTCCTGAAGTGGATTACCGCGCCGGCAAGTCCCTCCGTACCGCCATGCTGGCGGCCCTGTCGGCGGCCGCGCTGGCCGGAGCCGCGGCGTCGCCCGCAGCCGCCGGGCCCAAAACCATGGACCTCGTGGCGCTGGGCGATTCCTACTCCGCCGGGGTGGGTGCCGGTCCGCTGCAGGAGAGCCCCCTTGGGTCGGGCACCGAATGCCTGGTCGCCGCGCCGGGCTATGCGGAGGCGCTGGCCCGGCTGCCCGCGGTGGGCACGGCGGCCACCGCGGCGTGCTCCGGCGCGACCAGCAACCAGGTTCCGCACCAGGTGTCGGCCGCACGGGAGCTGGGGGTCCTCGGCAAGCAGACCGAGCTCGTCACCGTCACCGCCGGCGCCAACGACATCCATTACGAAGGCATCATCGCGGCCTGTGCCCTGGGCACCGTTACTTTCTGCCGGGCTGCCGTCGATGCGGCGGTGGTGACGGCACGCATCAAGGTGGCACCCCGGCTTGCCGCCGACTACCGGCTGATCCACCGGGCCGCCCCTCGTGCCGATATCGCCGCGATCGGGTATCCGCACTTGTTCGCCGACGGCGGCGCCGGGCCGGTGATGAGCGCGGACGCAGCCGCCGTGTTCAATGACGGAGTTGACGAACTCAACGGCATCATTGAACAGGCCACCCGGACATCGCCGCGCACGCTTTACGTGGATGTAGTGGACGACTTCGAGGGCCACGAGATCGGTTCGCCGGACCCCTGGATCAACCTGGACTCCTACCCGGCGGCCGACGGCACGGACTTCCACCCCACGGCCGAAGGTTATGCCCAGGGCTACGCCGCCGCCGTGGCCGCCGAGGTGAAGTCCCTCAGCCGCTAGTCAGCTGTCCCAGCTGAAGAAGCCCTTGCCGGTCTTGCGGCCGAGCTCGCCCTTGGCCACCTTGTCCCGCAGGATCTGCGGCGGGGCGAAACGGTCGCCCAGCGTGGTGTGCAGGTACTCCGCGATGCCCAGCCGGATGTCCAGGCCCACGATGTCCGTGGTCTTGAGCGGGCCGACGGGATGCTTGTACCCGAGGACCATGGCGGCGTCGATGTCCTCGGCGGAGGCCACGCCTTCCTCCACCATCCGCATGGCTTCCAGGGCGATGGCCACGCCGAGGCGGGAGGAGGCAAAACCGGGGGCATCGTGGACAACGACCGCGGTCTTCCCCAGGGCTTCGACCCACCCCTTGGAAGCGGCGGCCAGTTCCGTAGAGGTCTGCGGCGCCAGGACGACCTCGACCAGCTGCGAGGCCGGGACCGGGTTGAAGAAGTGCAGGCCGCAGAAGCTGCCCGGACGCTGGAGCTGTTCGGCGAGCTTGCCGATGGACAGCGACGAGGTATTGGTGGCCAGCCACGCCGTCGGCGCCAGCTGCCCCTCGACGGCCTTCAGGGCCGTCGACTTCAGCTCGAAGTCCTCCGGCACGGCTTCGACAACAAGGCCGCACGGGCCGAAAGCGGCGTAGTCGACGGAAACGGCCAGCCGCTTCGTCAGTCCCTCGATGGTTTCCGTGGTGGTGCCGCGCTCCACGCTCTTGAGCAGCGCATCGGTCACGCGGCGGCGGGCGCCTTCGGCCGCGTCCTCGTCGCGTTCAACGACGACGACGCTGGCACCGGCGGTCAGGAAGGCATGCGCGATGCCGGCTCCCATCCGCCCGCCGCCCAGCACGCCGACTTTTTCCGGCACTGATTGCACTGCGTTCATTTCTTCTTGTCTTTCTTCTTGTCCAGGAAGGCCTGCATGCGGTCGAACTTCGCCTCGGATTCGAACAGAATCCCCTGGGCGATCGTGTCGATCACCGGATGGACCTCGCGCGGGGTATGGAAAACACTCTTGGTGATGCGCACGGCCAGAGGGTCCTGGGCCCCGATCCGGTCCGCCAACGCGTGGGCCGCGCCGATGAGCTGCCCGGCCGGATGGATCTCCGTAACCAGCCGGGCGGCCAGGGCCTCCTCGGCATTGAGGATCCGGCCGGCGAGCAGGATCTCCTTGGCCAGCGGCTCCCCCACGAGTTCCTTCAGCCGCCAGGTCGCCCCGGCGGCCGCCATGATGCCGAGGTTGGTCTCCGGCTGGCCGATCTTGACGGTGTCCGTCGCGATGCGGAAGTCGGCCGCGTAGGCCAGTTCGGCCCCGCCGCCCAGTGCGAAGCCGTCCAGCGCGGCGATGACCGGCATGGGCAGTTGCGCGATCCGGTTGAAGATCGTGGAGTTGATGCCCGCAAGCGCGTCCTCGCGGCGCCGCTCCCGCAGCTGCCCGATGTCAGCCCCGGAGGCGAAGATGCCCTTGCCGTTGACTTCGGTGCCGGACATGATCAGGATCCGCGGCTCGCGCTCGAGGACCGAGCAGGCTGCGTGCAGCTCGTCGACCATGGCCTGGTCGATCGCGTTGCGGACCTCGGGCCGGTTCAGCTTCAGGTGGACGCGGTCGTCGCGCTCATCGACCAGCAGCGTCTTGAATTCGTGGGAGGCGAAGAGCATCAGACCCGCTCAACGATCATCGAGGTGCCCTGGCCAACGCCAACGCACATCGTGGCGAGGCCGCGGCGGGCGTCCTCACGCTCCATGCGGCCCAGCAGGGTGACCACCAGACGCGAGCCGCTGGAACCCAGCGGATGGCCCAAAGCGATCGCGCCGCCGTCGTTGTTCACGATTCCCTGGTCCAGCTTCAGCTCGCGCAGCACCGCCAGCGACTGGGTGGCGAAGGCCTCGTTCAACTCGACGGCGCCGAGGTCGTCGATGCTCCAGCCGGCGCGCTCCAGCACCTTCCGGGTGGCCGGGACGGGCCCGACGCCCATGATCTCGGGGGCGACGCCGGCGGATGCGCCGTCGACAACCCGTGCCCGCGGGGTAAGGCCGAACTTCTGCACCGCGGCCTCGGAGGCGACGACGATGGCGGAGGCGCCGTCGTTCAGCGAGCTTGAGTTGCCGGCGGTCACGACGCCGCCGGGCTTGATGATGGATTTCAGGCCTGCGAGGACCTCCATGCTGGTGCCCGCGCGGGGGCCCTCGTCCGTCTCCACCATGGTGGTGGCGCCCTTGCGTCCGTGGACCGCGACGGGGACGATCTCGTCCTTGAGGCGGCCGCCCTCGATCGCAGCGATGGCGCGCTCGTGCGACTGCACGGCAAAGGCGTCCGCGTCCTCGCGGGAAATGTTGTAGACCTCGGCGACTTCCTCGGCCGTTTCCGGCATGGAGTACGTCATCTTGCCGCCGCGCGACAGGTCGCCGTGGGTGAAGTGGTGGTTCACGAAGCGCCAGCCGATCGACGTGTCGAACTGCTCGCCCGGCTTGGCGAAGGCCTTGGCAGGCTTCTCCTGCACCCAGGGCGCCCGGCTCATGGATTCCACGCCGCCGGCGACAACGATGTCCGCCGCTCCGGCCTTGATCATGTGGGAGGCCATGATAATGGCGCTGAGGCCGGAGGCGCACAGGCGGTTCACGGTGATCCCGGGTACCTGGTCCGCGTAGCCGGCGAGCAGCCAGGCCATCCGCGCGACGTTGCGGTTCTCCTCGCCGGCGCCGTTGGCATTGCCGAAGATGACTTCGTCCACCGCGTCCGGATCGATGCCCGCGCGCTGGACGGCTTCCTTGACCACCAGCGCGGCCAGGTCATCCGGCCGGACCGAGGACAAAGCGCCTCCGTAGCGGCCCACCGGGGTCCGGGCCCCGCCAATCAGGAATGCTTCAGCCATTGAAAGTCCCTCGAGTCTGTGTTCTGTGGGTTCCGTCAGCCGGTTCGCGCGGGAGCAGCCCGGGCAGAAATTACCGACCGACCGTTCTATAAAGAATCCCACGCAGGGTTGCGGCGGTCAACTGCGCCGATCCATGAGGCGCAATAATTCCGCGCCGGGGCGCCCGCCGCGCCAGGACCGTTGGCTAGCCCAGCGTCCGCTCGTAGAGTGCCACCAGTTCGGGCACGGGAGTCTGCGGGACCGGCTCCGAGTCCTCGCCGGCGAGGATGGCCGCCAGCTGTTCGAAGCAGCTGTGCCAGCCGGCGGCGACCTTGGCCCGGGTCTGCGGGTCCTGGAGCGTGTTGGTCATCATGAGCCGGCATCCCTCAGCGTCGGGATGCAGCTGCCAGCGCAGGACTTCCTCATCCCAGGTGAAGGCCAGCCGGTTCTCGGACTCGAACTCCAGCACCTCGCCGTGGACAGGTTCCTCGCCGGGAAACAGGAATTCGATCCGGCCGCCGGCGCGTTCCTCGAGCCTGACGCGGCAGGGGAACCAGGCGGAGAGCTGCTCGTCCACCGTCAGGGCCTGCCATACGCGTGAGAGGCTCTGGCCGAACCGGCAACGGAACCGCAGCAGGGACCCGCCGTCGATAGTGCTGTCGAGGCTCACATGGATCCGGAAGGCATCATTCATGCGAAGCCTCCCGCCGGGCCTCCGCCGCGGCGGCGATGTCATACAGGTCCTGGTTGATGGCCTTCCGGGCGGCGTGCATCCCCAGCTTGCCGAACAGCGCCATCGCCAGCCGATGCTTCCAGCCGGGATTCTGCGCCTCGGCTCCGAAGGACAGCCGCAGCTGGGTGCCCTCCCCTGCCGGTGTGAGCGTGAACCTCGTCGTGTAGTCGGTGCCGCCGGACGCCGCCTTGACCGTCGTCGAACCCGGAGCATCCACGGCCGCGACCCACATTTCCTCGGTGGCTTCCTTGCCCAGCATCCTGCGCGTCTCCCGCCAGCGGAAGCCCTCGCGGTAGGTGCCCGGCGTCAGGATTTCGACGCCGGTCACTCCCGAGAGGGTCGTCGGGGACCGGCCGATGTCGGTGAGCACGTCCCACACGACGTCGGCGGGCGCGTCAATATAGCGGTCCAGTTCCAGCCCATAGGTCATCGGCGGCCTCCCCTCATCGCGGCGTTGCTTGCCCTCACAGTAGCGGATGCCCCGCGGCGGGGCGGGCAAGGCCACGGCGCGGTGGGCAAGTAGATGGGGCAAACAGGACAAAAGCTGTCCGCCGATCCCCTGTTGCCGGTGCCCGCGGATCCCTAGAGTCGGTGCATGACCTTCAACATCCAGGTAGCGGTGGACAGCGCCGATCCGCATAAGCAGGCCGACTGGTGGGCGGAAACCTTGGGGTGGATCGTGGAACCGACAGACCAGGAGTTCGTCTCGGACATGATCGCCAAAGGCTACGCCAGCGACGAGGACACGATCATCCACAACGGTGTCCGGGTCTGGAAACCCGGGGCCGCGATCTGTCCGGCCAGCGAGTCCGGCGAGCGCGGCCGTCGGCGAATCCTCTTCCAGACCGTGCCGGAGCCCAAAACGACCAAGAACCGCGTGCACTGGGATGTGGACCTTGCTGGCGAAGACAAGGACGAGGCCAGGGCGAGGCTCGAAGCGCGGGGGGCGACGTTCCTGCATGACGGACGGGAGGGCCCGCACATCTGGTACACGATGGCCGATCCAGAGGGCAACGAGTTCTGCATCTCCTGAACCGGCGGGACCGGGGCCTGTCCGGCCGGCGGCGATAGACTCGAGGGCGTGAGTTCAGATCATGCCGCACCAGCATCAGCCGACGTCCTGCCCGCGAAGGTCTCGGACGTGTTCGACCCAACCCGGTGGCGGGAGGTCTCCGGCTTCGACTTCCAGGACCTGACCTACCACCGCCAGGTGGAGCGCGACGCCGATGGCCGGGTCCTCCGCGACCTGCCGACGGTGCGGATCGCCTTCAACCGTCCGGAGGTGCGCAACGCCTTCCGGCCGGGAACGGTGGACGAACTCTACCGGGCCATGGACCACGCCCGGATGACCCCTGACGTAGCCACCGTCCTGCTCACCGGCAACGGCCCCTCCCCCAAGGACGGCGGCCACTCCTTCTGCTCCGGCGGAGACCAGCGCATCCGGGGGCGCGACGGCTACAGGTATGTAATACAGGGAACAGACGGGGAAACCCAGGAGACCATCGACCCCGCCCGCGCCGGCCGGCTCCACATCCTAGAAGTCCAGCGGTTGATGCGCACGATGCCCAAGGTGGTCATCGCCGTCGTCAACGGCTGGGCCGCCGGCGGAGGGCACAGCCTGCACGTGGTCTCCGACCTGACCATTGCGTCCCGCCAGCACGGGAAATTCAAGCAGACGGACGCCACGGTCGGCAGCTTCGACGCGGGCTACGGCTCGGCGCTGCTCGCCCGCCAGATCGGGCAGAAGGCCGCGCGCGAGATCTTCTTCCTGGCCCGCGAGTACTCGGCCGAGGACATGGTCCGGATGGGCGCCGTCAACGAGGCCGTGGACCACGAGCGGCTCGAGGAAGTCGCCCTGGAATACGCCGCGGACATCGCGCGGCAGTCCCCGCAGGCCATCCGCATGCTCAAGTTCGCCTTCAACCTGGCCGACGATGGCCTGGCCGGCCAGCAGGTCTTTGCCGGAGAAGCGACCCGGCTGGCCTACATGACGGACGAAGCCGTCGAGGGCAAGGACGCCTTCCTGCAGAAGCGCGATCCGGACTGGTCCCGCTTCCCCTACTACTTCTAGGCGCCGCCAATGGAACTGGCAGCAGCACTGGGGGCCCTGTCCGCGGCGATGACGGGGCAGGGCCCGGCCGTCGAGCTGACGGCCGACGGCACGCCGAACCCGGTATTGTCCGGCGGTTTGGCCCCGGGAACCGCGGCGGTGGTGCGCACCTCGGGGTCGACGGGCACGCCCAAGGCCACGATGCTCGGCGCCGAAGCGCTGGCCGCGTCCGCCCGCGCCACCGCGCTGCGGCTGGGCGGGGAGGGGCAGTGGCTCCTCGCGCTTGGAGCGAACTACGTGGCCGGCCTGCAGGTGCTGGCGCGCTCGATCCACGCCGGGACCCGGCCCGAGGTGATGGACCTGTCGGGCGGGTTCACCCCGCAGGCCTTCACGGAAGCCGCCGAGGGGCTGACCGGGCGCTTCCGCATCACGTCCTTGGTGCCGACCCAGCTGCACCGGCTGCTCGAGTCCCCCTCGGAGGGCGCGGTCAAGGCGCTGCGCAGGTTTGACGCGATCCTCCTCGGCGGCGCGCGGCTACCGGATAGCCTAAGCGCCGAGGCCGCCCGGCATTCCCTCAAGATTGTGCGGACCTACGGCATGAGCGAAACCTGCGGCGGCTGCGTTTACGACGGCGTACCGCTGGAGGGAGTGCGCCTGGGCTTCGAGCGGGGCCGGATCCTGATCGGCGGCGATGTGGTTGCCGCCGGCTACCTGGACGACCCGGGGCTGACGGCCGCCCACTTCCACCGCGCCGAGGGGACGCGCTGGTTCCGCACCTCGGACCTCGGTGCGGTGCACGACGGCGTCCTCGCGGTCAGCGGGCGCGCGGACGATGTCCTCATCACCGGGGGCGTCAAGGTGTCGGCCGCCGCGGTCGCCGCCGCCATCGAGGCCGTGCCGGGGGTGCGGGCGGCCCTGGTCGCCGGAATCGACAACCCGGAATGGGGCACCCAGGTGGGCGCCGCCGTCGTCGGTACCGCTACCGAGGAAGAGA
The DNA here is from genome assembly GCF_946892675.1 of Arthrobacter sp. Marseille-P9274. Classification (NCBI taxonomy): domain Bacteria; kingdom Bacillati; phylum Actinomycetota; class Actinomycetes; order Micrococcales; family Micrococcaceae; genus Arthrobacter; species Arthrobacter sp. Marseille-P9274. The sequence continues at coordinate 2,544,457 of NZ_CAMPOV010000001.1, forward strand.
TCCGGGCCCGCGTGCGCAGCGAACTCGGCGGACCGGCCACCCCGCGCCACATTGTGTCGCTGGAGGCGCTGCCGCTGCTGGAGAACGGCAAGCCGGACCGGCTGGCCGTGGCCGAGCTGCTGCGGGACGCGGCCAATGTGGCGCCCGCTGGACGGCGCCCGCCGCCGCGTGCGGGAGAATAGAACGTTGCGGCCGCGTGCCGCCCCCTGAGCTTCGAGACCAAGAAGGACCTAACCGTGGCAACAGCCGGCCAATGGATTGAAGGCGCCCGCCTCCGCACCCTCCCGATGGGCATCGCTCCCGTGATCGTGGGCAGTGCCGCGGCCTACGACCTCGAGGCGTTCCACCCCCTGCGGGCGCTGCTGGCCCTGCTCACCGCGCTGCTCTTCCAGATCGGCGTCAACTACTCCAACGACTACTCGGACGGCATCCGCGGGACCGACGACGTGCGGGTGGGACCGCTGCGGCTGACCGCCTCCGGCCTGGCCTCGCCCAAGTCGGTCAAGTACGCCGCCTTCGGCTGCTTCGGCGCGGCCATGCTGGCCGGGCTGCTGCTGATCATGCTGTCCGGCACCTGGCCGCTGCTGCTCGTCGGGGTGGGCTGCGTGATCGCTGCCTGGGCGTATACCGGCGGCAAGAACCCTTACGGCTACATCGGTCTCGGCGAGGTCTTCGTCTTCCTGTTCTTCGGCCTCGTCGCCACCATGGGCACGACCTACACGCAGGCCCTCACCGTCAGCTGGAGCTCGTTCCTCGGCGCCGTCTCGATCGGGCTGCTGGCCAGTGCCCTGCTGATGGCCAACAACGTTCGGGACATCCCCACCGACCGGGAGGCGGGCAAGATGACCCTCGCCGTGCGGCTCGGCGACGAGGCGGCGCGGATCAGCTACGTCATGATGCTGGCGCTTGCCCTGCTGCTGCCGCTGCTGTTGATCAACGACCACCCGTGGATCCTGCTGGTGCTGCTGGTGTCGCCGCTGTGCATCACGCCCTCGTGGGTCATGCTGCGCAGCCATCGGCGCCAGGACATGATTCCGGTGCTGAAGCAGACCGGTGTCATCAGCCTGTGCTTCGCCGCCGCGTTCACCCTCGGGATGGTGCTGACCCGGCTGGTCTAGCCGGCGGGACGGAGGTCAGTCCTTCGTCGGCCGCGGCTTGCGGTCCGCGTCCACGCCCAGCTGGCCGTGGCGGTCGACCGCTTCGTCCTCGGCCATCGCGTCCGAAATCTCCGTCGAAGTGCGAAGCGGCGCGGCCTTTCCGGAGAAGCGGTATTGCAGGCTCGCCGACGCCGCGTCCCGCATCTTGCGGAAGAACAGGTACGTCACGCACCAGGCGATGACGACGGCAACGATCGCTGAGTACACGATGCCAAGTTGCAGGAAGAGTCCGAGGATGAAGACCAGGACGACGATCCCGAGCCGGAGTGCGGTAAATTTCCAGAAAGCCACCACATAAGTTTACGCCGCCGCGGACGTAGGGGGCCGCCGTCGTGCCCTTAGCTGAATACGCCCTTCCGCCGCCCGGCTCCAGCCGCCGCTCAACTACAATTTAGACATGGTTCGCGTGTACATTCTGCTCGTCGTGGTGGCTGTCGCAGTCATCGTCTATGCGCTCATCGAGTGCATCCGCTCACGGCCGCAGGAAGTGCGCAGCATCTCCAAGCCTGCCTGGATCCTGACCATACTGCTGGTCCCGCTGATCGGCGCGCTGCTGTGGTTCCTCTTCGGCAGGCCGCGCTCCACGCCGCAGCCCCAGGTCCAGCAGCGCCGCCCGATGGCTCCCGACGACGACGTGGCCTTCCTGCGCAAACTGGAGCACCAGCGGCGCCAGCAGCAGCGGGAGGCGGAGCGGCAGAAGCGCGAACGCGAGGCGAAAAAGAGGGAGCAGGGCGGAGCCGCGGACAAGCTCGGCGAGCAGGATCCGGAGAACCCCGGGCCGCGCTGAGCTCTCCTACGGCAGGCATGAGGGAACGCACCGGGCGTCCCCTGCACCAACAAAGTCCCCTGCACCAGCAGAGAGCCCCGCAGGATCATCCTGCGGGGCTCTCTGCGTCCTTCCTTGAGTCCAGTCCGTGCGGCCTACTGGAGGCCGGAGTAGCTGTGCAGGCCGGAGAAGAAGACGTTGACGATCGAGAAGTTGAAGATCACGCACAGGTAGCCGACAATCGACAGCCAGGCGGCGCGCGTGCCGGTCCAGCCGCGCGTGGCGCGGGCGTGCAGGTAGCCGGCGTAGACAACCCAGATCACGAAGGTCCAGACTTCCTTGGTGTCCCAGCCCCAGTAGCGGCCCCAGGCCTTCTCGGCCCAGATCGCGCCGGCCATGAGCGTGAAGGTCCAGAGGACGAAGGCGACGGCGTTGATCCGGTAGGCGACGTTCTCAAGGGTCAGCGCGGACGGGGCCAGGCGCATGAACGCCAGCCGGTCCGGCTGTCCGGCGCGGGCGCGGGCCTCGCGGTTCGCCTGCAGCAGCTGCAGCACCGACATCGCGAACGTCAGCGTGAACAGCGAGGAGGCGATCACCGCGACGGACACATGGATGACCAGCCAGTAGCTCTGCAGCGCCGGGACGAGGTGGGCGACCGGCGTCGGGAACCCGATGGCGGCCGCGCACAGCATGATGACCACGAGCCCGATCACGAAGGAGCCGAGGAACCGCAGGTCCTTCTTGATCAGGGTCAGCAGGTACACCACGGCCACGACGAGGGCGCCGGTGGTGCAGAATTCGTACATGTTGCCCCACGGCACGCGGTGCGCAGCGATGCCGCGGCTGATCACCCCGGCGGCCAGGATGATGGCACCGAGGACGCTGACGGCGACGCCGATGCGGGCGGCGTTGCGGCGTTCACCGGCGTAGTCCATGGACTCGTCCGCGACGGCGATGTCCGCCGTGGCGCCGGCGGCCGGCCCTGCGCCGCCCCCAACCGTGGCCGGGACCTTCTGTTCGGCACGCTGTTCGGCGAGCCGGTTCTCCACCGCGCGGATGGTCTTGCTGGAAGTTGCCAGGTCCCAGCAGAAGGCGATGAAGGCCACGGTGAACGCCATGGCCGCCAGCAGTATGAACAGCTCGCTGTACTGGCCGAGGGTTTCGTCAATGCTTGGCATGCTCGGGCACGTCCTTAGGATTCGTTGACGCCGACGGCGTCACGGTCATTGTCGGCGGGCCCGTTCTCCGTGGCCAGCCACTCTTTCTCGAAAAGCTTGCGCAGCGCCGCCGATTCGGCGACCAGCCGCGGATCCTCGCCGCGGGCCAGCAGACCCCATTCGACCATGGTGCGGCCGTCCTCGTGGGTTCCCGTCCGGACCCAGACGCGGCGCCGTCCGATGAACAGCGAGGCGCCGAGCCCCAGGAGCGCCAGCGTCGAGAACACCAGTGCCCCGCCCTGGCCCGGATCGTGGTCGATGTCCAGGGCGATGTACCGCTTGAGCCCGTCAAAGGTGATGCTGCCCAGGCCGTCCGGCAGGTCCGCGCTTTCATAGGCACCCAGTTCGATGCCGCCGGCTTCCTGCTTACGGTCGTTGAGGACCGTCAGCCCACTGGTGTCGAGCACGTACACGTTCTTCGGATCGCCGTTGTCCAGGCCCAGGTCGCCCTTGTACGAGTTCAGGTACAGCCGCGGATTGAACGGATCCGGATCGCTGCCCACCGCCACGCCGTCTTCGCCCTCGACGGCCGTCGGCAGGAAGAAGCCGACAAACCCAAGCTGCTCCGGCTTGGCGTCCGGCACCTTGATCGCCATGGTGGACGTGTAGGCGCTGTCGTTCGGCACCGCGACGACCGGGCCCTGGTACGCCACGTTGCCGTTGCCGTCGCGCACCGTCACCACGGGAGCGTAGCCGTTGCCGACGAGGTAAACGTTGGTCCCGCCGATCGCCAGCGGCTCGTTGACCTTCAGGACCTGCTCCTTCGCCTCGGCCCCCGGGGCGTCGCGCGTGGTCATGGTCGCGGCGAAGTCCAGCGGCTGGCCGTAGTGGGTCTTGGACTCGCGGTCGAACTCCACCTCGAACTTGTCCAGCTGCAGCAAATACGGCGCCAGCCGGTCCTCGTGGAAGCTGCTGCCCGGCGTGAAGTTGTCGTAGCTGACCAGCGTGTTGACGAAGGACTCGCCCTCCACAATGATCTTCTGCCCGCGGTAGCCGTACAGGCCGCCCACCGCCACGGAAACCAGCACCCCGATCAGGGACACGTGGAAGACCAGGTTGCCGACCTCTTTGAAGAGGCCGCGCTCCGCCCCGACGGAGGGACGGTCCGTATCGGTGTCGCGCACGTGGACGCGGTAGCCCCGGCGCTTCAGCACCCGGGCGGCGTCCTCGACGGCGGACTGCCGGGTCACCGACGAGCCCGCCGGCAGCGCCATCGCCGCGTATTGGGGCAGTCGGGAGAGCCTTCGGGGCGTCCGCGGCGGCTGCGCACGCATGGCCTGCCAGTGCTTGATGGCTCGCGGGATCACGCAGCCGATCAGCGAGACGAACAGCAGCAGGTAGATCGCGGAGAACCAGACGGACGAGTACACATCGAACAGCTGGAAACGGTCCAGCCACGGCCCGGTCTGCGGATGATCGGCGATGTACTGCGTCACCACGGCGGGGTTGGCCGGGCGCTGCGGGAACAGCGAGCCGGGCACCGCGGCCACCGCGAGCAGCAGCAGCAGGAACAGCGCGGTGCGCATGCTCGTCAACTGGGACCAGATAAAGCGCACGGTGCCGAGGAACCCCAACTTGGGCAGCTCGACGTCGTACTTTTTGGCAGTTGTCTTGCTCATCAGATGGGGAGCCTCACTTCGTTGGCGAACCAGTCCTGCAGTTGCGTGACCCAGCTCCCCCACAGGCCGCTGGCCATCAGCAGGCCCAAAACTACCAGCAGGCCGCCGCCGGCCCGCTGGAGGAACAACCGGTGGCGGCGGAAGAAGGCCATCGCCCCCATGCCGCGGCGCACACCGAGGGCAATCAGCAGGAAGGGGACCCCGAGGCCAAGGCAGTAGACAAAGGCAAGGAAAGCACCCTTCGCGGCGTCGGCGCCGCCGGAGAAGGCCAGCGCCTGCACGGCGGAGAACGTCGGCCCGATGCACGGCGCCCAGCCCAGGCCGAAGGTCATGCCCAGCACCGGCGCGCCCCAAAGGCCGGCCGGCGGGCGGGAGTGGATCTTCCGGTCCCGCTGGAACCAGCTGAGTCCGCCCATAAAAACGATGCCCATGACAATAACGACGACGCCGAGCAGTTGCGTTACCCACGCGGCTTCCGTGCCCTTGAGCCAGGCGCCCAGCTGGCCGAACACCGCTCCGATCGCCACGAAGACGGCGGAGAAACCAAGGACGAACAGGCCGATTCCGGCGAACATCCGGCCGCGCCGCTGGCTGTCCAGGTCCACGCCCGTCAGGCCCGTGACGTAGCCCAGGTACCCCGGCACCAGCGGGAGCACGCACGGGGACATGAATGAAACGAGTCCAGCCAGCATGGCCACCGGAATGGCCAGCAGCACCGAACCGCTGAGCACGGTTTCGCCGAAGAGGTTGCCGACCGAGCCGGGGATGTAGGTGATTCCCACGGTCAGGCGGCCGCGGTGTCGCGGATCAGGGTCTTCAGCGTGCCCTTGTCAGCCACCCCAAGAATCCGGGCGGCAACGCGGCCTTCCTTGTCCAGCACCAGCGTGGTGGGGACGGCCTGCGGGGGGACGTAGCTGGTCATCGACAGCAGGATGCCGCCGTCCTTGTCTTTGAAGCTCGGGTACGTCACGCCGAAGTTGCGCTCGAATGCCTCGGCCGTCGCCTTTTCGTCGCGCACATTCACGCCGTAGAACCGGGCTTCCTCGCTGAATTCCCGGCTCAGGGCCTGCAGGTCCTTGGCCTCCAGGCGGCACGGCGCGCAGGCCGCGTACCAGAAGTTGAGCACGGTCACCTTGCCCGTCCAGCCGGACGAGTCGACCTTGCTGCCGTCGAACAGCGTTCCGGTCAGTTGGACGGGCTCGCCGCGGCTGCCCGGGTCATATTCGGTGACCGATCCGTCGCCGGCGATATAGTTCTTGTTGTCGCCGGCATTGGCCTGCTGGGCCAGCGAGTCCTCCACCGTGCAGGCGGCCAGCGGCAGCGCGAAGACCAGCGCGGCGCTCATCTTGAGCAGGGACCGGCGGTTCAAGGGCTCAGGGGTATTCGCAGTCACAATCACACTTTTCTACGTGGGCTGGGGGCTTCCCACTTCTACAACGCGTAGTAATTCTATTACGCTCCAGGGATATTGGCCGCACCGGGCAGCAGGTCCGCGCTCGGCTCGCAATAGTCCACCCCGGCGAGGTGCTCGCCGTCGAACATCAGGCTGGTCACGGACGCCAGCGTGCACTGCCGCCGTCGCGGGTCGTGCCAGAGCCGGCGGCGCTCCGCGGCCAGTCGCGTGACCCAGATGGGCAGCTGGTGGCTGACCATGACGGCCTCTGCCCCCGGCCCGCCGATTTCCTCGGCGGCCTTCCGCGCATCTTCCGCCGCCGCCATCACCCGCAGGACCTGGGCGGTGTAGGCCTCGCCCCAGGAGGGCCGCATCGGATTGCGCAGGGAGGCCCAGTGCCGCGGATCGCGCAGCTGCCGCCTGATGTCAGCCAGGCCTTCGAAGCGGTTTTCGGCCTCGATGATCCGATCGTCCGTGACAATCTCCAGGTTCAGCGCCGCGGCCGTCGGCTGGGCGGTCTCCTGTGCCCTGGTCAGCGGCGACGAGACGAGATAGCAAATGTTGGCGCCGTTCGCGACCCGGTCCGCGAAATAGTCCGCCGCACGCTGCGCCATCTTCTGGCCCAGCTCCGACAGATGGAACTCGGGCAGCCTGCCATAGAGCACACGGCCCGGATTATGGACTTCGCCGTGGCGCAGTAAGTGAACAGTCGTTGGCGGCATGGTCTTAAGTGTCTCAAAGGAGGCCGCTATTGCCCAAAGCGCGGGCCGCCGCAAGAATGACCGGGAAGGGACCGCAGCGCCGGACCCTCGAGGCACGAACCGTTGGTCCAGACAATCACCCCTGTTCAAGGAGTCGAAGATGACACTGCCCCAAGGCCTCACAGAAGGCGTTTGGAAACTCGACCAGGCCCACAGCGAGATCGGCTTCACGGTCCGCCACGCCGGCATCAGCAAGGTCCGCGGACGGTTCACGGACGCAGACGCCGAAGCGCGCGTCGGATCGACGCTGGCAGACTCCACCCTCCACGCGACCGTCAAGACCGCCAGCTTCAACTCGGGCGAGGCCAACCGCGACGCCCACGTCAAGGGCACGGACTTTTTCGATGTCGAACAGTTCCCGGAGATGACCTTCGTCGCGAGGGGGGTTGAGGGCGACGGCGAGGAATACACCCTCACGGGCGACCTCACCATCCGTGGTGTCACCAAGCCGGTCGAGGTGGAGGTGGAGTTCACGGGCGTCGCCGTCGATCCGTTCGGCGCCACCCGCGCCGGCTTCACCGGCGAAGCCGAGATCAGCCGCAAGGAATTCGGCCTGACCTGGAACGCGGCGCTCGAAGCCGGCGGCGTACTGGTCAGCGACAAGGTGAAGATCAACCTGGACGCAGCGCTCATCAAGCAGTCCTGATCCGTTGCCCGCGGGCCGGGGCCCTATGCTTCCGCCCCGGCCCGCCGGCGGGCACCGAATATCATCCTTTCGGGCTAGTCACAGCGCACTCGGCGTCACTGTAATGTTGGCTTAACAGGCCCCGCGAAGGCGCCTGCATGCTTCCGCCGCTCCCTGTGCAGCCAAGAAAAGGATCCGACCATGTCCACTCCTGAAAACCAGCCCGATCCCTCCGGCCAGCCGGAACAGCAGCGCGGCCAAGCGGCCAACGGTTCTGGCCAGGAGCAGCCTCGGTACGGGCAGAACGCCCCGCAGTACGGGCAGCCCCAGTACGGACAGAACCAGCCGCCGTACGGCCAGAACGCCCCGCAGTACGGGCAGAACCCGCCGCAGTACGGCCAGAACGCCCCGCAGTACGGGCAGCAGCCCGGCCCCTACGGCCAGAACGCACCCCAGTACGGCCAGCAGCCCGGCCCCTACGGCTACCAGAGCGCACAGCCGGGCCAGTACAGCTACCCCTCCTCCCAGCCGCAGCCGGGCGCCGTGCCGACCCGACCCAAAGAAGTCGTCATCGCCTTCTGGCTGATCATCGCCGCGGCGGTGCTGACCGCCGTCCAGGTCATCATCTCCCTCGCCACCATGGACACCCTGCTGGCCGGCATGGCGGATGACCCTGCCGTGCGCGATGCCTTGGCGCAGACCGGCGGCGAGATCAGCGAACAGCAGTTCATGGACATGATGAGCGGCACGGCGGGCGTCGTCCTCGTGATTTCAGGCCTGATCGTCATCGGCCTCTACCTGATGGTGGCCTTCGGCGTGAAGGCCGGCAAGAACTGGGCCCGCATCACCGGCACCGTTTTCGCGGCACTGTCCCTGGTGGGCCTGGTGCCGTTCGGCCTTAACACGCTGACGGCGCTGCTGGGCATCGCTGCGATCGTGCTGCTGTTCATGCGGCCGGCCAACGAGTACTTCAAAGCCGTCTCGGCCCGGAAGTTCGGCATCTACGGCCGCTGATCGACTGGCTCTAGCGGGCGCTGCGGGCGCGGGATTCGGAACCTGGTTCCGATTCCTGCGCCCGTTGTGCGTGGTAGGCAAGAATCTGCAGTTCGGTGGCCATGTCCACCTTGCGCACTTCGACGCCCGGCGGCACCTGCAGGACGACCGGAGCAAAGCTGAGGATACTGCGCACCCCAGCGGCCACGAGCTCGTCGCAGAGCTCCTGCGCGGACCGGGCCGGAACCGCCAGGACCACCATGTTCACTCCGGTGCGCGCCAGGACCCTCTCCAAGTCCATGACAGCGCTGACCTTCAGCCCGCCGACCTCGGAACCGATAATGGCGGGGTCGGCGTCGAAGATGGCCGCCACTTCGAAGCCTCTGGTCGTGAAGCCGGAATAGCCGGCCAGGGCCCGGCCAAGGTTACCGGCCCCGACAATGGCGACCCGCCACTCCTGGGTCAGGCCGAGGCGCGCGGCAATGGTCCGGGTGAGAAGCTGGACCTCGTAGCCGACGCCGCGCGTGCCGTAGGACCCCAAATAGGACAGATCCTTGCGCAGCATGGCCGACTTCACGCCGGCGGCCTCGGCGAGCTCCTCCGAAGAAACGCGCTCGACGCCTTCGGCCAGCAAAGAGTTAAGCGCCCTGAGGTAAATAGTCAGCCGGGCTACCGAAGCGGGAGGAATGGGTCGACCGCGCGTCTCCGGCCCCGTAGCGGGACCTGAAGGATCGTGGGTAGTCACGGTTCGGTCCTTACGGTATCGGTCTGTATCCCAACTTTAGGGGCTCGGTTCGGCGCCCACCAATCCGGCGGCCCGGTCAGGCGGTGAGCAGGCACCGCAGCCGGTCCGGATCGATGTGCCAGAAGTCCCGCTGCACGCCGTCGATCATCACGACCGGAATTTCCTCCGCGAAGCGCCGCTCCAGCTCGGCGTCGTCCAGGATCGACTGCTCCCGCCATTCCACCCCAAGTTCCTCGGCGACCTCGGCCACGGTGCGTCGCGCGGCCTCGCACAGGTGGCAGCCGGGCTTGGTCAGCAGCAGCAGGTCGTGCGGAGGGGCGGGTGATTCACTCATGGCTCCAAGGTAGCGCGAGCCGTGCTCGGGGCGCCACGCGGCCGCCAGCCAGCCGGACACGGCCGTCGGACGATCCGGTACCGGGGCCAGGCGGCCGGACACCGCGGATATCAACACTAGGCCGGGGCGCCGTCGATGCCGGACCCGGCGCCGTCGATGCCGGACCCGGCGGCCGGGGACGGAGTCGGGGTTCCCCGGCGGTCTGCACCCTTGGACCTCGGTCGCTAGACTCGAGACATGCCGACAGCCGACCAGGATCCAGCCGCCCGCACCTCTGGCCCGCCGGACCGTCTGGCGGCGGCCGCGTTTTTCGACGTCGACAACACCCTGATGCGCGGGGCCAGTCTCTTCCATGTCGGCCTGAAGATGTACCAGCGCGGTTCCTTCAGGCTGCGCGATGCCGCCGGTTTCTTCATCAAGCAGGGCCGCTTCCTGCTCACGGGTGAGAACCTCAAGGACATCCACGCCGTCCGGGATTCCGCCATGGCGATCGGCACCGGCCTGCTGGTGAGCGATGTGAAGGCCCTCGGCGAGGAGGTCTACGACGAGATCATTGCCTCGAGGATCTGGCCCGGCACGCGCGCATTGGCGGACCAGCACCTCCGCGCGGGTCGCCGGGTCTGGCTGGTCACGGCCACTCCCCTGGCGGTCGCCGAGGTCATTGCCGACCGCCTGGGCCTGACAGGTGCCCTGGGGACCGTCGCGGAAATTGACGACGGCGCCTACACCGGACAGCTTGTCGGCGAGATCTTGCACGGGCAGGCCAAGGCGGACGCCGTGGCGGAACTGGCCCGGCTGGAGGGGCTCAGGCTGGACGGCTGCTGGGCCTACAGCGACTCCTACAACGATGTGCCGCTGCTGTCGCTGGTCGGCAATCCGGTGGCCATCAACCCGGACGCCCGGCTGCGCCGGCACGCGCGCGAGCACAACTGGCCGGTCTACGACTTCCGCAGCGGACGGCGGGCGGCGACCCTGGGCCTGAAGGCCGCGACCTTTGCGGGCGCCGTCTACGGACTCTGGCGCGGCCTGAGCAAGGTCCGGGGTCCTCGCGCCTGATTCCTGCGGCTGTCTCGCCGCGGGCCGGCGACGGGATCGAAGGCCGGGGGTTAAAGACAGCAGGCCCGCCGGTTTCCCGGGCGGACCTGCGAGCTGCCGGCTGTGCGGCTACTTCTTGTTGCGGCGCTGGTGGCGGGTCTTGCGAAGCAGCTTACGGTGCTTCTTCTTTGCCATACGCTTGCGGCGCTTCTTGATAACTGAACCCACGAGTTCCTCACAAATCACTTCGGTTGGCATCCGCCGGCCCCGACTGCCCGAAAGGGCCGGGCAGGCCAGCAAATCTTACGACGACGTAAAACGTTCCTTAACAGGGTACCGCCTAATTCGGAACAGCTTTGACCGCGGCCCCGGCAACCCGACCGGCGCCGCACCCCGTCCGACCGGGTCAGGCGGTGCCGCTCTGGCCGTCCACTACCGCTCCCTGCACATACTGCTCCACTGCGGATTCCGGAACGCGGTAGGAGCGGCCGAAGCGGACGGCAGGCAGATCGCCGGCGTGGACCAGGCGGTAGACGGTCATCTTCGAGACGCGCATGACCTCGGCAACCTCCGCGACCGTGAGGAAGCGGACGTTCGAGAAGTTCTTCTCCTCAGCCATTGCACATCAATCCTTAACTCCAGGCAGACCCGACCCCGGGCGAAGGCCCAACGGCGTGCTGCCTTGCCAAGCGAGTAAGTACCGTCTCACTCGATACTCTAGATGCATGAGTGGCCAAAGTGAAAGTTGTCCTTGTGGCTTAATCGTTAGATGACTAGGGGCTTTTTTATCGCCCGTCCCCTTACGGCCGTCCGGCCGCGGAACGGCCAGCGGCCGCCAATTGCTCAAGCACCAGTTCGGTGGTTTCCCAGCCCATGCAGGCATCCGTCACGCTGCGGCCGTAGACGAGCTCGGCCTCTCCGTTGGCCACCTCGGCCACGTCCAGCTTCTGGGCGCCGCCGGACAGAAAGCTCTCGAGCATGACGCCGGCCAAAGTCCCGGTCCCCGCCTCGGCGGCCTCGAGCTGGGCCGCCAGTTCCAGCGCAACTTCGGCCTGCCGGTGGTGGCTCTTCCCGCTGTTGGCATGGCTTGCGTCGACAATGACCCGCGGGTTGACTCCCGCCGCGGCCAGCTGGCGGGAGGCGTCGAGCACGCTGGCCGCCGAGTAGTTCGGTCCGCCGCTGCCGCCGCGCAGGATGAGGTGGGTGTCCGGATTGCCGGGCGCTGCCACCACGGCCGCGCGTCCGTCGTCGCCCATGCCGAGGTAGGCCTGTTCCGCCGATGCCGCCAGGCATGCGTCGACCGCTACCTGGATTCCGCCGTCGGTCCCGTTCTTGAAGCCGACAGGCAGCGGCAAGCCCGCCGCGAGCTGGCGGTGGATCTGGCTCTCGGTGGTCCGGGCCCCGATGGCGCCCCAGCTGACAAGGTCGGCGAGGTAGGGCGCGCTGACCGGCTCGAGGAACTCGGTCGCGACGGGCAGGCCCAGTGCCGTCACATCCAGCAGGAAGCGGCGCGCCATGCGCAGTCCGGTCGCGACATCGTGGGAGCCGTCCAGGTGCGGGTCGTTGATCAGCCCCTTCCAGCCGACCGTGGTGCGCGGCTTCTCGAAGTACGCGCGCATCACCACCAGCAGGTCCGCGCTATGCCGGCGGGCCGCCTCCGCCAGCCGCGCAGCGTAGTCCAGCCCGGCCTCCGGATCATGGATCGAGCAGGGTCCTGCGATCACGAGCAGCCGGTCATCGAGTCCGTTGAGAATGGCCCGGATCCCCGTCCGTCCACGTTCGACGGCGGCGATCGCTCCGGGCGCCGCCGGCAGTTCCGCCGTCAGTTCCCCCGGCGAGGGCAGCACGCTGAACGTCGCGGCGCCGGAGGAAGGGCTGTGCGTGGCGGTGAGGCTGGATAGTGGCGGCATTGCAGGTTCCCGTCTGATTAAGGGCGGGAACGGTAGCCCAGACCCCGCCGTAGAAATGGCGAAGGGCAGAGAATGATCTCTGCCCTGTTGGCTCTGGAGGTTCGTTGGGTGCGTATGCCGCTAGGCAGTCACGTCAGGCCCCTCCAGAGCCAACGGAAAATACGCATACCAACGGGTTGTCATGTAGCGAGGGTACGCCGGACGCAACCGCGGCCGCCAGTCGGTCCGCCCGTTGTAACGGAAAATGACGCGGCGCCCTCAAACTGGATCCGAACCGGCCAGGAAGGCGGCCCCCAGCACCGGCGCCCGGTCGAGGGGCCGCACGCCGGTGATCCCGTGGGCGGCGACCTCGGCCGCGATGCCCTGCGCCATCCGGGGAACGTGCGCCCCGATGCTTCCGCCGAGGATGACAGGGCCGCTGCTGCCGATCCGGCGCGCGACCAGGACAATCAGTTCTGCCAGCTCCCTGATGGCCGCCTCCAGCAACGCTCCCGCCACCGGATCCCGGCCGGCCGCGTCGATCACCACGCGCGATCGCTGCGCCCAGTAGGCCCGGCCCGCTCCGCCATGGAAGGCGGATATCAGGTCCACGGGCTCCGCCAGGCCGCAGTCCGCCAGCAGCGTCCGGGTGAGTTCGTCCGCTTCCAGGCCTTGGTCGCGGCGCCGAAGGGCGTGACGGACGGCCTCGCGGGCCAGCCAGTAGCCGCTGCCCTCGTCGCCCAGCAGGTAGCCCCAGCCGCCGGCCCGGGCCTCGCGTCCGGCACCGTCGGTCCCCCAGACCGCGGAACCCGTGCCGACGATGACGGCGATGCCTCTGCTGGCGCAGCCCGCGGCCAGGATGAGCCGCGAGTCGTGGACCACCTCGATCCGGGCCCCCGGCGCAAGGGGAGCGATTAGCGATACCAGGGCTCCGGCGTCGTCCGCGGTATCAATGCCTCCGGCGCCGGCTAGGACGTGGCCCGCGCCCCCACCTACCGCGGCGAACACCTTGGCCAAAGCTTCCGCGGCCTCGGCGCGCGAGACGTTCTGCACGTTCGCGCTGCCGGCCACGGCCTCGCCCGCGGGCACACCGTCCTCGAACCGGACGGCATGCGTCTTGCTGCCGCCGATGTCCAGCCCAATCAGGACGTCCGTCATGGGCAGAGCCTACCGGGAAACTGCTAGATCAGGCCCTGGGCCAGCATGGCGTCGGCCACGCGGCGGAAACCGTCGATGTTGGCGCCGGCGACGTAATTGCCAGGCATGCCGTACTCCTCGGCTGTTGCGGCGCACCGCTCATGGATGTTGACCATGATCTCGGTGAGCCGCTCCTCCGTGTGCTCGAAAGTCCACGCGTCGCGGCTGGCGTTCTGCTGCATTTCCAGGGCGGAGGTGGCCACGCCGCCGGCGTTGGCAGCCTTGCCCGGACCGAAGAGGGTGCCTGCTTCCTGGAACAGGGCGGTCGCCTCAGCCGTGCACGGCATGTTGGCGCCCTCGGCGACGGCGATCAGGCCGGAGTCCAGCAAGCGGGCGGCGTGCTTGTCGTTGAGTTCATTCTGGGTGGCGCACGGCAGGGCCACGGTGGCGTCGACGTCCCAGACGGATCCGTCGGGAACATAGCTCACCGATGATCCGCGGCGCACCGCGTAGTCGGAGATCCGGCCGCGCTCCACTTCCTTGATCTGGCGGAGGAGCTCGACGTCGATGCCTGCCTCGTCCACGACGTAACCGCCGGAGTCGGAGGCTGTGACGACCTTGGCGCCGAGGGACTGGGCCTTGGCGATGGCGTTGATCGCCACGTTGCCGGAGCCGGAGACGGAGACGCGCTGGCCATCGAAAGTCTGGCCACGGGTCTTGAGCATCTCCTGGGCGAACAGGACGGCGCCGTAGCCGGTGGCCTCCGGGCGGACCAGGGAACCGCCCCAGCCGATGCCCTTGCCGGTGAGCACGCCGGATTCGTAGCGGTTGGTGATGCGCTTGTACTGGCCGAAGAGGTAGCCGATTTCGCGGCCGCCCACGCCGATGTCGCCGGCGGGGACGTCGGTGTACTCGCCGATGTGGCGGTAGAGCTCGGTCATGAAGGACTGGCAGAAGCGCATGACCTCGGCATCGGACCGGCCGCGCGGGTCGAAGTCTGCGCCGCCCTTGCCGCCGCCGATCGGCATGCCGGTCAGGGCGTTCTTGAAGATCTGCTCGAAACCGAGGAACTTGACGATGCCCAGATAGACGGAGGGGTGGAACCGGAGTCCGCCCTTGTACGGGCCGAGGGCGGAGTTGAACTCCACGCGGAAGCCGCGGTTGATCTGGACCTTGCCGGCGTCATCCACCCACGGAACGCGGAAGATGATCTGCCGCTCCGGCTCGCAGATCCGCTGCAGGATGGCGGCGTTGGCGTATTCCGGGTGCCGGGCCGAAAGCGGTACCAGAGACTCGAAGACCTCGTTGACGGCCTGGTGGAACTCGGTCTCTCCCGGGTTGCGGCGGAAAACTTCGTCGCGGATCTCGAGCAATTGGGCGTCCAAGGCCTGCTCCTTCTGTTGCATTTTTCGGCGCACGCGTCCGGCGTGCATGGACCGACTAACGATGGAACCACAGACCTGTGAGAAAAACGAAACACAATCGACACGTCGGAAGTCCGACATGTAATGAAGGCCGCTCGGCAGCCCGTGGTTCAGGTCCGCCGGCCGCGCCTCAATTTTGGCAGGTGCGCCAGTAAATCCGCGGCCTGTTTCGCGGCCTGGTTGGCGGCTTGTCCGAACGACCGGCCCAGCGGCGCAGTCCCTGCCGCTTCCCCCTCCGCGGCCGGCGCCATCGCCACGGCCGGCTCCGTGACCAGCGCGACGGCCGGCGGCAGCGGCTCGGCCGCGGGAGCAGGCGCCGTCCCGAGCCCGAACGATGCGACCCAGTCCGCCACGTCCTGCAGCGGTCCTGGCTGCAGGCCGTAGTAGCGCTTCTGCCCCTGCGCCCGCATCGAGACGAGGCCGGCTTCGCGCAGGACCTTCAGGTGCTTGGAGACGGTGGGCTGGCTGACTTCGAGTTCGTCCACGAGTTCACCCACGGCCTTGTCGCCGTCTCGGAGCGCCGCCAGGATTTCCCGGCGTGTTGTCTCCGCAATTACGGCGAAGACGTCATCGATGACCATTCCATTACCCTAACCGCATATACGCTCTCTGGCATCCTCCTCGGCGGGCGTGCCGCCGAGGGTTCAATCGAACCAGGGATCCAGGCCGTGCAGCGGGAAGATTTCCTTGCGCGTGGCCATGACCGTGCGGTCCACGGCATCGTTGGGGTCGTAGCCGACTTCCCAGGAACGCCACCAGAGACGCGCATCGTCGTTCATCACCAGCGGCGCCGTCTGGCCGTAGCGTTCCTGGACATACGCGCGCCACGGACGGGGCACCTCGGACTGCAGGGGAACCGGCTGGCCCGAGACGATGGCCAGCAGATGCGTCCAGGCGCGGGGAACGACGTCGAAAACGTTGTACCCGCCACCTCCCGTGGCCAGCCAGCGGCCGCTGCAGACCTGGTCCGCGAGCTCCGCCACGTCCAGCATCATCTGCCTCTGTGAATCGACGCTGAGCCGCAGGCTGCTGAGCAGGTCCTGCGCATGGCCGTCGCAGCCGTGCTGGCTGACGATCACTTCGGGCTGGAACGCCCTGGCCAATTGAGGAACGACGGCGTGGAACGCTCGCATCCAGGCGGCGTCGTCCGTCCGCGGCGGCAGCGCGACGTTGACGGCAGTGCCGAGCGCATCGGGTCCGCCCGCCTCGTTGGAGAAGCCGGTGCCGGGGAACAGGGTCCGCCCGGTTTCATGCAGCGAGACGGTCATCACGCGCGGTTCGTTCCAGAAGATGTTCTGCGTGCCGTCCCCGTGGTGCGCGTCCACGTCCACGTAGAGCACCCGCTGGACACCGCCGTCGAGCAGCCGCTGGATGGCCACCGCGCAGTCGTTATAGATGCAGAAGCCGCTGGCCTTGCTGCGCGCGGCGTGATGCATGCCGCCGCCGAAATTCACGCCTCGGACGGTGCGGCCGTCCAGTAGGGACTCCGCGAGGTGCAGGGTTCCGCCGGCCAGCCTGGCGCTGGCTTCATGCATGCCGGCGAACACCGGATCGTCCTCGGTCCCAAGGCCGCGGTCCTCATCCGGCTCCTCGGGATTGGCGCTGACCTTGCGGACGGCCCGGATGTAGTCGGGCTCGTGGACCGTTTCCAACTGGTTGTCCGTCGCGACCTCGGGCTGGACCACGGTGACGTTGCCGCGCTCGAAGATGCCGAATTCAGCGGCCAGCCGGGCCGTCAATTCCAGGCGTACCGGCGACATCGGATGCTGCGGCCCGAAGTTGTACGCCAGCATCGATTCGTTCCAGACGATTTCCGCGGGAAGGACGGCTGCTGGGTTCTCGGACATCTCGGACATCACCGTCAGGGTACGCGAATTGGAGCCCTAGCGCATGATTCTGCTCACTGTGACAAAGGGAGGATGATTTACTACTGCATGGACCACCATCCCGACCGATCCCCGACCCGTCAGAAGCGTACCCATGACAGTTAAACAGTCGTCCAGGCTGCAGGAGAGCAACGGACTGCGCTCGGCCTTCGGCAACATCCGCGACTTCGTCGACCGGGTTGCCAACAGCTCCCCCGCGCGACTGGCCTTGATCGTCTATGCCGCCGTCATCCTGGTCTTCGCGGGCCTGCTCTCGCTCCCCCTGGCGGCTGCGGACGGGCAGGTCACCCCGCTGCACGACGCCGTCTTCACTGCAGTCTCGGCGGTCTGCGTCACCGGGCTGACCGTCGTTTCCACCGCAGCGCACTGGACCCTCTTCGGCCAGGCCGTCATCCTGCTCGGTATCTTCATCGGCGGTTTGGGCACGCTGACGCTGGCATCCATGCTGGCGCTCATGGTGAGCAAGCGGCTCGGGGTCCGCGGCAAGCTCATTGCCCAGCAGGCCATGAGCAACGCGGGCCGGCTCGGCGAAGTCGGCACCCTGCTGCGGATCGTCATCACCACCTCGGTCCTGATCGAAGTGGCGCTGGCGCTGATGCTCATCCCGCGATTCATCATCCTCGGCGAATCATTCGCCCAAGCCGTGTGGCACGGAATCTTCTACTCGATCTCCGCCTTCAACAACGCCGGCTTCACGCCGCACTCGGACGGGCTGGTGCCCTATGAAGAGGATCTCTGGATCCTGGTTCCGCTGATGCTCGGCGTTTTCCTCGGCAGTCTCGGGTTCCCGGTGGTCATGGTCCTGCTCGAACGCGGCTGGCGCTTCAGCAAATGGAACCTCCATACCAAGCTCACCATCCAGGTCAGCCTGATCCTCCTGGTCGCAGGGACTGTCGGCTGGGGCGCCCTGGAATGGACCAACACCGACACAATCGGCGGGCTCACCGACGGTGACAAGCTCATCCATGCGGTGTTCGCCTCAGTGATGATGCGCTCGGGCGGATTCAACCTGGTGGACCAGAACGCCATGGAACAAACCAGCATGCTGCTGACCGATGCGCTGATGTTTGCCGGTGGCGGCTCGGCCTCCACCGCGGGCGGCATCAAGGTCACGACCATCGCCATTGTCTTCCTCGCGATCGCCGCCGAAGCGCGCGGTAACCGGGACGTGACTGTGCACGGGCGGACCGTCCCCGAAGGCGCGATGCGCGTGGCCATCTCCGTGATCGTGATGGGCGCGACGTTCGTGGCCCTCGCCGCCGGCGCCCTGCTGGCCTTGTCCGGAGAATCCCTCGACCGGGTCCTCTTCGAGGTCATCTCGGCCTTCGCAACCGTCGGCCTGAGTACGAACCTCAGCGCGGAACTTCCGCCCGAGGGCAAGTACGTGCTCTGTATCCTGATGTTCGCGGGACGTGTGGGCACGATAACCCTCGCCTCCGCCCTTGCGCTGCGCGAGCGGCGCCAGCTCTACCACTTCCCGGAAGAAAGGCCGATCATTGGCTGACAGATCCTCAGGCAACCGCCCCTCGCACAACGCTCCGGTCCTCGTCATCGGACTGGGCCGCTTCGGGGCGGCCACGGCCGAGCAGCTGGTCAAGCAGGGCCGCGAAGTCCTGGCGATCGAACGCGACCCCACGCTGGTGCAGAAATGGTCCGACCAGCTGACCCACGTCGTCGAGGCGGACGCGACCAACATCGACGCCCTCCGGCAGCTCGGCGCGCAGGACTTCACCTCGGCCGTCGTCGGCGTGGGCACCTCGATCGAGTCCTCGGTGCTCATCACCGTGAACCTCGTGGACCTGGGCATCGAACACCTATGGGTCAAGGCCATCACCGCCTCGCACGGCAAGATCCTGACCCGCATCGGCGCGAACCACGTGATCTACCCGGAAGCCGATGCCGGCCGCCGCGCCGCGCACCTGGTCGGCGGGCGGATGCTGGACTTCATCGAGTTCGACGACGGTTTCGCGATCGTCAAGATGTATCCGCCCAAGGAAACCCAGGGCTTCACGCTCGGCGAATCCGCAGTCCGGTCCAAGTACGGAGTGACCGTCGTCGGCGTGAAATCACCGGGCGAGGACTTTACCTATGCCCGGCCGGAAACCAAGGTCTCCGGCCGGGACATGCTCATCGTTTCAGGCCACGTCGACCTGCTCGAGCGCTTCGCAGCGCGCCCATAACGGGCAGGTCAGCCCAGCTCCTTGGAAAGTTCCGCGGCGCGGTCCGCCGCGGCGCGCATCCCGGCGGCAATGACGGCCGGCAGCCCGGCCTCGTCGAAGGCTGCGATCGCTCGTTCCGTCGTGCCGTTCGGGCTGGACACGGCCTTGCGCAGGGCCGCCGGGTCCGCCCCTTCCTGGGCCAGCATGGCGCCCGCCCCGGCCACGGTTTCCCGAGCCAGGGTCAACGCTAGCTCGGCCCCCAACCCAAGCTCCGCGCCGGCCTTGGCCATGGCTTCCGCCAGGTAGAACGCGTACGCCGGACCGGACCCGCTGACCGCGGACACCGCGTCCAGCTGGTCCTCCGGCACGACCACCACGGTCCCCGCCCCGGAGAACAACGCCTCAGCCAGCTTCAGCTGCTCCGGGCCGGCGTGGGTTCCGGCTGCGATTCCGACGGCGCCGCGGCCCACCTTCAGCGGGGTGTTCGGCATGCTGCGCACCAGCGGCTGTCCCTCGGGCAGTGCTGCCTCCATGGTCGCCACAGTGACCGCTGCGGCAACACTAACGACGACGGTCTCCCGCGCCAGGTCATCCGAAATCCGCCGGCAGAGGTCGGCGATGCCGGCCGGCTTGACGCCCAGCACCACAAGCCGGGCTCCCTGCACGGCC
Organism: Arthrobacter sp. Marseille-P9274; assembly: GCF_946892675.1. Classification (NCBI taxonomy): domain Bacteria; kingdom Bacillati; phylum Actinomycetota; class Actinomycetes; order Micrococcales; family Micrococcaceae; genus Arthrobacter; species Arthrobacter sp. Marseille-P9274. Next base: position 2,564,266 of record NZ_CAMPOV010000001.1, read on the forward strand.
TTGCTGTTAGCCTCGGGAACTTCGTTCTCGGCCAGCACCGTCAGCCCCGGATACCGGTCGCGCAACTCCTCGGCGCGCTCCGTGCGGCGAACGGTAGCGGTGACTGATTGCGCATCGGTCCCGCTGGACAGCAGGCCCGCCAGAATGGCCTCGTTCATTGATCCGCAGCCGAGGAAGACGGTGCGGCCGGAAGAAGAAGTGGAAGTCTGTGCAGTCATGCTGACATTGAATCACGGGGCGGCAGACGGCTCCGGCGGAGAAGCATTCACAGACTTCTCCCAGCTTCTTAAGGGTTTTGTCCCACATTCGGTCCCTACAGTCTTAACTACCTCATAAAGGTGCGAGTGATTACGGATTAGGCTTCCTGGTCTGATCCAAGTACCGGCAGGCAAGCGGATGTCTCCCCCAACCGTCCGCAGCACCTGCCGGTACTTCTCTTTAATCAGAACCTGAACCGGCTCACGGGCCGACCGGCCCAAAAATGGGGTTATAGGCCAAATATGTGTGTCTGGCCCGGGTATGTCACGGTCTTCCTGCCCATCCAGAACGGGCCTACCGGACTCCATCTGCAGTAGCTGCGGCGCAAAGTTCTGAGGGCATCCCCCTGCCACCGGAGTATGCCGAGGAACGCAATACGGGCGCCCTCATCGCACTAGCCGTGCCCGCTATGGGACGGCGCATTTGCCACGCCCGAAAGCGCCCGAATCCCGGATCGATGGTCTCCTCGCGGCCATGCCTCGGACCTCGTTTCAGCCCCCTCAGCTGTCCTACACAGCGCAGATTTATCGTGCTATCAGAACACATTTTCGATAGAATTAAGCATGGCGATCGCACCTCTCGAAGCGACTCAGGAAGCCACCGGCTTCCTGAGTCGCTTCGATGCGCGACGAGCTACAGGAATTCGCCGCGATTTTCCGCCAGAATGCCGGTCTCCAGGACCCGCAGGTAGTGGCGGAATGCGTAGGGCTGTTCGAGGACCTCTCCAGGACCGTCGAGCAACTGCAGGTCACCGGCGCGCATGCCATCGACCAGCAGGACATAGCGAACGCCCTGGGCCGGGACCCGGCCAACCCGAAGTCGAAGACCGAATTCCGGGACACCGCGGACTACCTCCGGGCCCGGCTGCGGATCAGCCGGACCGAAGCCCGCCGCCGCATCCGCGTCGGTGCCGGCACGATGCCGCACACCCTCATCTCCGGCGGCGAGGCCCCGCCGAAGTACGAACACCTCGCAGCCGGGCTGACGGCATCGGAGATCGGCGGCACGGCCGCCACCCTCATCCACGACACCCTCGAACGCATCCGCCCGGTAGCCGACCCGGACCACCTGGCCGCCATGGAGGAACAGCTGACCCGCCAGGCGGCGGAGGCGGACCTGGACACGCTGCGCATCATCGCGCGTAGCTGGGAAGCCGCCATCGACCCGGACGGACGCGAACCCAGCACGGAACAGCTCACCGCCCAGCAGGGTGTGTTTGTGAAAGGGAAGCGCTGGGGCCTGCACCGGCTGGAAGTCTGTGCCACGGATGAACAGTACGAGCACCTGATCACCGCCATGAACACGGCAACCAACCCGCGCCTGCAAACCACCTTCGCGCCGGAAGGCGACTCCCCCGCCTCCGAAGACGCGAATGCCGCCGGGGAAGCGGGGCCGGTTCCGGGCTGGCCAAACCCCACCCGACCCCAGCTGCTGCTGCAGGGTCTGGTCGGGGCCTGCCAGATCGCGCTGTCTACGGATAAGCTTCCCGCCAGCGGAGGCCACCGCCCGCAGGTCATGGTCACCATCGACTACCAGGACCTGATGAGTGCAACCGAAGCCGGCACCTCGGGCCAGGCCGTCTTCACCGGACTCATCACACCCCGCACGGTCCGCAAGATGGCCTGCGACGCCGACCTCATCCCCATCGTGTTCGGCGGCAAAGGCGAAGTCCTCGACATCGGACGAGCACAGCGCCTCTTCACTCCGGCCCAGCGCCGGGCCCTCGTGGCCCGCGACAAGGGCTGCGCCTTCCCCGGCTGCACCATGCCAGCCCACTGGACCGAAGCCCACCACATCCGCTACTGGAAGAAGCACAAAGGCAGGACGTCCGTCGCCAACGGCGTGCTCCTGTGCTCCTTCCACCACCACCTGGTCCACGCCGGAGACTGGATCATCGAATCGATAGACGGGATACCGTGGTTCATCCCGCCCGCCTACATCGACCCCTCCCAAGTCCCACGACGCAACCACTACCGAATCCCGCCTGTCCTCAAACGGGCACAGCAATTGACGCCACCCCCGTCACGAAGCGACGACCGCAGCCCAAGTTCCGCAGAGTCGGCCCCGGCCCGCACTGCCGCGGGTTCTCCCGCACTGTCACCGGGCGCGCTGGCGTCGGTCGAATCAACGGACGGCTGGAGCCGGCCCTTCGGCGACGGGCCACTGCAGCCGGACACGCCTCCTTGGTAGAAACGTAGTGGCAGCACAACGCTCGCTCGATTCCAACGAGAGAAATTGGTGACCAATTATGTCCACCCAAGCACAGGCACAGGCACGGGCAACCGTCCAGATAGACAACGAACATTTCCGCGTTACCGAATGGCGGTTCCAGGCCGGTACCGAGACCGGCTGGCACCGCCACGAGTTCGACTACGTTGTCGTGCCTATAACAACGGGTCCGCTGAAACTGCAATTGGCTGACGGCGAATTTATCAATGAACTGACAGCCGGCCAGTCCTACACCCGGCCGGCCGGCAGCGAACACAACGTCATCAACCCCGGCCCGGAGGAGTTCGTGTTCGTCGAAATCGAGGCCAAGAATCGCTCCCAAGACTAGGATCTGAGTCCATGCCACTTGCCCGGGTAGGAGGAAAATCAGTAGTGGCACGTGTAGCGGCTGCACAACTTCCTGCGTACACCTTCTGCACATGCCTGCGACAGTCAGGTGACGCCCTGCCGCAGCACCTCAGCAGCGCCTCAGCCTAGTGCCGGGCGGCGCCAGGTGAGGCGGGCGATGCCCCAGACGGTGAGGAAGACGGCTACGAGGACAAGGCCCGCGTGGCCTAGGTCGAGTTCGCCGAGCCAGGTAGTGATGGGGCCGGTCAGCCCGGCGCTGTGGAGCAGGCCGGCGATGGTGATGGCGGCGATGAACAGCGCTGAGAATGAGGACAGGCCGGTGACAACCATGTTGAAGCCGATCTTCTTCTCGGGGTCGGAGATCGCCGTGCGGTACATCTTCATCATGGCGAGGCCATTGGCGGTATCACAGAGGGTCATAGCGGCGGTGAAGCCGAGGGGCAGGGCCATGAGGGCCAGGGGTGAGACGCCGGCGAGGGCGGCGGAGGCGGTCAGGAGGAGGAAGGCGATCGTGGTGGCGGTGTCGAAGCCGAGCCCGAAGAGGAATCCGATGAAGTAGATGTCGCGCGGGCGGTTGATGCGGGACAGCGGCTTGTCGAGCAGCCGGGCGACGAGTCCCTGCGGGCGGAGTTCGTCCGGGGTGACGCGTTCGCCGGCGCGGACACGCTGGAAGACCTTGGCGGCACGGCGGAAGGCGGCGCCGTTGAAAATGCCGATGGCCAGCAGGAAGGTGGCGGAGACGATGGCGCCGATCAGCCCGAGCGCTGTGTTGACGGGCGAGCCGTCGTCCAGGGCGGTGGCCATGACGGCGGCGCCGCTAACCACGAGGATCCCCGCGATCAGGACGATGCTGCTGTGCCCGAGGCTGAAAGCGAAGCCGACGCTGACCGGCGAACGGCCTTGGGCGGCGAATTTGCGGCTGGAGTTGTCGATGGCGGCGATGTGGTCCCAGTCGTAGCTGTGCTTGACGCCAGCCAGGTACGCGGTGAAGAACATTCCGAGGGCCAGGGGGTTGGTGTCCGCCGTGAACGAATAGGCGAGCAGGCCGAGGCAGAGCAGGTGGAGCAGTCCGACGGCGCCGAAGGTGGCGGCGATACGCCGGGACTGCGGGAGTTGTTCCCGCTCGAGATAGTTGAGGCGGGATGGGGAGAACGGCAGGGCGTTCATACTTTGTCTCCTTTGGCCGGTCCGGAAGGCCAGGGTGGCTGGTGCCGGGACCGGATCAGTACTTACGAAGATTCAGTGGTTGCTGACGGTACCAGCGGCGTCGCAGGACGTCGATGGCGGTAAACAGGATTCTGTTCAGCGAGCCGGTGGAGCGGGACAGGGCGCGCAAGGCGAAGCCGGGGCCATTGAGCAGCGACAGGCCAAGCTGCCCGCCGGGATCCAGCGGGGCCAGCAGGTCCTGCAGCTCCCGCACCAGCTCGGCGTCCACCCGCGGGTCGACGACGAGCATCGACCCCAGGTGCGAATAGTCCTCCAGGAAGAGCATGCCGGACAGCGGCGCGGCGGGGGCCCCCGGGCGGATCAGCAGGTTGTCCAAGGCGAGCAGGCGGCCGTCCCGGTGGATCTCGTTGCGGAGGCGCACCTCCTCGTAGCGGAAGAGTTCGCCGTCCGGCGACCAACCGGGGGTAACGACGTCGCACATCACCAGGGAGGAATCCGCGGCGAGTTCGACGACGGTCTGCTGCCGGTAGGTGGCCTCCCGGTAAGCGATGAGCTGGTCCGGAACGTACTCCAGGCTGGCACCGGGGCCAAGCCGGATCCGAGTGTGCTGCACTGCCGGGTCGCCCGGGGTCCGGTAGATCTTCGTTGCGGACTGGGTGGTCAGCAGGAGCCGCGCCTGATCCTGCACCTGGATGTCGATGTCGTAAACGTCCCCTCCAAGGTAGCCCCCGCCGGGATTGACGATTGTGTACGCCACCTGCCCGGACGAGTCCAGATAGTGCGGCCGGATCACCCGGAGGGCGCCCTGGTAGTACTGCGAGGTGGCGACGCCGCGGCCGCCTCGATGGCCGATCGTGAGGCGCAGCTCGCCGGTAGGCAGCTCGCCCGAAGGCAGCTCGCCCGAAGGCAGCTTGCCCGTAGGCAGCTCGCCCGAAGGCAGCTCGCCCGAAGGCAGCTCGCCCGTAGGCAGCTCGGCGGCCGGCAGCTCACTGGTAGACGGCCGGCTGGCGGGCACCTTGCCGGCGCCTGGTTCGGCAGTGGCAGGCTTCGGGTCCGCCGGCCGCGCCGCCGTCATTGCCCCAGGTCCTGCATCAGTACGTCGCGGCGGAGCCACTCGATGACCTTGTCGAGGCCTTCGTCCGTCTTCAGGTTGGTGAAGCAGAACGGCCTGTCGCCGCGGAACTCCTTCGAATCGCGCTCCATCACGGACAGGTCCGCTCCGACATACGGTGCCAAGTCCGTCTTGTTGATGATGAAGAGGTCGCTCTTGATCATGCCTTGGCCGGCCTTGCGCGGGATTTTCTCGCCCTGGGCCACGTCGATGATGTAGATGGAGAAGTCCACGAGCTCGGGGCTGAACGTCGCCGAGAGATTGTCTCCCCCGCTTTCGATGAACACGACCTGCAGGTCCGGATGGCGCTGCTTGAGCTCCTCAACGGCGGCGGAGTTCATCGAGGTGTCCTCGCGGATGGCGGTGTGCGGGCAGCCGCCGGTCTCGATTCCGATGATCCGGTCGAGCGGCAGGATGCCGTTGGCAGCGAGGATCTTGGCGTCCTCGATGGTGTAGATGTCGTTGGTAATGGCGGCCATGGAGATCTCGCCTGACAGGTGCCGGGTCAGGCGTTCGACCAGCTGGGTCTTGCCGGCGCCGACGGGGCCGCCGACACCGATCTTGATGGGTTCCATTGGGTCTCCTTGTTCTGTGGGCCGCTGCGGGCCGCGCGGCGACCGATTCGAGTGGGTGGACCCGGCATGGTGCCGGGTGGCCCGGTGGGCCGATATAGACGTAGTGGTGGAGCAGCCGGGGCAGCTCGGCCTGGGTGGACGGGGTGGGGTAGCTCGGTTGGAGTGGACCTGTTGTGAAGGACCGACGGTGGTGGACCGGCCGTAGAAGCCCGGGCCGCTTCAGTCAGGACATGAACATGCGGGCCCGCTGCCGTTCGTGGCGCATCTGCGCGATTTCCAGGCCCGGTGCAGTGGCGCCGAAGTCGCTGCGGTCCAGCTTGGCGATCCGCGCTGTGGCGGCGGCGATGTCCGGGTGGATCCCGCGCAGCACCCGCTGGCCCGCGTCCTGGCCAATCGGGATGCCGCGGATGGCGTTCTGCGTCAGCGAGGTCGCCGTCGAAAACAGATAGGTGCCCACGAGCTCCGGCAGCGGAACCTGGAGCCTCCGGCCGGCGACCGCGAAGGCCAGCGCCGGATGCCCGCTGCACACTCCGGCCGCCACGTCCGCGCGATACTGCTCGATCTCCGGACTGTCGAGGATGACGGAGGCGATCTGCAGCATCCGCGCACCCATCTTCACCCCGGCTTCGCGCACTTGCCGCGGCAGGGCCTGCGCGGTGAGCATCGTGTCCAGCTCCCGCAGCTCCGCCGTTGAGGCCGCCTCCAGCGCCAGCCGGATGGCGAGGCCGTCGCTGTAGGTCAGCTGGGTGTGGATAAACTGGGTCAGCCAGATCCTGAATGTCTCCTCGTCACGAACCAGGCCACGCTCGAGGAAGGTTTCGAGTCCGAACGAGTGGCTGAAGGCGCCGGTGGGCAGGGCGGAGTCTGCCAGCTGCAGCAGGGGCAGCAAGTACGACGACGGGTGGCCGCCGGACGCCTCAGTGCGTGTGTTCTGCATGTCGAAAGGGCACGGGCATCACTCGCTCCTGCCGGGAGTACGGCACCTGCATGTGCTGCAGGTAGTCCTCGACGGTGTGGTCGTACTGCACCACCATGACCTCGGCGCGGTACTCGCTTCCGGCGTCGAAAAACTGCGCCTGCAGGTGGCGGTTGCCCAGGCTGTGGGCCACCGTGCCCATCTCCGGGATGGTGCGCGGGGCGATGACCAGGACGTCCGAGGGCAGGACGCTGATGACGATCACGTTCGACTCGTCGCGGAACAGGATGTCGCCGTCGCGCAGGTCCCCCGGCGAGGCCAGCCGGATGCCGATTTCGCGGCCATGGTCGGTGGTCACGCGCTGGATCCGTTTGACCAGTTCGCTGCTGGGCAGCGCCACCTTCTCTTCGTGCAGGCCGGCCAGTTCCGTTTCCGGAAGATCGTGCCGGTTGGCGATGACGCGCTCAATAATCATTGGCTACGTCCTTTCGGGTAAAAATTCGGTTCATATGGGAAAGCGCACAGGCTCGTCCGGGGCGGGGATGCCGACCGGACCGGGGACCGCCTAGAACAAGAAGTACCGCTGGGCCATGGGAAGCACGGTGGAAGGTTCGCAGGTGGCGACCTCGCCGTCGACCGTGACGGTGTAGGTTTCGGGGTCCACCTGGATGTCCGGGGTCTCCCCGTTGTATTTCAGGTCCGCCTTGGTCAGGTTCCGGATCCCCTTGGCGGCGCGAATAGTGCGGCGCAGCTGGAGCCGTTCCGGGATGCCTTCGTCGATGGCGATCTGCGGCAGGAAGGTAATCGAGGACAAGTGCACCGCCCGGCCCAGGGCTCCGAAGTTGGGCCGGAGCGTGCGCGGCTGCGGCGTCGGGATGGAGGCGTTGGCGTCGCCCATGATGGACTGGACGATCTGCCCGCCCTTGATGACCATTTCCGGCTTGACCCCGAAGAACGCCGGGTCCCAGAGCACCAGGTCGGCGAACTTGCCGACTTCGATGCTGCCGACCGAGTCCGCGATGCCGTGCGCGAGCGCCGGATTGATCGTGTACTTCGCGACGTAGCGCTTGAGCCGGAAGTTGTCCCCGTGTTCGGGATCCTGCTCGAACTTGCCGCGCTGGCGCTTCATCGAATCGGCCACCTGCCAGGTGCGGAGGATGGTCTCGCCGACCCTGCCCATGGCCTGGGCGTCGGAGCTGGTGATGGAGAAGACGCCGAGGTCGTGCAGCACGTCTTCGGCAGCGATGGTTTCCTTGCGGATGCGCGAATCGGCGAACGCGACGTCCTCGGGGATGTCCGGGTTCAGGTGGTGGCAGACCATGAGCATGTCCAGATGCTCGTCGACCGTGTTGCGGGTGTACGGCAGCGTGGGATTGGTCGACGCCGGCAGGACGTTGGGCAGCCCGGCCATCTTGATGATGTCCGGGGCGTGGCCGCCGCCGGCGCCCTCGGTGTGGAAGGTGTGGATGAGCCGGCCGCCGATGGCACGGATGGTGTCCTCCACGAAGCCGCATTCGTTGAGGGTGTCCGTGTGGATTGCCACCTGCACGTCGAACTCGTCGGCGATCCGCAGCGACATGTCGATCGAGGAGGCCGTGGCTCCCCAGTCCTCGTGGACCTTCAGGCCGATGGCCCCGGCCCGGATCTGCTCCGCCAGCGGCCCGCGCGCGCTGGCGTGGCCCTTGCCGAAGAGACCGATGTTGATCGGAAGGTCGTCGACTGCCTGCAGCATCCGGCCGATGTGCCAGGAGCCGGGCGTCACGGTGGTCGCCTTGCTCCCTTCGCTCGGCCCGGTCCCGCCGCCGATCAGCGTGGTGATGCCGTTGGCCAGTGCCACCGGCACCTGGTCGGGGCTGACGAAGTGGATATGGGTGTCGATGCCGCCGGCGGTGAGGATCTTGTGTTCCCCGGCGATCACGTCGGTGGATACGCCGATGGTGATGTCGACGCCGTCGGAAATGTCCGGATTGCCGGCCTTGCCGATCTTGAAGATGTGCCCGTCGCGCAGGGCGACGTCGGCCTTGTAGATGCCGGTGTAGTCCAGCACCACCACGTTTGTGATGACGGTGTCCGGAATATCCTGGTCCCGGGTCAGCCGGCCGTTCTGGCCCATGCCGTCCCGGATCACCTTGCCGCCGCCGAAGACCGCTTCCTCGCCGTAGCGGGTGAAGTCGTGTTCGATCTCCAGCAGCAGCTCGGTGTCGGCCAGCCGAATGGCGTCGCCGGTGGTCGGCCCGTACATTTCGGCGTAGTGCCTGCGGCTCATTTCGAAGCTCATCGCTGCTCCTCCCCGCTGTCGCCGGAGGTCCCTGCCGGGCCGCCGCCGTCGGATGTATCGCCGTCGGCCTCCCCACTGTCACCGTCGTCCTCCGATTGGGAGCCGCGTGACGCATCCACGGGGTCGCTGCCGAAGGTGGGGAGGAAGCCCTCCCTCACCTTGCCAACATTGGGCAGGTCGATGTCGTACTCCGCGGCGACCTCCGGCTCGTTCTCGGCGTCGATGCCGGCGGTGCCGCCGATGGCCTCGGTGTAGACCGCCGGAACGCTGTCGCCCAGTGCCCCGTTGACCCGGTCCTGGAAGCCGTGGACCTCCCGGCTTCCGGAAATCTCCACCAGATGCACGCTTCGCGCGTCGCCCGGTTCGAACCTCACGGCCGTGCCGGCGGGGATGTCCAGGCGGAAGCCGCGGGCTGCCACGCGGTCCATGTCCAGCGCCGGATTGACCTCGGCGAAGTGGTAGTGGGATCCGACCTGGATGGGCCGGTCGCCCCGGTTGATCACGTTCATGATCCTGGTTTCGGCGCCCTCGTTGCAGACCACGGGTTCCTCGCGGAGGATGTACTCTCCCGGTTTCATTGGTGCGCCTCCTCAGCGGATCGGGTTGTGGACGGTGACTAGCTTGGTGCCGTCGGGGAATGTGGCCTCGACCTGCACGTCGGCGATCATTTCGGCCACGCCGTCCATCACGTCGCCACGGCCGAGGATGGTGGCGCCGTAGCTCATCAGGTCTGCCACGGTCCGGCCGTCCCGGGCGCCCTCGATCAGTTCGTAGGTGATCAAGGCGACTGCCTCGGGGTGGTTCAGTCTCAGGCCGCGCTGCTGGCGTCTGCGGGCCAGGTCGGCCGCGACCACAATCATGAGTTTCTCTTGCTCACGGGGCGTTAAATGCATGCAGAACTCCCTGGGTTCGTCAGGAACAAATAGGTGTCCACCCGTTATCTACAACCGGTCAGAGACTAGACCGGGAGGCCCGTGGATATGGCAAGAGTAGCAGAACTGCCGCGGCCGGCAACTCGGCCGTTTGGCGCGGTGTTTCCCGCCGCCGTGGGCCGGTATGGTCTGGGCCGCCGGACCTCAGCGGTTCCGTCCGCCCCCGCCGGAACCTAGCATGGAGCCATGGCACGGACGGACAGCGCCTCACAGGTTATTGCGGCTCCACCGGCGCGGGTCTTCGCCGCGCTCACCGACCCGGAGTCGCTCGCGGCGTGGCTGCCGCCGGAGGGCATGACCGGCAGGTTCGAGCGGTACGATGCCCGGCCGGGCGGCTCCTACCGGCTGGTCCTCACGTATGCGGACGGGTCGACGGCGGCGGGCAAGGCCACGAGCGACACGGACATCGTCGAAGCCCGCTTCGTCGAGATCGTTCCGGGCGTCCGCATGGTGCAGGCCGTCGACTTCGTGTCGGATGATCCGGCCTACGCCGGGACCATGACGATGACGTGGGAGGTTTCAGCAGCCGACTCCGGAACACGGGTGGAGATCCGCGCCGAGGATGTCCCTGCCGGAATTTCGGCCGAGGACCATGCGGCCGGGCTGGCCTCGTCGCTGGCCAATCTGGCTGCGTACCTGGAACGGTAGCGAGCCTTGGCGAGCTGAGTCCCGAGGGGTCTCCTTGCTCAATCCTCGCGGAGCAGCCGCATGGATACGGCGCCGGTTACTCGTCGGTTATTCGTCGGTCGTGAAGTACCACTGGCCGTCCGACTCGGTGCAGTCGCGGACCAGCGCGGTGTCGGACTGGTTGAGCACGGACCACTGCTTGACCTTGCAGTGCACGTAGCTGGGCTCCCAGTACACGTAGGTCATTCCGGCCGCGTTGGCCGCGGTCACTCCCGCGGCGGCGAGGCAGGTAGCCAGGGTGGTGGCGGCGATGGCTCGAGTCATCACGCTACGGATGGACATTGCTGCTCCGTTCGTTGTCGACAGCCAGGCTGAGCCCCGGCCATCAACCATCCTAGATCACGTTTTGATAACGACGGCGGTTTCTTTGGCTATTGCTCCATGTGATCATCCCCGCGTTCGCCCAAGTGGCACGCAGTATGGCCGCTTCCCGGTCACCCGACGCCCCCGGTTAGGGGGGCGCATCCCGGTTACCCGACCGCCCCGGCGGCCTAGCCCAGGCCCGTTTCCCCGACGGCCACCGCTGCCTCGCTCAGTCCGAGTTCGTCTTCGCCGAGGTCGGCGAAGTAGGACTCGACGGTAGCGCGGTCCACGTCGGCCAAGGTGGCGGGATTCCAGCGCGGGTTGCGGTCCTTGTCGATGACCTGCGCACGCACGCCTTCGGCGAAGTCGGGCGCATGCAGCAGGCGGATGCCGAGCCGGTAGTCCTGGTCCAGCACCTCCTCGAGCGTGGCCATGCCGCGGGCGCGGCGGAGGGCTTCGAGCGTGAGCTTCACCGAGGTGGGCGATTTCGCGGCGAGTTCGACGGCGGCCTCCCGCGCCTTGGGTTCGGCACTGGACTGCAGTGCCTCGAGGATCTGTTCCGCGTCGTCGTACTGGTAGCAGTCATCGATCCAGCGGCGGTCCCTGGCCAGGTCCGACGGCGGGACCTCCGTGTGGGCGAAGCGGGCAATGGCTTCGTCCGCGGGGGCTTCGGCGAGCGCCTCCGCCAGGGCCGGCAGGTCTGCGCTATCCACGTAGAAGTCGGCCAGGCCCAGCTTGATGGCATCGGCTCCGTTGCCGGTGCCTGCGGTGAGGGCGAGGTGGGTTCCGAGTTCGCCCGGCGCGCGCGAGTAGAGGAAGCAGCCGCCGACGTCGGGGATGAAACCGATCCGGGTCTCCGGCATGCCGACCGTGGACCGCTCGGTGACCACCCGGTGCGAGGCGTGCGCGGAGACGCCGATGCCGCCGCCGAGCACCACGCCATCCATCAGTGACACGACGGGCTTGGGATAGCGGGAGATGTACGAGTTCATCCGGTACTCGTCCTCCCAGAAGATCTCCTTGGACGCGCCGGCCTGCACGTGCTTGTAGATGGCGACGATGTCGCCGCCCGCGCAGAGGCCCCTCTCCCCCGCACCCGAGATGAGGACCGTGGCGACGCCGTCGTCCGTTTCCCAGTCTCCAAGCGCCGCCGTAATAGCCGTGATCATGGCGTCGTTGAGGGCGTTGATCGCTTTGGGCCGGTTCAGGAGGATGTGCCCGACGCGGCCGCGGCGCTGCAGCAGAATCTCGTTCGTGTCCACAGGCACAGCCTAACGTGCCCGTGGATTGGTACCTGCCTTGGGCGGTTGCCGGAGCGTGCCAGAATGGTGTGATCTATGCCGCAATCTCGGCATACTGCGGACGGAGGCTGGAGGATGGCGGTGTCGGAGCAGACGAAAACGGTGCGGACGGCGCGGCTCGGTTTTGTCTTCGTGGGGATCGTGCTCATCGCGGTCAACCTCCGGGTGGCGTTCGTCAGCGTGGGCCCGGTGCTTACCGACATCAGCAGCGAGTTTGGCTGGTCCGCGAGCACGGCGGGACTGCTGACCGGGCTGCCGCTGATCTGTTTCGCCGTCTTCTCGCCGGTGGCGCCCGGGGTCGCCCGCCGGCTGGGCCTGGACCGCGCCCTGTGGGTCTCGCTGCTGCTCCTTCTGGTCGGCATTCTCACCCGCTCGGTTCCGGTGGAGGCGGCGGTCTGGACCGGCACCGTGCTGATCGGAACCGGCATTGCGTTCCTGAATGTCCTGCTGCCCTCGCAGGTCAAACGGGACCTGCCCTCGCGCGTGAGCCAAGTGACCGGGGTCTACACCGCGATCCAGGGCGCGGTCTCCGCGGCGGGGGCCGCCGTCGTCGTACTCATAGCGCAGGCCTCGCCCTACGGGTGGCGGCTAGCGCTGGGCGTGTGGGCGGGGCTGGCGCTGATCGCGCTGGCGGTCCTGCTGCCGCACCTGCGCGCGCGGAGCGCGGGAACCAACGACGGCGGGGGCCGGGCGGTGCCCTACCGCTCGCCGTGGAAGTCCGCGCTGGGCTGGCAGGTCACACTCTTTATGGGGCTGCAGTCGCTGGCATTCTTCGTGATGATCACCTGGCTGCCCGCGATCGAACATGACCAGGGTCTTTCGGCGATCACGTCCGGACTGCACACGTCGGTGTGGCTGCTGGTGGGTGTGGGCGCCAGCCTGACCGCCGGCGCGGTGCTGCACCGGACGTCGGACCAGCGGCCTGTGGCGCTGGCCAGCAGCCTCCTGGCGTTCTGTGCCTACACAGGCCTGGCCCTCGCCCCTCAGCTGTCCCTGCTCTGGGTGGTGGTCGGCGCGGCCGGGTGCGGCAGCCTCATCGTGATCGGGCTGTCGCTGTTCAGCCTGCGCACCGAGCACCACGGACAGGCGGCCGAGCTTTCCGGCATGGCACAGTCCGTCGGCTATGGCATTGCCGCCGTCGGGCCGGTGGCCTTCGGCGCGCTGCACGACGCGAGCGGGGGCTGGACCCTGCCGCTGCTGGCCGGGGCGGGACTCATGCTGGTGCTCTGCGTGACCGCCGTGCTGTCGGGACGGAACCGCTTCATCGGCTGACGAGCCGGCCATGCCGCGTGCCCGGCCTCGACACGTCCGTCATTGGCGGCCACACTTCTTATAGCACCACCCTTGCGGACCCAATCGCCCGACCTGTTGTCCAAAGCGGCCCCTATTCCCCCGCGAAATGGTGAACTCCCATGAGAAATGCAGCAATGGCCACCCTGGGCCTCGCAATCCTGCGGGTTGTCCTCGGCTTCATCTTTGCCGTGCACGGCTGGCAGAAGTACAACGACATCGGCATCGCCGGGATGCAGGCCGGGTTCGGCCAAATGGGCGTACCGAATGCCGAGGTCTTTGCCGTCCTCGTCATAGTTCTCGAACTGGTCGGCGGCGTCCTGCTGATCCTCGGCTTCCTGTCGCGCCCCATCGCGGCCCTGCTGGCCGTGGAGATGATCGGCGCCTTGGTCCTCGTCCACGCACCGAACGGCTTCTTCGTCAACGAAAACGGCTACGAGCTGGTGCTGATCCTGGCGGCCGCCGCCCTGACAATCGCGCTGGCCGGCCCGGGACGCTGGTCCTTGGACTACGCCGTGTTCGGCCGCAGGAAGACGAGGCTGAGCGCCCTGGCCTGACGCTCGCCGGCGGCGGCCGCGATCCCCGGGCCTCCCGCCAGCGCCCACGCCGCCCGCCCGGAAAGGCAACCGACCGGCGTCGTACTACCTACGCACGGGCTGGAGAGCGGTGGCCCGGCGCAGGATCTTCACCGGACGGTCATGCGGAACCGAGACGGCCTCGGGAATGTCCTGCAGGTGGATGTCCACGGTTTTCTTGGTGCGGCGGACGATGTAGCCGGCGAGCACCCCGGCGTGTTCGTCATCGTTAAAGCCAACTATGCTCACCGGACGGCCCAGATCCTCCAGCCTGAGATCCGCCGCAAGCCTCTTGATGGTGGCCATCCTGGCTCCTCTAGGAGTTTTTATCGGTAGGGGAAGTCTATGCCCGGCAGTAGGCTGGGAGTACCTGCGACCAAGGAGAACAGATGAGTTCACTGCTGACCCCGCTGATCACAAGCGCGGGGCTGATCGGCGGATTCCAGACCGCGCGCGCCACGAAGAACCGGCCGCTGGGCGGGGCCGTCCTCGCCGCCGCCGGAGCCGCCGCCTTCACCCTGTGGAAGCGCGACGCCGGAACCGCCACCGCCTCGGCGCTGACCGCCGCGTATCTGGCCGCCTTCGGGCTGTCCCATCCGCTGGCCAAGAAGATCGGCGCGTGGCCGTCCGTCTACACCGTCACGGGAGCGACGGCGGTGCTCGCCGCGATCTTCGGCGGCCGCCGCGCGTAGCAGCAGGCAGGACTGAAACGCGGGAGGGCCGGGCCCGGCCTTCGCGCGCAGCCTGCCCTGGTGCCGAAGAGCCGGTGACGCGGCCAGCGCTTACAGGCCGGCCAAGTAGCCGGCGAAGCCCGCCGGGGTGCGGCCCTGAAGCCGCCCCGAGGTGACCGTCGTCAGCCCCGGGCAACTGCGCACGGCGGCGCCAGCGGCCCGCAGCCTGGCCACCAGCCGGACGTCCTCGTGCTCGGACACGCTCTCGAAGCCGCCGGCGGCGAGGTAGGCCGAGGCCCGGACGCCCAGGTTGGCTCCGTGGATGCGGCTGTGCCGGTCCTGCTGGGTGTACCGCCGGCGCCAGCTGCCCAGCCGGACCGCATCCAACTCGTCCGGATCAGGTTCCACGGTGCCCAGGACGGCGTCGGCTCCCGCGTCCGCCAGCGTCGCCTGGACGCTGAGCCAGTGCCCGGGGACGCGGGTGTCCGCGTCGGTGCAGGCAATCCACGCTGCCTCGGGAGCCGTGGTTCCTCCGCCGAGGACGGCAGGCTCTCCCCCGAGGGCGACGGGTCCTCCCCCGAGGGCGCTGTCCAGCACGGGTCCTCCCCCGAGCGCGGTGTCCAGCACGGGTCCTCCCCCGAGCGCGGTGTCCAGCACGGGTCCTCCCCCGAGCGCGGTGTCCAGGGCGGCGGCGGCTCCGGCAGCCCGGGCCGCGCCGACCGACCCGAACTGCGCATCGAGGATCCGAATGCGCGGGTCCCGCGCTGCCGCCGCGGCGGCTATCCTGCCGGACGTGTCGGTGCAGCTGTCCAGCACGAGGGTCAGCGCGGCGGAGCAACCGGGGCGGGCTTCCGCCAGCCGGTCCATCGCCGCCCGAATGTAATCGATGCAGGCTCCGAGGAGTGCCTCCTCGTTCCGGACCGGGACCACCACGAGGACCTGCCCGACCGGCACCGGCCCGAAAGGCTCGGGTGACGCGATGCGCCCGGGCCAGGATTCCGGCGTCGTTCCCGGCAGGACGCCGGCGAGCTCAGCCATTGGCCTGCTCCGGCGCCTGCAGGACTTCCAGCAGGAAGTCGCGTTCCCGGTGCTCGACCACCACGTCCCAGCCGGTCGTGGCGCGGGCCATGGCATGGACCGTCTCGCCGTCGAGTTCCCAGCCCATGATGGGGTTCAGCCAGTGGCAGAGCACCAGGTGGCCGCCCGGCACCAGCGCCCGTTTGGCGCGTTCCAGGAGCCCACGCAGTTCGGCGGCTTGGAGGAAGTAGCCGATCTCCGAGACCACCACGAGGTCCAGGTCCCTGGCGGCGCCCGGCCACCCGTCCGGAAGGTCGGCACGCAGCAGCTCCACCTGCGTGCTGCCGGCGAGTCGTTCACTGGCGCGCTGCAGGGCGACCTCGCTGGCGTCCACGGCGGTCACCCGGCCGCAGCGGGCGGCCAGCTCCTCGGTGAGCAGGCCCAGCGAGCAGCCGGCTTCGAAGGCGTGCCGGTAGCGTTCGCGGGGCAGGGCGGCCATGGTCACCGCCCGCTTGCGCTGCTCATACCAGCTGGAGAGGTACGACCACGGGTCCGCCTTGCGGCGGTAGAGCGAATCGAAGTCCTTGGCGGCCGTGCCGGCCCCGCGCGGCGGCGGTGTCCAGCGGAAGACCTCGACGCCGCGGTCAAAGTAGGAAAGGAAGCCGGGGCTCAACAGGGCTTCGTCGCCCGGCTGCGGTGACAGCGGTCCGGTCTGGGACTCGTGCGCGGCGAGGGCCTGCTGCTTGGCATCCAGCGCGGCGGAGTCCAGCGGAACGGCGGACCAGTTGCGCCACTCCTCGTGCCCGGGCTCGGACCAGTGCCAGTACCAGATGGGGAATTCCAGCAGCCCGGCTCCGGCTTTGCGGGCCGCGCGGGCAGCCGCGCGGCCGACGGCCTCGTGGTCCGTGTGCCCGTCGTCGCGGTAGGTGGAAACGATGACGGCGTGGCGGCCGACGGCGAGGAGCTCCGCCAAGGCGTCGTCCAGGTCCGCGGTCCGCTGGGCGATGCCGCTGTCCGGCAGGCCCAGGTACCGCCAGGTCAGGGTCCCCGGACCGGCGGCGTTCCCGGCGGAGGCGTTCCCGGCGGCGTTCCCTGTGGAAGCGTTCCCCGCGGAGGCGTTGGAGATAGCAGCCGTGCCGGCGGTGTTCCGGGCTGCCGCCGACAGTGTGTCCATGGCCCGCCCGAATTCGGCGAGCCGCAGCGCCGCCAGCTGGTCGGGGGTGGTCGACGGGGATTCAGGGTGGGATGCCTCGCCGGCCGTGCACAGGAGGACGGCCACGTCCGCGCCGGCACGCAGGGCTCGATGCACGAGACCCGCGGCCCCGAGGGATTCGTCATCCGGATGCGCGGCGACGACGACCAGCAGGCCGCCGCGGCCCGGGAGCGCGTGCGGATCCAACGCGGGCAGGGCCTCGACGCCGGCATCCCGCCAGCTCTGCTCGGGCGTACCGGCGTCCAGATGCGAAAAGGTCACCATGGGGATCCGTCCTCCGCCAGGACCAGGCGGCCCAGGGCGGCGTCGTCGCGGGCGGCGTGATGCTGGCGGATGTAGAGCGTGAGGTCGGCGACGCGGCGGGCGTGGTCCTCGTCAAAGGCGAGCGGGCCGGGGCCGAGGGCCTGTCCGCAGATGCCGATCATGCGGGTGCAGAGCCCGGCGATCTGCCCCCGGACGCGGTGGGCTTCGGCGGCCCCGGCGCGGTCCCGGTCCACGAGGCCTGCGGCGGCCTCGAGCGCCGCGGCTCCGGCGGCCAGCAGCCGGTCGGCCTCACCCAGCCACGCGAGCGCCAGCTGGTCAGGTTCGCGGCGGCGGGAGGCGGCTTCGAGGGTCCGGAACAGCCCGACGGCGCCGCCGAACCAGCAGGCGGCCACGCCGATCCCGCCCCAGGCAAAGCCCGGCCTTGTGAGGTACCAGTCGGTGCCGCCGACCGGTCGGGCCGCGGCCCGCTCGAACCGCACGGGGCCGCTGGGGAGTTGCTGCAGGCCAGGGCTGGTCCACGCGGTTTCGACCGGCCGCACGCCCTCCTGCCGCAGGTCCACGGCGAAGGCGCGGCGACCGCCGGGCACGTGGGCGGTGACGACGGCGGCGTCCAGCTCCCCCGCAAGGGAGCACCACGGTTTTGTGCCGGTCAGCACCCAACCCTGCGCCCCGCCGTCGTTCGTTGCCTCCAGCCGTTCAGTGGCCGACTCCGCGGCGAATACGCCCCACGTCGTTCCGGACGGCAGGGTCTCGCCGGCCTGGTCGAGGATGGCGGCGGCGTCCAGGTGCGGCTCAAGGGCCCTGGCGGCCGCGAGGTCCACGGCCCCCAGCGCTGCCAACAGCTCCCACAGTGCCAGGGTCTCTCCGGTTCCCGGCAGCGGCACCGGCAGTCGATTGCCGCGCAGCACTTCGAGCACAGGCTTCGGGTCGCCGGAGCATTCGGCGGCGGCAGCGAGCAGGGGCCCGGCCGCGCCCCAGGCATGCTGGGCGGCGGGCCGGGCCCCGAAGGCGTGTTGCACTTGTCCCTCCGAGGACTTCAGGACAGTACTACTTGGACTTGCCGGACTTATCGGACTTGCTGCCCTTCTCCGTCTTGCCGGCGGCGTCCTTTTCCGTCCTGGCGCCTTCCGACTCCAGCCGGCCCTCGGCGTTTTCGAGGTGCGCGCGGATGAACCACTGGAACAGCTCCAGTTCGGCGGTCTGGCCGATCAGCAGGTCTTCGGTGATCGGATCGATGTCCCCGACTTCCTCGATCGCCTTGCGGTGGTCCTCGACGACGCCGTTGTAGACCAGGTTCAGCGCGGCCAGGTGCTCGGCAGTGCCGGCGCGACCGATCGAGTAGTCGTCCCAAGTGCGCTCGCTGACTAGTGCGCCGGGGAGGCCGTTGGGCGAGACGCCCATGGTGGCCATGCGCTCGGCCACCGCATCGATCATGGCGCGGACCTGCTCGATCTGGGGGTCCAACATCTCGTGGACGCCGATGAAGTCCCGGCCCACGACGTTCCAGTGGGCGTGCTTGAGGGTCAACTGCAGATCGTTCAGGGCATGCAGCCGCATTTGCAGCGTCTCACCGACCTTGTAGCCGTCCTCCAGCTTCAGACCCGGTACCGTAAAGCCTGCCTTCGATCCGTTCTTCCCGGCCATCAAAAACCTCCTTACTTGGCGCTGCCGCTTCTCGGCGCGTTATGTTCCCCAACGTAATCAGCATGCTTAGGGAAGTCCATTCGAACCTCAGACAGTCCGCTCAGCGCGAAACCTACGCCGCCGTCGGATCGCCACGGTTTCCCTCCGTACCGGCCCACCCGATGCTAGATTGCGGAGCATGACGGATGGATTACCCGACGGGCCTGACGCGGCGCACCAGCGGCCGGCCGGACTGGACGACGCGACCGTGGAAGCGCTCGGCAAACTGTCCGAGGCGCTCGAGGTCGTCGAGCACGCGCGCGGTTACCTGTATGGCTTCCACCGGCTGACCGGCAAGGCGGACCTCGACCTGGGCGAGGCCGCCGAACTGCTCCGGAAGGCGGGACATTCGGACCTGGCCGACCGGATCGAGACGGAGCTTGTGGGGCGCAACGTGATCGAGGGCCGGTGGACCTTCCAGATCGTGGAGGATTACGACGACGGCTACTACGCCGCCTTCAAGGAGCTGGAATCGCTCGCGCGGGATGAGCTGGCCGGGGGCCGCCGCCACCTGTTCGAGGCGGAGATGAAAGAAGCGCGCCGGACCCACGGGCGCCGCCACCACGAGGCGAGGCCGCAGCACGAACCGGGGCAGGAAGACGAGGCGGCGCCCCGGAAAGGCCCGCGCGACGGCTGAGCCCGCTGCGCCCGTGGACGAAGCAACGCCACGGCGGGAACCGGGTCCATGTGACAGCTGAGGTCCGCTACGCCGGCAGGGTCCGCCGCCCGCGGAGCAGCCTGAGGACAACCCCCGCAATGAGGACCACGGCGGCGCAGATTCCGGCGGCCACCGCGGTCCCGGGCGAGACCAGTCCGCCGTCCAGCCGGCCCACGCTGATCCAGGCCAGCCCCCAGGACAGGGCCAGCACGGGAGCCAGCCGTCCGCCGCTGCGCCAGGCCGTGGCCACGCCGACGACGGCGGCGGCCACCAGCACTGCGGTCGCAAGAGCCACCGGCATGCCGAAGCCGTCGAAGCCCGCGGCCCCCAGGACGGCGGAGGTGTTGGCGACGATGGCAATGGTGACCCAGCCGAAGTAGAGCCCGAAGGTTCCATCGGTAATGATCGCGTCCGCCGTTCCCTCCGGGCGGACGCGGACCAGCAGCACGAAAATCCGGGCCAGCACCGCCAGCAGCACCACGATCACCGCCAGGCTCAACCCCAGCCAGCCGGCCTGCACCACCCAGATCCACGCGGCGTTCAGCAACATGGCCGCGGCTGCCCACGGCCGCAGGCCCTGCTGCCGCGCGGACCGGCGCTGGGCGGGCAGCAACTGCCAGACCGAGTAGGCCAGCAGGCCCAGATAGATGAGCGACCAGATCCGGAAGGCGCCCTTGGCCGGCGCGAGCGGGGTGGAATCCTCGTTCAGCCAGCCGCCGGCGGCGAACTGGATCGGCGTCCCGCCCAGCGCCCCGCTGCCCAGGAAGGCGCCGATGGTCGCAACGATCCCGCTGACCAGCACCAGCACCGGGATCGCCAACCCGGTCCCGCCCCGTGTTGTGGTCTCCATGGTTCCTCCTCGGTTGGCGGCCCGTTGCCCGGTGTGCTTGACTCGATCATAACCATTTCGATAATCGAGAGATAAGGCCACTGTTCTTCCCGCGGCCAGGCACGGCCGGATCTGCGGGACACCAGGAAGGGGCATCCCATGGCGACGTCGCTGGTGTGGTTCCGCGACGACCTGCGGGTCCGGGACAATCCGGCGCTGCTGGCCGCGGTCGCGGACTCCGCCGCGGTGGCGCTGTACGTCCTGGACGAGGAGAGCGACGGGGTCCGCCCGCTCGGCGGCGCCGCCCGCTGGTGGCTGCACCACGCGCTGGAAGACCTGCGCGGCGAACTGGACGCCCTCGGCATCCCGCTGCTGCTGCGCCGCGGCGCCGCCGCCGGCATCGTGGCCGAGGTCGCGGACGCCTTGGACGCGGAGGCCGTGTACTGGAACCGGCGCTACGGTGGGCCAGAGCGCCAGGTCGATGCCGAGATCAAGGCGAAGGCGGAGGAGGCCGGCCGCCACGCGGAGAGTTTCCAGGCCTCGCTGCTGCACGAACCTTGGCGGATCCAGACCGGCCAAAGCACGCCGTATAAGGTGTTCACGCCGTTCTGGAAGACCGTTTCGGAGCTGGACTTCCGCAGTCCGCTGGATGCGCCGGAACCAACGCAGCGCTTCCGCGGCCGGCTCCCGGAGTCCGAGGAGCTGGACGGCTGGGAGCTGCTGCCACACCGTCCGGACTGGGCCGGCGGCCTGCAGGAGGCCTGGACCCCGGGCGCCGCGGCCGGCCACGAACTGCTGGAGGACTTCGTCGACGGGGCGCTGGCGGACTACCCGCAGGGCCGCGACCGCCCGGCCGTGCGCGGCACGAGCCGCCTCTCCCCCTACCTCCGCTGGGGCCATCTGAGCCCGTTCCAGGTCGGGCACGCGGTCGCCGCCCGGCGCGGCGCCAGGCGTGGCGAGGCCGTCCGTACCTACCTCGGCGAGCTCGGCTGGCGGGAGTTCTGCTGGCACCAGCTCTACCACCAGCCGCTGCTGGCGGAGCGGAACCTGCGTCCGGAATTCGATGCCTTTCCGTGGGAGCGTCCGGGCCGCAGGCGGACCGGGAACGACGGCGGTCCCTCGCCTAGCGCCCGGGATGCGAACGACGGCGGTCCCTCGCCTGCCGCACGGGTCCGCGCCTGGCAGCGGGGCAGGACCGGTGTGCCGCTGGTGGACGCCGGCCAGCGTGAGCTCTGGACTACCGGCTGGATGCACAACCGGGTGCGGATGGTCTCGGCCAGTTTCCTGGTCAAGAACCTCGGCATCGACTGGCGGGTCGGCGAGCAGTGGTTCTGGGACACCCTCGTGGACGCCGACGCGGCGAACAACCCGGCGAGCTGGCAGTGGGTGGCGGGCTCGGGGGCAGACGCGGCGCCGTTCTTCCGGATCTTCAACCCGCTGACCCAGCAGGCCAAATTTGATCCCGAGGCCCGCTACGTCTCGCGCTGGGTGCCGGAGTATGCGAGCCCGGAGTACCCGGAGCCGATCGTGGACGTGAAGGAATCCCGGCAGGCGGCGCTCGAGGCGTACCAGGCGCTGCGCGAGGACAAGTCCCCGGCCCACGACAAGGTCGGGCGTCCGGGCACGGCAGGGCGTCGCGGCAGGGCCGGCTGATGGGCTTCGGCGTCTCCGTGGTGATCCCGTGCCTTAACGACGCGGGACCGCTGGAGGCCTGCCTGCGCTCACTCGCCGACCAGCTGGAGCCGCCGGACGAGGTCATCGTGGTGGACAACGGCTGCACGGACAACAGCGCCGAGGTCGCCCGCAGGTTCGGCGCCCGCGTGGTCGCCGAGCCCGCCCCCGGCATTCCGGCCGCGGCGTCGGCCGGCTACGACGCCGCGGCAGGCCACATCATCGCGCGCTGCGATGCAGACTCCGTCCTGCCGCCGGACTGGACCCGCCGGATCGCCGCCGCGTTCTCCCGCGAGCCCGGCCTCGCGGCCGTGACCGGGAACGGACGCTTCTACGCACTCCCCCGGCCCGCCGCCGTCGTGCTTTCCGCCTTGTACCTGGGCTCCTACTACCTCGCCGCCGGGGCGGCGCTGGGCCACGCGCCGCTGTTCGGTTCCAACATGGCGCTGCGGCGCTCGTGCTGGCTGGAGGTGCGGGACGAGGTGCACCGCTCGGACGCCGGGCTGCATGACGATCTGTGCCTGAGCTTCCACCTCGGGCCGCTGCGGCGGATCCGGCTCGACCCACGGCTGGCGGCCAGCATGTCGCCGCGGGCCATCGCCAGCCGGTCCAGCCTGGTGCTGCGCTTCCGGCGTGCCTTCCACACGTTGTCCGTACACTGGCCGGAGCAGGCGCCGGCGCGGCGCTGGCAGGCCCGCCTTGCCGCCGGCCGCACACTTCCCGCCAATCGAAGGAGACAGTCCGCATGACACAACGGGTACTGGTCACGGGGGCCACCGGCTACATCGGCGGGCGGCTCGTCCCGCGGCTGCTCGAGGCGGGCTACACCGTCCGCGTGCTGGTGCGGTCGCCATCGAAACTCAAGGCCGTTCCCTGGCACGACGACGTGGAAATCGCTGAGGGGGACCTGGGCGATGCGGAGGCCGCGGCGAAGGCCTGCGAGGGCGTGGAGACCGTCTTTTACCTGGTGCACTCGATGGGCTCGGGCGCCGGGTTCGAGCAGAAGGAACTCGCGATGGCCCGGACCGTGGCCGACGCCACCGCGCGCTCCGGGGTGAAGCGGATCGTCTACCTCGGCGGACTGCATCCGGAGGGGGTGGAACTCTCCCGGCACATGCGCTCGCGGACCGCCGTCGGACGCGTGCTGCTGGAAGGCGAGGTGCCCGCGGTGGTGTTCCAGGCCGGCGTCGTGATCGGCTCGGGCTCCGCGTCCTTCGAGATGATCCGGCACCTGACCGAAAACCTGCCGGTGATGCCGGCGCCGAGCTGGGTGCGGCGGAAGATCGAGCCGATCGCCATCAGGGACGTGCTGCACTACCTGGTGCACGCGCCGGCACTGCCGGAGGGGCTGAACCGGACGTTCGACATCGGTTCGCGCGAGGTGCTGACCTACGCCGGCATCATGTACGGCTACGGGCACCAGGCCGGGCTGACGCGGCGCAAGGTCTTTTCGCTGCCGGTCCCGGCGCCCAAGCTGGCGGGCTGGTGGGTGGCGCTGACCACGCCGATCCCGCACTCGATGGCGGTGCCGCTGGTGGAGTCGCTGCAGCATGATGCGGTGGCCGCCGAACACGACATCGACGGCTACATCCCGCAGCCGGACGGCGGGCTCACCGGCTACCGCAAGGCGGTGGAGCTGGCGCTGGGCAAGATGGCCACGGGCGAGGTCGAGACCAGCTGGACCAATGCGTCGCAGGCGCCGCCGTCCGACCCGCTCCCCAGCGACCCGGACTGGGCCGGCCGCACGGTGTTCGTGGACGAGCGCACGCGCAGCACCGACGTGGCTCCTGAACAAGTCTGGCGGGTGATCGAAGGGATCGGCGGGGCCAACGGCTGGTACTCCTGGCCGGCCGCGTGGGCGATCCGCGGCGTGCTGGACAAGCTGGTCGGCGGGGCCGGGCACAACCGCGGCCGCCGGCACGGGGACCGGCTCAGTGTCGGCGAGGCGGTGGACTGGTGGAGGGTGGAGTCCGTGGAAGACTCGCCGGAAGGCAAGGTGCTGCGGCTGCACGCGGAGATGAAGGTTCCCGGCCAGGCCTGGCTGGAGCTCTCGGCGCTGCCCGATGGCACCGGCACCACCTACCGGCAGCGGGCCATCTACTTCCCCACCGGGCTCTCCGGCAAGCTGTACTGGTGGATCGTGCTGCCGTTCCACGGACTGATCTTCCCGTCCATGGCACGCAACATCATTCAGCGTGCGGCCGCGTACCAGAGCAGCAGCATGGTGACGAAGAACCCGGTCACGTAGTTCAGCCAGAGGAACCGCTTCCAGCCGGCATTGCTGGCCTCCGCGCCCGCGTCGGGCACCGACCGGAACGGCCAGATGTTCGCGAGGTACGGCAGCGCCAGCAGGGCGCCCAGCGCGCCCGGCCAGCCGCTGAAGAGCATCAGGACGCCGGCCAGCGCGTAGGCGGCGAGCGCGTACTTGACCGTTGCGGCGGCGCCCAGCACGGTGGCCACGGACCCGACCCCGCCCTGCCGGTCCGCGTTGATGTCCTGCACTGCGCCGAACGCCTGGCTGGCCATGCCCCAGAGGAAGAACGCCCCGAGCACCGCCCACAGCGCGCCGCTGAAGTCCGCGCCGGCGAGCACCAGCCCGAACAGTGCCGGGCTGACGAAGTGGAAGCTCGAGGTCATCGAGTCCACGAATGGCCGCTCCTTGAACCGGAGCCCGGGCGCGCTGTAGGCGACCACGGCGAACAGGCTCAACGCCAGCACCGCCGCGGACAGCCAGGTCCCGGCCGCCAGCAGGTACGCCACGAACGGCAGCGGCACGAGCACGGCGGCCAGCAGCGTGGTCCGGTGCAGCGAGCGGTCCAGCACGGCGCCCTCGGCCCCGCCCTTGCGCGGGTTGAGCACGTCCGACTCGTAGTCGAACACATCGTTGATGCCGTACATCGCGAGGTTGTACGGGATCAGGAAGAACAGCGTGCCGATGATGAGCGGCAGGTCCACCGCGCCGGCGGCGAGCAGGTAGGCGGCCGCAAACGGGTAGGCGGTGTTGACCCACGAGACCGGCCGCGAGGAGACCAGCAGGTTCCGCAGTGTCGAACGGGGTTTGAGGTCACTCTCCATGGGCGTCCTTCCTCCCGGCGGTTGGCCGTCCGGCGGTTGCCCGTCCGGCCGGCAGCAGCGTCCACAGCGCCGGCAGCAGCAGCGCCGCGGCCAGCACGTAGGCAAAGTCCTCCAGCGGCGCGAGCCCGATCCGCCAGCCCGACGTGTGCTCCGCACTGTACGCGAAGAGCCCCGCGGCGATCATGATGTTGTCGAACACCGCCGTCAGCACGCACAGCGCCAGCAGGGTGAGTACGACGGCGGCGCCCGCCTTCCGCGGCCGGCGTGCCTTGACGAGGGCGGCGGCCAGCGCCGCGGCCGCGGCGGCGGCGAGGAAGACGGCGTTGAGCAGCCAGTACGTCATGGGCGCGCCCCCTCGTGCGTCCGTTCCCCGGCGGCATCCGGCAGGAAGGAGCCGGTGGCCAGCCGGCGGGTGAAGAGCAGGTACAGGTTCATGGTCAGGTAGCAGAGGAAGGTCAGGAAGACGGCTTCCTCGAGGGGAAGCTCCGGGGCCAGCAGGAGGCCGGTCATGATGTCCGTCTGCCCGCGGTAGAAGATGCCGAGCGCAATGCCGGACAGGTCCCACGCCAGGAAGAACGCCAGGCCGGCCAGCAGCACCAGGCCCGCACGCAGCGGCGCCGCGCGGAAGAACAGGCGCAGCCGCCAGTCCAGGATGGCCATGCCCGCCAGCGACACGAGCAGCGCGGCCAGGTAGATCAAGCCCATCACCGCAGCCCCGTGCCCGAGGAGGCCGGCAGCGGTTCGGGCAGCGCCGCCGTCGTTATGTCCCCGCGCACGCGCTTGAGCAGGATCTCCGCGCTGATCAGGCACATGGGCAGGCCGATGCCGGGAATGGTGCTGCCGCCGGCATAGAAGAGGCCGTCGACCTTGCGGCTCCTGTTGCTGCCGCGCAGGAAGGCGCTTTGCCGCAGGGTGTGCGCGGGGCCGAGGACGCCGCCCCGCCAGGAGTTGAAGTCGCGGGCGAAGTCGGCCGGGCCGACGGTCCGCCGCACGCGGATCCTGCCGGCGAGGTCCGGGATGCCGGCCCACCGGGAGATCTGGGCGATGACGCGGTCGGCGACTTCCTCGACGTGCCGGTCGCCGCCGCCGTCGATACCGCCGCCGCCCAGCCCGGGGTCGGCAGGGACCGGGACGAGCACGAAGAGGTTTTCCTGGCCCGCGGGGGCCACGGTCGGGTCGGTGGCGCTGGGCCGGCAGATGTAGACGGAGGCGGGGTCCGGAACCCGGGCCTGCTTGCCGAAAATTGCGGCGAAGTTGGCGTCCCAGTCCGAGGTGAACATCAGCGAATGGTGGGCCAGCTCGGGCAGCCGGCCGTCGACGCCGAGCATCAGGAGCACGGCGCCCGGGCCGGGCACGCGGCGGCGCCAGTAACGTTCGGGATAGCTCTGCAGCCCGCGCGGCAGCAGTGTCGTTTCGGTATGGTGCAGGTCCGCCGCTGAGACCACGGCGTCGGCGGCCAGCACGTGCGCCTCGCCGCGGCCGTCCCGGTAGCTGACGCCGAAAGCCCGGGTCCTGGTGCCGGCGCGCTCGGTCAGGATCCGGTCAACCTCGGCGCCGGTGATGATGCGGACGCCGTGGTCCTCGGCGAGCGCGCGGATGGTCCCGATGATCCGGGTGAAGCCGCCCTGCGGGTAGAGCACGCCGTCGTCCAGGTCCAAGTGGCTCATCAGGTGGTACATGCTGGGCGCGAGCTTGGGCGCGGAGCCGAGGAACACCGCCGGGTAGCCGAGGATCTGGCGCAGCCGCGGGTCGGTGACGAAGCGGCCGGCCCAGGCGTCCAGGGACTCGAGCAGCAGCCGGCCCAGCTTCGGCGCGCCGCGCAGCACCTCCTGCGTGAGCAGCGGCCGGAAGGAGGCGAAGGATGTGTAGAGGAAGTACTTCTTGGCCAGGCCGTAGGTCTCCTCGGCGGAATCGAGGTACGCGGACAGCCGGGCCCCGGCGCCGGGTTCCAGCCGCTCGAACAGCTCCTCGTTCAGCCGGCGTTCCCGGCGCAGGTCCACGGCGGGGCTGCCGTCTTCGAAGAACACCCGGTAGCCCGGATCCAGCACGCTCAGGTCCAGCTGCTCGGCGGCGGAGGTGCCCAGCAGGCTGAAGAAATGGTCGAAGACCTCCGGCATCAGGTACCAGGACGGGCCGGTATCGAAGCGGAACCCGTCGCGCTCCCAGCTGCCGGCGCGGCCGCCCACGTCGGCCTGCTTCTCCAGGACGGTGACCCGGTAGCCGTCGCGGGCCAGCAGCGCCGCCGAGGCCAGGCCGGCGATGCCGCCGCCGATGACGGTGATCCGCCCGCCCGGTTCCACGGCCGCGCCGCCGCTGGCCGACCTGCCGAACCGCGGCGCCGCGGGAGGCCTCACCGGTGGCTCCGGAACAGGGCGGCGGCGGGCAAGTGCCGGAGCCGTGCGGCCGGAAGGTGCACGGGTAGCCGCGCCGCCGGGATCTGCTGCTGGTACCAGGCCTTGGCGATCAGCCGCAGCTTGACCTGGTTCGGCACGCGGACCCGCTGGAGCAGCAGGTCCCCGGCCGGGGTGCGCCGCAGCCGCGCGGAGAGCTCGGCGAACAGCGCGTGGACGGCGGCGACGGCGGTGCGGCTGCCCGCGGGCAGCTCCGGCACCACCGCGCGGGCGGCGGCGAGGTCGGCGTCGATCCCGTCCAGCACGGCGTGCTTGTCTGCTTCGGTGAACCCGTCGACGGACACCCCGGGAAAGTAGCTGCGGCCCAGGTCGCGGTAGTCGTCCGCCAGGTCGCGCAGGAAGTTGACCTTCTGGAACGCCGCCCCGAGCCGCCGGGCCCCGGCATCCAGCCTGGCCAGGCGGTCCACGTCCGCCGGCTTGCCCTGCAGGAAGGCGCGCACGCACATCAGCCCGACCACCTCAGCGGAGCCATACACGTACTCGTCGAAGCTGTCGGCGCTGTGCGCGGCGCGCTCCAGGTCCGCCCGCATGGAGGCGAAGAACGGCCTGATCAGGTCCGCGCCGATCCCGGTCCTCTTCGCCGTGATCCCGAAGGCGTGCACCACCAGGTTCGAGCTGTACGCGCCGGCCGCCGCCTCCAGCGCCTCCCGTTCCAGCTTGTCGAGGCACGCGCGGATGGCCTCCGGCGCCGATCCGCAGCCGGCGCTGGCGCCGTCGACGATTTCATCGGCGATCCGCACCAGCGCGTAGATGCTCTCCACGTCCCGCCGGACCGGCTTTTCCAGCAACCGGGTGGCCAGCGAGAAAGAACTCGAGTAGCGGCGGATAACGACGGCGGACGCCTCCTGGGCGACCGCGGCGTATAGTTCCGCTTGGGTCCGGTTATCCATTACCGCCTCCTTTGGACAGCACGTTCGAGCACGCCCTCGAGTTCGGCCACCAGCGCCGCCGGCAGGACGGATTCCGCCAGGGCGGCCCGGGCCCGGGCCGCATAGCACTCGGCCAGGTCCTCGACGTAGTCCCGCGCGCCGCACTGCTCCAGCAGGCGGCGGGCCCGGGCGGCGTCCTGCCGGCTGGGCGTGCCGCCGAGCAGCTCGGCCAGCTGCTCCCATTCCGGGCAGAGCCGCGCGTAGGCGATCAGCGGGGTGCATTTGCCCTCGGCCAGGTCACCGGTGCTCGACTTTCCGGTCACGGCCTCGTCCCCGAACATGCCCAGCAGGTCGTCCACCAGCTGGTAGGCCGTGCCGATGCAGCGCCCCGCGGTCGCCACGGTCCTGAGCGCGTCCGCGGAGGCGCCCGCCATCAGCGCCCCGGCCCGCAGCGGCGCCTCGAAGGAATAGACCGCGGTCTTCAGCCGCGACATCCGCAGGACCTCCTGCAGGGAGGGCTGCTCGCGCGAGCCGGAGAACTCCACGTCCAGCAGCTCGCCGCCGGCCGAGGCGAACACCGCCGAGTCCAGTTCGTCCAGCAGCGTGAGCCGCAGGTCGGCGGCGAGGTCGGCGCCGGCGATGAGCCGATAGGCGCCGGTCAGGGCCAGGTCGCCCGCGATGATGGCGGCGGACTGGCCGCGGTGGGCCGCTTCCTCGAGGCTGGTGCCCTGCCCGGCGGCCCGGGCACGATAGACCCCGGCCAGGTTCGGGACGCCGCGGCGCTTGAAGTCGTGGTCGATCACGTCGTCGTGGAGGACCAGCGCGGTATGCAGCAGCTCGAAGGCGGCCGCGACCGGGGCAGCGGCGGCGGGATCCGGCCCGCCGAGCCCGGTGTAGGCAGCCAGGACAAGGGCGGGCCGCACGCGCTTGCCGCCCTGAGCGGCCGCGTGCAGGGCCCGCCACAGCCCGGCATAGCCGGCCCCCATGCGGGCGGCGCGGTCCTTGCCGTCGCTGAAGAAACGGTCCAGCGTCTCGTCTACGAGCCCGAGCCCATCAAACTCGATTCCTCCGGCTGCCGGAGGGTACTGTCGGGCGATGGGAATCGTCATGGTTCATAGTAAACATGATTATTTCTCGACAATCGAGAGATGGGGGAGGATGACGTGGTGCGAAACGACAGCAGCCTGGAGAGCGTAGAAGAAGTGGTCCTGGTCGACGAGGCCGGCCGGCCGGTCGGGACGGCAGACAAGGCGACCGTGCACGGACCGGCCACTCCCCTGCATCTGGCCTTCTCCTGCCACCTCTTCAACGAGCGCGGCGAATACCTCGCGACCCGGCGGGCGCTGTCCAAGAAGACCTGGCCGGGTGTGTGGACCAACTCCTTCTGCGGCCACCCCGGGCCCGGCGAAGACACCGCGGACGCCGTGCTGCGCCGCGCCCCGCAGGAGCTGGGCGTCGAGGTGGCGGAACTGCGGCTCGCGCTTCCAGACTTCCGCTACCGCGCCACCGACGCCGCCGGGACCGTGGAGAACGAAATCTGCCCGGTCTACGTGGCCCGCCTGCACGGCGACCCGGCCCCGGACCCGGCGGAAGTCGCCGAGTGGAAGTGGGCATCGCCGTCGTTATTGCTGCACGCGGTCAACGCCACCCCGTGGGCCTTCAGCCCGTGGCTGGCGCTTCAGCTGCCGCTGCTGGCCGAGGCCTCGCCCGCACTGTTCTCCGACTGATCCAGTGCGCGCTCCCGCGCCGTGACCATCGCGTCGCGCAGCTCCTCCATGAAGCCCGAGAGCAGCGCCACCTCTTCGGGCGTGTGCCGGGCGACCACCTTCAGCAGCTCATCGACCATCGGCGAGAAAATCTCCGAACCGCGCGACCTCGCGCTGTCCGTCACGTCCAAATGGACCCGACGCCGGTCCTCGCCGCTGCGGGTGCGCACCATGTGCCCAACCTTGCTCAGCCGGTCCACCAGGGCGGTCGTGGCGGCCGAACTGAGCGACAGCTTCTCCCCCAGCACACCGGGCGTGATCGGCAGGCCGGCGCGCCGAGCATCGATCACTGCGGTGAGCGCGTTCAGGTCCGTTCGGTGCATGCCGAATTTGTGGCCCTGCGCCTCGATGTAGCGGTCCGTCTCGGTGGTGAAACTCTGCAGCAGCAGCATCAGCTCGCGGCCACGGTAGTCCACGCCGGGACGGATCTCGCCGGCTTTGAACTCGGCCTGCGGCCCAGCGTGCCGGCCGACGCCGGGGGCAGCCGCGGAGGTACTGGATGAGCTAGGCATAGTGACCATGTTAAGCCTCCGTCTGGCCTTACCGCCCGCCGCAAGCCGACGGGCCTAGTCGACGGCGAAGAACTCCAGCCGTACGGAGTCCGGCGTGCGGACCCCGCTTCCGATAAAGAGCCGGGAATTGACCCAGGCGAACGCGCTGTCCATCGCGGCCGTGATCCGCGGCGCGCAGCGGAAATAGACCAGCGAAGGGTCAACGGTGCCGCCGCTGACCATCCGCGCCAGGTCCTCGGGACGCCCTGCCCGGAGCGCCTTGTTGTCGACGAAGAGCCGCGTGCCGTCCCCGGTTTCGATCACATATGTGGCCGTGAGGTAGGCCGTGTCTGCCGAGGGATACAGCTGGAAATCGGCGCCGGCGTCCAGCACCCGGCCCGACCAGCCGTTTCCGGCAACGCTTCCCCCGCGGATCGGAACCACGCGGCGCCGGCCGTCGATGGTCTGGCCGAGGTCCAGGGCCTCGCCCACCTCCACGGTCACGGACGCGAAGTGGGTCAGGGTCGGCTGGGGCACGGCGCCGGCCATCTGGTCTCCCGTCATTGCGGTGGCTGCTGTCTTTGCTGTCGCTGTCGCCTCTGCTGTCGATCGTGCCGGCGCCGACGGCTACTTGAGCAGGGCAACATCTGAAACCAGTTCGATGTGGGCCTGCATGGCGCGGGCCGCCACGTCCGCCTCGCCGGCACGAATGGCGTCGGCGATCCGGCGGTGCGACGCCAGGGACTGCTCCGGCCGGCCCGGCTGCCCGAGCGATTCCAGCCGGGTCTCGAGCACCATCTCGGCGATGAACGTCATCATCTGGGCCAGCACCGGCGAATGGGCCGCCTCCGTGACCGCCCGGTGGAACAGCTCATCGCCGTGCGCGCCGCGGTCTCCCGCCGAAATTTCCTGTTCCATGGCGGACAGGGCGCCATCGATCGCGTCAAGGTCCGCCGGTGTCCGGCGCGACGCGGCCAGCTCGGCCAGCTTGACCTCCAGGGCGCTGCGGGCCTCCACGATCTCCGGCAGCCGGTTCCGGTGCTCCTGCAGCTCCTTGACGAGCTTGGCCACGCTGGGCCGGTAGACCAGCACGGCACCTGTCCCGTGCTGGACGTCGATCACGCCGAGCACTTCGAGGGCCACCAGCGCCTGCGCCAGCGTCGCGCGGGAAACGCCGAGGCTGTCCGCGAGCTCCCGCTCAGGCGGCAGGTGGTCACCCGGACCGAGCTGGGCGTCCTCGACGTACTCCAGGATCTGCTTCATGAGCTGTTCATAGAGCCGCTGGCGCGAAACCCGCGCCAGCGGTCGTGCCGCTTTCTTCTCCGCCACGCTGCAGTTCCTTTCGGGTCAAAGGCCTTCTGACGAACTTTACCCGGCGCTCTTGACAAGAACGGCGAGTCTCCTAGAGGCTAGGCCACTGAGACAGTGATTCACTTCACAACTATCCTAATCCACGGAGGAGTGCGATGTCCGCGCCAATTCTCTCCATCATCGTCCTCGCGGCGATGTTCCTGTTGGCCACGGTGCTGCCCATCAACATGGGTGCCCTGGCCTTCGTCGGGGCTTTCCTGCTGGGAGCGGTCTTCCTGGGTATGGACCCGGATGCCATCCTGGACAACTTCCCCGGCGGCCTGTTCCTGACGCTGGTCGGCGTGACCTACCTGTTCGCGATCGCGCAGAACAACGGCACCATCAACCTGCTGATCAGCAAGGCGGTCAAGCTGGTCGACAACCGTGTGGCCCTGATCCCGTGGGTCATGTTCATCATCACCGCCGCAATCACCGCCGTTGGCGCACTTGGCCCCGCCGCCGTGGCCATCATGGCACCGATCGCGCTGAGTTTCGCCGCAAAATACAAGATCAATCCGCTGATGATGGGCATGCTCGTGGTCCACGGCGCCCAGGCCGGCAGCTTCTCCCCCATCGCGGTCTACGGCGTGATCGTCAACGACCTGGTCAGCGGCGCGGGATTCCCGGGCAGCCCGATGGCCCTGTTCCTGACCAGCCTCGTCTTCAACCTTGCCATCGCCGTCGTCCTCTTCTTTGTCCTCGGCGGGCGCAAGCTGTCCTCCTCCCGGGTGGGGCAGTTCGTTGAACAGGTCGCCGAAGCCCGCATGGCGGTCAGCGTGGGTTCGCACGCCGCCGACGTGAGCTACAAGGGCTCCGGCTCCGGCACCTACGGCCCGCGCGACCCGGCCGGCGAGGGCATGCCTGCCATGAACACTCCGGCCGAGAAGTTCCCGCAGATCATGACCATCCTCGGGCTGATCGCCCTGGCCGTCGTGGCCCTGGGCTTCAAGGTCGACGTCGGTTTCGTCTCCATCACGATCGCCGTCCTCCTCGCCCTGGTCTCGCCGAAGGCGCAGAAGGGTGCGGTCAACAAGATCAGCTGGTCCACGGTGCTGCTGATCTGCGGCATGCTGACCTTCGTCGGCGTCCTGCAGGAGGCAGGCACCATCGAGTACGTGTCCGACGGCGTGGCGAACCTGGGTGCCCCGCTGCTCGCTGCCCTGCTGATCTGCTACATCGGCGCCGTGGTGTCGGCTTTCGCCTCCTCCACCGCCATCCTGGCCGCCCTCATTCCGCTGGCCATCCCGTTCCTGGATTCGGGCGCCATCAGCGCCGTCGGCGTGGTGTGCGCCCTGGCGATCGCCTCCACGATCGTCGACGTCTCGCCGTTCTCCACCAACGGCGCGCTCGTGCTGGCCAATGCACCCGAGGGCACCGACAAGGACCGGTTCTACAAGCAGATCCTGGCCTACGGCGGCGTCGTCGTGGTCGCCGGACCGCCGCTGGCGTGGGCCACGCTGGTCCTTCCCGGCCTGCTGTAGCCAGCCCGCACGCTTCCCATTCATCGAACCCGAAGGAGCCGTTTTGAGCACTGAAACGATGCCAGAGACTGAAGCCCCGGCCGTCCCGGCCGCCGCCGGACCGCTGACCGGTTACACCGTCGTCGACCTGAGCCGCGCGCTGGCCGGCCCGCACGCCGGAATGATGATGGCCGACCTCGGGGCCCGCGTGATCAAGGTCGAAAATCCGGGCCAGGGCGACGACACCCGCGGCTGGGGGCCGCCGTTCGTCGGCCCCGCGGAGGATCCGATCGCCACGTATTTCCTCTCCTGCAACCGGAACAAGGAATCCATCGCGCTGGACCTGAAGTCGGATGAGGGCAAACGGCTCCTGTCGGCACTCATCGAGCGCGCCGACGTCGTCCTGGAAAATTTCCGCCCCGGGGTGCTGGACCGGCTGGGATTCAGCACCGAGCGCATGCACGAACTGAATCCGGGACTGGTGATCCTTTCCATCACCGGCTTCGGCCATGACGGTCCGGAGTCGCAGCGCAGCGGCTACGACCAGATCCTCCAGGGCGAGGCCGGCCTGATGTCGCTGACCGGTTCGGGTCCCGACGACCCGCAGCGCGTCGGCGTCCCGATCGCCGACCTGCTGTCCGGCATGTACGGGGCGTACGGCGCCCTGGCCGCGCTGCTTGAGCGCGAGCGCACGGGACGCGGCCAGGTGGTCCGAACCTCGCTCCTGGCAGCATTGGTCGGCGTGCATGCCTTCCAGGGCACCCGGCACACCGTCGCCGGCGAGACCCCGCGGGCCCAGGGCAACCAGCACCCGTCTATCGCCCCGTACGGCCTGTTTAAGTGCGGCGACGGGCACGTCCAGATCAGCGTGGGCAGCGAGAAGCTCTGGACGGCCTTCGCGCAGGCCTTCGGGATCGACCCGACCCGCGAGGACTTCGCCACCAACGCGCGCCGCGTGGCCCACCGGTCCGCACTGATCGCAGAGGTCGAGAAGGCGTTCAGCGCCTACGGCGCCGAGGAACTGCTGGCCAAGCTCAACGAGGCAGGTGTTCCCGCCGGCAAGGTCCGCACCCTGGATGAGGTCTATGCCTGGGACCAGGTGAGGTCCCAGGGCCTGACTGTCGACGTCGAGCATCCCGTCCTCGGCAAGGTCACCTTGCCCGGGCCGCCCCTGCGGTTCTTCGCTCCCGACGCGAGCGAAACAACCAAGGCCGCGCACCAGGCGCCGCCGCTGCTGGACGCCGACGGCGAGGCCATCCGCCGCTGGGTTTCCGGGGCCGAGTCCGAGGGCGAGGCCGCCTGACATGCCCACTCTGGACAAGACCCGCCGCCTGGACGCACTGGAACTCATCGGCGCCGTCCTCGATGCGGACTCGTTCCGCTCATGGGACGTCCCCGCCGCCGCGCGGGAGGTGGATGCCGGCTACCTCGACGATCTGGCCAAGGCCCGCGCCAGGTCCGGCACCGACGAGTCCGTCATCACGGGCGAAGGGCTGATCCGCGGCCGCCGCGTCGCCGTCATTGCGTCGGAGTTCAATTTCCTCGCGGGCTCGATCGGCCAGGACGCGGCCGAACGCATCACCGCCGCCGTCGAGCGGGCAACCGCGCAGGCCCTGCCCCTGCTGGCCGGGCCTGCCTCCGGCGGGACGCGCATGCAGGAAGGCACCCCGGCGTTCCTGGCGATGGTCAAGATCACCGCCGCCGTGCGCAGGCACCGCCAGGCCGGGCTGCCTTACCTTGTCTACCTGCGCCACCCGACTACCGGCGGCGTGATGGCATCGTGGGGCTCGCTGGGACATATGAGCGTCGCCGAACCGGGCGCGCTGCTCGGATTCCTCGGCCCGCGCGTCTACTCGGCCCTGCACGGAGAGCCCTTCCCGCCGGGCGTCCAGGTCGCCGAGAACCTCTTCGACAAGGGACTGGTCGACGCGGTGGTACCGCCCGAGGAGCTGGCGGGCATCCTCGACCGGGCGTTGCGCATCCTGATGCCGGAGCAGGCCGAAGCCGTCCCGGCCCCCGCCACGGTCGACGTCGAGCCCTCGCCCGTGGATGCCTGGACCTCCATTCAACTCTCCCGCAATCCCCGCCGGCCGGACCTGCGCTGGCTGCTCGCGGCGGGAGCCGACGACGCGTTGCCGCTGAACGGCACCGGCCAGGGCGAAAACGACCCCGGCCTGCTGCTGGCGCTGGCGCGGTTCGGCAGCCAGTCCTGCGTGGTCCTCGGACACGACCGGCCGCGGCATGCCGGCGGACCCGCCATGGGCCCCGGTTCGCTGCGTGAAGCCAGGCGGGGAATGCGGCTGGCC
The DNA here is from genome assembly GCF_946892675.1 of Arthrobacter sp. Marseille-P9274. Classification (NCBI taxonomy): domain Bacteria; kingdom Bacillati; phylum Actinomycetota; class Actinomycetes; order Micrococcales; family Micrococcaceae; genus Arthrobacter; species Arthrobacter sp. Marseille-P9274. Next base: position 2,599,970 of record NZ_CAMPOV010000001.1, read on the forward strand.
GAGGAACTCAAGCTGCCCCTCCTGACGGTCATCGACACCCCGGGTGCCGACCTGTCGAAGGAAGCCGAGGAGGGCGGGCTGGCCAGCGAGATCGCCCGCTCGCTGTTCGACCTGATCGCGCTCGAGTCCCCCAGCGTCTCGGTGCTGCTGGGCCAGGGCGGCGGCGGCGGGGCCTTGGCCCTCCTCCCGGCGGACCGGACCATCGCGGCGCAGCATGCCTGGCTTTCCCCGCTGCCACCCGAAGGGGCGAGCGCCATCCTGCACCGCAGCACGGAGTTCGCGCCCTCAATCGCCGCGGCCCAGGAGGTCAACGTCGCCGGCCTGCGGCGGGTCGGCCTGGTGGACCATATCGTGGACGAGCACCCGGACGACAAGCCCCGGGATTTCTGCCGCCGGATGGCCACCGCCATCGAGTACGAGTTGTCCCGCACGGCGGCTGCTCCCACGGACGAGCGGCTCCAGCGCCGGTGGGAGAAGTTCCGCTACCTCGGCGGCTGAACCCCGGTCCGTCCTCCGGCCGCGCCGCGGTCCGAGGACGGACCCGCCGCGCGCCCGGGGCCCGTCTCAACCCGTCGGACGCACGGCGGCGAAAAGCAGCACGTCTTTGCGCTCGCCGCCGATCTCCTGGTGGCTGCGGAGCAAGCCCTCGCGCTCGTAGCCGGCAGCAAGGGCGGTGCGGATGGAGGCCTCGTTCCACGGCTCGATGTACAGCTCGACGCGGTAGAGGACGGGCAGCGTCCAGGCGAACCTGGTCAGTGCGGTCAGGGCCGCGGCGGCCACGCCCTGGCCGCGGGCCGACGGCGCCACGATATACCCGGCCTTCGCCCGGCCCGTATCAACCGCCTTCAGCCACAGCCCGATCTGGCCGAGCGCCTGGTCGGAGGCAGCGTCGGCGATGGCGAACGAATAGCCCATCCCCTGCGTGAAGCGGCCGTTCTGGCGCAGGATCCACTCCGTGCCCTCTTCCTCCGAGGCATCCGCAGGGACCGTGCTGATCAAGGGAACGTACGGGTCGCGCGACAGCTCGGTCACCACGGCGGAGTCCGCTTCCCGGAACGGACGCAGCACCACCGAACCGTGCGATGGCGGGGTCCGGGGCCATTCCAGCGGCAACTGCACGTCCATGGCAGCGATTCTGCCACGGCCCCGGGCCGGGCGACGGAATCCGACGACTTCGGCGCCGCCCTATTTCTTGTTCTCCCAGAGGCCCATCACGTTGCCCTCTGTGTCGCGGAAGTAGGCTGCGAAACCCATGTCCATCACGGCCTGCTTGGCGAGCACGGTGGAGCCGCCCAGGCTGCCGATCTTCTCCAGCGTGGCGTCGATGTCGTCCACCTCGACCGTGATGACGGGCGTGGCCAGGTCCCCCTCGCGGGCGAACATGCCGCCGTTGATGGAGCCCGCTTCGGCCGGCATACCCTGGTCATTGACCGGCGAAGTCATGACCATGTGGTAGTTGATGTCCGGTACCTCGCTGATGTTCCAGTCGAACGCCGACTGGTAAAAGTCCCGCGCCCGGTTCTGGTCATCGGCGGGAATCTCAAAGTGCACTACTCGTCCGGCCATTGTGCTCACCTGCTCCATCGAAGGCCGGCGCGGGCGGTCCGCGCCGCAGGTCCAAGTGTAGGGCCCGGCGCCCCTGACCGCGCGGGAAATTCATGGAAATATCAAGGCATGATGGCGCTTCCCTGGGACGCCGCGCTCCGCCGCCGAATGGCAGGACTGGCTGGCGCGGGGGCACGACTTCGGCGTGCTCCGGGTCGACGGGTCCGACGGCGGGTATCCGGTGGCGGTGCCCCGCGCTTTTTCTTCGGGTCGTCGGGGCGGCCGGTGAGGGGCCGGATGCGGCGGATTGCTCCTCGGCCGCCGACGCGACTCCTGCGGGCTCGACGCGGGAACAATGATCCGCGTCACTGTTGGTTCTGCCGCCATGATGAACGGCAGGTAAACAGCTGCGAGTCGCGCCTGCTCAAAGCTTGGTGAAACAATACGCTTCCCCGAGTACTCGCCCGGGTTCCGCTCAGGCTGGTCCCCTACACTGGGCTGACAAGTATGACTCGTCAACCACCGAAAGGCGGCAGAATCTGACACAGCTAGACTCTGATCCCCTTTCCGCGGGCGCCTCCTGCATCTCCCCCTTGGAAGGCCCGCGCGCCTCCGTAGAAGCATGCCCGCCTGCCGACCCCGAAGGACCCTTGCTCCCCTCCGCCGAAGATCCAGCTCGTTCCGGTAATCCCGGGACCGTCACGATCCGTCCGGCCACGCCGGCGGATCTGGCAGTCATGGCCGCCTGGCAGTGCCGCTACGTTCCCGACGGCCTCTTCCCGCAGATGGGCGAGAGGTTCGTGCGGCGCTGGCACGGCAGTTTCCTGGACAGCCCCTACGGCGTCGCGCTCGTGGCCGAACGCCACGGAGCGGCCGGCACAACCGACACCGCTGCCAACGTGTCCGCTGGCAAGGGGTCCGCGACCAACGGGACCACAGCCGACGGCGCTGCTGCCCGTCGCGATGCTGCCGAGCCGATCGGCTTCCTGGTCGGCTCCACGGACCAGGTCCGCCACGTGGAGGAAGTGGTACGCAGCCACCGCACCAGGCTGGCCTCCGCCGGACTGGTCGCCCTGGCGGCACGTCCTCGCCTGGCCGCGCACTTCATCCGCACCCGCGCCCGCGCCTACCTGAACCGGATCCTCGGCAACGCCAGCGCAGGCGGGCCGCAGCCTGCGGATTCCACTGATTCCGGAGCGTCTGCGGCGGAAACAATAACGACGGCGTCCGACCAGGTCGCGGTCATTACCGCGGTGGCCGTGGACACCGCCGCCCGCGGTTCCGGGGCCGGGCAGCTGCTGGTGGAGAGGTTCCTCGAGGAAGCCCGGGCCGCCGGCGCCCCGCGGGCGGAGCTGGTCGCGATGCTCAGCGAGAGCAGCGCCGCCCCGTTCTATGACCGCCTGGGGTGGATCCCCGTGGGCGAGCATTCCTCGCGGGACGGCAGCCTCGCCCGGACCTACCGCTACGACCTCTCCTAGCCGGGCCCGCAAGCCGCCCCGTCCCACGCAAACCGCCGCCAGCCCGCTACCAGCAATGTGGCGCCCGCTGAACGGCGGCTCGTCCGCGGGCGCGGCATGAAGATGCCAGTCCTGCGACACCCGGGCTAGAGTTGGTTCCAGGCAGGCAAGCAGCTCCGAGGCCGGTGGCACCGTGGATTCCGACTCGATCTCGATCTTCCTCGCCGGCGACGTGATGACGGGCCGAGGCATCGACCAGTTGCTGCCCACCCCGAATCCGCCGGAACTCCGGGAATCCTTCATCCATGACGCCCGGGACTACATCGCCCTGGCCGAAGCGGCCAACGGCCCGATCCCCCACCCGGTCGCGCCCGAGTGGCCGTGGGGCGAGGCACTGGCGCTCCTCGACGAGGCCGCCCCGGACCTGCGGATCATCAACCTTGAAACCAGCGTGACCACCAGCGGCCGCTTCGCTCCGGGCAAGGGCATCCATTACCGCATGCATCCCGGCAACATCGGTTGCCTCACCGCCGCAGGGATCGACGCCTGCGTCCTGGCCAACAACCACGTGCTGGACTTCGGCGTGCGCGGCCTCGAGGAGACGCTGGACGTCCTGCGGGCCGCTGGCCTGCGGACCTCCGGCGCCGGCCGGAGCGCCGCCGACGCGTGGGCACCGGCCGAGCTCGGCACGCCCGGCGGCCGGGTCCTGCTCTTCTCCGCCGCGCATTCCTCCAGCGGCGCCACCCGCGGCAACAGCGCCCAGGGGGAACGGCCGGGCCTGGCCTTCCTGCCCGGCCTCTCCGACGCCGCGGCGGATTCGCTGCTGGAGCGGATCCATGCCGCGCGCCGGGCCGACGACGTCGTTATCGTGTCGCTTCATTGGGGCTCGAACTGGGGCTACGGCATCCCGCCCGAGCAGACCCGCTTCGCGCACCGCCTCATCGACGGCGGGGCCGACATCATCCACGGCCACTCCTCGCACCACCCCCGCCCGCTGGAGATCTACCGCGGCCGGCCGGTGCTGTACGGCTGCGGCGACCTCATCAACGATTACGAGGGCATCCGCGGCTACGAGGAGTTCCGCGACGACCTGCGCCTGCTGGTCTTGGTGACGCTCGACGCAAGCTCGCACGAGCTCCGCGGGCTGCGGCTGGTCCCCGTACGCGCGCTGCGGCTGCGCTTGGAACGCGCTGGCCGGGAGGAAGCGGAGTGGCTGCGGCGCACCCTCGCACACGCCTGCCGCCCCTTCCGCACACAGGTGGAGGACGACAGCGGGGGCGGTTTCCGCTGCCGGGTGCCCTGAGCGGGGGTGGAGCGGGTGCCGGCGCCAGCGCGTGCCGGCGGCGGGCCGGCCGTGCTCCGTCGGGCGCCAGATGGCCGGTAAGCCTCATTCATAAGTAAAACCGGTGAACTTGGGCAGTTATTACAGTTTTACATGGGTGGGTGTGACTCGGATCATGGAATACAGAACAGCCGGCCGAAGCCGGCAAAGCTCATCCTAAGGACTTCCCATTCCATGAAGACTTCCCTGAATCCGCATGTGGTCACGCTCGGCACCGCCGGCGGGCCGCGCTGGTGGACCGGCGAGAGTGCCGGCCGTCGGACCGGCATCGCCACCGCCGTCGTCGTGGGCGATGCCGTGTACCTGGTGGACGCGGGCAGCGGCGTCGGCCGCCAGCTGATGAAGGCCGACCTGCCGATCTCCTCGCTCCGCGGCATCTTCCTCACCCACCTGCACTCGGACCATACGATCGATCTGGCGAGCCTGGCCATCTTCGGCATGTTCACGCTCAAGCAGGAGCAGCACACCATCCGGATCATCGGCCCCGGCAACCGCGGCAAACTACCGCCGGCCTCGCCGCGCGCCGCGACGCCGCCGTCGCCGGTGTTCCCGGACCTGCCCACCCCCGGCACCCGCGAGATGTTCCACCACCTGATGCAGGCCTACGGCACGGACCTCAACGACAGGGTCATCGACGCGCTGCGGCCCTCGCCGCTGGACTACTTCGCCGCGGAGGACATCGCCATCCCGGCATCCTCGGGCTACCACCCCAACGGCAACCCCTCCCCGGCCGGGATGGAGCCGTTCGAGATCTACCGGGACGAGCTGGTCACGGTCACCGCCACGCTGGTGGAGCACCCGCCGATCGCCCCGGCGTTCGCCTTCCGTTTCGACACGTCCGAGGGCTCGGTCACCATCTCCGGCGACACCGCGCCGTGCGAGAACCTGGTCCGGCTCGCCCGCGGCACCGACCTGCTGCTGCACGAGGCCATCGACTTTGAGTGGGTAGAGCGCGCCTACGGCAGCATCGACACCGACGAGGCCCGCGCCTCCATCGACCACCACCGCCGGTCGCATACCTCTCCCCAGGACGCGATCCGCATCGCCCAACGCGCCGGCGCCGCCAGTCTGGCACTGCACCATCTGGTGCCGGGCACGACGCCGGACGCGGTGTGGCGAGCCCACGGCTCCTCGTTCGAGGGCGGCTTCCACATCCCCGACGACCTCGACATCATCCCGTTCTCTTCCCGACATTCCGGGGCCGGCTTGACGGCCCCGTCAGACAACCACGAAATGGCGGTTGCACGATGAGCACACGCACGACGGCGAAGTCGGCTTCGCTACCCCAGCCTCCTGCCGAGGGCCAGGGCGCACCGCTGAAGATTCCCAGCCTCAACACCCCGCAGATGCGGCGCATCCTGGCCTCCAGCTTCATGGGCAGCGCGATCGAGTTCTACGACTTCATCCTGTACGCGACGGCGGCCTCGCTGGTGTTCAACAAGGTGTTCTTCGTGAACATGGACCCGGCCGTGGGGATCTTCGCGTCCTTCGCCACTCTCGCCGTCGGGTACATCGCGCGGCCGCTGGGCGGCATTGTGTTCGGCCACTTCGGCGACCGGCTCGGCCGCAAGGGCGTGCTGATCACGTCGATGCTGCTCATGGGCGTGGCCACCACGCTGATCGGCCTGCTGCCCACCACAGCGCAGATCGGCATGCTCGCCCCGCTGGCACTGATCACCCTGCGCATCATCCAGGGCCTGGCGGTCGGCGGCGAGTGGGGCGGCGCCATGCTAATGGCGCTTGAGCACGCGCCGAAGGAACGCCGCGGCTTCGCCGCCAGCTTCGCCAATATGGGCGGCCCCGCCGGCGCCGTCATGGCGACGCTCGCCGTTTCGGCCGTCTCAACCCTGCCGGACGAAGCCTTCCTCAGCTGGGGCTGGCGCATACCGTTCCTGCTGAGCGTAGTGCTGGTGGGCATCGGCCTCGTCATCCGGCTCAAGGTTGCCGAGTCCCCGCTCTTCCTCGCGCTCGAGCACAAGGCCGAGGAGCGGAAAATCCCGATCCTCGAGGTGCTGACCAAGTACCCGAAGAACGTCATCATGGGCACCCTCGTGGGCATGAGCTCCTACACCGTGCAGGGCCTGATGACCGTCTGGGCCATCTCCTACGTGGTGGACGAAGTCGGCCTGGACCGCACCGGAGTCCTCAACATCAAGGCGATCGGCGCCGCACTGACGGTGGTCGCCATCTGGTTCGCCGCCCGCTACTCGGATCGGATCGGCCGCCGCCCGGTCATGCTGATCGGTATCCTGGCCGGCGCCGTCCTGGCCTTTCCGATCATGTGGATGCTCGAACTCGGCGCCCTGTGGCTGTTCGCCATCGGACTGTTCCTGGCCAATGGCGTTATCCAGGGCACCATCTTCGGCCCCTTCGGCGCCTTCACGGCCGAGCTCTTCCCCACCCGGGTGCGCTACACCGGCGCCTCGCTGGTCTACCAGCTCTCCTCGACCTTGGGCGCAGGCTTCACCCCGATGATCGCCAGCGGCCTGGTCCTCGCTGCCGGCGGGGAACTCTGGATGGTCGCCGCGGCCTGGGCGGGCGCATTCGTGCTCGCCGCGGTCTGCCTGCTTGGCGTCAAGGAAGGCCGGGACCAGGACCTGACCGCCGAGAAGATGTAGCCGGTCGTGCGGTGCCGCCGGGGAGGATGCAGCACTGTCCTCCCTGGCGGCCCCGTACCGGCGCCCCTCCCCGCGAAGGCGGCCGCTGCCAGGCGCAGCGGCCGCCTTCGCGTGCCACCTTCGGCGCGTCGACCGGGGAAGGCACGCTACGCCGTCGTCCGCGTTGCGGGCCCGCCCGCCGCGCCGCCGGCCTCCGCGCAGAAGTCGAGGAACGCCCGCAGGCGCAGGCTCGGGCGTGCCGTGGACGAGTAGGCCACGCAGACGTCGCTGTGGCCGACCGGCCCGTCTATCTCCACCGTGGCCAGGGGCAAGCCGTCGTAGCTCGTGTTGACCGGCGGGCGCTGGACCAGCACGGTGTAGCCGAGACCCCGCGCAACCATCCCGCGGACGGCTTCGAAACTGGAGGAGCGCCAAGCGATCTTGGGGTCCAGGCCCGACAGCCGGAGGTTGACCAGCTGGTTGTCGCGGACCGTCGGGATGTCCAGCGAGACGAAGTCTTCCTCAGCGAGTTCGGCCAGCCGCAGGCTCTTGCGCCCGGCCAGCGGATGGTCCGCAGCAAGCAGCACGTAGGGCCTTCCTTCCTTGACCGTCCGGGCCTCCACGCCGGGCAGCAGATGGCGGGTGTGGGTCAGCACCGCGTCCAGGTAGCCGTCCAGCATCTTCTGCTGCAGCTCCCGTCCTTCGCCCTCCTCCAGGCTGACCTCGAGCCGGCGGTTGGGCTTGATGAACTTCTCGCTGATCACCGGGACCCAGAACGCCGCCAGCGTGGTGTAGCAGCCGATGGCCAGCGGACCCACCAGCCCCTGCTGCCGCTCCACGATGGTGTCCTGGACATCATCCGCATGGCGCACCAGCGAGCGGGCGTCCCGCAGGAACTGCTGTCCGACGCCGGTCAGCGAAATGCCGCGGGAACGCTGGCGGACCACCAGCTGCGAGCCGACGGACCGCTCCAGATCGGTTAGCGCCTGCGACATCGCCGCCTGCGAGATGTGGCTGGCGGCGGCCGCCGCCGAGATGGATCCATGGTCTGCGACGGCCACGAAGTACTGCAGCTGCTTCAGCGTGAAATTGACCACCGGCCCAGCCTACGCGGCACGCTCCCGGCCCGCGGCACGACTGTCAAGGGCCCGCCATTAGCGGCGGCGCGGCGGGAGGCGTATTTGTTGTTCCGGCGGGCCCGCGGGGATGATAAACAATGAACCCTTTCACCTTCGGAGGTTGGCAGCGACTATGACGAAGCACGTTCCCGAGTCCCCGACGGCTGAAGCCGTGGAGCAGCCAGCCAGCCGGCGCGCGCTGCGGCAGTCCCAGTCCGGCAACCCGCCCGCGCAGCCGGTCCAGCCGCCGCGGCCGATCTCGGCGCCCGTCCTTGCCCCGGTTTCCAAGACGCCGGCGGAGCGGTCCGAGGAAACCGGGCAGGACCGGGCGGCGGAGATCCCGTCCGCCCCTCCGGCCCGCCGCCGCGACCTGCGCGAGACGTCGTTCCTGGTGACCGGCTCCACGCAGGAGCCTGCGACGAAGGGCTGGCGCGGGGTGCTCTCGCGGATGGGCCTGCGGATCGAGCCGTCCCGGGAGGAGCTGGCCGAGCGCGAGGATGTGCGCATGGTCAGCCAGCACTGGCCCGGGCCGAGGACGGTCGCCGTCGTCAACCGCAAGGGCGGGGCGAACAAAACCCCCACCGTCGTGATGCTGAGCGCGATCCTGGCCCGCTACGGCGGCGGTCCCGTGCTGGCCTGGGACAACAACGAGTCGCAGGGCACGCTGGGCTGGCGCACCGAACAGGGGCCGCACAATTCCAGTGTGCTGGACCTGGTGGATTCGTCCATCAAGCTCCTCTCCCCCGAGTCGAACACCGCGGACCTGGCGCACTACGTGCACCATCAGGCAGCCGACAAGTTCGATGTGCTGCGCTCGGACGAGGACGATGAGGGCGACCACGAGGTCACGGCGGAAGAAGTCGACATCGCGCACCGGGTGGCCAGCAAGTACTACCGGCTGATCGTGATGGACTCCGGCAACACCTCGCGCTCGGCCAACTGGCGGCGGATGATCGACCACAGCAACCAGCTGGTGGTGCCGGTGACGGCCATGGAGGACCGTGCCGAGGCGGCGCGGCTGACCCTGCAGACGCTCGAGTCGCGCGGCGAGCACGAAGCGAAGCTCGCGCGCAACGCCGTCGTTGTGGTCTCCGAGTCCACGGACGCCGGCCGCGGCATGACCGGAGAGGCACGCAAGCGCGCCAAGATCGAGGCGGAACGGATCGAGGAGGGCTTCCGCCCGTTTGTCCGCGAAGTGGTGCGGATTCCCTACGATCCGGCGCTGGTCAACGGGCCCATCCGGTACGCCATGCTGCAGCCGGCCACGCAGCGCGCCTGGCTGCGCGCGGCGGCCGCGGTGGCGAAGGGGTTCTAGGCGGCGGTTGCGCGGAACGCCAACGACGTCGGTGCTCCCGCCAAGTGCCCGGGTTCCGGTCCCCCGCTGGATCTAGTGGTCCGGATCGGCGGAGCGGCCGTGCGCGGTGCCGGTGGCGAAGCCGAGCGTGACCGCTTGGGGTCCAGGCGGGCAGCATGCCGCTTCCTGTTCGGCGGCGGTAGCTGGAGTGGTGTCGCAGCTGCCGCCGAAGTCCGACGAGCAGACGCCTGTTTCGGGCAGGGCCAGCTGGACCCGGTCGGCGGAGTCGTGGTCGCCGGCGATGGCCGCGGCGATGGATCGCACCTGCTCGTATCCGGTGGCCAGCAGGAAGGTCGGCGCCCGGCCGTAGGACTTCATCCCGGCGATGTAGAAATCCTTGTCAGGGTGGGCGAGCAGTTTGGCCCCGTGCGGCGGGACGGTGCCGCAGCTGTGGAATTCCGGGTCGATCAGCGGCCCCAACGCGCGGGGCGCTTCGACGCCCGGATCCAGTTCCAGCCGGATTTCGCGCAGGGGGTCCAGGTCGGGGCGGAACCCGGTGGCCGGGATGAGCAGGTCCACGTTCAGTTCGGCATCCCCTTCGGGGGTCGAGCCGTGCACCAGCAGGTTGTCGCCGGTTTTGAAGCCGGTGATGGTGAAGGACGTGTGCAGGTCGACAATGCCGTCCTCGACCAGCCGGCGCAGCCGGGTGCCGAGCTGTCCGCGGGCGGGTAGGCCGTCCAGGTCTCCCCCGCCGTAGAGCCGGGTGACCGACGCTCCGCGGACGGCCCAGCTGATCCGGGTGCCGGGTTCGTTCTTGGCCAGTTGGCCCAACGCGAGCAGGGTGTTGGCGGCGGAGTGGCCGGCTCCGACGACAAGCACGTGCCGTCCGGCGAAGCGGGCGCGGTCGGCGCCGGTGACGTCGGGCAGGGGTGCGGTGATCAACCTGCGGGCGCGGGCGTCCACCTCGCCCGGCGCGGGCAGCCCGGCCTGTCCCAGCGGATTAGGCTGCTCCCATGTGCCGGAGGCATCGATGACGGCGCGCACACTGTGGTCGATCAGGGTTCCGTCCGCGGCTTCGACCCGGACCAGGAAGGGGCGCTCCTCGCGGCCCGTGGAGTGGGTCTTGTCCATGCCGACCCTGCTAACGGCGACCACGCGGGATGAGGTATGTAGAGCGGCGGCAACCTGCGGGAGCGCGGCCAGGGGTGCCACGTAGCGCTCCATCAGGTCCGACCCGTAGGGCAGCGAGGTCAGCCGGGGCTCCTCCCAGCCGCTCGCTTCCAGCAGGCGGCGGGACGCGGCGTCAATGTTGAATCGCCAGGGCGAGAACAGGCGGATGTGTCCCCACGCACTGATCGCGGCGCCTGCCGCGGGGCCCGCCTCGAAGATCAGCGGAACGAGTCCGCGTTCAAGCAGGTGCGCGGCCGCCGCCAGGCCGACGGGACCGGCGCCGATCACGGCTACCGGCAGGCTGTTGTCCTCGGGCATGGGGCCTCCTTCACGATTGATCCGTCAAAGGGATCACTCAGACCAGGTATCCATCGAAGAGTATCGATGTCTTGCTTGAGTATGGTCGCACATATCGACGCATGTCAATGTGTGGGCATAATGGGAGCATGAACACCGCGCAATCGCTCCCGGTCCGCGTCCTCGACGCCTGCTCCTGCGGGCCGCTGACCGGGGAGGTTATGGGGGCCGAGGATGCACGGAAGTTCGCGCAACTGCTCAAGGCGCTGGCGGACCCGGCCCGGCTGCGGCTGATCTCCCTAATCGCCGCGCAGCCGGGTAACGAAGCGTGCGCGTGCGACCTGACCGAGCCCGTCGGGCTAGGCCAGCCGACAGTCTCCCACCACCTGAAGATCCTGGTCGAGGCCGGCATCCTGCACCGTGAGAAGCGCGGCGTCTGGGCCTACTACTCCATCATTCCCGGCGCCCTGGAACGGGCCGCCTCTGTCATCGCACCGCGGTAAGCCTTGCACGACGGCACTCGGATCCTCCTGTGTGGCGGGCCGCTCCCGGCGGTTCCCTACGCGGCCGGGCGGGTCAGCGGTCGAGGATGTCGTTGAGCAGGCCCCGGATGCGCGTGTCGAGGTCGTCGCGGATGGCTCGGGCCTGTTCGACGGTTTTGCCGGCGGGGTCTTCGAGGTGCCAGTCCAGATAGCGCTTCCCGGCGTAGACGGGGCAGGAGTCCCCGCAGCCCATGGTGACGACAACGTCCGCGGCGCGCACCACGTCATCGGTCAAGGGCTTGGGGAATTCCTCCTCCAGACCCAGCCCGATCTCCTGCATTGCGGCGACGGCCGATGGCTCCAGGTGCTCAATAGGCATCGATCCGGCGGAACGCACGTGTATCCGGCCCTGGGCATGATGGGCCAGCAGTGCCGCTGCCATTTGGGAGCGTCCGGCGTTATGGACGCAGACGAACAGCACTTCGGGAACGTCTTTGGCCGCGAGCCCCTTGGACTGAGCCAGGGCAGTGAGCCGGTCCTTCGCGAAGCGGGACGTGATGGCCGGCAGGTGGGCCCTGATCTTCGCGCTGCGGGCCAGGCCCGTATAGGACTCGAAGACGTAGCGTTCGACGGTTTCCGGGGTGAAGACGCCCTGGAATCTGGTGGCTAGTTCCTCGCTGATCCGGTGCAAGACGTTCTGGTGCAAGACGTTATCGTCCTGCACCAGGCCCGGCAGGGGGCTGGTGGGCTCGACCATGGTGTTCCTCCTTAGCAGCACCTCTTCAGGCGTGGGTGGGTTCAGCGACGGCTGCCGCGGCGAGGCTGTCGGCGTCCTCGAGGGCGGCTAGATAGCGTTCGGCATCCAAGGCCGCTGCGCAGCCGGTGCCCGCGGCGGTGATGGCCTGGCGGTAGCGGTGGTCCACGGCGTCGCCGCAGGCGAAGACGCCGTCGAGATTGGTGCAGGTGGTCGGGGAGTCAACCTTGATGTAGCCCTCGTCGTCGAGCTCGACCTGGCCCTTGACCAGGTCGGTGCGCGGCAGGTGGCCGATGGCCACGAAGATGCCGGAGGCGGGCAGTTCGCGGGTGGCGCCGGTGACGGTGTCGCTGAGGGTGACGCCAGTGACCTTGGCATCGCCGTGGATGGCGGTGACTGTGCTGTTGTAGGCGAAGCGGATCTTCTCGTTGTCGCGGGCCCGCTGCGCCATGATCTTTGAGGCGCGCAGGGCGTCGCGGCGGACCACGACCGTGACGGTCTTGCCGAAGCGGGTCAGGAACAGCGCTTCTTCCATGGCGGAGTCCCCGCCGCCGACCACGATGATGTCCTGGTCCCGGAAGAAGAACCCGTCGCAGGTCGCGCACCAGGAGACGCCGTGGCCCGAGAGCATCTTCTCCTCCGGCAGGCCGAGCTCCTTGTAGGCGGAGCCGGTGGAGAGGATGACGGCCGGCGCCTCGTAGGTCTTGCCGGAACCGGTGGTGACGCGCTTGAGATGTCCGGTGAGCTCGACCTCGGTGGCGTCCTCGTATTCGATGACGGCACCGAACTTTTCGGCCTGCTTCTGCAGGCTTTCCATCAGCTCGGGGCCCTGAATGCCTTCGGGGAAGCCGGGGAAATTCTCGACTTCGGTGGTGTTCATCAGGGCACCGCCGGCGGTGACGGAACCGGCCAGGACGAGGGGTTTCAGGCCCGCGCGGGCGGCGTAGATGGCGGCAGTGTAACCGGAGGGGCCGGACCCGACGATGATGAGCTGTTCAGACATGGGAAATTCTTTCGGGAGGTAGCGGGTTACTTGGCGGGCAGGAGTTCGGAGATCAGGGTCTGGATGCGGCCCTTGATGTCGTCACGTATGGGGCGGACGGAGTCCACGCCCTTGCCGGCCGGGTCCTCGAGCACCCAGTCCTCGTAGCGCTTTCCCGGGAAGTACGGGCATTCGTCGCCGCAGCCCATCGTCACGACCACATCGGAGTCCTTGACCGCCTCGGTGGTCAGAACCTTGGGCAGTTCGGCGGAGATGTCGATGCCTTCTTCGCGCATGGCCTCGACGGCGGCGGGGTTGACCTGGTCCGCGGGCTGGGATCCAGCAGAGCGGACCTCGATGGCACCCTGGGCCAGGTGGGTGAGGTAGGCGGCGGCCATCTGGGAACGACCGGCGTTGTGCACGCAGACGAACAGGACGGACGGTTTCTTGACGGTCTCGGTAGTCATGAAGGGATCCTTGGGTAGCGGGTCAGGTGGTGGGGGTCGGTTAGTGCGGGTCAGTTTGCGGCGGCGGGCGCGAGCAGCGGGGCGAGGTTCTCCACGCGGCGGTCCAGCTCCTCCAGTGCCAGGTCGAAGGCTTCCGGAGTGCCGGCGCGGATAGGATCCGGGATGGACCAGTGGACGTCGGTTTTCAGGTCCAGTTCCTCGTGCGCCCGGTCGCAGACGGTGATGATCAGGTCAGCGTCGCTGCGGACTTCGGCGACCTGCCGGGGTTTGACCCGGGGCAGTGGCAGATGATGCCGTTCTGCGGCCGCGATGGCTCCGGGCGCGATGCTGGCGGCCGGGTGGGTCCCGGCCGAGGCCGCGGGCACTTCGCTCGCCCGGCGCCACAGCGCAGCGGCCAAGTGGGAACGGGCGGAATTGGCAGTACAGACGAACAGCACACGGGCAGCCGGGCGTGCAGCCCCGGGGCGGAGGGCGTCCAGGACGCCGGGAACGATCTGCAGGTAGGTCCGCCGCCGGTCCCCTTCGGACCGGCTGCGGACAACCAGCCCCACGCCCTCGAGGACCTTCAGGTGGTGCGCCATCAGGTTCGACGGCATCGACAGCAGCCCTGCCAGCTCCGACGGCGAGGCGTCCCCCACCAGCAGCAGGTCGACAATCCGCAGCCGGGCCGGGTCGGCCAGGGCGGCGTGCAGGGCCACCCGCCGCCCCAGGCCGTCATTTAGCTCAGTTTCCATTGAGTCAATTTTGACTGAGGCGCCTGGTTTCTGTCAATTTTGTTCCATGACAACTTCTGAAGCGGCGGTCGTGCCGTCCCTGAGCCGCCGCCTGTTCGCCGAGTTCCTGGGAACGGCAATGCTCGTAGCCATCGTGGTCGGCTCCGGCATCGCAGCCCAGAGCCTCTCGCCGAATGACGTCGGGCTGCAACTGCTGGAGAACTCCATTGCCACCACACTGGGTCTCGCCGTGCTGATCGTCGTGCTGGCACCGGTATCGGGGGCCCACTTCAATCCGGTGGTCTCACTGGCAGACTGGTTCCTCGGACGGCGCCATGCCCACGGGCTGACGCTGCCGGCTGCGGGCGCATACATCGTCGCTCAGGTGGCCGGCGGCATCGCCGGAGCAGTCCTGGCCAACCTGATGTTCGACATCCCGACCGCCATTTCCACCAAGGATCGCATCGGAACCGGGGTCTTCGTCGCCGAGATCGTCGCCACAGCCGGACTCGTTGCGGTCATCTTCGCCCTGGTGCGCACCGGGCGGGCGGCGACGCTGGCCGGTCCGGCCGTGGGGGCCTACATCGGCGCCGCGTACTGGTTCACCAGCTCCACGTCCTTTGCCAACCCGGCCGTGACGGTCGGGCGCATCTTCAGCGACACCTTCGCCGGCATCGACCCCGGCTCCGTCCTGCCGTTCGTGCTGGCCCAACTCATCGGCGGCGCGGTGGGCGCCGCCGCCGTCCTGGTGCTCTACCGGATTCCGGCTGCGCGCACCCGCTGATTCGCGCCGCCCGATTCCTCGCCCGGCTACCGCCGTCGGAATAACCGGGCGGGGCCCGGCCGTTGCCGCTTAGGAAGCCATCCGCAACCAAGGGAAACCCACGTGAGCCTCTTTACTCCCCTGTCCGTCGGCGCCCTCGACCTGCCGAACCGCCTCGTTATGGCCCCGCTGACCCGCCTGCGCTCCGGCAAGGACGGTGTGCCCGGCCCGCTGGTGGCCGAGCACTACCGGCAGCGCGCCTCGCTGGGCCTGATCGTGACCGAGGGAACGTACCCGAGCTTCGCCGGCCAGGCCTACGCGCACCAGCCCGGGCTGGTCACGGAGGAACAGATCGCGGGCTGGCGGCGCGTCGCCGAGGCGGTGCACGCCGACGGCGGACGCATCGTGGCGCAGGTGATGCATTCCGGCCGGGTCAGCCACCCGGCGACCAACGGCGGCCGCGACGTGGTGGCGCCCAGCGCCATCGCGATCGACGGCGAGACCCATACCTATGAGGGCAAGAAGCCCTACCCGGTCCCCCGCGCCCTGGACACGGACGAGCTGCCCGGCATCATCGATGAGTTCGTGCGGGCCTCGAGGAACGCCATCGACGCCGGGCTCGACGGCGTGGAGCTGCACTCCGCCAACGGGTACCTGCTGCATGAATTCCTGGCGCCGTCGTCCAACCAGCGGACCGATGCCTACGGAGGTTCCCCGAAGAACCGCGCCCGCCTCGTCGCGGAAGTAGCCGCCGCCGTCGTACAGGAAATTGGTGCGGACCGCGTTGGCATCCGTATCTCGCCCGAGCACAACGTCCAGGATGTGCTGGAGGCCGACCCGGAGGAAACCCGCGCCACCTACGCCGCATTGCTGGACCGGCTGGCGCCCCTGGGCCTGGCCTACCTGAGCATCCTGCACAAGGACCCCGCAGGCCCGCTGGTCCAGGACCTGCGCGCCCGCTTCGGCGGCGCGGTGCTGGTCAACACCGGCTTCAGCGTGGTCACTACCCGCGAGGAAGCCCTCGCCATCCTCGACGACGGGCTGGCCGACGGCGTAGTGGTCGGCCGCCCGGCCCTCGCCAACCCGGACCTGGTGCGCCGCTGGCAGGAGGACCGGCCGCTAAACACGCCGGATCCGAAGACGTTCTACACAGAGGGACCCTCCGGCTACACGGACTACCCCGCCCTGGCCAACTAGGCCGCCCGGTGCGCCGCCCCCCGCGGCGCACCTAAGCTGGCGGGATGCCCTTCCCCCGCCTGGTGGCAGCCCCGGCTCCGGACCAGCACGCTCAGCGCCGCCCTGACCTTCGGCGAACTTGCCCTGGCCACCGACGACCGCCATCCGGGACGACGGGAGGTAACCGGAGTACGGTGGAAGCACAAGTCCGCCCCGTGCGGCGGACGCTTCTGTTGGAGGACAGCAGCCATGGCACAACCAACAATCCCGCAGGAATTCGACCGCAGGCACAGCGAAGACGCCGTGGAGGGCGAGCCGGAGCAGTCCGTGCAGATGCCGCATCCGCACTCCCAAGACGCGGCAGAGGGCCCGGATATCGAGGAAGCCCCGCGGTAGGGCCTGTCTCTCGTCCTGGCCGGGTTGAAAGGAGCGGCAACCCAACTCCGGCCCGCAGTCTATGGCGAACTCAGCCAGACGGAAGGAGTCCTGTGCGTTGCAGCCAGGACCCAGGCAACCGTGCGGCGCCGAAGCGGCTCAGGATCGGCCGGCCAGACCCAGCCCCGCGAGGACAGCGTCCACCCCGAAGAGGAACGCCTCGTCGTCGTTGTTTCGCTCCGCCCCTTCCGGCAGCAGGCCGGCGGCGGCGAGGTCGGCATGCGTCTGCTCCTCCGCCACCGAGCCCAGGATGCAGTGGGTCAGCGTGCGCGCGCCCCAGGCCGCGTGCTGCGCGCTCAGCCCCCCGCGCTCGAGCAGCCGGCGCAGGGTGCTGATGGCCGGGAGCGCCTCCGGGGTCATCGCCTGCGCCAGCGAGACGACATCCGCACCGTCCCGCACGGACAGCAGGGCCGACCGGATGTCCAGGGCCAGCTGCCGGACGGGCTCACGGCCGTCGCCGGAGGACCCGGCCCCCGGAGTGCCGACGGCGCCGACGGCGCCGACGGCCTGGTCGTCGAGGCCGTCGGGACGGCCGCCGTCCGGCTCCGGCACGGCGGCCAGGATCTGCGCGGCCAGCACGCCCAGCAGTTCCTGCTTGTTCTTGACGTGCCAGTACAGCGCCCCGGGCTGCACGCCGAGGTCGCGGGCGAGCCGCCGCATCGACAGGTCTGCCAGTCCGTAGCTGCGCAGGATCTCCATCGCCGCGTCCTCGATCTGCCGGCGGGTCAGCGCCATCGGGTCCTCCTGTTGGGTCGTATCCGCCGCAGCGGCGGGCTCCAGTCCATCATGCCGCGTCATATTCGCCCCGCTCCTGAACACTGTTCAATATTGTCTTGACACGGCCGCTGGCCCTTCCAATACTTGAACGGTGTTCAATAACTTTAGCGACCTGGCCGCGAAACAGCTGGACGGCGGCACCCTGACCCGCGAGGAAGCCCTCGCCATCCTGCACTCGACGGACGACCAACTGCTCGACGTGGTGTCGGCCGCGGCCCGGCTCCGCCGCGCCCACTTCGCCAACACCGTCAAGGTGAACTACCTGGTGAACCTGAAGTCCGGCCTCTGCCCGGAGGACTGCACCTACTGTTCGCAGCGGCTGGGGTCGGCGGCCCAGATCCTCAAGTACACGTGGCTCAAGCCGGAGGAAGCGGCGGAGCAGGCGGCGACCGGCATCCGCGCCGGCGCCTCGCGCGTCTGCCTGGTGGCCAGCGGCAAGGGGCCCACGGACCGGGACGTGGACCGGGTGGCCGGCATGGTGGAGGGCCTGAAGGACGAGCACCCGCAGGTCGAGGTCTGCGCCTGCCTGGGCATCCTCAAGGACGGCCAGGCGGACCGGCTCAAGTCCGCCGGTGTCGACGCGTACAACCACAACCTCAACACCAGCGAGTCCAACTACGCGGACATCTGCACCACGCATGAATACGCCGACCGGGTCCGCACCGTGGAACACGCCAAGGGCGCCGGGCTCTCCCCATGCTCCGGCCTGATCGTCGGCATGGGCGAGTCTGACGAGGAATTGATCGACGCGGTGTTCGCGCTGCGCGACCTCGACGCCGACTCCATCCCGGTCAACTTCCTGATGCCGTTCGAGGGCACGCCGCTCGAGGGCACCTGGCTGCTCACCCCCGCGCACTGCCTGCGCATCCTCGCGCTGGTCCGCTTCGCCTGCCCGGACACGGAGCTGCGCATGGCCGGCGGCCGCGAAATGCACCTGCGCTCGCTCCAGCCGCTGGCGCTGCAGGTGGCCAACTCCCTCTTCCTCGGCGACTACCTCACCAGCGAGGGGCAGGCCGCGAAGGCCGACCTCGAGATGATCTCGGACAACGGCTTCGTGGTGCTCGGCGCGGACAGTGCCGCGGTACCGGCGGAGGAGAAGCACGACGGCGGCGCGGCGGCTCCGGCGTCCGAGCCCGCCTCGGCAGCGGCGGACCTTGACGATCCAGCGGTCGCCCCGGTCACGATCCGCCGGCGCGGCGCCGGAACCCAGCTCGCACCGAACGCCTAGGCGCGCCGTGGCAGTGCAGTCCCCCGCCGGCGTCGTTCCCGGCACCGTTCTTACCGCTACGCCGGCTTCCGGCGCCGAAACCATCCGGCGCGACCGCGGCCTGCTCTGGCACCCCTATGCCCCGCTGGACGGCCCGGCGCCCTACGCCGTCGAGGGCGCCGCCGGCGTCCGGCTGCGGCTGCAGGCGGACGACGGCGAGCGCTTCGAGGCCGTCGACGCGATGAGCTCGTGGTGGTCCATGATCCACGGCTACCGCAACCCGGTGCTGGACGAGGCGCTGCGGCGGCAGTCCGAGCGGTTCAGCCACGTCATGTTCGGCGGGCTGACGCACGAGCCGGCGGTGCGGCTGGCCGAGCAGCTGGTCCGGCTCGCACCGCAGCCGCTGGAGCACGTGTTCCTCGCCGACTCCGGCTCGGTCTCGGTGGAGGTGGCGCTCAAGCTCACCGTGCAGTACCAGGCGGCGACGGGGCGGCCGGAGCGGCAGCGCTTCCTCGCGCTGCGCGGCGGCTACCACGGTGACACCTTTGCGGCCATGAGCGTCTGCGATCCGGTGGACGGCATGCACTCGGCCTTTCCCGGGCTGGTGGCGCAGCAGGAGTTCCTGCCGCGTCCGCCCGCGGCGCGGTTGAATAACGACGGCGATCTGGTCGCCGATGCGGCGGAGGTGGCGGGCTGGATCGCCGCGCTCGAGGAGACCGTTGCCCGGCAGGCCGGCGGGCTCGCCGGAATCATCGTGGAGCCGGTCCTGCAGGGTGCCGGCGGCATGTTCGCCTACGCCCCGGAGTGCCTGCGTGCGGCGCGGCGGGTGGCGGACGAGCACGGCCTGCTGCTGGTCTTCGACGAGATCGCCACCGGCTTCGGCCGCACGGGCCGGCTCTTCGCTGCGGAATGGGCCGGGGTCTCGCCGGACATCATGTGCGTGGGCAAGGCCCTGACCGGCGGCTACCTCACGCTGGCGGCCGTGCTCTGCTCCGCCCGGGTCGCCTCGGCCATCACGGACTCGGAGTTCCGGGCGCTGCTGCACGGGCCGACCTTCATGGGGAATCCGCTGGCCTGTGCGGTCGCCTCCGCATCGCTGGACCTGCTGGAGGCCAACGGGTGGCGGCAGCAGGTCCGCGGGATCGAGCAGAGCCTGGCCGCCGGGCTGGCCCCGGCCGCCGCACTGGATTCCGTGCGCGAGGTGCGCGTGCTCGGCGCCGTCGGCGTGGTCCAGCTGGACGGGCCCGTGGACGTCTCCGCCCTCACCCGGGCCGCGCTGGAACGCGGCGTCTGGGTCCGCCCGTTCCGGGACTTGGTTTACACCATGCCGCCCTACATCTCCTCCGCGGCCGATGTCGCCGCCATCGGGGCCGGAATCACCGCCGCCATTGCAGAGGTGCACGGCTGATGGGCACCATGCAGCGGTGGCTGGAGGACCAGGCCCGGGTGCGGCGCCGGCGCGGGATCGTCCGGCAGGCGGCCGTCCGGACCGGCGCCGCGGGCCCGGCGCCCTCGGGTTCCGCCCCGCCCGAGGCCAGTCGGCCCACGGCCCGCCCGGTACTCGACCTCGCCTCCAACGACTACCTGGGCCTCTCGACGGACCCGCGGCTGAAGGCTGCGGCGATCGGGGCCATCGACCGCTACGGCACCGGCGCGCGGGCGTCTCGCGTGGTCACCGGGACCCTGCCCGTCCACGCCGAACTCGAGGCCGAACTGTGCCGGCTGACCGGGCAGCCGGCCGCCCTCGCCTTCTCCAGCGGCTACGCCGCGAACCTCGGCGTGCTGACGGCCCTCGGCGGCCCGGGCACGCTGCTGCTCAGCGACGAGCACAGCCACGCCTCGCTGATCGATGCCGCCCGGCTCTCGCGTTCGCCGGTCGAAGTCTTCCCCCACGGGGACCTGGCCGCGCTGCGGACCATGCTGGCCGCGCGCACGCAGCCGCGCGCCGTCGTCGTTGTCGAGTCCATCTACTCGGTGCTCGGCGACGCCGCCGACCTGGCCGAAACTGCCCGGCTCTGCGCAGAGCACGACGCCCTGCTGGTGGTCGACGAGGCGCACGGGATCGGGGTTGCCGGCGGGGGCCGCGGCGCGGTGCATGCCGCAGGGCTGGCCGGAGCCGACCACGTGGTGCTCACGGCGACGCTGTCCAAGGCGCTCGGCGCCCAGGGCGGTGCCGTGCTGGGCTCCGGCGCGCTCCGCGGCCATCTGGTTAATACGGCCCGCAGCTTTATCTTCGACACCGGGCTGGCCCCGGCCTCGGCGGCCGCGGCGGCGGAGGCCTGCCGGATCATCGCGGCCGAGCCGCAGCTGGCGGGCCGGGTCCTCTCGAACGCCGCCGTCCTGGCGCTGGGCTGCGGCGTCCCGCAGGCAGCCGGCGCGGTGCAGTCCGTCCCGGGCGGCGATCCGGAGCGCGCCGCCTCCATCGCGGCGGAGCTGGAGGCGGCCGGCGTGCTGGTGGGCTGCTTCCGGCCGCCCAGCGTGCCGGACGGCATCTCGCGGCTGCGGCTGACCGCCCGCGCAGACTTCACCGCGGAGGAGACCAGCAGGGCCGCCGAGCTGGTCACGGCCCGGCTGGTCGCGGCCGGGCTGGCACCGGCGGTCCAGGCAGCCCAGGCGGTCCGATGAACTTCCACGTCGTCACCGATCCGGCGCAGGTCCGCGAGGTCATGCGCCGCACGGAAGATTTCCTCCCGACTAACGCGCTCACCGCCGTCGTTCCCTTGACCCCGGCAGCGCTGCGCATCCTCAGCCGCGCCCGCTTCGCGCTGCCGCCGGTGCTTGCCTCCGCGACCGGCGAGGCGCACCTGCGCGTGCGCCGCCTGGTCGCCGGCTTCTTCACCCCCGCGAAGGTCGCAGCGGTCACTCCCCGGGTGCGCGAGCTGGCGCAAAAGCGCTGCGCCGAGGCCGCAGCGGCGCTGCACGGCGGGCCGGTCGACCTGGCGGACGTGGTCGCCAAGCACGTCCCGCCCGTGGTGATGGCGGAGCTGATCGGAACCGGCCTGCCGGATCTGGACACGCTGAAGCGCTGGAGCCGCGACTCGCTGGAACTGTTCTGGGGCTGGCCGGACGCCGACCGCCAGCCGGCGCTGGCCGGGAGCGCCGCGGAGTTCTACACCTGGCTCCGCGGCGAAGTCGCCGCCGCCCGGGGCACGGACACGCTGTTCGGCGTGCTGGATCGCGCGGGCCTCAAGCCCGCCGAAATCTGCTCGCTGGGCTACTTCCTGGTGATCGCCGGGCAGGAAACGACCGCCCAGCTGATCGCCACCACGCTCTACCGCACGCTGCAGCACCCGGACCGGTGGCAGCTGCTCGCGGCCGGCGGTTCCGCCCGGGACCTGGTTCGGCAGGTGCTCGCGACCGAATCATCGGTCCATACCTGGCGCCGCGCCGCCGCCCGCGCCACCGAGCTGGACGGCACCATGCTGCCCGCCGGAGCCGAGATCGTGCTGGAACTCAGCGGCCACCACGCACCCGACGCGGGTGGAACGGCCTACTCCCTGGCGTTCGGCCACGGGCTGCACCGGTGCCTCGGCGCGAAGCTGGCCGAGCTGGAGACCACGCTGGTGCTCGAGGAGACGGCCCGCGCGCTGCCCAGGGTGCGGCTGCACGGGCGGGACCCCGCGTGGCTGCGCCTGCTGTCCTTCCAGAGCCCGCATACCGTCGTCGTCCGGCAGGAGCCCGAATCCCCATGACCATCCCTACACACTCCGCCGCACAGCCCCTCGACCCGGACATCGCCACCGGAATCCGGGGGCTGCCGCGCATCATCTTCGTCACGGGCACGGACACCGGCGTGGGCAAGACCAGGACGACGGCGGCGCTTGCCTCAGCCCTGTCCGGTTACCGGGACGGGACGGTGGCGGTCTACAAGCCGGCGCAGACGGGCGTGGCTCCGGATGAGCCCGGCGACATCGACGAGGTGCGCAGGCTCTCCGGCGTGGACCGGGTCTCGGAGGGCGTCCGGCTGCTCCACCCGATGGCCCCGCCCGCGGCCGCGCGCCGGGAAGGGGCGGTCCTGCCCGGCCTGGACGACCACGTCCGGCGCATCCGGGCCGAGGCCGAAACGGCCTCCCATGTGCTGGTCGAGGGCGCCGGCGGGCTGCTGGTCGAGCTGGACGGCGAAGGGCACACCCTGGCGGACCTGGCCGCCTGCTTCCCGGACGACTCGGCGACCATCGTCGTTGTCCGCAGCGGCCTGGGAACCCTCAACCACACGCTGCTCACGCTCGAGGCCCTGCGTACCCGAAAGCTGCCGGTGGCCGGCCTCGTGATCGGCTGCTGGCCGTCCGATCCCGAACCCGTTGAAACGGACAATCTCAAATTTTTCTACGGTCTTAATACCCCCTTCCTTGGTGCCGTACCGGCGGGAGCATCGTCCCTAGTCAAGGCCGACTTGCTCGATCAAGAACCAACTGTGGATGAACATAATGTGAATGTGACGTTGTCCACAACTGCCCGGATCCGAGTTGGTGGTTACCAAACCGTTATGTAGTGTTATCGAAGCGTCGGGCCCCTACCCGGCCAGCTCGAGTGGATTGCCTAACTCTGCCACCACAATTCGAGCCCCGTTCAGTAACCGCTGGCAGAGGCGGGGGACCCAAGTTTTTCGGGCTTCCATGAAGCCCTTGGGGTTAAGCCGAGGAGTACGTTCCGTACTGCTCCACGGCCGGGTGACTCCCATCCGAACCCGACAGCTCACCTCGTAGGCATTGGGAGAGGCACAACTGTGTTCACGAACAATTCGGCGCGCCACCGCGCTACTCCGGCCCGCAACTTCCTCATCAGCGAGGCCACCAAGTCCGTTTCCGCCAACGCTGGCAAGGTCGGCCGCGGCGCCGCCGTTGTCACCGCCGGTGCAGGCCTGATGCTCGGTGCGGGCATGCCCGCCGCCAACGCCGCAGGCAGCGCCCCCGACCACTCCGCCGCCTACGTGGCGCCGGCCGGTGCCGCCGAAGCCGCTGCTTCCGAGGCCCCCGCCACCTCCCACACCGTCAAGCCGGGCGACACCCTCGGTGCCATCGCCAGCCAGCACGGCGTGGCCCTGGAAGACGTCTTCGCCGCGAACGGCCTGGGCATGGATTCCGTCATCTACCCCGGTGACGTTATCGCCCTCTCCGGTGCCGCCGCCGACGCCGCTCCGGCTGCCCCGGCCCCCGCCGCCGAGGCCCCCGCTGCCGAGGCTCCGGCCCCGCAGGTCGAGGCCGCCCCGGCCGGGAGCATGAACGTCTCCCTGGCCAGCGCCGAGATCTCCCCGGCTTCCGCCACCTCCGGCCTGGCCGGCATCGCCAAGTCGATGGTCGGCACCCCCTACGTCTGGGGCGGTAACACCCCGGCCGGCTGGGACTGCTCCGGCTTCACCAAGTGGGTCTACGCCCAGGCCGGAATCGACCTGCCCCGCACCAGCCAGGCCCAGGCCGCTGCCCTGACCCCGACCAGCAACCCGAAGCCGGGCGACCTGGTGTCGCAGAACGGCGGAAGCCACATCGGCATCTACCTCGGCGGCGGCAAGATGGTCAGCGCCCTGAACCCGGGCGACGGCACCCTGGTCCACCCGACCAGCTGGATGAGCGTCGACGGCTACTACACCGCCGGCTAAGGCCAAAGCTTCCCGGGCCGGCCCTTCCCCCATCGGCCGTCCCGGGATTACGGAGCCGCCCCGCAGGAGTCATTCCTGCGGGGCGGCTCCTTTTAACTTCGGAACCCGGGAACGGCTCATGCCTCCGCGGGCTGCTGGAAACCGGCACTCCCCCGGGGTGGCCGGAAATCGCCTCGGCGCCTGGCGGACCAGGCGTTCCGGTTCCCCCTTCCGAGGGAGCCGATCCGCCCGTCCGGGGGATCTCCGGCGGCCGGCGCGCGGCCAGACTCAAGCCATGACTACTTCACCCGCACCATCCCCTGGTCCCCTGCCGCCCTCTGGTCCGCCGACGGACGCCGGCTCCGGACGGCCCCGCCGCCTCTCCGCGCGTGCCATGCTTTCCGCCGCCCCGCTGGCCACCGCGGTAGCCGCATTCGCGTACGCCGCCGCAGCCTTCGCCGTCGTTCTCTCCGGCCAGAAGCTGCCCCTTGCCGACCCCGCCGTACCGGTGGAACTGGCCCCGCTGAACGGTCCGCTCGGCGAGGTGCTCAGGTACCTGCTGCCCGCCGCCGCCGTCCTCGGCGGCGGGCTGGCGCTGGCGGTCCACGTACGCCGGCGCCCGGGTCGGCTGCTCGCCGGTGCCGCCGCCGGGTATGCCGTCCTCTATTCCGCTGTGGTCCTGCTGCTCATCGTGGACACCCGGCTCCTGACGATGCTGGGCTACGGTCCCGTTCCTGCTGGTCCTCGCCTTCACTGACCCGGCGGCCCTGCCGGAGGACTACGGCTGGCCGATCGTTGGGCACCAGCTCGTACTGCTGGCCGGGATGGCCCTCTGGGGCATGACCGCCGCCGCCGGCCTCCGCACGTCCTCGGGCGCGTGCCTGCGCTGCGGCCGCAGGGACGGCGGCCTCGGCTGGTTCACCGCCGGCGCCGCCCGCCGCTGGGGTACGCCCGTGACCCTCGCCGCCGCGGCGGTTCCCGCGGCCTATGGAGCCACACGGTTCGCCTGGGCCGCCGGAATCCCGCTCGGGATCAGCCCGGAATTCCTGGCCATGATGCAGGAGACCGGCATGGTCTACGCCGGCCTCGGCCTGGCCTCGATGGCGCTGCTGGGGACGCTCCTGACGCTGGGGCTCATCCAGCGCTGGGGTTCGGTCTTTCCCCGCTGGATTCCCTGGCTGGGCGGACGCCGGGTGCCGATCCTGCTCGCGGCCATTCCGGCCGGCCTGGTCTCCGTCGTGGTTGTCCCGGCCGGCGCCACCTACCTGAGGATCTTCACCTCGGGAATCTCCACCGGCATCCCGTTCGATGCGGTCAACTGGGCCACAGGCGCGCCCACCCTGCTCTGGGTCGTGTGGGGCCCGCTGCTGGCGGCTGCCACGCTGGCCTACTACCTGAAGCGGCGCACCGGCTGCCCCCGCTGCGGGCGCGAAGGCTGACCGGGTGCGGGAGCATCCTGTCGGCGGGATAGGCAAGAATAGGGCCATGACCGAGTCGCGCCGCCCAATGGCACGGCGGGCAGGGCTGATCTTCAGGCACTTTGTGTTCATGATGATCGGCGCCCTGCTGGCCGTGCCGTATTTCGCGGTGTTCATCTGGGCCACGCAGCTGGCGGCGGTGAGTGCCGGCCTGGCGTCGTTCGCCTTCGCGATCCTTTTCGTCCTCCTGGCCGTCCCCGCGCTGCTGTCCGTGACGCGTGAACTCGAGCGCACGGCCGTGCGTGAGCTGCTGGCGGTGGACCTGCCCGGCCCGCCGGGCGTGTCCGCCCTGCCCGGCAGGCCCGGCTTCGGCCGGCCCTGGCGCGGCGCGGCCTGGTACCTGGCCCACCTGTTGTCCGGGTCCCTGCTGCTGCTCGCCCTGGTGGTTGCCGGCCCCGTGGTCCTTTCGATCACCTTCTCCTGGGTCGCAGGGCGGCGGCAGGCCGTCGCGGAGGTGGCCGCCGCCGTCGTCCCCTTTGCGGATACGACGGCGGCCGCCCTGTGGGCGGTCGGGCTGGGTCTGGCCGTGCTGTTGTTCACGGTGTTGACCGGCAGCGCACTGCCGCACTGGGCCCGCGGCCTGCTCGGGCCCAGCCCCAAGGAGCGGGCCGTTCTGGACGAGGAGCGCGCCCGGGACGAGGCGCGGCGGAACGGACTGGCCCGGGAACTGCACGATTCGGTCGGGCACGCGCTGACCGTGACCACGCTGCAGGCCACGGCAGCCCAGGGCCTGCTGGCACGGGATCCCGCGGCAGCGGCTCGCGCCATGCAGGCCGTCGCCGAGACCGGCCGGACGGCCCTCGCGGAACTGGACCGCGTCATCGGCATCCTCCGGTCGCCCGTCCCCGAGGAACCCGCCGCCGGCCTTGAGGAACTCCCGCTCGTGCTCGCCCGTCTCGCCGGCCAGGGCCTGGAGGTGGAGCATGATCACGACGGCGAGGGGCTCTCCCGACTCCCCCGGGACGTCTCCGCCGCCGCGCTCCGGATCCTGCAGGAGGGCCTGACCAACGCCCTGAAATACGCGCACCCGACGCGGGCCCGGCTCCGGATCCGCGCCGACGCCGGCACCCTGCTGGTCCGGCTCAGCAACCCCGTGGCCGGGCGGCCTGTGGCTTCAACCCAAGATGCCGCTGCCGCGCCGGTACCTGCGGACGCCCCCTCCGCTGCCGGGGCTCCCCCTCCGGCCTCCGCCGGGGGCCGCGGCCTCGACGGCATCCGCGAACGCGCTCGGCTGGTCGGCGGGACCGCGCACGCCGCCATGGCTGACCGGCGGTGGATCCTCGAGGTCAGGCTTCCCGCTCCCCCGACACTTGAGCCCGCGGCCGTGAGACGGGCGGCAAACGCCGCCAACAGGAGTGACCCGCATGAGTGACCCGATCCGCATCCTTCTCGCCGACGACGAACCCCTGATCCGCTCCGGCCTGTCCGCCATCCTGTCCATGGAGGAGGACCTGGCCGTCGTCGGCGAAGCCGGCGACGGCGCGGAGGTCTGGACCCAGGTACGGCAGCTGGAACCCGACGTCGTGATGATGGACGTCCGGATGCCGCGGATGGACGGCATCGAAGCCACTGCTCAGCTCGTGGCCAACTCAGAGCGGCTCAACCGGGTGCCGCGGATTCTGATCCTGACCACGTTCGAGAGCGACGACTATGTCTATGACGCACTCAGGGCCGGTGCCGATGGCTTCCTCCTCAAGCGTGCTCGCCCCGACGAGCTCATCCGCACCGTGCGGGCCGTGGCGGCGGGCGAGTCCATTGTCTTCCCGGCCAAGCTGCGCGAACTCGTGGCCGGCAGGCAATCCCGCGGCCAGGGCGTTGCGGCGGGCGGACCAGCCACCGGGCAGGACCTCGTGTCGCGGGCGGGGCTCAGCGCCCGCGAAGCCGAGGTCCTGCGGCACGTGGCGGAGGGCTGCAGCAACCAGGAAATTGCCGCGCTGATGTTCCTCGGCATCGAGACCGTTAAGAGCCACATCGGCTCCATCCTGGCCAAGCTCGGTGTCCGGGACCGGACGCAGGCCGTCATCGCCGCCTACGAGTCCGGGTTCATCCGTCCCGGCCAGTAGCAGCTCTTGGTGCAGTCAGCGGAGCCGGGCCCCGGATAGCTACGCTCGGTCGGCCAGATCCGTATGCCCTGATTCGCGCGCACAGTGGGCGCAGCAGAAGATCTGCCCGCCGGCCTCCACGCCGTGGCCCAGGATCCGGCAGCTGCAGTGCGCGCAGGTCGGCGCCATCGCCTGGACCGCGCATTCGAAACTGTCGAAGGTCTTGGTCTCCGAGCCCTTCGTGATGGTGAAGGTCTTGTCGTAGGTGTTGCCGCAGGTATCGCAAGTCGCCATGATCAGGCTCCCTCTTCGATCGCGCCGGCCATCGGAGCCGCCGGCTGCCGTTGCCATATCCGGCACGAGCCAACTTACTCGCTGTCGCGCCAATTGCAACGTCCTCGGCCGGCCCCGCGGGTAAGGTGAGCTCCGTGGACCTCGTGACCATCGCCGTCGAACTGTACGCGCTGATGCCCGATGAGTTCACTGCGGCCCGGAACGCGAAGGCGAAGGAACTTGCCGCGGCCGGCGAGAAGGAGCTGGCCAAGGAGGTCAGGACGCTTCCGAAACCGTCCGCGGCGGCCTGGCTGGTCAACATGCTGGTGGCGCGGCGGCGCGAGGAAACGGACCAGGTGCTGGAACTGGGGGCGGCGCTGCGCGAGGCGCAGGAGGAGCTGGATCCTCGGCAGCTGAAGGAGCTCGGCCGGCAGCGTCACCAGGTGCTGGCCGCCGTCGTCAAGGAAGGTCGTTCGCTGGCCGGGGAACTCGGACATCCGGTCAGCGAGGCCATCGGTACCGAGGCAGAGCAGACGCTCCGGGCGGCGATGACGGATGCGGACGCGGCCGCCGCCGTGGCCAGCGGGCGGCTGGTCCGGTCCCTGACCGCCAGCGGGCTGGAGCCGGTAGAGCTCGACGGCGCCGTGGCAGGGCCGCTGCCCTCCGTGCGTTCGGCGCGGACCGGCCGACCGGCGAAATCGACCCGGCCCAAGGTGGTCGAGGAGCCGGTTACCGCTGGGAAACGGCGAACCGACCGGGCCGAGCGCGCCGAGCAGCGCAAGGCCGAGGAGGCGGCGCATGCCTCGCAGCAGGCCCGCGCGGAACTGGAGCGGGCCGAAAGGCGGGTGGCCAAGGCCGAGGCGGACGTGGAGAAGGCGCAGCATCGGCTCCAGGACGTGGAAGCGCGGCGGGAAGAACTGGCCGAAGAGCTGGCGGAGCTCAAGAACCGGATGCGCGACCTGGACAAGGACATCGCTGCCGCGGACCGGGAGGCGGATATTGCCCAGGGGGTCCAGGACGAGGCCGAGGCTGCCCTCGGCAAGCTTCAGGCCGAGGCGTACCGGGCGCGGAAGCGGCTGGACCAGCTCGGCTGACGCTAGTTTTCGCCGTTCTCCGGATCTTCAGCATTCTCGGCCGGCTCGGAATCCGCAGACTCGTCCGCCTGCTGGGAGGAGCCGGAGCAGCTCTGGCTCAGCTGCCGGACGGCTTCGGCGGGAACCTCGTCACCGGCCTGGGCAACCTGGTTGAGCGGCCCGGTGATGGACTCCGGCGCGCCGGCGGCCTCGGCCGCCGAGACCAGGCCAGCGAGGAACTGCTGCTCGGAGGCGCTGACTGCGCCGTCCTCGAGCACGCCGCAGATCTGGCCGGTCACTTCCTGGACGGCGGCGTCGGCGATGTCATTGACGGCCTGGTTCGCGGCGTCGGAGGCGGCATCCTCCACGGCGCTGCAGCCGGTGGCTAGGAGGGCGAGGGGCACAAGGATCAGGGCTGAGTAACGGCGCATCGTTGACCAAGCCTACCCGTCCGGGCCGGGAAACCCGGAACGGTGCACCCGCAGCGCAGGAGCCGTGCCGCCCGGCTCAGTGGGCCGGCGCGAGTTCTTCCGCCGGTGCCGCCGCCTGCGGCTGCCGGACGAAAAGGCCCGCGACGATGCCCAGCACCGAGATCACCGCGCCGCACAGGAAGGCGGCATGGATGCCCCCGGCCAGGGCGTGCTGCTCCCCTGCGCCGGCGGCCGCGAGGGCGGCCGACTGCAGCGTCATCACGGAGATGAACAGGGCCGTGCCGGCCGCACCGGCCAGCTGCTGCACCGTGCCGACCACCGCGGAACCGTGCGAATACAGTTCCGGCCGCAGCGACGCCAGCGCCGAGGTCAGCAGCGGCGTGAACGTCAGTCCCAGCCCCACGCTCAGGCACACGTGCGCGACCAGCACCAGGAACACCGGCGTCGTTTCATTCATCATCGCCAGGCCCCAGAACGCCAGGCTAACCAGGATGGACCCGGGCAGCACCAGGATGCGGGCGCCGCGGGCGTCGTAGATCCGGCCGACCACGGGCCCGAGCAGGCCCATGACCAGGCCGCCGGGCAGCAGCAGCGCACCGGTGGCCAGCGGATCCAGCCCGAGTACCGACTGCAGGTAGATCGGCAGCACGATGATCATGCCGAACAGCGCCATCATGAGCACGACGACCGTCAGGATGGAGATGGTGAAGGAGCGCGAGGCGAACGTGCGCAGGTCCAGCAGCGCCCGGTCCGCGCGCTCCAGCCGGCGCTGCCGGAGCACGAACAGCAGCAGTGCCACCCCGCCCACGACGAGCGGCAGCCACGCAGGCACCGTTCCCCCGCCGTGGGTCGCTTCGCCGAGCTGGCTCAGCCCGTAGATCAGGCCGCCGAAGGCGAAGGCCGACATGATGACGGACAGGACGTCGATCGGCTTGTGCTTGGGCTCGGTGACGTTCTGGATGCGCAGCAGGCCCATGGTCAGTGCGGCCAGGGCGATCGGCAGCACCAGCCAGAACATCCAGCGCCAGTCAAGAATGCTAAGGATGAAACCGGAAATCGTCGGGCCGATGGCGGGCGCCACGGAAATGACGATCGAGATGTTGCCCATGACCTTTCCCCGGGACGACGGCGGCACGAGCGTCATCACCGTGGTCATCAGCAGGGGCATCATGATCGCGGTTCCGGTCGCCTGGACCACCCGGCCCGCGAGCAGGACCTCGAACCCCGGTGCCAGCGCGGACACCAGGGTGCCCAGGCTGAACAGGCTCATCGCGGCGGCAAACACCGGCCGGGTGTTGAAGCGCTGGAGCAGGAAGCCCGTCACCGGGATCACGACCGCCATGGTCAGCATGAAGGCAGTCGTCAGCCATTGCGCCGCACCGGCCGTGATGTCCAGGTCCTCCATCAGGCGCGGCAGTGCCACACCCATGATGGTCTCGTTGAGGATCACCACGAACGCCGAAACCAGGAGCAGTGTGATCACCGTGCGGTCGCGCGGGGACAGCTTGTCCCCGACGGCCGCGGATTCAGTGGGCCCCTGAGGCGGCTGCTGCAGTGCCTGCTCGGACGCAAGGGTCGATTTGTTTTCAGGCACAGTTTTTCCTTAAGGAACGGGAGAAGAATATAGGGCGGAATGGAAGTCTGCCGGAGTGATCGGCATCTCTCAATCAGGAACGCACAGGCAAAAGCATAAACGCCAGCCGGGACCAGGTCTATTCCCCAATAGGAGGACCGGTGCTGCATCGATTAAGATCGATGGTCGGGTCCCACGTTAGCCAGAGTCCCACCGCAGCCAAGCGGCTGGCAGAAAGTTCTTGATGCGTTCCACTCAGCAAGCCGTCGCCAACTGGCATGCCCAGAAGGAGTTCAAGCTCTCTCCCGCGTGGAAGCTGCTGTCGGCCGCCCCCTGGACAGTCGCCTTCTTCCGGTCCGAGTTCACCGCGAACCGGCCGCGGATCGGGATGGAGGAGTTCCACGCGGCGCTGGCCGCCTTCATCGCCGAACTGCGCGAGGAACATCTGAGCCTGAACGAACAGTGGCAGGCATCGAACTACGCGGACTCGTGGGTCCGCCAGCAGTTCCTGGCGCGCCCCATGATCGACGGCCAGTTCGTCTACGAACCGACTGCGTCCACCCAGCGCGTGCTGAACTTCATCGACGGCCTGACCCGGGAGCGGACGAACCTGAACTCGTCGCGGCTCAATACGCTGCTGACGAGCATCGAGTCGCTCGCCCACGAAACCGACCCCGATGCGGACGCCCGGATCCGGCAGCTCGAGGCGGAAATCGAAGAGCGCCAGGCCCAGATCCGTGCGCTGGAAGCCGGCGCGGAACCCGACGTGCTCCCGCACGACACGGCCGTGGCGGCCGCGCGGAGCATCCTGGACCTGGCCTCCAGCCTGCCGGCGGACTTCAAGCGGATGCGTGACGGCGTCGAGCGGATGCTGCACGCGATCCGGCAGGAAATCATGGAATCGAGCGTGGCCAAAGGTGTCGCCGTCGGACAGGTCCTGGAAGGTGACCGGCAGCTGCGCAGCACCGCCGAAGGCGAGACGTTCCGCGGCTTCACCGAATTCCTCAACGATCCGCAGCAGCAGGCGCGGTTCCGGCAGGCCGTGTGCGAGGTGCTGGAGCGGGAGTTCGTCGAGGAGCTGGCCGCGGACGAGCGCCACACGCTCGCGAACCTGGTCCGGGAGCTGCGCCGGCAGGCCTCCGAGGTGCACGCGATCTATGGCCGGCTGTCGGAGAGCCTGCACACCTACGTCCAGAGCGACGAGTTCCGCGAATCGATGCTGCTGCGCCGGGCGATCCGGAGCGCCGAACTCTCGGTCGCCCGTTCCCCCGCGCTGCGCACCCGCACGCCGGTAGCCCGGCTCCACCTGTTCGCCCCGGAGTTCGAGACGCTCGCCGGGATCGGCCTGTTCAACCCCGACGACCATGTTCCCCCGCCGAAGCTGGCGGACCCGCCGAGGCTGGGCGAGGCAGACATCCAGCGCACGCCGTCCACGCCGAAGGCGGATTTCGCCGCCATTGATGCGGCGGTGGCGGAGGCGACGACGGCCGCACCGGGCGGCCGGGCAACGCTGGGGGCGGTGCTGGACCGACTGCCGGCGGACCAACGGCACATCAACACCGTCCGCGGCCTGGTGCTCACTGCGCGCAACACCGGGCAGGACATCTCAGGCGACCGCTTCGAAGCGGTCGAATTCACCGAACTCGGCGGCGCCAGCCGCAAGGCCTACCTGCCGCTCATCACGTTCACGAAGGAATCCGCATGACCGCCACTGACCTCAGTTCCGACGTCGAAAACGGCTACCGCGCGGAGCGGCAGCTTTTCGACGGCGACACCGGCACCTTCGCCCTGCCGCTGCGGCAGGCGATCGTGCGGTTGCTGCGGGGGCCGTATATCGACGGCGTGGCCGAGCCGCGGCTCTGGAGCACCATCCTCGACAACCGCAGTGCCATCGCCGACTACTTCTGCGAGATCTTTCTGGTCCTGAGCCTCGACCCGGACCGCAAGATTGCCATGCTGGCCCCGGCGGAGGTGGACGCCGTGCATACCACCGCGATCCAGCCGCGCAAGCCACTGCGCCGCGAGGAGACCCTGCTGGCGCTTCGGCTGCGCCTGCTGCTGGACCGGCACGCCGGTTCCGGCACGGACGCGACGATCTCGCGTGCCGGGGCGCGCGAGATCCTCGAGGAACACCGGCAGCCCGGCTCGGCCGACGACAAGCGGCTGGAGGAACTCACCGACGCCTCGATCCACCGGCTCCTGTCCCTGCGGCTGCTCCTGCCGACGGACCTGGAGGGCGTCTACCGGGTCAGCAACGCGCTGGCCATGGCGCTGCCGTTCGACCACATCGATGAGATCCCGCCCTATCTGGAGGCACTGGCGCGGACCGCCGGGACCATGCCCGCCGACGAGGACACCGACGATGCCGACGCGGGCGGCGGCGCGGCGGACGAGACCGACCTGGTGGCCGCGGCCGAAGAAGAGGATGACGAGCTGTGAGCATCGCGCAGACGCTGCCGTTGGGCGAAGAGATCAATCCGGGCCAGTACCGGCTGAGCAGCATCCAGGTGATCAACTGGGGCACGTTCCACGGGCGGCACGCCATGTACGTCGACCGGGCCGGCACCCTGCTGACCGGCCATCCCGGCGTGGGCAAGTCCACCCTGTTCGACGGCATCCAGCACATTTTCTATGCGGCACCGCGCCTGAACGAGTCCGCCAACGAGGCCAGCAACCGGCAGGACCGGCGCACCACGTACAGCTACATGCGCGGGCGCAAGGCCAAGACCGCCGCCGGGGTCACCTACCAGCGTCCCGGCGCCACGTGGTCGGCCATCGCCCTCGTGTACGACGACGGCCTGGGCCGCCAGGTGAGCATCGCGGCTCTGTTCGACCTGCCGGCCAACGGTCTGGAAGGCCAGGTCGGCAAGCACTACGTCATCCACAACCGGCCGCTCGACACGGCCGCCCTGGAGAACCACGGCGGACGCCGCTTCTCCCCCACCTCCCTCCAGGCGGCCCTGCCGGGCTGCGAAGCCTTCGACGTCCATAAGGCCTTCGCCGAACGGTTCCGCCGCCGGCTCGGCATCGACAATGACAAGGCCTTCAGCCTGCTCCGCACGCTGCAGAACGGCAAGGGCCTCGACAAGGGTGTGAATAGGTTCTTCCGCTACGAGGTACTGGACATCCCGTCGACCCTCGCCGCGGCGGCTGGCGCGGCGGAGGACTTCAGCCATCTGCGCGGGATCTACCGGCAACTGGAGGACGCCCGCGGCCAGCGCGACGCCCTGGCCAAGGTGCCGGAGCAGCACCGCCGGTACCGGGAACTGGCCGGCCTGCTCGGGCGCAACACCGAGCTGGCCACCGTCCAGCTGCCGCTGCTGCGGCAGCAGCAGGCCGCGGCGGTGCTGGCGGCCGGGACGAAGCAGCTGGAAGACCGGCGCGCGGACACGGCGGCGCAGATCGAGGCCGAGGCCGCCGCCAAGGAAAGCCTGGAAGAACAGGTCCGGTCGCTCGAGGAGCGCCATGCCAGCCACGGCGGCCGGGCCATTGAGTCGCTGGAGCGGGACATCCGCGCCGCCGGCGTGGAGCTGGAGCAGCGCGAACGGATCGAGTCGCAGGTCCGGCGGGAGATGGACGACGCAGGACTGGGGCTTGAGTGGTCCGAGGCGGGTCTGGCGGCGGCGCGCGAGGAGGCCGCGCGGACCGTCGATTCCCTCGCCGAGGAGGCCAAGGCTGCGCGGACGCTGGAGTACGAAGCCGTCGCCGCGAGCATCAACGCCAAGGACCGCGAGAAGAAACTGCGGGCGGAGATCGCCTCCTACCAGCGGCGCGGGAGCAACATCGACGGCGCCAGCGCGGCGGCCCGCCGGCAGATTAGCGCCGCCACCGGCATCGCCTTCGAGGACATGCCGTTTGCCGGCGAGCTCGTGGATATCGGGCCGGAGCACCTGGCCTGGCGTCCCGCGGCGGAGAAGGCGCTGCGTTCCCTGGCCACCACGCTGCTGGTCCGCGGCGAGCACCTCCGCGCCGTCACGCGCGCCATCGACGGGCTGCAGGCCCACGGCAAGCTGCGCTGGATCAACATCGCCTCGGAGCCGCGCCCGGCCACCGCCGGCCCGGCGGACCTGGTCACCAAGCTGGAATTTAAGAACTCCGACGCCGGCGCCTGGCTGCGGGGCAAAATAACCGCCGATTACGCCTTCACCTGTGTCGAATCGGACGAGGGGCTGCATGACGAGGACAAGGCCATCAGCCTGGCCGGCACCCTGAAACTCGGCCGCAGCGCCTTCGAGCGCGACACCCGGACCGTCAACCCCGGCGACTACCTGCTCGGCTTCAACAACACGGAGAAGATCGCCCAGCTCCAGGCGGAGGCCGAGGCCATCCGGCAGGAGCAGGAGGACGCCGCGGAGCTCGCCGACGAACGCAGCAAGGCCAAGGACGCCCTCTCCGGCCGGCTGGAGGCCCTGCAGCGCGTGGCCGCGGACCGGCGGGAGTTTGCCGCCGTCGACGCCTCCCCGCTGCGCGCCGCGCTGGAGGCGCTGGAGGACCGGCTCCGCGAAACCGTGGACAGCAGCGCAACCCTCGCCGGCATCCATGCGGAACTCAAGGCGGCCAAGGCCGAATTGGAGGCCTGCGTCGGCCGGCTGGCGGTGCAGCGCAATGAGCTGCAGGGCCTGGACCGGCGGCTGGAGAAGTCCCGCGCCGCCTGGGAACAGACCGAAGCCAAGGCCGCGGCCGACGCCCCGGCCGACTGGGCCGCCGAAGCGCTCGCCGTCTATACCCCGGCACCGGAGGACGAACGGTCCCCGTCCGACGGAGCAGCGGCGGATTCGGCCGGGCATGCCGCTCCCTCCGGACTGGACGCGCTCGAGGCCCGGTTCCACGCGGCGCACCTGAAGCTGAACGAGGAAGCCGCCGCGCTCCGCGAGGAACTGCACCGCACCGAAGCCGCGCTGACCGATACCTTCAAGTTCTTCGCCCGCGACTTCGGCGAGCACCTGAACGCCTCCTTCGGCACCGGCGTCGAAAGCGCCGCGCAGTACGAGGCGCTCTACGAAAGCATCATCGACGAAGGCTTGCCGCAGCGCGAGGACGAGTTCCGCGAATACTTCAACAACCGCTCCTACGAACGCTTCTCCGACCTGCTGCAGCTGCTGGAAGAGGAACGCCGCGCCATCGAGGAGCGGATCCTGCCCCTGAACCAGATCCTCGCCGACGTCCCCTTCGATCACGGCAGCCGGCTCAAAATCGAAGTCAGGACCACCATTCCCCAGGAGGCGCGGACCTTCCGCACCCAGCTGAAGGAGGCGCTCGGCAACGCCTACGTGAAGCAGACGCCGGAGCAGATGTCGGCCAGCTACAGGGCGCTGGAGCGGATCGTCGAAGCGCTAAACGACCCGGCCCGGCAGCACTGGCGCGACACCGTCCTCGATGTCCGCCAGCACGTCACCATCAGCTGCAACGAACATCGGCCCAACGGCGAGATCGAGACCGGCCTGGAGCCAGGCACGCTCTCCGGCGGCGAAGGCCAGCGCTTCACCTCGTTCATCATGGGCGCCGCGCTGGCCTACCAGCTCGGCATCGCCAGCCAGGGCTACAGCAGCTACGGCACGGTCATGATCGACGAGGCCTTCATCCAGGCCAACTCTGAATATGCCGGCGCCGGCATCAACGCGCTGCAGGAATTCGGCTTCCAGCTACTGCTGGCCGCGCCCGAAGACAAGGTGGACCTGTCGCGGCACCTTGGCTCGATCACCGACATCATCAAGCACCCGGATGCGAACGTCTCCGGCTTCGTGGTCTCCGGCAAATCGCCCGCGACGGCCACCGAGATCGTGCTCCGCTGAGGGGAAGGGCCGGGGGCCGGCCGAACTGCACCCCGGGTCAGGCCGCCAGCGCCAGGCCGGCCGCGCAGGCCACCGCGGTCAGCAGCAGGGTCCCGAGCGCGTTGGTGAGCGCGGACCCCCAATGTGCCTGCTGGACCAGCCGGACCGTATCCACGCTGGCTGTGCTGAAGGTCGTGTAGCCGCCGAGGAATCCGGTCCCCAGGATGAGCTGCAGTTCCGGCCCGGCGTGGTGTGAAAATACGACGCCGGTCAGCAGTCCCAGCAGGAAGGCACCTGTGGTGTTCACCAGGAGGGTCCCCAGCGGAAACGCGGCGCGCTCCACCCACTGGTGGACGAGCCCATCAATCAGGAAGCGGGTGCCGGCACCGGCGCCTCCGGCCAGTGCCATCAGCAGCAGCGTCATGCGCGGCGGCCGCCCCAGTGCGACGCCGCGGCTACTCCGGCCAGGCTCGCCAGGAAGCCGCCGACCAGAGTGAGGAGCCAGTAGGCAGCCGCTTGGCCCGGCCCGGATGCCGCCAGTAGCAGGTTGCCCTCCAGCGCGAGCGTGCTGTAGGTGGTGAAAGCCCCGATGAACCCCGTCGCCGCCACTAGCCGCAAGGCCCGGCGACCGCCGTCGTCCGGTGCCCGCAGCAGCAGGAACTCCAGCATCAGGCCCAGCGCAAAGGCGCCGCTGAGGTTGACCGCCAGCGTGCCCAGAGGCCAGCCAGCGGCCGGCGGAAGCAGTTGCGAGACGCCGAAGCGGGCGAGGGTTCCGAGCGTGCCGCCGGCCACCACGAGCAGGATCGCGCCGGGTTGCAGGTGCAGCGGACGCTGGTCTGGACCGTCGGTCGGGGTGTGCATGCGCCTCCTGAAAATTTTCCTTGACCCATTGAACCTGATGCCTCACTCTTACGTCTAAGGAGTATCCGGCGCGTTCTCCTCGTGCCGGACTCGCCAAAGGGGGGATTCCGATGCCTGCCGTCCAAGACGACCACATGAGCGCACAATTCACGATTTATTGGGATGGAGTAGTCGCCGGTTCGCTGCGCTACCGGCTCGAGGGAAATGAAATCTGGTTCCTGCGCACCACGATCGACCGTGGCTTCAGGAACCGGGATCTCGAAACCGTGTTGGTGATGAACGCCCTCGACAGCGCCCACCGCCGGCACCTTGCGGTCCGCCCGTTCGACCGCACGGTGCGCAAGACCATGGTGGAGCATCCCGAGTACCACCACCTGCTGGCCCGTCGCCAGGCCGTGTCCGCGCATTCCCTGGCCACTCGCTAGGTCGCCTGCTGCCGCGGGCCGCCGGCGTCACGGGTGGCAACCAACGACGACGGCGCCCGCGCCTGTCGCGCGAGGCAGCCGTCCGTGCCAGCTCACTTGTGCGGCGCGGCAGGAGCGTGCCTGTCAGTGGCGGTGACTAAGGTGTTGGCATGGACCCGAATCTGCCCCCGGACGTGCACTGGCTGGGCCACCGCCGCAGCGGCTATGACGCAGCCCGCGGGCCCGCCCTGCCGGACGAGTCTGCGGTCCGGGACGCGGTGGAAGTGGCCGCCCTGTTCTGCGAGGCGCTCCTGGACCGCCGCCATTACCGGGCCACGCTGGAGAGCCTGGTGGTGCCCGAATTGCTGGCCGATTGGGGCGACTTCAGCGCGGCGGCCCGGATCGTGGAGGCCATTCCCGAGCCGGACTACCTGGCAGGCAGCACGCACCCCGAGCGAGGGGCGGTTGATGTGGCCGTCCGATCCACCTTGCCTGCCGGCACGCAGGCAACGGTGGAGATGCTCTGGCGGGAACGGATCGGTGCCTGGCTCGTGGCCGGGATCTCCTAGCGCGCCGGCGTGACGTCGGCGGGCCCGGTCTGCTCGCCATGGGCCACGAAGAGGCCGACGGCGATTCCCACGAGGCCGATCGACGCCACCGGCACCAGCGAGGCGTACAGGCCCAGCAGGATGGCCACGGCGCCGAGGAAGGCCAGCAGCCACCCGGCGAGCAGCCGGTTCCTTCTGGAGTGGGGCGGCGGGGCCAGGAACTCATAGAGCTCCGGGGCCTCTATCCTAAGTTGCTGCTCCAGCAGCCGCAGCTGTTCGCGTTCGTCGTCAGAAAGCGGCATCGCCGTCTCCGACTCCTGTGAAGTCGGGACGCACGCGTCCTTGCGCTGAAAGTTCCATGGTCTTCTCCCGTGGGGCCTGCTGCCACCGTTGTGGCCTGGAACAGATTACGAGATCTCCCGCAGCCCGGCCGTGCACGGCGCGCCGGGAAAAATACCGGCGCGGCGGCTCGGTTGTCCGGGCCGCCGCGCCGGTGCCTTCCCGCGGGTTCCCTACACTGCCAGCTGGCGGAGGACGAACTGCAGGATGCCGCCGTGGCGGTAGTAGTCGGCCTCACCCGGGGTGTCGATCCGGACGTCGGCGTCGAACTGCTTCTGCGTCCCGTCCGCCGCCGTCGCGGTGACCCGCACGGTCCGGGGGGAGGCGCCGTCGTTGAGCGCCGTGACGCCCTCGATCGCGAACGTCTCTGTGCCGTCGAGACCCAGCGACGCCGCGCTCTCCCCCACCGGGAACTGCAGCGGCAGCACGCCCATGCCGATCAGGTTGGACCGGTGGATGCGCTCGAAGCTCTCGGCGATGACGGCCTTGACGCCCAGCAGCGCGGTGCCCTTGGCCGCCCAGTCGCGGGACGAGCCGGAACCGTACTCCTTGCCGGCCAGGACCACCAGCGGAGTGCCGGCGGCCTGGTAGTTCATCGCCGCGTCGTAGACCGTGGACTGCGGGCCGCCGTCCTGGCTGAAGTCGCGGGTGAAGCCGCCCTCCACTCCGTCCAGCAGCTGGTTCCTGATGCGGATGTTGGCAAACGTGCCGCGGATCATCACCTCGTGGTTGCCGCGGCGGGAACCGTAGGAGTTGAAGTCCTTGCGCTCCACGCCGTGTTCCAGCAGGTACTTGCCGGCCGGGGTCTCCGACTTGAAGGAGCCCGCCGGGCTGATGTGGTCCGTGGTGACCGAGTCCCCCAGCTTCAGCAGGACGCGGGCCCCGCTGACGTCCGTGACCGGTTCCGGCTGCGCCTGCATTCCCTCGAAGTACGGGGGCTTGCGGACGTACGTGGACTGCGGGTCCCAGGCGAACGTGTCTCCGGAAGGAGTCGGCAGCGATTGCCAGCGCTGGTCGCCGTCGAAAATAGTCTCGTAGCTCGAGGTGAACATTTCCTTGTCGATCGACGAGTCGATGATGCGCTGGACCTCGATCGGATCAGGCCAGATGTCCCTGAGGAAGACGTCGTTGCCGTCCGCGTCCTGGCCCAGCGGATCGTCATCGAAGTCGAAGTCCATGGAACCGGCCAGCGCGTAGGCCACCACCAGCGGCGGCGAGGCCAGGTAGTTCATCTTCACGTCCGGGTTGATCCGGCCCTCGAAGTTGCGGTTGCCGGACAGCACGGCGGAGACGGCGAGGTCGTTGTCTCCGATGGCCTGCGAGATCTCCTCCTCCAGCGGCCCGGAGTTGCCGATGCAGGTCGTGCAGCCGTAACCCACCAGGTAGAAGCCGAGCTTCTCCAGGTAAGGGGTCAGGCCTGATCGCTCGTAGTAGTCCGTGACGACCTTCGAGCCCGGGGCGACCGAGGTCTTGACCCACGGCTTGGAGGCCAGGCCCTTCTCGACGGCGTTGCGCGCGAGCACCGCGGCCGCCAGCATCACCGACGGGTTGGAGGTGTTGGTGCAGGAGGTGATCGAGGCGATCGTCACGGCCCCGTGGTCCAGCAAGAAGTTCCGCCCGTCAGGCATCGTCAGTTCCACCGGATGGGTGGCGCGACCGGAGTCCGGGTCGGTCTTCTTCACCGTCAGGTGCGACGGGTTCTTGGCCTTGCTGCCGGCGTCCGTGTAGGTGGGCGGGTCCGATGCCGGGAACGATTCCTCGACGGCCTCGTCCACGCTCGGCCCCTCGGCCTCCACCTCCTTGTGCACGTAGTTCTCGAGGTCCCGGTGGAACTGCATCTTCGCGTTGGTGAGTTCCACGCGGTCCTGCGGGCGCTTGGGCCCGGCGATGGAGGGAACCACGGTGGAGAGGTCCAACTCGAGGTACTCGGAGAACTTGACCTCCTTGGACGGGTCGTGCCAGAGGCCCTGCTCCTTGGTGTAGGCCTCGACCAGCGCCACGTCCTGGTCGGAGCGGCCGGTCAGCCGCAGGTACTCCAGGGTCACGTCGTCGATCGGGAAGATCGCGGCGGTGGAGCCGAACTCGGGGCTCATGTTGCCGATGGTGGCGCGGTTGGCCAGGGGCACCGCCGCAACGCCCTCGCCGTAGAACTCCACGAACTTGCCGACGACGCCATGCTCGCGCAGCATCTCGGTAATGGTCAGCACCACGTCGGTAGCGGTGGCACCGGCAGGGATCTCGCCGGTGAGCTTGAAGCCGACCACGCGCGGGATCAGCATCGACACGGGCTGGCCCAGCATCGCGGCCTCGGCCTCGATGCCGCCGACACCCCAGCCCAGCACGCCGAGGCCGTTGACCATGGTGGTGTGCGAGTCCGTGCCGACGCAGGTGTCCGGGTAGGCCTGCAGCGTCCCCTCCACGTCGCGGGTCATGATGGTGCGGGCCAGGTACTCCAGGTTCACCTGGTGCACGATCCCCATGCCCGGCGGCACCACCTTGAAGTCGTCGAATGCGGTCTGGCCCCAGCGCAGGAACTGGTACCGCTCGCCATTGCGCTGGTACTCGATCTCGATGTTCCGCTCGAGGGCCTGGGCATTGCCGAAGACGTCGATCTGCACGGAGTGGTCGATCACCAGTTCCGCCGGCGCCAGCGGGTTGACGCGCTTCGGGTCGCCGCCCAGGTCCGCCACGGCCTCCCGCATGGTGGCTAGGTCCACCACGCACGGGACGCCGGTGAAGTCCTGCATGATCACACGGGCCGGCGTGAACTGGATTTCGGTGGAGGGTTCGGCGTCCGGGTCCCACTGCGCTAGCGCATTGACGTGGTTCGCCGTGATGTTCTGGCCGTCCTCCGTGCGCAGCAGGTTCTCCAGCAGCACCTTGAGGCTGTAGGGAAGACGCTCGGCGCCGTCCACCGCATTGAGCCGGTAGATCTGGTAGCCGGTTCCGGCCACATCCAGCGTGCCCTGCGAACCGAATGAATTGACTGAAGCCATGGTTGGATCCCTTCGAAAGACCGATGGGTGGGGCTAGGACTAGGCTATTTCGCTGCCTGTCTTTTGTATATGGACTGCCGTCAGGCCAGGTGCATGCCCCCGGTCACGCCGATGACCTCGCCGGAGACATAGCGCGCGTCGTTCGAAGCCAGGTAGACGAACGCCCCGGCGACCTCCGCCGGCTGCCCGGCGCGGCCCAGCGGCGTCGCGTCGCCGAAGCTCTCCAGCTTCTCCGGCGACGTGGTGGCCGGCTGCAGCGGCGTCCAGATCGGCCCCGGCGCCACGGCATTGACGCGGATGCCCTTCGGCCCCAGCAGCTCGGCAAGGCTGAAGGTGAGGTTGTTCAGCGCGGCCTTGGTCGCGGCGTAGTCCATCAGCCCCGTCGACGGGTGGTAGCCCTGGATCGAAGTCGTGTTGATGATGGCCGAGCCCGGCGACAGGTGCGGCAGCGCGGCCTGGATCATCCAGAAGGTGCCGAAGACGTTGGTCTCGAAGGTCCGGCGCAGCTGCCCGGCGCTGATATCGGCGATCCCGTTAGGCTGCTCGAGGTGGTAGCCGGCGTTGTTGACCAGGATGTCGAGCCCGCCCAGCTCCTCGACCACCTCCGCAACGGCCTTGGCCGCGTAGTCTTCCTCCCGCACGTCACCCGGGACCGCGACGGCCTTGCGGCCCTCCGCGAGGATCAGTTCGAGGCAGTCCTGCCCGTCCTCTTCCTCCTCCTTCAGGTAGGAAATTGCGACGTC
Source organism: Arthrobacter sp. Marseille-P9274 (assembly GCF_946892675.1). NCBI lineage: Bacteria > Bacillati > Actinomycetota > Actinomycetes > Micrococcales > Micrococcaceae > Arthrobacter > Arthrobacter sp. Marseille-P9274. The sequence goes on from NZ_CAMPOV010000001.1 coordinate 2,642,653, forward strand.
GGCGCCCTCCCTGGCGAAGGCGAGCGCGACGGCGCGGCCGATGCCCGAGTCCCCGCCGGTGATCAGCGCCCTCTTGCCCTCCAGCCGGCTGTTGCCGCGATAGCTGTCCTCGCCATGATCCGGCCGCGGCTGCATCTCCTCCGTGAAGCCCGGATACTCCTGGGTCTCGGTGGAAACGTCGACCTTCGGTTCACGGGGGTTCTCCCTCTCCAGCGTCCCGTGCGGCTCCTCGCTCATGCTGTCCTCCTTGTCAGGTGGTGCAGACGGGCCCGCTGTTCGCCCGCGCGGGCCCGTTCCTCACCGTATAAGCGCCCCGGCACCGCGGCAAGGCACCCGCCCAAGCCGGGCACCGCCGTCGTTGTTTTGCGCCCCTTGCCCTAACTGTTGACCGGCTTTGTATGGTGGGTGCATGGCAGAACAACGTCCCCTTGGATTCTGGCTCCGGCTGGTCGACGGCCTGATCAACGAGCAGTTCGACACCATGGTCGAGGAACACGGCGTCACCCGGCGCCAATGGCAGATCCTCAACGTGCTGGCGGAGCAGCCCTCGACCGCGGCCGAACTGAACGACGCGCTGAAGCCGTTCTTCAGCCAGACCGCGGATGAGTCGTCCGCCGAGCACCTCGACGAACTGCTGGAGAGCGGCTGGGTGTCCAACGAGGGCGACCGCTTCTCGCTGACCGATCTGGGCCGCAGCAGCCTCGCGTCGCTGGGCGAGGTCGTGGACCGGAACCGTCAACGGATCACCGAGGGCGTGTCCGCGGACGAATACGACGCGGCCCTCGACGTGCTGCAGCGGATGGCGCGCAACCTGGGCTGGGACGGCTGACCCGCCGCAGGGTAGTCAAGCCCGGTGCGGCTCGCTAGGCTGGCGGATAGGCACTGTGCACGGTTCCGACGACCAACGTCAAAGGACGTCCGATGGGCTTTGACCAATATCACGAGCCGGCCGGGGAGCTCTCGGCCGAGACCCGCACCTTCGCCCGCATGTGCGCGAACCTGACGGAGGAAGCCGAGGCGATCGGCTGGTACGAGCAGCGGATCTCGCTGGAACCCGATCCAGCCGCCCGCGCGATCATGGAGGACTCCATGGGCGAGGAGTTCAAGCATTTCAGCATGGACCTGGAGTTCCTGCTGCGGCGCAAACCGAAATGGCGCGAGACAGCCCGCGGAGTGCTGTTCCGCGACGGGGACATCGTGGAGCACGGCGAGGCCGCGGAGGCGGCCGCGAACGGCTCCGCCGAAGATCCGGCGGCTTCCGATCCCTCACTCGGCATCGGGAGCCTGAAGGGGCAACAGTCATGGCGATGAACCATCTCCTGCGCGAGCACGCGCCGATTTCCGACGGCGCGTGGCGGCTGCTCGACGAAGAGGCCCGGCAGCGGCTCACCGTCGCGTTGGGCGCCCGGAAGCTAGTGGATTTCAAAGGCCCGCTCGGCTGGGAATACTCCGCCACCAACCTCGGCCGGACCGAGGACGTGGACGGCTCCCCCACCGACGGCGTCTCGGCGCTGCGCCGGCGGATCCTGCCGCTGGTCGAGGTGCGGGCCGATTTCGCGGTGTCGCGGCACGAACTGCTGAACCACGACCGGGGCGCCGCGGACGTCGATCTGACCGACCTGGACGAGGCGGCCCTTCGGATCGCCAGCGCCGAGAACGTGGCGGTTTTCCACGGCTGGCAGGGCGCGGGCATCACCGGCGTCACGGCGGCCACGCCGCTGTCCCCCGTGCCGAGGGTGGAGGACTTCAACGACTACCCGAAGCGGATCGCCAAGGCCGTGGCGGTGCTGCTCAAGGCGGGCATCGGCGGTCCGTTCGGGCTGGCGCTTGGCCCCGGCCACTACACCGCCGTCGTCGAAACCGCCGAACGCGGCGGCTACCTGCTGTCCGAGCACCTCCGCCGGATCCTCGACGGCCCGATCGTCTGGGCGCCGGGTGTCCGCGGGGCCGTGGTGATGAGCATGCGCGGCGGCGACTTCCTGTTCGAGTCCGGCCAGGACCTGTCGCTGGGCTACGACCATCACGACGCGGAGAAGGTGTACCTGTATATCGAGGAGTCGTTCTCCTTCCGTGTGGCGACGCCGGAGGCGGGCATCCACCTGACCAGCAGCGGCTGACCAAAAAACCCCGCGCCGGCGGGCGCGGGGTTTATCTTGGCTGTACGCGGGCTGTTTAGCCTTCGCAGTCGCGGCAGTACAGTTCGCCGTTCTTTTCGCGCGCCACCTGGCTGCGGTGGCGGACCAGGAAGCAGGAAGAACAGGTGAACTCGTCCTCGCGCGGGGGGACGACCTGGACTACCAGTTCCTCGCCGGAAAGATCGGCACCGGGGAGGTCGATGCCTTCAGCGGTGTCCGAATCTTCAACATCGATGATTGCGGTCTTGGCGCCGCCCCCACGCTGGGACTGCAGCGCTTCCAGGGACTCGTTGCTCTGGTCTTCGTCCTTGTTGCGGGGTGCGTCGTAGTCGGTTGCCATGCGGGTCTAGAACTCCTGAAGCTGTTGTCGTATTGACGAGGTGTCGGCCCATTTTAGCGTTTCGCACTGAATAATCAACATCTATTTTCCTCGTCGCGATGATAACGAGCGGCGGGGGCCAGTAATTCCCGCGTGCAGGCCGATTTTCGGGCATGGATCGACGGCCGGAGGGGGAACGAATCCGGGGCCGGACGACTGGCCGGCCCGCTCAGGCGGGGAAGCCCGCCACCGCGGCGAGGGCCATTCCGGCCAGCACCCAGCAGGCCGTGATCACGGCAGCAAAACCGGCGAGCCACAGGGCCGCGGGGACACCCGTTCGGCGGGAGAGGATGTGGGCGTCCGAGTTGGCCAGTTGGTGCCGCCTCTGGGTGTGGACACCGAGCAGGTTGAGCCAGTCCCGGACCGCTCCCACGAGCAGACCGATCCCCAGGGCCAGGGTCAGGTGGCCCAGCCAGCCGTCCGGCGCGAACCAGACCAGGAGGCTGGATGCCAGGGCCAGGCCGACGGCGATCACCGCGCCCTGGGCATTGCGGATAAACAGCAGGGTGGCCAGCAGCAGCAGCGCGCTGACGGAGAGCACCAAGGAGGACCAGCCATTGAAGGCCGCCAGGACCAGGACGCAGCCGACCACCGCCGGCACGGGATAGCCCCAGAAGCCGGTCCAGACCGCACCCGCCCGGCGGGACCCGCGGCTCATCATTGCGCCGGACTGGTCGAACCTCAGATGGATGCCACTGACCAGGCGGCCGGTCGTCAGCGCCGCGAAGGCATGGCCAAGCTCGTGGACCGTGGTGACGAACAGCCCGAAGTACCGCCAGCTGGATCTCGGGACGGTCACCGCCAGGGCAACCGCGAGGATCAGGGCCAGCTCCAGCAGCGTCGGCTCCAGGCCCGGGTCCCGGTGGAAGCCGGCGAGGATCCTGCTCCACCATTCGGCGGCGATTCCTTGCACGTCGTTCAGGTCCATCGTGTCCTCGGTGTTGGCTCCGACTATTTCGTTTGCGGACTGTAGCAGGCCAAGCTGTACGGCCTCGGATCCGCCGTCCCACCTTCCGGAGGGCATGTGACAGGCATGACAGGACTGAAAACTTGACAGTTCAACCTATTACCTGTCAGCATTTTATTGAAGCGTCAACAATTGATGCTTGTCGCTCGTTCCAGACGGCCGATCCAATGACCAAACGAAACGGTGAAAACATCATGAAGAACCCCGCTTTGAACACGACCGCCCGCACCGTCCTGCGCGTTGTCCTCGGCTTCCTGTTTGCCGCCCATGGCTTCCAGAAGTTCAACGAGTGGACGATCGCCGGCACACAGGCCGCCTTCGGCCAGATGGGCATCCCGGCCGCGGAGATTGCCGCCCCGCTGGTGGCCGTCCTGGAAGTCGCCGGCGGCATCGCCCTGATCCTCGGCCTGCTCACCCGCCCGATGGCCATCCTGCTGATGCTGAACATGCTCGGCGCCATGTTTTTGGTCCACATTAGCGCCGGCGTCTTCGCCGCCAATGGTGGCTACGAGCTGGTGCTGCTGATGGCCGCCGCCGCGTTGGCCATCGCCTTGGTGGGCCCGGGCCGCATCTCGGTGGACCACGCGCTGTTTGGCCGCAAGGACTCCAAGCTCAGCGTCCTCGCGTAGCCCACGCGAAGCTTTCCTTCCCTTCGGGAAACACGCCCGCAGCCTCGATCCGCCCGCCGCCCGCCTGAGCGGCTAGGCCGGTCCGAGGCTGCGGGCGCCTTTATTCGGCACCCCGTTGGGCGCCTGCATTGTTACGGTGCCGCCGCTCTGCGGCGCTTCGACGGGGGCGCTAAGCGGCGCGGTCCCACACGAGGCCGTCGTCTGTCATCCGCGCCCCTTCGGAAGGGCCATGCGCGGACCGCTTTCCACCAGGCATCAGGTGGACGACTTCCACACCGTGCCGCAGGACCAGGACGTCGGAAATGAGCCGGCGGTGGCAGCGCCACCACACCGTCTCGCTGCACATGATCGCGGCGGCTTCGCCCGCAGCCAGGTCCAGGAGCCGGCCGAGTCCCGCCGCGAACGCTGGCGTGCGGGTATAGGCCGCGTAGGCCCGGAACGCCTCGACCTTCCACCAGATGTCAGGTTCCGGCTCCCCTGCCGGAATACGCCGGCGCCCGCCCAGGTCTTCTTCCCAGCGGTAGCCGATGCCGGCCCGCGGCAACCACTCGCCCAGCGCGTCCCTGGCCATCTCCGGATGCTTGCGGCTCCCGGGAAAACGGCGCACGTCCACCAGGACCTCGACCCCGGCGTCGGTGAGCACTCCGGCCAGCTCGTCGGTGCTGCTGGTCCCGTGGCCGAGGGTGAAGATCCGTTTCGCCGAGGAGGGTGCCATCTGCCCAGTTTCGGCGCCTCCGGCGGACAGTGTCCAGCGGAGCCCGGGCAGTGGGTGCCGACGCAATACCCCGGCCCTGGATCCCTACGGGAAGTTGGACTCCCCCACGTACGGAGCCAGCCGCGCTTTGTGGTCCGCGGTCACCCGGAGCAGCCGGCCTGTGGCTTCGTTGAAGAACGCCAGCGTCGTCTCCGCCTTCACGCACTCTTCGAGGGTCACCGGATCCTTGACCACGTACCCGATGGTCAGGCTCGCGGCCTTCAACGCGCTGATCCACACCTCGACATGCGCCGGGATGTTCCGGTAATTGAGCGGCCGGACATACCTGACCCGATGCTCGACCACGAGTGCCTGCGTGTCCGCGGGCAGGTCGGAGAAGACCGGCAGATCCACCTCAAGCCCTTCGCCGCCGGTCCCGGCCGGCGGGCCGAAGGCGTGGATCCGCGCTTCCTCGAGGATGCGCAGGATCTCCACGTTGTTGATGTGCCCGTAGGCATCCATGTCTCCCCAGCGCATCGGCACGCTGCAGCTCAGCCGCAGGCCTGCCGCCGGACCGCCGGGATTGCGGTTCACAGCCTTTGTATCAGTCATCGGAAACTATTTTGCCGCCGCTGGACCTCCAGCAGGAACTTCATGCCGGCCTCGGAGAGTTCCTGGCTCAGCCACGGCTTGCTCGAGGGCAGGTAGATATTCAGATGCCCGAACGTGTCCGCCATCCGGCGGGCGAGGTCCCGGCCCGCCGGCAGCGCGATGGGCCGCCGGTCCGGCCCGTGGAACCCCTCCGCCGTCATGATCTCCACCAGGATCTCGCCGCGCACGGACACCGGGGGCAGCTGGTTCTCCACCAGCCACTCGGTGAACAGCCGGTGCAGGAAGTCCTCTCCGAGGCTGCCCGGCTTGGCCATCCGCGACGCGAGATAGCGCCAGAGCCCTTCGTCGTCGTCGCAATGCTCACGGCCCGCCGGCGTGCGGAGCAGCCGCCCCTTGTACTTGCGCAGCAGTCCCCATTCCTGCACCTGCCGGCGCAGCCCGAGGACCTCACGGGTGTTGACCTCGCGGTTCCCCTTGCCGTAGACGCGCCCGGCCAGCCCTAGCGCGACGACCGCTTCCTGCACCACGGCAGGGCGAAGGTAGCCATCCTTGGTCAGTTCCAGCCCGTCCGGACCCACGCGCTGCAGCAGCCATTTGACCGGCCGGACCACTGCGGCGATCTCCTCCGACGTCGGCGGCGCGTCGGACCACCGCAGCCCCAGCCGGGTGAGCCTGCGGTTCACCTGCTCGCGGTCGAAGTGCGCCGGATCGAAGGACAGCTCCCCCGCGACCCCATAGAGCCACTCCTGCACCGCCTTGTGTTCCGGATGCGCGGGGTCCTGGGCCGCGGCGCAGAGCCGGGCGTAGCCGTCCATCCCGCCCGAGTCCTCCACCGGTCCCCGGTTGGCGCCTGCCAGGCAGACCAGTTCCCCGGCGGGCACGACGGCGTGTCCGGCCACCTCGATCTCGTGCAGCCAGCAGTCACCGAAGTCGTACTCGTAGACCAGCCGGGTGTTCCTGGCGGAGAAGATGTCTTCCAGCGTGTAGCCCTCGGCGGACTCCATCCCGAGTTCCAGGGCGGTGTCCTCGTCCCCGGCGAAGATCCGCTCCCGGCCGCCGGGACCGCCGGTCCGGAACAGGTGGAGGTGCCGATCCTCCCAATCGAACGCGAGCTGGATGACGCGGTGCAGTTCAGGCAGTGTGAGCCCGGCCGGAACGCGGACGTCGCGCCAGATCGGCTCGGCCGTCCCGGCGAGGACGATATGCAGATCGAGGGCTTTCACGGCGGCTCGCATGAACGACATTCTGCCAGTCAGCGAGGCCGTTCGGCAGACCTACTTAGTGAAGGCGAGGGCCCGCCGGTAAATTGCCGCAAGATCCGCGGGCCCGCCGGCTTCCAACTGCGAGGCCCAGGTGTCCAGCGAGGCGCGCACGACGACCGAGGCGACGTCGATGGCCAGCCGCAGTTCCAGCGGATCAGTCCGCTCCGGCCCGAGCCTGGCCGCCAGAGCCTGCTGCACCTCCTCGGTGCGCTCGAGGTTCTGCCGCACCATGGCCGCGCGAAGCGCCGGCTCTTTCCGGATCAGCCGGCTCACCTGCAGCATCCGTTGTGCCGCGGTCGAACCATTGTCCAGGTAGGGCTGCACCATCAGCCCGTACAGCCCGTTGACCTCCCTGCGCAGGTCGCCGCCCGGATCAACGGAGGGCAGGCCGTCGGCGAGGGCCTCGTTGAACTCCTGGTGCACCGGCAAGGCTGCTTCCTCCTTGCTGGAGAAGTAGCGGAAGAAGGTCCGCGGGGACACTCCCGCGGCAGCCGCGATATCGTCCACCGTCGTGGCCGCCACTGTGCCCTGAGCGAACAATTCGAGCGCGGCATCCGTGATTTCGGCCCTGGTCTGCTGCCGCCGTCGCTCCCGCAGGCCCTGTCCGGCCGGCTTGGTGGCGCGTAATTCCGCGGTCCTTGCGCTCATGGGCCCCTTCCAATTCTTCAGCCGGCCGCCGGTAACATCCGGAAAGCCGTGAGCTTCCACGATATCGCACATTTGCGCTCCCCATGCCAATATGGCAGTATCTGCCACAATGGCATGAGAGGACAAAATGAAACTTACAGTGGGCGAAAACCTTGTCTACCCGCCGCACGGCGCCGTCACGGTCACGGGTCTGACCAACCGGACTTTCAAAGAGACCGAGACCTCCTATGTTCAGTTCCGCGTCCACCACGATGGCCTGACCATCGAGGTGCCCGCAGCTAAGGCCAAGGACCTCGGCGTCCGCCCTGCCATCGGCAAGAAGGGCGTGCAGAAAATCGTGAGCATCCTGCGCCAGCCGGCCTCGATGGAAAAGGAAATCTGGTCGCGCCGTTTCAAGGCGAACCAGGAGAAGATCACCACCGGCGATGTCTATAAGGTGTCCGAAGTCGTCCGCGACCTCACCCGGCGGCTGCAGGCAGGACTGGCACCGGCCGGCGAAAAGCGGCAGCTGGACCAGGCCCGCCGCATCCTGGTGTCCGAGCTGGCCCTGTCCGAGCAGACGGACGCCGACGGCGCCGGCGCCATCATCGACGACATCCTGCTCCCCGAGGACGTACAGCAGGAAGGTACGACGGCGAAGCGCGCCAAGGCGAGCTGAGCGCCTCAGCGGGGCCCGCCGGGGCTCAGTCCGCGGTGATGATCCCCAGCTCGCGCAGCTGGGCGGTGATGCCGGCCCCGTCCGGCGCGTAGATCCACGGAATGCCGGGCGTGGCATTGCCGGGCTTTGCCTGCGAGCGGCCGCCGGCGAGCACGGCCTCACTGACCGAAAGCTGGCGGATGGCGATGGCCGCCACATGGTCCGGGTAGCGCTGGGCGAAGCCGGCGTAGATCGCTTCGTCGTGCTGGCCGTCGTCCCCGATCAGCAGCCACTTCACCTGCGGGAACTCCTGGGCCAGGCGCATCAGCTGCGTGGTCTTGTGTTCCATGCCGCTGCGGAACCACCGGTCCTTGGTGGGCCCCCAGTCCGTCAGCAGCAGCGCACCGTCCGGGTACATGTTGCGCGTGAGGAAGCGCGTGAGCGTCTGCGCCACGTTCCAGGCGCCGGTCGATAGATAGAGCACCGGGCTGCCAGGGTGCTGGCGGGTGACGCGTTCGAGCATCACGGCCATCCCCGGAGTCGCGTTGCGCGCGTGCTCATCCAGCACGAAGGTGTTCCAGGCGGCGAGCATCGGACGCGGGAGCGCGGTGACCATCACGGTGTCGTCGACGTCAGACACCACACCGAACGTCTTGGCGGACGGGACGATGTACACCGGCGCCTCCACCGGCGTCGAGCCTTCGCAGCTGAGGCGGACGGTGTTCCACCCCTCGGGCAGGTCCGCCGGGACGTGCGCGTCGATGACGCCGCCCCGGTCCGCGGTAACCTCGTGCTGCTGGCCGTCGACCTGGATGCTGACCTTGGCGCTGGCCACAGGCGGGCTGATGAAATTGCGCCACCCGCGGATGCCGTCCGCGATGAGCCTGGAAGAGACCCGGCCGTTCTCGAATGCGTCCGGCTTGGCCATCACGACCCGCCCCAGCACGCGGACCCAGCCCGCCGACCCGTAGCCAGTGAACGGCAGAACGGTCGCCAGGTCCCCGCGCTCCCGCGCACGGCTTTCACGCCAGATCTGCCACCGGTCCTCGATCCGCATGCCGATGTGCGCGGCCTTGTCCTGGATCTCGGTCTTGTGTTCCGTCCGCGATGACATACCGACAGTTTGCCACGCTGGAGCGGCCGCGGCGTAAACCGGACCCATTCCGCGCAGCCGCGGATGCGCCCGGATGGTGGGCCCGGACGATGCGCCGGCGGCCGGAGCGGCCCTACTGCCGGATATTGATGCAGGCCAGCCGGTCGCCGGCAGTCCCCGCCTTGCCCGCCTCGGTCATCGTCGGCATAGCGTGGATGACCACGGACTGGCCCTCGCCCTCGCGCAGCGTCCAACCGACCTTGCTTTCGGCCTCGCCCTCGCCCTTGCTGTCAGTGGTGAAGTCGAGCCAGACCTCGTTCTGCGGATTGGCATACTTCGGATCGGTCGATGGCTTTTGCGGATCAGCCTTGTCCTGGTAATGCGGGCCGGCGTCGTCCGGGCTCTCGCCGCAGGCGGCGACGTGCACGTGCGAACCGAAGGCCGTGTCCGCCTCCAGCCCCTCGACCTTCAGCTTGACCTTGGTGCCACCGTCTTCGTTTTCGGCTTCCACCTCGACCTCAGCCCCGACGGGCACGCGCTGGGGGTCGTAGGTGATGGCGGTGGCGCCCGCGGAGTAGGACTCGAACTTGGCCGACACCTCGCTTTCGGCGCCGGCCGGCGTGCTCGGCGAGCCGCTCGCAGCCGGCCCACCGGGCGTGGCGCCCGGGGTGGTTGGCACCGCCGTCTGCGGGGAGGGGTTATCGGGCAGTTCCTGGTCAGGTTCGGCAGGTCCGCAGGCTGTCAGGACCATTGCCAGCGCCGCGGCGCCGAGCAGCGGGAATCCGTACTTGTTCTCCATCATCGGCTCCTGAATCGGTGATTGGCTTACGATTCGCAGCCTACCCACCTGGCCGCGGACCCGACAGGGCACACTGGCGATCGATCCGACGGAAACCGGCGTCCGCCGCCGTTGCTGGCGCATGCCGCCACAGGGCCCGCACTACCGGCAACGGGAGTGCACGTGCCCGGCAACCCCGTTCAGTGGCCCGGCCACATGAAAATGCCCCGCGCCTGTGCGGGGCACTTCCTCTTCCAGCCTCCTGCGTGGAAGGTCAGTCCGTTTCCGGGACCGCCTCCTTGCTGGGCCCGTCCTCGTGCCCGAGCGGCTCGTCCAATTCCACATCCTCATGGGCTGAAGTTCCCGTGGTGCCGGGATCCGGGACCGGCTGGTCCGCACTCTGTTGCATCTGGTCCTGCGTTCGCATTGTCCGCCTCCTGCAGGCTGGCGCCTCTGACTTCCCCCGGCCGGCCGGCCTGCCCAACTGCCGGTACTTCCACATTAACAGTGTGGCGTTCCATTGGTAAGGACTAAAGGAAAACCGCCCCGCCGCACTCAGCGGCAGGGCGGTTTTCGATAGTCTGGCGCGGCCCGGTCAGGCGGCGGCGACGGCCTGTTCGCTGCGGACGGCCGCGAAGCCCTTGGCCCACGGAACCAGCTGGTCCACCATGGGCGCCAGCGTTCCGGCGTTCTGTTCCGTCGGCTTGAAGTCGGCGAAGTTCTCGAAGTCGGTGAACAGGCTGAACATGACCTGGTTCCGGACCACGGCAACCTGCAGTTCGGCCAGGATGTTGCGCAGGTGCTCCGCGGAGCGGACGCCGCCCATGGAACCGTAGGAGACGATGCCGGCGGCCTTGTTGTTGAACTCGACGTTCAGGAAGGACAGGGCGTTGGTCAGGGCCGGGCCCACCGTGTGGTTGTACTCGTTGGCGACGAAGATGAAGCCGTCGAAGGCGGCGATCTTCCCGGACCAGGCCTTGGTGTGCTCGTTCTGGTAGCTCTGGTAGGCGGCGGGCGCCGGCTCGTCCAGCAGCGGCAGGTTGAAGTCGTTGATGTCGACAAGCTCGAACACGGCGTCGCTGCGCTCGGCCAGTTCGGCCATCACCCAGTCGGCCACGGAGTTGTTGACGCGCCCGGGCCGGGTGCTGCCGGTAACGACGGCGATGCGCGGCAGGGACTGTTCGGCCACCTGCTCGGCGGGTGCGGCGACGGGAGCAGCAGCGTGTTTGCCGGTAGGAGCCTCAGCGGGAGTTGGCGTGCTCTCGGTGCGCGCCTTGGACGAAAAGAGCTTCTTGAACCAGGACATCTCTACCTTCACAAGTTGGTTGACGTTTCAATCACTGTCGCAGAACCTGATTGACACGTCAACAACACCGCGCGCCCTTGCTAGGCGGAGGATTCATATTCTGCTACCGTCCGCAAACGTTCAAGGCTCGCTCTGATCCCTTCGTGCATGGTCCGGCGGCGGTTCTTGTCCGTGCCCATGCCACTGACCAGGACCCAGCCGATGCGGGTAATCGGACGGACCACGAGGTAGGACTCCGTGACGCGGGTGCCGTCGGCTTCCGGCTCGAACCGGTACCGCCATTGCACCGTGCCGCAGAGTCGCTCCGTCCGGGCGAAGGTGAACTCCCTGCCGGGCTCGGCCGCTGTGACGATGGGAGTGTTGTGCCAGGAGAACTTTCCGATGGTGTTCGTCGCCCGGAACCTCGCTCCGGCCGCCGGCCCCTGTGCGCCCTTCACCCACTTGGCTGCACTGACCTCCGGGCTGTATTCGGGCGTCCTGGTGACGTCCGCAACCAGTTTGTAGACGGCTTCCGGCGCGGCGTTGATATGGATGCTCAGTTCGTCCTGATCCAACGTCTGCATGCCGCCAACCCCTTACTCGCCGCGCCGCCCGTCCCGGATTTCAGCATCGGCCTGCCGGCCCGTCGCGTCAAGGCCCGAATCGGCGGGTGCGCGTTCAGCCCGCCGGGCGCGCCGCGCCGGGCCTGACGTAGTCGAAGAGCACCGCGGTGCTGGTGCCGGCGACTTCCGGCCGGACGCTGAGATTGTTGGCGACCAGCTCCCGCAGCGCATCCGAGTCCGGAACGGCGACATGGATGAGGAAGTCCCGGTCTCCGGTCACAAAGAAGATGCCCTCCACGGCCGGCAGTTCGGCCAGGTACTCCTCGAAGCGCGTCAGATTGGCGCGCGCGTGGGCCTGCAGCCGTATCGAAATCAGCGCCTGCAGTCCGCGGCCGACGGCGGCGGGGTCCACGTCGGCGTGGAAGCCGCGGATGACGCCGCGCTCCTGCAGCGACCTTATCCTCGCATGGCAGGTCGAGGCGGCGATGCCCGCCGCTGCCGCGATGGCATTGTTCGGCAGGCGCGCATCATCCTGCAGCAGGCGCAGGATCAACCGGTCCGTGCCATCCAATTCAGCGCCCCGAAGGTTCTTCGGCCCAGCGGGGGTGCTGCGCCGGGTTCCCGCAGTATTCATGCCTGACCGCCCTTCTCGACGAATGATCTTCAATCTTAGTGCAACGTCTCCTCCAAATATTCACAATGAAGCTAGAGTACGTGTCGTAGATCACGACCAAGGAGAGTGTATGTATTCGCGTTCCCGCAAGCCGCAGACCGCCGTCGTTGTTGGGGCCGGAATGGTGGGCCTGTCCACCGCGTGGCACCTGCAGGAACACGGGATCGAGGTGACGGTCGTCGACCGGTCCGGCGTCGCCGCCGGCGCCTCCTGGGGCAATGCCGGATGGCTGACGCCCGGTATGGCCATGCCGCTGGCCGACCCGACCCTGTGGTCCTACGCCCCCAAGGCACTGCTGGACGCGACCGCCCCGCTGCATATCCCGGCACGGCTGGACGTCAGGCTGTGGATGTTCCTGGCGCGGTTCGGGCTGCATGCCACGTCCAGGGCGTGGAAGCGCACGATGGATGCGCTGACGCCCATCGACCGGATCGCGCTCGATGCCTTCGACGAGTTGACCTCGAACGGAGTGGACTCCTGGACCCGCAGCGGGCCGTTCATCGTCGGCTTCGAGAACGAGCAGGAGAGCAAGCCGTTCATCCACGAGATCCAGCAGGTGGAGCGGGCCGGGCAAAGCGTGCCGCTGCGGCCGCTCGAGAACCCGCGGCTGAAGGTGCCGCAGCTTTCCGCCGGGGTCAGCACCGTCCTCGAGATGGACGGCCAGCGCTTCATCGAACCCGGGCCGTTCGTCGAGGCCCTTGCGGACGCCGTGCGGGCACGCGGCGCGTCCATCATCTCCGGCGCCGACGTGCGCGGGCTGCGGCACGGCCCGGGCGGGATCGCGGTGGACAGTTACGGGCACGATCCGCTGTCCGCCGACGTCGTGGTCCTGGCCACCGGCGCGTGGCTGCCGAAGCTGGCCAAGCCGCTCGGGGTGCGGACGCAGATCCAGGCCGGCCGCGGGTACTCGTTCAGCGTCGCGACCGAGGAGCCGGCCGAGTTCCCGATCTACTTCCCGGCCCGCCGCGTCGCGTGCACCCCGTACCAGGGGCGGCTGCGGATCGCCGGCACCATGGAGTTCCGCGGACCGGACGAGCCGCTGCAGACGGGCAGGATCGAGGCCATCCTCGCCGCCGTGCGGCCGCTCTTCACCGGCCTGGACCTGGAGCAGCTCGAGGACCTCTGGGTTGGCCCGCGCCCGGTGACTCCGGACGGGCTGCCGGTCATCGGCGCCACCCGCTCCCCCGGCGTCTTCGTTGCCGGCGGCCACGGCATGTGGGGCATCGTCCTCGGCCCGGCCACGGGCAAACTGCTCGCGGGCCAGATCGTCAACGGCACCGTGCCCGAGGAGCTCAAGCCCTTCGATCCGCTGCGTTAGCGGTCCGCGCCGAGAGGTTCCGGCCACCCGCAAGGCGGCTCCGGGGCGATGACAGCCGCCAGCGGCAGGTCTAGCATGGACTTCACGCAGGAAGGTGGCGGTCATGGAAGCGCTGACGATACCCGATCTGGAGCCACGGATCATGGAGGGGCTCCGCATCCTGGCCGAGTCCCACGGGCGAACGCTGGAAGCTGAGGCGCGGGCCATTCTGTGCCGCGCCGCACGGGGACTGACGGAAGCCGACGAGTTCCTGGCCTCGATGGTCGGCGAGCCCGGGCCTGATAAGCCCAAGCACTCAGCGACCTAGAGCCGCAAGCGCTGGCCGGACCGTCCGGTGAGGACGCGTTCCGTGAGGGCGGGCATGGCGTCGTCTCCATTGCGCCGCTCATGGCGGCGCCCGCCCATGACGATGAGGCGCACGGCGGACGTTGACGCCGATGCCCCGCCATCCGCCGTCGTCGTTAAAGCACACTGCCTGCGCACCGCTAGGGTGCGCAGGCAGTGCCGCCGGCCAGCCTCAACGGACCCGCTTTGGCGAGAACTGTCAGCCGCCGAAGACCGGAGCAATCGCCTTCACCAGCTGCTGGATGCCGAGGACGCCGAACAGCAGGGCACACACGCCCAGGGCGATGTTGGTGTGCAGCCGGTTGGCCCATTCCTTGGGAACGCGCTTGCCGTTGAGGAGGCCCAGCAGGGTCAGCGCCAGGAACGGCATGAACAGCGAACCGAGCACGCCGTATGCCAGGATCAGCGCGATCGGCTTGCCCAGGGCAAACAGGATCATGGGCGGGAACGTCAGCCAGAGCACGTAGAACTTGAAGTACTTGCCGCCGACGCGGGTGTCCGGGTGGCCCGATTCCTTCTTGCGCATGTGGCCCCAGAAGTCGGCGAACATGAGGGACACGCCGTTCCAGACGCCGATGATGGAGGAGAACGAGGCGGCCCAGAATCCGACCAGGAAGCTGGTGCCGATGACCTCGCCGTAGCGGGCGTTGAGGACCTCGGCCAGGTCCAGCAGGCCTTCGTCGCCGCCGCTGATCGAGACACCCGCGGAACGGACCACCTCGGCGCCGACAACCAGCATGGCCAGGACGAAGATGCCGGTCATGATGTAGGCGACCGAGTTGTCGATCCGCATGACGCGCATCCACTTGGGGGTGTACCAGCCCTTTTCACGCAGCCAGTAGCCGTAGGCGGCGAGCGTGATGGTGCCGCCGACGCCGCCGGCGAGGGCCAAGGTGGACAGCAGGCCGCCCTCTTCCGGAATGGACGGGACCAGGCCCTTCAGCATTTCGGGGATGTTGGGCATGGCGATGACCGCCAGTCCGACGACGGTGACGAACATGATGCCCACCAGCACGGCGGTGATCTTCTCGAACGTCGCGTATTTGCCGAACCAGACCATGACGAAGCCGGCCAGGCCCATCAGGATGGCCCAGGCCCACAACGGCAGCACCGGGAACAGCGCGGCGAGCGGCAGGGCCGCCGAGGACATGGCCGTACCGCCGTAGACGAAACCCCAAATGAGGATGTACGGGCCGAAGTACCAGGTGGTCCAGCGGCCCAGCGAGCGCCAGCCCTCGAAGATCGTTTTGCCCGTGGCGAGGGTGTAGCGGCCGGCGCCCTCGACCAGGACGATCTTCAGGATGACGCCGACAATCACGGCCCAGAACAGCTGGTAGCCGAACTGGGAGCCGGCCACGAGCGTGGCCACCATGTCCGCAGCACCGACGCCGGTGGCCGCGACCACGAGGCCCGGGCCGATAATTTTCCATTTCGCGGGTGCGCCGCCGTCGTTGTCGACACGGTCGGCGTGGTTCACCGTCCCCGCGGGGATGTTTTCAGAGGACATTTGTGGGGAATTCCTTACCTATCAGAGTGCGCGAGCCGCTGGCCGCCGTGTCCCGGCCGTCACAGGGCCCCGTGTATTCTCCCACAGGATCCGACCGGTCAGTCGGTAATTCCCCTCGGACGCGAAACGGCGGCGTAATCTACCACCACCGGATCTTCAGGTGAAGGGCCAAACAGGGGCAAATCCGGATGCGAAGCCGGATTTCAAAATTACGACACAAAAGTTTGCTGTTAAGGATCACCTAAGTAAGGCTTGCCTATGTTCTGACCGGCTCGGCCTACAAGGAGTCCTCCCCATGACCCTCTCGCCCCAACTCGACGACCTAAGGTTCGGCTCCGCCGTCGGACTTGCCCCGGAACCGGGCGGGCAGCTGCTCAATCCGCGGAACGCGGAACGGTATGCAGCGGACGTGCTGCAGGCCGTCAACGCCGTGGCGGCCAAGATCGCGGCGACGGGCAAACCATTCACCGGCATGTCCTCTGCACAGCTGCGTCCCGCCGTCGACGCGATCGATCTGGACCGCCCCCTGTGCGAGACGGCCGCGGCCTTGGAGGAACTCGAAACCGTCTACCTGCGCGACGCGGTCTACTTCCACGACACCAAGTACGCCGCCCATCTGAACTGCCCGGTGGTGATCCCCGCGCTGGTGGCCGAGGCGGTGCTCTCCGCGGTCAATTCTTCGCTGGACACCTGGGACCAGAGTGCGGGCGCCACGCTCATCGAGCGCCGGCTGGTCAGCTGGACGGCGGAAAGGCTGGGGCTCGGCCCTGCGGCCGACGGCGTCTTCACCAGCGGCGGCACGCAGTCCAACCTCCAGGCGCTGCTGCTGGCCCGCAACCACGCGGTCGAACAGCGGCACGGGGTGGACGGCGGCCTGCGGTTGCCGCAAGCCCTCGCCCCGCTGCGGATCTTCGCCTCCCGCGCCTGCCACTTCAGCATCGCCAAGTCCGCCGCGCTGCTGGGGTTGGGGTACGACGCCGTGATTCCCGTCGAGTGCGACCGTCACCGCAGGATGGATCCGGACGCGCTGCGCACGGCCCTCGCGGACAGCCGGGCCCGCGGCGAGCACCCCATGGCGGTGGTGGCCACCGCGGGCACCACCGACTTCGGCAGCATCGATCCGCTGGGGCCGGTGGCTCGGCTGGCGCGCGAGGCCGGCAGCTGGCTGCACGTGGACGCGGCGTACGGCGGCGGCCTGCTGGCATCGCTGCGCTACCGGCACCTGCTGGACGGCATTGCCGCCGCAGACTCCGTCACCGTGGACTTCCACAAGACGTTCTTCCAGCCGGTCAGCTCCAGCGCCGTGCTGGTCCGGGACGGCTCGATGCTGCGCCACGTCACGTTCCATGCCGACTACCTGAACCCGGCGAGCGCGGCCGGCGAGCAGATTCCCAACCAGGTGGACAAGAGCCTGCAGACCACCCGGCGGTTCGACGCCCTCAAACTGTGGCTGACGCTGCGCATGATGGGTGCGGATGCGATCGGCACGCTGCTCGACACGGCGATCGACCTGACCTTCCGGACCGCACGGCTGCTGGAAGCGGACCCGGATTTCGAACTGGCCGCTCCCCCGCAGCTGAGCACCATCGTCTTCCGCTACCGTCCCGCGGGCGTCGGCCAGGACTGCGCCGACAACCTCAACCGCCATATTCGGCGCGCGCTCTTCGCCTCTGGCGATGCGGTGGTCGCCGGAACCACTGTGGACGGCCGGCACTTCCTGAAACTCACGCTCCTCAACGCCGAGACCACCCTGGCCGACCTGGCCGGGATCCTGGAGCTCGTCAGCCGCACCGGCGATGCCTGGTTGAACGGAGGCGAAGCATGAGCACCCGAGTCCACGATTACCTCGCGATCGGCGCCGGGCCGTTCAACCTGGGGCTGGCGGCCCTGGCCGAACCCATCGCGGAGCTCGACGGCCTCGTCCTCGAGTCCCGCCCCGGGTTCGACTGGCATCCCGGCATGATGCTCGAGGGCTCGCACCTGCAGGTCCCGTTCATGGCGGACCTCGTCACGATGGCGGATCCGACCTCGCCGTACTCCTTCCTGAACTACCTGAAGCAGGCCGACCGGCTGTACCGCTTCTACATCCGCGAGGACTTCTACCCGCTCCGCGCCGAGTTCAACGCCTACTGCCAGTGGGTCGCCGGCCGGCTGCCGAACGTGCTGTTCGGCGAACACGTGACCGGCATCGACTACAGCAGCGGCCTCTACCGCGTGCGCTCCCGGAACCGCAGCGGGGAGACCGTGCGCAGCGCCCGCCGGCTCGTGCTCGGCACCGGCACCGTGCCCTACGTACCGACTGCCTGCCGGGACATTGTCGGCGCCGGCGGGGCCGCCCTGCATAACTCCGGGTATCTGGCGCGGAAGGCCGAGCTGCAGGCCAGCCCCAGCATCACGATCGTGGGCAGCGGCCAGAGCGCCGCGGAGATCTACTACGAACTGCTCCAGGACATCGATGCCCACGGCTACGAACTCAACTGGGTCACCCGCTCCGGCCGGTACTTCCCGCTGGAATACACCAAGCTGACCCTTGAACTGACCTCGCCCGAGTACGTGGACTACTTCCACGCCCTCCCCGGCGGCACCCGGCAGCAGCTCAATGCGGAGCAGAAGAACCTCTATAAGGGCATCGACGGGACGTTGGTCAATGCGATCTACGACCTGCTCTACGCGAAGAGCCTCGCCGGCCCGGTCCGCACCCGGCTGCTGCCGGGCTCCGCCGTGACCGGCGCCTCCTATGACCCGGCCTCCGGCCTCCACCGGCTGGAACTGCACCACGGCGAACAGGACCGCCGCCACCGCCTGGACAGCGCCGCCGTCGTGCTCGCCACCGGCTATCAGTACCGCGAACCGGACTTCCTCGCCGGCATCGGCCACCGCATCCGCCGCGGGCCGGACGGACGGTTCGACGTCTCCCGCAACTACAGCATCGGCACCGAGCCGGCCGAAATCTTCGTGCAGAACGCCGAGCTGCACACCCACGGCTTCGTGACGCCGGACCTGGGGATGGCCGCCTACCGGAATTCCTGCATCATCCGCGACATGCTCGGCTGGGAGTACTACCCCGTGGAGCGGCGCATCGCCTTCCAGGAGTTCGGAGCGCCGCCGCCGGGCGCGGCAGGTCCGGTTCCGGTTCCCGCGGGCGCGGAGGCCGTCCGATGAGCGCGCCGCCGACGTTCCGCTTCGTGCCGGCGGACCCCCAACTCCATGGCGAGCTGCTCCACGGCTGGGTCACGCGCGACTACGCCCGCTTTTGGGGCATGCTCGAGGCCTCCCCCGACGACGTCCGAGGCGAGCTCGCCGGCATCGCCGCCAACCCGCACCATGAGGCCTGGCTGGGGTACGACGGCGGCGTTCCCGCCTTTCTGATGGAGCGGTACCTGCCGCAGCATTCGCCCTTGGCCGGGTTCTATCCGGCGGCGGAGGGCGACATCGGGATGCACCTGCTGGTGGGGCCACCGGACGCACCCCGGGCGGGGTACACCACGGCGGTCTTCCGCAGCGTGCTGGAATTCCTTTTCTCCTCCCCCACCGTCCGCCGGATCGTCGTCGAGCCGGACGTCCGCAACACCAAGATCCTGGCCCTGAACCGGCGCCTGGGCTTCGTCCGGCAGAACCGCATCCGGCTGCCGGACAAGGAGGCCTGGCTGAGCTTCTGCAGCCGTGAGGACTTCGCCCGCGCCAGCCTCTCCCTCTCCGTCCCGACTTCAGCCCGAACTTCCACCCGCACGCCCGAAGGAGCCACCCCATGACCGCCACAGCACTCCCCGACAGCATGACGCCCGGCCGCCCGGCCATGCCGGACCCCGCCCACCTGCGGGCCGATGCCTGGGCCGCCGCCAACCGCCGGCTGGTCCGCAAGGCGATCGCCGAGTTCTCGCACGAGCGCCTCCTGCACCCCGAGCCCTTGGGCGGCGGCGCCTACCGGCTCGCCTCCGACGACGGCACGTCGGTCTACCACTTCGCCGCCGACCGGCTGGAACTGGACCACTGGAGCATTCCCGCCGCCAGCATCCACCGGGTGCGCCAAGGCAGGGAACTAGCGCCGGACGCGCTGGACTTCATCCTGGAGTTCCGGCGCGCCCTGGGCATCGGCGAGGACATGCTGCCGGTGTACCTCGAGGAAATCAGCAGCACGCTGGCCGGGCACGCCTACAAGCTCACGGCCCAGGACCCCGGCGCGCCCCGGCTCGCCGCAGGATCCAGCGCCGGCCAGGACCCGGCGTCGGACTTCCAGGAGATCGAACGGAGCATGTCGGAGGGACATCCCTGCTTCGTGGCGAACAACGGCCGGCTGGGCTTCGGGCTCACCGACTACCTTGCCTATGCGCCGGAAACCGGCCAGCCGGTGCGGCTGGTCTGGATCGCCGTCCACCGCGACCACGCCGCGTTCAGCGCGCTGCCCGGGCTCGGCCTCCGCGAACATCTGGCCGCTGAACTGGGCAGCGGCATGCTGGCCGCCTTCGAAGCGGAGCTGGAAGCCCGCGGCCTGCTGCCGGAGGACTACCTGATGATGCCGGTGCATCCGTGGCAATGGGAGAACAAGCTGGCGGTGACCTTCGCCGCGGAGATCGCCCAGTCCCGGATCGTCCTGCTCGGCGAAGGGACGGAGAGCTACCAGGCCCAGCAGTCGATCCGCACCTTCTTCAACCGGACCGCGCCGCACAAGGGCTACGTGAAGACGGCGCTGTCCGTGCTCAACATGGGATTCATGCGGGGGCTCTCGGCGGAGTACATGGCCGCGACGCCGGCGATCAACCAGTGGCTGCACGAGCTGGTCTCGGCCGATCCGACGCTGCGGCGGCACGGCTTCAGCATTCTCCGCGAAACTGCGGCGATCGGCTACCGGAACCGGTACTACGAAGAGGGCGCACCGAGCGGTTCGGGCCACCGCAAGATGCTCGCCGCGCTGTGGCGGGAGAGTCCGCTGCCGCAGCTCAAGCCGGGGCAGCAGCTGGCTACCATGGCTTCCCTGCTGCACCTTGACGGCTCAGGGCGCCCGCTGGTGTCGGAATACATCCGGCGGTCAGGGCTGCCCGCCGCTGAATGGCTGCGGCGGTACCTGGAGGCCTACCTGGTGCCGCTGCTGCACTGCTTCTACCGGTACCAGCTCGTGAGCATGCCGCACGGCGAGAACATCATCCTCGTGCTTGAGGACGGCGTCCCGGTGCGGGCCATCCTGAAGGACATCGGCGAAGAGGTCGTGCTCATGGCAGACACCGTCCGGCTGCCGGACGAGGCCGCCCGCGTCCGCGTCAACGTGCCGGAGCAGGACAAGCTGCTGTCCATCTTCACCGACGTCTTCGACTGCTTCTTCCGCTTTCTCGCCGCCATCCTGGACGACGACGGGCAGTTGGAGGAGACCGCCTTCTGGCGCACGGTCGCCGCGACCGTGGCGGCCTACCAGGCGGGGCATGAGGACCTGCGGGCGGAGTTCGCCAAGTACGACCTCTTTGCCCCGGAGTTCGCACTCTCGTGCCTGAACCGCCTGCAGCTGCGCAACAACCGGCAGATGCTGGACCTCGCCGATCCCTCCGGCAGCCTGCAGTTCGCCGGAACACTGGCCAATCCGCTGGCCAGGTTCCGGCCCTGAGCCTGTCAGTCGCTGGGCGTGGTGTCCGTGGTCAGGCCCCGGTCATCCGAGGTCTGCCGGTCCTTCTCCTCGGCGGGACCGGCGGCCTCGTCCGGCTCCGGAGCGTCCGTACCCGTGCCCGCGGTCTCCGGGGCCGCTTCCGGAGTCTCCTCCGGTTCAAAGGTCGAGTCAGCCCCACCTGCGCCCACTCCGACGCCGTTCCGGGTATTGGGGATGGTGCCTTCCGGGCCGGTTTTGCCGTCGGCGCGGGACTGGGAACCGTTGTCTTCGCTCATGGCCGTCTCCTTGGGTCGGCGGGTGCAGAATGCGGCCCGGGGGCCGTAGACTCCACGCTAACAGCGGAACCGCACGTTGGTCAGCAGGCTTACCTGATCCGCTGGACAGAAGGGAAACCGTGCCATGGCAGACCAAACCCCAACCAACCGACCGGCCGAACGCGCAAGGACCGCGAGCCGCACCGCGATGATCTGGGTCTTCACGATCGCGGCCCTCCTCCTGCTCGTCCTCTTAATCATCTTCATCCTGCAGAACCAGGACGCCGTCCTGGTCCGCTACTTCGGGCTGGAGGGGCAGTTGCCCTTGGGTGTCGCCCTGCTCATCGCCGCCGTCGCGGGCGGCCTGCTGGTCGCGATCTCCGGCATCGCCCGGGTGACCGCGCTGCGGATCAAGGCCCGCCGCACGGGGAAGCGGCACAACGGACGCCCGGCCCCCGGCGCGGCCGACCCGGACGCGACCGAGGCACCGGTTTCGGAACCGCGCCGTCTTGACGCGGGAGCCGGCGATGCCGGCTCACCCGAAGCCGCCGCAGAGCCGCCGGCCGGAAGTCGGGACCGCTTCCCGGAGGGGTAGCCGGACGCCCGGGGAGTTCACCGGGACAGGGATTGCCGGCACATTCCGGCGGCCCGCAGCTGTTGCCCTCGAGCGGCTGCTATCTGCTCGCGGCTGTTAACCGCTGGAGGACGTCTCCGTGGTTAGGCCCCGGTCGTCCGGAGTCTCCCGGTCCAGTTCCTCGGCCGGCCCCGGGGTCACGCCCGGTTCCGGGAACGCGGTGTGCTCCGGGCTGGCCAGCGGGTCGTCGGCGGAGGCGACCTCGGGTGCACCGAGGTCGGGCGACTGTTCCTCGTACGCCACCGGCTCGGGCCCCGGGTAGGGCGCCTCGGCCGCCTGTTCTCCGCTGCCCTCATGGTCCTGCTCCGGCTCAGCCGTCTGCTCCTGCTCCGGCGCCGCCTCCTGCGCCCGCCGGTCCTGGTCGTCCTGCGTCGGACGGTCCTCTGCTGCTTCCGGTTCCTCGCTCATCGAGTGCTCCTCGCCTTGGCGCTGCATTGCGCACGGCATCGGCCGCGCACAGCCCACGCTAACCGGCCCGGCGGTACCGGTAAAGGGAGCATGAGCGCCGGGCGGCGGAACGTCAGTAGGCTAGAGGAATGAAGCGTCCGACCATTCTTGCAATCATTCTGGCCGGGGGTGCCGGCAGCAGGCTCGGCGTGCTGACGGACCAGCGGTCGAAACCCGCGATGGCCTTCGGCGGCCACTACCGGCTCATCGACATCCCGCTCTCCAACCTCAAGCACAGCCACATTCCCGATGTCTGGATTGTCGAGCAGTACCTGCCGTACTCGCTCAACGACCATATCTCGAACGGCCGGCCCTGGGACCTGGACCGCACCAGCGGCGGACTGCGCATCCTGCCGCCGTACGAGGGCGCGGAGGGCGAAGGCTTCGCCGAGGGGAATGCGGACGCGCTGCACCGGCAGGCCGCCCTGATCCGCGAATTCGATCCGGACCTGGTGCTGGTGCTCAGCGCGGACCACCTCTACCGGCTCGACTTCCGCGACGTCGTCGACACGCATCTGGCCGCGGAATCCGCGTTGACCATGGTCACCACGACCGTGGACGGCGATGCCTCGCGTTACGGCGTGGTCCAAGCGGAGCATGGGCGCGTCACCGGATTCGACTACAAGCCGGAGCGGCCCGGATCCAACCTGGTCGCGGCCGAGATTTTCCTGTACGACGCGGACGCCCTGCTGGAGGCGATGGACCGGCTTGCGGAAGCAGAGGGTGGCCTGAAGGACTACGGCGACAGCCTGATCCCGCATTTCGTCGAGCGGCAGACCGTGGCCGAACACCGGCTGGAGGGCTACTGGCGGGATGTCGGCACGATCCGCAGCTATTGGGAAGCGCACATGGAGCTGCTCACCGATGACGGCTTCGACCTGCACGATGCCGGCTGGCCCATCCTGACCGCCAGCCCGCAGCTGATGCCTGCGCGGGTCGCTGCCGGGGCACGGATCGAGGACAGCCTGGTTTCCGCGGGCGCCACCGTCCGCGGCACGGTGGTGCGCAGCGTCATCGGGCCCGGCGCGGTAGTCGAGGCCGGCGCGTACGTGGCGGAATCGGTGCTCCTGCAGGACGCCAAGGCGCGCAGCGGCGCCAAACTGGTGCGGGTCGTGGCCGACGCTTCTTCCGAGGCAGAGGCAGGCGCCATGGCGGGCGCTTCCGACGGCGACATCACCGTCCTGGGCAGCGGCGCTTCCGTGCCGCGAAACCAAAAGGTACCGGCCGGCTCTGAACTGGACCCCGAGGCCCCGTAGTTGTCCTCCACAGCCGCAAGCGCTCAGGGCATCCCGTCGGCCGCGCATGAAAAGATGGAAGGCGTGCCACAGCTTTCCTTCCCTCAGGTCGACGCCGGCGAAATCATCCGCCACGTCGGCGGGGCTGCCTTTGCCCGGGGAAAGACGTACTCCAGCGGGCGCTCGGTCCAGGACCTGAGCTGGGACCCGGATACGGGCGTGCTGGCAAGCCGCGTCCAGGGCACGGCGGCGGTGCCTTACCGCTGCCGCATCCGGCTGAAGCAGACCGGCGCCGGCTACCGGCTCGAGGAAAACTCGTGCAGCTGTCCGGTGGGCTGGGACTGCAAGCATGTCGCGGCCACACTGCTCTTCGCAAACCTCAGCAACCTCCAGTCCCGGGAGGAGCTCAAGCTGCCGGCACCGGCCGCCTCCCCCGCCGGAGTGCCGCAGTGGCAGCAGGCGCTGGGTCCCCTGCTCGAGCCTGCGGCGGCAGCTTCCGCACGCACGCCCCGGCTCGCCGGCAAACGGCCCGCCGGAAAGGTTCAGCCGCTGGGCCTGCAGTTCGAGGTGCGTGACCAGACCCTGCAGGCGCATCAACGGTGGCGGCCGGGCTCGGGCGTCAGCCACAGCGGCCGGGTGCCCGCCAGCCGCCTGCAGTTAGGCGTCCGTCCGGTCGTCCGGAGCGACAACGGCCGCTGGGTGCGCAGCAACCTGCGCTGGAACTCGATCAGCTTCAAGACGTACGGGCTGAACCTGGACCCCGAGCAGCACCGCTGGTTCTCGCAGTTCGTGCCGCTGCACCGCGCCAACGGCCAGCTGCACTTCGGCGAGGACAATGACTGGCTCTACCTGGACGAGTTCAGCAGCCCCCTGCTGTGGCGCCTCCTCGAGGAGGCCAGGCAGCTGGGGATCGAGCTGATGGGCGCCAAGGCCGACACCAGCCTGGTCATCGGCCGGCATGCGGAACTGCGGCTGGACGCGCGCTCCCCAAAGGAGGGAACCGGTCTCAACCTCGATCCGGTGCTGTTCATTGACGGCGAGATCCAGCCGCTCCAGGGGGCCGGAGCCATCGGCAACCACGGCGCCTACAGCTACCAGGCGGAGCTGCGGCAAATCACCCTGGCTCCGGTGGACCGGAAGCTGAGCCGCGCAGAGCAGGAGCTGCTGCAGCGCCCCGCGACCGTGAGCGTGCCTGCCGAGGACGTCCCGGAATTCCTGGAACGGGTCTACCCCCGGCTGCAGCGTACCATCAGCCTCACCAGCACGGATGCGTCCGTCGAGCTGCCCGAGATCGTCCCGCCGCAGCTCGTGCTCACCGCCACGTACGGCAAGTCCAATACCCTGAAGCTCAGATGGGAATTCGAATACCGTTCCGGCGAAGACGCGGTGCGGAAACCGCTCGATGCTGCCGCGTCGGATGGCGGGTACCGCGACACGGAGACCGAAACCGCGCTGCGCGCCGCGGTCCGCCGGGTCCTGGGCGCCGAACCTGCGCAGGCGGAAGCAACGCTGCGGGATATGGCCGCCGTCGAGTTCACCCAGGACGCGCTCCCGCGGCTGGAGAAACTGGACGACGTCAGGGTGGACATCGTCGGCGAGCGCCCGGACTACCGGGAGCTGACCGCCACGCCCGAGCTGACCATCAGCACCGTGGAGACGGAACAGACGGACTGGTTCGACCTCGGCGTCATGGTCAAGATCGAGGGACGCGAAATTCCCTTCGGCAACATTTTCCGCGCGCTTTCCAAGGGCCAGAAGAAGCTGCTGCTGGTCGACAAGACCTATCTCTCCCTCGAACAGCCCGTCTTCGACCGGCTCCGCGTCCTTGTCGACGAGGCGATGGCCTTGCAGGACCGGAACAGCGGGGAGCTACAGATCAGCCGCTACCAGGCCGGCCTCTGGGAGGACCTCGAGGAGCTGGCCGTCGAGACGGAACAGGCCAGGGCCTGGCAGGACTCCGTCAGCGGCCTGCTGCAGCTCTCCTCCGTCGAGCCAACGGAACTGCCGCGGGGCCTGCACGCCGACCTGCGGCCATACCAGCGCGAGGGCTTCAACTGGCTGGCCTTCCTCTGGCGTTACCGCCTGGGCGGCGTGCTGGCGGATGACATGGGCCTCGGCAAGACCCTGCAGGCCTTGGCGCTGATCAGCCACGCCAAGGAATCCGCGGACCCGCCTGCTGCCCCGTTCCTGGTGGTCGCACCCACCTCGGTGGTGCCGAACTGGGCCCACGAAGCCGCTCGCTTCACTCCCGGGCTGAGGGTCGCCGCGGTGGCCGAGACCCAGGCGCGCAGCCGCCGGCCGCTGGCCGAAACCGCTGCGGAGGCGGACGTCGTCGTTACTTCCTACGCGCTCTTCAGGATCAACGCCCAGGAGTACCAGGCGCAGGAGTGGGCCGGCCTCATCCTCGACGAAGCCCAGTTCGTCAAGAACCGCACCACGAAGGCGCACCATGCCGCACGCGACCTGAAAACCGGGTTCAAGCTGGCCATCACCGGCACACCGATGGAGAACAACCTGATGGAGCTGTGGTCCATCCTCGCGATCGCGGCCCCCGGCCTGTTCCCCTCGGCGCAGAAGTTCGCGGACCACTACCAGCGGCCGATTGAACGCTCCGGCAGCGCGGAATTACTGGGCAAACTACGACGACGCATCCGCCCCCTCATGCTGCGCCGCACCAAGGAAGCCGTCGCCACGGACCTCCCGCCGAAACAGGAACAGGTGCTGGAGGTGGATCTCAGCCCCAAGCACCGGAAGATCTATGACACGCACCTGCAGCGGGAGCGCCAGAAGATCCTGCGGCTGGTCGAGGACATGGACCGGCACCGCTTCACCATCTTCCAGTCGCTGACGCTGCTGCGCATGCTCAGCCTGGATGCCTCGCTGGTCCACGAGGACTACTCGTCCGTGCCCTCCAGCAAGCTCGATGTGCTCTTCGAACAATTGGAGGACGTACTGGGCGAAGGCCACCGCGCCCTGATCTTCAGCCAGTTCACCAGCTTCCTGAAGAAGGCCGCCGCCCGGTTGGACGTCGAAGGCGTGGAGTACAGCTACCTGGACGGCACAACGCGCCGTCGGGCCGAAGTGATCAACCGCTTCAAGGAAGGCAAGGCACCCGTCTTCCTGATCAGCCTCAAGGCCGGCGGCTTCGGGCTCAACCTCACCGAGGCGGATTATTGCTTCCTGCTCGATCCGTGGTGGAACCCCGCAAGCGAGGCCCAGGCCGTGGACCGCACGCACCGGATCGGCCAGACCAAGAACGTCATGGTCTACCGGATGGTCGCAAAGGGCACCATCGAAGAGAAGGTCATGGCGCTGAAGGAAAGCAAGGCCAAGCTCTTCTCGTCGGTGATGGACGACGACGCGATGTTCTCCTCCAAGCTGACCGCCGAGGACATCCGCGGCCTGCTGGAGAACTGAGTAGCCGGGCCGGACCAACCGCTCAGCGGAGTGCGAGCGCCCCGCGGTAGACCCACCGGCCGTCCTCACGCACGAACGTGCTGACTTCATGCTGTTCCTGCGCCGCTCCACCGGTCCGGAAGCGTGCGCGGAACTCGACCGTTCCTGCCGTGTCGTTCGCGCCGCCCCTCACCACCCGGACGATCTCGAGGCCCTCCCACTGCTGCTCCGGATCGAGCTCCAGCGAGCGCGGCCTTGTCTCCGAAGACCAGCTCCGCAGCAGGTAGGCACTGTCCCCGGCGACGAAAGCCGAATAGCGCGAGCGCATCAGCTCCTCGGCCGTCCCCGCCTCGGCCAGACCGGCGTGGAGGCGCCCGCAGCAGTCGCGGTAGGCCGCCGTGCTGCCGCAGGGACAGGGGTCGGACGGCGCAATCGATTCGCGGAACATGGCTGCCACCCTACGCCGCCGCCTGCCCGGCCCCGAGGAAAGGCACCAGCTCGGCCAGGACCTCATGCGCCGGGAAGAGCGTCGAGGCGTGCGTGCGTCCCGGCCGCGGGACGAAGCCGGCGCCGGGCATCAGCGAAGCCGCGCGCCTGGAGTCGGCGAACCTGGCCGTGTCCTCGGTGCCCGCCATGAGCAGGGCCGGCATCCCCAGCGAGGCCAGCTGGGCTTCGGTGAGCCCGGGTTCCTCCTCGGTTCGTTCGAAGTAGGCCACCAAGGCCTGGGGGTCGTTGGCCTTGAAGGCCGCCTTCGTGGCGGCATCCAGCGACCTCCCCGCCGCCTCCAGTCCGTCGATGAAGCCCTCCATCCCGCCGTGGCGCAGCGCCTCGAGGTAGCCGTCGAAAAAGATCCTCGCCACCTGCCCCTCCTGCGCCCTGTAGGTGCCGCCCAGCGTGGCCAGCCGTTCCACGCGTTCGGGCGCCGCGGCGGCCAGCGCGAATCCCACGCGCGCCCCGAAGGAGTAGCCCGCCACCGCTGCACTGGCGATCCCCTCCGCGTCCAGGACGGCCAGGACGTCGCCGACGACCAGCGGCATCCGATAGGCGTCGGCGTCGTGCGGCTTGCCGCTGCGGCCGTGGCCCCGCAGGTCGGTCCGGACCACGGTGAAATCGCCGGCCAGTGCTCCCACGTACCCGAGCCCGCGCCAAATCGCCCGTGACAGCGCGGAACCGTGCAGGAGTACGACGGCGGGCCCGTCCCCAGTGACGTCATAAGCGATCGGCGTTCGGTCCACGGAGTTTAGGGCGTTGGGCATGGTCCAAGTCTAGGCAGGCCACCGCCGCTGCCCGTGCCGCACCGGCGGGAAGGGCGAAGATGGCTGCACTCGGCCCCGGCGCGGGCGGTTCAGCCGCGCCGGAGGAGAGATGCCCTTCAGGCCCGGCGCAGACGTCTCAGCCAGCGCCGGAATCCACCGCCGCTGCGGACGACCCCCGGATGCTGGTGGCCCTCCTGCTCGAATGGGTCGGAGGCATCGTCCGGGAGGACGCCGCCCTCCCCCGCTCTGACGTGGGCGGTGCCGGGACCGGGAATCTGTGCCGCGGCCAGGTTCGGCATCACCGGATCGTCTCCCGAGCCGTGCAGCGGCAGCGGGCCCATGCCCTCCGCCCGCTCCGTTCCGTACGCGCCGCGGGTGCTTCTGTCTTTGCGTGCCATGGCCATCTCCTCCAGGGAGCCCGTAGCACCATTGTCGCCCTCGGGCCGCCGAACCGGAAGTGCCGGAAGGCGGCAGGCGACGTACACAGCCCTACACCGGACTCTCGGCGAACTGCCCCACCTGCCACGGGTCGATGGCCGGGACCGCCAGCTTGCGGTACCCCTCGACGTTCCGGGACACGATCGTCAGGCAGTGCTGCACGGCCGTCGCCGCGATCAGCGAATCAACCGCCGTGACCTCGGGATGCCCCGCCATCGGCGCCCAGGCCATCGCGACGTCCAGGTCGACCGGCAGGATAAAGCCCGAGAAGCGCGACGCCAGTTCGCCGAGCCAGGCGCCGCCGTCGTCCGACCCCCCGGCGTCCTGGCTGCCCAGCAGATGGAGCTCCGCCACGGACAGCGCGGAAATGTAGATGCCGAGGTGCCGGCGGCGCTGCAGGAAATCGACGACCGCCGGATGCGGCTCCGCGCGGCGCACTTCGGCGACGACGTCGGTGTCCAGCAACAGGCCCGAGGGACCCCTCACAAGCCCGCCGCGCGTGGCGTCCGCGCATCCTGCCGGACCGGGAGGCCGGCGGGCCCGAGCAGGAAGTCGACGAATTCCTGGCGTACGGCCGTTACTTGTTCGTAGTCGGCAAGGCTCATCACGCGCAGGCCGGCGTGGGCAGGATTAGGTGTACTCATGGAAGCGGTGCCGGGCACCGGTCCTTTCACGTGCTCTTGCCCGCACCATTTGCCCGTGGGCGAATGCAGGCCGCTTCGTCATCCGAACCACCCAGAGAGCGTGGGGTTGGTACGCGGCCAAGTCGGAGCTTAGCGGCCGCAATTCCTGAAGCTGAAGCGAGTATAACCAGAGCTTGTGCCGCCAGTCACGGGCCGTTTCGTCACCGGAAGTAACACGGCCCAACATCCCGTTACGAGGGGTAACGGGCCTACAACAAATTGTTTACTTCGCAGCAACCGTTTGGCTATGTGCATGCAGGACCCTATAGTTGGTACTGCTTCACGAGATGTGATCCGCAGCACACCGGCTCGCCGGGCGCTGCAAGGCTCCGACCGGTCACACACCAACCCCATGTTCGCGGGTGGTTCGGATGACGAAGCGGCCTGCATTTCACAGGACAACGAGGTTCTGAAGGGGACTCGGTGCGGGCAAGAACAACCGGAGAGAACAAGAATGATGAGTGCATATCCAATAGAAAAAGACAGCCGCAGCAGCAACCGCGAGCGCACAGTCCGTCTCAGGGACAACACTGTCCTGGACGAGTGGGTCGAGGTTGCCGTCCATATCGAGGCTGAGCTAAGCCTGGTCCAGTTGTGCCAGGACGGCGAACAGAAAATGCTGTACTCCGAGGACATCGGCGCCGTGCTGGAAGCGGCCATGGACTCGGACGGGTCCGCGCTGTGGTGCGAAAAGTACTCCAAGCTGCTCATTCCCAGCACCCGTCCGGGCGCGGGCAACCGTTTCTTCTCGCTGCGCAGGATGTTGAACGACGACGGCGGACCGCGGGACTGCAGCTAGCGCACCTTACGCCGCGGTGCTGCGTCCGCTCCTTGCTGATGGCGTTTCCCGCCTGCCCGGATACGGGCGGTCCGGCGGAACGTGCGCAAACTGTCGGACCCGGCTGATAGAAGTTGAGCATATGAGCCGCCCGCCGGCCCGGGGCCCCCGACAGGGGTTTCGGCGCCGGCGGGACCAACTTCTCCTCCAGGAGGCACCGTGTTCCTGCTCGATCCGCTGGCGCCCGGCGCGCCCCGGGACCTGATCTTCACCGCGAGCGACCTGGTGGTGGCCGCCCAGTGCGAATACCAGCTGCTGCGGAAGCTGGATGAAAAGCTCGGACGCAACCCGAAGGCGGAGTTCCCGCCGGACGAGATGCTGGCGCGCACGGCCGAGCTGGGCGACGTCCACGAGCACCGCGTGCTCCAGGACTTCCGGGACACTTTCGGCGCCGGAGTAGTGGAGATCGCCGAGATCGCGGGCTATACCAGGCCGCTGCTTGAAGCCAAGCATCGCGAATCGATCGCCGCCCTGCGCTCCGGTGCGGACGTGGTGTTCCAGGCCTCCTTCTTCGACGGCAGCTTCCACGGGCGTTCGGATTTCCTGGTCAAGGAGGAGGACGGCGGCTCGCCCCGCTACGCGGTGTATGACTCCAAGCTAGCCCGGCACGCCAAGGTCACGGCGCTGCTCCAGCTGGCGGCCTACGGCGACCAGCTGCTGAAAGCCGGCATCTCCCCCTCGCCTACCGTGACCCTGGTGCTGGGCGACGGCTCCCGCAGCGACCATAGCCTGCGGGACCTGCTGCCGGTCTTCCGCGAGCGCCGCAGCCGCTTCCTGGAGCTCACTGCAGCCCACCGGGCCCAGCCTGCCCCCGTGGCGTGGGGAGACGAGCGGCACACGGCGTGCGGGCGCTGCGACTACTGCGCCGAGCAGGTAGCACTGCACCGGGACGTGTTGCTGGTTTCCCGCATGAGCCCGGCCCGTCGCCGCCGGCTGCGGGACCTGGGCGTCACCACGATCGACCAACTGGCGGCCATGGAGCTGCCCCCGGGCGAGGCCCCGGACGGCGTGCTGGCCCGGCTGCGCGACCAGGCGAGGATGCAGACCGGTGCAGTGGAACCGGACGGAGCCGTGCAGTACTCGGACGGCGACGGAACCCGGCACCGCCTCGCCTACCGGGTGCTGGCAGCGAACGCGCTCGGGACTCTCCCCGCGCCGAGCGAGGGAGACATCTTTTTCGACTTCGAAGGGGACCCGCTCTGGCAGGACCAGGCCGGGACCTGGGGACTGGAGTACTTGTTCGGGGTCATGGAGAACCCGCCGTCTCCCGGAGCCGCCCCGCCCTTCCTGCCGTTCTGGGCCCACAGCCGCGCCGAAGAAGGAAAGGCACTGGCCGAATTCCTTGACTACGTGGGCCGGCGGCGGAGGCAGCATCCGGACCTGCACATCTACCACTACGCCAACTATGAGAAGGCCGCGCTGCGCCGGCTCTCGCTGCAGCACGTCATCGGCGAGGACGCCGTGGATGCCCTGCTGCGCGAAGGCGTGCTGGTCGATCTTTACGACGTGGTGCGCAACAGCCTGCGGATCTCCGAGAAGTCCTACAGCATCAAGAAGCTCGAGCCCCTGTACATGGGATCGCACCTGCGCTCGGGTGACGTCAAAGATGCCGGCGGGTCCGTCGTCGCTTACGCCCTCTACTGCGAAGCCCGGGACAGCGGCCGGCACCAGGAAGCGGATGCGATCCTGGCCAGCATCCGCGACTACAACGAGTACGACTGCCTCTCGACGCTCCGCCTCCGCGACTGGCTGTTGGATCGGGCCGACGAGCGCGGGATAGCACGGGCACTGACCGCGGAGCCGGACCCCGGCCCGGAACCTGAGGAACCCTCGCCGGACGAGGCGCGGCTGCTCGAGCACGTAGCGGCCGCCACCGAGCGTGCGCTGCACGCCGGCGGAGAACTGACACCGGACGAGCAGGCCGTTGCGATGGTGGCGGCGTCCGTGGGATACCACCGCAGGGAAGACAAACAGTTCTGGTGGGGACATTACGACCGGCTGAATGCGCCGCTGGCGGACTGGTGGGAATCCCGGGACATCTTCACGGTGGAATCCGGCGAGGTACTACAGGACTGGGCAAAGCCGACTGCAAGGTCAAACCCCGTTCGGCGGCTCCGTCTTACGGGCAGGCTGGCGCCCGGTTCCACCATCAAGGAAGGGACGACGGTCTGCCGGGTCTACGACCCGCCGGCCCCTGCGCACCTGGACGGGCAGGACAACGGCGTCAACTACCGTACCTATTGCTTTCGCAGCGAGGTCCTTGGCCTCGACGCCGAGGACGGAAAGGACGTGCTGCTGCTCCTCGACCGGCTGCCCAAGGGCGCCGAGGAGTACCCGGACTTCCCTTTGGCGCTCACTCCTGACCCGCCTCCCAACACCAAGCCGTTGCGGGAGGCGTTGGCCGCCCTGGCCGCCGAGGTGGGCCGCAGCCTTCGGCAACTTCCACCCCAGCCTGCGCTGGACCTCCTGCGGCGGCTCCCTCCGAGGCTGGGCACTCTGCCGGAGCTGCCGGCCGTCGGCGAGGGGCCGGACGCCTACATCGAGGCCATCCTGGCTGCGGTGGAAGACCTCGACCGCTCCTACTTGGCTGTCCAGGGCCCGCCCGGTTCCGGCAAGACGCATGTAGGGGCCCACGTCATCGGCCGGCTGGTGGAGCGCGGCTGGAAGGTAGGAGTCGTTGCCCAGTCCCACGCCGTCGTCGAACACATGATGACGGCTGCCGTGGACAAGGGCGGCGTCCCAGTGGACCGGGTGGCGAAGAAGTCCAGCGGCAATCCGGTTCCCTGGGGCCAGGCAACGGACATGGATGTGGCCCGCCTGCTCGACGGACCCGGGGGCGCCCTGGTCGGCGGGACGGCGTGGACCATGACTGGCAACAGCGTCCCCGCCGGCTCGCTGGACCTGCTGGTGATCGACGAGGCAGGGCAGTTCTCCCTGGCCAATACGCTCGCCGTGTCCCGTGCATGCCGAAGACTGCTGCTCCTGGGCGACCCGCAGCAGCTTCCGCAGGTCACGCAGGGCACCCACCCGGAACCGGTGGACGAATCGGCCCTGGGCTGGCTTTCCGCCGGCCATGCCACGCTGCCGACGGACCTGGGCTACTTCCTCGCCCGGAGCTGGCGGATGCATCCGGAGCTGTGCCGGGCCGTCTCCGAACTCTCCTACGAGGGACGCCTTGCGAGCGCGCCCGCCGCGGCCGGCCGGCTGCTGGAAGGAGCCCGCCCCGGCGTCGAATGCGTGCTCGTGCAGCACGAAGGAAACTCCACCTCATCCCCGGAAGAGGCCGCAGAGGCGGTGCGGCAGGTCAAGAATCATCTGGGCCTGCCGTGGACGGATCCGCAGCACGGGTCGGCACCACGCCCCTTGACCCAGGCGGACCTGCTCGTCGTCGCGCCCTACAACGCCCAGGTGCAGTTGATCCGCCGCAGCCTGGAGGCCGCCGGCTACCCTGACGTGCGGGTCGGAACGGTGGACAAATTCCAGGGCCGGGAGGCGCCCGTGGTGATCGTTTCGACCGCGGTGTCGGATGTCTCGCAGGCACCTCGGGGCATGGAATTCGTGCTGAACCGCAACCGGACAAACGTGGCGGTGTCCCGGGGCCAATGGCGGGCTGTCATTATCCGTTCGAAGGCCCTGACCTGCTATCTCCCCGCCCGTCCGCTCGGACTCGAAGAACTCGGTGCGTTCATCGGCCTTTGTGGCTCCGCCCCTTCCCAATCTTCTACGACCTGTAGAACAATAGGGGCATGATGTTCGAACACGATGATCCGGTCCTTGAACTCAGCGACGAGCAGTCCTGGAAGCTGCTCAGCAAAACCCAGCACGGGAGGATAGTCCTGACGGCGGCTGGCGAGACAGACATCTTTCCCATCAACTATCTCGCCCATGACAACCACCTGCTGATGCGCAGCGCGCCGGGCACCAAACTCGCTGAGATCACGATCAACGAGAACGTCGTCTTCGAGACGGACGGCATCGGTAGCGATGAGGCGTGGAGCGTCGTCGTCAAAGGCACCGCCAGGGTGCTGCAGTCCGGCGAGGAGATCGCGGCCGCGGAGCAGCTGGGGCTCAAGACCTGGGTGCCGACGCTGAAGGACTTCTATATCCAGGTCAAGCCGACCCACATCAGCGGCCGCCACTTCATTCTGGGCGAGCAACCGGAGCGCTTCTAGCTCACCCTGGCCGGGCCACCGGGCCAGCGGCAGGCACGCCCAGACCCGCCCCTGGCCCGGTTACGGCCTCAGTGGCCGACGTTGGCCAAAATTTCCTCGAAGCTTAGGGATTCCACCCCGCCGCGACCTGTCTCGGGAGCAGCGCTTTCATGGACCAGAGCCACCAGTTCGGCGGCCGCACGGTTGGAGCGGCGCTCGATGCTGCTGCCGCCACCCTCGCCCGACCCCCAGTCCTCAGGAGCGGCGAAGACAACGGTCTGCGTGGTGCGCGCACGCAGGTAGCTGAAAAGCGGCCGGATGGCGTAGTCCAGCGCCAACGAGTGCCGGGCCGTTCCGCCGGTCGCCCCGACCAGCACAGGCTTGCCGGCGAGGGCATCCTTATCGATGACATCGAAGAAGGATTTGAACAGGCCGCTGTAGGACGCGCTGAACACCGGCGTGACCGCAATCAGCGCATCCGCCGAAGCGACGGCGTCGATCATTGCGGCCAGCTTCGGCCCGGCATAGCCGGTCACCATATTGTTGGCGATATCGACGGCGTACTCGCGCAGCTCGAAGGTCTCGACCGCCACGCTTTCGTCCGAGAGGGCGAAGCGGGTGGCAGCGGACTTGGCCAGCTGGTCGGCCAGCATGCGGCTGGAAGACGGAACGCCCAGCCCCGCGGACAGTACAACGATCTTGCGCTCGGACATGCTGTTCTCCTGCTCCTCGAATCTTCATGCGTTTGCATTCACCATTGAAACCGGTTGACGCCGGAGATTATTCCGCGACTCCCATTGGGCCGGGCATGCCTCATTCCGGCCGAAACCCACTCATCGCATCACTCAAATCCCGGCCGGGGCACATCGCATCGCCAATCCGGCAGGGGCATAACGACGGGCTGAGGCCTCATGCCTGAATTAGCGCGACTTTGCGATCACACGCGGTGACGCGAATCCAAATCGACACGCCGCTTAAACGTTGATGTGTTGACAAACACGCATAACGAGTTTGTAACAGCTGATATCGACCCGGTAAGTTGGATTGCGCTTCCACGTAACGAGTGTTAGCCGCCTCGGCTGCCCGCCTAACCCTGTCAGCAGCCGACAGGTACCGTTCAATGACCTTCCCGACAGGGGCGGAGGAACCACTTCCGGCGCTCGAAGCGCCTTGGGGTGAAGTTCGCCCGGCCGCAGAGACGATAGTCCTGCCTGCCAGCGAACCGAGCAGAACTCTCTGGCTCGAATCCGACAGCTAACTTCGCCGGCGCCCTGAGAGGAATCCCTTGAACAGCAACTCCCCCATGCGCGGACGCCGACGCAACACCGACACCTCGCTGATGGCTGCCATCCGCGGCCATCGCGCCGCCGGTCGCGGCAACAAGAAGGACGCCTTCGCCGCCACCCGCAGCCAGAAGTTCGGCGTCGCCCTTGCGGCCGCCGGCATCCTGGCTCTCACCGCCATTCCGACCGCGCAGGCCGGCGTCGAACAGCTTGCGGCAACCCAGGCGTCCAGCGTCACCCCCGCAGCAGTGACGGTCCCCGAGGACGCCAAGGCCGAATTTAAGCGCGTCGAGGTGACGAGCAAGGCCGCCCCGAAGGAGGCCAAGATGGAGGCTAAGGCCGCCTCCGTCAAGGATGCGGCCAAGGCGAAGAAGGAAGCGGCCAAAAAGGCCGATGCCAAGGACCTCGTGTCCCCGGTCAAGAAAATGGTCACCAGTTCCGGCTTCGGCTACCGCATCAATCCCGTGACGGGCGCGGCCGGCGAGTTCCACAATGGCCTGGACTTCGCCCTGGGCTGCGGCACCCCCGTCAGCGCTGCCGCAGCAGGCACGGTCTCGAAGACTTCCTCCAGCGCCGGCGGTTACGGCAACCGCATCGTCATCAAGCACGGCGGCGGCATGACCACCACCTACAACCACCTGCAGAGCATCGGCGTCACCCAGGGCGAGAAGGTCTCGGCCGGCGACAAGATCGGCGCGCTGGGCACCACCGGCAACTCGACCGGCTGCCACCTGCACTTCGAGGTCCTCAAGGGCGGCTCCGAGATAAACCCCGCCAAGTTCTTCTAGGCCGTCCCGGATCTGGTCTTCTGCGGGAGGGGTTGTGCGGCATGCCGCACAACCCCTCCCGTGTCCCCGCTGCCGCGCCCTGTCGGCCCACCCTAGCTACCTATAGTCATAGTGAGTCATCTCGGATAGCGTGAGCTACATCACCGTTGTTCATCTGCGCTAAGGAGCTGTCCCGTGACCGAACCGATGACTGCCAAGAACCTGCAGGATGTCCTGGACCAAGCCGGCAACACCCTCGACCTGCTGCGCAACTCGCAGATCGGCGCCTACGTCTACCCCGTCGTCGCTCCCGAATTCACGAACTGGCGCAGCGAACAGCGGGCCTGGCGCGAGACGGCGGTGCTCTTCGACCAGTCGCACCACATGGACAACCTGTTCATCAAGGGTCCGGACGCCCTGAAGCTGATTTCGGACACCGCGATCAACTCCGTGGCCAGCTTTCCGGTCAACAAGGCGAAGCAGTACGTGCCGACGACGCCGTCCGGCCACGTGATCGGCGACGGCATCCTGTTCCACGAGGCGGAGGACGAGTACGTCTACGTGGGCCGGGCGCCGGCCGCCAACTGGCTGCTCTTCCACGGCGAGACCGGCGGCTACGACGTGGAAATCGTCGTCGACCGCCGCTCCCCCTCGCGTCCGATGGGCCAGCCGGTGAAACGCAAGTACTGGCGGTTCCAAATCCAGGGCCCGAACGCGTGGCAGATCATCGAAAAAGTCAACGGCGGCCCGGTGGAGCAGCTGAAGTTCTTCACCATGGACCGCATGAATGTGGCCGGCGCCCAGGTCCACACGCTGCGCCACGGCATGGCCGGCGCCCCGGGCCTGGAGCTGTGGGGCCCGTACGAGACCTACGACCGGGCGCGCGAAACCATCCTGGAGGCAGGCCGGGAGTTCGGGATGCTCGCCGTCGGCTCGCGCGCCTACCCCTCCAACACGCTGGAATCGGGCTGGATTCCCTCGCCGCTGCCGGCGATCTACACCGGCGAGGAACTGCGCCCGTACCGCGAGTGGCTCGGCGCGGACAGCTACGAAGCCACCAACGCCGTTGGCGGCAGCTTCGTCTCGGAGAAGATCGAGGACTACTATCTGACGCCGTGGGCGCTGGGCTACGGCTCGTTCGTGAAGTTCGACCACGACTTCATTGGCCGCGAGGCCCTGGAGAAGATCGATCCTGCGGCCCAGCGCAAGAAGGTGACGCTGGCCTGGAATTCCGACGACGTTGCGAAGATCTTCGCCTCGCTCTTCGACACCGGCGAAACCCCGTACAAGTACTTCGACCTGCCGCTGGCCAACTACGGCTCGTCCAACTACGACGCCGTGGTGGACGCCGGCGGGACGACCGTCGGCCTGTCGATGTTCACGGGCTACAGCGCCAACGAGAAGCGGGCGCTCTCGCTGGCCACGGTGGACCCTGATGTCCCCGAGGGCACCGAGCTCAAGGTGGTCTGGGGCGAGCCGGACGGCGGCACGCGCAAGACCACGGTGGAGCCCCACCGACAGCTCGAGGTCAGGGCCGTGGTCAGCCCGGTACCGTACGCGGCGGCGGCGCGGCAGGATTACCGCGGCGGCTGGCGTACCGGCCGCAAAGGCTAGGGGCCGGTCAGCTTCGCAGGGCAGCGGCCCCTGGACCCGAGAGTTCGTCCGGGCCCAGGGGCCGGCCCGAGACGGCGAGCAGCAGAGCGACGGCGGTCCCCCGCACCATGGTGCCATCACCGGCGCGGAGATCCATGTCCGTGGCCACAAGCCGCAGCCCCTCGGCCCGCTCCTTCCCGCCGCCGAACTTCACGCTGGTGTCCAGCTGGTATCTCAGCGCCGAGGCCACCGGGGCGGCAGGATAGTCGCGGACGATGCCCAGCGGCCGGCGGATGTCCTCGCCGTGCACGATGGCCTCAACCAGGCGGGTCGCGGGCGCCGCCGGGGCGCTCGTCGTCCGCCCGCTCGCCGCCCGGAAGGCAGCCACGGTACAGGCCGGATCGGCAGCCCGCTCGCGGGCGACCCCGCGGGCGTTGCAGCGGTTGAAGTCGAAGCCGGCGGCCGTGAAGCTCCAGAGGAAGCCGAGCCTG
This sequence comes from Arthrobacter sp. Marseille-P9274, assembly GCF_946892675.1. Taxonomy (NCBI): domain Bacteria; kingdom Bacillati; phylum Actinomycetota; class Actinomycetes; order Micrococcales; family Micrococcaceae; genus Arthrobacter; species Arthrobacter sp. Marseille-P9274. The sequence continues at coordinate 2,681,237 of NZ_CAMPOV010000001.1, forward strand.
GTCGTCCTGGCGTCGTCCACGAGATGGGCCAGCACGTCGTGGACGTCCCATCCGCGACAGAGGGAGGGCGTGCTCCACTGCTGCCGGTCAGGGTCTGCAGGTCCCCTATCAGCGACTCGCGTTCGAGGTGCACCGCACGCCAGATGTCGGCCGCGGACTTCCTTCCGGTGCTCATGCGGCGGCGAACCTTCGCGCCCACTCGGCCGTGGCTTTGAGGCCGCCGAAGGTGTAGAAGTGCAACTGCACCCGGCCGTGGTCCGCTTGGTCCAGCCGCGCGGCAAGCTCACCAATGAACCTGTCCGGGCCCGCCGTGCCGAGCAGGTTGGTCAGCGAAAAGCCGTACTTGTGGACGATGCCTGCCGAGGACGCTACGCCGAACCGGCGGGCAAAGGCCAGCAGCCGCTTCACTCCGGCCGGACCCGGCACGCCGATTCGCACCGGCGCATGGACGCCGCGGCGGCGCAGTTCGGCGAGCCAGTCCAGCACCGGATCGACGTCGAATCCGAATTGCGTGATGATGGTCGGCTGCAGGTTCTGCTCCTGCAGCGCCGCGCACTTGTCCAGCAGCACGGCCCACAGCCGTGCGTCGTCAATGTCTGGATGGCCCTCCGGGTACCCGCTGATGCCAACATTCCGGATTCCGTATCGGCCGAGCAGACCGCTGCCGATCAGGGCCAGCGAGTCCTCATAGGGGCCCAGCGGTGCGGCCGGATCGCCGCCGACGACGAATGCATCTGCCACGGCGGCCTCGGTTTCCAGCGCGCCGAGGAATTCCTCCAACTCGACCTGGGAGCCCAGGCGCCGGGCGGATATGTGCGGCACGGGGACGAAGCCGAGCCGCTTGACGGCCGCGGCTGCGGCAACGCGCATCGGCAGGTCCTCATTCCCCAGGAAGGTGATGTTGACGCGCGTGCCGGGAGGAATCGATCCGGCCGCCTCCTCCAAGCCGGGTACGTCCTTTCCGGTCATCTCGAGGGAGAAACCTTCGAGCAGAGCGCGCTCCGCGCCGTGATGGGGGGTCTGTCCAGCCATATCGCGATAGGTCCCTTCCTCCGAGCTTCCCTGCGCGGCCCGAACGCCGGCATACCCGCTGCTTCGTCCATGAAGCGGGGCGGCAAGCACGATTCTAGCCCCTTTCCCTATCTTCATAGTGAGTTCCAGGGGGCGCCTGGGTTCTCGCGGCCGCGCCTAAACTGGAGTCATGGCCGACAAGCTCACCCCGGAGCAGCGCAGCGCCAATATGTCACGGATCAGGGGCAAGAACACCAAGCCGGAGCTGCTCGTACGCCGCCTCCTGCATGCGCGCGGCTACCGCTTCCGGCTCCACGGGTCGGCCGCCGGACGGACCCTGCCGGGCAAGCCGGATCTCGTGTTCGCCGGCCGGCGCAAGGTCATCTTCGTCAACGGGTGCTTCTGGCACTCGCACGATTGCCGGGCAGGCCAGCATGCACCCAAGTCGAACGCGGATTTCTGGTCCGCGAAACGCGAGCGGACAGCATCGCGCGACGCCGCCCAGCGGGAGCAGCTGCGACAGGCCGGCTGGACTGTACTGACGGTGTGGGAGTGCGAGTTCAAGAAGAGCTCCGATCTGCAGGAACTGGAGGAACGGCTGGTCGGCTTCCTGGGTTGACGAGAAGGAGTGTTCAGTTGCCGCGGGCGGCAGAACCAACCGCGGCAGGCCGGGACTCCCAGGCGTCAGGCGCGGCATGGCAGCGGCTCCCTCCCCTGGACCGGGGAAGGGGCCGCTGCAGGTCGACCAGTGAGGTTACAGCTGGGCCTGCCCGGAGAGGCAGTCGGCCTGGCCGGCACCGGAGTTGGTGGCGACCATCGGTCAGGTGGCCAAGTGGGTGGAGGCGAACATCTTCAGCGTGGTTTCAACAACGACGACGTTCGGCCCGTCGGCGGCGAGGCTGTCCTCCAGCGCCTCCCGGACATCCTCCGGCCGCACCCGTCTGGCCGGCACCGAGAACGATTCGGCGAGCCTAACGAAGTCCGGCCGGGCCAGCTCCGTCGCGGTCGCCTGGCCGAAGGCATCCTGCATGTACTCGCGCAGGATGCCATACCCGCCGTCGTCGACAATCAACCAGGTGACCGGCAGGTTGTGCTGCCGGACGGTGGCGAGCTCGCTGATCGAATACATCGCCGAGCCGTCGCCGGAGACGGCCAGTACGCGGGCCGGGAGCCCCTTGGACTCGAGGCCCACGGATCCGCCGATCGCGCCGGGGAATCCGAAGCCGAGCCCGCCGGCCCCTTGCGCCGAATGGAATTGCCCCTCCCGGGAGTCCCAGCAGCTCCAGGCCCAGTAGGCCGAGATGGTCATATCCCAGAACGTCTGCATGCTGTCCGGAACGGCCGCCCGAATGTCCGCCATGAAGGTCCGTTCCCTGCCCAGGTCCTGGCCGTCGAGCCGAGCCTGGACCTTGGTGAGCGTTTCCTTGACCAGCTGTTCCGGCGTCTTGCCGTGCCAATCCGGGACGTTGGCCCCGGCGGCCAGCACCGCGTCAAGGGAACTGTCCAGCGCCGCCAGCGCCTGTCCCGCGTCCGCCCTGATGCCGAGCGCCGGCCGGTTGGATTCGAGCACCCGCGGCTCGGCGTCAACCTGGATGATTCGGCCGCGCGGCTCCAGCGTGAAGTAGTTGCTGGTCACCTCGCCCAGCGACGAGCCCAGCACAAGCAGTACGTCCGCATCTTCAAACACCTCCGTGACATACCGGTCCTCCACCCAGGACTGCAGCGACAGCTCGTGCTGCCATGGGAACGCGCCGTTGCCTCCGGGCGAGCAGGCCACGGGCGCCCGCAGCTTCTCCGCGAGGGACAGCAGCCACGGTTCGGCTTTGCCGCGCCGGACGCCACCGCCGGCGATGATCGCCGGGCGCTGCGCCGCGGCAAGCCACTTCACGGCCTCCTTCACCAGCTCGGTCCGCGGCGGGTTGTCGAAGGCTTCCGCGAGCGCGTCTTCCACCGGCGGGACCAGCACGGGATCGAGAAGCACGTTCTGCGGGACCTCGACCCAGACCGGTCCCTGCGGCGAGGAGATGGCCTCGGTCCACGCGTCCTGGATGGCCGACGGGATTCCGGACGCATGCTGGATCAGCCGCTGGCTCTTGGTGACATTGGCCGCGGACGCCTTCTGGTCATCGAGCTGGTGCAGCATGCCCTTGCGCCGCGCGCCCAGTCCCTCCAGCGGAATCTGGCTGGCGACCACGACCATCGGCACGCCGGTGGCATAGGCCTCCTGGAGCCCGGCGAGCGAGGTCAGCGCCCCGGGACCGGTAGACAGGAACAGCACGCCGACCTCGCCGGTGGCGCGGGAGAAGCCGTCAGCAGCGAAGGCCGAGTTGTTCTCCACGCGGGAGGAGATGAACCGCAGGTTAGAGCGGGACAGCGCGTCGAAGAGGCCGAGCGCGTGCTGCCCCGGGATCCCGAAGACGGTGGTGGCCCCGAGCGCGCTGAGGGTTTCGACGACGAGGTCCCCGCCGTTGCGGACGGCACCTCCGTTGGGCTGTACGGTCACCGGTTCACCGTCCTTCCGGCGTGCCAAGGGCGGTCCCGGCCAACGGGTCCCCGTGCAGCTTGCGCGACCCGTCCGGCACCACACCGTGGGCCGCGGCACCTGCCGAGGCGCCGCCGTCGTTATGGCCCGCCGTACGGGCAGACCCGCCGGTGTCCTGCAGGTCGGCGGCGTTGGCGGCCAGCAGCGTCACCAGGTCGTAGGCGACATGGCTTGCGGCGACGCCGGTGATCTCGGCGTGGTCGTACGCCGGAGCGACCTCGACGACGTCGGCGCCGACCAGGTTCATCCCGCGGAAGCCGCGGATGATCTCGAGCAGTTCGCGGCTGGTCATGCCGCCGGCCTCGGGGGTACCTGTGCCCGGGGCGTGGGCCGGATCCAGCACGTCGATGTCGACCGAGATGTAGAGCGGCCGGTCACCGATCCGGTCCCGCAGCTTGGCCACGACCTCCGCCACGCCTTGATAGTAGACGTCGGAGCTGGTCACGATGCCGAAGCCGAAGCGGCGGTCGTCCTCCAGGTCCTTCTTGCCGTAGAGCGGGCCGCGGGTGCCGACGTGGCAGATCGCCTCGGTGTCCAGGATGCCCTCCTCGACCGCGCGGCGGAACGGTGTGCCGTGGGTGTACTCGGCTCCGAAGTACGTATCCCAGGTGTCCAGGTGGGCATCGAAATGCAGCATCGCCACCGGCTCTCCCGCGCGCTCCGACGCCGCACGCAGCAGGGGCAGGGCGATGGTGTGGTCGCCGCCAAGCGTGACCAGGCGGGTGCCGCCGGCCGTGAGCTCCAGGGCGTTCTGCTGGATCGTTTCGATGGCCTCGTTGATGTTGAACGGGTTGACCGCCATGTCTCCGGCGTCCGCGACCTGCAGCTCCTCGAACGGGCTCACGTCCCATGCGGGGTTGTACGGGCGCAGCAGCCGCGACGCTTCCCGCACATGGTTGGCGCCGAAGCGGGCGCCGGGGCGGTAGGAGACCCCGGCATCGAAGGGCACGCCGACCAGGGCGACATCCGCCCGGTCCACCTGGTCCAGCCTGGGCAGCCGCGCGAAGGTCGCCGCCCCCGAGAAGCGAGGGACTCGGGACGAGTCGATGGGGCCGAGCCTGCCGTTGGTTTCGATCCGGATTTCTTCCACGCTGGTCTCCTCAAGAAGTTGCCTGATAGGCATCAAGTGTTTTTCAATACGCTAATTGTGGCCGGAGTCTCAGTCAAGGCAACGGGATGTTTCGGGAGCTCAGCGGGCGGCCGCCGGAACGAGGGTCCAAATGACGACGGCGGGCTCGCCGCTCTCATTGATCCAGGTATGCGGCTCCCGTCCGGGGAAGGAGATGGTGTCGCCGGCTTCCAGTTCGTAGCGCTCGGACGTGAAGACCAGGGTGATGCGTCCCGAGACCACCTGCAGGACATCGACATCGCAGTCCACGGAGTAGAGCTCGGTCTCGCCGCGGCCGTGCGGCTCGATCACCGCCCGGATGATCTGCAGGCGGTGCTCGTGCCGGGCCGTGAGCAGCTCCTCCCTGATGCCCTCGCCGCCCAGGTTCACCCGCGGACCCTCGCCGCGGCGGGACAGGTGGGTCTCGGGCATGGTGAACAGGTCGCCGACCGAGATGCCGAGCACCTGGCAGAGCGTGACCAGCGAAGCCACGGACGGCGACGTCAGGTCCCGCTCCACGCGGCTAAGGAAGCCTTTGGTCAGGCCCGTGGATTCGGCCACCTGCTCAATGGTCATGCGCTGGCCCCGGCGGGCGGCACGGATGCGCGAGCCGATGGCGATCGGGGCATTGCTGGGCTCGACGGGCAGGGCTTTCACGGTGTCCTCTCTCGCAACGGAAGTTCACTAGAGCTTAACCACTGAACGGTTCACCACCCACCTGGGGCACCGCTCTCCATCCGGGGGCGGTTGACGGTGACTGCCACCACAATTAGCCTAGCACTCAACACTTGTTGCCTGATAGGCAATTCTTCTCATCAGTTCTCCCCCTTCCCCGGAGTTTTTCTATGAACAGCCAAGTCATCAACGTCGCGATTGTTGTGGCCTACCTGGCCGCAATGCTGCTCTTCGGCTGGTGGGGCAAGTCCCGCACCAAGAACACCAGCGACTTCCTCGTAGCCGGCCGGCGCCTCGGCCCGCTCCTCTACACGGGCACGATGGCGGCCGTCGTCCTCGGCGGGGCCTCCACCGTGGGCGGCGTGGGCCTCGGCTACCAGTACGGAATTTCCGGCATGTGGCTGGTCGTGGCCATCGGCGCCGGCGTGCTGCTGCTCAGCCTGCTCTTCGCTCCCACGCTGCAGAAGCTGCGGATCTACACCGTGGCCCAGATGCTGACGCTGCGCTACGGTGTGCACGCGACCAGGTTTTCCGGCATCGTCATGCTCGCCTATACGCTGATGCTCTGCGCGACCTCCACGGGAGCCTACGCCACGATTATGGTGGTGTTGTTCGGCTGGGAACGCTGGCTGGCGATCCTGGTCGGCGGGGCGATCGTGCTGGTCTACTCCACCGTCGGAGGCATGTGGTCCATTACCCTCGCCGACATGGCCCAGTTCACCATCAAGACCATCGGCGTTTTCTTCCTGATGCTCCCCCTGACCTGGTCCTCCGCCGGCGGAATCGACGGTATCCGGGGCCGCGTGGACGCCGAGTTCTTCTCCATCACCGGCATCGGTGTGCAGACGATCATCACTTACTTTGTCGTTTACACGCTCGGCCTGCTCATCGGGCAGGACATCTGGCAGCGCGTGTTCACTGCCCGCACACCCAAGGTCGCCCGGTGGGGCGGGGCGGCCGCCGGAATCTACTGCATTCTCTACGGGGCCGCCGGCGCACTGATCGGCATGGCTGCCGCCGTCGTTATGCCCAACATCGAGGCGCCGGACGATGTCTATGCCGACGTTGCCATGAACCTGCTCCCGCTCGGCATCGGCGGTGTGGTGCTGGCCGCGGCCGTCGCCGCCATGATGTCCACGGCATCGGGCACCCTGATCGCGGCCGCAACGGTGGCCAAGGCGGACGTCGTGCCGTTCGTGATGTCTTGGTTCGGCAAGACCGTCCACGATGACCACGAGCATGCCGAACACGACGTCGCCGGCAACCGCTGGTGGGTCTTCGGGCTCGGCGCGCTGTCCATCCTGCTGGCCATCCTGGTGCAGGACGTCGTGGCTGCGCTGACCATCGCCTACGACATCCTGGTCGGCGGGCTACTGATCGCCATTCTCGGCGGCCTCATCTGGAAGCGCGGAACGGGCATGGGCGCTGCGGTATCGATGGCCGTCGGCAGCGTCGTCACCCTCACCACCATGATTGTCCTGGAGATCAACGCGGAGAACCAGTACGACGGCGTCTACGCCAACGAGCCGATCTACTACGGCCTGGCCGCTTCCCTGGTCAGCTACATCGCGGTCTCGCTGGCCACCCGCCCCACCGATCGCGCGGTCCGGGCGGCTTGGGACCGCCGCGTGGCCGGCGCCGCGGCCCAGGAGGTGCCTGTGGCGGGGTCCGAAGAGGAGCTCTCCCGCCGGTGAGCAACTCGGCGCGTTGATCGCCTGGAGCCGCTCAGCGTCCCGGGCCTGGGCTCCATCCGGACGCAGGTCAAGGCCGTTGCTCGCCGGCACGGTCCTGGCCTGCGCCCGGTTGTGGCGCCTACCCGGGAACCGGCAGGAAGACGACTGTGTAGATTCCCAGCGCGCCAAGCGCCACCACGCTCAGGGATGTGAAAAGGACGGCAACGACGTCGGCGTGTATCGTTTCGTTCGCGATTCCGTGGACGGCGCGGTGGTAGCGCACGCGCTGCGTCCCGTTGATGGCCAGGGCCGCCAGCAGGGTGAGCGCGATGAGCACGCCAGTGAACAGCCCGTGGTGCGGCATCCAGCGCAGGAAGATTGCCGCGGCGACCACCATCGCCAGCGTGGTGCGGCCCCAGGCCAGCGAGGTGCGCTCGGGCTGCAGGCCGGGATCCCGGTGTTCCGGGACGTGGCGGCGGGGCGCCATCATCAGACCGGCCGCAGAATAACGAATACGACGAAGATCGCCCCCACCAGGGCCCCGCCTATGGCCAGGATCGGCGCAATCACGGGCAGCGGCAGCGGTGCCTTCTGCCGCATGGCCCGCTCCACGTTCAGCCAGCGGAAGAACGCCCCGGCACCGATCACCATGGCCAGCACCAGCAGCAGGATGGCGGTCGTTTTGCGGATCTCCGGACTCAGCAGGTCGCTGGTGAAGGCCTCGACGGCGATCCCGCCGGCCAGCAGCGCCAGCGAGGTTCGGATCCAAGCGAGGAACGTGCGCTCGTTGGCCAGTGTGAAACGCGGATCGGGCTCGGTGCCTCCCCGCAGCAGCTTGGCAGTGAACTTGCTGCGGCCGGAGTCGGGACCGGGATCCGATGGGGGTACTGAGGTTGGCACGGCTTCATCCTAGCGGCGGACGGCGGTGATCCCGACCATACGAGCCCTGCGCTACGGTCGTCGCCGGGTATGATGGAGGCTGCGAAGGGGAGTAGCTCCACCGCCGTCCGCCATGGACCGGCGCGGAGGGCTGTCGACATACTGGCCGTGATTGTGCGGCCCGGCAGTCCACCCGGCCTGCACTGCAGGACCGGGCGAGCGAGACCTTCGGTCAGTTGATGCCAACTGGCCGGAGGCCCGGGGCTTCCGGCCCATGACCAGGAGCACCGTGAACACGAGCCCCTCCCCCGAACGATTCCCAAACCCCACCCAGGCACCGCCGTCGAACTCCGACATCAAGCGGTGGCGCCGCTACCTCGCCGACGAACGGGCAGAGGCCGCGATCTACCGTGACCTGGCCCGTCGCCGGACCGGCGAAGAGCGCGAGATCCTGCTCGAACTCGCGGACGCCGAAGGCCGGCACGAACAGCACTGGCGCGACCTCCTGGGCGATCACGCCAGCAAGCCCATCCGCCCGTCGTTCCGCCGGATCCTGCTGCGCTTCATGGCCCGCAGCTTCGGCTCTATCTTCGTGATGGCCCTGGCCCAGCGCGCCGAGGGACGCTCCCCCTACAGCTCCGAGCCGGCGGCGACGGACGCCATGGCCGCGGACGAACTGATCCATGAAGAGGTGGTCCGCGGCCTGGCCACGCGCGGCCGGGCCCGGATCTCCGGCAACTTCCGCGCCGCGGTCTTCGGCGCCAACGACGGGCTGGTATCGAACCTGGCCCTGATCATGGGCATCGGCGCCACCGGCGTGTCCAGCTCCTTCGTGCTGTTCAGCGGCATCGCCGGCCTGCTCGCCGGAGCGCTGTCCATGGGCGCCGGGGAGTACGTTTCCGTCCGTTCCCAGCGCGAGCTGCTGGCCGCCACCAAACCCACCCAGATCACGCTGCAGGCGGCGCCGGACCTCGACCTGAACGGCAACGAACTCGTGCTCGTCTACCGGGCTCGCGGCATGTCACAGGAGGCGGCCGAGCACCGGGCGGCCGAGCGGATGGGTTACCTCGACTGCGACTGCGATCCCAGCCTTTCGCTCCAGACGCCTGACGTCTATGAGAACGAATACCAGGAAATCGGCACCGGTTGGAATGCCGCCGTCTCCAGCTTCCTCTTCTTCGCCACCGGTGCCCTGGTCCCGATCCTGCCGTACATCTTCGGCCTGGAAGGCCTGGCCGCCTTGGTCGTGTCGCTGGTCCTGGTCGGTGTGGCGCTGCTGTTCACCGGCGGCGTCGTCGGCCTGCTCTCCGGCTCCTCGCCCGCCAAGCGCGGCCTCCGGCAGCTGGCGATCGGCATCGGAGCGGCCGTGGCCACCTACCTGCTGGGCCTCCTGTTCGGTACCAGCGTCGCCTGATCTGCCATCGGCGGAGTGCCGCACGGACAGGACCTTCGTGGGGCATCCCGCATGGGCAGTCCTGTGCACCGCACCCGGCGGGCGGTTCATGAATACCTCAAGGGCGACTACGAAATGATGGACAATGTCCATCATGCCGCGGCCGGTATTCCGCGGCCGATGCCCGGGCAAATTCCCGCAGTGGCCCGGGGACGGTGGATGCAGTAATGGTCCGCGTCGACTCAGCGGCACTGACAACATGCCAAACAGCAGCAGCCTGGCCGAAGCTGCACAGGAGCTTGAGTGGCGCTGCCGGCTAGTTGCCGCTTCCCTGGCGGAACTGAAGTGCACGTGCGTCGGGCATTAATCAGGCCAACTATATTGTCCACAAGCCGGGGACTCACGGGAGTGCGCTGACGATCGACAGCGAGTGCACCACGGATCCGGCTATGGACGAGCCCACCGGCTGAGCGCCCCTCGCGGGTGCCCGGCCGGTGGGCTCGGTGTTGCAGTAGTCCTTCGGTTAGCGGCGGCTGGGTTCATCCGAGTTGATCAGCACGTTGCCCTCGGAGAGCGCCTCCGGTATCACGTCCGGCTCCAGCGAGGTGGCCAGCGGCTTCTCCTTGACGAAGCAGCACAGCACGGTGGCGATCAGCACGAGCGGTACCATGTAGGCGAACAGCGGCATCAGCGCACCGTTGTAGGACTCGACCACGAGGCTGCGCACGGGGTCCGGCAGGCCGTGGACCAGTTCCGGCGTCAGCGAGTTCGCGCCGCCCGCGCTCCCGGAGCCCGCCGCGGGCAGCCGCTCGGTGAGCAGGTCCACCAGGCGGTGCGCAAACAGGCTGCCGACCACGGCCGACCCCAGTGTGGCGCCAATCTGGCGGAAGAAGTTGTTGGCCGCCGTCGCGGTTCCCACCTGCCGCAGCGGGAAGGAGTTCTGCACGATCAGCACCAGGATCTGCATGTTCAGGCCCAGGCCGAGGCCCAGTATGCCGAGGTTGAGACAGATGTGCCACACGGCGGTTTCCGCGTGCACGGTTCCCATCAGGAGCAGGGCGCCGGCCACGATGATGGTGCCGGCGATCGGCATCCACTTGTAGCGGCCGGTCTTCGACACCAGTGACCCGGAGGTCACCGAGGCGCCCAGCAGCGCGGCCATCATCGGGATCATCAGCAGGCCGGCTTCGGTCGCCGAGGCACCGGTAGCCATCTGCAGGTAGGTCGGCATATAGCCGATCGCGCCGAACATGGCCACGGAGACGAGCAGGCCGGAGATCGTCGCCAAGTTGAAGTTCCGGTCCTTGAACAGCTCCATCGGGATGATCGGCTCGGCCGTCCGCCGCTCCACCATGACGAAACCGACTGCGGCCAGCACGGTCGCGGCGATCAGGGCGAGCATCTCGGGGTCATTCCACTCCAGGGTGCTGCCGCCCCAGCTGCTGATCAGCACCAGCCCGGTCGTCGCCACCGCCACCAGGACCATGCCCCAGACGTCGAGCGTCGGACGGCCCCGCCGCGCGGGCGACTTCAGGAAGTATATGGCGCCGAACAGGGCCAGCACGCCGAGGGGCACGTTGAACCAGAAGGCCCAACGCCATCCCGGCCCCTCCGTCAGCCAGCCGCCGATCAGCGGGCCGACGACCGAGGAGAAGGCGAAGACGCCGCCCATCGCGCCCATGTACTTTCCGCGCTCCCGGGCGGGAACGACGTCGGCAATGATGGCCTGCGACAGGATCATCAGCCCGCCGCCGCCCAGGCCCTGCACCACGCGGGCCGCGATCAGCCAGCCCATGTCCGGGGCCAGCGCGCCCATGACCGAGCCGACCAGGAAGATCGAGATGGCGCCGACGAGGAGCCACTTGCGCCCCATCAGGTCGCCGAGCTTGCCGTAAATGGGCATCATGACCGTGGACGCCAGGATGAAAGCGGTGATCACCCAGAGCATCAGCGTGGCGCCGTTGAGTTCGCCGACGATGGTCGGCAGGGCCGTGCCCAGGATGGTCTGGTTCAGCGAGGCCAGCAGCATGGCCAGCACCAGGGCCACGAAGACCAGCGCTAGGTTGCCGTGCTTGGTCCCGGTGGCGTTGGGGGATGTTGTCATAGAAGTTCCTTCAGGACCGATCGCATCAGCTGAAGCCCCTCATCAAGGGCATCGAACTGGGATTCGCGGGTGGGACGGGAAATGGTCTTTTGCATAACGTTGCGCAGTCCGGCGCCGGCCACCATCACGATGGTCTTGGCTACGTCCTCGACGCTGTAGGGCTCGTCCCGGCGGCTGGCCCAGCGCTGCGACGAGGCGAGCTGCTCCGTGACGATCCCCGTAACGAGCTGCTCCACCTTGACGACGTACTGGAACCGCCGGTGCGCCAGATGCGGGTACTTGTGCAGGATCGCATGCCGGTTTTCGCCGGAGGCACCGCCCTGGATGGACTGGAGCACACTCAGCATCAGGTGGCTGACCTGTTCCAGCAGCTCGCCCTCCACGTTGAAGCTAGCCAGCATCGAATCGTCCACGGACGGCTCCTGCAGCCCGAGGACAGCATCTTCCTTGCACTGGAAGTAGTTGAAGAACGTGCGGGTGGAGACACCGGCGGCAGCCGCAACGGCCTCGACCCCCACGTGCTCCAGCCCCTTCTCGAGCGCGGTTGCCGAGGCGGCGGCGTGCAACGCGGACCAGGTCTCGGCACGCTTCCGTTCACGCAGGGAAATTGGTTGACTCACCGAACTATATTGTCAGGAAGGCAAATTTTTCACAAGTGCAAACTTACATAAGTGCAAGAAATCACATCGGTTAGAGGCCGCCGCGCAGCCCCGTGCCGGGCGCCGTGATCCGTGCGGTCCCACTCGATCCGTGCCACCCACGCGATCCCACGCGATCCGTGCGATCCCGCGCGTTTCCGGTGCAGCCCCGTGAGTCCGCTCCGCTTTGGTCACTTGGCTCCAGCTCGAACCGGAGCGGGAGAACCAAAGCGGAGCGAAGGCCGGGGACGTTTTGCTGCGAATTGGGATTCTGCCGACGGTTCAGAACGCGAGCAGGATTTCATTTCGGGGCGGAAGGAGAAGGTGCGCCGTCCGGGGAGGGCGCAGAAGGAGAAAGGTGCACGGCCCGGGAGCGCGCGGGAGGAGCAGGACCCGCGGTCCGGGAGGGTGGGTTAACGACGGCGGCGGCCACCTTGTGGGTGGCCGCCGCCAGACGGACCTAGGCGGGAGATCCGCCGGGAGATGCGTTGTCCTACCGCAGGACCACGGTCCGGTTGCCGTGCAGGATGACGCGGCCTTCGCAGTGCCACTTCACGGCGTCGGAGAGCGCCTTGCATTCGGTGTCGCGACCCGCGGCGACGAGGTCCTCGGGCCCGAAGGTGTGGTCAACGGCGACCACCTGCTGGGCGATGATCGGGCCCTCGTCCAGCTCGGCGTTGACGTAGTGCGCGGTCGCGCCGACGGTCTTCACGCCCTTCTCGTACGCCTGGTGGTACGGCTTGGCGCCCTTGAAGCTGGGCAGGAAGGAGTGGTGGATGTTGATGACGCGGCCGGCCATGCGGGTGGCGAGCTGGTCGCTCAGCACCTGCATGTAGCGCGCGAGCACCACCAGTTCAACCTCGAACCTGTCCACGAGTTCCAGCAGCTTCGCCTCGGCCTCAGGCTTGGTCTCCTTGGTGACCGGGATGTGGAAGAACGGGATGCCGTGCCATTCCACGAGCCGCTGGTGATCCAGGTGGTTGGACACGACGGCGACGATGTCGACCGGCAGTTCCCCGGTGCGGGCACGGTAGAGCAGGTCGTTCAGGCAGTGCCCGAACTTGGAGACCATGACCATCACACGCTTCTTGGCCCCGTGCTGGCCGAGCTGCCAGTTCATCTTGAACTGTTCGGCCACGGGCACGAAGTCCCGCCGCAGGGCTTCCTCGTCGAGCGGCTCGCCGGATGCGGACGCCACGTGGACCCGCATGAAGAAGTGGCCCCAGCGGCGGTCGTCGAACTGCTTGAGTTCAACGATCGTGCACCCGTGCTCGAGCAGGACGGCACTGACCGCGTTGACGATGCCGGCCCCCTCGGGACAATCGAGGGTCAGGACCAGTTCGTTGGGGTTATTGGGAGTTTTCACGCTGTTCAGTTCAGCATTCGATAACGTTGACGGCAAGGCCACCACGGGACGTCTCCTTGTATTTGATTTTCATGTCTTTGCCAGTCTCGCGCATCGTCTTGATCGCCTGGTCCAGCGACACTTTGTGTTCGCCGTCCCCCTGCAGTGCCAGCCGTGCCGCATTGATGGCTTTCACACTGGCAATGGCGTTCCGTTCGATGCACGGAATCTGCACCAACCCGCCCACCGGGTCGCAGGTCAGGCCGAGGTTGTGCTCGATCCCGACCTCCGCCGCGTTCTCTACCTGCTCCGGGGTTCCGCCCGTGACCGCGCACAGCGCACCCGCGGCCATGGAACAGGCCGAGCCGACTTCGCCCTGGCAGCCCACCTCGGCACCCGAGATGGAGGCGTTCTCCTTGAACAGGATTCCCACCGCCGCCGCCGTGAGCAGGAAGTCCACCACGCCGTCGTCGTTGGCGCCCGGAACAAAGCGCGTGTAGTAGTGCAGCACCGCCGGAATGATGCCCGCCGCCCCGTTGGTGGGTGCGGTGACAATCCGGCCGCCCGAAGCGTTCTCCTCGTTCACGGCCAGCGCGTAGAGGTTCACCCACTCCATCGCCCACAGGGGGTCCGACTGCGCCGCGCCGCTGGTGGCGACCGCGGCTTCCGCCTGGCGGAGCTTGGTCCGCAGGCCGGGGGCACGACGGCGGACCTTCAGTCCCCCGGGCAGCCTTTCCTCGGTGCGGGTACAGCCGTTTTCCACGCATTCCTGCATGACCGACCAAATGTGCAGCAGCCGCGAGCGCAGCTCCTCCTCGCTGCGCCAGGACAGCTCATTGGCCAGCATGATCTGCGCGATGGACTTGCCCTCGCGGCGGCAATGCTCGAGCAACTGCTTCCCCGTGGTGAACGGGTACGGCAGCGGCGTCTCGTCCTGCACCACCCGGTCCGCCCCGGCGGCGTCCTCGTCGACCACGAAGCCGCCGCCCACGGAATAGTAGGTCCGCTCGCGCAGCAGGACACCGCCGTCGTCGTAGGCGAAGAAGGTCATTCCGTTCGGGTGGGCCGGCAGCGAACGCCGCCGGTGCAGGATCACGTCCGCGTCGCCGTCGAACTCCACGGGGTGGGTGCCCGCCAGCAGCAGCTTGCGGCCCCCCACCGTTTCCTTGACCCGCGCATCCGCGGTGTCCGTGTCCACGGTCTCTGGGTCTTCGCCCTGAAGTCCGAGGATCACGGCCTTGTCGGAGCCGTGGCCCCAGCCCGTGGCGCCGAGCGAACCGAAGAGTTCGGCCCGCACGCGCGCCACGGACTGCAGCTCGCCGTCCCGCTCCAGCCCGGCAGTGAACTGCCGGGCCGCACGCATCGGCCCCACCGTGTGGGAGGAGGAGGGGCCGATGCCGACGGAGAACAGGTCAAGGGCACTGAGTGCCATCAGTCGACCTCGGGCCCGGCGAACTCCGTCATCGCATCCAGGATCCAGCGCGCTGCGAAGTCCGCGAAGGACGCCCGCGGCAGGATCCGGTAGGTCTGCGAGCCGCCTTCCTCCGCGGTCTGCCAGAGCAGCACCGGGACAAGTCCGATGGTGGTGGTCACGGCGGTGCCGGGGCCGAAGACCCGCGGGTGCAGGTCCGCCGGGCACCCCGTTTCCAGGACCTTGCGGGCCGAGGGTCCGCTCAGTTCCAGCGTGGTGCGGTTGGCGGAGAGGTCGACGACGGCGCCCGGCTCGCGGCCGAGGGCCGCGGTCAGCTTGGCCACGGCGTCGGAGCCCTCCGGTGCGACCAGCAGGTACTCGTCCGGTCCCAGCCAGAGCACCGCGATGCCGCCGCTGCCGTTGTTATCGCCCGTGGTCTCCCCCACCTTGGTCGGCAGGGGCACGCCGGCCGCGGTCTCCAGCGCCTTGGCTGCGGCGGAGCCCGGCTCCGCGCGCAGGCCGACCTGCGTCAGGAACGGAATCTCACGCAGTTCCACACCGCGTTCGCCGGCGACGGTCCCCTCGCGGAGGACGTCTTCCAGATGGGCCAGCGGGCTGCGGCGCAGCTGGGAAATGTCGGTCATTACCTGTTCAGCCATCACGACGGCTCCCTTCGGGGTCGAAAAGTACGGGTTCTGCGATGACGACGTCCACGAGCTTCCCGTCCAGCGGGGCCTGCAGCGTCTCTCCGATGCGGTTGCGGCCGTTCTTGACCAGGGCCAGCCCGAAGGACCGGCCCAGCGCGGCGCTGTGGTAGCTGGAGGTCACGTGGCCCTCCATCGGCACCGATGCTTCGGCCGGGGCGATCCGGGTGCCCTGGTTGACCAGCTGGGCCCCTTCCGGCAGCCGGAAGGACTTGTCGACCGGCAGCACGCCGACCAGCTGCTTGCGGTCCTCGCGGACGTTGTCGGTGCGCGAGTAGGAGCGCTTGCCCACGAAGTCCTTGGCCTTGGAGACGATCCACTCCATGTTGGCGTCCTGCGGGGTCACCGTGCCGTCCGTATCCTGGCCGACGATGATGAAGCCCTTTTCGGCGCGCAGCACGTGCATGGTCTCGGTGCCGTACGGGGTGATGTTGAACTCGGCCCCGGCCTCCGCCACCGACTCCCAGACATGCAGTCCGAACCAGGCGGGCACGTTGATTTCGTACGCCAGTTCACCCGAGAAGGACACCCGGGCGATCCGGGCCGGAACCCCGGAGGCCAGCGTGGTGTCGCGGAAGGCCATGAACGGGAACGCCTCGTTGGTGACGTCCAGTCCCGGTGCCAGCTTGGCGACGACGGCGCGGGACTTCGGTCCGACGACGGCCACGGTGGACCACTGCTCGGTCACCGAGGTGGCCACGACGTCCAGCTCAGGCCACTCGGTCTGCAGCCATTCCTCGAACCAGTCCAGGACCTTTGCGGCGCCGCCGGTGGTGGTGGTGAGCAGGAAGTGGTCCTCGGCCAGCCGCATCACGGTGCCGTCGTCGAAGACCATGCCGTCCGGAGTGCACATGACGCCGTAGCGGCACATCCCGACCTTCAGCTTCGTGTAGCCGTTGGTGTAGATGCGGTTCAGGAACTCCGCCGCATCCTTGCCGCGGATCTCGATCTTGCCCAGCGTGGTGGCGTCCATGAACCCGACGGAATCGCGGACGGCGGCGCATTCGCGCAGCACCGCGGTGTCCATGTCCTCGCCCGGCTTCGGGAAGTACCAAGGCCGCTTCCACTGCCCGACGTCCTCGAACAGGGCGCCCTGGGCTACATGCCACGGGTGGATCGAGGTGATGCGGGCCGGGTCGAACAGCTCGCCGCGCTTGCGGCCGGCCACGGCGGCGAAAGCCACCGGGGTGTAGGGGGCGCGGTACGTCGTGGTGCCGATCCCTCCGATGTCGCCGCTCTTGAGCGCGTGCCCGATCACGCCGATCACGTTCACGCCCGACGTCTTGCCCTGCTCGTCGCCGGTCGAGATGGAGGTGTAGCGCTTCACATGCTCCACGCTGCGCATGCCGGCGCCGGTGGCGCGCAGCACGTCCTTCACGCTCTGGTCGCGGTGCAGGTCCACGAAGTGGGCGGAGAAGTCCTGGCCGGTTCCCGGCACCAGCCACAGCTGGCGGAACACGCCCGCGGCGGCGCGGCGGACTTCCTCGGACGGCGCGACGACGGTGTCCCCGGAGACCGGGAAGCCCGAGGCCTTTGCTGCGGTGCGCCCGGCCACGAGGCCCTCGAGCACGCAGCTGTCCGTGTCGTAAGTGCCGTTCAACGCACCCGCCACGTGCTGGTTGGCCACCGGGGCCACCGGCACGAAGGCGGCGAGGGCGTCATCCCAGCGGGACTTGCCCTGGCGCTGGCTGTGCAGGTGGATGGTCGGGGTCCAGCCGCCGGAGACGGCCAGCAGGTCGGTTTCGATGCGGCGGACTTCGCCGGTCGGGGTGCCGGCATCGTCGATGGCGCTGACGCTGACGGCGGAAATACGCTCGGCCCCTTCCGTGTCCACCACGGCGGACCCGGTGATGACCTCTATGCCGGCGTCGCGGACCGCCGCGGCCCGGGCGGACAGCTCGGCGCGGGCGTCGACGACGGCGGCAACCTGCACGCCGGCGGCGGCCAGGTCCTCCACCGCGTCGTAGACGCTGTCATTGGTGGTGAAGAAGACCACGTTGCGGCCCGGTGCCACTGCGTAGCGGTTGACGTAGGTGCGCACCGCGCCGGCGAGCATGACTCCCGGCCGGTCGTTGTTCTCGAAGGTGATCGGCCGCTCCAGCGCGCCCGGGGCGAGGACGACCTGCGCGGCCCGGATGTGCCAGAGCCGGCTGCGGGAGACGCCTTCCGGCGCCTCGCCGGCATGGCCGGTGCGGTTCTGGTTGGCCAGCAGGTAGTTGGAGTCGTAGGAACCGAAAGCCACGGTGCGCTTCAGCAGCGTGCAGTCCTCGGCGGCGGCCAGTTCGGCCAGCACCTCGGCAGTCCACTCCTGCGCGGGCTTGCCCTCGATCAGGGCCTGCGGCTGGGCCAGCAGCGAGCCGCCGAACTCGGCATCCTGTTCGATCAGGATGACGCGGGCTCCGCCGCGGACAGCCTCGCGGGCCCCGGCCAGTCCGGCCGGGCCGGAACCAACGACGACGACGTCGGCGTGCACGTACTTCTTGTCGTACCGTGCGGTGTCATCGCGGGGGTCCAGAGTGCCCAGGCCGGAGAGGAAGCGGGCGTTCAGGCCCTCGCGCAGCGCAACCGTGGTGGCGGTCAGCATGGACTCGTCGACCGGGTTGGCCGGTCCGGACGCGGAGACGTGGATCAGCGCGTTGGTCTCCTCGACGCCGGCGCTCATGATGCCGCGCGGGCGGCCCAGGTACATCGAGTTGCCGCAGCGCAGCACCCCGTTGGCGAGCAGGGCGCTGGCCACGGTGTCGCCTTGGTAGCCGGCGTAGGACTTGCCGTCCACGGTGAAGGTCAGCTCGGCGCCGCGGTCGATACGGCCGCCTTCGGCCAGGCGGTGGGACTGTGTGGTGCTCACTTCGCGGCTCCTTCCTTGTTGTTCTCTGCCTGGCGCAGGGAGGCCAGGTCCGGGCGGGGTTCGCCGCTGCGGTAAACGGCCTTGAATTCGTAGGTGACGGTGTCGCGCACGGCGTTGAACCAGCGGCGGCAGCCACCGCTGTGGACCCAGCGCTCGGCGAACAGGCCCTTGGGGTTGTCGCGGTAGAACAGGTACTCGGCCCATTCCTTGTCGGTCAGCTGGCTCGGGTCCTCGGGGTAGGCCACGTGGGCCTGGCCGCCGTAGTGGTACTCGGTCTCGTCCCGCGGGCCGCAGTTGGGGCATTCAATGAGGATCATGGTGAGGAATCCTTACGTCTTAGTGGGCGACGGCGGCGGCGCCGTGCTCGTCGATCAGGTGGCCGGTCTCGAAGCGGTCCAGCGCGAACGGGGCGTTCAGCGCGTGTGCTTCACCGGTGGCGATGGTGTGCGCGAAGGTGTAGCCGGCGCCCGGGGTGCCCTTGAAGCCGCCGGTCCCCCAACCGCAGTTGACGAACACACCGTCGACCGGCGTCGTGCTCACGATCGGTGAGGCGTCCAGGGTGGTGTCCACGATGCCGCCCCACGTGCGCAGCAGGTGCGCCCGGGCGAAGATCGGGAAGAGTTCGACGGCGGCGGCCATCTGCTCCTCGATCACGTGGAAGGCGCCGCGCTGGCCGTAACCGTTGTAGCTGTCGATGCCCGCGCCCATGACCAGTTCGCCCTTGTGCGCCTGGGAGACGTAGACGTGCACGTGGTTGGACATGACCACCGTCGGGTGGACCGGCTCGAACAACTCCGAAACCAGGGCCTGCAGCGGGTGGGACGAGATCGGCAGGCGGAAGCCGGCGAGCTCGGCCAGCACGCTGGAGTGGCCGGCGGCGGCCAGGCCGACCTTGTCCGTGAGGATCCGGCCGCGGGAGGTTTCGACGCCGACAACGCGGTTGCCGTCCTTGATGAAGCCCGTCACCTCGCAGTTCTGGATGATGTCCACGCCCATCTCGTCGCACTTGCGGGCAAAGGCCCAGGCGACGTGGTCGTGCTTGGCGATACCGGCGCGCGGCTGGTAAGTCGCGCCCATGACCGGGTAGCGGATGTCGTCGCCGATGTTGACGATCGGGCAGACTTCCTTGACCTGCTCAGGGGTCAGCCATTCCGCGTCCACCCCGTTGAGCTTGTTCGCCTCGACCCGGCGGACCGACTCGCGGACGTCACCCAGCGTGTGGGCCAGGTTGAGCACGCCGCGCTGGCTGAACAGGAAGTCGTACTCGAGTTCCTCGGGCAGCTGCTCCCAGAGCTTGAGGGAGTGCTCGTAGATGGCGGCGGACTCGTCCCAAAGATAGTTGGAACGGATGATCGTGGTGTTGCGGGCCATGTTCCCGCCGGCCAGCCAACCGCGCTCCAGGATGGCGATGTTCTTCATCCCGTGGTTCTTGGCCAGGTAGTAGGCGGTGGCGAGGCCGTGGCCGCCGCCGCCGACGATCACGGCGTCGTAGGAAGACTTCGGCTCTGGGTTCCGCCAGAGGAAATCCGGATGCTCAGGCAACAGATCAGCCATTACTCGGCTCCGTTCAGGTTCGGGTACAGGGGGAACTTGTCGGCCAGGACGCCAACCCGCCCGCGCAGCTCGCTGGCGAGCTCCTCGGTCAGCTCGTGCGTCAGGGCCGTGGCGATAATGTCGGCGACCTCGGCGAACTCCGCGGCGCCAAAGCCGCGCGTGGCCAGCGCCGGGGTGCCGATCCGCAGACCGGAGGAAACCATCGGCGGGCGCGGGTCGAAGGGGACGGCGTTGCGGTTGACCGTGATGCCGACCCGGTGGAGCCTGTCCTCGGCCTGCTGGCCGTCCAGCTCGGAGTGGCGCAGGTCCACGAGCACCAGGTGCACGTCCGTGCCGCCGTTGACCAGGCTGATCCCGGTGTCAGCGACGTCGTCCTGCAGCAGCCGGTCCGCGAGGATCCGGGCTCCTTCCAGGGTGCGCTGCTGGCGCTGCTTGAAGTCCTCGGAGGCGGCGAACTTGAACGCGACGGCTTTGGCCGCGATCACATGCTCCAGCGGTCCGCCCTGCTGCCCGGGGAAGACAGCCGAGTTGATCTTCTTGGCCAGCTCCTGCTTGGAGAGGATGACGCCGCCGCGCGGGCCGCCGAGGGTCTTGTGGGTAGTGGTAGTAACGACGTCGGCAAACGGCACCGGGTTCGGGTGCAGCCCCGCGGCCACCAGGCCGGCGAAGTGGGCCATGTCCACCATCAGGTAGGCGCCGACCTTGTCCGCGATCCGACGGAACTCGGCAAAGTCGAGCTGGCGGGTGTAGGCGGACCAGCCGGCCACGATCAGCTTGGGCTGGTTTTCCACGGCGAGCCGCTCGACCTCGGCCATGTCGATGCTGTGGTCCTGCTCGGAAACGCCGTAGGACACCACGTTGTAGAGCTTGCCGGAGAAGTTGATCTTCATGCCGTGCGTCAGGTGGCCGCCGTGGGCCAGGTCCAGGCCGAGGATCGTGTCGCCGGGGTTCAGCAGCGCGAACATCGCGGCGGCGTTTGCCTGGGCGCCCGAGTGCGGCTGCACGTTGGCGGCCTCCGCGCCGAAGAGCGCCTTCACCCGGTCGATGGCCAGCTGCTCGATCACATCAACGTGCTCGCAGCCGCCGTAGTACCGCCGGCCCGGGTATCCCTCGGCATATTTGTTGGTCAGGACGGAGCCCTGGGCTTCCATCACGGCGCTCGGCGCAAAGTTTTCTGAAGCGATCATCTCCAGCGTGGACTGCTGGCGCTCAAGCTCGCGTCCGATAGCGGCTGCGACCTCGGGGTCCGCCGCGGCCAAGGTAGTTGACAGATTCGTCACGATCCGGCCTCTCCTCTAAGAACTGAAAAAACTTATGTTCGACTGATATATCAGTGATGTTTGAAATGGTATGCTGTGGATCACAACGAGTCAATAGCAATAAAATGTGACTCCGAAGCAGACAGCCGGACAGCACCCGAGGAGCAAATCATGAGCGTAACCGCCGCTGCGGCAGAGGCAACTGACGCGGCCCTATCGCTCGCCGAGCGCGCGTACCGCGGCTTGCGGGACCGGCTGATCATGCTGGACATCCGGCCCGGCGAACCCATCAACGACGGCCAGCTCGCGGCAGCCCTGGGCATTGGACGCACCCCCGTCCGCGAAGCGCTGAAGCGGTTGGAGCTGGACCACCTCGTCGTCTCGTATCCGCGCCGCGGCACCTTCGCCACCATCGTGGATATCACCGCCCTGGCCGACGTCTCGGAACTGCGCCGCGTCCTCGAGCCGATGGCCGCCCGAAAGGCGGCACACAGCGCCAACACCGCGATGCGGCAGGAGCTGTCCGTTTTGGCAGAGGACATCCAGCGCCTCGACGAGCAGGGCATCGACAGGGCCTCGGACCTGATGCGCTACGACCTGAGCGTGCACCGCAGCATTTACCACGCGGCCGGAAACCCGCATCTGGAGGAAACCCTCATCCGCCTCGACAACCTGGCCACCCGCATCTGGTGCCTGGTCCTGGATAAGGTGCCCTCGGTCACCGGCCACATCACCGAGCATGTCCAACTGCTGGAAGCCATTGTCGACGGCGACGCGGACCGGGCGGCGGACCTCGCACTGGAGCACATCACCAGTTTCGAGGAGACCATCCGCAAAGTGCTGTAACAAAATACAGACTTCCTTCTGTGGCCTGTGTGAGGCGAATCACTTATCGTTGCTGATACGTCACGGACCAGGAGGATGCAATGCCCCAGGACCATTCGGCCACAGATGCCGCAGTCAGCACGGACATCGAACAGCAACTGCAACCCATCCCCGAGGACTCCCGCACTTCCAGAGTGTCGGGCCAGTTCTGGATTTGGGCCGGCGCCAACCTCGCCCCGATCAATTGGGTGCTGGGGGCGCTGGGCATCAATCTCGGCCTGGGCTTCGCCGACACCATCACGGTCCTGGTCCTCGGCAACCTCATCGGCATGGCCCTGTTCGGCTTCTTCGTCCTGCTTGGCCAGCGCACGGGAGCGACGGGCATGGTCCTGGCCCGCGCAGCGTTCGGCCGCCGGGGCAATTACCTTCCGGCCGCCATCCAGGCGACGCTCGGCATCGGCTGGTGCGCCATCAACACGTGGATCATCCTGGATCTGGTGATGGCCCTGTTCGGCAAGCTGGGCTGGGTGGATCCCGACCAGCCGAACTACGGATGGAAGATCGCGGTCGCCGCGGGGCTGATGGCCCTCCAGGTCCTCATCGCCTTCTTCGGATACAAATCGATCGCCGCTTTCGAGCGCTGGACCGTCCCGCCCACCATCCTGGTCCTCTCGGCCATGTCTGCGGTTGCCTGGTTCGGCATGGACATCGACTGGACGTACGCGGGCCCTCCCGGCGAGATCCTCGCCGGAACCGAGCGGATCGCCGCCATGAGCGCCGTCATGACGGCCATCGGTATCGGCTGGGGCATCACCTGGTTTACGTACGCTGCCGACTATTCCCGCTTCGTATCCCGCACCGTGCCACGGAAACGCCTCTACTTTGCCTCCGTCTTCGGCCAGTTCCTCCCGGTGGTCTGGCTCGGCGTCCTCGGCGCCAGCCTTGCTACCAAGAGCGGGAGCATCGACCCCGGCCAGCTGATCGTGGAGAACTACGGCGCGCTGGCCATTCCGGTGCTGCTGATGGTCCTGCACGGTCCTATCGCGACCAACATCCTGAACATTTATACGTTCTCGGTCGCTACCCAGGCGCTGGATGTTCGAGCCAAGCGGCAGGCCCTGAACCTCATCGTCGGTGTTTTCGCACTGGTCGCCGTCGTCTTCTTCATCTACCAGGAAGACTTCGCCGCCATACTGGACTCCTGGCTCATCGGCCTCGTTGCATGGGTCGCTGCTTGGGGCGGCATCATGCTGGTGCACTACTACTACATCGACCGCCGGCGCCCGGCCGACACGGGGCGGCTCTTTGACCCGATCGGCACTCCGCGGCTTCCGGTCGTCAACTGGGCAGGCATCGGGGCCCTGCTCGCCGGCATCTGTGCCACCTGGCTGTTCATGTACGGTTTGCTCCCCGCGACGCAGGGACCAGTCGCCGTCGCCCTCAACGGGCTCGACCTGTCATGGCTTGCCGGCGGCCTGACCAGCGCGGCCGTCTATGCAATCTTCGGCCGCGGCATCCACCAGCGGTATCTGCTTCCGTCGGCCCACGAGAGCCGCGCCGTGCCCGACGTCTAGGACACCGCGGTTTTGAGCATCGGGAGCGCCCCGCCGCTCCCGAAGGCGAGGAACGCCCGGCTGCTCCCGGCAGGAGAAGCGGTCCGCAGGGCGGCGTCGCGCTCCGTGAGACGCCGTTGCAGAGAACGTCACCTCCACCTCCCGTCGTCGCCACCTTGGTCACGGCGGTAATAGTCTGCCCATTCCCGTCACGGGCATCTGGAGTCATTGACAGTGACGAGAGCCACACTCTAATCTGCTGCAACAAGGTTGCACTTGTCGCAACGTCTGACGATTTGGTGGTTCTCTCCATGACAAACCGTATTAATCCGGCGATCAGCGCCGCCCCTTCTACCTCACAGCACCGGGCCAATGGCGGTCCGGGCGTTGATCCGCAGGTCCGCCGCCGCGTCATCGCGGCCAGCTTCATCGGCAACTTCGTCGAGTGGTTCGACTACGCCGTCTACGGCTATCTGGCCGCCACGATCGCCGTCGTGTTCTTTCCCGAAGCCGACCCCCAGACAGCGCTGCTGTCTACCTTTGCCCTCTTCGCCATCTCCTTCCTGGTACGGCCCATGGGCGGGTTTATTTGGGGGCATATCGGCGACCGCGTGGGTCGAAAGAACGCGCTGTCGCTGTCGATCCTGATCATGTCCCTGTCCACGTTCTGCATCGCGCTGATCCCGGGCTACGGCACCATCGGCCTCTGGGCGCCGACGCTGCTGCTGGTCGTGCGCGTCGTGCAGGGCTTCTCCGCATCCGGCGAGTACGCCGGTGCATCCGCCTTCCTGGTCGAATACGCACCGCCACACCGCCGGGGACTTTATGCGGCGGTGGTCCCGGCCAGCACCGCCACCGGCCTGTTGCTGGGCTCGCTGCTGGCAGCCGGCCTGACCGGACTGTTGTCCGAGGACCAATTGCACTCCTGGGGCTGGCGCCTGCCTTTCCTGCTGGCCGCCCCCATGGGCCTGATCGGGCGCTACATCCGCACCAAGCTCGAAGACACCCCCGCGTTCCGTGAACTGGAAGTCGAGGAACACTCCGAAAAGGCGCCCGTGCGGAGCCTGCTCGCCAACTATTGGCGGCAGTTGCTGCTGGCGGTCGGCGCGGTATTGCTCAACGCCGTGGGCTTCTATGTCATCCTCAGCTACATGCCCACCTACCTGTCGGAGGAGCTGGGCCTGGGCGCAACCGAGTCCTACCTCGCCACGACGATCGCGCTGCTGACCTACATCGGATTCATCTTCGGCACCGGAATGCTCTCAGACCGCTTCGGCCGGAAGAAGGTGCTCATCAGCGCGTCCCTGCTCTTCGTGGCGCTGACGGTCCCGGCCTTCATGCTGCTGGAAACCGGCAGCTTCCTGGTCATCGTGCTCGTGCAGATCCTGCTGGGCGGCATGCTCACCCTCAACGACGGCACGCTGCCCAGCTTCCTGGCCGAAATGTTCCCCACGAAGATCCGCTACAGCGGCTTCGCAGTCAGCTTCAACCTCTCCAACGCGCTCTTTGGCGGGACGGCTCCCTTCGTCGCCACCCTGCTCATCTCCCTGAGTGGCAATGCCCTCGCCCCGGCATGGTACCTGGGGGCCGCCGCGCTCGTATCCCTGGTCGCCGTTGCCCTGTCCAAGGAAACCAGCCGGATGCCGCTGCGGCACCAGTGACTGCGGCGGACCCCTCGCCGACGGCGCATTCCTTCTATCCTTCACCCAGATCCAGACAAAACAGAATGGAACAACGATGCGACACAGCGTCTACATGGAAGACCTCGACGCCTTCAGCTACCGCAAGGCCGTCGCCCGGAAAGAGACCGTGGTCCTGATCCCGGTGGGCTCCATCGAGCAGCACGGCCCGCACATGCCGCTGAACGTCGATGTCCTGCTGTCCCGGGCCATGGCCGGCCAGGTGGCGGAAGAGCTGCAGGGGCTGGTGGCCGCGCCGGTGGTCTATGGCTACAAGTCACAGCAGCGTTCCGGCGGCGGCAACCACCTGCCGGGAACCACGAGCCTGGACGCAGCAACGATCATCTCGATCGCCAAGACCCTTACCTTGGAGTTTGCCCGCCATGGCGCCCGACAGATCGCCTTCATCAACGGCCACTTCGAGAATTACCAATTCCTCTACGAGGGTGTTGACCTTGCCCTGCGCGAGCTGCAGCTGGCCGGGATCGAGGACATGAAGGTCGTCCTGCTCTCCTACTGGGACTTTATCGATGATGCCACTATCGCCGAGCTCTATCCCGAAGGCTTCACCGGCTGGGACCTGGAGCACGGCGGGGTCCTCGAGACCTCGTTGATGCTCCACCTGTTCCCCGAAAAGGTAGACATGACCCAGGTGGTCGACGCTCCGCCGGCGGTCATGCCGAACTATGACGTGCTTCCGGTCCGGCCTGAGCTGACGCCGGAGTCCGGCTGCCTGTCCTCGGCGGCCGCCGCGACGGCCGATAAAGGCTTCACCCTGCTTAAGCGCGCCCGCGCCGCCATGTCGACTGCGCTGACGTCGGAATTCGGCCTGTCCGCTCGCTAGGCCAGTTCATCTTGTCGGACGGTCCCTGCTCATGGGGGCCGTCCGATGTGCATTTCCGGGACCACCACCGGGGGTGAAAAGCAACGCTGTTGCACCGATCGGAGAAAGTGCGACGAACACCACAAAAAACCCTTGACAGTGAATCGCACCACACATACTCTGGTGCAACAACGTTGCGGCAAACGCAACATTGAAGACTTCCGCTCAGCAATCCAACCCATCCAGAAGGGACTGACGATGACCATCGCCAACTCCGCGGCAACCAGCGTTTCCGAACTCGAGCGCCTGAAGGTCCTGCACAACGGCTCCAAGCAGAAGCTGACTTTCTCGGACACTGAATTCGAGCGCCGCCTGGCCGGCCTGCGCCAGATCATGGCTGCGAAGGATCTCGACGCGGTGATCCTTACCAGCTACCACGGCATCAAGTACTACTCGGACTTCCTGTACACGACGTTCGGCCGCAACTACGCCCTGGTCGTCACCGCCGACGACTCGGTCACGATCACCGCGAACATCGATGCCGGCATGCCGTGGCGCACCAGCTACGGCGAGAACATCGTCTACACCGACTGGAAGCGCGACAACTTCTACTTCGGCCTCCAGGAAGCCCTGCGCCAGCGCGGCGTCACGGCCAAGCGCCTCGGTGTCGAGGACGACGCCCTGCCGCTGATGACCCGTCAGCGCATCCAGGCGGCCTTCGACGGCGCCGAGCTGCTCGACGTCTCCCAGGACGCCATGCGCCAGCGCATGATCAAGTCCGCGGAGGAGATCGAGGTCATCAAGCACGGTGCACGCATCGGCGACCTGGGCGGCGAGGCCATCAAGGCCGCGATCCGCGAGGGCATCACCGAGTACGAGGTAGCGCTCATCGGCACCGAAGCCATGGTGCACGAGATCGCCAAGACCTTCCCGCACCGCGAGGTCCGCGACACCTGGGTCTGGTTCCAGTCCGGCATCAACACCGACGGCGCCCACAACTGGGCCACCACCCGCAAGCTGCAGCGCGGCGACATCCTGTCCCTGAACTGCTTCCCGATGACTTCCGGCTACTACACCGCCCTGGAGCGCACGATGTTCCTCGGCCAGCCGGACGAGGAAAGCCTGCGCCTGTGGAACATCAACGTCGAGGTGCACCGCCGCGGCCTTGAACTCATCAAGCCCGGCGCGGTCTGCAAGGACATCGCCGCCGAGCTCAACGAGATCTACATCGGCTACGGACTGCTCCCGAACCGCACGTTCGGCTACGGCCACTCCTTCGGCGTCCTCTCGCACTACTACGGCCGCGAGGCCGGCCTGGAGCTGCGCGAGGACATCGACACCGTGCTCGAGCCGGGCATGGTCGTCTCGATGGAACCGATGATTACCGTCGCCGACGGCCAGCCGGGTGCCGGCGGCTACCGGGAACACGACATCCTCGTGATCGGCGAGGACAGCGTCGAGAACATCACCAAGTTCGGCTTCGGCCCGGAGCACAACATCATCGACGCCTAGCCAGTTCGTTAGGCGACTCCCAGCGGGTTGCGGCACGGCCACTGGTCGTGCCGCAACCCGCAGCCATATCCGGGAAGATAGTAGACATCATGAACAGCCATCCAGACACCGCAGCCGCAAACGGCTCCGAAACGGCCAACGCCGACTCCCGCGGGGCCTCCGTCCTGGTCAACGCCATAGCCGTACTGCGCTGCTTCAGCGTGGACGAGCCGCTGCTGGGCGTGACCGAAATCGCCTCGCGGGTGGGCCTGCACAAAAGCACGGTCTCGCGGATCCTCTCCACCCTGGAGCAGGAGGACCTGGTGGAACGGGACGAGACCTCCCGGCGGTTCAAACTGGGTTTGGGCCTGATCGGCGTCGCCGGACCCCTGCTGGCCGAACTGGACGAGCGCCGCGTGGCCTATCCCGTGCTGCGGGAACTCACCGAGCGGACCCAGGAAACCAGCGCACTGCTGACGTGGACGGGCTCCAGTTCCGTCTGCGTGGAACAGATCCCCAGCCCGCAGCAGGTCAAGCACACCTCGCCCCTCGGCACCCGCTACAACACCGCCCTGAGTGCAAGCGTCCAGGTTTTCCTCGCCGCGGAGGATCCGGAGCGCGCCCGCGCACTGCTCACGAGCGGCGTCATTGAATATCCGTCGCCGACGCCTGCCAGGGCCGACGAATTCATCGAGCGGCTGAAGACCGTGGCGACCGCGGGCTACGCCTCCAACTACGGCGAAACCAGCATGGATGAGGTGGGCGTCGCCGCGCCGGTGCACGATCACCGCGGCAGCATCGTGGCCGCCGTCATGCTCGCCGCTCCCCGCTACCGCACCACGGCCGAGCACCTGCAGCTGCTGGCCGAAGCCTGCTGCGCCGCGGCGGCGCAGATCACCGTCCGGATGGGCGGCCTGCCGCCGAAATAGCGGAGCCAAGGGCGCCCATCCGCGGGTGGGCTATTCGGCGATGTCCTCCGCCCACAGCTCCGGATGCTCGTGCTGGAAGGCCACCATCATTTCCTTGCAGCGCGCGTCATCCAGGACCGTGATCTCGACGCCCCGGGAACGCAGCAGATCGAACTCTCCTGCAAACGTCTCCGCCTCCCCGACCACCACGCGTGGAATCTTGAACTGAATGATGGTCCCGGTACACATCGCGCAGGGCGCAAGCGTCGTATACAGGGTGGTGTCCCGGTAGGTTTTCTGGCGGCCGGCAGCACGCAGTGCCGCCATCTCGCCGTGCGCTATCGGATCCGAGTGCTGTACGCGTTCGTTGTGCCCCGTGGCGACCACCTTGCCGTCCCGGACCAGGGCCGCGCCGATTGGTATCCCGCCTTCGCGCAGGCTCTTCTGCGCAGCCTCGACTGCAGCTTCAAAACCCGGATCCATCATCTGCTTGTCCTTTCATCGCACGTCCACGCCTTGTACCCGCGGCTGCAGCCGATCATTCCATGATCTCCGGCGCCAGCGAAGTCCGTGCCAGCCGCACAGCCAGGTGCAGTCCCGCCATTTTGCCGCTACCCCGCGGATCTCCTCCCAGCAGGTCGAACGCCCTGGTCAGCCGGTTGTGCATGGTCTGCCGCTCAAGAAACAGCGCCTTGGCAGCTTCGGTGGAATTACACCCGAAAGTCAGCCACTGGTCGAGGGTCTCCAGCAGGCTGCTCCCCTTCCGCCGGTCGTAGGCCATCAGCTCGCCCAGCACTTCCTGGGTCAGCCTCTCGATGGTAGCTCCCGACAATTCGCGGGCCCCAAGGCGTTCGACGACCAGATTCTCGCTGTCCTGGATATTGCCCCTGAACTCGGTGGCCGGCCCGAGGGACAAAGCCAGTTTTGCCTCGGTGAGGGACCAGGACGCCTTCACCGGCGAGGTAACTGTCGGTCCCATCACGCCGGCCACTGGCGTATCAGCAAGGGCAGCCCTCAGGTCCTCCAGCAATTCGGAGCGCTTGGTCATGGTCCCGTTTGGCCGGAGCGGGACGAGCGCGTACAGGTTTTCACCGTCCATATGGGTTCGCACGCCGGGACAGCATCGCCGCAGCGCCTGCTCGGTGACTCCCTGCAGTTGGGCCATCCCGAAGCTGTGGAACACCAGCATGAACACGGGCCGGCCAAGGTCCAGTCCGACCGTCCGGCACAACTCCCGGATCTGGGCCGCACCAGCTCCGGCGACGATGGCGCGCATCAGGGCGGTATCGGCAATCTGCGCCAAGGTGGGACGGTGACGCTGGGACATGGCCAGGGCGAGGATGTTGGTGAGCCTCTCCCCCACGGTCTTCAGATAGTCCTTGTCCACGCCCGCACGGCTGTGCATCCTGAGCTTGGCCGCCACGATGCCGCCGACGAGGACGTCGACCTCGGTGTAATCGGGTGTCGAATCGCCCGGTAAATCGCCGGCAGCTTCGAGCACCTCGCCGTTGGCATCTACGAGCTGGACTCCAATCTGGAGGGATTCCGTGATCAGCTCAAGCAGGGGCTGCAGGGCCGGCCCCGACGATGCGAGCCGTTCCGCAATGCGCTGGGATACCGAATCGGCTGCCTGAAGGGCCATGACCTGCTGGGAGACGATTCGGCGGTTCACTTCTTCGGCGACGTCTACGAACGGGACCACCTTCTGGAACTCGATCAGGGGCAGACCGGCCTCTTCCGCTGCCTGCACCAGGTCTGCCGACAATGGCCTGCCCACGCTTGCCGTTTCGATCGCCAGCGCGCTGACATGGCGCTCTGCGAGGCTGCGGATGTAGTCGTGCTGCGCCGCGGGTTTCAACGCGAGCAGCGCGCTGCCTCCGGTCAGCAGCAGTTCCTCGCCCCTCAACAGCGGCGCGATCTGGAGGACCTCGCTTGAATGCACCCAGCGCACCTGGGCGGTCTCCACCAACTCCTTGCAGGCCCGGATGCGGGGACTGGCCTGTTTGACCAATTCGCTCTCCAGCACCTCGGTCAAGCGGATCACCATGGAATCACACCGATCTTTCGTTCGTAATGGGGCTCGCCTAGGGGTTCATTTGACATACCGTCAAGCCGGAACCGCGAAACGTGCACATTCCGTCTATATGGTATGGCATAGATCACACCTATGCTGTTTGAAGGCTTTTAGCTCCCACAGCCTCCTGAAGAGAGAGATGCAATGAGCACTAGATCAGCAACCAGCTCAGAGAGCGCTACCCACGACGTCGAAGACGTCCTCCAGCCCGTTCCCGAATCGGCCCGCACCACCAAGCTGTCCGGCCAGTTCTGGATCTGGGCCGGTGCCAACGTCGCCCCGATCAACTGGATCCTCGGCGCCCTGGGCATCAACCTGGGCCTCGGCCTCGTGGACACCATGACGGTACTCATCGTCGGCAACATTATCGGAATGGTCGGCTTCGGCTTCTTCGTCCTGCTCGGGCAGAAGACCGGGGCGACCGGCATGCTGCTCGCCCGCGGCGCCTTCGGCCGGCGCGGCGCCTACCTCCCCGCAGCCATCCAGGCGATCGTGGCGGTCGGCTGGTCCGCGGTGAACACGTGGGTCATCCTCGACCTCGTCATGGCCTTGTTCGGCATGATCGGCTGGGTCGACCCGGCCGAGCAGAACCTCGTCTGGAAGATCGCCGTGGCAGCCGTCATCATGGGCATCCAGGTGGGCATTTGCTACCGCGGCTACAGTGCGATCGCCAAGTTCGAACGCATCACCATGCCGCCCACGATCCTGGTCCTCGTCGCCATGTCCATCATCGCCTGGACGCAGCTGCCGATCGACTGGAGCTACGTCGGCCCCGAGGGAGCGGTCCTCGCCGGCGGCGAGCGCATCGCCGTGATGTCCGGCATCATGACCGCCATCGGCATCGGCTGGGGCATCGGCTGGTTCACCTACGCCCCCGATTACTCACGCTTCGTCTCCAAGAGCATCGCCCCCCGCAAGCTGTACCTCACCTCCGTTCTCGGCCAGTTCCTGCCGGTCGTGTGGCTGGGCCTGCTCGGCGCGAGCCTCGCGACGATGAACGGCAGCGCCGACCCGGGCGAACTGGTGGTCAAGAGCTTCGGCGGCCTCGCCATTCCGGTCATCCTGCTCGTCATCCATGGCCCGATCGCCACGAACATCATTAACCTCTACACCTTCGGCGTTGCGACCCAGGCCCTCGACGTCCGGATTTCCCGGAAGAAGATCTCGCTCCTCGTCGGCTGCTTCTCGATGTGCGCGGTGATCCTGTTCCTCTTCGCCGAGGACTTCGCGACCATCCTGGATAGCTGGGTCATCGCGATCGCGGCCTGGGTCTCGACCTGGGGCGGCATCATGGCGGTCCACTACTTCATCTTTGAGCGCAAGCACAAGAACTTCAGCTACCTGTTCATGTCCCCGCGGGACACCCACCTGAAGGCAGTCAACCCGTCGGCCATCATTGCCTTCCTCGCCGGGCTCGTCATGACGTGGCTGTTCATGTACGGCGCACTGCCGGTCTTCCAGGGCCCCATCGCTACGGCGATGGGCGGGGTCGACCTTTCATGGCTGGCCGGCTCGCTCACCTCGGCCACGCTGTACTTCGCCATGGGCTACCCGCGCTTCCGCTCCCGGATCAAGTCCGGCGTGCCGCTGGGCATCCATGCCGGAACCTCGGACGAGAAGTTCCTGGCAGAGCACGGCGACTGCGAGGTCGCCCGGCACGAAGAGGTGCCGGCCACCGTCGTCGGCGGCGTCGAGGGTGCCGAAGGCGAGGGCCGCGAGGAGGTCCGCACGGGGGCTCCCACCTCCTGACCCTTCCGGACACTATCGGTACCTGCAGTAGACCGCGACGGCGGATGGCCTCCCCAAGGGGACCATCCGCCGTCGTACTTTTCCCAGTGCACCGGACGGAGGATAGCCTCCGTCCACCACAACGGACGGAAGGACACATCATGCTCGAGCGCCGCGGCAGCTACGCCTTCGACTACGACCTGCATGGCGGCAGCGCGCCCGTGCGCATGCAATGGCTGTTCCACGGCAGGTCCGAACTGCCCGTTGCCGTCCAGGTCTGGGAGCTTCCGCCGGGCGGAACCGAAGGGATGCATGCCCACGCCCGGGAAGACCGGCCGCTTGAGGAGCTCTACGTCATCATGGATGGAACCGCGCGGATGCACCTTGACGGCGCCAGCCATGACCTGGCCGCCGGGGACGCCCTGCTCGCCCCCGTCGGCTCCGACCACGACCTGGCGAACACCGGCACCGGCCCGCTGCGTGTGCTCGTCGTGTGGGGCGAACCCGGCACGGCCGACTATTCGTCCTTCGGCTCCTGGCGGTCCGCCAACGCTGCCCGGAATCCCGCCGACGGCGCGCCGACGGCCCTATGACCGCGGCCGGGAACGCAGGAATGCACGCTTCCGCCAAGGTTCTGAGACTATGGGCTTATGGCAGATCTTGAGGTTTACGACGACGAGGATACCGCTGGGCAGCTGAGCCGCGGCGTGCAGTCCGTGGACCGCGCGATCGCCGTCCTGGAAATCCTGCGCCGGCGCGGCGGCGCAGGCGTGAGCGAAATCGCCGACGAGATGGGCGTGCACAAGTCCACGGCTTCGCGCCTGCTCGCGTCGCTGCTGCAGGGCGGCATGGTCCAGCAGAACTCGGAGCGCGGCAAGTACCACCTCGGCTTCGGCATCCTGCGGCTGGCCAACTCGATCCCCGGCAGGCTCAGTCTGGTCCAGGAGGCCCGCCCCCTGCTGGACGCCCTGGCGGAACAGTACAAGGAGACCGTCAACCTCGCCGTCCTCCGCTCCAATTATGCAGTCAACGTCGACCAGGCCATGGGCCCCTCGTCGCTGGCCACGCATGACTGGATCGGCAGCCTCACTCCGCTGCACGCGACCTCCAGCGGCAAGATCCTGCTGGCCGGGCTCAGCTCGGAGCAGCGCGAGAAGATCTTCAAGGAAACCGGCCTGCCGACGCAGACGGCCAACACCATCACCTCCCGGCGCGAGCTGGAGAAGCAGCTGATGGAGGTCGTCTCCACCGGCTACGCCGTAGTGTACGAGGAATTCGAGATTGGGCTGAACGCCGTCGCCGTCCCCGTCCATGACCACGCCGGCGCGGTCATCGGAGCCATCAGCGTTTCCGGGCCCGCGTTCAGGTTCAAGCCGGAGGAAATGCCGGACCTACTTGAAGACCTGAAGCAGGCCGGGCTGGAAATCAGCTCGCGGATGGGCTACGCCCCGGAGTAATCCAGCGCACCAACGACGACGGCGGCAGCCGCGCCGCCCGGAACCCGCAGGTCCCGGCGCGGTCGGTTGCCGCCGTCGTCGTCAGCTCCACGGTTCCTGGAGGCTACAGTTCCACCACCGAGCGGAGGACTTTGCCTTCGTGCATTTTGTTGAAGGCTTCTTCGATTTGGTCGAGGGTGATGCGTTCGGTGACGAAGGCGTCGAGGTCGAGGTTGCCTTGCTTGTAGTGGTTGACGAGCATCGGGAAGTCCCGGCTGGGCAGGCAGTCGCCGTACCAGGAGGACTTCAGGGCCCCGCCGCGGCCGAAGACGTCGAGCAGGGGCAGTTCGAGGGTCATCTCCGGGGTGGGCACGCCGACCAGGACGACGCGGCCGGCGAGGTCGCGGGCGTAGAAGGCCTGTTTGTAGGTTTCCGGGCGGCCGACGGCCTCGATCACGACGTCGGCGCCGAAGCCGTTGGTGAGTTCCCGGATGGCGTCGACGGGGTCCTGCTGTTTGGAGTTGATGCCGTGGGTGGCGCCGAGGTGTTTGGCCATGTCGATCTTGTTGTCGTCGATGTCGACGGCGATGATCGTGGTCGCGCCGGCGAGTTTCGCGCCGGCGATCGCGGCGATGCCGACGGCGCCGCAGCCGATCACGGCGACGGATTCGCCGCGTTTGACCTCGCCGGTGTTGATCGCGGCGCCGATGCCGGCCATGACGCCGCAGCCGAGCAGGCCGACGGCGGCGGGGTCGGCGTCGGCGTCGACCTTGGTGCACTGGCCGGCGGCGACGAGGGTTTTCTCGGCGAACGCTCCGATGCCCAGGGCGGGGGAGAGCTCGGTGCCGTCTTCGAGGGTCATTTTTTGGGTGGCGTTGTGGGTGTTGAAGCAGTACTGCGGCTGGCCCTTGGCGCAGGCGCGGCACTGGCCGCAGACGGCGCGCCAGTTCAGGATGACGCGGTCACCGACGGCGACTTCGGTGACGCCTTCGCCGATAGCGGCGACGGTGCCGGTGGCTTCGTGGCCGAGGAGGTAGGGGAAGTCCTCGCCGATGCCGCCCTGCTTGTAGTGCAGGTCGGTGTGGCAGACGCCGCAGGTGAGGATGTCGACCAGGGCCTCTCCCGGACCCGGGTCGGGCACGAGGATCGTCTCGATGCTGACCGGGGCGTTCTTCTCTGTGGCAACAACGGCCTTGACCTTATGAACCATGCTGGGGGCAGTTCCTTTCATACCCGGGGAATTCTGTTGGCTGGCGGCTGTCCGGCCTGCCTGAAGTCATCAAGCAGGCCGGGCAACCGGAGAGAATCGTCGGCGGTCGCCGGATACGTCCTAGCCCACGATGGTCTGGGCGCGTTCTTCCAGGGGGGCGGTGTCCTGGGTGATGCCCAGCAGGTCTTCGCCGGTGCGCTGGACGTCGCCGACCTTGCCGTGCACCCACTGGTGGAAGGCGCTGATGTGGTGTTCGCTGGGGACGAGTACCCCGCCCTTTGAGTAGATCTTGGAGGCCATGGCCGGCTGGCAGCGTTCGCAGGCGTCGAAGTCCTGCATGTTCACGCGGTGGAACAGTTCCACCGAAGCGGTGACGTCCTTGCCGGACTCGACCACGCTGGGCAGGTAGAGCCAGTCGCACTCGACGATGGTGTGGTCGGCCGACAGCGGGAACATGCGGTGGATGATCACGTGGTCGGGCACCAGGTTGACGAAGACCGTGGGCTTGATGGTGATCGCGTAGTAGCGGCGGTCCTGGTCCTCGCCGACGCCGGGGATGACATCCAGGCCCTCGGAGCCGTCGATGGTGAAGCCCTTGACGTCATCGCCGAATTCCGCGCCGTGGCCGACGAAGTACTGTGCGGCCAGGCCGTCGGCGAACTCCGGCAGCACCTCGGTCAGCTCCGGGTGGATGGTCGCGCAGTGGTAGCACTCCATGAAGTTTTCGATGATGAGCTTCCAGTTGGCCTTCACGTCGTACCTGATCCGCCGGCCGACTTTCAGGTTGGCGACGTCGTAGCCGTCGACGGCGTGGACGTCACCGAGGCGCTCTTCGATGGCG
This sequence comes from Arthrobacter sp. Marseille-P9274, assembly GCF_946892675.1. NCBI lineage: Bacteria > Bacillati > Actinomycetota > Actinomycetes > Micrococcales > Micrococcaceae > Arthrobacter > Arthrobacter sp. Marseille-P9274. Next base: position 2,716,949 of record NZ_CAMPOV010000001.1, read on the forward strand.
CCCATGACGTCTTCTTCGAAGGAGGGCGGTTCGTCGGCCAGGCAGACCCAGACGTAGCCCAGGTACTCGCGGATGTGGACCTTGGCCAGGCCGTACTCGTTCCGGTCGATGTCGGGCATCTTGGTGAGGTTGGGCGCAGCGATGAGCTTGCCCTCGAAGTCGTAGGTCCAGGCGTGGTACGGGCACTGGAAGGAGCGGGCGGCCTCGCCGGATTCCTCCATGCACAGCTTCACACCGCGATGCCGGCAGATGTTGTAGAAGGCGCGGATCTCGCCCTTGCGCGTCCGGCTGATCAGCACGGACTCCCGGCCGATCTGCACCGTCTTCCACGCCCCTGCCTTATCCAGATCCGACGAGCGGATCGCGCAGAACCACATCTGCTCGAAAATCCGCTCCTGCTCGGCCCGGAAAATGGCGGCATCAGTATACGTGTGCCCGGGCAGCGTGGCGATCAGGCTCTCGGAAATGATTTCGGTGGTCATGCTTGCTTCCTCTGTTGAAGACGATGTGACGGTCGGTGGCGAAAGGACGGGCCGGACTGAGGTCAGGCGGCGACGGAATCGGTCGCGACTGAAGTGCTGAGGGTGCGGCGCCACTTGGTGAAGAGCCGCGGCTGGTTCATGCCAAGAACCGCCACCGGCTCCTCGCCGCGGTAGTAGAGCGCCAGGACGTTATGTTCCCGGGGATCGCCGGCTTCGATGGACACGTGGTCGGCTCCGGCGGCGTTGCCCGCGAACTGCAGCTTCACTCCGTACTGGTCGGACCAGAAGTAGGGAGCCTTGATTGGCCGGGCCGCTGGCCTGTCCAGCAGGGCGGCCACGGCGACCTCGGGATGCTCCGTGGCGGTGGTCCAATGCTCCACCCGGCGATGGGCTCCCAGCCGCGAGTCGAACCAGGCCGCGCAATCGCCGACGGCCACGATTCCGGGCACGTTGGTCCGGCCGGCGGCATCGCAGACGATGCCGTTGCCGGTTTCCACTCCGGAGCCCGCAAGCCAGCCGGTGTTCGGGATGGCACCGATGCCGACCAGCACGAGGTCTGCCGGGACGTAGCGGCCGTCCGTCAGCCGCAGTCCGGTGACTGTCCCTTCTCCGCTATAGAAGAGGTCGATGCCCGTACCGCAGATCAGTTCCACGCCGTTGAGGCCGTGGAGCCCTCCGACGACGGCTCCCATCTCTTTGCCCAGCGGACCGCTGAGTGGAGTGGGCTGCGCCTCGATGACGGTGACTTCCAGGCCAAGGGACTTCGCCGTGGAGGCTACCTCGGCTCCGATGAAGCCTGCTCCGACGACAACCAGCCGGCGGCCCGGCTGCAGTTCCTCGCCCAGCAGCTGGGCGTCCGCCAGGGTGCGCAGGCTGAAGACGTTGGCCAGGCCGGCCAACTCCGGCAGAGTGCGGGCGGACGCGCCGGTAGCCAGGACAATCCCGTCCGCGGAGAGGCTTTCGCCGTTGGCCAGAGTGACGGTGCGGGAATCACCATCCAGGCGGACCGCACGGCTGCCTACTAGCCACTCTGCCTGCAGGTCCTCCCCTGCGGTCTCCAGGGCAAGGTCATCGGTGGTGATCCTGCCGGCCAGGAAGTCCTTGGACAGTGGGGGACGGTCGTAGGGGCGGTGCTCTTCGTCGCCGATCATGATGAGCCTGCCGGTGAACCCCTGGGCACGGGCCGCGCGTGCGGCGGAGAGCCCTGAGAGGGAGGCTCCGACCACTGCGAGAGTCTGCATAGATTGCCCTTTCAGACAGATGGAAAAGGGTGCTCCCTTTGGCGGGAGCGGGGTGAGGCTTGATATCGCGCCATTGGCAACTTGTGTCGCCATGTGAAACAGCATGAAGCCGCCCGGAAGTCCTGTCAAGACTTTTTATGACCGGTTCCAGCATCACTGGCAATAGGGAGATTGTTTACCTCGCCGCAACAAAAAACCCTTGACAGTGACCCACCCCACACCGCATGGTGTTGCCTATTGTGAACAACGTTGTTCATAACGGAACTACAGCTCACGGCAGATCGTGGCAGACGAAAGGTCGCAGCCGATGCACAAAGCTTGTCCGCTCAAGGACCTCGCCCCGGGAGACGCCCTGCGCCTCGATACCGCCCCACCCATCGCCGTCTTCCATACGGAGGAGGGCGAGCTTTTCGCCATTGACGACACCTGCACCCACCAGGACGCCTCGCTGGCCGACGGCTGGGTTGAGGGCTGCGAAGTCGAGTGCCCGCTGCATGCCTCCAAGTTCGACCTGCGCACCGGGCAGGTCGACTCTCCCCCGGCCAAGCTGCCGGTCCGGGTACATAAGGTATCGGTCGTCGACGGCGACATCATGGTCGAGGAATCCGCTGAGGCTCCGAACCTCCCGCCTGGCCTGACCGTCGACGGCCACGCCTGAGTCCTCTCCCCCGATATACAAAGGAACCGTTCATGGCAATCAACAGCGACGTCACCGTCGGCCAAAGCAACGTACCTCCCGTTGGCCCGGATACGGAACCGGAGCTCGCTCCGGTCGAAGAGGACCGGCAGATCCTCCAGGCCCTGCGAGAGAGCAAAACCGAGCAGGCTGCGACGCGTCGCCGGCTGTTCGGCAGGGAGGGCCTCGACAAGGTCACCTTCGGGGTGACGGGTCTGCTAACCCTGGCATTTGTCATCTGGGGGTTTTCCGGCAAGGAGAACTTCGCGGCCACGTCCCAGGTAATGCTGGACTGGGTCATGGAAAATACCGGTTGGCTTTTCGTCGCGGTGGCTTCGCTGTTCGTGGTCTACGTGTTGTGGCTGGCCCTGAGCCGCTTTGGTAATATCCCGCTGGGCAGGGACGGCGAAAAGCCCGAGTACTCCATGGTCTCCTGGATCTCGATGATGTTTGCCGCAGGTATGGGCATCGGCCTGATGTTCTACGGTGTGGCAGAACCGCTCTACCACTACATCTCCCCGCCGCCGGGCACGGTCGACGGCCAGACGCCTGCGGCCGTCCAATCGGCCATGGCGACTTCCATCTTCCACTGGACCCTGCACCCATGGGCCATGTACGCGGTAGTGGGCGCTGCCATGGCCTACGGAACCTACAGGCTTGGCCGCAGACAGCTCATCTCAGCAACCTTCACGTCGCTCTTCGGAATCCGGAGGGTGGAAGGTCCGCTCGGCAAGGTCATCAACATGCTGGCCATTTTCGCCACGCTCTTCGGTACCGCGGCATCCCTCGGACTCGGGGCCCTGCAGATCGGCAGTGGCATGGCTTCCAACGGCTGGATCGGCGGCCAACTGGCCACGCCCGTTCTTGTCGTCATCGTTGCCGTCCTTACCGCCTGCTTCATCGCCTCGGCCGTCTCCGGGATCAGCCGCGGCATCCAGTGGCTCTCCAACATCAACATGGTCCTGGCCGTGGTCCTTGCCATCATTGTCTTCGTGGCCGGGCCGACGCTCTTCATCCTGAACCTGATCCCGGCGGCCGTCGGCGACTATGCCCGGGACCTGGCCGAGATGGCCTCCCGCACGGAGGCCGTGGGTGACGACGCGCTGCGCACGTGGATGTCCGGCTGGACCATCTTCTACTGGGCGTGGTGGGTGTCCTGGACGCCCTTCGTTGGCATGTTCATTGCCCGGATCAGCCGCGGCCGCACCATCCGACAGTTCGTCACGGGTGTGCTGCTGGTGCCGAGCATCGTCAGCGTGATCTGGTTCGGCGTCTTCGGCGGCGCCGCTATCAATATCCAGTCCGCGGCCGACGCTACTCCGGCCGCGGGAGACGGACTCGCCACCATCGTCGACGGCACGCCCACCATTTCCTTCGACAGCGCGCTCTTCGATCTGCTGCATCACCTGCCGCTGTCCAATGGCATCGCCGGCGCGGTCTCGATTCTCGCCATGGTTCTGGTGGCCATCTTCTTCGTCACAGGCGCCGACGCGGCCTCCATTGTGATGGGTTCGCTCAGTTCCAATGGCACGGAGGAACCACGCCGGGGCGTGGTCATTTTCTGGGGCGCCCTCACCGGTGCGGTCGCCGCGGTTATGCTGCTGGCCGGCGGCGACCAACCTGCCGAAGCCCTCAGCGGCCTGCAACGGGTCACCATCGTGTCGGCGCTGCCATTCGTGCTGGTGATGTCCCTCATGTGCTTCGCCCTGGTCAAGGACCTGCGCCGCGACCCGCTTGCCCTGCGCAAGCGGCTGGCCGACTCGGTGGTGGAGCGTGCCATCCGCTCCGGTGTGGACCAGCACCGGGGCGTGCGCTTCGACCTTGTCACCAAACACGAGTGCGACGGCGAATGTCCGGACGGCGAGCGCTGCCCGGCGAGTACCAGCTAACGCCCCCGGATGCCCGCGTCCGCTTTTTAGACCAAGACGTTACTTAGGAGAACACCCATGACCTCACCTCGCGTCGTCATCATCGGAGCCGGCATCGTCGGCGCCAACCTCGCCGACGAGCTCGCCACACGCGGCTGGAACAATGTCACGGTGCTCGAGCAGGGTCCGCTGCACCTGGCCGGCGGTTCCACCTCGCACGCCCCCGGCCTGGTTTTCCAGACCAACGCCTCCAAGACGATGACCGAATTCGCCAGCTACACCGTCGACAAGCTGCTGTCGCTGAGCAAGGACGGCCAGTCGTGCTTCTGGCAGCTCGGCGGCCTGGAGGTAGCCACCACCGAGGAGCGGCTCGAGGACCTCAAGCGCAAGCTCGGCTATGCCACGTCCTGGGGCGTGGAGGGCCGGCTGGTCGACCCGGACGAGTGCGAGAAGCATTACCCGCTGCTGGACCGCGACCGCGTCCTCGGCGCGCTCTACGTCCCGTCCGACGGACTGGCCCAGGCCGCCCGCGCCGTCCAGCTGCTGATCGAGCGGGCGTCCGCGGCCGGCGTTGTCTTCCGCGGTTCCACCGCGGTCACCGGGATTCGCGAGGAGGGCGGGCGGGTCGCCGCAGTGCTGACGGACGACGGCGAGGTGCCGGCCGACATCGTTGTCTCCTGCGCAGGTTTCTGGGGCCCGAAGATCGGCGCCATGGTTGGCATGGACGTTCCGCTGCTGCCGCTGGCGCACCAGTATGTGAAGACCACGCCGGTGCCCGAACTGGCCGGCCGGAACGAGCTGCCCAACGGCGCCCGGCTGCCGATCCTGCGGCACCAGGACGCGGACCTGTACTACCGCGAGCACGGCGAGCGCATCGGCATCGGCTCGTACGCGCACCGGCCCATGCCCGTGGATCTGGACGAGCTGCCCGTCTTCACCGCGGAGCAGATGTCCGAGCACCGGATGCCGTCGCGGCTGGACTTCACGTCGGAAGACTTCGAGCCCTCGTGGGAAGAGAGCCAGCGGTTGCTGCCGATGCTGCGAGGTGCCCGGATCGAGGACGGGTTCAACGGCATCTTCTCCTTCACCCCGGACGGCGGGCCGCTGATCGGCGAGTCCCCCGACGTCAAGGGCTTCTACCTGGCCGAGGCCGTCTGGGTCACCCACTCGGCCGGCGTCGCGAAGGCGGTGGCGGAACTGCTGGTGGAGGGCCGTTCCCGGACGGACCTGCACGAATGCGAGGCCACGCGCTTCGAGGACGTGCAGCGCTCCGAGGCCTACGTCAGCGAAACCTCGCAGCAGAACTTCGTGGAAATCTACGACGTGCTGCACCCGCTGCAGCCGAAGGAGTCCCCGCGCAACCTGCGCACCAGCCCCTTCTTCCCGCGGCAGCAGGAACTGGGCGCATTCTTCCTCGAATCCGGCGGTTGGGAGCGGCCGCATTGGTACGAAGCGAACGCCGGCCTGCTCGAGGAACTGCCCGCCGCCTGGCAGCCGCCGGAGCGCGACAACTGGTCCGCCCGCTTCCACTCCCCTATCGCCGCCGCCGAAGCGTGGAAGACGCGCACCGCCGTCGCACTCTACGATATGACCCCCTTGAAGCGTGTGGAGGTCTCCGGCCCCGGCGCGCTGGACCTGCTGCAGCGGCTGAGCACCGGGCAGATCAATAAGAAGCCCGGCGCGGTCACGTACTGCCTGCTGCTCGACGAGGCAGGCGGGGTACGCAGCGACATCACGGTGGCGCGGCTTGGCGCCGAACGGTTCCAGGCCGGCATCAACAACAACGTCGACTTCGAGTACCTGCGCCGCGAGGCGGCCGAGCAGAGCGCGGCGGACGCCACCCGCTGGGTCCAGGTGCACGACATCACTGCCGGCACCGCCTGCATCGGCCTCTGGGGGCCGCTGGCGCGCGAGGTCATCTCGAAGGTCAGCGACGACGACTTCAGCAACGACTCGCTGAAGTACTTCCGCACCGCGCAGGTCCGGATTGCAGGCCTGAGCGTCACCGCGATGCGGTTGTCCTATGTGGGAGAGCTCGGCTGGGAGCTCTACACGACGGCGGACCAGGGCCTGCGGCTGTGGGACGCGCTGTTCGAGGCCGGGCAGGAGCACGGCATCATCGCCGCCGGGCGCGCGGCGTTCAACAGCCTCCGGCTGGAGAAGGGCTACCGGCTGTGGGGACACGAGGTCACTGCCGAACACCGCCCCGAGGAGGCCGGCCTGGGCTTCGCGGTCAAGGCGGACAAGGGGCCGTTCGTCGGCTCCGAGGCGCTGGCGGTCCCGCAGGAATCCGGGCGGCGGCTGCGCTGCCTGACTATCGACGACGGCCGTTCCGTTGTGCTCGGCAAGGAGCCGGTGTACTTCCAGGCCAGGCCCGCCGGCTATGTCACCAGCGCCGCGTTCGGCCACACCATCGGCAAGCCGATCGCCTATGCCTGGCTGCCGGCCGATGCGGTGGAGGGCGAGAAGGTGGAGATCGAGTACTTCGGCCGCCGGATTGCCGCCACGGTGACCGCCGAGCCGCTGGTCGATCCGGGCATGGAGCGGCTGAGAGGCTGATTCCTTCGCCGGCCCAGCCGATGAGTGCAAAAGGGAGGGGCACAGTCCGCCGTTCGCTGCGGGCCGTGCCCCTCGTTTGCGCGGCCCGGGCCTGCTACGCCCCGGCCGCCCGTACCATCGCCTAGGCAGGAACCATCCCGTGCGGGTCGATCACGTACTTCTTCGCCGCTCCCTGGTCGAATTCCCGGTAGCCCTGGGGCGCGTCGTCCAGGCTGATTGTGGTGGCGTTCACGGCCTTGGAGATGTCCGCCTTGCCGGCCAAGATCAGGTTCATCAGCTTGCGGTTGTACCGCTTCACCGGGCACTGTCCCGTGGTGAACGAGAGCGACTTGGCCCAGCCGGTCCCCAGATTCACGCCGATCTGGCCGACCTTTGCGTTCTCGTCGACGGCGCCGGGGTCCCCGGTAACGTAGAGGCCGGGAATGCCCAGCGCGCCGCCCACCTGCGTCACCGACATGACGTCGTTCAGCACCGTGGCCGGCGCCTCACCGGCGTTGGCGCCGTGCCCGCGGGCCTCAAACCCGACCGCGTCCACCGCGGCATCGACTACGGGGATGCCGAGGATCTGCTCGATCCTTTCCGGCAGCGAGCCTTCCTGACTCAGGTCGATGGTCTCGCAGCCGAAGCTTGCGGCCTGCCTCAGCCGTTCGGCGTTCAAGTCGCCGACGATGACCGCCGAGGCGCCCAGCAGCTGCGAGGAAAAAGCAGCGGCCAGTCCCACCGGCCCCGCTCCGGCGACGTAGACCGTGGAGCCTGTCGTGACGCCGGCAGTGAACGCGCCGTGATAGCCGGTGGGGAAGATGTCGGAGAGCATGGTCAGGTCCAGGATCTTCTCCAGCGCCTGGTCCCGGTCCGGGAACTTGAGCAGGTTGAAGTCGGCGTAGGGCACCATCACGTACTCGGCCTGCCCGCCGACCCACCCGCCCATGTCCACGTAGCCGTAGGCCGCGCCGGGCCTGGCCGGGTTCACATTGAGGCAGACCCCGGTCTTGCCTTCATTGCACATCCGGCAGCGGCCGCAGGCGATGTTGAACGGGACTGAGCAGATGTCGCCTTCCTTGACGAAGAGCACGTCATCGCCGGTCTCGACGACCTCGCCGGTGATCTCGTGGCCGAGCGACTGGCCGGCCGGCGCGGTGGTGCGCCCACGGACCATGTGCTGGTCGCTGCCGCAGATATTAGTCGCGACCAGCTTGAGAATCGCGGCGTGCGGGGCCTTCTGCTGGATGCCCATCTTGCTGGCTACCTCGGACGGCAGCTCGAGCTTCGGGTAGTCGATTGTCTCAACCGCTACTTCCCCGGGCCCCTTATAAACGACAACACGGTTTCCCGTCATGGTGTTTTCCTCTCGTTTCCAGTAGGCGCGAGGCCGCAGTGCCCCGCGAATCTGTTGGCTCGATTGAACGCGCCTGATTATTCGTCGTCGGAAAAATGCTTCTTGCTGTTCTCCGGTGCCACTGACGGTTTGTCCGCCCGTGGTTCGGCTTCGGGGACCTCGCGCGGGCGGACCACCAGATCGTAGACCACGGCGGCGACAATGCTGCCGATGAAAGGGCCGATGATATAGAGGGGGAACTGTGACCACTCGACCTGGCCGCCGAAGATGGACTGGACGAGATCGGGCCCGAATGTGCGGGCGGGGTTGAGCGAACCGCCGGTCAGGGGGCCGATGACCAGGATGGCTCCCGCGACGGCCAGCCCGATGATCAGGCCGGCCCAGCCCTTGGGGGCGCGCCTGTCCACCGCGACCGCCATGACGGCGAGCATGAGCAGGAAGGTTCCCAAGGCCTCGGCGACGATGCCCTGGCCGTAGGAGACTCCATCTCCCAGCGCGGTCGCGCCGCCGCCCAGGTCAACAGCCCGCGTTCCGAAGGATGCCACCAGCAGGAGGCTGCCGACGGCGGCGCCCACGAACTGGGCGATGAAGTAAGGAAGCACCTCTGCCCAGGGAAAGCGCCGCGTCACGGCCAAGGCGATCGTTACGGCCGGATTGATGTGGGAGCCGGAAACCGCCAGCAATGCGTAGATGGACACTGCGACGGCGATAGCGAACGCCAGGGCAATGAATCCAACGCCCGGGTACGTCAGCTCTCCTTGGCCCGCGGTCAGCGCCGCCAGCACGGAGCCGACGCCAAAAACTACCAGTACTGCCGTGCCAAGCACTTCTGCGGCAAGGCGTCGCATGAGAGGCGGGGTCATTTTGCACCATCCATTCGATAACGCAGAAAAAGTTACGAAAATGGAACTGGCTAGCTGGCTGCGAGTCTAGGCGGGGCCATTGGAATGAGTCAATGGGTAGAAGGGCACAACCGCGCTCAGGGCTTCAGCAACACCTTGATGGCACGGCGCTCATCCATAGCCCGGTAGGCTTCCGGCGCGTCCTCGAGCGGCATCTCGACATCGAAGACGCGGCCCGGGTCGATGGCGCCGGACAGCACGTCCTCCAGCAACTCCGGGATATAGGTCCGGGCCGGTGCCATGCCGCCGGCGACCGAGATGTTCTTGGCGAAGAGCACTCCGATCGGCAGTTCCGGTCCGGCCGCGGGCACGCCCACGTAGCCGAGGCTGCCGCCGGGCCGCGTGCAGCGCAGTGCCTGGTCCATCGATTCCTTGGTCCCGACGCATTCGAGCACCGAATCGGCCAGCACGCCACCCAGCAGCTCGCGGACCTTCTGCGCTCCGTCCCGGCCGCGTTCGGACACGATGTCGGTGGCGCCGAACTCCCGCGCCAGCGCCTGGCGGTCGGCATGCCGGGACATCGCAATGACACGCTCGGCGCCCACCCGCTTCGCCGCCAGCACCCCGCACAGCCCCACGGCGCCGTCGCCGACCACCACGACGGTCCGGCCGGGGCCCGCTTTGGCGCTCACGGCAGCATGGTGCCCCGTGGCCATCACGTCCGACAGCGTCAGCAGGCTCGCCGCCAGCGCCGCCTCCGGCTCGGTGACGCCGGGTACGCGGACCAGAGTCCCGTCCGCCAACGGGACCCTGACCGCCTCGCCCTGCCCGGCGTCGACGTAGTGACCATGCTCGTCCTCCCCGCCCCAACCCGCCCGGTGGCTGCACGCCACGGTGATGCCGTTCCGGCAGGACGGGCAGTTTCCGCAGCTGACCACGAACGGCGCGATCACGAAGTCCCCCGGCGCCAGTGTGGAGACGGCGTCACCGACCTTCTCGACCACGCCGATGAACTCGTGGCCGATCGCCCGCGGTTCTTCGGTGGGACGCACCCCGCGGTACGGCCAGAGGTCGGAACCGCAGACGCACGCCGCCGTGACGCGGACCAGGGCATCGGTCGGCAGCTTCAGCTCGGGGTAGTTCCGGTCTTCCACGCGGATGTCTCCTGGTCCATGAATAACGGCAGCTCGCACGCGTCTCTCCTTCGGTCAGTGGGATGCGTCTTCAGACTAGCGCCGCCCGGCCAGCTTGCCGCGCCGCCACGTTAAAGTACGACGGCGCCCGTTCGCCTTTCCGAACGGAAGGTGAACGGGCGCCGTCGTACTCCCCTGATCCAGGAAGCAGCCGATGTCCCTTTTCGGGCGGAAAAGGGCATCAGCAGAGCAGTCGATCCGGAAGAAGGTTCCTCCAGGTGCCGCGTGCTTAGAGGTTCGAGGCCTCTTCGTGCTCGGGGTAGACCTCGCGCAGCAGGTGGGCCGTCTCGGACGGGGTCTTGCCGACCTTGACGCCTGCGGCCTCGAGGGCCTCCTTCTTTGCCTGCGCGGTGCCCGAGGAGCCGGAGACGATGGCGCCGGCGTGGCCCATGGTCTTGCCCTCGGGGGCGGTGAAGCCGGCCACGTAGCCGACGACCGGCTTGGTGACGTTCTTCTTGATGAACTCGGCCGCACGCTCCTCGGCGTCGCCGCCGATTTCGCCGATCATGACGATCGCCTTGGTGTCCGGATCCGCCTCGAACGCAGCCAGGGCGTCGATGTGCGTGGTACCGATGACCGGGTCGCCGCCGATGCCGATGGCGGTGGAGAAGCCCAGGTCGCGCAGTTCGTACATCATCTGGTAGGTCAGGGTGCCCGACTTGGAGACCAGGCCCACGCCGCCCTTGCCGGTGATATTGGCCGGGGTGATGCCGACCAGCGACTCGCCGGGGGTGATGATGCCGGGGCAGTTCGGGCCGATGATGCGGGTGACCTGCTCGCCGTTGGCGTCCTTCTTGGACTGGGCCAGGGCCCAGAACTCGGCGGAGTCCTGCACGGGCACGCCTTCGGTGATGACGACGACGAGTCCGATCTCGGCTTCGATCGCCTCGACGACGGCGTCCTTGGTGAAGGCCGGCGGAACGAAGACGATGGAGACGTCGGCGCCGGTTTCAGCCATAGCTTCCTTGACCGAGCCGAAGACGGGCAGCTCAAGCTCGGCGCCGTGCTGGTCCTTGTGCTTGACGGTGGTGCCGGCCTTGCGGGCGTTCACGCCGCCGACGATGTTGGTCCCGGCATGCAGCATGCGGGCGGTGTGCTTGGAGCCTTCGCCGCCGGTGATGCCCTGGACGATGACCTTGGAGTCCTTGTTGATGAAGATAGCCATGTTCTTTTTTTCCTCGATCCTTAGGCGTTCGCCAGCTCGGCGGCCTTGTCGGCGCCCTCATCCATGGAGGTGGCCGAGGTAACCAGCGGGTGGTTGGCCTCGCGCAGGATGCGGCGGCCCTCGTCCACGTTGTTGCCGTCGAGGCGGACAACCAGCGGCTTGGTGGCCTTGTCGCCCAGGATCTCCAGGGCCTTGACGATGCCGTTGGCGACCGCGTCGCAGGCGGTGATGCCGCCGAAGACGTTGACGAACACGCTCTTGACCTGCTCGTCGTTGAGGATCACGTCGAGGCCGTTGGCCATGACCTCGGCCGATGCGCCGCCGCCAATGTCGAGGAAGTTGGCGGGCTTGACGTTGCCGTGCCGCTCGCCGGCGTAGGCGACGACGTCCAGGGTGGACATGACCAGTCCCGCGCCGTTGCCGATGATGCCGACCTGGCCGTCCAGCTTGACGTAGTTCAGGTCCAGTTCCTTGGCACGGGCCTCGAGCGGATCCGTGGCTTCCTTGTCCTCGAGCTCGGCGTGGCCGCTCTGGCGGAAGTCAGCGTTCTCGTCCAGGGAGACCTTGCCGTCCAGGGCGATGATGTCGCCGGCGCCGGTCTTGACCAGCGGATTGACCTCGACCAGGGTGGCGTCTTCCTTCTTGAAGACGTCCCAGCACTTGATGATCGCCTCGGCGACATTCGGGCGCAGTTCCTCGGCAAAGCCGGCGGCGGCGACGATCTCGTCAGCCTTGGCCTGGTCGATGCCGACAGCGGGATCGACGGCGATGCGCGCCAGCGCTTCGGGGCGTTCGACGGCGAGCTGCTCGATCTCCATGCCGCCTTCCACCGAGCACATGGCCAGGTAGTTGCGGTTGGCCCGGTCGAGCAGGATGGAGAAGTAGTATTCCTCAGCGATGTCCGCGCCCTGCGCGATCATGACCTTCTTGACCGTGTGGCCCTTGATGTCCATACCGAGGATGTTGGAGGCGTACTCGAACGCCTCATCCGGAGTCTTCGCGACCTTGACGCCGCCGGCCTTACCGCGGCCGCCAACCTTCACCTGCGCCTTGACGACGACGACGCCGCCGATCTTTTCCGCAGCTGCCTTGGCTTCTTCGGGGGTGTACGCAACGATTCCAGCCAGCACGGGTACACCGTGTGCTTCAAAGAGATCGCGCGCCTGGTATTCATACAGGTCCACGGGTTGTGTCCTTCTACGTCGAAGTCGTTTCTGACTCGGAGCGGGTGATCCTCACCGGGCCGCCTGCAGGAGGCCCGGGCAGCGATCACGCTCCATGGGGAACTTTAGTCCCTTGGCACGAGGCGCCTGGCCTAGACTACCGTGTTTCGTGATCAAGGGCACAGTTCTATCAGTTGTAGAAATGTCACGGCTTGCGGTACGTGCCGGAACCGCTATACGCCGGGCGGGGCGGCCTAGCGCGCGGGCTGCGCGGCGCTTTCCGCGGCGTCCGCATGGCTCTCGGATCCGGCCGGAACGGTGGTGCCGCCGTCGCGGATCACGGTCTGGTTCAGCAGCGGAATCCGCAGGCCGGCGCGGTCCAGGTCCAGCTTGAGCCGGGCACGCATGGCGCGGGCCACGCCCCACTGTTCCAGCGGCTTGGTGCGGATTGCGAGCCGGATCGTGATGGATTCACCCGTGAGCGCCTCGACGCCCCAGAGCTCCGGATCGTCGAGGATCACGCGGCTGTACTCGTCGTCCTCGCGCAGTTCCTTCGCGGACCGCAGGATCAGGTCGCTGACCTTTTCGACGTCGGCGTCGTAGGGCACGGGAATGTCCAGCACAGCCCGGGCCCAGCCCTGCGAGGAGTTGCCCACACGCAGGATCTCGCCGTTGCGCACGTGCCAGAGCGTTCCGTCGACGGCGCGGACCTGGGTCACCCGCAGCCCGACGGATTCCACCGTTCCGGAGGCTTCACCGAGGTCCACGACGTCGCCGATGCCGTACTGGTCCTCGGCCACCATGAACAGGCCGGACAGGTAGTCCTTGACCAGGGTCTGGGCACCGAAACCGATGGCGACGCCCGCGATACCGGCGCTGGCCAGCAGGGGGGCGAGGTTGAAGCCGAGCTCGGTCATGACCATGAGGATGCCGATAGCGGAGATCGCCACCGTGGCGATGGAGCGCAGCACCGAGCCGATTGTCTTGGCGCGCTGGGCACGCCGGACCACGGCGATCGGGGAATCCTGCATCAGCCAGTAGCGCGGGTCCTTCTTGCCGACCTTGGCCGTTTCCAGCTTCTCCAGCTTGGCGGTTTCCCCGTCGGCGATCTTCCCCGTGGTGCGGCGGATGACGATGCGCACGGCCAGGTTCAGCAGGAACGCCCCGATGATGATGACGCTGACACGGAGCGGCTTATCCAGCCAGAAATCCAAGGAACCCATTGCCGCAACGTCGGCGCCATCCACCGCGATAAAATCCATGGTCAAAACGGTAGGGCGTTATCGGCCCGTAACCCAAATGCTCCGGCCGCTCCCGCGCCCCGCCGGACAGGCAGGGCGGTCCCCCGCCGGGAGGCTTTCCGGACTGGTTCCGGCCGACGCGGGGAAAAGCCCCTAGTCCAGCTTCGTCAGCGGCGCGTAGCGCAGCAGCAGCCGCTTCTCTCCGACGTCGAACTTGACCTTCGCCACAGTCTTGTCGCCCGCACCCTCCAGTGACAGCACGGTGCCGCTGCCGAAGCTGCTGTGGCTGACTTTGTCCCCGACGGTTAGGGCGATGACTTCCTTCTGCGGCTGGACCCGCCCCTGGCGCACGGCCGCGGGGGCCAGGGGCTGCGGGGCAACCTGCTGGCCGGAGGCGCGGCCGGCGCCCCAGTGGGATCCTCCGAAGCGGCTGGAGCCGGCGCCACTCGAGCCCACGAAGGCCGGACGCCGGGCCCCTTCCCGCTTCCACTCGATCAGCTCGGCGGGGACCTCTTCGATGAACTGGCTGGCCGGGTAGTACTGGCTCTGTCCCCACAGGCTGCGCGATTCGGACCGGGTCAGGTACAGCCGCTGGCGGGCCCGGGTCAGCCCCACATAGGCCAGCCGGCGTTCCTCCGCCAGTTCGTTCGGGTCCGCCATCGCCCGCTGGTGCGGGAACACGCCGTGCTCGAGGCCGGTGACGAAGACAACCGGGAACTCCAGGCCCTTGGCCGTGTGCAGGGTCATCAGCGTCACCACGCCCTGGTCCTTGGCGAGCTTCGCCCCCTCGTCGTCCGGCGCGTCCGGAATCTGGTCCGCGTCCGCCACGAGCGCCACCTGCTCCAGGAAGCCGCCGAGCGAGCCCTCGGGGTTGTCCCGCTCGTATTCGCGGACCACCGCGACCAGCTCGGCCAGGTTCTCCACCCGGGACTCGTCCTGCGGATCGTTGCTCTGCCGCAGGGCCGCGAGGTAGCCGGTCTGTTCCAGCACGGCTTCCAGCGCGGACGCCGGACCGGAACCGCTGGCCACCTCCGCCAGGTCATCCACCAGCTTGACGAAGCCGGCCACGCTGTTGACCGACCGGGTGGCCATTCCCGGCGCTTCCTCGGCCCGGCGCAGCGCCTCCATGAAGGAGATCCGCTCGCGTTCGGCGAGGGCCGCCACGGCGTATTCCGCGCGGTCGCCGATCCCGCGCTTGGGCTCGTTGAGGATGCGCCGGAGGTTCACCACGTCATCCGGGTTCACAAGGACCCGAAGGTAAGCCAGCGCGTCCTTGATTTCCTTGCGTTCGTAGAAGCGCGTGCCGCCGACCACCTTGTAGGGCAGTCCGACCCGGATCAGCAGGTCCTCGATGGAACGGGACTGGGCGTTGGTGCGGTAGAAGATGGCCACGTCCCCGGGCCGCACCTGCCCGGCGTCCTGCAGGCGGTCGATCTCATCCGCAATGAACCGCGCCTCGTCGTGCTCGTTCTCGCCCACGTAACCGACGATCTTGGCCCCGTCTCCCTCCGCCGTCCAGAGCCGCTTGGCGGGCCGGTCAGGGTTCCGCGAGATTACCGAGTTCGCCGCAGACAGGATGGTCTGGGTCGAGCGGTAGTTCTGCTCCAGCAGGATGGTGCGGGCGTCCGGATAGTCCTTCTCGAACTCGACGATATTGCGCACGTCCGCCCCGCGGAAGGCATAAATGGACTGATCCGAGTCTCCGACCACCGTGAGCTCCCCCGCAGGAGTGTCCGCGTCCCCGGCCCCGGTCAGTTCCCTGACGAGGACGTACTGGGCGTGGTTGGTGTCCTGGTATTCGTCCACCAGGATGTGCCGGAAACGCCTGCGGTACGAGTCCGCCACCGCAGGGAACGCCTGGAAGAGGTAGACCACCTGGGCAATCAGGTCGTCAAAGTCGAAGGCATTGGCCTGGCGCATGCGTTCCGCGTAGCCCTTGTAGACGTCCGCAACGGCCTGCTGGAACGGGTCCGAGTAGTTGGCCGTGGAGGCGTAGGACTCCTCGTCGATCAGCTCATTCTTCAACGCCGAAATCTTGTGCGCGATGGCCTTCGGCGCGAAGCGCTTCGGATCCAGGTCCAGGCCCTTCGCCACCAGCGTGATCAGCCGCAGCGTGTCCGCCGAATCATAAATGGAGAAGTTCGAGTTCAGGCCGACGTTCTTCGCTTCGCGGCGCAGGATCTTGACGCAGGAGGAGTGGAAGGTGGAAATCCACATGCTCCGGGCCCGCTCCCCCACCAAGGACTCGATCCGTTCGCGCATCTCCGCGGCGGCCTTGTTGGTGAAGGTGATAGCGAGGATCTCCCCGGGCCGGGCGCGGCGTGTCGCCAGCAGGTGGGCAATCCGGTGGCTGAGCACCCGGGTCTTGCCCGAGCCTGCGCCGGCAATGATCAGCAGCGGCGAGCCGGCATGCTTGACGGCCTCCTCCTGCTGCGGATTCAGTCCGGCCAGCAGCTCCTGCGCAGTCGGCAGGGCTGGGGCGGGCGGTGCATCGTAAGCCGGGTCTGTCAGAAAATCCATGGTCCTTTAAGTCTATTCGCCGCCACTGACAGCGGCGGACGGATCCGCTCAGGGCCAAGCCGTGCAGCGGTGCGCAGGCCGCGGCCAAGCGGCAATCACTTCCCAGCCGTAAAGGGGACGGAGCGGGGATAATGGAGCCATGTCAAAGACTCCGGCACAGCGCGCACGCAAACACGGTCCCGCCGCTGGCGCCCCCCGCCCTGGCGAGGCCGCTGCCGCAGGCGCGAGCCCCGGCGTCGTCAATCCCTCCACAGACCGCACGCCCCGGAAGGCCGCAGGCAATGCCTCCGCCATCATCATCGCCGGCGCCGTGTCCTCGGCCCTGCTGTTCGGCTACTCGTTCCTGATCGTGATGCCACAGCTGCAGCAGCTCAGTGGCGGCCTCGCGGTACCGGACACGCTGATCACGGGCTACTCCACCGACTATGCCCAGCAACTTCGCACCGCCATCGGCGCAGAGGGCGCGGAGCAGTACAACTACTGGCACAAGACGGCGGACACGATTTTCCCGCTGCTGTTCGGCTTCACCTGGCTCCTGCTGATCGGCCAGCAGCTTAAGGGCCGGGCACTGCGCTGGCTCTGCTGGGCGCCCGTCCTGCTGTACGTCATTGCGGACGTGGCGGAGAACCTGACGGTGGACGCGATGCTGGCCACGGATCCCGTGGGCGACGCCGGGTGGCCCAGCTTCCTCACAACCGCCAAATCCGTGCTGTTCGGCCTGAGCATCGCGGCCGCCCTGGTCGCCGTCTTCGCCAGGCCCCGCGGGACCCAGGCCACCGCCGCGGACCCCAACGCTTAAGCTAAACTCGATCCGTTGCCCCCGTAGCTCAGGGGATAGAGCACGGCTCTCCTAAAGCCGGTGTCGTTGGTTCGAATCCAATCGGGGGCACTTTCAGGTCGGCGACCGCGGGCCGCGGAAACATCTGTGCCCTTGCCGCAGGCATCTGTGCGCGGGCCGCAGGACACCCGCCCGCGGGTCCCGCGAACCTGCCAGGCAGGAGACTTAACTGGAGCGGCCGTCGTCTGCGCATCCCCCCACGGATGCGCAGCCGACGGCCGCTTCATGGTGCTTGACCAGGCAGAAGCCGCGACGCCCCTGAGCGGGCACCTCGGTTTCCGGACTTCCCGTTCCCGGAACCCGAGGCAGCCACAGCCTCCTGCATGGCTCAACAGCCGGCGCCCCTCCCCAGGGCCGCACCCGCTCTTGGACCGTTCATTCCAAGAGATGGCGTAGTCATACGAACACCCGCTGTTGGTATATATGTAAATCCATTTGATTTACTTAATCAAGCCCGACGGGTTAACTGCGGATGAACCTTGCGGGTTGTGACGTTATGTGGCGATTGTTACGCGTCAGTTGCCCAACAGCAGCCCGCTGGCCCTCGGCGAAAAGGCGTCGTCGAGGATCAGGCACGCCCCGCCGATCGCGCCGACCTCGGGGCCCTGGGAGGAGCCCACCACTTCCAGCCCGTGGATTTCGCGGGCGACGACCTCACGGGGCAACTCCTCTCGCAGAACCGGCAGTCCGAGCTCCGACAGCGGGTCCCAGAGCGGTCCCCCGAAGATCACCGTGTCCACGTCGAGCACGTTGACCACCTGTGCGACGGCGAAGGCGAGGTTCCGCGCGGCTCGGCGCAGGATGGAGAGCGCCTCCGGGTGGCCCGATTCCGCCAGCTGGATGAGCTCGAGGATCGCCGCGGTGGTCTCTGGCAGCTGCTGCGCATCGTGGTTCGGCGGAAAGATCCCGGCGTCGATTGCTTGGCGGATCAGCCCGGCGAAGTTGAGGCTCATGCCCACGCAGTTGCGCCGGCCGCAGCCGCACAGCGGGACCTCGTCCGGCACCGGGAAGTGGCCGATCTCGCCGATGTTGCCGGAAGAACCGCGCAGCACCTCGCCGCCGAGGGCCACGCCGGCACCCAGGCCGGTGCCGAGATAGATGAAGACGAAGTTGGCCGGGGCCTCGCGTTCACCGGCCCAGAGCTCGGCCACCACCGCCGCCGTAACGTCCTTGTCCAGCAGTACCGGCAGGTCGATCAGGCGTTCCAGCGGTTCCCGCAGCGGCACCCGGTCCCAGCCCGGCAGCATCGGCGGCGAGACCATCATGCCCTCAGGCAGGCTGATCGGGCCGGGGGCAGCCAGCCCGACACCGAGGATGCGGGCGCGGTCCAGGCCGGCCTCCTCAATCAGGCCGTTCACGGCCACGGCCATGGACTCTACGGTGCCGTCCGGTTTCGGGCCGCCGGGCATCGCGTGGCGGGCCCGCGCGACGACCTGGCCGGTGAGGTTCAGGGCCACCACGGTCATCACGGCCGGGTCAAGGTGGATGCCGATTGCGAAGCGGCTGGAAACCTCGAGCTCGAGCACCGTCCGCGGCTTGCCGGGGCCCGAGACTGTCTTCCGGTCCTCCCGCACCAGGCCTTGGTCTACCAGCCGCCGCACCACGTTCGAGATGGTCTGCGGCGACAGCCCGGTGCGTTCCACGAGCTCGACCCTGGCCACTCCGTCATGGGCGCGGCGGATCGTATCAAGGATGACCGCCTGGTTGTAGCCCCCGAGGCGGCCCAGATTGGTACCACGCTGCATGAATGAGTCCCGCTCCCAAGACCTGGTCCTGACTTTGGACAACCTATGACACTGTAAACGAACCCACCCGCCGAGAACATCCTCCGTCCGGTAGCCGAGGAACCGAGGTCAGCGCACCGGCGCCTCTTCCGTCTGGAACTGCGTGCGGTACAGCTCGGCGTACCGGCCGGCCTGCGCGAGCAGCTCCGGGTGGGTGCCCTGCTCGATGATCCGGCCGCCCTCGACCACCAGGATCTTGTCCGCGGAACGGATCGTGGACAGCCGGTGGGCAATAACGACGGCGGTGCGCCCGGCGAGTGCCTCGGTCAGGGCTGCCTGGACCGCGGCTTCGTTGGTCGAGTCCAGGGCCGCCGTCGCCTCGTCGAGGATCACGACGTGCGGCTGGGCAATCAGCAGCCGCGCAATCGTCATGCGCTGCCGCTCACCGCCGGAGAGCCGGTAGCCGCGCTCCCCGACCATGGTCTCCAGCCCGTCCGGGAGGCTGCGCACCAGCGGCTCCAGCCGGGCGCGCCGCAGCACCTCCCACAGCTCCTCGTCCGTGGCCTCCGGGCGGGCGAGGGCGAGGTTGGCCCGGATGGTGTCGTGGAAGAGATGCCCGTCCTGGGTTACCATGCCGATGGTGCCGCGTAGCGCGTCGAAGCTCAGGTCCCGCACGTCGCGTCCGGACAGCTCCACGGCCCCCTGGTCGACGTCGTAGAGCCGCGCCAGCAGGGACGCAATGGTGGACTTGCCGGCGCCGGAGGAACCCACCAGCGCCACCGTCTCCCCCGGCTCCACGCGGAAGCTGATCCCGTGCAGGACCTCCTCGCCGCCGCGGGTGTCGAGGACCGCCACCTCCTCGAGCGACGCCAGCGATACCTTGTCGGCCGAGGGGTAGGCGAACGTCACGTCCCGGAACTCCACGGTGACCGGGCCCTCCGGGACATCAACCGCATCCGGCTTCTCCTTGATCAGCGGGTCCAGGTCCAGGACCTCGAAGACCCGCTCGAAGCTCACCAGCGCCGAGGAGATTTCCACCCGCGCGTTGGCCAGGCCGGTGAGCGGGGCGTACAGGCGGGTCAGCAGCAGCGCCAGCACCACCACGTCGCCCGGATCCAGCTGGCCGACGATCGCGTAGAAGCCGCCGAGCCCGTAGACCAGCGCCAGCGCCAGCGCGGAAACGAGCGTGAGTGCCGTGACGAAGGTCCACTGCAGCACCGCCGACTTCACGCCGATGTTGCGCACCCGCTCGGCGCGGACCTTGAACTCGCGGGACTCCTCCGCGGGCCGGCCGAACAGCTTGACCAGCGTGGCGCCGGGGGCCGAGAAGCGCTCGGTCATCTGGGTGCTCATGGCCGAGTTGTGGTCCGCGGCCTCGCGCCGCATGTCGGCCAGCCGCGAACCCATCCGCCGCGCCGGCAGCAGGAAGACCGGCAGCAGGATGAGCGCCAGCAGCGTCACCTGCCACGAGGTCGTCAGCATCACGATTAGCGTCAGCACCAGGGAGACGAAGTTGCTCACCACGCCGGACAGGGTTCCGGCGAAGGCGCGCTGCGCGCCGATCACGTCATTGTTCAGCCGGCTCACCAGCGCGCCGGTCCTGGTCCGGGTGAAGAAGGCGATCGGCATCTTCTGCACATGGTCGAAGACCGCCGTGCGCAGGTCGAGGATTACGTCCTCTCCCAGGCTGGAGGAGATCCAGCGGGTCACCATGCTCAGCCCGGCATCGGCAACGGCGACGGCGGCGATGATCACCGCGAGCCAGATCACCGTGCCGACTTCGGAACGGGCCACGATGGCGTCCACTACCCGGCCGGCCAGCACCGGCGTCGCGACGGCCAGAGCGGCCGTAACGATGGACATGGCGACAAAGAAGATCAGCTTGCCCTTGTAGGGCGCGGCGAACGCCAAGGTCCGTTTGATGGTCTCCTTGGAAAAGCCGTGCTTCCCCTTGTCCGACGAATGTGACAGCCGGTAGACCGAACTCCAGGCTGCGCCTTCCATGGACATGCTGGCTCCTAACGATGGTTCTCCTGTAAGCCTAGAACCATTCGAGGCCCTCTGATGTTCCGGCCGGGGCAGCCTGTCAGCCGAGGACGGAACCCTGGGGACGGGCGGGCGCCGAACGTCCTCGCCCGTCCCCGCCGGATCAGCTCAGCTGGTCGGCCTGGTGCGGCTCGAAGCGCACCGTCATCGCCTTGAAGCCGGGCGTGTTGGATTCACGCGCCACCAGCTCCCGGTGGACCAGCGCGTTGGCTTCCGGGAAATAGGCCGCCGCGCAGCCCCGCGCCGTCGGATATGCCACCAGCCGGAACCGGTCGGCCCGCCGCTCCGTGCCGCGGAACGTGCTCACCACGTCCACGAGGTCGCGGTCCGCGAAGCCCAGGCTTTCCAGGTCCTCCGGGTGCACCAGGACCACCCGGCGTCCGTTGGAGATGCCGCGGTAGCGGTCGTCGAGCCCGTAGAACGTCGTGTTGTACTGGTCGTGGCTCCGCATGGTCTGCAGGATCAGGTGGCCCTCCGGGGCTTCGAGGTACTCCAGCGGGCTGACCGTGAAGCGTGCCCGTCCGATGTCCGTGGCGAACGAGCGGGAATCGCGCGGCGGGTTGGGCAGCACGAAGCCGTTCTTGTTGCGGATCCGCTCGTTGAAGTTCTCAAAGCCGGGCAGCACGCGGGAGATGTGGTCGCGGATGACGTCGTAGTCCTCCGCCATGGCCCGCCAGTCCACCGGGTGGTCATCGCCCAGGGCAGCCTGCGCCATGCGCGCCACAATCACCGGCTCGGCCAGCAGGTGGTCGGAGACCGGGGCGAGCCGGCCGCGGGTCGAGTGGACCACGGACATGGAGTCCTCGACGGAGAGGAACTGGGCGCCCTTGGGGTGCTTGTCGTCCGTGTCGGTCCGGCCCAGCGTGGGCAGGATGATGGAAGTGCGGCCGTGCACCACGTGGGACCGGTTGGGCTTGGTGGAGATGTGCACGGTCAGCCCGGCACGCTTCATGCCCGCTTCGAGTGCCGCCGTGTCCGCGTTGGCGAGCGCGAAGTTGCCGCCGAGCGAGACGAACACGTCCACGTTGTCCTCTTCGAACGCCTGCAGCGCCTCGGTCGAGTCGAAGCCGTGCTCGCGCGGGGACTGGATGCCGAATTCCTTGTCCAGGGCCTCGAGGAGCCATTCCTTGGGCTTCTCCCAGATGCCCATGGTGCGGTCGCCCTGGACGTTGGAGTGGCCGCGGACCGGGCAGGCACCGGCGCCGGGCTTGCCGAAGTTGCCCTGCAGGAGCAGGAGGTTGATGATCTCCTTCAGCGTGTCCACCGAATGCGGCTGCTGGGTCAGCCCCAGCGCCCAGCAGATGATGGTCGCCTTGGACTTCGCGAGGATGCCGGCGATTGCGGAGATCTCCATCCGGGAGATCCCGGTGGCCCTCTCCGTCTCTTCCCAGTCGATCTCCCGGCGGGCCTCGCGGTAGGCCTCGAAACCCTCGGTCTGCGCTTCGATGAAGGCCTTGTCGACCACCGAACCGGGGACCCGTTCCTCTTCCTCGAGCAGCAGGTGCCCGAACGCCTGGAACAGCGCCAGGTCGCCGCCGACCTTGACCTGCAGGAATTCGTCGGCGATCTGCGCGCCGCCCCGCAGCAGGCTGGCCGGATCCTGGGGATCCTTGAAGTTGAGCAGCCCGGCTTCCGGCAGCGGGTTGATGGCGACCACCTTGCCGCCGTTCTCCCGGCATTCCTTCAGCGCCGAGAGCATCCGCGGGTGGTTCGTCCCGGGATTCTGCCCGACGACGAAGATCAGTTCGGCCTCGCCCAGGTCCTCCAGCGAAACCGTGCCCTTGCCGATCCCGATGGTCGGGTTCAGCGCGGAGCCGGAGGACTCGTGGCACATGTTCGAGCAGTCCGGCAGGTTGTTCGTCCCGAGCGAGCGCGCGAAGAGCTGGTACAGGAACGCCGTCTCGTTCGCGGTCCGGCCGGAGGTGTAGAAGACGCAGCGGTCCGGCGTCGTCGACCTGATGTGCTCGCCGATGACGTTAAACGCCTCGGCCCAGGACACGGGGCTGTAGTGGGTCTCGCCCTCGCGGATCATCACCGGCTCGCTGATGCGGCCCTGGTGGCCCAGCCAGTACTCGGTCTTCGCTTCCAGCTCGGCGATCGAGTGCGCGGCCCAGAACTCCGGGCCGACGGTGCGCACGGTGTTCTCTTCCGCGATGGCCTTGGCGCCGTTCTCGCAGAACTCGGCCGGTTTGCGCGCCCCGGTGATCGATTCGGGCCAGGCGCAGCCCGGGCAGTCGAAGCCCCCGTGCTGGTTGACCCGCAGCATGGAGCGTACGGTCCGGTTCACGCCGGCTTGGGAGAATCCCCGTTCCATCGAGACCATGACGGCCTTGACCCCCGCCGCGGCGGACTTGGGGTCGTGGACTTCGAGTTCGTTCTCATTGATGTCATTTACAGGTGCAGGGCGGGCCATGCACCTAATGTAGCTGCCGTCACACGGAAATCTCGACTCCGGCACGGACCAGCCGCCCCGGGTGCGAGTAGACGTTGACCGTCTCACCGCGGCTGAAGCCGGCGAGGGTCAGGCCCGTTTCTTCCGCCAGTTCGACGGCGAGCGAGGACGGCGCACTCACCGCGGAGAGCACCGGAATTCCGGCCAGGTAGGCCTTCTGCACCAGTTCGAACGAGGCCCGGCCCGAGACCTGCAGCACCGTCCCGCGCAGCGGCAGGCGGCCCTCACGCAGGGCCCAGCCGATGACCTTGTCCACCGCATTGTGTCGTCCGACGTCTTCGCGCAGGCACAGCAGTTCGCCGTCGAACGTAAACAGCCCGGCCGCGTGCACTCCCCCGGTGCGCTCGAACACCTGCTGGCGACGCCGCAGCTGGTCCGGCAGCGCCAGCAGCGTCTCCAATGCCAGGCCGCCGCCCTCCGGCGGCGGTTCCAGCCCGAAGTGCGAATTCTTGGTGACCGCATCGATGGACGCCGTGCCGCAGATCCCGCAGGAACTGGAGGTATATACATGCCGCTCCAGCGAGGTGTCCGGCAGCGGCACGCCCGGGGCCAGCTGCGCCTCGATGACGTTGTAGGTCTGCCGGCCATCCTCGTCCTCGCCGGCGCAGAACCGCATCGCGCCGAGCTGCTCGGGCTGCCAGACGACGCCCTCGGAGACGAGGAAGCCGGCGACCAGGTCGAAGTCGTCGCCCGGCGTGCGCATCGTGACGCTGAAAGGCTTGCGGCCCAGCCGGATTTCCAGCGGCTCTTCGGCCGCCATGATGTCTTCCCGGCGCCGCGGCGGGCCAGCCAGGCTGAGTTTGAGCACCTTCCGGCGCTGCGTTACGCGTCCCATGTTTTCCTCCGGTTCAAGCCTAAGTCACCACGGCAGCGGCAAGGTAGGCAGCTGCTGTCCCCGGCGCGCACCTTCCGGGGGAACAACGACGACGCCGGCCGCCGCTGCGAGGCCGCGCATCATCGCCGATCCGACGTGGTCTGCCGGCACGGCGCCCTGCTCGTCGAGCGCGTACGGGACGAGCCGGTGCCTGCCCTCGAGGGGCGCGAAGCGGGCGCCGGACTGCACGCTGTCCAGCGGCGGAAGCTGCCGGCCGGTCAGGCCTGCGAGCAGCGGCGCGCCGAGGGTGAGGAGGGCCATCATGGCCGCCAGCGGATTGCCGGGCAGCCCGACCACCAGCCGGCCGTCGGCAAGGCGGGCGAGCAGGGCCGGGTGGCCCGGGCGCATGCGGATGGAAGGGACCAGGATCTGCGCGCCCGCCGCCTTCAGCACGGCGCGGAGATGGTCCGCGCGCGAATGCCCGGTACCGCCGGTCGTCACGACGACGCGGCCCCCGCAGCCATCGATGGCCGCGCGGGTCGCAGCAAAATCGTCGGGCAGCCGGCGGGGCGGGAACGGCTTGCCGCCGAGGGCGGAGACGATGGCCGGCAGCGTCGGCCCGAAGGTGTCGCGGACGTGGCCCGGGGCCGGGAGCCCCGAGGTCACGACCTCGTCGCCGGTGAGCAGCAGGGCGACCTCGGGAGCCGGGTGGACCGGCAGGCCGTCGTGGCCGCAGACGGCCGCAATGGCTAGATGGGCCGGCGTCAGCCGGGTTCCCGCCGGCACGACCGTGTCCCCGGCGGCGGCCTCCTCGCCCGCGGGACGGATGTGCCGGCCGGGCGCGGGTTCCTCGCCGGAAACGCCCGGAGCACGGTCCAGCAGCGGCCGCCCGTGCCGCTCTCCGAGCACGCCGTATTCGCTGCGCAGCACCGCGTCCGTGCCTTCGGGGATCAGGCCACCGGTGACAACCGGTGCCGCTTCGCCCGACCGCAGGGCGCTGCCCGGAGGCTTCAGCAGCCAGGGCCCGGCACCGGACACCGTCCAGCCGTCCATGGCGGACGAGGCATAGTGCGGAACCGGCAGCTGCGCGGCCACCCGCTCGGCGAGGACCAGGCCCAGGCACCGCTCCAGCGGGACGGTTTCGGCCGGCCCGGCGGGGTCCTGTCCAAGAGCTTCGCGGCCGGCCGACCAGGCTTTCTCCCTGGCCGTTGCCCAGGCAACGGAGTCAGGCTCGGCGCTCACGCCCGCACGGGCTGGTCCGGGCCGCCGGCGCCGCCGTGCTGCCGGGCCACCTCGTCTGCCACCCGGCTCGCCGCGCGCATCGCGGCCTCCGGCGAGGCTTGGCCGGTAGCCACTGCCAAACCGGCGGCATAGCCGACGATGAAGGTCGTCACCGGGGCCGCGGGCCGGACCACACTGTGGGCCGCCACGCCGGCCAGGTTGAGCACCGAATCAAGGTCGATGGGCGTGTCCTCGATTTCGAGGGCGGCGAGCAGTTCGGCGACAAAAGGTTGCAGCTGCTCTTCGACGGCGGCCATCCGGTCCTCCGATGTTCTCCCCGGCGGGCGGGGCTAGGCACGATCTTTAGATCAGGCTACGGCGCAGGCCGCGCGATGCCAAAGCGCCCGGCGTCCTCCCACGTGTCCACGTCATCGGTAGCTGCGGCGGCCAGCGGGAACCGGGCCGCGGGCAGGTCCGCGATCAGCTTCCGGACCGAAAGTCCCTGCAGGTCGGCCGCGGTGAACCGGGCCAGTGCTTCCCGGAGCGCACGGCTGTCCGCGCAGCACGCCAGTGGCTGGATCCTTCCGCCGGCGTCCACGGGCAGCCACAGCCGCGCGGAGGGCGCGGCGGCGACGGCGTCCAGCAGCTGTTCGGGCAGCCGGCCGGCGGCGGGCATGTCGCAGGCGAGGATCAAGGTGAGGCCCGCCCCCCGCGGCCTCCCGCCGTCGTGCTCCTTTCCGCTTCCCTGGTCCAGCGCCGCGACGCCGGCCGCGATGCCGGCCGCCGGCCCGGCGAAGGGCGGGTCCTCCCGGGTCAAGACGGCCTCCGGAGCGCCCGCGCCGCGGCGGAAGGTCGCCAGCTCGCCGGCTAGCTCCCCGGGGCCGACCACGGCGATCCGCTGGGCGCGGCAGACGGCTTCCAGGGTCCGCAGCAGCAGCGATTTCCCTTCCAGCCGCAGCAGGGCCTTCGGCGTGCCGGACAGGCGCGAGGATCTGCCGCCGGCCAGGATGACGGCGTCGAAGGTACGATCCATCAGGCCGCCGGATTGCGGTCCAGGAACTCGCTCCAGGCCGGGGCGGGCCGGTCGAGTTCGCGGATCCGCCAATGAGTGCCGTGGGGTGCGCGGGGAACGATCCGCAGGTGCCAGCCCAGCTGGTTCAGGGTGCGGTCCCCCTTGGCGTTGTTGCACCGCAGGCAGCAGGCCACCAGGTTCTCCCAACTGTCCTCGCCGCCGCGCGAACGCGGCTTGACATGGTCCACCGTGTTGGCGGTCTTGCCGCAGTAGGCGCATAGGTAGCCGTCCCGGCGCAGCACGCCGCGGCGGGTGACCGTGGTGTCCTGCCGGTACGGGATCTTGATGTAGCGGTTGAGCAGGATCACGGAGGGACGGCCCAGGATGTCATTCGGCCCGACCACCGGATCCCCGTCCTCGGCGATGACGCTCGCTTTGCCAGTGAGCACAAGGAGCAACGCCCGGCGGAAGGTCACTACCGCCAGCGGCTCATATCCAGCGTTCAGAACGAGTGTGCGCATTGCACATTCCTGTTCGTCCGACCACGTCCGGTCAGCGGGATCACTGCTGTGCCCGGCCATGATGATTCGTCACCGACAAGAGTTAGAGTAAGCGCAATTCGCGGCGCTGCGCTAATTCTTTTGGCTGCCGGACCGGCGACGCGGCTCCCGGGCCGCCGCTTAAACCTTCTGTCCCCTACCGATTTACAAGGGAACGCCGCACCTTGGGGTGCGGCGTTCCTTTGTTCGTGACGGCCGGCCGGGATGCTGTGCGAACCGGCCGGCTCACGGTGATGCTTAGGCGCTGGGGCGGATGAAGACCGGGCCCGAGCCGATGTAGGCGTCGGCGAGGGTGGTGGTGTATCCGGTCCAGCCGCCGTGGATGGCCTGGCCGTTACCCACGTAGATGGCGATGTGGGGAACGCCGGCTCCGGCGTCGTCGTAGTAGATCATGTCGCCCGGCTGGGGCGTGGAGACCTGGGTGCCGTAGGCGAAGAACTGGGCCGGGGCGAGGTCACCGACGGAGATACCGGCGGAGCGCAGGGCGTTCTCGACCATCGCGGTGCAGTCCTGGGAGACGCCGATCTGGCTGTAGGCGGAGGCGACCAGTGCGGCACCGATGCCGCTGGCGGCAACGTCGGCCTTGGGAGCCTTGGCGGCCTTCTCTTCTGTCTTGGGGGCCGGGGCTTCCGCGGCGGGCGCCTCTTCGGCGGGCGCAACCTCTTCGGACACAGCTTCAACGACCGGCTCCGGCTCCTCCACCGGTGCCGGCGTGGAGCTGATGCTCGGGCGGTCGAACTCGATGTCGGCAGCGTTGGAGGCCTGGACGGCCTCGACCTGGATGCGGGACGGAGCCGCGGCTGCTGCCTGGACGGAGGCGTCGCGCTGGATCGCGGTGGCCTGGGCGGGAACGCCGACGGTCAGGACCAAGCCGGACGCAGCTGCGATGACGGCAGCCTGGCGGCCCATGGAACCGGCGTTCGAGGAAACAGCCTTGGAGATCGTCTCCAACGGGCTGGTGCGCACGGGGACGGCACGATGGCGACCCGTGACTGAAGTGTTCTTAGACACGATCAATACCTCTCCCCATGCCTGCGAGGTGAGCTGTCGGGTTCGGATGGGAGTCATCCGGCCATGGGAATTCCGTCAACAATCCGGAATGGCCCAAAACTTAACCCCAAGGGTTTCAACTGAAACCCACAAAGTGGTTCCCCCGCCCCTGCCATGCGAATGTTTATGCGAACGGACCCCGGTCGGTGGCAGAGCTCGGCAATCCATCCGGAGGCACCAAATCATGTCTGCGATTTGGCACGAGTTAGAGAATATACGATCCCCGGAGATAAGTCACATTCAGATCACAACGCGGCGACGGAACGATCACGACAGGCTCCATCCCACACCGGAACGTTTCATCAGACGTCCGGAAAATGCGGGAACAATCGATCAAAAGTGAATTGCGCCACAGTTGTCGGCGGGCGGCAAAACCTCGGAGGAATGCCGACGGAACCAGCTGTGCAGCACAGATTAAACACCGAAGCGCAAAGGCTTGGTTTTACTGCCGATAATGGGCTAACGCCCTATCCCGCGCCCCGGACAATGGCTTAGAGCCAGCCCTTCGGATCCACCATGTCCCCATTCACGACAACTTCGAAATGGAGGTGGCAGCCGGTGGAATTCCCCGTGGTGCCGCTTTGGGCGAGGAGGTCGCCGCGGGAGACCTTGTCGCCGGTCTTGGCGCTGATGCTGGTGAGGTGGTTGTAGGTGGTCTTCAGGCCGTTGCCATGGTCTACCACGACGCGGTTTCCGTAGCCGCCGGCCCAGCCGGCTTCCGTCACGGTGCCGCCCGCGGCGGAGTAGACCGGGCTGCCGCAGGCTGCCCCGTAGTCCTGGCCGGTGTGCATTTCCCCGGCGTAGCCGGTAACGGGGTTGACCCGGAAGCCGAACGGCGAGGTCATCTTCATGCTGTCCATCGGCTGCGAGAGCGTCCCCTCGCTACCGATCGGTTTGGCGTCCTCCCCGGCGGCGACCATGACCTGCTCGAGCTTCGCGTCCGGGTCGAACGTGCTGCTCAGGCCGGTCCGCTGGAACTGCAGTTCAACCCCGGCCGCTGCGGTCACCGGCTGTCCGGAAACCGCGACGGCGCCCGTTCCGGCGGCTTCGGCGACGTCCGGGCCCGGGGTGGCATTGCCGGCTGTCGTCGGCAACAGAATGGTCAGCGCCAGGCCTGAGGCGGCGGCGGCAACGGCGGCCTTGTGGCCGGCACCACGGACCGATGACTTCGATGATGCTGCAACCTCGGCGCGGCGGCGGCCGGTGGCTGCGGTGCGAGGCCGCCGGACCGGTACGGGGGCGGCCGAACGGCGCCGTCCCGTTGCTCTTAGTTCTGACAACAGTCTTCCCTCTCCTGGAAGCCTGCGAAGTTAGCTGTCGGGTTCGAGTAGAAGAAACTCGGCCTCGCTGGGCATGCGGCATCAGCGGATAAACCGGCAGGTGCCGAACACAAACGAGGCTTCACCCCAAGGCAGCTGAACGGCGCTGCCGGTAGTGGGTCCTCCGCCCCTGTCGGATTCAGACGCTGGTCCGCCGACAGGGTTCGGCTGCGGATCAGGTAACGCCAATGCATCGGCGCCAAGCAACAACTATAGGGGCAGAAAGCTCTAAGTGATAAATCCGTTATCCAAGCTTGTGGATAACGGATTTAAACGTTGCTGGCTAGGGCGAAGGCCGGCTTAGCTCAGGGATACAAAGATGTGCGCCGCGACTTCCGGGGGAAGTTCGAGGGCTCCCTCGATGCCCGGCACACGAACCGAAATGTACTCTCCTACCGTGGCCAACTGCAGTTCGGCGCCCGGCTTGAGTCCGCCTTCCTCCAACTGCAGCAGCAGCTCCGGGTCGACTTGGATCGGCTCGGCCAGCCGGACGATGACCACGCGCTGCTCCGCCGAGTAGCCGCGCATGGCCTCGCTGAGGTTCACCATGCCGGTGGCAAATTCGGCGGCGGGCTCCCCGCCGAGGGCCTCGAGGCCTGGGATCGGGTTGCCGTAGGGCGATTCCTTCGGCCGGCCCAGGAGCTCGTAGAGACGCTGTTCGACCCGCTCGCTCATCACGTGTTCCCAGCGGCAGGCTTCGTCGTGCACGTAGGCCCACTCCAGTCCGATCACGTCTGCGAGCAGGCGCTCGGCCAGCCGGTGCTTCCGCATGACCTCGACCGCCCGCTGGCGCCCGTGCTCGGTCAGCTCCAGGTGGCGGTCGTCCGAGACCACCACAAGGCCGTCCCGTTCCATCCGGCCGATGGTCTGCGAAACGGTGGGACCCGAGTGGCGCAGCCGCTCGGCGATGCGTGCCCGAAGGGCTACGATGTTCTCCTCTTCCAGCTCGAGAATCGTCCGCAGATACATCTCGGTGGTGTCGATGAGATCAGTCACTTATTTCTTGCTCCTCGGCGCAGATGGCGGGAATCCGCTTCTCAAACCGACGCACCGGCGTCGTTGTCCCACAGTCCAGATTAGCCTGTTTGCCGCACTGGACAGTCAACCGGGTCCCGCCTCGCGCGCGTCCCCGGTTCCAGACTGCGCGACTGGCGCCCGGTAGTTAACAGTTAACGGGCCGGCCGAAGGGTACGGCAGAATATAGACCGTTCAATGGCGAACTTCACGTCAACACCGTAGCCTGCCAGGAAGAGACCAGATGAGCGACAACCAGTCCATAAGCATCCCCGCAGAACTGCTGCCCCAGGACGGTCGCTTCGGTGCCGGCCCCTCCAAGGTCCGCCCCGAGCAGATCGATGCCGTGGTGCAGGCCGGCCGCAACCTGCTGGGCACTTCCCATCGGCAGGCTCCCGTCAAGAACCTGGTCGGCAGCGTTCGCGAAGGACTCCAGGAATTCTTCCAGGCGCCGGAGGGCTACGAGGTGGTTCTCGGCATCGGCGGGGCGACTGCGTTCTGGGACATCGCAGCCTTCGGACTGGTCGAGGAGAAGGCCCAGCACCTCTCCTTCGGCGAGTTCAGCTCGAAGTTCGCCGCCGCCACGAACAAGGCGCCGTTCCTGGCGGAGTCCTCGATCATCAAGTCTGAGCCGGGTTCCCTGCCCGAGCCGCAGGCCGAGGCCGGTGTGGACGTCTACGCCTGGGCCCAGAACGAAACCTCGACCGGCGTCGCCGCTCCCGTCAAGCGGGTGGCCGGCGCGGACGACGGCGCGCTGGTCCTCATCGACGCGACGTCCGCGGCGGGCGGCCTCGACGTCGACGTGGCCGAGAGCGACGTCTACTACTTCTCCCCGCAGAAAAACTTCGCCTCCGACGGCGGCATCTGGCTGGGCCTGTTCTCCCCCGCCGCGCTGGAGCGTGCCGCACGGATCGGCGCCTCGGACCGCTGGGTGCCGGACTTCCTGAGCCTGACCACGGCGATCGACAACTCGCTGAAGAACCAGACCTACAACACCCCGGCCTTGGCCACGCTGGTCACCCTGAACAACCAGATCGAGTGGCTCAACGGCAACGGCGGCCTCAAATTCGCGTCCGAGCGGACCGCGGATTCCGCCGGCCGCGTGTACAGCTGGGCCGAGGCGTCGAAGAACACCACCCCGTACGTGGCCAACCCCGAGCACCGCTCCAATGTCATCGTCACGGTCGATTTCGACGAGAGCATTGACGCCGCGGCGGTCGCCAAGGTGCTGCGCGCCAACGGCGTCGTGGATGTGGAGCCGTACCGCAAGCTCGGCCGCAACCAGCTGCGCATCGCCACCTTCGTGGCCATCGAGCCCGAGGACGTCAGCGCACTGCTCAAGTGCATCGACTACGTCGTGGAACAGCTCAACGGCTGACGCCGTCCGCACCAACGGCTGAAGCGCACCGGCAACGGGGCGCTTCAGCCGTTTAAGGGCCGCGCTGCGAGCCGCTGCGCTGGGGCAGGTACACGATGCGCACCCGACGCCCGGCCGCCCTGTCATACGCGAAGCGCAGCCGCCGCGCACGCCAGGCCCAGACCAGCCCGATCAAGGCCGCGACGACGCCGGAGATCGCGGCGACGCCGAGCCCCCACCGGGGCCCGCAAAGGTTGGAGACCAGGCCGACGAACGGCGCCCCCAGCGGCGTCCCGCCCATGAAGATGGCCATGTACAGCGCCATCACGCGGCCCCGCATCACGGGATCGGTTGTCGTCTGCACATAGGCGTTCGCGCTGGTCATGATGGTCAGCGACGAGACGCCGACCAGCACCAGGGCTGCCCCGAAGAGCCAGACGTTGGGCATCAGCGCGGCCGCGGTGCAGGTGACCGCGAAGAGCGCCGAGGCTCCGAAAACGTAGCGCAGCCGCGGCCGTTCGCGCCGGGCCGAGAGCAGGGCACCCGCCACGGAGCCGACGGCCATCACCGAGGACAGCAGGCCGAAATCGCCGGCGTGGCCGCCGAACTCGGTCCGCGCCATCCCCGCAATATAGATGGCGAAGTTCAGGCCGAACGTGCCGATGATGAAGATCGCCCACATCACCACCACCAGGTCCGGCCGGTGGCGCACGTAGCGGAAGCCTTCGCGGATCTTGCCCTTGCCCTTCGGCGCCCGCGGCAGCACCCGCAGCTCGGAGCGGCGGATGGCCAGCAGCGCCGCGATGAGTGCGGCAAAGGTCGCCGCGTTGATCAGGAACACCCAGCCCGGTCCCACGGCCACGGTCAGGACGCCGGCCACGGCCGGGCCCACCATCCGGGCCAGGTTGAAGGAGGTGCTGTTCAGCGCCACCGCGTTCGGCAGGAAGTCGTCGCGCACCAACTCGGAGACGAAGGTCTGCCGCGCCGGCGCGTCTACCGATGAGACGATGCCGAGGGCCAGGGCGAACGCGTAGACGTGCCAGAGTTCCGCCACCTCGGCGATGACCATCAGCCCCAGGCCCAGCCCCAGCAACGCCATGCTCAGCTGGGTGGCCATCAGGATCTTCCGCCGGTCGAACCGGTCCGCGATCAGACCGGACCAGGGAGCCATCAGCAGCTGCGGTCCCAGCTGCAGCGCCATCACGATGCCCATCGCGGCGGCGTCCTGGGCCGTCAGGATGTCATAGACCAGCCAGTCCTGCGCGGTCCGCTGCATCCACGTGCCGATGTTGGACACGATGGCGCCGACAAACCAGATCCGGTAGTTGAAGAACTGCAGGGATCGGAACATCGAGCTCACTTTCCCTTCCTCCTGCAGGACTCATTTCGGACGCCGAGGTGGCTATCCGTTGGCCTCCGGTGCCTCGTCGGCGGACCCGGCGGCGCCAGCCTCGCCATCGGGCTGTCCGGCCGCGGATTCGGAGCCATGCTCCGGCATTTCGGCGCTGTCCCCGGAGCGGCCTTCCGGCGCCTCCGGATCTTCTTCGCTAACGACGGCGGCGTCCGAAGTTTCGTCCGATCCGTCCTGCGCCATGGGTGCCGGAATCCCGGCGCTGCCCTCGGTGGAAGCCTCAGTGGAGGCCTCGGCATCGGTCGAGGCTTCCGCCGCTTCGGCTTCCCGAGCCTCCGCTGCTTCCTCCGGCCGGACGCGTTCAGACCACGGCACCCAGTCCGGCGCCAACAGCGACTGCCCGGAAGGCAGCAGCCCTACCTCGCACACGGTCACGTGCTTGCTCCGCGGAACCCGCGCCACCGAGGCGAACCACTGCCAGCCGCCGTATCCCGGGACCCGCGCTTCGAACCGATGCACCACCAGCCGCTCGCCCTCGGCCACCGCACTGACGTGCCGCCCTACCTGGTCGGCGGGGGCGATCTCCAGCACGCCCTGGCGTGCCCGCTCGATGGCTTCCGCCAGCACCGCGTCGAGCTTCGGCGCACGCTGGTAGACGCGCCGCCTGGGGGCGGGCGCGGCGGCTGTCTCCGGTTCGGGATTGGTCATGCTCGGAGACTACGCGTCCAGGTCGTCGGCGACACGGCGCAGCACCGCGGCGACCTTGGCGGCATGCGCCTTCTCCGGGTACCGGCCCTTGCGCAGCCCGTTGGAAATGGCATCGAGCAGTTTGATCAGGTCCTCGGTAATGACCGCCATGTCCTCGGCCGGCTTCCGCGTGGCCTTGGCAACCGACGGTTTGGCGTCAATGATCCGCACGGACAGCGCCTGCGCGCCGCGCCGGCCCTCGGCGATCCCGAACTCCATCCGGGTTCCGGCCTTGACCTCTTTCACCCCTGCGGGCAGGGCCGAGGCATGCAGGAAAACTTCCTGGCCTTCGTCCGTGGCCAGGAAGCCGAATCCCTTCTCAGTGTCGAACCACTTCACCTTGCCGATTGGCACTTGAGCTACCTCGTTCTACGGTTTGATGCACCGGCTTCTCGCCCGGTGCTGCCTTGCTGCTCCGCCTGGGTTCCGGCCGCCGGCGCGCTATTGCACCGGCTCCGTCGCAGACGGGAAGTCCGTATCTAGATTAGCCTGTCCGGCTGCCCCTTCTGCGACTTTGCCGGCATCTTGTCCGCTGTTAGCGTTATGGGCATGTCCGGCCACGCTCCCGTTCCCCCGCCCGGCGGCAGTTCCGAGGCCAGCAAGCTGCTCGTCACGGTAATCCTGCTGGCCGCCGTAATCTCCGCCGCCGGCATTGTGAGCCTCGCTGTCATCCTGATCGCAGCACTCTTCGGCGCCGAAACCTGGCCCGGCTTCGTGGGCATCGCCTGGGTCGGCTTCCCCGTCGCCTTCCTGCTGATGGGCGCCATGGTCATCCGCAACATCCGCCGCCGCCGCAGCCTCTGACGCACCGGCGGCCCCCGGAGCCTGCTGCGGGTACCGTTAAGACGGTGTCCTCCATCCGGGCGCTGGCCCACGATCTGGCGGCCCGCAGCAACGACCAGCTGCGGGAGCTGTTCGTTGCCCGGCCGGATCTTTGCCTCCCTCCCGTTCCGGATTTCCCGGCCCTGGCCGCCCGCGCCTGCACCCGCGTCAGCCTGCAGCGCGCGCTGGAGAAGCTCAACCGGCCCGAGCTGGAACTGCTGGAAGCGCTGGTCCTGGCCACCGACGTCGATACCGGCACCGCCGCCGACGCCGCCGGCCTGGCCCCGTTGCTGGCCGCACCCGAGGGGCTGGCCCCGGATCAGCCGGTTCCTTACCTCCGGCGACTCCACGACCTGGGCCTGCTGGTGCGCGCGGACGGAGAGCCGCCGGCCACGGAGAGTGCGGAGAATAACGACGGCGGGGGCAGGCACTGCGCCTATCTTCCGCTGGCAAGCCTCGTGGACGTGCTCGGCCCCTACCCGGCGGCGCTGGGTCGCAGCCACCGCGCCCTGGCTTCGCTGAATGCGTCCACCGGCAGCAGGCTCGCCGCCGCCGCCACCGCGCTGCGCGCCGCCGGCCACCGCTTGGCCGGTCCGACCGGGGACGGGGCTGCCGCGGCCGCCGCGCTCGAGGGCTGGCTGCAGCTGCCGGATGTGTGGCCCGCGCTGCTGGCCGACGCTCCCCCGAAGACGGCGGACCTGCTGGAGCGGTTCCGTTCATCGCCCGTGGGTGCCGTGCCCGACGCGCTGCGTCCCATAGATGCGGCGGAGCCGCTCCGCCAGCCGGTGCCCTGGCTGCTGGCGCACGGCCTGCTGGTTCCGCTCGACAACACGCACGTGGAATTGCCGCGGGCCGTCGGACTCCTGCTCCGCGGGGGTGCGGTCGCCGCTCCGTGGCATGTCCGTCCCCCGCTGGCCCCCGGGCCCGGCGCATCCGGTGACGGCTCATCCGTTGTTCGCTCATCCG
The DNA here is from genome assembly GCF_946892675.1 of Arthrobacter sp. Marseille-P9274. NCBI lineage: Bacteria > Bacillati > Actinomycetota > Actinomycetes > Micrococcales > Micrococcaceae > Arthrobacter > Arthrobacter sp. Marseille-P9274. The sequence continues at coordinate 2,752,528 of NZ_CAMPOV010000001.1, forward strand.
GTGCTGACGCGTCCGGGACCGTTCGGCCCGCTATCCGGGACAACGCGGCCTTCTCCGCGGTGGCGGAGACGCTGCGCCTGATGTCGGACCTGCTCGGCGCGGCGGCCCGGTCGCCGATAGCCACCCTGCGCGCCGGCGGCGTCGGCGTCCGGGAAGTGCGGCGGCTGGCGGAGGAGCTACAGGCCGGCACCCGGGGGACCGGCTGGCTGCTGGAACTCGCCGCGGCCGCGGGCCTGCTGGTGCTGGATGTCGATACCTCCCGCTGGATCCCGCACGGCGCCGAAGCCTACGCGGCACTGGACCGACACCGGCAGTGGCAGCTGCTGGCCACCGCCTGGCTCGAACTCGGCCGCGCCCCCTCCCTCGCGGGCACCCCGACGGTCGGCTCCGCCACCTCCCTGCCGCGGCGGGGCACGGAAAAGGCGGCCACGGCCGGACCTGCCCCGGTGCGAGGCGCGCAGATCAACGTGCTGGCCGCCGAGGCCGCTCGTCCGGATGCACCGTCGGTGCGCCGCCGGCTGCTGGCTGCCCTGACGGAACTCACCCAACCGACAGCACGGGGCCAGGCCGGAACCGTCCCCGCCCCTTCCTCCGGCCAGGTCATCGCGTACCTTGGTTGGCAGGCGCCGCGGCAGCAGCGGAAGTTCGACCGGCTGGTTCCGGGCATGCTGGACGAAGCGGCGCGCCTGGGACTGATCGGCTCGGGCGCGCTGACCGCCTTCGGCGCCCTGCTGCTCGACGATCCGGCCGCTGCGGCCGAGCTGCTGGCCGATGCGCTGCCTGCCCCGCTGGCCCACTTCATGCTGCAGGGGGACCTGACCGCCGTCGCCCCGGGCTACCTCGAACCCGCCGTCGCGCGGCAGCTGCAGGAGCTCTCCAGCGCCGAAGGCCAGGGCCCGGCCGCCATTCACCGGTTCTCCGCAGACTCCATCCGGCGGGCCCTCGACGCCGGCCGGGACGCGCCCGGAATCCTTGGTTTCCTGGAGCGGCACTCGGCCACCGGCGTGCCGCAGCCCCTGCGCTACCTGGTCGAGGACACTGCGGGGCGGCATGGCGCCATCCGGGTCGGATCGGCCGGTTCCTATCTCCGCGGCGAGGACCCCGAGCTCCTCGACGACCTGCTGGCGGATCCCCGCGCCGCCGGCCTCGGACTGCGCCGCCTCGCCCCGACCGTCGTCGCCGCCTCGGCGAGTGCCGCAGATCTGCTGGCTTCGCTCCGCAGCCTTGGCTACTCCCCCGCGCCGGACCGGGACGGGGTGCCGGCGCTTGGCAGCCCGGAGGGGACCCCGCCCGGAAACACCGAACGCAGCGCACGGACGGAAGGCGCCTCCCCGCCGTCGTCCGCGGTCACCACCAACCCGTGGCAGCTCACGGAGGAGGACCTGCAGGCCCAGCTCGAGCTGCTGCACGGGAGCGCAGCCGACGGGGCCGGCAGGGCCGGCGAAGCCGAGCCGCTGCTGGCGCTGGAGACGCTGCGCCGCGCCATCCGGCTGAAGAAGCGCGTGCGGATGGGTATCGTGGACCCGCACGGCAACCACCGCCGGGAGATCCTGCAGCCGCTGTCGGTCGGCGGCGGCCGGCTCCGCGTGGCGGACCCGGACCGCGGCAACGAGCGGGTGGTGCCGATCCACCGCGTCATGGACATCGAGCTGGTGGAGGACACCGGCACCGAAAAGGAGCAAACGGATGGCTGACGGGCCGCTGATCGTCCAAAGCGACAAGACCATCCTGCTGGAAGTTGACCACGAGCAGGCCACCGAGGCCCGCCACGCCATCGCCGCGTTCGCGGAACTGGAGCGGGCCCCCGAGCACGTGCATTCGTACCGGATCACGCCGCTGGGCCTGTGGAACGCGAGGGCGGCAGGCGTGGACGCCGAGCAGGTGCTGGATACGCTGCTGAACTACTCGCGATTCCCGGTGCCGCACGCCCTGCTGGTCGACATCGAAGAGACCATGTCCCGCTACGGCCGGTTGCGGCTGGAGAAGGATCCGCAGCACGGGCTGGTGCTGCGGACCAACGACTACCCCGTGCTCGAGGAGGTCATGCATGCCAAGAAGATCAAGCCCCTGCTTGGCCCGCGGATCGACGCCGAGACCACGGTGGTGCACTCCTCCGGGCGCGGCCAGCTCAAGCAGCTGCTGCTGAAGCTCGGCTGGCCCGCCGAGGACCTGGCCGGCTACGTGGACGGTACGCCGCACCCGATCCGGCTGACCGAGACGCCTGGCGCAGGCAAGGACAGCGGCGGCTGGCAGCTGCGGCCCTACCAGCAGGTCGCCGCGGAGAACTTCTGGTCCGGCGGGTCCGGCGTGGTCGTCCTGCCCTGCGGCGCGGGCAAGACGCTCGTGGGCGCCGCGGCCATGGCCACCAGCAGCACCACCACGCTGATCCTGGTCACCAACACCGTCTCCGCGCGGCAGTGGAAGGACGAGCTGCTGCGCCGCACCACGCTGACCGAGGAAGAGATCGGCGAATATTCCGGCGCCGTCAAGGAGGTCCGGCCGGTCACCATCGCGACGTACCAGGTCCTGACGATGCGCCGCGGCGGGATCTACCCGCATCTGGAACTGGTGGACGGCCACGACTGGGGCCTGATCATCTATGACGAGGTGCATCTGCTGCCCGCCCCGATCTTCCGCATGACGGCGGACCTGCAGGCGAGGCGGCGGCTCGGCCTGACGGCCACGCTGGTCCGCGAGGACGGCCGCGAAGGCGAGGTCTTCTCGCTGATCGGACCGAAGCGCTACGACGCCCCGTGGAAGGACATCGAGGCGCAGGGCTACATCGCCCCGGCGGACTGCGTGGAAGTGCGCGTGGACCTGCCCCGCGATGAGCGGGTGGCCTACGCCATGGCCGACGACGGCGACAAGTACCGCCTGTGCGCGGCGTCCGACACCAAGTCAGACGTCGTGGAGCGGCTCGCCGCCCGCCACCGCGGGGAGCAGCTCCTCGTGATCGGCCAGTACATCGACCAGCTGGACGACCTCGCCGAGCGCCTCGATGCCCCCGTGATCAAGGGCGAAACCTCGGTCAAGGAACGGCAGCGGCTCTTCGATGAATTCCGCGCCGGCAGCATCCATACGCTCGTGGTCTCCAAGGTGGCAAACTTCTCCATCGATCTTCCGGAGGCCTCGGTGGCGATCCAGGTTTCCGGTTCCTTCGGCTCCCGCCAAGAGGAGGCCCAGCGGCTGGGCCGGCTGCTGCGGCCCAAGTCGGACGGCCGCGCCGCCCGCTTCTACACCGTGGTCGCCCGTGACACCCTGGACCAGGACTACGCCGCCAAACGCCAGCGCTTCCTGGCCGAACAAGGCTATGCCTACACGATCATGGACGCCCAGGACATCCCGAACCCCGCGGAGTAGGCCCGGCCGCCCGCACGCCCGGCTGCGGGCGGCCGCAGGGACCGCCGTCGTCCGCGTTGCGCCAAGGTGGCTCTGGGCCCGCTCCCACCCGACGTGCAGACAACTCCCAGAAACTGTGAGCATACTGGGAAATGTGAAGAAGAACGGACCTGAAGCACGCCTGCTCGTTGTCGACGACGAACCCAACATCCGCGAGCTGCTTTCGACCTCCTTGCGGTTCGCCGGGTTCGATGTCGTTGCTGCCGCGAACGGGCGCGACGCCCTCGCCGCGGCCGAGCAGCACAACCCGGACCTCGCGGTGCTGGACGTCATGCTGCCGGACATGGACGGATTCACGGTCACCCGGCGGCTGCGGGCCGCGGGCCGGCACTTCCCCGTCGTCTTCCTGACCGCCCGGGACGACACCGAGGACAAGGTCACCGGCCTGACTGTCGGCGGTGATGACTACGTCACCAAGCCCTTCAGCCTCGACGAGGTCGTGGCCCGCATCCGGGCCGTGCTGCGGCGCACCCAGCCGCTGCTGGAAGACGACGCGGTCATCCAGGTGGAGGATCTGGAGCTCGACGACGACGCGCATGAGGTCCGCCGCGGCGGCCAGGTCATCGACCTCTCTCCGACCGAGTTCAAGCTGCTGCGCTACCTGATGCTCAACCCAAACCGGGTGCTCTCCAAGGCCCAGATCCTCGATCATGTCTGGGAGTACGACTTCAACGGCGATGCGTCCATTGTGGAGTCCTATATCTCCTACCTGCGCCGGAAGATCGATATCAATCCGGACGCCCCGGCTCTCATCCAGACCAAGCGCGGAGTGGGGTATCTGCTCCGCACGTCGGAAAAGCGCTGACCTTGCTGGAGCGGTGGAACCGTGTCTCGTTGCGGACGCAACTGGTGGCGATTATCAGCGTGCTCGTCGCCACCACGATCGCGGTGCTTTCGGCCTTCACCATCGCGTTCATCCGCAACGACCTGGTCGGGCGGCTGGACCTCAACCTCATCAACAACGCGGAGGTAATGGGCGGAGTACTGCTGTCCCGCGATGACGCAAACCTACGGCTGAGCGGCTACTACGGCGCGCTCCTGCTTCCCGACGGAACAAGCATCAGGAAGACGCCGCGTGTCGACGGCGATGCACCGGCAGTGCCGGAACTGACCCTGCCGGAGGTGCTCCGGCTCGGCAAATCCGCAATCTTCGATCTCAAAGGCACCGCCGCGGGAAGCCCGGGATGGCGTGCGTTTGCCTACGTGCTGCCCAACGAGGGCGGTACCGTCGTGATCGCCCGGTCCTACAAGGAAATCAACGACACCGTAGACTCCGCCACGGCGCTGAGCCTGCTGCTGGGACTCTTTGCCACCGTGTCGGCTTCGGCGATCGCGTGGCTTGCCGTCACGCGCGCCTTCCGGCCCTTGGCCAGGGTGGAGAAAACGGCCGCCGCTATCGCCGCCGGGGACCTTTCCCGCCGCGTGGAGGTGGACAACCCGGCCACGGAAATCGGACGGCTCTCGAGTTCCCTGAACGCGATGCTTGCCCACATCGAAACCGCGTTCGCCGCCAAGGCCGCCTCGGAGACGGGCATGCGGCGGTTCGTCGCCGACGCATCCCACGAGCTGCGCACGCCCCTGGTAACCATCCGGGGCTTCTCAGAGCTTTACCGCCACGGGGCCCTCCAGACGGAGGAAGACGTCAAGGCCGCGATGGGCCGGATCGAGGCCGAGGCCCAGCGCATGGGGCAACTGGTGGAGGACCTGCTGACCCTGGCCCGCGTGGACGAGCAGCGTCCGCTGGAGTCGAAGCCGCTGGACCTCCTGCTGCTGGGCAACGATGCCGCGATGGATGCCCGCGCGAGCGCCCCCGACCGCGAGATCAGCGTGATCGGGCTCGACGGGGCCGCCCCGCGCCCCGCCCCCGTTGTGGGCGACGAAGGCCGGCTGCGGCAGGTGATGGCGAACCTGGTCACCAACGCCCTGCGCTACACGCCGGGCGGTTCCCCGATCGAGATCGCCGTCGGCGTGGAGCCGGTGATCGCGGACCGCAAGGACTCGGTGATCGAGGTGCGGGACCACGGCCCCGGAATTTCCGACGACGACGCCGCCCGGGTCTTCGAGCGCTTCTATCGTGCGGACACCTCCCGCTACCGCGAGACGGGCGGGACCGGGTTGGGCCTGGCCATCGTTGCCGCCCTCGTGGCCCAGCACGATGGCACGGTGCGGCTGAGCGAAACGGAGGGCGGCGGCGCCACCATGTCGATCCGCATCCCGTACGAGCCGCTCCCCGAGGTCCCGAATAGCAATTACGAGATCGACTGACGCCTCAGGTTATCCACAACCTGCAGTCCGCCCTCGTCCGGGGGCGGGGACGCGCCTAGCCTCGAAGTGTCATCAAGCCTCAACTTCGAAGGATTCGATCATGGCGGTATTCCACGTAGACAGCGAAGCCCTCAACGCCAAGAGCATGGCCGTGCAGGGCACCATCGGCCGGCTCCAGTCCGAGGTCAACACCATGCAGGCCGGCCTGCGCGAACTTGAGTCGCTCTGGACCGGCTCCGCCTCCGCGAACTTCCAGCAGCTCGTCAGCGAATGGCGGGCTACGCAGCTGAAGGTGGAGGAATCCTTGGCCAGCATCAATGCCGCCTTGGCCCAGGCCTCCCAGCAGTACGCGCAGGCGGAGGAGGCCAACGCCCGTATGTTCATGGGCTAAGTCGGGGCCGGCATCCGGGCCGCCGGATTCCCCCGCGCCGCCCTCGGCGAGGCGTCGCGTCCGCCGCGGCCGGCCGCCGGCGGCCTGCGATGCTAGTTCCGTTCCGGAGTCCCCTGGTGGAACCGCAGCCGCCACTGCTCCCCGTCCCGGAGCCAGAGCGAACTGCGCAGGGCGGATCCGGTCCGCGTGCTGGTGCGGTACGTCAGCAGGATGCTGTCTTCGCCCAACCGTTCAGCGGCGAAGAGCTCCAAGGACGCGTCGGTCTCGGGATCCTCCTGGAGCGAGCTGATCATGGCATCCCTGGTCCACATCCGGCCCGACTGCCCGATCTCCGCGAAGTCCGGATGCAACAGCACGCCGAGCCGGCCGAAGTCCGCACGGGTCCCTGGATCCAGCAATTCCTTCTCGAGCCGGAGCACCACGTCCTCGGCCGAACCCTGCCCGGCCTCGTCGTAGTCCTCGAGGGCGGAGAACAGGTCCGGCTCGGATGAAGGGAGCTGCGGCTCATTGGCCGGCACCGCCGATTCCGCGACGGCCGAGGTGGTTTCGGCATGGCTGGGCAGGGCGCCGGCAAATCCGGGCCCGTGCGGGATGACGGAACCGTTCTGGAAGGCGGTGGCCACCGCACGGGCCCGCACATCGGCGGCCTCGTTCAGGTCGTGCCCGGCATGGCCCTTGACCCACTCGAACTCGTAGCTGCGGCCCTTGATCGCGGCGTCGATCTGCTGCAGCAGGTCCACGTTGAGGACCGGCTTGCCGTCCGCCTTGCGCCAGCCCTTGCGCTTCCATCCCGGCATCCATTTGGTGATGCAGTTGATGACGTACTGGCTGTCGCACAGGATGCGCAGGGGTTCCTGCGGGATATGCTCGGTCGCCTTGAACAGGTCCAGCACGGCCATGAGCTCGCCCTGGTTGTTGGTTCCGTGCGGCCAGCCTCCTGCTGCCCAGGAGTTCTCGTCGATGAACCAGGCCCAGCCCGCGGGCCCGGGATTGCCGAGGGCCGAGCCGTCGGCGGCAGCAGTAATGGTCATGTCCCTATCTTTTCAGATCACCGCAGGCGGTATTGGATCTAGGCTTGCAGGATGGCAATCCTGATCGATCCACCCCGCTGGCCGGCACACGGAACCCGCTTCTCGCATCTGGTCTCCGACGACTCGCTGGAGGAACTTCATGCCTTCGCCGCGGCTGCCGACGTGCCGCCGCGGGCCTTCGATCTCGACCATTACGACGTGCCGCTGGAGCGGTATGCGGAACTCGTGGTCCTCGGTGCGCAGGAGGTATCCGGGGCGGAACTCGTGCGCCGGCTGATCGGGAGTGGGCTGCGCGTGCCCGCCCGGCGCCGTTCCGGGAAGCTGGGCACGGCACTCGCCTCGCGCTGGGCCGGCGTCATGCCGGATCATCCCGGGCTGGGCCGCGAACTCATCCGCCGTTGGGGCGAAGAGCACCGGCACTACCACGACCGGGTGCACCTGCTGGCCGTGCTCGACAGCCTCGACCTGCTGAGGGAGGCGGGCGAAAACCCGGGCCCTCTTCCCCGCGCCGTCACGCTGGCCGCGTGGTTCCACGACGCGGTCTACAACGGCGTGGCCGGCCGGGACGAACAGGATTCGGCGGATCTTGCCGCCCGGCTGCTGCCCTCCGCCGGCATTCCGGCGGCCGAGGTGGACGAGGTGGTCCGGCTGGTGCTGCTGACCGCGGGCCATTCGCCCGAGCTGCAGGATGCTGCCGGCGCCCTGCTCTGCGACGCCGACCTGTCCGTCCTGGGACAGGAGCCGGACGGCTACCGCCGGTACCTGCACAACGTCCGCAAAGAGTACGCGCACATTGCCGACGCTGACTTCGCGGCCGGGCGCGCCGCCGTCGTACGCCGGCTGCTGGCACTGGATCCGCTCTACCGCACGGCCGCCGGCCGCAGGCTGTGGCTGGAGCGGGCACGGGCCAACCTTGCCGCCGAGCTGGTAGCAGCGCCTGCCGGGGATCTTCGCTAGCTGCCGATCGACGGCGTGCAGGAGCGTCCGGGCGGGCCGGGTGGCCCAGGGGGCGGGTGGCGCCGAGTTCGCCCTGGACGCTTGGGATGACGTTCAGCAGCGTCTGCGCGAAGAGCCAGAAATTGATGACCGCACGGGCCAGTACCGCGGGGCCGTCCCCGTTGGCGAGGATGCCGACGACGCCGGTGCCTCCTATGCGCTGGACGTCGTAGCCGAAGCCGGCGAGCCTGGCCTGGACCAGCTGCGCGGTTCGGTGTTCGGCCAGGCTGAGTTCCGGATTACGGTGGAGGTCCTGGTAGAGCTCGCGCTGAACGAATTCACCGCCCTTAACGCCGCAAGGTGCGGCCCCCGTTACGGGAACCGCACCTCGCAGATTTGGCGCGCTGTCAGCAGGACAGGCAGGTGAGGCTAGAAGCCGCCCATACCGCCCATGCCGCCCATGTCGTCGCCGCCCGGCATGGCCGGAGCGTTCTTCTCGGGCTTGTCGGCGACAACGGCCTCGGTGGTGAGGAACAGGCCGGCGATGGACGCCGCGTTCTGCAGGGCAGAACGGGTGACCTTGACCGGGTCGTTCACGCCGGCAGCCAGCAGGTCCTCGTAGACGCCGGTTGCAGCGTTCAGGCCGTGGCCGGGCTCCAGGCCGCGGACCTTGTCGACCACAACGCCCGGCTCCATGCCGGCGTTGAAGGCGATCTGCTTCAGCGGAGCATCGATGGCAACCTTGACGATGTTGGCACCGGTGGCCTCGTCGCCTTCGAGCTGCAGGTTGGCAAACGCCTTGGCGCCGGCCTGGATCAGGGCCACGCCGCCACCGGCGACGATGCCTTCCTCAACGGCAGCCTTCGCGTTGCGGACAGCGTCCTCGATGCGGTGCTTGCGCTCCTTGAGCTCGACCTCGGTTGCGGCACCGGCCTTGATGACTGCAACGCCGCCGGCCAGCTTGGCCAGGCGCTCCTGCAGCTTCTCGCGGTCGTAGTCGGAGTCGGAGTTCTCGATCTCGGCGCGGATCTGGGCCACGCGGCCGGCGATCTCCTCGGCGTCGCCTGCACCTTCGACGATGGTGGTCTCGTCCTTGGTGACAACAACCTTGCGGGCCTGGCCCAGCAGGTCGAGGGTAGCGTTCTCCAGCTTCAGGCCGACCTCTTCGGCGATGACCTGGCCACCGGTCAGGATGGCGATGTCGGCCAGCTGGGCCTTGCGGCGGTCGCCGAAGCCCGGAGCCTTGACGGCGACGGACTTGAAGGTGCCGCGGATCTTGTTGACCACCAGGGTGGCCAGGGCTTCGCCCTCGATGTCTTCGGCGATGATCAGCAGCGGCTTGCCGGACTGCATGACCTTCTCCAGGACGGCAACCAGATCCTTGACGTTGGAGATCTTGGAGTTGACGATCAGGATGTAGGGATCCTCCAGGACCGTCTCCTGGCGCTCTGCGTCGGTGACGAAGTAGCCGGAGATGTAGCCCTTGTCGAAGCGCATGCCCTCGGTGAGCTCGAGCTCGAGGCCGAAGGTGTTGGACTCCTCGACGGTGATGACGCCTTCCTTGCCCACCTTGTCGAGTGCCTCGGAGATCAGCTCGCCGATCTGCGGGTCGCCCGCAGAGATCGATGCGGTAGCGGCGATCTGCTCCTTGGTCTCGATTTCCTTGGCGGAAGCCAGCAGCTCGGCGGTAACGGCGTCAACGGCCTTCTCGATGCCGCGCTTGAGGCTCAGCGGATCGGCGCCGGCGGCAACGTTGCGCAGGCCTTCCTTGACCAGGGCCTGGGCCAGCACGGTTGCCGTGGTGGTGCCGTCGCCTGCGACGTCGTCGGTCTTCTTGGCAACTTCCTTGACCAGCTCTGCGCCGATCTTCTCGTACGGATCGTCGAGTTCGATCTCCTTGGCGATGGAAACGCCATCGTTGGTGATCGTGGGAGCGCCCCACTTCTTCTCGAGGACCACGTTGCGGCCACGCGGGCCGAGGGTCACCTTAACAGCGTCAGCGAGGATGTTAAGACCCCGCTCGAGGCCGCGGCGGGCCTCTTCATCGAAGCTAATGATCTTTGCCATGGCGGCATCGTCCCTTCTGGACAGTAGACAGCGGGCGCAACCGGAATTACCCGGTTGCTGACCACAGCGGTGCCCGCGACGGACGGACTCCGGCGACGGCGATCTCTTCACACCGCACCGGAACCCTCACCACAGTGGCTTAGGAATTTCACTCTCTCCCGCCGAACCGGCCGCGTTAGCAGTCGGCCTGCGAGAGTGCCAACTCCATAATTAGCACTCAGCCCGGTCGAGTGCAAGCCGTCACGGCGCCGGAAGCCCGGTCTTCGCTGGACGCGGAAAATCTTCGCCGGAACCCCGACCCCAGGATCAGGGTGGCCCCCGATGGCTTGGCATCCGACGGGCCCGTAGATTGGTATTGGAGCACCAGTGAACCCCGAGTGAAGGACCGTCGAAATGTCGGAGAATCCGAGCAGGCAAGACCAACCGGACGAGAATCCCACTGAGCCTCTGGCCGGCGCCGGCACCAATCCCACCCGGCCGCTGGGCGGGCCGCAGGAACACGGCCGGACACCATCCCAACCGCAGGAGCCCGGCTTGCCCGGTTACGGGCAGGCCCAGCACGGCCAAGATCCGGACCAACAACCCTATCCGCAGGCACCGGCGGGCGGCCCCTACCAGCAGCCTTACGGCCAGCAGCCGTACACCCAGCCCGCCTACGGCCAGCAGCCATACGGGCAACAGCCCTACGGCCAGCCGTATTACGGAGGCTACCCCGAGCAGAAGTCGCGGCTCGTCGCGGGACTCCTAGGCGTCCTGCTAGGCGGCCTCGGCATCCACCGCTTCTACTTGGGCTACGTCGGCCTGGGCATCGCCCAGATCGCCGTGACCCTGGTGACCTTCGGCTTCGGTGCCATCTGGGGCTTTATCGAAGGCATCATGATTCTCGTCGGCGCCGAGATGTTCCGCCGCGACGCCAAGGGCGTGCCGCTCAAGGAGTAGGACGGCTCCCGGCGCAGCGGCCGGGCTAACCGCTTTGACGACGACGGCGGCGGGCGAGGTCCTCACGAAACCTCACCCGCCGCCGTCGTACTTAACCATTCAGGCAGAGACCTTCACGTCTTCGGCCTGCGGCCCCTTTTGGCCTTCCCCGATCTCAAATTCGACGCGCTGGCCCTCCTCGAGGGATCGGTAGCCGTCCATCAGGATGGCCGACCAGTGCACGAATACGTCCGATTTGTTCTCATCGACGGTGATAAAGCCGTAGCCCTTCTCCGCGTTGAACCATTTGACGGTTCCCAGCGCCATGTTGCTCTCCATAGTCAGTAGTTCCCCCTGCAGCCACTGCTCCCGGCAACCAGGTGCGTTTACTCTATCGGCACCCGGACCGGAATGTGAGGCACGGCACATCGAACGTTATGGAGGTGTAATGATCGGTGGTTTCACGCGCCGACGGGCTACTGGAAGCCCGGACCGAGCACCACGGTGACGTACAGCGACACTGCGCCCTGGGCCGTCTCGCGCAGGTCGGTGATGCCCAGCAGCTGGCCGACCGCCTCGGCATTGGCCACCTGGCCCGGGTTGTAGTAGATGACCGAGTTGGGCATCGCCCCGCCCTGCCAGTTGTCCACCATGGCTACGGACCAACCGTCCGCGCTGACGCGCTCGGACACGGTTCCGCCAAGGCCGGTGACGCCGGCGGCATTAAAGATCAGCAGTGGGTCGGCCCGGTTGACCGTTTCGCCTGCCGCTTCCGCGCTCGGTTCCTCCGAAGGCTCTTCCGCGGGCTCGTGGGTCGGTTCCTCGGTGGCCTCCTCGGACTCCTTGGCGGCTTCCTCCGTGGGCTTTGCGGTCGGCTTCGCGGCGGCCGCTGCCGTCGGCTCGGCCGTCTCCATTGCAGCCGCGGGCGACTCCGCCGCGGTAGCGGTCTGCGTGGCGGGCAGGCCGGCCCCGCCCGCCCCCAGCAGCGGGACGACGAAGAAGGACACCGCGCCCACGGCCAGGGCCAGCACCGAAGCCAGAATGATCAGGCCGAGCCCGCTGCTTTTCTTGACGTCCACGTGCGCACGGTGGACACCCTGCCGGTCATACGTTTCAGGAACTTGGTCAAACTCGTCCCGGGGATACTTGGTCATCGCTGAAGAGTGCGTCCTTGTCAGTGGATGTCCGGAGGATCCGGATCAGGCGTTGGTGCCCAGCCGGCGGGCCGTGCGGGCACGCTGCCGGGACGTACGTAGTCTACGCAATCTCTTGACCAGCATCGGATCGTGGGCCAGCGCTTCCTCGGTATCGATGAGCGCGTTGAGGATCTGGTAGTAGTGCGTTGCGGAGAGATCGAACAGCTCGCGGACCGCCTGTTCCTTGGCGCCGGAGTACTTCCACCACTGCCGTTCCAAGGCCAGCATCTTCTGGTCCCGTTCACTCAGCGGGCTCGCCTCATCAACTTCGGCGTCGAGGGAGAAGGCGCTGGCTTCGGCGGGACCGGGCACGAGGTACCGTCACTTCCTTTGGTTTGCTGGGGAAACTGTCCTGCCCATTTTAAGGCCGAAGCACAGCCTTGTCATTTACCGGCCCCGGTGATCCTGCCGACGCCCGGGCGGGTTCGCGCTTCCGTGCCGGTTCCCGGCACCATAGGGGCATGACTGACGACGACGGCGCCCTGTTTCCGCTTCCGGCCCGCCCCGGAGCGGGGCCGGCAACCGCTGCTTACCCTTTTGCCGCGCCGGCCGAACTCAGGGACGTCATGCATCCGCAGTGGGCGAAGGCGCTGGCGCCGGCGGCCGGCACCGTCCATGCACTGGCGGACCAACTGGCGGAGCAGCGGCGCGAGGGACGCGAGATCCTGCCTGCGCCGGCCAACGTCCTGCGGGTCTTCGGACAGCCGCTCGACGCGGTGAAGGTGCTCATCGTGGGACAGGATCCGTACCCGACACCGGGCCACCCGATCGGCCTCTCCTTCGCGGTCGACGGCAGGGTGCGGCCGCTGCCCCGCAGCCTGGCCAACATCTACAGAGAGCTCCAGTCGGACCTCGGCATTCCGCCGGCGCCGCATGGCGACCTGAGCGCCTGGGCGGCCCAGGGCGTGCTCCTGCTGAACCGCGTGCTCACCGTGGAGGCGGGCAAGGCCGGAAGCCACCGGCGCAAGGGCTGGGAGCAACTGACCGAGCTGGCGGTCCGCGCCCTCGCGGCCCGCGGCCGTCCGCTGGTAGCTGTGCTCTGGGGCCGCGACGCCCAGGGCCTCGCGCCGCTGCTGGGCAGTGTGCCCAAGGTCGAATCCGCGCACCCCAGCCCGCTGTCCGCAGCGCGCGGCTTCTTCGGCTCGCGCCCCTTCAGCCGGGTCAACGAGCTGCTGGCCTCGCAGGGCGCGGCGCCGGTCGACTGGCGCCTGCCCGCCAGCCCCGGTCGGTAACTCCGATTGGGCGCAGGCGGCTTACTGGGTTAGGTTGGCCTAAGTATCAAGGAAGCCAGGAGCAGTCGATGTCGAGCCAGCCCGCAGCACCCGCACGGACCCGAAAACCGCAGATCAACCTGCAGGTCATCAGGACCGAGCGGCTCTCCGCACATATGGTCCGCGTTTTCGCCGGCGGCGAGGGGTTCACGAAGTTCGAGCCCAAGCCGGCCACGGACCAGTATGTAAAGATCTGGTTCCTCCCGCCGGGTCTGGACGTCGAGCTTCCCGCGGATGTGGCGGGCCTCAGGGAAAGACTGCCCGCGGACCGGCTCCCGGTCAGCCGCACCTACACGCTCCGGAGCGTGGACACCGAGGCCGGCGAGCTGGCCATCGACTTCGTGGTCCACGGCGACGAAGGCGTGGCCGGCCCCTGGGCCGCCTCCGCGCGGCCCGGCGACTGGCTGATGCTGACCGGCCCCGGCGGCGCCTACTCCCCCGCACCGGCCGCCGACTGGTACCTCTTCGCAGGCGATGACGCCGCCCTGCCCGCCGTCGCCGCCGCCATCGAGGCCCTGCCGCCGGCCGCCGCCGGCCATGTGTTCCTGGAGGTTGATTCCTCCGCGGACGTGCAGGAGCTCGGCGCACCGGACGGCGTCGAAGTGCATTGGCTCTACCGGCTGGGCCGTCCCGCCGGCACCACCTCGCTGCTGCGCGACGCGGTGGCGGAGCTGGACTGGCCGGTGGGAGAGGTGGACGCTTTTGTGCACGGCGAGCGCGGTGCGGTCAAGGAACTGCGCGATGTCCTGTTCAAGGACCACGGGCTGCACCGCAAGCAGGTGTCCATCTCGGGGTACTGGGCCTACGGCCGCGCGGAGGACGCCTTCCAGGCGGAGAAGAAGACCCCGGCCGGCCAGATCTTTCCGGAGAACTATCCGGGCTAGCGGCGGCGGTTCCGCCGCCGGCCCTCGTTGGACCCCAGGTTGCGGGTAAGGGGCTGTGCCAGATAGTCGCCGAGCACCGTGCCGCCGGCCATCGCCAGGATCACGGTCAAAGCCCCGAGCAGGCCGATCATGCCGTTGAACGCCTGCTCGGTGCTGATCGTCAGCTCGTAGATGGCGCGGAAGACCGAGAAGCCCGGAAGCAGGAAGAGCACCGCGGGGACGGCGACCACCAACTGCGGGGAGCCCAGCCTCAGTCCGACAATCCGCCCGAGGAAACCAATAACGACGGCGGCGACAAACGGGCTGATGCGCGACCCAAGGCCGGCCAGAAGGACGGCCTCGTAGACCATCAGGCCAACAACTCCCACCAGGGCAGTCGGCAGCAGGATGTTCGCCCGGGTCTGTTCCGTGATGGAAATCGCGATCGTGGCCATCATCAGCAGCGCGGCCCGGACGATGAAGGGATAGTTGGTCCCGCCCTCGATGAAGATTTCGGGCAGGCTGACGCCCACCAGATTCCCGGCAACCAGCCCCACGGCCACCCCGGAGGCAATGGCCGCAAAGGTCAGGAAGGCTGAGAGGTAGCGCCCCATGGCCGTGACCGGGAAGCCGTTGATGGCGTCCTGGGTGGCGGACACCAGCCGGCCTGTCGGCAGCAGGTAGAGGATGCCGCCGGCAATGACCAGCGCCGGGCTGAGCGGCACGCGCAGCTGGAAGAAGACCAGTGCCGCGATGGTTGCCAGGCAGGCGCCGACGGCGGTAACAAAGAAGTCCGGGACCCGCCACTTATTGAGTTTCCGGCCGAGCAGACCCATCAGCACCGTGGCCAGCAGTGCCACCAGCCCGGCAAAGATTCCGCCGCCCATGAATCCGGTGATCGCGGCGGAGAACACGCCGCCGGCACCGATCGCCATCCAGCGCGGGAACGGCTTCGGACGTGAGGTGATCTGCTTCAGCCGCTCCCTGGCCTCGGTCCGGCCCACGCCGCCGTTGACGATGTCCGTCACGAGCTGGTGTACCGCGGATAGGCCCGCGTAGTTGTTGGTCCACGAGCGCACGACGCGCAGAACGTGGATCGGCACAGTGTCCGGCCGGGCATAGTTGATCACCACGGACTGGTTGGTGATGTCCACGTCGACGTCGCGCAGCCCGAAGGCGGCGGTCACGGCGATGATGCTGGATTCGACCTCCAGCGCACCGGCCCCGAACCTCAGCATGGTTTCGGCGACGTCGAGGGCGAAGTCCAGCGTGAGGCGCGCCGAAGCGTCCACCCCGGAGCTCTGCACGAGCGGGTTGGCGTAAGGGCTGCCGGCGAGGCGCTCAACGATGCCCATCGGGGCTGTCGGAGGGGCCTCCCCCTGCACAAGTTTGCGAAGCATCCGGCGGGCGGCCGCGTTGGTCCGTTGCTGATTCTTGGGCAACGGCAGCGGAGCCGTTCCGGCGGGGACGGGCTTGGCTTCCTTCGCGACCGGTTTCTTCGGCAGCTCCGGCTTTCCCCGGTGCCTGTTGTGCCGGCGGGACTGGGCCCTCGCCGACCTAGGCTGTTGTTTGGTGGCCACCGGGCGGCCGTCCGAGGATTCGGGAATAGGACGGCCCGGTCGAGACTGGCTGGCCGTCGTCCCGTCGGGAGAACCGCCGGCCTGGTTCATCGGCCTCACGATGGGCAGCATGCCGGCCCGGGGCGTCGTCCCCGACTCCGTGTCCCGCTGACCGTCCTTGTCCTGCACTGCCCCTCCATTCCTGATTTGTCCCGGTAGTCCCGCCGGGGCCGGATTTTATGGTGACACATCGGCCGCAACCAGAAGTCCGCTTCGGCCGAGAATCGCATCACACCCGGTGCGGCCTCAACCCGGCGCGGCGAATGCCGGCCCTTTTCGCCGGTCTCCATGGACTCATTCTCGCCCTTGCGGCGGCCGACCGTAAGCACCCGACCCAAGCCGGGCCGCGGGCGGTCCTGTGATATAACGCACAGTATTGAATAAACGATTAATCACGTTCGGAAGGCACTGCCATGGCTTGGCTGGACCGCAAAAATTCCATCGCCCCGCCTGGGTTCAACCGCTGGCTCATCCCGCCGGCAGCCCTGGCCGTCCATCTGTGCATCGGACAGGCGTACGCGACAAGCGTGTACAAGAACGCGCTGGTCGCGCACTTCGATGCCAGCCTCACCGAAATCGGCGTGATCTTCTCCGTCGCCATCGTCATGCTCGGCCTGTCCGCGGCCGTCATGGGCACCTGGGTGGACCGGAACGGGCCCCGGATGGCGATGTTCACGGCGGCGGTCTTCTGGTCCTCCGGGTTCCTCGTCGGTTCGCTCGGGATCTTCAACAACCAGTTGTGGCTCGTCTACCTCGGTTACGGCGTGATCGGAGGCATCGGACTCGGCATCGGCTATATCTCCTCCGTTTCCACCTTGATCAAGTGGTTTCCCGACCGTCCGGGGCTGGCCACGGGCATGGCCATCATGGGCTTCGGCGGCGGCGCGCTGATCGCCAGCCCGCTGTCCGGCGCCCTGCTCCAGTTCTACGATCCGTCTTTCGACGGCACCCCCGGCTGGGTCGCCAGCGGAGACGCGGTTGGCAAGCTCTTCCTGACCTTCGCCGTCGTCTATTTCCTGTACATGATGTTCGGTGCGATGACCATCAAAGTGCCCCCCGAGGGCTGGAAGCCCGCCGGCTTCGATCCCTCCATGGTGAAGGCGAAGGAGCTGGTCACGACCGCCAACGTCTCAGCACGCAATGCCATCCGCACGCCGCAGTTCTGGCTGGTCTGGATCGCGCTGTTCTGCAACGTCACCGCCGGCATCGGCATCCTCGAACAGGCCTCGCCGATGATCCAGGACTTCTTCAGGCAGGCCGACGGGAGCTCCCTCGTCACCGCAGCCGTCGCGGGAGGATTCGTCGGGCTGCTGTCCATCGGCAACATGGCCGGCCGGTTCGCATGGTCAACCACCTCCGACTACATCGGCCGCAAGAACATCTACATGATCTACCTCGGTGTGGGCGCGGTGCTGTACGTGGTCCTGGCGCTGTTCGGCCACTCCTCCACCTCCCTGTACGTGCTGCTTGCTTTCGTGATCATCAGCTTCTACGGCGGCGGATTCTCGACCGTTCCTGCTTACCTGCGCGACCTCTTCGGCACCTTCCAGGTCGGAGCCATCCACGGCCGGCTGCTCACGGCTTGGTCTGCGGCCGGCATCGCGGGACCGCTGATTGTCAACGCCTTCCTCGACGCGCAGGGCAAGCCGGGCGAGCTGACTGCGGCGGCCTACCAGCCGGCCCTGCTGACCATGGTCGGGCTGCTGGTGCTGGGGTTCGCCGCCAACCTGCTGGTCAAACCGGTCGACGCTAAACACCATGAACCGGCTGCAGCGGAATCTGCGCATCTCGATTCCGCCGTGGCAGGAAAGGACAGGCACTGATGAAGAAGGCACAGGTGGCACTGGGCTGGCTCTTGGTCGGCATCCCGCTGCTCTACGGAATGGTACAGACGCTGATGAAGGCGTCCGCACTCTTCGGCTAAGCGGGCGCAGGAGGTCCTGCAGTCCATCCGCTTCCCTCCCTTGACACCCTCGACCGCCGCCCTAACGTGGAGAGTGCGATGGATTGGTTGGAGGCCGACGGATTCGAGGTGGCGCGGCAGGTACTGCAGCGCGGCATCGCCGCGGTTTACACGATCGCATTCTTCTCCGCGGTGGCGCAGTTCCGGGTGCTGCTCGGCGAAAACGGGCTGCTGCCCGTTCCGCGCTACCTGGCCCGGGCGTCCGCCCGCGGACCCACGCTGTTCCGCTGGCGTTACTCGGACGGGCTGCTGCTGGCGGTGGCCTGGACGGGCGCGGTGGTGGCGCTGCTGCTGGTGGCCGGCCTGCCGCAAGCTGGCCCGCCGTGGCTTCCGATGGCGGCATTCCTGCTGTTGTGGGGCCTCTACATGTCGATCGTTAACGTCGGCCAGACCTTCTACGGCTTCGGCTGGGAAACGCTGTTGCTGGAGGCCGGTTTCCTGGCCGCCTTCCTGGGCTCCAACGACATCGCGCCGCCGGTCACGGTGCTGTGGCTGTTTATGTGGCTGGCCTTCCGGCTGGAGTTCGGGGCCGGCATGATCAAGATCCGCGGCGACCGGGTCTGGCGGGACCTGACGGCCCTTTACTACCACCACGAGACGCAGCCGATGCCGAACCCGGTCAGCTGGTTCTTCCACCACCTGCCCAAGCCGCTGCACAAGGTGGAGGTGGCCGGCAACCACTTCGCCCAGCTCGTAGTCCCGTTCTTCTTGTTCTTCCCCCAGCCGGTCGGCAGCATCGCCGCCGCCATCCTGATCGTCACCCAGCTGTGGCTGGTGCTCTCCGGCAATTTCGCCTGGCTGAACTGGCTGACCATCATCATCGCCTCGGCGGCACTGGGCGACCGGGCCATCGCCGCTGTCCTTCCCGGCGAGCCTGCCCTGACGCCGGACTACGGTCCCACGCCCCTCTGGTTCACCGTCGTCGTCCTCGCCGTCACCGCGCTGATGGTGGTGCTGAGCTACTGGCCAGCGCGGAACCTGTTCGCCAAGCGCCAGCTGATGAACGCCAGCTTCAACCGCTGGCACCTTGCCAACGCCTACGGCGCCTTCGGCAGCATCACCCGCGAGCGCTTCGAGATCGTTGTCGAAGGAACGCTCGACGGCGACCAGTGGGAGGAATACCAGTTCAAGGGCAAGCCCGGCGACCCGCGGCGGCTGCCGCGCCAGTTTGCGCCCTACCATCTGCGCCTGGACTGGCTGATGTGGTTCCTGGCCCTCGGCGCCCCGGGCGACAGCTGGTTCATCCCGCTGCTGCGCAGGCTGCTGGCTGCGGACGGGCGCACGCTGCGGATGCTCAGCCGGGACCCGTTCGGCGGCGCTGCGCCGCTGCAGGTACGCGCCCGGGTGTTCCATTACCGCTACTCCACCTGGTCGGAGCTGCGCCGGACGGGCCAGTGGTGGATCCGCCGGCCGGTCGGCCTGCTCGTCGCCCCGACCAGCCGGCTGTGAAGGCCTCCGGCGGCCGCTTCCCGTCCGACCGCAGCGCCTGCTAGGCCAGCCCGAACATCCCCGCGAGGCGGCGGTCGGCCGCGGCCAGCGCGTCCGTGTCGAAGGTGTTCGTGGTGACCATCAGTTCGTCGGCCCCGGTCGCCGCCAGCAGCCGGCCGAGTCGTTCCGCCACCGCCGCGTCCGTCCCGGCCACCGATGCGGACAGCGATTCCGCCACCAACTGCTTCTGGCGCGGCGACATCTTCACATCCCTGATGGCGTCGGCCGGCGCCAGCGGCGGGAACTCCCCGCGGGTCCGGGACAGCGCCATCGCCCATGCCTCCGGCAGCAGCAGCTCCTCTGCCTCCTCCGCACTGTCCGCGACCGCCACGTTCGCCGAGATGATCACATACGGCTCGGAGTAGTAGGCGGAGGGCCGGAAGTTCCGCCGGTAGCGTTCCAGCGCGCCGAGCGCCAGCGCGGAGGCGCGCCCGCTGAAGGCCGGACCCCCCACAACGACGGCGAGGCCCGCCTTGGCGGCGGTGTCCACTCCCTTTCCGGTCGCCAGCACGAACGGCGGCGTCACCCCGCGATCTTCCGGGCGGGCCGTGATGTCCGCGCCTCCCCTCAGGTAGGCCAGCAGTTCGGCGAGGTCCTCGGTAAACGCGTGGGCGGCGTCCCCGTCCTGGCGCAAGGCGGCCCGGACCGCCGGCGTGAAGCCGACAGACCGCCCCAGCCCCAGGTCGATCCGTCCCGGAAAGAGCGCCTGCAGGGTCGCCGCCTGCTCCGCGACGACGAGGGGCTGGTGGTTCGGCAGCATGACTCCCCCGGAGCCGACGCGGATGCGCGCGGTCCGCGCCGCCACGGCCGCCATCAGCACCGTCGGCGCGGAACCCGCAATCCCGGGAACCCCGTGGTGCTCGGCCACCCAAAAGCGGTGGTAGCCGAGCCCCTCGGCCCGCTGCGCCCGCGCCACGGTGGCGTTCAGGGCGTCTGCCGCGGTTCGGCCCTCGCGGGCGTTGGCTCGGTCCAGGATGGAGACGGGAATCGACGGTAGCTGCACACAAAGCACAACGCCGCCCCGCCGGGGGTATTCCTGCCTGCCGTCCCGCCGGCGGGTGTCCGGCGGAATAGCCTGTTCCCGCCGGAGGTTCAATAAGATGCAAATGCATCAACCATTCGACAGAAAGGCCCGGCTTCCGTGGCACAGACTCTAGAACTCGGCCTGGATACCTTCGGTGACGTCACCGAAGGACCCGAGGGCGCCCTCCTGCCGCACGACCAGGTGATCCGCAACGTGATCGCGGAGGCGGTCCTCGCGGACGAGGTCGGCCTGGACTTCATCGGCATCGGCGAACACCACCGGGAGGACTTCGCCGTCTCCGCCCCTGACGTCGTGCTGGCCGCGATTGCCGGCCAAACCAAGCGCATCCGCCTCGGTTCGGCGGTGACCGTGCTGAGCTCCGACGACCCGGTGCGGGTGTTCCAGCGCTTCTCGACGCTCGACGCCGCCTCCAGCGGCCGCGCCGAAGTCATCCTCGGACGCGGCTCCTTCACCGAATCCTTTCCGCTGTTCGGACTGGACCTGGCCGACTATGACATCCTCTTCGACGAAAAGCTCCAGCTCTTCACGGAACTGCTCAAGGAGGAGCCCGTCACGTGGGCCGGCCGCACCCGCCCCCGGCTGGACAACAAGCGGATTTATCCGCCCACGGGCACGGGCAGGCTGCCGGCCTGGATCGCGGTCGGCGGGACCCCGGAGTCCGTGGTCCGCGCCGCTCATTACGGGCTGCCGCTGATGCTCGCCATCATTGGCGGCGCCCCCATGAACTTCGCCCCGTTCACCGATCTCTACCACCGGGCCCTGGACCAGTTCGGCCGGCCCCGGCTGCCCATCGGCGCGCACTCCCCCGGCTACATCGCCGCCACCGACGAGCAGGCGCGCGAGGAAATGTGGCTGCCATATGCGGACATGCAGGAGCGGATCGGCCGCGAGCGCGGCTGGAGCCGGATGAGCCGCGCGCAGTTCGAGGCCGAGGCGGGCCCGGACGGGGCGCTCTTCGTCGGCTCCCCGGAGACCGTTGCCGCCAAGATCGCCAAGGTCGCCCGGGGCCTTGGCCTGAGCCGCTTCGACCTGAAGTACAGCCTCGGCACCCTGTCCCACGAAAAGCTGATGAGCAGCATCGAGCTCTACGGCACGAAGGTGGCGCCCCTGGTCCGCGAGCTGCTGGCCGGCTGATCCGTCCCGCACCCCGGAAGAGTGCCTCAACCAACGACGCCGGGAGGAGACTTTCGCTCTGAAGTCTCCTCCCGGCGTCGTACGCGCAGGCTGCGGCGGCTAGACGGTGACGGCCTGGCGCTGCCCCAGTTCGGCGGTGGGCACCTTGTAGGTTTCGCGGGCGGTCAGCGCCGAGATTGCGGCGATGGCACAGATCGCGGCGGTGAAGAGGCTGGTGGCGACCCAGCCGCCTTCCTGGATGCCGCCCATCGCGGCCACGATGGACGGAGCGAAGCCTGCCATCAGGAAGCCCAGCTGGGTGCCGATGGCCAGGCCGGAGAACCGGACCTTGGCGCTGAACATCTCGGCGTAGAAGGAGGGCCACACCGCGTTGGCGGCCGCGTAGGCGCAGGAGAAGGTCAGCACGGACAGCGCGAACTGCAGCAGCGTGTTGCCCGACTCCATCGACAGCAGATAGAAGGGCATGAACACGGCGCTGCCGACGGCTCCGTAGATGAAGACCGGCTTGCGGCCGATCCGGTCGGCGAGGTTGCCGAAGAGCGGCTGCGTGAACATGGCGCCGACATTGCCGGCGACCACGAGCCAGAGGGTAATGCCCTCGTCGACGTTGCCCACCTCGGAGCCGTACTTGATGGCCAGGGTGCCGTAGACGGTGGAGACGGCGGCGATGAACGCGCAGCAGATCACGCGGAGCACGTCGCGCCAGTGGTTCTTCAGCAGCACGCCGACGGGCAGCTTCGCGATCTCGTTATTGGCCTTGGCCGCCTCGAAGGTTGGGGTCTCGTGCAGCGAGCGGCGGATGAAGTAGGTGACGACGACGACGATCGCCGAGAGCCAGAACGGGATGCGCCAGCCGATGCCGTACTTGATCTCGTCCGGCAGCGCGACCACCGGGATGAAGACGAGCGCGGCGAGGATCTGGCCGCCCTGGGTGCCCGTGAGGGTCCACGAGGTGAAGAAGGAACGCCGGTTGTCCGGGGCGTGCTCCAGGGTCAGCGAGCTGGCGCCGGCCTGTTCTCCGGCCGCGGACAGGCCCTGCATCAGTCGGCACAGCACCAGGATCGCGGGTGCCCACCAGCCGATGGTGTCGAAGTCCGGGATGCAGCCGATGATGAACGTCGCGGCGCCCATCATGACCAGCGTGAACATCAGGACCTTCTGGCGGCCGATCCGGTCGCCGAAGTGGCCTACGAAGACGGCACCGATGGGCCGGGCGATGTAGGCGAAGCCGAAGGTAGCCAGCGACATGATGCTGGCCTGGGCGCTTTCGTCCGGAAAGAACACATGCGGGAAGATCAGCGCGGCGGCGGATCCGAAAATAAAGAAGTCGTAGTACTCGACCGCGCTGCCCATAAAGCTGGCCAGCGCCGCCTTCTTGGGAGTCCGCGCGTGTTCCACGCTCTCCTGCATCGGTGCACTCATGAGAAATCCTTGGTGTACGGGGAGGTTTGGGGTCCGGCAGCTCGAATGCGGGGCCGGGACAGGTTGTGCGCCATACGCACAACTGCGCGTAGTTCGAACACTGAGTAAAGGTAGCGCGTATCACACCAGCCGCGCAAGGCAGGAAAATTCGTTTGCTCGGTCTAGTGCGATATACGCACAATTGTGCAAGAATCGAACAGGCCGTGAAACCGGGCACTTGAAGCCCGCCAACAGAAAGCGAACCTCGCATGAGCACTGTGAGCGAGTCCTACCTGGTCGGACTCATCGGCGAAGGCATCAGCCAATCGCTGACGCCGCCGATGCACGAGCGCGAAGCGGACCATCACGGCCTGCGCTACCTCTACCGGCCGGTGGACCTGACCGAAATCGGGCTCCCGGGAGAATCCGTCGGAGACCTGCTGCGGCAGGGCCGGAACCTGGGCTTCAACGCCTTCAACGTCACCCACCCGTGCAAGCAGCTGGTCCTGGACCACCTGGACGAGGTCGCGGACGACGCCGCCCGGCTGGGTGCCGTCAACACCGTCCTGGTCCGCGACGGGAAGTTCATCGGCCACAACACAGACTTCTCCGGATTCGGCACCGGCCTGGCCTACGGGCTGCCCGGCGCGACGCTGGATAACGTCGTGCAGCTCGGCGCCGGCGGGGCCGGATCCGCCGTCGCCTATGCCTTGCTCAAGGCCGGCGTGCAGTCGCTGACCCTCATCGACCTCGATCCGGCGCGCGTCGCGGCCCGGGCCGCAGCCCTCGCCGAGCTCTTCCCCGGCCGCCAGGTGGCCGCAGCCGGACGTGACGGGCTGGCGGATGCGCTGTCCAAGGCGGACGGCTTCGTCAATACCAGCCCCGTAGGAATGCACAGCCACCCCGGCCTCCCTATCGATGCTGACCTGCTCCAGCCGCACCACTGGGTCGCCGACGTCGTCTACCGGCCGGTGGAGACCGAACTGGTCCGGGCCGCCTCGGCCAAGGGCTGCCGGGTGCTCGACGGCGGGCACATGGCCGTCGGCCAGGCGGTGGACGCCTTCGCGCTGATCACCGGCATCGCGCCGGACGCCGCCCGCATGCGGCAGCACTTCCTCGAACTGATCGGGCAAGGCCGCTAGGCCTGGGCCGGAAAGCAGCAGCATGAGAACCTCCATCGCCACCGTTTGCCTCAGCGGAACGCTCGAGGAAAAGATGCAGGCCTGCGCCGACGCAGGATTCGACGGCATCGAGATCTTCGAGCAGGATCTGCTCGTCTCCCCCAGCAGCCCCGCCCGGATCCGCGCCCTGGCCGACGAGCTCGGGCTCAGCCTCGACCTCTACCAGCCCTTCCGCGACTTCGAAGGAGTCGGCGAGGACCTGCTGGAGGCCAACCTCTACCGTGCCGAGGCCAAGTTCAGGCTGATGAACCAGTTGGGCATCGACACCATGCTGCTCTGCACGAACGTCGCCACGGCAACCATCGACGATGACGAGGCCGCCGCCGCCCAGCTGCGCCGGCTGGGCCAGCTGGCCGCAAAGTACGGCGTCCGGATCGCCTATGAGGCCCTGGCCTGGGGCAGGTTCGTCAACGACTTCGAGCACGCCTGGCGGATTGCGGAGCTGGTGGACCTGCCGAACTTCGGCACCTGCCTGGACAGCTTCCACATCCTCTCGCGCGACTGGGACCCCTCCGGCATCGAGAAGATACCGGCGGAAAAGATTTTCTTCGTCCAGCTCGCGGACGCCCCGCGCATGAGCATGGACGTCCTATCCTGGAGCCGGCACCACCGGGTGTTTCCCGGCGAGGGCGACTTCGATTTGGCCGGCTTCATGGGGCACCTGGTCCGCGCCGGGTACAACGGCCCGGTCTCGCTGGAAATCTTCAACGACGTGTTCCGGCAGACCGATGAGGTGCGCACCGCCGTCGACGCCATGCGGTCGCTGATCTGGCTTGAAGAACAGACCCTGCTGCACCTGCAGGATGCGGACGGGCCGGGAAGCCGCTACGCCATGGAGCTGGCGACGCTGCCGAAGGTGGACGACCCGACCGGCTTCAACTTCACCGAGGTCAAGGCCGAAAACACCGCGCAGGTGCAGGAGCTGCTGTACCAGCTGGGCTTCGGCTATGCCGGCCGGCACCGGACAAAGCCCGTCCAGCTGTGGACCCAGGGACAGGCCCGCATCATCATCAACGAACAGCAGGCGCGGAAGATGGAACCCACCATCGCGGCCTTGGGGTTCGACGTCGAGAACCCGGTTGCGGCCGCGTCCCGTGCCGTGCAGCTTAAGGCCACCCCGGTGCTCCGCCCCAGCCAGGCGGATGAGGAAGTACTGCAGGCCGTTTCCGCGCCCGATTCGACCGAGATCTTCCTGTGCGAAGCCTCCGGGGACGGCACCGTAGCCTGGATGAAGGAGTTCAGCCCCCGGACCGGCGCCCCGGACTACGCTGCGGGGGTGCCGGCGGCCGGGCTCATCACCCACGTGGATCACGTGAACCTGGCCCAGCCGTGGCAGCACTATGACGAAGCCGTGCTCTTCTACGAAAGCACCCTCTCGCTGGACCGGCAGGCGTCAACCGAGGTGCCGAGCCCGGTGGGCCTCGTCCGCAGCCAGGTCATGCGCACGGAGGACCGCAGGATCCGCCTTGCACTTAACATTGCCCCGCTAGCGCTGGAGCATCCGGCGTCAGCCCCGGGCTACCCGCAGCATGTCGCCTTCGCCTGCACGGACCTGGTCTCAGTGGCGCGCCGCGCCCTGGAACGCGGGCTGGATTTCCTGCCGGTCCCCGCCAATTACTACGCGGACCTGCAGGCCCGGTTCCGGCTGGAGCCAGGCTTCCTCGAGACCCTGCAGCAGTACAACCTACTGTACGACCGGGACGAGGACGGAGAGTTCCTGCATTTCTATACGGCCACGGTGGGCAATGTGTTCTTCGAGGTCGTCGAGCGCAGGGCCGGCTATGACGGCTACGGCGCACCCAACACGCCGGTGCGGCTGGCCGCCCAGTACGGGCGAACCCGGCACGCACGCGGCTAGGCCGAATCCGGCGGCAGGGGTCCGCCGCTGTATCCTAGCTCTCGGCCCTTAGGCCTTTGAGCATGACCCATCGGAGGAGCATATGGTGACCGAGGCGGCCGATCAGCAACCGGCCTACTACGTGAAGTCAGTCGAGAAGACCTTTGCGGTCCTGCTGGCTTTCACCTCCGACGAGCCGCGGCTCACCATGACCCGCGTCGCCGCCAAAGCTGACCTCAGCCGCGCGGCTGCCCGAAGGTTCCTGCTGACCCTTGCCGACCTCGGTTATGTCAGCACCGACGGGACGCACTTCGAACTCACGCCGCGGGCCCTGGACATCGGCGCGTCCTTCCTGGCCAACCTGACCCTGCCGCAGATCGCCGAACCGCACCTGCGCCAGCTCGCCGTCGACCTCAACGAGACCACCTCGCTGTGCATCCTCGATGGAACCGACGTCGTCTACATCGCCCGCGTCGCCGCGCCCCGCCTGCTCAGCGTCTCGGTGAACGTCGGCACGAGATTCCCGGCCTGGGCCACGTCCATGGGCCGCATCCTGCTGGCGGGATTGCCGCCGGCCCACCGTGAGTCCTACTACAAGAGCATCCAGCTGACCCCGTTCACCGAGAACACGGTGGCCAGCATCGACGCCCTGCGCAGCGAAGTGGACCGTGCCGCAGAACTCGGCTGGTCGCTGGTCTCCCGGGAACTCGACGACGGACTCCGCGGCCTGGCCGTACCCGTACGGCGCGGCAATGACCTCATCGCCGCGCTGAACGTTTCCCTGCAGACGCACCGAATGCCGGAAGCGGAGATCGCCGAGACCGTACTGCCCCGCCTCCAGCAGGCCGCCGAGGCCATCGCCAGCGATTTCGGCGGTCGCAATCGCGGCGTAGCCTGATCCGCCCTAGTCCAGCGGTCGGTCGATCAGCCTGGCCTTGACGTCCTGCTTCTGGCCGCCCCGGCTGAGTTCCACCGCCACGTTCTCCTCCGGAGCGTGTCCGCGGAGCACCGCCAGCAGATCCTCGGGCGTCTCCACCGGTTCGCCTGCCAGGGACACGATCACGTCGCCCGGACGGATGCCGGCGTCGTCGGCGGGGCCGCCGTCCACCACGGACAGCACCAGCGCTCCCCGGGTGTCCGGCAAGCCGAGCTGATTGGCGATCTGCTCGGTGATCGCGCCTGGGACAAGCCCAAGGAAGGCATGGTCGGCAGTGCCGTCCTTGCGCAACTGCTCCACCACCTGGACCACGGTCGCCGCCGGAATGGCGAAGCCCAGCGCTACCGCGCCGGACTGCGGCGGAATGTACGCCTCGCTGATGCCCACGACTTTGCCCTCGCGGTTCACCACCACGCCTCCCGAATTCCCCGGGCTGATCGCCGCGTCCGTCTGGATGAGGTCGACGAGGGACTGGCTATTGGTGGCCGAGCCCGGGATCTCCCGGTGCAGACCGGAAATGATGCCGGAGGTGGCGGTGTCGGCGAACCCCAGCGGGCTGCCCATCACCACAGCCAGCTCCCCGACCCTTGGCAACCGGGTCTCGAACTCGGCCGCCGGGAGGCCATCGCGGTCGACCTCCACGAGCGCCAGGTCCGTCACCCGGTCCGCCGCCCGCACCCGGCCGCTGGAGCGCTTGCCATCCGCGAAGCCGACTTCCACCTTGTCCGCCCCGCGGATGACGTGCTCGTTGGTAAGGATCAGCCCGCCGGCGTCGTAAATGACCCCGCTGCCCAGCCCGTCCCCGGTGAAGATCGTCACGACCGAAGGCTGGACCGAAGCCACAATGTCGGGGATCAGGTCACCGGAATCCTCCGCGGCTCGGCCCGGCGCGGAGGCAGGGGAGGACGACTGCGTAACCGGCGGCTCTTCCTCGTCGACGGGTGCGGTGCATCCCGAGGCAAGAACGACGGCGGCAAGCGCCACCGTCACGAGCGGCCAGGATGGCGTGTGGTTTCCCCGGGCAGGCTTCACGCTGATTCCTTCGCTCTGCGATCAAGCCAACTTTCTGGCGTCCAGCCAACTCCCTAGCCGCCGCCGCGTCAAGACATTTCCCGGGCCATCCGGACCGGGCCGGAAGGTGCATTTCGGACGCGCCGGCGGAGTGGCCCGAAACTGTCAGAGCCGGGCGTTAAGTTGGGACCATGAGCACTACGAAGAACATCACCCCAGTTGCAGCCGCGGCAGCCGCGCACCCGCAGCGCGGCCGCCGGTACGCCATCGAAGAGCTGATCAGCCTGGCCGAGGCTGGAGATGCGTGGGCCATGGCCAAGGTGGACGAGTGGGAGCAGCACTTCGCCAACGAGTATGCCGGCGACCTGTCGGAGGTGTGCCCGGACCAAGGCTGCGAACATTCCGGCGGAGCCGTCAACATCCTCTATGGTGAGGACGGCAGCGTCCTCGAGGTCGACCACGGCGCCTGGGCGCACTACCCGGCGCTGGCCAAGGCCTCCTGACCGGTCTCCGGCTCAGCTGACGAGCAGCAGCTCGTTCCAGCCCCCGAGGCCGATCGTCGCACGTCCCTTGATCCTGTTGCCGGACACGGGATAGTGGTGCAGGTTGCCGGACCGGTCCCGTGCAAGGATCCCGGGCAACCCGTTGCCCAGATGGTTCTCGATGGCGGTCAAATGGTCCATGGCGTTCCAGCCGGAGCTGCCCACCGTGCGCCGGGTCTCAGAGATGAACCCGGAAGCGCCGTTGCCGCGGTAAAGCTTCAGCTGCCCGGCAGAGGTCCTCGCGACGAGGTCGGTCCTGCGGTCGGCATCAAAATCCAGTGCGAGGATCTCCAGCGAACCCCAGCCGGTGCCGATCTGCTTCCGCGCCCCGTGTCTGGTACCGGACGGGTTGGCGTAATAGTACAGCCGCCCGTTCGCGGTGTTCTTGGCGACGATCCCCGGATACGAATCGGCCTGCTTCCAGTCCGTCACCAGAATGTCATAACCGGCCCAGCCACTGGATCCGATGGTGAAGGCGGCATCGAAGCCGCCGGCAGAACGCCCGTAGTTGACGGTGAGGCGCCCGTTGCTCCATTTGGCCACGATGTCCTGGACACCGTCGGAGTTCCAGTCCACGGTTTCGACCTCCATGGCGCCCTGCCAGCCGCCGGAGACGTAGGTGCGCTGCCACAGGTCTCCGCCGCCCGCGGAGGGGTAAACGTAGAGGTTGCCGGTGGAATCCACCGCCGCGATGTCGCCCTGACTGATGCTCCCCCCGCTGGCACTCTGGCCGCCGCCGGGATGCGGCGGAAGGCTGCTTCGTGTGGTCGGATACCCGGCGACATTGGCCACCGCGAAGTACTGGCCGTACCAGCCGGCCTTCGTCGTTTGCATGTAGCCGATCCCGATGTCGGTCGCCTTCGGGCTCAACACGATCGAGCGGTGGACCGGGGAACTCATCCACCAGTCGACAATCGCCTTGGGCGTGGTGTTGTAGGCGATGATTTCCGTGCCGTAGTCGAAGCCAGCGGGAATCTGCTGGGTGCCGTAGCCGGAGCGGTGGATCGTTTCCAGGCTGTAGGTGCCCTTATTGATGCGGGTGTTCTGCACCTCGGACCATTCCTGTGCCACGTTGGCGATGCTCTGGTTCCACACCACGCGGGAAAGTCCGTTCTCGGCGCGGTACTTGTTCACCTGCGCCAGGATCTCCTTGACCACCGGATCCGTGGAACTCCTGGTAATGGCCGCTGCGGGGCTGAGCCCCGAAAAGAGCAGGATGATCAGGACCGCGAGCGCTGTGAATGGTTTAAGTACTTTCCCCATGGTCAGCAAGTGTAAGTGTAGAGGCGCTGATATAGCACGTTTAATCAGAAAAACGACCCATTGCTTCGGCGTGTCAGGCGATCCCGGATTCTGCGGCCTCGGCGAGAGGCACATCACGCCTACCATGCCGGCGCTCTCAGCGGCAGCTCCGGTGACGGGCACTGATGGCGCCGTGGGTCAACAGGATGACGAGTCCCGGCTGCCATCGGCCAGCGGCGAACGCGATGATTCCGGCGGGAAGGACGGCCCCTCCGATGGTGAGCAGCGCGATCAGGACCAGGCCCAGCGGGTCACCGCGGCGCCGCCGGGAGAAGCGGCAGCAGAGCGCCAAGAGGTTAAGGTCGCGTCCTGCGGCGGAGACATTCAGGCGGCTCCTAAACCCGAGAGGTGAGGGCCAACCGAATCGATCCGCGGGTCGAGTCATCTCTGGGGATGAACCGAGAATGCAGCTTTGCTTGCGCCGGCCCCTCCCCTAGACTTTGGCACCAGAACGGCACTCTGTAGAAGCGGGGTAGCAATGATCGTCGTCGATCCTGAGTACCTGACCTTGTCCTACCGGCTGTCGTACCTGGGAATGCCCGACGCCCGGGAATCGCCGGAGACCTACCCGCTCGAGTGGCACATCGACATCCACGCCACGGTCTTTCCGGATGATGACAGCGACGGCGAAGAGCACAGCGTCGGCTCGGCTGTCATCTACACGATCCTGAAGGCCGGGCGCATCGATCTGTTCCACACCCTCGATGCCGTCGACCAGGAGCTCGCATCGTTCGGTGAACTCCTCGGGGTCATGCGCCCCGATCTCCTGGACGAGGCCGGCCTGAAGGATCTCGGCGGGGATCTCATGATCCTCTCCAGCCTGCTGATCAACCCGGACTACCGGGGACAATGGCTCGGCCACCATGTGTTGTGGGCCGTCCTGGCCACCATTGGCCGCAGCGTCGCCCTCGTTGCCTTGCGCGCTTCACCCCTGCTCGAAGACGACGGACCCGAGGAGGGAACCCCGGAGCACGAGGCTGCCAAGGCGCAGCTGCGGTCATACTGGGAGACCTTTGGGTTCGTCCCGGTGCTCCAAGACGAGCTCGGCGACTACATGGTTTACTTCACGGCACCACACGGGGATTCCGAAGAGGTCGTTCCTATTTGACGCCCGCCCCTGCCTGGTCGTGTGAGCCCTACCCGCCGAAGAACATGGTAGCGCCGGCCAGGACGCACAGCCACCCGATGACACTCAGCTCAGCAGCGCGCGGGGCCGATGGGATCACCGGCGCGCCGCGGACGGAACGGGTGTGAAATGGCGGTGGCAAGGATGAGCAGTACGCGCACGGCCAAGGTCACGACTGCCATCACTTCTCCAGCGTAGAACGAACCCGGCTACAGGGAGCCTGCCACCACTCCAAACCCCCAGATGGCGGCGAGGACCAGCATGCCGCCCAGACCAAGTCAAGGACGGCCCGGCTGCGCACTTCGCCCACACCCAGCAGCTCACCCACGCGACGCATTGCTTCGGCCATGTCCTCTGAATCCTCAATCACCTGAAAGACCTCGTCGCGCCGATCCATCGCGCGCAACAGGGACTCGAGGATCATCACCTGTCCCTTGTCTGCTGCTCATCCTCGACCATGCCAGCGATTCTTGCACGTCCGGCTTAACCAACGGGTACCGAATGGATAATCGCCGGACACATAAGTCCTAGTGCAGGAGCACCGACAGGAGTCGCCATGGAAGTTTTCGTAGTTGTCGGCATCGCCGTCCCGGCACCGGTTTGATCGTCTGGGCTATCGTCTCCGGAAGATGCTCACGCCACACCCTAGTTAGTCAGGATCAGGACATGGAGACTCTAGTAGCCGCGGTCACCATCGCCGCCGCGCTCACGGTGGTGGTTGTGTCGATCCGTCGCCGGCAGCCGCGGCTCAAGGCTTGGTGGAGCCCCCTGCCGGATTCGAACCGGCGACCCCCTGTTTACAAGACAGGTGCTCTGGCCAACTGAGCTAAGGAGGCGGGCTGGCGGTGAACCAGCGGCGCTGGAACAAACCAGCTAGATAAGGTTAGCCCAGGCGGGCGCCCGGCGTGAAACCGCGGCGCCCGCCCGGGACGCGTGCCTGGTTACGCGCGGGCATCCAGGATCGGCTGGGCGAACTCGACGAAGTCGCCGGTGTTGTCCCACACCTTGCCGTCGACATAGACGGCCGGCGTGCCGCCGACACCCTCGGCGCGGGCGAGCGCGTCGGCGTGCTTGGCATACGGGCGGTAGGTGCCGTCCTGGATGCAGCTCTCGGCGCCGCCCGCCCCGACCTCGGAGGCAAGGCTGGCCAGTTCGTCGCTGTCCATGCCGGTCGGAACCTGGCGCTCGAAGATGGCTTCCACGAAGGGCAGGAAGCTCTTGGGCGAGGTGTTGGCGACGCAGGCCATCGCGTTGGCCCCGCGGGAGGAGTAGTTTCCGGTGGCCGGCTGGTCCAGGAAGGCTACGGCACGGTACTCAACCGTGGCATCTCCGTTGTCGAGCCACGTCTTGAGCTGGTCCGCATAGGCGGCTTCGAACTCGGCGCAGTGGCTGCAGGCCGCGTCTACATAGACCACGATCTGCGCGGGATCGCCCTTGGGCGCTGCGGCGACGCCGCTGGGCACGGCCGGGGGTTTGGCCTCCGGATCCACCGTGGTCGAGTCCACCGTGGCGGCATCGGTGGCGGCCAGTTCGGTGCTGGACGTCAGCGTGATCCCGCCGTACTTGTTGCCGTGTGCGGGCGTGGAGCCTGCGTCGGGGAAGTCGCCGCGCTGGTTGGTGGCGACAACGACGGCGATGATCGCCACGATCGCCACGACTGCGGCCACAACACCCCAGCGCACCAGCAGCGAATTGCGCTTCTGCTTCCGCTGCTCGGCCTCACGCATCTGGCGGGCTTTTTCGCGTGCCTCCGCGGTGCGCTCGGCCTTGGTGGGCCTCGGTGTGTTCTGGCTTGCCATAAGTCCTCAAGTCTTTCGGTCTTCGGGCACCGTGGCGGCCGCCCTCTGGGACAGTTTTGTTGAAACTACAACGGTCTAACGGTACCGCGCAGCGTGCCGGCGGTTCCATTGTTAATTAACGCACCGGAGTCTGCCGTTGGTTCCGGTCTTATAGAGTCAATGGCAGGATTCACAACTAGCAGGAGAGTCATATGGTTACTAAGCCAACATCATTGGACGCGGAACCGGAGGGCTCTGACTACGGGCAATACGACTTCATCGTAGTCTCCAACCGACTGCCGGTGGACCGCGTGCAGGAGGACGACGGCGGCACCTCCTGGCGCCGTTCGCCCGGCGGCCTCGTAACCGCACTCGCCCCGGTGATGGCCAAGACCGATGGAGCCTGGATCGGCTGGCCCGGGTCCGCCAATGAGGTACTTGACCCGTTCGACCACGACGACATGCGCCTGGTACCCATTCCCATGAGCGACGACGACGTCGAACTCTACTATGAGGGGTTTTCCAACGCGACGCTGTGGCCGCTCTACCATGACGTCATCGCCCCGCCGGAGTTCCACCGGACCTGGTGGGAGTGCTACAAGAGGGTCAACCAGCGGTTCGCGGATGCCACCGCAAAGGTCGCGGCCGACGGCGCCACCGTCTGGGTGCAGGACTACCAGCTGCAGCTGGTTCCCAAACTGCTGCGCGAACAGCGCCCGGACCTGAAAATCGGCTTCTTCAACCACATCCCGTTCCCGCCGCTGGAGATATTCGCGCAGCTGCCGTGGCGCCGCCAAGTGATCGAGGGCCTGCTCGGAGCTGATCTCCTGGGTTTCCAGCGGCCCAGCGACTCAAGCAACTTCCTGCGCTGCGTCCGCCGCTTTACTGGCCATCCCATCAAATCCCAGCACGTAAATATCAAGTCGGAATCCGGCACCCGCATCTGCCGGGCCGGCGCCTTCCCGATCTCCATCGACGTGGCCCAGATCAACGAGCTGGCCCACCGTCCCGACGTCATCGAACGCGCTCGGCAGATCCGCGAAGAGCTCGGCAATCCCAAGACCGTACTGCTCGGCGTAGACCGGCTGGACTACACCAAAGGCATCGGGCACAGGATCAAGGCCTACGGCGAGCTCCTTGAGGACGGCCAGGTCACGGTCGAGGACGCGGCTCTGATCCAGGTCGCCAGTCCCAGCCGCGAGCGGGTGGAGTCCTACCGCCTGCTGCGCGAGGAAATCGAAGCCTCCGTCGGCCGGATCAACGGGACGTACGACACGCTCAGCAATACGGCCATCCGGTACCTGCACCATAGCTACCCGAAGGAAGAAATGGTGGCCCTGTACCTCGCCGCCGATGTCATGCTCGTGACCGCCCTGCGCGACGGCATGAACCTGGTGGCAAAGGAGTACGTGGCCTCCCGCACGGGGGTCAACGGCGCACTGGTATTGAGCGAATTTGCCGGGGCGGCCGACCACCTGAAACAGGCTCTCCTGGTGAACCCGCACGATATCGACGGACTCAAGGATGCCGTGATGCGGGCAATCAACATCTCCCCCGGCGAAGCGACCCGGCGGATGCGGACCATGCGCCGGCAGGTGCTGCAGAACGACGTCGAACATTGGTCGCAAAGCTTCCTGCGAGCCTTGCAGGCCGGACCCGGGGCAGAGCCCGAGGGAGAAGAACAGTGAACGACGGACTCGCCCCGGAGCTGCTGGAAGCGCTGCGGTCGGTCAGCCGAACCCAGCGGCTGCTGGTCGCACTGGACTTCGATGGCACCCTCGCCCCGATCGTCGAACGCGCCGAGCATGCCCGCCCCCTGCCGGGATCCGCCGCCGCAGTGCAGGAACTCGCCGCCCTACCCCGGACCTACACCGCCTTCATTTCCGGGCGCGCTCTGGACAGCCTCCGGGTCGTCGCCTCGCCCGGCGAGGAAACGCTGCTGATCGGCTCCCACGGCGCCGAAGTCTTCACCGGACCGGACAGTCCCGCCCTGACCCTCGATGACGCCCAGGCGCTGGCGCTGCGGGAGGCGACCGCCGTCGTCGAAAGCGTTGTTGCGACCCACCCCGGCACCCGGCTGGAAGCCAAGCCTGCCGGCGTCGTGCTCCACACCCGTACGGCGGACGACGACGTGGCCCTTGCCGCCACCGAGAGCGCGCGGAAACAATTGACCGCCATCGCCGGAGTGCATCTGAAGGACGGCAAGCGGGTGCTGGAAACTTCCGTGATCAGCTCGGACAAGGGACAGGGCATCGAATTGCTGCGCGGGGTCACCGGCGCCACGGCGGTAGTCTTTGCCGGCGACGATGTCACGGACGAGGACGCCATCGGGGCCCTGGGCCCTCAGGACCTCGGCATCCGTATCGGACCGGGCACCTCCCGGGCCGCCCACCGGGTGGGTTCCCCAGAGGATTTCACCCGTGTACTGGAGGCCCTGTCCGAGCTGCGCCGTACCGCCGTTGAATCCGGCGTGCAATACTGAGCACACACAACTGAATTACCACTTCACCACGGATCGTCGGGCACGTACCTGCCCGTGAAGGGAAACGACATGGCAACGGTAACGTTCGATCGTGCTACCCGGTTGTACCCGGGAACGGAAAAACCGGCGGTGGACGCGCTGAACCTGGAGATCGCCGACGGCGAGTTCCTGGTCCTGGTGGGCCCGTCCGGCTGCGGAAAATCCACCTCGCTGCGCATGCTTGCGGGCCTCGAAGACGTCAACGGAGGCCGGATCCTGATCGGCGACCGCGAGGTCACCGATGTACCGCCGAAGGACCGGGACATCGCCATGGTGTTCCAGAACTACGCGCTCTACCCGCACATGTCCGTCGCGGACAACATGGGCTTCGCGCTCAAGATCGCCGGCATCGACAAGGACGAGCGCCGCCGCCGGGTCGAGGAAGCGGCCAGACTGCTGGACCTTGAGCCGTACCTGGACCGCAAGC
The DNA here is from genome assembly GCF_946892675.1 of Arthrobacter sp. Marseille-P9274. Classification (NCBI taxonomy): domain Bacteria; kingdom Bacillati; phylum Actinomycetota; class Actinomycetes; order Micrococcales; family Micrococcaceae; genus Arthrobacter; species Arthrobacter sp. Marseille-P9274. Next base: position 2,788,177 of record NZ_CAMPOV010000001.1, read on the forward strand.
CCAAGGCGCTCTCCGGCGGCCAGCGCCAGCGCGTCGCCATGGGTCGCGCGATCGTGCGGTCCCCGCAGGTGTTCCTGATGGACGAGCCGCTGTCCAACCTTGACGCGAAGCTTCGTGTCCAGACCCGCACGCAGATCGCCTCGCTGACCCGCCGCCTCGGCGTCACCACGGTCTACGTCACCCACGACCAGGTCGAGGCCATGACCATGGGTGACCGGGTGGCCGTCCTCAAGGACGGGATCCTGCAGCAGGTCGACACCCCGCGCAACCTCTACGACCAGCCGGCAAACGTGTTTGTGGCCGGGTTCATCGGCTCGCCGGCCATGAACCTGCTGCAACTGCCCGTGACCGAGGGCGGCGTGCAGTTCGGCGGGGCCGTCTACCCGGTACCGCGGAACGTGCTCGGCGAAGCCCACGGCAAGACCGTTTCCCTGGGCGTGCGCCCCGAGGACCTGGAACGCGCCGAGGACGGCCAGGGGCTCGAGGTCGCCGTCGACGTGGTCGAGGAACTCGGCGCCGACGCCTACGTCTACGGACACACCACGATCGACGGGGTGCGGCACGACATCACCGGACGAACCGACGGCAGGCGGCCTCCGACCGCCGGCACCACGGTGTTCGTCCGGCCCAAGCCGGGCCATGTCCACCTGTTCGACTCGCAGACCGGTCTGCGGCTCGGCGGCCACGATCCGGCCACGCCTCAGGCGTCGCTGGCGGATCTGGAGCGGACCGTGGAGACGAGCGGCCAGGCCTGACGCCTGGCCGGAGCCGGGATGCCCATGGACGCCAACTGGCAGAACGAACCCACGGACTTCCGCCAGATGGGCAAGCTGCCGCGGCGCAGCGGGCCTTCAGAAGCGGCGCGGCTGGGTCCCCTGAGCATCACGTCCGCCACGACGGACGAGGAGCTCCTTGACCTGCCGTGGCATGTGGCGCTGGAAGAGTGGCCGGTGCACAACCTGGCTGCTCTTCCGCGCGGCATTTCGCGGCATGTGGTCCGGTTCGCGCACCTGGGCGGCTCCGTCATTGCAGTGAAGGAAACCAGCGAGCATGTGGCGCGCCATGAGTACCACATGCTGCGCAAGCTGCAGAGGCTGGCCGTGCCCTGCGTGGAACCGCTGGCGATCGTCGCCGGGCGGCGCAATTCCGCCGGCGAGGACCTCAAGCCGGCGCTGGTCACTCGCCACCTTCGCTTTTCCATGCCGTACCGGGCCGTGTTCTCCCAGACCCTTCGCCGCGCCACCCTGACGCGGCTGATCGATGCCCAGGCCCTGCTGCTGGTGCGGCTGCATCTGCTCGGTTTCTACTGGGGCGACGTCTCCCTGTCCAACACGCTCTTCCGCCGGGACGCCGGCGCCTTCGCCGCCTACCTGGTGGACGCGGAAACCGGCGAGCTCTATCCCGAGCTCTCCAAAGGGCAGCGCGAATATGACCTGGAGGTCGGCCGGGTCAACATTGCCGGCGAGCTGATGGACCTCATCGAGGGCGGCCTGGTCGAGGAGGCCGTGGACCCGATTGCCGTCAGCGAACGCATCATCGAAAGCTACCGGAATCTCTGGGCCGCGCTGACCGAGCGGGAGTCCTTCGAGTTCGGCCAGCGTTGGCGGATCAACGCCCGCATCCGCAGGCTCAACGAGCTCGGATTCGATGTGGAGGAGTACTCCATCCTGACCGCCCCGGGCCGGTCCGAGGTGCAGCTCCAGCCGAAAGTCGTCGACGCCGGACACCACCAGCGGCGGCTGCTGCGGCTGACGGGCCTTGACGTGCAGGAGAACCAGGCGCGCAGGCTGCTCAACGACATCGATGCCTACCGGACGGACACCAGCACTGCGCAGGATGAGGAGCTGGCGGCCCACGAGTGGGTCACCCACGTCTTCGAGCCCATCGTGAAGTCCATCCCGCGCGAACTTTCAGGAAAACTCGAACCGGCCGAAGTGGTCCACCAGGTACTCGAGCACCGCTGGTACATCTCCGAGGCGCAGCACCGCAACGTGCCGCTCGCTGAAGCGCTGCAGGCCTACCTGGACGACGTGCTGCGGCACCGGCGGGATGAAGCCGCCATCATCCTCGACCCCGGGGCGGCCGGTCCCGGCCTGGCCGACTACGACGACGCCGAATAGCGCTCCTAGCTTGCCCGGCTGAAGACCGCCACGAGGAAGTCCGACGACGGTGAAAACGGCCGCAGGTCCCACGTGGAAAACAGGTGGTCCACGGCGAGCCCGGCACCCGCGGCGTCCTTCAAAAAGACCTCGAATTCATAGCCCCGGCCCGCGCCGAAACCAGTCACCAGCCGCCCGGCGGGCGCCAGGTGACGTGCCAGCCGCACCAGGACCTCGGGCGCCGTGCCGGGGGCCAGGAACGTCAGCACGTTCCCGGCGCTGATGATCAGGTCGAATGGCTCCGCGATGCCCTGGGCCTGCAGATCCAGCTCGGCCAGGTCTCCCACCAGCCACCGCACCTCGGGATGGTCCTTGCCGGCCGCCGCGATCAGCTCCGGATCGACGTCGACCCCGACCACGTCGTGCCCGCGACCGGCGAGCTCGCCGCCCAGCCGTCCCGGACCGCACCCGGCGTCGAGTATCCGGCTTCCCCGGCCGGCCATCGCATCAATCATGCGCGCCTCGCCATGGAGGTCCATGCCTTCCGAACGCATCGCCTCGAACCGCTGGATGTACCATGCTGAATGGCCCGGGTTCTTACGCTTCTGGGCTTCCCACAGAGTCTCTTTCCGCACTTTCCCAGCCTACGCGCTAACGACGACGGCGACAGCCGTCAGGCGTCGCCGCCCGCCGGCCCATCAGGAAACCTGGGGTTCCACCCGCCCCGGCAACGCCTTGCCCGGGTTCAGCAAGTCCTTCGGATCGAATAGTTTTTTGATTCCGCGCTGCAATTCGAGCACCTCCTCGCGCTGCTCCAGCGGCAGCCACCGCAGCTTGTACTGCCCCACGCCATGCTCCCCGGTGATCGTCCCGCCGAGCCGCAATCCGACTTCGATCGATTCGTCCAGCGCTGCGTCCAGGACCGGGATCTTCTCCGACTGCCCCGCCGGCACCCAGAACATAGGATGCAGGTTGCCGTCGCCGGCGTGCGCCACCACTTTCAGCCCGACGCCCCGCTCGGCTGCGATCCGTTCCAGCTCGGCGATATAGTGCACCAGCTGCGATCGGGGTACCGCCACGTCCTCGCCGACGCGGAATACGTCGTCGATCTCCGAGCCGCGGCTGTGCCGCCGCAGTTCCACCAGCTGCACTGCCTCCTCGCTGATCTCGGCCGTCACCGTGGCCCCCAGCTCCGCGAGCACGCTGCGGATGATCGCTGCTTCGGCCCCGGCGCCGTATCCATCTGTCTGGATCAGCAGCAGAGCCCCGCCGCGCCGGCGCAGGTCCGATCCCTGGTCCTGGTCCAGCTGGGCTAAGGTGTGGCCGTCGAGCAGTTCCATGATCGACGGCTGCACCCGCGCCTTCCCGACCGCCAGCACTCCCGCGGCGGCCGTGGTCACTTCGGGGAAGAACGCCGCGATCGTCTGCACATCCGTTGGCAGATAGCGGAGGCGGAGGGTTGCCCCGACCACCACGCCCAGTGTCCCCTCCGAACCCACAAACAGCCCGGTCAGATCGTATCCCGCGACCCCTTTGAAGGTCCGTCGCCCCGTGCTGATCAGCGAGCCATCGGCAAGGACAACGTCCAGTCCAAGCACGGATTCTCTGGTCACCCCGTACTTGGCGCATCGCAAGCCGCCAGCATTCGTAGCGATGTTGCCGCCGATCGTGGACAGCTTGTAGCTGGCCGGGTCCGGGGCATACATCAGGCCGTGCTTGGCTGCCGCCGCATTCAAGTCTGCGTTGATCACCCCCGGCTCGACCCGCGCTACCTCGTCCTCCGGGTGGATCTCCAGAATCCGGTTCATCCGCTCGAGACTCAGGACCACGGAGCCAGAAGTCGCGTGCGCCCCGCCGGAAAGGCCGGTTCCCGCACCGCGGCACACTACCGGAACACCATGCCGATCCGCCAGCCGCATCACAGCCTGGACATCCTCGATACTTTCGGCCCAGACCACGGCCGCGGGCAGCCAGCGATCCAGCACAGGCCCCTGGTCCACCGCGTAGGACGCAAGTACATCCTCGCTCGTGCTGAAGCGTTCCGCCGGCAACGCCGCCCGCAGCGACTCAATCATCAACTCGCTCATGAAATACATGGCCTCCTCGCCCAAGTCCTCATCAATAACGACGACGGCGCCCTGCCGCTTTCGCGGACGCCCTGGCTCCGCACGGCGACGCAGCTCCTTGCCTGCCTGCCCCGACGGCTCAGGGACCCGGCGGGATCGTCCGCACACTGGAGCGTATGCCACCCATGAAACGAGCATACTTCGCCAGAATCTCCGGCCACTCGCCGGCGTACTCCTCACGTGCAGCTCCGCCAGCCGGGACATTCTCCCACCCGGAATGGACCAGCCGGACGGTAGAACTTTCGGGCCCGTCCGCTTCAAACGCCACCTCAAGCCGGCTGGCTGCCGACGGGCCGGAGCCCCGATGCCAGGAGAGCTGGATCAGCGCGCCAAGCTGCCACTCCAGGATGTCCGCCCAGATCTCGACCTCGTCCCGGTCGGAGGTCTCTGCCAGCACCCGCCCCTCGAACTCAAGATGCGATCCCTCCCCGAATACGCCGTAGTCATCTATCGGCCACCAAAGATGGATCAGCTCGGTGAAGCCTTCGAAGGCCTGCTCCCGCGGGTGTGGAACGGACACCTCGCAAATGATCGGTGCCGCCGGCTTGCCGGGGTCGGAAGGCTCTGGAGCATGGGAAAACAGGGAAGACGCCATGACGTAACCCTAGCCGCAGGACCGGCTGAACGCGTCCGACAGTCGCACAGCGGGCCCGTTAAATGGCGGTGGGCTCCGGCCGGCGGGTGCGGCGGGAGCCCGGGGTGGTGTGGCTTGTGTGGTGTGGGGTGGTTAAAGCGGTGAGGGGCGCCGCCGTCGTTGGCGGTGCCCCTCATCGTGGTGGTTGTGTCCGGCGGTGACCTACTCTCCCACACCCTCCCGGGTGCAGTACCATCGGCGCTGCGGGTCTTAGCTTCCGGGTTCGGAATGGGACCGGGCGTTTCCCCCGCGCTATGACCGCCGTAACTCTTTCTCACGCCCCCCTGGTGGTTGCCGGGGGTGTGAAGTGTTCGGGTTACGGCCAGTACCTGCGTGGTGACTGGACGTTATTCAATTATGGTGTTTTCCCTGGACGACGGTTGTTGTCTGGGAACCACATAGCGGACGCGTAGCACTCATTGTTTAGTGTGGTGTAAGTTATCGGCCTATTAGTACCGGTCAGCTTCACAGGTCGTTAGTCCCTGCTTCCACATCCGGCCTATCAACCCAGTGGTCTGGCTGGGGGCCTCTCCCCCTTGCGGGGATGGAAATCTCATCTTGAAGCCGGCTTCCCGCTTAGATGCTTTCAGCGGTTATCCAATCCGAACGTAGCTAATCAGCGGTGCACTTGGCAGTACAACTGACACACCAGAGGTTCGTCCGTCCCGGTCCTCTCGTACTAAGGACAGACCTTCTCAAATTTCCTGCGCGCGCAGCGGATAGGGACCGAACTGTCTCACGACGTTCTAAACCCAGCTCGCGTACCGCTTTAATGGGCGAACAGCCCAACCCTTGGGACCTACTCCAGCCCCAGGATGCGACGAGCCGACATCGAGGTGCCAAACCATGCCGTCGATATGGACTCTTGGGCAAGATCAGCCTGTTATCCCCGAGGTACCTTTTATCCGTTGAGCGACGGCCATTCCACAATGTGCCGCCGGATCACTAGTCCCGACTTTCGTCCCTGCTCGAGATGTCTCTCTCACAGTCAAGCTCCCTTGTGCACTTACACTCGCCACCTGATTGCCAACCAGGCTGAGGGAACCTTTGGGCGCCTCCGTTACTCTTTAGGAGGCAACCGCCCCAGTTAAACTACCCATCAGGCACTGTCCCTGACCCGGATTACGGGCCGAAGTTAGATGTCCAGAGTGACCAGAGTGGTATTTCAACGATGACTCCGCCCGAACTGGCGTCCGGGTTTCACAGTCTCCCACCTATCCTACACAAGCCACACCGAACACCAATACCAAACTATAGTAAAGGTCTCGGGGTCTTTCCGTCCTGCTGCGCGTAACGAGCATCTTTACTCGTAGTGCAATTTCGCCGAGTTTATGGTTGAGACAGCGGGGAAGTCGTTACTCCATTCGTGCAGGTCGGAACTTACCCGACAAGGAATTTCGCTACCTTAGGATGGTTATAGTTACCACCGCCGTTTACTGGGGCTTAAATTCCCAGCTTCGCCCCAAAGGGGCTAACCGGTCCTCTTAACCTTCCAGCACCGGGCAGGAGTCAGTCCGTATACCTCGTCTTGCGACTTCGCACGGACCTGTGTTTTTAGTAAACAGTCGCTTCCCCCTGGTCTCTGCGGCCCCGATCCCCTCCCCGCCGCGCGGGCGGTTCAAGGTTGGGGCCCCCCTTCTCCCGAAGTTACGGGGGCATTTTGCCGAGTTCCTTAACCATAATTCTCTCGATCGCCTTGGTATTCTCTACCTGATCACCTGTGTCGGTTTGGGGTACGGGCGGCTAAAACCTCGCGTCGATGCTTTTCTCGGCAGCATAGGATCACCAGATCCCCCCGTACGGGGGTCCCGTCAGGTCTCAGGCTTATGAACGGCGGATTTGCCTACCGTTCGCCCTACACCCTTGGACCGGGACAACCATCGCCCGGCCTGGCTACCTTCCTGCGTCACACCTGTTAATACGCTTACCTCCCCGGATCAGGTCCCGCGCGCCCCGCACACACCGGCCCCGAAGGGCACACATGCACGGTTTGGGCGGTTAGTATCACCGGCTCGGTATTGGCGGTTTTTCGCCGGTACGGGAATATCAACCCGTTGTCCATCGACTACGCCTGTCGGCCTCGCCTTAGGTCCCGACTTACCCAGGGCAGATTAGCTTGACCCTGGAACCCTTGATCATTCGGCGGACGGGTTTCCCACCCGTCTTTCGCTACTCATGCCTGCATTCTCACTCGTGTAGGCTCCACCACTGGTTTACACCGCGGCTTCACCGCCCACACGACGCTCCCCTACCCATCCACGCTCCTGAACCACGAAGGCTTGGAAAAATACGCGGATGCCACAACTTCGGCGGTGTACTTGAGCCCCGCTACATTGTCGGCGCGGAATCACTTGACCAGTGAGCTATTACGCACTCTTTCAAGGGTGGCTGCTTCTAAGCCAACCTCCTGGTTGTCTGGGCAACTCCACATCCTTTCCCACTTAGCACACGCTTAGGGGCCTTAGTTGGTGGTCTGGGCTGTTTCCCTCTCGACTATGAAGCTTATCCCCCACAGTCTCACTGCTGCGCTCTGACTTACCGGCATTCGGAGTTTGGCTGACGTCAGTAACCTTGTAGGGCCCATCGGCCATCCAGTAGCTCTACCTCCGGCAAGAAACACGCAACGCTGCACCTAAATGCATTTCGGGGAGAACCAGCTATCACGGAGTTTGATTGGCCTTTCACCCCTACCCACAGCTCATCCCCTCCATTTTCAACTGAAGTGGGTTCGGTCCTCCACGACGTCTTACCGTCGCTTCAACCTGGCCATGGGTAGATCACTCCGCTTCGGGTCTAGATCACGCCACTGCATCGCCCTGTTCAGACTCGCTTTCGCTACGGCTTCCCCCCACGGGTTAACCTCGCGACGTAACACTAACTCGCAGGCTCATTCTTCAAAAGGCACGCCGTCACAGTAACAAGACTGCTCCGACGGATTGTAAGCACACGGTTTCAGGTACTGTTTCACTCCCCTCCCGGGGTACTTTTCACCTTTCCCTCACGGTACTTGTCCGCTATCGGTCATCAGGTAGTATTCAGGCTTACCAGGTGGTCCTGGCAGATTCGCACGGGATTTCTCGGGCCCCGTGCTACTTGGGATCCTCTCCAAGCGGCGGCATACATTACGGTTACAGGGCTAACACCTTCTCCGGCCGGCCTTTCAAGACCGTTCACCTATGCACCCGCACTCACTTCAGCTGTCCGGCAGAACAGCAACGGAAAGTCCCGCAACCCCGGCCATGCAACGCCCGCCGGCTATCACACATGGACCGGTTTGGCCTCGTCCGCGTTCGCTCGCCACTACTAACGGAATCACTATTGTTTTCTCTTCCTGCGGGTACTGAGATGTTTCACTTCCCCGCGTTCCCTCCACGCACCCTATGTGTTCAGATGCGGGTCACCCGGTCACTCGCGCGCCGGGCGGGGTTTCCCCATTCGGACATCCTGGGATCACGGTCCGGTTATCGACTCCCCCAGGCTTTTCGCAGATTCCCACGTCCTTCTTCGGCTCCTGATGCCAAGGCATCCACCGTGTGCTCTTAAAAACTTGACCACAAAGATCAAATCAGCATTCTCGAGAGAACCACGGACCCAAAGATCCAGGTTCACAAAAATTGCGTCATTTATAAGATGCTCGCGTCCACTATGTAGTTCTCAAACAACAACCCCGTCACACCCCTCCCCCGGAACCCGCCCCGCGGCACAAACACCACGACACAAACCCGGACCAGGACATGCAGGAAAACCGAAACAACCAGACACCGGCCCCCCAAAAAAGGAACCGGCCCTGTTGCCTCAAAACCCAACAGTGTGCCAAACAACAACCCCCGCAGCCCGCCGGCGCGCTTTCCCCGCACCCCCTCTTTACGAAAAAAAGAAGGCACCGTACTCACACCCAACAGACCACAACAGGGCCGCCTATCCGCTGATATTCCACCCTCGAGCACCCGCCGGATGACAAACGCATCCGCAACGGGCTCTCCTGCAGACCCCCGCCACCGGCACACAGACCGGCACGCAAAAGATCCGAGGCGCTCCTTAGAAAGGAGGTGATCCAGCCGCACCTTCCGGTACGGCTACCTTGTTACGACTTAGTCCCAATCGCCGGTCCCACCTTCGACGGCTCCCTCCCGCAAGGGGTTAGGCCACCGGCTTCGGGTGTTACCAACTTTCGTGACTTGACGGGCGGTGTGTACAAGGCCCGGGAACGTATTCACCGCAGCGTTGCTGATCTGCGATTACTAGCGACTCCGACTTCATGAGGTCGAGTTGCAGACCTCAATCCGAACTGAGACCGGCTTTTTGGGATTAGCTCCACCTCACAGTATCGCAACCCTTTGTACCGGCCATTGTAGCATGCGTGAAGCCCAAGACATAAGGGGCATGATGATTTGACGTCGTCCCCACCTTCCTCCGAGTTGACCCCGGCAGTCTCCTATGAGTCCCCGCCATCACGCGCTGGCAACATAGAACGAGGGTTGCGCTCGTTGCGGGACTTAACCCAACATCTCACGACACGAGCTGACGACAACCATGCACCACCTGTGAACCGGCCCCGAAGGGAAACCGCATTTCTGCGGCGATCCGGCCCATGTCAAGCCTTGGTAAGGTTCTTCGCGTTGCATCGAATTAATCCGCATGCTCCGCCGCTTGTGCGGGCCCCCGTCAATTCCTTTGAGTTTTAGCCTTGCGGCCGTACTCCCCAGGCGGGGCACTTAATGCGTTAGCTACGGCGCGGAAAACGTGGAATGTCCCCCACACCTAGTGCCCAACGTTTACGGCATGGACTACCAGGGTATCTAATCCTGTTCGCTCCCCATGCTTTCGCTCCTCAGCGTCAGTTACAGCCCAGAGACCTGCCTTCGCCATCGGTGTTCCTCCTGATATCTGCGCATTTCACCGCTACACCAGGAATTCCAGTCTCCCCTACTGCACTCCAGTCTGCCCGTACCCACTGCAGACCCGGGGTTGAGCCCCGGGCTTTCACAGCAGACGCGACAAACCGCCTACGAGCTCTTTACGCCCAATAATTCCGGACAACGCTTGCGCCCTACGTATTACCGCGGCTGCTGGCACGTAGTTAGCCGGCGCTTCTTCTGCAGGTACCGTCACTTCCGCTTCTTCCCTGCTGAAAGAGGTTTACAACCCGAAGGCCGTCATCCCTCACGCGGCGTCGCTGCATCAGGCTTGCGCCCATTGTGCAATATTCCCCACTGCTGCCTCCCGTAGGAGTCTGGGCCGTGTCTCAGTCCCAGTGTGGCCGGTCACCCTCTCAGGCCGGCTACCCGTCGTCGCCTTGGTAGGCCATTACCCCACCAACAAGCTGATAGGCCGCGAGTCCATCCAAAACCAAAAAATCTTTCCACCCCCCACCATGCGGTGAAGAGTCATATCCGGTATTAGACCCGGTTTCCCAGGCTTATCCCAGAGTCAAGGGCAGGTTACTCACGTGTTACTCACCCGTTCGCCACTAATCCCCGGTGCAAGCACCGGATCATCGTTCGACTTGCATGTGTTAAGCACGCCGCCAGCGTTCGTCCTGAGCCAGGATCAAACTCTCCGTTAATGTTCAAACAGACACACACCCGCCACCAAGGAAAATTGGCGGCCAGGCATGCACAAAATTCAAATCCAGGCTAAAAAACATCGCAGCACACCACGGGGGTGGCACACCACGACAATAATTCAACCAATAAAACAATTGGTATCAACAAACTTGGCACACTATTGAGTTCTCAAACAACAGGAGCACCCGGCACCAGCAGAACCCCCACAAGAGGCCCTCCATCGCTCCGGAGCAACTTTCCTAACTTACCCGATCCACCGGCACTTCGCAAACCGGCCGTTCCCGGCCCGATCCGCCCACCGGCATCACGCCCCACCCAAACCCCGCGACAGCACAAAACCATCAAAACCAGGAAAAGAAATGGAATTCGCCGACCTGCACACCCACCGGAACAAAACCCGGCCCCGCGGCGGCGGCTCAGAAAACATTACACGCCCCCACCCCAAACCGCAAACCCACACCCCACACCCCCAAAAACCCCGCCAACAGCAGCGAGGGCCCCGCCGGTATGGCGGGACCCTCGCTGACGCAATAGCCAGATGTTTCTTACTGGGACAGAGCAGGCGTCTCCGGAGCTTCTTCGATGGCCTTGGGGGCACCGGTGCTGGTGAAGACCAGCTTTGCGCCGTCGCCCTCGCCATCGACATCCACGTGGATAATTTCGCCCGAGTGGATCTCGCCGAACAAAATCTTCTCCGAGAGCTGGTCCTCGACTTCCCGCTGGATGGTCCGGCGCAGCGGGCGGGCACCCATCGTCGGATCGTAGCCGCGGTTGGCCAGCAGGACCTTGGCAGCAGGCGTCAGGTCGATCTTCATGTTCTTCTCCGCCAGGCGCTTCTGCAGGCGGGTGACGAACAGGTCAACGATCTGAACGATCTCTTCCTCGGTCAGCTGCGGGAACACCACCGTATCGTCCACGCGGTTGAGGAACTCGGGGCGGAAGTGCTGCTTAAGCTCATCCTGGACCCGGGCACGCATCCGCTCGTAGCCGGTCTTGGTATCCGTGCCGGACTGGAAGCCCGTCATGACGCCCTTGGAGATGTCGCGGGTACCAAGGTTGGTGGTCATGATGATGACGGTGTTCTTGAAGTCCACGACCCGGCCCTGGCTGTCCGTCAGGCGGCCATCCTCGAGGATCTGCAGCAACGAATTGAACAGGTCCGCGTGGGCCTTCTCAACCTCGTCAAACAGCACCACCGAGAACGGACGGCGGCGGACCTTTTCGGTCAGCTGGCCGCCTTCTTCGTAGCCGACATAGCCGGGAGGTGCGCCGAACAGCCGGGAAACGGTGTGCTTCTCGGAGTACTCGGACATGTCAAGGGTGATCAGGGCGTCCTCTTCACCGAAGAGGAACTCCGCCAGCGCCTTGGCCAGCTCCGTCTTTCCGACACCGGTCGGGCCGGCGAAGATGAAGGAACCGGACGGGCGGTTCGGGTCCTTCAGGCCGGCACGGGTGCGGCGGATAGCCTGCGAGATGGCCTTGATGGCCTCGTCCTGGCCGATGACGCGCTTGTGGAGTTCGGCCTCCATGTGCATCAGGCGGCTGGACTCTTCCTCGGTCAGCTTGAACACCGGGATGCCGGTGGAATTGGCCAGCACCTCTGCGATCAGGTCTTCGTCAACCTCGGCGATTTCATCCAGGTCGCCGGACTTCCAGGCACGTTCCTTCGCTGCACGCTCGTTCTGCAGCTTGCTTTCCTTGTCGCGCAGGGAAGCGGCACCTTCGAAGTCCTGGGCATCGATGGCAGATTCCTTCTGCTTCTTCAGCTCGGAAATCTTCTCATCGATTTCCTTCAGCTCCGGCGGCGCGGTCATCCGGCGGATGCGCAGGCGGGCGCCGGCCTCGTCGATCAGGTCGATCGCCTTGTCCGGCAGGAAACGGTCCGAGATGTAGCGGTGCGCCAAGTGCGCAGCGGCGTCCAGGGCACCGTCGGTAATAGATACCCGGTGGTGCGCCTCGTAACGGTCGCGCAGGCCCTTGAGGATCAGCACGGCATGGTCCACCGAAGGCTCGTTGACCTGGATCGGCTGGAACCGCCGCTCAAGGGCCGCGTCCTTCTCGATGTGCTTGCGGTACTCATCCAGCGTGGTGGCACCGATGGTCTGCAGTTCCCCGCGCGCCAGCATCGGCTTGAGGATCGATGCAGCGTCGATCGCGCCTTCGGCCGCGCCCGCTCCAACGAGGGTGTGGATCTCGTCGATGAAGAGGATGATATCGCCGCGGGTACGGATTTCCTTGAGGACCTTCTTCAGCCGCTCCTCGAAATCACCGCGGTAGCGGGAGCCCGCGACCAGAGAGCCCAAGTCCAGGGTGTAGAGCTGCTTATCGCGGATGGTCTCCGGGACATCGCCCCGCACAATGGCCTGTGCCAGGCCTTCGACGACGGCCGTCTTACCGACACCGGGCTCGCCGATCAGCACCGGGTTGTTCTTGGTGCGGCGCGAGAGGACCTGCATGACGCGTTCCATCTCGTGCTCGCGGCCGATCACCGGATCCAGCTTGGATTCCCGCGCCGCCTGCGTGAGGTTGCGGCCGAACTGGTCGAGCACCACGGAACCGGCCGGTGCGCCCTCCTGCTGCTGCCCGCCGGCCGACACAGGTTCCTTGCCCTGGTAGCCGGAGAGCAGCTGGATGACCTGCTGGCGCACGCGGTTCAGATCCGCGCCGAGCTTGACCAGGACCTGGGTGGCAACGCCTTCACCCTCGCGGATGAGGCCGAGCAGGATGTGCTCGGTACCGATGTAGTTGTGCCCCAGCTGCAGGGCCTCCCGCAGCGAGAGCTCCAGGACCTTCTTGGCACGCGGCGTGAACGGGATATGGCCGCTGGGGGCCTGCTGGCCCTGGCCAATAATCTCCTGAACCTGCTCGCGGACGCCGTTCAGCGAGACGCCGAGGAATTCCAGCGCCTTTGCCGCCACACCCTCGCCCTCGTGAATGAGCCCGAGGAGGATGTGTTCGGTCCCGATGTAGTTGTGGTTGAGCATGCGGGCTTCTTCTTGAGCCAGCACGACAACGCGACGGGCACGGTCGGTAAATCTCTCAAACATCTCGCACACTCCTAGCTACTGCGTACTTTGATGCTACGTGCCGATCCTCCGATTGGGATGCCTGTTCGCCGAAGGGATAATGCGCACCCAAACAGTGACGTTCCGCTCAGGCTCCGTGTGCGCGGCGGTAGGCTTCGAGAATTTCCGACTGCACTCGGCCGCGGTCGCTGACGGTGTAGCCGTTTTCGCGGGCCCAGGCGCGGACAGCCGAGGCATCCTGCGTGCGGCTGGATGAGACAGCCTTCAGCTTGGCGCCGCCGCGGGGCTGGGCCTTGCGGGCCTTCGCGACGAACGGCTGCAGGGCGTCCCGGAGCTGCTGTGCATGCTCGGTGGAAAGATCGATTTCGAAATTGTTGCCGTCCAGGGAGAAACGCACCGTTTCATCCGCAGTCCCGCCTTCAAGATCGTCAACGAGAATTACTTTTACTTCCTGCGCCACGGTGGCTCCTTTATATTGAGCTTTCTGAAATCCCCCTGGTCTCCCCGAAACCAATTTGATTATTGCCTAATCAGGCAATTGCGCGCAACATACGGCAATGGCTTTGTGGATTCAGCCGAGGCGCAGGCGGCCGGGTAAGACGCGGCAGGGCCAGTTAACAGATTAAGGGGCCGGCTAGAATGCCAACCCCATAATCCAAATGCTGATTATTGCCCTATTCGGCTCCGCCCGCGGCTTCACGCTCGGCCTCGGCCAATGCTTCGCGTTCTCTCCGGTCCGCGTTGAACACTGCCTTCATGGCAAAGTAGAAAATGAGGCCCACGCCGGTGGACGGAGCCAGCACCCAAAGATATTCCATCGTCTTAACCCAATTCCGGTTTCAGCAGCGGGAAGAGGATCGTCTCGCGGATCCCTGTCTGGGTAAACAACATGACCAGCCGGTCGATTCCCAGGCCGATGCCGCCCATGGGCGGCGCGCCGTACTCGAGGGCCCGCAGGAAGTCCTCATCCAGCTGCATGGCCTCGTGGTCGCCGGACGCAGCCTTGCGCGATTGCTCGGTCAGCCGCTCGCGCTGGATGACGGGATCGATCAGTTCGGTGAAGGCTGTTCCGCGTTCCATTCCGCCGATGATCAGGTCCCAGGCCTCGATCAAATTCGGTTCGCTCCGGTGCGCGCGGGCCAGCGGCTGGGCAGCCGGCGGGTAATCGTAAACGAACGTCGGCTGGAGCAGGTGGGGTTCGACGATTTCCCCGAACAGTTCGATAACCAGCTTCTGCCGGTCCCACTGGGGCTCCGCCTTCAGGCCATGCTTCCTGGCTATTTCGCGCAGCACTGCACCGCTGGTTTCGGGCGTGATTTCAATTCCAACCGCTTCGGAGAGGCCCGGATAAACTCCAAGCCACTTCCATTCGCCGTTAAGGTCAATCGTCCCGTTCTCGGTTTCGATGATTCGCGTGCCCAGTTCATCCGCCACATTGAGGATCATTTCCTTCATGCGGTCGGCCATGACGAATTGATCGGCATACGCCTCGTAGCTTTCCAGCGTGGTGAATTCCGGGCTGTGGGTGGAATCAACGCCTTCGTTGCGGAAGATCCGGCCGATCTCGAATACCCGGTCGATGCCACCAACCACGGCGCGCTTCAGGTAAAGCTCCGTGGCGATGCGCAGTGTCATTTTCTGGTCGAAGGCATTCAAATGCGTTTCGAATGGACGCGCGGCGGCACCGCCGTGCACGAGCTGCAGTATCGGGGTCTCGACTTCGACGTAACCGCGGCCGTGCAGCGTTTCGCGGATAGACCGGATCACCGACGCGCGGGTGTAGACCATCTGGCGCGCCTCGTCGCGAACCATCAGGTCCAGGTAGCGCTGCCGGACCCGGGTCTCCTCATTCAGGTCCGCGTGCAGCACGGGCATCGGCCGCAGCGCCTTCGAGACCATGGACCAGGATTCGGCCATGACAGAAAGCTCGCCACGCCTGGAAGAGATGACCTCGCCGCGGATGAAGACATGGTCACCCAGATCCACCAGGTGCTTCCAGGCGGCCAACTGTTCCTCACCCACGTTCGCGAGGCTCAGCATCGCCTGCAGCCGGGTGCCGTTGCCCTCCTGCAGCGTCGCGAAGCACAGCTTGCCGGTGTTGCGTACGAAGACCACGCGGCCGGCCACACCGACGATGTCGCCGGTGGTTTCGTCCGCTTCGAGGTGACCATGCTTTTCCCTGATTTCGGTCAGCGAGTGCGTGCGCTCGACGCCGACCGGATAGGGGTCCGCCCCGTCCTGAAGCAGCTTGGCGCGCTTGTCCATGCGCACGCGCATCTGCTCGGAAACGTCGACTGGTTCCGCGGAAGGGGTGGGGGGATTATGTGTGGTCACGGTACTTAAGGGTACCGGGTGTGTTCAGCAGCGGCCTATTTGAGCGGGTCAGCCCAGCCTGACGTTGTCGATCAGCCGCACGTCGCCGACCCGCGCAGCGATCAAAGCCAGCGCTTCGCCGGTGAACGGCGTGTCCTGGCAGTTGAAGGCCAGCGGCTCGAGGCTGTCGGGATCGACGACCTCCAGATAGTCCAGGTCAACCTGCAGAACCGAGCGGATCATCGCCAATGCACCCTCGACGTCCAGCGGCTCGTGGCGGTCCGCCTGCTCCTTCAGATAGCTCAGGCTGCGGTGGAGCACGAGCGCGGCGGTGCGCTGCTCCGGAGTGAGGAAACGGTTGCGGCTGGAGAGGGCAAGTCCATCGGCATCCCGCACCGTCGGCACCCCGACGATCTCCACGGGGAAGTCCAGGTCCGCGGCCATTCGGCGGACCAAGGCCAGCTGCTGGGCATCCTTCTGCCCGAAGTACGCCCGGTAGTCCGCCGGCACCGGAGGCAGTCCGTAGTGCAGCAGCTTGGCGACCACGGTGAGGGCGCCGTCGAAATGTCCCGGCCGCGAGGCTCCCTCGAATTTGGCGCCCAGCGCTCCCGAGGAGATCCGCACCATCGGCTCGCCGCCGGGGTACACCTCGTCCGCCAGAGGCGCGAACGCAATGTCCGCCCCGCAGGCTTCCAGCAGGTCGAGGTCGGACTCCAGGTTCCGCGGGTAGCGCTCCAGGTCCGCGGCCTCGCCGAACTGGAGGGGGTTCACGAAGATGGAAACAACGACGACGTCGTTCGCCTCGCGCGCGTTCCTCACCAGGGCGGCGTGGCCCTCGTGCAGCGCTCCCATCGTCGGCACCAAGCCTAGGCTCGTGTGCCCTGCGTGGTGCGACGCCGCCGCCCTGCCCAGCAGCTCTGCACTGGCGGCATTCAGTTCGGCATACGTGCGCGCTAGGACCGGTCTGCGGGTCACTGTTTCTCCTCCGGAGGGGTCTGGGGGTTGAGGATGTCGAGGATCTGCGCCGCCTGGCGTTCCTTCAGCCGCCCGCGGGCCAGCGCGCGCTTGGCAGTGGCCCGGGCCAGCTCTTCGTAGGTCTGGCGGATGTCCGTGCCGGCGTGCTCCAGCTCGTAGTCGAGCAGCGCCTGGCGGTGCGCCTGCACGGTGCCGGCATCGCCGCGGGCCACCGGACCGGTTAATGCCGCCTCGCCGGCGGCCAGCGCGTTCTCGAGGGAGGCCCGCATCAGGGCGCTGAGCAAACGGTCCGGCCGTTCCACCCCGGCGCTGCGCAGCAGCTGCGCCGACTGCGCCGCGATGGTGACCAAGTGGTTCGACGCGTGGGCGAGGGCCGCATGGTAGAGCGGCCGGTCCTGCTCCTCGATCACGATGGGTTCGCCGCCCATCTCCACGACCAGGGCCTGGGCGATCGGCAGCATCGTTGCCGGGGCGGTCACGCCGAAGGCGCAGTCGGTGAGCCGCGTCAGGTCCAGGCTCATGCCGGTGAACGTCATGGCCGGGTGGATGGCCAGGCCGATCGCGCCCTTCGCGCGGGCCGGCGCGAGCACGTCCACGCCGTGGCGTCCGGAGGTGTGCGCGATCAGCTGGCCCGGCTGCCAGGCGCCCGTCTCCGCCAGCCCGGCCACCAGCTCCGGCAGGGCATCGTCCGGCACGGCGAGCAGCACCAGCTCGGCCCGCTCGACAATGTCCGGGATTTCCAGCACCGGTACTCCAGGAAGCAGGAGTTCCGCCCGTTCGCGGCTGTCCTCCGACACGGCGGAAACACCGACGACGGCGTGTCCCGCGGCGCGCAGTGCGGCCCCGAGGACGGCGCCGACCTTGCCGGCTCCGATCACGCCGATGCCCAGTCGTCCCGGTCTAGTGCTGTTCATCCTGCTCCTGTCCGGCGAGGCCGACGGCTTGCTGGTCCGGCTGGCCAGGGTATTCCGGCCGGTGCTCGAGCCAGCGCTCGGGAAGGCTGTGCCGGCGGGCGGCCGCGGCCCGGGCGGCCTGTTCGTCGAAGAGCAGTCGGGCCGTCGCGATGTCCATCTGGTACACGACGGGCCTGACGGGTCCCATGGTGGTGTGCAGCTGCAGGTCCGCGACCCTGAGCCGACGGGCCAGCGGGCCCTGATGCAGCGCCATCGATTGGGTCCGCTCATGCGGCACCACGGCAAGGCTGCGCCAGAGCCGTCCCGAGCGGGCCAGCAGTGCCGTCCGCGTGACGGCGAAGCCGTTGCGGCGCCAAGTAAAGAAGGACAGCCACCGCGCCCGGCGCGGGGAGGTGACGAAGCCGCCGTCGTTATCCTTGCCTGCGAGGCCCGCGCCGAAGACGCCGAACGGATCTTCGGTGCCGGGGTCCGGCAGCACGAGGGCGAGCATCTGCATGACGTCCTCGCGACTGCCCACCGGCAGCAGCGTGGTGCGCGCGCCTGCGTTCTCCGCACTGACGCCGTACCCGGCCACGTTGACCTTGATCCGGTACCAGTCCTTGAACCGCCAGAGCAGCGGCTGCGTGACGGCGACGGCCTGGACGCGCCCGGGCGGGACGGTCTGCGCCCGGGTCTCCAGCAGGCCGTAGCGCAGCCGGATGCCGTCCGGGGAAACGGCGGCGCGGAAGTTGTAGGCCGTGGTGAACACGCTCCAGTAGCCGGCGAGCACGGCAATCAGACCGGGCACCAGGGCGGACAGGATCACGCTGCTGCTGCTCCAGTCCAGAGCGTGGCCCACGGCGAAGCCGGCGCCGATCACCACGACCATGATGGCGAGCGCGGCCGTTGATCCCGAAAGCAGCGCGGCACCGACGACCCGGGGGGCGGGAATCGCCAGCACCGGATGCTCCGGCGCCTCATGGATCTCGTCGGGATGCTCCGGATCGGTCTCCGCCCCGGAGGCCCGGGCCAGGATCGTGGCGCGCAGCTGCTGGGCCGAGGCGAGCGGAAGGTAGGCCAGCCGCACGGCCGATTCGCCGGCGTCGGCCACTTCGAACTTCAGTTCAGCCAGCCCGAAGATCCGCCCGAGCAGCGGCTGGATCACGTCGATGGCCTGCACCCGGTCCAGCCTCGCCTGGCGGTGCTGGCGGAACACGATGCCTGAGTTGACCCGCACGTGTTCCCGCGTGACCTGGTAGCGCGTGAACCACCAGGACAGCAGGAATCCGCCGACCAGCAGCAGCAGGACTCCGAGGAGGATGGCGCCGGCCACGAAGCCGCGGCCCTCGGCGAGCAGCCAGACCGGTTCGCCGCTGAAGATGGACTCGAACCAGTCGCGCCCGAAGAAGTAGGCGATGGCGGCCAGCGCCAGCCAGCCCCGCACCAGCGGCGAGATCGGATGGACCCGGTGCCAGCGGTCTTCGTGGTCCGGCACCAGCGGGACGTCACGGGTGGGACCGGACGACGCCGGGACCTCGGGTCCCGGTCCCAGCGGCTCGGTCACAGCCCGGCCAGCCTTGCCTGTCCTCGCGCGGATAACTGCTCGCGGAGGCGGGCGGCCTCCGCGGCTGGGACTCCCGGAATGGCCGCGTTGGTCTGCGGCGACGCGGTGTGCAGCTTCACCGAGGCGAGGCCGAAGGCGCGCTCCAGCGGCCCGACGGCGACGTCCACATACTGCATCCGGCCGTACGGCACCACCATGACGCGCTGGAAGAAGATGCCGCGGCGGATCAGCAGGTCCTCGTCCCGCTCGGCGTATCCGATGGCCCGCACCTGGCGCGGGATCAGCACGCCCATCCACAGGTTGACCAGCAGGGTACCCACGCTGAGGGTCCACGCCAGCCAGGCTGGAAAGCCCGGCCAGACGCCGACCAGCAGGAGCACCAGCGGCACGCTGGCCAGCGCGACGACGATGACGGCGCCGATCGCCCAGCCAATCAGCTGGACGGTGATGAACTTCGGCGAGATGCGGATCCAGCTGATGCCTTCCGGATCGATGGGCTCGCTACGCATACTCCCCCTCCCCCTCGGCCGACCGGCGCTCCCGCTCAGACGCCTCCGGGTCCTCGGGTGGCAGCTTGCAGAACCGCTCGACGACCAGGCCGACGACGACCATGACCAGGCCACCGCCCATCATAGCCAGCACCTGCAGGAACACCTCCGACGCGGGGCGGAAGGCAAGCAGTACCAGCTGGTCCACCAGGATCCCGGCGTGCCAGCCGAGCAGCAGGGAACCGGCGTAGGCGCAGGCCTGCGCGAGCACGAGGGTGCGGGCGGCGAGGATCGGGTCCAGCGGCTTCTCGCGTTTACCGTTGCGCCAGCTGCGCACCTTCAGGCCGAGGATCAGGGTAAAGAGGACGACGGCGGCCATCGTCGCCAGGGAGCTGAGGTGCAGGACGGGCACGGGGAGCCCGTTGCGAATGGTCAGCAGGTTCGTCAGCCAGCCCAGCACGCCGGCACAGAGGGCAATGATTGCCAGCCAGCTGTACTTGATGGTCCTCACAATCCCCGTGCCCCTTAGCTAGCTGTCAACGTCCCGGTTCGAAGGGCGCCAGACCGTCCAGGTCTTCGGCAGCCGCGGCCAGTTCTCCGACCGGCACCCCGCCCAAGGCGGCGTGCGAGTCCATCCAGGCCCACGGCTGGAGCACGAACGCCCGCTCGTGCGCCCTCGGATGCGGGATGGTCAGGGTCGGCTCATCCATGGTCAGATCCCCATACGTGATGATATCTACGTCCAGCGTACGCGGCCCCCAGCGCACTTCGCGCGTGCGGTGGTGCTTATTCTCGACCGCCTGGCAGTGCGCCAGCAGCTCGTGGGGTCCGAGGTCGGTTTCCACCTCGATCACCATGTTCAGGTAGTCCGGCTGGTCCGGGCCGCCCACGGACTTGGTCTGGACCACCGGCGAGACGGCGCAGAGGCGCACCCGCGGCGTGTCCACGAGGTCCGCCACCGCGTGGGAGAGGGTGTCGCTGCGTTCGCCGAGGTTGCTGCCCAGCGCCAGGACTGCTTTGACGCTCATGCCCGCTCCCGGAAGATCGTGATGGTGACGTCGCCGAAGGGCACCTCGATGGGAGCCTTGGGCTTGTGCACTGTTACTTCGACGGCCGCCACGGGGAAACCGGCGAGCACGTAGTCGGCGATCCGCTCGGCCAGGGTTTCGATCAGGTTGACCGGCTCGCCGGTGATGATCGCCTGGACGCCCTCGGCCAGGACGCCGTAGTTGGCCGTGTCGGCCAGATCATCGCTGGCGGCTGCCGCACGGATATCCGTGTGCAGGGCGACGTCCACGGTGAATGGTTGGCCGTCCCGGCGTTCATGGTCGAATACCCCGTGATAACCGACGGCGGTGATGCCGGAGAGCGCGATAATGTCCCTGCGGGCGGTTCCGGCTGCCATCGGCACCGCCCTTACCCTGCCCAGACGGACACAACCTTGACCGCGTCAAGGCTCGCACCGGCGTCGTGCACGCGCACGCCCCAGGCGCCGTTGGCCGCGGACAGGGCGGAAATCGCCAGGGTGGCATTGTCACGCTCCGCGGGCGCGGCGGCCTTGCCCGCTTCGGAGAGCAGGCTGCCCAGGAAGCGCTTGCGGGAGGCGGCGACCAGGACCTTGTGGCCGAGCTTGGTGAATTCAGGCAGGGCGCGCAGCAGGGCCCAGTTGTGCTCGCCGTTCTTCGAGAAGCCGAGGCCCGGATCCAGGATCAGCAGCTCCGGCGCCACTCCGGCCGCCACGAACTTGTCCCGCAGCTCGGTCAGCTCGGCAAGGACCTCGGCCACGACGTCGTCGTACTTGGCCTTCGGGTCATCGTGCCGGGCGTCGCCGCGGCTGTGCATGAGCACGTACGGCACCTTGCGCTCGGCGATCAGCGCCGGCATCTGCGGGTCATAAGTCATGCCGGAAACGTCGTTGATGATGCCGGCCCCGGCGTCCAGGGCCTTGGCCGCGGTGTCCACGTTCTTGGTATCCACGCTGATGAGTGCGCCCGCCTTCGCGAGGGCCTCGATGACCGGCAGGATCCGGGCCTGCTCCTCTTCCGGAGACACCGGCTGCGAGCCGGGTCGGGTGGACTCGCCGCCGATGTCGATGATGTCCGCCCCGCCGTACAGCAGCTTGAGGCCCTGCGCGATGGCTTTGTCCGCGGCGACGAACTGGCCGCCGTCGCTGAAGGAATCCGGCGTGACATTGAGGATCCCCATGACCACGCAGCGGTCCGTGGGCAGGTCCGCAAAGTTCTTGGGGCCGCGGGCCTTGCGCACCACGGGCAGCGGGGAAGTAGCCGGTCCCGTTCCGGGGACTGCAGCGAGTGAATCCATCAATCTCTACCGTTTCTGTTTCTTGGCCTTCGTCAGCGGCCGATGATCAGGCTCATGGCCTCGGCCCGTGTGGCCTGTTCCCGCAGTTGGCCGCGGACGGCCGAGGTGACGGTCCGGGCTCCGGGCTTGCGCACTCCGCGCATGGACATGCACATGTGCTCGCACTCGATCACGACGATGGCGCCCTTGGGCTCGAGGTGTTCCACGAGCGCCTCCACAATCTGGGTAGTGAGCCGTTCCTGCACCTGCGGCCGGCGGGCGTAGATCTCCACCAGCCGGGCCAGTTTGCTCAGCCCCGTCACCTTACCGTCATGCGACGGGATATAGCCAATGTGGGCGGAGCCGTGGAACGGCACCAGGTGGTGCTCGCACGTCGAGTAGAAGGGGATGTCCTTGACCAGCACCATCTCCTCGTGGTCGAGGTCGAAGGTGGTGGCGAGCAGGTCCGACGGATCCTGGTGCAGGCCGGCGAAGATCTCGGCGTAGGACCGGGCGACCCGCTTCGGGGTGTCCAGCAGGCCCTCGCGGTCCGGGTCCTCGCCGACCGCGATCAGGATCTCGCGGACGGCCTTCTCGATCCGCTGGAGGTCGATCGTAGCGTCGATTTCCAGCTCGGCAACAACGTCATCGTATTCGGTCACGAAAACGATCCTAGCCGCTGACTCCGCCGGGTCCCGCCCCCGGGGTGCCGGGACCGGGCACCGGGGGATTCTCCCCGGGCAGCTGCGGGGTGCCGGGCTCCGGGTCCACGATTACCGAGGAGTGGCCCTCTTCCTCGTCACTGCCGTTCCGCCGTGCCGCGGCCTCGGCGCGCTCCTTCGGGCTTACCACCGGCGGAATGTCGTGGACCGGCCGGGTCTCCTTGGAGAGCCAGACGTCGCGGTATTCGCGCTTGCGGATGTCCGCGAAGACCTCCGCGATCTCGCGCTGGTTCAGCGTCTCGCGTTCCAGCAGTGCCAGGGCCAGGCGGTCCAGCACGTCGCGGTTCTCGGTCAGGACGGCGTAGGCCTCGTCGTGGGCGGTGTCGATCAGCCGGCGCACTTCCTCGTCCACCACGAAGGCGACGTGGTCCGAGTAGTTGCGCTCGTGCGACATGTCGCGGCCCAGGAACGGCTCGCCGCCACCCTGGCCGAGCTTGACCGCGCCGACGCGTTCGCTCATGCCGTACTGGGTGACCATCTTGCGGGCCGTGCCGGTGGCCTTCTCGATGTCGTTCGAGGCGCCGGTGGAGGGGTCGTGGAAGACGATCTCCTCCGCGACGCGGCCGCCCATGGCGTAGGCCAGCTGGTCCAGCAGTTCGTTGCGGGTCACCGAGTACTTGTCATCCTCGGGGACCACCATGGTGTAGCCCAGGGCCCGGCCGCGCGGGAGGATGGTGACCTTGGTGACCGGGGCGGTGTAGCGCAGGGCCGCGGCGACCAGGGCGTGGCCGCCCTCGTGGTAGGCCGTGATCTTCCGCTCATGTTCCTTCATCACGCGGGAGCGCTTCTGCGGACCGGCCATCACGCGGTCGATCGCCTCGTCCAGGGCGCGGTCGTCGATCAGCTGGGCGTTGGAGCGCGCGGTCAGCAGCGCGGCCTCGTTCAGCACGTTGGCCAGGTCCGCGCCGGTGAAACCGGGGGCGCGCTTGGCCAGGGCACGGAGGTCGACATCCGGAGCCATCGGCTTGCCGGCGGCGTGGACCTGCAGGATCTGGTGCCGGCCGTCGAGGTCCGGCGCCTCCACCGCGATCTGGCGGTCGAAGCGGCCCGGACGC
This sequence comes from Arthrobacter sp. Marseille-P9274, assembly GCF_946892675.1. NCBI lineage: Bacteria > Bacillati > Actinomycetota > Actinomycetes > Micrococcales > Micrococcaceae > Arthrobacter > Arthrobacter sp. Marseille-P9274. The sequence continues at coordinate 2,811,940 of NZ_CAMPOV010000001.1, forward strand.
AGCAGCGCGGGGTCCAGGACGTCCGGGCGGTTGGTAGCGGCAATCAGGATGACGTTGGTCTTGACGTCGAAGCCATCCATTTCGACGAGCAGCTGATTCAGCGTCTGCTCGCGCTCGTCATTGCCGCCACCGACACCGGCGCCGCGGTGGCGGCCGACGGCGTCGATCTCGTCAACGAAGATGATGGCCGGTGCGTTGTTCTTGGCCTGCTCGAACAGGTCGCGGACGCGGGACGCGCCGACGCCGACGAACATTTCGACGAAGTCCGAACCGGAAATCGAGTAGAACGGCACTCCCGCCTCGCCCGCAACGGCGCGGGCCAGCAGAGTCTTGCCGGTGCCGGGAGGGCCGTACAGCAGAACGCCCTTGGGGATCTTGGCGCCGAGCGCCTGGAACTTGCCGGGCTCCTGCAGGAATTCCTTGATCTCGTGCAGTTCCTCGACGGCCTCGTCCGTGCCGGCCACGTCCGCGAAGGTGACCTGGGGCATGTCCTTGGAGATCAGCTTGGCCTTGGACTTGCCGAACTGCATGACCTTGGAGCCGCCGCCCTGCATGCGCGAGAGCAGGAACCAGAAGATCAGGCCGATGATCAGGATGGGCAGGATCAGGCTGACGAAGCTCATGAACCAGTTGTTCTCCACAGGCTGGTCCGTGAAGGTATCAACCTTGGAGGCGTTGATGGCCTGCACGATGTCCGGACCGCGGTCCGTGCTGTAGAAGAAGGTGATGCTGCGGCCCTTGTTGACGTCGTCCTGGACGAAGTCATCGCGCAGGGTCAGCTCGACGCTCTGGGCACCGTCGTTAATCCGCGCCTGCTCCGCCTTGTTCTCGCGGAGCAACTGCAGGCCGACGCTCGTGTCCACGCGCTCGGACTGCGGGCCGGCGAGGTTCGGCACGGCGATCAGCAGGATGGCCAGAACCAGCACGATCCAAATGATCGGCCCCTTGAAAATGTTCTTCAATTTCATGCGACTAAGGGCACTGGGCCCGTCCCTCCTGCTGTTCTGCGCGTGGTGTGACGCGTCTAGCTATACACCCGTCCGAGGTGAATCACGCACGGCGGGGAAGAATAGTTCCCTCTCGGCGTACAAGCAAGCATTTGCCCGCGTTTCGCCTGCCGTTGTTTTCCCTAAGGCTCCCGATGGCCTTCGCCGGGGTTCCCCGGGGTCCTACTCGTAGACGTGCGGCGCCAGCGTGCCGATGAAGTCCAGGTTGCGGTATCTCTCCGCGAAGTCCAGCCCGTAGCCGACCACGAATTCGTTGGGGATCTCGTAGCCGACGTACTTCACGTCGATCTCGACCTTGGCGGCATCCGGCTTGCGCAGCAAGGTGCAGATTTCCACCGACGCCGGTCCGCGCGAGAGGAGGTTGGTCTTCAGCCAGGACAGGGTCAGGCCGGAATCGATGATGTCCTCGACGATGAGCACGTGCTTGCCCATCAGGTCCGTCTCCAGGTCCTTCAGGATCCGGACCACGCCGGAGGACTGGGTGCCGGAGCCGTAGGAGGACACGGCCATCCAGTCCATCTTGACGTGGCTGTGCAGGGCGCGCGCCAGGTCAGCCATGACCATGACCGCACCCTTGAGCACCCCGACGATCAGCAGGTCGCGGCCCTCATAGTCCTTGTCGATCTGCGCGGCGAGTTCGCCGACGCGCTGCTGGATCTGTTCCTTGGTGTAGAGGACGTGCTTGAGGTCAGCCTGGACGTCGTTCGAATCCACCGGATACTCCCATTACTAAGATGTGGTGACACTGGCTAGGGGCCAGTTGCTCTAAAAACAAGATTGCCATAGCCGCGCTCGTCTTGTGCAAACTTGCCGCCGCGAACCTTGCGGTACACGTTGACTTTGCCGGCCAGCTGCACCGGTCCGGCCGACCCCTTCCGCCGCAGCAGCGCTTCCGCCGCGAGCAGCCTTTCATAGCTCGGGTTCTCCCCGCCGAGCTGGGCTGCGGCACGCGCGATGACCCGCTGCTTCATCGCTTCCGGCAGGACCGCCAGCCCCTCCCGGTCCAGTTCGATGCCGGATTCGGTCACGGTGTGCAACCGCTGGTACTCCCGCTCCGCGAGCTCCTCGAGGCAGTCGGCGTCCTGGCGCAGGATCCGCCCGGTCCGCCAGAGCGCCTCGGCGACGCCGGGGCCCAGCCGGTCTTCCAGGAAGGGCAGCACCTCGGTCCGGACCCTAGAGCGCAGGAACTTCGGGTCCCGGTTGGTGGGATCGTGCCACGGTTCGAGTCCCGCCAGGGCGCAGAGCTCCTCGGTGTCACGGCGGCGCAGGCCCAGGAAGGGGCGCAGGTACTTGCCGCGGCGGGCCGGCATGCCGGCGAGGGACCGCGTTCCCGAACCGCGGCCGAGGCCGAGCAGCACCTGTTCGGCCTGGTCATCGAGGGTGTGCCCGAGCAGGACGGCCGCCGCGCCGGCCTCCTCGGCCGCCCGGTCCAGGGCCTCGTAGCGCGCCGTGCGGGCCGCAGCCTCGGGGCCCATGCCCGGCCGATCGACCTCCACCCGGCGCACCAGCACGGGATCCAGTCCCAGCGCGCTCGCCTGGGAGGCAGCCCGGCGGGCAATGTCCGCGCTCCCCGGCTGCAATCCGTGGTCAACGACGACGGCGCCCACCCGCCACAGCTGTGTCCCGTCCCGCAGGGGGCGGGCGAAGTAGGCGGCCACCGCCGCCAGCGCCAGCGAATCGGGGCCGCCGCTGCATGCCACGAGCAGCAGCGGCGGGGCAGGCCGCTCAGCCTGGTCCGCTTCCTGTGGCTCCAGCAGTTCCAGGGCCGAGCGGATGTGGTTGCGCGCGGTGCCGACCAGCGGGTGGAGCCGCGGCCTGCGCCGGGGAGCCTCCGTAGCGGCACCGCTCATGGGCGGCTTTGGTCCATGCGGCTGATCCAGCGGTCCGGGTTGTGGATCTCATCCTCGGTCGGCAGGTTCTCCTCGCGCTGCCAGACCTGGTTGAAGCCCTCCATGCCGATCTGGTCCACCACCGCCCGGACGAACCTGGCGCCGTCCGTGTACTGGCGGGCCTTCGCGTCCAGCCCGAGCAGCCGGCGTATCAGGTTCTCGACCGCGCCCCTGCTCTTGCTGCGGGCGTTGAAGCGCTGCCGGATGGTCTTGACCGTGGGGACGACGGAGGAATCCACCGCGTCCATCACCACGTTGGCATGGCCCTCAAGCAGGCTCATGACGGCGGTCAGGTGCGAGAAGATGGCCTTGTCCTCGGGATCCTGGAAGAGGTCGATGAGGGTGCCCGCACCGCCGGCGACCACCGCGCTGTCCGGGCTGCCGGCGTCGTTCCTGGCCCCCTGCAGCGCGTCCTTGCCGCCGGCCACCACGGCCCGCGCCGCCTGCTGCAGCCGCTCGGCGAAAGTGTCCGCCTTGGCCACCAGCCCGGAGGACAGCAGGCCGATCTGCTGCATCATATGGTCGCGCAGCCACGGAGCCGCGGCGAACTGCACCCGGTGCGTCTGCTCGTGCAGGCAGACCCAGAGCCGGAAGTCCGCAGGCTCCACGTTCAGTTCCTGCTCCACGGAGATCACGTTCGGCGCCACGAGCAGCAGCCGCCCGCCCGCAGGCCCGCCGGGCAGCAGCGCGCAGAAGGGATCGTACTGGCCGAGCACTTTGCTGGAGAGGAAGGACAGGATCGCCCCCATCTGCGTGCCGGTCAGCGTGCTGCCGACGGAGGTGGCGGCGCTCTTGAGCTGTTCGGGCTTCTTGCGCGCCAGCTCTTCCAGTGCCGGCTGCAGCAGTGCCTCGAAGCTGCGGGCGTTGGCCTTGGACCATTCCGCGCGGTCCACCACCAGCACCTGGGAGTCGCGCAGGTCACGGGCGGCGTCCAGGCCGGTGATCCGGTGCACGTGCTCCACCGATACGTCCGCCAGTTCGCGCAGGTTGGCGACGGCGGCACGGATCTGCGCGGCGGAAAGTTTGGGTCCCGCCGGCGTCAGCTTGGCCGCGGTGGTAGCGGCCAGCTCCCAGTTGACCAGCCGGGGCGGATTTTCGGATACGGACGCAGGAGTCTCCATGCACCCCATCAGATCACAGGAAGGCCGCCGCGGTCACCGGCCGTTCGCCCAGCGGTGAACCATTCCCCGGCGGGCATCCTTACCGGCAGCCGCAGCCCGCCAGGACGGCGGCGGCGCGGTCCAGGGCCTCCCGGGCGGGCTCGGCGGGACCCTGCAGGCCGTTGGCCACGAAGGCGAAAACGAACATATGCCCTTCGGGAGATACTGCGTAGCCGCCCAGCGACGTCACCGCGTTGAGCGTCCCGGTCTTGGCCCTGACCAGCCCCGCGCCCGCCGCGGCTTCCCCGGTGAACCTCTGGCTCAGGGTCCCGTTCAGTCCCGCGACCGGCAGGCCGTCCAGCGCGGCCCGGAGATCCGGGTTCTCTCCGTTCGTGATCTCCCGGACGACGGCGGCGATCTGGGCGGCGGAGACCCGGTCGCCCAGCGAGAGGCCGGAGGCGTCCGTGATCAGCAGCCCGTCCATCGGAATCTCCAGCTGGCCCAGCGCCTCCTTGATGGCCTCGGTGCCGCCGCCGAAGGAGCCGGGCTTGCCGCTCGCCAGCGCCAGGTTGCGCGCCATGACTTCCGCGACGTAGTTGTCCGAATGCAGCAGCAGGTAGTTGGCCTGCGCGGCCACCGTCGCGGACTCGACGGCGGCCAGCACCGGAGCCTGCTCGGTGGCGCGGCCGCGCACCACGTCCGGGGCGACCTCGATGCCGCGGTCGGCCACGGCGTCGGCCAACGCGTCCCGGAAGGCGGCCGCGGCGGCCAGCGCAGGATCCGCCGCGTATGCGCCCGTGCCGTCGGCGCGCTCCCGCCCGCCATTGAGGGCCAGGGCGTGGACCGGCCCGATCTCGCCGGCCTGGACGTCCTCGGGCGCCCACGCCGGGCTGATGGCCGGACCGGCGAACAGCGAATCATCCAGCTGCACCGTGAGATCGCCGCTGTATTCACCCATGTCGATCTGTTTCGCCGCAGCCGCGGCCAGGGTCTTTAGTCCGGCCCGCCCGCGAACCTCGCCCGGCTGGGATTCCCCCGCGCCGAGCAGGGCGTCGCCCCCGCCGCGCAGCACAACGGCACCGGGCGAACTGCCGCGGACGACCTCGGTGCTGAAGCGCGTGTCCGCCCCCATCGTGGAGAGGGCGGCGGCAGCGGTCAGCAGCTTCATGTTGGACGCCGGGATCCGGGGTTCGGAGCCTCCGCGGTCGTAGACCACTTTCCCGGTGGACGCCTCGGTGACGATTGCCGTCACGTCTCCCTCGCCGTCGTACTCCAGCGCCCCATCCAGCGCCTTGTCGAGCGCCTTCGCGTCAACGGCCGGCGCCGCCGGGCGGTCCGGCGCGAGGAGCGGCGCCGCGGAGAGCGCGCGCGGCTCCTGCTGGGCGGACGGCGTGCTGATCACCGGCTGCGGGCCGGCCTGCGGCCATTCGACGGCTCGCGCCAGGTTCAGCCCGAGGGGCACGGCGAGCACGGCAAACGCGGCCGCCAGCAGCAGCGAAGTGAGCGCACGCCACCTACGGCCCATTGATCCCCTCCCCCCGGCTTCCCGCAAGACAAACCAGCACCCCTGCGTCGGTTCGCCGTAGCACAGCAAGGCCAAATGACGGACCGCTGCTTGGGGAGCTATATCGTTAAGCCTAGACCGGCGCGGCACCACGGACCGTCCACCGCGCCCACGCCTTTACAGCAATGTCACCGTATTCCAAGGAGCCTGCCATGCAGCACGATGTGACGATCGAAATCCCCAAGGGATCACGCGTCAAGTACGAGATCGACCACGAGACCCACCGCCTGCGGCTGGACCGGGTGCTCTTCACCTCGATGCAGTACCCCACCCACTATGGCTACTTCGAGGACACCCTCGGCGAGGACGGGGATCCGCTGGACGCCCTGGTCATGCTGCAGGACTTCGACCTGCTGCCGGGCGTGCTGGTCGAGTCCCGCCCGATCGCCGTCTTCAACATGACGGACGACGGCGGCGGCGACGCCAAGGTCCTGTGCGTCCCGGCCGACAAGCGTTTCGACCACATCCAGGAGCTCTCCGACGTGCCGGAGTTCCTGGTCAAGGAGATCGAGCACTTCTTCACCCGCTACAAGGACCTGGAGCCGGGCAAGTGGGTCAAGGCGGAGGGCTGGTCCGACCGCGCCGCCGCAGAGGCCGAGCTCGAGGCGTCCATCAAGCGCTTCGCCGCGCTGGGCGAGGAGTCCGCGGCTGACGAGCCGCAGGGCCGCGACGTGGACGGCGGAACCGCCGCTGGCAGCGAGGCGCAGGGCCGCACGCTCTAACGGCAGAACAACGACGACGGCGGTCCGGGCCAGCGAGCCCGGGCCGCCTTTCGTTTTCCTCCACACGCGCGGACAACAACCGAAATCAGTTGATTGGGCCCGGGCGTTGGTCATACTGGTGGCATGTACGTGCTGACCATCAACCAGCGTGATTCGCGGGAAGTCGGCGACCTTGTGCCGGAGCTGACCAAGGCGCTGCGGCACCTGCCCGCCGCGATCGGCTTCCAGCGCTCCGTCGGGGATGAAGCGATCGGCGTCGTCGAGGACGCGAAGACGGCGATCGATGCCGCGCTGATCGCGCTGCGGAACCGGCGCTGGCACGTGGGGATCGGCGTTGGCGAAATCCACCAGCCGTTGCCGGAGGAGATCGGCCAGGCCGAGGGTTTCGGCCTGGTCTACGCCCGGCGCGCAGTGGACCGGGCCCGGAAGACCGGCGAACGGGTCCCGCTGGCCGTCGAGGGCCCCGACGCCGAGGTGGCCGCCGAGGCCGAGGCCGTGCTCCGGCTGATCGGCCAGATTGTCGCCACCCGCACCGAGGCGGAGTGGAAGGTGCTGGACCTGCTGACCCCCGGCGCGCGCGGCCAGCAGAAGCTGATCGCCGAGGTCCTGGGCATCACGACCCAGGCCGTCAGCAAGGCCGTGGTCCGCTCGCACTGGGCCGAGGAGTGGGCCTGCCGCCCGGCCGCCGCCCGCCTGCTGGACCTGGTCTACGGACCGAAGTCGCTGCCCCCGGCGGCGCTGCCGTACCGCTGATCCGCCCCCTCGTCTAGACTCCGACACAGGTCCCACAAGGCAAGGAGTTGGTAATGGTTCCCGAAATCAACGTCTGGGCGGTGGTGGTCGCGGCCGTCTCCACGATGGTGGTCGGCTCCATCTGGTACATGCCCAAGGTCTTCGGCAACTACTGGATGAAGACCGCCAACGTCTCCCCGGGCGGCGCCAAGGATGCCGTCCGGCCGATCATCCTGACGCTGATCGTGAGCTTCGTCAGCGCCTGGGTGCTGGCGGGCGCAGCCGCTATCGCCCAGAACTTCTACGGCGGCAGTTTCCTGTGGAACTCCGTGCTGACCGCGCTGATCCTGTGGGGCGGCTTCACGGCAGCCCGGTTCATCACCCACGACGCCTTCGAGGGCCGTCCCGCCGGCCTGACCGTGCTGAACTGCGCCCACGAACTCGTAACGTTCCTGGTCATGGCGCTGGTCATCGGCCTGTTCGGCATCAGCACCGCCTAGCCAAAGCGGGCAGGCGGCACCGAGGGCAGGCCCGGCGCTACGCCACCAGGCTGCGCAGCACCGGGACGGCGCCGTCTTCTTCCACGGTGCCGGTAACCTCATGGGCGACGGCGGCGACCTCCTCGGGCGCCTGCCCCATGGCGATCGCGCGGGCGGCCCAGTCGAGCATCTCGATGTCGTTCCGGCCGTCCCCCATGGCCACTGTCTGGGCAGGGTCGATCTCCAGCTTGCGGCGCAGGGTTTCGAGGGCGCTGGCCTTGGTCACGCCGTTGGCGGCGATGTCGAGCCACGCCGTCCAGCCGACGGAGTAGGTGACCCCGTGCAGGCCGGCCTCGTCGATGGCTTCCTTGAATTCCTCGGGCGTGTTCTCGGTGCTGAACACGACAACGCGGACCGCGGTGGCTTCAAGCATGGTTTCGAAATCCACGCCGTCCGCCTCGACGCCGAAGCTGGGGTCCTGGAAGCGCTCGGTGGAGAGGAAGCTGCCCTCGTCGTCTTCCAGCGCGAACTTTGCCGTGGGCAGCTTGCTCCGCAGCGCCCGGAGCGCCGGTCCGGGGTTGAAGGTCACGCGGTCGATCACCTCGTAGCCGTCCTCGAGGCCGGCATCGACCCGCAGGGTCACGGCGCCGTTCGAGCAGACGGCGTAGCCCTTGGTCAGGCCGATCAGCTCGATGATGGGCAGCGTGGCCCCAAGCGACCGGCCGGTGGAGACGACGACTTCGTGGCCCGCGTCCACCACGGACTGTGCGGCCTCGCGTACGGCCGGGCTCATGTGCCCGTCATGGTTCACCAGGGTTCCGTCCACGTCCAGCGCCACCAGGCGGCGCTCTTCGGTCGAAATCCGGGCGGGGCGGTTTCCTTCTGCTTGCCGGTCTTCGCTGCCGGCAGTTGCTTTATCAGCTGTAGTTGTCATGGATCAAGTGAACCAGACGCACCCTACGGCAGGGTAGGGAATGGGTCACACTGCGTGAACCCTCGGTGAACCCTGGCCATACCGGAAACCCGCCCCGCCCGGCCCTACTTGAGGACCGGGATCACTTCCAGGCCGCCCAGGTACGGGCGGAGCGCGGCCGGCACGGTGACCGAACCGTCGGCGTTCTGGTGGTGCTCCAGGATCGCGACGATCCAGCGCGTGGTCGCCAGGGTGCCGTTGAGCGTGGCAACCGTACGCGTGCCCTTCTTCTCCTCGCCGCTCAACCGCTCGCGCACGTTCAGGCGGCGGGCCTGGAAGGTCGTGCAGTTGGAGGTAGAGGTCAGCTCCCGGTAGGCGTTCTGCGTCGGGACCCAGGCCTCGCAGTCGTACTTGCGGGCGGCGGAGGTTCCCAGGTCGCCGGCAGCCGTGTGGATCACGCGGTAGGGCAGCTCGGCCTTGGCGAGCATTTCCTCCTCCCAGGCGAGCAGCCGCTCGTGCTCCTTGGCGGCCTCCTCGACCGTGGTGTAGGTGAACATCTCCACCTTGTTGAACTGGTGGACGCGGATGATGCCGCGGGTGTCCTTGCCGTGCGAACCGGCCTCACGCCGGTAGCAGGACGACCAGCCGGCGTAGCGCAGCGGGCCGCCGGAAAGGTCGAGGATCTCGTCGGCGTGGTAGCCGGCGAGCGGGACCTCGGAGGTGCCCACGAGGTAGAGGTCGTCGTCCGCCAAACGGTAGATCTCGGCGTCGTGCGCCACATCGAAGCCCGTGCCCTGCATCGTCTCGGGACGCACCAGGGTCGGCGTGATCATGGGGGTGAAGCCGGCGGCCACCGCCTGGTCCATCGCCATATTCAGCAGGGCCAGTTCCAGCCGGGCGCCCATGCCCTTGAGGAAATAGAAGCGGGCGCCGGACACCTTGGCGCCGCGTTCCATGTCGATGGCGCCGATCAGCTCGCCGATCTCCAGGTGGTCCCGCGGCTCGAAGCCGTCGCCGGAGAAATCGCGCGGCGTCCCTACCGTCTTGATGACCTCGAAGTCGTCCTCGCCTCCTGCGGGCACGCCCTCCTCGACCACGTTGGGGATGCTGCGGACCAAGGCGTCCTGGGTTGCCTGGGCGGCCTCGGAATCGGCCTGCGCCGCCTTGACCGAAGCGGCCAGCTCCTTCACTTCGGCGAGCAGGGCCTGCTTTTCTTCGCCTTTGGCCTGTGCGACCCTCTTGCCGAAGGCGTTCTGCTCGGCGCGCAGGGACTCGTAGCGCGTGATGGCTTCGCGCCGGGACGCATCCGCCGACACGATGGCATCGATCAGGGACTCATCGGCGCCGCGGGCTCGCTGCGACGCTCGGAAAACCTCGGGATTGGCGCGGAGTTCATTGACATCGATCACCTGCTAAGGGTACCGAACAACCGCCGCCGAGCGGCGAGCAAGGCGGACAGTTGCGGCCGCTATCCTAGGAGCATCATGGACACCCAGTGGATGATCGGCCTCGTCGTCGTGATTGCGGTAGTGGTCATTCTCGCCAGCTGGCTCGGTGCGCGCCGCCTGGCCCCGGGCTCCTCCAAGGTGCTCCCGGCGCCACCGGAGGACGGAGGCAGCACCCCGCAGAAGGTCGCCTTCATCCTCAATCCGATCAAGAACTCGGCCGACGCCGCGCGCACAAAACTGGGCGAGGCCTGCCGGGCGGCCGGGTGGCCGGAGCCGCTCATCCTGGAAACCACCATGGAGGACCCGGGCCACTCGCAGACCCGGCGCGCGCTCGACGCGGGGGCCGACGTCGTCCTGGCCGGCGGCGGGGACGGCACCGTCCGGGTCGTCACCGGCGAACTGGCCGGGACGGACGTTCCGTTCGGCCTTGTTCCGCTCGGCACCGGCAACCTGCTCGCCCGCAACCTCGGCATGGACCCGGGCAACCTGGAGGCCAACATCGCCACCGCGCTGCACGGGCAGGCCCGGCGCATCGACACGGCCACCATCACCCTGGAGAACTCGCGGACCGGGACGAGCACGCAGGACACGTTCCTGGTGATCGCGGGCATCGGACTGGACGCGCAGGTACTCGCCGACACCAAGGACGACCTCAAGAGGAAGTTCGGCTGGCTCGCCTACTCGGAGGCGGGCGTCCGCAACCTCCCGGGCAAGCGCAAGAAGGTCCGGATCAGCATCGACGACGGCCCGGCGCACACCGTGAGCATCCGCAGCATCCTGTTCGCCAACTGCGGCAAGCTGCCCGCCGGCATCGACTTCATTCCGGAAGCCAACATCGACGACGGCGAACTCGACATCGTGGTGATGAGCCCGCGCAACACTTTCGGCTGGGTCCGTATCGCCGCGAAGACCCTGCTTCGGCACAGCCTTCCGATTCCGGTCATCGAATTCCACCGCGGCCGCAAGGTCCGGGTCATCGCGCATGAACCGATGGGCACCCAGCTGGACGGCGACCTCTCCGGCGACGTCACCTCGCTCACCGTGGAGGTGCAGCCCGGGGCGCTGGCGGTGCGGGTCCATCCGGGTACGCTCGAGGCCATCCAGGCGACCGCCTACCCGTACGAAGCCGAAGAGTTCTAGGTCCCTTTTAGCGGCGGCAGCCCCGGGCCGCCCCCGAAGGGACCCGGGGCTGCCGTCCGGCTGGCGCGGGAGGTCTCAGGTGTCCTGCCCGCCGAGGTTGTAGGGATCGTCGCTGGCGTCGGCCTCGTTCGTGTTGCGCAGTTCGTCGCCGGGAACGTCCGTAGCGGCGCGCTCCTCGTCCAGCCCGGGAACGTCCTCGAGGCGGTCGTCCAGGCCTTCGCCCTGGGGCTCCGGGAATTCGCCGTGGCTCTGCTGTTTGATCAGCTCCTGCTCCTCCGCGAACCGCAGGTCGTTGCCCAGGTCGCCCGCATCGCCCGAGCGGGACTCGCTGGCCGTCTGCTGGAGCTGCTCGTCGTAGTGCTCCTCGCGGCCATCATCGCTGACATCATCTTTGCGATCGGTCATCATGCACCCTTCCGTTCGGTTGCTCGGGGTCAGTAATGATCAGCCTACTGAGCAACGGAGCTGGATGTAAGTCCGCGGCGGGAACGGGCTCAACGAGCGGGGACGTCGCCGGCTAGGCAGGCTCGAGAAGCCGTGCCACCCATTCATGCGCCTTGCGGAATGCTTCGTCCTCGTTGTCCGCGGGAACGCCCGAACCGCGCCGGTCCGCCCGGGGAAAGGAGCCGAGGAACCGCAGGCCGGGACTGAGCCTGTGCAAGCCGCGCACGGCATCGGCCACGCGCTCCTCCGCGAGGTGCCCGTCGATATCGATGCTGAAGAAGTAGTCCCCCAGGAACTGGCCCGTGGGGCGGGATTCGATCCGGCTGAGGTTGACGCCGCGGCTGGCGAACTGCTCCAGGATGCCCATGAGCGCGCCCGGATGGTCCTCGGACAGCGGCACGACCAGCGTCGTCTTGTCCGACCCGGTCGGTGCGGGCAGGGCCCCGGGGAGCCCGACCAGGATGAAGCGCGTGACGGCATCCTCGACGTCGCCGATGTCCTCGGCCAGAACGTTCAGTCCGCGCTGCTCCGCGACGAGCGGCGCACAGATGGCGGCGTCATACGGGCAGTTGGCATCCAGCAGGCCGACTGCGGCAGCCGCGGTGGACGAGGCCGGCAGATATTCCGCGTCGGGAATATTGCCGCTGCTCCACTGCCTGCACTGGGCCCAGGCGTGCGAATGCGTTGAAACGCGCCTGATGTCTGAGAGCCCCAGCCCCGGCTTGGCGCCGATGACGAAGCGGATGGGCACGAGCTGCTCCCCCAGAATCATCAGCGGCCCGCCGGTGGCGATCGCGTCGAGGGTGGCGCTTACCCCGCCTTCCACCGAGTTCTCGATGGGAACCATGGCGGCCGCGGCACGCCCGGCCCGCACCAGTTCGAGGGCCGAGTCCACGCTGCCGGCCGGGAGCCGTTCCGCGTCCTCCGCACCCGCGACCTGTAGCAGCGCCGCCTCGGTGAAGGTCCCCTCGGGGCCCAGATAGGTGTAGGTCGAGCCCATTATTTGACCGTGGGCTCCAGTCCGTTGTCCGCCACCATCGGCTTGCCGGCTTCCAGCCAGGCACCCATGCCGCCGGAGACATTCATGGCGGAGTAGCCGTTCCCCACGAGCCACTGGGCGACGCGGAAGGAGCGGCCGCCGCTGCGGCAGATGACGTAGACGTCCTCGTCCGGATCCAGCTCTTCGACCCGTTCGGGCAGGTCGTTCATCGGGATGTGCAGGGCGCCCTCGATGTGCCCGGCTTCCCATTCGTAGTCTTCGCGGACGTCGAGCACCTTGGCCTCGGCGCCGATGCTTTCCACGTCCACGTTCTCGATCTCGGTCATGGAGTCCCTCCGCAACATCCCAGATTAGGCTGGCGATCTGCCGCCGCCTCCAGCCTATAGTGGGAGCACGCCCTGCACCTTACGAAGACAGAGGTACCGATGGCTGCCGACCACCCCACGATCCTCGCCACGTCCGGTGGCTACAAGTCCGGGGGACGCACCCGACTGGAGTTCAACCACCTGGTCCACCATGCCGTGGAGCTCTCCGGCTCCACCGGCCGCGCCCCGCGGATCACGCATCTCGGCACCGCCGGCGGGGACCAGCGCTGGTATGCCGCGGAACTGGACGAGGCGGCCCGGGTCTCCGGGTTCGACCTCTCGCACCTGAACCTGTTCAGTATGCCCAACCTCGACGACATGGAAGGGCACCTGCTGGAGCAGGACGTGGTCTGGGTCAACGGAGGATCCGTGGCCAACCTGCTCGCGGTCTGGCGGGTCCACGGGCTGGATCGGATCTTCCGCCGGGTCTGGGAGGCCGGAGTCGTCCTGGCCGGCGTCTCGGCGGGCTCGATCTGCTGGTTCCGCGGCGGCACCACGGATTCCTTCGGGCCCGAGCTGCGCGCCGTCACGAACGGCCTGGCGCTGCTGCCCTACGACAACGGCGTCCACTACGACTCCGAGCCCCGCCGCCGGCCCCTCGTCCACCGGCTCGTGGCGGACGGTACCTTGGGCGAAACGCACTGCACGGACGACGGCGTCGGGCTGGTGTACCGGGGCACCGTCCTCGCCGAGGCGGTCACCGAGGTTCCTGGCAAGCTGGCCTACCGCGTGACGGCGAAGGCCGGAGACGGTCCCGAGGCCGTGGCGCACGAGGAGCCGATCGAGGCCCGGTATCTGGGCTAGCAACGAAATGGGGGCAGGCCTGGGAAGCGGGAAACTGCCTACCGAGGGGGATCGATGGATCTGCACGCGCTGAATAGCGGCCTCGCCGGCCTGGGGAACGGCGCACTGTTAGTGGCCTCGGCGCTAATCGTGCTGGTGCTCGCGTGGTTGTTGGCCATGATCGTCCGCCGCGTACTCGGCGTCCCCGTGGGCTGGCCGCGCTCGATCGCGGTCGGCGTCCTGATGATCGTCTCCTTCGGCGTCATGGCACAGTACCTGGCCACCAGCGCGGACCTCGGCGGAGTGGACGGATCGGCCCTCAAGGTGCCGGCCGCCGTCGTACTCATGTTCCTCACCCTGGCCGTGGTCTGGGTGTTCGCCCTCGGCGTCGCGATCCTCGTGGGGCTGGAAGTCGCCGTCCCCACCGGCTCGCTGCCGAAGCTGAGCAGCTTCTTCCGCGGCTGGAGCGCACGGCGGCAGCGGACCCGGCGCTACGCGGAGGTGATCGGCATCGCGGTGCGGCACGGCCTCGGATCGCAACTGCGCGGACTGAACCGCAACTGGCGGCACGAGAACGAGGAGGAGACGGCGCTCCACCTGCGCCTGGCGCTGAACGAGGCGGGCGTGACCTTTGTGAAGCTGGGCCAGATGCTGTCCACGCGCCGGGACCTGCTCTCCGAGCCCTACATCCGGGAGCTCTCGAAGCTGCAGACGCATGCGGAGCCTGAACCTTGGTCGGCCATCGAGCCGGCGATCCGGACCTACCTGGGCCGCGACCTGAACGAGGTCTTCGCCTGGGTCAATCCCGAGCCCCTCGCCTCGGCCTCGGTCGCCCAGGTCCACGAGGGCAGCCTGCTGTCCGGCCAGGTCGTGGTGCTGAAGGTGCAGCGGCCGGTGGCGCTGCGGCAGGTGCGCCGGGACATGGACATCGTGCTGCGGATGGCGCACTGGCTGGACCGCTCGGCGCCGTGGGCGCGCACCATCGGCGTCAAGAGCCTGGCCGAGGGCTTCGCCGCCTCACTGCGCGAGGAGCTCAACTACCACGTGGAGCTGGAGAACATGCGCAGCGTCGACGCGTCGCTGGCGGAGGCCGGTATTGCGGATGTCCACGTGCCGCACGCGTACGAAGAGTTCTCCGGCAGCCGGCTGCTGGTGATGGACAAGCTGGAGGGGCGGCCGATTTCGCATGCCCGGAGCGTCCTGTCCGGCATGACCGAGGAACGCCGGCACGAGGTGGCGACGAAGCTGCTGTCGGCGACGCTGACCCAGATTGTCGATTCCGGGGTCTTCCACGCGGACCTGCACCCGGGCAACATTTTCCTGCGTAACGACGGCGGCATCGGGCTTCTGGACTTCGGTTCCGTGGGGCGCCTGGACCCTTCGACCCGGCATTCGCTCGGCACGCTGCTCTACGCGGTGGAGAAGGACGACAGCGTCTCCGCGACGGACGCGCTGATCGAGCTGCTCGACCGTCCCGAGGAGCTCAATGAGCGGGCGCTGGAGCGCGGCGTCGGCCAGCTGCTGACGCGGTACCGGACGGGCTTCGGCGGGCTCGGCAGCCGCAGCATGTTCACGGTGCTGCTGAACCTGCTGGTGCAGCACGGGTTCGCGGTGCCGCCGCAGATCGCGGCGGCCTTCCGTGCGCTGGCGGCGCTTGAAGGGACACTGGGGCAGGTGTGCCCGGGGTTCGACGTCGTTGCGGCGGCGCGCGCGGAGGGCAAGCGCATGATGGCCCACCAGTTCCGGCCGGGCAACCTGAAGGACCAGTTCGAGAGCCGGGCCCTCCAGCTGCTGCCGCTGCTGGAGCGGATGCCCCGGCGGCTGAACAAGCTGACCGAGGACCTGGAGCAGGGCCGCTTTTCGATGAACATCCGGATGCTGGCCGACAACCGGGACCGGCACTTCCTGGACACCCTCGTCCAGCAGGTGGTGGTGGCCCTGCTGGCCAGCGCCGCGACGCTGGGCGCCATCATCCTGATTGCCAGCGACACCGGTCCGATGCTGACCGACAATGTACGGATGCACGCGTTCTTCGGCTACACCCTGCTGTTCGCCGGCTTCGTCCTGTCCCTGCGGGCGGTGGCGCTGGTCTTCCGCCGCCACCCGGAACCCGGCAACTGAGGTAACCGAGATGTCTGACCTGTACGAACTCACGGCTGTGGAGCAGCGGCAAGCGGTCCGCCGCGGCGAGGTCGGCGCCCGCGAACTCACCGAGCACTACCTGGCCCGGATCGAGTCGCTCAATCCCGAGCTGGGCTCCTTCATCACTGTCACGGCCGAGAAGGCGCTCGACCGGGCGCGGGCCGCGGACGAGTTCCAGGCGCACGGCGGTCAGCTGCGGCCGCTGCACGGGCTGCCGCTGGCCTTCAAGGACCTGACGGACGTGGCCGGCGTGAAGACGACGCACGGAAGCTGCGCCGTGGAGCATGCGGCGGCGGCCTCCAACCACACCTTGGTGGAGGTGCTGGAGCGGGCCGGCGCGATCAGCCTGGGCAAGACTCAGGTGCCGGAATTCGGCCTGACCTCCTACAGCGAGAACCGGGTGGCCCCGCCGGCCCGCAATCCGCTGGCACCGGGCACCAGCGCCGGCGGATCCTCGGGCGGCAGTGCGGCCGCCGTCGCCGCCGGCATGCTGCCCTTTGCGCCCGGCTCGGACGGGGGTGGCTCGATCCGGATTCCCGCCGCCGCCACGGGGCTGGTGGGCCTCAAGCCGGGCCGTGCCCGGGTGCCGGCCGGCTCCTCAGGGGACGATCCGGGGCGGCTGGTGGTCGCCGGGCCCCTGGCGCGCACGGCCGAGGACGCCGGGCTGCTGCTCGACGCGATGGTGGACGAGCCGCTGGCCCGCGCCCAGTTCGGCCCGGAACCGGACTTCATCGGCGCCGCCCGCCGGGCCGAGGGACGATTCCGGATCGGGGCGAGCACCCTCTCGCCCTTCGCCACCCGCTATCCGCTCTGGCTCGAACCGGAAGCCCAGGCCGCCTTCGACCGGGGCGCCGCCCTGCTGGCCGGGCTGGGCCACGACGTGCTGGACACGGATTTCCGCTATGACAACCGCTACCCCGAGGCCTTCACGACGGCGTGGACCTCCGGCCTGGCCCACCTGCGGATCCCGGCCAGCCACGAACCGCAGCTCATGCCGCTAACCCGCGCCTTCCGCCGTCGCGCCCTGGGACGGAGCCCGGCCGACCTGGACCAGGCCCTCGCCGTCCTCGCTAAATTCCAGGAGGACACGGTCGCGCAGTACTCGCGGTTCGACCTGGTGCTGACGCCCGCCCTGGCGATGACTCCACGTCCCGTCGGCTGGTACACCGAGCAGACCGCCGAGGTGGACTACATGCGCCAGTGCCAGTACTCGCCCTACAGCTCCATGGTCAACGTGTGCGGGCTTCCGGCAATCACCGTGCCCGTGCTCACCACCCCGGCAGGGCTCTCGATGGGCATCCAGCTGATCGGCCGGACCGGCTCGGAGGCGCAGCTGCTGGCCGTCGCCGCGCAGCTCGAAACAGCGCGCTGACAAGGGGCGACTCCCTAGCACTGGTGTCCGCGGGCAACCAAGAATATGACAATGAATGAACATCGGTGGCAAAATTGATCGAATGAGTCAAATTTCCCCGTCTACCCGCGTGTCACAAACCGCGGGAGGCAAGACGTTCTTCGGGCACCCCCGAATGCTCGCCAACCTCTTCTCCGTGGAACTCTGGGAGCGCTTCTCCTTCTACGGAATGCAGGGCATTCTCCTGTACTACATGTACTACTCGGTGGCCGAAGGCGGCCTCGGGCTGGACGAGGGCCTGGCCACTGGACTGGTCGGCGCGTACGGCGGCGGTGTGTACCTCTCCAGCATCCTCGGCGCGTGGATTTCCGACCGGCTGCTCGGTGCGGAGAAGGTGCTCTTCTACTCGGGCATCATGATCATGTTCGGCCACATCGCGCTGGCCCTGGTCCCGGGCGCCGTCGGCCTCGCCATCGGCCTCATCCTGGTGGCCATCGGATCCGGCGGGCTGAAGGCCACGGCCACCTCGCTGGTCGGCTCGCTGTACGCCGAGAAGGATGAGCGCCGCGATGCCGGCTTCTCCATCTTCTACATGGGCGTCAACATCGGCGGCCTGATCGGCCCGCTGCTCACCGGCCTGGCGCAGGTCACCCTCGGCTTCCACTACGGCTTCGGCCTGGCCGCCCTCGGCATGGCCATCGGCCTCGGCCAGTACGCGCTGACCCGCAAGAACCTGCCGGAGGAGTCGCACCACGTGGCCAATCCCCTGCCGCGCAGCAACTACGGCCGGATCGCCGCCGTGGCGATTGCCGCCGTCGTTGTTATTGTGCTGGCCGTGGCCCTGGGCCTGGTCACCGCGGAGAACCTCGCGCCGATCATGGCCTGGCTGGCGATCATCGCCGCCGCCATCTACTTCGTCGTGATCCTCTCCAGCAAGCGGGTCACGCCGGTAGAACGCGGCCGGGTCTACGCGTTCATCCCGCTCTTCATCGCCTCCGCCGCGTTCTGGGCGCTGTTCCAGCAGCAGTTCACCGTGGTGGCGCTGTACGCGGACAAGCAGCTGGACCGCACCCTGTTCGGCTGGGAAATGCCGGCCACCTGGGTGCAGTCGATCAACCCGGTCTTCATCATCATTTTCGCGGGCATCTTCGCCGCTATCTGGACCAAGCTCGGCCCCAAGCAGCCCGGTTCGCCGCTGAAGTTCGCCCTGGGCCTGGCCATCATGGGCCTGGCCTTCCTGGCGTTCATCCCGCTGGCCGGCGGCGGCGCCAACAGCACGCCGCTGCTGGCCATGGTGGGCATCCTGTTCCTCTTCACGATGGCGGAACTGTTCCTGTCCCCGACCGGCAGCTCCATCTCCACCAAGCTGGCGCCTGCGGCCTTCAAGACGCAGATGGTGGCGCTGTTCCTGCTCTCCATCTCGCTGGGCACCACGCTGGCCGGCATCCTCGCGGGCTACTACGATCCGGCCAACGAGGCTCCGTACTTCGGCTTCATCGGCGTGACCGCCATTGTCCTCGGCGCCGCCCTGGCCGTCGCGGCTCCGGCGATGAAGAAGATCATGGGCGGGGTCCGCTAGGTCCTTGCTCTGCGTCAACCAACGACGGCGGTCCAAGCCGGAAGCATCGCGTCTTCCGTTTGGGCCGCCGTCTTGTTTCCGCCGAAGGTCAGGATTCGGCCATGGCGCCGAGGACGCCGATGAGGATCAGCAGGGCCCAGAGGCCGACCACCACGTAGCCCATGATGAGGCCGCCCAGCGCCATGCCGCGGCCCGCGGGCTCGCGGCCGAGCGCGATGTGGCCGAGCACGATCGCGGCGATCTGCGGCAGGAAGAGGAAGCCGAAGGACACCACGCCGACGATGCCGCAGACCAGCGCGCCGATGCTCAGGCCCTTCGGCTGCGGCGCCGGCTGGTAGTACGGCGGCTGGCTGTAGCCGGGGCCGCCGTACGGGTCGTGCTGCGGGGCGGGCTGCATGCCGGGGCCGGGCTGGTAGGAGTAGGGGCCGGCGGGAGGCGCAGGCTGGCCCTGCTGCTGCCCGGCCTGCGGATCCGTGTACCAGCCCGGATGTTTGGGATCGTTGAACGGCGGATTTCTGTCCGCGCCCGCGCCTGGCATGATTTTGCCCCCTCGTGACATTGATCCTGCGCCCGCAGACCGGCGGGTGCCGCTACCAGTCTAGGACGGCGCGGGACATGCCGGACATGGCCGGCGACGTCGGGTCCACGAAAACCAGGCCGGTCGCGGCGTTCAGGAACCCAGGCCGGGCGGATTCAATTCGGAGTCCGGAATGGCTTCCGTCTCCAGCCCCCACCGGTCCAGGATCTTCGCGTAGACGCCGTTTCCGATCAGGTGGTCCAGGCCCGCCTCGGCCGCTTCGGCCAGGCCGTTCCCCTTCTTGGTGGTCACCGCGATGTTGGCCTTCTTGGGCCAGCCGCCGTCCACGAGGCCCACCAGCTTGGTCTTGCCGTCCGCCTTGGCCTTGTAGGCGCCGGTGGCATTGGGACCGAAGTAGACGTCCGCCCTCCCGGACTGGATGGCCAGCGTGGAGGCCGAATCGTCGTCGTAATACTGGAACTCTACGGCCTCCAGCCCGTTCTTCTTGTTCTCCGCGTCCCAATCCAGCAGGATCTTCTCCTGGTTGGTGCCGGAGCCGACGATCACGCGCAGGCCGGCCACGTCCTTGGCCTTCTTGATCTCGGCGATGGCCGAATCGGATTTCGCGTAGAAGCCGAGCAGGTCGTTGCGGTAGCTGGCGAAGTCGAACTTCTGCTTGCGCTCCTCGGTGACGGTCACGTTGCTGAGCACGGCCTCGTACTTGCCCGACTCGACGCCCAGCGGCCAGTCGGCCCACGCAACCGGGACGATCTGCGCCTCGAGTCCCAGGGATTCCGCGAGGGCGTAGGCGATGTCCACCTCGTTGCCCACCGGGGTCTTGTTGTCAGTGGCGTACAGGGCCAGCGGCGCGGCGAAGGGGCTGACGGCGACCGTGAGCTTGCCGTCGGCGTTGACCTCCTGCGGGACCAGGGCCTTGGCTTCCGCCGATACGTTCGAGCTGAAGCGGTCCTGCTCCGGGGAAAGGTTGAAGGCCTCGGCGGAGGATGACGCCGCCGGACTTCCGGCCTGCCCCTGGCCCTGGCCCGCCGAGGCGGAGTCCGGATCGGCGCAGCCGGCAAGGGCCAGCAGGGAGGTGCCGACGAGGGCGGTGCCGATCAGCGGGGTGAGCCGGCGGATGCGGCGGGCGGGCGGCGTGGAGGTGGTGTTCATGGATGGACGCTTTCGGTTTTGGCCGGGGCGGGCTGCGGGAGGGCGGAGTCGTATGGTTCGGAGCTGCCGGGGACGTCGAGGCCGAGGTTTTCGCGCAGCGTGCTGCCGCGGTACTCCGTCGGGTAGATCCCCCGTTCCTGCAGTTCGGGCACCAGGTGGTTGACGATGTCGTCGAGACCGGTGGGGATAAGCCACGGAGAGATATTGAAGCCGTCGACCGCGCCCGCACGGGCGTACTTGGCCAGCAGGTCCGCCACCTCGGAGTAGGAGCCCACGAAGGAGCCGTCCGTCCGGCCGGCCTTGGCCCGGACGAACTGCAGGATGCTCAGCCCCTTGTCGGCGGCCTCCCGGCGCCACTGGCTGGTCAGTTCCGCGGCCTTGGCGCCGTGGAATCCGCTGCCGCGGGTCTCGGAGGTCTGTTCGACGGCCGGGCCGATTTCCGGCAGGGGGCCGTCGGGGTCGTAGCCGTCCAGCGGCCGGCCCCAGAACTGCTCGAGGTAGGCGATGGCCTGCTGCGGGCCGATCTGGAGCGAGCGGACCCACTCCCGCTTCTCGGCCGCCTCGGCGCCGGTGGCGCCGAGGATGAACTCGCTGGCCGGCATGATCCTGACCGCGTCGGCGGGCCTGCCGGCGCGCAGGGTGCGCTCGGTGATGTCCGCCCGGAACGCCACGGCGTCGTCGAAGCCCGGATGGCCGGAGAAGATGACGTCCGCCTGGCGGGCGGCGAAGTCCCGGCCCTCGGCGGAGTCGCCGGCCTGGAACAGGACCGGCCGGTGCTGCGGGCTGCGCGGCAGCCGGGGCCTGTAGTCCACGGTGTAGTGCCGGCCCTCGTGGCGGACCGGGCCGGCGGGCGCGTCCGCGCCAGCGTGCCAGGAGTCCCAGATTTCCTTCGCCGTGCGGATGAACGCCTCGGCATGCCTGTACCGGTCGGCGTGGTCCAGGTACCCGCCCCGCCGGAAGTTCTCCCCGGTCCAGGCGTTGTCCGTGGTCACGACGTTCCAGGCGGCGCGCCCGCCGGACAGCAGGTCCAGCGACGCCAAGCGGTGGGCAAGGTCGGCCGGGTCGTTGTAGGTGGTGTTCTGGGTGGCGACCAGGCCGATCCGGCTGGTGACCGCGGCCAGCGCCGCGAGCATGGTCTGCGCGTCCGGGCGGCCCGCGACATCGAGCTCGTGGGGACGGCCGAAGTGCTCGCGCAGCCTCAGGCCCTCCCCGAGGAAGAAGGCGGCGAACAGGCCGCGCTCGGCGGTCTGCGCGAGCCGGCGGAAGGACTCGAAGTCCGTTTGCGAGCCGGACTCGGGCAGCTTCCAGATGGTGCCGGAATTCACGCCCTGGAAGAAGACGCCGAACTGCAGCCGGCGTGGTGTGGTGGCCATGCTGATCCTCCTTAGGTTGGTGGCTTAGCCGGCGGCCGCGAAGCGGTTGGCAGGACGAGCCAGGCCCAGGATGCCGCGGAAGGTGTTGTCCGGGGCGGTGGCCGCCAGGAGGCCACCGGCGCGCAGCCGCGGCAGCACCAGCCGCCCCAGCTCCTCCAGCTCTGTGTCGAGGACGGCCGGATGCAGCCTGACCCCGCGGGCGACGGCGAGCAGCTGGGCCAGGTAGTCGGCGAGTTCCTCCGCCGTCCCGGCCAGCTGGGCGCGCAGTTCCGCCCGGGGCTCGGGCAGCTCCCAGGCGTCCAGCTCAGCGAGCCGGTCCCCGGCCCGGCGTCCGCGCGAGTCCAGTGCTATCTCCAGTTCCGCGATGACGGGGCCCCGTGCGGCATGCTCGGCCGCCTCGGCCAGCAGCAGTTCGGGCGTCGGGGCGGACACCAGCACGGCGTCTGCCCCCGAGTCCGCACCCGGCGCCACCAGGCCCGCCGGCGCGAGCACCGGCAGCTGGCCCTGCGGCGGGCGCGGGATGATGGACGGGCCCTTCACGGAGAAGGAGCCGCCGCGGAAGTCGGCGTAGTGCAGCTTGCCGGAGTCCAGGTAGCGGCCGGAGGCGACGTCGCGGATGACCGCGTCGTCCTCCCAGCTGTCCCAGAGCAGCCGATTGGCCTCCACCACGTCCTCCGCCTCGCGCCGCAGGGCCTCGCCGGAGACCGCGCCGCGGCCCACCGCCGCACCTTCCGCGGCCGTGCCGGACGCCGAGACGATCCAGCCCGCCCGGCCCCCGGAGACGTAGTCGAGGCTCGCCAGCTGCGTGGCCACGTGGAACGGCTCGGTGTAGACGGCGTCGACCACGGGCACCAGCGCGATGCTCCGGGTGAGCGGCGCCGCGAAGGCGGCCCGCTGCACGGCGTCCAGCCGCGCGCGCGGCCCCTGCGCGGGCGCCAGCCGGCCGTCGTCGAACGTTACCGCGTGGAAGCCCGCGCTCTCCGCGGCCAGCACCACCTGCCGCGTGCGCGTCCCGGCCAGGAGGTCGTCCCGGGTGAGGCCCGCGGCCCGCCGGGCGGCCGGATGCGCGCCCGCCCCGTCGACCTCGAGGGCGATGATTCCCCGCCCGCTGTGCTGCTGGCTCATCGTGCTGCTCCTTCCGCCGGAACACCGGCGAACTCGTCCAAGGCCGCCAGGGCCGCCAGCTGGAACGTCATTTGCTGTCCTCGGAGAAGAACTCGGATTCGGGCACGGCCTCTTCCTCGAGCCCCCAACGCTCGAGGACCTGCGCGTAGCTGCCGTCCGCGATCAGCGCGTCCACCGCCTCGGAGATGACCGGGCCGAGCCCGTTGCCGCGCTCGGTAGTGGCGGCGACGAGCGTCTCGGTGGGCCAGCCGGCGTTGACCTTGCCGACCACCTTCAGGTCGTCGCGGGTGTTCTCGCGGTAGACGGTGCTCGGATACGGTGCCAGGTTCAGGTCGATCCGGCCGGAGGAGAGCGCCAGGATGGTGTCCGCCTCGGAGCTGTAGTACTGAAGTGACGCCGGTTCCTTGCCGTCCTTCTCGAGCTCCTCGTTCCAGGCCAGCAGGATTTTCTCCTGGTTGGTGCCGGAACCCACCGCGATCTTCTTGCCCGCGATGTCGGCGGCGCCCTTCACGGTGATGTCGGTGTCCTTTTTCGCCTCGAAGCCCATGTAGGCCGCCCGGTAGCTGGCGAAGTCGAATTTCTTCAGCCGCTCGTCGTTGATCCCCACGTTGGAGAACACCGCCTCGTAGTCGCCGGATTCGGTCTTCAGCGGCCAGTTCTCCCACGACGTGACCTGCAGGTCGAGCTCCAGCCCGAGCTTGTCCGCGACCAGCTGGGCCAGGTCGATTTCGGTGCCGATGACGGTCTTGTCATCGGTGGCGTGGAAGGACAGCGGCACGGAACCGCCGGTGCTTGCCACGGTCAGCTTGCCGTCCTCGGCGATGTCGGCCGGCACCTCGGCGGCGAGCCCGGCGTCCTTCTGGCTGCGGATCCGGTCCTGGTCCGGACTGGTGTTGTAGACGACGCCGTTTCCGGCGGCCGCGGTGGATCCCGCGCCTTCGGCGGCGGCGGAGTTAGGGTCCGCGCAGCCGGCCAGGGAGAGCAGGACGACGGCGGCGGCGGCCGGCAGCGGGTAGAGCTTGCGGAGTCTGGTGGTGGCCATGGGAGTCCTTGTGCTTTGGCTGGGTGGATTCATCAGAGGTTGAAGGCCGGTTCGATGACCTTGGAGAAGAAGGCCCGCGTGCGCTCTTCCTTGGGGCGGCTGAACATCGTCCGAGGAGGCCCGGATTCGACGATCCGGCCGCCGTCCATGAAGACGACGGTGTCCGCCACGTCGCGGGCGAAGCCCATCTCGTGGGTGACCACGATCAGCGTGGTGCCCGAGCGGGCGAGGTCCCTGATCACGTCCAGCACCTCGCCGACCAGTTCGGGGTCCAGGGCCGAGGTGGGCTCGTCGAAGAGCAGGATCTTGGGATCCAGCGCCAGCGCCCGGGCGATGGCCACGCGCTGCTGCTGGCCGCCGGAGAGCTGGCGGGGGTAGGCGTCCGCCCGGTCCCCGAGGCCGACCCGGGCCAGCAGCTCGCGGGCCCGCTGTTCGACCTCGGCCTTGCCCCGGCCCTGCGCGTAGAGCGGGGCTTCCATGACGTTCTGGAGGGCGGTCAGGTGCGGGAAGAGGTTGAAGGACTGGAAGACCATCCCGATCTCGGTGCGCTGCTTCAGGATGGCCTTCTCCTTCAGTTCGTGCAGCCTGCCGCCGCGGGGCACGTAGCCGACCAGCTCCCCGTCGATGCTGACCAGCCCGGAGTCCACCTTCTCCAGGTGGTTGATGGTCCGCAGCAGGGTCGACTTGCCGGAACCTGAGGGGCCGAGGATCACGGTGACCTCGCCGGGCTGCACGGTCAGCGAGATGTCCTTGAGCACCTCGGTGGTGCCGAAGCTCTTGTGCACGCGGGTAATCTCCACCAGGCCGCGCGTAGGCGCGGAAGCCGCGCGCCCCGCCGTCGTTGTTTCCTGCTCGGTGAGGATCCGGCGGTTCATGAGGCGCTCCTGATGGTGGCGTGGCTGGCGAAGAACTTGCGGACCCGCTGCAGCGGGGTGGGCGGGAGGCTGCGGAGGGCGCCCTTGGAGTAGTGCCGCTCGATGTAGTACTGGAAGACGCTCAGCACCGAGGTGATCACGACGTACCAGATGGTGGCTACGAGCAGCAGCGGCAGGACCTGCTGGGTGCGGTTGTAGACGACCTGGACCGTGTAGAAGAGCTCGGAGTAGGCGAGCACGTAGACGATCGAGGTGCCCTTCACGAGGCCGATGATCTCGTTGAAGGCCGTCGGCAGGATGGAGCGCATGGCCTGCGGCAGCACGATCCGGGTGGAGCGGCGCCAGGCCGGGATCCCGAGCGCCGCCGCCGCCTCCAGCTGGCCCTGGTCCACGGCGAGGATGCCGCCGCGGATGATCTCCGCTGAGTAGGCAGCCTGGTTCAGGGTCAGCCCGAGCACGGCGGCGGCGAACTGGCTGATCAGGGTGGTGGTCTGCACCTCGAAAAAGCGCACGTCGGTGAACGGGATTCCGAGGGAGATCTTCTCGTACAAGTAACCGAGGTTGTACCAGAGCAGCAGCTGCACGAGCAGCGGCGTGGAGCGGAAGATCCAGGAGAAGCTCCAGGAGACCGAGACCAGCAGCGGCGACGCGGACAGCCGCATCAGCGCCAGGACAAACCCGAGGACGAAGCCGAGGCTGCCGGCGATCACCGTCAGCTTCAGGGTCTCGGCCAGGCCGCGGACCACGGACTCCGCCGTGAACCACTCGGCGACGACGTCCCACTCCCAGCGCGGGTTGGTGAACAGCGAAAAGAGGACGGCCGCCACGCCGGCGGCCACCACCGCGGTGCCGACCCAGCGCCACGGATGGCGGGCCGGGACCACGCGGTAGCCGTGGTAGTCGTCGCGCCGGCCGGCGGCCGGCACCGTTGCGGGCCCGGCCGGCGTGTCCGCCTTCTGGGGTGTCTGGATCCCCGGTGCACCCATGAGGCACCTCCCTTTTCCAATCGCTGGTCTGTCCCGGTCGGCCCGAGGCGGTGTCGCTCCGGGCCATGGCCAGAAATCTAGGGCGGCCTCCGGCGCCGGACAAAAGGGCCGTCGCGGGGTGTCAATGGAGGACTTATTCGCGTCAAGAACGCCTTGACGACGGGCTCAAAAGACGCTGTGTTGCGCCGTGTGTCGGGCCGTGAACTGCCGTGAACCTCTGCGCGCGCGGACCCGCCGGGGCTCCCTAGCATGGCGGAACCGCTAGCCCGCGAATCGAAGGAGGGGCGTGGAGATGACCGTTGCCGACGCCGGACGCCGGGGTGCCCCGGTTGCCGCACCTGCCGCGTCCATCGTGTTTATCGGCGGCGGGCCCAAGGCCGCCATGATCCTGGAGCGCCTGTCCGCCAACCTTCCCGCGCTCTTCAACGCGCCCCTCCAGATCCACGTCGTCGAGCCGCACCGACCCGGCTCCGGGCGGATCTGGCGGCGGGACCAGAGCCCGCTGCTGATGCTGAACTCAATGGCCGAGGACGTCACGATGTTCACCGACGATTCGGTCGAATGCGCCGGTCCGGCCGCCCCCGGTCCCAGCCTGATCGAGTGGGCCCGCGGGGTGCTGGACCGCAGCATCGCGGACGTCGAGGTGCCCGACGAGGACCTAGCGGAGCAGTTGCGCAACCTGCGCCCGGCCTCGTTCCCGACGCGCCGGCTGCAGAGCCTGTACCTCGAGTGGTTCTTCCGCCGGACGGTGCGTTCGCTGGGACCGCAGGCCTCGCTGACCGTCCACCGGGAGGTGGCGGTGGACGTCAGCCCGGCCGGGGACGCCCACGTCGTGCAACTGGCCTCGGGGGACGCGCTGTCGGCGGACGCCGTCGTCGTTGCCGTGGGACACACCGACTCCGAACCGGACGCCCGCTCCTCGGGCTTCGCCCGCTTCGCGGCCAGGCACGGGCTCTTCTACGCACCGCCCGCATACACCAACGACGTCGATTTCTCCGGCCTGCTCCCGGGCCAGGACGCCATCGTGTCCGGGATGGGACTGGCCTTCATCGACCTGGTGGTGCTCCTGATGGAGGGCCGGGGCGGACGGTTCCGGGAGAAGCCCGGCGGCGGGCTCGAATACCTGCCCTCCGGCCGCGAACCCCGCCTCTGGGCCGGATCGCGGCGCGGCGTCCCCTACCGCTCCAAGATCTCCGCGCCGCTGCGGGGCGAGCCGGCAGCCGCGCCCCGCTACCTGACGGCGGCCGCCGTCGCCGGGCTGCTGGAGCACCATGACCTGCTGGACTTCAACGATCACCTGTGGCCGCTGCTGGCCAAGGACGCCGCCCTCGGGTACTACCGCGAGCTGTTCACCGGCCACCCCGAGCGGGTTTCGATGCCGTGGGCCGCCTTCGAGGAAGCCTTCGACGCGGCCAACTGGTATTCCGAGGAGCGCCGCGCCCTGGTCGGGGCGGCCGTTCCCGACCCCGCCGACCGTCTCGAATTCGAGGACCTGGACCGCCCGCTGCGCGGCCGCCGCTTCGCCGATGCCGGAGCGGCGGAGGAGGCCGTTGCCGCCCACATCCGCAATGACCTGCGGCTGCGCGACGGCGACGGAAACTCGGAGACCCTGGGACTCTTCCTGGGACTGCTCCGGGTGTACTTCGAACTCGGCAGGCTGGTTCCGCTGGACGCCCTGACGCCCGAGTCCCGCCCGATCGTGAGCGGCTGGTGGCACGGCTTCTTCAGCTATGTGGATTCCGGTCCGCCCGCCCACCGGCTGCGGGAACTGCTGGCCCTGCACGAGGCCGGCTACGTCAGGTTCCTCGGTCCGGATCTCCAGCTGGCCGCGGACGAGGAGTTGGGCCTGTTCACCGCCGCGTCGGCGCAGGCCGGGGAAGTCCTTGCCGCCCCGGCGCTGATCGAGGCCAGGCTGCCCGCGCCCGCGGTCGAAGGCTCGCTGAACCCGCTCCTGGCCGCGCTGCAGGAGTCCGGACTCGGCTCCGAGGAACACGCCCCCGGCGCGCCTGCAGGACGGGGAACCGGGAAGCTGCTGGTGGATGCGGCCGCGCGGATCCTCGGACGGGATGGCAGCACCCGTCCCGGTCTGTACGCCGCCGGTCCGGCAACCTCTTCCTGGGGCGCCGGGGCCTTCGCCCGGCCGCGCAGCAACGCCGCCCCGTTCCGCGAGAGCGACGCCCTGGCCCGCCGGATGCTGTCCGAACTGGCGGATCGCCGCGTCCCGTCGGACGCCGGCTATTCCGCGAACCGGCTGGCGGCGGACCTCTCGACCTTCCATGCCTCGCTCGGCTGAGCCGAAAGGACTTTCCATGACCCAGCAGACCTTCCCCGGGGCGCATCCCGAACTCACCGTGCTGCGCCTGCCGCTGTCCGACCCGCGGGTGCGGCCGCTGGTCGAGGGACTGACGGAGGAGTACGACCGCCGGTACGGCGGGCTGTTCGGCGGCGCCAACCAGGAGATGCTGCGCTACCCGGCCGAAGAGTTCGAGGCCCCGCACGGCGCCCTGCTGATCCTGCAGGAACACGGGCGGTCCGTCGCCGGCGGCGCGTTCCGCCGCTTCGACGCCGACACCGCCGAGCTGAAGCGCATCTGGACGCACGCGGACCACCGCCGCCGCGGCCTGGCCCGCCGCGTGCTGGTCGAGCTGGAGGCCGAAGCCGTGCGCCGCGGCTACCGCCGGCTCTACCTGACCACCGGCCCCCGGCAGCCGGAGGCCAAGAACCTCTACCTCGCGACGGGCTACCGGCCGGGATTCGACCTCGCCGCGGACCCCGAGACGATCAAGCACCTGTCCTTCACCAAAGACCTCCCCTAACGGACCACCTGCCCTCCCGCTCGCTTTCCGCACCACCCCCGTTCC